>JABTUL010000001.1 GCA_015075425.1 Spirochaetales bacterium | reverse complement strand
ATGCGGAGTCACGCCCGGAACTGGGTTCCTTTCTTTCATAGGACATCTGAACTTCAACTTTACTTCCGCGAACAGGTACTGAGCTGGACATATCCGCAAAGGCATGCTTTGTCTCATTCTCGGTATCAGTGATCTCGTGGATGCTGGGGAATGCCTCAATGGCAACGACTTTTCCTTCCAAGTGCCTATCGCGTTCTGTGGGTATGGTAACCTGAAAGGTGAAGTTATCAAAAGCGAGGAAAAATTGCATATACGGAACAGGGTAAGCGCTGTCCCGGACCTTGAAAACAATGGCCTTTATGAAGGGATAAGGCTTGTATCCATTTGTAAAACTAAAATGCATGGGGCACGGACGAACAAAGGACTTAGAATGGTCTTCCGATAATAACCAGCTTGCCGTAGACCGGAAAGGTTCCATTTCAGTTTCCGGAAGAATACTGAGGGCCATCTTGACCACAGTCTTGTAGACAGCAACGGGGATGTAAGTAGATTTTGTAGTATAGAAAGTTACTAATTTCCTCTTTTCATCCTCAACGAAAATAGGTTGATCTGCTACAGTGCTTACAATCATTGTGCCTGCCTTGACATCAATCCGCGATAAGTCATCGGAAGTCTTGTATGAGGGAACCCCTGATTTTCCTCTTGTTCGCGCAAAAGTGCGGGCGGGGCCAAGGTAGTTGGCTAAGTGGTTTTCCAAGTATTTGGAGAAGTGCGCGTTACATTGATCACATTCATACTCGGTCAATAGTATTCGGTTACCAATTAGCTCAGGAAAAGCGTGGGCTTCATCCTGAAAGGTCACCAGACCGTCCTTGCGTTGGCAAAATCGACAATGCCGGATACCGGCTCCTGCGAGGGTAAAGGCTTTATCGCCTATCAGGTTCACATCAACAAGAACACTATAGTTGCGTTCGAAGTATTCAATACGATTTTGTATTGTAGTGGGTCTGGTTTCCATAGACTAATTCCCTCGGGCGTGATTACGCATAACGACGCGGCTTAGCGAAGTTGGGCCGTCAGGCTCAATTTGCCCGCAGTCTGGTGCGGTGCGCGCCATACGCATACACCAAACCGGACGCGCATCCGCACGACCCGCCACCATTCCGGCTTTCATCAAGGCTTCTGCAACCCCTTTTCCCGGAATGGTGGCGGGGAGAAGACCAGGGCCGAACGACCGGAGCGCATGTGCAGGGAGTGAGCGCTAAGCCGCAAAGTTTAGCGTTGTGACCCGCCTTACTTACGGACAAGTAACTTTTCCTCAGCACCCTTTCTCTTGCGAGGAAAGACCGTGATCTCAATGCCCATTCCGATTTCATCGAGATACTGGATAAGCGTTGAGAGTTTCATATCCCTGCGGGATTCAATCCGCGATATGCTGGATTGTGAGAAATTCTTTATATCTTCCTGCTTGACGCCGGTTTTCTTTCTGAGTTCAGAAAGCCGGATTCGAAAGATTTCCTGGTCAGCTTGAGCTTGAGCTCTGGCTACGCGTCGGGGCGGAAGGCTGGCTTTCAGTTGATCAATTGCATCGAGCTTCTTGCCGGGTGGTTTCATTATTCTCTCTCCTCCAAATATTTCGCAAAGAGTCGGTCAGCCCGAGCAATCAGACGATCATAGAACCGCTTATCTCCGCGCTTGTCCCCGCCGATTAGCAGGACGGCTGTCCTTCGGGGATCAAAAGCGAAAAAGATGCGTATCACGCGTTGCTTGTGCTGCACTCTGAGTTCCTTCATATTGGCGTAGGCACTGCCTTTCACCGTATCCACGTGTGGTCTGCCCAGAGCGGGGCCAATGCCCCTCAATATGAAGAGCGAGCGCAATACAGCCTCACGGGCAGATTCATCAAGAGTCTGTATCCAATCCGCGCATTCACTCGTGCTCTCGATTTGCCACCCGAGGAGCGTGAGGTATGAGGAGATATGCTGTCAATGACATATTTGATTTCGGGTCCGCCAAAGGTTGAAGGGGGCGCACCCGCCAATCGTAGGAAAAGTGCTGGTACCGGCGGCCGTCTGGCCCAAGCTTCCCTGTAATTGCAGGGGGTGCTGATGTTTTTCACAGATGCGGAAATCGAGGAGTTGGGAGAGCGTTTCAAGGAAAGTCTCCGGAAGGGGGAGGAACACCCGGACCGGACGGCTCCAAACCTGGCGGAAATTCAGGATTGGATGATCCGTCACCATGTAGACCACCCTGAAGTTCTGCTGAAGATTCTGGGAAAATAGGACCGGGCCTGAAGGCCGGCGAAAAAATCCTGAATGCGGAAGCCCGCAGAAATTCCAGTGGAACTCAGAGAGCGCAAACTAAATCTGGGCCGAACTGGTGTTATTGGAATTCATCGTGCATATTATACGTGCACTAACAAATCCTGCCGCTGCACAGAATTCCCACTGGAGAAAATCCTCGGACTGACACCTCATTCGGCGTCAGGAAAATTTGCTGAGCTATTGTGCTGGTTGGGCGCAGCCGTCCCTTTGATCAGGCGCGTCATTATCTCGGACGCTTTGAAAAGTCGATATCACAGAGACTATGCTGCGCGAAACGGCCGAGGCGTATGGAGCATCATTCTGTGCTGCAGATGAATACAGAAGCAAAGAGTTCGGGCATGGGTGTCTGCTGAGAAGACAGAAATTCTCTATGTTCAGGCAGACGGTGGCATGGTGCCGATTCGGGGAAAACCCCTGAAAATCGGCTCAAAACCGATACAAGGAGGTAAAAGTTGGAGTTGTTTTCATGCACAGAGGATATCATCAGGAGAAAGTCTGCAAAAGGAAAGAAAATATGCCGTATTACAAAAAACGCTTCGCAACATCAATCGGTAAGGGCGTAGAGCACTTCGCACAACTCCTGAAGCGAGTGGCTGCGGAAGCCGGCAGCAGCATGCGCGCGCAAACGATCGTCTTCATAAGCGATGGCGCGGACTGGCTGGACCATATGCGCGAAAGACTTTTCCCGGTCAGTGCACATTCTGGATTGGTACACGCAAGTGAACACCTCTGGAATTGCGGGAAAGCCATCTTCGGGGAGAATGAAACCGCAAGCGTCAGGGAATGGGTGGAGCCACTTCGAGAAATGTTATGGAACGGAATGGCCGAAGCGGTCTGCGAACGTCTACTCTTCGAAGCCAAGCGCCGGCCCCGAGTCCAGACCCCAATCATTGAATTACACAACTATTACAAAAGTCGCCTGGACAAGATGCGCTATCCGCATTTCCGCCGCATGGGATTCTTCATCGGGAGCGGTGCGGTCGAGAGCGCCCACAAATACCTCGTCCAAGCCCGGCTCAAGCAGGCCGGCATGAAATGGACCATCGATGGAGCCTCTGCCATCATCCGGCTCCGCCAGATGCTCTACGATGGATCCTGGGACCGGCAATGGGGCCGGTCGGCCGCCTGACCCCAGGTGCTACGATTGGCGGGTACGCCCGGTTGAAGGCAAAATGTCAGGCG
This sequence comes from Spirochaetales bacterium, assembly GCA_015075425.1. GTDB lineage: Bacteria > Spirochaetota > Leptospiria > Leptospirales > Leptonemataceae > H5-SPI1. The sequence goes on along the minus strand of JABTUL010000001.1, from coordinate 2,452,915 downwards.
CCGGCGGGTCATTACGCTAAACGTTAGGATTCCTGACGTTTGCCCGTAGGGCAAATGTGGTCAAGCACGATGCGGTGCGCGCCCATAAAAATCCACCAAAACCGGCGCGCATCCGCACGGAGCGGACAAATGAAGGCCCACGGCCGGAATGGTCCGCGTAGAGTGCGCCGACCCGAGGAGCCGGAGCGCATGCGGAGGCCCGCAGCAGGAATCCGCAGTTATTTGCTGTGCGCCCGCGGGAGCCACGGACGGCGACACGGGTGTGCCCGGCATGGGCGATGACTAAAGGGTGAGAGTCCCGAACAGGGGAGGTTGAACCCCCTGATAGCCAAGAGCAAGGGTGTCCATCGTGAGGTGGAATCTGAAGGAAGCTGGAGGCAAACTCCTGGCCTGACGCACAGGAACCTGATGAGGCCGTTAGTCTGGATGAGGCTGCCCGTGAAGCTGAAGTCCGTTCAACCAAAGGGCGAAGCGGTAGATCAGGCAGGTAGATGGGAGGAAAGTCATCACCCTTACCCGGGGAGATCTGTAGGAACGTCGGCGGAGGGTCCGCGTGCGGAGGAAACCGACAACCATCATCATGAGATGATGCTGATCCTACAGAAGTCAGCAGAGGTCATAGTAAGTCCCACAAAAGGGTGCGGCTGGAAGGCGGCTCGGGGGAACGAAGGACCGAACATTAGTTTTGAGGAGAAACCTGTAGAATCATGATCATGCAAGGACAGCTGGAATTTCCTTTTGCGGGGAGGCCGGACTCAAACGAAGGGGTGAAGCCCCGGGACCGCGAGCCGGTAGCGGAGCATGACACGGCTGAAGCAGGCATAGACCTCACGAACGGTAAGGAAAATCTCCTGGATCAATTGCTTGATCCGGGAAACATTGCAGAGGCCTGCAAGAAGGTCAAATCGAATAGAGGCGCAGCAGGAGTCGATGGTATCACGACCGGAGCCCTGGATGAATTCATGACAGAGCACTGGTTGGGTATCGCCGATCGTATTCGCTCGAACAGCTACCGGCCACAGCCGGTGCGACGGGTGGAAATACCCAAGGCCGATGGCAGCAAACGTTTGCTCGGGATACCAACGGTAATTGACCGTGTAATCCAGCAGGCTCTGCTGCAAATCCTGACGCCGATCTTCGACCCGTACTTCTCCGAGTCGAGCTATGGATTTCGTCCGGGACGGAGCGCACATGATGCGGTTCCTGCTGCTCGGAACTTCATGGAAGAAGGCTACTACATCGTGGTTGACATCGATCTGGAGAAATTCTTTGATCGAGTCAATCATGACATACTCATGTCGCGCGTGGCCCGCAAGATAGCGGACAAGACAATCCTGCGATTGATCCGTCGCTATCTTGACTCAGGTGTCATGCTGAACGGAGTATGTGTGGCTACAGAAGAAGGTGTCCCGCAGGGTGGCCCACTCAGCCCCCTTCTGGCGAACATTCTTCTGGATGACCTCGACAAGGAGTTGGAGAAACGCGGGCACAAGTTCTGTCGCTATGCAGACGACTGCAACATCTACGTGAAGGGCCGTCGATCGGGAGAAAGGGTATTCGAAAGCATCGTGCGCTTTCTGAGTAAGAGGCTCAGACTTACGGTGAATGAAGAAAAGAGTGCTGTGGACCGTCCATCAGCCCGGAAGTTTCTGGGCTTCAGTTTTCTGCGGACTGGCTTCGGGGTGAAGATCTGCATATCCCGGCAATCCATAAAGAAACTTAAAGACAAAATCCGCGAGCATACTAGGGTTCGAAGGGGGAACATCACGCCGATAGCGGAACTTTCGTCGAGCGTCCTTTGACGTGAATTGCCATTGAATAGATCGTTTTCTTTTGTTTGCATCAGCATTCCAGTCAGCCACACGCTTTTCAAGGAGACTGATTTCTGGGATACGATTCCTGCCCAGACATTCTCGCGCCAATAGACTGATTTCTATTTCTGCGGGATTCAGCCAGCTCCCATGCTTGGGAGTATAATGCACCTGAAAACGCTCCCAGAGTCGAGTGCCTCTCGTCTGGCCAAAGGCCGCAATTAAAGATTCCAAACGATGAGTGTTCAGGTTGTCCATAATCAGATGGATTCGGTCGGCACGAGAATATTCCCGGGCTATCGCGCGTAGCATGCCGGCAAAGGCAGCACCTTTACGGTTCTCTGTGACTCTTGTCAGATGGCGGCCCTCCTTTGGAGCCACGACCGCGAACACGTTCGCCGTGCCGCAGCGTCGGTATTCGCTATCACGGCGGGCAATTCTACCAGGTCTGGCGGGAACCGGAGCCCGGATCTCGTCATGCAATTGAACAGGGCGTTCATCAAGACATACCACAGGTTCCCGCGAATTCAGGGGCTTTTCCAGTAAATTCAGGATGTCTTCCATTCGCTCAATGTATTCCTTGTCCAGTTTACCGGGAATGCACCACTTTTTTTTCCCGCCAGGGTTTGAGGTCCGCCTGGCTCAGATAGACACGGATTGTTTCCTTGCTGACGTATGGAACAATCTGCCTTCGCATAACCTCGGCGGCAAGAGTCGCAGTTGACCAGCGAGCCTGACCTCGCGGAGGTTCAGAACAGGCTATGGAAATGAGCTCCTTCTTTTGCCTGTCAGATAAAAGCGGCGGATTTCCGGGACGTGGACGCTCATACAATGAATCATCCAGACCGCCGGTAATATAGCGCCAGCCGACCTTGCGGGCCGTTTCCGGGGTAACGCCGACAGCTGTTGCTGCCTGATTAGAGGACAGACCTGTATCCATTTTGATCAAAACCATTGCCCTTTTGATGACCCGTACCGACTCACTGCCCTTTGTCAGCATATCCTTCAGGGCCTGCCGATCCTGCGCACGTAGTTTCACAATACATCGACGGTTTTTTCGCTTGGCTCCCATAAGGAGAACCATACCAAATATGGCTCCAGAAGTACAACCAAGAAAACGGTACTTATGCATCAGCTTGGCGTGGCACTAGTGGAACCATCCGATGCCAGCTACCTGTTACAGGTGACCGGCTCGCTTCGCGAGTTGCAAACGCGATACCCTGACAATATTGCTCTGATCCAGACCCATGCGCAGATTGATGAGTTGTTTCGGCGCGGTTTGCTTGTTGATGAACGTCAGGTTCCACAAGCTCAGGGTACGCGGCGTCGGGGTACATCCGTTGGACAAGACACGCCACGCATAACGATTCCGAGAGAGCCAGATCTCGAGCCGGTGAACATCCAGGTCCTTTCAGATGAACCGCACGTCGAGCAAGAGAATGAAGATCGCTTGGATGCACCTGGATTACTGATTCTGCGATCCCAGTTAGTCTACGAAAAACTTGAACTAAGTCGGAGTGACGCTCAGATTGTCCCCGAGGGTAGCAATCCCACTGGAAATGTGCGGCTGTCGGGTGCCAACTTCACAATCAATGGGTGGACTGACCCCCCAAAACTGGAAATCAATTTTTTGAATTCTGCAAAAATTTTTCCCGATATTCAACTGGCGACATCCCGTCGAGAGCAGAATGTGGCATAAATGTGTTATATTTATCAATATATTCAAATATTCTCTGAGCTGATGCCTCCAGTGACTCGTAGCTCCTCAGATTAATTTCCTGTCTTTTGAGGGTACTGTTGAAGGACTCGGCGTGGGCATTTTCGTAGGCATTTCCTCGGCACATTGAAATTGCCGCCCCGGATTCTTGTAGCAGGTTTATGTAAGCGCCCGAGCAATACCTGGAATCCGAATCGGTGTGGTGTATGTACCCGGCCAGGCTCCCGCGACATTCAATGGCTTCCCGAAGAGCCGCAGCAACAAGCTCTGTATCCAGCCGATCGGAAACCGCGCTGCCAATGATCTCGCGGTTGGTCAGATCCATCAGGTGCGAGCAGTAATGGTTTTTGCCGTTGACGTCATAATAGGTCACATCGCCAACAATAACCGGCTTTTTCGCATTTTCAGGATCTTTCAGAAGATTTGAATACTTCTTGAGCCCGTGCTTCGAATCGGTAGTCTGTGGCTTAAAACGCTTCCGTTTCCGGCATTGCAGGCCGTTTTCCCGCATGATGCGTGAAACTCTTTTTCGGTTGATCGTCATTTCTTTCTTCAGAATAGTCGTGACGGTCCGGTACCCGGATAGAGGTAATTCCTCAAGAATTTCCTCTATCCGTGAGCAAATTTCCCTATCCGCCGCCGCCTTCTCAGTTGCAGACGTGGATCGGTAATAATAGGTTGAGGTGGCCAGGTCCATGGCCTTGCAACTGCTCACGACCCCGAAATTCTCCGCGAGATGGGTCTCGATAACCTCTCTTTTCGTGCGTATTCTTTCATGTACTTTTGGGCTTTTTTTAAAATGTGATTCTGGAGCGCCGTATCTGCAAGCGCCCCTTCTAACTCTGCAATGCGCCGGCGGAGGGCCAACTCCTGCCCGTGATTTGCCTCAAAATTGCCGGCGGCCGCCTCTTTCTTCCAGTTGCGGAGTGTCTGTGGATGTATCCCCTCACGCTGCGCAATCTGAGCTACAGATTTCTGTCCTGATACCAGTTCCAGGAGCAATTTCTCCCGCATTTCCGGTCCGTAGTGCTTCCTCTTTACCATGGCCTTCCCTCCTATTGGTGCCCAGAAAATCATTCCAATTTCTGGGGGTCAGACCAGGGCAACAGATAAATTGGCGAACGTATTTTAGGAACGAAGTGTTCGGTGCCTATCGGTGGGAGCGCCATGAGCGGCGACCCAATCGGGAAGATGCCCATATTCCCTTCCGCGTTATTATCAACGGAATCGACTACGGGATGTTCACACTCCGGCTTTCTCACGATCCGGATCGAGAGGCCAATCAAGATAACGTGCCGACATGGTTACATTGGGGAACGGAATTAGGACAGCTAATTCGACGGATAAACATTGAAGGGCGGAGTCTGCGCTTCTATTCGCCTGCGGACCCTGATTCAACATTCGTGATCACGATGGATTAGGAGGCCGGCCAGGAGGGCCGGCTTCAAGCTGGGCGCCATGTGCGGATAACGATAGGATTCCTGACGTTTGCCCGCAGGGCAAATGTGGTCAAGCACGATGCGGTGCGCGCCATAAAAATATACCAAAATTGGCGCGCATCCGCACGGAGCGGAAAAGGCGAACTGGTGAGCCGTTCCGCGTAGAGTGCGTCGACCCGAGGAGCCGGAGCTCATGCGGAGGCCCGCAGCAGGAATCCGTAAGTTATTTGCAGTGCGCCCGCGGGAGTCCACGGATGGCGACACGGGATGGCCGCTCCCTTCACGCACTGGCCGACCCTATCCTGCCAGGCCACATTGAGAAGCCCAACGATCTTTGGCAATCCTCTCCAAACTATCCGGACCAGAACTCTTCACGAAACAATGCTCCATGGCTCTACTGCCTTTCCGCCGAGACACTTTATCCCAAAATCTTTAAGTTTCCAGCATTCTGCTTCCGTTGGAAGGCTGAAAGGAATATGTGAAGAGGGCAAGTAGCGGTCCGGACAAGAAACCCTCGCGAAACAAGGCAATATGGTCTTACGCTTCCCGGCTAAAATTTTTTTCATTTAGAAGCTGGTGTCCAGCTAATTTTTTCTGAAGCCGAACTCGCTCCCTCCCGATGCATCTTTCCTTCAGGAAGACTGCTGGGAAAATTCTGACCGGTCAGAAATTTTTCACTAAGGAAAACTCTGCAATGCCTAATTTACCGGCGAAGAAAAGTGAATTCTTCCCGCCGGGCAAGGATGACCGGCGGATAACTTTCGGGCGCATTGCAAATAACGACGCGGCTTAGCGAAGTTGGGCCGCCAAGCCCAATTTGCCCGCAGTCTGGTGCGGTGCGCGCCGTACGCATAGACCAACCCGGGCGCGCATCCGCACGACCCGTCACCATTCCGGCTTTCCTCAAAGCTCCTGCAACCCCTTTTCCCGGAATGGTGGCGGGGAGAAGACCAGGGCCGAGCGACCGGAGCGCATAGCGAAGGGAGTGAGCGCTAAGCCGCAAAGTTATCTGCCGTTGACGCGAGTTTTTTTACTCTTGGCAGACGGAGGTTTCTGTCTGGCCGCCGGAGAATTGTATTTCTTCAACAATTCCGCACTTCGGATGAGCTTGGATTCCGGGTAGGCCAGTGCGGACTGGAATTCCGGCGAAGTGAAGAGGATGACGTCTTCAGGATCTTGATCAGAGACATTGAAAAGCACCGCCTCCGGTTTGCCATGGCTTGTGATGACAATGGGAACATCTCTGGACTTCTTGATATACTCAGAAAGGTGGGCCTTGGCCTCCCGAATGCCTACAACTCTGGAACGCGAGGATTTATTCATATTCTTGCACCATCTCTTCGGTAGTCTTGCGACCCTTCCTGCCCACAAAGAAAACGACTATACGATTTTCTTCAAGAACATAAAAGAAGCGCCACTCTTGGACCCGGCATTGCCAAACATCCTTTCCGTGAAAATAGGGCGGTCGGCCTGCTGAGAGGCGTTTCGTGGATTTTCCGGGTTTGTTCGGTTCCGTCGCCAGTTTTCCAAGCGCGGCCTTCAATATCAGGGACCGGAATTGCTTTGGCACAGAGGCTTCGAAAAGTCGGACAGCTTCCGGAGAAAATTGCACATCCCAGTTTCGAGCCAAGCTGTAGTCATAAAAGTGACTACAATCGGTCTGTCAATGAATTTGAGCATGCTACACGGCGTCCGGGAGTTGTAAGAAGTGGTCCAAAAGTATCGCGGCAATGGCAGATAACGTGTAGGATTCCTGACATTTGCCCGCAGGGCAAATGTGGTCAAGCACGGTGCGGTGCGCGCCATAAAAATATACCAAAACTGGCGCGCATCCGCACGTAGCGGAAAAGGCGAACTGGTGAGCCGTTCTGCGTAGAGTGCGCCGACCCGAGGAGCCGGAGCGCATGCGGAGGCCCGCAGCAGGAATCCGTAGTTATTTGCAGTGCGCCCGCGGGAGTCCACGGATGGCGACACGAAATGGCCGCTCTTTTTAGGGACTGGCCCATCCTCTTGTGCCAGTGAATTGGAAGGCCCAATGATTTTCTTTACCATCTCCCCAGAGATTCCGAGTAGGATCTCTCCGCGAAACCAGGGAATAGGTCTTATCTTCCGCCGGTCCCAAGGAATGCATGATCCGGGATCCGGAGAAAAATCTTTTTGGCTCTCTTCTCTCTTACGGAGGCTGAAAGGAACGTTTGAAGAAGGCAAGTAACGTTCCGGACACGAAACCCTTGCGAAACAACGGAACTTTGTCTTACGCCATGCCCAACTCAATTCTTTTTCTTGTTTTGGAATCTGGCGTCCACCCGATTTTACCTAGAAAAATCGCATGCAAATCTCTCCCGATGCAGGAAGATTTTTGCTTTGCCGGCCGGTCGAATTTTTTTCCAGCAGTTTTCCTGAAGAATCGGTCAACGAAAGCTATCCAACACTTACTCTACCGACGGAGCAAAGTGATTTCTTCCGGCCGGACAGGACGTCCGGCCAAAAGTTTCGGGCGCATTGCAAATAACGACGCGGCTTAGCGAAGTTGCGGCGCCAGCCGCAATTTGCCCGCAGTCTGGTGCGGTGCGCGGCATACGCATAGACCAAACCGGGCGCGCATCCGCACGACCCGCCACCATTCCGGCTTTTCTCAAGGCTTTTGCAACCCCTTTTCCGGAATGGTGGCGGGGATAAGACCAGGGCCGAACGACCGGAGCGCAGGCGCAGGGAGTGAGCGCTAAGCCGCAAAGTTAATTGATGCGCCGCAGGTTCAGGCTGTCGCTGCTGTTTTTCTCTGCTCAATGGGTTCAGACCGATCCACAAAGGATGCTGAAAATTCCTTTTCAAAGAGTCTGGCATTGGCCTGAATGTTTTTAATCTGACTTCCCCACTTCTTTTCGAGGTCAGATCTGTCCTGGCGAACCTTTTGCAAAATCTCATCATTCATTCTCAGTCCTCCATGAGTAATTCTGGGGTGCAAAGGATGGGCGAGCGGTATCCCTCCCGAAGGTTTATAGCATCGAGGATCCGCTGGATCTGTGGATTCACAAGGTGCTTTAGGTTCCAGCTTACAAGATAGTCCATTCGATGGACAGTGGCCGTTGCCAAATGGAATGCATCGATTTTGCTTTCATCAGGGATGGATATGGCCTGAAGGTATTTTGCAGCGAGGACCCCAATCTGATCCTTGTCTGAAAGAATGGGCCATCCTTGGACGGATTCCAGCCGTTTGTCAGCTTTCTTACGATTTCCTGTGTGATTTCGGCCAAGACATAGGTTGAGATGTAGCAATCATATCGGGAGCGATCACTCCCACCAGAGTCTGGTCAATGACTGCCGGGCCGCAGTGGCCGGACGGTGCGACGGGGGCGCTGCAAAGTAGCTGATTACAGATGTTTCAATCAGGGCTGACTCCACAGTGGAATGAGTCTATTCATCCAGCCAGACTGTAAAGCGCTTTCTGGACAGCATGTAAAACCGTCATTCCTCCGAATGAGACTACATTCAGCATGTGACAACCTCTGCGGCGTTTCAATTAACGATAGGATTCCTGACGTTTGCCCGCAGGGCAAATGTGGTCAAGCACGATGCGGTGCGCGCCGATAAAAATCCACCAAAACCGGCGCGCATCCGCACGGAGCGGACAAATGAAGGCCCCTAGCCGGAATGGTCCGTGAAGAGTGCGCCGACCTGAGGAGCCGGAGCGCATGCGGAGGCCCGCAGCAGGAATCCGTAAGTTATTTGCAGTGCGCCCGCGGGAGTCCACGGATGGCGACATGGGATGGCCGCTCTTTTTAGGGACTGGCCCATCCTCTTGTGCCAGTGAATTGGAAGGCCCAATGATTTTCTTTACCATCTCCCCAGAGATTCCGAGTAGGATCTCTCCGCGGAACATGGGAATGGGGTCATTCTTCCGGCGGTTCAAAGGAATGCATGATCCGGGCTCCAAAGAAAAAGATCTCTGGTGCTCTTCTTTCATACGGAGGATGAAAGGAACTTTTGAAGAAGGCAAGTAGCGTTCCGGACACGAAACCCTCGTGAAACAACGGAGCTTTGTCTTACGTTTCCTTGGCAAAATTCTTTTCTTGCATTTGGAGCCTGGGTTCATGGTGAATTTTTCCGAAGTCGAAATCTCTGGCTCTTCCGGAAGTATCTTTCCATCAGGAAAGGACCGCTGGGAAAAAATCTGACCGCCCAGCAAATTCTTTCCGCGAAAGAAAGCTATCCGATGCTGCATCTCTACCGACGGAGCCAAGTGATTTCTTCCCGCCGGGCAAGGATGACCGGCGGATAACTTTCGGGCGCATTGCAAATAACGACGCGGCTTAGCGAAGTTGGGCCGCCAGGCCCAATTTGCCCGCAGTCTGGTGCGGCGCACGCCATCTGAATACACCGAAACTGGCGTGCGTCCGCACGACCCGTCACCATTCCGGCTTTTATCAAGGCTTTTGCAACCCCTTTTCCCGGAATGGTGACGGGGAGAAGACCAGGGCCGAACGACCGGAGCGAATAGCGCAGGGAGTGAGCGCTAAGCCGCAAAGTTAAGCGATGTTCCGGCGGGCACATCTCAAGCTGCGCGGGGGTCCGAAGAGTAATTATAAGCGAATTCAACGCCCTCTAATTCCAGCCAAAACTCTTCCCCACAGAAAAGTGCGGCCTTTCGATCAAAAAGCGCCACACGAGAGAGGTTAAATCGGACTCTTTTAGCATCTTCCCGGGTCAAACCGCTAGTCAAGTAATGCTGAGCATCACCGAAATTCAGGAAGAGGAGGCCAAACCTATCGGAGTCGAATTGGGCATGGAGCACATCTGGAGGTGGCGAACGAAAGCGTGGCGCTTTAGCTATCACCTCAACAAATTGCGCTGGAAGTGCATCTCCATTGCGCGGCGTCATTTCGTAAACCCAGCAGCATTCGGGCGGGACAATGGTTCCGTATTTCTCTGCAAACGTTCCGTAGACCAGATTATAGAAAAGGCCTTCAACAACGCTATCGTAAGGATCGTATCCTTGTGCATTGATAAGAATCAGGTTGGGATAGATCTTTTCCAATACGGACTGAAAATTCAGAACGATCTCTGTGTCAGTGACAGCAGTCAAATCGGGGTCAATCTCCCGAGTGGGGTCATGTACTACTTTTCCGATCACAACTTATATCCTTTGCTCATCAGTTCCCCAGCTTTTTCCGGAATGTCGCTTAACGACGCGGCTTAGCGAAGTTGGGCCGTGAGGCCCAATTTGCCCGCAGTCTGGTGCGGTGCGCGCCATACGCATCCACCAAACCGGGCGCGCATCCGCACGACCCGTCACCATTCCGGCTTTGATCAAGGCTTTTGCAACCCCTTTTCCCGGGATGGTGGCGGGGAGAAGACCAGGGCCGAACGACCGGAGCGCACAGCGAAGGGAGTGAGCGCTAAGCCGCAAAGTTACGCGATGGGCCGCATCCATCAAACGACCAGAAGTTCCTTTCCGAACACGTCTTCCAGCTTCTGAATTGTTCTTAAAGTAGGATTTGATTTCGTTGGATTTTCGAAACGTTGATAGGTTTGATAGGAGATTCCGAGTTTGCGAGCCACAGCTTTCTGACTCAGCCCCTGGTCCTCTCGTTGCTTCTTGAGCCAGATGGCAAAGGCGACCGGTTTGTCAGGCTTGATGAGATAGACATTTTTGCCTTTGAGCGTAGATGGTCTGGGGATATTCTGGCTGCGTTGATCCAGGCTTTCAAGATATCCGGTCAAAGCCTCTTTCGCGTGGTCCTGTGCATCAGCAAGCGTGGAACCGAAGGTAAGGCATCCTGGGAGGTCCGGGAATTCGACCAGAAAGGCGTTGTCAGTTTTATCATGAGTAATCTTAGCGGGATAGTAGATCATTATTTGAGTCCTGCTTGTTTTCGAATGGAGTTTTCTGTCCCTTTTGGAATGTCCTGACCGCCATGGACGGGAACGACTACAGTTTTGGTGTCCTTGGTCATAATATGATGGGAACCCTTGATTCGATCAACCTGCCAACCGTGATTCATGAGGAGTTTCACGAGATCTTTTCCCTTCATGAACGATCATACAGCATTTAGGCTGTATTGTCAAACAAAAAAAGGACTCTTTTCGCGGCCTTTCGCGTAACGACGCGGCTTAGCGAAGTTGGGCCGTCAGGCCCAATTTGCCCGCAGTCTGGTGCGGTGCGCGCTATAAGCATACACCAAACCGGGCGCGCATCCGCACGACCCGTCACCATTCCGGCTTTTCTCAAAGCTTCTGCAACCCCTTTTCCCGGAATGGTGGCGGGGAGAAGACCAGGGCCGAACGACCGGAGCGTAAAGCGAAGGGAGTGAGCGCTAAGCCGCAAAGTTCTCCGCTGTTGACCCGGGCAAAAAAAAACTTTCTTAATCATTGAGCGACCATGAACTGTTCGTAGGTTGACATTCTCTCGAGATCATTACGAAGATTCTTCTTCTGCTCTTCAAGATCATAATCATTCTGGAGGCCAAGCCAGAATTGCGGGGATACCCCAAAAAAGCGTGCCAACCGTAGTGCGGTATCGGCCGAGATACTCCTTTTTCCGTGAATAATATCGCCAATGCGCGTTTGAGGCATTCCGGTCTCTTTGGCAAGCCTGTAGGCTGAAATACCCATGGGCGTTAGAAACTCCTCTGATAGAATTTCTCCTGGATGAATGTTCCGAATGCGCTTCATAGGCTCCACCTTTCAATGATAGTCAGTGATTTCGACGTCATGGGAATCCGTCCCGACCCATCGGAAGCAGATTCGCCATTGGTCATTGATACGGATGCTGTGCTGGCCCTTCCGGTCACCGCGCAATGCCTCCAATCGGTTCGATGGAGGAATCCTGAGGTCAGTGAGGGTCTGAGCATTATTCAGCATTCGGAGCTTCCGGCGTGCGATTTCCTGGATCTGTGGGGGGAAGCGCTTCGCCCATTCCCCCTGCCAGATCATTTCAGCGTCTTTCGACCTGAAGCTCTTAATCACGATGAATACTAATGGACGGCATTAATGATGTCAAGCATGATTACGCTGGCCCGATGGATCACGGGAAAACCATTGAATCCGGGTCAATGGCGGAGAACGTGTAGGATTCCTGACGTTTGCCCGCAGGGCAAATGTGGTCAAGCACGATGCGGTGCGCGCCCATAAAAATATACCAAAACTGGCGCGCATCCGCACGGAGCGGAACAGGCGAACTGGTGAGCCGTTCCGCGTAGAGTGCGCCGACCCGAGGAGCCGGAGCGCATGCGGAGGCCCGGAGCAGGAATCCGCAGTTATTTGCTGTGCGCCCGCGGGAGTCCACGGATGGCGACACGGGATGGCCGCTCCCTTTACGGACTGGCCCATCCTCTTGGGCCAGTGAATTGGAAGGCCCAATGGTTTTTTTACCATCTCCCCAGAGATTCCGAGTAGGATCTCTCTGCGGAACAAGGGAATGGGGTCATTCTTCCTGTGGTCCAAAGGAATGCATGATCCGGGATTTCGAGAAAAAGATATCTGGCTTTCTTCTTTCGTCCGGAGGCTGAAAGGAACTTTTGAAGAAGGCAAGTAACGTTCCGGACACGAAACCCTCGCGAAACAAAGGAACCTTGTCTTACGCAATGCACAACTCAAATTTTTTTCTTGTTTTGGAATCTGGCGTCCACCCGAGTTTAGCGGGAAAAATCGCATGCGATCTCTCCCGATGCAGGAAGATTTTTGCTTTCCCGGCCGGTCGAATTTTTTTCCAGCAGTTTTCCTGAAGGATCGGTCAACGAAAGCTATCCAACACTTACTCTACCGACGGAGCAAAGGATCTCTTCCGGCCGGACAGGAGGTCCGGCCAAAAGTTTCGGGCGCATTGCAAATAACTCAACGGCTTGCCGAATGTGCTGGCCTTGAGCAAGCAATAAATGGAGGCCCACAGGCCGAAATGTTTGCGTAGCGAATGCCAGCATTTGTCCGTAGCGCGGCCCGGCGAGGCGCATTTTGATCTTCCTGCAGCGCCGAGTCCGGGCAGCCGCAGGCTGAGCGCAAGGACCGAGGGCGGAGCGTAAAGCGACAGCCCGAAGCGGCAAGCCGAAGTTATGCGCAGTGGTGGGCTTATTCTTCAATTGATGGAATCATGTCAGGGCGATTTATGGAAATTCCAGAAATAGTATTCCATGAATCCTCTACAAAAGGGATTTCTTTATCTAAAATAAATGATAAATCAGCAAAAGTGCCCCCAGGCGGAGGAGAAAAACCAGTACAGCAAAGCCCATGAACTACTGTGTCCACTTGCCGAAAAACAGGTCCACCACTAATACCGGGCTCACATTGAAATGAATGCTCATAGACTGGCCATTTTGCTATCCTATGACCATTAATATGAAAATCAAGGCAAGTGCCCTCATAAAAATTGGGGTTAAAATTTAGACGCGGTGTTGAATTGTTTATTTGCTTTTCTATTGTTCCTTTAGGGTATCCGAAAGCCGAGATTGGAGTATTTGGTGGAAGTCGCCTTTTCGAAATTCTAAAGGGCTTAGGGGACCATCCATCATTTGTAAGATCTACAATTCCAATTGATATATCAGTATTTGGATAGTGATGCAGTCCAATCACAGGAATCATCTTAAAATTTGGTTGTCTTAAAAGAATTGCTTTCAATGGAGATTTAATATTTCCTGAATATTCTTCAACTACATGTCGAGCTGTTAGAAAAAGCCCTGAGGGTGAAATAAAGAAAGCAGAGCCAAGGATTCCTACAGTCAGCACTCTTCTCTTTTCATCAATATGATGATGGATTAATGGAAAGCATGATTCACGAGGGTCATGTGCTGAATGGACTTTAGAGCTCCAAATTTGTTTTGCTGGATCATAATTAGGATTTTCCATTCCTCCCCCCACCATTGCGCATAACGACGCGGCTTAGCGAAGTTGGGCCGCAAGGCCCAATTTGCCCGCAGTCTGGTGCGGTGCGCGCCATACGCATCCACCAAACCGGGCGCGCATCCGCACGACGCGACACCATTCCGGCTTTCCTCAAAGCTCCTGCAACCCCTTTTCCCGGAATGGTGGCGGGGAGAAGAGCAGGGCCGAGCGACCGGAGCGAATGCGAAGGGAGTGAGCGCTAAGCCGCAAAGTTATTTGATGTGCGCCCCGGCGGTCCACGTAACCGCACGTTGCGCAAGCTCCTCTGAGTAGACTTCCCATCTATATAAGATAGCCGGGTCAAAATCTGCTCCGTTGGGCCAGAAGACTACTCCGCTCTCTGGATCTATCTTCACCTCCTGGAATAGCGAAGGAGACCGGAGGGGACCATATAGTTCTCCGTGCATGATCGGGCCAAGATCAACCTCTTTTTCCGTTCCGTCAGAAAAACGAAGCCGGAGATTCGTAGGTCCACAAGCCTGCACGGCTGTGATTTTTGCTAAAGTAAATTGCATAAATCAATTCAGGGGTGGGATGACGGCTGGCCTCTTGCCGACCTGCAAAGCTCCCCACGCCGCCCTCAACTCCTCTTGATGAATCTCAGCCCATGCCATGACCAGCCTCTCCTGCTTTCTTGGCAATGATCCAGCCAGAATATCACCTGTGTCAATCGAAACAGCAGCGGCAAAATTCTGGTAGTAAGCATGAAAATGGGGGCTGGAGTGCCGTTCCCCTGCCTCAAGATACATACGGATGATTATCCCAAAGAAACGGCTAAGCTCCGGCATTCTGCGACGGACTGTGTGGCAGATCAGAGCTGGTGGCAAGCCAAATCAGTGGATGAAAATGCCGGTCCGGCAGTGCAAACTGTTCTCCACCGTGAGGAATCAGGGGCGCATTTCAAATAACGACGCGGCTTAGCGAAGTTGGGCCGTCAGGCCCAATTTGCCCGCAGTCTGGTGCGGTGCGCGCCATATGCATAGACCAGACCGGGCGCGCATCCGCACGACCCGACACCATTCCGGCTTTCCTCAAAGCTTCTGCAACCCCTTTTCCCGGAATGGTGGCGGGGAGAAGACCAGGGCCGAACGACCGGAGCGCATAGCGAAGGGAGTGAGCGCTAAGCCGCAAAGTTATCCGGCGTGCGCCGTATTCTTTTTCTGGAGATACCGTTTTGCACTACCGAGAGAAATGGTTTCCTTCTTCTTCACCTGCTTTCTGGACCTTTCGATGATGGCTTTGAACGTTGGGTCTGAACCGAGTGCAGCTGTAGCCGCGTCCGTGTTGGGTAAATCGACGATCGCGGCCACTGGTTTGCCGTTACGTGTCAGAATAATGGGCTCACGGCGAACGGATCTGATTTGCCGATTTAGTTCGGAATCCGTGGCCAGTTCAATTGTCTTCAAATCCGATCTCCTTGCCGCCGATATACAGGACATTCCGTTCCTTGATTCCCACAGCCAATACGAAAACACGGTGGTTATCCATGTCAATATCATAAAAACGCGATATTTGCCAATTCAAGTTCCGGGGGCAAGCTGATTGGGCCGGAGCGGCTTCTGATTACGTGTCTCAGAAGCAGGCTCATAACTCAATTTCTTGGCGATCCCATCAATAATCATATTCTGGACGCGCGTCGAAAAATCCACCATCTGATCCAGGGCAGCACGGGCAAATTCAATGGAATAGCGCCGGCCCATAGCTCGGAATCCATCTCAGAGATTTTCAGGTCAACAAGAAAGTGGTCCAAAAATATGAGACCCAGGAGATACGCAAGGAGTGCTGTCCCGGTATGATACGCTATTTGTCATGAACCCGTGCGGCGCATGTCCGGATAACGACGCGGCTTAGCGAAGTTGGGCCGCCAGGCCCAATTTGCCCGCAGTCTGGTGCGGTGCGCGCCATACGCATAGACCAAACCGGGCGCGCATCCGCACGACTCGCCGCCATTCCGGCTTTCCTCAAGGCTTTTGCAACCCCTTTTCCCGGAATGGTGGCGGGGAGAAGACCAGGGCCGAGCGACCGGAGCGCATAGCGAAGGGAGTGAGCGCTAAGCCGCAAAGTTATGCGGAGTAAACGCCCTTTCACCGCTCTTCTAAGCGAGCTCATTCCTTCCTGACAATCCGGTCAATGAGGCTGTCAAAAAGATCTGCAATTAGCTTGAAAAATTTTTCTGTAAACATGCCTCCTACGAGACTTGCAAAGGCTGTAGAGTAGGGATTCATCAGGGGAACCATCTCAGATCCCTCCAAAAGAAACAAACTGCGACCGCCTTTTATCAATAAGAACGCAATGTAACCCGTGGCAATACCGAGAACAAAGCGCTTTAAAAAGTCCAATTTATAATCGTCGTTCCGAAACACGGTAACCAAAGATCCGGCAATTCCACTGAGCACGGCTAAAGCCGCAATAAGGAACGTGGAACTCCACTTGCGAATGAACTGAAAGGTGACAGTAGACGTAAAAGTCAGATATAAGCTCTGTGGCTCAAGCGCCTGCTCCTGCGGATCACGCATGGCCTTCAGCAGTACTTGGTATTCTTTCGCGAGATTTGATAGAGTCTCCGTATCGCCAATGGCCCATCCCAAGCTCAATGTTCGTAAGCGCACTGGAAGCTTTGATATCTCTTCAATAAGCTCGGAATGGATCTTGTTCTTTTCGTCGATCTTTGACGCAATATTCAATATATTTCCTTCTTGACTTAGGATATCTGCCAACAAAGTCTGATTGCTTTTGAGACTCGCTTCAATTAATTCAGATTTTTTAATTTCGAAATTTCTTTGTAATTCCTGCCGAGCCATTACCTCAACAATCGCGGCAGTTGAAATCAAAGCGCTAAAAGATATAACCACTACCGACAGGATCTTAGAATTAATGAACTGCTCAAAATATCCCATAAACTTGTGCGCCTCCAGTGAAAGTCACCTTGCGTTTTTTACGCATAACGACGCGGCTTAGCGAAGTTGGGCCGCCAGGCCCAATTTGCCCGCAGTCTGGTGCGGTGCGCGCCATACGCATAGACCAACCCGGGCGCGCATCCGCACGACCCGTCACCATTCCGGCTTTCCTCAAGGCTTCTGCAACCCCTTTTCCCGGAATGGTGGCGGGGAGAAGACCAGGGCCGAACGACCGGAGCGCACAGCGAAGGAAGTGAGCGCTAAGCCGCAAAGTTATCCGGAGTGCTCCGCGCATTTTAAAGAATCTTCCGAAATCTGGTCCGTTGGGTAGTCAGTACGATAAACTGGCCAAGGATCTCAGGACCACGGGCATTCAGGAGGTTCAGGAGCAGAAGTCGAATGCGCTCTTTCTCGGACGGTCTGTAGCGCAGTAGGATAATTCCGATGGTTGGCCTTTTATGAGCAAAGACCCATTCTCCGAAATCCTTGTCTTCCGTAAGAAGGATCGACAGTTGTGCAAATGCTTCTGCGAGCAGTTCCTGGTCAGATCGCCCTTTCTGGATTTCACGGCCGTATTTCACAGCATATCCTGAAGCGCGCAAGAACGAGACGAGTCTTTGGTCAATATTCTCGTCAGCGTAAAGGTCAATCAGCAATTAACGCTTCCCGTGAAACCACATCATGGGAATAGGCAAGGCAGGCTAGAATGTCCTCGCGCGTCAAGTCAGGATAGGATTCGAGCAATTCTTCGAATGTCTCCCCCTCGGATAGCTTGTCGAGAACCAGGGCAACCGTAATCCGGGTTCCCCGAATGACCGGCTTTCCGAGCAAGACATTCGGATCAGAACTCAATCGGGATCTGTATTCCATAGTAAAGGATTGCGTTATTGAGCCAGCCTGTCAATCCATATCCAACCGACAAAAAGCCTCAAAAATGATTGCTGGCCAGATTTCACCAACCTTGAGTTCAATTTCAATTCAGGAACGCTGCGGAGCATTACGGATAACGACGCGGCTTAGCGACGTGCGAGGGCAAAGCCCGAGCATGTGCCCGCAGTCTGGTGCGGTGCGCGCCATACGCATAGACCAAACCGGGCGCGCATCCGCACGACCCGGCACCATTCCGGCTTTCCTCAGAGCTTCTGCAACCCCTTTTCCCGGAATGGTGGCGGGGAGAAGACCAGGGCCGAGCGACCGGAGCGTCAAGCGAAGGGAGTGAGCGCTAAGCCGCAAAGTTATCTGCCGTTGACGCGAGTTTTTTTACTCTTGGCAGACGGAGGTTTCTGTCTGGCCGCCGGAGAATTGTATTTCTTCAACAATTCCGCACTTCGGATGAGCTTGGATTCCGGGTAGGCCAGTGCGGACTGGAATTCCGGCGAAGTGAAGAGGATGACGTCTTCAGGATCTTGATCAGAGACATTGAAAAGCACCGCCTCCGGTTTGCCATGGCTTGTGATGACAATGGGAACATCTCTGGACTTCTTGATATACTCAGAAGGTGGGCCTTGGCCTCCCAGAATGCCTACAACTCTGGAACGCGAGGATTTATTCATATTCTTGCACCATCTCTTCGGTAGTCTTGCGACCCTTCCTGCCCACAAAGAAAACGACTATACGATTTTCTTCAAGAACATAAAAGAAGCGCCACTCTTGGACCCGGCATTGCCAAACATCCTTTCCGTGAAAATAGGGCGGTCGGCCTGCTGAGAGGCGTTTCGTGGATTTTCCGGGTTTGTTCGGTTTCCGTCGCCAGTTTTCCAAGCGCGGCCTTCAATATCAGGGACCGGAATTGCTTTGGCACAGAGGCTTCGAAAAGTCGGACAGCTTCCGGAGAAAATTGCACATCCCAGTTTCGAGCCAAGCTGTAGTCATAAAAGTGACTACAATCGGTCTGTCAATGAATTTGAGCATGCTACACGGCGTCCGGGAGTTGTAAGAAGTGGTCCAAAAGTATCGCGGCAATGGCAGATAACGACGCGGCTTAGCGAAGTTGGGCCGTGAGGCCCAATTTGCCCGCAGTCTGGTGCGGTGCGTGCCATACGCATACACCAAACCGGGCGCGCATCCGCCCGACCCGCCACCATTCCGGCTTTTCTCAAGGCTTTTGCAACCCCTTTTCCCGGAATGGTGGCGGGGAGAAGACCAGGGCCGAGCGACCGGAGCGACGAGCGCAGGGAGCGAGCGCTAAGCCGCAAAGTTAAGCGTTCGTTCCGAGCCCATCCTCTGGTGAAAGAATCCAGAGAAAGAGAGATAAATGAATTGACCGATGATAGCGCCGGTGCTATCATACTCTAGTGCGTGTAGTCATGGATACGAGTGTCTTGTATCAGGCTTTACGTAGTGCGCGAGGGGCGTCGCACCGGATCCTCCGCATGATCAGTGACGGAAAACTTGAATTGGCCCTGTCAACGAGTGCGTTTGAGGAGTACGCGGCCGTTCTGTCGCGTAGGTCCAGCCTGGCAGACCTTCGACTGTCCAGAAAGGACGTAGATAATGTGCTGGAATTCATAGCTTATCTTTGCATTCCGGTCACTATCCACTTTGGGTTGAGACCCAACCTGCAGGATGAAGGGGACAATTTGTTTGTGGAGCTGGCATTCGCGAGCCAGTGCCGGTATTTGATCACGAGCAATGTCAGGGATTTTAGGTCTGGAGACCTGAAGTTCGACAGTTTTGAGGCGGTTACGCCTGCCGAGTTCTTAAGAATTTGGAGGAAGACATATGAAAGCTAAGACCAATGTTTTGACCTTAAGGATCCCTCAGGATCTGAAAGACCGAATTGAGAAAATGGCAGATCAGCAGGGTGTGTCGATCAATCAGCTCGCGATGTATGCCTTTGCGCGGGAGATCACAGAGATGGAGACCCGCGGATTTTTTCAGCGTATCTACGGTAAGAAGAGTGGAAAGCAGTTAAGGGCTGGGTTCGAGCGAGTGATGTCCAAGGTAAAATCAGGCCGAGTTCCGAACTGGGACAAGCCTGTTGAGCAATAATGGCGGTTTCGCTGCAAGTGGTCGTGGATAAAACAAGAAAAACTGCGAGGAATGACGCTTAACGACGCGGCTTAGCGAAGTTGCGGCGGCAGCCGCAATTTGCCCGCAGTCTGGTGCGGTGCGCGCCATACGCATACACCAACCCGGGCGCGCATCCGCACGACCTGTCACCATTCCGGCTTTCCTCAAGGCTTCTGCAACCCCTTTTCCCGGGATGGTGGCGGGGAGAAGACCAGGGCCGAACGACCGGAGCGCACAGCGAAGGGAGTGAGCGCTAAGCCGCAAAGTTATACGCCGTAGCAGCCCGCCGGTTTCAATTCGGGTCGCGAGCATCATCCCACTCCGTCCGGACTAATTCTGAATAGTCCGGAGCATATTGACTGCGCGGTGCCGGCTCGATTGTATCTTGATTGATGATATAGCATTGCCGGCGGTACGGATACCGTGCCGTAATTTCTTGAATCGCGGTGAAAAGTGCTGCGGTCGTCTCCCAGCCCACTCCACATTCCCCGCAAAACCATTGAGAAGTTGCTCTATCCAGACAAGTAACAATGTATTCACAGGTGGGAGTTGGACAGGCGAACATGAACTCTTTACCGTCAGAAAGGGCCTCGACGACTTCATGAGCAGACAAGACTGCTTCACTTTGCGCAACAAAAGCGTCAACAAGTTCCGCCTGCCAATGCCAGAGTTTATAAACCGTGCGAGACTCCCTTTGGAATTTCGAGAGAAACCTTGAGAATTTATCATTCCCGCAATATACTCTAAAAGAAGCAATTATCTCAGTTGAATTCATCGCGAACTATTTCCGGCTGCGGGCAGCTATGGCGTATAACGACGCGGCTTAGCGAAGTTGGGCCGCCAGGCCCAATTTGCCCGCCGTCTGGTGCGGTGCGCGCCATACGCATCCACCAAACCGGGCGCGCATCCGCACGACCCGTCACCATTCCGGTTTTCCTCAAAGCTTCTGCAACCCCTTTTCCCGGAATGGTGGCGGGGAGAAGGCCAGGGCCGAGCGACCGGAGCGCATGCGGAGGGAGTGAGCGCTAAGCCGCAAAGTTATCTGCTGTGCGCCTGACGGAAGCCAAGTGAGGCCCTATTCAGGGGCCCCATGTCTGTAATACAGTTTAAGAATCATTATGTCCCGTTTTTGGTGGACTCGGAGGGATCAAATGGTATTTACCTTTCTTTGCGGGTTTGATGCAGACGCTGTCCGTCGGAACGAATAACTTAATGGAAGGATCAAAATGGCGAAAAGAATGGTTCTGTTTAATCACAAAAGGTGGCGTTAGTAAGACAACCACCGTCTACAACCTTGGCTGGATGCTGGCGGACCAAGAGCACCGCGTTCTGCTGGTTGATGCGGATCCACAATGCAACCTGTCCAGCTTGATACTGGGAGACGAGTTTGACGCGTACTACTTGAATGATGCAACTCGCCTGCAGAACATAAAAGATGGTGTGGAGCCTGCGTTCAAGGAAACCCACACCCATTCAGCCGGTATTGTGTAGGTCACCGGCCCGCATGTCGAGGTTGCACTTGCTGGCTGGCCATGCTACATTGTCTGAATACGACGCATCACTTACATTTGCACAAAATTCAAATGCTTTGGCCACATTGCAGAACCTACCAGTGCGCGTTCAACGAGCTAATCAGAACCATCGAAAAGCGAACGATATTGATTACACCATCATTGATCTCAACCCCGGGTTGAGCGCGATAAACCAAAATCTTTTCTCAATGCTGACTTTTCATAGTTCCGACGAATCCTGATCCATTCTCTATCATGGCATTAGAGACCTTGAGTCGATCATTCCGAGATGGGCATTATGGAAGGCTCAAAACGAAACAGCGTTCCAGATTCGGCATACCTCTGCGCCCCGGGCAGCCTAAGTTCGTCGGCACATTGATTCAGCGCTTAACGTGAAACGGTCGTGCTGCCGCACCATATCGAGACAACATCGCCGAGATAAAAAAAATCACCCAAGACCGTTTGTTTCGAGGCTAAAGGGCGCTGGGCTAACGCTCTCCGACAATAAATATCCCCAGGCCCTGTTAGCGCAGGGTTTTGTCTTGAAGAGATCCCGATTTCGGTGCGTTGTTGCCGCGCCCCTACGATGCTGGCGTGCCGATTTTCTCTGAAGACAATGAACTCGCTGCAACTGGTGTGGTGCAAGAGGGCATGATGGACAAACGCGGACAGATCAGGGAGCAATTTTGCAAGTCGCTAATACGCTGCAATCACTAATGAGTTAATAAATCATGCTCAACGCGAGGCAGGTCTTTCAGCGCAATATTCGACAAGCTAATGAACTTAGTGAGCTCTATGATTCTTTGATTACCATCGTTCCGATGCTGGAGCAGTTCGATGATCTCCTTCGATCGCAAATCGTGTATGCGGTTAGCGCGTTCGACAAGCTGATGCATGACTTGATCCGGATTGGAATGGTTCAAATATTCCAAGGTAATAGACCACCAACCCGAAGTACCACAAAGAGGATTTCTATTCAAGATCTGCCTCAGTTGATGATTGATCCACGCCGCCACCAGAGGTCCGTTTTGAAGAGATCGTGCGGGAAAACTCAGTACGCCTCTCATTTCAGGATCCGAGGAAGATCGCTGATGGATTGAGTTTCATTTGGGACGAAAATCAGAAGTGGCAGTGCATCGCACTTGGTTTGGGCATGTCCGACGAAGAGGCTAAACGCCAGCAGAAACTGATAGCAACTCGAAGAAATGCTATCGTCCATGAAGCCGATCTCAATCCTGTGACAAATACAAAACAGTCGATCACGATGTCGGAGGCTACGCAGGCATCTGATTTTCTGTTTACCCTCGGAAATCGTATCTGCGATCTCGTCACTTAAGCTGAATACTTTCTGTATAATTCTTTTGTGACTTATGCCCTTTTAGATCAGTAAAGCTTCCTGAAAGGCTTGCTCGTTCCAATGCTCTGAAGCTCCTATTGATTGCTTCCAGCCGGTCAGGACAACTGGTGGGAAAGATTTTGGGCGCATTGCAGATAACGATAGGATTCCTGACGTTTGCCCGTAGGGCAAATGTGGTCAAGCACGATGCGGTGCGCGCCATAAAAATCAACCAAAACTGGCGCGCATCCGCACGGAGCGGAAAAGGCGAACTGGTGAGCCGTTCCGCGGAGAGTGCGCCGACCCGAGGAGCCGGAGCGCATGCGGAGGCCCGCAGCAGGAATCCGTAGTTATTTGCAGTGCGCCCGCGGGAGTCCACGGATGGCGACACGGGATGGCCGCTCCCTTTACGGACTGGCCCATCCTCTTGTGCCAGTGAACCGGAAGGCCCAATGTTCTTTTTTGCCATATCCCCAGAGAATCCGAATAGGATCTCTCCGCGGAACAAGGGAATGGGGTCATTCTTCCGGCAGTTCAAAGGAATGCATGATCCCTGATTCAAAGAAAAAGATATCTGGCTTTCTTCTCTCGTACGAAGGATGAAAGGAACTTTTGAAGAAGGCAAGTAGCGTTCCGGACACGAAACCCTCGCGAAACAACGGAGCTTTGTCTTACGTTTTCTTGGCTAAAATTCTTTTTCTTGTTTTGGAATCTGGCGTCCACTCGATTTTACCTGGAAAAATCGCATGCAATATCTCCCGATGCAGGAAGATTTTTGCTTTGCTGGCCGTCGGAATTTTTTCCAGCAGTTTTCCTGAAGGATCGGTCAACGAAGCTATCCAACACTTACTCTACCGACGGAGCAAAGTGAATTCTTCCGGCCGGACAGGGATGTCCGGCCTAAAGTTTCGGGCGCATTGCAAATAACGACGCGGCTTAGCGAAGTGCGAGGGCATCGCCCGAGCATTTGCCCGCAGTCTGGTGCGGTGCGCGCCATACGCATCCACCAACCCGGGCGCGCATCCGCACGACCCGTCACCATTCCGGTTTCCCTCAAAGCTTCTGCAACCCCTTTTCCCGGAATGGTGGCGGGGAGAAGACCAGGGCCGAGCGACCGGAGCGCATAGCGAAGGGAGTGAGCGCTAAGCCGCAAAGTTAATTGATGCGCCGCAGGTTCAGGCTGTCGCTGCTGTTTTTCTCTGCTCAATGGGTTCAGACCGATCAACAAAGGATGCTGCAAATTCTTTTTCAAAGAGTCTGGCATTGGCCTGAATGTTTTTAATTTGACTTCCCCACTTCTTTTCGAGGTCAGATCTGTCCTGGCGAACCTTTTGCAAAATCTCATCATTCATTTTCATTCCTCCATGAGTAATTCTGGGGTGCAAAGGATGGGCGAGCGGTATCCCTCCCGAAGGTTTATAGCATCGAGGATCCGCTGGATCTGTGGATTCACAAGGTGCTTTAGGTTCCAGCTTACAAGATAGTCCATTCGATGGACAGTGGCCGTTGCCAAATGGAATGCATCGATTTTGCTTTCATCAGGGATGGATATGGCCTGAAGGTATTTTGCAGCGAGGACCCCAATCTGATCCTTGTCTGAAAGAATGGGCCATCCTTGGACGGATTCCAGCCGTTTGTCAGCTTTCTTACGATTTCCCTGTGTGATTTCGGCCAAGACATAGGTTGAGATGTAGCAATCATATCGGGAGCGATCACTCTCCCACCAGAGTCTGGTCAATGACTGCCGGGCCGCAGTGGCCGGACGGTGCGACGGGGGCGCTGCAAAGTAGCTGATTACAGATGTTTCAATCAGGGCTGACTCCACAGTGGAATGAGTCTATTCATCCAGCCAGACTGTAAAGCGCTTTCTGGACAGCATGTAAAACCGTCATTCCTCCGAATGAGACTACATTCAGCATGTGACAACCTCTGCGGCGTTTCAATTAACGACCAGGTTTAGTGAAGTTGGGCCACAAGGCCCAATTTGTCCGCCGCCTGGTGCGGTGCGCGCCATACGGATTCTCCAAACCGGGCGCGCATCCGCACGACCCGTCACCATCCGGACTTCCCTGAAAGCTTCTGCAACCCCTTTTCCCGGAATGGTGGCGGGGAGAAGGCAAGGACCGAGCGACCGGAGCGCAGGCGCAGGGAGCGAGCACTAAACCGTGAGTTATCCGGTGTTGGCGCTGTCGGGAGGCATGGACGCCGACGCGGGAAGGCCGTCCCATTATGCACGATGGTACTTCTTTTCAAACTGATTTCTTCTACTCTTTTCTTCAACATCTTCTCCAAAGCTGACCTGGACTGTGGCCGATTTAGAGGGAACGGTCAATGTGGGTTCCAACACCGGCCAAATTCCGCGGACTGGCCGAAAGAAGGCCGCCCGCTGGGGACAATGAGCGGAACGGCCTTCCTGGCCCAAAGAATTGCCAAATGTGATGGACTGAAGTGCCGGGCCGGCAAGCCAGACCAATATCCCACGAAAGCTCTCCGGGTCCGACCGCATTCCGGCTCACCGTACGCCCCGAATAATTCCAACGCAGGTTCCATAGGGTCTCTGGCCGACTGCTGTCGGGGACGCCGACGGATTCACGCAGCGAGTCGCAGATTTACGGAATGCGCGACGGAAAAGTGTGAGAACTGATGTATTCAGATCCGCATCCCACGCCGGCCAGGAGCGCCGGCCCCCAGTCTGCGCCAATTACGGATAACGTTAGGATTCCTGACGTTTGCCCGCAGGGCAAATGTGGTCAAGCACGGTGCGGTGCGCGCCATAAAAATATACCAAAACTGGCGCGCATCCGCACGTAGCGGAAAAGGCGAACTGGTGAGCCGTTCTGCGTAGAGTGCGCCGACCCGAGGAGCCGGAGCGCATGCGGAGGCCCGCAGCAGGAATCCGTAGTTATTTGCAGTGCGCCCGCGGGAGTCCACGGATGGCGACACGGGATGGCCGCTCTTTTTACGGACTGGCCCATTCTCTTGTGCCAGTGAATTGGAAGGCCCAATGATTTTCTTTACCATCTCCCCAGAGATTCCGAGTAGGATCTCTCCGCGAAACCAGGGAATAGGTCTTATCTTCCGCCGGTCCCAAGGAATGCATGATCCGGGATCCGGAGAAAAATCTTTTTGGCTCTCTTCTCTCTTACGGAGGCTGAAAGGAACGTTTGAAGAAGGCAAGTAACGTTCCGGACACGAAACCCTCGCGAAACAACGGAACTTTGTCTTACGCCATGCCCAACTCAAATTCTTTTTCTTGTTTTGGAATCTGGCGTCCACCCGAGTTTAGCTGGAAAAATCGCATGCAATCTCTCCCGATGCGGGAAGATTTTTGCTTTGCCGGCCGGTCCATTTTTTTTCCAGATGTTTTCCTGAAGAATCGGTCAACGAAAGCTATCCAACACTTACTCTACCGACGGAGCAAGGTGATTTCTTCCGGCCGGACAGGACGTCCGGCCAAAAGTTTCGGGCGCATTGCAAATAACGTGTAGGATTCCTGACGTTTGCCCGTAGGGCAAATGTGGTCAAGCACGATGCGGTGCGCGCTGAAAAAATATACCAAAACTGGCGCGCATCCGCACGGAGCGGAAAAGGCGAACTGGTGAGCCGTTCCGCGGAGAGTGCGCCGACCCGAGGAGCCGGAGCGCATGCGGAGGCCCGGAGCAGGAATCCGCAGTTATTTGCAGTGCGCCCGCGGGAGTCCACGGATGGCGACACGGGATGGCCGCTCCCTTTACGGACTGGCCCATCCTCTTGTGCCAGTGAATTGGAAGGTCCAATGAGCTTTTTTGCCATCTCTCCAGAGATTCCGAGTCGGATCTCTCCGCGAAACCAGGGAATAGGTCTTATCTTCCGGTGGTTCAAAGGAATGCATGATCCGGGCTTCAAAGAAAAAGATCTCTGGTGCTCTTCTTTCATACGGAGGATGAAAGGAACTTTTGAAGAAGGCAAGTAGCGTTCCGGACACGAAACCCTCGCGAAACAACGGAGCTTTGTCTTACGTTTCCTTGGCAAAATTCTTTTCTTGCATTTGGAGCTTGGGTTCATGTTGAATTTTTCCGAAGTCGAAATCTCTGGCTCTTCCGGAAGTATCTTTCCATCAGGAAAGGACCGCTGGGAAAAAATCTGACCGCATAGCAAATTCTTTCCGCGAAAGAAAGCTATCCGATGCTGCATCTCTACCGACGGAGCCAAGTGATTTCTTCCCGCCGGGCAAGGATGACCGGCGGATAACTTTCGGGCGCATTGCAAATAACTCAACGGCTTGCCGAATGTGCTGGCCTTGAGCAAGCAAAAAATGAGGCCCACTGGCCGAATGTTTGCGCAGCGAATGCCAGCATTTGTCCGCAGCGCGGTCCGGCGAGGCGCATTTTCCTCCCTCCCCCGGCGCCGAGTCCGGACAGCCGAAGGCTGAGCGCAAGGACCGAGGGCGGAGCGTAAAGCGACAGCCCGAAGCGGCAAGCCGAAGTTAGGCGGAGTCCAGGCTAGAATTAAATATCCCATACTTCACGCCGACAACTTAAGAATTCAGAAAAATAGTCGAACGAAATTACTTTTGTAGATTTAGAAATTGCCCTTTGCAGCTGGCCTCGAATCCTTTTGCGAGCGTTTTGATCAGGATTAACAACTACTAAGGATTTTAATGCTTCTTTTCCTATGGAAGTCCTAAACAATGCTCCTGAATGAAGATCGGTAGGAGGCATAGAATATCCTATCAAAATAAGCTGCTTAGTGCTTTTAAGAGCAGCCGCCGCTTTTTTCCAAAGAACTGAGAATGGCTCCTCGTTATATTTTTTATTCCATTCAGGTGGGATTATGGTATACTTCATTGAACCACGCTGCTTTGTATATGGCCTTTGCTTTAATTTAATATATCCAGGTTTTTTTTTAGGACCAATATCAAAATGCAAAGATCCATGAAGCTTATAATTCTTTATAGAATCTGATTTTTTTGCAGGATTTACTGGGTTCCAATGCGGGTCACCAGTTAAATGACTGCCTTTGGAACCCAAATCCAGAGCATATCCATAGCGAGCATTCCATTTGCCTGAGCCATGATTTCGTAGTGCATAATCCAAAACGCAATCATAGTTAAAGGATATAATGGCATCTCCTATATTCAAAATATTCGATACAAAATTGGAATGGTAATCGCATTCTTCAGGATCTAAG
This sequence comes from Spirochaetales bacterium, assembly GCA_015075425.1. Classification (GTDB taxonomy): domain Bacteria; phylum Spirochaetota; class Leptospiria; order Leptospirales; family Leptonemataceae; genus H5-SPI1. The sequence goes on along the minus strand of JABTUL010000001.1, from coordinate 2,425,149 downwards.
GATGCTCTGCCAGAGCTTTTGGCTCGGGTTAAACTATCCTCTAAAACTGCAGCTAGTATCTGGAGCAAGCGATTCCTCTTGGCAGTTAGCTGTTTTTTTGTAAATGCCCTTGTTTGGCCTGAAGTTTCAATCATTGTGATTGTATGCTCAAGGGTTGTAAAAACCATCTCCATGGTAATCTCAAAGTTCTTTCCAAATAATTCAATAGTGTCATTCAAGACATCTTCAACTAGTTTAGTGTGTTTTGAGCTTTGTATTCTTTGGACTTGCGTAAAGAAATCTGAATCAAGAGGGGGCAAACAAGGGTGGCGGCTTGCGTCCACAAAAGAGCACCCACGAGTAGCTCCAGCTCCAAATACAAATAATGCCATCTTAAATACTCCTTGCCTGGATTTCGCCTAACGTTAGGATTCCTGACGTTTGCCCGGAGGGCAAATGTGGTCAAGCACGATGCGGTGCGCGCCCATTAAAATCTACCAGAACTGGCGCGCATCCGCACGGAGCGGACAAATGAAGGCCCACGGCCGGAATGGTCCGCAAAGAGTGCGCCGACCCGAGGAGCCGGAGCGACCGAATGGGAGCGAGGCCCGGAGCAGGAATCCGCAGTTATTTGCAGTGCGCCCGCGGGAGTCCACGGATGGCGACACGGGATGGCCGCTCTTTTTACGGATTGGCCCATCCTCTTGTGCCAGTGAATTGGAAGGCCCAATGATTTTCTTTATCATCTTCCCAGAGATTCCGAGTAGGATCTCTCCGCGAAACCAGGGAATAGGTCTTATCTTCCGACGGTTCAAAGTAATGCATGATCCGGGATTGCGAGAAAAAGATACCTGGTTTTCTTCTTTCGTACGGAGGATGAAAGGAACTTTTGAAGATGGCAAGTAGCGTTCCGGACACGAAACCCTCGCGAAACAACGGAACTTTGTCTTACGGATGCCCCTCTCAAATATTTTTTCTTGTTTTGGAATCTGGCGTCCACCCGATTATATCTGGAAAAATCGCATGCAATCTCGGGGAATCTCTCCCGATGAGGGAAGATTTTTGCTTTGCTGGCCGGTCGAATTTTTTCCCCAGCAGTTTTCCTGAAGAATCGGTCAACGAAAGCTACCAACACTTACTCTACCGACGGAGCCAAGTGATTTCTTCCGGCCGGACAGGACGTCCGGCCTAAAGTTTCGGGCGCATTGCAAATAACGATAGGATTCCTGACGTTTGCCCGTGGGGCGGCGCTATAAAAATCAACCAAAACTGGATGGGAGCGGAAAAGGCGAACTGGTGAGCCGTTCCGCGGAGAGTGCGCCATTCCGAGATGGCCGCATGCGCCAGTGCGGAGTCCACGGATGGCGACACGGGATGGCCGCTCTTTTTACGGACTGGCCTCTTTATGCCAGTGAATTGGAAGGCCAATGATTTTCTTTACCATCTCCCCAGAGATTCCGAATAGGATCTCTCCGCGGAACAAGGAATGGGGTTATTCTTCCGGCGGTTCAAAGGAATCCATGATCCGAATTCGAGAAAAGATATCTGGCTTTCTTTCTTTCGTATGGGAGGATGAAGGAACTTTTGAAGAAGGCAAGTAGCGTTCCGGACACGAAACCCTCGCGAAACAACGGAGCTTTGTCTTACGTTTCCTTGGCAAAATTCTTTTCTTGCATTTGGAGCCTGGGTTCATGGTGAATTTTTCCGAAGTCGAAATCTCTGGCTCTTCCGGAAGTATCTTTCCATCAGGAAAGGACCGCTGGGAAAAAATCTGACCGCCCAGCAAATTCTTTCCGCGAAAGAAAGCTATCCGATGCTGCATCTCTACCGACGGAGCCAAGTGATTTCTTCCCGCCGGGCAAGGATGACCGGCGGATAACTTTCGGGCGCATTGCAAATAACGATAGGATTCCTGACGTTTGCCCGGAGGGCAAATGTGGTCAAGCACGATGCGGTGCGCGCCATAAAAATCCTCCAAAACCGGCGCGCATCCGCACGGAGCGGAATAGGCGAACTGGTGAGCCGTTCCGCGGAGAGTGCGCCGACCCGAGGAGCCGGAGCGACCGAATGGGAGCGAGGCCCGCAGCAGGAATCCGTAGTTATTTGCAGTGCGCCCGCGGGAGTCCACGGATGGCGACACGGGATGGCCGCTCCCTTCACGCACTGGCCGACCCTATCCTGCCAGGCCACATTGAGAAGCCCAACGATCTTTGGCAATCCTCTCGAAACTATCCGGACCAGAACTCTTCACGAAACAATGCTCCATGGCTCTACTGCCTTTCTTTCGAGACACTTTATCCCAAAATCTTTAAATTTCCAGTATTCTGCTTCCGTTGGAAGGCTGAAAGGAATATGTGAAGAAGGCAAGTAGCGTTCCGGACAAGAAACCCTCGCGAAACAAGACAACATGGTCTTACGCTTCTGGGCTAAATTTTTTTCATTTAGAAGCTGGTGTCCAGAACTGATTTTTCTGAATCCGAACTCGCTGGCTTTTGAAGAAAGCAAGTCGCGTTCCGGGAGAAGAAACCCTCGCGAAGCAAGGCAACATGGTCTTACGTTCTTCCGGCCAGATTCTTTTCTCCCCTTCTGGAACTGGGTTCCTGCTGATTTTTCCGAAGGCGGAATCTCTGGCTGCCTCGATTGCATCTTTCCTTCAATGATGGCTGGGAAAAAATCTGCTCGGCCAGAAAATTCTTTTCCCAAGGAAAACTCTGCTATGCTCAATTTACCGGCGAAGAAACGTGAATTCTTCCCGCCGGGCAAGGATGACCGGCGGATAACTTTCGGGCGCATTGCAAATAACGATAGGATTCCTGACGTTTGCCCGTAGGGCAAATGTGGTCAAGCACGATGCGGTGCGCGCCCATGAAAATCTACCAAAACCGGCGCGCATCCGCACGAAGCGGAACAGGCGAACTGGTGAGCCGTTCCGCTTCGTGCGCCGACCCGAGGAGCCGGAGCGACCGCATGGGAGCGAGGCCCGCAGCAGGAATCCGTGAGTTCTTTGCTGTTGCCGGCATTTACTTCCGTCTGCTCGATTCCCGGACGAAATGTATTCCAGCGCCGCAGTGGCCAGCAGTCCGGAACGAGATTCGCCAACCCGTCCAGAATATTCATCAATTTGACTCAAGATTCTCTCTGGAAGGGTAATGTTAACTCTCCGCGCTTTTCCGGAAATAGCGGAAAGGTCTACAGACACCAGAGCCCAGACTCCGCCAGAATATATTCGCTTTTTTTGATGTAGCTCGATGGTCTTTGGTTGCGGGATGGGTAGTCCATCTTCGAGGAGTCCTTCCAGATGAAGAGAGATTGCCTCCCGGACCATTTCGAGGGCCTCGTCAAACGAGGATCCTGCAGAAAAACAACCGGGAAGGTCCGGGACGGTGACTCCATAGTCAGATTTTCGGTCCTTATGTATGACGACGGGATAGTTCATGTTTTCCTCCAGTGTGCCTGTATGCTGATGCTGCGCAGCGTCCCCTTCGGAATGTCTTTCAAGGGATGGGGACGGTGACCCTTCCGGGCAAATCAGGATGCTTGTACTGGTGGTGGCTGCCCTTGACACCAACAAGAAGCCAACCTTCTTTTTTCAAGCGTGCGATGATTTCCCCGCTGCTCAAGGATACACATTATACACACCGGACGCTACAGACAACACATTTTCGGAGAAATGTTCAGGAGAATCTGACCGCAAGGTGAAACTCGGACTGTGTTTGCCGGCAATTGCAAAGAACGACGCGGCTTAGCGAAGTTGGGCCGCCAGGCCCAATTTGCCCGCAGTCTGGTGCGGTGCGCGCCATACGCATAGACCAACCCGGGCGCGCATCCGCACGACCCGTCACCATTCCGGCTTTCCTCAAGGCTTCTGCAACCCCTTTTCCCGGAATGGTGGCGGGGAGAAGACCAGGGCCGAACGACCGGAGCGCACAGCGAAGGAAGTGAGCGCTAAGCCGCAAAGTTATCCGGAGTGCTCCGCGCATTTTAAAGAATCTTCCGAAATCTGGTCCGTTGGGTAGTCAGTACGATAAACTGGCCAGGATCTCAGGACCACGGGCATTCAGGAGGTTCAGGAGCAGAAGTCGAATGCGCTCTTTCTCGGACGGTCTGTAGCGCAGTAGGATAATTCCGATGGTTGGCCTTTTATGAGCAAAGACCCATTCTCCGAAATCCTTGTCTTCCGTAAGAAGGATCGACAGTTGTGCAAATGCTTCTGCGAGCAGTTCCTGGTCAGATCGCCCTTTCTGGATTTCACGGCCGTATTTCACAGCATATCCTGAAGCGCGCAAGAACGAGACGAGTCTTTGGTCAATATTCTCGTCAGCGTAAAGGTCAATCAGCAATTAACGCTTCCCGTGAAACCACATCATGGGAATAGGCAAGGCAGGCTAGAATGTCCTCGCGCGTCAAATCAGGATAGGATTCGAGCAATTCTTCGAATGTCTCCCCCTCGGATAGCTTGTCGAGAACCAGGGCAACCGTAATCCGGGTTCCCCGAATGACCGGCTTTCCGAGCAAGACATTCGGATCAGAACTCAATCGGGATCTGTATTCCATAGTAAAGGATTGCGTTATTGAGCCAGCCTGTCAATCCATATCCAACCGACAAAAAGCCTCAAAAATGATTGCTGGCCAGATTTCACCAACCTTGAGTTCAATTTCAATTCAGGAACGCTGCGGAGCATTACGGATAACGACGCGGCTTAGCGAAGTTGGGCCGTAAGGCCCAATTTGCCCGCAGTCTGGTGCGGCGCACGCCATCTGAATACACCGAAACTGGCGTGCGTCCGCACGACCCGTCACCATTCCGGCTTCCCTCAAAGCTTCTGCAACCCCTTTTCCCGGAATGGTGGCGGGGAGAAGGCCAGGGCCGAACGACCGGAGCGCATAGCGAAGGGAGTGAGCGCTAAGCCGCAAAGTTATGCGCCGTTGACAATTTAGTTGTTGTAGCCAAAAGTCTTATCTTTGGTTAGCAAAATCTTCATCCAATGGTGTTCCCGCCTGATAATTGTACTGTCATCGACAGTTGATTTGTAGATGTCCAGAATCGAGAACCTGAAATTACCCTTGATGTAATCGAAGGAGAGATCCTTCAGATCTTTGTTGCCGCCATGTCCATTGCGGACGTAATTTTCCCACCTGCCGAGAAGCATATTCTCTCCGTATGCGGATCCAACATATCTTTTGCCAGTGATGGTATCAGTTATTAGATACACGCCTTTTTGATTTTCGAGCGCGGTTCTCCAGTCATTCTTTTGCACAACTCTTTTCAGCTCGTCCCATGATAAATCCACATTCTCATACCCGGGGAATCCTGAGTCGTCGAAGGTTTCACTGATTACTTCGAAAACTATACATTCTTTGATGAGAGGAATGGCATTACGAATCATTTGCTGGCTGTGATTTTTATAGCGTATGATAGTGCGGCCAAAGTACTTGCTGTGCTGATGCAGGGTTTCATATTCATAGCCAACGCTGTCATAAAGGTTCAGATCCTTGGTAATACGACTGATATCAAACAATAACCATTTCTCGGAATCCAGCCTAAGAAGTCCGATCGCTATTTGGCCTTGCTGGAAGGATTTCATCGAGCCGTAATTGTAGAACTGGCCATTATATAACTGCATATCCTTGTTTTTGAAGAGCTGAATAGGATCGAAATCATGATTGTTACTCTGATTCAATCGGATTTTAGTATTTTTCAATTCTGTGTCAGATAGTCTGAGGAGGTCGTTAAGGTAAATTTTCATATGATGCCTCTGAGTATGTAAAGTTGACTTTAAGTGTCAATGGCGCATAACGACGCGGCTTAGCGAAGTGCGAGGGCAACGCCCGAGCATTTGCCCGCAGTCTGGTGCGGTGCGCGCCATACGTATCCACCAAACCGGGCGCGCATCCGCACGACCTGTCACCATTCCGGCTTTCCTCAAAGCTCCTGCAACCCCTTTTCCCGGAATGGTGGCGGGGAGAAGACCAGGGCCGAACGACCGGAGCGTATAGCGGAGAGAGTGAGCGCTAAGCCGCAAAGTTATGCGCAGTCCTGCATTACTTGACTTGACCAGTGTTTTTCGAAATGAGCAGGGCGGATGCAAAACGTGATGCCTCCTCCACCGAAGCAAAAGGATCAACGAATTTCACAATGCCAAAGTCTCCCGTCAGCGATAGGTACACATCCTTCTTACGATCTTGCGCTAGCACGTACAGTAATTTTCGCTCCTTGTCATCATGAACAAAGTGAAGCTCTGCTTCAGGGACGGATAAGAATTTTCGAAACAGGGAAATCTGGAGCTCCGCTGAATCGAGCGATACTGGATCCGGGCCGGAAGGGCTGCCAGACCTCTGCAGGAAATCAGAATAATACTCATAGCATCCTTCATTGACCGAACATATATTTGGAAAAATGGTGAATGTGGCTTTGAGCTCGGGATAATTACATCTGCGTAGATCCAGTGCCTTATTGAGGACAATGCACTTATTTTGAACCGCCCGGTCTGCAGGATCGAAGCTGAATCGTTCAGGAACTGACGGTGCGTTAAGAGCGATTGTTCTTACTTGCAGCGCAACGAAATCCTGCTTGATGGCCCTTTTGGATACGACATCATTAAACAATAAAACCAAACCAGCAATCGTCAGCAAGGCACCTCCAGCAAGGAAGCCCATGATCGTGAACCTGCGTGTATTTTTGTATTTCCAAAGCATCGGATTTTCCTATGCAGGATTGCGCATAACGTTAGGATTCCTGACGTTTGCCCGCAGGGCAAATGTGGTCAAGCACGATGCGGTGCGCGCCATAAAAATATACCAAAATTGGCGCGCATCCGCACGGAGCGGAAAAGGCGAACTGGTGAGCCGTTCCGCGTAGAGTGCGTCGACCCGAGGAGCCGGAGCTCATGCGGAGGCCCGCAGCAGGAATCCGTAAGTTATTTGCAGTGCGCCCGCGGGAGTCCACGGATGGCGACACGGGATGGCCGCTCCCTTCACGCACTGGCCGACCCTATCCTGCCAGGCCACATTGAGAAGCCCAACGATCTTTGGCAATCCTCTCCAAACTATCCGGACCAGAACTCTTCACGAAACAATGCTCCATGGCTCTACTGCCTTTCCGCCGAGACACTTTATCCCAAAATCTTTAAGTTTCCAGCATTCTGCTTCCGTTGGAAGGCTGAAAGGAATATGTGAAGAGGGCAAGTAGCGGTCCGGACAAGAAACCCTCGCGAAACAAGGCAATATGGTCTTACGCTTCCCGGCTAAAATTTTTTTCATTTAGAAGCTGGTGTCCAGCTAATTTTTTCTGAAGCCGAACTCGCTCCCTCCCGATGCATCTTTCCTTCAGGAAGACTGCTGGGAAAATTCTGACCGGTCAGAAATTTTCACTAAGAAAACTCTGCAATGCCTAATTTACCGGCGAAGAAAAGTGAATTCTTCCCGCCGGGCAAGGATGACCGGCGGATAACTTTCGGGCGCATTGCAAATAACGACGCGGCTTAGCGAAGTTGGGCCGCCAAGCCCAATTTGCCCGCAGTCTGGTGCGGTGCGCGCCGTACGCATAGACCAACCCGGGCGCGCATCCGCACGACCCGTCACCATTCCGGCTTTCCTCAAAGCTCCTGCAACCCCTTTTCCCGGAATGGTGGCGGGGAGAAGACCAGGGCCGAGCGACCGGAGCGCATAGCGAAGGGAGTGAGCGCTAAGCCGCAAAGTTATCTGCCGTTGACGCGAGTTTTTTTACTCTTGGCAGACGGAGGTTTCTGTCTGGCCGCCGGAGAATTGTATTTCTTCAACAATTCCGCACTTCGGATGAGCTTGGATTCCGGGTAGGCCAGTGCGGACTGGAATTCCGGCGAAGTGAAGAGGATGACGTCTTCAGGATCTTGATCAGAGACATTGAAAAGCACCGCCTCCGGTTTGCCATGGCTTGTGATGACAATGGGAACATCTCTGGACTTCTTGATATACTCAGAAAGGTGGGCCTTGGCCTCCCGAATGCCTACAACTCTGGAACGCGAGGATTTATTCATATTCTTGCACCATCTCTTCGGTAGTCTTGCGACCCTTCCTGCCCACAAAGAAAACGACTATACGATTTTCTTCAAGAACATAAAAGAAGCGCCACTCTTGGACCCGGCATTGCCAAACATCCTTTCCGTGAAAATAGGGCGGTCGGCCTGCTGAGAGGCGTTTCGTGGATTTTCCGGGTTTGTTCGGTTCCGTCGCCAGTTTTCCAAGCGCGGCCTTCAATATCAGGGACCGGAATTGCTTTGGCACAGAGGCTTCGAAAAGTCGGACAGCTTCCGGAGAAAATTGCATCAGTTTCGAGCCAAGCTGTAGTCATAAAAGTGACTACAATCGGTCTGTCAATGAATTTGAGCATGCTACACGGCGTCCGGGAGTTGTAAGAAGTGGTCCAAAAGTATCGCGGCAATGGCAGATAACGACGCGGCTTAGCGAAGTTGGGCCGTCAGGCCCAATTTGCCCGCAGTCTGGTGCGGTGCGCGCCATGCGCACAGACCAAACCGGGCGCGCATCCGCACGACCCGTCACCATTCCGGCTTTCCTCAAGGCTTCTGCAACCTCTTTTCCCGGAATGGTGGCGGGGAGAAGACCAGGGCCGAACGACCGGAGCGCATAGCGGAGGGAGTGAGCGCTAAGCCGCAAAGTTAGTCGATGTGGGGCCATTTTCCAGAGTATCATAGCAATTTCTGCAACGATTCTTTGAGTTACAGATCTTGAAAGTCTCACAGGTCGGACATCGGCATCCCTTGCTCAAGGACGGAACTTTTGGCTGGTGCCGAATCGCCTCCTGCAGGGCTAACATCCTACGGATCAAAGAATGCAGAGATAAAGCAACGACCGTGGGAATGCGAATTTCGACCGTACCTACACCGTCATGGGGAAAAAACCGCAGTGTAGACCAATCTATTGTAAGGAGGGCGGCAATGTGTTCTACTGACTGAGCGCGCAGGAGTGCGGATAAATCAAATGAATCCTCCATTTGGGAGATGTCAAGATAGGCTATATTCCACTCGGCGGCGCAGATGCCCCGTTTATCTAGCCGAAAGATTTCCTTCCCAGCATGATAGTAAGCTAATTGCTGTGGATCTGTCGAGATCTAAATTCCAGGATGGCGAGCAAAATCCGCTTCAATGGCTGCCCACTTCCGATCAAGATACCGGACATAATTCATAGCTGGAAAGCTCTCAAACAGTGCAATGGGTAGAGCAGCAAGCAAAAAAAAATCCTGGCGGTCTGGTATCGATTGCACGGGAGGCCTTTGCATGGAGCAATCATCATGACCGTTCCGATGATCACCTGCACAAGCGGCCCCATGTCGACTAACGCCGCGGCTTAGCGAAGTTGGGCCGCCGGGCCCAATTTGCCCGCAGTCTGGTGCGGTGCGCGCCAGACGCATACACCAAACCGGGCGCGCAGCCGCACGACCCGACACCATTCTGGCTTCTCTCAAAGCTTCTGCAACCCCTTTTTCCGGAATGGTGGCGGGGAGAAGACCAGGGCCGAGCGACCGGAGCGCAAAGTGGAGGGAGTGAGCGCTAAGCCGCAAAGTTCTCCGCTGTTGACCCGCGCGAATAGATCCTTTCTCAATCATTGAGCGACCATGAACTGTTCGTAGGTTGACATTCTCTCGAGATCATTACGAAGATTCTTCTTCTGCTCTTCAAGATCATAATCATTCTGGAGGCCAAGCCAGAATTGCGGGGATACCCCAAAAAAGCGTGCCAACCGTAGTGCGGTATCGGCCGAGATACTCCTTTTTCCGTGAATAATATCGCCAATGCGCGTTTGAGGCATTCCGGTCTCTTTGGCAAGCCTGTAGGCTGAAATACCCATGGGCGTTAGAAACTCCTCTGATAGAATTTCTCCTGGATGAATGTTCCGAATGCGCTTCATAGGCTCCACCTTTCAATGATAGTCAGTGATTTCGACGTCATGGGAATCCGTCCCGACCCATCGGAAGCAGATTCGCCATTGGTCATTGATACGGATGCTGTGCTGGCCCTTCCGGTCACCGCGCAATGCCTCCAATCGGTTCGATGGAGGAATCCTGAGGTCAGTGAGGGTCTGAGCATTATTCAGCATTCGGAGCTTCCGGCGTGCGATTTCCTGGATCTGTGGGGGGAAGCGCTTCGCCCATTCCCCCTGCCAGATCATTTCAGCGTCTTTCGACCTGAAGCTCTTAATCACGATGAATACTAATGGACGGCATTAATGATGTCAAGCATGATTACGCTGGCCCGATGGATCACGGGAAAACCATTGAATCCGGGTCAATGGCGGAGAACGACGCGGCTTAGCGAAGTTGGGCCTTCAGGCCCAATTTGCCCGCAGTCTGGTGCGGTGCGCGCCATACGCATCCACCAGACCGGGCGCGCATCCGCACGACCCGCCACCATTCCGGCTTTCCTCAAAGCTTCTGCAACCCCTTTTCCCGGAATGGTGGCGGGGAGAAGACCAGGGCCGAACGACCGGAGCGCACAGCGAAGGGAGTGAGCGCTAAGCCGCAAAGTTAAGCGACGTGCGCCGTATCCTTCTCATATTTGAATACTCTGCCAATTTCTATAAGATCCTTTGCTTCGGCAGGAATCGAATCCCGGACCTTTTCCAAGTATTGTATATTTTCCCGGCTATAGTATCTTTCTCCGCAGGAAGCGCATGCAACGACCTGAATGGGCACAATGATAACGTCAGGACCGCTACGAATCTCTTCATCAACGACTCTTTTGTTCAAATCCTCTCCGTTGCAGACCACGCACTTCATACTTTACTCCTTCCGGATCCGATAATTGTCCCATTTTTTCGGATCAGGCTCATACACTGTTACCAGAATGAAAATTCCTTCCTCTATCCGGTACGCCACAACGATATGTAACGGTCGCCCCAGAGCTGTAAAGCCAAGAATCAGCATACTGGGATAAGGTTTGTCCCCCGGGTATTCCTTCAAAATTTCACAATTATTCAGGGCTTCTTCTACCTCCCGGTCCAGAATGCGGCCAAATTCCTCTGCAGTCATCTCCTCCCGTGCATGTTTGGAATAGAGAGAGCGGCCAGAATTAAACGCTTCCCGAATATGGGCAAGAACTGAGGCCACCGTTCCTATTCAGCGCAGCCGAACGGCTCTGGCAAACAATTTATCTAACCCTTCAGTCAGCTAATGACACGCACGATGCAATATGTCACGTTCAGCGGATGCTGAATGATTTTGTCCGAGATCCGCGGCGCATGTTCGCTTAACGACGCGGCTTAGCGAAGTTGCGGCGCCAGCCGCAATTTGCCCGCAGTCTGGTGCGGTGCGCGCCATACGCATACACCAACCCGGGCGCGCATCCGCACGACCCGCCACCATTCCGGCTTTCCTGAGAGCTTTTGCAACCCCTTTTCCGGAATGGTGGCGGGGAGAAGACCAGGGCCGAACGACCGGAGCGCATCGCGCAGGGAGTGAGCGCTAAGCCGCAAAGTTCTCCGCCGTAACCACATAGGCTAGCGAGACAGACCCCGGAGGATCTCGGCAGTTTCTTTCTTCCCGTAAACCCCCCGTGCGACTTTCATGACCATCTCATACAAGGACCCGCTTGGGTCCAAAATTTCGATGCCATTGATTTCCAGAAAGACCAGGCCGCCGGCTAGAGCGGCCCGCTTATTTCCGTCCAGAAAGGGATGATTCTGGCAGAGGTGAAAGACATAGGCGGCTGCCTGATCGAAAAGACTCGGATGAAGGTAGATGCCATCAATTGTGGCCATGGGCTGCATCATGGCCGATTCCAGTAATGCCGAATCGCGTAATCCATGAACTCCTCCGAATTCTTCGATTTGTATTTTGTGAATTAAAAGGAGTTCATCGACCGTGAGGAAGATTGGTTCGATCACTGCGCCAATTTCTTCAATGTCTTGCCGTGGTTCCGAGTTACCTTGCGTATCGCCTTTCTGACAGCAAGCTCTCTCTCGGTTTGCACAGGGGTGATAGTCAAACTATGGCCATCCGTGCGCAACTCAAGCGGAGTTTCCATGTCAATGTGGAGCAATTCCAGAATGGGTTTGTCAAGAACAAGCGCTGCACTGTTACCATGCTTCACCAGCTTTTTCTGCATGATACAATGTATCTACATTGTGACTACGGGTCAAGAAAATAAAAGCGGGTGGTTATGGCGGAGAACGACGCGGCTTAGCGAAGTTGGGCCGCCAGGCCAATTTGCCCGCAGTCTGGTGCGGTGCGCGCCATACGCATAGACCGAACCGGGCGCGCATCCGCACGACCTGTCACCATTCCGGCTTTCCTCAAGGCTTCTGCAACCCCTTTTCCCGGAATGGTGGCGGGGAGAAGACCAGGGCCGAGCGACCGGAGCGCAGGCGGAGGGAGTGAGCGCTAAGCCGCAAAGTTATGCGTTCGTTTGCGGGGTTTGCACCGGAACCTTGCATCATTCGGTCACTATCCATGAAATCAAGATGATCAAAGAAATGGCAAGCATGATGCCGGTAAGGAAAAAGTTCTCGTGCATCTCAGATTTATGGACGCTGCGCTGCATGGTGACTGCGGTTCCGCCGGAACCTTCCAGACGTCCGGAAGCAATCAGTGCGAGCTGTTGCTGGAAGATCTGCAGCAGTTTCGAAGCACGCCAGCGGAATAATGCGACAGAGTAAAGAAGGAAAAGGGCGGGCGGCAGGATTCCAATCAAGGCCCCCGATCCTCAAGGGCAATTGCAATACCACTGCAGAGTGCCATCAAAGTGACGGAAAGGTAAGCTTGTAAATGCTCCATGAGCGATGCTTTCATTCTTAATAAGATACGGTCTTGGGGGAGTGGTTGTAAACTACCGTGAATTAAGTTGCGAAGCCCTATCAACGGATAGGCAAAGAAGGTGAATTCTACGGTTGGAGCTCCACTTCTGTCAGGTTCGTGAGTGAAGGACGCAGATGCACTTTCTACCGTCTGCTGCACTTGTGACAGTAAGCGGTTAGAGTTTCCAAAAGATGCTCGCAAAATCAAAGAGGTTTGCAATAAGATCATCCAGTTGCCCGCAAATGACGCATAACGACGCGGCTTAGCGAAGTTGGGCCGTGAGGCCCAATTTGCCCGCAGTCTGGTGCGGTGCGCGCCATACGCATCCACCAAACCGGGCGCGCATCCGCACGACCCGCCACCATTCCGGCTTGCCTCAAAGCTTCTGCAACCCCTTTTCCCGGAATGGTGGCGGGGAGAAGACCAGGGCCGAACGACCGGAGCGCACAGCGAAGGGAGTGAGCGCTAAGCCGCAAAGTTAATTGCAGTGGGCGGGCTTCCCCCGCCAACGAGAATCTATTGCGGGGCAATTTCGAGCGTCAAACAATACTCAGAATAGCCAACCGCTTTCCAGAAATCAATTCCCTCTCTATTTTTGCATAAGACGTCTACCATAAGTCGAACATCCGCAGGCCAAATCGTATTCCGAAGAATTCCTATTGCTGTGCTGCCAATGGATTGTCTACGATGATTGCGATCCACAAAGAACTGACGCAGGTATATTCCATCTGTTGTATTCTTGTACAGGGCATAGGCAACCGGGGCGGAGAATGAGAAGATTACCGCTTGGTATTCTTCTATGAGCCACGACCTCATGCGCCCCTTCAATTCAGACAATGTCATTCGGTTGCGATGCTGCTCGTCTTCGATCAACTGCTTATTCCATTTTACGAGAAGTTCAAGATCTCCTGCGTCTGAGAAACGCCAATTCAGATTCATTTTGGGAATCGACTCTGATGATCAGAATGCTGCAAAGCATAAAAATGGGAGAACTCAAAGGCAATACTAACAACCTTAGTAAAGCTACTACACACGCCCATTGCAATTAACGACGCGGCTTAGCGAAGTTGGGCCGTGAGGCCCAATTTGCCCGCAGTCTGGTGCGGTGCGTGCCATACGCATAGACCAAACCGGGCGCGCATCCGCACGACCCGTCACCATTCCGGCTTTCCTCAAAGCTTCTGCAACCTCTTTTCCCGGAATGGTGGCGGGGCGAAGACCAGGGCCGAGCGACCGGAGCGCACAGCGCAGGGAGTGAGCGCTAAGCCGCAAAGTTTAGCGCTGTGTGGACCGCGACTCCGAGCGAGCCACGGAAGGCGAGCGTCCATCATTTTTTCCTCTTATACGCGTCCTTCCGGTGGTGTATTTCCGTCAGGAAGATAATTTTGGCGGTCGTATCGACAAGATAAAAGATTCTGTAGTCCCCGATTCGAAAGCGATACAGGAGATCATACTGGCCTTTCAACTTCTTGATGTTCGGACCTGCCAGCGGCGATTTCACAATCTCTGGATAGACAATTTCCCGGATTCTCTGTTCCAGGCTCAGATTCTTCAGCTTATCGAGGGATTTGCGGTAGGTGGCGGTTTCCGCCAGCCGGAAACTAGCGGACAAACTCGAAGTGTCCCTTCTTTACATCCGCTAGAGCATTCTTAAAGTTACGGTCAAAATGAGGGTGTGCGATAATCTCAGACATTTCTTCATCAGAGACGAATTGTTCTTCAAGAATAAACGAGCGAGCTGCGGTTTCGAGATAATTTGAGACAGTGCGGTTCTGAGCCGAGGCGGCCAGCTTTATTGCCTTGTAGAGGCGTTCATCGACTCGCATAGTGATTGTCTTAGCCATGGATTACAATTGCTCCCTAATGATGCAAATGTATTCATCTTGGATCTTATTGTCATCTCTTTTTCACAACGGGAGACCAGGATGGGCGACTCGGGATGGTCCTTTGGAATCAGGTCCACATGGCGCTAAACGACGCGGCTTAGCGAAGTTGGGCCGCCAGGCCCAATTTGCCCGCAGTCTGGTGCGGTGCTCGCCATACGCATCCACCAAACCGGGCGCGCATCCGCACGACCCGCCACCATTCCGGCTATTCTCAAGGCTTCTGCAACCTCTTTTCCCGGAATGGTGGCGGGGAGAAGACCAGGGCCGAACGAACGGAGCGGAAAGCGAAGGGAGTGAGCGCTAAGCCGCAAAGTTCTCCGCCGTTGACACATTTGCTCAGAAATCATGGACAATCGGGACCAGCCATGAAGATTTCCGGGCGATCATAGCGCTCGCATTCACTCTTTATGCTATGAATCGTATTTATGGTTATTGGACTGGATAAGACTTCCAGAGGTTCGAATCTCTTTCTTTCTTCCCCGTTCAATATGTAGAAACTTCCGTCCTCTTGAACGTAGGACGAAATCTTGATCACGTTTTTGACGCAAGAAATACCTTCCGCTCGGTGTTCTACATACTTCCCGTCTGGGCAAAAATACCGATTAATCTGATCACCGCCGCCCGCCTGTGAATAGCGAATACCGGAAACTTTGAAAAGTTTGGATACTCTACGGAGTGCCGCCAGATCTGGATCGCTGTGAACATGCCTGTAATTCAGGTATCCCTGCTCAATGGCTTTCTGGAGGAAAAATTCTGACTCTTCATATTTTTCTTCTAAGCTATAAAGGCAGGCAAGGTTGTACGCAGCCAAGTGTGCCTCTGCCCCACCTTTGTCAAAAGCTATCCGAAGGGCCTTTTGGGCAAAATCTGGTGAGTCAAGCCACAATAAAGAACCAAGGGCATAGTAATACGAGCCTTCAGGAAGATGCCGAATAGCCGCGATGAGCTTGTCCTTCGCGGCCTTGGGGTTTCTATCCTTGAGTTCGAGAAATTCCTGATAATGTCTTTTCCCGAGCTCTGGGTCGTTCGCTTTACCGGCATAATGTTCAGGCAGAAACAGGGTTTCAAATGTCGCGATTGGTGCTGCAGGAGGTCTGCAGCCGAATAGCCACAATAGGATTAACACTGAAACGGTACGGCGCATTCTTTCCTCATGCATTTGCGTTCGATCAATATATAGTCAATGGCGGAGAACGAGTAGTTTTCCCGAAGTTGCGGCCTTGAGCAAGCAAAAAATGAGGCCGGAGGCCAAATGATTGCGGCGAATGCTGCAATTTGTCCAGAGCGCGGTCCGGTGAGGCGCCTTTTATTTCTCCCACTCGCGCCGAGTCCGGACGGCCGCAGGCCGAGCGCGACGGACCGGAGGGCGGAGCGAAGTCGAAGCCCGGAGCGGGACAAACGTAGTTATGCGGCTGTTCCGGCGGTGTCCTTTGGCAGCGCCCGGCACGGACGCCGGGTGCCTCGTGTTGACCATTAAAGGGTTGACAGGTAGTCACAAAGTAATTACACGAAATTCATGAAGGCGAGCGTAGTAAGAATAGGCAATTCCCGCGGTATCCGTATTCCGCAACCGATCCTTGAGGCGTGCGGCATTGAGGAAGAAGTAAACCTGCGAGTGCAGAAACGACGGATTGTGCTGGAAGCGATTAAGGCGAAGCCTCGCGCAGGTTGGGGGGAGCAGCTTAAGCAGATGCGTGAGAGCGGAGAGGATACACTTTTTCTGCCACCGGAAATTGATTCGGAATTTCAGGATTGGAAATGGTAATCAGGCAGTACGAAGTGCATCTGATAAGTCTTGATCCGACGGTTGGCCACGAGATCAAGAAAACCCGGCCGTGCGTTGTCCTGTCACCGGATGAAATGAATGAAAATCTCCAGACAGTGATCATTGCTCCGATGACGAGGAAATCCCGAAAGTATCCGACGCGGGTCGAGTTGCAGTTTTCCGGGAAGCGCGGTTTTATAGTCCTGGACCAGATCCGCACGGACGACCGCGCAAGGCTTGTGAAACGACTGGGCAAGCTCCCAGGGACGACCATTAAGCACGTGAAGACAACTCTGGAGGAGATGCTGATCGATTAATCTACCGCCGGGCACGAAGCCCGGCGTCCTCAGGGGATTTATACCGCCGCGCCGGAATGCCGCATAACGAGTAGTTTTCCCGAAGTTGCGGCCTTGAGCAAGCAAAAAATGAGGCCGGAGGCCAAATGATTGCGGCGAATGCTGCAATTTGTCCAGAGCGCGGTCCGGTGAGGCGCCTTTTATTTCTCCCACTCGCGCCGAGTCCGGACGGCCGCAGGCCGAGCGCGACGGACCGGAGGGCGGAGCGAAGTCGAAGCCCGGAGCGGGACAAACGTAGTTATGCGGCTGTTCCGGCGGTGTCCTTTGGCAGCGCCCGGCACGGACGCCGGGTGCCTCGTGTTGACCATTAAAGGGTTGACAGGTAGTCACAAAGTAATTACACGAAATTCATGAAGGCGAGCGTAGTAAGAATAGGCAATTCCCGCGGTATCCGTATTCCGCAACCGATCCTTGAGGCGTGCGGCATTGAGGAAGAAGTAAACCTGCGAGTGCAGAAACGACGGATTGTGCTGGAAGCGATTAAGGCGAAGCCTCGCGCAGGTTGGGGGGAGCAGCTTAAGCAGATGCGTGAGAGCGGAGAGGATACACTTTTTCTGCCACCGGAAATTGATTCGGAATTTCAGGATTGGAAATGGTAATCAGGCAGTACGAAGTGCATCTGATAAGTCTTGATCCGACGGTTGGCCACGAGATCAAGAAAACCCGGCCGTGCGTTGTCCTGTCACCGGATGAAATGAATGAAAATCTCCAGACAGTGATCATTGCTCCGATGACGAGGAAATCCCGAAAGTATCCGACGCGGGTCGAGTTGCAGTTTTCCGGGAAGCGCGGTTTTATAGTCCTGGACCAGATCCGCACGGACGACCGCGCAAGGCTTGTGAAACGACTGGGCAAGCTCCCAGGGACGACCATTAAGCACGTGAAGACAACTCTGGAGGAGATGCTGATCGATTAATCTACCGCCGGGCACGAAGCCCGGCGTCCTCAGGGGATTTATACCGCCGCGCCGGAATGCCGCATAACGACGCGGCTTAGCGAAGTTGGGCCGTCAGGCCCAATTTGCCCGCAGTCTGGTGCGGTGCGCGCCATACGTATCCACCAAACCGGGCGCGGAACCGCACGACCCCCACCATTCCGGCTTTCATGAATGCTTTTGCAACCCCTTTTCCCGGAATGGTGGCGGGGAGAAGACCAGGGTCGAGCGACCGGAGCGCATAGCGAAGGGAGTGAGCGCTAAGCCGCAAAGTTAATTGCCGTTGGTCCTTTTTAGACGTAATTGAATATAAACGTATTATCATGTTATGAAATAACTCCTTCCCCAAGAGCGGTAAACGAAAATGCGCAGGATTGTCTCATCCCCTATTTCTTTTGATGAGCATTGCGAATAATCGTCCAGGATCTGGAAAATGATGTGCTCCGCCTCTTCGGGGTCGATCTCTCCATCAACATAGTGACCGTAATGCAAATGTAATAATTGATGAACGAGTGCGCGGATGGTAGGGCACGGCAAGTCGATGCGGAAGTGAAACCACGCCAGGCAAACAAGCGCTCCAAATACTATGAGCACCACAAAATGCAAATTATATCCCCAAAAGGCTGCGGAGCCAAGCAGAACAGATACGATAATGGCCGACAGAGCAAAGGGGGATAGTCTTAAATTGGGAAAGGGAAGCCCTATTGCCTTTCTTACTTTTTGCCAGGATTTTCTGCGCTGAAGTTTGGGAAAATACTGTTCCAGAGGTACATCCAGTTTTACTTGCGAGCGATGCAGTCCTAATTCACTTGTGATGGCTTTGCGCACCTTACCGAAGGTACGCTGAGCGGAGCAGAAAGCGCTGGTACGCTGATTTAGCTGAGACAGAACGGCTCTTTTTACATCACCGGCTCTGATGGGGGGCGAGAATTCGAATTCTTGAAGGTGTCTGTTGAAGGCCTTCTCGATCGCGCGCAGGCAAGAGATTTCAAAATCTTCCCAATCGAGCACAACAGTAGAGGGATCCTTTTCATGCTGTTGGAGCATTCTACTAAAGCTCACGAAATGTTCCTACATCTTGCATACTTCGTTACCGTAAAAACTGTGGATCATCGTTTACCTTGCATATCTTAACGGACCAATGGCAATTAACGACGCGGCTTAGCGAAGTTGGGCCGTCAGGCCCAATTTGCCCGCAGTCTGGTGCGGTGCGCGCCATACGCATCCGCCAAACCGGGCGCGCATCCGCACGACCCGTCACCATTCCGGCTTCCCTCAAAGCTTCTGCAACCCCTTTTCCCGGAATGGTGGCGGGGAGAAGACCAGGGCCGAGCGACCGGAGCGCATAGCGAAGGGAGTGAGCGCTAAGCCGCAAAGTTCTCTGAAGTTGCCGGAAACCAAGACACACCGAGATGAAATCTGCGAGAGGGGCAAGCCGAAGGATTATTCTTCTGTTCATTTCTGGTTCTTAACTGGGACCATGCTATTTTTTGAGCAATCAAGACTATAATGTTCTGGCTCATTGCTTTTGCTATTGCGTCCATGCAACTGAAATTGATTGCAGTGACCTTTCGAAAGGACCAAATCCCATTCGGAAAAGCTTGCTTCGAAAATCATGTGCAAGGGCTCCGCAGCATCTTTCGCCCCGATGAATACTTTAATCGTGGAGTGACCACAACAGCTGTAGGTTGTAACGGCGTCTGCGATTGCGTCCTGATTGATATCCGTCAAAACAGAATGCCCCCATCCGTAAGGATGCTCAAATGGCTGCCAGAAATTTTCTTTAAAGATCCAGATATCTGAAACGCGAGTAAAAGTAGCAAAATCCAAAGCTGTGGATGAACGTTGAATCAGTGCAACCGATTCCGAAGTGGAATCGATGACCACATCGCGAGCAATTTCAGCAATTATTTGCCGATGCGGCTTTCTCGTTGAATCAGATAAGTTTTCCCCTGCGTGGTCTGTCCACCATGCGCGATAGTACCGATAGGCGTTCTCTATTAGCTCTTGATGCCCTTTGCCGCACGCGAAAGCAACGGTCCAAGTTTTACCATTGGCAGCCGCACCAACGGGGAAGCGGAACTCTTTGATGCAATCAAGGGTATAGGCCTTTGCCGATAGAAATCTATCGGAAACCCATCCCTGCCTTCCCTGATATTCAATGGCTGCCCAAGGGCCGTATTCTACAGGACCGTTGGGCTGCACTGCGGCGCCGGATTGGACGCGGACGACAGAGGCATCTGGAATTTGAATGAGTACCTCTGCGGTTGTGCTCGGCTGCGCCCGAAGATTCAATCCTCCGTGGGCGGAGACAAAACGGAGATCACCTTCCTTCTGGCTTTGCTGAGAACAGGCGATCAATGCTATCAAAAACAGTGAATATCTCATCGATGATCCTTGTGGTCACGGAAACCCGGCAATTTCAGAGAACGATAGGATTCCTGACGTTTGCCCGCAGGGCAAATGTGGTCAAGCACGATGCGGTGCGCGCCATAAAAATCAACCAAAACTGGCGCGCATCCGCACGAAGCGGAAAAGGCGAACTGGTGAGCCGTTCCGCGGAGAGTGCGCCGACCCGAGGAGCCGGAGCGCATGCGGAGGCCCGCAGCAGGAATCCGTAGTTATTTGCAGTGCGCCCGCGGGAGTCCACGGATGGCGACACGGGATGGCCGCTCTTTTTAGGGACTGGCCCATCCTCTTGTGCCAGTGAATTGGAAGGCCCAATGATTTTCTTTACCATCTCCCCAGAGATTCCGAGTAGGATCTCTCCGCGAACATGGGAATGGGGTCATTCTTCCGGCGGTTCAAAGGAATGCATGATCCGGGCTCCAAAGAAAAAGATCTCTGGTGCTCTTCTTTCATACGGAGGATGAAAGGAACTTTTGAAGAAGGCAAGTAGCGTTCCGGACACGAAACCCTCGCGAAACAACGGAGCTTTGTCTTACGTTTCCTTGGCAAAATTCTTTCTTGCATTTGAGCCCGGTTCATGGTGAATTTTTCCGAAGTCGAAATCTCTGGCTCTTCCGGAAGTATCTTTCCATCAGGAAAGGACCGCTGGGAAAAATCTGACCGCCCAGCAAATTCTTTCCGCGAAAGAAAGCTATCCGATGCTGCATCTCTCGACGGAGCTCAAGATTTCTTCCCGCCGGGCAAGGATGACCGGCGGATAACTTTCGGGCGCATTGCAAATAACGACGCGGCTTAGCGAAGTTGGGCCGCCCAATTTGCCCGCAGTCTGGTGCGGTGCGCGCCGTACGCATAGATTCCAACCTGGCGCGCATCCGCACGACCCGTCACCATTCCGGCTTTCCTCAAAGCTCCTGCAACCCCTTTCCCGGAATGGTGGCGGGAGAAGACCAGGCTGAGCGACCGGAGCGCATAGCGAAGGAGTGAGCGCTAAGCCGCAGTTATCTGCCGTTGACGCGAGTTTTTACCTTGGCAGACGGAGGTTTCTGTCTGGCCGCCGGAGAATTGTATTTTCAACAATTCCGCACTTCGGATGAGCTTGGATTCCGGGTAGGCCAGTGCGGACTGGAATTCCGGCGAAGTGAAGAGGATGACGTCTTCAGGATCTTGATCATCAGACATTGAAAAGCACCGCCTCCGGTTTGCCATGGCTTGTGATGACAATGGGAACATCTCTGGACTTCTTGATATACTCAGAAAGGTGGGCCTTGGCCTCCCTGAATGCCTACAACTCTGGAACGCGAGGATTTATTCATATTCTTGCACCATCTCTTCGGTAGTCTTGCGACCCTTCCCGCCCACAAAGAAAACGACTATACGATTTTCTTCAAGAACATAAAGAAGCGCCACTCTTGGACCCGGCATTGCCAAACATCCTTCCGTGAAAATAGGGCGGTCGGCCTGCTGAGAGGCGTTTCGTGGATTTTCCGGGTTTGTTCGGTTCCGTCGCCAGTTTTCCAGCGCGGCCTTCAATATCAGGGACCGGAATTGCTTTGGCACAGAGGCTTCGAAAAGTCGGACAGCTTCCGGAGAAAATTGCACATCCCAGTTTCGAGCCAAGCTGTAGTCATAAAAGTGACTACAATCGGTCTGTCAATGAATTTGAGCATGCTACACGGCGTCCGGGAGTTGTAAGAAGTGGTCCAAAAGTATCGCGGCAATGGCAGATAACGACGCGGCTTAGCGAAGTTGGGCCGTCAGGCCCAATTTGCCCGCAGCCTGGTGCGGTGCGCGCCATACGCATACACCAAACCGGGCGCGCAACCGCACGACCCGTCACCATTCCGGCGTTCCTCAAGGCTTCTGCAACCCCTTTTCCCGGAATGGTGGCGGGGAGAAGACCAGGGCCGAGCGACCGGAGCGCACAACGAAGGGAGTGAGCGCTAAGCCGCAAAGTTATCTGCTGTTCCGCCTCTGTATACAATTCCTCAGTCCGTTAAAATACTTTCATCTAATAGTCGACGCGAATGGATAACGGCCAGTATTTCAATTCTCTCTCTGATCTGGTAAAGAATACGATAGGAATAGCAGCTCAATTCCCTGATAGCTGAATCATGCAATTCTGGAACTACTCTGCCAATTTCCGGAAAGCGCTCCAAGATTTTACAGCGGTTGACAATTTCTTCAGCGACGTGCCTGGCATATCGCTCAGAATCGCGTCCTATGTAGTCAAAAATGCTTTTCAAATCCTCAAGGGCTGGACGGGTCCATACTACTACCACTTCGCCATTGCTTTGCGAACATCTGCTTCTGAGAGCACTTCATCGAGCGACGCGGCCCTCTGACCCTTCTGAATCTTTTCAAGGACGTAGATCTGGTACATTATGTCATCAGCCGTCGCAGTTTCGGGTAGCTTGGACAAGGTTTCGATGGCTTTATCCTTCAGGCTCTGCATTCACCTATCTTCAGGCGCCGCTGAAAAAGTTCAAGAGATTTTAGACCGTCCGTGCCGGAAAAATCTACCGCATAGTCGCATGCTACCAACGGAAGTGGGGTACCCCGAGCTTTTTTGGTAGCGCTTTCAGTCAAAAATGACATCTTTGCGCTTCCCGGTTATGATATTGCTTTTAGTATATGAGAAATGAACATCCTGGCGGAATGGCAGATAACGACGCGGCTTAGCGAAGTTGGGCCGTGAGGCCCAATTTGCCCGCAGTCTGGTGCGGTGCGCGCCATACGCATAGACCAAACCGGGCGCGCATCCGCACGACCCGCCGCCATTCCGGCTTCCCTCAAGGCTTCTGCAACCCCTTTTCCCGGAATGGCGGCGGGGAGAAGACCAGGGCCGAACGACCGGAGCGCATGCGAAGGGAGTGAGCGCTAAGCCGCAAAGTTATTCGCCGTGCTGCCTGCTGAAAAAACCGTCCAAAAAAAAGCCTCACTATTTCAGAATCACTGCTGTTACCGGTCCGTTCGTCAGAACCTGATTGAAGCTTGCCTTCAGTGACTCTGCAATGCGCTTGAAATCGATATCAGCATGGGCGGTCGGGTCTGTCCCCTGAAGCGTTAAGTTGACCAGATTTCTTAGTTGAGCAGACCTATTCGTAAGCTCTGCATGTAGCCGCTCATTCTCTTCCGGGTACAGAATAGATACTCCCAAATAGCGATAATTGGGGGATGATCCAGATCCCAAGACAAAGTCAGGTGAAAAACGGTATTCGCGAAACGGACCAGTCGGAGGTTTGCTTTCATTAACATTGGCATACTGCTTTTCAGCCACAAAGGTCGCCAAATAGTAAATGAGGACAGCCATTGTGGGCAAACCAATGAATAATCCCGCTGCGATAAGGATGGTGATCAATAAACGTTTCAAAGTGTTCCTCCAGGGTATTTACTGGCAGCATGGCGAATAACGACGCGGCTTAGCGAAGTTGGGCCGCCAGGCCCAATTTGCCCGCAGTCTGGTGCGGCGCACGCCATCTGAATACACCGAAACTGGCGTGCGTCCGCACGACCCGTCACCATTCCGGCTTCCCTCAAGGCTTCTGCAACCTCTTTTCCCGGAATGGTGGCGGGGAGAAGACCAGGGCCGAGCGACCGGAGCGCATAGCGAAGGGAGTGAGCGCTAAGCCGCAAAGTTATGCGGAGTCACGCCCGGAACTGGGTTCCTTTCTTTCATAGGACATCTGAACTTCAACTTTACTTCCGCGAACAGGTACTGAGCTGGACATATCCGCAAAGGCATGCTTTGTCTCATTCTCGGTATCAGTGATCTCGTGGATGCTGGGGAATGCCTCAATGGCAACGACTTTTCCTTCCAAGTGCCTATCGCGTTCTGTGGGTATGGTAACCTGAAAGGTGAAGTTATCAAAAGCGAGGAAAAATTGCATATACGGAACAGGGTAAGCGCTGTCCCGGACCTTGAAAACAATGGCCTTTATGAAGGGATAAGGCTTGTATCCATTTGTAAACTAAAATGCATGGGGCACGGACGAACAAAGGACTTAGAATGGTCTTCCGATAATAACCAGCTTGCCGTAGACCGAAAGGTTCCATTTCAGTTTCCGGAAGAATACTGAGGGCCATCTTGACCACAGTCTTGTAGACAGCAACGGGGATGTAAGTAGATTTTGTAGTATAGAAAGTTACTAATTTCCTCTTTTCATCCTCAACGAAAATAGGTTGATCTGCTACAGTGCTTACAATCATTGTGCCTGCCTTGACATCAATCCGCGATAAGTCATCGGAAGTCTTGTATGAGGGAACCCCTGATTTTCCTCGTTCGCGCAAAAGTGCGGGCGGGGCCAAGGTAGTTGGCTAAGTGGTTTTCCAAGTATTTGGAGAAGTGCGCGTTACATTGATCACATTCATACTCGGTCAATAGTATTCGGTTACCAATTAGCTCAGGAAAAGCGTGGGCTTCATCCTGAAAGGTCACCAGACCGTCCTTGCGTTGGCAAAATCGACAATGCCGGATACCGGCTCCTGCGAGGGTAAAGGCTTTATCGCCTATCAGGTTCACATCAACAAGAACACTATAGTTGCGTTCGAAGTATTCAATACGATTTTGTATTGTAGTGGGTCTGGTTTCCATAGACTAATTCCCTCGGGCGTGATTACGCATAACGCCGCGGCTTAGCGAAGTTGGGCCGCCAGGCCCAATTTGCCCGCAGTCTGGTGCGGTGCGCGCCATACGCATCCACCAGACCGGGCGCGCATCCGCACGACCCGTCACCATTCCGGCTTTCCTCAAAGCTTCTGCAACCCCTTTTCCCGGAATGGTGGCGGGGAGAAGACCAGGGCCGAACGACCGGAGCGCATAGCGAAGGGAGTGAGCGCTAAGCCGCAAAGTTAAGCGCTGTTGCTTCTTTATACCGTAGAGCGTCGCAAGGCCTGAGAAGATACCTGACCTCTTCTGCATCCGATACCCATTTGCTACCCAAGCGATTGCTCTGCGAAAAGGCAAAATAGTGATCTGAACATTGTGGGCATGCTTGCAGTTCGAATTTCGCGGAATACTGGTCCTTAGCCAGGGGTAGTTGGCGGCCCATATTTGCATGCTCAGAAATTGCGAGAGGTAAAGATCCCGGATAGAAGTTTGGTAATTTTATCGGATGCGAGCTTTCTTTCTTCAGCAGATTCAAAATAGCGCTCTTGGTGTCCCTTCTGGTGAATATATTTCTGACATTTCCGGCATGGGTTTGTTTACGAGGAAACATACACCGCGAATCCACCCAAGGAGAATCCAATAATCTCGGTCAAAGATATGATGTAGCCAAAAGCACCTACCTCTCCGCCAATCCCGCCGCGGATTAGGCGCACAGAAGTTCCATAATCTGGTGTGCAGAAATTCAAAGAATCCTATTTCGGGCGGAAAGTCATAGCTTAAATACTGTAGCGCATTGATGAACAAGAAGATAGCTGCCGAATTGAGCACGATTACAAAAAGGAATAGTCTGTTTGGAAGCAAATGGACGAATCGAGCACTTATGTAGTATCCCAGTGCAGCGGCTAACCCCGAGAGTATCGCGCCGACCGGAAATAGAACCCAAAGACTGAGAGAGTAGATGGAAAATTCTGATTGAATTTCAGAGATTGCGAGAAAAGTCGCAACAAAAATGGAAGTTAATAATCCTATTGCGTAACAGAAAATGTGCTTCAGTGGCATAGTCATAGAATGTCCTCCGAGATCCCGAAAGTAGAGAAGCAATGGCGCTTAACGCCGCGGCTTAGCGAAGTTGGGCCGCCAGGCCCAATTTGCCCGCAGTCTGGTGCGGTGCGCGCCATACGCATCCACCAGACCGGGCGCGCATCCGCACGACCCGTCACCATTCCGGCTTTCCTCAAAGCTTCTGCAACCCCTTTTCCCGGAATGGTGGCGGGGAGAAGACCAGGGCCGAACGACCGGAGCGCATAGCGAAGGGAGTGAGCGCTAAGCCGCAAAGTTAAGCGCTGTTGCTTCTCTTTATACCGTAGAGCGTCGCAAGGCCTGAGAAGATACCTGTGACCTCTTCTGCATCCGATACCCATTTGCTACCCAAGCGATTGCTCTGCGAAAAGGCAAAATAGTGATCTGAACATTGTGGGCATGCTTGCAGTTCGAATTTCGCGGAATACTGGTCCTTAGCCAGGGGTAGTTGGCGGCCCATATTTGCATGCTCAGAAATTGCGAGAGGTAAAGATCCCTGGGATAGAAGTTTGGTAATTTTATCGGATGCGAGCTTTCTTTCTTCAGCAGATTCAAAATAGTGCTCTTGGTGTCCCTTCTGGTGAATATATTTCTGACATTTCCGGCAGTACGGTTTGTTTACGAGTGAAACATACACCGCGAATCCACCCAAGGAGAATCCAATAATCTCGGTCAAAGATATGATGTAGCCAAAAGCACCTACCTCTCCGCCAATCCCGCCGCGGATTAGGCGCACAGAAGTTCCCATAATCTTGGTGTGCAGAAATTCAAAGAATCCTATTTCGGGCGGAAAGTCATAGCTTAAATACTGTAGCGCATTGATGAACAAGAAGATAGCTGCCGAATTGAGCACGATTACAAAAAGGAATAGTCTGTTTGGAAGCAAATGGACGAATCGAGCACTTATGTAGTATCCCAGTGCAGCGGCTAACCCCGAGAGTATCGCGCCGACCGGAAATAGAACCCAAAGACTGAGAGAGTAGATGGAAAATTCTGATTGAATTTCAGAGATTGCGAGAAAAGTCGCAACAAAAATGGAAGTTAATAATCCTATTGCGTAACAGAAAATGTGCTTCAGTGGCATAGTCATAGAATGTCCTCCGAGATCCCGAAAGTAGAGAAGCAATGGCGCTTAACGACGAGGCTTAGCGAAGTTGGGCCGTCAGGCTCAATTTGCCCGCAGTCTGGTGCGGTGCGCGCCATACGCATACACCAAACCGGACGCGCATCCGCACGACCCGCCACCATTCCGGCTTTCATCAAGGCTTCTGCAACCCCTTTTCCCGGAATGGTGGCGGGGAGAAGACCAGGGCCGAACGACCGGAGCGCATGTGCAGGGAGTGAGCGCTAAGCCGCAAAGTTTAGCGTTGTGACCCGCCTTACTTACGGACAAGTAACTTTTCCTCAGCACCTTTTCTCTTGCGAGGAAAGACCGTGATCTCAATGCCCATTCCGATTTCATCGAGATACTGGATAAGCGTTGAGAGTTTCATATCCCTGCGGGATTCAATCCGCGATATGCTGGATTGTGAGAAATTCTTTATATCTTCCTGCTTGACGCCGGTTTTCTTTCTGAGTTCAGAAAGCCGGATTCGAAAGATCTCCTGGTCAGCTTGAGCTTGAGCTCTGGCTATGCGTCGGGGCGGAAGGCTGGCTTTCAGTTGATAAATTGGATCGAGCTTCTTGCCGGGTGGTTTCATTATTCTCTCTCCTCCAAATATTTCGCAAAGAGTCGGTCAGCCCGAGCAATCAGACGATCATAGAACCGCTTATCTCCGCGCTTGTCCCCGCCGATTAGCAGGACGGCTGTCCTTCGGGGATCAAAAGCGAAAAAGATGCGTATCACGCGTTGCTTGTGCTGCACTCTGAGTTCCTTCATATTGGCGTAGGCACTGCCTTTCACCGTATCCACGTGTGGTCTGCCCAGAGCGGGGCCAATGCCCCTCAATATGAAGAGCGAGCGCAATACAGCCTCGCGGGCAGATTCATCAAGAGTCTGTATCCAATCCGAGCATTCACTCGTGCTCTCGATTTGCCACCCGAGGAGCGTGAGGTATGAGGAGATATGCTGTCAATGACATATTTGATTGCGGGTCCGCCAAAGGTTGAGGCAAAATGTCAGGCGCCGGCGGGTCATTACGCTAAACGACGCGGCTTAGCGAAGTTGGGCCGCCGTGCCCAATTTGCCCGCAGTC
Source organism: Spirochaetales bacterium (assembly GCA_015075425.1). Taxonomy (GTDB): domain Bacteria; phylum Spirochaetota; class Leptospiria; order Leptospirales; family Leptonemataceae; genus H5-SPI1. The sequence goes on along the minus strand of JABTUL010000001.1, from coordinate 2,397,152 downwards.
TGGTGCGGTGCTCGCCATACGCATCCACCAAACCGGGCGCGCATCCGATGACCCGCCACCATTCCGGCTATTCTCAAGGCTTCTGCAACCTCTTTCCCGGAATGGTGGCGGGAGAAGACCAGGCCGAACGAACGGAGCGGAAAGCGAAGGGAGTGAGCGCTAAGCCGCAAAGTTCTCCGCCGTTGACACATTTGCTCAGAAATCATGGACAATCGGGACCAGCCATGAAGATTTCCGGGCGATCATAGCGCTCGCATTCACTCTTTATGCTATGAATCGTATTTATGGTTATTGGACTGGATAAGACTTCCAGAGGTTCGAATCTCTTCTTTCTTCCCGTTCAATATGTAGAAACTTCCGTCCTCTTGAACGTAGGACGAAATCTTGATCACGTTTTTTGACGCAAGAAATACCTTCCGCTCGGTGTTCTACATACTCCCGTCTGGGCAAATACCGATTAATCTGATCACCGCCGCCCGCCCGTGAATAGCGAATACCGGAAACTTTGAAAGTTTGATACTCTACGGAGTGCCGCCAGATCTGGATCGCTGTGAACATGCCTGTAATTCAGGTATCCCTGCTCAATGGCTTTCTGGAGGAAAATTCTGACTCTTCATATTTTCTTCTAAGCTATAAAGGCAGGCAAGGTTGCATGCAATAAGTGTGCCTCTGCCCCACCTTTGTCAAAAGCTATCCGAAGGGCCTTTTGGGCAAAATCTGGTGAGTCAAGCCACAATAAAGAACCAAGGGCATAGTAATACGAGCCTTCAGGAAGATGCCGAATAGCCGCGATGAGCTTGTCCTTCGCGGCCTTGGGGTTTCTATCCTTGAGTTCGAGAAATTCCTGATAATGTCTTTCCCGAGCTCTGGGTCGTTCGCTTTACCGGCATAATGTTCAGGCAGAAACAGGGTTTCAAATGTCGCGATTGGTGCTGCAGGAGGTCTGCAGCCGAATAGCCACAATAGGATTAACACTGAAACGGTACGGCGCATTCTTTCCTCATGCATTTGCGTTCGATCAATATATAGTCAATGGCGGAGAACGACGCGGCTTAGCGAAGTTGGGCCGCCAGGCCCAATTTGCCCGCAGTCTGGTGCGGTGCGCGCCATACGCATGCACCAAACCGGGCGCGCATCCGCACGACCCGTCACCATTCCGGCTTTCGTCAAAGCTTTTGCAACCCCTTTTCCCGGAGTGGTGGCGGGGAGAAGACCAGGGCCGAACGACCGGAGCGCATAGCGAAGGGAGTGAGCGCTAAGCCGCAAAGTTAGCCGCTGTGCAGGCAAAAATATGACTCAATTTCTCTGGTCCAGCCAGTAGATGACGCTTCCGAATAGAGCCCCAGATATGTGCGCCAGGTAATTGACATTTGTATTGACGAACAGGCCCATGAATTGATAGCCAAGCCAGATCAGTCCGAAGTAGGGTGCCCTTACCGCCCAGTATGTGCCCCGGTGAATCAACGTCATCGGGTGAACCCAGCCGAGGCGATGAGATCTGAATCTAAAGCAATAGTATGCCACAATCCCGGCTATGCCTCCGCTAGCACCTATGCTGGGAATTGCGCTGCCATACCGGAAAAGAAAGTCGCAGAAGGTGGAAAATACCGCGGACCCTATCAACAGGGTCAGGAAACGGCTTATTCCTACGTCATCTTCGATGTTATCTCCGAAAACTATCAGAGCATACATGTTGCCAACGAGGTGGAAGAAATTCGCGTGTATTGCGAACGACGTAACAATGCTTAAACCAAACATGCGAAAGGGATCGGCTGGAATAAAGCCTAGATCCAACGATGTCATACTGGAAATCCAATACCATACCGTGGTAACTATACATGCGAAAGCAATGGCCCATGTAGCGATTGGCCGATGTAGTTTTAATGTTTCGAATTCTATCGGGAAACCAAGCAATCCAAGAAGGTATTCACGAACGGAAGAAGCCTTGCGCACCTGAAATTCCTCGAGATCTTCATCAAGTTTCTGGCCCTTCCATTGCGCGAGAATCAGCGCACCGGCAGGCGTCATTGTCGGTGAGCCTTTGCCGGAGCGCGGGAATGCGTTAGCCTCCGTACCATCTAGCCAAAGCCCATCACAGACCTCACAATAGTCTATGGGGTGAGTTTCTGAAGAATACTCCACGGAATATTGTCGAAACGGACGCCTACACTGCGGACACAATATGTTGAAAGGGGATGCAGTTCCACCCAAGTTTAAGGCCGCTTTGACAGACGCACTTAAACGATCATCAAAGATCTGCAGAAAATGCTCTCTTTTTAGGAATATTCCTGAGCATCCAAAGCATTTCCAGGTTAGCATCGCAGGCATCGCTTTGGAGGTCATGCTATCAGAACAACGTGGACACTTCATTTAATAATATGCCTGCATGGCGGCTAACGACGCGGCTTAGCGAAGTAGGGCCGACAGGCCCAATTTGCCCGCAGTCTGGTGCGGTGCGCGCCATACGCATCCACCAGACCGGGCGCGCATCCGCACGACCCTCCACCATTCCGGCTTTGATCAAAGCTTCTGCAACCCCTTTTCCCGGAATGGTGGAGGGGAGAAGACCAGGGCCGAGCGACCGGAGCGCATAGCGAAGGGAGTGAGCGCTAAGCCGCAAAGTTATCTGAAGTGGGCGCAAGTCAGTGGTTATCAAAAACGATTTCTCCGGCGTCAAGCAAACGCTGAATAGTCCCGATAATCTTAGATTTGGCCGTTTCAGAAGCTGTAGTTTCGATATGATGGAATACCTGCAGGTCATTCAATATCTGCAGTTTTGCCCGGTCACTAATGCTAGACAACACTTTCTCAACGGCCGGGCGGGAAGAAGTGGCCAATGCCAATAACAGTGTTTCTGCTTCCGTATCACGGATAACTCGCTGCAGCGCGCGCTGGTCAAGCTGCGCAATAAGATTGCTGAAGACTATGTCTGAAAGCTGCTTCGCTCTCCTCTCGCCGTGGAATAGTAGAGCGTCAATCTCTTCCGTTGAGAGGGAATGCGCAGGGTCGGCGGAATCGGTGGGTAATGTCTCCAGCAATATTGCTGATAACGCGATGTCCACCTCAGGGTTCACTATGGCGTTTAAGGTCGCCAAAACGAACCTTGGGTGGTCACCGGATTGAACGGCCAGAGCGCCATCAAGAATTATTGTAAGGCTTTGCTCTGTGGCTTTCCAATAAAATCCAAATTGATTCTCCAGGAGTTCTTGGCGTACGGGTTGTCTTTTCGCAATTGCGAGACATGCATCTTGGAATGCTGAAGTTTTGCCCTGCAACAGACTACTGACAATGAAAGTATTCTGTGGGTGACCGGGGATCAAGATTTCCTCAATCCGGGCTTCAAGAGCTAAGGTTTCTTGCGCAAGTAGAACCGCATGCTTATATACATGCCAGCGATAATTCAAGGTCTCCCTGTGGCCTTCCAGAGTGTTGGTTATGATTCGTCGCACCAATTCCGGGTCAGTTCCGTCGAGAATCAAACGCATCGCACGGCAGAAGGTGATCTCTTGGATTGTGTCCGGATTCTCTATAGCGAAAGCCTCGAGGCTGAGCAGTCCTTTTCTACGGGCCTGGTCTGAGCACCGGACCCAGCGTGCTATCCAATCCATAGGGTTGCTTAAGTCCGGAAACATGTTCGTTCTTACCCCCGACTATGCGCCCATTTCAGATAACGACGCGGCTTAGCGAAGTTGGGCCGTGAGGCTCAATTTGCCCGCAGTCTGGTGCGGTGCGCGCCATACGCATCCACCAACCCGGGCGCGCATCCGCACGACCCGCCGCCATTCCGGCTTTCCTTAAGGCTTTTGCAACCCCTTTTCCCGGAATGGTGGCGGGGAGAAGACCAGGGCCGAGCGACCGGAGCGCATAGCGAAGGGAGTGAGCGCTAAGCCGCAAAGTTATGCGATGGAGCCGGTATTTGCTTCAATCACTTTTTTAAGTGACTGTAGCTGAAATATTGCTTCTTTAATTTCATTTCCATCAAACCAATAGCACTTTGCCTGGTCGGCGGGATAATCATGGCGCCCAAGAGTTGGCCTCCAGCTGGAAATTTCTTGTATGGTCATCCTTGGACCTCCGCTTTTAAGTTCCACCACGTCCCCTTGTGCGAATTCATCCACGCTTGCCTTCCTCCTGGATCGCTTCAATTTCCGTAAGCGCTTTTACGAGCTTTACTTTTACATCGTCCTCATTCAATAGAATCGATGCTATTGTTCGATTCTTCATTCCGGAGCTGGGATTCAGGATCACGGAGTAGGCGGAAATCTGAGAGGAGAGGGCAGTAAGCCTTAGGTCGATCTCCGCTGCTTTTGCTGAGCGAGAAAGTTCTTTGCGTGTTGACTCAAGTTCATATCTCTGTAGTTCCAATTCCCTTCTTTGTAGGGACACGGTGAAAATAAGTACAGCGAAGGCCAGTCCAGAAAAAAGGGCATTGATCGCGCCAAACATGTCACCGAAAGTTCCTCTCTGCTCAGCATCAATAAAATTGTAGATCAACCAGCCTGAAAGTAACCACATAGCGATAATAACTGCCGAAGCCAAGATAAGAGTAAACATACTTGGATTCTTCATTCAATCCCTCTCCGGCTCTGTCGCATAACGTGTAGGATTCCTGACGTTTGCCCGCAGGGCAAATGTGGTCAAGCACGATGCGGTGCGCGCCATAAAAATCAACCAAAAACTGGCGCGCATCCGCACGGAGCGGAAAAGGCGAACTGGTGAGCCGTTCCGCGGAGAGTGCGCCGACCCGAGGAGCCGGAGCGCATGCGGAGGCCCGCAGCAGGAATCCGTAGTTATTTGCAGTGCGCCCGCGGGAGTCCACGGATGGCGACACGGGATGGCCGCTCTTTTTACGGACTGGCCCATCCTCTTTATGTGTTTGCGATCTACAATGAATTTTGCTCAAATCATCTAAGTCCAGAATAAGAGAAATTTTCACGCATTGAATATGCGCCCATACTTGTATAGATAAACACCTTGCGCACGCGGGTCTGTTGTTTTTCCTGTCCGGGGAGTGCCGTTGGTCCCATCTGTGATCGGGGCGGCCACGGTCAATGCATAAGTAGCGTTAGAGCTGTCGGGTGGCATCCCACCGAATCCGCCCGAGCCTGGCTGTCGCCAGACAGCCGTTCCGTTAGATAGGGTATGATAGTGCCCCTGGAACCTATCCCTTCTCCTCCCCCCACCAAACACCTCATGATCCGAATCCTCAGCGGCCACCAGCACACGGCCCTGCACGGCGTAATGGTAGGCCCTGTCGGTGAAGCCCGGCACCCGATGCTTGTAGCAGGACACTGTCTTTCCTCCTGGAGATCCTGAATCGTTGGCTGTGGTATAGGCAAACCGGATCAGGCGGCTCACCGCATCGACTTCTGTGGGCGTATAGTCTCCGACTGGAACGGATCCAACGGCTTCATTGAGCCGGATTGAAGGAAAGTTCGAGTAAGAGCCATGGACCTGACGCTCTTCGAGCAGGGCGGCCAGGAAGGCATTCTCAGCCGTGGTGTTGGTCAGAGTCAGTGTGACCACGTTGGATGTAATGGAAAACGAAGCTATATCGAACGCGCTCTTATTGGATCCTGTGGCCAGGTAGCGCCACGGTTCTGCGCGCAGGTATGCTACCAGATCCGGCCAGGCAGATTCCATGATGACCTGGTCGGCGGCATTCAGGCAGAACCATGGATGCGCGGCTGAAGGGGCCTTGTAGTAATACATCGATTTCAGGTCACCGACATCGTGCCGATTCAGGTGGATCCAGTTCAGGGCCTTGATTATGCTTTTGGGGGCAGAAATTCCGGCATCAATCTCCGCTAGGAGGTCCGCCAGATCACCGATTTTATGGGCCGGCAAAAGCTTGCTGTCCGGCAGCTCTTCGTCTGGAAAGTGGTCCGCGTCCAGCGTTTCCAGCTGAATATGTTCCCCAGAAATGCCTTTGCGCTGACGCAGATCGGTGCCCGGAGTAACCGTGCCACCGGATGCCGTGACTTCACGCAGCGGGACGTCACCATCTTGCAAATCACCCTGGCGGGCCACAATTTCATAGCTATTGTCGCGCCAGATGATCGGGTCACCGGGATTGTTGGGGGCCGTGTTTTCAGTCTCCTCAAATGCGTGGCGCAGGACGATTTTGCTGGTGGCGTCAGCTGGAACGGCAATGCCTGTCGGGGCCGGATCGACCACTATCCGCTGGCCAGCGGCGTTGTAGGCGATGACCGTTTCAGTGAGGTCAATTGTGTTGGGACTGGCCCCGGCTGCAATGGCACCCCCGGAGACAATGCCGGAACCGTGCAGGTCCAGATCGCGATCGATGACCTCCTGCGCTTTGGCAACCTGCTCGCGCTCCCAATCCTCTTTGAAGACCGATTTACCATGCGCAGGAAAAGTGATGCCTGAAAGTTTATCCATTTTGTGCCTCCGGGAGAGCTGGTAATGAGAGTTCAATGGCCATGCAGGCCGAATAAAATAAATCGATAGATTGGGCCTCTGAAACTGATTGCAATCCGGCTACCGATTGATCCAGAGCGCGGTTGCACAGGCCCGAAAAGGCGCCATAGACGGATCGCTTGAAGAGCACTCGCGTGGCCAGATCCGATATTTCAGCGATTGAGCTGCTGCCCTCATGCGTGAGCTGCGGAAACCGGGACATGGCCTCATTTATCTGCGCGGCGCGATCCTCTGGGTCCAATTCAGAGGTCGAATCCAGCAGATCCTGCCAGGTTTGAGCCTCCATGACGAGAGTCGGCCAGCCCTCCCGGCGCTGGGCCGGATAGGCCGCGACGAAAGCCTGAATATGGGCGTTGTACTGCTCGTGAAAACTGCGGATCCGCTGCTGCTTGAAATCAGCCTGCGTAAGTAGCCCGGCCTTGAGCAGCTCGAGATCGGTCTTGCTGACAATCTGGCCATCTTCGATCTTCTGCCCGGGCTCCAGCGTCATTTCGCCGGCCATGACGCGCTCCAGAGTGGATAGTCCAATCAGCTCACCGGCATCGCTCAGGCGTTGACCGGGCGGCGGAAATTCCTCAGCCGTCTGGACTGTGAGCCTGGTATCCGGCAAATCCTGATTCCAGAGTTCGGCCTGATTTTGGACGGCGGCCAAGAGCCGCAGCGGATGGACCGTCAGGTATTTCTGGCCCTGCTTTTTGCCGTACAGGAAAACTTTCTTCGACTCTGTGGTCATTGCTTCAGCCATGTTAATATACCAGCTCCAGAATAGTTTGCTCTGACCGGCGCGACTGCAGCGGCAGAGTATAAGGCCTTCCGATTCCCATGGGCGTGAACGGGCCTAAGTTCTCGCGGAATTCGGGCCAGTTGCCGCCAATGTTGATTTTTTGCAGTGCTCGATTCAGGCCGATCCGGTTAAAAGACTCATCCAGCGCGGCCATCAGCACACGGTAGCGGTACAGGATGTATTTGCGCGAGAACTGGATAGCCTCATAGGGGCCGCCCACCCGGAACATGGCATCCAGATGCAGGCTGGATCGGTAGATTTTGAAAATCTGCACTGCGGCCCCGGTCAGCGATTGGGCGATCATCATCTTCACAGAAATGGACGCGCCGCTGGACTGGACCGCACGATGGATTAAGAGCCGTGCTTTGTAGTCCGTGTCATTTTCGCCTTCCGCCCGGGCCAGCTGCATGCGCTGGCCCCACAGATCCAGACCATACGAATCCGATGTTTCCAGATTCTGCTGTTTGTAGATCCAGCTGGCTTTGACAGCGCGGCGCTCGAAGGCCAGATTGATCCTCAGTAGAAAACGATACCAGATGGATTCGGCAGGCAAGGCCCGGATGGCCCGGCGCAGATTGGGCCACCATGCGATCAGGAAAGCAAAGCTGAATCTCATGCCGTGACTCCGGTGATCGTGAAACCTTCGCCATAAACGCCTACCGAACCAACGGGAATCGTTTCATCTCCCATGGGCGTGACGGAAACCCCGATCACTCCCTGCAGGGTGAAGAAAGGCGAGCGGAAATCCGGATCGATCCAGTTCTCGCCGTCAGCCAGAGCATAAAGATATGCCTCTGCCATTGCCATGAGTTCGCTGTCGGATGGAATGAAGGAGATATCGGAAAAAATCACCTGGACCGTGCGCTCGATGATTACGGCTTCCAGATCATCAATGAGAACGTGAGCAACTCCGCCCGGATTGCGCTCAGCGGCATCGAAGTGTTCAAGCAGTTCAGTCTTCTGCTCGCCTGTCAAGAATCCACTCTGCCCACGACAAAGCAGTTTGATCTCGCCTTCCAGACCCAGAGTTTTTGCAGAGCGAAAAGCGACACGCTCCACAAACTCAAAGCTCAACGCTTCTGAAAGATACCAGTTCTCCGTCCACATCGATTGAACCTGAGCTACTTCCGCCAGGGCGATGCGATTACGGACGGAGGCGATAGATTCACGCTCCGTTCCGGGAACGGTCGGATTGTTTTCAAAATTGTTCACATACTCCAATCCTGCCGGACCGTTCTCAATCACCGCAATAGCATTTTTGGCCACATTGCCGGCTATTCCGGGGACAAGGGCCTCAACCTGCATGAGGACGGTATAGTAGCCGTTGGAATCTTCTGGCGTAGTGGTGAGCAGTTTGCCGGATGTGAGCACCCGGAAACGAACCTTGTCCTCCTCTGCCCCGGCTGTGCTAACAATCAAGCCCTGCGGAATGGATATATCGGTGATTTCCGGCAGATTCTCTGAGCCGATGCGGACGTTGTGGATGGCCCGGCTGGCCTGCTTCCAGCTGAGTCCATAACGGCGCAGCCATTCATGCAGATCGTCCTCTTCGCTCGTGTGCGGGTGGATCGCTTTGAGCAGGGTCACCAGACGGGTATCAATAAAAACATAGATGGCGAAAGCAATGGCTCGAACCAGAGTGTACAGACGCGAGAGCGGATTGAAAGTGAAATTCTTGAACACGGCCGGACTGGCCTTGAGATCGGTGATGATCTCATTCAGCACTTCTGATTTTGTGGTTTCGATTTTCATTTTAGTAGAAAATTCCTTACCGTTTGCCCGCTCTTTGTTCTGAAGCTCATCTCAAGGCCTCCGGCATCTGAATACTGCACGGAAACGGAATCCGGCTGAATGGCCGGATGCTGGCTGAGGATTCTTTCCGCATCCATGATCCGGGCCAGCGCGTCAGCATCATCATCCGAGCCCTGCATGCGCCGCTGACGCGAATACAATTCTGGATAGTCCACATCATCAGCCGGTCGCATCTCCATGTGCTCGCGAATCTCAGCCAGAACAATACGCAAGTCGTCGCTGACAACGGCCAGATCATCTGCCGCGTCCAGTTTGAAATCGCCTTTGATGCCGGAGGACGTTGTTTCTGTTTCAAGGTCAATCATAAAAATTATTTCATACCAATACTGCTGCCACTCTTGATTTCAGGGCTCCAATTGACGCAGCACTACTCAGTGGATCTCCGCCAGCGGTCGTTGTTTCCAGAGCGGTGAGAAGCTCAGTTATGATCGCACCCAGCGTGTCTGCGATGGCTCCAATCTGCACCTGTCCTGTAGGGCTTACTGCAAAGGCTGGCGTTGCAGAACGAAAGGCAATGGCCGCCGGCCGACTGGCCTGAGCATCGCGAAAGAGCACGATCGCTTCCATGCCGGATGCGGGTGTTACCGGACCGTAGTACGGAACGTCTTGCAGAATCTCCGTGCCCACCTGAATCTGACAGGTTTGCTGTGGTTCGGCCACGGCCATGACGATGCCTTTCTGCGGATCGGAGGCCTGTTGCTTGAGTGCCTGCAGCAGCTTCTCAAAAGCATCCATCAATTCCGATTCCATCAAGCCACCGCCCGCGAAACATGGACTTCTTGTCTGTAACTGCCTTGTTCGCCGCTGAAGGTTTTGACCACTCGATCCACCCGTGCCAGGCCTGAGCGAGCCGGTTCATTTTCGTCTGTGATCTGGATCTGCATGGAATGAGCGAGCGGCGGCGATCCAAAGGTCTTGAAGCTGCCGGAGAAGGATCCCTGCGTGGCTGCAAGCGCTGCTTGCGCGCGCTTCTGGAGAGCGGCTCCGGTCAGCCCATCGGCCACGATTTTGATCTCTTCCGTCCCAGCCCCGGCGCTGGCTCGCTGGACAACGCCCGTTTTGCGGTCCTCAGATTCCACTGTGATGCGGACGCTGCGCGTTGATCCCGCCAGCTCCAGCTGGTCCTCGATGATGAAAGAGACTCCGCTGTAGTTATTGGAGCGCAGGGCTGGATCACGGGCTGGAATGACGAAACGCATACTCTGCTCCGTGGGCTGTGCTCCGTCTTCCACGATCAACCGGCCGCTCTGGAAATAGCAATCGTATCCATAGACGCGCCGTAGTTCCCAGAGTGCGAATCGCGCGCTCTTGCCCTGGCAACGGATCGATATAGGCAGGGGCGATGCCACCCGGATCTCGGACGGTATTCCCGCTGCACAGCGCCCAATGACGTCGGCCAGCGGTGCCAGGTAGAAATTGGATTGCAGACGAGTGGCGGCAAGACCGGACATATCGTCACGGCATTCGAATTCTATGGGTTCGCGCGGTTGCACTTTGAAAACTTTGCCCTGAAACTCAGGAAAGAGTCCGGTCTGTTTGTAGCCCGCACTCCAGCGCACGGGCTGGCCGGGCTTGATCTGGTCTTTCTTGAGGTTGCGGTAGCGCGGCAGCTTGACGGTCAGGGTGTCGGTTGGCGTGTTGCGCGAACTATCAAGGATCACTTCCATCACAGCCGGGAATTGGTAGCCGCCGACTTCCAGTTGCTGTTCCATTACCAGTAGCATCAGGCCGCTCTCCTGCGACTGGCTGCTTCCAGTTCTCCGGGTGTGACCAGAGCCGGGATGATGAGTTCGGTGCCGATCGATTCATAGATCACAATGCCGCCATTGGCCTTGCGGAGGAGCCGCGCAAAGTGTTCGGTGTCATAGTAGGTCAGAGATAGAGCTTCCCATGAGTCTCCCTCCCCGACTACGTGCCGCAGTTCCTGTTGCTGCGGCGCCGGAATCTGCAGCGGCATCCCCGGCCGCAAACCATCGATGTTACCGATCACAGCACGGTTGGCTTCATAGATCAGGAAGAAGAGTTCCCATCGACCATAGTACAAAGCGGCCAGACGTTGCAGCGTGTCTTCGCCTCCAGCGATGCGCGATTCCATGATGATCACAGGACGGCTCCCAGCGCTTCCGCTTTGGCATCGAGGCCAGCCTGATCGAGGTCCAGTGCAATGTCGCTTTCGAGGTTGATGGAGAAGGGTTGCATATAGGCGCTGGGCGCATCTGGCAGATCCAATCGCGTCATGATCACGGATGATATCTGAAGCGCATTGAGCTTGCTGTTGGTGACTGTCAGTTCCGATTCACGCCGGAAGAGCGCATTCAGCTGCCGCACCTGCTGGATGATGGACGGGATGCCCGGCACTCCCAATCTGTAGCCCGGAGCAACGAACGTGCCTGATATGCTGATCTGCCAGTCTTGGAATCCAGCAGACTCTTTCACCGTGCCTTTGAGGCCAGCCACCTCTGTGCGCGTGATGCGCTTTTCTCCGGAGACTCCGATTGCTGTTCCGGAGGGGAGCTTGACGATCAGGCCTTCCGGAGAGGTCAGGATCAACGGATCCACATCGTCCGTCAGGAAAGCCGGTGGTACATAGCCACCAGCCAGAATCGGCGGGCTAATCATGCGACCACCCCTTCGTATTTTTCGACTTCGCGGTAGATCACTTGTGCCAGAGTGCGGGCCATCTCATCCAGACTGCCCCGGGCTGCTGCTTTGCCTTCCAGTACGAGTTCGCCGATCAGACTTTTGAAGTTCAGGCTGATGCCACCTCCAGCTTGCCCGGGCAAGCCTGCTCCTGGATTCTGTCCCGGCTTGACCGGCTGGCTGAGCGTACTGGCTGCTTTGCCAGCAAAACGCTGCACACTTTCCGGCACCGCTGAGGCTCCCCTGTCCACCCCGGCCGCGAAGGTCTTCGGCAAATTGGCTCCGTATTGAGTGGTGCGTGCGAGCGGCCCCTTCTTCGCATCGCTCATATTGAAATGCTTGCCCACCTCACCAAGGATTTCCACCACAGCCCCGACTACAGCTTTCCCGGCTTTCAAGATGCCGCGCGCAAACGTCCGCATCAATTGTCCACCCGCGCTTTCGCCCATTTCACTGAGCCAGCCCATCAAGGAGCCCTTGAGCCCACTCAGCCATCCAATGACGAGAGCCGGCAGAGCCTTGATCTTCTCCCAGTGTTTGATCACGAGCAGCGGAATGCCAATGAAGGGAGCCAGGCCGGCCAGAATGAACTTCGCCCAGCCCGGCAGTTTGTTCCAGTCTGCAAAGACTTTGCCGGGAATCTCTTTGATGATATCCCAGTTCTTGTAGATGAGGAGCGGAATGCCGATGAAAGGCAGGAGCGGCAAGAGCAACAAGACCACGAGCCCCTTGGCCCAGTTGGGCATGGCATTCCATTTGGTCTTGAGTCCATCGAAAAGACCGGTGACGCTGCCCCAGTGTTTCACCAGAAGATAAATGCCGCCAATGAGAGCGGCGATACCGACCACAATCAGGCCGATGGGATTCGCCGTCATGGCTGCGTTGACCAGCCACTGTGCGGCCGCCCAGACCTTGAGTGCGCCAGCTGTGAATAAGGTCTTTGTTGCCAGTATGGTCTGACCAATGCTGGCCGCGCTGGACGCCGATGTGTTTGTCGTCTGCGCCAGTGCAGAATAGTAGTTCATAATACGGAACATGTTCAGCGCACCCTGCGCCACCATGACCACGCCGGCCAGAGTGACTACAGCAGCCACGAGAGTGAATGTGATGCCCACGATCTTTGCTAGGTTCGGGTGCTCTTTGCCGAGTCCTGCCACCCAGCCCACGACGGAGGCCAGGGGCTTGAGCAGTACATTCAAACCGGAGGCCATGGGACCGCCCGCATCGGCGAAGAGAGCGGCAAAGCCGAGTTTCAGTTTCGCGGTGGTACCGACCAGATTATCGAGCGCTTTGTCGGCCATCTCCGCGCTACCAGACCAATCTCGTTTTGCCGCTGCATCACCCATCTCCTCCATCGCAGTTTTCAGGGTGTTCATGTGCGGCATGAGATTCTTGATCGTTTTGGCTCCTTCCTCACCAAAGGCTTTGTCGAGCTTAGCACCTAACGCAGTTCTGTCCAGATGCCCCCATTTTGTATTGATGCTTTGCAGAATTTCGGGCATGGTTTTGAGTCTTTTGGTGCCGTTTTCCAGTTTGTGCGCATCTATGCCCAGCTGGGCCATGCCTGATCCGATGCGTGTGAAGAACGCACGATAGGCTGTCCCGGCCTCTCCCGCCTCCATTTGGTTACTCAAAGCTCCAATTACTGCTATTTGCTCAGTGAGACTCACATTCAGGAATCCACCGGATGAACTCAGCGAGTTCATTGCACGTTGTATCTTCTCTCCGTTCGTTCGGAAGGCTTTCACCGCCAGGGCAGTCGAGTTTCCGATCAGGTTCCCCATGTCCAGATCATTCATGTCTTTATACAAATGGCGATACGTCTGAAACAACGCTCCAAACATAGAACTCATTTGATCGAAATTGCCGTCCGTTGCAGTGGCGGTTACGGCAATGGTCTTCGCGAATTTGCCGAGATCCTGCGCATTCAGGGATGATATGCCGGACTTAATATCATATACGCCGCGTAGATATTGCTCCTTCGCAATGCCCATGTCAGCAGCCAGGGCCGTGCCGTACGCCGATACCTGCGTCAACTCCTGTGCCGTGACTCCGAGAGTGCCTATCATCGACTCCAGCTTCTCGCTTTCCATGCGTGCGCCGACCATGGCTTTGCTCACCCCAAGCATGGCCAGACCTATGCCCGCCACGGCCGTCCCGCTCTTCACCTGAGACCACGAATCATTGAACCATTTGATATCTTCTGCGGCGACCTTCGTATTGGACTGAAAGGCCTTCCATTTTTCGTTGATGGAATTGAGCTTTCCGGTCAGGCCATCGGCCAGGCCCAGCGTGACGCCAACCTTATACTCCACGCTGAACCTCAACCATCAAAAGCTTTGACGATGCCCCGGGCCACGCCAGCGGCAATGAGATCGACGATGCGCGTCTCCAGATATTCAATCGCTGCCATGGTTGCATAAAATCCATCGTCGTCTTGGGGCACTCTCTTCCGGCGCAGATAGAAATCCGCCAGGACTTCTATCGTGCCGGAACCCTGTCTGAGTTCATCCAGAGCATCGGTTAGAGCTTTTTTGCCTGGGCCTCCTGATTTGCTTTGGAGAGTTCCAGCAGTTTGCTGGCGAAGGCACTGGCCACACCAGCATGCTCATTCATCCAGCCCGCCAGCAGAGCCGGGGACGGATAGAGCATGCACTGGCTCACGAACTTGAAGTCGGCCTCGATGCGATCTACCTGTCCGGCTTCCTTCGCACCGCGATTGAGGATCTCGCGGCTGGGTGCACGGGCAATGACAGCGTAGTCATCCACACTGAGCAGGTGGATGCCGCCTTTGCTGTCAAAGGCTTTCTTGAGCAGAGCGACGGCCTCTTGATTGCGCTCCACCCAGTCGGCGTCAATCGGTCTGTAGTCCGCAGGCAGCAACGCTGCGGCCTGCTGCACTTCTGGCACATCCGCATAGTACGGATTGATGCTTTCCAGTAGTTCGGTTCCGGTTTTTTTCATAGTCCTAAAGTTCCTTTTTTTTCCTTATTCGAAAACGATGATCGGGCGCTGCAGCACGATGAATTCCAGCGGAATTTCCGTTTTAGCAGAACCTTCTTTGAAGCTGTAGCTCCATTTGGTCAGGATGATCTGCGGATAGATCAACTTGAGGGGCACGCGATTGAAAGGCTCGGATATTCCCACGCACGGTGACGGCGGCAGATATTCAGGATTGCCACCCCAGGGAGCCGCCAGGCGCACCAGCTTTTCCAGCTCGTCCGCATGCATGGTCGCTTTCACATTGCGTTTGAAAGTCTTTTGAGCATAGGAAACGACTTCGCCCCCTTTGCCGGTAATCACTTCAATGTCACGGGAGTGGTCCCCATCGAAGGAAGTGAAATGTATCACTTCAAATCCGAATAGATTCAGACTGAAGTTCTGGAAGTTGTAGGCCTCAACGGCCGGCACATTTACATCGGGCATGGTATTTTCCTCCTAACCTTTTATGAAGCCTTCGCAAAACTTGTGCGCCAGCGAATGCCTTCAACTCGCCCGCGAATGAACATCACCAGATCTGCATCCAGAATCCCCGTCTGAGAGAAGGTCTTCTCCGGATCCAGTTTGATTGCATGGCCGGAAATTTCTGCGGCCCCCGGGGACTCCATCTCATTGGAAATCTTCTGATCCATCGTGGCCTTGATGTAATCGATGCCTCCGGATCCCGATTTCACTTCCGTGTCCATATTCAGAAAGGGTAGGCTCTCGCGGTACGCAATGCGGTGCATCTTGTCGGCCCGGCGCCGCTCGGGAATGTTGCGGAAGTCGCTACCATTCGGTGACTTCAGGAGATCTTTTGCGATGTAGATCCCATCATAGTCATCATACTTCTTGAGCACGGTCAGGCCCATGTCGTGCATGACGTCCATGTAGTCCTGGTAGCCTTCGTCCCAGTAGCGGATCTCAGACAGCGTCAGGCTGCGATGCAGCTTGACATAGCCCGCAGATACATTGGGCGCACCAGCAGCCAGCTTGGCACAGAGCAACGTGGCTGCATTGCGCCACTGGCCAATCGTATCGCCGGCATCATAGACGGCGCTGAATCCACCGTAGTTGCGGATGCCGCCCTGAATGTAGCGACCCTCAGCCGTTACAATGCCCACGCGTGGATGAGCGAAAGGATCCCATTCATCGACGATCTTCTCCTGAAAATAGGTTTCGAGCGATTCTTCGCCTTTGAGCGCACTCTCAAGAATGGCAAAACAGGGCAGATGGTTTGCAGTTTCCATGGTTTCGAGCACTTGAGAAACCGAGACAGCAAAGGCCCGGGTCGCCGGTCCGATGATGTGGATCCAGTAGAGGCGATATTCCTGCATCAGGGCCTCGATGGCATCGAGGCGGGCTGAATTGCTGGCAGTTGGCCCGCTGATCACAAAGGTGTATTCATCGCCGACGTGGAACGTGTCCGCCGGTGTGGCATCGTTGGTGAAGGTCGCTGTGACTCCGACGGCCAGACTGATGGGCTGTCCGGAGGCGGGCGTCACAATCGGGGCTTCAAAGGTCTGCCCACCATCGGTCGAGCGCCGGTATTCAGCTGTAGCATGGGCTCCGGCCTTGGTGAAGCGCAGGATCACCGTGCGCGATCCAGTGGGAGTGCCGGCCGTTGTAGGCAGAGCGGCAAGGCCGGTGCTGTCCTCAGACTTCACCGGATTCGCAATGGATCCGGCCGTATCATTCGTGGGACGAATGGCCAGCAGGGGTGCCGGACGTTGCCCCTGCACGTCATCGAACTCTTCAAAGTGCTGCCGGATCGAATCGAGCAAAGCGCCCGCGATAAATATGTTCAGAGCTTGCGCAAAATTGCGGATCAGATAGACCTGATTGGCCGTGCCGGCTTCTGCATGGCCAATCTTCGCATGCACGCGATCAGCAATGAAATCCGAATTGCCAAGACCTCCGTCCTGGTGGGTAGTGATTACATCTGGTGTCATTTGCTTCCTCCTCCTTTAGCTGACTTCTTCTCGTCTCCCGCAGGCGGATCGGACGGGACTCCCGGTGGATCCGCAGGCGGCGGCGGAGTGCGCTCCGGACGCTTGGCTCCTGTGCTCAGGCGGCGGCCCATGAACGATTCATAGGCTGTCTCAAGCTGTGCTTCTGGCAAATCCGGCTGCGAACCCTGTCGCATGTGATCGAGCAGCCCCGCCGCCACATGGGGCTTGATTGCGTGCTTCTTACAGAAATCTGCAAATTTCATGTTACTTTCTCCACAGTTGTATTTCGAAGCTGGAATTCAGACCCGGCGAAGGTGGGCAGATGCTCTTGTTCGCAGAGTCCGTCTTCGAAAATGATTTCAAGGAATAGTTTATAGAGTCTTAGCTCGCCGGCGGGATCGCTCACAAGTCCACTGGCACCCGGGTGCACACGCACCGTGGCCGATACCTCACTCGCGAAGTATTCATGAGCGGCTATATAGAGCAGGGCCTGATCGAGCAGGCCGTAACTGTGGCCCGGCTCCGGCTCCTCTGGATCCAGTGGCACCGCCGAACTCAGAATATCTTCTGCCGGATCTTCGAGCCAGAATTCGAGGCGATACTTGAACTCCTGGCGAAAATGCTGGCGCAGGTAGGACAGGACCGCTGTGCCGGTCTCTTCATCGTCCGTTTTGGCCAGCTGTTCGATCCGACGCCCATTGCGCTCGCTCTTTACCCCGGCCTCCGCGACGACACAAAACGGCACCAACTCTTGAAACTCTGCCAGAGGTGGCTCAACTTCCAGAAACCGCGCCTGAGCTAGATCCGTGCTATTGCTCGCGGCCTGAAAAGGCTGCGCGCCGCCCAGAATCAGACCGGCTGCCAGCGTGCGCAAATAGGTGAGGTGCGACTGTCTCACAGGATACTGCTCACGGCTTCCATTATGGAAGCTTTGATTTCGCTTTCAGATTCGCGCAGGGCCGGGGCCATGAACGGCCGGGCCGGCAGATTGCGCGGAGCATAGCCCAGTTCCTGCGCGCGCGAATATACGATGTTCGTGCCAACAGCAAAAAGCAAGGTGCTCTTGCGGCTCATTTCGATGGACCCTGACAGATCGCCTTCGGCAATGAGAATGGCAGTGCCATGACCCTTCATGGCCTTGCGGGTTGCATAGGCCGGCGTTAGACCGGGCCACTCTCCGCGAAAGAGCTGCCGGCGAATGCCGAGCGTGGCATTGCGCTGCACAGCCGCGGCAGCCCTGCCAAGTCCGCGCTCCAGAGTGGATGTGGACTTGCCCGCCGCGGCAGCCAGGACAGGCCCGAAGGGATCTTCCAGCTCAACCATTGCTGTTGCCCCCGCGCTGGATTTTCTTGAGTCCCAATTGAATGACATGGAAGGCCCCACTTTCACTCAAGAGATCAACGGAGAGAATCTCCCATTCATCTGCGGCCGGCCATTCCTCATCCACAGCGTAAAGGCCGCGGACAATTCGGTTGCCGGGAACAGGCAAGGTGAAATCCGGATGCGGCCGGACGAACTGGAAAACATCCAAATAACCCTGCCGGGCGCCGCCCGACCCCTGAGCCGTTTCCGCCCGGTGGCGGATCCAGACCCCTTTGATCGCACCCGCAGGTGCAAAGACAACGCGGGCCGTGGACTGCAGGCGCCCTGTCCGGCCACTGGCCACGAGCAACGTGACTTGAGTCGTCGCACCGCGTTGGAAGGCCGCGCGCATCATGGAGGCCGCCGGACTCATCCCAGCACCTCTGCAAAGCTGCCGGGAGCATCCTCTCCCGTCGCCATGCGATGGGCGCGACGACGTAGGGACTCCGCTTCCACAGACCTTTCTTCCGCCGCAATGTGCTGGAAATCGAATTCATTGCCGTCATCGCCGCCCACCTTCATCCGGGCCGGGCTGAGAGCGGTGAGCAAACCAAATTGCTGCACAATCTCAGATTGCACCAGCAGGACCTCCGCCTGCCGCAGCGACGGTGTCACCGGTAGATCAGCGACGGGCAAACCCAGCCAGCGTGCCAGATCCAGCGCCGCCGAAGCAGCGCAGGTCTCCAGCCAGAACTCATAGGCCGTCTGTTCGAGCCCGGCAATCGCAGTGCGATCGTCGAGCCCGAGCGTGTCGCCGTCGACGCCCAGCAGGGCCTTCAGAGTTTCTGGCTCATTGATCATGGAAATTCTTCCTGTTTCTCAGTCCTCTTAAGCCGACTTGGTCTTGTAATGGGCTGCCCCATCAAACATGACCGAGAAACCATAGTTCACAGAGATTACGGTCTCCTGAATCTGCTGGTTGATGATCCGGGCAGTGTCCTGAATGGAGGATCCCTTTTCCTCATAGTACTTGAGGCAGGTGTCACGCTCATAGAGCAGGATCGTTTCATCTTCCATGTCCGGATGAGTGCGCCAATTCAGGCCGAAGAAATTCTGGATCTGGCCCGTCTTCACAAAGCTCTCAAGCAGATTGATCGACTGCAATTGCTTGAAGTTCGTATCATCCGCCAGGATCTCCTGGAGGAAGTCAGGCTTCATTACAATGTGAGTGGCCTCATGCCCGTCCTTGAACTGAAACAGGCAGTCGATGAGGTCCGCATAGTTCCACGTCCCTCCTGCATCAGACGTCCCGGCAGCGGAACCTGCATTGCCGTCCCCGTCCCGGATGACCAGCAGTGCCTCTTTTGTCATCTCACGGGACATCTGGAAGCCCAGGCGCTGGAAGAGCATTCCGGCCTGCAGCACCTGCATGCGGCGTAGCACTTCGTAGGTCATATCCAACTGACGGCCGACCTTCTTGAGTCGGATGGTTTTGTCTTTGAGCTTGGCTTTCATGCGGGGGAAGACCGCGCCTTCGGCTACACGCTTGGGCTTGACATCTTCCTTGCTGAAATCAAAACCCACCGGGGTAACGGCTGGCTCAGATACAGTTTGCGACACCGCATACGTATCTTCCAGGCGCACGTCCAAACGACCGAGCTGCAGACCAAGCCTGATCTGGCGGTCAATGAATTCCGGGAACAGGATGCGACTGTCCGTCGTCTGGAAGAAATGCTCGACCAAGGTGGCCTTGTCATTGATCCGGATGCCGTGTGCTGCCAGCTGGCGCTCATAGGCATCCGATTCTGCCAGCTTCCCCTCAGGCTCGAAGCCTGCATCCACTTCCAGTTTTCTCAGAAATTCGGTGAAGGTCAGACGTGCATTTTTTGCGTCTTCCCACATGCCGGCTTCAAGAGCCAGCTTCTTTAGTTTTTCGCTCACAAAGATACCTCACTTTTTGTGAGTATCTCCGGAAATGCTTTTGCCCTTTGCTTAAGGCAGGCGGAAGCGGACTTTTTTTTCTGTAGTGTCCACCCACCATACCTGCCAGTAGTTGTAATCCAGCGGCGAACCTTCGAGCTTCACCTTGCCTCCCGTCGCTGCGACCAGCGGCTGGAAACCCGTGTCCGGATCAGACCCGGAATACTCTAGCGTCACATCACCAGATACCAGAACGCCACAGACGCCAGTTTCCACTGTGGCCAGGATGCCATCGAAGGCATTGCCATCAGCGGCCAGCTGCACCGTATCATTGGCGCTGACCTTGACCGGCTTGCCAATGTCTGCCCGGGTCAACGCACTGTGCTTGAATGTGACCAGCACGGGCTGCAGCACATTTTCCGTGACAGTTTCAATCATGGCCAGCACCGGCTACACCATCCTGAAGCGCACAAGGTTGTTGTCGCTGTCTACTGACCAGACCCGGTAGTATGTGTGCGGCCCTGAGGCATCGACTGTTCCGTCCACAGCCGCATCGACTGCGGGGTTGGCATGAGTCAGGGTAGCAAATAGGGCCTCATCGGTTGAGTCATTGCCATCGCTAATTCGCACCGTTGAAGCCGCTCCCGTCGTCGCGCTGGTAATGCGAATCTTGCCGCTGACAACTGCGCATGTTCCCGCAGCACCAATGTCGGTCTGGATTTCGGCCGCCACAGTCGTCAGGGTCTGGGCGGCAGATCCCACGATAGAAACTTCCTTGGCCACACCATCGATGACAATGATGGCCCCGTAGGTCGTGGTGTCATTGGCCAGTCCCGAAGCGGAGGCTCCGGTTTTAGCCTCTGTGAATCCCCATGCCTGGTAGCCAGCGGTCAGAGCGGCCGTCGCGAATTTCTTGATCTTGCCGGCTGCCGCGGCAAGCAGCGCGCAGGCTCCCAGATCCGGAGCCGAGCCAGAATACTCCAGCGTCACGTCGCCGGAAATCAGGACGCCACAGACATCGGCCTCCACGTTGATCAGAATGCCGTCGATGGCATTCCCATCTGAGCAAAGAGCCACCGTATCGTTGGCCGTAATTTTGACCGGCTTCTTCAAGTCCGCAGTGGTCAGCCCACTGTGCTTGAATGTAACCAGCACCGGTTTCAGTACATTTTCAGTTGTTGTTTCCACTTTTCAATCCTCCTTTTCTGTATTGCCATAATACAGCTTGCGCGCGAGCTCGCGCACACCTTCCGGCAGATTGTTCAGCGGGTATTTTCCCTCAGAGATGGCCTGTGCATGCCAGGGCCATGGACGTCCTTGCGATGGGTAGCGGGCCAGCAGGCGATGCAATCGCGGCAAGCCAGCCTGCTTGACGTATTCTGTATGCACTTCCCCATCATCCAGTTCTTCGGCATACCCGGGGGCACAAAGCATTTCGATTTCATCCATGGCCTCTCCGGCAACCAGGTCGCGCATACGAATGAAGAAGATCTCCTTATCAGTCATCATTTCACCTGCACCATATCCCGAATCCCGATTTTCTTTGCTGAGAACATGGTCCGTATGACATAGTTCTCATCCATGCCGAGCAGAATTTTGTCTGCCGCATTGTAGAAACCATAGCGTTTGGGATCGGCACTTTCATCATCCACTTCATAGAGTAAGAAGGTGTCGAATTCACGCAAAACCTTTTTGGAAAGGCTGCTGAATTCACCCCCGGTTTTAGTCCCCAGCTCGGGGCCGTGCTTCTGACTCTTCTGGTCCAGTTGTTCCAGGTCCCAGCGCGCAAGCTGTTGGGCCGTCTGGATTTTTGACAGCCTTTCATCGGGTTTCAAATTCGCCCAGTCCAGGTAGCGCTCATAGCTCTGGCTCTTCCGGTCCGGTGCAACCAAATCCCCGCGCAGGGCCTGCCCACTGCGATTGCGAACCACGGTAGGCGCGCTGGAGACCGTTGTGGTCCGGCAGCGAAAATGGTACGGCGGCAAGGGTAACTTAAGCTGCTTCATGAGGTCCGCTGTACTCAGCCGGTCCAGTTTCCCCGCAAAGGCAGACTCAGCCGGATTCTGGAAATTCTTCCAGAAGCCAGCACCGTAGGGCGTGCTCGTGAATTCATCCACAAATTCACTCAGAGTCTGGACCGCAACCCGCCGGCCATTCATGGTTCTACAGATAGCGCTTGTGCGGCGATCCATGATGGCCACGATTTCGACTTCCTGAATGCCCAGAGATTCAAAGCGTTTTACTCGCGAGAAATTCTGGGCACGGTTGGAAAGGTTCCTGAAAACCTGCTCCAGATGGTTCCGGGTTGGCGGGTCATTCAGAGCGCGGCCCAAAGCCTTTTCCATGGCAGCCATGCGGGCCGGTGTATTGCCGGACTGCAGGGCCTCCAGAACCGCTGAACGGATGGGATCTGCCATACCCAGCATCTTATTGGACACATCAAAGTGATTGGCCCTTGCAAACCAGTCGATAGCATCTTCCGGCACAGGCAGCTTATTCCATCCGGAACGCACAGGGAAGTTCTGGCCCACCTGGTAGGAGGACTTGAATGCCTTATGCAGATCCGCCAAAACGGAATCTGGAAAACGCTGACCGAACTCAAGTTTGAAAAACTCAACAATCCGGTCCGCAGCGTCTTCCGCTGATATCAATCTGCCGGCGGTGCGCAGCATGTTCGCCACAGCAACGCCGTACTTTTTAAAGAACTGCGCAAGAAAGCTTTCCTGAACTTCGTTCAAGATGCGCTCGCTTTCGCGATCCATTTCCCCCAGCCTTATCACCGGGGAGCCGGACTGTTGATCCGGCTGGCAGCATTCGTCTAAGCCGATTGCTGCTTTTTTTTTACATAGTCCTGTATGTCGATCACGGCCCCTGCCTGACCGGCTTCCTCTTTGCCTGTGGCTCTTTCGTAGCCCAGCTCACGGGCAGCGTCGTCCAGACCAATGATGCCGGCGGCCTTCTTGGTCAGAACATTGCCGATTTGTAATTGTTCGGTTTCTGCACGGGCCTTTTCTGCCAGGGCATCGGCCTGCCGGTCGATGGCCGCATCGTTCCCCCACTGCGCCGACAGCCGACTGAATTGGTAGCCCAGGCTGCGCAGGTGCAAAGTCAGGGCGAATTTCAAAAAGTTCTCTACGGGATGGCGCAGGTTGGCGAGCTTGCGCACAAATGCAGTGAAGACCACCCCCGCATAGGTTTCGGTGGTCGAGTAGCTCCGGCCCAGAATGGCAGGATCAATATCAAGGCCGGACGCAATCTGTTCCTCATTGGTCTTCCAGACGGAATCGAAACCGCGCGTATCGCCGGTCACCGGTGCATGCTCCGTGCTTACGTCGTCGTAGGAGACAATCAGTCCTTTGCTCAATTTAGAGAGGGCAGAATCTCGCAGGAGCTGCAGCTCCTTTTCTTCCCGGGCTGCCAGTTCTTCCGGTCTGTCGCCGGGGCGCGGACGCGGGCGCCGGCGGACAACGTGCAGGAAACCCAGCAGGCCCAGTTTCCCGAGAACGCTCTTGATCGAGGTGCTGGCATCTTTCTGAATGAAGACGGATTCTATGGCTGCGATGAAAGGCGGGATTGCGTAGGGCGACTCTTCCGTCGTTTCGAGAGCCTCATAGTAATACTGGCGCGGATTGAGCAGGGCATACCCGTTCTGAATCAGCTGGTGGGGCACATAGGTGGTCCGGCCCCGGGCTTCTTCGCGGGCAAAACGCACACTGGCCACCCGCACGGGCCGCATTTCTGCCAGGCCCTTCATGTCCAGATTGGGGACGGCCTCGGCGGAAACAGCCCCGGTCAATGCCACCTGCCGAATCAGCCGGTTGATGATGCTGGGATGGGCTGCCAGAAAATCCTTTATTTCCAGCCGGGCCTTCTCACGCATTTCATCGCTCGCATCCTCAAGCTCAAACTCAAGGCCGGTGTTGGCCAGCTGCACGATGCGTTTCACGGCCTGCGAAAGATCAGGGGTGATCATGACCAGCCGCTGGATCAAGTCCAGAAAATCGATGGGGAAATCCGGCTGAACCTGCTCGATAGAAAACTTGCTGCCCATTGCCGCGCTGGCACGGTCTCCTGAGCCCGAACCCCCCAGAAAGAGGCTGCGCCTCTCCTCCCGATTCAGGAACAGGAAGAAGAAGGCCGGCGCGATGAGTTTTTTCAGTCTTGCAAACACGATTTTCGTCCCAATAACCTCTGGATTATGTCTCGTCGTTTAGAAAGTCTTCTGGAAGGCCCTGCATTTGCGTGTGGCTGCGTCCATTTGTATCCAAAATCGATTCAGACCCTTCGAGTGGCCGCCAAATCAGGGAGGCCTCCACGGCCCTGCATTTGCGTGTGAGGGCCATGTCCCTATTTCCCTACCCGGAAGGCGTCCATGTCGATGGCGGCTTCCGGTTTCAGCGGCGGCAGATTCGCATCCGGCTTTGCGGATGCACGGCTCACATTCGTGGATCCACACTGCGCGCAACGTGCAGGATGGGCAGCGTCTAGTTCTCGCTGGTAGTCCTCGATGTAGGCCCGCGCCGTGCTCAGGTTGGCCTGACCAATGGCGGCTACCAGTGTGGCCGTGGCCTTGTCGCCGCGCAGGGTCTGGTACAGGCGCAGAGCTTCCGCGCGGACCGCTGCTATTTCGCCCTGTTCGAATTCGCTCAGGCGCTGCATTTCAGCACTCTGCGCATCTTTTGCCGCCTTGAGCGTGGCCAGTTCTTCTTTCAGTTCCTCGATATCCAATTTGCTTTCCTCCGGTTCAGGTTTGTTATTGATTTCTTTTCCCTGCAGCGGCCGGGACTCTGGTGCCGATAGTCCCAGCACCCGCGCGCCAGGGTCCGCGCCCGCATAAACCAGGCTGACCTCGGGGATGCGCGTGATGCGGGTCACGATCCAGCGCACCACCTGGCCATCGACCTCGCGGCCCAGGTTCTCGTAGAATTCCCAGCCCATGTCATCATGGGAACGTTTGCACTGAAAGCGCAGCTCTACGCTACAGCTATTGATGGCACCGATCTCCAGCCCCTTGACAATCCGCACATTGGATTCCTGATCGATCAGGAAGTCAGCATCGATGCCGGGTCCGCGGCTGTCTGTCCAGCGTGGATTCTTCATGACGCCCACCCAGTCGTTGACATCGGGCCTATGGTTCTTGAAGATTGTCACGCCGTCGAATTTGGGGAGGGCGGCCTTCAAAACTTTTTCCTCCGTCAGGTCCAGAAAGTAGCCATCAATGAGTATGGCAGAAAGAACCCGAAAGGCACGCTGGTAGAGACCCGGAGGCGCGCTGGCCGGATCTTGCGTCGCAGCAGTAGCCGGGGGCACATCTGCCAGGAGCGCCGCCTGATCGCTCAGGATAATACGGCCCTGGCCATTGCCATGGATCAGCGCCTGCTCGGCCTGGGCCAGGCCAGTCGCTTTGTCTACCTGCCAGAATTTCATCCTATGATTCCTTGCCTTACTGAGCTGCCGTAGATGCCCTCATAGGCCAGCCGCAGAGAATTGAGAGCCATCCCGAAGTGGTTGGCTACGCGCTTCTTGAACTGGTAAAGGGGCTTGCCATTTTCGTCCTCGCCACGTTCACGGATGAGCATTTTCAAGTGATATTCAAATTCAGCAAAGAGGGCCGCGTCCGACGGGCTCAGGCGTTCCGGATCCGGAAAAACGAATAGGCCATTGCGAATGGCATCTACCGTCTCCTGTAAGGAATCGTCTCGATTGGTCAGGATGGTATCGACGTCCTCTGCTCCGGGCAGTGTCTCCGTGCGTTCCGCGAACTTTCGCGCAAAATACTGGATCTTTACGACCTCCGGAAAATTGAGTGCCATGCGGATGGCCCAGTTCTTGTTGGGCATGGCATCGATGAGGCCAGCATAGGTGTTAAAGCGAATGATGGCGTTGCAGTGGGCATCCTCATCCAGCACGGAGAATTTCGCCAGACCGATGATACGGATCCGGCTGTCCGGGGTGGGTTCGCCAAAGACCATGTGGACCGTGTCACCCTGGTCGGCTCCCATGTAGGTAAAGAATTCTGCGCCTTCTTGGAGACCGTGGTCCCCGCGCTGTTTGGTCAGCACAGCCTGGCTGATAGGCTTCTCATCGTCCGTGGAAAAGGGCACACCAATGACAGAGATGTAGAAATTCTTGCGCTTCTGTAGGGATGCCTGGGCACGCTGGTAGCGGCGCAGGATCTCACCCGGGGAGAGCTGTTTGTAGGCCAGTTGCGAGAGCTGGATGCCAGCAATTTCATGCTCGCGGGCGGCTACGAATTCGCCCTTCTGGTTATCGATGGGCTTCTGGCAGGAGCTGCAGCAATACTGGCCATTCTGAATCAAGCGCTCGGGATCGGACAGAAAGAGATCCACGAGATGGTTCCAGACACCGCAACTGCAGCGCACATGCCACCAGCTCTGGCTCGAATCCTGGAACTGGGCGTGGATGCCGTAGTCATCAATGGAGGGCTGACTGCCCGCCATTATGTAGCCGAACTTGGAGTGCAAAAGGCGGTCGCGGGTGAACTCCAGATGCTCGGGGTTGTGTTCGTCCACCTCGTCTTCGATGTTTACGTCGGAGTCGAAGGACTTTACGCCGGTCATGGTCGACGTCGAGCGGAAGGCGTAGATGGCCCGCCCGATCTGTTTGATCTTGATGTTATCCGTACCGCCGGTCTGGCGCAGCATTTTTTCAAAGTAAGGCGAACTGGCCAGCAAGGGGTCGATGCGATATTGCACAAAATCCGACATGGCCTGTTGGTTGGGGAAGAAGAAGGCGACGTTCATGGAACGGCCATTGGTCAGGTATAAGGAGCGCCCGATCATCCAGGTGGAGAAGCCTACCTGGGCGGCCTTCATGCAAACGACATGCTTCTGCTGGGCCAGCTTGCGGGTGATCCAGCGCAAAGGCGCATGGCCGCTGAAATCATAGGCCGTGTACTTTGCCCCGTCGCGCACGACGATGTTGCGGACCAGAAATTCTTCGAGGGTGGTTTTGTCGAATTTGCGTTCGCCCTCCGTGAGAACATGCTCCAGGAATTCTTTCTCTACTGTTGCTCCCATAAATAAGGCCGCCATCAAAAGGATTGCTAAACGTTGCTTCATGTGACCTCGATTTCACGCGTTTGTGTGAGATGATTGAGTTTGCCGGCAATGATGCCCTTGATCTCTACCCAGTGCTTCTTGAGCACCTTGCGCACTTCCGGGTGATCGTGCAGGGCCTCGAGGAGTGCTTCCGCTGCCATGAGCGGACTGAACCGATTCTCTGCCTCTGCTTCAATGTCCATCTCCGCTTTCAGCAGAGCGCGGAAGGCATAGACTGACCCCTCAAAGGATTTGGCCTCCGGGGCCTGTTCTGACACCAACCGCTCATAGAGTGACTGGCGCAGGGTTTGCACTTGATGGCGAATCTGCACCCGGGCCGTGGCTGACTGCTCCTCAATGCGCCGGCGCACAGCGCGGTCCACATCGGAGCGGCGGGCATCCCAGCTTTGTTCCGGGTCGCCTGGTTCGGCCCACTTGCGGACCGTGTTGGCACTGAGCCGGGCATACTGCGGCCGCAAAGCCGCGGCGATCTGCTCGGGATTGTGTCCCTGCAAATAGAGAGCGAAGGCCCGCTCTTTGACCGTCGCGCTATACATGCTGACGGGCTCCGGGCAGGCAGGCTTGGTGATCTTGCAGCTCTGGAAGAGCTGGAGCGCGGCGGGAAGGGGCGAGTGCCGCAGTTGCCGGATCTGTTCGGCCCGACAATCGCGTTCCCATTCCGTCCACTTCCGTAAACATTGTTCGGCCTGCAGGCAGCGGCTGAGGTCGGCTGCATGGGTCACGAGGTGGTTGTAGCGGAAGGCAGGTACAAAATGACTGTGTTCGATCGTCCGGAGTTCCCGGGGCGCAACCACCGCTTCCGGTGGTATGATCAGCGTGCCCGCTGTGCTTTTGAAGCTGCCCTGGCATACGTTATCGCGCCGGACGCGAGCCTCCTGGGGGAGACTCAGGCACCCGGAGATCATGATAAGAAGCGGGAGGAGAAAGCTGCACGTCAGGACTGGTCTTTGTTTCCTCCGTGCCCAGGGCAAAGCTGAGAGCTGAGCAACTGCGCAGCCCCAGAAAGAGAACAGCCAGCAGGAGCAGCGCTGCCAGACTGAGGCTAACTTTGAGGGGCAAGCGTTGTATGAGAGCGAACGCTGCATTCATAACTGCCTTGCGTCCACAGAGGGGCGCTCCGGTGTGCGGGGAAGAGAACGGGATTCGTTGATGCGCTTGCCCATGTAGAGCATGCCGCCGGCTCCAAAGGCCATCAGCAGCAGACCGAGCAAATCCAGCTGGGCCGAACTGATTTCGAGGCCCAGGAAGGATCCGATGGCCAACGCTAGAGCATAAGAAAAGCAGAGGAGGAAGAGCAGCCAACTGCGCAGAGTCGTGCCGCTGAATTTGCCCGTCCGATCGTCTGTGTAGAACCACTTCATCGGCGCTGCCTCAGAAGACCCAGCACAGCTTTGAGGTCCTGCTTGATTTCAGAGATGTCCTGTTCGGTGCGGATGGCCTTGGTTTCCAGGACGACGACGCGCTGCATCGTGGCTTGGTGGGCCGTGAAATAATAGACCAGCATGGATCCGATCAGTACAGCGTAGCTGATCAGGTCGCCGAGTTTCAGCTTTGTTTCCATCCGCCTCCAGCCCAGAAAAATTTCCCGGAGCCGCAGCTCCGGGCAAAAGGGGCTTCGCATTCCCGGAAAGATACCCGGAATAACAAGAGGAAGATAGCAGACTTCTGGAACGCATGCAACGGCCGGTTGCGGGCAGTTCTACAAAAACCTGAAACTTCTGAAAAAAACCGCTATTTACTCACAGAAAAATTCCGCGCGGCTGGAGCAGGCCGCTGCGTGGGCCACAATGTCTTCGCGACAATAGAGGATGGTTCGGCGGGAAAGGATGCGGAAGCGCCCCCGGTATTT
The DNA here is from genome assembly GCA_015075425.1 of Spirochaetales bacterium. Lineage (GTDB taxonomy): Bacteria > Spirochaetota > Leptospiria > Leptospirales > Leptonemataceae > H5-SPI1. The sequence continues at coordinate 2,368,391 of JABTUL010000001.1, read as the reverse complement.
TCCGAGCTTGCGATAGTTGTGGACCGTTTCCGAGCTGATCCCGCCCAGAATGCGCGCCGCTTCTTGGGCTGTTATGGGATCGTCAAAATAGTTAGGATTGTTTGGCGCTGGCATGGTTTGCCGGACCGGTCAATTCCCGGAGAAGTCAAGGAGAAAAAAAATCAGGTCTCCGGCCGACTCACCAGGCGCACCTGTTTTATGGAATTCCATAGATCAAAGTCCAAGATTCACAAAGCCACGGGAAGAAAACCAGAATAATCTCTAATGGTAGCAGGCTTAACCGTTGACCGCGAAAGGAATTCCTGAAAGGCCTCTGTTCCGAGAATTTTACGCGCAAAATTGATCTCATCTTCTTCTGCTGTTTCGGTAGCTATGCGAAATGCTAACTCTTGCAAAATGAAAAACAGATAATCCATACCCACGCCATTGATCCGTTCGAGGGTGGTCTGTGCCTGCAGGGGGCCCAGGATTATCTCGCAAGTCTCATTCCTGAAGACATTCACTGTGAACTTCTGTGGTTCGGTGAAGGTATGCAGGCCGAGATAGTAGCAGCCATCACGCCAGGCCCAGAAATTCAAAGGGGGCTCTGCGCTCAATGGATGCGAGAAATAGTACCGGAAGATCTCTTCCTTGCTATTGAACCGATCGTTAGGGGCAGATGCCATTTCGCCGATGACGTACATGGATAAGATGCTGTTTGATGGGAATAGCCGGATGGCTTGCTCGAAACACTGACGGAAATCTGTCATATTGCCCAGATTCTGATCCACGAGCATCAAAGCAGAAAAGTCTTCTGGTTCCGCGAGGTCCTCCCGAATCAGTTTGCTCAAGGCGCGCTTGTATCGGTGCAAGGAAAACTCATCGACATCCCCACTGGGCATGCTGAATCCCATTGTGTATAGAATCTGATGAGAAAGCTTCTGTGGAACTGCAGCCAGCATCTTGTGTCCAAGTTATCGGAAATCTGAGCGGGGGTCAATAGGATTTCCCTGCTCGTCACAGCATACCCGCAAGCGGTCCCATGATGCAATTCTTTGGCGTTCAGACCGAATCTGTTTCTTGGCCCTGCCGATCTGCACATAATTGTAGGCGACCTGGACCAGCTCTGCCAGAATCACAAGGCTCAGGGAAATCAGGAGAAGACCGCCGCCAGATTCGCTCATCAGATTTCATGAATCCCGCTGCATCAACTCAACGACCTTCCACTTCCCGGATTCATCGGCCTTGAACACCCAGCGCTGCTGATTCCCACTGACATATTGCATTGTGGCAATACGCGCCCCGTCTGGTCCATCCTCCACTTTCAGTAGCTTCATCTGGCAGGATGAACCGTTCTCTTTCTTGTCCACCTCGTTGGCCATAAACTGGAAAATGACCTGACTGGCTGCATCGCCCATCCCGGAGAGGCCAGGCTGACGCCCAACAGCTTCTTTCATTTTCTTCCGATCCAAATGCTCAAAAAAACTGGCTTTGTCTCCAGCGCAGGAGGCTTTGATCATTTTATTAAGAGTATCCTGCGGCTCCTGTTTTGCGCAGGCAACCACACTAAGAATCATAAATAAGACGATTAGCTTTTTCATCCTTGTAGCATTACCCCGGGCAACCAGCCCGCAACCACTTTTTTTCCCAGGCCTACTGAGATTCGAGGCTTCTTTTGGCTGACAGCTCTGACTCCTGCTTTCTGCGGCCCAGAATGAAAACGGCCGCCAAGGCCACGACTGAGCTGACAACGGCCCCAAACCCGGTCAATTCCTTCCCTAACGCAACAAGAAAGATACCGCCACCGATTCCAGCCAGACCCAAGACTGTCGCAGAAAGCCAGCCCAGATACTGCATTCTGATGTTACTATTCACGACCCTGAATTCGAGGCGCATGCGGTGTTCTGATTGGGCATGCCATTGAGCCAATAGCTGGCTGCCAGAGCCGGGAATCACCCTTTCATAATACTCCAGCCAGTCCGGCGGGGGAACCGGAGAATGGCTGGTCCAGACCGTTATGCTATGGCCGGGTTGATTCGATGAACTCGGCGGCATGTCTTAGATCTGACCCCACAGCCTTCATGTCATTGCGTAAAGCACGCAAATCGGCGATTTCTCTTGATGCTGACACATTGTACTGGTCGAACGTGCCTGCCAGATCCAGAACCCGAGCGGATCCCGAAAGCAGGGACGGAGTAGCAAACAGGAAGCTTGAAAGGTTTATTTCGGTCATAATAGCTATAGATCAGGTTATCGGAAAAGGAGGCCCCCGCAACTACTTTTTCTCCCCAGCCTCCCTTTTTTCCACAGTATCCTCCAGCACATCCTCCCGCAAGAACATGCGCTCCAGCTTGATCACCACCCCGTCCACCGCGGCCTGCTTCTCCGTGATATCCAGATCCGGCATGCCGCGCCCGTGGGCCCGCAGGAGAGTCCGCCCCTTATGCCGGACCAGCTGCTTGAGCGTGCCCTCCCCATCCACAAAGGCCACCACGATATCCCCGCTCCTGGCCGATTTGAGCGTATCCACAAAGACAATATCCCCGTCATAGATGCCCATGCCCTGCATCGACTGGCCCTTCACCCGGGCCAGATAGCAGCGGTCATGCAGACCAGGGAAATCCGGCACCTGCACCATGGTATACTCCTGATCCACGCCCGACGGCGGACTGGCCGGGATTTTACCATAGAGACGCATGCTCCAAGATTCCGGCCGGGGCGGCTTCTGATAGGGCAGGCGGCGCGGTGGAGGATCGGCGTCTGGCTCCCGGTCCAGAAACATCGGCCCCTCCCCGGTTAGCAGCCAATGGGCATTAACGCCGAATTCCTTGATTATCCGGGTTATGGTGTCCTGAGAGAATGATTTTGAGCGCCCTTTCTTGAAATCCGTGATTGAAGACGGATGCAGGCCGATTGCCCGTGCAAACTCACGTTGATTCAGGCCCCGAGCCTTCCGCAATTCATCCAATCGATCGAGCATAATCTCCCTGCACAAAAAAAATACGTCATGCGGTATTTTTCTGGTTGACTTCTGTATGGTATATGGTATTTTCTTTGCTACTACTGCTAACCGTGGCCAATGTTGGCCATGGAAGCAATAAAAAAGGCAAGCAGAAAAGGGGATTCAAATGCAAACACTTCAAGAAAAGATTCAATGGCTGGCAGACAACTGCAGGGAGCTGGACGGCAAAGAGCAGGGCAAGCTGGCCAGTCTGGTCAGCACCGCTCAGGAACGCCTGCAGCGCAATGTTATCATGCAGCGCTGCTATGACGCAGAAGCCGCTCATCCGGGCCAGGGGCGGGAGCTCGCTCGCCTGCATCGGATGAAAAAACCAGGCCGTTCTGCCACTCTGGACCAGTGGCGCAACTATGAAGACGACACCCTCCAGGCCGTGGCCCAACTGGAGGCCGCTCTGGAACGTGGGCGGACTCTGGCCAGCTCGATCGCAGATCAGGCCGATGAGGGGGCGCTCGCCACTCTGGCCGGCCTTGATGCCGCAGCCATCCGGGAACTGAACCTGGCCTGTCCGCTCTTCCGCCACCACAAGGCTTACCGTTACACCGCCAAAATGGGCAAACTGGCCCGCAAGAACTACCTGAGTCTGTTGCGTCAGCGCATGGACCTGAGCCGAGCAGCGTAATGGCAAACGGCGCAGCCTGCGGAGGTTCATCGGGTTCGAATCCCGACTGCGCACATCCCGGGCACTCGTGTGCCATGAGCCTGATGGCAGGATCGTCGGCCGGACGTTAACAGGCTTTGCAATTTTTATAAAAAAGAGGTAAGCATGCAAGCAGCATCAGCAGAGCGCATCGAGCATCTGGCCCGCAGTGGCGGCGCAGAACTCTGGCGCAGAATTGAACCGACCGACTTAGGGGCCATCAAGCGCAAGCTCAAGGCCAAGCACGGCAATTTTACCCGCGCCGCGCAGAATCTGGGAATATCGTACACACATTTCGCACACGTGCTAGGAGGGCGCCTGCAGGTGATCTGGATGGTGCAGCGGATCCAGGAGGATCTGGAGCTGAGTGATGCTGATGTCCTCCGGCTGTGGCCGCTGCTGCGGAGGTGGCCCAGATGATGATAGCGAATCGCCAGGTGGTCGTGGCGATACCACCGGAACGGCGCGATTTTATAAGCCTGACGCATGAGATCGAAAAAGTCAAGAGGGCCGGTTATGTCATCGAACAAATCCTGGACCTTGATTGCGCAGGCATTGTAATTATCGGCGGGATCGCGCATAGGCCCCACGGTTCAGATGAACAGAGCTGGAAGCCAAACAATGCGCCTTCTAAATTTATGGATGTGGATAACTGCGCGCGTTGCGGGAACAACCATCATTTGGAATTGTTGTTCATTGAAGAGGCGGCTCGGGCATATCGGGACAGGATGCAGGAGAACATCCATGACTGAGTGGCTCTGGCTCGTGGCCGCTGGCGTAGCCCTGGCTTTCTATGTGGCGCTGGCTGTGCATGCGGGGGGCTGGAAATGGTAAGCGTCAGCTTTGAGATGGATGAATCGCCGTCGGTCCTTGTTGACACACTACAAAGCAGCGGCGGTTTTGTGCACCCGGCGAATGCCGCGCGGATTATGGAAATCCGTTTGTTGCTGCGCCGGGTTGCCATCCTTGTCAGCGAAGTTTCAAAACAGCAGGAATTCCACTCTGCCATATTCGATCACCTGCGTTCGGATCTGCATCATTTGGGAATCACTCCCAAAATTCTGCCGTCGCACCTTGATCCTGAAAAGATCCCGGAAGTAACAGCTCTCCTCCAGGGGAAAGAAACGTGAGCTATGAGCAATACCCTTCCGGGATTGGTAAGTCGAACGTAGTGGAATTGAGCTTCTGGAGAAGAAGCAATAGGAGCACCTCGCGGGCCCGCTTCAATTCCCTGAGTTCTGTGATCAATTCCGTGCTGATGCCCTTGTGGTTCTCCAAGGCGCTCAATTCCCTCAGCTCGGTTTCGAGGGTCGTCTTAACTTTAATCAAATCAGCCGCATTGATTTCCATGGGGGCATGCTTATGAGCCAGAGCTGGCCTGACCAGTCGGAATTGAGGCCCATCAATCTGGCTCTGTCTGCTATTGCCGCGCATTGCGCTGAGGTTGGCTCAGGCCTTTCTCCGGCTGAAAAGCGCAAGCTCAGTTCAGCGGCTTTGGCCGGACTCTGGGTTGGGCTCAAGCGGCGGGGACTTGAACCGGACCAGTTCATGGTGCACCGCTATCGCCTCGATCTTGAAAAGTTATACAATGCAAAAGTCAAGCTGGAGATTTAAGAGATGTTCCGTCAAGTAAATCAAAATGTTCAGGGATTACTACGTTTTCTATGGTTTCGAGTAATTCCTTTTGCCCGGTGGCATTCAGCTTATCGCGAATTCCTTGCCCATGAAGAACAAGAGCGTAGAAGGCGTCTTTTGCATGCTCCTCATCTGGTTTCGCGGCAGCGAGCAAAGGATATGTTGGTGCGGATAGAAGCGTTTGTAGCTGAGAGTTGTAGCGCAATGTACCTGAAGCCTGAGTCTGTAGCCATTTTACCACCAGGCAGAAGATTTCTCTTTGATCGAATTTTCCTGCGCAGTGCGGACAATACTTTCTGGGTCTCGCTGAAAATACGCCTCCGCATCTGGCGCATGCTGTGGAAATGGGAGCCCGGCACAGTGTGCACCATTGAGGCAGATCCGATCCAGATCCACTTCTGTACACATGTGCCCGAGGACCCGTACACATGACATATCTATTCATTCTAAACCCCTTTAGGATCATTCAGGAGTACCATGCATGAACGTCAATCCCATCGAGCGCCAGACTTCCGTGAAGTTCCAGAGGACGCCAGCTATCAGCTTTGCCGATCACCTGGCTGCCGCGCAGCACGGCCTGCACATCTGCGGATCCTGTTTCCGGCGCGTGGATCAGGTCTTTCAGGAGCACAAGTGCAAAACCTGCCTCAAGGCAGAAGCCGACCGGTTCCGCCATCTATTTGATAAAGATCGTAAACATTAAGTAAGGAGGAGACATAATGTCTGCAAAAACAAAAACCAGCACCCGGCGCAAAATCGAATCCAGAACGCCGGTCAAATCTACCCGTAGCCGCCGACCGCTGGCCAGCCGCGAAATTGTGGCCAGTGCCAGCGCTCGCAATCTGACCCCCGAGCCGGATGTGATTCTCTACAGTCCGTTCCGGCGCTTCCTGATGTGGCTCGGCCTATGATCGCTCAAAACGTCATCGAAGTCGAAGTCGAGCCGGTCTTCCCCTGGAATCCGCAGCGCGGCGATCTTTCTACACCGCGCTTCAAGATCCCGGACTGGGCTCAGTGTATGGGCAATTCGTTCCAGAATGTGTATGTCTGGCTGAGCCTGAAATACCCGGACATCTTTGGAGCTTTCTCCACATTCAGCACACCAGCTGGCGGCTACGCCTACTACTCCATGCTGGAACACAGGCTACGCAAACGCGATGATGCCTTTGACTCCCTGTTTCACATGGATGTGCTGAACGACATCCTGGCCGAACATGGTATACTATTCCGAGCGCGTAACTACACCGCCCGGGCCGAACACATTGCCGCGCACATCCGGCGCTATCGCAGGCCCGTGCCCTTTGGCATTGCCTACGGCGATTTCAAGCACATCATAACCGGCATGGGGGCCGGGCCTGCTTGCCTGTCCGTTTCCGATCCGTACGGCAACCTCGTAGGGAACTACAGAAACCATAATGGTTACCGTGTGATCTATTCCTTTGAACTTCTGGCCGGTCACGTGACCAGAATGATTCTGCTGGAGGATCTGTAAATGCAGGAGGTGATAACGCAACCATGACCCGCGCTCAGCTCGTCAGCCAGATCATGTACTTCTTGATCCGTTACTTCCCCGGAGTCTGGTCCGTCCCGGATCTGGCTCTGGCCACAGGCGCGCCGCGGCGCAATGTGGAACGGGCTCTGGCAGACATGCAGGCTGCGCAGCTGATCGATAAACATTACACAGCATACGGGCTGGCGCTCCCGTTACAGAATCAGATCATTCAAGGGCTGCCAATGGCCCGCACACAAATGGAGAAAACTATATGGCTCGAAAAGAGAAAGACATCGCAACCCAGAATCTCATCATCACTGACCCGGAAACCGGCAAAGAGCTGACCTTTACGGCAGAGCACACCGCTCTGTTGCAGTTCGCGCGGCAGCAAGTCAAAGTCGGCCTGGCCACCATGGCCATGGCTCTCAAGACCATCCGCGATCAGAAGCTGTTCTTAATTGAGAACTGCGGTTCCATGCATGAGTGGTTGCTCACAAACTTCCAGTCTTCCTATACCACATTCAAGAACCTGATGACCGTGGCTGATCGCTTCGCCGATTCTTCCGACGCACAGCAAGTGCTATCGCAACCCATCACCCATCTGCTGCTGTATGCCCGCCATGAGGAAACCGCACAGGCTATCTCCGATGGTTCGATTCAGTTTCAGGGCGGCAAAGTGGTGCTGGAAGATGGCACGGAAATCTCAGCCAAAGACTTTGCGAAGCAAATTCGCAATGAATTGAAAAGTGAATCTGGCGATGAGGCCAAGAAGCTGGATCACAAGTTGAAGCAAAAAACAGCTCAACTTAGCGCGAAAGACAGCGTTATCTCCACGTTGCAGGAGGATCTGGAGCAGGCCCGTCAGCGCGCGGCTGATCTCGAAAAAGCCCTGATCGAAACCAAGGACATCGACCCCGCAAGGCTCGTCTACATCACGCATAAAAAGGATGCCATCCAGCTTCTGACCGACGTTGCACCCCAGGTCATCGGCCTCATGGGCCAGATCGATGGCATGTCAGCTGACGCTGTGGATGCAGAAGTGGCCGGACACTTTGCTCGCTCTCTATCAGCCATTGAAGCCAGCCTGGAGAATCTCAAGAACCGCTGGGGCGGGATCATCTGGGGGCACCAGACGGCGCGCGAAACCCTCGCTGACGAATCCGACCTCGTTCCTCAGGGCTGAGAAAGAAAATGGCGCGCGGCAAATCCATAGACATGGGTGTTCTACTGGCTTATGCCGAGCGCCATGCGCAGGCCAGCAGCCGGCAGGAGCGCGGTGACGTGCTCCGCGAATTTTCTCAGCTTACAGGTTTGAGCCCTGCCACGGTTTATCAGAAACTAAAGCATCTGAAACGTGGTCATTCTCCTGTTTCGCTGGCTGCTGGCCGGGTCGCACGCAAGTCGCGCAAATCGGACGCCGCCCTGGCCATGGAGCGTGAGCATGCTCTGTCCGTGGCCGGTCTGTCCCAGGGGCACTACGGATCCACGGAACTGCGCATCATGGTTGCAGAGAACATGGGACTGCTGCCTAAGGGATTCTACTCCACGCCCGCCGGACTGGTGCGCATGAACCGCATCTTGCGCCGCGAAGGCCTGAATCAGAAGGCTTCCACTCGGCGCTCCGCCGCCTATCATATCACAGCCAACCATCCCGGTCATGTCTTCGTTGTGGATGCCACTCCCATGAATCACTACTACCTGCGCCTGGATGGCCGGGTCGTGCCCTACGACCTGCCGCGCGGCGATACCCATGCGAGCGACCTCCTGCTGCGCGAAGGCCTCTTCAAAATCTGGGTGTATTACCTGGTTGATATGCATAGCAAAACATTTCTGGTGCGCGCCTTTGCGCCGCTGCCCACCTCAAAGAGCGCCACCAAAGGCGGGGAAAATTCGACCGACTGGCTGGCCTTTCTCAAGTGGGCTTTCCTGCCCAAGCGTGGCACGCAATCACCGCTGGAAGGGCGCCTGCCTCCGCTGCACGATTGCCCTCTCGAGGGCGTCCCGGACATTCTCTATGCTGACCGCGGCTCGGGCATCGGCAATTCCAGCCTGATCAATCGCTTTGTGAACCGGCTCGGATCCCGGGTCGAAACCCACCTGCCCGGCAACCCGTCTGCAAAGGGCTTGGTGGAGTCCCGGATCGGTGCGGTCAAGCGCGGGCCGGAATCCATTCTGGCCCGGCATACCATTCAGAACATCAACCAACTGAATTATTTCTACCAGGCCTGGGCTGCCCACATCTGTCGCAAGCGGGGCTTCTACAGCCGCTGGCAGGCTGGCGTCAAAGACCATCCCATCCGCCGCATCACCGAACAGAATGTGTATGATGCTCTGGTCGCCAACGTGAAACGTGTAGTGAATCGGTTCGGCCAAATTTCGATTGATGGGACGGAGTTCTATGTCACTCACGAAGACGCTGTAATTGGCCAGAAAATTGCCATCTACATGCCAGCCGTTCGCCAGGGGGAGGAGCGCCGCTACGTCGCAGAATTGCCTGATGGTCGCATCGTGCCGCTTGTTGATCCACGTGAGCGCGAGCATGGGTTCGAAGACATCAAAAGCAATCCGCAGTCGCAAGGGGCAATCAACCGCGACGAGGCCCGCATTCGTGGCAAGCGGCTGGCCAAGATGGTGCTTTTTGAAGATACTCTGCCGCCCGAAAACCAGGCGAAGGTCTTGCGCTTTCCTAATCCGGCGCAGGCTGTAGAGACCAGCTCGCTGGCCCCACCGGAATCCTTTGCCACGCTCGAATCTGCTCTGCTCTGGGTGCATCGTCTCACCCGCCTGGACGATGCGGAAATCAACGCTCTGGATCCAGAGAATCCGCCGCTGGAAACCCTGCGCACCGTCTTCGCCAACGAGCTCAAAATTACGGGCTCCATCAAGTCCGCGCATCTGGTCTATTTTTGTAACATGATCGTAGAAAAATATAAGGAGAAAACCAATGAAGCAACCGCTCATTGAAACTCGCAACGTCGCCGTTGCGAACAAGGCTATCGCACAAACCATCAAGAAGAACGGATTTCTGGCCATCGTAGCGGACGTAGGTTCTGGAAAAACCACTCTGCACAACCGGCTTGTGGACTACTGGCAGCATGACGAACGCCGCCGCTTTGTAGTCGTATCCCTCAAGGGATTCACCAAGACAGCATCGAGGATCAGCCAGATCATGAAGCTTTTGATCGAGGCCTGCGATCCCACGGCCTACGTGCCCGGATCCGTAGAACGTCAGTACCATGCTCTGGCCCAGGCGCTGCGCCAGGCAGAGAGCACTCGCCGCAAGGTGATCCTGGTCATCGACGAAGCCCAGGACCTGAATCTGCAGACATTCCGCGACCTGAAAAAGATCCATGAAATTGCCGGTGCCGACTCCGATCACCTGTTCAGCATCATTCTCTTTGGCAAGACACACCGCACCTGGGAGCGCATTTTCAATCAGCCCGAACTGGGTCACCGCATCGACCATCTGGGCCTGCACCCGTTGACGGAAGATGATATCGTCCTGATCGCGCAGAAACGGTTTGGCTTGGTTTTCAGCGGGCCCGGTCTCAAAGGCCGCTTTGCCTCCGCTATCCTTTACCGCACACCGCTGGGCATCCAGCATCTGTGCAATCTGTTGCGAGTGGAGTTTGAAGATGCCGTGGACAAGCAGGGCAATTTCCAGCTCAAGGGCGAACACATCGCCGCTCTGCCTCGCCTCGATCTGCGCTACCGTCTCCGGAAAAGCAACTATACCCAGCGCGACGTCCTGATCACAGCCAAACGCATGTATCCAGACATGAAGGGCATCAATGCCCAGCGCGTAAGCGAAACCCTGTCAGGCAAACTGGAAGGCAGCAGTCTTTCGGAGGCCATAACGAATGCTTCGGAAACTCTTCTCGGTGGCCTGGCTCCGCGCCAGGAATTTGAGCAAACGGGCGCCGCCATTAACTAACCAAAATCAGTTCAAAAACCCAAGGAGGCCCTCAATGCCAGCAAAGAAGAAGAAAACCGGATCCAAAAAGGCCGCAGTGAAGAAGGCTGCGGCTCGCAAGTCTCCGGCGAAGAAGAAAGCCCGTGTGGCCGTCTCTGAACGCAAGTCCGGTGGCGTGGTCATGCAGGACATGAAGGAGACTGCATGAGCAAGAAGAAAGAAAAACCGCCACTCGTGGCCGTTGAACCGATCAAAACCCGGAACGACCTGGAGCATGCCGTAGCCCGCATGGGTGAACTGCAGCGCCAGAAACGCGAACTGGAAAACCACTTCAACGATCAGATCCAACAGCTGCAGGAAGAGCTGGGTGACCGGATCAAGCCGATCGAAGAAGGTATCCTGGCCATCAGTCTGGGCATCAAGGCCTATACGGATCGCAACCGCAAGGAGCTCTTCCCGACCGACAAAAAGACCGCTGAACTGACCACGGGAAGCATCAGCTACCGGGACAAGCCAGCAGCAGTGAAGACGCGCACATCGGCCAGATTGATCGAGAAGATCCTGGCAGAAAACGGCATGCTCGAATTCTACAACAAGGCTGTGACAAAATTCAACCGGGTCTTCCTGCGCATGAAACTGGAGCTGAACAAGGATGCCATCCTGAGCGATCCCATCACTGCCAGGAAGATCACCAAAATCGAGATCGAAGACGAAATCGAAAGGCTGTATGTGAAACCGGCCACGGTCGAAGGCACGGATATGGAGGTTGCAGTTTAACCATGAAACGGCAGCCTTATCAACGACTGCGCTGGAGCCGCCACATCATGCTCGGCATCATCGGCATTTGCCTGAGCACAGGGATCTATGCCCTGGGCGGCTTTCTCTGGAGCCTCCAGAAATACGGCGCAGTCGTTGCTCCTTTTGACCCGGCCATCTGGCTGGGGCTGGCCTTCCTGCTTCTGGTCATTTTGCGCGTCGTGGATCGGGAGACGGTCCAGTGAAAAAGTCCGGGAAAACAACCCAGGATCATATCCGGGAACTGCAGCGCCGTCGCCGGGCCAGCGCTTCCGGGCAGCCTGCTCTGGGACGCATCAGCAAGGACGACATCCGGCGGGTCTGGGGCCTGGCAAAAAAACTCGGCTTTGATGAAGGCATGCTCTATACGATCCTCTTTGAACAGACCGGCTCCGAATCGCTTTCCCGTATCTCTGCCAGATCCGGCAAGCAGTTGGTCGCTCACCTTGCCCATCTGCTGGAGCCCCAGGAGCGTTCCGAGCGTCGCCAGAATCGACGGGACGGCATAGAGCAGCTGGCCCACTGGAAACGCACGCCCGCACAGGACGCTCTGATTGTGGATCTGCTCGGGCGTATCAATGGTGCAACGGTTCGCATCAACGTGGAGTCGATCTGCAATCGTATGTTCAAAAAGCCCTTGGCCGAGCTCAATCGCCGTCAGGCCCAATCGATCATCGAGGCCCTGAAATCTATCGCCAACAGGGATCCAGCATGAGCAAGAAGCAAACTGCTCCTGTGGATCCTCTGGCCGGGCCGCCGCCGGAAACCGATCACACTGAATCCAGCAGCACCCCTCCTACACCAAAGGTGCGGACCGTTATCAAGTTCAGTACCAACTGGAATAGCAAGCTTCTCTGCCCGAACTTCACCACCGTCCGGTTGCACAATGCGAAATACGAACGCGGCCGCAGCTACCAGATTGAATTCAAGCAGTTCGGTTTTGTGGCGCACTGCCTCGATCTCAAGACCATCAAGGCAAGTTCATTCAATGACTTCATTTCTTACCTGGATGCCGGAATGTCTGCCACAAAGTTTCGTAGCCTCATGCAGAGCATGTACGGCCTGATCACAGACGATCGGCTTTTTGATCTGCTGCTCCTGCAGCGCACCGGGCCGATCACCCCGCGCAATCCCGATTCATTGTTCGCGCAGCAGCTGGCGGGGGAAGAGTAATATGGCCCGGTCCTCCGCTATCGCGGCAAGCACAACCAACGGGATTCACCTTATATGCAACCACAATCTGGATGCTCTTACGGGTCTGGAAGCGCTCATGGAAGGCCAGGTTTATTGCACGATCACTTCCCCGCCCTACAAAGACGAAGACGGTTTCAGCATGGATCTCATGGAGCGGCTGGCTACTCAGCTGTTTCGCGTCCACGCACGGGACACTTTGCTCTTCTTCAACTTTGGCCACATGGCAGGATCCAAACTGCGACCTTTCGGTTGCGCTGAGCTTCTGGCCCTGCATGGCTTTCGTCTTGTCGATACCGTCATCTGGATCAAGGGGCATTTCACTCCGGTCCAGGGCCAGAGAAGTCTCAACAATCTCTATGAATTCGTTTTCATTTTTGCAAAGGGCAATCCCCAACTGGACCGCATGGCCATCAGCATTCCTTATGCCGATCCATCCAATGCGCACCGCTATGGCAAGCCCGCTCGCTGCCCCGGTAACGTCTGGTATCTGCCGCACGATACAATCCAGTCCCGCGACCAGCGCCTGCACCCGCACGCTTTCCCTGTGGCTCTGCCCACGCAATGTCTGAAGCTTGCCGGCCTCAAGCCGGATTCGCTGGTGCTCGATCCGTTCAGCGGATCCGGCACAACTGCAGTAGCGACGCTTCTGATGCGCAATCGCCTGCAGTTCATGGGCTTTGAGCGCGATCCAGAACGCTACCAGATGGCCAATCTACGCATCGCGGCCTTGCTGGAATGGCTCGGGAGCAAAACGCAAGAAGGAGCAAAAAGGTAAATGGAAGAAGAAGAAAAAGAATTCTGCTGTATAGAGTGTGGTGATTATTTTTGTGATTCCGCCGAATTCGAATATGCGACATGCCCTCATTGTGAGGGTGAAGGCCAGCCGACAGAATGATTTCTAAACGCCAGTGCTTTGGATCCCAAGAGGGGAGGAATTGCGCGCTATGCCTGCATTTCACAGATTTCAACTCGAGCATAATTTGCCGAAGATCACATTGCAGCTACAAGTTCGGAGGAATTAAAAGCCTGCTTGCCGCTGCTCTGGACTATGTTGAAAATAAAGCACATATCTACAAACAAGCGTTATTGAATGCGCGCCGTTGATCTCTTCTGCGGAATAGGCGGCTTTCGGCTGGCTCTGGAGATTGAAGGGTTCGATATCGTCTTCAGCTGTGATATTGATGCCAAGGCACGGATGGCTTATAGCAACAACTTTGGAGAGGAGCCTTTTGGCGACATCACTACGATTGCAGCGGAATCCATTCCTCCCCACGACCTGATCTGCGGCGGTTTCCCTTGCCAGCCGTTCAGCAGTGCCGGAATTGCCAAACATCGTTCCCTGGAGCGCCCATCCGGTTTTGACGACACACGCGGGCAGTTGTACCTTGAGATCCTGCGCATAGCGATCCTGCACCGGCCCCGCTTTCTACTGCTGGAAAATGTGCGTAACCTTCTCACTATGCAGAAGGGCGCAGTCTTCGGGCAGATTCGTCGGGATCTGGAAACGATCGGGTACACGATTCATGTCACCGAGCTTGAGGCATCCCTCGTGGTACCGCAACGCCGGCCCAGAATTTACATTGTCTGTTTCCGCAATCCAGTGGATCTCCGTTTCTATCTGAAGGCCCTTTGCGCAGAATTGGAATGCCTGCCACTGCCACCGTCGCTGACCGGGATACTGGATTCAAATCCAGATCCGTCCTACACTCTACCGGACAAGCTCTGGACCTACCTGCAAGCGCACCGGGAGAAGCACCGGAAGGCAGGCAATGGATTCGGCTTTTCTCTTGCTGATCCAGACGGAGTGGCACGGACTCTTTCGGCTCGCTACTACAAAGATGGATCTGAGATCCTGATCCCAGGGAAGGATGGAGCAAACCCCCGTAGGATGACGCCCCGGGAATGCGCCCGCCTCATGGGCTTTCCAGATTCATTCCACCTGCCGGAGTCTGATCAAGTGGCCTACAAGCTGCTGGGAAACGCAGTTGTGCCACCCATAATTCAGATTTTGTTGCGAAGTCTGCCGGTCCTGCGGAGTATCCCGGACCCTTTAAAACTTGCCTGTAGCTGTCGCAGCCACCGCCAGCTTTGATTGGTTTTCGCTGAAAAGAAGCTGAGAATCAGCCGTTTTCCGTCTTTTTCATTCTGGACTTAACTGACTTGACGTGATTCTATTCCTGATCCTATACATTTATGCCAGTGAATTGGAAGGCCCAATGATTTTCTTTACCATCTCCCCAGAGATTCCGAATAGGATCTCTCCGCGGAACAAGGGAATGGGGTTATTCTTCCGGCGGTTCAAAGGAATCCATGATCCGGGAATTCGAGAAAAAGATATCTGGCTTTCTTCTTTCGTACGGAGGATGAAAGGAACTTTTGAAGAAGGCAAGTAGCGTTCCGGACACGAAACCCTCGCGAAACAACGGAGCTTTGTCTTACGTTTCCTTGGCAAAATTCTTTTCTTGCATTTGGAGCCTGGGTTCATGGTGAATTTTTCCGAAGTCGAAATCTCTGGCTCTTCCGGAAGTATCTTTCCATCAGGAAAGGACCGCTGGGAAAAAATCTGACCGCCCAGCAAATTCTTTCCGCGAAAGAAAGCTATCCGATGCTGCATCTCTACCGACGGAGCCAAGTGATTTCTTCCCGCCGGTCAAGGATGACCGGCGGATAACTTTCGGGCGCATTGCAAATAACTCACAGTTTTCCCGAACGTTGCAGCCTTGAGCAAGCAATAAATGAAGGCCAAAGGCCGAAATGTTTGCGCCGCGAATGCTGCAATTTGTCCGTAGCGCGGTCCGGTGAGGCGCATTTTCTTCCTCCCATTAGCGCCTCATCCGGACAGCCGAAGGCTGAGCGCAAGGACCAAGGGCCGAGCGCAAAGCGAGAGCCCGCAGTGGGAAAACGAAGTTATGCGGTGGCGCCGCATTAAAACTCTGGACCTGGTTTTAGCAAAGGAGAATATATCCAGCCATAAAACTGAAACGGATTATCAACGCATTCAAATGAAATATCAACGTAGCTCCATGTGCCTTCCATTGTTTCAATCTTTTCATGCTTAAGTGTCTCTGCAATCTTGGTAATGGTAGCGCGTGTCCCCTCAAGCAATCTGTTCTTATCTACTTTAGAATTCAAACTATCTAGCAAGCACATATTTACATTATATTCACTCATGCTGATAATTGGAGATTTAATCGATGGTTTGGAACGAATAAAAAGATCAATCTTAGGCTTGTAAAAACTGCGTTTGACGGTAAGCACCTCAACCCCATCTATCTGGGTTTTGACTCCAGGATTCTGGCTTGTATTTTCTTTATACAAAACCAGTGTTGATTCACCTCCGCATTGTGGAGTGCAACATGCAAGCCCGTGCCTATCAAGAAAAGGATGCTCTCGAAAGAAAGGCGTGCATTCCCAATCTTGCTTTGAAAATGCTTCCATCAAGCCTTCGCAGGGTTCAAATTTCAGAAGAACTTTAGAATCCTTAATATTGTAGCTACCGCAAGCATTAGGGAAAGCAGTCGCCCAATATTTGAAGGTAAAAGTTGAAGAGCCAAAGTAGATATAAGGATAGTTGCTATCTGAAGCCCATTCGCCAGGCATCCAGCCAGAAAATTCCGAAATAGGAGGCCATTTTGGTAAGGTTTGCTTGGCTGGAACTGAAATACCTCTGTCAGGTCGAGCTTCTTGAGATTTAGTATCAGAGCAAGAGCAGGATATAATAACAAAGAAAGTAACAATTACTGCTGCATAGACTCTTTTCATGCGGCGCTTACGCATAACGATAGGATTCCTGACGTTTGCCCGCAGGGCAAATGTGGTCAAGCGCGATGCGGTGCGCGCCCATAAAAATCTTCCAAAACCTCCATTTGGGAGATGTCAAGATAGGCTATATTCCACTCGGCGGCGCAGATGCCCCGTTTATCTAGCCGAAAGATTTCCTTCCCAGCATGATAGTAAGCTAATTGCTGTGGATCTGTCGAGATCTAAATTCCGTGATGGCGAGCAAAATCCGCTTCAATGGCTGCCCACTTCCGATCAAGATACCGGACATAATTCATAGCTGAAAGCTCTCAAACAGTGCAATGGGTAGAGCAGCAAGCAAAAAATCTCGGCGGTCTGGTATCGATTGCACGGGAGGCCTTTGCATGGAGCAATCATCATGACCGTTCCGATGATCACCTGCACAAGCGGCCCCATGTCGACTAACGACGCGGCTTAGCGAAGTTGGGCCGTCAGGCCCAATTTGCCCGCAGTCTGGTGCGGTGCGCGCCATATGCATAGACCAGACCGGGCGCGCATCCGCACGACCCGACACCATTCCGGCTTTCCTCAAAGCTTCTGCAACCCCTTTTCCCGGAATGGTGGCGGGGAGAAGACCAGGGCCGAACGACCGGAGCGCATAGCGAAGGGAGTGAGCGCTAAGCCGCAAAGTTATCCGGCGTGCGCCGTATTCTTTTTCTGGAGATACCGTTTTGCACTACCGAGAGAAATGGTTTCCTTCTTCTTCACCTGCTTTCTGGACCTTTCGATGATGGCTTTGAACGTTGGGTCTGAACCGAGTGCAGCTGTAGCCGCGTCCGTGTTGGGTAAATCGACGATCGCGGCCACTGGTTTGCCGTTACGTGTCAGAATAATGGGCTCACGGCGAACGGATCTGATTTGCCGATTTAGTTCGGAATCCGTGGCCAGTTCAATTGTCTTCAAATCCGATCTCCTTGCCGCCGATATACAGGACATTCCGTTCCTTGATTCCCACAGCCAATACGAAAACACGGTGGTTATCCATGTCAATATCATAAAAAACGCGATATTTGCCAATTCGAAGTTCCCAGGGGGCAAGCTGATTGGGCCGGAGCGGCTTCTGATTACGTGTCTCAGAAGCAGGCTCAAAACTCAATTTCTTGGCGATCCCATCAATAATCATATTCTGGACGCGCGTCGAAAAATCCACCATCTGATCCAGGGCAGCACGGGCAAATTCAATGGAATAGCGCCGGCCCATAGCTCGGAATCCATCTCAGAGATTTTCAGGTCAACAAGAAGGTGGTCCAAAAATATGAGACCCAGGAGATACGCAAGGAATGCTGTCCCGGTATGATACGCTATTTGTCATGAACCCGTGCGGCGCATGTCCGGATAACGACGCGGCTTAGCGAAGTGCGAGGGCACCGCCCGAGCATTTGCCCGCAGTCTGGTGCGGTGCGCGCCATACGCATAGACCAAACCGGGCGCGCATCCGCACGACCCGTCACCATTCCCGCTTCCCTCAAAGCTTCTGCAACCCCTTTTCCCGGAATGGTGGCGGGGAGAAGACCAGGGCCGAACGACCGGAGCGCAAGCGAAGGGAGTGAGCGCTAAGCCGCAAAGTTAATCGCCGTGCCCCGCTTCTTTTTTTCCTCCCAATATCTCCTCGATGTGGGCCTTTGCCACGCCGGTGAGAAGGTGTCGAATATTTGCGTTTGATTTCCGCTCCGAAAAAAATTCATCCTTTGCATTCCAGAGAACAAAAATCTTCTTTACTACAGAAGCATCTTTGTAGTTAACCACGATGTAATTCTCGCCACGAATTACTGCCGATTGATTGATTGAAAGACCGCCGTTCTTACAGATCTTGACTTCCCAGCGTTCTTTGCCCCGGGCTAAGTCCGCATGTCCAAGGCCACGATGAAAGGTCTTGCAATGTTGGATGATAGATGTTTCGATCTTTTCCGACAGATCCCGGGCGATCACTCCAGCCGAAGGAGGAGTGAAGCCGTATTCATTAAATATGGGAACAATGCTTTCATAAAGATTCCGCAATTTCATGAACGCGGACTCCACCGCAATAATGATAGCCTTTTTCTCGTCAGGGGTCAGAGGATATCGACCGACATCAACGTCCGGCTGAGGGGCTGGCTGCGGGGCTTTTTTAGTTTTGGAACTCATCTAAAATATATGGGGCATGCTACCGGGGTACGACAAGTCAAAAAATATGAAATGTTCCGAATAACGGGACGATTTGTGTCCAGAAACAGGCAGATTATGTCATGTCGCACCCGGAGGGGCATGGCGATTAACGACGCGGCTTAGCGAAGTTGGGCCGCTAGGCCCAATTTGCCCGCTGTCTGGTGCGGTGCGCGCCATACGCATCCACCAAACCGGGCGCGCATCCGCACGACCCGTCACCATTCCGGCTTCCCTCAAAGCTTCTGCAACCCCTTTTCCCGGAATGGTGGCGGGGAGAAGACCAGGGCCGAGCGACCGGAGCGCAGGCGCAGGGAGTGAGCGCTAAGCCGCAAAGTTATACGCTGCGGTGCCAAAAGCATACGCTATTCTTCGATAAGAAAATGCGCATAGTTCTGATCCAAGTATTTCTGTAGATGAAAATTCATGCTCTTTTTACACGCTCCATATTCAGCGTCAAATTTGGCTAAGTTGCTTTTGATAGAAGCATCAATGAAATCCTCCACCGACTCGGGACTCGTATCCAGCCTATGCAAGGTCCGGGCTGCATTTTCAAGGACCGTTGCTTGTTCGTGCGCAGCGAGAGTCCTCAATGCTTCGAGTGCTGTCGGAAGACGCTGTGTCCCTTGGTTGACAAAGTATTGATAATGGCCGCCGTTCTGAATTTCGGATTCATACCAGAAAGCAAGATGAGCATGCTTTTGGATTTGGCTCAATGATTCGTAATCCTCAAGTGCTATCAGGTCGATGAAGGCGTTCCAGGCCAAATCGGGATTGCCCTTCACTTCTTCCTGATTGATAACACGATAGATGGTGCCATTTATGACTCTGCGTTCAAAATTAGAAGGAGTATTCATCAATCCGGATTGATTGTCCTTGCAAGCCATGCTCAGGCCCAGTGTTAGGACGGCTCTCAGAAAGAATCTGCATCTTGGCGTGCAAAAATGCAAAAATGTGTCCTCCTGTTCCCGGCACCGTGGCGTATAACGCCGCGGCTTAGCGAAGTTGGGCCGTAAGGCCCAATTTGCCCGTAGTCTGGTGCTGTGCGCGCCATACGCACATACCAAACCGGGCGCGCATCAGCACGACCCGCCACTATTCCGGCTACCCTCAAAGCTTCTGCAACCACTTTTCCCGGAATGGTGGCGGGGAGAAGACCAGGGCCGAGCGACCGAGCGCATAGCGAAGGGAGTGAGCGCTAAGCCGCAAAGTTATACGCCGTGGCACTATCTATGTGATTTGCAGATATGGCATTGACAAGTATTATCAGTAAAATGTCGTAGGCCCACTACTCTTCCATCGCGGCGGTCTGCTCTTGCGAATATCCGAAGAAAAAGTTCCTCCTCCTTATTTTCGAGATAGCGTCTGATCGCGTATGAGCATAGATCGGCAATCTGAATGAGACCGGTAAGTTCAGAATTCACAAATAACGGCGTCTCTATTATGCTATCAATATCCGTCCAGAGCGTCCCTTTCACATGAAAACGACGCATCATCACGGTATGTTTTTTCGCGACAGTCTCATTATTGTCATGCACCAAAAGGCCATAGGACTTGTTTGGATGCTGCTCTGTGCTGTTCATTGCTGAAAGATAATGCTGAAACCGACTAACAAGTTGCTCAAATGCTTGCTCATCGACCGTCGCTGCTGCGATCTGCGGATTGAAATGGAGCTTGTCGATGCACTCGCCAAAAATACGGGCGAAGCCCCATGATTCTATTTTCTGAGCCAATTCCACTATGAATTGCTGCCTCTCTGTGAGTGATAAATGAATGAAATCCTTCGTTAGCCGATACCCTTTCTTTAATTGTTTGAACGCACTCCCTTTGGCATTCTTCTGAAGGCGCAGGAGTTCCGAATTACGAATCTTTTCTACTTGGTAGATGCGATCAGAATATTGAAGGGATTCAAAATTCTGTATCTGGGATTGTTCCCGGTATTTCCGGAGGA
The DNA here is from genome assembly GCA_015075425.1 of Spirochaetales bacterium. Lineage (GTDB taxonomy): Bacteria > Spirochaetota > Leptospiria > Leptospirales > Leptonemataceae > H5-SPI1. The sequence goes on along the minus strand of JABTUL010000001.1, from coordinate 2,347,830 downwards.
TCCATCCCGCGTGTATCTCAGCGTTCTGGAGGGTGTACTTGCGCTTGAGCGCGGAAATATCTCGCTCGCAGGTTTTCCAGTGCCAGACTGGAATACTGATTCCGGCTAGAACATAATGGCTCGTCGTTCCTGGAATTTCAGGGGTACCTGATTCATCTACGTAGCAGACGTACATGAGAGGGCAAATGCGAAAAAAGCGACTGGAGCTAGAGGCCGAAGCCTCCGCTTTGAGACGCAAGCGACTCATTCCAGACGCATGTAGATTAACGGCAAGAAAGGTCACTGCGTCAAGCAAAAATTTAAAGACCGATTATGAGACCGAAGAACTACTCATATGAGTAGTGCCATGGCGTATAACTCACCGGCTTGCCGAATGTGCTGGCCTTGAGCAAGCAATAAATGAGGCCCACAGGCCGAATGTTTGCGCAGCGAATGCCAGCATTTGTCCGCAGCGCGGTCCGGTGAGGCGCATTTTTTTCTTCCCATTAGCGCCTCATCCGGACAGCCAGAGGCTGAGCGCAAGGACCGAGGGCGGAGCGTAAAGCGACAGCCCGAAGCGGCAAGCCGAAGTTATCCGTAGTTCCGCTTTAGAATGGACAAGGTCTTTTGGCATATTTCGGGCTTTCGATGCGGCATTGAATTTTCTCAAGTTCAAAATCCTTTTTTGAAATTAAATCTTCTCCTCTAAATTTCAATATTTCCAAGGCAATAATCGAAAGCTTGGTTTCCTTCAAATTATAAAAAGTTGCTATGATACCAGACTCTATACTCCCAGAAGGATTTTTAGCACAAATAGCTTTTGCTTCCACCCGTGATACTTTTCCTTGTGTAAAATAATTTCCTGACTTTTCACTCTTTTTATTCAATATCCAAACTTTACTGTCTTTTGATGTTCCCATCCATCCGCCAGAAGGATCATAAGAAGCTGCTATCCTTGGAGTAAATTTAAATGCAGAAGCCTCTTCCGAAAAATTTCCGATTTCAACTTTTTTAATCATTGGTGATGGCACAATCCAAGAAAAGGCCTCTGCTAGCTTAATGTAAACATTTCCAAAAAGGAAAATAGGCTTTAGAATTTCAGCCTCAGTAGCTATACAAGCAATCATTTCCGGATCTAACTTCGAAAAATTATCTGCTTGAGTTATTATTAGGTAATCTGAGTGCAACCAACAATTATCAGCGGGTAGCAAATACCAAAGACCGGTTTTAGATTTTTGATCTGATCCAATTCTTACAATTGATCCAAAAGCAAATGCTTTGACAATTGGAGAGTCTAAGGAAGGATTTTTCCGGCACCGCAGAATGGAGGCTGTTACGGCACCGTATGAACTATTGGGCGCTTGACTCTCTTGATTCTTCTCCTTACAAAATAAGCAAAAATATAAGAAGAAAATAGCAACAGACACCGGATTGTTAAATAATTTCATCATCTTTTCCCAAAGCGGAATTACGGATAACGACGCGGCTTAGCGAAGTTGGGCCGTGAGGCCCAATTTGCCCGCAGTCTGGTGCGGTGCGCGCCATGCGCATACACCAAACCGGGCGCGCATCCGCACGACCCGCCACCATTACGGCTTTCCTCAAGGCTTCTGCAACCCCTTTTCCCGGAATGGTGGCGGGGAGAAGACCAGGGCCGAGGGACCGGAGCGCATGCGAAGGGAGTGAGCGCTAAGCCGCAAAGTTCTCCGCTGTTGACCCGGGCAAATAATAGCTTTCTTAATCATTGAGCGACCATGAACTGTTTGTAGGTTGACATTCTCTCAAGATCATTACGAAGATTCCTCTTCTGCTCTTCAAGATCATAATCATTCTGGAGGCCAAGCCAGAATTGCGGGGATACCCCAAAAAAGCGTGCCAACCGTAGGGCGGTATTGGCCGAGATACTCCTTTTTCCATGAATGATATCGCCAATGCGCGTTTGAGGCATTCCGGTCTCCTTGGCAAGCCTGTAGGCTGAAATACCCATGGGCGTTAGAAACTCCTCTGATAGAATTTCTCCTGGATGAATGTTCCGAATGCGCTTCATAGGCTCCACCTTTCAATGATAGTCCGTGATTTCGACGTCATGAGAATCCGTCCCGACCCATCGGAAGCAGATTCGCCATTGGTCATTGATACGGATGCTGTGCTGGCCCTTCCGGTCACCGCGCAATGCCTCCAATCGGTTCGATGGAGGAATCCTGAGGTCAGTGAGGGTCTGAGCATTATTCAGCATTCGGAGCTTCCGGCGTGCGATTTCCTGGATCTGTGGAGGGAAGCGCTTCGCCCATTCCCCCTGCCAGATCATTTCAGCGTCTTTCGACCTGAAGCTCTTAATCACGATGAATACTAATGGACGGCATTGATGATGTCAAGCATTATTACGCTGGCCCGATGGATCACGGGAAAACCCATTGAATCCGGGTCAATGGCGGAGAACGATAGGATTCCTGACGTTTGCCCGCAGGGCAAATGTGGTCAAGCACGATGCGGTGCGCGCCATAAAAATCAACCAAAACTGGCGCGCATCCGCACGGAGCGGAAAAGGCGAACTGGTGAGCCGTTCCGCGGAGAGTGCGCCGACCCGAGGAGCCGGAGCGCATGCGGAGGCCCGCAGCAGGAATCCGTAGTTATTTGCAGTGCGCCCGCGGGAGTCCACGGATGGCGACACGGGATGGCCGCTCTTTTTACGGACTGGCCCATCCTCTTTATGCCAGTGAATTGGAAGGCCCAATGATTTTCTTTACCATCTCCCCAGAGATTCCGAGTAGGATCTCTCCGCGGAAAAAGGGAATGGGCTGATTCTTCCGGCGGTTCAAAGGAATGCATGATCCGGGATTTCGAGGAAAAGAGATCTGGCTTTCTTCTTTCGTACGGAGGATGAAAGGAACTTTTGAAGAAGGCAAGTAGCGTTCCGGACACGAAACCCTCGCGAAACAACGGAGCTTTGTCTTACGTTTCCTTGGCAAAATTCTTTTCTTGCATTTGGAGCCTGGGTTCATGGTGAATTTTTCCGAAGTCGAAATCTCTGGCTCTTACGGAAGTATCTTTCCATCAGGAAAGGACCGCTGGGAAAAAATCTGACCGCCCAGCAAATTCTTTCCGCGAAAGAAAGCTATCCGATGCTGCATCTCTACCGACGGAGCCAAGTGATTTCTTCTGGCCGGACAGGACGTCCGGCCAAAAATTTCGGGCGCATTGCAAATAACGTGTAGGATTCCTGACGTTTGCCCGCAGGGCAAATGTGGTCAAGCACGATGCGGTGCGCGCCATTAAAATATACCAAAACTGGCGCGCATCCGCACGAAGCGGAAAAGGCGAACTGGTGAGCCGTTCCGCGGAGAGTGCGCCGACCCGAGGAGCCGGAGCGCATGCGGAGGCCCGGAGCAGGAATCCGCAGTTATTTGCTGTGCGCCCGCGGGAGTCCACGGATGGCGACACGGGATGGCCGCTCCCTTTACGGACTGGCCCATCCTCTTGTGCCAGTGAATTGGAAGGTCCAATGAGCTTTTTTGCCATCTCTCCAGAGATTCCGAGTCGGATCTCTCCGCGAAACCAGGGAATAGGTCTTATCTTCCGGTGGTTCAAAGGAATGCATGATCCGGGCTTCAAAGAAAAAGATCTCTGGTGCTCTTCTTTCATACGGAGGATGAAAGGAACTTTTGAAGAAGGCAAGTAACGTTCCGGACACGAAACCCTCGCGAAACAACGGAGCTTTGTCTTACGTTTCCTTGGCAAAATTCTTTCTTGCATTTGGAGCCCAGGTTCATGGTGAATTTTCCGAAGTCGAAATCTCTGGCTCTTCCGGAAGTATCTTTCATCAGGAAAGGACCGCTGGGAAAATCTGACCGGCCAGCAAATTCTTTCCGCGAAAGAAAGCTATCCGATGCTGCATCTCTACCGACGGAGCCAAGTGATTTCTTCCCGCCGGTCAAGGATGACCGGCGGATAACTTTCGGGCGCATTGCAAATAACTCACAGTTTTCCCGAACGTTGCAGCCTTGAGCAAGTTAATAAATGAAGGCCAAAGGCCGAAATGTTTGCGCCGCGAATGCTGCAATTTGTCCGTAGCGCGGTCCGGTGAGGCGCATTTTCTTCCTCCCATTAGCGCCTCATCCGGACAGCCGAAGGCTGAGCGCAAGGACCAAGGGCCGAGCGCAAAGCGAGAGCCCGCAGTGGAAAACGAAGTTATGCGGTGGCGCCGCATTAAAACTCTGACCCGGGTTTTAGCAAAGGAGAATATATCCAGCCATAAAACTGAAACGGATTATCAACGCATTCAAATGAAATATCAACGTAGCTCCATGTGCCTTCCATTGTTTCAATCTTTTCATGCTTAAGTGTCTCTGCAATCTTGGTAATGGTAGCGCGTGTCCCTCAAGCAATCTGTTCTTATCTACTTTAGAATTCAAACTATCTAGCAAGCACATATTTACATTATATTCACTCATGCTGATAATTGGAGATTTAATCGATGGTTTGGAACGAATAAAAGATCAATCTTAGGCTTGTAAAAACTGCGTTTGACGGTAAGCACCTCAACCCCATCTATCTGGGTTTGACTCCGTGATTCTGGCTTGTATTTTCTTTATACAAAACCAGTGTTGATTCACCTCCGCATTGTGGAGTGCAACATGCAAGCCCGTGCCTATCAAGAAAAGGATGCTCTCGAAAGAAAGGCGTGCATTCCCAATCTTGCTTTGAAAATGCTTCCATCAAGCCTTCGCAGGGTTCAAATTTCAGAAGAACTTTAGAATCCTTAATATTGTAGCTACCGCAAGCATTAGGAAAGCAGTCGCCCAATATTTGAAGGTAAAAGTTGAAGAGCCAAAGTAGATATAAGGATAGTTGCTATCTGAAGCCCATTCGCCAGGCATCCAGCCAGAAAATTCCGAAATAGGAGGCCATTTTGGTAAGGTTTGCTTGGCTGGAACTGAAATACCTCTGTCAGGTCGAGCTTCTTGAGATTTAGTATCAGAGCAAGAGCAGGATATAATAACAAAGAAAGTAACAATTACTGCTGCATAGACTCTTTTCATGCGGCGCTTACGCATAACGATAGGATTCCTGACGTTTGCCCGCAGGGCAAATGTGGTCAAGCGCGATGCGGTGCGCGCCCATAAAAATCTTCCAAAACCGGCGCGCATCCGCACGGAGCGGAAAAGGCGAACTGGTGAGCCGTTCCGCGGAGAGTGCGCCGACCCGAGGAGCCGGAGCGCATGCGAAGGCCCGCAGCAGGAATCCGTAAGTTGACCGAAGTTGCCGCCCATACCAAAGGAAGGCGTACAAACCCCAGGCTGCCCGAAAATAGTTATTCCAGGCGCACAATAGAAAATCGCGGGGAGTGATTGTTATCGCCAGTTACGCTTGCAATGGTTGATCGCACATTGAGGTTGCCACCGCTTGATTGTGCTGCTTGTATATAGACATAGTCCCCGGCATTCATTTTCACAATAGCGGTTCCATTTATTGCAGTCTGACTGGAGGCAGCAGGGATGCGAACGTGGATCCTTTGTCCACCAATCGGGTCTTGGTAAACGAGTAAGCTGCGATCACCGGTGGTGTTTGCATCGAACGCAACCGATGAGTTTACGAGATAGACTCCGGTTACGGGCGCCGTCAATCGGCCAGGATAATCAGTATTGAAATATCCGCCAGTATCTGTGATCACTGTATCAAAAGCAATTGAAGTGAAAGTATCGTGAGGAATGGACAAATGTGTGGAGCGGGTTATTGCGGCTGAGGTATTAATAGCATAGGTGTTAACAGTGTCTTTATCCGTCAAAAGGGCTAAAGTGGCCAGCGAGAAAGCCTCATTTGCTTTATCAGTTGCATCGCCGAAGCCCAGCATTGATCCAAGAGCGCAGTTTGACACCAGAATCACTATAATGATAAGTGGTGCTGATTTCATAAGATATTCTCCTTTTCTAAATAGAAATACATCTGCAGTGAGTTCAGTAGGACCAGTTGACCAGGGCGGCAATTTTGGTCAACGTTAGGATTCCTGACGTTTGCCCGTAGGGCAAATGTGGTCAAGCACGATGCGGTGCGCGCCATAAAAATATACCAAAACTGGCGCGCATCCGCACGGAGCGGAAAAGGCGAACTGGTGAGCCGTTCCGCGGAGAGTGCGCCGACCCGAGGAGCCGGAGCGCATGCGGAGGCCCGCAGCAGGAATCCGTAGTTATTTGCAGTGCGCCCGCGGGAGTCCACGGATGGCGACCCGGATAGGCCGCCCCCTTTTCGGACTGGCCCATCCTCTTGTGCCAGTGAATTGGAAGGCCCGATGATTTTCTTTATCATCTTCCCAGAGATTCCGAGTAGGATCTCTCCGCGGAACAAAGGGGATGGGGTCATTCTTCCGGCGGTTGAAGGAATGCATGATTCGGGATTTCGAGAAAAAGATATCTGGCTTTCTCCTTTCGTACGGAGGCTGAAAGGAACGTTTGAAGAAGGCAAGTAACGTTCCGGACACGAAACCCTCGCGAAACAACGGAACTTTGTCTTACGCCATGCCCAACTTAATTCTTTTTCTTGTTTTGGAATCTGGCGTCCACCCGATTTTACCTGGAAAAATCGCATGCAAATCTCTCCCGATGCAGGAAGATTTTTGCTTTGCCGGCCGGTCGAATTTTTTTCCAGCAGTTTTCCTGAAGAATCGGTCAACGAAAGCTATCCAACACTTACTCTACCGACGGAGCAAAGTGATTTCTTCCGGCCGGACAGGACGTCCGGCCAAAAGTTTCGGGCGCATTGCAAATAACGACGCGGCTTAGCGACGTGCGAGGGCAAAGCCCGAGCATGTGCCCGCCGTCTGGTGCGGTGCGCGCCATACGCATAGACCAGACCGGGCGCGCATCCGCACTACCCGACACCATTCCGGCTTCCCTCAAGGCTTTTGCAACCCCTTTTCCCGGAATGGTGGCGGGGAGAAGACCAGGGCCGAGCGACCGGAGCGCATAGCGAAGGGAGTGAGCGCTAAGCCGCAAAGTTATCCGCCGTCCTTCTTCAGCGAGCACAATAATAGCCTATTATTTCGAATTCTCCCTTGGCCTTCTCTTCGCAGTATGAATTGCAGTCAAAAAAGGGAGATACATAGGTTGGAACAATAACGCATTTGCTTGCGTTCAGTCTATTTTTAGAATCACTCAATGCTTTTAGTGCAGCGTCCGTGATAAAGCCGCGAGCTTCCTCACTCCAGAACAGTCGAAAAGAGAACGCTGCCCTATCTTGGACAGTGCAGCTTGCAGGTCCCTCGTTTAAATTGCAGGCTGTCAATCTGTGCTGAGGTATCAGGATGGAGAGTGCATGACCAGCAATGGAATATTCGCCGCGGACGTGAATCTCTTCCTTATCGTAAGCCAAGTAAGCTACGGAGGACCAATCTGCTTTGCCTTTGGAAAGTACCAAGTTGCTTTCAATCGCATGTCCTTCTGAACCGCAAAGGCAATTTTCAGTACGCGATCGTATGGTAAAATTTTTGCCGTCAGGTGGCATGGTATCTTGAAAAAATTCAGCGGACCCATATCCATTCAGATCCGGCAGATAGAGCCAGGTTTCCGAATTTTTCTTCGAGGTGGCCACAGCCGTGCCAAAAGGGATCTGAAAGATGCGCGGCGCTGAAATGTCGGGCTCCGTTCTTATATTGAGCACGGCGGCCGTGGTGTACAATGACTGACTTTGAGGAGCATGTTCAAAGCTGTCGTTCTTGCAGCTTCCTATAAATGCTAACAGAGCAGCAGCAGTAAATATCATGCGCATGTTCAGGCATCCAGAAGGATGGCGGATAACGTGTAGGATTCCTGACGTTTGCCCGCAGGGCAAATGTGGTCAAGCACGATGCGGTGCGCGCCCATAAAAATATACCAAAACTGGCGCGCATCCGCACGGAGCGGAACAGGCGAACTGGTGAGCCGTTCCGCGGAGAGTGCGCCGACCCGAGGAGCCGGAGCGCATGCGGAGGCCCGCAGCAGGAATCCGTAAGTTATTTGCAGTGCGCCCGCGGGAGTCCACGGATGGCGACACGGAATGGCCGCTCCCTTCACGCACTGGCCGACCCTATCCTGCCAGGCCACATTGAGAAGCCCAACGATCTTTGGCAATCCTCTCCAAACTATCCGGACCAGAACTCTTCACGAAACAATGCTCCATGGCTCTACTGCCTTTCTTTCGAGACACTTTATCCCTAAATCTTTAAATTTCCAGCATTCTGCTTCCGTTGGAAGGCTGAAAGGAATATGTGAAGAGGGCAAGTAGCGGTCCGGACAAGAAACCCTCGCGAAACAAGGCAACATGGTCTTACGCCTCCCGGCTAAATTTCTTTTCATTTAGAAGCTGATGTCCAGCTGATTTTTTCTGAAGCCGACCTCGCTCCCTCCCGATGCATCTTTCCTTCAGGAAGACTGTTTGGAAAAAACTGATCAGAAATTTTCCTCCGAGGAAAACTCTGCAATGCCTAATTTACCGGCGAAGAAAAGTGAATTCTTCCCGCCGGGCAAGGATGACCGGCGGATAACTTTCGGGGCGCATTGCAAATAACGCTAGGATTCCTGACGTTTGCCCGTAGGGCAAATGTGGTCAAGCACGATGCGGTGCGCGCCATAAAAATCAACCAAAACTGGCGCGCATCCGCACGGAGCGGAAAAGGCGAACTGGTGAGCCGTTCCGCGGAGAGTGCGCCGACCCGAGGAGCCGGAGCGCATGCGGAGGCCCGCAGCAGGAATCCGTAGTTATTTGCAGTGCGCCCGCGGGAGTCCACGGATGGCGACACGGGATGGCCGCTCTTTTTACGGACTGGCCCATCCTCTTTATGCCAGTGAATTGGAAGGCCCAATGATTTTCTTTACCATCTCCCCAGAGATTCCGAATAGGATCTCTCCGCGGAACAAGGGAATGGGGTCATTCTTCCTGTGGTCCAAAGGAATGCATGATCCGGGATTTCGAGAAAAAGATATCTGGCTTTCTTCTTTCGTCCGGAGGCTGAAAGGAACTTTTGAAGAAGGCAAGTAGCGTTTCGGACACGAAACCCTCGCGAAACAACGGAACTTTGTCTTACGGATGCCCGGCCCAAATTCTCTTCTTGTTTTGGAATCTGGCGTCCGCCCGATTTTGCCTGGAAAAATCGCTTGGAATCTCTCCCGATGCAGGAAGATTTTTGTTTTGCTGGCCGGTCGAATTACTTTCCGCCAGTTTTCCTGAAGGATCAGTCAACGAAAGCTATCCAATACTTACTCTACCGACGGAGCAAAGTGATTTCTTCCGGCCGGACAGGACGTCCGGCCAAAAGTTTCGGGCGCATTGCAAATAACGTGTAGGATTCCTGACGTTTGCCCGCAGGGCAAATGTGGTCAAGCACGATGCGGTGCGCGCCGATAAAAATATACCAAAACTGGCGCGCATCCGCACGGAGCGGAAAAGGCGAACTGGTGAGCCGTTCCGCGTAGAGTGCGCCGACCCGAGGAGCCGGAGCGCATGCGGAGGCCCGGAGCAGGAATCCGCAGTTATTTGCTGTGCGCCCGCGGGAGTCCACGGATGGCGACACGGGATGGCCGCTCCCTTTACGGACTGGCCCATCCTCTTGTGCCAGTGAATTGTAAGGCCCAATGATTTTCTTTACCATCTCCCCAGAGATTCCGAGTAGGATCTCTCCGCGGAACAAGGGAATAGGGTCATTATTCTGGCGGTCCAAAGGAATGCATGATCCGGGATTTAGAGAAAAAATCTTTCTGGCTCTCTTCTTTCGTACGGAGGATGAAAGGAACTTTTGAAGAAGGCAAGTAACGTTCCGGACACGAAACCCTCGCGAAACAAGGCAACATGGTCTTACGTTCTTCCGGCGAAATCCTTTTTTCCTTCCTTTTGGAACTGGGTTCCTGCTGATTTTTCCGAAGGCGGAATCTCTGGCTGCCCCGATTGCATCTTTCCTTAAGGGAATGGCTGGGAAAAGATCTGCTCGGCCTGAAAAATTCTTTCCCAGGAAAACTATGCAATGCTCAATTTACCGGCGAAGAAGGGTGATTTCTTCCCGCCGGGCAAGGATGACCGGCGGATAAATTTCGGGCGCATTGCAAATAACGACGCGGCTTAGCGAAGTTGGGCCGCCAGGCCCAATTTGCCCGCAGTCTGGTGCGGTGCGCGCCGGACGCATCCACCAAACCGGGCGCGCATCCGCACGACCCGACACCATTCCGGCTTTCCTCAATGCTTCTGCAACCCCTTCTCCCTGAATGGTGGCGGGGAGAAGACCAGGGCCGAGCGACCGGAGCGCATAGCGAAGGGAGTGAGCGCTAAGCCGCAAAGTTATGCGTTCGTCCGCCGCCGAGTCTGCCTTTCCCACTGTTGGCTGATCGGGGGATCGTTTTCGGATTTTGATTTCCTCCTCCAGGCGATCGTGACCTGCCGCAGGATGTTCATTGAGATCATACGGCCCGTGTGCCGATTTGGTTCTGGATCCAGCAATGGGCCGCGCAAGATTTCCGCCCGGGATTAGGATGCTGACCTTATATTACGGTTTTGAACTTTCCGGGCATTTCAGCTCGACTGAATGAAGGCCTGTGCGGAGTAACAACTCCAGCAAAGAAAGATGTACACCATCCCACAGTCTGCTATGCTGAGTTCATCCCCGATTGAATCGAGCTGTGCGAAGAAGTCCATTGTTTGCCGACAGTCCGGACAAACGGGGTGCGATGCACTCTGTAAGAAATCGGGCGATCCTCCGATCTTGCTGCGATTTCCGGTTTCCGGAGATGCGTATTTGAATCCTTGGAGCTGCGCGGCTTCTGCATTCAGCGGAATTCTCTGTAAGGCAAAAGGAGGAATTCGTTTCATTCTTGCTCCGGCGGCGGATGACGCATAACGACGCGGCTTAGCGAAGTTGGGCCGTGAGGCCCAATTTGCCCGCAGTCTGGTGCGGTGCGCGCCACACGCATAGACCAAACCGGGCGCGCATCCGCACGACTCGCCACCATTCCGGCTTGCCTCAAAGCTTCTGCAACCTCTTTTCCCGGAATGGTGGCGGGGAGAAGACCAGGGCCGAACGGCCGGAGCGCATAGCGAAGGGAGTGAGCGCTAAGCCGCAAAGTTGACCGAAGTTGCCGCTGTCTTTCATGGCCGGCGCCACGGATGGCGCAGCATGCTTCAAATATCAGCCTTCTGACATCCTCAAATTCGGCCGTATTGGCTGCAATCTTTTTCAGAGCGTTCCGCAGAACTGGGCGCAGCGCAGGCACCACGCAAACATCTACCCTTTGTCCGGGTAGCGCCTACAGAAGCGAAAGCAAAACAAGAAGGATAAAACTTCCGAACCACACGAAGGCTGATACGAGCAGGTTTACCATGAGAACTCTGATCTTGGTCGGGAGAGGCCATGAAGTGAAGAATGGCGCAATGATGCTGACCGCAACGGCGGAGACCAAGAGAAAAATAAGAAGAAACTCAGAAGGCTCGACCCAAGCATAGCCTGGTCGGCTGGCAGTGGCCCCCGAATATACACCAGAGACAGCGGCGATTACTGCAGGAACGGCCATGGACATCCACTTCTTCAGAAGTGCGTGCGACGCGGGCGCGTAGACCGTGGCGAGTATCTCTATGGTACGGGCCTGGACCCAATCCGGAGTTCCGTGCTCCCATACCAGAGTGCTTGGTGTTACGATCCCTTTTTGCGCAAGAGCAAGAAGATCTTGCGAGTCAACGGGGCCTTGCTTGGAATTGACTGAATCGACATAGTAAAATTCTTTATTAGTCATATTCTACTCCGCAAGGGGTATCAAAGCTTTGGCAGAGGGGGTGGCTCAACCATTGCACCAGCCACTGGTGCGATCGCTCCAGACCGCGCCAGCAAGAGCGGGACCAAAGCAAGAAGTGCTAACAAGGCCTCCACAAGGAGCATTCCTGCAGCGTAAAAGAATGTCATCACCGCAGCAGCTGAGCCGTCGCGCGCCGCGCTGGACTCACCGGCTATTTGGAATCCTGCTATCAGGCCCCCCAAAAAAGAGACGAGGAGTCCCGCGGCCAAGAGAAAGACAAAATCCTTAAACAAACGACTCGCTTTGAAAGTGAGGGTGGCATGATCTGCAAAGCCGAGCGCCGTTGTACAGGAGTGCAAACCCGCCAGAATGCGGACACCAAAAATCAATGAAGTAACCGCTGCTGCCAGCAGAACCAAACCGCCGATTGTTTGCATAGTCAAGCTCCTTCAGTTCTTAGTGCGGCCATGGAGGGCCGCGTTTATGACTACATAACCGGGCGGCAATTTCAGGTCAACGAGTAGTTTTCCCGAAGTTGCGGCCTTGAGCAAGCAAAAAATGAGGCCGGAGGCCAAATGATTGCGGCGAATGCTGCAATTTGTCCAGAGCGCGGTCCGGTGAGGCGCCTTTTATTTCTCCCACTCGCGCCGAGTCCGGACGGCCGCAGGCCGAGCGCGACGGACCGGAGGGCGGAGCGAAGTCGAAGCCCGGAGCGGGACAAACGTAGTTATGCGGCTGTTCCGGCGGTGTCCTTTAACAGCGCCCGGCACGGACGCCGGGTGCCTCGTGTTGACCATTAAAGGGTTGACAGGTAGTCACAAAGTAATTACACGAAATTCATGAAGGCGAGCGTAGTAAGAATAGGCAATTCCCGCGGTATCCGTATTCCGCAACCGATCCTTGAGGCGTGCGGCATTGAGGAAGAAGTAAACCTGCGAGTGCAGAAACGACGGATTGTGCTGGAAGCGATTAAGGCGAAGCCTCGCGCAGGTTGGGGGGAGCAGCTTAAGCAGATGCGTGAAGCGGAGAGGATACACTTTTTCTGCCACCGGAAATTGATTCGGAATTTCAGGATTGGAAATGGTAATCAGGCAGTACGAAGTGCATCTGATAAGTCTTGATCCGACGGTTGGCCACGAGATCAAGAAAACCCGGCCGTGCGTTGTCCTGTCACCGGATGAAATGAATGAAAATCTCCAGACAGTGATCATTGCTCCGATGACGAGGAAATCCCGAAAGTATCCGACGCGGGTCGAGTTGCAGTTTTCCGGGAAGCGCGGTTTTATAGTCCTGGACCAGATCCGCACGGTCGACCGCGCAAGGCTTGTGAAACGACTGGGCAAGCTCCCAGGGACGACCATTAAGCACGTGAAGACAACTCTGGAGGAGATGCTGATCGATTAATCTACCGCCGGGCACGAGGCCCGGCGTCCTCAGGGGATTTATACCGCCGCGCCGGAATGCCGCATAACGTGTATTCCTGACGTTTGCCCGCAGGGCAAATGTGGTCAAGCACGATGCGGTGCGCGCCATAAAAATATACCAAAGCTGGCGCGCATCCGCACGGAGCGGAAAAGGCGAACTGGTGAGCCGTTCCGCGTAGAGTGCGCCGACCCGAGGAGCCGGAGCGCATGCGGAGGCCCGCAGCAGGAATCCGCAGTTATTTGCTGTGCGCCCGCGGGAGTCCACGGAGGGCGACCCGGGATGGCCGCTCTTTTTACGGACTGGCCCATCCTCTTGTGCCAGTGAATTGGAAGGCCCAATGATTTTCTTTACCATCTCCCCAGAGATTCCGAGTAGGATCTCTCCGCGAAACCAGGGAATGGGGTCATGATTCTGGCGGTCCAAAGGAATGAATGATCCGGGATTCAAAGAAAAAGATCTCTGGTTCTCTTCTTTCATACGGAGGATGAAAGGAACTTTTGAAGAAGGCAAGTAGCGTTCCGGACAGGAAACCCTCGCGAAACAAGGCAACATGGTCTTACGTTCTTCCGGCGAAATCCTTTTTTCCTTCCTTTTGGAACTGGGTTCCTGCTGATTTTTCCGAAGGCGGAATCTCTGGCTGCCCCGATTGCATCTTTCCTTAAGGGAATGGCTGGGAAAAGATCTGCTCGGCCTGAAAAATTCTTTCCCAGGAAAACTATGCAATGCTCAATTTACCGGCGAAGAAGGGTGATTTCTTCCCGCCGGGCAAGGATGACCGGCGGATAACTTTCGGGCGCATTGCAAATAACGTATAGGATTCCTGACGTTTGCCCGCAGGGCAAATGTGGTCAAGCACGATGCGGTGCGCGCCATAAAAATATACCAAAACTGGCGCGCATCCGCACGGAGCGGAAAAGGCGAACTGGTGAGCCGTTCCGCGTAGAGTGCGCCGACCCGAGGAGCCGGAGCGCATGCGGAGGCCCGCAGCAGGAATCCGCAGTTATTTGCTGTGCGCCCGCGGGAGTCCACGGATGGCGACCCGGATAGGCCGCCTCCTTTACGGACTGGCCCATCTTCTTAAGCCAGTGACTGGAAGGCCCAATGATTTTTTTTTACCATCATCCCCAGAGATTCCGAATAGGATCTCTCCGCGGAACAAGGGAATGGGGTCATTCTTTCGGCGGTTCAAAGGAATGCATGATATCCGGGATTCAAAGAAAAAGATCTCTGGTGCTCTTCTTTCGTACGGAGGATGAAAGGAACTTTTGAAGAAGGCAAGTAGCGTTCCGGACACGTAGCCCTCGCGAAACAACGGAACTTTGTCTTACGCCATGCCCAACTCAAATTCTTTTTCTTGTTTTGGAATCTGGGTGCTTGGTGAATTTTCCGATGTCGAAATCTCTGGCTCTTCTGGAAGTATCTTTCCATCAGGAAAGGACCGCTGGGGAAAATTTGACTGCCCAGCAAATTCTTCCCGCGAAGGAAAGATATCCGATGTTGAATCTCTACCGACGGAGCAAAGTGGTTTCTTCTGGCCGGACAGGACGTCCGGCCAAAAGTTTCGGGCGCATTGCAAATAACGACGCGGCTTAGCGAAGTTGGGCCGTGAGGCCCAATTTGCCCGCAGTCTGGTGCGGTGCGCGCCATACGCATCCACCAAACCGGGCGCGCATCCGCACGACCCGTCACCATTGCGGCTTTCTTCAGAGCTTTTGCAACCCCTTTTCCCGGAATGGTGGCGGGGAGAAGACCAGGGCCGAGCGACCGGAGCGGAAGCGGAGGAAGTGAGCGCTAAGCCGCAAAGTTATGCGGAGTTTGCCAGCTAATTGTTACACGAGACTTGCACGGTTTGGATCGAGGTAGTTCAAGGCTTTCCTTTCAAAGAGCTCGGCCAAAGCCTCATAGCCATGCTCAAGGGCGAAATCCTTTTCTGCCTCTGTAATCGGGATGAGCCAATAACAGTGGACGTGAAAGCCAGCGGCCTCAAAGATTTCAAGCGCAATCCCGTCAATGTAGGGTTGTTGAATCACCGCATGAGTGCAAAGCGACGAGGGAGTCCACGAGCGCCCCAGATTCACGGTATGCGGCGCTCCCAATGCCTGTACGTGTAGGTGGAAACTTGCAGCCGAATACAGGATTTCAAGAATCGAGTCATCCCGCCAAGGGAAAACATGTGTAACTCGATCGGATGATGCGAGTCGCAAAAATACATCCCAACAGTAGCATAAATCCAAAAGCTGCGCCTTTCGGTTGGCGGGAATATTATCGGACGGAAGTCAGCAGGTAGTTCCCTTGCAGGGCGGTCCGGCTTGAAATTTGCGTCTTGCCATTTTGTGCCCCACGCACGCTCATAATGCTCCCTCAGAAGATCCGCATAATTGCTGGCAGGTGCGGGGCGGAAAAGATCAAACTCGGGCATTGTAATCCTCAAGGCCGAAGCGCTGGCAAATTACGCATAACGACGCGGCTTAGCGAAGTTGGGCCGTAAGGCCCAATTTGCCCGCTGTCTGGTGCGGTGCGCGCCATACGCATCCACCAAACCGGGCGCGCATCCGCACGACCCGTCACCATTCCGGCTTCCCTCAAAGCTTCTGCAACCCCTTTTCCCGGAATGGTGGCGGGGAGAAGACCAGGGCCGAACGACCGGAGCGCATAGCGAAGGGAGTGAGCGCTAAGCCGCAAAGTTAGACGCCGTCGCTCCAAAACGCGGCTTGCCGTTCACGAAACAGCTCGTGAAATTCTGTATAAGTGGCATGATCCATTGAGTAGTGCAATAACCAGCAGGATAGTTGGTTTGATAAATATGAACAATTCATTGTGATGTCTGAAGATCATTAAGGCTTGCTTTGTTGACAGACTCTGCACTCTGAAATGGAATTGCTCGGTGCTGTTGCAGCATAGACCAGACGCCGCGATACCCCGTAATCGCGACGAGAAAATACAGGAGGCCCACAAAAGCGTAGAATCCGCCAAGAACGACTACGGCTGTGGTTTTCGCCGTTGTCGAAACATTGACCCCAATGGCGATGTCCGTGAGCGAACTAATGGAGTAAAGGAATCGATGTTTTCCGATGGGGTTATTAATTGCAGCCTTCGTCGCAAGAGTTACACAATTGATTTGTGATAACAGTAAGATGATAGATAAAGTGGACAGTATTCTATTGAGCATGGTAATTGAATTCCGGGATTGAGATTCGTTCCAGATTGGCCGTATGTTCTTTTTGGATGTTTCCATAGCCGTGTCAACGGCAATTTTTCTTGGCGAGGATCCTTGGTTTTGGTGGGGAGCGAATGGCGTCTAACGATAGGATTCCTGACGTTTGCCCGGAGGGCAAATGTGGTCAAGCACGATGCGGTGCGCGCCATAAAAATCCTCCAAAACTGGCGCGCATCCGCACGGAGCGGAAAAGGCGAACTGGTGAGCCGTTCCGCGGAAAGTGCGCCGGCCCGAGGAGCCGGAGCGCATGCGGAGGCCCGCAGCAGGAATCCGTAAGTTATCTGCAGTGGCCGGAATATAATTCTGAGCTTAATCAGTCAGAAAAGTCATTTGGAATGAGGGACTATAGGATGTATTCCCAGCCGCCTTTGACGAATATATATCTAAATTTCCACCACTTGATTGTGCACCATAGCATTCAGCGTATTGGCCTGTATTAAAGCGATGCACTGCTGATGTTGTAATTGACGTCACACTTCCTGTTGTCACCGCTTGAACTCTAGAAACGGCGAATTGCCCAGCATGTGGGGCTTGAATCCCGACTGCCCTATCTCCGGTAGCGTTAGGAGAAAATGCTACGGTGCATGTTAGATTATAGTATCCGGTAGATGGGGCCGTTAAACGAGTAGGGTTGCTATTATTCCAATAGCCCGCAGTGTTTGCTATTTCGAGGTCAAAGGAAATCGCGATAAAAGTCCCAGTGCCAATTGTTTGGTTCGTGCTACGAATTACGCGCGTTGTATTGTTCGGAGATACGGTCGAACTGCTCTTTGAATCTTTCAGCAGGGCCAATATTGCGAGATCACGGCCTTCTCTTGCTTGGTTTTCAAGCGTTTCAATTTCATTGCTAAAAAGGATACTGCATTGAAGTAACAAAAGGGAAAGGAAAGGAAAGGAAAGGAAAGGTTTCATACGAAGCTCCTGAAATATACTGTAAAGCTGTATAAATGTGAAAGCCCAATATTGTCAAATAAGTTATTTCGTTCTCTCATGCGCGGACATTGCAGATAACGACGCGGCTTAGCGAAGTTGGGCCGCCAGGCCCAATTTGCCCGCCGTCTGGTGCGGTGCGCGCCATACGCATCCACCAAACCGGGCGCGCATCCGCACGACCCGTCACCATTCCGGTTTTCCTCAAAGCTTCTGCAACCCCTTTTCCCGGAATGGTGGCGGGGAGAAGGCCAGGGCCGAGCGACCGGAGCGGATAGCGAAGGGAGTGAGCGCTAAGCCGCAAAGTTATCTGCTGTGCGCCTGACGGAAGCCAAGTGAGGCCCTATTCGGGGGCCCCATGTCTGTAATACAGTTTAAGAATCATTATGTCCCGTTTTTTGGTGGACTCGGAGGGGATCAAATGGTATTTACCTTTCTTTTGCGGGTTTGATGCAGACGCTGTCCGTCGGAACGAATAACTTAATGGAAGGATCAAAATGGCGAAAAGAATGGTTCTGTTTAATCACAAAGGTGGCGTTAGTAAGACAACCACCGTCTACAACCTTGGCTGGATGCTGGCGGACCAAGAGCACCGCGTTCTGCTGGTTGATGCGGATCCACAATGCAACCTGTCCAGCTTGATACTGGGAGACGAGTTTGACGCGTACTACTTGAATGATGCAACTCGCCTGCAGAACATAAAAGATGGTGTGGAGCCTGCGTTCAAGGGAAAACCCACACCCATTCAGCCGGTATTGTGTAGGTCACCGGCCCGCATGTCGAGGTTGCACTTGCTGGCTGGCCATGCTACATTGTCTGAATACGACGCATCACTTACATTTGCACAAAATTCAAATGCTTTGGCCACATTGCAGAACCTACCAGGCGCGTTCAACGAGCTAATCAGAACCATCGAAAAAGCGAACGATATTGATTACACCATCATTGATCTCAACCCCGGGTTGAGCGCGATAAACCAAAATCTTTTTCTCAATGCTGACTTTTTCATAGTTCCGACGAATCCCGATCCATTCTCTATCATGGCATTAGAGACCTTGGAGTCGATCATTCCGAGATGGGCATTATGGAAGGCTCAAAACGAAACAGCGTTCCAGGATTCGGCATACCCTCTGCGCCCCGGGCAGCCTAAGTTCGTCGGCACATTGATTCAGCGCTTTAACGTGAGAAACGGTCGTGCTGCCGCACCATATCGAGACAACATCGCCGAGATAAAAAAAATCACCCAAGACCGTTTGTTTCCGAGGCTAAAGGGCGCTGGGCTAACGCTCTCCGACAATAAATATCCCCCGGGCCTTGTTAGCGCAGGGTTTTGTCTTGAAGAGATCCCGGATTTCGGTGCGTTGTTGCCGCGCTCCTACGATGCTGGCGTGCCGATTTTCTCTCTTGAAGACAATGAACTCGCTGCAACTGGTGTGGTGCAAGAGGGCATGATGGACAAACGCGGACAGATCAGGGAGCAATTCTTGCAAGTCGCTAATACGCTGCAATCACTAATGAGTTAATAAATCATGCTCAACGCGAGGCAGGTCTTTCAGCGCAATATTCGACAAGCTAATGAACTTAGTGAGCTCTATGATTCTTTGATTACCATCGTTCCGATGCTGGAGCAGTTCGATGATCTCCTTCGATCGCAAATCGTGTATGCGGTTAGCGCGTTCGACAAGCTGATGCATGACTTGATCCGGATTGGAATGGTTCAAATATTCCAAGGTAATAGACCACCAACTCCGAAGTACCACAAAGAGGGGATTTCTATTCAAGATCTGCCTCAGTTGATGATTGGATCCACGCCGCCACCAGAGGTCCGTTTTGAAGAGATCGTGCGGGAAAAACTCAGTACGCTCTCATTTCAGGATCCGAGGAAGATCGCTGATGGATTGAGTTTCATTTGGGACGAAAATCAGAAGTGGCAGTGCATCGCACTTGGTTTGGGCATGTCCGACGAAGAGGCTAAACGCCAGCAGAAACTGATAGCAACTCGAAGAAATGCTATCGTCCATGAAGCCGATCTCAATCCTGTGACAAATACAAAACAGTCGATCACGATGTCGGAGGCTACGCAGGCATCTGATTTTCTGTTTACCCTCGGAAATCGTATCTGCGATCTCGTCACTTAAGCTGAATACTTTCTGTATAATTCTTTTGTGACTTATGCCCTTTTAGATCAGTAAAGCTTCCTGAAAGGCTTGCTCGTTCCAATGCTCTGAAGCTCCTATTGATTGCTTCCAGCCGGTCAGGACAACTGGTGGGAAAGATTTTGGGCGCATTGCAGATAACGACGCGGCTTAGCGAAGTTGGGCCGCCAGGCCCAATTTGCCCGCAGTCTGGTGCGGTGCGCGCCATACGAATAGACCAAACCGGGCGCGCATCCGCACGACCCGTCACCATTCCGGCTTTCCTCAAAGCCTCTGCAACCCCTTTTCCCGGAATGGTGGCGGGGCGAAGACCAGGGCCGAACGACCGGAGCGCATAGCGAAGGGAGTGAGCGCTAAGCCGCAAAGTTAAGCGGCGGGGCATGACAGGTAGACTGGTCCGCTTAATTGACGGGTCCAGAAAATTCACCACGGGAAATCTGAAATAGAAAATCACGTTCCGCGGATTCGAATTGATTCTTGGGAACTTGTGCGGGCCGCCGATCATCCTTCTCGAGGCGCTCCAGAGCAGCAGCGGAGAGTGCCGCCTTCTCTTGTGGAGAGAAATTCTCAATCATGTGAGAGATCGTTTCGATTTGGTTTACGATCCGGTCAGCATTTAAGTCCGCGTCATCCGAAAGAACCAGGAAAGCATAGCATTCCAAGACCACTGCAGCGAGATTCTGCATAATTCCTCAGCTAACCAAAGACCTTACGAGTCGCAAGTAGATTTCGGGAAATAAGAACGGGCCAAACAGGAAGAAAAGCCCCGCAATGATTATAATGTCGGATGCGATGAGTCCGAGAGGGAGGAACCATTTTTGCGTTAGCACCACCGCTCTTTCGTGGCCGAATTTGGAACGCAGGAAGTGTGCTTTTGGACTATTCAAAACGTAATCGTTGATACGCTCAGGATTCCGTAGGAGGCGAGCATTGCGGAAAAAGAATACGACTCCGAATATGAGAAGCGGTATTGCAGGAAGGTTAATGTTATCAATCATTTTAACGCATCTCCTAATACGAGGCGTGACCGTAAATAGCTGCATGCCCTGGCGCTTAACGATAGGATTCCTGACGTTTGCCCGTAGGGCAAATGTGGTCAAGCACGATGCGGTGCGCGCCATAAAAATCAACCAAAACTGGCGCGCATCCGCACGGAGCGGAAAAGGCGAACTGGTGAGCCGTTCCGCGGAATGCGCCGACCCGAAGAGCCGGCACGCGGAGGCCCGCAGCGGAAGCGAAGTAGTTATTTGCAGCGCCCGCCGGAGTCCACGGATGGCGACACGGGATGGCCGCTCCTTTACGGACTGGCCCATCCTCTTGTGCCAGTGAACCGGAAGGCCCAATGTTCTTTTTTGCCATATCCCCAGAGAATCCGAATAGGATCTCTCCGCGGAACAAGGGAATGGGGTCATTCTTCCGGCAGTTCAAAGGAATGCATGATCCCTGATTCAAAGAAAAAGATATCTGGCTTTCTTCTCTCGTCAACCGATGAAAGGAACTTTGAAGAAGGCAAGTAGCGTTCCGGACACGAAACCCTCGCGAAACAACGGAGCTTTGTCTTACGTTTTCTTGGCTAAAATTCTTTTTCTTGTTTTGGAATCTGGCGTCCACTCGATTTTACCTGGAAAAATCGCATGCAATATCTCCCGATGCAGGAAGATTTTTGCTTTGCTGGCCGTCGGAATTTTTTCCAGCAGTTTTCCTGAAGGATCGGTCAACGAAGCTATCCAACACTTACTCTACCGACGGAGCAAAGTGAATTCTTCCGGCCGGACAGGGATGTCCGGCCTAAAGTTTCGGGCGCATTGCAAATAACGACGCGGCTTAGCGAAGTTGGGCCGACAGGCCCAATTTGCCCGCAGTCTGGTGCGGTGCGCGCCAGACGCATACACCCGACCGGGCGCGCATCCGCACGACCCGTCACCATTCCGGCCTTCCTGAAAGCTTCTGCAACCCCTTTTCCCGGAATGGTGGCGGGGAGAAGACCAGGGCCGAGCGACCGGAGCGCATGCGGAGGGAGTGAGCGCTAAGCCGCAAAGTTATGCGTTCGTTTGCGGGGTTTGCACCGGAACCTTGCATCATTCGGTCACTATCCATGAAATCAAGATGATCAAAGAAATGGCAAGCATGATGCCGGTAAGGAAAAAGTTCTCGTGCATCTCAGATTTATGGACGCTGCGCTGCATGGTGACTGCGGTTCCGCCGGAACCTTCCAGACGTCCGGAAGCAATCAGTGCGAGCTGTTGCTGGAAGATCTGCAGCAGTTTCGAAGCACGCCAGCGGAATAATGCGACAGAGTAAAGAAGGAAAAGGGCGGGCGGCAGGATTCCAATCAAGGCTCCCCGATCCTCAAGGGCAATTGCAATACCACTGCAGAGTGCCATCAAAGTGACGGAAAGGTAAGCTTGTAAATGCTCCATGAGCGATGCTTTCATTCTTAATAAGATACGGTCTTGGGGGAGTGGTTGTAAACTACCGTGAATTAAGTTGCGAAGCCCTATCAACGGATAGGCAAAGAAGGTGAATTCTACGGTTGGAGCTCCACTTCTGTCAGGTTCGTGAGTGAAGGACGCAGATGCACTTTCTACCGTCTGCTGCACTTGTGACAGTAAGCGGTTAGAGTTTCCAAAAGATGCTCGCAAAATCAAAGAGGTTTGCAATAAGATCATCCAGTTGCCCGCAAATGACGCATAACTCTTTATAGCTGTACTGCGTAAAGTCAACCAAAAATGCAGCGTATCTTGTAGTATTTCGTTTATCTACCGGATATATCATGGATTCCTGCCGTCTGTACTACGGATATCTGCCCGAGCATGCGCGGGTTTCCGTATTGCGGATAACCCACCGTACCCGGCGCCCCGGCCCACCGGGGCCACCGTCCCACGTCCCTGGGTAACCGCGCCGGTGCCACCGCCATCGGCTCCCGCGAGGACCCCGGGCGGGGACGGCCGATGGCTAAGGATGAGGGAGGCGGTCCAGTGGGCTGACGATGCGCTGGAGGATTGTATTGCTGACACGGGCGTAGATTTCCGTTGTCCGGCTGCTTTTGTGACCGAGCAACGTCTGGATGTAGCGCAGATCCGTCCCGGCCTCCAGCAGATGCGTGGCAAAAGCGTGTCGCAAATCATGAATAGAGACATCCTTTAGAATCCCGGCCAGCTCGGCGGCGTAGTCAAAGATTTTTTCTGCGCTGCGGATGCTCAGATGCTTGCTGCGCTCGGCTCCGGGAAAAAGCCAGGGAGAGCCCCTGTAGTCGGTATATGCATCCAGATATCCCAGTGCCGCTAAAGAAAGCAGGGAAAAGCGGTCCTTGCGACCCTTCCCCTGTTGTATCCGCAGCATTCGCCGATTGCGGTCCAGGTCTGATAATTTCAGCGCAACTACTTCGCTAACGCGGAGGCCGGCAGAATAGGTTAGGGCGAGCAGCAAGCGGTGTTTGGGGTTTCGGCCGGCCGCGATGATGCACCCCACTTCCTGGGTGGAGAGCACTGCCGGGAGACGCTGTTCCCGGCGCGGGTAGCGATAGTTCATACCGGTTTTGCCCAGGCCATGGCGGAAGTAGAACAGCAGTGCGCTGATCGATTGACGCACGGTGGCTGAACTCAGACCTCGTCCGGTCAGTTGCAGCAGATACTCGCGCATCATCTCCGGTTCGGGATCAGTTCCGCTGCTGGAAACGTCTCGCAAGAAGCGTCGCACAATGCCCAGGTAGTTGCGGCGAGTGCGCGGGCTATAGTTACGTATCAACATTTCATTTTGCATAGCATTTAGCCCGCGACCGGTTGCCTCGCTTTCCTGAAATTTCAGGCGGGAACCAAAATACCGCAGTAGCAACTCGCGGTTGGCCGCAGAGTCGGGAATACGCCAGATCTTCTCTTCTTTGGACCAGCGTCGGCCGGGAATAGATCGGATTGTGGCAATGGTGCTTTCTTCGTAAGGAAAGGACAGGCAGAGTTCCCGATTGTTTGCATCCGCGCGAACTCGCAGGGTGGCCATGCCTTAGTTGGTTGGCAAAGCCGATTTTGTTGCAAGATTTCAGGAATTTTTCGGGGTTGCTGTTTTGTGAGCAAGGAAGGGGGAAGCCGCCCGCAGGCGGCCCGTTAATCTTTAGCAGTCGTAGTAAAGAACGAACTCGTAAGGGTGCGGTCTCTGGTTTACGATTTGTTCTACTTCAGCTCTTTTGTAGTCGATGTAACCGTCGATGAAATCCTGATCGAAGACATCGCCCTCTTTGAGCCAGGCATTGTCTGTGGCCAGGGCATCGAGCACTTTGGTCAGGTTGGCCGGCACGGACTTGAGTCTGGCTTTTTGTTCGGGAGTGGCTTCATACAGGTTGAAGTCAGCCGGTTCACCGGGGTTGGTTTTCTTTTTCACTCCGTCAAGACCCGCCATCAGCATGGCTGCAAACGCCAGATAGGGATTGCAGGCCGGATCGGGTGTGCGGAACTCGAGCCTTCGTGCCTTGTCGCCGTGGACGGCGATAGGGATCCGGATGGAAGCCGATCGGTTGCGCGCGGAATACACCAGATTGACCGGCGCTTCGTAGCCGGGCACCAGACGTTTGTAGCTATTGGTGGTCGGGTTGGTAAAAGCCAGCAGCGATGGACCGTGTTCCAGAATGCCACCAATGTAATTCATGGCCATGTCCGATAGGTTGCCGTAACCCGTGCCCGCAAAGAGGTTTTTACCATCTTTCCAGAGCGACTGGTGCGTGTGCATCCCTGATCCGTTATCTCCAAAGAGAGGCTTGGGCATGAAGGTGGCCGTGAAGCCATTGCGACGGGCCACGTTTTTCACCACATACTTGTAAAGCATCATCTTGTCGGCCATCTTCAGGCCTTCGTCCAGTACCAGGTTGATTTCTGCCTGTCCGGCGGAGGCGACTTCGTGGTGGTGTTTTTCCGTGGGGATGCCCATTTTCTCGCACATGTCGAGCATTTCTGTTCTCAGATCCTGGAACTGGTCTGTGGGCGGCAGCGGGAAGTAACCTTCCTTGGTGCGCACCTTGTAGCCCAGGTTGGGTTTTTCGTCAGCGCCCATATTCCAGACAGCATCAATGGAATCGATAAAATAGAAACCTTTGTTCTGAACCTGTTCAAAGCGCACATCGCTGAAGATGAAAAACTCTGCTTCCGGTCCAAAGTAAGCTGTGTCGGCAATTCCTGATTTTTTCAGATATTCAATGGCTTTTTTTAGAATGTATCGCGGACTGCGGCTGTACGGTTTGAGCGTGATCGGCTCGCAGATGTCGGCGATGATAGCCATGGTTTTGTGTTGAAAAAAAGGATCGATGTACGCAGAATCCGGGTCAAGGACTGCGAGCATGTCCGATTCGTTGATAGCCTTCCAGCCACGGATGGAACTTCCATCGAAGCCGATGCCTTTGCTGAAATCGTCCTCTCCTACGGCATGCAGGGGCATGGTGAAGTGATGCATCGTGCCCAGAATATCCGTAAAGCGGATGTCAATAAACTGTACGCCCTCTGCCTTGGCCCAGGACAGTACTTCTTTTGGTGTTTTAGCCATTCTTATTCTCCTGTTTTGTTTTCAAATTCATAAAAAAATAATAGCAGGGGGCCCGCAGGCCCCCGTGGTATCAGCCAAAGGATCAGCCTATGGCGACCGATCCTTTCTCGCCCGTCCGGATGCGGATGCAGTCGGACCGGGTTTGAATGAAGATCTTGCCATCGCCAATATTTCCCGTGCGTGCACCGGAAATTATGGCCTTGATGGTGGGATCCACAAAATCGTCATTTACGGCGATTTCAATTTTGATCTTTTTTAAGAGATTTACCTCTTCGATAGCGCCGCGGTAACTTTCTGTGTAGCCTCCCTGAGCTCCACAGCCCAGAGCATTGCTCACGGTCATCTTGGTCACATTGGCCTCAAAGAGCGCTTTTTTCACGTCGCTCAACTTATGCGGTTGAATCAGTGCTGTAATCAGTTTCATTCGGGCTCCTCCTTAATCCACTATAAACGTCTGAAAGCCGCTGTAGGCTTCCACGCCATGTTCGGAAATATCCAGCCCTTTGAGTTCTTCATCCCGCGTTACGCGAATTCCGGACATAATTTTGGCCAGAAAGAAGAGCGCAAAGGCGGCGATAAAACTGAAGGCCCCGATAGACAGAACTCCGGTCAGTTGTTTGCCCAGAGTATGCTCCGGGTTTGAGCTGAATATGCCCACAGCGAGAGTTCCCCAGATGCCACAGACAAGGTGCACGGAAATCGCTCCCACCGGGTCGTCGAGTTTGAGCCGGTCAAAAGCGATGACGGCGAAGACGACTACGATACCGGCAATCAGTCCCACGATCACTGCACGCAGCGGACTGATCACATCAGCTCCCGCGGTGATTCCCACAAGGCCGGCCAGGCAACCATTGAGAGCCATGGAGAGGTCAGGCTTTTTCATGAGGAAGTTGGAGGTAAGTCCAGCTCCAATGATGCCTGATGCAGCGGCCAGAGTGGTCGTTACCAGCACAAAAGAAACCAGTCCGGGATCAGCGGAAAGTACGCTACCGCCATTGAATCCGAACCAGCCCAGCCATAAGAGGAATACGCCGATGGCTGCCAGAGGCATGTTGTGACCGTATATGGGTTTAACTGTTCCATTGGCGGTGTATTTGCCGATGCGCGGCCCGAGCAAGATCACAGCAGCCAGTGCTCCCCAGCCGCCCACGCTGTGAACCAGAGTGGATCCGGCAAAGTCGTAGAAGCCCAGTTCCTTTAACCAGCCGGCACCCCAGTGCCATGAACCGGTGATCGGATAGATGACGGCCACATAAATGCCAACGACGACCAGAAAGGGCCAGAGTTTGACCCTCTCGGCCACGGCTCCGGAGATGATCGTGGCAGCTGTTGCCGCGAACATTCCCTGAAAGAGGAAATCCGTCCAGTAGGTATAGCCCACGTTGTAGGCGCTGGTGATGCCGGCTGCATCCGTGCCGATGCCAAAGCCCGCAAATCCCAGCATCTTGCCCATGATCCAGGAGTCACCGGGGTACATCAGATTGAAGCCGATGATGGCGTAGGTCAGGATCCCGATGGCCACGATAAAAGTGTTTTTGAAAAGAATATTGACCGTATTCTTTGAGCGTGCCAGTCCCGATTCCAGTGTTGCAAATCCCAGGTGCATAATAAACACCAGAAATGTTGCTATCATCATCCATACGTTGTTGACAGTAAACATTTCCTGAGATACTGGAGGTGGGGGAGGGCTTGCAGCTGCTTCCTGTCCAGAAACTGGACTCATTGCACCTGCCAGTGCAATGGAAAGCAGTAGAAATAAAGCTTTCTGCTTTCTCCCGTTCATTGTTGATCTCCCTTTGAGAGCTGCCCTGCGGGGCGGCTCTCCGTTATTCTGCCTTCGTTGTTGCATGAATCGTGCCAGGCAGGGGCAGCAAGAGGCCGTGTATCAGGGTCTTTTTAGGGGTTCTACGAGCTGTTTGCCGGGTCCCGTTGTGGGAAGTGCCCAGAATTTTGGCAGAGCGTCTATTTTTGAAGCGATTTTGCCCAGACTTCAGGCACAAAGCCTAAGATCTGGGCAACGTGGAGCCGCGCCTGGATCAGCGGAAGTTTTCCTTCCAGACCAGTCGGGTCAGGTACACCCGCATTTTGTAAGCATACATATAGAGGATGGGCACAACGATCAGGGTTAAGACGGTTGCAAACCCCAGTCCCCAAGAGAAGGACAGAGCCATGGGCACAAGGAAGGGATCAAAGCCGCCAATTCCGTAGGCTGTGGGGAGGAGGCCGAGCACTGTAGTGATAGTGGTAAGCATGACCGCGCGCAGGCGCAGACTGGCGGCGCGCAGAACCACATCCTTGATGTTCAGGTCGGGCTCCTTTGCATGGATGTTGTTGGCAAAGTCGACAAGAACGATGGAGTCATTCACCACAACACCGGCAAGACCGATGATACCCATAAAACCGAGAAAGCTGAAGGGTTCGCCGTGGGTAAGGAAGGCCACGGCCACCCCAATGAAGGAGAAGGGAATGGCCATGACCACCACTGCGGGCTGGATGAGGGACTTGAAGAGAGAAGCCAGAATCATAAAAATAATGATAAAACCCACCAGGAAGGCATTGCGCAAACTGGTCAGTGACTCGGCTGTATCTTCATACTCACCGCCCAGTTTGATCTGGTAGGCCGGATAGCGGGCCGGAATATCCTTGCCCAGTCTGGTTGCTTCATTGTTTGCTGTTGTAGAGCTGATCACTTTTTCATCCACATTGGCTGTGACCGTCACCAGGCGTTTACCATCCAGGTGATTGACCGCCAGGATTCCCACGTCCCGCTCAAAGCGGGCCAGGCGGGAAACCGGGATCAAATTGCCCTGCTGGTTGCTCACAAAGATACGACCCAGCACATTTTCTGATTCGCGGAATTCTTTAGAAAATCGCACGCGCACATCAACTTCTTCGTCGGGTCTTTTGATGGTTGTAGCAACATTTCCTTCCAGGGCCGTATTCACAGCCAGAGCGATTTGCTGCACGGAGACTCCCGCCTGTGCGGCCAGCCCTTCATTGATTTTGAGTCGAACTTCGTCTTTGGCTTCGTCGAAGTCATCATCTATGTCCTGGACGCCTTTGATCTGTCCGAGGACGGCTTTGTATTCCGCAGCGATTTTCTTTAATATCTCAAAGTCATCGCCTATGATCTGTATGGCCACAGGTTTTCCCACCGGCGGGCCACCGGAAATCTTTTCCATATCCAGCGCTACCAGGGAATCGGCCAGGTGATCATAGCCGGCCGGAATCAGCGGCGGAACGGGCTCTACCTTCTTGCCAAAGAGCCGGGCAAAAAAGCCGATTTGGACCACGGTATCTTTGCTCTGGTTACGAGCACGGGCTTCAGGCATGAGCAACCATTCCGTTTGTTTGCGCAGCCCCACGATAATCTCTTCAGCGGAGCGGTCCCGGGATTGTTCGGGAGTCAGAAAAACCAGTATCTGTCCGTAATTGGAACCGCGCCGGGTAAAGGGATCATTGGGATCTTTTTGCTGAATGCCAATGCGGGTGGTAAAATTTTCCAGCTCCGTGGCTGGAAGGCTGCCCACGGCTGATTCGATCACTTTTGCATATTCCATGGTGGCTTCTTTGGTGAAGCGCTGATTGGCCGTAATCTTGATTTGCAGGGTTTCGATGGCTCCCGGAAAAAGTTTAAAGTCGCCAAAGGTGCCGGTCAGGATGATCATCATCACAAAGAGTCCATTCATACCCAGCATCACCTTCTTATGGTTATCCAGGGACCACTTGAGCAGCGGTTCGTAGCGTTCCTTGCGCAGGCGGTCAAACCAGCCTTCCCGGCGGTGGGTGGCTTCCAGTGCTTTCTTAATGTCCGCATGCTTGTGGATGTCATACACATGAGAGGGCAGGATGATGAAAGCTTCAAAGAGAGAAGCAAGCAGGGTTATGATGACCACCAGCGGGATGGTATAGAGAAACTTACCAAAGATACCGGTGACAAAAAGGAGCGGTGCAAAGGCAGCTACCGTGGTGGTGATGGTGGCCGTGACCGGCGCGATCACTTCCTTGGTGCCCAGGATGACCGCATCGTAGGCGGAAAAGCCCTCTTCAAGGTAACGGTAGCAGTTTTCGCAAACGACAATGGCGTCATCCACTATGATTCCAATGACCAGCACCATACCAAACATCGCGATGAGATTGAGGGTCACACCCATGTAGCTCATCACCACAAAACCAAGTCCCAGAGCAATAGGGATACCCATGGCTGTCATGAGGGCACTGCGCCAGTTGAGAAACACAAAGAGCGAAAGGATCACCAGCACAAACCCGCTGGCGCCGTTACCCATAAGAACAGAAAGCCGGCGTTTCACAAAATAGGACAGGTCATTGACGTACGAAAATTCGAGCACATCAGGGGCACCGCTTTTCTTGAAAGACTCTACGGTTGCTTTGACCGCATCAACCGTTTTGATGATATCCGCTGACTCGCGCTTGAGGACGGTGAGAGAAATGGCATCCTGGCCGTTGACACCTTCCAGGTAGGTGCTCTCTTTGAAACCTTCACGGACGGCTCCCACGTCGCGGACCTGCACATGCTTTCCGGTTTCATTGGAACGAATGTAAACACCGGCTACTTCCTCAGCGGTGTTGAACTCTCCAATGGTGCGTACAATGATTTCTTCACGGCCGATTTCCAGTTTGCCGCCCGGCATGTTCAGGTTGCGTCCGGCAAGGGCAGAAACGATTTGCACAGCTGCTACGTAGTACTTATCCAGCAGCGCCGGGCTCAGTTCTACCTGCATCTCCGTTTCTTTCCAGCCTTTGCGCACAACCCGGGCCACGTACGGTTGATCCAGGAGCTTGCGTTCCAGCACCCGCGCCTGTTCGCGCAGCTCCAGCTCACTGAGTTTGTAGCTACCATCGGCCAGTGGTTTCTGGGTCACGGTGACTTCAATGACCGGTTGTCTGGCTGAGGTGATTTCCTGCACCAGCGGTCGCTCTTCAATGCCATCGGGGAGATCTGTCGTCCGGTCCACGGCCGAGCGTATATCATCAATGACCTTTTGCGGGTCTTCTGTATCCGGGTCGATGGTAATGGTGATGCCGGAACGATTCTCAATAGAAGAAGAATTGATTTTTTTGATGCCATCGACGGACTTGATGTTGTCTTCGAGAGGCTTGGTGACCAGCTTCTCCACTTCTTCCGGAGAAGCGCCCGGATAGACCGTTACAACCGTAACAATGTCAAAGCTGATATTGGGAAAGGCCTCTCTGTTGATGGTAGCGGCGGTGTAGCCACCCATCAGAATGAGCAGGAAGGTTAAGAGATTAACGAAAATACTGCGCGATACAAAATATTCTACCAGTGCACCCATTGACTACCTGAATTTGCACGATGGGAGCCGTGTCAAGTTCAGGACAGAGAGTTCCCGATGGGTTATAATGCCTCCGTAGCTTCCAGGACCTGCTGGTGGGGCTGGCGGCTACAGTTCGAGTACCGGCCGCGCCTATGTTTTTCATTCGAGTTCAAGCGGCATAGCCGCGGCAAGCCTCATCCGAGGCGAGACAATCACCGGAGAAGGAACAAATCACAACCCTGGCTATGTGAAATGAGCAGGGCGCGCTTTGCCATACATCGAGGTGCGGGCCGTCACCGCCTCACAACACCTTGCCGTGCGTGAAGACCATGTAGGCCCCTTTCGCTTTCAGGAGATCGCGCGAGTCCTTTTGACACCGATAGCCGAAAAAGACGATGCGCGTCTCCAGGTCCGGCTGCAATACGCGCGCCGATTGACCGGCCTTTTCCGCGAGCAGTATAAAGCGCTCGGCTTCGCTTCTCGACAAATTGCTTTTGGCCTCTCCCAATACAAGCGCCGGCCGTCCGTCCAGTCGGCCGCGGATGACGAGATCGAAATCGACTTCCGTTCCGTTCACCACCAGCGAATCCCGGCCGGCATCCTCGACTTCCATCCGCCAGTACTTCTCGAGCAGTTCCGGAACAATGTCGATGGCAAAGTCTTCGAGCGAACCGCCGAAAGCTTCGGAGAGGCCGCCCACCTGCCGGGCCAGATTGCGGATTTCCTTTTCCGTACGTTGCTGCGCCCGCGCCAGTTCCTGCTGCGCTTGCGCCAAATCCTTCACTTCTCCGGCCAGTTCCCGTAGGACATCCTTCAGTTCCGAGAAATCCGCCGCCTTGACCAGATCGTTGTAACTTGCAAAGATCACCGCAGCCAGGATTCCGGCTTGTTCGGGCGGGAAGGCACGTGCGAGCTGCTTTTCGATTTCCTGAACCGAAGTCATGCGAACAGGATACTAAACGCCCGTTAGGGTTGCAAGCAAAAAATCGGGCCGCCGCGGAGGCCGCAATTGGCTCATCGGGAATTCGCTGGACAGCCATTTCTGATCTGAAAATTCGCTTGTATGTCAATAAACGATTCCGTGGCAAAGATCCGCTGGCAATTTCCTTTTTCCCTGCAGGATGAGATCCTCCAGGAAGCCCGCCGCGCGCAATCGTCGCTGGAAAGTCGCAGCTGCCCCGGTCAGGAATTTTTAGGCTGGCTGGATTTACCGGCTAAGATGAAGGCTGAGCATTCCGCTCTACAGTCGCTCCTCATCGATTCTTCCGGGGTCGATGCTCTGGTTGTAGTTGGTATTGGCGGCTCCTATCTGGGTACCCGCGCCGCTCTGGAAGCTCTGCGCCCTCCTTTTACCAGGGGTCTGCCGGTGTACTTTGCCGGACACCATCTGGACAGTGCCTATCATGCTGCGCTTATGAAGTTTCTGGATGGCAAAAAGTATCTGGTTCATGTCATCAGCAAAAGCGGCACAACGACAGAACCAGGAATTGCCTTCCGTCTGCTCTATGATGATTTGCGCCGTCGCTTTCCCGATAGCTACCGGGAGCTGATCCTTGCCGTGACGGATGAGAAAAAAGGAGCCCTGCGCCAGCTGGCTCAAAAAGAAGGCTTGAAAACCTGTGTCATTCCTGACGATGTAGGCGGTCGCTACAGTGTGTTTTCGTACGTGGGACTTTTGCCGCTGGCGCAGGCGGGTCTGGATACCGGTCGCATGCTTGAAGGTGCTCTGGCCATGCAGTCCCGGATCCTTGCGGGGAAGGATAATCCAGCGCTTGAATACGCCGCTTACCGCAACCAGGCGTACAGGTCCGGTAAGAAGATAGAGATTCTTGCCTCCTATCGGTCCAGTCTGACGTATTTTGCCGAGTGGTGGAAGCAGCTCTTTGGTGAATCGGAAGGGAAAGAGGGCCGGTCCATCTTTCCAGCCAGTGTGAATTTGACCACGGATCTGCATTCGATGGGCCAGTGGATCCAGGATGGAGAGCGCACGATTTTTGAAACCGTTCTGGATGTCCAGGAAGAAACGGTCCTGAGAATTCCTTCACTCGATATGAGCGACGGACTGGGTTATCTGGAAGGGAAATCTCTGGCTCATGTCAATCGGGCCGCGCTGGAAGGCACGCGACAGGCGCACTCGGAAGGGGGGGTACCGGTTGCCGTTCTCTCCGCGCCGGAAATGACAGCGGAAGTGCTGGGTGCTCTTTTTTATCTCTTTGAGTACGCCTGCGGCATATCCGCGCTGATGCTGGGAGTGAATCCCTTTGACCAGCCAGGAGTGGAAGCTTACAAGAAGAGTATGTTTCGCTTACTGGGAAAACCAGAATGATGTTTTAAAACGATTCCAGCATTTCGCGAATGCTGGCTTCCATTTCCGGAGTCGTATCCACGAAATTGATGGCCACGGCGTAGCGCCCCTGTCCCAGCTCATCGCAGCGGATGACCTTTCCTTTTACCTGGGAGAGGCCGGTCAGGCCGGGGAAACGCAAATTGAGATCCAGCAGGGCACCGATTTCCACTTTCTCCCCGTGTTCGAAAAGGAGGCCGCCCTGGCTGATGTTGTGAGCCCGGCCGGAGCGATCCACTTTAGAGGGCTTGACTTCAACAGAAAAATGGGAGGTGATCCGGGGAAACTGGCGGCGTTCTTGCATGTACGGATTGGTCCAGCGGGAAATGTCAATGTCAATCCAACTTTTTGCAATTCGGGAAAAATTTGCCCTGAGTGGCTGCCCGGTCACGCCAGTTCGTCTCCACCTGGATCAGCCTTTCGTATCCGGTGGATTCAATGAGTGCCGTAGCATAAGAGAGGAGAAAGCAGGTCCGTCGCCAGAAACGTTCCTCCACGCCACGCTTTTGCAGTTCTTCCGGGCCCAGGCGGCAGATGGTCTCACCCTGTGTTTGCAATGTTTTAAGGTCGAATTGTGTTCCCAGCAACGAAAAAAGTCCCCGGGCGCTCTGACCCAGAAGGGCCAGTTCTGTCGGCGCGTTGGTCTCTCTCTGCCATTGCCCGCTGGATTGAAGCGCGGAGGCAATGGCCTCTTTGCAGGCGCTAAAAGAACGTTTACCGGGAACGGATGCATCGTAGCAGGAAGCGCCTGCCGGCCCGCGGGCAATTCCAGCAAGCACTGTGTTCACTCCCACCGGTCGGCTCAGAGAAAAGGACCCGCTGGCAAACTGCACCGTGGCTCCGCCGGCCTCAAGGATCGCCACCTCCCGACCCAGTGCATCCCGGGCCGCTTCATAGGCCAGGCGGGCTTCTTCTTCGCCGCTCAGAATGGTGACTGTGGCCTCGTCGTAGCCCAGCTTCAAGAACACGGCGCTCAGATGGTCCCTGTGTCTTTTTTGATTTTCTGGGCTCTGGCGGCGAAAGCCCCCCGTGCCCAGAAGTGCCAGTTGCCCTGCCTTGCCGGATAAGGAATGACGGAGGACGGCCTCCTGTTCTGTAGGGGAAAGATCGGCCAGGCCGGTGGGAGCATTCATATCTTCACACTCAGAGGAACGCACCCGGCACTCTTTATTTTTTTCTATGCTGTAGCGGCAAAGTCGGCTGCCGGACGAGCCGGCATCAATGATCCAGTGTTCATAACTTTGTGCTTTACAGTAGAAGAACAACGGAAGCAGAAAAGGAATGCTGAAAATCAGAAGCCCGCTGTTAAGCGGCGTTCTACTTTTTGCACTGGTGAATGGCATGGCGTTATTCCTCAAGGATTACTTTGTGCGCCACCTGGAGAGCGATGCTTTTGTCTGGCAAACAAAGTTAGAAAAAGGGGATTTTCGGAAGGTTCCCCTGCTGGCGCTCGGGGATAGCCAGATTATGGCGGCTCTTCGTGGACCGGCCGGCGGTGGCTTTTACAATATGGGCCTGCCTTCAGCCCAGGCCACTTCCCTCATCGCGATTCTTGAGCGTAGCCAGGCAAAAACGGTGATCATCAATGTTTCTCCGTATATGTTTTTTAAGTCTCCGGTGACGGCTACGCATGAACGTCTGCGAATCCAGCAACTACAGCCGTTCCTTCATACACTGGCACTGCGCACACCCCCGCAGATGATGGCAGAAGCAGTCTACTTCCTGCCGCTCATGAAAGCGCGACCCTCTGTACAGCACTGCTTTTTGCGCTCCCGGTGCTCTGCGTACCGGGAGCGCGCGATGTTCAACGCACAAACACTCTTTCTTCTGGAACAAAACCAGGGGCAATGGGTCTGGCAATCGACCGGGGAGGATTGCCAGACCCTTCCGCAGCCATCGCAGCCGCT
The DNA here is from genome assembly GCA_015075425.1 of Spirochaetales bacterium. Taxonomy (GTDB): domain Bacteria; phylum Spirochaetota; class Leptospiria; order Leptospirales; family Leptonemataceae; genus H5-SPI1. The sequence continues at coordinate 2,313,305 of JABTUL010000001.1, read as the reverse complement.
CCTCCTTCGTGCCGATCTGCAAAAGGGGGCTCTGGATGACTGGCAGAAGCTGTCGCACCTGGCCCGGGAGAAAAATAGTAAGGTTTTCCTGGTAAAGATTCCCTTCTCACCAACCTTTATGGAGCTGGGCGGTCAGGCGCTGAGTAGCTCGCTTGATGAGACACTGCGCGCCGCGCCTTTTTCCGGATTTTTTGCGGAAGGAGTGCTCAGTCCTCCAGAAGGGCTGCTACAGGCGGAGCACTTTCGCGATCTGACGCACGTAAACAGCTGCGGCGCTAAAATCTACTCGGACTGGTTGTGGAAAAGCCTTGAACGGCGATGAGCCCGGCAGAATCTGAAAATGATGTCCTCTTTCAAGGAACAGCTGGAAAGGGAAATTCTTAAGCCCCTGAGTGATGTGCAGCGCGAAGCGGTTCTGCATGAGGGCGGTCCGCTCCTGATTGTGGCCGGCGCCGGATCCGGAAAAACCCGGGTCATTACCCATCGCATGGCCTCGCTGTGTCGCTTGAAAGGTGTTCCGGCGTACCGTCTGGCTGCGGTGACTTTCACCAATAAAGCTGCCCGGGAAATGCAGGAGCGCTTGCAGGGGCTAATTGGTCCCATGTCCCATGATGTGACAGTGAAAACGTTTCACGGACTGGGTCTTTACATTCTAAGGCGGGAGGCCTCTCTCCTGGGTCTTGCTTCCAATTTCACCGTTTATGACGCCGACACTCAGGAAAGCTTACTAAAGAAAATACTAAAAGAGTATAAAGTTGATCCTGCTTTGCTATCGCCAAAGGCGGCAGCTGCCTGGATCAATCGCGCCCGCGACGAGCTAAGAAGTCCAGAAAAGAGCGGAGATCAGAATCTGCTGGTTCAGGAGCTACCGGAAATTTATGCTGACTACGTGAAGCAGATGCGCCGGGCCGGGGCCCTGGACTTTGGTGACCTCATCTATCTGACCGTGCAGCTTTTCCAGAAGGAAGGGGAAATTCTTGAGAAATACCGGCAGCGCTTTACCCACCTGCTGGTCGATGAATACCAGGACACAAACCATGCCCAGTACATGCTATGTCGGCTGATTGCTGGCGATACGGGCAACAATCTGCTTGTTGTTGGCGACGAAGATCAATCCATCTATTCCTGGCGCGGTGCCGATATTCGTAATATTTTAGCATTTGAAAAGGACTATCCCGGAGCGCGGGTCATCAAGCTCACCCAGAACTATCGCAGTACCCCGCAGATTCTCCGCGCAGCCCAGCTGGTCATCCAGAACAATCGCAGTCGCCGCGAGAAGGTTCTTTTTACAGAAAACCCGCAGGGCCCGGCGCTGGAAGTGGCTCTCTATGCCTCAGAGGACTATTCTTACAACGGAGAAATGGGCGAAGCGCAGGGAGTTCTGGCGCGCATCCGCCAGCTGCTTCGCGAAGGGTACGCTCTTTCCGATATCGCTATTTTTTATCGCACCAATGCGCAATCGCGTAGCCTTGAAACCATTCTGGGTCAGGAAAATATTCCCTACCGGATTTATGGCGGGTTTCGATTCTATGACCGGCGCGAAATCAAGGACCTGATGGCATATCTTGCCGTCATTTGCAACCCCGCAGACGATGTTAGCCTTGCGCGCATCATCAATGTGCCACTTCGGGGAATCGGGCAGGGCAGTGTTGAGCAGTTGCAGGCTGCAGCCGTACGCGAAGGAAAGTCGCTTCTCTCTGTTCTTGAGAATCCCGGGAGCATCAGGGCTGCCGGGAGAACTCGCGAGCTGCACGGTCACTTCCTGCGCTGGCAGAGTATGCTTGCAGAAAGACAGAGTCCCTCCCGGATTGCTGAGGATGTGCTGAAGACCACGGGCTACAGTAAGGTGCTCAAAGATTCGGGACTTCTTGAAGACCAGTCGCGTCTGGAGAACCTTTATGAATTCATCGGCGCACTGCAGAATTTTGAAGAACGCCAGGAGAATCCCGACCTCGCCGAGTTTTTGCAGAGCGTTTCTCTGGTCACCTCAGAAGAGAATCCGGATCGGGCCAGAGATCAGGCCCTCACCCTCATGACCTTGCACAATTCTAAGGGCCTCGAATTCAAGGTTGTTTTCATTACCGGCCTCGAAGAAGGAACCTTTCCTCACAGTCTGGCCTTAAGCGAGGGAGGCGAGGAAGAGGAGCGTCGTTTGATGTATGTCGGGATCACCCGCGCCCGTGAGAGACTTTATTTGAGCGGCTGCCGCATGCGTCGGGTTTTTGGGCAGATGGAGGCCCGGCTGCCGTCTCGCTTTCTCCGTGAATTGCAGGAAGCGGGGGAGAAAGCAGCCCGGCCGGTGGCACAAAAACAGCCCGGTCGTGCCGAGCATTACGCCCTGGGGGAGAGAGTGCGGCACAAGCGTTATGGTACCGGCCTAATTTCTTCTATAGAAAAGACCGTTGCCGGGCAGAAGATCGGACTTCGTTTTGACGGGGAGGCAGAGGACCGTTTTTTCCTCGCTGCCTACACCCCCCTCGAGCGCATCTCCTCTTGAATGCAGGGAAAAGAGCTGGACAATGGTGATCCCGCCCTTTATTTCAAGGAAAGAAAATCCGAAGATGACTCAGGGCCCGGCCCTTGTGAGGACAGTATGGTACGATTGGTTGTAGTCGCAATTTTGCTTTTTCCCGCCGTGATCCTGGCAGGCAAGGAAGAAGGCGTGATGGCTGAATTCCGCAAGGTGGAAGAAGATCTCAAAAACAAAGAGATCAGCCCGGAAGTGCGCAAAAAAACCCTGGAAGCCAATCTGGTGCGAGCCATGAAGCTGGCGATTGAACGGCGTTTCTACTGGGAACGGCAGCAGTACCTGGCGGACCTTACCCCGGAAAGCATCAGCTACGAAAATTCCGATCACGTCACCTATTACGTGCGCTTCAAAGATTTTATTGCCCGGTTTGACTTTGCTCGTAACCCGGAACTGCTTATCCAGGCCCCGGTGTATGAAAAATTCCTGATCAAAGACGATCCGTCTGTCCACCCGGACAACTAAGATCGACCCGGCCAGCCTTGTCTTTCTGCGGCGGCTGGCGGCCATTGCTGCAGAAGCCGGTGCCCTCCTGCGCACTGTCTTTCATGAACTCAATTACGGGCAGGCCAGCAAGGGCAAAGAGGGTCCGGTAACTACAGCTGACATTCTTTCCAATTACATTCTGGAACACGAACTATCGGCTCTCCTGCCGGAGGCTGGTTTCCTTTCTGAGGAGCGCCGGGACAGCAGCGATCGTTTGCATCGCGAATGGGTCTTCATTGTGGATCCTCTCGATGGCACAAGAGAGTTCACCGAGCGAGTTCCCGAATACTCTGTGTCCATTGGTCTTGCCCACCGCGGCCAGGCAATCCTTGGCGCCATTGCCATTCCCGAAGAGGATCTGGTCGTCTGTGGCGGTGCAGCCACAGGTGTTTACACGGCCGCCCTTCCTGCCGCTTCCGCTTTTTTGCAGAAGCATACTCATTTACGGGAGACGGTAGCTCACCAGCCCCAGAGACTCCAAGCGCTCCTCGATCATGAGCATCCGGCTACCTTCAGTGAGGCGGTGGATCTGCGTCGCTCTCCCCGCCGCAAACTCCCCGATTCCCTGGCTGACGCTTCCATTGCTGTTTCCCGATCGGAATTCCGTAAAGGCCGATTCGATCTTTTTACCGATCTGAAACTGCAGCCTTCCGGTTCTGTGGCCCGAAAGCTGGGTCTTCTGGCTGCCGGTCAGTATGATCTGCAGTGGAGTCTGTATCCCAAAAATGAATGGGACATTTGCGGTGGTGTCGCTCTGCTTTCTGGATTACCGGCCTACCATGCTATGGATCTCAACCGCGGTGAAGATTTTATCTTCAATAAGGCAAATACCAGGTCTTACGGGCTCCTGGCCGGGCCGGCAAACCTGGTGGAAGAGCTCTATGCACTGTTCCGCTCTGCTGGTGGGACCCTTTACCATCTGCCGGCCGGCGATGAAAAGTCTAAAAAAGACTTGCCGCAAGAATAGAGAGCGCCTCTCTTCCTACCAGAGGCCCATTATGCTCAGAGAAATCAATGCTGCCCGGGAAAACAATACAGCCAGCCATAGCGTGAGTCAAAGTCAGTTGACCCTGCGTAAAATGCCGCCGCGTGAATTTCTGCTCAGCGGCCTGGACGAGGTGCGCCAGCCGGATACGGATTTGCGCACCACCGGCGCACCCACGGCCCGGCCCATTCTCGATAACTTTGTCGATTACCGCGCCTGAAAGCCACTGATTAAGTAAAACGGCAGGTATGCCACGGTAGTGCCAAGAGCCATGAGGCCCTGCATTGAGATCAGGTAGTAGGGCCAGGGACCCAGATGGTCTATCAGTGAACCCCCGCCCGGGGGAGCGCTCAGAAAACCGTAGTTGGCGTCCAGCAGGTAGTTGGTCAGGAGGGCCGTGACAAAATAGATCTCCGCCACAAGCATGGCGCGCAGGCCAGATCCTGGCGCAGGATAGAGTTTTTGCCCGAAGACGACAAAAGCGGCAGCCACAACGAGCCCGGCATGCCCCACCCAGAAAACAAAATAGTATATATGGCCGGAAGTGACCTGTAAATCAGGAGTGAGCAGTCCGTGGATGGAGCCAATGCTAACCCAGTAGTAGCTCAGTTCCGCAGCCCGGCGATTTCCGGTAAAAAGTGCCAGAATCGTAAAAGCAGTGGACCAGTTGCAGAATTCCATGGGCAGATCATAGCGCATCTCCCAGTAACCTTCCTTTATGCGATAAATTAAATAAACCAAAAAATTTGAAATAAGGATCAGGGCCAGAGACAGCCGAATCCGGTAGCTGGCCCCGGGGCTCCGGGACAGGCGAATCAGAATAACAGGTAGACTGATGGTAAGAAACAAAATAGCCCAGTGTTCCGTCGAGCCATGCTCAAATTTCTCAGTCATGCTTTCCATCGTGATAACAGATCATCAGGCGTCGCTTCAGATTTTCCAGGGCTTCCCTTACGTTTTTGCGGAACAGCGCCTCTGTCCTTTCCGGGTTCAAGCGACTGGCATTGCGTTTAAAATAGACGTCGGCTTTGCGGCGCAGGGGCAAAAGGAAGGGGTAGCTTTCAAAGAAGGAATCAAATGTTTCCCGATCCAGCGCAAGGCACAGGTCGCGATAGAGCTGCCTGGTGTTTTCATGAACATGGACGGCAAGTTCCTCTTTTGCGTAAAAGGGAGACTCCGGATCCTGCCGGAAGGGTGGTAGAGACTCCGGGTCGATGATGGCATGTTCGCAATTTGCAATCAGGGCACCACTGTGCGTGCAGTTGGTTACGGGAATGCCGGCTTGTGGAATGGAGTCCTCAAACCAGTGGCGGTACAGATTGAGCACATGGTCTCCGGGCACCGCAGTTCCGCAAATCCCGGCGATCGGGCCCGTATGGCGTTTTTCTATCACTGCCTGGTTGATCCCCTCAAGTGTGGAAAGGCGATGGATGCGAGTAAGCCAGCCGTAGATATGGTGTGTGCCCGTGGCATGAATCTGCCGGCCCGTGTAGGCCAGGTCCTGACCTACCAGATAGATATGGCCTGCACCCAGAAAACGCAGGATGTCAAAGGCCGTCGTGGCCACGGAACCCCCGGACTGGATGTCGCCCACCGGACCGACAAGATCCTCCAGGAATTCGGTGCCCGGTGTTGTTTCCCGGTAAATGGTTCCGTCAGCCCGCGACAGAAAGCGCGCCGTGCTGGAAAAGACGACTTTGCGCGGTCGGACGGCGCGCAGAATGGACGGGTGTACCACGGTATCACAGATGAGCGTGGTTGCCGACAGATCCTGGCCCAGGAAGTGCCAGAGTGATTGTTTTTGCGCGTCGAGGCAGACAACAGCATCCGGGGAAATGTTCGCACCCAGGAGAACTCTGAGAGCCGTGTCGCAGGCCAGAAGGAAGGCTCCCTGCCGTGCCCTGGCGATCCACTCCAGGCTCTCTTTGAGAGACGGTCCGGCTGAAACCAAAATGGCCGCCTGTCCTTCCAGCATCCCCGCATAAAAGCCAATGGTCCGGGCCGGCTTCGAGCGATGCAGATGGCGCGTGTTTATTAAAATATTCGCCAGCCAGATTTTTTCGAATTCAAAGCGGGTGAGCAGGTCGGACATGCGGGCTTTGAGCATCATGGTCAGTCGTTTGCGCTGCTCCATATAGAAGGATTCATTGCGCTTGATCGAGGGCAAATGCTTGATCTGTCGCAGACCCTTGAGTCCGTCGCCGGGGATGGCATCCAGGTAGGCATACAGGGCCTCTTCCATGGTGGGCCCGGCAAAAAGATGCACTCCAGGGCGTAAAAGAAGAGAAAGCATTTCTTCTGTCTGGCAGAGGAAGCGCGCGAGAGACAGATCGGCTTCCAGGAGAATCAGAATCTGACCGCTGTGCAATCTGTCTGCCGCTAAAGTGGCGATGAACGGATTGCCAAGGCCCTCCAGCCAGAGAATTTCGCGCCCGCCCAGACTTCCAAGGCCGGCCAGGCTTCGCCGGGCTTCTTCCAGCGGTTCGTGGCGGCTGCACAACGCCCGGCTCCGATTTTCGTGGATTTCACAGGGTATGAGCTGACCATCCTTCGCCTGCTCAAAGCGAAACTGGCGGGAGAGATCCGTATTTCCGCGAAAGAGCAGGGAAAGATAGGGCTTTCGCGCCAAAATTCGATTTACAGAATCGAGTGGCTCCATAGTCTCGAATACGACATAATTCGGGGCCGTACTTTTTCAAGGAGCTTTCGCGCAAGATGAGATTAAAGAAGATTCGCCTGGCCGGTTTTAAGTCCTTTGTTGCGGAAACGCAGGTGGATTTGAATGCCGGTTTCACTGCCATTGTAGGGCCCAATGGCTGCGGTAAGACCAATATTCTGGATGCGGTGCGCTGGGTCCTCGGGGAGAAGTCCGCCCGTAACCTCCGTGGCAAAAGCATGGACGATGTGATCTTTCAAGGATCGGCATTGCGCAAACCGGCGGGCATGGCGGAAGTTGAACTGTTCTTTGATAATTCATCGCGACTCCTGGGCCTTGATCTCGAAGAAATCGTTGTGGGCCGCCGCATCTATCTGAGCAGTGCGAGTGAATATTTACTCAACGGTAAGAAGACCACCCGCCGGGAGATCGAACGCATTTTCATGGATACAGGGGTGGGGAAGGCGGCCTATTCTATCATGGAACAGGGTCGGATGGCTGAAATTCTGCAGGCGTCTCCCGAAGACCGCCGCCTGCTCTTTGATGAAGCGGCAGGCATAGCCCGTTTCAAAGCGGAGAAAGCGGAAACCACGCAGCGTCTTGAGGATACCAATCGGAATCTGGAACGCCTTTCCGATATCATCAAGACCCGTCAGCAGGAAATTGCTCATCTGGAAACTCAGGCGGAGCGCACGCGTAAATATCTATCTCTCAAGGGAGAACTCGATCAGGCCGATCGGGAGCTGCGCTATATCAAATACCTGGATCTGGAAGAGCGCCGGCTAAAGGTAGAAGCCAGGCTACAGAAGTTACTGGGCCGGCGCGAAGAATTGCAGCAGGAGCTCGAGCAGCTCGAAAAAGATCAGGCCGGGCGGGAGGCGCTCCTGGAACGCAGCCTGGAAGAATTTCAGGAGCGGGACCGTGAATACCATCGTGATGTTTCTCAGATCAATTCGCTGGAACAAAATATTGAGCGGGCCCGATCGGATCGGGAAAGCCAGCTCGAACGTCTGAATGCTCTGAGTCAAAAAAAGACCGATGAAGAACGTCGGCTGGATGCTGCGCGCAAAAGACATTCGTCGAGTCTGCAACTGGAACTCAACCTGTCTGAGGAAATCCGCCTGGCCACAGAAAGTCTGGCCCATTTGCAGCAGGCCATGGATGGTCTTGCCGGGCGCATTGCTGCCGGAGAGGAGCAGGAAAGGAAGCTGCGCCAGGAGCAGCAAAAACTGGAAACAGAACAGGAAGAACTGGTCTTTGAGTTACGTTCGGTTACGGAGCAATTCCTGAAAGATCTGCAGGAAAAACGCTCAGACCTGGAGCAAAATGAAGCGGAGCGCCTGGGTCATCGCGAGATGATTTTGCAGGGCCTCGCCGATTTTGATGAACTGCTTTCCCGGGCCCTTGCCGATCTAAAAAGCGAAGAATGGGATAGATGCGCTGAAAAGCTCCGCCAGCCCGCGGTCGGCACCATCCGCAACCATTTCCTGGCGATCGAAGAGCTGGACCTTCGCTTCCGCTCGCTTTTTTTTGAGGAACGCGGCTGGCTGAAACGCAAAGCGCATCTGGATGAACGGATGGAAGCCATAGGCAATCGACGCACGGCACTGGGGCGTGAACTGTTGCACATTGAAGAGAGCCGGCGCCAGGACCGTCTGCTTCTGGAACGCGATCGCAAGAGATCCGTAGAGATGGAGTTACAGCTCCAGGATTTCAAAACCCGCCTGCAATCTTCCGCAGAACTCAAAGCCGATGTGGAAAGGCATGTGCGCGAAGTAGAGGAGGCGCTGAGCTATTTCAGTGAAGAGATTCGTCGCTGCCTGGGCGATAAAGACCGTCTGGCCAGTGAAGAGGAGTTGCTCTTCAGCAGCTTGAGCAGCGCCCAGGCGCGCACTGAAGAGCAGCATACCACACTGGAGCAAATGCGCCAGACCATCGAAGAAATACGCACGGGAATCCTTTCCCTTAAAGAGACGGTCAGAAGCAAACGATCCAGTATGGAGGAACTTCTGCCCTCGATATCTGAGCAGGAGCGCCGGTTTGAACAGATTCGCATGGGGCTGGGTGCCCTTGAGGAAGATCTGTACAACGATTTTCAGTCCACTGTTTCTGAACTGGTAGAGTTGTGTCGCGATCAGAAGCTCGACCCGCTGCAGGTGGAGAACCAGTATAAGAGGATCAAAGAAGAAATTCGTTACCTGGGTGCCTTCAATCCGCTGGCCATTGAAGAGCTTTCCCGGGCAAGGGAGCTGATGGCGGAAATCGAAAAACAAAAAAGCGATGTCGAGGAAGCGCGCGAGAATATTTTGCAGCTTTTGCGAGACATTGATGTCAAATCCGCGCGCATTTTTTCCGACACCTTCACTCAGATCCAGGAGAATTTCAGTTCTGTATTCCAGACCCTGTTTGGTGGCGGGACAGCAAGCTTGAGTCTCACCGAGCCGGAGAATCTTTTAAGTAGCGGTGTGGAAATCATGGCCCAGCCTCCGGGCAAGAAAAATGCATCTATTTCTTTACTCTCCGGTGGCGAGCAGAACATGACCGCCATTGCTCTCATGTTTGCCATTTACCTGGTGCGCCCCTCGCCTTTTTGTTTTCTGGATGAAATCGACGCTCCACTGGACGATCAAAATGTGGTCCGCTTTTTACGGATGCTGCAGGGTTTTCTGGATCGCTCGCAGTTTATGGTGATAACCCATAACAAATTGACCATGAGTCATGCCGACTGCATTTACGGAGTGACTCAGGAAGAGGCCGGAGTGAGCAAGCTGGTGTCTGTGCGGATGAAAGAGGAAAGACCGGCCATGGCCGGGTAGTTTCTTTTTTCCTTGCCCGACCAAAGGCCTCTGCAATCCTCCCAGCCAGCTTGCCTTGAGGATACTAAATGAATGAAAATGGCTACAAAGAGTTACGGCGCGGCGGCTACCTGACGCCCACTTCTGCCGGCCTGATCCAGTTCGGTTCGCCCCCGGAAACAATAAAGGACACGATGGGGACAGCAGAAGGCGCGCCCAATATATTTGTTCTACCCAATGTCTTCTTCCATGTGCTTAAGGGCATAACCGTTGCAGAACTGGAATTTCCCATCTACTACAACTTTTTCTTCCGTAAAAAGAAAACTTACATTGTCTGTACCCGGGAGCAGCGCGAGCAATTTAAGATTGTGCTTACAGAAAGTCTTTTTGGCCCGGATGCCATCAACCTCGCATCAGAATACATCAATCGCGAACAGACTTTTGGCTATCCGGATATGGCTGCAGAAATTGAATATTTCAAAGGGGGACGTACTCTTGAGGATCATGTGCACTTTGTGGTCTTCAATAACGAAAACCGGGTACGCATCAATCACGTAGAAATTGAGAAAAAACCCAATCATTTTGTCATCCACGACGCCAGATGGTCAAAAACGACAAATGTACCCGGTGAAATCAATTTTAATATTGTTTACGATACGGGACAGCGCCTCCCGGAGCCCTACCAGCCACCGCTTCTGGGGGTCACCTGTCTGGGCCCATCTCATGGCTTTGATCCGGAAGACAACACTTCCGGTTTTATCATCTGGATCAACCATCAGGGTATCATGGTGGATCCGCCGGTCAACTCCACGGAATGGCTGCGTGCTTCCAACGTGAATCCGCGAACCATAAACAGTATCATTTTGACCCACTGCCATGCTGACCATGATGCGGGAACCTTCCAGAAAATTCTGGAGGAGGGAAAAATTACCATCTATACCACGGAAACGGTGATCCATTCTTTTATTCGTAAGTACAATGCGCTCACCCGCATCCCTTCACGCGAGCTCTTCACACTTTTTGATTTTGTGCCGGTAGTGATTGGCCGTTCCTACTTCATCAATGGAGCGGAGTTCCGCTTCAACTACGCTCTGCATTCCATTCCCAGCCTGAGTTTTGAATTCTATTACCAGAATCAGAGTTTCATTTATTCCTCAGATCATCTGAATGATCCGGGCCGGCTGGCGGAACTGCGGGAGAAAAATGTGCTTCCCGAAGGTCGCTATAAAGACCTGCTCGATTTCCCCTGGCACCATTCCATAATCTATCATGAGTCAGGCCCTCCGCCGCTGCATACGCCCATTGCGTATTTGAATTCCCTCCCGGATGAAATCAAAAAGAAAATGCATGTTTACCACATTGCGCGCAAAGATTTTCCGGAGAACTCACTGCTGACTCTCTGCAAATTTGGAATCGAGCACACTTTTGTGCCGGAGATTGAGCCGCCAGAGCACGAAGAAGTCAATCGGCTACTTGACGTCCTGAATAATCTGGATATCTTTCGCGATTTCCCCATCGCCCGCGCCCGGGAATTCATATCGATTGTGGAAACTGAACAGTTTCCCCGGGACAGCCTGATCATTAAAAAGGATACCCCCGGGGATAAGTTTTATATCATTCTATCAGGGAATGTCAAGGTTCTGGCTGAAGACTCCGGTCAAACCGGTCAGGCGCTGAAACGCTACGGGACCTACGAATACTTTGGTGAAGCCTCCCTGATTTTGGATCAGCCCCGCAATGCAGATATAGTTGCAGAAACCGATGTTGTTGCGCTGACTATTGAGAAATCTCGTTTTTTGAATTTTATCAAAGGCAGCGACCTGCTGGAAAAGTTCACGCGGCTCACGGAAATACGCAAAACAGGAACCTGGGAAGTCCTCAGCGGGTCGCGCTTTTTTGAAGGAGCAACGTCGGCTCAGAAAACACAGCTCGAGCTGCTCATGAAACTCAAATCTTTTCCTGCCGGGCATGTGCTTATTGGAGAGGAAGCGTTGATGGATCACGCTTTTATCATCAAGGAGGGAGAGGTAGAAGTATCTTCTGCTGACCTGCTTTTTGAGGTTTTGCGCCGCGGTGATTTTGTGGGAGAATTGTTTCAATTGCAGAAAAATGCACCGTCTCATTTTCAATTCTGTGCGCGATCAGATATAGAAGTCTATGCCATAGAAAGTAACGCTCTGCGCGATTACATTGCCAACAATCCGGGAATGTATATGAGGCTTAACTATGTTTACGGAAGCTAATCATGAAACTCAGTGAGGAAGAATGGAAGAAGCGGCTGGATCCAGCAACCTTTGAGGTTGCCAGACAGAAGGGGACGGAGCGTGCCTTTACCGGAAAATACTACCAGGAAAAAAGGTCCGGGCTGTACCGGTGCGTTTGCTGCAATGCTCCTCTGTTCAGCAGCAAGACCAAGTATGAATCGGGATCGGGCTGGCCCAGTTTTTATGAACCTGTGGATGGTCGGTCTGTCACGGAAGAGACGGACACATCCCATGGAATGATACGCACAGAAGTTATGTGTCGGGAGTGCGACGCGCATCTGGGGCATGTGTTTGCCGATGGACCACAGCCAACGGGACTTCGTTACTGCATCAACTCCCTGTCATTGCACTTTGAGCCCGCACAGGAATCCTGATGCGATGGGCAATTTTTTCTTTTTTTGCATTTCTTAGCCTTTTATCGGCCCAACCTTTAAGAATTCTTATTTTGCCGCTTACAGCTCAGGGAGACGTTGGCGAGGAAGAATTTCTGGGTAGCGGCATGGCCGGGATGCTGTCGGACCGGCTTTCCCGATTGATCGTTCTGCCCCGTCAGCAAAAGCAAGATTTTGTCTTCTCTGCCGCCGGGCCGGTGGAAGGAGAGTTGGATGCGCGGCCGCGCAATGTGCAGGTAGAAGTGTTTGATCGCAACCAGGAGAATTATCTGGAAATCTATCAGGCTGACCGTGTAGCTCTGGCCCGGCGGCGCGGTGCCCACTTCCTTATCGATGGCAGTTTCTCGCTTTCCGGCGGCCGGGAAGGGGACCGCCGCACTCTTCCTGTCCGCGGCAGTGTGCAGTATTCCATCAGGGCTTTTGATGCTCTACGTGTACGAACATTTCAGAAGAGTTACAGTTCCAGTGCAGAAAATACCTATGCCCTGGCAGATGAAATGGCCCGGGATTTAAGTTCATTTCTGCTGGGAGCAAATACCACGTCGGTTCGTCTCCTTTCCGAGCCACCCGGGGCACTTGTTTACGCCGGAGAAAGCTACCTGGGAACAACACCGCTGGACCGGGATTTGTTGCCCGGGCGCTATACCCTGCGCTTTCAGCTCAAAGGATACCAGGACCAGGATTTGCCCGTTCTGGTGGCTACGGAAGCGGCGAGTTTTCAGGCAACACTCATTCGGGCAGTAATATCGACTCTCAGTGTTAGCTCTGATCCGCCCGGGGCTGATGTTTTTTTGAATATGGACCATCTGGGTAAAACGCCGCTAAAACGGGATGATCTGCCCGTGGGCAAGCATCGCTTACGCATCAGTTTGCAGGGTCATGTGGATCGTTTTGCCGGTGTGGAGCTGGGAACAAAATCGGAATCATTGCATTTTACTCTGACCGCCGGTGATACGGAAGAATTCTTTAAGGGCCGTGACCGTATCATCCTGGACTGGAACTATCACGATCTTTCTTTTGGTAGCCTGATGAGTGCCGGCGGTTTCTACGGTGCCTACTGGTATTTTAAGGTGCGCGAGAATCGCATTCGTGAGAGTGGGCGGGCTTTAGTTCCCACCCTCTCCATTGCACAGATCCAGTCCCTGTATCCGCTGCATTTCTATCTATTGCAGCAAAATGAAATGCGAGCCGCTATCATGGCCCGTAATGCGAATCTGGCCCTTTCCGGCAGTGGATTTTCTTTTGCCGCCGCGATCGCTTTTCTGATCGCCGGTATCAGGAGCGATGAGCGTGAAACCGGGGAAATTTCTCAGTTGCCGATCAAACCGTTTTATCAGTCCACCGGAAGGGATCAGTATTTTGGCCTTTCCTTTGGGTTCTAACGTGGATTTTTCCTGAAAATTAGGGGACAGTACACGTCAGCCGGGCCAACCTTCCCAGCCCGGATTTTCGTGGAAATGAGGAAAAACCGCCCGGGTGCGGGGCGGTTTTTCTTTGAACCTGTACTTTACGCATATACTTTCATGAATAAATTCGGGTTAAAGTACCCGGGCCCGGCTGCGGTGTGCGCTGCGTCTTTCTGCGTGCAGGCTCAGGGCATACACCTGCTTTTCCACCAGAGCTGTAAGTTCATGAGCCGCTTTTTTTAGATCCCCCTGGGGGAATTCTTCCGGGAAGTAGGGCCGGCCAATGTTGTACTCCACACGAGTATCAAAGACTTTGCCGGTGAGCACATTGGTCAAAGAGAGGAACTGAAAGCTGCCTTTGAAGCCTGATGGAATGATGGGCACCGAAGCCCGTATGGCCATGCGCGCGGCCAGAGATTTGAAGGAGCCCATGATTCCGGTCCGGGTACGGGTGCCCTCGGGGAAGATGGAAATCAGCTCTCCTTTCTTAAGCAATTCTACAACATGATCCTCCAGCTCCTGGTAGTAGCGCACGGCATCGCGGGCGCCTTCTCCCCGGTAGGATCGCATGATAGGGTGTCCGCCCCATTCTTCCAGTTGCGTTTTCTGAATCAGAGAATAGAAGTCGATGACCTGTTCGGCCAGTTGGCGCAGTGGTAACAGGAAAGGCAGATGCAGGGGGGAGCTTTTTTGCAACAGAAATTCTTTAACTGGAAGGCCCGGCTCAAAGAGTTCTGCTTTGCCGAGGAAAGTTACCTTGCGCGGACTGAAGGCACCCTGAATGGGGACATCGATGAGATCGGTGTGATTGGCAACAAGAAGGGCTCCGCCTGCCGGTGGAATGAATTCAAGGCCATTCACCTCAATGTGTAGAAAGCGTGCCAGCAGACCGCGAACCAGATCCCGGGCAGGCTCAAAAGGAATGGTAAAAAGGCGCAGGGCCTGTGAAGGTTCCATTGCCCGTAAAAATGCCATAACCCCCTGGCAGATCAATCCAATTTTTGCGACTGCCCGTAGTTCAAAAAAATCAAGAGCCGGACTATAAGATGTCCAGCTCGAAAAGGGTTTCGGTTCCTTCCTCCGTGCGCAGAACTGTGCTTGAAAGTATGACGCCCGTCCAGTGTCCAGCTTCCCCGGTAGCGGTCTGGTCATCAAAATGGAAATTCCCGTCTATATCATGGAATTCGAGGATGCGCAGTCGACCGTCCAGATCCCTTCTGTAGCGAGTGATCATGATTTTTCCGGCTATTTCAAGGAAGATGTAGCCTTGCAGTCGCGCTCGTTGTTTGCCTCTATCCATGATCTCAGATTGCTCCCCGGGGATTCAGGGTAAAGCCAATTTTCGGCCGATTTCGCTGGCCGGCAGCGGGTGACCGATAAAGTAGCCCTGCATCTCATCGCAGCCCAGACTGAGTAAGAGTTGCATCTGTTCCTGGGTTTCGATTCCTTCAGCGACGACCTTCAGTTCCAGAGCATGGGCCAGTTCAATGATTGAGCGGATGATTTCCCGATTCTGTCCGCGGTCGGAACCAAAGAGGAAACTACGATCAATTTTGAGGGTGTGAAAGGGGAAATGTTTAAGATAGCTCAAGGAAGAGTAGCCTGTGCCAAAATCATCTATGCTGAGCCGGATTCCGGAGCCCGAAAGAGATTCCAGAAGAGTCAGGGCTGCATCGCTGCGCTCGAGAAATGACGATTCCGTAATTTCCAGTTCCAGTGTATTCGCAGAAAGATCTGATTGTTGGAGTATTTCATGGATCATGTCCACAAATCCCCTCTGGCGAAATTGGCGCGCGGAAATATTGACCGCGAGAAAGCCATCCATTCCTTCCTTCTGCCACTGGCGCATTTGCCGGCACGCCTTGCGCAGCACGATCTCGCCGAGTTTTACAATCAGACCGGTCTCTTCGGCAAATTCAATGAAATAGGCCGGAGGTAAGAGTCCCCGCTCTGGATGATTCCAGCGAATCAAAGCTTCATAACCGGTGACCTTCTGTCTGCCGGGGGAGTAGATGGGCATATAGAAGACTTCGAGTTCATCGCGCTCCATGGCCAGGCGGAGTTCGGAGCCCAGCTGGATATGATGGACGGCCGCTTCGTACAGGCGGCGGGAAAAAAAATCAAAACGATCTCTTCCGAGTTTCTTGGCTTCAAAGAGCGCAGCGTCTGCCTCACGGAGGCAGTCGCCGCTGGAAGTATGTTCTTCGCGATCTGCAAGGCAGATGCCTATGCTGGCTGTAGCATAGATCTCAACCCCATCAATGAAGTAAGGGTGACGCAGCTCTAAAAGGATTCTTTCAGCGTAGCGTTCTACCTGGGATTGGTCCACGACACAATCCATGAGGAGCAGAAATTCACCGCCTGCGGAGCGTGCCAGGTAGTCAATGGAGCGGATTAAAGTCCGCAAACGGTCGGCGACAGCGATGAGAAGTTTATCTCCGGTTTCATGACCCAGGCTATCATTTACGATCTTGAAATGGTCCAGATTGATGACCATGGTGCTGAAGCAGTAATTAGGATCACGGCGCAGGCGGTTCAGGCTTGATTGCAGGGCCTCACGGAACTGTTTGCGATTGCCCAGTTTGGTCAGCGAATCGTGCCTTGCTTCGTATTCGCGCAGTTGCTCGGCTACTTTTTCTGAAGTCTGGTCCCGGCTCACCACAACCACATGCGAAACAACTTCCCCGGTGCGATACGGATAGTAGGCGATTTCAAAATGTTTGAGTTGACCATCGGAAAAGGCAATGGGCAGATCATACTGCACAATTTCACCGGCAAAAGCCCGATCCAGTAGACCGCGCAGACGTGCTTCAAAGAGTTGATCGCCCCAGATATCGGCGACTGTATGACCGATGATGTCTTCTCTGTTTTTCTTGTGAGCGTTGCAATAGGCCTGATTCACTGCCTCATAGCGGTAATTGCGATCGATCAGTGTCATGTATTCCAGGGAAGTGTTTACAATAAATTCATACTTTCTCAGTTGTTCTGCGCGCTCAATCAGGGCCTTTTCCGCCTGCTTGCGATCTGTAATGTCACGAGCGGCCACAAGCACCTGGTTCTCTCCGGTGGCAGCGGTGATAGCTTCATAGCTCTGAATTTCTCCCTTCCAGTGCAGTTCATATTCGTAGCGGCAGGGCTCACCCGTTTGCAGAGTTTTCTCGATTGCCTCTACTTCGCGCCTGGCGATGTCTGCCGGTAAAAACTCGCTGTTCTTCTTACCCAGGCAATCGGGCACCGGCAAGAAAAGCTGGTCCTGGTTCTGGACATACAGATCAAGATACCGTCCCTCTTTATC
This sequence comes from Spirochaetales bacterium, assembly GCA_015075425.1. Classification (GTDB taxonomy): domain Bacteria; phylum Spirochaetota; class Leptospiria; order Leptospirales; family Leptonemataceae; genus H5-SPI1. Next base: position 2,296,499 of record JABTUL010000001.1, on the reverse strand, counting down.
CATGAGAAAAAGCAGGTCCGGTGAAGCGGAAAGCAGTGCCCGGAAGCGTCGCTCTGAGGTGTGGGCCAGTTCAAGCGCTTTATAACGAAAATGCAGAGCCATATAGCAGACGGCGCTCAGGATCATGAGTACTACCAGCTCATACCAGAGTATTTCTCCAGGGGAATACTTTACTGCGGCCAGATAGCCCGCAGTGACGTTGATCAGAAAGAGAAAAAGGGCCAGCAGTCCCTTGCTGCTGAAGCTGTAGGGAAAGCTGACAGCAAGAACCATAAGGAGAAAATATAAATTAAAAAAAGCATGGGTAGATAGATCGTTCAGGTGCAGGACGTAAAGAGCATGGATTCCTGCGAGGAAGGAAATCGTGGTCATGACAGCGTTCATCCGCAGCTTTACAGGTGGCAGTTTGCTCAGGAGGAGGGTCAGGGCAAACAAACAGCTGCCCAGGATGCGCAGGATCTCAGGGTCGCGGTAGCCGGGCTGCGGGGCAAGGACAGAGCCGAGGACATAGTAGGCCGGAATCCCCAGCAAAAGCAGAGCACGCTGAATACGATAGGTCCGGCGAACAAACCACAGGGAATCAAGCTTCAAAGCCACAAGCTAAGAAGGCACTGCCCGTTTCCACTGTCCATAGAATATTACGGAAAATACTTGGCCGGCAGGCATGGTCCAGAGTTTCTGTGTGCATGCTCGATGGCCTGATCTATTGTTATGAAAGAAACCTGGATTATATGACCCGCCTTTGTGGGGATGTCGATCCAGGGATTGCGGACCGTCAAGTGGTTGCCGGTATGAATCACCCACTATGGGTCCTCTCTCATCTCAATATCTATCATGATGTTATGCTTTCTATTCTTGAGAACCGTGAATTTCCGGATCCCAAAGATTCTGCCTATGGCATGGGATCCCTTCCTCAGGGGGCAAGCGCGTACCGGGATCTCCGCCAATTGCTTGCTGATTATACACAGGGAGCCCGCCGCGTACTCGAGCGCCTCCGTAGCTCGACGCCCGCCGTCCTTGCCAACCCGGTTTCTCTGCCCCGCTGGCAAAACCGGATGCCTATTGCCGGGAAAGCCCTGCCTTACCTGATGCTTGTGCATGAGAATCAGCATATGGGTCAGATCAGCGCGTGGCGTCGGGCCATGCAGTTACCCCCGGCTTAAGCCGTGTTCTGGCTCCCTGTTGTCATTTATGGGCTGCTGGTTCTTCTCGTTGCCTTTTTCCTGCACAGCTCCAGTGCCGATGAAGATTACTTTCTTGCCGGACACAGGATTCGTACTCTTCCATCCCTTGTTTCTGTTGTGGCCACGGAGACATCTGTTGCCACGATAGTCGTCTTTCCTGCCGCAGGACTCGCTCACGATTTCAAGATTCTCTGGCTGTGTCTGGGTTTCATTGTTGGCCGGGGCGTTGTCGCCCTCTGGATTTTGCCGGCGCTCTATGGACGTAGCGGGCTTACCATCTATGAAACAATCAGTGAAACTACCAGGGCGCGGCAAATCATTTCGTTTTCCTATCTGGTTGCGAAGTTTTTATCCAGCGGCGTTCGGTTTTACATCGCCGTTTATGCCATGAACAAGCTTTTTCCCTGGTCCATCGTTGGCTGGATTATCGCCGTTGCTTTTGTGGCCGGTCTGTACAGTCTCAGTGGCGGGCTGCGGTCCGTCATCTTAACCGATCAACTGCAGGCCCTGGTGATTGTAACTATGGGTGGTTTTCTTTGCTTTCTTTTTTTTAGCGGCCGCGATTTTGCCTGGTATGACTTCACCGTACATAAAGAAGGGCTGTTTGATTATTCCTTAAACTCCGTAGCGCTTTTTTTGGGCGGCATGTTTCTGACTCTGGGAACGCACGGTGCAGACCAGGACACGCTACAGAGGGTTCTGGCCACGGGGAATTTGCGCTCAGCGCGGCGGTCTTTATTCATCTCCGGTTTTGTTGCAGGCCTTGTAATTTTGCTCTTTACTGCACTGGGCTCAGGTCTTGCCGGTTATGACCCGCGATCGCCGCTCATCGCTTACTTTGCCAGCCGCAAACTGGATTTTTTTACAGGTTGCTTTGTGGTACTCTTGCTTGCGGCAGCGATGAGCACGATTGATAGTATGATCCATTCTACCGGTGCTGTCTGGAAAAGCTCTCTGTGTATCCGGCGCACCGGAAGACTTTTTAGCGCTCTGAGTCTATTTCTTGTTTCTCTATCCGCTTTTGTCTTCAGTCTGCTGGCCGATCGTTTCCATTCCCTGCTGGATCTGGCCATGTCGGCATTTAACTACATCAATGGCGGACTCATAGCCTGTGTGCTCTTTTTCCTGCTGTCAGGACGACCGATTCGGGCACAGGCAATGCTGGCCGCCTTTTTAAGTTGTGCTGCAGTAACGGTGGCCCTGGCTCACGGCTTTGCCGTGGCCTGGCCCTATGTCACGGCCCTGTCGATTTTCGCAGCGTTTGCCGCAATCAAACTTCAGGGGGTCTGGAATCGGGCGGGATGAGAGTGAAGCCATTTTCCCGATCCACCTGCCCGGTGGCGAGGATGTCGCGACTGCGTAAATTCTTCTGCGGTGACTTGAGCCAGTTTTGATAGCTCAGGGCAGGCTGAATGTTGTAGTGAAAGCCGCGATCCGTTGATAGATGGGAATCCGGTGCCCAGGGGAATTTGTGCTTTTCTACGCTGATCGTACGCACAATCAAACTTTTTTCATCCACAGGGATGGCTGTCCAGTTCTTGCGGAATTGTTCCCCGTAGGTGAAATACTCCTCTGCATTGCTGAAATAAACAAGGCGCAGCACAATGTTCATACGACGGGCCGCATCGGCTATGCCCAGGACAGTAGTGGGGCCGCGCAGGTCGCCTTTTAAGGCGCGGATGCGGCCTCCCAGGGCCATGGTACGGATGTGATTGTAGAGAGAGTCATCATACAGCCAGAGAGCGAAGTTGTATTTGGCAGTAACCTTATCATCTGTAGCATACCTTTTCATCTGAAAGGGATAGCTTTTGGCCCAGGCGGATTCTATGAACTTCAGATCTGCAGCGTTCGCATATTCTTTCTCAATGATGGCCAGAGCTTCCCTACGGGCTTCTTTTGTCCAGAGTCGTCTGAATTGCTGGCGGTTCTCTGCCGCTTTCAAAAAAGCGATGTTGATTTTGTTGGCCGCCACAACGATCTCAGTAAAATCCATGAGCCACAAAAAATCGCATTTGGCCCAGGCGGCCAGGGACAGATTTTGCGAGGAGCCCACGCCAAAGCACCCGCCGCCCAGCCCGCGGACATGTTTTTCAAACAGGTCCAGCCGATCTTCATTGGTGATGGTGGTATCACCGGTGAACCAGATGGTGGGTTTGAGTTCTTCTTCCGGGCTGTTCTGAAAATAGGAGAGCGTTTCCGGGCTGACTGTATCCTGCTTTTCTGTTTTTTCCGTGCTGCAGGACAGGACACCGGCGAGTAAGAGTCCGGGCAAAAGCCAATGGTTAAAGCGAATCATTCCTGTTTTCCTGTGGCAAGATTCCGGTCATGCTGTGAGTTTTGCCTCCGACGTAAAGCCTGAAAATGGCTCACAGATCAGAAATCGCGTATCTTATGGAAGCGTATGGTATTGGTTTCCCGTTTTTCTCCCAGAGGTATGGCGGCCACAATGACAACGGGATCACCGGAGCGGGCCAGACCGGTTTCCACCAGAAAGGCATCGGCCGCCTGGATCTGTGTTTCCATATCTCCCAGCTGCGCCAGGGGAACGGGAATGACACCATAAAGGACATTGAGTCGGCGCAGAGTGGGCTCACTGGCACTGAGTGCCAGGATGGGCAGAGAGGGCCGCCACTTGGAAACCATGAGTGCTGTGAGTCCAGAACCGGCCAGAGTTACGATGGCCCGCGCCTTGAGTTCCCGTGCAGCCTGGACCGCTGCGCCTGCAGCTCCGGAAGCAAAAGAGATCAGATCCATCTCCAGTCTTTGTTCTTTATTTTCACCCACAGATTCTGTGGTGCGCGCGATTTGTTCCATGGCTTCAACCGATTTGACGGGATACAGACCGCTGGCCGTTTCTACCGAGAGCATGATAGCGTCGGCTCCGTCCAGAATGGCATTGGCCACGTCGCTTGCCTCTGCCCTTGTAGGCCTGGGATGGCTGCGCATCGACTCCAGCATCTGTGTGGCCACGATGGCCCATTTACCTCTTTCCGCAGCCCGGCGCAAAATTTCTTTTTGTAGCAGAGGCACGCGATCAAAGGCGAGTTCCACTCCCAGGTCGCCACGCGCTACCATGATCCCATCGGAATGATCCAGAATGTCGCTGAGATGCTCCAGAGCTTCGGGCCGTTCCAGCTTGGCCATGACGGGGATTTTGCGGCGATTGCCCAGCAGAGCGCGGGCCTGGCTTAAGTCATGGGAGGAGCGGACAAAGGAGATAGCGACCATATCCAGATCAGGACAGTCTGCCACAAAGAGCAAGTCGCTGCGGTCTTTTTCTGTCAGCGATTGTACGGAAAGCTGTGCCCCTGGAAAGTTGATGCCCTTGCGTGAGTAGAGCATTCCTCCGGCCGTCACAGTCGTTTGCACATCGGTGGCCGTTACCTTTTCCACCAGCAGTTCGAGAAGGCCATCATCCAGCAAGATGCGCATCCCGGCCCTGACGTCACGCGTCAGGTAGGGATAATCGGCCTGGACTCTTTCCGGGGAAGGCACAGAAGCATCCGTGGTCAGAGTAAATCGGGCACCCGGCCTGAGTTCCAGCCCTTCCGGGGGCACAAGACCGATCCGCAGTTTGGGGCCCTGAATGTCTGCCATCAGGGGAATGTGCCGATTTTCTTTTGCTATGGCCCGCCGGGCCGACTCGATGAGTGGCAGATGCGAGGGACCGTCGCCATGGCTAAAATTGATGCGGAAGCAATCGGCACCGGCCCGGATCAGAGCGCGTATGGTATCCTCATCCGCAGAAGCCGGCCCGAGCGTAGCTATGATTTTGGTATGAGTAAAAGCTTCCATCAGGGCGCTATGCCAAATTCGGCATAGCTGTCACGGCTTTCCCAGAGCTTAATAGAAGATACAGGCAGACCTAAATTCCGGGCTGCTTCAAAAATCAAACGAGCAATGTTCTCCGCCGTGGGATTATCCGGGAGAGCCACGGCATCCTCTCCCACGCTTTGCAGGGCCCCGATGAGGGGATCGTCACGGCGCAGGAGCATCCGATGGTCAAGCTCTCGCATGATGTACTCTTCCAGCCGCTTGCGCACCTCATTGAAGTCGATAACCATGCCCTGATGGTTCAGGGAGGGACTATCGATGGCGACCTCAACGAGCCCGTTGTGTCCGTGCGGATGGGCACATTTGCCATCGTAGTCCAGAAGACGGTGACCGTAACAGAAATGGATGCGCTTAACGATTCTGTACAGTCGATTTTACCTGGTTACTTGCTGTAGCGCTGTACATCCGGGTCGATTTCTAAAGACCAGGCCTCAATTCCGCCAGCCATACTCATGGCATTGGAGAAACCGTGACCGCGGAAGTAAGCCGCTGCTTCCAGCGTGCGCCTGCCCGTATGACAGTAAAACACAATCTTTGCATCCCGCGGAGAATTCTGCATGATCTCGTAAGCGAGTTCACGGGTCATGAATTCATCACCGGCAATGTGCGCGATGTCCCTTTCCCAGGGCTCACGGATATCAATCAACCGGTAGCTGCGCTCTGATGCCTGATCACGGGCAACCTCCTGTACACTGATTTCCATTTCCCGATCTTTTCTGGCGCTTTCCAGAATGATTTCCATGGCCTCATTCACCTGACCGGACCGATTGTGATTGATCATGACTTCTTCGAGGGTGTCTGAATCGGAAAAGCCGCAGCTGGAGCAGCCACCGATATGGTACTTTTGAAACAGGGCGCGCTGTGCTCCGGGATAAAGATCAATGATTTCCTGCATTTGCATCTGGGGACTCAATTGCTCCGTAACTTCTGCCATGGTTTTCTGCCTTCTTTTCTGAAAAATTTGAGATTCTATCTCATTTCTTGCCTGCCCAAGAAAATCCTCAGGGCAAAAAACAGCTACTCTTTTTTTCCGCCGGCCGCCGGATGACAACTGATGAAAGCCATCGTCTATCGAAAATTAGGTCCGGCGGATGTACTCCAGGTGGAAGAACTTCCGGACCCATTGCCCGCAGCACATCAGCTGCAGATCCAGGTGCGGGCCATTGGCACGAACCCGGTGGATTTCAAATTGCGCAGCGGCACACTCCCTCTCGCTTTCCTCTTTGCCTGGAAGCTCCCTTTCATTCCCGGTGCCGAATGCAGCGGCATTGTATCTGCTGTTGGAGCGGCTGTTCGGGACTTTGTGCCAGGTGACCGGGTCGTTGCCTTTCATAGCGCTCTTGCGGGCGGCGCGTACGCAGAAAAATGGGTTGTGGATCAAAAGTATTGTCTGAGGCTCGATGACCGCATGGATTTTGCGACCGCTGCCGCCTTCCCCCTGGCGGGTCTCACGGCGCTGCAACTCCTGGATGGACTGCCCGGTGCTGCTGCGCTCGTCTATGGAGCCAGTGGCGGGGTGGGGCATCTGGCTCTCGGGATTGCCCGCCAGCTGGGCTTTACGGTAACAGCCGTTGCCAGCAAACGAAATGGTGATTTTCTCCGGGAACTGGGTGCGGACCACGTTATGGCCTATGATACAGAAAATTTTGGCGAGGGGGCCGGAGTGTATGATGTTTTCCTTGATGCCGTGGCCGCTTATACGCCCGCCAGCGCTGCCAGATTCCTGCGTCCGCGCGGAGCCTATCTGACAACACTACCGCACCCTTTGCATTTTCTTCCCGCGTGGAGACGGGGACTCAAATACCGCGGCGCAATGGTTCAGTCGCGGAAGGCGGATCTCGCGCGTCTCCAGGACTGGATTGTCTCCGGAAAAGTAAAAGTGCATGTGGATCAGAAGTTGCCGCTTGCGGAGGCTAAAGAGGCCCACCGGCTGCTGGAACAGGGACGAACCCGCGGTAAAATCGTTCTGCTGAACGATTAGCGGATCGAATCCGGAAAGAAAGCCGCAAAAGCAATAAACTCAGGCGGTTTGCACGGCCGAATCTTTTTCCACGTAGGCTTCTTTTCCGGCCTGTACCATCGTGGAGAAGATCTGTGTGTAGCGGGCATCCACGCGCGTACCAATATCGTACTGTGCTCCGGCAAACTGCGCACCTTCCAGGTTGGCCCCGCTGAGTTTGGCCCAGCGCAGGTCTGCATTGCGGAAATCAGCACCCTCCAGGTTGGCCTGGTTTAAGAAAGTGCCGCGCAGGCGTGCGCCCGCAAAGGAAGCGTTCTTCAGATTACACTTGATGAGGTAGGCATGGCTTAAATCGGCTCCGGAGAAATCCACCGTTGACAGGTCCTCGTTTTCGAGGACCACCTGATTCAATTTGGCTCCGCGCAGATGCCCCTGTTCGCGCAAAAGGGCCAGCGCATGCTTTGCAGAAACCCGGTCTTCAGGCCGGATCCCCGTGCCGCTGCGATAATCAGCCACGGCTTTCTGCATGGCCTGCACGGCCGACTCCGGATAGTTCTTGCGCCGGGGTGGAAACTCGAACAGGGATTCGATGTCCTGGCCTGTCATGGCCTCTGCCTCATCCAGCGTGCGTCCCTTCACCCACTCAGTGGCCATGGCCAGGGCCGTCAGGCCAAAGCCGCAGCCGGTGGTGGTATAGCTGGCGTCTACAATGCGATCATCTTCAATTTTCAGATACAGCCTGTAGCCATCTCCACAACCTGTGTTGCGGTAGGAGCTGACCACGGACGCATCTTCCATCTCTCCATAATGGAGTCTGCGGTCGTTGATCTCCTTGTAGCGCTCAAAATCCATTAACGAATCTCTTGAATTTCCGATCGTTTGAGCTCCAGGAGTCCCTCGCGGGCATGCACGACAATCATATCGGGTGATTCACTGAGCAGAGCCCCGGAAAATGTCCGGCCATCTTTCATGACCACGCTGGAAACTTTACTGTAGTAACTGGCCACTTCCGCTGCGCTGGAGAAACGGACCTGCTCCGCATCCAGGCGGAGTTCAGGGAGGACGTTTGCCAGCAAAGCCTGCCGTTCCCGACTGAGCAAGTCCGCCGCCATGCCCATTTCACCGGCATCCGCATGCTGGAGGGCCTCGCTAAATTTTTCCGGAGAAACAACAACGAGAGTGGCGCGCTCGGCCCGTTCCTCTGGAGTGATGGTTGCCGGGCGAGAGGTTAGCTCTGCATCGGCGGGAATTTCCGCATTGGTAGCGATGGCTTGTTCCACGGCAGCCGGCAGGGATCCTTCCGTACTGCCTTTGAGTACAATTTCTTTTTTGGTCCTGGCACGGGGGGAAAGAGCCACAGCTCCGTCAAGGACACGGACTTTAGCATTTTTGCCTTCGTTGTTGACGGTGACGGAAAAGCTGGTACCGCGCACACCTGCTATGGCTGTGGGTGTAATGACCTGGACATCACTCTGTGCGGCCTGTTTGCGGGCCGATACCAGAACCCCACCTTTGCTGAGTTCAAATTTCAGGCCCGCTTCTCCGGCTATTTCACGGAGGCTGCCTTTGGTTCCCGGGCGGATGCGCAGGGCGTTCCCGCCACGAGTTTGAATATCGAGCCGACCATTGCCTACTTCTACCTGGTCTTCCTGCTGAACCGGTAGTCCCACTGTGGCTTTGATTTTTTCCTGGCCGCGGATAACGTAGGAATCACCGGTTGCGAGCACTACAACCATCCGGGTGGCTTCTGCCGTCTCCGGCTTGCGGCAAAAAGCCAGGCCCACCGTTAGAATCAATAATATGACAAGCTGTTTCACATTCATCTCCTGATTGTCCAGAATTGCCGGTGGCAGCAGCCTTAGCAACCCTTTTATGTCCCTTGCGGGTCTGTAATTAAGTAACAAAAAATTGGCCAGCACTGTCGCTTTTTTTTTGCCAAACGGGCAACAAAGTCCAGCGGCCCGACCCTTCCATGGTAAAGGGAGGCAAATCATGCTAACAATGAAAGAAATCACAGAGCTGGACCCGGAGTTCCAGGGAGCCGGGCTCACCGTGCAGAGTCCGTCGGCTCCTGCTGCCTGGAAAGTGCTCTTACCGGTCATTCTCTCCGACTACCCGGAAATTTCCGCAGTTACCCTGGGGCTGGTCCTGTACCGGAAAAAAAAGAGCTTCAGTGAGAAATCGTGGCAGGGTAAAGAACTCTCCGTTCTGGCCTTATTTTACCGGGGTCACATCCCCGCCGATGAGCTGGCCGCCCTGGAACTGATGCTCAAGAGACTTTTGCCTTCCGGTCCAGCCGGGTTCGAAGTACTGTTTCAGCGTCTGCCTGTTCAGGGCAACACCCAGGCCAGTGCCCTGTCTTTACGCTTGCTGGCTAAAGGGACTGCAGTTTTTTCCAAAGCAGCTGCACGGGCAGCCTGAAATCAGGCTCGTCGGCGGTTGTTCTGGTAGATCTGGAAAATGTCGGGGTAGCGGACACAGCCCACCGGCTGGCCGCTGCTCACGATGGCCACAGCATCGCAATGGTGGCCCAGCAATTCCTTGAGAGCCGTGGCCAGGGTATCATCCACAGAAAGGGGTGGAATTTTTCGCGCACATTTGCCGAGAGGCTGCTTCTGTTTTAAAATTCTGTCTTTTCCATGAATTTCTTTAAAGAATACCAGGCCGCTGTATTCTCCGCTTGCATCTGTTACAATGAGATCGCCAAGACCCTGCGCCTCCACTTCCTTTAGAGCCACTTTGAGCGTTGTTTTTTCCGGCATCGTGTGAGCCAAAAAATGATCGGGTAAAAAATCCCTGATGCGCAGCGTTTCAAGGACGTCGAAATTCATATCCCAGAGGTGGGCCGGCGACTGGAATTTGTTTTTCACCTGACCGCTATAGATCGATCCCTTTCCGGAAAAAATAATGGCAAGAATGGAAGTGATCATGAGCGCTGGCAGGAGAGCATAGGTGCCCGCCATGTCGCAGACCATGAGCATACCGGCAATGGGTGCGTGGGCCACACCGGAAAAAAAACCACCCATCCCGACCAGAAGAAATGCGGAGCGATTGATGGGTAGTTCCGGAAACAGAGTGCTGGCGAAACTTGCCACAAAAGCTCCGAGCATTGCTCCGATAAAAAGTGAGGGTCCAAAAACACCGCCCGAGCCGCCGCTGCCCACAGTCAGAACGGTGGTACCGATTTTCAGCAGTGCAATGCCGGCGAAAAACAAAGCAGGGTGGAAGAAGGGATGGGTCATCGGGCGGCCATCCAGCAATTCCTGTAAAAAACCAGCACCCGTGCCCATTACCTCCGGGAAAGCAAGGCCAACCACGCCAACACAGGACGCTCCCAGGGCCGGTTTGATCCAGGCCGGCAGTCGCAGTCTTTCAAAAAAATTCTCTGTTTTTTTAAACAGGTAAATGAACAGTTGTCCGGCCAGAAAGCAACTGCCGGCCAGAGCAAAGTACAGGCCGATTTCCAGGTAAGATCCCATGCCAACCTTGCCCACGGAAAACACACTGCCGGATCCGGCCACAGAAGTATAAACAAGGTATCCGGTTACAGAGCTGATGATGCAGGGGATGAGGGCATCTGTTTCAAAATCTTCTTTATAAAGGACTTCAATCGCCGTAATGGCTCCCCCAAGAGGAGCACGGAAGATGGCACCGAGACCACCCGCAGCCCCGGCAAGGAGAAGAGTACGGCGGGCCCGCGCTCCGGCGCCACTGATGCGAGCCACAAAAGAACCAAGACCGGCACCAATCTGGGCTGTAGGACCTTCCTTGCCGGCGCTGCCGCCTGTTGCCAGAGTTGCAATGGTGGCCAAAGATTTGGCCAGCGGAACGCGGCCGGGGAAACGGCCCTCTCCCTGATGAAAAGCTTCAATGAGCGCATTGGTTCCGGTGCCGCGTGCTTGCGGACAAAAGAGATGGCTGATCAGTCCGGATACAAGGCCTCCCAGTGCCGGCAGGAAGAGCAGCAACCAGAGATTCGGGCCGGAAAAACGAAACGGTTCAAAATGGAAGTCTCCTGCGGGATGGGCCAGGGTGAGCCCGGCCAGCCCATGCAGAATGACATGCTCCGCCAGGGCCAGAGCGTAGGAAAAAGCCAGAGCGGCAAGACCGGAAAAAGCACCAATGATCAGGGAGTAAACGTACAGGGACCTGGCGCCGGTGATGCGCAGAAATTCCTGGATGCGCTGCATCAGGCCAGCATGGCGGCTGAGCGGCCCCTGTAGCCCACCACATCCATGAAGGCGCTGACGGAAAAGACAGCCTGACCGGGACCGGGACTGCCGTAGCCCGGCGGAACGGGTAGTTTGTACTTCTCAAAGGTCGATTTCCAGGCGCGCAGCAGTTCACAGAAATACTGGAGCGGTGGACCGGCCTGCGTACCCAGAGTAGTGTAGGGTTCCGGACACCAGGCAGTGAAACGGGGGACCACACCATGGCTCATGAAGAAATCAAGTCCCTCGGTCGTGGAGGCGACAGCCGCATTTATTGAAGAAAAGCCGTGCGGTTCAGAAAGCTCCACCCCGCCGACAAAATTGGGAATCACATGCGATGCACCAAAGACTTCCGTGGCCTCCACAATGCGTCGCACCCAGGTGTCCCGTCCAATGAAGCGCTCCTTGCCGGGACAGAGGCGACGGAACAGATCCGCATCCCACACTTCATAGTTGGGATGATAGATTTGTATACCGGCTTCTTTGAAAGGTAGCAGATCTTCTTTTTCCCACGCCTGGGTAACGATCTTGCCCAACCAGCGGCGCGGAAAACGGGCCTCAATCGCCCGTGCATACTCCAGGTAGAAATCCCGCTCCGTTTTGCCGCGCAGTTGGTCGGTGATGGATCCGCCGGTGATCGTATAGACCTGAGCTGTGGTGTCTTCCTGATCGATCCATTGCAGAACTTCTAAAATATCCTCTGTTGACTTAACCCCTGTATAAGGCCGACCCTCACCCTTCTGCTGACGGTAATTGTGGTTGATATCACAGAAAGCGCATTCCTCTTCTTTTCCAAAATATTGACAATTACGAAACACCGTCAGGTAAATCAGATAGCCCCATTCAATGACCGGTGCCACTTCACCCGGCTTCTTGCCGGATGCAGTCGTGTGCCGGTACCAGGCAGGTTCGGGAGGGAAGCGGACTTCTCCCAGCACTTCTTCGTTCAAGGATAAGCTTACCTGACCGTGGTTCAGGCCGATTTTGTACGGAGACTGTGGATTTACGCGAACGGACACAACCGTCGGTAGCAGCGCGAAGGGTCCGCCCTCGATGCGTATCTCTTCCGGGACCCGGAAGCGGATGCCTTCTCCCTGATTTTTTAACGGAACGTGATCAAATGTGAAGATAAAGTAGTCTTTTGCTTTGTAGCTACCGGCCAGAACCTGCTCATCAAAGGCCAGGCCAAGGCGTAATATATCCTGCTTCACGATGGCTTCGATGGGGAGATCCAGGTAGTGTTCGGCCAGTTCACTCAAATAGCGGACCGTGCTACCGGGTCGTTCTATGGAATTGAGATCGGGAAGGGCCACAGGCCAAGGCTCTGGCCGGTCCCTTGCCGGGCAAGGGCTTTACAGGGAGCCTCCCGGAAAACAGCCGGGCGTACCCGCCAATCGTAGCACCCTGCTGAAGGGGCCTGCGTTTTGTGCTTTTTCCATTTGCCAGGTTCTGAATCGTTAGCCGCAGGAGAATCCGAAATGAATTTTCTGATCAATATTCTGGAAGTTAAGGGTCATAAGGTGGCAGAAATTGTGCTGCAGACCAATGAGGAGAACTCCCTGACCTGGAAAAATCTCCTGGAGCTTCAGGGCATACTTGACGGGCTTCACAAGGATGCAACTGTCCGTGCGGTGATCCTGGCCTCCCGGAATGAAAAATTTTTCAGCAACGGGGTCGATGCAGCGACTATCATGAATGCGCCAGCGGATCGGCTGGCAACGGAGATGGGACAGATTGTGCATTTCTTTAATTATTTGATCACTTTTGATAAGCCGCTTCTGGCTGAGGTCAGTGGTTACGCAATGGGTGGTGGGGCCGTAATCACCCTGGCATCGGATTTTCGTTTCATGCTGGACGGCAAGGCGCGCATTTCCTTCACAGAGGTTATGTTCGGGTTACCCCTGCCCGGCGTGTTTATCGATAAACTCAAGATTACCGTGCTGCCCAATCATCTGCATGGTGTAATTTACGGAGCGCTGTACCGGGCACCGGAAGCGCGGGCCATTGGTCTCATTGATGAAATTGCCGATTCGCGCTCCGAGCTGCGAAGACTTGTTCTGCGGCAAATCGAACAAATTCTGCGCGTTCCCGCTTCTGCCTTCAGTGGCACAAAACGTAGCCTCCATCAACCATTGCAACTGCACGTACCCATGCACATGGAAGAGCTGGCCCGCAACTTCGCTCGTCCAGAAGTCAAGGCAAATCTGCTGGAGGCCATGGCCGCTCTACGCGAGAAGCGGCGGCCCCAGTTTCAATAGTTTGCCAGGACCGCCGTCCCGGAGCATTAGCCCTTACAAAAAAAATGAACCGGCTCGCATGGAGTCCGTCTTACAGATTACTTTCGTTTAAGGAACAATTTATGTTACTTCCCCGCCAGAGACAGGCACGCCCAGGCCTGATCTTTTTTTTAACAATAGTTCTGGTTCTGACATGCGGCTTGCGAGCCGACACGGCAAAAAGCATCGAGGATCTTGCCCTGCAACTGGCAAAGCTGGATCAGCCGGCGGCACGCCTTGCCGTCCTCCCGTTCACGGATCAATCCGGGCGCATCACGGAAGAGGGGAGCCTCATACAGGAACGACTGACTACAGTTCTTGTGAATCAGGGAAAGTTTCAAATTCTCGAACGCAGAATGCTCGACCAGCTTTTGCGTGAAAATGCCCGGGAGCTGACCGGCCTCATGGCCGACCGGCCGGATCGGTTGGGCCAGCTTCTGGGCGTGGATATTCTTGTCCTTGGCACCACGGCCCGATTGGGTCAGGTGCAGGAAATCAATGCCAGGATGGTCCGGCCACAGAGCGGTCAGATCTTGCTTGCTGCCCGGGCGCAGATTCTGGAAGGCGTGGCCCACCGTGAAGATCCTGCGGCTCTGCCGCCATCCGTCCAGATTGCTCTTTTACTGGATACATCCGGCAGTATGGACGGACTGATCGAACAGGCCCGTGCCCGGCTCTGGAAGCTGGTCAGTGAACTGGCCTACGCGGAAAAGGACGGAAAATCGCCGCAGATTGAGGTGGCTCTTTTTGAATACGGTAACGATGGTATTGCTGCCGGTGAGGGCTACATCCGCATGGTCAGCCCGTTTGCCTCCGATCTTGATGCGATTTTCGCGGCTCTGGTAAATTTGAAAACGAATGGCGGTCAGGAATACGCCGGGCAGGCCATCCAGCAGGCCCTTCGCCGGTTGCAGTGGAAGGATGAGCGCGCCGTCTATCGGACCATCTTCATTGCCGGGAATGAGGCCTTTCAGCAGGGACCGATCGATTTCAAGGAAGCCATAAGGGAGGCACAAAGCCGGGGGATCATTGTCAACACGATCTACTGTGGAGAGCGCACTCAGGGCGAAGCCCTGGGCTGGGCTTCGGGTGCTCTGGCCGGCGGCGGGGCTTATATGCATATTGATCAGGATCGAACGGCGACGGTTGAGGCCGCTCCCCAGGATGCAGAAATCCGGCAGCTAACCGATCGTTTGCACGACAATGTGTTGCCTGCGGGTCCGGCCGGCAAGTCGGAACTGGCTCGTGAGAAGCTGGCCCAGAAATCGGCCGCCGGTAAGCAGGCCGATATCGACCGTGCCCTTTTTTCCGCACGCAAAGCATCCTCACGAAGCTGGGATCTGGTTTCAAGATACGAGAACGGTCAACTGGACCTGGATCGTCTCAAGGAGCAGGATCTGCCTGCGGACTTGCGCGGAAAGGATTCCAGAGAGGTCCGGAAGATTCTGGATCAGCGCGTGGCAGAGCGTAAAGCCATTCAGGATCGGCTGACCGCGCTGCGCCGCGAACGGCAGTTGCACATACAGCGGTCTGCACCCGCTGCCTCACCGGCGCTTGATGATGCCATGCTGCGGGCCATAAAAAAGCAGGCAACGGGGCTCAGCTTTAAATAAAAAGGTGGACAGAGGTCCATATCTTTGTATCATACAAATATGGGCCGGCTGACAGCCACTCCGGAAAGAAGCAGCTATCTTTTGCTCCGCGATATGTTGCGTCTCCTGCGGCTTTTGCAGCAGGAGACAATCTTTTGCAACGGAATTACCCTGACCCAATTTATCGTCCTTGATCATGTAGCGGAGGCTGACGGGGCACTGGAGCTCTCCGCCTTGCACGAGGTGCTCATGGTGGACAGCTCAACCACAACCCGGCTGATTGCGCCGCTCATCGGACGTGGGCTCCTCAAGAGGGAGAAATCGGAACGTGACCCCCGGGCAGCACGCTTACATCTGACTATGGCCGGGTGGAGTGTTCACGAAGAATTCTTCAGCTGTCTTTCGAGTCATTTGCAACCACTTTCGTCTGCGCTGAACCGGGAAGAGACGCGACGGGGCATGAAGTGCCTCCTTGCTTCTCTGGGAAGCTGCTGCTCGGCAGGCCAGTGTTGTTAGCCGGGATGAGCATTAAACAGTCGGATCCAATGCGGGGCGGCGCTGTTTTTTCAAGTCTATATTTGTATGATAAAAATAAATTAAATCGGCCCGGCCGGAGGAGGTGATGTCTATGTGTCCATGTGGCGGAGGTTGTTGCTAAACTGAAAATAAGGACGCGATCCGGGAGCTCACGGGTCGCGTCTTTTGTATTCTGTGTCTTCTGAATTTTAAAGGGCCATTGAGCTTGCCAGTGTGGCCGGGAAGGGTCCATTGACTCATGCAGAAGAATTCAATCCGCAGTCCGCTCAAGCTCCTCGCTCTCGGGTCGACGGCCGTTCTGTGCATCTGTCTTGTCGTCGCCCTGATCTTCGCTCATCTGCTGGCGCATCCGGCTCAGTTCGATTGCAACAGCCCATCCGAGAAGGCACTTTACCACTATTGTGGTGATCCCTCTGCACTGGGTCTTGCTTTTGAAGAAGTGGCTTTTGCTTCAGCGGATGGAACGGGTTTGAAAGGCTGGTGGATTCCCGCAGCATCGTCTGCCGCTGTTGTCTTCGTCCATGGCCGTCATGCGGGGCGCTGGGCAGCTTTACGTTATATGCGCGCCTACCAGTCGTCGGGGCTCAACATTCTGGCCTTTGATTTGAGGCGACACGGGCAGAGTGACCGGACTCTTTCCAGTATGGGGTATCATGAATCATTTGATGTGGAGGCTGCCTTTCGTTTTACGCGCGACCAAAAAAAAATGAAGTCCGTGGGTCTGTATGGTTTCTCCATGGGCGCTGTGGCTTCTGTGCTGGCTTTCGAACGCCAGCCGCAGCTCCGTGTCCTCGTGGCCGAAGCCCCCTATGCCCGCCTGGAGGATCTCCTTGCGGAAGTCGCCTGGCGTGACTATTTCCTGCCGCGCTATCCTCTCGTTCCGTTGACAGCGGCCATTTTTGCCCTGGGCACGGGAATTCCCCGTGATGGACTGGACACTGTGTCCGCCTTTGCGCACTTGAATCGGCCGGTTTTTTTGATTCACGGTATGGAAGATCCGGTCATCCCGGTTGACCATGCCCGGCGTCTTCTGGAAGCACGAAAGCCCGAGCAGGTCTGGATTGTTCCCGGCGGCCGTCATGTGGATTCCTGGAATCGGGATAGCGAAGCCGCAGAAAAGCAGACCATTGCTTTTTTTAAGCAGTTTCTGTAGAACTCAAAAAAAGGGTTGTGTCTGTGCGCCTCACAGGACAGGTTATGGTATGGGCTATTCAATGAAATCTTTCCTCCTTCTTTTGACCGGTATCTGTCTGATCGGTATTTCCTGTAAAACCAGCGGAAAAGCCGACTATCTTCTGGTTACCTTCGCGCCGGCGGATGCCGTGCTCATTCGCGGAACGGCGCGCTCGCAGTTGAAAACCGGCATGGTCTTAAAGCCGGCGGATTCGCTGCAGACCGGGCAAAATCCCGTTGATCTGCAGAATTCCTACGGCGGCTCGATTCGCCTGGGTCCCCTGACGATTTTTTCCGTTCAAGCGCTACTGGGCGAGGGGTTGCAGGTCCAGCTGCAAAAGGGGAGCCTTCTGGCCCGCCTGAAAAAAGGGGAGAAAGGGCAGCGTTTTTCTGTCGTGACACCAACGGCCATTGCCGGTGTTCGCGGAACTACATTCAAAGTAGAAGTCGATGAGCAGGGGACAGCCGGGCTGCGGGTCATGGAGGGGCAGGTGGCTCTTGCTCCTTACCTGCCGTCAGCCACAGAAACCACTCAGAAAGAACTGGCCGCGCAGGAAACCGTTGTCGAGGGCCCTGCCCGGGCCAGTCTTACTCCGGCTGCGGTCGCGGAACTTACCCGCGTAAAAACAGCAGCGGAAGCCGGCGAGGATGTTGCCCTGAAGCTGTCTTCTGCATCTGTAGTTGTTGAAGCGCATCCGGTAAGCAAACAGGAAGAAATGGAAGCCCGAACTCTGGTTGCCGTTGATGCAGAACTGGCCCGTGATGCCAGCCAGGGAAAAGATAACGCAGCACTCGTAAGCCGGGCTTATGATGAGCAGGTAGATCGTGCTGTCGAGGCGATGAAGAAAGATGCACCCTCACTGAGTGAGGCCGAGCTGCAAAAAGAGTACGCTACGCTCGAGACCGCAGTTCTGCGTTCCGGTGAGCAGAAGAAAGGTGTAACAGTCGCTCAGGCCGGCAGTTCTGTAATCATGCATACTCCCGACGGAATTGTGCGACTTTCTATCAGTGATATTCAATACATTGATCTCAATTATTGACCAGGAGGACGTATGGCCAGCAAGGACAAACGCAAAAGAGAAACCAAGAAACCCAAGAAAGACAAGCCAAAATAAGGTGGCGCGCATCGCGCGCCACCTTGCTCATTTTACCTGGTCAGTTTTGTATCGCTCAGACTTCCGAGAAAAGCAACAATGGTTTTTGTTTGCTCTTCAGTTAATTCCTTACCGAGTTGCAGATGCGCCATTTGACGCACAGCGTCCTCTAACGTAGCGGCTTTGCCATCGTGGAAGTAAGGAGCGGTCAGTGCCACATTGCGCAGGGAAGGGACTTTAAATACATGGAGGTCGGTCTCCTTTTTGGTTACATCAAAGCGTCCTTTGTCCGTTGAGCCGTATGGATTGATCAGTCCCATTTTTTGGTACATCCGTCCACCCAGTAGATTGCCGTTATGGCAGGTAGTGCAACCTGCCTCCATGAAAGCTTTGAGGCCGGCTTTCTCTTCCTGGCCCAGAGCGCTTGCCTTACCGTTCTGGAAAGCATCAAAACGATCGCTGGTGCGCAGAGTGCGTTCAAAGCTGGCGATGGCTTCGGCAATGTTCTGATACGTTAACGCTTCCTTTTCTGCCGGGAAGGCCCGGGCGAATAAATCCACATATTCGGGAATTTTTTTCAATTTTTCCACAACGGTTTTTTCATCCGGCATGCCCATCTCCACCGGATTCAGGATGGGCCCTTTGGCCTGCTCAACCAGGTCGGCGGCGCGGCCATCCCAGAATTGGGCCAGGTGAAAGCCGGCGTTGAGTACGGTCGGAGAGTTACGATTGCCTTCGGTGCCCGGAAGCGCTCCTTTCGATACGCGCAAATTATCCACCCCCGCTTTGCCATCTTTCAAAATATGGCAGGAAGAGCAGGATTGCTGGTCATTGATGCTCAGCCGTTTGTCTTCGTAGAGCATTTCACCCAGCTTGATGCGATCCTTTGTATCGTTCTCGCTACCTGGCATACGGTCGGGAAGGGTTCCGAACACAGACCTGGCCTGTTCCATCAACTTTTTGGTTTCCGCATCCGGGCCGCAGGCAAGCACTGCTGCAACTATCCCTGAAATAAGAATACAACGCTTAGGAATCTGCATGAGATCCTCCCATAATCTTAAGCTAATAGGCCACGATCCCTGACCCAACAGCCAGCGAGCTGCTGCTGTCCGCCGCTTCAAGCAAAAACTCTAACTTTACGGGAGACTGGCTTTTTTGACAGTGGCCCGCATCATGCGGGCACGCAACTATTCCAGCCGCTTCCGGGTGTTTCTGTGGACGCGTAAGGCTCGTTCCCTTCTTCTTGAGAAGATTTCTCGCCTTTTGCCGCCGGACCGCCACGCCCTGCTGCCAGGTTTTCAAAGCATTGTCGATGAACTGGCCAAGAATGCATTGAAAGCCAACTACAAATATGTTTTGATCCGGCGCCGCATCCAGGAAAAAGCCGATCCCGATCAGATGGAACCCATTTGTGAAGATGCCCTGCGCTACAATGAGTTTCTGGATCGTTATCCCGAACTGACCCGCGACCTCACTGGCGATCTCCGGCGCATACTGGACCAGGAGGGTCTCTGGATCAAAGAGCGCAACCGTCGTAATGAAGAAAAGGCCCCGGCAGACAAGGATATGGAGAAGCTGAGTGCCACAGACGAGTACCGCGCCATGTTTCGCGAAGTTCGTGAGGCCCGGATTTACCTGGAGATCCGCCTGACTTTGCGGCAGAATCTGCTATTCATTGAAGTCATCAATCGGGCCCCCATTTTATTTGCTGATCTGAACCGGATTCACGATCGTCGGGCCGAGTTCCGGAAATTCCAGGCAGCCGGCCGGGAAATCGATTTTTTCCTGGGACACATGGATGGCAGTGAGGCCGGTGCCGGTTTTGGCTACGCGACCATTGACTCGCAGTTGATCCAGATGGGGCAGGATCCAAACCAGGCTCTTTTGATCGTCCCTCTGCACAGCACCAACATTATGCTAACAATCAACTTGAATACATTGAATGGAGTTCCGCTGTGAAAAAATATTTCCAATTTCCTGTCCCTTTCCTGGCTGCCTTTCCCCGGTCCTGGCTCATTTTCTTTGTCCTGCTGGTTGTGGCCGATCTCTCAAGCAAAGTCTGGATCACGCGCACCCTGAATTTTGATCTGGCTCCGTACCAGCGTTTTGAACACAATCTGGGACCGGAGCATAAGGCCGTTCTGCGGCGTTATGCGGGACCGGAAAGTCTGGAGAAGGCGGATGGCCTGGATAAAATCGACATTCTGGGGGAAAACGGTCGCTATATCAATTTGCATCTGGTTTTCAATGATCGGTTTGTATTCGGCTCGGGACCGGCTGCCCCGGTGCTCGGTTTCTTTTTGACACTGGGTGCCGTGATCTTTCTTTTCTTCTACCGCTGGCACAACTACAATGCAGGCCTCTCCCTTGCCTGGCTATTTGTGTTCAGTGGAGCATTGGGCAATCTGATTGATAAGATGTTTGTGAAGTCACTTCTGGATCGTTCATGGAAATTCTCCATAGTCCCCCAGAAAGACCATGTCAGCGGAGTCGTGGATTTTGTGGAATGCATCTGGTTTGATTACGCACCTGCTGCCGGCTGGTGTATCCCCGGTACGAACTTTTGTCCTCTTGGCTGGCTTGCCTGGCCCGTATGGCCCATCTGGAATCTGGCCGATAGTCTGATTGTTGTGGGTATGATTTTGCTCCTGTTTACTATGAAACAGCCGCCCGCGGAACAAAAAGGCCGCTGAGTCTTATGGCCGTTGCGGAAAAGGAACTGCTTTCCCGGGTTCGGGAGGGTGACGGGGCGGCCTACTATGAACTGGTAGCCGATTACCGGCAAAGGCTGTATCGCAAAGCCTGCTCCATGCTGCAAAGCCCGGATGATGCAGAAGACATTTTGCAAGAGGCTCTCTTGACCGCCTATCGGGCCATCCATAAGTTCAGGGGTGATAGCAGTTTCTATACCTGGATTTATCGCATCGTGGTGAACAAATGCCGCGACCACTACCGCAGTCAAAATACTCGTAAAGTGGATACCGTTGATCCGTCTGTGGCCATCATCACAGATGACCGGATCTCTCAGGAAAAAAATCTTGAACTTTCTGAGGATGCCTCCTATCTAATTGGCAAGATCAACGGACTGGAAAAGAAATACAGAGAGATTCTGATCATGCGCTACTATGATGATCTTTCTTACCAGGAGATAGCCGCTGTTCTACGTATCAATCAGGGCACCGTGAAGAGTCGCCTCTTCAAAGCGCGGGAGTTGCTCAAAAGGTCCATTCTGGGAAATGGAAGGGGGGAGGAATACTTTCATGTCTGACGATCTGCAAAAATATTTACTGGAGCCTGAGCTTGGAGGCCCTGACTCAGGCAGTGCAGATCTTACCATGCACCGCATTCTGAACCGGAACCTGGAGGAGACGCTGGGAGGTCTTGCCCGGCGTACGGAACGGCAATTTTCCGGGAAGCTCTCAGAAAAGGAATTCAAATCACGTCTGCTGGCCGGAATCGCATCCACCGGTCCTTTCAATGCAGAAGATGCTCGATTTTTCGAATCCCTGGAAGGTGGCAGTCTAACCTTTTTGCGCCGGCCCTCCGTTCTTTATGCAGCGGCAGCGTTGCTTGTTGCGCTGGCCTACCCGGTTTACTGGATGCTCCAGCCGGGTCAGCCGGAGGAAACTCTGGCCCAGGCAAAAACGGAGTCGCAATCCGTTTCTGCACCGACGATCGAACCTTCCGAAGCTCCGGCCCTCCCGCCGGCGCGAAAAACTCCAGCCGCCACCCGGCCCCAGGTTGCCCTGGCCCCGGCTGTTCCATCGGCCCCGAGTAGACCGCAAGGTAGCGCCCGCGAGGAGAAAGTTGCCTCAGATGGGCCGGAAAAAGCCTCAGTTGCTGCCAGTGACAACGTGGAAGCTGAAAAGCCTGCAGCGGAGGCAAAAGAGGAGGGGCTGGTGGCTATGCGCAGCCGGGCCATGCCTGCCCCTGACGCACCGGCCAAAAAAGGGCCGAATGAATCTGCGACGGAAGCAACGGAAAAGCGATTGCTGGAAGCGTACCGCAAAGCACCCGATCCGGCCGGCAAGGCGCTGGCTCGTAAAGCCCTGGAAGAGTTCTACCGGCGCAGCGGGCAGGAGACAAAGATTAAGAATCTGTAATTACAGAGGCCATGCAAAACGGCCACCTCAATCTCCTTTTTTTCTATAAAGCGCTTTGAATGGATTCAATCCGGAACTTGCGTTGATCCAGGGCCCCTTCTTCGCCAGGTCGCAACCCGAGCAGGGCCATGGCCAGCGGGGATTGGTAGGAAATGACGTTACGGTCCGCATCGGTGTCCCAGGTGCCAAGGATAGTATATTCGCTACTTTTGCCATCGCTCTGGACTTTGACACGGCTGCCAATACTCACAACGTCTGTCCGGACATTCTGCGGATCAATCGCCTGGGCTTTCTTCAGCTCTGCATCGACACGGGTGATTTCTGCGCGCAGCTGGTCATGCCGCTCCATGGCAGCTTTGTATTCCGCGTTCTCGCGCAGGTCTCCTTTCTCCTGAGCCTCATGAATTTCTCGCGAGTTGGCCGGCATTTCTTCCTGAATCAGATGATGCAGGTGTGCTTTGCGGGCTTCCAGGCCGGCTCTGGAAACGAGTATAACGTCATCGGGTGGCAGGATTCCACTCAGGCGATCGGACGCTGGAGTTTCCTCGCCGGCATCCTCATCCACAACCGATTCTGCGCCAAAATCCGGGAATTTTTCCTGGAAGAAAGCGATGAGATTTTCCTTATGAGCATCGGGTATATAAGGGACATCGCGAAATAGAGCGGCCATGCGGCGCACGGTACTGGCCTTCGATTTTTCCAGTTCGGTGGCCAGCGGGCTTTCGCGCACGGAGTCCATGTTCAGGTTGGTTGTGCCAAAAAGGGTTTCGATGGCCAGATTTTTCAGGCGAGTTCCCTTTTCTTCAAATCTTCCCAGCGGTTTTAGCAGGCGAAAAATCGAAAGCATAGCTTCTTCGCGCGTTTCCTTCAACCAGTCGTAGTTCCACTGGCCGGTAATGATAGAGCGAGCCACCCACAGAAAGATTTCCGGAGCTTCGCGAAAGCGCTTGAACGCACGGGCGATGAATTCCTGCAATTCTTCCGTCTTTCCCAGCCGGTTCAGTTCATTGATTATGGTGCGGTGGATGCGGATAGGCAGTTCAAAAAGGATTTCCAGCAGTATTTGTGGATAGTCAGGCCGGACTTTAATGATGGAATTCACCAGTTCCCGCTTGAATTCCAGCGAAGGAGTGTCCTGACAGAACTTAATCAAGTTGCGTGCCGTCTCAGCAGCAATAGTTTCATCAATGTCCTTACGGCCCAGCGTTCGCGGAAAATCGTCATCACCGGTGGCATTGACGGCCATTTCCAGGAAGTAGAAGCTGTGCAGGCGCTTGAGCAGGTCCTTGTTGTTCTCCTGTTCATGGTAAAATTGCATACAGAGGTGCAGAGCTCCCTCAGCTTCTGTATCCTTGAGCGTCTCCAGAGCCAGCTCCAGCTTTTTATTCCAGTCAGAGACGCTCTGAAATTTCATGCTGAGTTCTTCTGACAGGGACATGGGTGTCTCCCGCAGCAGTAGCTCATCTTTCTTGCGCGGATTGAATCCAAAGCGCGGATCCTTCTTGAGCTGGGTACGGGTACGGCTCCACCATTTAGACCAATCTTTGGCCGGTATGTAGCGATCGCAGATTTCGCTTTTGATGTCTGAGAGGCTGATCGAGTTGTCAAAAGAAGAAAGAAGCATTTCAAAGAAAAGATTCACATCCTCATTGAAGAGTTCCGCGATTTCCGCCGGGTTTTCATAGCGCTTGACCCAGATGTGCTCTTTGCCCAGTGGCTGCAGGCTCGAAATGGCCATCTGTATGGACATTTTCTGGTCGGGAAAATCGCTGAAATCAACGATGACATGATCTTTATCGATGCTTTTGATTTTTCCAACACCGCGAGATTTGTGGTAAACGAAATTATCATTATCAAAAACGATGTTACGCTCAAAGCTGGCAATGGCAGGCCCTGGTGGCTTGCGATTGTTGGTCAAGTCTGACATCTTTAAGAATTCTTCGAGAAGAGAGTGTCCCGCATAACGGGCACGATAAACGCGAACCAGTTCCGTGCGCATCCGGGTTGAAGCAGGTTCGTATTCAATGATTTTCTTGAGCACCACGATGGCCGTGTTCCAGTTCTCATCGTTCTTGTAGGGTTCAACGAGTGAGGTATATAGAGCAGCGGCGCGTGTCTTTTCCCGATTGCTGATCAGGATCCGTTCGATCCGTTCAAACCAGGCAAAATCGGTATGATCGTTTTGAACGATGGTGCTCCAGATGTCTTCCAGGTTGCGATAGTCTTTCACCCGGGCATAGGTTTCACCGGCCTGTTTGAGGAAGGAAAGAGCGCGTGGGCGATCTTCGTCAAAGATGCTCTGAGCGTATTTTTTTAATATTTCCGGATTTTTGCGATCAATGCTGGCCAATTTTTCCAGATAGGGGCGCAGCTCCTTTTTGCCCTTCAGCCGCTCTGTGCTTTCTACTTTGGCGCGCAGGGCAAAACGATTCTCTGCTTCCTTTTCCAGAATGCGGTCGGCGATATGGTCCACGATCGTCCATTTAGCCGATTTACGCAGGTCTTCCAGGAGGGAGCGCAGGTAGGCCAGGTCTTCGAGTCTTCCTTCCGCGAGCCCCAGGCAGCCAAGGAGGTAACGGGCCACGAGAGATTCTTCATTCTCTGCGAGGCTTTCTTCCAGGTGTTCTTTGACTTCCTTGCTCTGGCTTGAAGAAGCGACCTCATCGACAAAGTCATCCAGGGTTTTGATTCGACTCAGTTGAACTGCGGTGATATCCTTGATCAGCTTTTCTTCGTTTAGAAAACCAAACAAACGAGAAATGATAGGATCTCTTGTTTGCTGCTCTGGACTTTCTACCTGTGACATGCTAACTCCTGTAAGCCTTACCGTGATTTAACGATTAACGCTGGAAAATCATCCAGCCAAGAGACGAGGCTCATCCAGAATTTCCGCTATAGCGCCGGCGTCCACTGCTTTTTGCTGCGTCAGGCGGCCGTTTGCGGCGCTCCGGGCCGGATGAGCCCCAAAAAAAGCTCGCCTTTCCGCGACGGGATGTTCAAGCCGCCAGCATGCACTACCTGCCCGATGTTTCCCGCTACCGTCAGCTAAGAGAGCAAGAAAAGGTCATGCATGTCACGCTTGAGGTGCCTCACTCCCCGTCCACCGTGGTCCGCTACCTGGGCCAGATAGACATGATGAACTACAGGGCGGGAAATCCTCTGCCGCGTTATGAGTTCGGGCCTGCCCCTGACGGTGGATCGCTTTCGATTGCCCGGGCAAAAAAGGGCGGACTGACTCTGCTTTATGCAGAATTGCCCTACGAATGGGTCAATCCTTTCTGGGGAGCCGCCGAACTCTTTTTCCCCGCTGGCCCGCTCGCCTATTTGCGTCTGGGCTATGAATTGCGCGAAACAGAGCAGGGCTGCTTGATAGATTTTTACGGTTACCGCACAGTGCGTGGCACAGGTTTTCTGGCCTGGCTTGTGGCCCGCAATTTTATGAATGCGGTGGGGCGAGCCCTTCAGGCCTTAAAGGCGCGCGCTCTGCCGCCTGCGGAGGATCCACTCAGCATCAGCGTTTTCACGGAGGAGGCCGGGGCTCTGGGAGTAGACAAAGATACATTAATGGCAATGTTCCAGGACCTGCACCCCGACGTCCGCGTGGGCAAAGCTGTAGCCGATTTTCTGGGCAGCGCCCCCGATAAGCTGGCTGCCCGGATCAAACCACTGCAGATTGCCGCGCACAGCAAACTTCCAGAAATCGATCTGATCGAATTCTTTTTGCGAGCCACCCGGCGGGGACTGTTTAATTTAAGCTGGGATCTTCTGTGTCCTTCCTGCCGCGGCGACAAATTCCGGGCAAGCAAGCTCCATGATCTTGCACTTAAGGCCCATTGCGACTATTGCAATATCGAATACGATGCCGATTTTTCCCGGAGTGTGGAACTCACCTTCCGACCCCTGCCCCATGTACGTAAGGTGCATGGCCAGAGCTACTGTATTCACTCGCCGGGGAATGCACTCTTCATTCACGCTCAGTTGAATGTCTGGTCTGATGAAGCAAAAACGACCAGGATCGGGTTTCCCGAAGAATCCTACTCTTTGCGCAGTCCACAATTTCCCTTCAGTCGCTCCGTGCGCATTGCCAGGGATGGACCGGTAGAGAAGTTGATCGACCTGGATGAGGAGCTGGGTAAAAAAATCGATGAGCCCCTGATTCTGGGTCAGAACTGTCAAATTACCCTGGTCCAGAAGCGGACACCGACGGCCACAGTCAAATTCTACCGGCGCGGCTATGGAGATTATGCTCTTACGGCAGCCCGCGTTACTGCCATGCAGGAATTTCGCGACCAGTTCAGTGCTGAGGCGCTCGCGCCGGGGTTGCAAATCGGTGTAGAGAATTTGTGTTTTCTTTTTACGGATCTGAAGGATTCGACTCCGCTCTATGAAAGACTTGGTGATGCTCCGGCTTTTGCTCTGGTGCGTGACCACTTCAATGTTTTGCTCGAAGAAGTGCGGCAAAACGAAGGTGCAGTGGTTAAAACGATTGGCGATGCGGTAATGGCCGTCTTCACTTCCAGTCAGGCGGGACTTTCTGCTTCTCTCGGGATTGCGCGACGCATCGCCAGCGAACATCCTGCCGTGAAGGTAAAAATCGGCCTGCATGCCGGCCCCTGTCTGGCCGTGAATTCTAACGACACGCTCGATTATTTTGGGGCTACTGTGAACCGGGCCGCGCGCATTCAGGGCCAGGCACAGGGCGGAGATATCGTCTTTTCCCGGGAGCTGGAAAATATCGCCAGTGTGAGTCTGCCGGAAGATTTCTACCGCGAGGAATTCGGGGCGGCGCTTAAGGGAATTACGGACGATGCCCGCCTGGTGCGCTGGACCCTGAAGGTTTCTTAAAGAAACTCAAGCAGCAGCGGCCCCTGGATGCGCCGGTAAAAACAACTTTTGCGCGTCTGGCCGTGCTGGTCCCGAGTGTGGCATGCGCCGCCCGTCCGGGGGCGGACCAGATACAGTGCGGAATTTTGCTCGCAATTGATACGGACTTCCACAACATCCAGATAGTCTCCAGAGGTGGCTCCCTTCACCCATAGCTCGTCGCGCGAAATACTCCAGAAGGTAGCCAGTTTTTTCTTAATGGTGTGATCGAGAGCTGCTTTATTGGCATAGGCCACAATGAGTACTTCCTTTGAATCTGCATCCTGCACGGCGACAGGGATGACAGGTTGTTTGATGCTGGCCACGCGCCCGTAATCAAGCGCCAGTTCGCGATTCTCTTCCAGGTTCGTACCGGTCATAAACAAAAGGGAAAAAGGCTGGTCGCCCTGACCAGGTTTATTTTACCTCTGCTCATGAAAAAGTCGGTGCTTTTGCTATTACTATTTGTCAGTGCGCTTTCTGCAGAGTCGACCTCCCGGGTAAGTCTGGCCGTGCCGGACGTGGCAGATTTCCGCCGTGAGCTTCTGGGTCGCCTGGGTGAGGGCACACTGCGCTCCTGGCAGAGTCAGGAAAACGGCATTCGCGCCCATCTGGAGTTTGGCACCCAGAAAGACCTCTTCCAATTTTTACAGAGGCTACCCTCCAGCCGACTCGTCGAGAAGATTGAGCCCGAAAGCCTGGTGCTTGAGCTGGAAGTGGCGGCTATGCCCGTGGTCTGGCCCGATTTCAAGGGGGCTTTCCTGGGGCTTTTTTCTTTCACGCTCCGGGTCACCTATGTCCTGATTCTTTTCTTACCGCTCTGGCTGGCCATGGCCCTGGTTTTTGCCATCTGGCGCCGCGAAAAAGCGAAAGATAAAGTAGCAGCCTTCTTTGCCTCTTTGCGCAAAGGGCGGGCCCTGGAGGAAACCGGCAAGGTTTCATCGTAATTTTTTTGAACCGTGCCTGAGGTGCCGTTGTCCAACGGCGGATGACGGCACGTTTCTGGTGTATCTTTCTTATTGGTCTTATATCCTGCGCCCTGCCAGAGGTGAGACCGTCCGTTTCTCCGGTCGAAATTTACGGGGGCAGGCGAGCTCGGCCGGTAGAAATCAGGCTCCTGTCCAGGAAAGAAGAGGGCGCTTTTTTAAAAAACGCAGGGTACTCGCTTTTGACTCTGGGGGCCCTGACGCGCATTAGCGCTCAGGGAACGTACAGCTGGGAGATTCGTTCTGGCGATTGCCGGCAGCGAATTCATACAGACCGCGAGGACGGGCTGTACGGCGTTTTTATGCCTCCCGTGGGTCTCATCGCAACGGCGCTGGGTTCAGCCATTTATTCCTTACCGGAGTGGCCGGAAAACCTTTACTGCCGGGGGGAAGGCATGCTTCAGTGCTATGACGCGGATAGCCTCCCCGTGGACTGGCCGTGGCAGAAGGAAGCAATCTCTGCTTTAAAGGAATGTCCCTGGTGACCGGTGCCTTGCGCCCCCCTTCTGGCCGTATCTTTGTACTGCTGGTTCTTCTGGCAGGGATGCTCCGTGCCTCTCCGGGAGCCCCGGGGTCGGCCGGACCGCTATTTGGACCACTTGCGGGCATGAGCGGTCACGCGGGCCTCAGTTTAGCGGCCGGTTACGGAATGTATACGGATAGTGACTTTCAGGAAATTTTAGGTTCTTTTCATACGGATTATCGCAATTCCTGGCTTGCTTTTCTGGCCTTAAACCAGCAACTGAACGGTCGACTGTATCCCTTCCGCTTTGAAGCGGAAGGACAAATTGTGAGGCACACGGGACTGCAAACCCATCCAGAAGTGGTCGGACTGCTTCTCGCGCGCCTCGAAAATCCGTGGCTGTTTCCGGCAAGTTTTGCTTTTGGCGCGGGAAGCAGTTATGCTGCCGGAACTCCAGAGCTGGAATTTCCGCGGCGTGATCCGCTGAAAGCTCGCTTCGAGGAGGCTCCGGTCAGGCGGCTTTTGAACTATTTGCTTACAGAGGTGGATGTGGGCCTGCCCGGATCTCGCAGCCGCCTGCTCATGCGCATCCACCATCGTTCCGGCATATTCGGGACCTATTGCCTGCCCATTTGCGGCTCCAATTTCATAGCCTACGGACTCAAAACACCCCTGTAAAAATCTTGTAACTTTTGCCTGTCTCAAACGACTGACTCCCCGGATGGAAACTAAAAGACCCTACTACTACGACGCAAAGGACCTGGCCCACTTTGGCGATATTGGCCGGGTGAATAAAGACCTGGCAGCAAGTTATTTTTCTTACTATGGAAAAGCAATGGCCGGGGGTGCGCTTTCGGAGCGGGAAAAGGCGCTCATCGCCCTTGCAGTGGCTCATGCGCTCAAGTGCCCCTATTGCATTGATGCTTACACATCGTCCTCTCTTGAGAAAGGAGCGGATGAAGAACAAATGAGCGAAGCCGTGCATGTTGCGGCCGCCATGGTTGCCGGGATTACACTTGTGCATTCCGTTCAGATGATGAATAAAATCGATGACCTGTCTGTTTGATTTCACAGCCGGAGTAAATTGTCTTCAGGGAAGCTAAATGGAAGTAACCGTTCAAAGAGAAAAGCTCGCGGGTAGCTACAACTTCCAGGACAGGCTGCAGGAATCATGGGGTTCGAATCTGCAGGCGGTCAATATTTCTATCTTTCAGATCAATGTGGGCAAACTCTGTAACCAGGCCTGTTTACATTGCCATGTGGAAGCGGGTCCCAAACGTACGGAGATCATGACTCGCTCCACCATGGAGCAGATTCTCACGGCTCTGGATCAAACACCGGGGGTTACCACGGCAGACATTACAGGCGGAGCGCCTGAACTCAATCCCGATTTTCGCTGGCTGGTGACTCGTCTGAAGGAACGCGGCCTGCATGTCATAGATCGCTGCAATTTGACCGTGCTGTTTGAACCAGGCCAGGAAGATTTGCTTGATTTTTTAGCTGACAATGAGGTTGAAGTCGTAGCCTCCCTGCCGCATTTTGCCGCTGCCCGCACAGATCGCCAGCGCGGCCAGGGAGTCTTTGACAAATCAATAGACTCTTTACAAAAACTCAATGCCCGCGGCTACGGACGGGATGGAGGATTAAAACTAAATTTAGTTTATAATCCGACGGGATTGCTTCTTTCTCCCAACCAGAAGGAACTGGAGCGGGAGTTCAAAAAGCAACTCCTGGATCGCTACGGCATTTTCTTTCATTCTCTTTACTGCATCAACAACATGCCCATCAGTCGATTTCTGGACAGCCTCATCCGCGCCGGCCGGTTTCAAGATTACATGGACCTACTCGTTTCCGCCTACAATCCGGCCACAGTTGCCGGGCTGATGTGCCGCTACCAGGTCAGCATCGGCTGGGAGGGAAGTCTGTATGACTGCGATTTCAACCAGATGCTGGAGTTAAAATCCAATCCCATAGGGCATATACGTGACTGGGATGCACAGCGCTTTGCCAGCCGCTTCATTGTTACGGCCAGCCATTGCTTTGGCTGCACGGCCGGCAACGGCTCAAGCTGCGGCGGTGAAATTTCATAAGCCAATTTTGCTGGCAATGCCGAAGCGCAAGAGAAAGGAATGCCCCGTTTGTTTCGCGTAGGTCAATCGGTCGTGCAAGAATTCCGCCTCATCAAAGACAAAAAAATCGGAACGGGAATCTGTCGTGCGTTCCTGAAAATAGCTTTCGCGTTCCAGCAGGTGAATGGAGCTGAAATTTTCCAGGCGGACTTCCGTGATACCAAAGCCGATG
Organism: Spirochaetales bacterium; assembly: GCA_015075425.1. GTDB lineage: Bacteria > Spirochaetota > Leptospiria > Leptospirales > Leptonemataceae > H5-SPI1. The sequence continues at coordinate 2,265,922 of JABTUL010000001.1, read as the reverse complement.
CCGGCAAAAAGCGCGATTCCTTCTGCCAGCGGGTAGTCCAGATCCAGAGTGCTCTCAAAACCTTGTTCCTTCATCCGGGCTGTCGTTTGCCGAATGCTGCTTTGCGTTGCAAGAACACCCAGGCCCGTGTTATAGAATGAAGTGGTGATGCGCTCATGGTAGGTACCGTTACCCGCAAACAATCGCAGACCCAGGGCAACCTCTACCGGACCGGCCTTTGCCTGACCGCGCAGGCCAACAACGGGTGCTGTGGATTCCTGACTGAGTCTGGAACCCGGCTGTATGTGACCGGCGAGAAATTCACGTTGTCCGGAGAATGCTCCGCTACCCCGGCTGCGTCCGGTCAGACTCCCTGAAGCATTCCACTCCCGTATTCCCACATAGGGAATGACGCTCAGTGATCCCGGATTCAAACGGTAGCCAGCTTCAATAACCTGTCGCGTCTCGCGATACTTTTCCAGATTTTCGCGGCCCATGAGCTGGCCATCGTTTCCGGAAATTCTTGTGTTGTAGATGGAGCTGCGGCTCAAGTTGCTTTCCTGGAATGAGAAGTCAAAGCCAGCGTAGTAGTTCTGCGGATGGACGTAGCCGACAAACACGGGGAGCGCTCGCAGGTTGTCACTTCCCCAGGTCCCACTCCATGCGCCATCTGTTGCTCCGCCCAGACCACTCCCGAAAAGATCGTCCTTTTTGTGAGATAGAGCAAAATGGGGTCGCTGCTCGCCCGTGGCCAGGCCGCCGCGGATGAAGATTTCATGAGGCAGCAGGATTTCGGGAAGGAAAACAAGGGCACTCGCCACGACCGGGCCGAATTTGCGGAGCATCAGGACCTTTCTCTTCTTGTGTGCCTGGCTCACAAGCTTTTCTACTTGCACGATGCAGGCGACATAAGAATCAGATCCCGTGCGGGTTACCCTGATCGATTCTACCCGAAACCCCTTCGATGTATCCATTGCCTCAGCCCGTACCTGCTATTCGAGTCGAGGCATTGTCTGGCCCCAGGATGTGAGCGCGACGGAAGAGGCCCGCGCCCTGCGCGATCGAATTGCGCAGTCCACTCTGAAGGCGGGCCATCTTACCACCCGGCAGCACCCCCAGTTCATCTTTGCCATTGAAGGTGTGAGTCGTCAGATGGTCTGGAGCTTTCTGCATTCTCATCCGTACTATAACTCAGAACAGGTCAGCCAGCGTTATGTGGCCGTCAAAACCGAGCATTACTATACGCCGCCGGGGCTTTCTTCGCGGTCAAAACAACTGTACAGTGAGGCCGTTGCTTTTTCCATGCACGCTTATGAGGAACTCTGTCTGTCACTTCGGGACCTGGCCGCTCAGGAGTTTTTTCGTCTGTTTCCGGCCCGGCGAGCCAAACCAGATCGCTGGCAGGCAGTTATCAAGAAGAAGGCTATGGAAGTGGCCCGCTACGTTTTGCCTCTTTCCACGCACACCTATCTTTATCATACGATCAATGGACTGACCCTGCACCGTTATCGCAAGCTCTGCCGTGCTTTTGACGTGCCGGAAGAAACTACGGCCGTGGTAAACGCCATGATAGAGGCCGTAGAGAAAAGTGATCCGGATTACGCTGCTGAATTTGCAGATCCCGAACATCTGGAAGACACCTTAGAGTATAAATTTTTTATAGAAAGCTACGGGCAGCTCAGGAATAATCCAGACGCGCAAAATTTCATTGAGGAGTTTGACCGCGCCCTGGATGGTAAAATAGTGCGACTGTATGCACCAATGGAGGGATCGGAGGCTTTGCTTGCAGCGGCCGTCCGCACAGTACTTGGCCAGTCGCAGATGGCGCTGTCAGATGCCCGGGCCATAGAGATGGTTCTCTCTCCCGCTTCCAATAACTACTTGCGTTCCACACTCAATGAAAGCAGCCTATCGCGAACCACGCGGGCACTTTACAATTTGCACTATACTTTCCAGAAGAAGTTGTCCCACACCGCTGATTCGCAGGATCAGCGCCATCGCATGGTACCGGCGTCGCGGCCGGTTCTTATGAGCCATTACACAGGAAAGCCGGACTATGTAACGCCAGCTCTTGTGCGTTCCCGCCCACAGATAGAAGATCGTTACGCTGCCATTATGCAGGAGATTTTTGCCAGAACGACTGCTTTTATGGACTCGGGTGGTTCGCCGGAAGAAGCCAGTTATTTATTGCCCAATGCCTTCCCGGTGCGTTTCTATGAGTCCGGCGATCTGCTGAATTTGCATCATAAATGGAAGACACGCACCTGCTACAACGCCCAGGAGGAGATTTTTCAGGCTTCCGTGGAAGAGTTGCAGCAGCTATCGGCCTTTCAGCCCGGTATTGCCCGCTGGATCAAGGCACCCTGCTGGGTGCGCAAGATGGCCGGGGTAACACCCTTTTGCCCGGAAGGCGATCGCTACTGTGGTGTTCCGGTATGGGATAAGGATCTGGAAAGCTACACACGCCTTATTTAGCCGTAGCTTTTTTGATATTCTCCGCAGGCATGTACACTTTCCAGTAGCCGGGAACAACCCGGAGCCCCGGATCGTAGCCGATCTCCAGTTCACCATCGACATTCATGATGAAAGGATCTTCACGTTCAACTTTGATTTCTTTAATGAATCCCGTGCGAATGCTGGGATGATTCACATGAGTACCTTTGAAAATTGTAGGAAAGAAGCTGAAGAGTTTCAGAGTACTCGTGAATTGCGGGCAGACCAGAAAAAGCTGGCCATCGTTGACGCGGATTCCCGGTGCCATCTCCATTGCACCTCCCGTAAAACGACTGTTGGAAACAATCAGGGTATTGCAAAAAAGTTCTTCCGGCTTGCCATCAATGGTCACTTTCAAGCGATCGGGACGATGAGTAAAAATTTTCAGTACAGTTGCCAGTGTGTAATTTAAAGATCCCAGAAAACGCATTTTGATCGCTGTCACTGTGATGTTACTGATGAGACCCACACCCCAGATATTGAAGGTGATGCGTCGCGTTGCGTTGCCGCGGGCCGGATTCTGGGGCTCACATTTCTGGTATTCAATGATGCCCGCATCAATGGTCAGACTGGAGTCGCTGGCGATGGCGGCCAGCAGTGCGTCGCGGGCTTCTTCATAGGAAGTGATGCCAAAGTCGCGCAGGAAGCTATTGCCCGTTCCACCGGGTAAGAGTCCAACAGGGCGGGCAAGACCTTTGAAGTCATTGCTTTCCGATAGACCCTGAACGGATTCGGAAAGAGTACCATCGCCGCCCATGAAGATCTGGATGTATTCTTTTCCTGCTGTTTCCCGTGCGGCCACTCGAATGTCTTCAAGGGAGCGAGTGGATCTGAGGCGCAATTCCGTTCCGAACTTTTCCTGCCACAGCCGGGCAAAATCCATGGCCCTGTCTTTTGCTTTTCCTTTGCCGCTGGCCGGATTGTAGACCAGAACCGCTTTTTTTCCTTCCATGATATGTTCCTGCCTGAAATGTCGGTTAGAGTTTTTTTTTGTGTCTGCACTGGAAACCAAAAAAGCTTCCTGGCATCCATCGATCCTGACCACAGAGATCCTGGATCATTGCCCGGAGTCCTGCCGGCGGATTCTGGACGGAACCCTGGGCGACGGGGGGCATACCCTGGCTCTGGCGCAGAAGTTTCCCCGGGCAACGATTCTTGCCACTGAGCTTGATCCAGAGATGTTAAAGAGGGCAGAGCAGCGGTTACAGCTGGCCGGTCAGAAGGTGGAGATCGTGTCCTATCCCTTCCCTGACACATTGCCGGCCGGCATCTTTCTTTGTGGCCGCTCTTACGCTGACATAGAAGAAGCCGATCAGTTTGATTTCATTCTTCTGGATCTGGGCGTTTCCACCTACCAGTTGCGAGAGGCCGGCCGGGGTTTTAGCTTTCATGACGATTTGCTGGACATGCGTTTTTCGAAAGATGGTCCCACGGCCGCTGAAATTCTCAATGATTCCAGTCTTTCCGTTTTAACGGAGATTCTCAAGTCCTCTTATCTACCGGCAAAGGCAGCACAGCTCGCCGGTAGACTGATAAAAAATCGGCCTTACCGGAGCGCCCGCGAGTTGACCCGCCTGTTCGGGTCCACCTCACGCAAGCACCATCCGGCAACGCTGATCTTTCAGGCATTGCGTATGGCCGTGAATCAAGAGTCTGCTAACATCGAGCGCGCTTTGCAGCAAATGCCCCCCCTTCTATCCGTGGGTGGGCGGCTGGCCATTCTGTCCTTTCATTCCGGCGAGGATCGTTCTGTGAAACAAAGCTTTCGATTGCTGGGGCAGAACAACTTCCGTTTGCTTACCCGGCATGCCATCAAGCCCGGCTACCAGGAGGTACAGCAGAATCGCCAGGCCCGTTCCGCCCGCCTGAGGGTGGTGGAACGATTGGCCGATAATGAAACGTGATTCTGGCTGCTGTCCGCTCTCTAAAACCGATGGGCATTTTTACCCTGGCTTTCACTGCTGTGGGAGTTTTGCTGCTGCTCTACAGTAAATTGACCATTGAGACGGCCCTTGTCAAGCGTGAGATGGATGTTCTGGTACGGCAGCAACAGGAAATCATCAAAAAGAATCAGGCGCTCAAAGGTGCCATTGCCAGCGTCTCGCGCGAAGTCCGGATTGAAGAATTGTATCGCAGTAAACACGGACAGAAACCGGCAAAAAATCGTGTGGTGCGCGTGGAATTGCAGAAACGGTAATGCCTTTAACCCGGATTATTCGTGAAAACAGTGGGGCGCCGCACGCGACCTTACCCCTGGCCCCGCATACGGACGTCCTTGCCCGAATGCGGGGCGCTGCGCCCTCCGTGGCTCCGCGACAGGGGCAAGGCCGCGCGCGACACACTGTTCTTACAAACAAGCTCCGGGTTTTCGTGGAAATGATGAAAAACCGCCCAGTGCGGGGCGGTTTTTCTTTGAACCTGTACTTTACGCATACACTTTCATGAATAATCCGGGTTAAAGGCTTGCTAAGGGGCCCTCCCGGGCCGGCCTGGATCTGTGCAACTCGCCCAGCTTCTTGAGCGGACCGGGGAAAAGGTCGAAAGCCATGGCAGTTTACAGGGTCAGGTGGAGGATATCAGTGACGATTCACGGAATCTGGGCCCTGGATCGCTCTTTGTAGCCACAGCCCAGGGGTCACCTTACCTGGCCCTGGCCGCAGAGCAAAAGCCTCTGGCGCTGGTTGTCCCCCCGGCTCTACGCGACCAGGCTCTGTCATTTAGAAATAAAAATGAAAATACAAATGTTCTGGTGGCAGAAGATATTCTGCGCTTTCAGGGCAAGCTGGTTACGGAATGGCTCGGTCATCCTGATCGGGGGCTGTATCTGGTCGGGATTACCGGTACCAATGGCAAAACCAGCGTCAGTTTCATGCTGGAGGACATCTGGCAGCGGTCCGGTATTCTGTGCGGAAGGATTGGCACGCTGGGAGTGTCTTTTGCTGGCCGGGAAGGCCGATTCGCGGAAAAGACCGGCTACACGACACCGCGATTGCCGCAACTCTGTAAACTTTTGCAGAAAATGCAGGCAGAAGGTGTGACCCATGTGGCCATGGAAGTATCCTCTGAGGCATTGATACTTGGTCGGGTGAGCGGACTGACTTTTTCTGCGGCTGTATTCACCAATCTTTCTGCGGATCATCTGGATGTGCATGCAACAATGGAAAATTATCTGGAAGCCAAACTTTTGCTCCTCGATCAATCGCGCTGCCTTGTCGTGGACCCTGATTCCCCTTACGCTTCCGCGTTCATACAGAAAGCGCAAATACTACAGATCCCGGTTCGTAAAACCAGCGGGCTTGCTCTGCCCTTTTCTGTGCCCATCGGCTTTATGCAGAGCAATGCGCTTCTGGCTGTGCTTGGCAGCGGGCTTGATCCGGATGCGGTTCTTACGGCAATGCAGGGGTTGCCGGCAGTGCCGGGACGCGCCAGCTGGGTCGCGGTTCCCGGCCGCGAAGAATTGCAGGGAATGGTGGACTATGCCCATACTCCCGCTGCGCTGGAAAGCATCCTTCTGGAACTGAGAAGGTCGTCTTTCCAGAAAATCGGCACGGTTTTTGGCTGCGGTGGCAATAGAGATCGTCTGAAGCGTCCCATCATGGGAGAGGTGGCCGGGCGACTCAGCGATTTTGTCATCATCACAGATGACAATCCGCGCAGTGAAGATCCCCGCCATATCCGGCAGGAAATCCGGCAGGGCTGCAAATCCGCAAATGTAAAGGAAATTGCCGACCGTAGAATGGCGATTCGCGAGGGTGTGCATTGGCTGCTTGAGCAAAACCAGAAATCCGTGCTGCTTGTTGCCGGGAAAGGCCATGAAGAAGAACAGATACTGGCTGACCGGCGGTTGCCATTTTCTGACCGGGAAGAGTTTCTGCGGGCATTGAAAGACATTGGAATTTAATTATGATATCATTTGAATTTTTACTGGAAGCTTTAAAGCCGGAAAAGTTCCGCCGGGGTGCCGCAGAAGATTTTTCCGCAGTAGTTAGCGATTCGCGGAGCATTATCCCCGGTTCCCTTTTTGTTGCTTTGCGCGGGCCACGTTTTGATGGCAACGCTTTTGCCGCTTCTGCCCTGAAAGCAGGTGCTGGCGCCGTGCTGATGGATGAAGAGGGGTATCTTACGCATCCCGTGCAGGGTCCCTTTGTAGCTGTCCCTGATACTCTTATCGCCTTACAAAATCTTTCTGCCGCCTACCGCCGTCGCTTGAAGAGTGTGGTTCTGGGCGTAACAGGCAGCAACGGGAAGACCAGCACCAAAGAGATGCTGGCTGGAATTTTTGCGGGGCAAAGAAGTGCTTACACCCGGGGAAACTTAAACAATCATATCGGTGTTCCTCTGACGCTCCTTGCCATCCCGGAGGATTGTGAAATCGCCATCGTAGAAATGGGTATGAACCATGCCGGTGAGATTGCCAGTCTGTCGCGCCTGGCCCGGCCCGATCATGCCATCATCACAAGCGTGGGTCTCGCTCACTCGGAATTTTTTGACAGCGTTCTCGACATAGCCCGGGCCAAGCTGGAAATTACGGATGGCATGAAGCCCGGCGGAGTGCTTCTTTACCATGCCGACAGTCCAGGACTTGAACTGGCCGGGGACATCTGTCACGATCGAAGCCTCCATCTTATTTCTTTTGGCCTGGACACAGGCGATGGTCTGCGGGCCCTTTTTCGGGGAGCCGACGAGCGGGGCATTCGGATGGAGTTTGAGGGCAGGGAGCTCAAGAATTCTTACTACTTCAGCCGGGCCATGGCCTGTAACCTTTTTGGGGCCGGGATGCTGGCTGTGAAATCCGGTTGTATTCTGCCTGCGGATCTACCGCTGGCGCTGGAGGGAGCCCGGCCGCAGTCTGCCGGTCGCTTTTCTGTATTCCGGAAGGAGGGCCGACTTCTGGTGGATGATACTTATAACGCCAATCTATCATCTTTTTCTGCTGCTCTTGAGGATCTGCGCCGATTGCTGCCTGCGGGCAAACTTGCTGTTCTGGCCGGTGAGATGGCCGAGCTGGGCCACACGGCAGCAGAGGCCCACCGGGAGGTGGGCCGACGGGCTGCAGAGCTGGGTTACGCTTTTCTGGGCTACTGTGGTTCCATCCATGCACCTCTTTATGCTGGGGAATTCCAGCGTTCGGGCGGGGAAGGTGTTGTTATGGCTGCCCCGGACAGTGAGGAGCTTGCCAGAAAAGTTCTTCCGTTGCTTCCCGAATTTGACGGTATATTAGTGAAGGGCTCGCGCAGTTCTCGAATGGAAAAAGTGAGTCAGGCCATCAAGGATCAGGGTTATGTTTGAAATTTTGTATCAGAGCTTTGAAACGCCAGGATTCTTCCGATTGTTCAGTTATGTCAGCTTTCGTGCCCTGATGAGCGCAGTTTTTGCTACATCGTTTTGTATTTTTCTGGGACCGGCGCTCATCCGCAAGTTACACCAGATCAAGTTTGGCGAATCCATTCGTGGTGACGGACCGAGTTCTCATCAGGCCAAAGCCGGGACTCCGACCATGGGTGGCATTTTGATTCTTGCTGCGGTTCTGGTGAGCTGTTTGTTCTGGGGTGATTTAAGAGATCCTCTGTTCCTGCTGGTTCTTACGGGAACACTGGCTCTCGGGGGAATCGGCTTTCTGGACGATTATACAAAACTACGTAAGAAAAAGGGGTTCAGTGCCCGCCTCAAGATGCTTCTTACCCTGTTTGTTGCTTTTAGTTTCAGTGTCTTCTACTATCAATTTGTTCCCATTCCGGCACCGCAGTCAGGGGCTATTGCTTTCGAAAAGAGCGGCCTGTTTGTCCCTTTTATAAAGGGGCAGGTGCTGGACATGACTGTCTATCTTGCCATACCATTCTGGATGCTGGTGCTTGTGGGTTCCGCGCATGCAGTCAATCTAACCGACGGACTGGATGGCCTGGCCTCCGGCACGGTGATCATTGTCGCGGCCACGCTGGGAGCCATGGCCTACATTACCGGCACACCGCGGGCTGCCAATTATTTGAATTTACCTTACATTCCGGACGCGCATGAAATTAGCGTTTTTCTGGCGGCACTGACCGGAGCCACTCTGGGATTTTTATGGTTCAATGCTGCACCGGCCATGGTTTTCATGGGAGACACGGGATCGCTTGCCCTGGGCGGTGCGCTGGGAATGGCGGCGATTGTGATCAAGAAGGAGCTGTTGCTTTTCATTTGTGGCGGAATTTTTGTAGCGGAAGCACTGTCGGTTATCCTGCAAGTTCTGTCCTTCAAGCTCACCGGGAAACGAATCTTTCGCATGTCTCCCTTACATCACCACTTTGAACTTTCCGGCTGGCCGGAGACGCGTGTGGTTATACGCTTCTGGCTGATCGGTATTCTGCTCTCTCTTCTGGCTCTTTCCACCTTACGGATCCAGTAATGTTTCGCGGCAAACGAGTTCTCATTGCCGGCTCTGAGGGAGTGTCCGGCAGGGCGGCGACACGGCTGGCCCTTATGCTTGGCGGGCGTGTAGCCGTTGCAGATCGCAAGCGGACCACGGAGCTTGAAGCGGACTGTGAGGATTTGCGCGACCTGCCGGAAGAGCAGTGGCTTTTGCGCTTCCAGCCGGATGTTATCATTACAGCTCCCGGTGTTCCTCTGGCCCTGCCGCTCTTTGCAGAGGCCCGGGCCCGGGGGATTGCTGTGTTCGGGGAAAATGATCTGGGCTATCGCGTTCTTCAGGCGACCCTGCGCCCTTCTCCTTTTTATGTGGCAGTTACCGGAACCGATGGCAAATCTACTACGGTAGCTTTGATTGCGCATCTGTGTGCGGCGTTACTCGGCGTGACGGCCCGGGCCTGTGGCAATTTTGGCGAGCCTCTCTCAGCCATCGCCGCAGAGCATTTGCAAGGAATAAAAGTAGCGCAGGTGCTGATCGTTGAACTCAGCTCTTTTCAGTTAGAGCTTGTGGGCGAGTTTCGCGCAAGCGTCAGCATGATCCTCAATGTGGCCCCCGACCATCTGGATCGCTATGCGGGAATGACGGAGTATGCAAGGGCCAAGCTGAACATTGCCCGCAATCTTCTCAGCGGAGATCTGTTTTTGCATACTGAGAGCGCCAATCTTTTGCGTAAGTTTCCGGAGGAATTTTCCAGAATGATACAAAATAATGTTATTTGTGAGGAAATTTCCAGCACCTCCCCACAAGAAGAGATTATTTTTAACAATGCAGCACTGCGCGGGAAACACAATCGGATGAATATCCATTTTGCCTTGCGGACGGTTGAATCCCTGGCGATTCGCATGGGAAAGCAGATACGGGCCCGGGATTTCCCGTCAGCACTTGAGCAATTCAAAGGATTGCCGCATCGTCTGGAAAATTGTGGAGAGGTAGATGGTCTCCTTTTTATCAACGACTCCAAAGCCACAACGATTCAGGCGGTGCTATGTGCTCTGGAAACCTTTAACGGTGAGGTTCACTTGCTTCTGGGGGGAAGAAATAAAGGTCTCGATTTTTCTGCTCTGCGCGGCCGGGCTCGCATGTATCCTTACGGAGAGGCCGGACCGACCATTGCCGCTCAGGTGGAAGCTTCGCAAAGCTACGAGGGCCTGGAGGCAGCTTTCCGCGCCGCCGTCGTAGCTGCGCGCTCCCCGGCGATAGTCCTTCTGAGTCCGGGTTGCACATCCTTTGATGAGTTCCGTTCTTACGCCGATCGTGGTGAAACATTCAGAAGACTGGTCCGGTCTTACGCGGAACATACGTTATGAAAAGAATTTTTTCATTACGCGATTCTGTGGGCCGGGATCTGGTTTTGTATGCCGCAGCGCTTACTCTGGCACTCACCGGCCTGGTGGTCATGTATGGTGCCTCTTCCGTTTCTGCATGGCACCAGCTGGGTGATTCCGATTACTATATCAGACGGCAGTTCCTGCTTTTTCTGCTGGGCCTTGTCGCTCTTTTTGTCATGGCGACGATCCCCCTGGTCTGGCTGCAGCGCAATGCGACCTGGATTGCTCTGGCGCTTCTCTTTCTGTTACTTCTGGTTTTTGTTCCTGGAATCGGGCGGGGGGTCAGGGGCAATCAGGAAAGCTTTCAACGCTGGCTGGCGTTCGGGCCCGTATCCTTCCAGCCCTCAGAATTTGCGAAAGTGGCCATCGTGCTTTATATGGCGCGTATCCTTTCCCTGCCGGAAATTCTGAGAACCGAGTACGATGTCCGCAAGCTCACCCCCGCTATCCTTCTGGTAGGTAGCATGCTGGCCGCGATCATTCTGGAACCGCAGTACGGCACCACGATCAGTATTGGCGCGGTCATTGCTGTGATGATCTTCCTTTCGGGTTTTCCGATGATTCGGCTTCTGGCCATTGGTCTGGCAGCACTTCCGGTCCTGTATCTTTTGATCGTGCTGTGGACCTACAGATTGGAGCGCTTCAAAGTCTGGCTGGACCCATTTGCCTATCGCAACTCCGGCGGGTATCAGCTGGTAACATCTTACAGGGCATTCCAGGACGGCGGTCTTACCGGAGTGGAGCTGGCCCAGGGATTTGCCGTGCGCTATCTGCCCTACGGCCATACGGACTTTATTCTGCCGCTCACAGCGGAAAATTTTGGATTTGTTATGGTTGTTTTTATTTTATTTCTGTTTATGTTTTTCATGTGGCGGGCTTTTCGCAATATAAAGCAACTGGAAGATCCGTTTGCTTTCATGGTTGCGGCTGGTTCTCTGATCATGCTCATCATGCAGACTCTTGTGAATCTGTCCGTTGTGACCGGACTGGCGCCGACAACGGGAATCAGTTTACCCTTTTTTAGTTACGGGGGATCGTCTCTTGTGGCCAGTCTTATGTTTTGCGGTCTGTTACTCAATACAACCAAAAGGGCCGGTTAGAGTGGTTCCTGCCAGTGGCCATCGGCGCGAATCAGTTCGATAAGCTCCGGCAAAGCTTCTGCGGTAGCAATGTTCTTTTTCACCATATCCCGGCCGCGATACAGGTGGATCTTGCCAGGCCCCGCACCCACATAACCGTAATCGGCATCGGCCATTTCACCGGGGCCGTTGACAATGCAGCCCATAATGGCAATTTTCAGTCCTTTCAAATGGGCAGTTGCTTCTTTTATCAGTCTGGTTGTTGATTGCAGCTCAAACAGTGTGCGCCCGCAGCCGGGACAGCTGATGTAATCGGGTTTGAAGAGTCGTAAGCGTAAAGCCTGAAAAATGTCAAGTGCCTCCGTGGCACGCCCTGTGATCAGACCCTGGATGTGTCCGCGAAGGAGCAGGGAGCCGGCCACAAGTGGTAAATGAATTTCCGGATCAAGCGACGTGCAGTCCAGTAAAACGGGATGGTTGTGATCGGAAATTTCTTTCAGTATGTGAAAGTAGGATTCAGATTTGTCCGCTGCCACGGGAGTATGGATCAAACGATTGCGAAGCGCGTCGTAGCGCGGGTGTTGCCTGTCCAGGCACCTCACCAGGACAAAATGGTGCTCTGAAAGACTGTCGATATCTGCGGCATCAAGGTCCGGAACCTGAAGGCCGACTGCATCGGGATGATACATTTTTGTTATGGTCTGTTTTCCGGGAATACCTGCCAGCAGATGATCGCTCAGAGTGTAATCGACATGCTCCGTTGCTCCCGTATCCAGTTGCTGAACAACAATCAGTTCTTTTTTTGCTATGGGTTCTGGCAAACGCCTTTGCAGGGGAGGGCTGTGCGGGATCCCCGGGTCAGCACAGGAATCGATTGCTTGAAGTAAGGCCTGCGCAACAGGGATTTCATTGACGCTTTTTTCTGTTAAAGAGACGCGAATCGTATCTCCTATACCTTCCAGAAGAAGAGCACCAATGCCAATGATGCTTTTGATTCTGCCTTCCCGTCCTTCGCCTGATTCTGTGACCCCAAGGTGTAACGGGTAGTCGTAGCCAAGCTCTTCGAATCTTTGCACCAGCAGCCGATACGCTTCGACCATTACACTGACATTCGAGGCTTTCATGGAAATTACGAGATCATGAAAATCGTACAGACGGGCAATATCTATGAACTCAATGGCGGATTCCACCATACCCTGCGGGGTATCTCCGTAGCGGTTCATGATGCGATCTGATAACGAGCCGTGGTTGGTACCGATCCGCAGAGCCCGGCCATATTGCTTTGCCTTGAGCACCAGCTCTTTAAAGCCCTGATGAAGTCGTTCCAGCTCCGCCTGGTATTCCAGGTCTGAATACTCACGCTGTTTGAATTTCTTTTCATCCAGGAAGTTCCCGGGATTGATGCGGACTTTTTCTACATGCTCGACGGCGATGAGCGCTGCCCTCGGGGAAAAATGGATATCGGCGACAAGCGGGACATGGCACCCGCGGCGGAGGAGTTCCGCTTTGATCCGGCCCAGATTTTCCGCGTCCTGCCAGCCCGGAGCTGTAATGCGTACAATTTCCGCTCCCGCTTCGTAACAGGCGATGGTTTCCTCGACAACTTCAAGGGTGTTCATGGTATCGGCGATGGTCATGGTCTGGATGCGGACCGGATTGGAACCGCCTATCCCTATATCCCCGACCCGGACCTCCCGGGTCCTTCTTCTGAGGCTCTGGACTATCACCGATTCAGGTTACGAAAAACGCTTGCCGGACGGCAATCCTTTTATATCAAAAACCAGCATGAAGATTACCATTCGGGAAGAAGCCCCGGCTCTCACGGTGATCGAGCTGGAAGGCTCCTTTGACCTCTACAGCACACCGGATCTCCGGGCCGTGCTGGACAGCCTGCAAGCGGAGAATAAGAAGCGCGTGCTGATTGATCTGGGAGCCGTGGACAGCATTGATTCCTCGGGGCTGGGCCTGCTTATCAATATGCACGGTATCCTTGAGGAGCGTGGGGGGAAGCTGGCCGTAATGAATGCCTCGGGATCGATTGGACGAGTTTTTCATCTAACGCAACTGGACCAGAGACTTTACATCTTCCCTGACGAACAGCGCGCCCGCCAGGCCTTTGCCGGTATGCCCCCCGCCGCACGCTGAGCTTTAAGGAGAATTATGGACAATCCAGGACTTGCCCCTTATGATATTAGCGGATACCAGGGAATCCGCGGAAAGAACTACTTTGAGCTGGATCCCGTTCTCCTGCGGCTGACGGAGTCGCACTCGCGTTCCCTCTCTGGTGTTCATGCGCGGGCGATGCAGGATCATTTGCGCGGGTTTGGTAAACTGGCCAGCGAAACTTTAGATGAGCTTGTGGAAGCCTGTCACAAAGAAGGTCGTTACGGAGAAATCGTTCACTACAATCGTACCGGCGAGCGTATTGATGAAGTGCGCTACAGCACCGAGCAAAAGCTGGTACGTAAGCTCGCTTACGATTACGGTCTTGTGAATCTGGATTTTCATCCGAACTGGCCGCATGAGTTTACCTTCTTCCATAAAATGGCTATGGCTTATCTGGCCAACTTCAATGGCGAAAGTGGTTATACCTGTCCTCTGGCCATGACCGATGGTATGATCCTTGCTTTAAAAGAAATCGGCAGCGAAGAGCAAAAGAAAATGTACCTGCCGCTCATTGCCCATCCCGGTTCTGATTCCCATTTCATGTGCGGACAGTATGTAACCGAAAGAGTGGGAGGCAGCAATGTGGCTGCCAATCGTACGGTTGCCGTAGAAATGCCTGACGGGAGCTACCGCTTGAACGGGGAGAAGTGGTTTTGTTCCAATCCGGGAGATCTGTGGGTTACAACGGCTCGTCTGCCTTCCAATACGATCGGCCTTTTTCTGGTTTCGCGGCTCAAACGCGATGGTACGCTCAACGGTTGCAGGCTTTTGCGTAAAAAAGACATCATCGGCACCCGCGGCAAGATCACGGTCGAGACGGTGTACGAAGATTGTGAAGCCCAGGCTCTGGGCCGGGTGGGTCATGGACTCGCCAATTTGCTGCGTTATGTGATTAAGACCTCGCGCCTCCATGTGGCCGTTTCCGCGCTGGGTATGGCAAGGAGAGCGATCCTGGAAGCCCGCGCCTACGTGAATGTGCGTGAGGCTTACGGTCGCCGGGTGGTCGATTATCCGGTGGTCCGGAGGGCGCTGGCTGTGATGGAGATCCGGCAGGCCGCTCTTACCGTGCTTTGTTTCTGGAACTATGAGCTGAATGCGAAGAGTGACCCGCTGGCACTCCTTCTCACGCCTCTTTTGAAACTGGCAAGCACGGTGCATGCCAGCCGCACGACCCATGAAGCGATATTGCTTCTGGGGGGCAACGGGATCCTGCATGATTTCTCGATTCTGCCCCGTTTGCATAATGATTCCATCATCAATGAAACATGGGAGGGGACTCATCAGATCATTGCGGAGCACGCTCTCAAAGCTTTTGAGCGCCCGGCCGTGCAGCGTTCCCTGGAGCGATTCCGCGAGGAAGTCGTGGCCGAGTCCAGTAGCAGGGCGCTCCTGCTGGAGATGAGCGCCGCCGCTAAGGGGATTCTTCAAGGCGATCGCAGCGAGCAAATGGATCACCGCTTATCCATTGCTCAATTTCTGACCGATTTTACGGCACTGATTGCACTCGAACGGGAGCTTCGCTCTGGCCCTTCCGAATATCTGGCCATGGTCCGGGACGGTCACTGTGAACTGGCGCTCCGCGCTCCGCAGATTTCCAGTGCAAACAGTGTGTTTCGTAGGCCAGAGCTGAGTGTGCTATTTTGAGAGATGCATATTCTGATTTCGTGCGGACCCGCGACCCGCGACCGTGAGCTCTGGTGAGCAACGCTCACCAGAGCTGCAATTCTACTGAATCAAGATTTCGCGAACCTCAGCATCGCGGTCCGTTTGCAGGCCGGGCAGGGCCGTCCAGGTCCCGTTCTTCCAGTATCCGGCAACACTGACATCGCTTGTGTTCCTGCTGAAACCTCCTGCGTACACGTCGCTTCCCGATAAGGCGATCGAATGAACAACGGCTGCTCTGGAGGAATCAAGCGGTGTCAGGCCACTCCAGGTGCCATTCAGCCAGTATCCGGGCACCGTGACATTCGACGTATTCGTTCCGGCTCCGCCCGCGTACACATCCGAACCGGAGACTGCGATGGACCAGACAACGGAGGCCCTGGTACTGTCAGGGCCATTCAGGTCGGTGCGAGTGCCATCCTTCCAGTAGGCTGCCAGTTGAACATTGTCCGCTTTGCGGTTCCAGCCACCGGCGTAGGTACTTCCACCACTCTGGATGAGTGTCAGGACCAGGCCATCACGATCCACCACCGGTTGACTTAAGGCTGTGCGGTTCGTGCCGATCCAGTAGGATGGGATTTGTTCGTTGCCGCCACCGGCCGTGTCCCTGCTGTATCCGGCGGTATAAACATCCGATCCAGACAAAAGGATGCTGCTGACACCTGAATGCGTTCCAGTATCTACAGGAGTGAGATTGGTCCTTGTTCCGTTCAGCCAGTATACCGGCTGCTCGATTCCGCCGGCGGTGCGACTGTAGCCACCCACGTAGACATTGCTGCCCGATACTACGATCGCCTCCGCAGCTGAGTTCGTTGATGCGCTTACAGGATCGAGAGCTACCCAGCTACCGTCCTTCCAGTAGCCAGCGACTCTAACGTTCGACGTATTGGTGCTATAGCCAGCGACGTAGACCGATCCTCCGACGACGGCAATTCCGTGTGCGTCAGAGATTCGCGTTGCATCCAGCACAGAAAGAGAGGTAAAGACCCCGTCCTTCCAGTAGCCCGGAACCTGGACGCTGGAAGAGTTTTTGGCATAGCCCACTGCATAGATGGATGGCGCACTGGATCCGCTTGAGCCCGAGCCGGAGGCTGCCACTAAAGCCAGGGCTGCCGTGGTTCGCCTCTTCTCCCGGTTCTTCTCGCAGGTCTGATATTGCCCCGGAAGGGTGAGTTCACCGCAGTACTCGGAATCTCGACTCTGGCCGCAGGCAGCAAAGAGGGCCAGGGTGCAGATGGCAACTAACGTGAGGGAAGCCTGTCTGGCTTTCCCGGTAAGGGCAATGCGCGCCCGGGCTTGGCGCGCTGGCATTGGATGCACCGTGGTGCGTGTGTTTGTCAGATTCATAGCTCAAAGGCTATCGCGTTTTTCGCACCCTGTCGCCTCAGATCAGGAAATGAGACCTGAATTTTCTATGAAGAGTCGTTTCCTTCAGGTTATGGCGCTTTGCGTATTCCGGGTCTGGCTGCGAAATTCTGCCGGGGTTTGTCCGCTCTGTGATTTGAAAACCCGATTGAATGTGGCTTTGGACCCGAAGCCACATTCAAACGCTATTTGCAGAATGTTGAGGTCATCGCGCTCGAGGAGCATCTGTCTGGCAGTAGCTACTCTGTAGCGATTCACCAGCTCTGGAAAGCTGCTCGCCAGCTCCTTGCTGATAAAAGCGGAGATCTGGTCGGGGCGAACGCCGACATATCGGGCCAGGTCACTGACGCCAAAATTTTCATCCAGGTGCATCTTTTCTGCTTCAAAGGCTGCGAGAATACGCGGTCCAAGCCAGGACGGATCGAGGTTGCTCAGCCGGCTTGCATTCGCTCTGGTTTTCTTCTTCAAGGAGTGCAGGCTGTTGATCTTCTCCTCCAGCGCCTGTTGCTCGCGACGCAGAGCATGGTGCCGGTAGAGGAAGGATACAGTTAGCAGAACAACGTCTGCGGGGAAGGCAAGCAGCGGTCCATTGACCGTAAGAAAATGGGCGGGAAAAACCCCCAGATAGACCAGCGCCTGAACTCCCCCGGCAAGTCCGGTCAAAGCCCAGCAGGCCAAAAGATAGCGGACCCAGATCTGTCGTTTCCTGACAAGGAGGATGACGGTGACAATAAGCACATAGACGATAGCGACCATAGCGGCCAGTGCCTGGCCGAGCAGCGCTCTGTCTGCTGCCAGAGGATCGGGCAGCAGGTACAGGAGAATCAGAAGGATGAAGAGCCAGGAAAGGCCGTTGAAGAATCGCGCCGCCATAGGTAGCAGGGCTTCCAGTCGCAGATAGCCGGTCACAAAACGCAAAAGAAAGAATTCCGCAAGGAGAATCAGGACTGGAGGCGTTTGGTTCTTTAGAAAGATAGAATCAGGCCAGAGCCAGCGATTCCCTTCTCCTTCAGTAAGTAGAACATAGAAAAGAGAACATGTCACAAGACCGCCAAAGAACCATTTTAGATCTGCTTCAAAGGCTGGATTAAACCAGAGATGAAAAATCAAAAAAACGGCAAAACCCAGAAGAAAAAGAACATGGAACAGCAAAGTTAGATTGCTTTCTGCACCAAAAGCCTCCGCGCTGTAGATACGGAGCGGGAATGAAAGATGCGAAGTGGACTCAATGCGCAGATAGATCTGTGCGGATTCGCCGGTACTGAGGCGAAACGGAAAGACTGGATAGGCAGCCGCTCCGGATAAGTATGTGTGATCGCCCCCGGTCGAAGTTTGCACTGCTGCGTTAGTAAGCAGGAAAAAATCCACAGTATCCAGCCGATTGTTTCTGACCGTTAAATACCAGCGTACATTCTCTGAGTGGTTGTGAATCTCCATTCTAAGCCAGAGGGCTCCTCTCGAAAATCCCTCATTGATGTAGTCAGTTTTGTTCTGTGTCCAGCCGTTCTGGAGCGCCACAACACCAGGACTGTGAGCATCGCTGTGGATGAGTTGTACCCGGGACGAAACATGGAGGATGGACGTGCTTTCCTCAAGAAGGAGGGCCGTATTGGCTTCCCCCTCCGTCCACGGGAGAGCCCAGAGGGCAAATCCAAGGATTCTGGGCTTTAGCCGCCACATCGCTAATCTCAGACGTTATTTTTCGAAATTTTTCCGGTCCTGGCAGGCCTCATAGTCGGCGGTAACCCGGTAAGGTTATGGTGTTACAGTCGGAATGACGCGTAAAAAAACGTCAATGGATGAAAACCCGAGAAGTAAAGCGAAGAGCAGCAGAGGATAGACGATTCCATAGCCCCATACGAGCCTGCTTTCATGTTTCATATGCATGAAATACAGAAGCACAAGGGCTGCCTTGACTGTCGCAATAATGACGGCCACAATAACATTCATCAGTGTACCGCCCCAGTTCACGTAGGAAGCGCCGTAGGTGATGCCGGTGAGGATCAAGAGGGCCACCCAGACGGTCAGGTAGGTTTTCAGTGGTGAGATATGGCCGCGACTTTCTTGGTCAGGGATGTGCATCGATGTCTCCTTAGCTTACCAGATAGAATAGCGGAAAAAGGTAGATCCAGATAAGGTCCACCAGGTGCCAGTACAGTGCGCCATTTTCCACGGGTGTATAGTACCAGTGGGAATAGCGGCCGTTCATATTCTTATACAGGACAATACCGAGCACGGTCATTCCAATGATGACATGCAGGCCGTGAACTCCGGTCATCAGAAAATAAAAACTAAAGAAAACATTGATACCCGCCTGCTGCATCCCGACAGGAACCGGTCCGTAGATGTGATTCTTAGCATCAATGACGATTTGATCGGCACGGCCAGGAAAAATTCCGTGAGCAAACTTTCCGGTGTATTCAAAGTATTTCACAACCAGAAACACGCCGGCCAGCAGAATGGTAAGCAAAAGAAGCCAGTTGGCCCGGCTGCGTTTCCCTCTTTGGACGGCATCCAGAGCCAGGGCCACAGAGAGGGAGCTGCAGATGAGGACGATGGTATTGATGCCACCCATCATTTTATCGAGAGTATTGTGAGCCAGTTTGAATTCAGCAGCGTACATTCCGTGGAAGATCGCAAAGGCGGCAAAAAGTACACCAAAAAGCAGGAGTTCCGTGGCCAGAAAGAGCCACATCGCCAGTTTGGAGCCTTCGTAGCCGCCCAGTTCTTCATGGACCGGATGACGGTCGCGCAGGGTGCCTTCCATCACGCAGCCTCCTTATCATGGTCATCGGTTGTCCCGTAATCGTAGATATCGCCTTTCAGTTCGGGCGGAGTATCGAAATTGGTAGTGGGTGGCGGTGAACTCGTTTGCCATTCCAGCGACAGTGCATTGTAGGGATTGGCCGGCGCTTTTGCGCCGCGGAAGGCCGAATACAGGAGGCTGCCCAGGATCATAAGATAAGAAAGGCCATTAAGCCAGGCTCCCATTGTGGAAATGAAATGCCACGTATGAAAGCGAGGCAGATAGTCGAAGTAGCGGCGGGGCATACCTTCCAGGCCCAGAAAAAACTGAGGAAAAAAAGTTACATTAAATCCAATAAAAAGCAAGGCCCAGCCAATGCGGCCAATTTTTTCATTGTACATCCGACCGGTCATTTTGGGAAACCAGAAATACAGGCCGGCAATCAGAGCAACAACCGTCCCTCCCTGCATGGTGTAGTGAAAATGGGCCACAACGAAGTAGGTGTCATGGAGAAAAACGTCCGTGCCCAGAGTTGCCAGGTGAAGTCCCGTGAGCCCGGCGATGGAAAAGAGAAAGAGAAATCCCAGAGCATAGAGCATGGGCGTGGTGAACTCAATGGATCCGCGCCAGAGTGTCGCAATCCAGTTGAAAAGCTTGATGGCCGTGGGGACAGCCACGAAAAAGGTGAGAAAAGAAAAGATATAGCGGGCCCAGTCGGACATGCCGCTGACAAAGAGATGGTGGCCGTAGACAATAAAACTGACCAGGGCAATGGCCAGGCTGGAATAGGCGATGGCTTTGTAACCAAAGATAGGCCGGCGTGAAAAGACCGGAATGATCTCACTGATCACGCCAAAAGCCGGCAGAATCATAATGTAGACCACCGGATGCGAATAAAACCAGAAGAATTGCTCAAAGAGAATGGGATCCCCACCAAGTGCGGGATCAAAAATACCCACATTCAGCCAGCGTTCCATGATCAAAAGGACAAGTGTCATTCCCACAATGGGCGTGGCCAGCACCTGGATAACCGATGTAGCGTATAGAGCCCAGACCATAAGCGGCAGCTTGTTCCAGTCCATTCCCTTAGCACGCATACGGTGGATGGTAACGATGAAATTAAAGCCGGTCATAATGGAAGCAAAGCCCATGATGAAAACGCCCGCTGTGATCATGATTACAGAACTCGCGCTCTGCAAGGAGTAGGGAGCGTAGAAAGTCCAGCCTGTGTCAACCGGTGAGAGGAGGGAGACAACAGCCAGAAGGGCGCCAATGAACCAGACGTAATAAGATGCAAGATTGATGCGCGGGAAAGCCACATCCTTGGCACCAATCATGAGCGGTAAAATGAAATTCCCGAGAGTAGCCGGAATGCCGGGGACAATAAAAAGGAAAACCATAATCGCGCCGTGCAAAGTGAAGATCACGTTGTAAGTCTGCTGGGTCATGATGGTGGCACCGGGCGCGATGAGCTCCGTGCGAACCAGCATGGCCATGGCGCCGGCAAGAATAAACATGACCATGATGGAAAACAGGTACATGATACCGATCTTCTTGTGGTCTGTGGTAGTCAGCCAGCCCCAGATGGACCGACCGGTCTGCAAATAATTCAGGCCTGTAGCTGCATGTCCCATGAGTCGTACCTTACTTGATTTCCTTTATGTATTCCAGAACGGATCGCAACTGCGCATCACTGTAGGTCTGAGCAGGCATGGCTGGCGGGAAGCCTTCTACCACTTTTTTGTTGGGTTCTTTCATGGATTCAATAATGTAATTTTCATCAGCAACGGCTGTGCTGCCATCCATAAATTTGCGCTCTGCATTAAAGAGTCCCTTGAATGTTGGTCCTACTTTGCGGCTGCCGTCCAGAGAATGGCAGGCAACGCAATTGCTGTCAAAGATCGCCTTTCCGGCAGCTACGCTGACCTCTCCGGCTGCAGCTTCAAGCTTCTGCAATTCTGCTTTCCACTCATTCTCCGGCAGAACCCGGACCCGGGCCACCATGTAAGAATGATCAAGTCCACAGAACTCTGTACAGAAAATGTCAAATTCATTTGTGTCCGCCATGCTGGTATCAGGGGTAAAGTAAACGTAAGTAAACATATTGGGAACTACATCTTCTTTAACCCGGAAGGCCGGTACAAAAAAGCTGTGGATCACGTCTTTGGATTTTAGAATCAGCTTGATGGGCTTCTTGTCCGGAAGAAGCAGCACTTTATCGTTCTGAACTGATTTGGCAAGGCCGGTAGCGCGGGCAGGGTAGGCAAATTCCCAGCGCCATTTGGAGGCCGTCACATGGATTTCCACCGCGTCTGCCGGCGCTGCCCGCATGGAGTAGAAGCTATGCGCGCCCAGAGCGAACATGACAATAAACACTATAGAAGGAATAACAGACCACAGGATTTCAATGCGGGTGTTGTGGGCAATCTTTGAGGTCCTGTCCTCTGCCGATCTGCGACGGTAACGTATGATGAAGTATATCAAAACGGCATTGACGATCAGGAAGGGCACGATCGACCAGAAGTGGACGAAGTTCATGACAAAGTCTATGTAAGTGGCATTAACAGCCGCGCGTTCGATATACATGTCAGAGCCAGCGTCGGGCGCGTTCCCTTACACTCAACTTCTTTTCTGCAGCCGGAGAAAAATAATCAAACCAACCAGGCAGATGAACACAAAGATACTTCCCAGACGGATAAAACCAAAGGCATACGGCGCGTACTTCCCCTGAAGAGAATCGTAACGAAAACAGGAGAGGAGAATTTTTTGTGCTGTCGAGCCAATGCGCCCGTCAGATGCTTCCATCAGTCCAAAGGTAAAGTCCTGTGCTGGGAATTCTACTCCATACAGATAGCGCATGATCCGTCCATCTGGTGAGAGAAGAATAAGCGCCGCCTGGTGGATGTATTCGTCTCCTTCTTTCCTGTAGGAATAGCCGGAGAGGCGGAACAGTTCTGCCGGTCCCTGGTTCCCGGTAAAAAAGTGCCAGCCCGAGGCAGCGTCATCGGGCAGGGTTTTGTGGTAGGCAGCCGCTTTACGGGCAGCGAGCTCCGCAGAATCGGCGGGGTTGAAGCTAATCGATAGAATGGTGTAGTCCCGACCGGCCCGCGGGCCATTCTGGTAACTTGCCCGCACGGCATCGGCCAGGCCATTGTACACCAGGGTGCAGAGCATGGGGCAACTGTAGTAGGCCGGGGCGATGATCAGCGGTTTCTTGCCCAGAAAATCTCCCAGACGCACGGTCTTTCCCTCCTCATCCTTCAGTTCAATTTCCGGCGGGAGTTTTTGTCCGAGTTTTTCTTCTATCTGGCGGTCCGGTAACTCCGTTTCTTTCTTGCCAGCGGCTGACGGTGGTTCTTCTTCTGCCCGTGCGGTCCCGACGGTCAGACAGTAGAGAAGCAGGCATGAAGCGAGCTTTAGCATCCATAAGCAGGGGGCCGATACTGTAGACCAGAAGGCAAGCAGCTTTTATGCGGGAGAGAAATATGAAATATGTAATTTTAGGGACGATGGTCCTTGTCGGGTCCCTTGCCGGGCTGGGCTGTGCCTCGAAGATGGGCTGTGCCCGCGGAAACTGTGCAGATGGTCAGGGCGTGTACAATTACTCCAATGGGGATCGCTATGAAGGCGAGTTCAAAGGAGGACAGCGCGAAGGCCAGGGTGCCATGAAGTATGCCAATAAGGATCGCTACCAGGGTGGTTTCCGCGCCGGTCAGAAAGAAGGTCAGGGTGAGTACCACTGGGCCAATGGAGATTTTTACAGGGGCGAATTCAAAGGGGGACAGATGGAAGGGCCAGGGTCGTACACCTTTGGCAATGGCGGTCCCGTACTCAATGCAACCTTTCAGGGTGGCGGCTCATCAGGGCAGGGAACGTTTCAATCACGTAAGTGCGAATTAAAAGACCGCAGCATCCTCTGCGAAAACTAACCCTGCCAGGCTGGCTGTGGCTCCTTTTTTTATCTGCCTCAGCGGCCAGCGCTGAAATTCGGCTCTGCTCCGAGGACTGCGAAAGTGTGCAGTCGCTTGCACTCCCCCGGGGTGCAAGCCGGGTGCAAACAGCCGACCCCTTTGCTCTTTTTCTGCGCCAGCTGCCTTTGAAGCCTCCCGGCAGTCGGGTTCTTCTCTACAATGGACAGCTCAAGGCCAACCAGCGTGCTCATTGGCGCGTTGTTGATATGGATGTTGGTTCAGCGGACTTACAACAATGTGCCGATGCCCTGATGCGCTTGCGCGCGGAGTTTCTTTTTCAAAGCGGTCGGGGCGGTACGGTTGCCTTCACGATGACCAACGGGCAAAGAGTTTCCTTCAGCCGCTGGCAGGCCGGTGAGCGTCCCGTACTTCGCGGACAGCGCTTCAGCTTTCAAAGAAAGGCAGCCCGGGATACTTCCTATAAGAACTTGCGTGCTTATCTGAATTTCGTTTTCACTTACGCGGGGACGGCTTCCCTTGCTCGGGAGTTGCCCCATCGCATGGGGGAGTGGCAAATCGGTGACGTGCTGATTCAGGGCGGGTTCCCCGGACACGCCATCATCATTCTGGATCGGGCCACAGGAGCTGAGGATTCTTATCTGCTCCTTGGTCAGAGCTTCATGCCGGCCCAGGAGTTTCATGTGCTGCAAAATCCCCGAAGGTCAGATGGCTGGTACAGCGTTCGCGCACTTCGTACTGCCGGAAAGGCTGAAACTCCAGAATGGGACTTTCCTCATTTGAGGTTTCAGCACTGGTGAGGTCTTAAATTAAGCTTACAGACTGGCCCGAATTTTCCGGATCACCGGGCCCATCAGCGGAAACTGTTCCAGCACCAGGGAAGAATCCCAGTAATCTTGATGAAAGCTAATCTTCCCGTCCTGGTTGTAGCGCACATGGGACATTCCCGGGATTTCGATTCTCTGATTCTTGTTGCGCTTTAAAGTCAGGTGCATGGTCCAGCGGAAGTAGTAATTGCCGCCCTCACGGATGGCAGGTCGTTCGATGGTGAAGGTGCATTCCTCTATGGCTTTTGTCGTGCGCAAAAAATAGGCCTTAGTTTCTTTTATCCCCCGGACTTCGCGATAGGGGTCGCGAAAATAGATTCCCTCCGTATAGACTTCCTCAAAGCGTTTCTCGATGACGTCGGGCGCGAAGCGCGCATAGAAATCGTAGAATCTTTTCAGTGCTTCCTGTTCCGCTGCCCCTGTCAGGCGCACTGCGTCTGCCGTGCTATCGAGTGCCTTTTTGTAATGGGCGTTACTCTCCGGTGCCTTACAAAAAAGGGCCAGCAAAAGCAGGGTTGTACAGACCAGGTTGCCTTTCATAAAAGGCTGTTCCATTCTTTTGTTTTTTCCTGCCGCATACTCCGGTCAATGGCTCGAAATTTGAGTTGATTGGTATTTACCGGATGGGGACGGATGGGGTTTACCCAGGAGTGGGTCAGTCCGTACTCCAGCGGATGAAAAAGCAGGATGACCGGTGCGTCCTGGGCAAGGATGGTTTTCATTTCGCGCAGGAGAGCCACCCTCTTTTTTCCAGAGGGCATACCCCGGGTTTGCAAATACAGAGCATCGAATGCCGCAGACCGGTAGTGGTTTTCATTGTAAGTTGATTTGACGTTGGGTCCGTAGAAGAGTTGAAAGAAATTTTGTGGGTCCGGATAGTCGGCATGCCAGCCGCCGTGGATCATCTGAAAGGTTTTCTTATTTTTACGTTCCAGAACTGTGGGCCAGTCCAGGGTCTCAATTTTCAAATCCACGCCCACGTTACGGAACTGTTCAATGAAAAATCGGTAGCGGCTGGAGCCCTGGGCTGAAGCCACCAGAGTCATCGTAATCTTTAAGGGTTGCTTGCTTTGCGGGTCGATGCCATCCCTGTATCCGGCGATTGCCATGAGTTCCTTTGCCCGTTCCAGATCGAACTCGCTGTAGGGGTTGCGGAAATCTTCTTCGTATCCTTCAAGACCTGGTGGTAAGAGACTGTGTGCGATCAGGCCTCGTCCGTTGTGGAAGCGTTCAATCATCTCCCTGCGGTCAATGGCTAAAGAAAGAGCGCGACGCAAATCGGGATTGTTCTTGAAAAGCGGGTCTTCCATATTGTAGTACCACCAGTAGGTGGCAGTGCCCACTTCCCGATCCAGACGGATGCCCCGTTCGCGGTAGGCCCCGGCCAGATCCTGATCGTAAATGACCTGATTGAAGACTTCGACCGGAATTCCGGCGCGGTCCAGGTAACCCTGCTCAAAAAGCCGCCAGATGGGTGAACCGGCTTTGATGATCTGGAAGTGAAAAGAGTCGGCCATGGGCAGCGGATGACCGGCCAGGGAAAGAAAGCCGTTTTCGGCGTCGCCCGGATTGCCTGACTGCGGGTAGGTATCATCCGTGCGATAGTTAGGATTTTTTTCCAGTATCATCCTGTAGTTGGCCCGCCATTCTTTAAGATAGAAAGGGCCGGATGCTACCGGGTGACGGTCAAAGGTGGGGCGATCGCGGGAACTGCCATCATAGTAAGCAATGCATTCGGGAGGAACGGGAGAGCCCATTGTGGCGGCAAAGAAAAAACGAATCTGGGGAAAATCCTGGGTCAAGAGCAATTCCAGCGTGTAGTCATCCAGGGCACGAACGCCAGGCAGGCCTTCTTTATGCAGTAGAACCTTTTCCTCTGCGGAGGCTTTCTCCAGTTTTTGCATGAATTCATCAAATCCCAGAACTTTGCCCATAAGCAGGGGCAGACCAAAGGGATCGAGAGCCGGGTCGGCGGCCCTCTGGATATTGTAAATAATATCATGTATCAGGATCTCGCGGCCCCGGCCATCAGGGAAACAAACATCGTCCTGGTAGCGCAGTCCCCTCTTGATACTGAAGCGAAAGCTGCCCAGTGTCTTTCCGTCCAGTGTTCGTTTCCCGATCTCTGGCATGGCAGTGGCCATGGCCGGTACAAGCTCCAGCGGCCTTTTGAGATAGTGGTATTCGTAGGGCGTATCATGCAGATTGGAAGCGATCAAGTTGGACGAAGTATCACTCACCCGTGCCGGATCAAGCGTCCGGGGATCATCAGAGATGGCCGAATAAAATACATCACGACCGGGAAACTCTCCCCAGGGATTGTTGTTACAGTAAAGAAACAGAAGCAGTAACAGGAGAAATGCGCGCATGTTCAAGAACGCTCGTAAGCAAGCCCCGGCGCAAGCCACTTTTCCATTTCTGCCAGGTCCATGCCTTTGCGCCGGGCGTAGTCGGCCACTTGATCGCGGGCCAGAGGACCCAGACCAAAGTAACGCGCCTGGGCACTGGCAAAGATGATACCGCAGACAGACGCGGCCGGTTGCATGGCCAGACTTTCCGTAAGCGACATGCCCGTATGTTTCTCTGCTTCGAGCAACTGAAAGATGGTTCTTTTTTCTGTGTGGTCAATTTGCGCCGGATAACCGGGCGCCGGACGAATTCCCTGGTAACTTTCAGAGATCAGCTCCTGATTGGTGAGTGATTCGTCTCTGGCAAAACCCCAGTACTCGCGCCGGACACGGGCATGGATCCATTCGGCGAAAGCTTCGGCCAGGCGATCTGCCAGGGCTTTGACCATGATGGAGGAGTAATCATCTCCGGCTTTCTCATAGCTACCGGCAAGTTCTGCGGCCCCGATGCCGGCCGTTACCGCAAAAAGGCCAATGTAATCCTGGTCGGTGCGGATGTAGTCAGCAAGAGCCCGATTGGGTTCACCTTCTCTTTTTCTGGATTGTTGCCGCAGTGTAAAAAGGCGGTTCATTTCCCGGAAGGCTTGTGCCGGGTAGCCGACGACGATATCATCACCGTCCCGACGGGCCGGGAAGATACCACAGACACCCCGGGCCTCAATTTTCCCGGAGTTGATGAGTTCTCCCAGAATCTGCAGAGCATCGTGGTGCAATTTCTGTGCTTCCTTTCCCAGAGCCGGATCCGTCAATATTTGTGGATATTTACCTTTCATTTCCCAGGTCAGGAAAAACGGGGTCCAGTCGATGTATTCCCGCAGTTCTGAGAGGGGCACTGTGACCGGAATGACTCCCAGTTGCTGTGGCGGAGCAATTTCTTCTGCGGAGAGCTGAAAACCATTGGCCCGTGCTTCCTCCAGAGAAAGCAGGTCTTTTTTTGCATTGCGCCGATTTTGTTCCTCGCGAATTTGCACGTACTCGGATTTGTACTGTTCTTTTGTGGTTTCCTGATCTGCACCGGAAAGAGCGGCCACCACGGGCACGCTGCGCGACGCATCCAGGACGTGGACCACCGGACCACTGTAGGCGGGGTCGATTCGCAGTGCCGTATGGATGCGGGACGTGGTTGCCCCACCAATGAGTAAAGGCAGTCTGAGTTTGCGGCGTTCCATTTCACGGGCCACCTCAACCATTTCATCAAGTGACGGAGTGATGAGCCCGGACAGACCGATCACTTCAGCCCCGGCTTTCAGGGCTTCATCGATAATTTTTTCACGTGGCACCATCACACCCAGATCTATGATTTCATAGTTGTTGCAGGCAAGCACCACACCCACGATATTTTTGCCAATGTCGTGCACATCACCTTTGACTGTGGCCAGAAGGATCTTCTTTTGTTTCTCTTCTTTTCCCGTCTTTTCCTGCTCGATGAAAGGAATGAGATAAGCGACGGATTTTTTCATTACCCGGGCGCTCTTGACCACTTGAGGCAGAAACATTTTGCCTGCCCCAAAAAGATCGCCAACAACGTTCATTCCGGCCATTAAGGGACCTTCAATGACAGACAGGCCACGGCCGTACTTCTGGCGGGCCTCTTCTGTATCCTGGTCGATGAAATCCATGATCCCCTGAACGAGCGCGGTTTTGAGTCTTTCTTCCACACTCGCTTCGCGCCAGGCGGCAACCTCAACGCGGGCGGCGTTTCCCTCTGTTTCTTTGTAGCGCTCTGCGACTTCGATCAAACTCTCCGTTGCATTTTCGCGGCGGCAGAAGATGACGTCTTCAATCAGGTCGCGTAACTCTGGCTCGATTTCTTCATAGACACCCAACATGCCGGCATTCACAATACCCATATCGAGTCCGGCGCGCACGGCATGGTAAAGGAAGATGGTGTGCATGGCTTCGCGTATTTTGTTGTTGCCCCGGAAGCTAAAGGAGATGTTGCTGATTCCGCCGGAAACACGTGCTCCCGGCAGATTTTCTTTAATCCATTGCACGGCCCGGATGAAATCGAGCGCATAGCGATTGTGTTCTTCCATGCCTGTTGCAATGGTCAAGACGTTGGGGTCAAAGATGATGTCATCGGGAGGGAAGTGGGCTTCATCCACAAGCAGTCGATAGGATCTCTTGCAAATCTCGATGCGCCTTTCAAAGTCATCGGCCTGACCTTTCTCATCAAAGGCCATGACCACAGCGGCTGCACCGTACTGACGGATCTTTCGCGCCTGCTCCAGAAATTTTGCCTCGCCTTCTTTGAGACTGATGCTGTTCACAATACCCTTGCCCTGAAGCATCTGCAGACCGGCTTCCAGAACTTCCCAGCGGGATGAGTCCACCATGATAGGGATGCGGGCAATGTCGGGCTCGGCGGCGATGAGACTCAGAAAGTCGCGCATGAGCGCAACAGAATCAAGCAAACCCTCATCCATGTTGATATCAAGGATTTGCGCTCCATTTTCCACCTGCTGACGGGCAACGCTCAAGGCTTCTTCGAGTTTTCCTTCGCGGATGAGTGCGGCAAAGCGCGGAGAGCCGGTAACATTGGTTCGTTCACCAATATTGATAAAATTAGATTCTTTTGTAAAGACCTGGGCTTCCATTCCGGAAAGACAGAGCCCCCGGGGAGCGGGCGCAGTTAAGCTGCGCGGTGTGACGCCATCCATGGCCCGGGCAATGGCAGCAATGTGTTCGGGAGTCGTCCCGCAGCAGCCGCCGGCAATATTCAGGAAACCTTCGCGCGCAAATTCACCCATGGTGGCGGCCATACTTTCCGGCGATTCGTCATAGCCCCCAAGAGCGTTGGGCAGTCCGGCATTGGGATAGAGGCTGGTGGCCGTGCGGGACAGACGGGACAGGTCATGGATGAACGGCCGCATTTGCGCCGGTCCCAGGGCGCAGTTTAAGCCGATGCTTAATAGTTCCGGCATGTGCTCAATGCTTGTGTAGAAGGCCTCAGCGGTTTGCCCGGAAAGAGTCCGTCCGCTCTGATCAACAATTGTCCCCGAAACCATAACGGGCAGGCGCTTCCCTGTCTTCTGGAAGAGATCCTGGATGGCAAAGAGAGCCGCTTTGCAATTCAAAGTATCGAAAACAGTCTCCACAAGGAAAAGGTCCACACCACCTTCCAGGAGGGCCAGGGCCTGCTCGTAGTAGGCAGCCTGCATGCTGCTGAAATCTGTGGCCCGGTAGCCGGGTCGATTGACATCCGGAGAAAGCGAAAGACTCTTGTTGGTGGGTCCAATCGCTCCGGCTACAAAGCGCGGGCGCTCCGCTGTTTTATAGCGATCCCGGGCCTCGCAGGCCAGCCGTGCCCCGGCCAGGTTGATTTCCCGCACCAGATCTTCCATTTGATAGTCCGCCTGGGAGAAGCGATTGCTGTTGAATGTGTTGGTTTCTATAATATCAGCGCCCGCGGCAAGGAAGGCGTCATGGATGCCGGCAATGATTTTGGGGGCGGTCAAATTGAGCAGGTCGTTATTCCCTTTGAGTTCACCGGCATGTTGAGCAAAGCGCTCTGCGCGGTAATCGGCTTCACTGAGGTTGTATGTCTGGATCATGGTGCCCATAGCACCATCCACAATCAGGATACGTTTTTCAAGAAGGGTCAGCAGTTGCTCTGTAGAAGTCACTGTTGGATGAGATTTAGAGGGCCGCTTTTATGACAACTACCTTAGGCCGATGATTCCCCATGGCTTCCGGGGCAAGAAACCCATCACCCCGGCCTGTGGGCCGGGTGACGGTGTAAGTGCCGGTTTTGTTACCGGTATTCGATACTGTGGACTTCGCTTTTTTCCAGACGGATAACGCCGCCCGGTGTATGGAGCACCAGCTCCCCTTCCGTTTGCGCAATGACAGCTCCTTCATGCATACTGCCGTCATTCATCATCACGGTTTCCATCTTCTGGTAATAGGCGCGGATGGCTGCCTGGTTCTGCAGTTGTCGACGAGTTGCTTCTGCCTGGATCTGCGCCACTTCTGCTTCTTTTTTGACCACAGTTGCCGGATCCACTTCCATCCGGGCGACTTCCTGGGTTCTGCGTTCTTCGCGGGCCGCAGCAATAGCCGCTCCCTGGTCTTCTCTCGCAGCCTGTTCTACAATTTCGGGGGCCACTGTAACCAGAGATGCTTTTTCCGAAAGTTCTGCCACGCTGACCGGTGCGGCGACGGCAATCACCGTGGTCTGAGCGGCGCTCAACTCTGCGGCAGCCTGGCCAATTTCCTGAGGACTATTTTTTTCCTCCGCTACGAGTTCTTCATTGAGCTGGCTGACCCTTTGCTCGACAACCGGGTTAAGGGATCCCTGCTGACCGGCCTCAAGAATTACGGCAGACTCCTGAATTTGGGCGAGCTGCCGGAGGCTGGCGTCTT
The DNA here is from genome assembly GCA_015075425.1 of Spirochaetales bacterium. Lineage (GTDB taxonomy): Bacteria > Spirochaetota > Leptospiria > Leptospirales > Leptonemataceae > H5-SPI1. The sequence goes on along the minus strand of JABTUL010000001.1, from coordinate 2,235,169 downwards.
CTTCGATGGCCTTTTCCTCCAGGGTTTCCAGAACGGCAATACGCGGAGCCAGGGCAACCTTACCTTCGATCACTTTGACGCGCGGCTGTTTGCCCGCCTGATCGACGCTGACGCTGAAGGTCGTGCCACGCACGCCCGCAATGGCCGTTGGTGTTACCACAGCGAACTCTTCATCGGCCCGGGATTTTTTTACAGTGGCCAACAGGCTTCCCTGCTTGAGGCTCAGCCGGGCATCGCCGCGACCGAGGAGCATGGCTACAGTCATGCTGGTATTTTCCTTTACACGGACAGCGCTGCCTCCTCTTGTTTGTAGATCAACAGAGCCGGTAGTTGTCTGAATTTCATCGGCTTCATGGACCAGGAGGCCCACCCGCGCGTTTTCCGTGCGACCCTGCCGGATCACCCGGGCCTCACCGGACGTATGGACAATGACCATTGAAGTGGTCTCGACGGCCGGCTTTTCTTTAGCGCAGGCCAGAAGCACCGCGAGTAGTGCGGCAGCTATTACGTGAATTTTCATGATTCCCCCCATCTGTATCTATCAGACTGTTAACTGTATAACAGTTGACGAGCGATTTTTTGCTTTTGTTTGCATAAAAAATTCAACCTCCGTTTTTCAGACCGACGATGTCCAGATCTCCCCGTACGCGCAGTCCGGGGGGTACAGGGCCAAGGATCAGCTCTTTCAGCAAGTCGATGAGCCGGCCTTTGACAAAACCCGGGCCATGAACCAGGCTGATTTCCCGGCCGGGAATCGGCGGAGCAAAAGGCACTACCCGTGGATCCTGGGGGTCACAGGCCAGAAGGGGCAGGAGAGTCATGCCCGCGCCTTCATCCACCATTTTACGCAGGGTATCCAGACTGCCGCATTCAATGCGCGCGGGGGATCGTCCTTTACACAGTTGCAGGGATTGGTTGCGAAAGCAGTGCTCTTCTCCAAGGAGGACCAGTTCAAACAGTCCATCGCCGCCGGGTTTGCGGTTCAGGTCTTTCAGAGCCACAGGACTTTGCGGTACAGCCCCTGGCGGGTAGTAGGCCACAAAAGGTTCGTAGTACAGAGGAAATTCGGTAAGATCTTTTTCTTCGAGTGGCGTGGCCAGAATTCCCAGATCCAGATCTTCGCCCCGCAGCCGGTGGATGATCTGGGAAGTGGGCAGTTCAAAGATGCGAAATTCCAGTTCCGGGGAAAGATGGGACAGGGAGCGCACCAGATGGGGCAGGAGAGCCGGTGCGACGGTGGGGATGATGCCCAGTTTCAGGCTGCCGCCAGGTGGCCTGTCGCTCTGGTAGAGTTCTTCGAGTCGAGCTGCTTCGAGAAGCACCTGACGTGCCTGAGCGATGATTTTTTCCCCCATCCTGGTGACGACCACTGGATTGCGTTTGCGATCGAATAGTTCCACTCCCATCTCCTGTTCCAGTTTCTGGATCTGCAAACTGAGGGTGGGCTGGGTGACGAAGCAGTGTTCGGCCGCTGAGATGAAACTGCCATACTTTTCTACAGCGATCAAATAACGCAGCTGGGTGAGAGTCACGGGTAAAACTCTGCGAGCCTGTTCATTTCAGTAAAAAGGAGGTCTGTTTCTGTGGCCAGTGAATCGCTTACTGCTGGCCCGGCAGTCGTTGTTTTCGGGGTCGAGCGGATGTCCGGCAGGCAAAACTCTGCCACTTTCTCACGGACCTGCTGGAGAACGGTTTTGGGTAATGCCAGACCCTGTGCGCGGGCGCTGTAGTACAATTGGTTTACCAGATGCATAACATAAGTCAACTGATCGGTTTCTTTGAGCAATCGTTCTATTAGCGCAGTTGCACCTTTCTGGCGGGTGTGTCCCAGGTCCAGCAATGCTGAATGAAGCTCTGCCTGCAGTTGCCCGTGCAGGTGAAAGACAGGAGCGAGTGCCGGTGGCCCGAGTTCGGCGTAGCTGCCCAACTGCAAGTACAGGCAGGTGTAAAGCTTTCGCCGGCGCCGCAGGAAGATCCGGCGGTGAGCGAAGGCAGAAACCAGGGTATTGACGATAAAGCCAGAAACGGCGCCGGTGGTTACGGCAAAGAGGCGCATCTGCAGGGTAGCCATTGGCGATTGATTGGCGATGTTGGGCAGAAAAAGAGCCGTAAAAGCGGAGACAATCAGGATTCCAGGCTGTTTCACAAAAAAGGCACCCATGATGGCAAAGAAAACAGCCGGTGGAATGGCATATAGCAGGGGCCACTCGTGAAGGAGAAAGATAGCCATGGCCAGAGCGCCGCAAATGCCGCCGATGACGCTCCCCAGAAATTGCAGAGCGGCTTGTTTGAGACCCTGGTAAACGGTGGGTGCGATGGACAGAACGGCCACAAAAGTAGCCGAAACGTGGTCGCTGTTGCCGGTGATCGAGTCCAGTCCAAGGGCCAGAAGTGTTGCCAGGGCTGACTTAAAGGCTACGTAGAGCGGATGGGTCAGAGTGTACTCGGAGCGAAAGAACCGGGCCAGCATGGAATAGATCTCTCCTTATCCCGATCATTCGTTTGGCCGACTGCTACAGAGCAGCCCGGACAGTGTTGACCAGCTCACGCGCCTGCTCCATTGCTTCCGCTTTGAACGGAATATGCTGGGACATGTTCAGGTCCGAGTATTTTAGCTCGATATAGTTTTTCTTTTCAACCAATTCGATGCTCTTGATCATTTTCAGGTGATAGCGCCTGCTCTTCGCGTTGCTCTCAAAGACCTCAATAACGCTCCCATCAAACACCACAAGGCCATACGTTGGATCCGGGATTGCAATCATGGCCCACCTTCTCTGCTGGAACGGAATCGTCCAATTCTTTTATTGGGCGCAAAGGATCCAGCTCCCTTGACAGGAGAACCGATATTTGGTCGGCAACAGGATATCAGGAAAAAAAGCTGCACAGCAGAGAGGAAGGCCTTATGCGTTACTTTGAAGATTTTCAGATTGGTCAGGAAATCGAACTGGGTGGCTATACGGTCACCGAGGCAGAAATCATCGAGTTTGCCCGGAAGTATGATCCGCAGCCCTTTCATCTGAGTCATGAAGGTGGCGCGAAGAGCCACTTTGGCGGGCTCATTGCCAGCGGCTGGCATACGGCGAGCATCTGTATGCGACTGTATGTGGATTCCATTCTGAATGCCTCATCTTCCATGGGCTCGCCGGGCGTGGACGAACTGCGCTGGAAGCGACCCGTGCGTCCCGGCGATACTCTGTCCGGGAAATTTACACTGCTGGAGACACGGCCGTTCCGGGCCGGAATTGGACTCATCCGCGGCCGGGCCGAACTGCGCAATCAGGAAGGCAAGGTGGTCATGACCTTTATTGGCCAGGGGATGTTTGGCCGGCGGCCGTAGCGCCAGCGGTATCAAACCGATTGACCAGGCCATCGCCGTTTCTGCGTTGTTTCGGCAGCCCTGGAGTAGTTCGCCGAAAATCGGCTCAATCGTTAAAATCTGTCTACCGTCGAGCAGGGTTGAGAGCTCCGCCGAGATCGGTTCTTTACCACGAAGGAATTCGATCCAGATGCTTGTGTCGACGAGGATCATCCACGCTTTCGGCGGTTTAGCGTACGCACCTTTTGGGCCGAAAAGCCTGGTTGGAATCGGAGAGGCTCCTTTTTCGTGAGTTTGTTCAGCTCCCGGATCCGCTGCAGGGAAAGCCATTCTCCGAGGGCGAGTTTGAGCGATTCGGTCAGATTTCACACCTTTCAGGCTGGCGAAGTCGTTTCTGCCAGTCGCATCAACCAGAATTTTCAGATGGTAGCACCCCAGGGAGCCGTCATCGCCTTTAGCTCGATTCCTGTTCATCGGGCTGGATTCTGGCTGATGGCAGTAATGGCAGCCACGATCTGCGCGGTCGTTTTGTTCGCGGTCGCGATCCTGGCAATGCTACAGCGCGCGATCCTGATGGCGACCGGGCAGCGGGCGACGACCAGGCCGATGCTTTTTGGGGTCACCGACCCTTGCAGATCGGGGGCAATAAAGCGGTACAGCTCCAGGCCACTCGCGCAAATCGCCAGAGCCCTGGCGGAATATCGCAGGGTCTTTTGGGCTTTCCATCAAGGATGCAATCCTTTGCAGCACGATAGCAATTGTTCCAGGTTCTGTATACGTTCAGGAGAGCGGAGCGGGGGATCCGGAGCAGAGCAAAAATCATTGATGCTGCTGTGAAAGTGGCTGCGGAATTTCCGGTGATGCCGGCTTACGTCGCATGGTGGATGTGATCCGATCATAGCTCAAGGCAGCACCGGGAAAGTGCTGCGCCAGCGATGTCGGGCTTTCCATGAAGAGACGATAGCGGTTTTTAGTATTTGAAAATGAGTTATATTTAATTTTATGAAATGAAAAAATTTGATTGACCTTCTGTTTTGCAGTCGCATTAACTGTTTGCGGTCGGTCCCTGAGTCCAGCCGGACCTTGTCTGTTGAAATAGGTGTTTGCTCTTGGGGGAGTTGATGGATCATAAATCGAATGGCTTTATTCTGCGCCTTGAGCGCTTCCTGAGCGGATCCGACGCTGAAATAATGCAGGAAGAGATCGATGTCGATCAGGCCACGCTCGTAACTTTTACCGTTGAGGGTAGCCTGTTTGCACTACCTGTGGAACGCATCAATGAGGTCGTTCTGACGGGCACCATCGTGCCTATTCCTGGACGCTCCAGCCTCCTTGAAGGCATGATGAAACACCGTGAGGACATCATTCCCGTCGTCGACATTCGCCGCAAACTCGGTTTTCAACGCAGCTCCGGCCAGGGTGCACATATACTCATTGCTGCACTGCATGGTACGCTCCTGGGCCTGCTGGTGGACGCCGTTTCCAGTGTCATCAATGTCTCCCGCGAAGAGCTGGAAGAGCGGGGGCAACTTTCCCGGCATGATTCCGGACGTACCATTCGCTCAATCATCAATCAGGGAGACATGGCATTCGTCGTGCTTGATTTTCAGGCCCTGATTTCGGCCCACGAAGCAGCCAGCATCCAGCAAATTCTAAGGAGTCAGGAGGAAGAGCATGCGCTGGCAGGTTGAAGTTGACCTCGAAAAAGATCTGGTCTTCCCGGATGTCGTAGGCGTTCAGCTCTACCAGATTTTCTCCACAGCGACGAGCGATCAGGCGCTTGCCATCAAGCCCGACCCATTTTCCGGCACGGCACAGGCTGCTCACCGCTATGAGCTCACTTTTTCTTTCACGCCTGAGGCCGGGACTGCCGGAGTCCGAATCAATGATGTTGTCGCGCAATGGCTGGTACCGGTCAACGGTCTGGCTAACTGGACGGTCCATCCAGCACCCCTGGCCGAGGAACTTTCTGCACAACCTGCAAAATCAGAAGGAGTGCAGGAACGGCAAAACAGGAAAATGGGACAGCATCGTAACGGAAAAAGCAGCCATATTCGCATTGGACTCGATAAGATCGAACAACTGGTAGACCTGGTGGGTGAACTCATCATCAGCAAAAGTCAGGTGGACACCCTTTCGCACAGGCTGCACCGCGCGGAACTCGATAACAGTCTGGCCGTCGGCCTGGATCTGGCCTCCAACCAGCTGGACCTGGTCATACGGCAGCTCCGTGATCTTTCACTGAGTATCCGCATGGTTCCGCTGGAACTGACCCTGGCCCGGCTTCCGGCCATGGTCCGTGAGCTGGCACGCAAGCAAGAAAAGCAGGTGCGCCTGCTGCTCTCAGGAGGAGAAACAGAACTGGACAAGGTCATTCTGGAAGCCCTGACCGATCCCCTGACCCATCTCATCCGCAATGCCATTGACCACGGCCTGGAATCTGCAGGCGAACGCCTGAGGGTGGGAAAATCGGTTGAAGGCCATATCCTGGTCGAAGCCTTCTACGAAGACGATAGCATCAAAGTCATCGTGGAGGACGATGGCCGGGGGCTGGACCTGGAAACCATCAAGGTCCGCGCCCTGGAGCGCGGACTGCTTCAGAAGGACCAGATCAATGCCGGTGAACAGGAAATTCTGGATCTGATATTTCGTCCCGGATTTTCTACGGCAAGAAGCATCACTGACATTTCCGGCCGGGGCGTGGGCATGGACGTGGTCAAAAGCAATGTCGAAAAAATTGGCGGCAGCGTCCAGGTCGAATCTCAGGTTGGGCAGGGTACGCGCATCACGCTTAAGATCCCACTCACGCTTTCCATCGTCGATGCCCTGCTGGTCAAAGATCAGGATCAGGTTTTTGCACTGCCACTACTGTCCATTGGCAAGGTTTCGCGTATCCATAAGACCGACATCCAGACCGTAGGTCAGTCTCTCCTGGTCAATCTGGTCTCGTATTCTATACCGGCTTACCCGATTGCTGGCCTCTTTGGCAGGCCCGAGAAAGAATTGCCATCCGAACTTTTTCTCATCGAAACTGCACTACAGGATGGCCGCTCCGGTATCATCGCCGAACAGGTACTGGGTCAGCAGGAAATCGTAATCAAATCACTCGGAACTTACCTCGGGTCGGTGGCCGGGATCAGCGGCGGAACCATCCTGGGCGATGGTCGGGTGGCTTTGATCATCGATGTGAAAAGCTCCCTGAAGCAAATGCACCGGCAGCGGGAGCAAAGAGAAGCTGTATGACAGAAATGCATGATCACCTGAATGAATTCCTGACTCTGGCAGAAGAGCATCTGGGAGCTGCCGAGGGGCTTTTTCTGTTGCTCGAAAGAAATCCCGGCGATGAAGAAACCATCAACGAACTCTTCCGCCACTACCATAGCCTGAAAGGCGACTCCGGCGTGGTGGGCGCTGGCTCTGTTGAGTTGCTATCCCATGAAATTGAATCCGTACTGGACCGGGTGCGTTCCGGCGAATTTGCTGCCACGGAAAGCTGCATCGATTTGATTCTGGAAGCTTCAGCCCGGCTGCGCTCGCACCTTCATGAATTTGGCCATGGCCAGCAGGGAGCTGTGGATCAGAATCTGCTGGAACGCCTGCGCTCGTGCACGCAGGGGACAGCCGCCGTGCAAACACGCTCCGAAAACATAATCCAGGAAGCAGAGGAGGGAAGGGATGCCTATATCATTTTTGACGTGGGTCAGACTCTGGCCGCCATCAGTGTCCAGGAGGGGCACGAAATCATCGAAAGGCCGGCAATCACCCCCCTGCCCCAGGTAGAGAGTTTCATCGCTGGCGTCATAAACCATCAGGGAAAGATCATCCCGGTCCTGAATTTGCGTGATCGTCTGGGTCTAGATCAGGGTAGTGATCCTCTGGTTTTAGTTCTTTTTTTTCAAGGCACGTATGTTGCTTTTCTGATTAGCGGCGTGCGCACCGTGGCTGATTTTTCCGGCCAGGCTTTGTTCAAGCCGGACAGTGAAATGCTCCGTCTGGACTGGGCCTGTGTTCAAGCAGCAGCCCGCTGGCAGGACCAGATTGTCTTTCTGCTGGATCCTGGAGCCGTTCTACAGAGGAACACCCTGAATTTATGAGCAGAGACTATTTATTATTGGATTTTACCAAAATGATAAGGAGAGATTTATGAAATTAGGAATTGCCGGTCGTTTGATTGGAGCTTTTGCAACCATGATTTTGCTCATGCTGACTATTGCCGCAGCCGGGCTGTGGGGTCTGAACGAACTCAATGGAATGCTCAATAATATCACCGATTCTACGGCACCCAGAATCAGACTGGCGGCCCGGATCCAGCTTATGACGTTAGAGATTCATCGTGCGGAGAAGAACCTCATTCTGGAAACCGATGCAGCGGAAATGCGGCGCTATATAAGCGAAATCCAGAAGTCAGAAGAGGAATTGCCAAAAATCCTGGATGAGCTGGATAGTCTCCTGATCCTTGCCGAGAGTAAAGCCAGGCTCAAGAAATTTCGATCAGACTGGGTAGAATTCAAAAAAATCCAGGAACAGATCATCCAGCTTTCCCTGATCAATACAGCTGAATCCAGTACCCGGGCCCGCGCGCTCAGCGCCACAGCCGGCCGCGAAAAAATCGACAATGCACAGGGCGTATTGCGTGAGATCCTGGCCACTCAGGATAAGTTTCTGGATGACGACAGGACATCCAGTGATGCGCTCTTCTCGCGGCTGCTGACCCTGTCACTGATTCTGGCACTGGTAGGACTCGTGCTGGCTGCCGGCCTGGCTGTTCTCATTATCCGTAACATCCGCCAGGCGATGCAAAGTGCGCTGAGTACCGTCGCCGGCGTGGCTGCCGGCAGCGAACAATTGAGCTCATCTTCGCAGCAGATTTCCCAGGGTGCATCCGAGCAAGCGGCCTCCATTGAGGAGATCTCTTCCACGCTGGAAGAGATGACTTCTACCATCAAACAGAATACGGAAAATGCCGGACAGACAGAAAAAATTGCCCAGCAGGTTTCCCAGGACGCTCGAAAAAGTGGAGAAGAGGTCAAGCGCACCGTAGAAGCAATGAATCTGATTGCCGAAAAAATTGGCATAGTGCAGGAAATTGCCGGGCAGACCAGCTTGCTCGCGCTCAATGCCTCCATTGAGGCCGCTCGTGCCGGTAACCAGGGCAAAGGCTTTGCCGTCGTAGCCTCGGAGGTCCAGAAACTGGCCGAACGCAGCAAAATCGCAGCCGCAGAAATTAGTGAACTCTCACAGGGCAGCGTGGATACGGCCAGGCGAGCCGGGGAGCTGATTCTCAAGCTGGTCCCGGACATTGAAAGAACGGCCGGCCTCGTTTCTGAAATCAATGCTGCCAGCATGGAACAGAATACAGGGGCCGGCCAGGTCTACAAAGCCGTGGAGCAGTTCGGCTCGGTCATCCAGGAGAATGCCTCTGCTGCTGAAGAACTCGCTTCCACATCAGAAGAGCTTGCTTCTCAGGCTCAGGAACTGCGCCGGATAGTGGAGGTAATCATGTACGGTAAAGAAAAGGAAGACACTTCAAACCTGAAGCATTTTAGCCACCATGCGCCCGCAAGCAAGGCGGGCTCTTCCGTTACTACGCTGAAGACCACTTCCACCACTCGCACGGCCAGCACCAATGGCAAAGGCAATGGCAGGTCAGAGAAGGGCTTTGATTACGAACTGTCCAATGCCGGGGATGCTCTGGATGCGGAGTTTCAGAAACTGGGATGACCTTGTTGCTGCAAAGACCAGGAACAGATTTTTCCAGTTTCAATCAGGAACGGTTGAGTCGATTCATTGAGGACCACTGCGGCATCAAAATGCCAGCAGACAAGCGTATGCTGCTTATGAATCGTCTCTCCCGGCGCCTGAAAGAGCTTGGCCTGAACAGTTATGATGACTACTGCGATTATTTTTTCCAGAAGGAAGATGGGGATGAAACAGTTATCCTGATCGATGCCATCACTACCAATAAAACCGAATTCTTCCGGGAAAGAGCGACCTTTCAAACGCTGGAGCAGGCCTTACTGCCGGATATGCTACCCCTCATCAAGAGTGAACTATCCCTCTGGAGCGCTGCCTGCGCCAGCGGCGAAGAGCCCTACTCGCTGTCTATGCAGTTGGCTCTGGCCTTACCGGAGGTGCCAGTATCTATACTTGCCAGTGATATTTCCACTGGTATGCTGGAGCATGCACTGAAGGCAGTGTATCGCGCGGAACTTCTGGAGCAGATACCGGAAATGTACCACAAACCTTGCCTTTTATTTCCGCGCGACAACAATCAGAAATCATTTCGCGTAGCGCCTGAGATTCGTTCGCGTGTGCATTTCTGTAGGATAAATCTTATGGAACATCAACAATATCCTGACAGGAATTTTCACTTTATTTTCTGTAGAAATGTCCTTATATATTTTGATCATCAGAACCGTAAAAATATTGTAGAACGACTCAGTGGGCGCCTGGTGCGCGGCGGCTATCTGATCATCGGCAACTCTGAATCGCTCTTGTCCATAGACGTTGCCCTCAAAATCACCGGACCGGGAATATATCGCAAAGTATGAAGAATATTCAGATCCAATTTTTGTTACCGGGGCAGTGCGCTGTTTACCGTCAGCAGAATTTGCAGGTGGAAACCATTCTGGGCTCCTGTGTATCCGTAACTCTGCATGATAGAGGGAAAAAAATGGGTGGAATCTGCCATGCCATGCTTCCAGCAGCAGGTGGCGAGTCGAACCCGGAACGCCTGATGTGCTACCTGGATCGGGCTCTTGAATATCTGTTACGAACACTTTATGGATCAGGCTGCAGAATTCCAGAACTGGAGGCGAAACTATTCGGAGGTGGTCGGGTGCTTTCGGCGGGTCTGGAATCTTTCTACGATGTAGCTGGCGAAAATGTGCGGGCAGCCCGCCAATGGCTGCAACAGCATGGGCTGATTCCCCGCGAGAGCAACACTGGCGGGGTTTTGCCACGCAAGCTACGGTTTGTGCCCTCAACCGGGCATACAGAATGTACGCATCCGAACGTAATGCCGGGACAGCTACTGTAGTATGGAAGACCGCAAAATCAAAGTGATGGTTGTAGATGATTCGGCGCTCGTACGGCAGGTCTTCCGGCAGATACTTGCAGAAGAGACAGATATGGATCTCATGGGTACGGCCTCTGATCCCATACACGCCGCCGGCCTGCTACGATCGGAATTGCCGGATGTCATGATTCTGGATCTGGAGATGCCGCGAATGGATGGGCTGTCTTTTTTACAGCGGATCATGCAGCAGAATCCCATACCGGTCATCATTTGTTCCAGCCTGGTACAGGATGGATCGGACACTCTGTTTGCGGCTCTGCATTCTGGAGCCGTGGACGTCATCGCCAAACCGCAAATCGGCACCCGCGAACGCTACCTGGAACTGCAATTACAAATCGCCGATGCTATACGAGCCGCGTCGCGAGTCAATCCGGCCACATTGCGGCCCATGCTATTGCCTGAAAAAAAGTATAGTGCTGACGTCATTCTACCGGCACCTCAGGCAGCAGCTCTGCGGACCACTACAGATAAAATCGTGGCCATAGCGGCTTCCACCGGAGGCACTCAGGCGATTTCTGAATTGTTGCAGGAGTTACGCTCCGACGCACCGGCCATCGTCATCGTGCAGCACATGCCCGAACACTTCACCCGCATGTTTGCGGATCGCCTCAATGCCCTGTGCGCTGTCAATGTCAGCGAAGCCGCCGATCAGGATGCTCTGCTGCGTGGTCATGCTTACATTGCTCCGGGAAACAGCCATTTGACGGTGGAACGCAGCGGAGCACGCTATCTTGCCCGCATCGTAGATGGTCCACTGGTCAATCGGCACCGTCCTTCGGCAGATGTCCTGTTCCGTTCCGTAGCCCAGCAGGCCGGGAGCAATGCCATTGGTATACTCCTGACCGGGATGGGAGATGATGGAGCCCGCGGACTTCTGGAAATGAGGAAGGCCGGAATCCATACCATAGCCCAGGATGAAGCAACGTCCGTTGTTTTTGGTATGCCGCGGGAGGCTATAGAACTGGGAGCTGCCTGCAAGGTGCTGCCGCTCGCTGCTATTGTACCGGAAATCATAGCCCATTCATGAATACAAAGGAGAATTTACTATGAAAAAAAAGATAATGATTGTTGATGATTCGCCCATCACCACCAGGCAATTGAAACATATCTTCGAGGAGGCTGGACATGAGGTGGTGCGGACAGCGAGTTCCGGGCTTGAAGCAGTGAAGACTTATCAGGAACACATGCAGGACATTGATCTGGTTACCCTGGATATTACCATGCCCACCATGGCCGGGACACGCGTTCTGGAATTGATCATGGAGGCCAATCCTGCCGCTCGCGTGGTTATGGTTAGTGCTATTGGAAAGGAAAGCATCATTAAAGAGTGCCTGAAGAATGGAGCCAAACACTTCATCGTTAAGCCTTTTGATGCCAGTCGTGTGCTGGAAGTGATGGCAACTGTATGACAACCCTGGACCGACGCAGGGATGCCATGAATCGTGTCCGGGAGACGGTCCATTCCGCCCAATTCCGGATGAATATCATCAATGCCAGTCGTAATGTCCTGGAAAAGCTGCTGGGCAGTGTACTGGAGGATTCCACAGAAGTGGCCTTCCCGCGACGATTTCGCCAGAGCTGCGTAGCCTTCGAGGGCATTGTGGATGGTCACATTTACGCCTCATTTGCCCCGGAGCTTCTGGACCAACTGGGCAAGCAGATGCTGGCAGGCTTGCCCCAAGAAAGCAATACTTTTGATAGTGTTCATATACTCTGGGAAACCCTGAATACCTTAGCAGGGGCTATCATCGTGGCCATGGACGAAATGGGTATCGATGTCAATCTGGGCTCTGTGCGTCCACTCGGTCGTCGTCTGCAACCTCATGATCTGGCCGATGCCGTCCAAACCTTTGCCTTTCGCCACACGGCCGGTGCCGTAGAAATAGCGCTGCTTATCGATCTTCCCGGCAGCTGATGCCGGGATTATTTTTCCTTTTTTTACTTCCCACTGGCCCCTGTTATATGGCGCAACGGCATGGAAGATAGGAGCCGGAGAGGCGCAGTCGAGCGCGAGCACCTGCTGCTACAGACTCTGATCGACAGGGCCCACACCTGTCTGGTCCTGCTCGACAATGATTTCCATTTTCTCGCGGTCAATGCTTCCTATGCGGCGGCCTGTGGCCGGCGACCGGAAGAATTACTGGGTAAAAATCATTTCGACTTCTACCCGCATCCAGAAAATGAGGCCCTCTTCCGTAAGGTACGCGACACCGGGAAGCCGATCGAATTCAAGGCCAAACCCTTTATTTTTCCGGACCATCCAGAGTGGGGCATCACCTACTGGGACTGGCGGTTGTCCGCCGTCCATGAAGCAGATGGTCAGGCCCTTGGCCTTCTCCTTTCCCTGGTGGATGTTACAGAACAAACGCGTACCGCTCTGGAACTTGCGGAAAGCCGGGCTCATTTTCAGGCCATCTTCCAGAATGCAGCCGTAGGTATCGTGGTTGCTGACCTGAGAGGCGGCATACTGGATGCCAATCAAGCTTTCCAGCAAATGCTGGGCTATACCCTGCCCGAATTGCAAAACCTTAACTTCAGAGACATCACACATCCTGATGATCTGGCAGCCGATATCCAGCTTTTTGACGATCTACTGCGCCGCCAAAGCGGCCATTTCCAGACGGAGAAGCGATACATTGGAGCAGATGGCCGGTCTATCTGGACCCGCCTCACGGCCTCATTGATTCTGGGTCAGAACGCGGAGCCCGCTTTTGTCATTGGCCTGGTGCAGGATATCGAACACAAGAAGGAATTGGAACGGGAACTACAGGGGTATTATGATGATCTAGAAAATCTAATAAAAATAAAGACCGAACGCCTGCAGCAGAGCCTGGCAGATACCACCGCGCTTCTGGACTCTACGGGAGACGAGAGTCTGCTGGTAGATAGTAACTTACGCATCCTGAATGCCAGTATATCCATATGCAAAAAAATGGACCTGCCACGAGAATTACTGATCGGTAGGACTTACAGCTCTGGCATTGAGCCCGATGTAGCGAACTTCTTGAAGCCCTTACTGGAAGAGGCTTTCAAGAGTGGACAATCCTTTCAAATGACCGAGCAGCTATCCGGTCGCTGGCTCAGAATCCACATCTGTCCAATAGCAAACGATTCGGAGAAAGCCTGTCGTATCGCTGTCATTATCCGGGATATTACATCGCAGAAGGAAATGGATCTGCAACTGGCACGCCATCGGGTGAGTCTGGCCGATCAAGTCAGCAAACTCTCCGCTGAAGTGCATGAAATCATCATGGCCCTGCCAGCAGCGTTGGTTGTTCTGGAATTCAATGGTCGGGAAGAGGTAATGGTAGTGGAGAGCAATCGCCTGGCCAGTCAAACTTTAGGCCTCGGTCTGGCGTTGCCGCAGCCCCTGCATGGGGCTAATCCTGCAACTTCTGCACTAAAGCAGCAACTGTCTTTGATGGCCAAATTCGCCCTGCGGTCACGGACGGGTCAACAGAGTGAGTTTGCCGTTCATACCGATGGCGAGCGTAGAATATTCAATCTACAGGCCTTTCGCATGACGTCCACCAGGGTGGGTGTTCTTTTTGATGATATTACTCAATCGGTGGCTCGGGAAAGACAGAGGGAATTTCTGGAACTTTGTGAAATAGAGATCAAAAAATTTGGCCGCGACCTGCATGATCTGATTGGCGGCCAGCTTAGCGGATTGCTCCTTCTGCTGGGTTCCATCCAGTCCCATCCAGAATGGAGATCCGGCCCGGCTGATGCCACCCTGGCTGTATGCACACAGATGATCAAGCAGGCAATTGGTCAGGTCCGTGATTTTTCACGTCGCATGCTTGCTCAACCGGCGGACCTGAATGGCTTCATTTCTGCCGTTCAGCTGAGTATGGAAGAGGTGCAGGAGCATTTCCGAATAAATTGCAGTCTGAAAGTGGACCAGACCATAAGGATCCAGCAGGCAGACGCCTGGACCCATCTATTGCACATAGTAAGAGAAGCGATAACCAACAGCATCAGGCATGGTCAATCCAGGACAGTCGAAATTCAGCTGATACGGAGCGGAAAGCATGCCATGCTGCAAATCAGGAACGATGGACTCCCCCTGCCGCTACCCACTTCTGATTCCACCGGAATCGGCCTGAAAATCATGCGCATGCGCGTGGAAGCACTGGAAGGGCTGATGCAAGTAAGTAATAGGGAAGGAGAGGGTGTAGAGTATCTGTTTTATCTGCCCTGCCAGCCCTAGCTCCAATCAGGAGCATCAAAACAAAAAATTGCTAAGTAGATCGACTTTTTTATAGACTGCAGGAACAATCAGTTGCTAAAAAAGGAGACAGCTTTTATGGCTGCTGCGGGTCCTGCCCAGGTGGTAAGTCCCAGTTTTAAAGTGCCTAAGGGATCGAATGACCAAGAAAATCTTCGTAGTCGAGGACCACACTCTGGTAGTTGCTGGCATCCAGGCTGTTGTAAGTCATACGCCGGACTTCGAAGTCTGCGGGCATGCGAGTTCCATTTCGGAAGCTTACCACCGCATCGGCCAGGTAAAGCCCGATATAGTCATCCTCGACATTGGTTTGAAGAATAATGAAAATGGCTTTGCATTATTAAAGAAGCTCAACACAGAATTTCCGGCCATCCCGGTGCTGGTACTATCCATGCATGAGGAGCTGGACTATGTCGAACGCGCACTGCAACAGGGTGCCACAGGCTATTTGCTTAAGGGAGAAACAGCGGACGCGCTCATCTCCGCCATCCGGACTGTACTCAAAAAAGAGATATTCCTCGCGCCCTCTCTGGCCAGCAAATTATTGGGCCGCATGTTTCGCAGTCCAGACGCAGATCCGGGAAGTCCTACCGGCGGGCTGACAGACCGGGAATTTGAAATCTTTACCATGCTGGGCCAGGGTATGACCGCAAAAAAAATAAGCAAAGCCCTGGGAATTTCCACGAGTACAGTCGACACCCATCGCAACAATATCAAACTCAAACTGGGTCTTGAAAGCAATAGTGACTTGATTCGCCAGGCCGTAAAGTGGTCCCTCAAGAATGAGGGAGCCTGATTAAGCTTCGCTTTTTGCCGCGGGGAGCGGGTTTTCTGGCGATGGGATTTGTCCTGGCCCGGAGCATCCACCTTCCAGTCCGGCGAAGTCGTTTCTGCCAGTCGCATCAACCAGAATTTTCTGGCTCTCATCTATTGCATGAGGAAGGATACGTAGCCGGCTCTTCAATTCACGGGCCTGCGCTCCTGCTGAGCCCGGGTCCGCCGATTTTACTCGATCCCCGCGGCTTTTAGCTCCTCCAGGGTCAGCCCGGTGTCTTCGGCAATAATTGCCAGGTCCAGGCCGCGTCTGCGCAGGCGGTGCGCTGTCTCAAGCTTGCCTTCGATCTTCCCTTCGAGCTTGCCCCTGAGTTCGCCCCTGAGTTCGCTTTCTGCCCTGATTTTTTCCAGGTAGGGCATGACCAGGTCTGTGATGTCCGCTTCCATGGCTGTTGGCATAATACCCTCCCACAAATCCTCTGGCTCAAAACTCTTAATACGTATGTAGAGTGATTCCTTGAGTTTGTCGAGGATATTTTTCTCGAGCCCGGCTGGATCCGGGCGCTGGACTATCTGCGCCAGATCCGGCAGGCGCTCGGGTGGCGCGTAGCCAGCGTAATAGCTCAGAAGTTCGATGATGTGATCCTGGCCAACCCTGTCCCCGAGTGACTTGAAACTGATAATATTATGTTCCCTGAAGTAATGCAGCACGCTGAAATAGCTCTGTACGGCGCTGCATTGAGCTGATCCGTAGAAATGACAAGGACATCGGCTTTCTTGGGCAATTTGAAGATTTCGACTTCTGTTGTGACCCGAAACCCGAAAAGCTCAAAAAAGGCAACTGCCATTCGCTTGAAGAATTCATCGAAGCGCAGCTTGAAGCGAGGCACGAAAAAGGGTCGCTATGGATGCAGAAGGGTCAATGAGAATATGTGAAGGGACCGCACAGCCGGTGAAAGCGGCCGGACAACGAGGCCCTTACTTATCGGATGACCTGAGCTGCAAATTGAAGCACCTGGTCGGCTCCAGCGATGGCCTTCAGAGCAACGGGCCAGGTCTTCAAAGGTCACAGGACCACCTGCCCGCCCGGCCGGCCCATGTCCCAGTAAGCCGTCCGGCCAACCCCAATGCGGCGGGCTCCCATTTCCTTGAGCCGGCGGCGCAAATCCTCAATGTAACTGGCCAGGAGTCCCTGATGATCATACAAAATGGCCACTTCCCCGAGTGTCATGCCAAAGAAGGCGGGGCTGCCCATTTGTAGCTCAGCCGGTGTGTAGAAAAGGGGAGAGAGGAAGGGTCCTGGCCAGTTCTCCTCCAGGGGGAGCCATTCGGCTGACCGGGCCATGCGCCCGGTGGGCAACGGGTCAATCACAAGGAGCAGGTCTGCATCCGAATCCGGACGATGGGTGCCCGTGGCTCGCGAACCAAATAACGCAAGCGATTGCAGCCGCTGACCGTAGTGGTTTTGAACCAATTCCAGCAGCCTCTCTGTGTCCATGGTGTCCCGAGCCTGAGCCCGCTACAGGTCAGGGCAAGTTCTTTTTGGGCCGGGTTCATGGCTTGAGCTTTTTGCAATCAGACAATTTTCCAAAGGGACTGGGGCAGGAAAGGAGCCGGTCGCCCGAAAAAAAACTTGCCAGAGATCTCAGAAATCATCCCCATTTCTTTTATGACTCTTAAATTGTGCAAAGCAGCCTTTCTTGTATTATTTTTGTCGGCCTGTACGGGCGAAGAACCCGTGTTTAGAGATACGCGGGCCGGCTGCAAAAAGCGTGAGGCTTGCGAAAGTGCCGTGCAGGATTGTGTTGCGGGCACGGTTCTATTTCGCGAAATGTTTTCCCTGTGTAAAGATTATGACGCAAACAAAAACTCTTCTCCTTCCCTGATTCTCTGGCAGATATGTGATCCGGTGGGCATAACCATCACCTGCGCTGATGCTCACCGGTACTGCGACCGCCGCTGCGATGAAGCGCATTCGCTGTAGAATTACCTACCGGAGTGGTGCCCGACGGGACCAATCACTCGCCCCAGACTACGATACAGTCCTTTGCGAAAATATTAAAAAAAATCCCCGTTGATCTGCGGTCTACGACGGCTATGCTTGTGATTGCGCCGTTGGCCATTGCTTGTTCAATCGTGGGTTCGTAATCGACAAGGACGGCCGTCAGGAGCTGGAGAATGGAACCATAGGAGCAGGCCTCTCCTCGCTTGACCACGCTGGCCGGCCCCAGCAGGGGCTTGTTTTCTGCCCCTCGATGGTGAAATTCTGTGCCGGTGTAAAGGAAGCCCTGTAAAGGGGAGCTCAGGCAGTGACCCAGAAAAAGCAAGGGAAGCGCGATCAAGAGTCTTTTCATCAGCCTATTCTCCATAAACGACTGTGCAGTAGCGACTGTAGAAAAAGATCAGGATGTGCATATTGGAATGGTCGATGGTGGCAATGCGGCGTATGTCATTGTCACTGGCGATCTGTCCCGCACCGGCATTTCCCCAACTCACCAGTCCCAGTACAGAGTGAAGGCATCCGGTAGCCGATTTCGTGCTCCGGACGGAGCTGTCAAAATTACTGCTGCCCTCAAAGTTTGTTTTTGTAAAAAGAAGAGAGCCCACTGGCCCCGTGCTACAGTTGCTGATGGTGACCAGAAGGAGCATTACTACAAAGAATTTTGAAAGTTTTCGCATTATTTCAGGTTCCGCTCACAATGGTGCAGTGCCGATGGTAAAGAAACCCGGCCAATACGGCCAGGTTTTCCACGGTAATTACCGCTACCTGTTGCACGCCTGCCTGCCGTTTGGCCGCCTCAATGCTTGAGTCTCCCCAGGCGGCGAGCATGAGGACAGAATAGGCACACGATTTCCCGGTGGCCCGCAGGGCACCGTTTGCAGTTTGCAGCGGCATTCGTGCAAGGTACAGGGCAATTCCGGGGGAAAAGAGGGCGCCAGGATCATTGTAGCGTGTCACAGGATTGGAATTCATCTTGCGATTGAAGAAGGTGGCTACATTCATACCAGAGCATTGCAAAAGCAAGAGGGCTAAAGCCAGGTAAAGAGGCCGCAATAATGATCGGCCCGGACTGGAATATCGGTGCAGCTCAGAATCCAATACCATAAAATTCTCCAGTGCGGCCGCCCGGGACCAGCTTTGAGCGAGCTTCCCTGGCGGCCAGAGATCCAATTCTCAGAGCCATTTCATTCCAGGTGACAAGATTGATTGTGGCAGAATTGCCTGAGATCGAAATAGCCCGGCCAAATTCAGAAGCTGTCAGCAAAGATCCCACACTACCAACGGCATCCACGGCATCTTTCACCGATCCTTCCCGGTAGTAGGGATCCTGAAGGTCCAGAAGGGCTGGCATCACGGCCCGAAGCACTAACATGGGGTGGCCCCAACCGGGAACGTCCGAGCAGCCGAAAGCATAGAGGCTGCAACGGCCGTCTGAATCACAGGATCCCCCGTACCGGCGACCGGCTGTGGATATGCAGCTTATAAAATAGGCCTTGCCAAGCGTCTCGCTGATCGAATCTTCTACCGTGCGGCGATCCACGTTGGCTGGCGGTGTCCAGCCGGTCAGAGCATAGCAATGCAGGAGGCCGGCCAGCGAGGCTGCCATAAATCCCCTTACCATGAATGCCACCCTCCTGCCTGGAGCAGCCGGCCCGAAGGCCTGAGCAATCCGGCGCAAACGGTACTGAAGACTCCGGTCATATGGGCTGCCCGGTACAGGAAATCTACGCTAACCGTCTCCAGCGGCTCCCCTTCAAGGTAAGTCCTGGTTGCGAGAACGGCCGTCAACGAGTAAGTGGAAAGGCAATCCTGCACGGATGTGGCTGCGTACGATTCATGTTCAAGATTCGCATATTTGGGGGCCGTCAAAAAAGCCGTCAAGTACATAGAGGGATATCCGGGTGCATCCCCACAGGAACTATTGATACGATCTGCGGCCCACAGTTCGCAGGCCACAAGCCAGCTACGGCCCGCTGTTTTTGAGATTAAGTTGGCTGTCTCCCTATGGGAGACGCTGTCAGGACCGTAGGCGCCATAATGTTCGGCAAAAATGCACGATGATAGACTCAGGAATGCCAGTGAAAAAGGAGTGATGAATACATGACACTTCTTGAATTTCATAAAAGTAGAGAGCACCCGGAGTACAGTTGAGATTTTTATCTTCCTTATCAGACGGGCAAGAAAAATAAGTCGCTCTGGATAAAAAAAAGAGAGCATTTTTTTTGTCTCCGGCCAACCCCGGCCGCTTTTACTAAAGTCTCTTTAGCTCACAGGCTTTCCATCCGGCGCAGTTGATTCCCCTGCCGGATCATCGTCCGGCGGTCTGCCTTCAGGGGTGAGTCGGTCCACAAGGCCTGGCAGGATTTCACTAAAGAATTTAGAAGCATTTTCCTGAGAAACGCCAGCGCGCCGGGCCAGGTCCTGTAAGCGTTCATGACCCAGGATGGCTTTGATCTGATCCGTGCTGATGGGTTTATTCTCGCCCGGGCCGATCCAGCTGGACGCCAGATCACCAAGGCCACGGCTGCGGAAATCTTCGGCCAGGCCGCGGATGCCCTTTTCCCGAACCAGTTTGATCACGCCGTCCAGAAGATCCGGCCGGGCTCCTTCCTTCTTTCCGATTTCATTTGCAAGGCCCACCAGTCGATCCAAAAAACTCATAAGCAGAAAATGGGCAAGCACCCCGGCCGGGTCAAGCCTTTCTCTTGAAACCATTTCGCCCTCCTGGAAAGTTCCCCTGTGCGCCAGATTTTGATCTACTGCCTGATGCAATTGCCCGGGCTCACCTTTGCCGGCGGACTATTGTACTACCTGCACAACCAGACGCTGATCGGTGCGTCCACTGCGCTGATCTTTTTCTTTTTATGGGTGCTCAAGGATGTGCTCCTTTTTTTTCCCGCGCGCAAGTCACTGCCAGATGGTTCTGTGAAAGACCCGGCCGGTCTGCAGGGAATTGGTGGCAGAGTGGAAAAAAGACTACCCCATGAGCGTGGCTTTCTGGTCAGAGTGAAGCATGAGCTGTGGCATGCAGAGGGTTCCCGGGATCTTGAACCCGGCAGCCGGGTCCGGGTGGTGGGCCGGCAGGGCCTCGTGCTACGTATCGAAAAAATCGAGGAACCATGAATTCAAAAGCCAGTCGCTTGCTTGAGTTGCACATCGCTTTTGAAAAAAAGCAAATTCTGAGCGGTAAGAGGTGGCAGACCGATTTGCACAGTGCCCTGGAGCGAGCAGAGACCCTGACATTGCAAACTTTTTTGAACCGCGAAGAACTGCTGCAAAGTTGCCGAATCCTGCTGCGGACAGGCGTCCCGCCGTCGCTTCTCGAAGAATGGTTGCACAGACAGCATATCCAGCTTAAGAACACACACTATCCACTGAATTCCATCCTGAGTGCTGAGGATCTGGACGGCATTCTTAAAGAAAGTCAGGCGGGGATAGAGCTTTTTCGATGGATGGCTTCACTTATTATAAAAAGTGAAGTATTTGCCACGGTGGCGGCCGACATTCTTTACACGGGGATCAAAAAATTCACCCTGGAAAAAAATGCACTTCTTTCAGTACCGGGCGCTCAGGCTTTACTCAAAATGGGTCAGAGTCTGGTGGAACAGGCGGGCTTTACAGACAAAGCGGAGTCAGTTTTGCGCAGTTTTATCTCCCAGAACACAGGCTCCATCATTGTTTCGACAGAGCGATTGATCCTGGAAAATCTAAAAGAAGAACATATGGAAAGCCTGGCGCGCGAACTTCATGCGCGAATGAGTGATGCAACCATTGCCGGAATTACCGGTATGATGGCAGAAAGCGGCCCGACTCTGGCCGGAGCCATTCTTCGCGCTAAAAATCATGAACTTTTATATAATTTGATGGTCCTGAATCTGGATTTCTTGCTCAATTTACTGGCCCGCAAAACTCTGGGGGAACTTCTCTCTGATGCCGGCCTTAAAAACAGTGAGGTCGTTTCCATCCTGGTTTCCCTCATCCTGCCTGCCCTTGAGGCGCTTGAGGCGCAGGGCCTGCTTGAAGAAATACTTGCTGCCAGACTGACGCCGTTCTACGAATCTGCGGGGTTTCTTGCGCTTCTGGATGCAGATTAGCTGGCTGCTGAAAAACACACTATTATTTTTACGTTAAATATATTTTATGTAACATTTCTTCGGAAGGCTGAGCAATCTCCCGTTTTCCGGTCCCGATTCTTCTTTTTTTCCAGTTATCGCATTCGAACCAGATCATATGCTGCCATGCACAATATAAAAAGCAAACCCGGTTCTGGCCAGGCAAAAAAAACGCGACCGACGAAAATTGCCGATTGTCTTGACCCAACCAAAAGGTTCCTCGACCATCTTTCTCCTGACCTGGCTCATTTTATACCCGATGCTTCTGATTGTTCGATTATCGATCGCAGATCCCTTTTTTCGGGCTGCTACGTGGGGTGTAATTGCAATGCTGCGGCAGAAGTCCACGTAACTGCGAACATCATACCCCTTATCCGCTCCGACGGTTATTCTCTTTAAAGGATTTCTCTTTCTTTCGGTTTTCAGCATTTCTATAGCAGCTTCCCGTTCCGCTGTGCCGGTTGCACGAACGAGAGTGCATCCAACAATCAGTCCATTACGGTTTTCAGTAGGGCATTGCCGAGGTAGGAAAGAAGCGCCTCCTTTCCCGGACCCTTGCGACACAGGAGGGCTTCGGGGTCTGTAATCGATTGATGAGTCTTATTCAACCTCTTCTGGCCATGCAATTTACCGCGGTATCATTTAAAGAGCATGTTGTATTGGCCAGGATTTTCTGATTTTTTCAGCAGCCTGCTAAAGGGGTACTGCTTTCAAAGGGCAAGGCGGGCGCCTCTCCGCAGGCGCGGCCTGACTGGAACTTCCTTGCAACATTGTAAGGAAGTTCCACCTACGGAAGTCTTTCCTGGAATGTTCATGGGAGTTATCATTCAGGGAATTCCTCTGCGGATCATCTCTATGAGATCTGGATTGTTGCGAGTATTAGGGGAAGTCATTGCAACTTCAAGAAGCGACTTTCTTGTCCTCAGTTGCACAAGGTCGGCTGGAATCCCCCAGCGCAAAAATCGGCGGACAAGCAGATTCCTGTCTGTCCCGGCAGCCTCGAAAATACTGCAAACCCCTGCATCAGCTGTTCATGGCTCAGGTGTGCCGGCTGTTCAAAAGGGCGGCTCAGGCGATAGACATCAATGCCCCATTTCATGATACTGCTGCGACCGCATAAGAAATAGCTTTGTCCGGCCTCGATTACTATGGAGAATGGCTCTGAGCCAATGGATGTGTAGTATCCATCGGCGTACTTTGACTGGAATGTGTATGCACCGGGGACGATCCTGTAACTTTTTTCGACTAAGAATATCGTGTCCGCATTATGCTTTTTCGGTGGATCTATCTTAAGGGGAGGGGCCGCCCACCGCAGTTGAGCAGACGCCTGCGGCGGCAGGGAGTCCAGCGTTCTGACAGGAAAGCTATTGCACCCCGTGATCATTGGAAGTTGACAGACGAGGGCAAATGCGCAGGCTCGGAGGTTCATAAAGAATTCTCAGCCCCCTCAATGCAGTCCAGGATCAGGTTGCGATAGACGGTTGTTTCGTCATCCCTGAAACGCTTGATCCACAAGAACGGAAGGGCCAATACAGCTATCACGGCCCGGGCTTCGATTGCGTAGTTTTTGTTCTGTAACGCACGGTATGCCCCCGACCGCTGGTCCCAGCGATACAGGGCGCATTCAACGTCCATTGGCGCCGAAAAATAGCCTGGAATAATGAATAAGGAGCCAATGGCCGCACCCTGCCAGCCAGCCAGGGCAAGCGACTCTGGTTTTGCATAATCCCGTCCAAAGAAGTCCAGCTCCAGAAAGAAAGGGGCGCGGCCGCCACGGGTTGCGTAGGCGATGCGATCTGTTTGTTCGCCTGGTCCGGCGAATTTTCCCGTTTTGGCGATCGCATTGCGTATTGTCGATGGTTCCACCGCGTTCACATTGCTATGCACTTTAAATGGGAGTGCAAAATCATAAGTCTTACTCACCTCAGAATAGGAGAAGATTGGCTTTTTATGCCAGGAAATACAACCAGGTCCGAGCGTGCCGATGAGAATCAGGAGTGTCGTTCTAAGCCAGACCATCACAATCCCTCCTCCGATCTGAAAAAATGCCGGAAACATTTGCTAATCTATTCAATACAGTTTCCGGAGACTTTCCGTGCACACTTCCTCTCATACCTGAGCCCGCCTGCCGCAAGATAGCTGCACAGAACAAGAGTAACGATCCTTTCTCCATCATTCCCGCATTGAATGGTTCCTGCATTATTAGCTGTCCCGAGACATAGATCTCCTGCCTTCAAAGGTTGCCCCTGGCAGAATGCCCGACATCCCTCAGCTGCAGGAACCGTTAAGAAGCAGAGAGCAACTATGGTGTCGTGCCTCTCTTGCCGTTTTGCTTCGCGCGCCTGACTCATGGGGGAATTGGAGCATACTACGGACAGTAAGAAAGGCCATGCAACAAACGACATTTTCAGGATGCGATTGGCATTGTGAATTGCAAACAGGCCCAGGAACTGCTTCACTCGGCAACCCCGGGCATTGTCCGATAGAGCTGCAAAAACCTTTCTGACGATGGGCAGGTCCATGCACGGGCGTTGAGACCTGGTATATTTACTTTGGTCGTGCCACCGGCCGCCGAATGGTGCGCCGTAAACCCTCCTGCACTGACCGGGAAGATTTGCACCACATTTGCCCCTGTAGCGATGGCCATAGACGGCCAGTTTGAGCCAGGGGGCGCCCCACCCAACATGTTGCCCGCGCGGCATCGTGAGCCGACGAGAGCGACCGTGCTCATCGTACTGGCTTCGACAAGGACTATCCTTTTTTCTTCTGCGGTCAATTCTCTGGGCGGAGTACTCTTACATCCTTCCACAACCAAGCCCGCGAATACAAGAGAAGGCAGTATAAGGCGCGAAACTTTCATCGGACTATCTCACCGCGTATGGTAGTCCTGGTGCATCCCGGCCAAAAGGGAAGTACGGATAGAGGAAAAAAGTAATTGATTGCGCATTGTTTCCCTTCGATACTCAGGTTGACAATTCCTTGCCCCCCGGCAGCTTCTACTTGCTCATTCACAGAGTGCGCAATATTGTAGTCGCCAGTCAGAGAAACCCAGGAATAGAGCATACCCCAGAATCTTTTCTTATGCTCGAAGGATCCGGTTGGTTGCAGGTCAATGTGAAGTGATTTCACGCGCCCATCCTTTCCCAACAAGAAAGGGCTCATCGACACCGGGTAGTGCGCCCCCTCGATTCGTAAACGTCCGTGACCTCCCGCACAGGCGAGAAAAATGACGGGCAAGAAGACCCATTTCATGGCCGCATCTCGCCATTTATTGTGATGGTGGTTCCCTGGACACCGTATCCAGCCCCGAATAAGAAGGCGTAGCTGCTCACCTTCACGTGATCAATGTGAAGGTGGTTATGGTTGTCTGTTATCCGCAGAATAGTTAAAATATCTAATAGACTCTCAGGATGGATGACGGCGCCACCCACGGGAGGCAACATGTAGCCACCGGCCTCCGTGGCTAACTTCAGCTGCCCTCCATGGGATTCTTGCGCATCGCCGAATTGGGCCGGTATATTCACTCGCGTGAGGCCTGCCCTGGCGGTGCAGCCATATAATAAAAACAAACTGATAAAAAGTACACGAAACATCTGGGCACGTAGGATCCGTATAATGCGCAATGCAACCATTTTTTTTTTTTTGGAAAATTTTCTACTTAAGGACGAGTGGCGTTCGTAGCACCCTTCTTTCTGAAGCCTAATCGATGCGGTAGATATCACCCTTGCCGTAGTCAGCCAGATAGATCTCACCATTGCTATCCCGGCCAAAGGTTGAAATGAGCAGCGGCCATTTCCCCAGAGCGAAGGCTTCTCTGGCAGTCTCCTGTGTTTTGGGCAAATCCAGAGCCCAGATCCGTCCGCTCACAAAATCGCCAAAAATGTATTTTCCTTTCAGATCCTTTCGTTTGCCCAGATACACGTAGCCCCCGGTGATCGACTGCCCTTCGCTGCGACCGTACTCATACAGGGGACGGACGAGCCCGGTTCGGTTGCAGTTTTTTGGCGGTTCAAAGCAGTGGTCGCCTTCCATGACCACCCAGCCCAGGTTATCGCCGGATCGGGCCCAGGAGATTTCTTCGTAGGCATCCTGTCCCACATCGGCAATGATCAATCGACCCTGTGGATCAAAGGAGTATTTCCAGGGGTTGCGTAAACCCATGGCCCAGACTTCCGGAGCCCAGCCGGGCTTTTGCGGATTGTCCCGGGGTATCGCGTAAGGCCTGGCACCATCACGGCGGTTCACATCGATGCGCAGCATGGAACCCAGTAACGTGGCCGGATTCTGCCCGTGCTTTCCGGGGTCCGCCCGCAGGCCGCCATCGCCCATTCCTATGTAGAGCATGCCATCGGGACCAAAATCCAGTCGGCCGCCATTGTGATTGATGTAGGGCTGATCGATTTCCAGAAGTACACGTTCTTTTTGGGGAGTTGTGGGCACTGGTCCCACCTTCATCTGCCACTGCGAGATGCGGCCAAATCTGCGGCCGCGCGTTTCCAGACTGTAGTGCAGATAGAGGAGACCGTTGCTTGCGAATTCGGGATGGAAAGCGAGTCCCAGCAATCCCTGTTCTGAACTCGTAGCCACGGGCAGTTTGAGTAGCGGCAGGATTTTTCTATCTTTGAGCTGCAGCGCGCGAAGGGTGCCTTTCTTTTCACAGACCAGCAGATAGTTCTGGTTGCGCGGATAAAAGGCCAGTTCCGTCACCTGGGCAAAACCGGAGCCGATGCGACTGAGCTTTATAGCAATTTTTTGCCGCGAGGCATCCTGTCCTGTGAAGGCGGGTTTAAATCCCTGATCTGTCTGCGCCTGGTATTCAGGGGTCAGCCAGGCGATCACCTGGTTGGTGGCATCGCAGCCGGGGAGAAAGAGAAAAAGAAGAAGGGCCATCCGTCGCATGAAGGCAGCCAGAGCTACTGTGCCGGAGACGTCAACCGGAGTGCGGTGTTGTTAAAGGCCGATGAATTGTCGCAGGGGAGTCGAGGCAACGGGTAGCCATGCAAGGATTCCCAGGGAGAAGGCCACAAAGAGGGCCCGGAGTTCCCGCCGCACCTGTCCTTTACGCGCGGACTGCCAGGAGTAATAGAAAAGACATAGCCAGGCAAAAGCAAGTTCGATTAGAATGGCAAGGTGCGGGAAGCGATGATAAGAATTCAGGCCTATGCTTGCGGAATGCTCACCTGTGAGCTGATGCTCAAAGCCCACCAGATAATCCAGCCAGACATGGCTGGCGCATAGAAAAGCACAGGCCAGAGCAAGGGAGAGATCCTTCTTCCAGATCCGGATGGCAAGGAATACGGCCAGGGATAAAAGCAGGTTCGGGACCAGGTTGTGGCTGTAGGTCATGCTCACCTGAAGGCTGGCAAAGGTAGCATCAAGCAGGGAAGCGGGCTCTGGCGATTCGATGCCCTGTAGTGCCAGGAGGAGCCAGAGGAACTCAGGCAGATTCGCGCACAGAAGCAAGAGCCACAGCGGGCTCTGCCTTTGATGCGGTCGCACCAGATACGCGGCTGCATAGTGACCGAGAATCATTCACGACTCAGACGCAGGAGGAGGAAGAAGAATCCTGCATACACCGCGATCAAGCTCCAGGTTAAGGAAGAATCCACAAGATGAGATCATCCCTCAGGCGATAGCTGGCAACCATTTTCTTTTGCTTGCCAGCCGGCGCGTTCTTTCCACGGATTGCGCTCATGGGACGGCACATTGCTCTCTGCCTTTTTGCGGCTGCCTGCCAGGTGGTGAGTGTGCCCTGCGAACCCTTTGACAGCGGTTGCAATCCCTTGGTGGTAAGTATACTGGCACTCAAGGCTCCCCGTGACCCGGAGGCCAGACTCATTCTGATGAGCCCGGCCACAGGGAGCATGGAACTCTTTGATATCAGTGCGCGTTCCGGACAGCCGATTTCTAAGGGAACTTCCGGCGGTCCAACCAACCTGTTCATTGTGCGCACAGTGGGAAGCCTGGGGGTGATTCAGGATTCGACAAGCGTTTCCCTTGTGGAGAGCCAGAGCGGCACCCTTGTTTTGCGCAATACGGTCAATGAGGCAGGCGGTCTGTACCACGGACTTCTGGATAAAGAGCGACGGCTTTATTACGTTACCACCAATGCGGCCATGTCAATGTTTGTGTACGGAATCCGGGATGACCGCCCGGAGAAAATACAGACAACAGCCCTTGGCACCAGTTTTTTCACTCAGATAGCCCTGCACCCCGATCGTCGCTTTATTTATCTGGCCAATACCGGTGCTGTTGAACTATCCCACTACTCGTTGAATGCGGATGGTACACTGGGAAGCCCCGTTGCCAATATGACTCCGCCGGTCAATGTGGAAGCGCTGACCGTGGAACCTGGCGGCCGTTTCCTGTATTTGCTGAACGGCACCACCCTTCATACCCTGAACATTGGAAGTGACGGCAGTCTGACGGATCCGGGTCTCAGCACTGCCAACGTGGCAAATGGATCGGCCCGGTTTTTCTACAGCTCAAGCGGGCGGCACATGTACATTTACAGCGATGCCGGTCTGGTCACCTGCGAAATTACAGCCAACGGAGCGCTTCTGACCCGGTCCGTGCTGTCACCCCCGCGAGGCGACAATTCAGCAGGTGCTTATAAGGCCTTTTCCGGAATGGAGGTCGATTTTAGCAAAAATTTCTTTTTTCTGGCATCGGTCTCCCCGGCCGGACTGTATACGGGCGCTTTTGATCCGCAAACAGAATTGCCCGTTTTGCACGGTGTGATTGCCTCGACGGCTGTCCCCGCGGCAGTTGGTTACTTCACTTTTTGAGGACCGATTTTCTTTCCCGATCTTCCGGATTTCTTTCTGTAGTAAAGCAAGAAGCCGGCCAGAACATAAAAGGAACTCAGGACAAAAATCCAGCGGTTCCCATAGCGGGCATAAAGAGTGGGTTCTCCGCGGTGCAGGGGAACATCATATACCTGGACGGCCTCTTCTTCCTGACCGCTAAATACCGGTCCGTAAAGCGGTTTGACATAGTTTCCCAGCAGGTCAACGAAGCCGGAAGATCCACTATTGGTGGCTCGCACCAGGGAGCGGCGGTGCTCAATGGCTCGCAGGCGACCGAGTTCATAATGTTGATAGGTCTCAATTGTTTTTCCGTACCAACCATCCTGAGTGACGTTAACCAAAAAATCGGGAATGCCGGCCGCATAGTACTGCTGCAGATGTTCCGGGATGATTACTTCATAACAGATCAGCGGTAAAAAATAGCCGGCCACCTGAAAGGATCGCCCCTGTTTCTCAAAAAGTTTCAGGAATTCCTGGGGACTGTCCGGGCTTTCTTTCCATTCTGTTTCAAGGCCGTCCTGTGCACGCCGGGAGTAGGGCATGAGATCGGCACTTTTTCCCGGATAGAAGCGATTGTAGCGCAGAGTATCAGGGACGATATCAATGAGCCCTGTTGTTTCGAGGAGCCATGAGCCCGGGATGTACTCGCCAAAGGCCAGGAGCTTGAGTTTGTCATAGCGTTTCTGGTTGCGCCCGTCCCGACCAAAGAGGGCGGCAGAGTTGGTGGATTCCAGACGATCTTCGCCGGACGGAAATTGTCCCATACGCAGACCCAGGTCATTCAAAAAGACGTCCGCGTTATAGAAATAGGCTATCTTCTGGGCCATCATTTCAAACGTAGCGCTGTACATTCCCGAGGATTCTGTAAGGATACCGCGCTGGGTGGAATAATAGGGCACGGCGGATTCGGGAAGGACAAATAAATCAATGGGTCCGGCTTTCAGATGAGCTTCGTGGGCCAGGCGTGGTATCGTTTCCTGCATCAGTGTTTCGATCACGGCCGGAGTGACTTTCTGTTCTCCTGCTTTTTCCAGTGGTGCGTTGGGTTGCAGAATGGCCGTGCGCAAAACAGGCAGTCTTGCCTGTAGCTCCTCTATGAAATGGTAGCGCACGGCCCCGGCTGTGTACAGAAAAACAAAAAACACCATAAAAATGATGGTTCGAGTGAGTAACGCGCGCCGCCTGATGAGGATTTGCTGCAGCCGCTTGAGCCGGCGGCCGCTCCGCCAGATGAGCCACAGTATCCGGTACAGCGCGTAGCTTCCCAAGAACACAAAGAAGGTCAACAGATACACGCCGCCGGCTTCAGCCCACTGCGACAGGTAGGGATCGCCGGCAATCAGATTGCCCCAGTACCAGGGGAAGATTTGCGGGGTCAGATAATCGCAAAGCACGGCCAGGAACGGCAGGAAAATCCAGCGCGGCAGGAAGCGCAAAGTCGGGCGGCGAAGCGTGCCGGCCAGAGTCAAAAACAGGGGCAGCTTCAGATTGAGCAGCAGGCTGTAAGGAATAAAAATAAAGACTCCCAGGAAGTAAGGGATCCCGCCAAATTCTTTCATGAGATAGATCACCCAGTGGAAGGCTACGATGCAGGAGAGGAGCCCGAGGAGCAGGCCGGCACGAATGCGGTCCTTGAGCGGGAGCCTGTCGGCCAGGTAGAAGAGGGGCAACGGCATGAGCCAGGCGAGTATAAAGATCCGGTCCGGGGCAAAAGCAAAATGCGACAATACCACCTGTATTAGGGAAATTGTGCCAATCCAGAGCCACTTACGCCCCATAGCTGAACGCTTCTTTGGCCTTTCGGTCCGACTTTTTTTGCTCATGCCGCAGCAAAGATTGGCGGTGCCATCATCGCGTCAATGTTCCTTTACTTGTCAAAAGAACTGCTCGGGCAAATAGCGTTCATGCGCGAAAAGTTGCACCAGCTCATGCTCGAGCACGTGTATCGGTTTCGGGAGGAACCGTTCACCCTGGCTTCGGGTCGGCGCTCCCAACACTACTTTAATTGTAAAAAAATCACCCTGTGGCCGGAGCGTCTCTGGCTCCTGTCTGCCCTGATTGTGGAAGAGATTCTGGCGGATTTCCCGGGAACGGCGGCCATAGGTGGTCTTACCATGGGGGCGGATCCGCTGTCCTACGGTATCAGTTCCTATGCTTTTGCCAGCAAAAGAAGCGTTCTGTGGCCGCTTATTGTGCGCAAGTCGGAAAAGGATCATGGAATGCAGAGTCGGATTGAAGGCAATCTGGAGGAGGTGTCCACGGTGCTTGCCCTTGATGACGTTGTAACAACAGGTGTATCCACTCTGCAGGCGGTGCAGGCCTTTCGCCAGGCCGGAAAAAAAGTGGATCGTGCTCTGGTGATACTGGACCGCGAGGAAGGAGGCAGAGAAGCGCTGGAAAAAGAAGGGGTTTCCCTGCATGCTATTTTTGTTAAGAGCGATTTTTCACTGCAAGGAAAAGAGGATGGTTAAAGTGTCGGCTTTGCTGATTTTCGTGGCTCTGGGCTGTGCCGCGCCACCGGAGATTCTGGTTCGCCATGCATCCTCATCAACCGGACTGGCTTCTGTTTGGGAAGTCTTTCTGGAAGAGGCAAGCATCGGTCCCAATCGCTACGGGGGGACGGAGCGACGCGATAGCTTTAAGAAAAAGGCATCGGCCGGGACGGTTTACGTTCATGTCCTGCTGCGGATTCATAACAATGGCGAAACAGTGCAGCCCTTTCCGCTGATGCGCATCCAGCTGGAAGGCGAAGGTGTGGTGCGCTATCCGTGGATCATGGACCAGGCCAGCTGGCGCGATAAAAAGTCGGTTCCCTCGCCGGAAGTAAAACCCGGTCAGAGTTTACGCAGACGGGTAATCTACTCCTGGCCGGAAAAATCCAGACCGGAAAGATTGGTTTTGCCGGATATCTTTGTGTTTTCCCTGAGCGGTTGATTTCGAGGCGTCAAAAGATACTAACCCGGATTATTCGTGAAAACAGTGGGTCGCCGCACGCGACCTTACCCCTGGCCCCGCATACGGACGTCCTTGCCCGAATGCGGGGCGCTGCGCCCTCCGTGGCTCCGCGACAGGGGCAAGGCCGCACGACACACTGTTCCGGTGCGGGGCGGTTTTTCTTTGAACCTGTACTTTACGCATACACTTTCATGAATAATCCGGGTTAAGCAGGTTCAAGTTTTTGCAGATCGGATTCCAGCTGACATTTGGGGTAACTTCCCGCTTCCAGGCTCTTACCGATCCAACCAAACGCTTCCTGAGGTGAAATGACGTTGATATCCCAGCCGGCAACGAGCATTGGACAGTGGTGAACGCGGTTCTGACAGAGAATCTGCGTGGCTCGCGGCTTGGGGTAGGCCCAGGCAGATGGCGGGTGAACGCAGCGACTTTCGATCTCGGCAATCAGCATGATTTTGCGGGCCAGCGCCTCGTACTCTCTGAAGCGATGCAGAATCGTCAGGGCCAGATCTTTATGAAAGTATCCCTTTTCTGTATTGTAGGCAACCATGTACACCAGCTGCTCCGCGAATTCCGCGTTGCGCTCGATTTTCTGGGTGAGATCATAAATGTAGTGGCCCAGCCGCAGGATTTCCGTGAGTAAAGATACAGCGCGCGGATCGCTCTGGGTCTCTTTATTTTCCTCGGGAGCACCGACCAAAAGATCGCTGGCATTCTCTTCAGCGGTGAAATCCGGACTTTCGGCAACCAGGGAAAAGGCAGCGACCGGAGGCGCTTTTTCCAGGTCGAATGGATTGTTTCGCAGCGCAGCCCCCAGATCGGGCGCAAGCCGGAGCTGATCGGCCATACTTGCCGCGGCCAGGGCCAAGCTTGCGTTTTTGTCAGCGTAGGCCGCTCCCTGGCCGGCAAGAGGCATGCGGGCCACAAAGCCGGCAAGAAACGCATTGCAATGGATGAAACGCAAACGGATATTTTTCTGGATGATGATTCCAAGGCACAGCATGCCAAACAGAGCGCAGGAAACAAAAGCGGGATGATATTCAAGGAACAGCTTGTAAAAAGTGAGCAGCACCGGCCTTGGCAGAAGGGCTGTGCGCAAATAAGCGGGGTAGCGATGTTCCGTGCTGGCAAACAGGTGGGCCAGGAATTGGTTGTCTTTGTGCTTGAGAAGATCCATGGCAAAGGAGATCAGAAACGAACGCATGCGCTGGCATAGATCGGCATCTATAGCTATTTTGAAGACAGGCCGGTAGAGGCCCTTCAACTGTTCCAGCTTTTCCAGTGAGGATTCTTTGATGACAACGTTTTCTTTGATGAGCACGCTCCCGCTGTTGTCCGTCACCGGTTCCAGCAGTTTGACCGTACCGGCAAGGCGGAAACGTTCTACGAATCCACTGAGTTCGGACAGATCACTGAATTCCAGCTGTTCGGGAAGGATCTTCATGTTACAGTATCGGTTTTGTTTGACGTCCCGGTCCACGACAGAATTGCTACGGCCATGGAAAAAACACTCATTATTTTAAAGCCGGATGCCATCAAAAATAAACATGCCGGACACATCATCAGCCGCATTGAATCAGAAGGATTCAAAATCTGTGGCCTGCGTTATCTCAAGCTGAGTAAGGCCGATGCAGAAAAATTCTATGCCGTTCATAAAGAGCGCCCTTTTTACTCCGATCTGTGTTCCTATATGAGTTCCGGACCGGTCATTG
Source organism: Spirochaetales bacterium (assembly GCA_015075425.1). Taxonomy (GTDB): domain Bacteria; phylum Spirochaetota; class Leptospiria; order Leptospirales; family Leptonemataceae; genus H5-SPI1. The sequence continues at coordinate 2,202,180 of JABTUL010000001.1, read as the reverse complement.
CTGCCGCCCTGCAAAGAGAAAGCGCCGTGGCTAAGTGGCGGGAAGTGATCGGGGCAACAGATCCGGCGCAGGCTGCCCCGGGAACCATCCGGGCGCTCTATGCTGAATCTAAAGAGGCCAATGCGGTGCATGGCTCTGACTCGGCAGAGAATGCCGCTGCGGAAATTGCCTTTTTCTTTAAAGAATCTGAACTTCTTTAGCTTCTGGATGCGGGTCCACTACTCTGGAGAGTTTATCTTCCTATCTGGAATTTGCCCGTACGGTTTTTGATGACTATTTAGCACAGATCGCGCTCCCCGCTCTGAAACAGGAAACCGTGCCTGAGCTGGCACGGTCCATGGATTACGTTCTTTCCGGAGGGGGCAAGCGCTTGCGGCCGGCTCTCCTGTTTCTTTGCGCGGAAGTGAACCCCGATCATTTTAAAGACCAGAATCTTCTTTTGCCGGCAGCGTTTGCCCTGGAAGCCATTCACACCTATTCCCTGGTCCACGATGATCTGCCTGCCATGGACAATGACGATTTGCGCCGTGGTCGCCCAACCTGCCATGTGGCCTTCTCTGAGTGGGAGGCCATTTTAGCCGGGGACGCATTGAATACGCTGGCCTTTGAAACGCTGGCTTCGCTGGACGCAGCAGCGGAGCTGCGCCTGGATCTTATCCGGATGCTTGCCGGGTCCGCCGGCCACCAGGGTATGGTGGCCGGGCAGGCGCTTGATTTGTTTTATGAAAAAAATCATCTTTCACCGACGGAAGAGCTTTTGTATCGCATTCACAGGAAAAAAACGGGGGCCCTGTTTGCAGCAGCAGCCGGAATGGGCGCTCTTTTTCGGGCCTGCCCGGAGGGGCAGGTGAGTCAATTTTTCTCTATCGGCATGCAGCTGGGACAATTGTTTCAGTGGGTGGATGATCTGCTCGATGCTACATCCACAAGCGAAGACCTGGGCAAGACGATTGGAAAGGATGCAAAGGCTGGAAAGCTTTCCGCGCCCCTTCTCATGGGTCTGGCCCGTGCAGAGGCACACGTCAGGACGGAAGAGAAGAATCTACAAAAGGCGGTTGAGCAGCTACCTGTATCGCCCCGTTTTTTACCACTCTGGCGGGAACTTCCCTCCTTCCTCGGGAATCGTCTGCGTTGACCCTGGGTCAATATCTGCTGGATAAAGGCCACGGCGAGCGTGAAATGAAAGCGCTGCTACTGTCCGGCAGAGTTCTGGTCAACGATGCAATCGAAACCCGTGCCGGACGGCGCCTGGTAGAAAAGGACCTGATCCGCATTCGTCCTCTGCGTGAGCTGCGGGGCAGTCAGAAGCTCCTGCCTGTATTGCGCACTCTGGAAATTGATCTGCGCGGTCGAATCGCTGTGGACGTGGGCGCCGCTCATGGCGGATTTACCCGCGTGATCCTCGAATGCGGCGCAAAGAAAATCTACACGGTGGACGTCAGCTACGGACAGCTTGAGTATTCTCTGCGAAAGAGGCCTGAGATTACTGTCCTGGAAAGGCATAATATTACTTCTATCCATAAGGAGTGGTTTGATCCGGATGACCTGGCGGAGGATTGGTTTTTTGTCTGCGACGTGTCCTTTCTGAGTCTGCGCAGCATCGTAGCGGCTCTCTGCGGCTTTCGATCCCAATTACCGGAACCGGGTGCCTGGGAAGGGCTTTTTTTGCTCAAGCCCCAGTTTGAAGCCAGTCATACGACGATCAAAGGAGTGCAACCGCAGGATCAAAGCGCAGAGATCCAGGGCGAGTTCCAGTCGTTCTTAAAAGATAAAAGTATTGCGCTAAAAAGCGTGGTTCCGGCTGCCATTTCAGGGAAAAAAGGAAATCAGGAATTTTTCTATTACCTTTCCTTTGCCTGAATGTTCAGCGGTCGGTTATTTCAAAAGCCAGCAAGGCCACGTCATCATGAATTTTGTCCGCGCCACCAGACCATGCTGTCACTTCCTGGACCAATTGATCAAGAAAAAGGTCCAGGGGAAGGTGGGAAAACTCTTTCAGTAGATTATTGAGCTGCGTTTCGAAAAGTACTCCACCGCGCCGGGCTTCTGTCAGTCCGTCCGTATATTGTATGACCCGGTCACCGGTCTCAAGCTTCAGGCGAGCAATTTCAAACGATACCTCAGCAAAAAAACCCAGAATGCGCCCGTGGGGTCTAAGGGAAATAATTTCTCCTGTGCGCCGCCGATGAACAAGCAGGGGAGGGTGTCCGCCGTTCACTACTTGAAGCATCAGACTGCGCGGATCGAGAGCAGCAAAGCTTCCGGTAATAAATTCCCCGCCCGTATTGCCGATCAAAATGGCGTTGAGATTTTCAAAGAGCTGCCCCGGATCCTGGGGGTATTCCTTCTGGATCGTAAAGGCCATTTTGAAAACGGAAACCACAAGCGCGGCCGGTACACCGTGACCGGATACATCGGCCATGAGGAAGCCTATTTCTCCGCCGGGCAATCGCACGATATCATAAAAATCACCTCCTACGCCGGCCATGGCCACATAACGTGCAGCGATGGTGATGCCATCTTCCCGGGGCAGTTCACCGGGCAGAAGCGCCTGCTGGATGCGCCAGGCGATTTCCAGTTCCTGTTGCAAAGAAGCATATTCCGATTGAATGCGGGCTGATTTCTTGATAGCCAGCATGGTGCGCACGCGGGCCCGCAACTCGCGTGCATCGAAAGGTTTACGCAAGTAGTCGTTGGCCCCGGTTTCAAATCCTTCCAGCAGGTCTTCCAGCTGGCTGCGCGCTGTAAGCATGATCACCGGGAGCTCTGTGGGCGAATGAAGTGCCCGAATTTTACGGCAGACGTCGTAGCCGGAAAGCCCTGGCATCATAATGTCAAGGAGTACGAGATCGGGCAGGCTATTTTGCAGGGAGGAAAGCGCGGCCTGTCCATTTTCTACGTAATAACCGACCAGTTGTCCAGTGCTAAAAAATCTGAAAGAATCAGTCGATTGGTGGGGTCATCATCGACGACCAGAGCTACCGGACCACCGGATAGCGGAGGGGCATTTTGCTGGATGACCGGAGGCGTTCTGGCCGGGGCCGCTGCGGGAATATCTACGGGAAGGTTTGCCGGTCCGAGGGTTGCGGGAAGGTCCGCAGACCTGTGGGTTGCGGGAAGCAGAAAAGAAAAATGGGATCCCTTGCCCGGTGCAGAATTGAGGTCTATTTTGCTGTTATGCAATTCCAGCAGCTTGCGCACAATGGCCAGCCCGAGGCCGGTACCCCCAAACTCGCGTGCGATGGAGCCATCGGCCTGAGTGAAGCTTTCAAAGATGCGCTCCTGTCTGTCCAGCGGTATGCCGCATCCGGTATCTACTACAGAAATCCGTATTTTTCCATTATCTTCCGCTCCTGCTCTGACTTTGATCTCCCCTGCGGCCGTAAATTTGATCGCATTGCCAATCAAGTTAAAGAGAATCTGTTCAAGGCGGTCGTGGTCGGCCAGGACAAAAAGATCCGCAGGGCAGTCCACCGTAAGAACTACACCAGCCTTAAGCATGGGCCGGGATAAAGTGGCGGTGTTCTCCAGAAGGTTTTGCAGGGGAATGGCCTGCGGGCGCAGTTGCAACTGGCCGTGCTTTAGATGCGAAAAATCCAGGATGTCATGGATGAGACTGTTGAGCCGCCGCCCACTGGCCACAACGAGTTCCAGATGCTCGCGTGTTTTTTCCGTAACAGGACCGGTGGTACCGCTAAGAACCGATTGAACCAGTCCGGTGATTCCATGCAGTGGAGTACGCAATTCATGGGATGTTGACGCCAGAAATTCATCCTTTAACGCATCGATTTCACGCAGTCTTTGATTGAGGCATTGCTGCTGTTCCAGTGCCTCTGATTGCAGCCGCAGTCTTTCTTTTTCCGAAAAACTCATTCGTTCTCCCAGGGCCATGGAAAGGAGCAGCACTTCCGCGGACGAAGCGATCTGGATACTGTATTCGGAAAGAATTCCAGGAGAAACGATTCCGGTATTGACCAGAACCCGATAGGCGATTGCCAGAACCAGCATGAACCAGGCGGCCAGGAAATAGCGTGCTGGCCGGAATCCTTTTTTCATGCAGATGAATCCGGATGGAATAACGGCCAGAGGCAGAGTCAGAGCGCTGATCATATTCAAGGCAATCGCCAGGCGGTACGGTACAAAAGCGGTCGTAATGGCTGCGAGGCCGGCATAAATGGTCAAAAAGCGGACCAGCCGGCTGGCCCAGAAGTGAAATTCGCCAAGGCGCAAAAACCGATGGGTGAAAAGAAGGGCAAAGACAATGGAGAGGCCAATATATACCGGGACCAGTTCATTTTGTAAAAAGAGAAAGCGATCCGGCCAGAGGTAGCGAACGCCAATCCCCTGATCAGCGATCTGGAATAAAGAGAAAAACAAAATATATAAAATATAATAAATATAGGCAAGGCTGCGGAGCAGTCCTGCCAGAAACAAGTTGTAGAAGGCCATTACCAGCAGAAGCCCAAAGAAAAGACCCAGAAGCAGGGTATCACGATCAGATCTGCGTGCAAATTCGATGGGTCTGTAGATCTCAATGGGCAAAATCACTGTGCTGGAGCTGACCACGCGAAGGTAAACGGTGAGTGGCTGGCCGGGCGGAATTTCCAGCGGCAGGGCAGGCAGCCTGTGCGCTATTTCGTGCTGACTTCTCATCAGGCGATCTCCGCTTGAGCGGACTGCAAATCGTCCCTTTTGTGGCTGATAGAGTTCAACCAGATCCAGGGCCGCATAGCGCAGCTCAAGGATAAAGTGTTCAGCTGTGCCGCGGTTGTGTAGCTTAAGTCGTGTCCAGATGGCATCGTCTGTGTAACCAAAGCTTTGAGCACCGGCTTTCAGCGGCTGCCAGGCCTCGGGCGGTAGCCGGGCGATGTCATCTATGGTAGAGTGAACGCTCTGGCGGGTGAACTCCCGGATTTGCTCCAGCGTTTCCTCTGAGAGCGGTTGCGCCAGCAGGTTCTGAGCGCAGAGGAGCAACCAGAGGACTTTTGAGAGCCGCATGTCCAGGTTTTTCACTCACTGCGGGACACGCAGCGCCTCATCAGCTTTCCTCAACTGACTCTGTAAAAAGCGACTGGACCAGCGTAATTCTCGCGCCATGATTTTACCGGTTTGTTCCAGAATTTTAGTGCCCGGGTGCCCCAGAGATCCCAGTCCGGTGCGGCGCAAGAGTACATCCAGAAGGTTCCGGGCCATTTCGTTGCGTACGGCGTACAGCACCTGTGCCAGGATTTCTCCGTCCTGGTTTAAGGATCTGGAAAGCCCTTCATCTGTCGCAAGGAGCAGAACGTGCTCAAATTCCGTACCGTAGGTGCGCGCCAGAGTTTGAACGGTCCTTGCGGCAAATGCGGGATAACGCCTGGGCGCAAATTGGAGAAAGTCTTCCAGGTGAAACATCTCCGCTCCATAGAGTTGTTCCAGGACCGTGTGCGATGGCCGCAATTTGCCGCCCAGTTTCTTCTCGATCAGATTCACCACGCTCTCTGCCAGGTTCCGGCTGGTCGTGTACTTTCCGCCTTCTACTGTGATGAGTCCCTTGATTCCCGATTTTTCTCCATCGAATATTTCATAGCGTCGCGAAGAGCTGTAGCTGCTTTTTGTATGTGTGTCGGTAAGTGGCCTGAGCCCTCCGTAGGCAAAGCGAATGTCCTGGTAGCGGATAAGTTCTTTACCGAATGTGGCATTGATTTCTCCTATAAATTGCTCTATGCTGGACCGACGCACTGTGTAGTCATCGGGGTCACCATCGTAGTCGCGATCCGTGGTACCGATCAAGGTGTGTCCGCGCCAGGGAATTAAGAAGAAATGTCGTCTATCAGGAGTCTGCATGACCAGCGCATGGTCTTTTTGTAAAGAGGGGACAATGATATGGATCCCTTCGGACATCCTGATCGGGCGTTCCACAGATCCCGTAGCGACTTTCTGTACCCGCGTTACCCAGGGGCCGGCGCTGTTGATGAAGATTTTTGCTTTGATTTCAAAGGGTTGTCCGGTCAATTGATCGATTACCTGTGCTGTTTGCAGACTGCCGTCGGAATGGCGTCCAAAACCCACGACTCGGGCATAATTGCTCAGATGTGCGCCGTACTGAGCGGCGCTTTTTAGAAAGGCCAGAGTCAGTCGTTCGGGAAAAATGCTCTGGCAGTCAAAATACATCTGTCCACCGGTAAGGTTATGCGCTGGAACCTGTGGCGAAATAGAAAGTACCTCCTTCGCGGACAGGCTGCGGTGCCCTGGAATTTTTTTGGAACGATGCCGGGTAAAGGTCTTATCCCAGGATAGCATATCATACAGAATCATCCCCGCCTTGAGGATGAAGCGATTGCTGGACAAAGAACGATAGGTGGGAATGAGAAAAGGCAGTGGATAGACGAAGTTCGGGGCGATATCTTCCAGAATACGCCTTTCACGCAACGACTCCCGAACCAGGCCAAATTCCAGGTAGTTCAGGTAGCGCAGGCCGCCGTGTATGAGCCTGGATGTTGCTGCAGAAGTGGCGGCGCCAAAATCATCTTTTTCTACCAGGGCAACAGAAAGGCCGCGGCTGGCGGCTTCGTAGGCCACGCAGGCACCGCTGATGCCGCCGCCGATGATAAGAACATCATAGATCGGATCGGGCTGATTTTCCAGGAAGCGATGCATCAGAGGGCCAGTTCCATTTGCACCGTAGTTTTCTCATGGCGCGGCTCAGGAAATATGCTTGTTTTATAAAAAATTCCCTCTTTGCGGCATAAATCTTCCAGGTAGGAATTGTAAAGAAGACCCAGACCGGCACCCAGCTTATCAGCGTCTCCTCCGCCCTCATAGAAGGAAGCCAGGCCAATGCCATCGACATTCGTTTTCATCTTGTTATGAAGCAAAGACCGGGTCCGTTCATCGATCAAGCCATAGTTAGAAATGGTGATAATGATGCGGTAGTTGCGCCCGCCAGCGCCGCGCTCCGATGCCATGGACCAGGATATCTCAAGCATTTGATCGCGGCGCGTTGCTTCATCAATAATAAATTGCCGATTGCCCCGATCGCGCAAATAGGTATCCACGTCATCTTTTTTAGCAAGATTGTTTTTTATGATCAACCGTTCAAAGTGTGCTTTTTCCGCGTTCTGTACAAATTCCATCAAGAGATTGGAAAGATGCGTACCGATTCTTGTATGATCCAGATATTGTGTGATCATGCGTACCATGGCGCGTTGCATTTGTTCTTTCAATGGCGTCTGGTGGATGATGAAATAAAGATACCATATGCGATTGTCGATCCAGTCAATGAACTTAGGAATACTGCGAGCCATGATGGTGCGATCCTCTTCCTGAAGCTCGGTATTGATACTGACCTGATACAGAACGGCATCCTGGATGCTCTTCTTGATGGAAAGAAAAAGGTCTTTCCTCGATTCCACCAGCTTCGCCGCTGATTGCATGCTGATGTGTTTGAGATCCACAATGGAGTTTTTGGGATTCTTGCGATTGAATTCCTTCACCACGGTGGAATCAAAAAGCATCCTTGCCAGAGATGGGGAAAGTTTTTTGTAAAGGATTGCATATACAATCAGATTGTTCGTGCTTATGATTTCATGTCTTTTGCGCAGAAGATCGGGGAGTTTAATGTAGATCTCTTCCAGGTAGGAATTCATGATCATTTTTTGAATTGTGGGTGCGTTGTAACTTTTGCTCTGCATGCCCTCACGTGGACTGCCGTCTTTGCCGGTTACACGTTTGATTTCTGCGTTGGGATTGGCAGAGAGCAGAGCAAGCCCCTCCCGTGTAAAAATGAGATTAGCCGGCAATTCCACAAAGGCCGTCTTCTGGGCAGGGGCAGCTGTCAACACATAGAGAATCGATTGAGCACTGAAATTTACAACCACTTTTTGCCCGGGAAGTGCTTGCCCGGTGGGTCGCAGCATGGCAGGCAAGCTTATGCCTCGCTATCAGCTCTTCACTTTTCTCTTCTTTTTCCTGGGTATCGTTTTTTTGATGGGCCTTCTTTTCTGGCCAATCGTTACACCGGTCATTTTTGCGGCCATACTTGCGGGGGCATTTTACCCTCTGCATCATCTGTTTATGGGGCGCTTCAAGTTCAGTCGGACTCTGTCCTCGGCAGCTGTGTGTATCATCATTTTCCTTCTTGTTATATTGCCCTCCATTTACGTCATCTTCCGGCTGGCCCGTGAAGCACTGACCGCGTATGAAACCATCAAGATGACTCTCAGCCGGGAGTTCCTGACGGAGACTTTTTTTGGAGAGGGATACCTGGCATCCACCGCCAGTCAAATTTTTTCTCTTTTTAATGTCGAGTATTCTCCGGAAGGGGTAATAGAGCTTGTCCTCAGTGCGGCCGGGGCGGTCAGTGGCTATATATTGAATAGCGTAAATAATATAATAGGAAATATATTCCTATTCTTATTCCAATTTTTTATTATGTTTGTTGTCACTTTTGCTCTCTTTCGCGAAGGCTCGCAACTCAAGGCGTTCCTGCTGGAAATTTTGCCTCTGGCGCGGGAAGACAAAGAGCTCGTGATTGAACGATTCAATCAGATGAACTTTGCCACGCTTGTGGGTAATGGAATCGGTGGACTCTTGCAGGGAATTCTTGCCGGATTCGCTTTCTGGCTGGCTGATTTTCAATCCGTACTTTTCTGGACTGTGGTCATGATCATTCTTGCTTTCATTCCTCTTGTGGGCATGAGTTTTGTCTATGTCCCGGCTACTATCTATTTGCTCATTCAGGGGCACTGGGTGGCGGGTCTCATGCTTTTTATCTGGTGTTCCGCCGTGGCTCTCCTTGTGGAAAACTATTTCAAGCCGCGCTTTGTCGGCGCGCGACTTAAAATTCACTCGGCTGTGGTTTTTCTGGCCATCATTGGAGGTATGCAGGTCTTTGGCGTGGCCGGAATTTTCTACGGACCTCTTGTGGTCATTTTGTTTCTGACATTTGTTCAGTTGTACCAGGAAAAATATGTTGGAGAACTTGAAAAAAACACGAAAAATTTGTAGATGCCCGACGGACTGAGTCGGAGTCAAGTTATCCGGCCGACTCCACTGAATGGGCCTGACGCTCCTGGCGTGCCTGGTTCAATAAAAAAAGAGAATCGGATCCATGTACCAGAAAGCGGGCACCACGGTTTTGTCCCTCTTTCAGGCGCGATTTTGTGCTACCATACATTCCACTGCGGGCTATAGAACCGCGGCTTTGCAGACAGGAAAAGAAAGTGTCGATCGCTTGCAGAAATGCGGGGCTCTCGTACTGACCTGGAGTGCCCAGGTCCACCGACAGATCCCCCGTGCCTAAAAAATACAAATCAATACGGTCCTGGTTCAAAAGTCCAGCTAAGTTTTCCAGGGCCCGGGCTGTTTCAATCTGAACACAAAGAAGCAGGCGATCGTTAGCTTTCTGCCAGTAGTTTTCTGTTTTTGTTTTCCCGTAGCCTGTTGCCGGCGAAAGGCCGCTATAGCCGCGCTTTCCCTGTGGCGGATAAAGGCACAATTCTATAAATTTCTGCAAATATTTTTCCTCTTCGAGCATGGGTAAAAGCAGGCCATCAGCCCCGCTATCAAGAGCCCAGTTGATCCATTCCCGGTACAGTCCCGGCAGGCGAACCACGCAGCCGCCACCAGCCTGGTGAACAGCGGTGATCATTTTTTCCAGAGACTCGGGATGGTGACGGGTATGCTCAAGGTCAATGACCAGACAGTCAAATCCGGCGGCGGTCATAAGAGCAGCCGAGGCCGGGTCACGCAGGGTCAGAAAGCTGGAGAGAATCCTTTCGTCGGCTTTCAGGCGATCTCGCAGGTGCCTGGTGGGGAGTGCGCCAGTCATGGTTATCGTGTGCCAAAAAGGCGGTTGCCGGCATCACCAAGGCCTGGCCTGATATAGCCATGCTCATCGAGTTCACGATCCAGCGCCGCAGAAAAAATCTTAACATCGGGATGATCCACAGAAATCCTTTCCACTCCTTCTGGAGAAGCCAGAAGGCAAACGAGTTTCATTCGCGATAGCCCGGCCGCCTTGAGTCTCGTGATAGCTGCAGAGGTTGATCCTCCAGTTGCCAGCATGGGATCAAGAATGAAGGCGATACGCTCATGACAGGATGGGGGAATCTTAAAAAAATAAGTGTGTGGTTCTAAAGTTTCTTCATCGCGATACATGCCAATATGGCCAACGCGGGCTCCCGGCATCAAAGAAAGGAAGGCATCAACCATGCCAAGGCCTGCCCGCAGAATCGGTAGAATGACCGACTTCTTTCCGGCAATGACCGGCATATCGGCGGCTTCCAGGGGTGTTTCTATGCGCGTGGTTATCAGAGGCAGGTTGGCTGTGGCCTCATAAGCCAGAAGCAGAGTGACTTCATGCACAAGTTCTTTGAAGAGTTTCTTGTTGCTGTTCTTGTCGCGCAGCAGGGTCAGCTTGTGAGCGACAAGCGGATGTTCCACCAGATGGAAGTTGGGATAGGCCGGGTGGGAATGCAATGACATATTCCCGGTGTCCCGGGTAACCGGGCACTGTCAAGTCGCACTGAGAGTCGCCAGAAGCTCGCTGGCACGCTCTTCATTGCCGCTCTTGCGATACAGTCGCGCCAGGCTCTGCAGAATCCGCAGATCATCGGGCCGACGCATACGGTAACGTTCGGCAAGGTCGATGGCCTGGATGATGTCCCCGTTCTTACTGAAATAATAAGAAGCGCGCAAAAGAAATGAGGTATCAGCCGGAGCGCTCTCTACATAAAGGCGAGCAAGCTCGGCAGCATGAGCGTATTCACCCAGCTTGAATTCCGCATCTGCCATATATTTCCAGAGCAGAGGATGGCTGTCGCCTGCCGTGAGCAAAGGAGAAAGGATTTCAAGAGCGTGTGCCGGCTCCTCCTTTGCAAGCAACGCTCTGGCCTCTTTAATACTCTGTATTGTCGAGTTTTCCAGGGCCGGTGCAGTGCTTGCGTATTCGAGTCGGGCCAGAGAGAGATCATCCGTAAGCACGCCGTGCTTTTCTATACTTGAAAGAATCTGCGTCAGGTCGCCGCCTGAATCTTCAACGATGCGCAGGAAAAGGGTTTCATCCTCATTGATCATCCGGTTCCCGTCTTCTCCTGCGCCGATGGCGATGTCATCGCGTCCATCAGAACCAAAAATGACAATATCGCGATTTTCCAGCGGAAATACCTGAACTTGCAGGCTGTTGAACCCGGACCAGACCACACCGATTTTTTTGAACTGCTGCTGCGGAGTCAAAAAGCGAGCCTTCCCTCCGCGCAGGAGAACCAGGTCCGGGTGTTCAGCGTTAATGAAGTAGAGCACTCCGCTCTCATCGTCAATGAGCGCGAGAACCAGACTGATCAGCATGGAACCATTAAAAGATTCAAATACTTTTTGAAGTTCTATAAAGGCGTTTTTCAGCCAGCGTTCGGGGGATTGCTTCTGGATCACATGAGACAGGCGGGTGCGGGCAATGGTTGCGTTGAAAATGGAGCCAAGAACCAGTATCCCGCCGGCTCCCTGCATGGATTTGCCCATGGCATCGGCATTCACGATAACCGTGCAGGCGCGACCCTGGAGCTGGATGGAGTGGCTGGTACACATGTCGCCGCCGATCTCTTCTTTCCAGTGACGGAACTCGAACTGCTTTTTCTGGCGCACGAGAAAATCAATCTTACAGTAATCACTGCGGGCAAAATTGCCGGAAAGCGGATTGATGAGCAGTGACGTGAGATAGTAGTCTCCGTCCTGTTGAAATTTCAGACTGCGCACCGCTTCGAGGGTGTTCTGTAATTCTTGAGTGCGTTCAATTACTTTCTGCTCCAGGCTGGCGTTGAGCTCCAGAAGACTTTTGTAGCTCGTTTCGAGTTCGCTGGAAAGGGAGTTCATTACCCGGGCCAGGTAGCCCAGTTCATCCTGGTTTTGCTCGGGGATGCGGTGCTCGGAAAGTTGCTGGAACTTGCGTTCTGCGACAAGGGAGCCCAGTTCCTCGACGGCACGGGTGGTGGCCCGGATGGGGCGATTGAAGAATACATGCAAAAGAAAAGCTGCCAGAATCACGCCACCAAGGATCGTAATGGACATGAGCACAATGATGAGCCTGCTGATGGCCGCAGCAACAGCCCTGGCCTCACGGACCGGTTTTACCGCCACAACCTTCCAGTAGGAATCGGGAACATTGAAGAGAAAAACCAGGGATTCTTCCTGGATCAAAAAATCATCGGGAATCGTGATCTTGCGAAAGAGATTGGTATTCTTTTTTTCCGAGCCGATGGGATCCGCAATAACTGCCGCTATCATTGCTGCTTCTTCTGCATTGATTTGATCGGAATCAACGGTGAGTTTACTGGCTATGTCCGCACGAAATCCTGGCATTGCCCGCGCCCGGCTCAGGATTTCTTCATTCATAGATTCTACGGCCTGCGCTATGGGCAAAAACAATGGCTCACGCTTGCCCAGCTCTTGCGCTGTGATGAACTCCTGGGTTGTTTTGCCTTTATCATCCGTACCCGTCAGTCGTACCTTATCAGGCTCCGGGAAGGTAAGGAATTTATTATTTCTGTCCAGAAGAAAAACATAGCCCCCAGTTTTTTGTCGGATGCGTTCCATGAAATCATGCAGGCCCTCGAGTCGCAGGTCGATGGTGGCCACTCCCCGGAATTCTTTACCATTTCTCATTGCCACCGTACAGGTTACCATGGGCTGATACGAATACGGATCCATGTACGATTTGGACCAGAAACATTTACCGCTCTGCGAGTATTTAACCACCGGATACCATTCGTCTTTGAAGTAACCGCGGCCAGTGTTGTAATCATCATAGTATTCCAGCTTGCCCTCTTGATTGCGACCATAAAAGAAGCTGCGCTTCTCCACTCCAGGAGTGAAGGTGAAGGGCTCAGGCCAGATACCGCCGCCGGCCACATCAAGATCGGAGTGAAAATTGATGAGTCCAGGCAACACGGTCCGGGCAAGATTCGGGTCACGAGGGATACCTTCGCCCAGAAGGGCCAGGCTTCGGGTCAAAGCTTCGATCTGACTGGAGCGTGTGCCAATTTCAGTTATGGCCGTATTTCCCAGTTCTTCAATGAGTCGCGAAGATTCTTCCACCACCAGGTCTTCGCCCAGTGTGTTCATGATCAGAACAATGCCGCCCAGGGCCCAGAGCGGCACCAGAGTAATTCCGGTCAGGGCCAGGAAAGTCAGGCTGCGGTACCATTTGATCCCTTCGTTTTTCATACATCCCCCGAAAGGTTATTTTACCCCTCCCCGTAACCTGTCAAGCCAGCGTTGACACAATGACCCGGTAGCCGTTTTTTTTTGGCAAGCGAGCAGAGCGGGTTTCATCCTTTACATACCCGGCAACCACCGTAAGTGGTGCTCCGGTGAGTTCGGTACTGCAAAATCTGGGGATGATGCTCATCTGTGCAGCCGTTCTGGCCATACTCGCCAGCCGCATCCGCATGCCGGGTATTGTTGTATATATGGTGGTGGGTTTGATTTTAGGCCCTCTGAGCGGGCTTGTTACCGAGGATAAGATTCTGCAGCTGATCAGCGACAGCGGTGTCGTCCTCCTCCTTTTTCTGGTGGGTCTGGAGATGAGTGCCGGCCGCATTGCCGATCTGGGTGCGGTGGCCCTGGTTGGCGGCATTGGACAGGTTGTCCTGACCGTTTTTCTAAGCGGCAGTTTGACCTATCTCCTGGGCTATTCTGCGGTGGAAACGGCGTACATAGCCACAGCAGTAACCTTTTCCAGTACGGTTGTCGTGGTAAAGCTCCTGGATCAGAAGGGAGAACTCGATTCACTGTATGGCCGCATTGCCGTGGGCATTTCTCTGGTGCAGAGCATCATAGTCGTGATCCTTTTAACAGTGCTTTCCGGAATGGGTACTGCATCCGGAGCCCTGGCGGTCCTGACCGGCATTGGCCGATCTTTTCTGGCTCTGGGCTTTTTTGCCCTTCTTCTGTATCTGTGTGCTCGCTACGTTCTTCCCTATCCCTTTACCTGGGCCGCCCGCTCGAGTGATACCATTTTTATCTGGAGCCTTGCCTGGTGTTTTCTCATGGTCGTCCTTGCCATCCGGCTCGGGCTGTCTCCGGAGATTGGTGCTTTTATGGCGGGAATTGCTCTGGCACAGGATGGCTACGCCGGTGACCTGCGCCGACGCGTGCATCCTGTTATGACATTTTTTATTGTGATCTTTTTTGTATTGCTCGGTGCGCGTATGGACTTTGCCGCTGCAGAAAACCAGCTACTGGCTGCCTTCTTACTTTCGATTCTCGTTCTTTTGACCAATTCACTCATCTTTTTTGTTTTGATCACCCGGATGAAATATTCAGAGAAGACGGCGTTTTACGCCGGTGTTTCCATGTCGCAGATCAGTGAGTTTTCTTTTATTTTTATTGCCGCTGGAATTTCAGCCGGTGCCATATCTGCGGATATCCTCTCTTTATTTTCTTTGATTGGCATTGTGACCATATCGGTGTCTGCTTACATGATCGTCTATTCCGACAGCCTGTATACTTTTGCTCAGAAGAAGGGTCTGCTCAGGTGGCTGCGAGCGCGCGAAGATCCGCCGGATCGCCACATTTTGCCTGGCAATCATGTCATCATCATCGGTATGAATACGCTGGGCCGGGAACTGGCCCGTGAACTGCATGAGCGCGGGGAAACCGTCCTTGCTATAGATAACGATCCGCACAAACTTCTGGACTTACCCTGTCAGATCATGCATGGAAACATCGAATACGCAAGCACGTTAAACGAGGCTGGTTTTGCTCGTGCTAAAATCCTTGTATCCGCTCTGCAAATTGAGGACACAAACAACTTGCTCGCCTTCCGCTGTAAGGATGCCGGGATTCCCTACGTTGTGCATTCGCGGGACCCCTCCATGAAAGATGGCCTTGAGAAAATCGGAGCGGCTTTCATTATCAGTCCCAAGGAATCGGTGGTGCCTACCTTTGCGGAGCGCCTGGCCCGGGGGGATCTTCTTTGACCTTCATGGCTATTATTGCGGCCACGGCGGCGGTGGGCTACGGTATTTCGCGTTACTTTAAGATTCCGGTGGTTGCGGTGCTCCTGGTCTGCGGTCTGGTGCTGGGCAGTTTGACGGAAATACCGGTGGAATTCTTGCAGAGCAGTATGGAACTGGGTCTTGCCTTCCTGCTGTTCTCCATGGGGATCGAACTTTCTCCGGAACGTTTTGCCAATCGTTCCGGCACGATTTTTCTCATGGCCATCACTCAGATCAGCCTGGTTGGACTCTCGGCTTACGGGCTGGCTCATCTATTGGGGTATGATCATAATGCCGGCCTGCTTCTATCGTTTGCCGTAGCGTCCAGTTCCACTCTCGCCGTGGTACGCCACTTGCGCAACAACGGTCAGATGTATGAACCTTTTGGCCGTCTGGTTACCGGGGTCCTTTTAATACAGGATACGATCATGCTGGCGCTTCTTGCTTTCCTCCCGGAAGGAAACGATTTGCATTACTTTGAAACCGGAATCTACATACTTCTCCTGGGGGCGGCATCGAGCTTGATGCATGTCATCATCGTGCCTTTCCTGGTGAAAAAATTTGCAGAGGACGATGAAATCCTTCTACTGCTTGCCCTTGCTGTACTGTTTATTTTCCTGGGCATGGCTCACGGACTGGGTTTACCCCTGCACCTGGGTGCCTTTGCCGGCGGTATAGCACTTTCCGCTTTTCCGGTGAACGGTCTGGTGCGCGGACAGCTTTTCTCCGTAACCCATTTCTTCCTGGCCTTCTTCTTTGTGGCTCTGGGAGCGCTTATCGTTTTCCCGTCCGCCGGCGGCCTTTTCACTGTTCTTGCTTTTGTAATTCTTCTCTTCCTGATCACGCCTCCTGTCGTGACTTTCATCGGGGAACGGTCGGGTATTTCCACCCGGTCCTCTCTGGAGAGCGGACTGCTTTTGGCCCAGGCGGGAGAGCTCTCCCTTGCCGCGGCACTTCTATTTTATCAGAATGGGAAAATCGATCCGGAACTCTTTTCCATTATCGCGCTGATCACCGTAACAACCATGACGATTACTCCACTTCTGGCTACAGATCGTACTACGTATTATATGATGCATTATCGTCCCGGGTTTCGTCCCGGAGAAGAGGGCCCCCGGCTGAGCGGTCACATTCTCATTTTAGGCTTTGGCACGGTGAGCCGGCAAATTCTCGAGATGCTCAAGCAAACCGGGCGTGAGATTCTGATTATAGACGATGACGTTCAAGTCGTTGCTCAGTTACGCAGCCAGGGCCTGATGGCTTTTGCGGGAGACAGCCGCAACAACAGACAGATGCTGGGAACGGCCTCTTTGCGTTCCGCCCATCTGGTGCTCAGTTTTGCCCGCCGGCTGGAGGATTCCATTCATGTAGTGCGACTCGCTCGCGGCGGTACAGCAAAGGTTGTTGTTCGAGTATTTGATGAGCCGGCTGCTGAATTGATTCGCAAAGCGGGCGGCATTCCCATCAATTGCCTGGACAGTGCTGTGACGGAATTTATAAATTGGTTTGAAGGTCAGACTTTCAGTAAGCCAGGGTCAGGCCTACTTCCCCAATCACATCCTGTTCAGACGGCCTGACCCGGGTAAATGCCGTGTAGGCGGCAGCATTGTCGACCAGGTGAATTGCAAAAAGGGCCAGAGCACCACTGCCAAATGCACTCATGTTGGTTATGTTTCGGTTGTAGCGGGCTTCGAGTTTTCTGGACTCGTGGTAGCTGAGCATGAGGAGCCTGCCGCGCTCCTGTGCCGGAAAAGTGGACAGCAGCACCAGCGTCCGGCCGGGATCGCTTAAGAGCGAAGGGATGACTTCGGATCTCTGGCTCCTGACCGCGGCGCTTGCCGATTGAGCTTCCCTCCCTGCAGCAAAGAGTAATGTACCGAATCCCGTCCAGAAAAAGGCAGCCCGTGCACTGGACCCGCGCTCCATTTGCGGTAGTCCGGGAAGAAGCTCAAGCCACTGCCAGTCAATGGCATCCGCATACTGTAGCGTGTAGACGAGCCCGGCAGCTCCGCCCAGGACGGCTGCATTCAGCAGATGTTGATCGTAGCGGTTCTTGTAGGATCTATAGTTGTTGTAGCCAAGTAAAGCAAGTGTCATTGCTCCCTGGTTATCCAGATCCAGTCTGTCCCGGGCAATGAGGAGGGTGCTCGGAGAGGCAATGAGATTCACGGTGAGATCGCGCCGCGTGGCTGCGGCCACGGTTGCTGCCTGATAGCTTTCACTGATACTCCCCGCTACAAGCCCGGTAAAAAGGCCACCCCAGAGGAGGGCCCGGGTGGTGGATCCAGCTTGCAGTTGACTGGCCCCCGGCACAAGAAGGGAGAGACTGGCCCGCGATGAGGATTTCTCACTCAAAGTGACTTCACGCGGCTGTCCCCGCAAGTTTTTGTTCTGCACCTGCAGGCTGTAGGGTCCCACGGGCAGACCACTGGTATCAAAAGTAACTGCGATCTGATCTTTGCCGCGCAATTTCACGCTGCCGGGGATGGATAGCCCACCGCCTTCCAGGCGAACCTCTGTGGAATCTGAAAGATTGCGACCGCGTAATTGAATCGTTTCCGCTTTATTTTTGCCCAGTCCGGCCGGAATGACAGCGTCGATTTGCGGTTCTTCGGGAAGTTTTATAAAAAGAGGCGACCAATCGGACCAGGCGGCAATCTTTCCAAAACGGTCAATAGCGCCAATGCGTTTGCGGTAGGATCCGGGAGGTAGGGTGAATTCAATGCGTGTGGCCTCCAGCTCGCGATCAAAAATGGGCCTGCCATCAGAACTCTGGATTTCCACCCGGTAGCCGCCGGCTCCCTCAACGGCTTTCCACTCCAGGTAAAGATTCTGCGCCTCAAGAGCGGAGACGGCGGCCAGCATAAAGAAAATACAGCCGCACAGACCATAGAGAGCTGTTCGATTTTTTCTTCCGATCATTCCGCGAACTGCACTTCCGGAGAAATGATAACCGGTGCTTTGAGTTCTGAGCGAGCTTCGATAATAAAATAATGCGGTCGGCCTTCCTCCGCAGCGTCTCCTTCCAGGGCGGTAATGGTAAAGCGTACCTTGCCCGGTTTAAGATCCTTGAAATCGCGCAGGCGGTACTGATTCCCTTGCGCCAGCACATTGAGAACCAGCTCATTATTTTCCAGATACAGGCGGATGCGGTAGTTGCGGATATCGTCGACCATTTGCCAGCGGAAAACGATCTCGTCTTTTTGACTGATATCGATGATTTCGTCCGGTTCCGGGGCAATGACGCGCACATCAATGGCTCCCGGTCGCACGCGAAATCGTCCAATTTCCGATTCTGCGAGGACCTCGCCCAGATCTCCGCTCTGGCTGACCTTCCAACTGTAGGTTCCAGGCCGTAGTTTCACCTGTGCGGTGCCCGTGCGCGAGATCAGGGATCGTGTACTGCCGTTTTCATCGGTGATTTCAATTTTATGGGTACCAGGGTTGGACCTCCAGCTGAATGCCAGACCCTGGCGGGCATTGCCACCATCGACTTCTGCGCCTGGATAGGGGGCAATCAGTTCAATCTTCCCCGCCGGCTGCACGGTAAAGGAACGCACGGCAGAAATATCCGTTGCTTCGCCGGCGGTGGTGCGGCCGCGCAGCCGCCAGAAATAACGCCCGGGACCGTTGCCGATGCGGACGCTGGCTACCTGTTCGGAAGTGTTTATGGAAGAAATGATGTTACCAAAGCCGGGATCGGCCGCAACTTCCAGGGTTGTCTGGGCTATGTCCCGACCGGCGCGCCAGGTGAACAGCAGTCCTTTTTGCACTGTTTGATCGGGCAACTGTGCTCCTTCAGATGGGCGCGCCGGGGAGGGAGCGGCCGCTTTGTCCTGCTTGCTCACGGTAAAGGAGGCCACAGCGCTTTTGACCTCGGAACCGGTCTGCGGGTTCCTGTAGCCCACCCGCCAGTAGTAGCGCCCTTCCGATAAATTGACGCTCAGCCGGGTGGAGGCACCGGACCGGACTTCAGCATCACCCATCCCGGCTGAACGGGCAATTTCCAGAGTGTAATTGGTGGCATTGGGAGCGGGCCGCCAGACAAAAGAAACGGGCGGCGGCTCATCCGTGAATGGGAAAGTGCTGCCATTACCAGGAGAAACAAGAACCAGAGGTTCATCGCTTTGAATCGTGAGCCTTCGGGACGGGCTGTATTCCATGACACGACTCTGTGGATTTTGAGCACGAATGCGCCAGATGTAGCTGCCGGCGCCAAGGTTTACCGTGGCTGCGGCATTGCCGTTGGCCGTGGCCACAGCTCCCCCGGAGGCAGCTGTCACCTCAAGGGTTGCCGCGCCACCGGACTGCCAGCTGAAGTTTACCGGCAGCCGGCCGGACGTGGAAAGGAGCGCACCGTCAGCCGGAGAGAGGGGAATGAGCGCGAGCTTTTCTACCTTAACGTCCTCTCCCTTAAGCGATGCT
The DNA here is from genome assembly GCA_015075425.1 of Spirochaetales bacterium. Lineage (GTDB taxonomy): Bacteria > Spirochaetota > Leptospiria > Leptospirales > Leptonemataceae > H5-SPI1. Next base: position 2,182,780 of record JABTUL010000001.1, on the reverse strand, counting down.
TTTTGATTCTCGCCAATAGATTCGGTTTTGCCGCCGGACTGCACTTCTGCCGTGCCCCGATTGACCACCATGCTCAGCTCTTCGCCGGACTTACCGGAAAGCCGCACGTCGCTGTCGGAGAGGGCAACCGTCTTATCGCCTGCCTGGATGGTAAGATTGCTGTTTTTCCCCTGAGCTGCCTGAATGCCGCCGTACTCGAAATTGATGTTCAGTCCATCGCCGGCGCTGGCCAGAACGATCATACTTTTCTCTTCCAGGGAAAGGACGGTTTCATCCAGTAAAGTAATTTTAGCTTCTGACAGAGACTCGGTGCGGATGGTATCGTTACTGTAAAGGGGTGATTTCTGTTCCAGATCTTCCCAGATCACCTGTCCCTGGTATTTCCGCTGGGCCACCCGCTCTTTGAATGTGATATGGCCCACCAGTTGACGTCCGCCGGCATCCAGACGGGCCTGAAAGTCGCGGTACAGCAGAAAGCTCAGGAAAAGGGCCAGAGCGCTGACTGCTCCAGCAAGAAAAGCATCACTTTTCCAGAATCTCATACTTTACTTCTTCTTCCTGCGGTGCTTTGGCTTCCTTGGCCTGGATACCCATGGCTTTACGCACCGTGGCCAGGTCTGCCATACAGTCCGGGTCATCCAGACGTCCAATTACCGCGTAAATGATCTGTGGCTCTGCTTTACCTTTGACCTTGATGGCCGGCATTTGTTCGACTTTAAAAATGCCCGGAACCTGCTCATAAGCGTCTTGAGAGATCAAAATATCCGTTCCAAAAGGTTTATTGAGTGTTTCCACCCGGGAGGCCAGATTCACGGCATCACCGATCACGGTATATTCCAGACGGTCTTCAGAGCCAATCTGCCCGGAAATCACCGGTCCAGAATTGATTCCGGACCCCATTTGCAGAAAGGGGCCTTTCCCGGCATGTCTGGCGTTCAGATCAATCAGCGCTTTGCGCATGAGCAGGGCTGCATTTACGGCGTTTTCCGTATTGTTGCCGACCTGCTTGAGCGCACCCCAGTGGGCCATGATAGCATCACCTATAAACTTATCCACAATGCCATGCGTATCGTTCACGCACTTCACCATGGCAGTAAAGTATTCGTTTAAGATTTCGACCACCTCTTCCGGTGAGAGTCCCTCTGACATGGCTGTAAACCCGCGCAAATCGGAAAAGAAAATCGCACATTCCTTTCTCTCGCCGCCCAGCTTGAGCTCCCCTTTGAGGACCATTTCAGCAATTTCTTTATTCACAAAACGACCCAGAGCATCCTTCATCTTTTCGCGCTCTTTGAGGCCCTTCGCCATTTTCTTAAATGAGTAGGTCAATTGACCGATCTCATCGCGCGAAGTAGGCCGGATGGCCACGTTGTACTCCCCCTGTTCTACCTTGTGCGTGGCCCCCACAAGCGATACGATGGGGATGGTAATGGTTCGCGAAAAACCAAGGATGATCAAAACAGCAACGCAGACGACAATACCCATGATGAGCAGGTTGCGGCGCTGAATCCTGTATACGGCGGCCAGGGCCAGATCCTCTTCCACACTGGATATGATGCCCAGGCCGCTGTAATTTAGCTTTTCAAAGGCGGCCATAAAAGTGCTGCCGTTTTCTTCGTAGCGGGTAAGAAGATTCTGTTTGTTGGAAGCAAGCATCGTCTTGACGATGGGACTGTCTGAAAGGCGGCGGGCTTCCTGCACCAGATTGGTATCCGGATGGGCGATCACCGTTCCTTCTTCGTCGACCATGTACGTTGTCAGGATGTCTTTCTTGCGAAACGCCGGCAGAAAGTACACAGCCTCTACATAAGCGATGATGACTTTATCGTTGAGAGGAAAAGCCATACCAATCACGGGAATGGGGGCCTGCTTGGAAGCATTGCGCACCACCGGAATCCCCGCCCGCGCTTTGAGGAAGTCCTGTTCGAGCGCCAGGTGCATCTTGCCATAGACGCCGGCTTCCAGATTTTTCTCCTTCGTGGTTTCCTGGTTTATGAGTTCCTTTTGAATGGTCAGCCGATCGTCTGCGGCAGCGGCCACTCCTATATAGAGAAAATTCTTATTGTTACTGAAAAAGAGTCGGGCCGTCTCTGCGCTGCGGGTATCGCGAATCAGTTCGGCTGCCATGAGCAGCACTTTGAAAGTGACATTTTCAAATTCGCGGTCTACCTGCTGGGCCAGTATCTGGGTTACTTGCTGACCATTTTCCTCAACCCGTGTACTGGAATCCTGACGGAAAAAATAGGAAGCCAGAAAGATCATGAGAGAAAGAGATCCGACGATGATGCCGGTTATGATAGAAAGCATTTTGACGCGGATGGTAAATTTGGAGCGGGCGAATTTCTCGTCGATGTCCTCCGGCTCCGCCTGACTGACGGGCTCCGCCTGGCTTAGGGTCTCCGCCTGACTGACGGGCTCCGCCTCAGCGATGGTCGCTGCTTTTTCGGACTTTGGCTGAGCCGTTTCCTTTGCCCTGTGCAGCCAGCGTGTATATTGCCAGAAATCGCCGGCTCCCGTTTTGCTATCGCCGCATAAATAGGTCAGCACTCTTTCCGGTGGCAGCCTCTGCATGAGCAGAGAGCCCATCTGTAGAATGACCATGTTTTGCCTGGCTTCCGAATAAAGCAGCAGGATGGGGCCGCGCTTGAGCTGTTCCTTGAGCTGCCGATTGTACTGGATCAGAGTGGAGTAATTCGACAGGATCTTCCGGGAATCGAGGCGCATGCGCGGAAATTGCCGGAGTGCCGGCCGGAGCACCGGCGGCTCTTCGTCATAGTAGGCAATGCTGCGGATATCATTCATCCGCCATTTTCTCAGTTTGAGAGCCAGTTCTGGCTCACTGAGTCCAGCCGGTACCGGTTCCAGGAAAATGCGCGTCCCGTTCTTAAACTGTATGACCTGACGCATACTGCTATTCATTGTCGGTCAGTCTGTCAGGGAAATTCATTTTTCAGCGATTGTGGTCCGGAAATACCGGTTTCAATACCCAAGAAACAGGAGATTTTATGATCGATCTAAAAAATCAAGCGGCTGTCGTAACCGGTTCGGCCCGGGGGATTGGCAAAGCCATAGCCCACAAACTGGCCAGCCTTGGAGCCAATGTCATTATCAGTGACGTGAACGAGGAGGGGGCGCGGGCTACTGCGGCCGAAATTGCCGGTCTCGGGGTAAAAACGGGCTTTCTGAAATCGGATGTGAGCAAGCCGGCTGACGCAGAGGCTTTGATTGAAAAATGTGTGCAGGATTTTGGCAAAATCGACATTTTAGTGAACAATGCCGGCATTACCCGGGATACACTGCTCCTGCGCATGAAGATGGAACAGTGGGATCAGGTCATTGCCGTGAATCTGACCGGAACGTTTTTATGCACCCAGTTTGCCTTTAAGGCAATGATGAAGGAACGTAAAGGTTCGATTATCAATCTGTCATCCATCGCCGGAGAAAATGGCAATGCCGGCCAGGCGAACTACGCGGCGTCCAAAGCAGGCGTCATCGGTTTCACCAAATCCGTCGCCATTGAAGGGGCGTCGCGCAACATTCGCTGCAATGCTATCGCCCCGGGTTTTGTGAAAACAGAAATGACCGATGCGATTCCAGAAAAAATTCGTGTGGAAATGGTAAAGAAGATACCGCTGGGGCGCGAAGGTTTGCCGGAGGACATTGCCTGCGGGGTGGCCTTTCTTGCCTCTGACATGGCTTCGTTCATTACCGGGCATGTTCTGGATATCAATGGTGGCGGTTTTCTGCCCTGAAAAAAAAGTGCGAAATCGCCAGTTTTTTTGCGTTTTCCACTTGCCCGGAAACCTGTCCTAAATCAGATAGCGCCAGGTTTTGCCACTCTCATTTGTGGCGCATAATACATTAATGGAGGCCTAAAATGGCGTCTGAAATAATGGAAAAGGTTAAGGCCATCATTGTCGAGCAACTCGGTGTGGATGAATCGGAAGTAACTCCGGAAGCTCACTTCATCGATGATCTCGGCGCAGATTCACTGGACACAGTGGAACTGGTCATGGCCCTGGAAGAAGAATTCGGCATCGAAATCTCTGATGAAGATGCAGAAAAAATCCAGACCGTGGGCGATGTAGAAAAGTACATCAACGAACACCAATCATAAAACCTGGAGGGCCGGCCCTTGCGGCCCTCTGTTTTTCTTTTGAAACCCGCCTCGCAGCACTCTTTAGAGCATTTACAGCAGAGAATCGGAATTACCTGGCAGCAGATTTCGTGGCTGGAAACGGCCTTCACTCATTCCTCTTTCGTCAATGAACAGGACGGGCAGTGCGAAGACAATGAACGCCTCGAATTTCTTGGTGATTCTGTGGTCGGTTTGATCGTCAGCCGCTACCTCTTTGAGCAACTGCCCGCCTTACGGGAAGGAGATATGGCGCGCATTAAATCTGCCGTTGTTTCTGAGGAAACTCTGGCCACTGCCGCAGCAACTCTGGAACTGGGTTCTTACATTCGCATGGGGAAGGGGGAGACGCAGAGCGGTGGAAGAAGTCGCCCCTCCACTCTGGCAGATCTTTTTGAGGCTCTGGTGGCCGCCATTTATCTGGATCGGGGGCTGGATGTGGCTCGCCGCTTCACTCTTGATGCGCTTGCACCTTTTCTGGCGAGTCCCGCTCTTCCGGCACGCGGACGCAATGCCAAATCAGCATTGCAGGAGTTCTATCAGAAGAAGAAAAAGCAAATACCCACCTATCGATTGATCGCAGAGACAGGTCCCGATCATCGTCCTTATTTTGAGGTCGCCGTAATCGTCGATGGTAAAGAGCTTGCCCGTGGTCAGGGCTATTCCCGCAAAAGTGCCGAACAAAAGGCAGCCTTTGCCGCCTTGAAACAGGTAGAAAGGCATGATTGAACTGAAAGTCAAACTTCCCGGCGGGGTTGAGTATCCCATTACAGCCGGCGCTGGCTGGCCCGATTACATCAAGTCGGCGATCCACAAACGCAAACACAGTCGAATTTTTTTGATTTCGCAACGCAATCTACAGTCACTGATCGTGGATCCGTTCCTTGCCCGCTGGGCCGATCTTCTGGGAGACGATGCCCGCGAGCGGCTCTTCCTTATGGAAGAAGGCGAGGAGGCCAAACAGTTCGCCCATCTGGAAAAAGTATACAACCAGCTGATCCGTCAGGGAATCGACCGCCACGCTGCCATATTTGCTCTTGGTGGTGGAGTTGTTGGTGATTTTGCCGGTTTTGTGGCCGCCACCATTCTGCGAGGCGTGGCTTTTTACCAGTTTCCCACCACGTTACTTGCAGCCGTAGATTCCAGTGTGGGTGGTAAGGTTGCCGTCAACGTGGCTCTCGGAAAAAATATGGTAGGTGCGTTCTACCAGCCCCGGATGGTCTGCTGCAATACCGACCATTTCCTCACTCTGCCGGAAAGGGAATGGCGTTGCGGGCTTGCGGAAATGGTCAAACACGCTTTTCTGGACCCGGAAGGCCGACTGCTCACGGAACTACGTACCCACCTGAACCATTTGCGCGATCCCCAGTCGGATCCTTTTCATCGCTGCCTTCTGGATTCTATTGCCTTTAAGGCCGGTGTTGTTTCTCAGGATGAACATGAGCATGGCGTTCGCGCCATTCTCAACCTGGGCCATACTACGGCACACGCTCTGGAGTCTCTGACCCACTACCAGCGATTTGCTCATGGAGAGGCAGTTTCGCGGGGTCTTTTTACCATGCTGCTTCTGTCCCGTCGTCTGACCGGTCTGTCTGACCGGGATTTTGAGATCATGCGATCCATGCTGGAAGCTCTGCAGTTGCCTCTGGATACAGCCGGCCTTCTGGCAGATCATCTTTATGAGCATATGCTCTATGATAAAAAATCAGTGGGAGGCAGTCCACGATTCATTTTGCTTGCCGCACCGGGTCAGCCACGCATGGGTCAGGAGGTGAGTGCGGCCGATTTTCGGCGGGCCTGGGAAGAGCAGAAGGAAAGGTACGGTTAATATGATAAACGTGTTACTTTTGCAGGGACCCAACCTGAATTTGCTCGGCCGCCGTGAACCGCACATCTACGGTACGGATACGCAGCAGAGCATTCATGACAGGCTGTGCAGGCTCGCAGAGGACCTGGGCGCCAGGCTAACTACGTTTCAATCCAATCATGAAGGAGAACTCATTGATCGTATCCAGTCGGCCCCGACGGAATTTCAGGGAATCTTGATCAATGCGGGAGCGCTGACCCATACCAGTCTGGCCCTGGCCGATGCGCTGACATCTGTGGCTTTGCCATTTGTCGAAATTCATATTTCCAATGTATACGCCCGCGAATCGTTTCGCCATCACTCACATCTATCCGCCGGTGCTGCCGGTATTGTCGTTGGTTTTGGGACGACCGGCTATGACCTGGCTTTGCAAGGTCTTCTGGGACGGATTCGGGGGCAAGGTGCTTGATCCAGCGCGACGTCTGCTGGAAGAAGGCCGCTATGAGGAAGCCTTTCGCATGGTTTCGGATCTGCGCGGTCAGAAAGAAGTGGATCCGGAGGTTTTCTATTTAGGATCGCTTTCTTTGTTTGGCCTTGGACATGTCTATCAAGCAGAGGAGTGGGTTCGCTCTTTTGGTAAAGCGACGGGCTCTGGACCGGACTATCACTACCTGGAAGCCTACATTCAGCTGCACCACCGGCGTTTTGATCAGGCTTTGATCTGCTGGACAGAAATACTACAGATGGATCCCTCCCAGACGCTGGCCGACCAGCTGATTGAGCGTGTCAAACAGGGAGAGGAAGCGGTGCTTGAAGACATTCGCATCCCGGCCAATTTTCGCGAGTATATTCCTGTGCAACGCCGGCCCTTTCGCCGGACTTTTTTGAATCGTTCTGTGCTGCGCTGGGGGCTGGCTTTTTTGTTGGGGACCCTTCTTCTTTTCCTTGCCTTTTATTTCTACCGGACATGGGGAACGGATGGCCGTCCCGAGCTTTTGCCTCCAGCCCACATCACGCTCATCCCGCCCGCTTCCTACGGGAAAGATGACAGGCCAGAGACTCTGTATGCCTCCGTGGATGAGATCAAAGCCGATTTCGCAGAAATTCAGCGTTTCCAGGAAGAGGGGAAGCCCAATGCGGTGCTCCGTCTTCTGGGGAAACTCGAGCTTTCCAATGCCGGTTTTGAGGTCAAGGAGCGGGCTACAACCCTGCGGCAGTCGGTTTTTTTTGCGCCGGATTTTGACGATCCCATCAGCGTCTCCGAAGTGCAAAAAGCCCCCTTTGCCCTGCGTGGTGTCCGGGTGCGCTGGAAGGGCCAGATTTTATTCGCTGGAGAGCGGGATTTTCTTTTCCAGGCCGATGGGGTACAGGTGCGCGTGTTTTTCAGCCGCAACCCCGAATTTAAACCAGGTCAGAAGGTGGAGGTCCGGGGGGTTTTCCAGAAGATACTGCGGGAAGGCACCATCATTCTTGAAGGCCACGGGGCTGCTGCTCTCGAGTCGTGATTTTTTAGAAAAAATTGTATGGCTTCTGGCGCATTTTTCCGAATGCTGTACTGTAGTAGTCGAGAGAAGGAGGAGTGCTTATGACTGTAGAAACTGCATCCCTGAATTTTCGCGATCACCGTTCCCGGCCTCCGGTGGAGGAAACTCCACGAAAAGAACAGAAGCCGCAGGCAGGAAACCAGCCGTCAATGGACGTTTTCCGGGAATCCTCCCGTATCAAGGATCGCGAGAAAACTCTTTTGCGTCCCACCACGCTCAGCCCGGAAGAGAGACTCAAGCAGGTGATCAGCCTGGAAGATATCAAACAACTCCTGATGATTGCCCGACCGTATCCTGGGCACTATGAGGCCGGTGAGTTTTTGAGCCTGCGTGCGTAATCTTACATGCTGCGCCGGTAGCGTCCGCCTGTTTCATAGAGCGCGCGGGAAATCTGCCCCAGACTGGCCACTTTGACCGTTTCCATAAGTTCTTTGAATATATTGTCGCCACGCCAGGCCGCCTGCTTCAAACGCAAAAGAGCGGTCTCCGCCTTCAGGCGGTGCGCTTCCTGAAATTGTCTGGTTGCGGTGATTTGCTCCTCTTTTTCTGCGTCCGTAGAACGAATCACTTCCTTCACCGTGTCCATTCCGGCAGATGAGCCAAGGAAAGTATTGATGCCGATGATGGGTAGAGCGCCGGAATGTTTTTGTTCCTCATAAAAGAGAGATTCCGACTGGATCTTGCTGCGCTGGTACATCGTCTCCATGGCACCGAGTACTCCGCCGCGTTCCGTCAATCGGTCAAATTCCATAAGAACTGCCTCTTCGACAAGATCGGTGAGTTCTGAAATGATGTAGGCACCCTGAACGGGGTTGTGACATTGATTGAGGCCCAGTTCCTGATTGATGATGAGCTGAATGGCCAGCGCCCGGCGTACCGATTCTTCCGTAGGAGTCGTTACCGCTTCATCGTAGGAATTTGTATGTAAAGAATTACAATTATCATAGATAGCATAGAGGGCCTGCAGTGTGGTGCGAATGTCATTGAAGTCGATCTCTCTTGCGTGCAGAGAGCGGCCGCTGGTCTGGATATGGTATTTGAGTTTCTGGGAGCGTTCATTGGCTCCATAAAGATGGCGCATGGCCACAGCCCAGATGCGTCGCGCAACGCGGCCAATGACTGCATATTCGGCGTCCAGTCCATTGCTAAAAAAGAAACTGAAGTTGGGCGCAAAATCATCGATGTGCATGCCGCGACTGCGATAGTACTCTGCATAGGTAAACCCGTTGGCCAGTGTGAATGCGAGCTGAGTGATGGGATTGGCGCCAGCCTCTGCGATGTGGTACCCGGAAATACTGACGGAATAAAAATTACGAACCTTCTGCTCAATGAAATAGGCCTGTACATCGCCCATCATGCGCAGCGCAAATTCCGTGGAAAAGATACAGGTATTTTGCGCCTGATCCTCTTTGAGGATATCGGCCTGAACAGTGCCGCGGACACGGTTGAGTACCGTGGCCTTAATATTTTCATAGGTTTCACGTTCTATGATTTCTTCAGCGGAAATCCCGAGGGACAGAAGACCCTGGCCATTGTGACCGGAGGGCAGGGCCTTTCTGTACTGCGGTTGGGGGAGGCCTCTTTCGCGGTACCATTCCTCGATTTTCTTTTGCGCTTCCCATTTTCTACCGCTGCGGGTCAAATGATCTTCCACCGCCTGGTCAATGGCCGTATTCAGAAAGAAGGCCAGGATAATGGGTGCCGGACCGTTGATGGTCATACTCACGCTGGTGGAGGGATGGATCAGATCGAATCCACTGTAGAGGCGTTTGCAATCATCCAGGGTGGCCACGCTGACACCGGCATTGCCAATTTTGCCATAGACATCGGGTCGGTGGCCCGGGTCTTCTCCATAGAGTGTGACCGAGTCGAATGCGGTGGACAGTCTTGTGGCCGTTTGATTCTGCGAAAGATAGTGAAAGCGACCATTGGTGCGTTCCGGACCGCCTTCGCCGGCAAACATCCTTGTAGGCATTTCGTCGGCTTTGCGATAGGGGAAGACACCGGCCGTGAAAGGAAAGGATCCCGGCAGGTTTTCTTTGTAGTAAAAGAGAGATAGATCGTAGGCACTGTATAGATCCGGCAGGGCGACGACGGGGAGATGGAGTCCGGCCAGGCTTGTAAATTTCAATTTTTGCTCTATCCACTCTTCGCGGACCCGGTAACGGGTTTTCTCTGCGGAAAGTTCTGCCTTTTTTCGCGGCCAGTCCGCAAGCCAGTTCCTTAGATCAGGATCCAGGCTATCCTCTTCCTTGCGCCGGCGCTCTTCCAGTTCTTCCTTTACTCCCGACGACGCCCCCTCCGACGATAGTTGCAGGGCCTCCACCAGTGCGGCCCGCCGGGCCATCGTCAGACTTTCGCTACGGTAAGTACGCAGGCGGTCAGCAATTTCCGAGAGATACCTTCGCCGGCCGCCAGGTAAGAGTTCCGCATCCATCCGCTTCACGGACGGTGGGACTTCCCGTAAATGCAGCGGTAAGATCTGGCAGAGAGCACGGCTTAAGGCATCCACGCCAGCATCATGGAAGCGACTGGCCGTTGTGGGAAAGACCGGCATGCTATCTGGTGGCTCCTGAAAGGCTTCGCGATTGCGTTGCAACTGTTTTCTTACGTAGTCTATAGCATCAAGGCTCCCGCTTTTATCCACCTTATTGATGGCCACCAGGTTTGCGTAATCCAGCATGGCGATTTTTTCCAGCTGGCTGGGGGCTCCAAATTCGGGAGTCATTACGTAAAGCGTATAATCGCACAGGGGAACGATAGCCGCGTCAGCCTGGCCGCTGCCGCCCGTTTCTATGATGATTAAATCGTATCCGGCAAGCGAGAGCGCATTACAGGCTGCCTTGAGTACCGGAGATGTGCTGACATCTGCACCGCGAGTGGCCAGTGAGCGGAAATACAGTCTTTCCGGAAAAAGGGCAAGAGAATTGAAGCGAATGCGGTCGCCCAGAAGCGCTCCGCCGGATCTGGGCCTTGTGGGGTCCACCGCCAGGATGGCAATTTTTAGCTCCGCATTGTGTTCGAGCAGCCGCAGTATAAGTTCGTCGCACAGTGAGGATTTGCCGGCGCCTCCCGGTCCGGTGATGCCAAGGACCGGGGAGCTTCGCGGTGGCAGTTCCAGAGGAATTCCTTTTTCCAGAGCGCTGATGGTAGCTGCAGTGGCCCGAAACGACAGGGGTGGAAAGTCCGGGATCTGTGCGGATGGATCGAAATCGGTGTGCTCCAGCATGTCCTGGATGATGCCCTGCAGCCCCATAAGACGACCATCTTCCGGTGTGTAAATGCGCCGCACGGCTTTTTGAGACAGGCGAGCGATCTCTTCCGGGATGATTACGCCGCCGCCACCCCCAAAAACCTCAATATGAGCCCCTCCGCGTTCATCCAGGCTCTGCCTTAGAAACTCGAAATATTCAACGTGGCCGCCCTGGTAACTGGAAATCGCGACTCCCTGCACATCTTCCTGGATTGCTGCGATGGCCACCTCTTCAACGGCCCGATTGTGACCCAGGTGGATGACTTCCGCACCGGACGACATCAGAATCCGGCGAATGATATTAATGGAGGCATCGTGGCCATCAAAAAGCGCGGCAGCGCTGATGAATCGAATGGGATGAACGGGCACAGGTTATACGGAAGACCGACTCCTGGAGGACAACTAAAATCCATTTCCGGAATCGGATCTGGCTCGCAGCTCCACAGACACAGTCCGGGAAGGTGCGGATCGCAGTTCCACGGGATTGCTCTTTACTGCAACCACTTTGAAATACACTACCCGGCCATTCTCAAGAAAAGGCATGCTGCGCTGCCGATTCCGGGCCATGTTCATTGATAGGAGATTGTTATCAATGATCAAACGCATTTTGTTGTACAAAAAGAGCGAGGGATCGCGGATGCGATCGCGCTGCCTTTTGTCTTCTTCATTCTGCGGCAGAAGTGTGGCATTCAGGCGGACAATCGGGGCAGGAAGACCTTCGCGGCGCATGGAGGCGATGAGTCCCACCATTTCATCAGGATGGTAGCCGTAGTAGATTTCGTAGCGGACCGCTCCTTCGGTTTCCGGGAGCAGGCTCCATTCCAGGCAAACCTGTTCATCGCGGGAAAATCCGGGAACGAGGCGCAGATCCTGGACCGGATCTGGAGCACGAGCCGGATCATAGCTCAGAAAAACAGACTTCAATACCGGGCTTTGCTTTCCCTTTGCATCGGCTTTGAATACAGCTTTCCACTGATAGTATTGAAAAGGTTGCAAAGGTCCGGTCCGGTCGTAAAAGATTTTCCAGGGCAATAGATTTTCTTTTGTATCAGAATCAAAAGGACGCAGCGAGGATCGAAAGTACACTTGAAGCACCGATCCCTCCGGAACTTCAGAGCGGTAGGAGATTCTGGCCCTTTCTGCTACTTCCGGTAGTTTTTCCACCGAGGAGCGGGCTATGCCCTCTGCCTGAACCGGCCTGTTGTGTTCCATGTGAAGTTGTCCGTAACTGCTGCTTTGCGGAAGCGGTGTTCCCCGGGAAAGATTGAGTTCATCCATCAGTCCGGAGTAGTTTTCGCATAGAACGATAGGCGAGCGATCTCTTTCACTGATGAAGGCCCGTGCTCCAATGGGCAATTTTTCTACCTGATGCTCTTCGCCATTGATGAACAGGCTGACCGTGCCGTTTGTTTCATCGTAGGAGGCAGTTACGTGAGTCCACCGTCCAATGGGGATTTTGCTGCGCGAAGTCAGCAGTACTGGGACGGGCCTGTCGTCGATTTGAAAAACATTTTGAAAATCGGCCACGAGAATTTCATTTTTGATGTAGAGTTCGAATCTGCGGTCCCGGCCCTGCCGGAAAGCCAGGTCCGGAAGTTCACGTTTGAACAGGCTGCTGCGGGCAAAGAAGTGCAGCGGTTTGATCCACATCTGCACACTGAAGCTCTGGAGTGATCCGCTGAAGGGCCAGACCTGAGCCGGAGAATCGATAACGATGCGATGCTCTTTGCGGCTGAACAGGGCGGCGGCATGGCCCATCCTTGCGTCGGCCGATCTGATATAGCTGGATTGCCGGATCTGAAAACGACCGGCTTCATCTCGCAGAGTGGCCGGATGCTCCGTCTCAAAATCCAGATCCAGCAGCTCATCGGCCTTTTGTCCACTGAGCGAACGGCTGAGCCGAATATCTTCCGTGTTATCTTGACTGCGAAAAATCTCTGTTCCCTGATGTTCCAGGTTCTGGAAAGTCGGGCTGACGGTGCTGCCATTCTCCAGTTGCTTTGAAGCGGATAGACTGCCAAGTAGCAGCAAGGCGACAACGAAGTAAGAGCGCATCTCTATGAATATCGGATTTCTATTGTTTCTCCGGATGGAAAATGATCCGCCCGTACTGGCGGGCATAGGCTATGGCTCCGCCGGCCAGAACAAAAAGAAAAGCGTAAGCCGCTATTTCAGGATACTGGAAAAAAGCGGGTGCATCCCAGATTAAAAGCTGCGGCTTTAAGATGTACCAGAGGACGTTCAGGGAAGCCAGACCCATACCCCATTTGCCCCAAGAATTGGGTTTGCCCTGCTGATTTCTGCGGTAGAAGAGAAAGTATCCCACCCATATTCCACCTGCTTCACGCAGGAGATACACGATGAAAATCCAGAAGGGAAAGTCAAAGTAGGCCACAAGGGTGGCCAGAGCGCCGGTGGTGACTATCTTATCGCTTACAGGATCCAGGTAGCGACCCAATCGTGATTCCTGTTTCCAGCGGCGGGCCAGGTAACCGTCGAGAAAATCGCTGATAGTTGCCAGAAACACAATAATGAGCAGGATCACAAGGGTCGTGGGGCTGTAATCGAGGTGATAGATCTTGCTGTAGTAAAGGAAGGGCGGCAGGAGAAAAGGCCGCAAAAAAGAAAGAAGGTTGGATAAGGTAAAGACCCTGTCCTTGAATACGTCCGCCAGCTGCATCAGTTTGAAACCACCCGGCGTGCTTGACTGTGATGGTAAACTATTTTTATTCGCACTTTTCGCAGCGCACAAGGAATCGAACCCGGCCTGCCCATAAACCACGTCCACCTCCATCGGACAGATGGAAGGCAGCGACAGGCTCTACGTCTGGCCGGGTAAAGATTTCCAGAATTCCTTTCTGATGGCGATAGGCACAAATGTGTCTGACATCTCCCTGGATCCATTCACAGGAGAAATCACTTTTGAGCTTGATGCTTTCTTTGCTGCGCGAAGGCTCAAGTAAGTAGACGCCACTGAGCGCCCCGGGCCCTTCTTCGCGTGCCGGTGCAGTGGGCTTATCTTTGCAATGGAAGAGCAAAAGCAGCAAAAGGGCCCGGCCGGCCAGGCGAGCCATGTTTAAAAGACTCCCTGAACGTCATTCATCGGGGATCCAGCGTCCTTGATCGGTTGTGCGCATTTCCACAGTGTCGCGTTTCCTTGTTCCATTTTCGTCAAACACATAACGGAGCTGCATCTTTCCCTGAAGATCGCTCTCAAAAGAAGCGCTGCCATCCGCTTCAAAGGATGGAGCTTCTACACGGATATTGGTGAAATCAATGTATCCGGCCTGGGTGCGCCGTGCGATGGACACAAGGCTGGCCCGGGCTTCACGATCAGGCTGACCCATGCTGTAGAGTAAGATACGGGCCGGGCCAAGTGAGCTTAGATCCACATCCCGCATGGTAAGATTCATTGTGCTGTGAGTCCAGAAAACGAGGTCATACGGATACCAGCCGCTGCCGGAAATATGATAATTGAGGTTGAGCCTTGCCGGACGCAAACGGGTGCCAGGCAATTCATAGGCATTTTTGTTTAAGTTCAATTCCAGACGCAGGTCGTGGCGGGGCATGGTTGCATCAAACGTCCCGTAGTAGCGCAGGTAGACGCTGGCATCGTTTCCTCTGGCCGTGGGTATGTTAAATTGATAGCTTGCCTGAGTTTTGCCAAAATCGGCCAGGATTACTTCCGGGAAGCTGGAAGGGGATTTTGCCCGGAGTTCCAGTTCCCCGTCAAAGGTAAGGTATTTTAAATAAAGCTGATAGATGCGCCTGTCCGTAAAAGAGGTGCGCCACAGCGGGCCGGAGTCTTCCGCTCTGCGAGCGTTGCGAGCGTGGGCCGCGCTGTAGATCCCGGATACCACCGCACCCACAAAGGAAACCACGCGATCGTAGGCAACCTCTTCGAGCTTCAGTTTCCATTTATGCTTCTGCCACAGAGCGTGAAGGGGCAGATCATCGAGCCGCACCGGATCAAAAGTAATTTTGCCTTCGCCGCGGGCACTGAGCGGAAATCCCAGCAAGGCCCCGTCCAGAGTGGAGCGCATCTCGCCGGCGGACTGCTTGATGATCCCCTTGAGATCGATGCTGGAAAACTCACCCGGATAAATACTGGATAGATCCACCCGCAGACTCTGAATGGTCAGATCCAGTTCGGGTGTGATTTCTTCGCGTTTGTTGTAACTGAGCTGGGAGCTGAGGCGCAACTGCCCGCGCGCAGGCAGTCCGCCAAAAATCATTTCCGCGCCTTCAGCCAGCGTCAGATCAAATCTGTATTCATGCCCGCCGGCGAGGGCTGGACTGCGGTAGCGAATCTGGGTTCCCAGGTCCGGGGATGTGAGCTGAAAGTCAAAAAAATCGGCGAACTCCTGAATGCTGGAAAATCCAGCGTTGTAGCGGAAGGTTCCGTTCTGGTCATTCGCTTCAATGGCCAGGCGGTCTCTGCGGAAAAATTGCAGGTTCAGCTTCTCAAACTGACCCTCAAGGTTGATGGCCAGTTTGCCGGCTTCATAGTCGAAACTGCCCTTTCCTTGCAACGGATCGTGTTCGAGGCGGATGAATCGGCTGAAGGTGCGGAAATCATCGGAAAAAAGCGGAGACGCTTTCAGTCCGTAACGGGTGAGCCGCGAGCCGATGTTGACAAATTCAAAGAAAAATCGGCTCCTGGCATTATAGATAAAATTGCCGTGGAACGTAACGCGAGCATTCTCGCCTTCCAGTCGCGAGGTAATTTCACCGCTCAGACGGGCCTGGTCTACCGATGGCTGAATCAGCACCCGGGCCACCGGACGGACAAAGCGAGCTTCACCGGGCAGGATCAGCTCAAGGCCGGTTATGCGAATATTGCGATTCTTCAAGAGGTCTACCGGGAGGGCTTTGTTCAGGGTCTTTCTTTCTCGATGCATACGGACCGGATACAGCGAGCCGGAGGGGATGTACACTTCATGCAGTGGGTCTTCTCCGCGCAGGGCCTTCCAGATCGATAATCGTAAAAGAACATTTTCTGCATGAAAGAGGACCGGACCCCGTTCCAGGCTCAACTCGACTCCGGAGAAGATGATCCCGTCAATGAGAGAAAACCGTACTCCCTGGATTTTGAGTGCATAAGGGCTGCTTGATTTTACCGTGGCCATGATGCGATTTTTGAGCTCGGTGACCTGCAGCTCCTTTTCAAGGTGACGTTCAACGAATGGGATGGCGGCAAGGAAGAGGGCCAGGCAGAAAAGCAGGCCAGAAAAGAGAAAAAGCCGGATCCGTTTTGAGGACACGATTGCAGGCGCTTCTTCTGGCTTGCTGGGTCAACTTAATTGTAACGGAATCTATCCAGGCACACTTCAAAATACCGGCGACTTCCGTGCGCTGGCTCATTCTGGAAACAGAGCATTTCCGGATTCACTATCCGGATGGTAACTATGCTATGGGTATGGCAGCGGCACGCTTCTGTGAGGCGGCCTATGCGCGCATGCGGCAAACTTTTCAGCATGAAGTTGCTGAACTCATACCGGTTTTTCTCTATCCCTCACGCCAGGATTTTACAGCCGGGAATATTCTGCCCTTTCCTCTCGATGAAGCCACGGGAGGATTTACGGATTTTTTTCATCGGCGAGTTGTCGTGCCCTTTCATGGCGACTACCGCGCTCTCGAGCACGTACTGTCTCACGAGATCGTACATGCTTTTGCACTGAGTATGGTGCAGGAAAATTACGGCCGCTACCCGCTATGGTTGATGGAGGGAATGGCGGAATTGCTCAGTCCCTTCAGCGACGATTCCATGCATGAATTCATGCGTCCGCTTGTGGTGTCGGGGGAGACTCCGCCTTTAAGTGCTCTATTTTCCGGCCGCGTTCCTGGTTATTACCACTACAAAATGGGCCAGAGCTTTCTAACCTTTTTTACGGAGCGCTATGGAACGTTGCGACTTGCTCATCTGCTACTTGAGCTGAAAGCCGGCCGTCGGCTGTCTGAGGCATTCTTTCATCTCAGCGGAAAAAGCATGGACTCATTGCAAATAGAGTATACCAGTTATTTACAGGGTGTCTACGCTGTGGAACTGGCTGCGGATAGAAGAGCAGACCCCACGCTCCGCGTCCTTGCCGATGATCGCTCCTTGCATCTGTCCCCCGCCATTTCACCCGACGGCCGCACGATGGCCTATTTGACTGTTGTGGGCGTAACACCGGTGCTGGCCATTTCCGATATCCCCGGGCCGGGCCGGGAAAAGGGACATGTGCGCCGGATGCGGCTGAAGCTTCGCGCCCTGCAAAGCGGTCGCTATGAAGAGTGGCAGCCCCTTTCCACCAGAATATCGTTCAGGCCCGATGGTCAGATGCTCCTTCTGTCCGGTCGCAGTTATGGTAAGCAAAGTTTACTTTTAGTGGATATCCAGGGAAAGAAGATCCGCGAGAGCCGTCCCTTACCCCTGGACGGAATCCACCATCCCGCCTATACCCCGGATGGGCAGCAGGTGGTGCTGACCGGAGTTACCCGAGGGCAGGCGGATCTTTACCTGTATGATACTAAGACGGAAAGCCTGGTTGCCTGGACGCAATCGCTCTGCTACGAAAAGGATCCGGTTTTTTTTCAGGGCATCCTCTATTTTGTCGCGGCCTGCGATCGCGGGCCCGAAGCGCTCTATCGCTTGCTTGCACCCGGTCAAGAGCCGCAAAAGGTAACCGAATTACCATTTAGCATCCACGCTCCGGCTCCGGCTGCCAGCGGACTCATTGTCCGGGCCAGGGGACAGGGTGCGGGAAACCTCTTCTTGATTCCCGCTGAGAATCTGCACAAACCGGTGGGCCCGCGCGATTTGCGGGCCATCACAGCCCGGCCAGGCAGTGTTCGATCCTTTGCCAGTCATGAATCGTCCGGCCTGCTCTGGGTTGAGGCCGATGGCGTAAAAGAAACCGTCTTTTACCGTCCAGAGCTGGTCTTTGAAGCGAAGCCACTTCTGTCGAACGTTCAAGATTCTGTATTTCCTGAGGCCCCGCCTGTTGCCGTAAGCCAGGTCGAGGCTTATCGGCCTTTTCTACATACAGAAGGGCCGCCTTTCTTGATTTTGACCGGCGGCAGCAGTGGATCGGGAAAAATCAACTGGGCTCTGCTGGGATTTGCCAGTCTGGCGGATTTTACCGGTGATCATCGTGTTCAATTTTTTACCAGTTACTTTGCTGCCGGGGAAGAACCGGACAAAGTCAATTCGCGCAACCTGGATCTGGATGCGCGCTACAGCTTTACACCGTACCGAATGGATCTTTATGCCGGGGCATTCCGCAAGAGCGGAACGTTTGCCGTGTTAAATCCTCTCGATCTAAGTTTAAATGAAGTCATCTACAATCCTTTTTTCCGCATGGCGGCCCAGGAGGGCGCGGGTATATACGCCGGGATGGAATATCCGCTGCACCGATTTGCGGCCATCGGCCTTGTCTATGATCAGGGCCGCCTGGAACAGGAATTTTTACCGCCCCTACCGGAAGAGAGAGACCAGGAAGATGTCTTCCAGAACTACCAGCAGTTAAGCGTGGAGTATCGCTTCAGCTCTGCCGTCCATACGATTTATGGGCCGCTTGATGGTCAGTCCTTTTATATTTCCTTCAGTGAGCCTCTGCGTTTTTCCGGCGAGGACCGTCGACTGAACCAGTTTTTAATGGAATACCGTTTTTATCATCTATTTTCTGATTTTTCGTTATTTGCGTTCCGTGCGTTCCTGGGCTCGCGTTCCGGTGCCGATTCCGACCTGTATCCTTTTCGACTGGGTGGCTACGCGACTTTGCGTGGTTACAGATTTCTGGAACTGGAGGGACGGCACGCTTTTCTTTTGAATCTGGAGTATCGCTTTGCCTTCATTGAGTATCTGCAGCTGGGTTTTCCGTTTCGTCTTGCGCTGCGTGGAATCCGCGGAGTACTTTTTGCCGATGCCGGATCAGCTTTTGATGATCCACAGAGCTTTCAGGGCTTTTCCCGAAAGTACGGAGTGACCCGGGATCTGTACCTGAGCTACGGAGCCGGTGTTCACTGGCCCAATTTTCTCTGGCCTTTTTTACCAGGAGCGGTGATGAAAATTGAATGGGCCACACCCTATGACGGCAAAAGATCCCTGCCGCCCAATAAATGGCGGGGTCAATTTTCGCTCGGATTCAATTTTTGATGGTCTCGCATGGCCTTCTCTGTAGAACGGACGGATGCGTTTTTTCTTTTTCCTGGTGCTGGCTCTTGCATCTGTAAAAGGGCAGTTGCCAGAAATCTCTAAAGTGGTCTGCGTGGGACAGGTTCAGGGGTGTCCCTGTTATGCCGGGGAAAAAGATGAAAAAAATTACAAATTGCTTCTTTATCATAATGAAGCAGTTACCCATCAAAAGGCTTCGACAGAACGTGTTCAGATTCGTTCTAACGAGCGTTCCATCCCGGCCTGCTGGATGGATAAAGACATGCTTCGCCCTTCCTCTTTTGCGCCGGTGCTTGTTTCCCCGCTTGCCGATCTGCTCTCCCATGTTCCGCTGCCCCTCGATCAGCTACTCGAAGATTCTCTGGACGGTTCGCAGATGGTCTCAGCCGGTTGGTTCTGGCCTACCTACTATCACCTGGCGCTGGAAGATTTTCATCCGGGGCCGCCCGTGGCTGTAAAAGATGCTCGCGGCAAAATCATAGCGCGGGCTTCAGCGGACTTTCTACGGCAGGTTACCTGGCAGGGATCCGGTATCAGCAGCGAGGGCCTGCGCATTCGCTACGCAGGCCGTTCCGGGGTTTTTGACCTGTATCCGGATACGATCTGGGGCTATGGAGCGGGTCAGGGTTATACCGTCCTGCCTTACCGGACCATTGCCGTACACCTTTCTTCTTTTTGCAATAAGCTGGCCGGAAACTGGAAGGGCTGCAGTCGCGGCAAAGTCATTGGCATTATGGGATTCATCCCCCGCATTCGGAAACTGGGGATTCGCATGCCCGGTGGTTCAAAACATGATGGTTACTTCTGTCTGACCGACACCGGTGCACCGGCTTACATCCGACCGGACCGGATCGATATATTCACCGGAGCCCACGGGGGCGGCAACCCCTACCTCCCGCCGGAGCGACGGGGCAATGCCCTTCTGGATGGTGGCCTGCGGGCTCTCGTTCCGTCCGACTGGCGGCTCTGGCGTTCCCCCGATGATCGGGTATTCTGTGACCCTAAAGATCTACCTCGTGATCCCCTCCGTCCGCAGCCCACAGAATGTTCACACGACTATCACACCGTTGCCTATGACAAGCGCCTGGAAATCCAGATTCCCTTTAGAAATGGTGAACCGATTCGTTGTAAAAAGGGTCTATAGTCCATGATCCCGGTGGTTTTCCTTGCCTTTTCCTGAATCCCGGGCCAGGCAGGTTATCATGCCCATTTTCCCCGCATTTTTCTATTTACTCCTGCTCTGGATTTTTGCCTGTCGATCTCCTGTTCCGGAAAAAAAGCCGGTCCTGCGTGAAGATCAAGCGGCAGCTCCCGTATTACGGGCTGCGGAACAGGCCCGCGCGGAAGCGGCCCGGGAAATGGAAAGGGTTGCGGAGATTTCCCGGACCCTGGAGACCAATGTTTCCCGTGCTGCGGTGTCATCCAAACCCGATCCGGCGGCCGGGCCGTCCGCTGCTGGAGCCACAGACGGCTCTCGCGACCATTTTGCTGCCACGGAGGGGCGGGAGCTTTCCGTAGAAAGCGGCGATAACCGCGAAAGTGCAGAGCGAGAGAGGACTGAGAATTCAGAAAATTCAGGAAATACGAGGCGGACTGCTGATCGAGCCAGTGCTCAACCTTCTAACGAAGGCCCAGGCGATGCAACCGCAACCGTGGAGAGGGAGTCCGCGACAGGCGACTCTGGAGATTCCAGAGATTCTTCAGGGGCACGGGCTGGATCGGGAGCCACAGAGGACGGAGTGGCTGGCGATGCGGCGGAAAAGATGGAAGATCGAATATCCGGGCCATCGTCCGGTCGAACAGCAGCGGCCAGCGCGGCAAGATCTACCGCCAGTCCGGGAGCCGGGCCAGGGAATGCCGCGGCGGGCCCCGGCGAATCCCGGAGCGTCCCGCCGGCCTCTTCCCGTTCATCGGATCAAGCCGGTTCCTCGGACCAGGCCGGCCCCGGTTCACGGGAGGGCAAAGAAAGCGTGGCCATCGAATCAAGGGCTGGAAGCCCCGGATCGGCTAGCGGGGGGCCAGGCCTTCCAGGTTCAGCCAGCCGGGGTCGGGAAAATGGACCGGGTAGTTCGGTGGCAGCCATGGGCCAGGAAAATCCGGAATTGGGAAAATCCGAGGGACGGAAATCCTTGGCACCGGCGAAAGCAGAGGGGGCTGCCGGCCCGGTGGCTGTTCTAAGCGGTCCCCGGGAGACTGCGTCCAGAGCCGGGACTGCCGGGTCGCGGGAAGCGGAAAAAAAATCCGAGAGAAATGCATCGGGCAGTTTATCCACGGCCGGTCCAACCGCAAGGGATAGGACAGTCCTTAACCCTGAAGGGAATGCATCGCGGGGAACCGTGGTAGCCGCTGCTGGATCGACTGCCGGTAGAAGCCCGGAGCGCAGCCGGAGCAAGCAAAGGATCGATGCGCCGGAAAGCAGCGTAAGGGGTCGCGCAGAGGAAAAATCGGTAGCCAGTGAAATCGTTCAGGGACGCAGCCGGGAGTATGCCGAACTGAAACGCTCCGGCACTGCCGTCAGCGGCAGTGCCGTGCGTGGAGAGGGTTCCACCAGCCGCTCGGGTGCAGAGGACCGCTATGAGGTTTTTGTTACCGTCTTTGCCTCATCCATGCGGGAAGCGCAGTCCCGCTGCCGCGCTGATGCAGCCAGAAAAGCCTACAATATTTTGCTCACCGAGAATCGGGGAGCAAACCTGAGCGATTCGGCGAAAAGGGACCTGAAGCGTTACATCGATCAACAGGGCGATCTGATTGATCTGCAAGAAAAAGAGCCAGGAACCTACACCGCACGATTTTCCATTAGCAGGCCTGCTGTGCGCACCTACATGCGGCGCTTGAAGTAGTTTTTTCTCTGGTCAACGGGGGCTTCTATTCTTACCATGACTTATGGTGAGCATTCTTCTGGCAGTTCTTGTTTTCCTGGGACTCATGGCCCTTCTGGGCGTTGGGCTTTTCTTTGGCCGCTCCGCAATCAAGGGGAGCTGCGGGGGGCTCGGCGGGGGCGCCTGCTCCACCTGCGAAGGGCAGAGTTCCTGTAAGGAAACACAGGCGCGTGCCGAAGCTTGATTGCCAGGCCTTCTGGCCTGAAATTTAGAATTCGTCGTAAGCGATCATTTCTTTCTCCACTCCCAGATCAAACAGCATCTTGTTCACTGCGTTGATCATGGGTGGCGGGCCGCACATATAGAATTCGATTTCAGTGGGGTCGGGATGCTTGAGCAGGTAGTTATCCCGCAGGACTTCATGGATGAAACCGACTTTGCCGGTCCAGTTATCCTCGGGAAGCGGTTCGGAAAGAGCCACATGCCAGCTGAAGTTGCTGTTCTCCCGGGCGATGAGGTCAAAATCTTCTTCATAGAACATTTCCCGCCTGGACCTGGCCCCATACCAGAACGTCACCTTACGTTTGGTTTTTTTGGTCTGGAACAGGTCAAAGATATGACTGCGCATGGGGGCCATACCGGCACCTCCACCAATGTAGCACATTTCCCGATCCGTTTCTTTGGCAAAAAATTCGCCGTACGGGCCAGAGACAACCACACGGTCGCCCGGTTTCAGATTGAATATGTAAGACGAAGCAATCCCCGGAGGCACATCCTTTCCCGGAGGAGGCGTGGCGATGCGCACGTTGAGCATGACACGATTTCCTTCAGCCGGGTGGTTGGCCATGGAGTAGGCCCGGAAAATCTCTTCATCGTTGGCGCCATTGTAACGCCAGAGATTGAATTTATCCCAGTCGGATCGGTATTCCGTGGGAACATCAAATTCTTTGAAAGAGTTTTTATAGGGAGGAATGTAAATCTGGATGTAACCACCTGCATGGAAATTGAGCGTTTTTCCGCCCTGGATATCAAGGATCAGTTCTTTGATGAAAGTAGCTACGTTGTCGTTGGATCGAACCACGCAATCAAACTTCTGGATGCTAAAAATTTCATCCGGCACTTTGATGCGCAGATCATTTTTCACTTTTACCTGGCAGGCCAATCGCCAGTTTTCTTTAATGTCTTTGCGGGAGAAATAGCCAACTTCCGTCGGTAAGATATCGCCGCCCCCATCAAGCACCTGACATTTACACATGGCGCAGGTTCCGCCCCCGCCGCAGGCTGAGGGCAGGTAAATCTGGCTGGCGCTCAAAGAGGAGAGAAGGGTAGCTCCGGCCGGGACTTTGATGGCTTTGCTTTCATCATCATTGATAATGATCTGCACCTCGCCCCCACCTACGAGTTTTTTCTCCAGAGTGATGATGAGAAAGATCAACATCAAAATCATCCCTGTGAAGATCGCTACGCTCAGTAGCACGATCATAATTCCGCTCATCTGTACCTCACAGCGCTAATCGCAGTATAGCTCAAAGATTGATTCCTACAAAACACATGAAACCGATTGCCATAAGTCCGGTGAGAAGCATGGTCATTCCCAGTCCGCGCAGTCCATGGGGCACATCAGAATAGCGAATCTTGGTGCGGATGGCAGCCATGGCCACGATGGCCAGGCACCAGCCGGCACCGGCACTGAAACCGTAAACCGTTGTCTGTGCCAGGTTATAGCCTTTGGTGTTCATAAAAAGAGAAGTTCCAAGGATAGCGCAGTTTACCGCGATCAGCGGCAGAAAAATACCCAGAGATGCGTAAAGGGCCGGTGAAAATTTATCAATCACCATTTCTACAATCTGCACCATGGCAGCAATTACAGCGATGAAGCTGATAAACTGTAAAAAGCTCAGATCCACCGTGGGCAGCCCGGCCCAGGCCAGAGCACCGTCCGCCAGCAGGTAATGATCGATCAGCCAGTTCACCGGAGCGGTCAGCCCGTTTACAAAAATGACGGCCAGGCCAAGCCCGATGGCTGTGCCGATTTTGCGCGAAATAGCAAGAAAAGAACACATGCCCAGAAAATTGGCCAGCAGAATGTTTTCTATGAAAACGGATTTAACAGCAATATTTACTAAATCAACCATTAGTTTTCCTCATATTTGTGGGATAAGGAGCGCTGCACCCAGATAAGCAGGCCCAGCAGAATGAACGCCCCCGGCGGGAGCAGCATCAGGCCTATATTTTTATAGCCCATTTCATAAAGAAACGGAGGCACCATCTGGTAGCCCAGCAGGGTCCCGTTTCCCAGCAGTTCACGGCCGGTCGCTATGGTGATCAGAACTACGGAGTAGCCCAGGCCATTGCCGATACCATCCAGAAAAGATGGCCATGGTTTATTTTGTAAGGCAAATCCCTCTGCCCGGCCCAGTAAGATACAGTTGGTGATTATAAGGCCAACAAAAACGGAGAGCTGTTTGCTCGCTTCCCAGAGATAGGCCTTCAGGATTTGATCGGCAATGATGACAAGAGAGGCAATCACGGCCAGCATCACGATGATGCGAATTCGGGGGGGAATCAGGGTTCGCATGAGCGAAACGATGAGATTCGAAAGGGCGGTGACAGCCGTTACCGCTCCAGCCATGACCAGCGTGGGCTGAAGGCTTGAAGTCACCGCCAGGGCCGAACAAATGCCGAGAATCTGTAATGTAATCGGGTTATTTTCCCAGAGTGGATCAAAAACGGCTTTGCGTTCCTTCTTGCCAAAAAGGGGTTCGCGTGGTGGGGATTTAACTTCTTCCGTTGCTACTGCCATAATCAGACTCCATCTTCCGTGTGTAATTTTCTAAGGATCTGAAAGTACGGTTCGAATGCGCTCAGATCTTTCTTGATAAATTCCGTAATACCATTGCCCGTCAGTGTGGCACCACTGATTCCATCCACTTCCGCGTCCGAGGCAGCCTTACCTTTGGCCACGCGCACGGGCCGCAGTTGACCGCTTTCATCCAGAATCTTTTTGCCAATAAACATATTCGTGAACCAGGGTTTTTCCGCCTCTGCACCAAGGCCCGGAGTTTCCACATGTTTGTAGAAGCGCACCCCTTTGATGGTGACGAGGTCCGGCTGAAGAGCCAGGTAGCCATACATCATACCCCACAGGCCATTCCCGGCGATCGGAATAATGTAGGCATCCACTTCTTCAGCCGGCCTGTGCATGAAGATCATCCGGTAGCCGGCCTTTCCGGTGGCAAATCTGGCCCGATATTCTTCGGGTTTCTGCCCGGCCCGGCGGGCGATCAGGTTGATCTTCTTGTTAAACGTTTCTACTATCTCAAAATCAAATTGTTCCTTCAGGTCACTTTCCGGGTAGCCAAGCATCGCCAGCTCTTTTTCTATCCAGGCCCGCTCGACGGGTTTATTGTTTTCATTCAAAATCTGCGATGGGAATTCCTTTTTGTAAAGATCGAGCATCTCTTTTGCAGAAAGCCGGGCTATGTCCTGATCCTTGTATCCGGAGATGGAAAGGAGGTTCTTGACTACATCCAGCCGGGAATTGGTAACCTGTGCCGGTTTGAGTGCCGTTGCCGCGAGGGCAAGGCCGATGCTACAGGCCAGACAGACGATCAAAGCAAAGGTGAAGATGTAAAGGTTACTGCGCTGTTGCACGTTTGAGCCTCCGCTTGATGTTGCCCTGGATCACATAGTGGTCTATCAGGGGAGCAAAAATATTCATGAACAATATGGCAAGCATCATACCTTCAGGATAGGCAGGATTCCAGATGCGAATGGTGATGGCCAGAGCGCCAACCAGAAAGCCATAGATGTACTTGCCCCGACTTGTGGCGGCCGCACTCACGGGATCGGTGGCCATGAAGACGGCACCGAACATAAAGCCACCCATAAAAAGGTGGTACAGAGGCGGCAGAGAAAGGGATCCGGGCAGACCCGGTCCGGCTACCATATTGAGCCCCCAGGCCGTGAGCGCACCGCCGGCAATCACCGAAGCAATAATTTGCCAGCTGCCAACGCCGGTAAGAATCAGGATGACGGCACCAACCAGGCAGGCGAGAGCTGAAGTTTCTCCCATGCTCCCCGGTATGAGGCCCACAAATAAATTCCACAGACTGAAATCACTGAACTGATTCTGGGTCAGAAACGCTGCGGCATCCCCGCCACGCGGAGTGGCTGCGGCAACAGCCAGAGCTGTAGCGCCGCTGAAGCCATCGACCACTTCTTTGCCATGGGCAATCCAGACCCGGTCTCCCGAAATTTCTATAGGGAATGCAAAGAATAGAAAAACGCGAGCGGTCAATGCGGGATTTAAGATATTCATGCCCGTTCCGCCAAAGATTTCCTTTCCGATGACCACACCGAAACTGATGCCAATAGCCACCTGCCAGAGCGGAATGGTTACAGGTAGAGTGAGTGGGAAGAGGAGTCCGGTGACCAGAAAGCCTTCTGTTATTTTGTGACCGCGCACAGATACGAACAGAGCTTCCCAGAAGCCACCAACAGCATAGCTGACCAGGATGATGGGTGCACAGAGGAGGGCCCCGTTGATAAAAATTTGCAGATGATCGACAAAGGCGGGCACCAGGGGAAAGGTTCCCGCGGCAAGGGCAGACTGGTAGCCGGCGTTGTAAAAGGCAAAGAGCACGCAGGGAAGCAGAGCGACGACCACCGTAATCATGAGTCGTTTCAGATCCAGTTTGTCGCGGATATGGGGGCCGCTTGCCGTGACTTCTGCGGGAGTAAAAAGAAAGGTACTCTGCGCATCCCAGAGGGCGTGCAGTTTTTCAAATTTACCGCCTTTCTGGAAGTGATGATCTTGCTTCTCAAGCAGTTTGAGTAAGAATTTCACGGGCCCCTCGCAACTGGTATGGTATCCGCCCTGGCACTTGCGCAAATCTTGTCAAGAAAACATCTAAGAGAAAGAGCTTGCGCTAAAGCAATCCTTCCTCTGCCAGCACTGACAGGAAAACGGACGCGCCCACAAGCAATGCTTCCTCTTCTATATCAAAGTGTGAACAATGGTGGGGTATGCTCAGTACTTCCCGCCCGGCCGGGCGGGAGCCAATGAAAAAGAAACAGGACGGGACGTGCCGGCCGTAGAAGCTGAAATCTTCCCCGCCCATGGTCAGGTAGGGCGGACCGACTGCTGCGCCAACGGACCGGGCTGCTTTTTCCACTGTGGCTGCGAGTTCCGGATGGTTCACCGTGGGTGGATAGCCCTCTTTGATGACGATTCTCGCTCTGGCGCCGAGGCCAGCGGCGACGGAGCGGGTTACGGAGGTCAGCCGATCACAGAGGAGGGCATGGGTAGAGTCCTTGTAGCTACGTATGGTGCCGATCAACCGCGCACTTTCAGCAATGATATTGTAGTTGCTACCGGCAGAAACGGCACCCACGGTTACGACTCCGCTGTCGAGGGGGTCAAGATTGCGGCTTACAATGCTCTGCAGCGCGGTAATCACGTGTGCTGCGACTAAAACGGCGTCGGCAGTCCCCTGGGGCGTTGCTCCATGTCCTCCCTGGCCCTCGATGGTGATTTCAAATTCTGACGTGGCAGCAAGCACCGGCCCGCTCATCACGCCCACTTCCCCAAAGTTCTGATAATTCCATAAATGCAATCCATAGATGCGATCTACCTGATCGAGCACACCGTCCCGTATCATGGCCGTCGCACCACCGTGACCTTCCTCTGCTGGCTGGAAAATGAACCGCAAACCGCGCTTCAATTTTTTATGTGCCAGAATTTCTGCGACTCCCAGTAAAATAGCAACGTGCCCATCATGACCGCAGGCGTGCATGATTCCCGGAACGCGAGAGCGATATTCCACATCGCTTTGCTCCTGCAGGGGCAAAGCATCCATGTCGGCCCGCAGGGCCAGATACGGACCCGGACCCAGATCGCAGACGACACCCGTCTGACCGATCCCGGTTCTGGGTTCATAACCTGACGATTTCAGACGCTCTGCAATCAGCGCAGCCGTTTTGTGCTCCTGGAAGGCCAGTTCGGGATAGCTATGGATGGTGCGGCGGGTGGCAATAATGGTCGGGGCTATGCTGCGGACTTCAGGAAGAATCAAGGCTGTCGTTTTTCCAGCAGGATTAAGGTCAGATCATCATGGAGGTGGATATGATCCGGATCCTGTTTGTGACGGTGGGCCAGCTCCTTGATCAACTTGCGTGCCGTGTCCTCGACGGAGAGGTTTCCTGAACCGGGCAGAATTTCTTTGAGCCAGCTAAGGCCCGATTCCGTGCTGGTGTTTTTTTCTCCCTCAATAAGGCCATCGGTAAAGAGGATCAGCCGTGCCGGTGAGGGGAAGGGCAGGGTCCTTTCTTCATAGTGAGCATCTGCCATCATCCCTGGCGGCGGACCCTGGGACTCAAGTTCGCGTAATTCGTCTTTTTGGAGAATGTACTGCGGCAGATGTCCGCCAGAAGCATAGGTGAGTTCGTTCTCACGGATATCCAGAATGATTGCGGAAAGCGATACCGTATCACCGTAGCGTTCGATGATTCTTTGATTCAGACGGGAAAGAATTTCTGCGGGAGACTGGTCGGCTCTATTGACACTCAGCCATTCGCTTTTGATGAGCATGGCGGAGAGACTGGCGCTGACGCCATGTCCCCGGGCATCGGCAAGAAAAATGCGTAGCACCGTATCTGCCGGGCGAGAGATATCGTAAACATCACCGCTCAGATCCCCGGCCGGCATATGCAGCAGTTCAAAATGGTAGTCGCTCGTCAAATCGGCGGAGCAGGCCAGTATCTGCTTTTGTAGTAAGCGGGCAAGGGTCAGGTCTTCTTCAAAGAAAGCGCGATAGTTTTCCAGACGCCGGACAAGGGATGCTGTCGCCTCTGATACCAGAAGCACCAGGGCCAGGAAAGCGGCAAAGAAAACCACAGGCTCCAGCGTAATTTCCGGATAAAGGGAAAACGCATACACACAAAGAGCAAGAACCGCTGCTATCCGCCGGTAACGAAAAGGCGTCAGAAAAAAAACCAGCAGGGCGAGCATCGTTGCCACGGGCCGTGCAGATGGCAGCAAAAAGAGCAGGAGAACACTCAAAGCGGCAAGCAGTTCCAGCCAGCGTTTTTGCTTTCCCTGGCGGGCGGCAGCATAAATTACCAGCAATTCGAGGGCAACCAGAAGAAAAGGCCAGGCGGGACGCAGAACCAGTGCAACGGCACAGAGAAGTATCCCTCCCCCCAGGGCGGCTGCAAGGAAAAGTCGGCTGTCAACCGTGAAGGGGGGACTGCGTCCAAAGAAGTGGGAGAACATGAAGCTTTAGCGTTACAGGGCTATTTCCCCTTTGCAATGTCAAACGAACTTTTCTTCTGGTCTTGAGGTGCAGACAGGTGAGTATTTTATGGCAACCGGAAAAACCAGAGGAGACGGCTATGGCCGCCTATCTGCAGCAGATAGGGAAGATCGATGCCCGGGTGCAAACGTATGGGGATTTGCATCGCTTTTCTGTGGAGCATCAAGACATTTTCTGGTCCACCATCTGGGATCTGGCAGACGTCCGAGGAGAAAAAGGGGAGGAGATTCTTTCGACCGCGGATCGCTTCCAGGAAACGAAATTCTTTCCCCGGGCAAAGCTCAACTTCGCTGAGAATCTCCTGCGCCGCCGTGATGACGGAACTGCCCTGATTTTTTCGGCTGAAGGTCAAAAGGAAGCGACCCTCAGCTTTGCTGAGCTCTATGACGCAGTCCACCGCATGCAGTGTCACCTGCTACGGCGCGGAATTCGTCCCGGGGATGTGGTTGCCGCCTTTATGCCCAATATGCCGGAAACCATTATCTGCATGCTGGCCGCAACTTCTCTGGGTGCTGTATGGTCCAGTACCTCACCGGATTTTGGTGTTCAGGGTGTTGTGGATCGGTTTGGTCAGATCCGCCCGCGGATTCTTTGTATCAGTGACGGATATTTTTTTAAGGGCAAACCGATTGATACCCGGGAGCGTGCTCTTCAGATTTTGCAGAAGATCGATTCCGTCGAGGCAGTGGTCTATTGTCCCTTGCTGGGATTACCCCTTGAGGTGGACCGCCCGCTACAGCGGGCAGAGAACCTGCCGGATGTGGACCGTCCGTTTACTTTTGAGCGTTTTTCCTTTCAACATCCAGTCTATATCATGTATTCTTCGGGCACTACCGGGCTACCTAAATGCATGGTCCAGGGGCCGGGAGTGCTGCTCAATCATCTCAAAGAACATATCCTTCACGGTGATTTAAGAGAAAATGGTAGAATTTTTTACTATACAACCTGCGGCTGGATGATGTGGAACTGGCTGGTAAGTGCTCTGGCCGTAGGTGCTACTCTGCTTCTGTACGACGGCAATCCCTTTACTCCCGATGCCGATGCCCTGTTTGACTGGACAGATCGCCACCAGGCAGGAACCTTTGGCACCAGCGCTCGATATCTGCTTGCTCTTCGCGATCTGGATTTTCGGCCGCGATCGGAGCTGGAACACTTGAAGGTGATTCTTTCCACCGGTTCCCCGCTTCCCGAAGCGGGTTTCTCCTACGTGTATTCACACCTGAAATCAAGTGTGCGTCTTTCTTCTATATCCGGTGGCACGGATCTCAATGGATGCTTTGCACTGGGCAATCCTGTGCTCCCCGTTCGTTCCGGTGAATTGCAGAGTATCGGTCTGGGCATGGATGTGCAGATCTACAACGAGGCCGGGCAGAGTGTTACCGGTGAGCAGGGTGAGCTGATCTGCGCCCGACCCTTTCCTTCCATGCCATTGTATTTCTGGAACGATGCCGATGGCAGCAAATACCACAGGGCCTATTTTGAGAGATTTGCCAATGTGTGGTGTCATGGAGACTTTGCGATGATGACCGGGTCCGGTGGTCTTGTGGTCTACGGCCGCTCTGATGCCACGCTCAATCCGGGTGGTGTACGCATCGGAACGGCAGACATCTACTCCATCGTCGATCAGTTTGCTGAGGTGGCAGACAGCGTTGTTGTGGGACTGCCCGCCGGCGATGATGTGCAGGTGATTTTGTTTGTGCGCATGCAATCTAAAGAGTCCCTCACCGAAGATCTCAGCGTGCGTATCAAAAAAAAGCTTCGGGAGGATGCGTCACCGCGTCATGTTCCGGCGCGGATCATCGAAGTGCCCGATATCCCTTACACCTTAAATATGAAGAAAGTCGAACTGGCTGTGCGCCGGGCCCTGCTCGGGGAAGAGGTCAAAAATAAGGAAGCACTGCAGAATCCCGATTCGCTACGATTCTATGAAGAGATGGGCCGTCAGTTGTCCGCATCCAGAGAGGGCTCGGGCAAATCCCCGGACTCTTCAGCGGGTAGCGAGGGCTGACTTACGGTAAGGCGGACTTTGATTTGCGGCCAGCGTTTTTCCACCGGCCGCATTACGGCCGGTGGAAGGAGGCGGACCGCTACTTCCGTTGATTCTGTGATGTTCTTTAAATCAATGCGTTCGGTAGGTATGCTCAGATTTTTACGGTCGGCATTGTCGGACACAAGATAGACAGCGACCTGCGCCGGGTCGACCTGCACACTTTCTAAGGAGAGGCCCGCCGGTAACTTCCCTGCCAGATTGGGTCTGATGCGCGCTTCGCTTTCATTGATGGCAACCACAGAGAACCGAAGCTCCGGCGGATCTGCTGCAATCATTTCAACTCCCGGTGGCAATTCTAAATTGCGGCTGCGAATGCTATAGGTTAATCGGCCCGGCGCTGCGTCGCGTAGATTGAGTCGCAGGCGTATGTTTTCCGGCGTGGCCTGGTTCAGTTTCTGTTTGGTTCCGGACAGGCGAAGGATCACAGTATGGTGACTCATATCTGCAATCATGAGGCCCGGCGGGCGGCCCACGCTTTCAATAGGAACTTTCACTTCCGTTTGCCTGATGCGACCCTCGCTCAGTATGATGCCCCCCCACAGGAGAATGGCTAAAAGAAGGGATGCGGCCATGGCCGGCGCTGTTTGCAATAACTCGCGCAGCCGTTCACCCGCAGGTTGCTGCGAACGGTAAGCGAAATTCTGGATTTTTGTCACCAGCTCACTTTGTTCTCTAACACTTTCCATGAGTCCGCTCTGGAAGGTTGTTACCGTCCCTCTTTCTTCCGAAACTACGATCACCAGTGCATCGGTTCTTTCTGATAGACCCATACCTGCATGGTGGCGGGTGCCCAGGTTTTTCAGGATGGTATTTTCCCGGGCCAGCGGCAGTCGCAAAGCGAAGCGTTTGATGCGCTCGTTCTCTATCAGCACAGCGCCATCGTGGCCCGGTGAATGTTCATCAAAAATGCTCCGCAGCAGTGCATCGCTGTACATCGCTCCGGCTTCAATACCTCCGTTCAAGAAAGCTTCCACGCTTTCCCGGCCCGGAAGAATGAGAATGGCACCGGTCCGGGCCCGGGCCAGGTCAAAAATGGTGCGGCTGAGCTGGTCGGAGAAGAAGGCGCCTTCTTTTTCCAGGCGAAAGCCGCGAAAGGCCATGGCCCGCTCGAGCATTCGGCGGATTTCCGGCTGGAACAGAACGATCAAAAGCAAAATAAAAAGATCGCGAAAGGTGATAAAGAGAAAAGGCACCGCCCGCAGTCCAAAGAAACGCGAAAGGATAAAGATAACGGCGAGAAAGAGAACCCCGGAGAGAATGCGGCGGCTGCCGGAAAAACGAAACGTGCGGTAGATCAGGTAAAGCCCGGCGGCAAGCAGCAGGATATCGGCAAACGCGCGCTCATCAAGGAAGGTCAGGATCAGCTCAAGTTGTTCACGGGTATCCCCGAAAGCCTCGCGCAGGCTCTGCATCAGAGGTCTTGAGCAGCCAGCCAGCGTTCCGCTTCCAGAGCGGCCATGCAACCGGAACCGGCGGCCGTAATTGCCTGGCGGTAATGGCGATCCTGCACGTCACCGGCGGCGAAGACCCCTTCTACTGAGGTTCTGGCAGTACCCGCCGTGGTGACGATGTAACCGTCTTCTGCCAGTTCCAGTTGTCCCTGAAAGATTTCTGTGTTGGGTTTGTGACCGATCGCATAGAAGAGGCCGCGAGCTGCGAGCGTTTTGCGTTCCTTTGTTTTTACATTTTCCACCTCAACCCCGGAAAGCGTACCGTTGCCAAGAGCACGCGTGGGGACGCTGTCCCAGACCATTTCAATTTTAGGATTTTTTAGCAAACGGTCCGCCATGATACGAGAAGCCCGCAATTCCTGACGACGATGCACGACATACACCCGCGAGCCATAGCGGGTCAGGAACAAAGCTTCTTCTGCCGCCGAGTCTCCCCCACCGATCACAACAAGGGGTGCCTCTTTGAACATGGGTAGTGCGCCATCGCAGACAGCACAGGCGCTGATACCTTTCTGCCAGAGTTCCTCCTCGCCCGGTAGGGCGAGCCTTTTGGCTGTGGCTCCGGTGGCAATGATCACGGCATGGGCCTTGATTCCCTCATCACTGTCTTCCGGGTAGAGCGTGAAAGGCCGACGTCTGAGGTCCACCCGGCTGATGGTTTCTGTAAGGATTCGGGTTCCAAAGCGTTCCGACTGCCGTCGTAGAAGAATCATCAGTTCCGGTCCGGATATGCCTTCAGGGAATCCCGGGAAGTTTTCCACATCTGTGGTGGTCGTCAACTGGCCGCCGGCCGCAACGCCGCCGGCCATGAATCCTTCATAAAGGAGAGGATTCAAGTTAGCTCGCCCGGCATAAATGGCGGCCGTATGTCCTGCCGGTCCGCTTCCGATGATGATGAGCTGATGTACTGACATACAACCAGCTACAAAAAGCCGCCTGCGCTTGCAACATTAAAGCTCCGGAGAAACATGGTCCTTGAGGTGTGTGGATGAAGCTCAAGAATTATCGCTGTGTCCTGTTTGACGGCAGCCAAACAACTCTCAAAGACCTCAGTGGCAAAAAAGGTCTCGTCCTGTATTTCTATCCTAAAGATGCAACACCGGGTTGTACTCAGGAGGCCTGCAACTTCAGGGATTCTCTGCCGGCTTTGAAAAAATCAGGCTTTGCTGTTGTGGGCGTTTCGCCCGATTCTGCAGCATCACATGCCAGATTCCGGAAGAAGCAGGAGCTCAATTTTCCCCTGATTGCCGACACGGAGCGGACCCTGATTACGGAGCTGGGTCTGTGGGTGGAGAAAAAATTGTATGGCCGTGTTTATATGGGCGTGGCACGCGCGACCTACCTGCTGGATGCCAATCTTAAAGTAATTAAATTGTATAACAAAGTCAACGTCAAAGAGCATGCAGCGGAGATCCTCGCCGACATAAAGGAGCTGAAGTAAATGGCCAGAAGGAAAAATCAATCGGAAAATCAACCTCTGAGTCTACCGGAAAATGGCTATCGATTCAGCGCCGGCCGCCTGGAAGTAGAGGGGC
Organism: Spirochaetales bacterium; assembly: GCA_015075425.1. Taxonomy (GTDB): domain Bacteria; phylum Spirochaetota; class Leptospiria; order Leptospirales; family Leptonemataceae; genus H5-SPI1. Next base: position 2,148,712 of record JABTUL010000001.1, on the reverse strand, counting down.
ATGTGGCCACAAACGTGGTTCTTCTTTTCTCTGATGTTACCCGGGACTGGTCTGATCGAAGCGGCCTTTCCCGGCGCCACTGCCAGGAGCTACGGGAAAGAGGGCTCTTTCGTGCGGCAGTGGCCGAGCTTCGGGCAGAGAACAACGTTATATTGCTCGGGCTGGGCCAGTCGGCTACGTTTCATCCAGAAAAACTCGGTTCAGCGATGCGTCGCCTGGGGGCCTGGCAAAAAGATGTGCGCGGGCTGGCACTTACTATCGTTCTTCCGGAAACTTTTGAGGGCCCGCCTTCCGCAAACGTGACGGAAGAAGAGGATGAAAGCATCGACTACGAGTCGGAAAAAAATCCCGATTTTCTGATAGCGCAGATGGTTGCCTGCTTTTTGATCGGGGCAGAAAAATGGGAGATCTTTAAGAAAAAGAAGGCATCCACCGGAGAGCTGCCGCATTGCCCGGACGTGGGTGTTCTTTTCTCAATGGACGGCAAACGTCTGAAAGCGGCGCTGCGGCATGGAGAGATTCTGGGCCGGATGGTCAACGGTGTGCGCTACCTGGCGCAACTCCCGGGCAACTCTCTGACTCCGGAAAGATTTGAAGACTATGCCCGCAGTGTGGCAAAAGAATTCAAATTAAAAATAAATGTTTTTCAAGAAAATGAGCTGCGCAAAATGGGCTGCGGGGGGATCGTAGCTGTGGGTCAGGGTTCAGCCGTTCCGCCGCGGATGATTGTGCTCGAGTACCGGCCGGCCGGTAGCAAACAAAAGCCCGTGGCTCTCGTGGGCAAGGGCATTACCTTTGATACAGGTGGTATTTCCTTAAAGCCCCCGGCAGATATGCATGAAATGAAATACGATATGACCGGTGCGGCTCTTGTGCTCCATGGAGTGGCGCTGGCCGCTGCCCGCTCTTTAAAGCAGCCGGTGGTGGCAGCTCTGGGCATCGCCGAAAATATGCCCGATGGTCGAGCTATCAAACCAGGAGATGTTTACCATGCCTACAATGGCCTCTCCATAGAAATCCAGAACACCGATGCTGAGGGTCGGCTGGTCCTTGGCGATGTGCTCGCCTATACGGCGAAAACCTACCAGCCCCGGGCGATGCTGGATTTTGCCACGCTGACCGGTGCCTGCGTGATTGCTCTGGGCCATGAGGCAGCGGCGCTGGTAACGCCAAGCGACGCTCTGGCCGCAGAATTGTTACGGGCTGCCGTGCGCTCTCAAGACCGGTTGTGGCGAATGCCCCACTGGAAAGAGTATGGAAAAGATTTGAAATCGGATGTAGCCGACATGCGTAACATCGCCGGCCGGCCGGCCGGCACCCTGTCTGCTGCGCAATTTCTGTCCCGCCACGTACCCCGCGATGTCCCCTGGGCTCACATGGACATTGCCGGCACTTCCTGGAGGCCGGCGGCGGGCGGGACGCAGAGTAAGGGCTCCACAGGCTGGGGCCTGAGACTACTGGATCGCTGGCTCGAAGGAAGGCCCTGAGCCCTTCACTCTTCCAGCAGGTTGTTCAAGGAATCGAGCAGTTGTTCGACCGGTACCCCGTAGCCCTGGCAAACCTGCTCAATGGTTTCCAGTTCACTGATGGAGCAATGGGAACATCCGCCCAGATGATAGCTTGAGAAAACCATACCGGCATCGGCATGGAGCTGCATGGCCTCAGCCACCGTCATTGTGCTTTCAAAGCGACTTTTTTCCTGTACTGTGGTTTCTGACATAGTTTCTCCTGAATTGGAGTAAGATACACAGCGCGGGCGTTCTCGTCTACTTTTTTTGCTTGTCCTCTGCAAGAGCCCTTCGACATTCCGAGCGTGCGCGGTGAGGTTATCTTCTATCTTAATGGTGAAAGAAAGCAGGTCAGCGGAGCTTTTGTTTTTGAGCCCCTTTCTTCCTATTTGCGCTATGAAGCCGGTCTGACCGGCACCAAGCTGGTTTGCGAGGAAGGAGACTGCGGCGCCTGTACAATTCTCATCGGTCGTCCTGGCAATGGGCGGCTCAAATACCGGGCCATCAATAGTTGTATCTTTACTCTCTACCAGGCCGATGCGACCCACGTTGTTACGGTTGAGGGTCTGGCAGCGGGGGGGCTGCATCCGGTTCAAGAAGCCATGGTTCGTTGTCATGGAGCGCAGTGCGGGTTTTGCACTCCCGGTTTTGTGATGGCCATGGCCGGCCTGTGTGAGCAAAAGAAAGATGCAATGGCTGCGGAGCGACTGAGCAGTGCTGAACTGCGCCGCGGTCTCACCGGCAACCTGTGTCGCTGCACGGGCTACGCACCCATCATTGAAGCCGGTCAATCCATTGATCCGGGGCAGGTCCCGGCGCTCTGCCAGCTTTTTCCGGAAGAAGAAATGGCACCCGCGCTGGAGCTACTGTCGCGTGACGCACTCTCTATAACCCACCAGGAAAAACGTCTCGATCGGCCTGCGGACCTGGAGACGGCCATGAATTGTCTGGTCCAGGGGGCCGTGATTGTGAATGGCGCAACGGATCTTGGTGTGCAACAAAATAAGGGTCGTCGCGAAATCAACTGGCATTTAAGCTTGGGCTGCCTCTCTGAATTGCAGGGAGTTTCTGTTCAGGATGGTGTTATCGATGCAGGCGGGCTCTCCACCTGGACGGATATGGAAGAGGTCCTTGGCGGGCGCGGGGAATTTGCCGGAATCCTTTCCGTTTTCGCTTCACCGCAAATCAAGAATGCCGGTGGTATGGCCGGTAACATCATCAATGGCTCCCCCATTGCCGATTCTCTGCCCTATCTTATGGTAAGCGATGCCGTCCTCCTGCTTGCTTCCCCTCAGGGCAGACGCGAACTGCCGATCCGCGAACTCTACCGGGGTTACAAAGATCTGGATCTTAAAAAAGGAGAAATTCTTTTGCGAATTCGCATCCCCCTTCTGGCGGACGGGCTCCTGGGTCTGTACAAAGTTTCCAGGCGCCGCGATCTGGACATCTCCTCTTTCACCGCAGCAATCTATGTCCGCCTCGATGGGCAAACCATCACGGAGGCCAGAGTGAGCCTTGGGGGGGTTGCACCGGTGGTGGCCCGTCAGGAAAATGTGGAGCGCTTTTTAGCTGGCAAACCCTTCCAGAGGGAAACATTCCTCCTGGCCGGAGATCTGGCTGCGCGAAGCATACAGCCTCTCTCCGATGTTCGCGGTTCAAGGGAGTACAGGCTGATGCTTGCGCGTAATACTTTTCTACGCTTCTACCTGGAAAAAAGTTCTAACGCCAGTGTGCTACAATCTGTGCGATGATCTGCAGAGAAAGGAAATGCCCGCCCGCATTGATACCGAAAACACTCCAGGGCCTTCTTTCCCAGGCTACCTGATTGAGCAGCAGGGGAATATAAAATCCGATCCAGGTAAAGAGGCCGCTGAAAAATCCGATATGCCCTGAGGCCAGATCCGGTGACAGACCCCAGGCGGAAGCGCGCCATACATTGGTGCTGAAGACCAGAACGTAGGAAGTCAGAAAATTTCCGGCCAGATTGAGAAGCATGGGTTTAATCATCCCGCTGAAATCTCCGTCCATGGGGAGACCCAATGCGCGGGCCCAGGCCCGACCAAAAATGGGTCCCCACCACAAAAAGCCGAAAACGAAGCTTGCAAAAGTAGCGGCAAGAACTGCCAGCCAGTTGATGTCGATGGTTGGATTCATGGGTTGAAACACAGGCGCAGGAGAAAATCTGACAAGCCATTATTATTGGGAGAACGGGGATTTCTTATCCCCGCCCTGGTTAATGCTCGCTTGCCGTGCTGACACTGCGTCAGTTTTGCTTGCCGTCCGGCCTTTCTCTGGCATTCCGGTCCAATGATCCAGAACAACTATTTCTCCGATAACGAAGACCTGGTAACGGCCTTTGAGTCGCTGGTGGACTGGGATCGAGTGGTTGAGGCCTATGAAGATAACTTTGCCGATGCAGCGCGCTTCAAAGAAACCGGAGATGAGCGCTATTCCTTTGCCCCGGCATCGGTCAGGGATGCAAAGGAATACTATCGCACCATTCTTAATTCCTTTGGGGAATTAACCGGCAAAGAACTCGCTCCGATTGCGCAAACCATCGATCAGATCGGTCTTAAATTTGATAACGGGAAAGTTACTTTTCCCGAACCCATGGTAGCGGTTTACGAGAAATTTCAGGAAGCCGGTCTTTTGCCCTTTCGCATTCGCCGCGACCACGGAGGGCTGGGCCTTCCGGAAACGGTAGTAGCACTGGCCTATGAGATTTTAACGCGCGGAGATACGAGTTTTGCCATGACCCTGGGACTGCAAAACCTGGGCAGTATCATTGAAAGATACGGCAAAAAAGAGCATATGCCCGTAGTGGAAGAAATTGCTCGCGGCAATATGATGGGTGCCATGGCTCTGACAGAGCCCAACTACGGTTCCGATCTGCGCAATATTCAAACGCGGGCAGAAAAGCAAAAGGATGGCAGCTACCGGATTACAGGTACCAAACGTTTTATTTCCCAGGGCTGCGGATTCAAAGATCGAGATGCCGCTATCCTCACTCTGGCGCGGACCGGAAAACCTGGCAGTGGCGCAAGAGGCCTGTCCTTTTTCCTGGTGAAGAGCGGGGACGTGCGTATTGAAAAAATAGAACACAAACTGGGCATCCTGTGTTCGCCAACCTGCGAAATCGTTTATGACAATAGCTACGCAGAATTGATTGGAGAAGAGGGTCTCGGGTTGACCAAATATGGAATGGGCATGATGAATGGCGCCCGAATCAGTGTGGGTTCGCAGGGCGTGGGCATCGGGACAGCTGCCTATTTTGAGTCGCTCAAGTATGCCCGCGAAAGAGAACAGTTTGGCAAACCCATCATAGAAATTCCAGCCGTTCGCAAGATTCTGGATCGCATGGAGCGTGAGGTTTCTGCCATGAGGCTTTTGCACATTGAAGCGGGATTGGCCGTTGACATGTACTTACACCGCACAGACAGACTGGAAAAACAGGGCGTTTCCGACCGTGAGATCCGGGCCAATGAAACCCTGCGTTCCTGGGATCGACTGGCAACCCTCTTTACACCGATGGCTAAATTTTACAATTCGGAGATGGGCTGTGTGCTGGCCAGTGATGCCCTGCAAATCCACGGCGGCTCCGGTTACACGGAAGAATACGACGTGGCCCGGATCTTTCGTGATTCGCGCATCAATCCGGTCTATGAGGGTACAACCCAGCTTCAGGTTGTTGCGGCCATTGGTGGCGTTACGGCCGGTATGGCACCCACGGGGTACTTCCGTCAGTATATTGAAGCAGAACTCGGGAAATATGCACCGTCTCCTGCTATAAGCAAACTTTATGAAATGTTCAATGCTGCTCTGGAAGATTACAAAACCATAACGGATGAAGTGAAGAAAGATACAGTCGCTTACGAAATGGTAGAAATCGGCGTGCGCTTTTTTAACAGCCTGCTCATGGACCGTTCCAGGGATCGACTGACCGGAGATGCCCGCGAGAAACGTAAGGCGCTCAGTGATGCCTACAATGTCGATAGCTACGCGCTTTTATGTGCCAATCATGAAAAGATCAAAGCCGCAGCGCGCGGCCCGCTATGGTTTACAGTATAGGGTTCGTCCCTCGAATTCGTAACGGCAGGCTTCTTCGTTGGCCGGCAGACTCATGGACCAGCTCTGTGCCCGGCGCAGGGCCAGCGGGCAGAAATCGCGATCCGCTTTGCCACTGACCTCATAGCCCTTCATCTCCAGACATTGCCCCTGGCGCATACGGGCCGGGCGGGTATGGCAGCAGCTAAATGCTTCCTTGATCGGTCTGTAGGCGGCAATGCGATGCACGAGCAAGAATTGCCGGACAAATTCCAGATTTTCCGCCTGCCACTCTCCTGTCGGAAGTCCTGGTTCCCGGCGCAGATGAACACCGGGGAGGCGCCCGTGGAGATAGGGAAAAAAAAGGTCCGCATACAAAACAACCAGCGGGCGTTCTGGAGGCAATTCCCGGCCTTCCGGACCGAATAAAACCGTTGCTGTGCGCTCTACCCGGGACCAGTCCCCCTTCTGGCAGAGTGGCCCGAGGAAAAGTGCCCGCGAACGGAAGGGCAGAAGTTCCGCATGCACGATGAATCGAGAAATGTCCGGATCAGCACTTTCCAGAGCGAGCGTGCTGTAACCCAGGGAGCGAAAGAAAGGCAGCAGGGGCTGCACCTCACTCTGGCCCTCCGGGCTCCTGCCGCAAAAAATCATCAGGTGATCTGAGCCGGCCAGTCTGAAGAGGTGGTACAGCTGTCCGTCGCGGCGGGTAATGTTATGTATCCACTCAGGATCGATTCTCTGACAGCCAGCCAGCAGCAAAGAAAGAAAAGCTAAACGCGCAATGTGTTTCACTGGCGACGGATCAGTAAAAGAGTCATGTCATCGGCAGTGGGTTGCCCGCGGCAGAATTCCAGGCACCGTTTCTTGAGCGTTTCCCCGACAATATCCAGAGGTTCCTTACGCACGCCAAGGACCGTCTCGTAGATGCCATCTTCTTCAAAAAAGCCTCCGTCCGGATTGGAAGCTTCCGAGTAGCCATCAGAAAAAGCAACAAGGACTTCTCCGGGTGACAGCTCTGTCTTCGCCGCCTGGAATACAAAGGGTCCAATGCCCAGCACCGGTCCGGTTCTCTGTAGTTCGCGGCGGCTGCCATCAGGGGCGATCAGAATGGGAGGCGGATGCCCGGCCAGCACATAATCGATCTCATGGCGATCAGGATGAATGCGAGCGGCAAAAAGGGTGATGAACTTTCCGGTGATCAGAGATTCATGCAGATGGCTGTTGAGTATACTGATGCTCTCATGGAGAGGGCGATCGAGTTGACCTAAAAGATGGACACCTGTATGGAGTTCTGATACCATAAGAGCTGCCGCCAGTCCTTTTCCGGAAACATCTGCGATGATTACGTCGCAACTCTGGTCCGCACGGCGGCAAAAGTTGTAGTAATCTCCACCCACCTGGCGATTGGGCTCTGATGTACCGAAAAGTTCATATCCGGGAAGTGCGGGCATGGCCTCTGGAAAGAGCTTGGCCTGGATTTCTGCGCAGACGCGCAGCTCTGATTCGATAGCCTTCTGTTCGAGTTGAATGCGATGGAGTCGAGCATTGTGAATGGCAAGCGCCGCCTGGTCAGCAAAGCGTAGCATCAGCTCCTCATCTTCCGGACCAAAGCTCTGACCGTCAATGCGGTTCATGATTTGCATTGTCCCGGTGATTTTATTGTTCACCTTCAGGGGCACACACATATAACTGCTGGTTTTCTGGCCCATCTTTTCATCTATCATTGCATAGAAGCGACTGTCCTGGCGCACATCGGCCACGCGCACCGGGACTCCGGTCAGGGCCACGTTGCCTGCAATTCCTTCGCCCACGGGTATACGCATTTCTTTGAGCTTCTGGAAATTGGGATCGGTTGATTCTACAAAAGATAGAGTGCGGCTTTTTTCATCAATGAGGGCGATGGAACCAATCTCTGCCGACATGAGTCCCGTTGCCGTTTGCAACGTGTTCAGCAAAACAGCCTCCAGGTCAAGGGAAGTGTTCAGCTGACTGAAGGCATGCACGAGACCCTTCAGGCGGAGATTTTCTGATTCCAGAGCGCCGGAGAGGGTCATGATGCCATTCTAACTGAGGATTGCACGGCTTCCACAAAAAAGCAGTAAAATTTTAACCACGATCGGGACGGTAGTAAGCACGGCGGGCTTCTACCTGGACAATGCGATCTTCTTCAGCAATGTACGCAGAAAGCTGTCGCCCGTAGACGCAGCCGGAATCAAGTCCTATGGAATAAGGTCCGCGATGCAAGCCCTGCCTGGCCCAGTGTCCGTAGATGACCACAGGAGGCCCGCTGTAGGATTCATGCCAGGCCGGATGGCTGCTGTGGTTTAAAATCTTTCCTGTTCCATCCCAGGTGCGAATATGCAAAAGAATCCGGGCTGGAGTTTTTTCCACGGGAACGCCGGGCATGAGACCGGCGTGAACGACCAGAAAAGAATCGATATGCAGGTAAAGTGGTAAGTTTTCTATAAAATTACGTTGCTCGTCTCCCAGAGTGGCATAGCTGTGGTTGCGTTCCTCGAAAGGAACGCCGCGCAAAAAATAGTCTTCATGGTTGCCGCGCACACACTCATACCCTTTTTCACGGACCAGGTCTACAACGCCCCGGGAGTCTGGTCCGCGGTTGATCAGGTCGCCCGTGAGAATGACACGATCATCCGCTGACAGGTTACATTTTTTTAAGAGCGCTCTGAGTTCATCCAGGCAGCCGTGAACATCGCCTATGAAAATCGTTCGTTTTTTCATAGTGTTCGGGTAAGGAGGGCCGATCCTTCGCCGGAAATATGGCCGAGCAGAGTGGCCGCCCGACTGATGCGATCGTTTATGGCTATTGCACTGCCTTCGGCGGGCAGAGGCTCCATGACAAGAAAGCGGGCATTGCCTGGTTTATGAAAGGCAGAAAATAGATTGTGGGCCACCTCTTCCACACGGCCACTCATAGAAAGGCTAATCCGTGCCCCAAAGGGCAGGCCGGCAAATCGGCCCCGTCCACTGTCCAGGTAGCAGCAATCGGCAAGTTCCACCCTGTTTGTTCCGTCTCCTCTCTCTTTGAGTAAAATAAGGGGCAGGGGTGGAGCATAGTGGCGCCGGGACTGTCCTGGTGCGATTTCCTCAAGGGGGTCCCCGACTGGAAGGCCAGTCGCGCGCAACTGTTCTTCGCTAATCATGCCTGGACGAACAACATGAAAGCGTTGCTCTGTAAAACTGATGATCGTTGACTCTATACCGATCCTGCAGGGTCCACCGTCCACGACTCCGGCCGTAAGTTCAAGCAATAGGGGATCAATGTCTCCGGCGCATGTGGGACTGACCCGACCGGAAAGGTTTGCCGATGGCGCGGCCAGCGGTTCTCCCAGACTTTTCAGGATTTGCAGAAGCAGAGGATGATCGGGAATGCGACAGGCCACAAGCGGGCTACCTGCAGTGACAGCCCGGGGAATGCGGTCGCCGTGAGGAACAAGGAGGGTCAGCGGCCCTGGCCAGAAACGAGCCACGCGATCTATGAGGTCCGGTTCCGCTGTGTATTTCTTCATCGTTTCTGTGTCCGCAAAATGCAGGATGAGCGGATTGCCCGGCGGTCGCTTTTTGATCTGAAAAATTTGCTGCACCGCTCCTGCGCTCTCTACCCGGGCCGCGAGTCCATAGACCGTTTCCGTGGGCACGATGACCGTCCGGCCCTGCCGGAGAGCCATGACCGCTTCCGGAATGGATAGAATCATCAGGCAGGCAGGAGGACAGCCCGGAAGCTTTCCTGCTGAAAAAGTCGGGCTGCGTGACGTTTTATATCCGCTGGAGTGACGGCTTCAATATTTTCCAGGGCCTTTTTAACCGGATGACCTTCCTCTCCGCGCAGCGCGGGGACTCCAATCATGGAGGCCATGCCATCACTTGTTTCCGAACGCTGGGCGAAGCTGGTTTTCAAAGCTGCTTTCATGCGCAGCAGCAGGGATTCTTCAATTTCCGTGGTGCACAGCCGTTCGAGTATACGGTACACCTCTTTTTCCATGATGGAGAGTTGCGCCGGATCGATGCCACAAGTAATGCCGGCCAGCGCCAAACCTTCAAACCGTGAAGTAAAAGAATAGATACCATAACAGGAGAGTCCCAGTTCCTCGCGAATGCGTTCAAACAGGAGACTGGAATCATTGCCGCCCAGGACATAGTTCATCACGTCTTCAGTGGTTCTGTCCGGATGGTCAAGGGGCAGAGCCGGGAAGTAAAGATGAAAGTACCCCTCATGCAATCCAGGTCGGGACAATTCAACGCTACCGGGCTGGTAGGCAAAAACAGGCAGATCCGGTGGCGGCCGGACACTGTGTGTATGAAAGAGTCTGGCCACCGCATCCAGTGCGCGGTTCTCCTCCACGCCTCCAGAGATTACCAGAAGGACATTATCTCCGCCATAGTAATTCTCATGAAAGGCCCTGACGTTTTCCAGAGATGCCGCTGCTATCGTTTCCGGGCGACCGATGATCGGGTGGTAGGCGGTCCCAAGGTAAGATTCCAGAGCACGTTCACTCAAGAAGGCATCGGGTTCGTCTTCCCGTTCGCGCAACTCCGAAAGGATGGGGCTGATTTCTTTTTTCAGTTCTTCTTCCGGGAAGAGGGGATGCAGGTACATATCGCTTAAGATGTCGAGTCCTGTTTCAAAGTTTTCATTGAGGACGGTGATGAAGTAACAGGTATGATCGTAGCTCGTGTAAGCATTGAGTTTGCCACCAATATCATTGGCGGCTCTGGAAATGGAAAGGGGCCCGGGGCGCTTCTGGCTGCCTTTGAAAAACATATGCTCGAGTATATGAGCCAGTCCCTCCTGACCGGGGGCTTCAGCCGTCGATCCTGCTCGGGTTAAAATCTGGATGCTGGTCAAAAAACTGCTGTTCTGGTAGAGAAGGACGTTAACGGAACCAACACGAATTTTTTTGATGTCATGAATAAGCACGCGTCAAGAAACCCAAAAGCCGCTTGCAGAGCAGCTTAATTTTCCTTAAAAAGGGGTAAACAAATGATCTGCCGGGCCGATCTTTGCGTCGTGGTACGTGCTGCGGGCCTCTTTTTGCTCTGGGCTACGGCTCTTATGCCCCAGGAAGCCCTGTACAGGCGACCGTCGGAAGTCATAGCGTCGCAGACTCTTGACAACATAGCGGCCGCCCTTGAGCAGGAGGAGCCTGATTACAGCGAGATAGCCCGCATCATTCATCGAGAAATCAATAACTATACCACCCAGTTTATAGAAGAAAAGCGCATTCAAGATGAAAGGCGGGTGGCAGAAAGGCCCAATCTCGACAAGAATACCCTCAGACTCATTACCCTTCTAAAAGAAAAAAAGTACGGCAAAATTGAATTTGCCGGGCATTCCCCCTATCTGCGCCAGCTGTATGAATGGCTTGGCCGCTGCTATGAGGAGATCGGTGACCCGTATCTGGCCTTATCAGCGTACAGCGAGGCGCTGCGCTATACGGCCCTTGAGCGGCAGAAGCAACCGGACGGTACAGCAGAAGAGCGTCTGGCCATCTACCAGAGTATGGCAGCCTCTTTTGCTCATCCGGAGCGCATCCCCGAAGAGCGGGATGCAGCCCGCCGGGATGCTGCAGAAAGGGTGGGTCGGCTGCTTCCAGACTATGTTCAGGCCCGCCGCCGGACCGACCTTGCCCTCAAGGCCATTGATGTAGCCCGGGCCGATCAAGTTCGCGGGGGAAATCTTTCTGTGGCAGGGGCGGAAAACAACTACGGGCAGGAGAAGAGCCGGCTGGATGCGCTGGAAGGGGAGCTGGAAAGGATCCGCAAGAATGAGTACAGACAATTCCAGGAAGAAAGGGCAAAGAGCGATGGCTACCTGGCTTTCCGTATGGCAACTGTAGTAAAAAAATTAGAGATTACCAGCAAGGAATTTGCCCGAATTTTCAACCGGTCCAGCTTTTACCGTGGCACCGGGGATGAACTGGGGGAAGAGCGCACTGCCCTGCGCAATTTTGTGGGCTACGCCATCTTCCTGGAATTTGCCCACAAGCTTGATCCGGATAATATCAATTACGTAGCCTTGCTGGCAGAAGAGTACCGCAGCTCACAGAACCGCGAAAGGGCGATCGAATTCAGTGAAAAGTTTCTGACCATGGCCCGTGGCACGGCAGAGCAGGAGAACGTTGCTGCCGGTGCTTATCGACTGGCCGGACTGTACACGGAGGTTCGCAATTACATCAAAGCAGAAGAGCATTACAAAGAATTTCTAAATCTGAGTCAGGATGAAACCCGCAAGGCCCAGGCAGAGCTCACTCTGGCCCGTATCGCTTTTGAATACACCGGACGGATGGACCTGGCCCGTGACCTTTTTGAGCGGTCCCTGAGGCGCAAAGAAACCCAGGATGAGTCGGCAATGGATTTCCGTCTGCGCTCTGACTCACGTGCCACTCGCTACCAGATTCACGGAGAGCTGGCCAGCATTTTCCGGCGAGAGTTGCGTACACCGCGGGAAAAAGAAGAACTCGAGAAAGCCCGTCAGATCTACTACGCCATTGAAGCTGAAACCAGGGAATACTTGAAAGAAGAGGAAGATCTAAAGAAGCAAATATTCACCATCAAAAAAGATCTGCTGGGTCGAGAGGATCCCGATCTGCAAAAAGACTACTACCGTTTGCTGCGCATCGATTTGCCGGCCGTGCAGGAAAAGGTGCGCTATCTGCGGGTCCGACAATCTTCCCTCGGCCTGCCCGCCCTCCTTGAGCGACTGGCTTTGCTTGCCCGGCGGGATCGAGATTTTCCGACGGCCCTGGATCTGTACCAGGAAATCATCACCCGCGGCAATGGAGAGGAGGCCACCCGGGCGCGGAGCAATATAGAGCAGGTGAACCTGACTCTCAAAGATGGTAGAATCCGGGAAGCGGTTCTACCATCTCGCTTTGAACGATAGATTTTTGATTGCCAGATAGCCGGCCGGCTGGATTTCCGGAACATGGCCACCCGGAATGATACCCTGAACAGCGTGATCGGGCCTGGATCTATTTTTGAGGGTAAGTTCTACATTTCCGGTTCTCTGAAGATTGATGGCAAGTTTGAAGGGGAAATCAAAACAGAAGAATCGCTGATTGTGGGAGAGACCGGCAAGGTTAAAACCAACATTGCCGCAAAAGCGGTGATGATCAGCGGGACCATGATTGGCAACATCCGCGCAGAGCATCAGGTCCGGCTGGAAGAAAATGGAAAATTGCTGGGAGATATCACATCCCCGCAGCTCCATATTGCGCCCGGTGTGGTGGCCAAAGGCAGCATCAATATTACCGGCGGACTCAAAAAAGATCCGCGCAAAGTCATTGAAGAAGCCTACGGTGACTTGAAGATCATCGAAAAATAGGCTTGAGGTGCCGGCAATCCCGTCCGAATCAAGGGATTGAAGGCCAAAAAGGGGTTGTCCGCTGCCAGTAGATCCACAATCTGGCCTCTGGACCAATACACTGGATGTATAACAAGCGTTTCAAGAATCGAAGTGGCCAGAGGCTCTTTCATCTGAAGGGTCGATTTTCCCTGATGCACTTGGGAGGGGGGACCTTCCTTTACAGCTATCCCGGCCGCGAACATCCGGTCGTGCGCAAGCTGGAACTGGGGCGTAAAAAATACCGTGTTGGTGGTATGAGCTTCCTTGCTCTGTTCTTCATGTTCTCCGGGGGCCTGGCTCTCATCACCAGTAGCAGTACCGCGGATACCATTGACGCTGAAGAACTCGAACGTCTGGAATCGTCTTTGCAGCCGGTAGAACTCGAAGAGCGCTCGGAAAAACTTAAAGAAGAATTATTAAAAGATGAGCCGGCCTATACCGGTAAAACCCGTACGCATACGGTGAAACCCGGTGAATCCCTTGATGGAATCGCCCGGAAGTACAGCATACCAGTGGCTCTCATCCGTAAGGCATCTCATCTGGAGTCGGATGAGCTAAAGACGGGACAGAAAGTTATCATACCGGTTAAGCCGGGTCTCATGTACAAAATGACACCGCGCGATACCCTGGCCGCCGTTGCTGATCGCTACTCGGTCAGTCTTGATGAGCTCATGCAGGATAATCCTGATCTTGAGGATCTTGACATCGTGGAGAACGGTGTTCGCGTTTTTCTACCCAATGCAAAGATTCCGGAACCACCGGCCCCCACCTGGATCTTTCCCGGTTCCGGCCGTTTGACATCCGGTTTTGGTCGCCGCATCCATCCGTTCTCGCGACGCTGGCAGGTGCATACCGGCATTGACATTGGCATGAGCTATGCCAGCGTGCGCGCTGCCAGGTCCGGTCGGGTGCACTATGCCGGATACCTGGGATCGTACGGGAAAGCAGTTATCATTGATCATGGCGGAAATTTGAAGACGCTGTATGCGCATCTGAGTCGCTTTCATGTAAGTGCCGGAGACGTTGTCAAAGCCGGGGCAGTGATTGCCCGATCCGGAAATACTGGCCTGTCTACAGGCCCGCATCTGCATTTTGAAGTCATCGTCAATGGAAAGCCGGTCAATCCGTTTCGCTACGTAAAGTTTTGAACCGGCGCCTAAATTTTTTGTTGTCAGGGAAACGACTTAAATATTGCTAACAATCACTTGAGCCGTCCGGTAAAAGTTTAAACGATTATCATCATTAAGTTTTGTTTCCCCCGAACTTTTTCGCCCCCCGGGGGGCCATAAGGAGCATCTATGCCAGCCAGAAAAGGATCTCGTTCCCGTTCCCGGGACGATCGCCAGATTCGTGAACGGGAAATCTATGAGGATCCGGGCTTCCTGCCGGAAGCAGAGGGGGATGAAGAGAGTAACGGCAAAGGCCATGTGAAAAAGGTCCCTTACGATGGCCCGATACCCGATCCCATAGATCTTGGCGAACTCAAGCGCAAGCCCATCCATGAAGTAACGGAGCTGGCAGAGTCCCTGGGAGTGGAATTTTCCGCCGGGCAGAAGAAGCAAAACTTGATCTTTGCCATCTTACAAAAGCAGGTGGAACGCAATGGTACAGTTATCGCCCACGGCACCCTCGAGCGGTTGCAGGAAGGCTATGGTTTTTTACGCAGCCCCGATTACAATTACCTCCCGGGACCTGATGATATTTATGTTTCCCCATCACAGATCCGACTTTTTGGACTGCGCACCGGCGATACCATATCCGGGCAGATTCGTTCTCCCAAAGAATCAGAACGTTTCTTTGCCATGCTGCGGGTGGATAGCATCAACGGGGAGCATCCCGATGTTGCTCATCGGCGGATTCTTTTTGATAACCTGACTCCGCTCTATCCTGATGAGCGACTGGTCATGGAATGGAATCCATCGCAGATGGACACGCGGATCATTGATCTCATGACGCCGATTGGCAAAGGTCAGCGCGGTTTGATCGTGGCGCCACCACGCACGGGCAAGACAATTCTGATGCAAAACATTGCCAATGCCATCACCCACAACCATCCAGAAGTAACATTGATTGTACTCCTCATTGACGAGCGGCCGGAAGAAGTCACCGATATGGCCCGCAACGTCAGAGGTGAGGTGGTAAGCTCCACCTTTGATGAACCGGCTTCGCGGCATGTTCAGGTTGCCGATATGGTCATTGAAAAGGCCAAAAGACTTGTTGAACACGGTCGCGATGTGGTAATTCTACTCGATTCCATTACCAGGCTCGCGCGAGCCTACAACCAGGTGATTCCCACTTCCGGAAAGATTCTGTCCGGTGGTGTGGATTCCAATGCTCTGCACAAACCCAAACGGTTTTTTGGCGCCGCGCGCAATATTGAGCACGGTGGTTCTCTAACGATCATAGCAACTGCACTGGTAGATACAGGCTCCCGGATGGATGAGGTGATCTTTGAAGAGTTCAAAGGTACCGGTAACATGGAAGTCCATCTGGACCGGCGGCTTGCGGACAAGCGTATCTTTCCGGCCATTGAAATCAATAAATCAGGCACGCGCAAAGAAGAGCTGCTGCTTGATCCTGTTGTGCTCAATAAAGTGTTTGTCTTGCGTAAGGTACTCAGTCCGCTCTCTACCACAGAAGCCATGGAGCTTCTGCTCGAACGCATGAAGAATACCAAAACCAATGAAGACTTTCTGGGCAGCATGAACGTGCCTTCCGGCCTTTAGAATTTTTCAAGCGTACGAATTCTGTTTGAACTTTCCGGGCAGCCCTGGAAGCCTGCCCTGTGCGCAGCCAGAACCAGGATGTCATCTTGGCCACAGCCATTGAAAGGCAAAAACCTCTGACTTTCTTTTTGCGTAACGGGGTCCACGTGAAAGGCAAGGTTATCGGACACGATGCCTTTACCGTGCTTGTAGAAACGGATAAACATCAGTCGCTTGTGTTCAAGCATTCCATTACATCGATCCAGCCAGCGCATTTGCCCCGTCCAGAACGCAAAACCAAAAGCGCTTGATACAGATTGGAGTTGATGGCCGGCCGCTTTCGCGGCCCACTTCTGGTGTGGCCCGGGTGATTGCTGAGATTTTGCGGAACACGCCGGCCACAGAAGGCTTCACCTTCCATCTTTTCAGTCATTTGCCACTCCATGCCGATTTTGCCGACCTGCCGGCGAATCACATCCACTGGCACACCGGGCAGGGTATTCTTTCCCGCAAGGGTGGACTCTATTTCAATCTTGCCCTGCCCTGGCTTCTGCGAAACAAGCCTCTGGATCTGTTCTGGGGATCGCAGCAGGTCCTCCCTCTGTTTCTGCCGCGCATGCCGGCCGTACTGACGTTCTACGATCTGGTGGCCGTTTTCTATCCAGAGGCAATGCGTCGGCTGGCTCGTTACCAGCAAAGGATCGTTCAAGGATACAGTATCAGGCGCGCCGGCCGTATTCTCTCCATCAGTGCGCAAACCCAGGCCGATATGATTCGCATCTACGGCTACCCGGCTCAGCGTGCAACCGTTGCTCTCCTGGGCTACTCGCCACCTCCTGTGGTGCGCTGGAAGCCACCGCTCCCGCGACCCTTTATCTTGAGTGTTTCGACCCTTGAGCCGCGTAAGAATTACGGAACCCTGCTGGCAGCTTATGCGGGCTATCGGCTGCTGTGCGATCGTGAACGGATAGAACCGCTGGATCTGGTTTTAGCAGGGAGGCGTGGCTGGGAAAGTAAAGAATTCTATAGTTCTCTGGATCGAGCGGTGGCCACAGGGTACCTTCATGTAATGGAAGCTTTAAGTGATGGAGAACTGGGTGTGCTCTACAGTGCCGCGGCCTTCTTTTGCCTCCCCAGCCTTTACGAGGGTTTTGGGCTTTCCGCTCTGGAAGCTCTGGCAAGCGGCCTGCCTGTTATCCTTTCTGATATTCCCAGTTTGCATGAAATTGCCGGTCCGGGTGGCGTCTATGTGGCACCAGGGGACATTGCCGGCTGGACGGCATCTTTATTTACAATGCACAGAGCCCTACCACTGAAAAAGCGGCGGCGATTTTCCCGAAGCGATTGGACATGGAAGCGAACGGCGCAAATCCACCAGCAGGCCTTTCGGGATTTGCTTGCGGAGGGTTAACCGGGCTGGATCATTTCGCAGTTGCCGTCGAAAACCACGCCATCAGCAATCTGCAGTTTAGCAGTCTTGATATTCCCGTATACTTTTCCTGAAGGCAGCATTTCCAGTCTGGTGCGAGCGGTGACGTTTCCCGTGATTTCCCCGCCAACGATTACCGTCCCGGCCTCAATGCGAGCTTTCACAATCGCGCCCTCGCCAATCATGAGCACGCCATCTGTTTTGATTTCACCCTCAAAATGGCCGTTGATCTGTAAAGGTCTGTCGAATTCCAGTACTCCCTGGAAAGCGGTTTCCCGGCCAAGGACGGTGACAACGCCACCTTCCTCTGTAATCGATCGAAGCAGTTCTTTCTTTCTTGCCATAGGATTTTACTTGGTGGTCATCACAAAAACGCCATCCCAGTCAGCGCCGGGTGGATTCTTGATGTATTGATTGCAGCGTTCTATGTAGAGTTTTGATGGCCCGTCTCCCGGAACCGCCTTCAAGCCTTCTTCAAAACGCGCGATGGCTTCCTGCCATTTACGCTGCTTGTAAAGAGCGAGGCCCTCATTGTAAAGGTCCAGGCATTTTTTCTGGGCTTCGGAGATCATGCATCCACGCTGAATGCTGCTTTGGGACTGAAAAGGATTTTTTCCCGGCCGATGAAAGAGTGCCTGCTGTAAATTCCCGGGGGCTGCGCTGAACCAGGTGTGCGCGGCCTGCGGATCAGAAAGTACTCCCGGAAAGGTGTCCATCCACCAGATTCGCTTTGAGCAGTATGCGGTACAGCTCCCGACTGTGGACAATGGGGTCCGGTTGCCCGCTCATGCGCCAGAGAATCAGGGAACCTTCATAGATGGTTTTGAACTGGATGGCCAGCTCCCAGACATCGCAGGTCGGAAGCAGTATCCGGGCTTTCCTGGCAGCATCAAAGTACTGCGCATACAGAGAGCACCATTCCCTGGTAATTTGCTCTGCTTTTTCTTTGAGCCGATCCTCCTGGGGCAGCGCGGCAAAGTTTGCCAGGGCGCAACCAAAGAAAACCGGGCTTTTGATTGCCTTGCGCAGTAGCCTCACCTGTACCTCTACGTAGTCGAGAGGATGAGGATGGTGCTCCATCAGTCGCCTGGTTCTTTCACGGTACAGATCGCTCTGGCTCTGCAAATAGTAGAGCGCCAGTTCCTCTTTGGAGGCAAAATGATCATAGAAGGAAGCCCGGGCAACAGCGGACTCTTTGAGGATCTGCTTGAGTCCGCTTTCCGCATAGCCCTGCCGGTAGAAGAGATCCATGGCCGTCTGCACGAGGCGCTCCCGGACAGACGGTCCATGTTTACTCACCGCGTTCACCTCAGGGATCGTAGCGTTCCATAAGTACTGCCCCGGCAATGCCACCATGAGCACAGGCTGTCAGGAGAGCCGTGCGCGCACTCGAATCTTCTGCAAAGTCCATGGCTGCATTGGCCATGAGCCGAATTCCCGTAGCTCCAAACGGATGACCGATAGCAATGGATCCACCGTTGGGATTGATCCTGCTTTCCTGGAATGCTTTCTCCCAGGCAAATCCTGTGCGCGCTTTGATTTCTTCCAGAGCCCCCACAGCGGTAGCTGCAAAAGCTTCATGGATTTCGATGCGATCCACCTGTTCTGGCTTCATTTGCATTTCCTCAAGAAGAGCCAGAGAAGCTTCAGCCTGACCTATACCCATGCGATTGGGATGAACGCCTTTCATGTGGTAGCCTTTCAAAATCGCCTGGATGGAAAGACCCAGTTCCTTTGCCTTCTCAACGGTAGTTACGATGACTCCGGCCGCACCATCAGAGCGCGGACAGGCGTTGAAGATACTGGTGGTGGGGTCAGCCTTATGTTCCAGATCTCTGTCGTATTTTTTTATGAACTCTGCCCATTTCATCTGAGGATTGTCAAAAAGCAGCATGGCTCTTTCCATTCGTCCCGGATTTTCTACCAGACCTTTGCGCAAAAGCACTGCTTCATCGGCAGCAAGTTCAGATCCGTCTTCATCTTTGACAGGCATGATGTAGGGAGCGTATTTTCCAGCCTCCGTTGCTGCCAGAGCGCGTTTGAAACTCTGGTAGGCAAAATCATCCAGTGTTTTGCGAGGAATGCGGTAATTCTGCGCGGCGATCTCTGCAGTGACGTGCATACCGTAACTGGTTTCTCCGTCACCCAGCCCATCTTCGAGGGTGTCGCGCAATTCCACGCCATCGGGCAGTTCGCTGCTTGCGAGAGCCTTCTTCAATTTTTCTAAATTGCCCACCTTTTTGTTGAGTCGGGCCCCGGCCACCACAAAGGGCATGGCAGTCTGCGATTCTTCGCCAAGGACCAGGAAAGTCTCCCCTTCACCCAGTTCGATCCTGCGCGCGGCTTCTGCGACCGCTTCCAGACTGGAAACACAGTTCTGATTGATCGTAATGGCCGGAATGGCCTCGGGAAGATCCAGCAGGCTGGAGATGACCCTTGCCGAGTTAGGGGCAAAGGGAAAGCCCTCGCCTACAATGACGCCATCAATGGCCTCTTTCTTCAGTCCGCTCGTTTTCAGGATATCTTCAGCGACCATTTTGCCTAGATGGTGGGCGGGAAATCGGCCCAGAGCCTTTCCGATCTGGGCAAAGGGCGTGCGCCTGATGTTACATAGAGCAATGGATTTTTTCAGTTTCATGTAGTTCTCCTGCTGGCAAAAACAGGCAGACCGGTCGGTCTGTCAAGCGCTTTTTTCCCGACCTGGTCCTGCCCAGGGGCCGTTGAAAACACGGGCCTCTGCTTACGCGGACCGGACAACGCGACCGGGCCGCTGTCCAGTCAGCCGACCCTGTTCCAGGATGAGCTGGCCTGAAACCATCGTCGCCACATAGCCCTCTACATCCTGTAAGAGCCGCTGGCCACCGGCCGGCAAATCCTTAACCATTCGGGGTGCCTTGAGTTTAAGATTCGAGTAGTCGATCACGTTTACATCGGCCTTGAAGCCCGCGGCCAGTCGGCCTCTATCTTTGTAGCCCATATGGGTGGCTGTATCGGAACTGAGCATCTGCACGGCTCTTTCCAGAGGAATGCGCTCTGTAGACCGATCGCGTGTCCAGTAGGCCAGTAAGTAGGTGGGAAAACTGGCATCGCAGACGGTGCCCACGTGAGCGCCGCCATCGGAAAGACCGGGCAGAGAAAGCGGGTGTTGCATCATGGTCAGAACATTGTTGTAGGAAAATTCTGTATAATTGTAGATGGGAAAATAGAGTAAAGCCCGTCCCTGGTCTTTGAGGAGGGCATCGTAAACCAGATCCAGCGGTTGCCGGGAAGCAGCCATGGCCTGAGCGCCCAGGCTGCGTGACATTGGCTGTTCATAGTCCGGTGATTCCCCCAGCTCAAACAATTTGAAGGCAACCTTATCTATGGCAGCGAGCAGTTTATCTGCCAGAGGAGGAACGGCCGTGCCATCGCCGGCGAGCCGGTCTGATGTTTCTGCCAGAATTTTTTCTTTGAGCTGCGGGTCCTGCATTCGCTTCACGCGCTCCGTTAAAGGAAGCTGGCTGATCGCTTTGTAGGAAGGCTTGCCCATGAAGGGGTGGAAGGTGCACTGCAGCCCCAGATTCACGCCGATAGCACGGGGTGCCACCTGAAAGCGGAAGGCAATGCCTTTCTTCGCGGCTTTTTCTCCGCGCTGCATGATGCGTTGCCACAGGTCGGGCCAGAAATCGCGCTGGTTGAGGGAAAGAGAGAAGGGCTGACTCCCGGCTGACCGGGCGAACTCTTCCAGGATATCAAATTCTGCATCGAATCGATTCTGATCGCGTTCCATGTCAAAATCGGACACTGCCTGAACCACGCCGGACTTCAGATCAGCAAGGACACTGGCAAGCGCGTTCAACTCTGCGCGAGTGGCTTCCGAGGCCGGAGTCCAGGCTCCGGAATTGGAACGGTGTACATCGCTGCGGCCGGTAGTGAACCCGGCCGCGCCTGCCTGCATGGCTTCGCGGAGCAGGGACTGCATCTTAACGATGTCCTCTGCTGTGGCTTCTTCTTGCTCAAGCGCGCGCTGCCCCATCACAAATACCCGCAGCGCATCGTGCGGTACCTGAGCGGCGATGTCGATGGTGTGGGGCATCCGGTCCAGGGCATCCATGTACTCCGGAAAACTGGTCCAGTTCCATTGAATGCCCTCTGCCAGGGCCGCACCGGGAATATCCTCCACTCCTTCCATCAGATCGATGAGCTTCTGGCGGTCTTCTGGATGCACAGGAGCGAAGCCGACTCCGCAAGATCCCATTACGGCCGTGGTAACACCATGCTGCACAGAAGGCATGAGATCCGAATCCCAGGAGACCTGACCATCGTAATGCGTGTGCAGATCCACAAATCCAGGAGTTACAATGGCCCCTGTCGCATCGACGATCCGTGCTCCATTGCTGCCCCCGATCGATCCAATCTCTGTAATCAGGCCGTCACGGATGCCGATGTCTGCGTTGTACGGTGCTCCCCCGCTTCCATCGACGAGTGTGCCGCCGCGGATAATGGTATCGAAACCCATTAGAAATGCTCCTTCGTTTCCGGTAGTGGGGTTCGTGACCAGATTGCGGAGAGAAAGAGGCCACTGATGATATGCCAGATGCCCCACCACGCCGCAATCAGGGCCATGCCGCCCATTCCACCAAAGAAATTAAAAATGAGAGTCAGTCCCAGGCCAGAGTTCTGAATACCCACCTCTACTGTAATGGCGCGTCTGTCATAGGCCGGCAGCTTTGTGAGGAAGGCCAGCCCGTAACCGGACAGAAGTGCCACCAGATTGTGCAAGAAGACGAGACCGGCGACCAGATGGATGTGAGAGAGAAAATTATCCCAGTTAGCCGCAAGAGCCGCCAGCACAAACAGAACAAAAAAGGTCAGGGAAATATAGCGAAACGGCTTTTTGAGCACCAGCGCAATCTTGGGCAGGCGATGGCTTACCAGAAGGCCCAGAACGAGAGGCAGGCCCAGGATCAAGAGGACATTGATGAACATATCCAGGGAATCCAGATTCACTTCGCGCAGAATGCTTGCGGTGGGTTCGTACATGCTACTAAAGAAAGCCAGATTGAATGGCGTAAAAAACACAGCGAGGGCCGAGGATACGGCCGTCATGCTAACGGACAGAGCGGTATTGCCGCCGGAGAGATGAGTAAAAAAGTTGGACAAATTGCCGCCCGGACAGGCAGCCACGAGCATCATACCCAAGGCCACGCTGGGATGCGGTTCGATCAAGCGCACCACAAGGTAGGTGAAAGCGGGCAAGAGGACGAACTGGGCAAACAGACCAATCACCGGTGCCCTCGGACTGCGCAGCACTGCCTGAAAAGCAGAAAGGCGCAGGTCCAGAGCAATGCCAAACATAACCAGAGCCAGAACGATGTTCAGGGTGATGAGGGAGGCAGGATTGAAATTAAGCTGGATTTGATCGATGGCAGTCAAGTGCGCTTCCTTGCGTATTTTTATTTGTCAGGGAAGATAGACAGGCAACCCATCGGGTTCAATGGTCAATCACATTTTCCGCCCCTTCCCGCCGGTCGAATGGAGATTCCTCCGGTGGCTTTGCCGCGAACATTCCGGTGAGCTGCTTTACATATTCAGGCCGGCGCATGCCCACAAGAATCGTTTGTGGTCCGTTACGCAGGAGTGGCAAAATCGCCTGCACAGCCAGAGGCAGACCGGGCATGGTTGCATCCAGCTTTTTCCGCAACTCCCGGAGGCTCTCAAGCCCGCGCAGGGCGCTCGCTTTCTCCCAGCGTAGTAACATCTGATTGCAGAGCTGCCGGTAGAATTCGATCTGCTCCTTCCCGCCTCCGGTTCGACGGAGAGCCGACAGAGTCCGGCTTACGGTCCCGGCCAGAAGACTGCGGTTGGCCCGGAAGTGTTCCCGCGAAACAATTTGCTGCCGGAAATTTTCATACAAGACAGAGAGGGCCGGGAAGCGACCGTCAAACTGAAAACCCGTTTCTGCCATGAACTGCATTTCCAGGCGCCGCAAATCAGTCAGGTCTTGCATTAAGGCCGCCTGCAAGGCTTCCGGTGCAATGATGGGCATGCTTTCCGCCAGTCGGCAAATTTGCCCGCCATCACTGGCATTGAGGGGTCTTTGACCGGCCAGATAAACGTGATCGAGCCGCTTCAATTCGCGTAGAGTGGACGTAAAGGTCCTGTGCATTTCCTGTTCAAGCAAGTTGCAGGGGTACTGGAAGCTTAAGAAACCGGGTCCGGCCAGAGCGAGCATTTCGCGTGGTGGGATGGCTGTAAAGAGAGAGAGATCACTGACACTGATCCCGTAGTGCTGAATTTTCTTTTGTTTTCTTAGATCTTCGCAGGTTGCGAATGCATCCGCAAGCTGTGCTTTCAGTTCTCCGGCCGGCAGCCCTTTTTGCCAGAGCCATTCGGGATTTTGAAGGTAGAGGATGTCGATACATCTCTGTCCCAGACGCTCAAGGCACAGATCAAGTCCGCTTCGCAGGGCATCAGGATGGATACTGTAGGCTTCTTCTGCATTGAGCCAGGTGAGTGGGTAGCGGCCCAGCGCCTGGATCCAGGGGCCTTCCACCAGGCCAACTTTGAGCAAAAGGACACATTCATCGCGGCGCAGGCGACCGGCCACCATTAGCTCCCCCAGAACTGCACCCACCAGATCCAGAGCTTTACCATGAGCAAAGTTCAAGGCCATGTCAATGA
The DNA here is from genome assembly GCA_015075425.1 of Spirochaetales bacterium. Lineage (GTDB taxonomy): Bacteria > Spirochaetota > Leptospiria > Leptospirales > Leptonemataceae > H5-SPI1. The sequence goes on along the minus strand of JABTUL010000001.1, from coordinate 2,124,994 downwards.
CGTTGATGCCGGAAAGAAGAGCCTCGCGCAGAGCTTCAGCATGACTTTTGATCCCGGCCGCCATGCGATAGGTGCCGGCCCCCAGGCGGGAAACCGTCAGGCCGCTTGGCAAACGCGCGTGCCAGGTTTCCTCAAGGAAAGCCTCGTTGCGGTAGTTCCTTTTTTTGAAGAAGCCAGCCGTGCCCTCCGGCGTGGCATGAGTCAAGTGACAGAACGGGGCTGCAGATTCTGCAGTAAGTCGATCCGCTTCTGCAGGCGGGCTGCGTGCTCATAGTTTTCCTGGTAGATGGCCTGAAATTTTTTGATGTACAGGCGGGCCAGGTAGCTTCCTGCCGGCTGCGAGTCCAGAGCACGCCGCAAATTCCCGGCATCATATTTGCTGTAATTGGTTTCCAGGAAATTCAGATAGGTATCCAGTTGGGCCATCCGTAGATCCTTGATGGTATCCAGGCGGGCCAGTACCGCTTCTTCCGTGAGTTCGACTGGAGGAATCTCGAGTTCTTTTTCCCGTTTTTCAATGTAGGCCCGGCACAGCTCCACATAATCCACCACGACCATGTTGAATTCCTGCATTCTGTCTTCTATATATTCTTCCATGCTCTTGCCCGGAGGCTTCTCAAAATCCTCCACCTGCAAGACGTCCGCTCCATCATTCAAGCAGAGGAGATCTTCCAGCTCATCATCGGAAGACAGGGCCATCGGCGGGAAAACGACCACCGGGAAGGTATCCTTGCGGGCGGAAAGGAAGCTGACAAAAACATTACTGACGATGATGCTGCCGCCAGGCTCTACGGGATTTTCACCCTTCACATTGCAAAAAACGATCAAGTTTCCCGTAGGGGACTCAGGGTCCCCTTTAACGAAGTCCAGCATCCAGGGTCAGTATAGAAAGCGCAAAAAACATCGTCAAGATAAAGTTTGATTCCGTTTTACGCTCCGGGCAATTTCTTCTCTTCTGTAAGGGCTGATGGGCAGGGGCAGCGGCCGACGCAATTTTTTTCCGTGTTGCACCACAATTTTTCCGGGTGCGCCAACAACGGTGCAATCCGGAGGCACATCCCGATTGATGATCACTGACTCGGCTCCGATGCGAGCATTGTCACCGATCTGAATGGGTCCAAGGAGGGTTGCATGAGTCCCGATGAACACATCCCGGCCTACATGAGGATGTCGGAGCCCCTGGTGTTTGCCCGTCCCTCCCAGGGTTACACCGTGGAACATGACACAATTAGGACCGATCCTGGCCGTTTCCCCGATCACCACAGCCATGCCATGGTCGCAAAAAAAACCACCAGCAATACGGGCTCCGGGATGGATTTCCATGCCGGTAAAAAATCGGCCAATCTGTGAAAAAAGCCGGGCCAGAAAAAAAAGCCGCATTCTATAGAGCGGATGGGAAATCAAACGATGTATGAGCATCGCATGGATGCTGGGGTAGAGGAGTACTTCGAGTCCCCTTGCTGCCGGATCGTGGCGGCGAATACTGGATAGATCCTCTTTGAGTATGCGCCAGATCTTCATTTTTCAAAATCCATATACAGCAGGCTGGGTTGAATGCCCCGGTTGGCCTGATACTTACCGGAGACGTACTCCGTGATCATCCCTTCCACGGTATGGTAAAAGATCTGACAGATCTGCACTCCCGCATAGATCCGAATGGGCTGGATGGCGCTGATCTCCAGGGTCCAGTAACCTTTGAATCCGACATCACCAAATCCGGCAGTTACATGAACAAAAAGGCCCAGGCGACCTATGGAGGAGCGTCCTTCAAGCATGGGTACCAGGTTGTGGGTTTCTGTATATTCTGCTGTGCGTCCCAGATACAGTCGTCCGGGCTCAAGCAACAATCCGTCTTCCGGAATCACCAGGGTTTGGGTGGCATTGGGCCGGCGCATGTCCAGCTCCGCTGCGGTGTAGGTCAAAAGTTCATGGTGCAGGCATAAGTTGTAGGAGTTGGGATTGAGTTGCTCCTGGCGGAAGGGTTCGATTACGATGTCCTTGCCCAGTTTTTGCGCAATGGCCGGCCCGGTGAGAATCATAGTTATCGTCCTTTAAAAACAGGTTTGCGTTTTTCTTGAAAGGCAAGCAGGGCTTCCATTCTGTCTTCTGTCGCCAGGGTGGCTGCATAAAGGTAGCGCTCGCGAGTCAGGGCTTCGTTTAGGGGTAGTCCAAAACCTTCACGCAGCGATCGTCGTGCCTGGCGGATAGCAACGGGAGCCGCAGCCCGGATACGGCGGGCCATTTCAAAGTGGAAAGCTTCCAGCTCTGTATCCGGGTAAAGGGCATTGATGAGACCCCACTGCAGTGCCTCCGCCGCGCTCAGGCGCCGCGCAGTGAGAATCATCTCCGTGGCCCGGGCCATGCCAATGATGCGCGGCAAGCGTTGTGTTCCGCCGGCTCCCGGGATGATTCCCAGAGAAGTCTCCGGCAAAGCCATGCTGGCACTTTCCAGGGCAACTCGCAGATCACAACAGAGTGCCAGTTCCAGGCCGCCGCCCAGCGCCAGTCCGTTGATAGCGGCGATCGTGGGGCAGGGCAGCTCTTCCAGACCGCGCTGGACCCGACCCATCCACAAAAGAAAGGCCTGCACATCCCGGTCAGACATCTCCTTTCTTTCTTTGAGGTCGGCTCCGCTACAGAAAGCCTTGCCTGATCCGGTGATCACCAGAGCCCGCAGATTCGATTCTGCCGCCCGAGCCAGATGATCTTCCAGTTCGCGTAGAAGATCCCGGGACAGTGCATTTAAGGCCTCTGGCCGATTCAACCGCAAAAGCCAGACAGGTCCTCCCTGATCGTCTACCTCGAGCTCCACCAGACTCATGAGGCCAGGGATGGATGGAAGGGAGCGCCGTCAATCAAGAGGACGAATACAAAAATGGGCAGCAAAAAGAACTTGCCCGGTCCGATAATATAGCAACTAAGAAGAACTCCATGGCCAGCAACCGTCTCGTATTTAAGCCCGAAGCAATAGCGCAGGTGCAGGAGAGTGTAGAACTCGAACTGCCGGATCGCTACAAGAAATTTCAGGGCATTGATGACAGTGATGAATACGAAGTCGATTCCGACGGCAATATCATCGATCAGTACGCTGGTCCAACGATTGAAGAAATCGAAGCGGAGATGGAACGCTACCGCAAAGAGACAGAAGAGCAGATCAAAAGATCTCTCGAAGAAGCTCATGAGCGTGCCCGCCAGATTGAGGAAGAAGGCAAGTCGGTTGCTTTCAGTTTAATCCAGGAATCCAAAGAAAAAGCCAAACGGGAAGAAGAAGCGGCGCGGCTCAATGCCGAGCAAATCGTTGAGCGGGCCAAACTTGAAGTGGAGCGCATGGTCAAGGAAGCTGATATGCGGGTCAGCGAAATTGAGCACGAAGCCTACCAGAAGGGATACGACGCCGGCCGTGAAGTCGGTTTCAAGCGCGGGCAGGCGGAAGTCCGTCGCTTGATTGATCGGCTGGGAACAATAGTCGGGCAGGCCATTGATATCCGCGAAGATATCATCGCCGCGTCAGAGCAGCAGATGGTGGATATGATCCTGCTCATCGCCCGTAAAGTGATTAAAGATGAGGTTGTGGAGCGTAAAGAAATTGTGCTCAATAACATCCGTGAAGCGCTCAAGCGCATCAAGGATCGGGATCGCGTTGATATCCGCGTCAATTTCTCTGATCTGGAACTGACCACAGCGCACAAAGATGAGCTGATCAAGATGATGGAATCTCTGCGCAAAGTAAATATCTACGAAGATTCACGTATCGATCGCGGTGGCTGTATCATCGAAACAGATGTGGGTTCCATAGATGCCCGCATTTCCACACAGCTCAAGGAAATCGAAGAAGCCATCCGCAACGCCGAGCCTCTGTAGGTCTGCCCGGGGGACACTGGCGCTTCCCCGAAGGCGCTACTCGAGCTTTCGTTTTTTTCTTTCCTCCGGCGCGGCATTTTTTCAGGCTGCTCCATGCGTAGTTTTGCCTCGATTCTCCTGATCCTTGTCCTGGCTGCCTGTATTCCTCCCGGTGGTGCCGGTGGTATAATCTATAATAATTACAGCGCCCCCTATATCGTGACGGCCAACCGGGCTACGCAAAAAGTAGCAGAGGCAAACGTGCGCTGTTTTGTCGGTCTTATCTGCACCGGTGATGCATCGGTTTCAAAGATTGCAGAGGAAGCGGGGATTCAGAAAGTGGCCAGCGTGGATTACCGTTATACCTCCATTCTTCTATTTCTGTTCACGCGGACTACTATCGTCGTTAAGGGCGAGTGATTGCGAACACTCCGTCCATCTCTCCTCCGGGGCAGGAGACTCATCTGGCTGCTCCCTGTGCTTTTGTCCTGCCATACGCTGAACACAGGCATTGCTCCGGCCAATGCGCCGCGGGGCTTTCATAAAGCAATCTACGCCAATCAGCAGGAATACCAGCGGGCATTCCTGGAACCCTATTTACATGTTCTAAACAGTTTGTTCGGCAATGGAGTGCTTTTTGGAAATTATAAAATTCCTCTACATGTTACCGATCTCCCGCGCGGCCCGGCTACCGCCAGACTTGGTTCCACCTGTCTTTTCTGGGTGGTCTGCTGGGACAGCGATTCCTCCGGTAAACTTCCGGTGGCCATTCATTCCGTGGATGCTCAGATTCAGACAGTTTTTTTAGGACTCTACGTGGAAAGGCAGCTTATTATCAACGGCCACCTGAGCTGGAACGGTGAGGAAAGTGAAGGCCCGCCAGAGCCAGGACCTGCTCCAGACATGGCACCGCCGGCAAAACCCGCGGAAACACTGGTGCCCGCTCCTGCGCAACCCGGCCCACCAGGGCCAGCGCCGTAAAATAGGCCGCTGGCTTTACCGGTATTTCCGCAGCTGAAACTGAGCCTGTGTGACCCTGGTTAATCCGGCCGGCATCCGGGGGGCTACAGAGACTGCCCGTACACTGGATAATCTTCTGAACAGCGATTCTGGCAACCTTCCACAGCACCGGAACATTGCAAAGCGATCCAGGCGGGATCACAACTCAGTTTGGCGAAAAAGTCACTTTCATAATCAGAGCGCGAGCATTCAGGAAGAAAAGAGCGACGAATAAAGGAATTGACCAGACAATCCTGTTGGGCTGAGGAGCAGCTACTGTAGCAACTGCCCAGAGACGCCATTTGCAGGCCCGCGTATTCGTAGCTGCATGCTGTAAGGGCCAGGAAGAGAGCGAAGATCCAGCGCATGACTCTCATCTGTCGGCTCCCCGGTTTTGTGTAAAGCCCTTTCAGGCTTTTTCCTGCTTCTTGAGCAATTCAAACAGGCCACGGAGTCCGGGCAGTATGCTGCGCGAAAGACCGCGTGCGCTGGTTGTTTCCAGCATTTTGCCCAGTAAAACCTGAATGCCCAGATCAAAGGGAAGCTGCAATTCCTGCCAGCTAAAACGAAATCCAAAAGATATTTCGGGCCGTAGATTTGCCCGATCAAACAGAGTGCTCTCCTCGCGCCGCGCCGCGATGTTGCCTACAACTCCCTGGATGCTGCGTTCTTCCGCGCCGCCTTCATGCTCAAGCAGTAAACCGAGCTTACTTTGCATGAAAAGAGCATCGCGACGCCCGGCGATCTGGGCCCAGCTTGTGCCCCATAGACGTAAGTATCCCCGGCCGCCGCTCTGCCCGATTTCCAGCCGGCCACCTCCCCAGCGAGCCCGCCCCCGCCCTGTTCGGAACAAAAGATCCACAGGCGTCCCGGCATCCATGTCTGCATTTTCAAGTTCAATTTCATGCAGCTCGATGATATAGGGCGGACTGTAGCTTTCATCCACTACATAGATATGTCCGCCGTGTACGGATCCACGCTGGATTTCCAGTCGATGTCGGCCTGGTAGATAAACCGTTTTTTCATGTGATGGCTGGCGATTGAAATAGTGAAGCACCGGATGGTAAAGTTCCAGGCGCCGGAGCACAAGGCGACCGATCAAAAGTAGAAGCGGATGAATATAGAAATGCAATCGATGAAGGGCAAGAGCAGCACGATCACGCTCTACGGTGCCGTGCAGGACAAAGCGCAAATCGCGGGCATAAAAAAAGAGGAAGGGCAGAATGAATCCCGGCCCGCGAAAGGACAGTTCCATTCTGCCCGGCCAGATTCTATTGAAGAAAAAGCAAAAGACAGGTCCGTACATGAAGAGCTGGAAAAGGATCAGGAAAACTACCAGAAAGATGAACATGCTATTTTCTGCGTGTTACTTTTTTTCTGCGCTGCTGCGACGGTGGCAGGCCGGTGTGCCTGGTTAGAAAAGAGCCGGCACGGGCAGCGGGCTTTTGTCTTCGGCTCTGATGTCCCGTCTTTTCTCCCGGCTTTTCCCGGGACTTTTCTTTAGGTTGCCAGTTGCGCGGCTGGTGAGCGGGGATGAGCTTCCCCGGACCGATCAAGTCATCGCGCCCCAGCCGCCGCAGGGCATCACGGAGGATGGGCCAGTTATCGGGGTCATGGTAGCGTAAAAATGCTTTGTGCAGACGGCGAATCTTCAGGCCACGCGGTATGTGGACCTCCTCACTTTCTTCCGTCACGCGGCGCAGAGGATTTTTTCCGCTGTGGTACATGGCCGTGGCCGTGGCCATGGGCGACGGCAGAAAAGTTTGCACCTGATCAGCACGAAAACCGTTGCCTTTCAGCCACAGTGCCAGTTCCACCATGTCTTCATCGCGCGTTCCCGGATGGGCAGCAATAAAGTAGGGAATCAGGTATTGCTCTTTTCCCGCCTCTGTGGAATAGCGATCAAACAGTTCCTTGAAGCGGTCGTAGGCAGCCATACCCGGCTTCATCATTTTGGAGAGCGGACCTTCCTCTGTGTGCTCCGGAGCGATCTTCAAATAGCCGCCCACATGATGGCTGGCCAGCTCTCTGACATAGGCCGGATCTTTTATGGCCAGATCGTAGCGGACCCCGGAAGCAATGTGGACTCTTTTGATACCGGGTAAGGCCCGTGCTTTGCGGTACAGCTCAATGAGCGCGCTGTGATCCGTCTTTAAATTTTCACAAACATCAGGATAGACACAGGACGGTTTGCGACATGCCGATTCAATTTCCCGCGAACGACAGGCCAGCCGGTACATATTGGCCGTGGGTCCGCCCAGGTCAGAGATGAAGCCGCTGAATGTCTCAGACGTGTCGCGGATCATTTTGATTTCTTTGATGATGGAGTCTTCACTGCGATTCTGAATGATGCGTCCTTCATGTTCTGTTATGGAACAAAACGTGCAGCCTCCAAAGCAACCACGCTGAATCGTGAGAGAATGCTGGATCATTTCAAAGGCGGGAATCCGGCGTTCAGCGTAAGCGGGATGAGGCCGGCGTGCGTAGGGCAGTTCATAAACAAAATCCATTTCCTTTGTGGTCAGGGGTAGAGGCGGCGGGTAGAGTAAAACATCGACTGACCCGTGACGCTGCACCAGGGCCCGGGCATTGCCAGGATTGGTTTCCTGGTGCAGAATACGGGAAGCATGAGCATAGAGCAGTTTGTCCTGGCTTACTGCTTCGAAGGAGGGAAGACGCAGAATTTTGTTCGCCCTGGCCGGCACAGGAATTTGCGGATCTTCCGCAGAGAGGACCATGTCTTCGTCCGGAGTATGAACCAGGGCCGTTCCGCGAATGCCACGGAGATCGGAAAATTTCTGACCTTTTTTGAGCTGCCGGGCTATCGCTGTCACCTGCCGCTCGGCATTGCCGTAGATGAGCAGATCCGCCTTAGCATCCAGCAGGGCGGAGCGCCGCACCCGGTCAGACCAGTAATCGTAGTGAGCAATGCGGCGCAGGCTGGCTTCAATGCCACCGATGATTACGGGTACTCCCTTGAAAGCTTCGCGGCAGCGATTGGCGTAAACCAGAACACTGCGGTCCGGTCTTTTGCCGCCCTGGCCACCCGGAGTGTAGGCATCGTCGCTACGGATTTTGCGGTCCGCCGTGTAGCGGTTCACCATCGAGTCCATGTTGCCGGCCGTGACTCCAAAAAATAGCCGCGGCTTGCCCAATTGCTTGAAGTCCGTTAAGTTTTTCCAATCGGGCTGGGAGATGATTCCCACCCGTAATCCCTGGGCTTCCAGCAGGCGACCAATGATGGCCATGCCAAAGCTCGGATGATCCACATAAGCATCACCGGTGACCAGAATCACATCGCATGCCGACCAGCCCAGGTCCTGCATTTCTGCGCGAGACATGGGCAGGAACGGCGCGGCGTTGACTGCGCTTCCGTCTGGCAGGATACTATCTTCCACGCCGGATAGGTTCTGGAAGTGGCCGCGTTTGTCCGCATCTTTTCGGGGAACACGCCCTACTTGACGGACAGCCCGGAAGCCCTGTTCTGACAGAAATGATTGATCGCTACAGCAACCCGGGCATCGCCCGGATCTGGTCCCTCGAAGAAAAGTATGCCATCTGGCTGGAAGTGGAACTGGCCGTGTGTCGCGCCTGGCAGCGGCGCGGCCTTTTTACAGCCGATGAGCTGCTGGAAATCGAAAAAAAGGCCGCCTTTGATGTGGCCCGCATTTTAGAAATTGAGAATACGGTGCAGCACGATGTCATTGCTTTTTTAACAAATGTAAAGGAGCACATCGGTCCGGCCGGTCGCTTTGTGCACTATGGCCTGACCAGTTCTGATCTGGGTGATACGGCACTTTGTCTGCAACTGGTCCGCTCCATTGATATCATCAAGGAACGACTGAGCGCTCTTATCGATTGCGTCCGGGAAGCAGCTCTTCTCTACAAAGATCAGGTGATGGTGGGCCGCACTCACGGCATCCACGGTGAGCCCGTAACGCTCGGGCTCAAGTTTGCTCATTTCTACGCAGAACTCTTGCGTGACCAGGAGAGGCTGCTTCGTGCTCGTGAAGTGGTTGCCGTGGGGAAATTCAGCGGTGCCGTGGGTACTTTTTCCAACATCGATCCCGACCTGGAAGAGGAGGTCTGTAGCATTCTGGGGCTCAAGGCGGATCCCGTAACAACGCAGGTGATCAATCGCGATCGCCACGCGGAGCTCATGAGCACCGTGGGGATAGTCGCCGGAAGCCTCGACCACATGGCTCAGGAAATTCGTCTTTTGCAAAAGACGGAGGGCCGGGAGGTGGAGGAGCCCTTTGCCAGCGGGCAGAAAGGTTCCAGCGCCATGCCACATAAAAGAAATCCGGTCATCTGTGAGCGTATATGCGGTCTGGCCCGCGTGATCCAGTCGAATGTCCAGGTTGCTTATCGCAATATGCCTCTCTGGCATGAAAGAGATATTTCCCATTCTTCTGCGGAAAGAGTGGTTCTGGCGGACAGCCTCATTGCCTTAGATTACATACTTACAAAAATGATTTATGTAGTAAAAAATTTACACGTATACCCAGAGAACATGGATCGTGTTCTGGGCCTTACTCGTGGTCTTATTTTTTCCCAGAGACTTCTGCTTTCCCTGATTGACTCAGGGCTTGAGCGCGAAGCCGCTTACGATATTGTGCAGCGGCTTTCCATGCAGGTCTGGGAACAGGCGGATCGCTCTCTTAGAGAGCTGGCCGACCAGGATTCTGAGGTTCAGGAGAGATTGTCGGCACATCGCTTAAACGAAGTCTTTGACATAGCTCCGTTTTTGCGCAATGTCGATGCGATTTACCAAAGACTCCGGCTGATCTGAAATATAACTGGCCGATAAAGCCGGCCAATTCAGCTGGCTTTATCGAGCGCGGCAAACGGGATGTGTAACCTGGCGACCGTGGCATCGTTCTCAAGGCCAACAGTCAGGTACTTGCCGTCGAGTCCCATGCCTTTAAGAGCCGTAATGATCATGGCAAAGCCGATGCCCGCGCCCTCCTGCTCACCACCTTCCATTGCCTGGGCCATGTAAAAGTCGGCCAGGCTATCGTAGGTCATCGCTTTTTCCAGTTTTTTGCGAATCTTTTCGTTGTCCGTTGGGGAGAGAAGGGTATTGTTCTTAATCAGGAAGTAAGCCCCATCCTCGTCGATGAGTGCTTTGATTTTAATCCACAGACCGAGTTCTTTGGACTTGGACTTGAGGAGCTTGTAGGCATCGCTATCGGCTTTTAGCATCTCTTTGAATTTTTCCAGGGAGAATTCTTCGCGCTGTTCCTGATTGAGCTTATGCGCGGCTGACTTGAAATTCGCTTTGGCCGCGTTGATGATCAACTCTTTCAACAGATGAAAGATAGTGCCCATGTGTGATTCGCGGGCATGGCGGGCCAGCATGGTAGAAATGACTTCTTTTAAGCGGGATTCGGCCTGCCCGCTGAAATGGAAGCTCAGCAAATGACTGATTTCAAAATTTTCGATGGCTCTGATGTAGCGATCGCGGTCTACACTCAGATCTCTGGGGGTCAGCTCATCGGATGTTATTTCATATTCTACGGGCTGGTTCATTAAACGTGAACTGGCAGGGGCCCCTTGCCTGGCAAGCAAAAGGAAGGTTAAGAAAGACTCGCTCTGATCGAGGCATGCTACAGTAACTGTTAGCGATCCTGCCAGCCAGGTCGTATCTATTCAAAAATCTCTTGCCTTCTTGCCAGCCCACGGCTTATCTGAACCGATGGCATTACCCTCAGCCCTCACTCCGGAGGAAACCCGCGCCAGGGTAGGGGAGGCGGTGGTTCAGATCAGTCGTGGTGAATTCCAGACGGCTTCCATGATCCTGTCCGACCTCCTGGTGCGCATCCAGAAGGATCAGGAATACCTGGCGGAAACCCAGGTCACTAAGGACGATTTCCGCTTGCTCATAGAAGAAATGCGCGCCGGTTTTCAGGCCGTTGACAGGCGCTTTGAAGCGGTGGATAAACGCTTTGAAGCGGTGGATAAACGCTTTGACGACCTGATTCACCAGATGGACAAGCGCTTTGAAGCGGTCGACAAACGATTTGAAGCCATGGACCGCCGTTTTCAATTTCTGCAATGGCTTTTTGGTTTCTTTTTTGCTTTCATTTCGGTCATCCTGACCTACGGAACGTTCTTTAAGTAGGTTGCTGTGGAGCGCCTCGAAGACAGGGCAGAAATCGCTGATGCTCTGCGCGGCGTAGTCTGGGACTATACGACCGATCCCATGGAACTCTATGATTGTGTACGCGGTGCCCAGGAGGAGGCCGGCCCCTTTTCGCGGTCCCAGGCATTTGTTCGTCTGCTCACGCGACTTCCCTGGTATACTATGCTTGCTCTTTTTGGAGTGGACCGCATCCGCGAGCTTCTGGATGATGAGGCTCTGGCCCTGATCTGGCCGCCCGGCCGCAGGGAGCATTATGAAAGATTACGTAAGATTCTACGAGGAGAAACTCTACCCGCTACAGGATGGGATCCTGAAAGTCGTAAACGATTGCGGCCGGTCCTTATATCTGACAGGTGGTACCGCTCTTAGCCGATTCTATTTGAATCACCGCTATTCAGACGATCTGGATTTCTTCAGCAATGCCAGCCCCGGATTTCTTACCGATGTAACCGCGGTCTTGCGGAAAGTTCAGGCTTTTTGTCGCGCCCGGGGATTCCGGCTCGAAATGCCTGCCCTTGCAGAGGGGGATTTTGTCCAGGCCAGGATCTATGATACAGAAAATACCTGCCTGAAGCTCGATTTCGTGAATGATATTGAGTATCGAGTTGGCGATCCTGGCCGGGTCTCCGGCTGCATGGTTGACAGCCTCGAAAATATCCTCACCAATAAGGTGGGTGCTTTGTATCGCTTTGCGGCCAAGGACCTGGCGGATCTGGTCGCGATTAGCAGGCATGCCCGCTTTTTCTGGCCTGCTGTTTTCAAGCATGTTGAACGAAAGGTATTGGGCATTTCGGCTGAGTCGATTGCGCAATTACTGCAAACCGTCCCGGACAAGGTCGTCACTGAGGTACGCTGGACTGCGTATGGAGGTGCGGACAGGCTCATGATCGATATTTCCCGGATGAGTAAGGATATTTTGATGGGCAGCGTGAATCAGCTGGCTCCTGATGTTGGAGGGCACATGCTTGTCTTATAGGCTCGGCCGCCCTTTTTTCCGCGGCAACCGCAATTATGTTGTTGCTTGCTGCGCCAGCGCTCCGGTAGCATTCGTCTTATGCCCGTCCAGATAGCATTTCTTAATCTGCTATTGCTCCGTCAGGAATTAAGGCGTCGCGCGGATTTGTGTCTCGAAGCCCGGCCGGAGGTGCAGAAGATTATCCTTTTTGGTTCCGTGGCTCGCGGAGATGCTGTTCCTGGAAGCGATGCCGATTTGCTGATCCTGGTGGATCATGAGCTGCCGGATCCATTCCTCCGGGGTCTTCCCTATGTGTCCTTTTTTGAAGGACTCGAAGTTCCCGCTGAGGTCCAGGTGTTTTCTGCCGGGGAATGGCTGCGCGGTAGCCCCGTCATGAATAGTGCCGCCAGGGAGGGCATCGTTCTCGCAGAGCGCGGCGTCTGATGGCCGCACGGTGGCAGGATTGGTGGCAGCAGGCACAAATTGATCTACAGAAGGCACAGCTCGATCTCGAGCATCAATATTTCGAGTGGGCCTGCTTCACTGCTCAGCAGGCGGCCGAAAAAGCAGTAAAATCTATTTATTATCTCTGGAATGGAGAAGCCCGTGGTCATGGAGTAGCGGCGCTTCTTCAGGGTCTCGGAAAAGCTCCGGGGAGGTCGGTTAGCATTGATCCGGAAGTTCTGGATGCGGCGCGCGAACTGGACCAGTTCTACATTCCGACGCGCTATCCAAATGGCTTGCCCGAGGGGCTGCCGCACCGGGCGTTTTCTATTGTCCAGGCGGAACGAGCGATCCAGCATGGGCGGTTTGTCCAGGAATGGTGCGAAAAACAGATCCAACCGTCCGGGGGTGGGTAGCCATGTTCAATCTTTGAACAATTTCCGCTTGACGACAGCTCGTCAGAAATTTGTTGGTCAGCAACGAACCTCGATTGCTGTCGAGCCTTTTCGGGCCGACCGGGCAATCCTGTCCATATGTCGGCCGCCCAAGAAAAAATTGCCCTGGGACTCATTGGCCGGAGGTATGCCCCTTCGGGGGCCTGAGCCTTGCCACAATAAAACTATGTCCGATTTGAGCCCCAGTGAACTGGCCTTGCTGGAAGCACTCCATGCTTCCAGCGAAGCGGAAAAAAGCCCGACCCAGCGCAAGCTGGCTAAACTGGCTGGCCTCTCCGTTGGCATGACGAACCTGCTTCTCAAACGTATGATCAAGATGGGTTATGTGAAGGTATCCACTTTGAACGGCAGGACTCTGAAGTACATCCTGACACCCGATGGTTTAAGGGAGAAGGTAAATAAGTCCTACCACTTTCTCGTGCGGTCGATTAACTACTACTATCGGGTGAAAGAGGAGATCGAGAAGCATACCCTGCATCTGAAGCCAGGGAGCCCCGTAGCCGTCATTGGGGACAATGAATTGGCAAGGTTGGCGAGGGACGTCCTGGAAGGTAGGGGGTTAGTTGTTCGCAATGCAGGAGCTGGCTCTGGCGAGCCCGGTACGGCATTTGTATGCGATCTTCATTGGGTGGGACCGGGCGTACCACTGTATTTAGTGGGTCCAGAGAAGGGGTAGAACCTGAAGCTGAAAAGTAAGCGTGTTCTCGTTACGGGCGCGGCCGGCTTTATTGGAAGTCATCTCGTCGGCGCACTTCTGGGCCGGGGGTTAACCGTACGCGCGTTTGTCCGCTACAATTCGCGCAATAGCTGGGGGTGGCTTGACGAATTAGGCCCGGAGCAAAGAGAGCGCTTGGAGATTTTTGCCGGGGATGTTCGTGATGCCTTCGGGGTGGCAGCAGCGATGCGCGATTGTCAGGTAGTATTCCACCTGGCAGCGCTCATTGGCATTCCTTATAGCTACCAATCGCCAGACAATTATGTCGAAACGAATATCCGGGGCACTCTAAATATTCTACAGGCTGCCCGATCGCTCAATGTCGAGCGGATCCTATTGACTTCAACGTCAGAGGTTTATGGGACAGCTCGGTTTGTGCCAATTACGGAGCAGCATCCGCGTCAGGGGCAGTCTCCCTATTCTGCGACCAAGATTGGTGCGGATGCTATGGCCGACGCTTTCTACCATAGTTTTGGGCTGCCCTTGACGATCATCCGCCCTTTCAACACATATGGACCGCGTCAGTCGGCCAGAGCAATCATTCCGGCAACCGTTGTTCAGGCCCTGACTGGAAAGAGTGAAATCAGGCTTGGATCTTTGCATCCAACTCGCGACATGGTTTTTGTATCCGATACCATCGAAGGCTTTATCCGCATTGCAGAGTGCGATCAATCGGTAGGTTCCGATGTAAACATCGCCACAGGCCGGGAGGTTTCCATTGGGGAGCTGATTAAAACCATATTGCGAATGACCTCCTCAGAGGCGCAAATCATCGAGGACCCGGCCAGAATCCGCCCGGCCGGGAGTGAGGTGGAGCGCTTGCTTGGTTGCCCGGATCGACTTTATGACCTCACCGGGTGGCGACCTGCCGTATCTTTACTGGAGGGCCTTGAGGCTACTCTGCGCTGGTTCCGGGAGCCAGGCCGGTTGAATCATTACAAGGCTGACCTCTACAATGTATGAACATACTGCGTTACTGGATCAAATCAAGAGGACCTACAACTTCGCGGCACAGATACCTTTGCATAGCCCGTGCTTCTCCGGTCGGGAAAAAAACTATCTTAATGAATGCATTGATTCAACTTTTGTTTCGAGTACCGGCCCGTTCGTATACCAATTTGAAGCGGCAATGGCGCAATACACCGGTGCCCGTTTTGCCGTTGCCCTGGTGAACGGAACGCAGGCGCTTTTTTTAGCGCTGGTACTGGCCGGAGTGGAGGCCGGATCTCTGGTGCTGACTCAGGCACTTACTTTTGTTGCGACCGCCAATGCGGTTTCCTATACGGGAGCACGGCCTGCCTTTATTGACATAGACCCGGATACATTAGGGATGTCTCCCGCTGCTCTTATGAATTTTCTTGAGCAAAGAACGAGGCGTAAGGAAGGTGGACAGATTGTGGAGTTAATCACGGGGCGGAGGATTAGCGCTGTCGTCCCGATGCACACCTTCGGTCACGCCTGTCGCATAGAATCGATAGCCAAAATCTGCAAAGAGCATGGTTTGCCCCTCGTCGAGGATGCTGCGGAGAGCCTCGGGAGCCTGAGCGGGACCCGGCATACGGGTACGTTTGGTCTGATGGGGGTGATAAGTTTCAACGGGAATAAAATCATTACCACTGGCGGGGGGGGAGCTATAATCACGGATGATCCAGAGCTGGCAGCCAGAGCCCGGCATCTGAGTACGACAGCAAAAACTGATCATCCCTTTGAGTTCGTTCATGACCGGGTTGGTTACAATTTCAGGATGCCTAATTTAAATGCCGCACTGGGTCTGGCTCAGTTTGAGCGCCTTGGCGAACTGGTTCAGGCACATCGCCAGGGAGCTGAAAAATATGCGCAGTTCTTTGATACTTTTTCAGATGGACCAACTCTGATTCGTGAGCGAGAGGGATCCCGTTCTAACTATTGGTTGAACGCTGTCCGTTTCCGTGATTCAGCTTCTAAAGAGCGCTTTCTTCATGCGGCGGTCAAAGCCGGTATTTTTGCCCGGTCCGTGTGGCGGCCCATGCATCGACTGCAAATGTACGCTAAAGATATTCATGATTCTCTGATTCACACGGATGAAGCATACGCAACGATAGCAAACCTCCCCAGCTCGGTACAGCTTCCAGCGGTGAACTGAAAATGGCTGACATTGTGCTGATAGGCGGGGGCGGCCATTGTCGCTCCTGCATTGAGGTGATCGAATCGGAGGGAAAGTTTTCTATTTCCGGCATTGTGGACGAGGTTGAAGCGGAAGCCGGCGGGCTTTACCCTTACCTCGGATCGGATGTGTGCCTACCTGAATGGGTTCGGGGTCGATTCTTCCTGATTACTATTGGATCCATAGGCCCGGCCCGGAAACGCGAAAGAATTTTCAAAACTGTAGCTTCCATGGAGGGGGCTTCCCCCGCTCAGGTTATTGCCCGCTCGGCAACAGTGGCCCGTTCCGCGCGTGTAGAGTCAGGAACAATCGTCATGCATCAGGTTGTAATAAATTCAAGTGCGACCATTGGTCACAACTGTATTATCAATACCAGGGCTCTTCTTGAGCACGACACATGCGTTGGAAATCATGTGCATGTAGCCACCGGTGCAATTGTAAACGGAGGCTGCTCAATCGGGGACGGTGCGTTTATCGGTTCAGGTTCTATCATCAAGCAGGGGGTTAAAATCGGTCCTGACGTCTGGATCGGGATGGGCTCAGTCGTAATGAATAATCTGAATCTACCCGGATGGTATGGGGGCAACCCGGCCCGCGCGCTTAACATTTCCGGAGGAAAGTCGAATGATTAACGAGGCCCATGTGATCGTTATAGCCGAGGCGGGCGTTAACCACAATGGCGATATAGCTCTGGCAGAAGATATGGTTGCGGCCGCAGCGGAAGCCGGGGCCGACTACGTGAAATTTCAAACATACAATACCGGCCGTCTGGTGCATACCGCGGCTCCCAAAGCGAATTACCAGATTCGTGGAACGGAGGCTCTTGAAACTCAGTACCAGATGCTCGAACGACTGGAACTTACTCCGGAAGCTCACCAGATCCTGTTCCATACCAGTCAACGACGGGGGATTGGTTTTCTTTCAACGGCCTTTGATGAAGATTCCGCGGAATTCTTACGGAAGTTCAATATGGACTATTATAAAGTTCCATCTGGGGAAATCACCAATGTACCGCTGTTGCGGCGCATTGGAGCTTTGGGCCGCCGTGTGATCCTCTCAACAGGTATGTCTACAATTGGAGAGGTCGACTCCGCAATTTGCTGGCTCTGCGAAGGGGGAATCCGTCGCGAGGATATTTCCCTATTGCATTGCACCAGTCAGTATCCAGCCCATTGGAAACAGGTAAATCTGAAGGCAATGCTGTCGCTAAAAAGTGCATTTGGTTTACCCGTCGGTTACTCTGATCACACTATCGGGATAGAGGTCGCGGTGGCCGCGGTTGCTCTGGGTGCCGTTATCATAGAGAAGCATTTCACTCTTGATCGCAATCTACCCGGGCCGGATCATGCGGCTTCTCTTGAACCGGAGGAGCTGCGAACTTTAGTCCGGTCAATCCGAAATGTTGAACTGGCCATGGGCAGCGGAGTGAAGCGCCCGGTTGAAGGTGAAGCTGAAGTTGCCCGGGTGGCTCGCAAGGGGATCTTTACCAAAGTTGCTGTCTCGGCCGGAGACAGGTTCACAGCCGAAAATCTTTGCACGATGCGGCCCGTGATGGGTCGGGGTGCAGAAATGTGGGACAGTATTGTCGGGACCACTGCCACACGATCTTACTTAGCCGGGGAGCCTGTCCTTCCAACATGATAAGTACGGAGCTGCGAATTCTTTGTCTGATTCCTGCACGTGCTGGCTCGAAGGGTTTACCGGGTAAAAACACAATGAATTTTGCCGGTAAGCCGCTCATCGCCTGGACAATTGAAAGGGCCATGGAGTCGCATCTTTTGACGGATGTGGTTGTGACAACTGACAGCGAGGATATCTGCGAGATTGCGAGGCAATGGGGTGCGCGAGCACCGTTTTTGAGACCGGCAGAACTTGCCACCGACGACAGCAACATCAATGATGCCCTGATCCATGCCCTGGGTTTTCTCAAAGAACGGGAAGGCCGGGAATATGATTACCTGGTGTTGCTTCAACCGACTCAGCCACTTCGGCCGGTGGGATTCGTGGACGAGTCCCTGGATTATTACTTTCGATACCGACGGAGTGAAGTTAACAATTTGGTAACAATCTTTGCGGCCGAAAACAAGATGGCTTACTTAATGGAGCAATCTCCGGAGGGTTTTGTTCAGTTCCTGCTGGTAAGACCGCAAAATTCTGTGAATCGGCAATCTCTGCCCGTATTTTTTTTCCCGGCAGGCCTTTTCTACCTTGCCCCCGTGGGGAAATATTTGAGGGATCGGAACTTTTATTCACCGGATGCTATAGGGATGCCAGTTTCCAAGGAACTTTGTGCAGACATTGATACGCGCGCAGATTTTGACAGTGCGCTCTCCTTGTATGAAAGCCTGTCTAAACAGGTATAATGAGCAGAATCTGCGTTGCTACCGGATCTCGGGCAGACTATGGGCTTCTCTATGGTCTACTCCGGCGCTTACAATCCAGCGACCATGTACTTCAGCTTGTTGTGACAGGAGCGCACTTGTCCTCGTCATTCGGGAATACGGTTGATCAGATCATAGCGGACGGGTTTCCTGTTGAAGCTCGGATCGAGATGCTCCTGTCTTCTGATTCGGATCTGGCTGTAAGTAAAAGTACCGGCCTCGGGATCATAGGTTTTGCCGATGCCCTGGATCGATTGAAACCGGACCTGCTGGTCGTTCTCGGAGACCGTTACGAAATCCTGGCCGCCGCGATAGCTGCACTTTTTCAGGGAGTTCCGGTTGCACATATACATGGCGGAGAAATCACCGAGGGTGCCTATGATGATGCGGTACGCCACAGTTTAACCAAGATGTCACACTTACATTTTGTAGCCACTGAGACGTATAGGCAAAGAGTGATTCAGATGGGGGAGAGTCCCGATCGAGTTTTCAATGTGGGAGCACCGGGGATTGAGAATATCCGGACCTTGAATTTGCTCGATCGAGCGGAGATAACGGCCGCGACCGGAATAAAGCTTCTCCCGAAGATTTTTTTAGTCACCTATCATCCCGAGACTATGGGATCCGAAAATCCGCTGGCTGATCTTAAAGAATTACTGCATGCGTTGAATTTATTCACTGACATCAGTGTCATCCTTACTTCCCCCGGCGCTGATCATGGCAGCAGCGCCCTGATTCCGGTTCTCGAAGAGTATGCTCGCAGTCGCAGGGATGCTCATTTTGTCCGTTCTCTTGGTCGGTTGAACTATCTCTCGATTATGAAGCATTCTCAGGTAGTTATCGGCAATTCGTCAAGCGGGATCATTGAAGCCCCTTCCCTTGGAGTGCCGACTGTGAATATTGGGGGCAGGCAACGAGGCAGAGAGAGGGCAGAATCAGTCATAGATTGCGCGAGGGACCGGAATTCTATTGCTGCTGCAATCCACCGCTCTCTTTCTCTTGAATTCCGGGAAAAACTTCCGGGAATGAAAAATCCCTACGATGGGGGGCAAACCAGCTCCTCAATTTTTGAGGTCTTAAACAGGTATAATGCGGAACCTTTTGTGCCCAAGAGATTTTACGATTTGGTATTTTCAAAAGGTACCCGAACCGCTTCGGAAAGTATTGACCGATAGGCTTTACCCAACCAGGGTAGGCATCAATAGCTGAAAGGAGGTCCCCATGGAGGAGATTTTGAAAGGGAATTTCGATGTGAAACGACCGGTGAATTCCGAGGCAGTCATTAAGAAGTCGGGGGATGTTGGTGAGGAGTTAAAGGAACGTGCTCTGGCCTCTCTTGGCGGCAGTATGGTGTATGTAGAAAGGGGGACTCTCACCTGGGATGGTGAGACCGATTCCAACGCATGAATGAAGATGCTGCATTCAATCAGCTCGTCGACGAAATCGGTGAGATCGGGCGTCAACACCACGAAGCTTCGATTCTGATGAATGCAGCCCACAATGCGAAGATTGCGGAAAAATCCCTTAAAGATATGCGGGTACTTCCTCCCGAAAAGCGGAAGTCCAGTATCGTGATTAGTGCTGGCCCGAGCGTCAAGCGCCGCCATTCCATTCGAAGAATAAAAGAGTCAGGTTTCAGTGGTATCACCATTGCCACGGATGGCTCCTACGTTGCCTGTCTCAGGGAAGGCCTTGTCCCTGATTTCGTGGTGTCCCTTGATCCACACCCTACCCGCATCGTTCGTTGGTTTGGGGATCCGGATCTGGAAGAGAATTCCAGAGGAGACGATTACTTTGAGCGGCAGGACCTTAACATCGAATTCCGTAATAACACAAAGCGAATTAACGACGAGGTCATTGAACTGGTTAATCAGAATGCGAGGCAAACCCAGGCCCTTGTTGCCAGTACTGTTCATCGGACCGTATCGGATAGACTTGTAGCTGCCGGTTTTCCGATTTTTTGGTGGAACCCTCTGGTAGATGGACTGCATCCTGGCTCTTTGACCCGCCGACTTTACGAACTTTTGCCATTCCCCTGTGTGAATACAGGAGGGACAGTCGGCACAGCAGCCTGGCTGCTGGCACATACCTGGCTAAAGGTTGAAAATGTTGCCGTAGTGGGTATGGACTTTGGATACCATTCAGAACTTCCTATCGAAAACACTCAAACTTATTATGAACTGCTTAAACACAACGGCGGGTCTGAAGAGACAATGCCAAAATATTTTAAACAGTTTGACTTTCCTTTGACCGGACAGTCTTTCTACACCGATCCCACCTACTACTGGTACCGCAGAAATTTTCTGGACCTGGCCCGCACGCTGGGCCGCATCACGTACAACTGCACCGAGGGTGGGACGCTGGTGGATGAGACCGTTCACTGTCTCACGCTTGATGATTTTTTAAAGAAACAGGCGCTTGTTTCCGGTTAGACCATGGCCCGAATTTTACTCATCAACCCTGTTGTTCGCGAGGAAGACAATCCGAAGCATATCCCCTATGGGCTCTCGCTTCTTGCTGCCATCGCCATGGGTTCAGGTCATGAAGTCCAGCTGTTTGATGCAAATGCCCATCGCCTCGGTCCTGAGGCTATTCGCCAGGTATGCGCTGCCGATGACTGGGATGTAATCGGTATCGGAGGCCTGGTAACTGCCTACGGATCGATTCGACAGATTGTTCGGATCGCCCGGGGTATGGCTCCTAAATCCTTTATCGTTGCTGGTGGTGGCTTTCTGACAGGAATGCCATTGGAAATGATGGCCTGGCTTCCCGAGGTAGACCTCGGGATTGTTGGTGAAGCTTTCGTAACCTGGCCGGAAGTGTTGCAACAGGTAGATGAAAAGGATTTCGATTTTTCCAGCACTCTCGGGGTTTGCTACCGTTCTCCCGGAGGGGATCCGGTTCTGACGGCAGTTCGGCCCAACATTCGTGAGATGGACACTCTGCCTTATCCTGCCTGGGATTTACTCCCGCTTGAGATCTACTTTCGGAACTCACAGTTACTCTTCAGCGAAGCTGCGTTCACGGCGTCCAGGAGAATCGATGTCAATGGTAGCCTGGGCTGCGGTCTGGTCTGTAAGTATTGCTGGCATCTGGGCACGACCGGAGACATGGTGGTTGAGAAGGATGAAAATGGTAAGAATGACGTTCGTTTCACCTATGGACGCAATATTCGCTATCACAGTCCTCAGTATTTGGTCGGTATGGTTAAGGAATTACAGAAACGATACGGTGTGGATTTTGTAAGTTTTATAGACGAAAATATGATGACCATGCACGTTGCCTCCGGCCGACGCTGGCTTTTCGAGCTATCCGAGGAATGGATTCGTGCTGGGTTACAACCACCCTCCCGTAGAGATGGGACCCCTGACGGAAGGAATAGGGGAGGGGTGTTCTGGAGTGGAACAAGTCATGCCAATCTGCACAGTCCCGAAGTCCTTGAGGCCATGTTCAAAGCAGGTTGTTCACATCTAGTCTACGGTCTCGAATCGTTCGACCCGCACATTCTAAAAAACCTGGGGAAAGGATCTTCCCAGCACACAAATGCAACCAGCGTAGCTATTTGCCTGAAATCCGGCATTACGCCTATTCCTAATATCATCATCGGCTTTCCGGAAGAAACTTTTCAGAGTATCCGGACTACCATTGATTATATGACCCGTCTCGGGATTTATGCCCGGCCTCATTTTGCCACACCGTACCCCGGCTCTGAATGGTACTATGCCTACAAGCACTCCATTATCGATCAATACAATGGTGACCTGGAGGCCTTTGTCCTGGACTTGGGTGACGCTTCCAAGATTACTGCCGTCATTTCACATCTTTTCTCCGGGATCGAACTTGTTGGTTTACAGGAGATCGTTGCCACTCGTAACTTACGGTTACTTGACGTTGTTGAAAATCAATGGCGAAGTCTCGGCCGGACGCAGAATCTTTCTCTTGGTTCTCAACCTCGGCCCTCTTTCAATTTCGTAGCAAGAAAAGTAAAAGCTCCTATAGCGACCTGATTGCTTTTCCATGAAGCCGGATTATCACAAAGCTCTGATCAAACCTGATCATTCCATTCGTCAGGCGATCCAACAGTTGAATGAAAACGCCATGCAGATTCTCCTGGTGGTCTCAGAAGGCGAAAAATTAATCGGTACCATAACCGATGGGGATATTCGTCGAGGCATTCTTCGCGAGCTTCCGCTTACCGGTCCTGTCGAAACAGTTATGCAACGTGACTACAAGGCGCTGAATGTCAATGATCGTGAACTCGCACCGGATCTAATGGCGGAGCACGGGATAACGGCCGTTCCCCTATTAAGTGATGACGGTAAGATTAAGGATCTGGTCCTGGGGCACCGCTACTTAAATGAGAGGCAGTTCAGTCCGCGCCCAAATTCTGTGTTCATTCTGGCTGGAGGTCGGGGTACACGGTTGAGCCCTTTTACGAACATTCTACCCAAGCCGCTTATTCCCGTTGGTGAGACACCCATCGTTGAAATAATCATGCAGCGCTGGAAGCAATTCGGATTCCATAAATTTATTCTGTCTCTCAACTACAAGGCGGAAATGATTAAGGCATATTTTACCGAGAATATCGGTAGTTTTGATATGGAATATGTTCAGGAAAATGAATATCTTGGTACGGCAGGTTCTTTGTATCTGGTCAGACAGCGAATACAGAACACTCTGATTGTGACCAATTGCGACGTTCTGTTGGATACAGATTTCGATGAGTTCGTTGGGTTTCATGAAGCTTCTGGAAACGATGCTACCATCCTGGGAGTGGTCAGGCATGTTCGTATACCATACGGTGTCATGCAGGCTCGCAATGGTGCACTCCTTTCCATACAGGAGAAGCCTGAATACGAATTCATTGTGAATTCCGGGATTTATGCCCTGGAGCCATCCGTTCTGAATCAAGTGGCAGCGGAGACCCACCTTGACATGCCGGTTCTCATGGAAAATTGTCGGCGAGCAGGATTGAAAATAGGGGTTTATCCGGTTTCCGTGGAAATGCTTGATGTGGGACATTGGGATGAGTATGAAAAAGCACTCAAGTGGCGTGCGAAATCAGGAGCCCTATGAATATAGCTACCATCCAAAAACGAAATGTCAGGGTCCAGTACGGACTACCGGAATCGGTTCTTTTCTGTCGGCGTTGCACAATCTCTAATCAACGTCCCAGGATCACTTTTGATATGGAAGGGGTTTGCAGTGCTTGCCGTTTTGCTGAACATAAACAGAAGCTAATTCCCTGGGATGAGAGAGAACGGGAACTGCAAGAGCTCTGTGACCGGCATCGCAAAACAACGGGGGAGTATGATGTAATTGTACCTTGCAGTGGTGGCAAGGACGGCGGTTTTGTGGCGCATCAGCTTAAATACAGGTACGGAATGAATCCCCTGACCGTTACCTGGGCCCCACATCTATACACTGATATTGGTTGGAAAAATTTGCAGAGTTTTGTGCATATCGGAGGATTCGACAACGTTCTGGGTCACGTAAATGGACCGGTCCATCGAAGAATGACTCGCCTGGCCTTTTTGCATCTTGGTGATGGTTTTCAGCCCTTCATCTACGGTCAGACCAACTTCCCCCTGCGCATGGCTGTTCAACACCGGGTCTCTCTGATCATGTACGGTGAAAATGGTGAGGTAGAATACGGCGGAGACATGAAGAATGCGAATCGTCCCACAAGGGACATTGCCGATCATGATAAACATTATTTTTCCGGGATGCCACCTGAATTCTGGACCGAGCACGGGATCACAGAAAAAGAAATCTGGCCTTACCGGGCCCCCGCGTATCAGGATATTCTGGCAAACAAGACGGAAATTCACTTCCTGTCTTATTACAAATACTGGGATCCTCAGGAAAACTTTTATTATTGTGTAGACAATACCGGTTTCTCTCCTCATTCCGAGCGTTCAGAGGGTACCTATTCCAAATACGCAAGTCTTGATGATAAAACAGATGGATTTCATTATTATCTGGGCTTTATTAAGTTCGGTATTGGCAGAGCTACGTCTGATACGGCCCATGAAATTCGGGATAATAAAATCACACGAGAAGAAGGAATCGCTCTGGTAAAAAAGTACGATGGCGAGTTCCCGAAGCGATACTTTAAAGAGTTCCTGGAATACTGCGACATCACGGAAAACGAATTCTTTAGTATAATCGATAGCTGGCGATCCGACCATCTCTGGGAAAGGAAAGGAGAGGAATGGAATCTGCGGCATGCCGTGTGGATGGATTGAGCATTAGTGCCGCAGGCTCAGGGCATAAACCGCGCCTTATTGCCCGGCTTGATGTCAAAGGTCCAAACGTAGTAAAAGGAATACAATTTGAAGGATTGCGGATTATGGGTGATCCTGATGTCCTCGCCACCCGTTGCTATGAGCAGGGGGCAGATGAGCTTCTTTATATAGATACAGTAGCCAGCCTCTACGGACGCAATAATCTCATTGAGGTTGTGCAGCAAGCGGCCAGGCATTTATTTATCCCGATGACGGTAGGCGGCGGTATACGCAGCCTGGAAGACGTTCGACTCCTGTTGCGGGCCGGGGCGGACAAGGTTGCTGTCAATACGGCTGCCGCTCAGGACCCCTCACTTATCAAAGAGATCGCTGAAGCCTACGGGTCGCAGGTGCTGGTTGTGTCTATTCAGGCCAAACAACTGACCGATGGAAAATGGCAGGTGTACACGGAAAACGGGAGGCAGCCGTCCGGATTGGATGTTTGTGAATGGGCTGCCCGGGCGGTGGACCTGGGAGCCGGAGAGATTCTGGTCACATCTATTGATCGTGATGGCACGGGACGGGGGTTCGACATTGAATTGTTTCAAAAACTTTCCGGGATTGTCCAGAGCGTTCCCCTGCTTGCCTCCGGTGGTGCTCGAAGACCCGAGCACATATCCGACTTGCTGAAGGAAGTTCGAGTCGATGGCATTGCTGTTGCTTCCATGCTTCACTATGGATGGAGCTCGGTGCAGGAGATCAAGAGTCATTTGTTCGCAAGAGGAGTAGCCACGGCCAGACATTAGTCTGCTCCTAAAAGGTTTCTTTTTCCATGAAGAAAGTCCTTATTATTGATTATTCTGCAGGCAATTTGTTCAGCGTTGCCCGTGCATTTGAGTACCTGAATTGCGGGGTGCAATTGGTCCAGAACCCTTTCACGCCATCAGAAGCGGACCTAATGGTACTGCCGGGGGTGGGGGCTTTTGGGGAGGGTATGCGTCGCCTTCGCGAACAAGGCTTGATTGAACCCATCCGCCTCTTTGCTGCCAGCGGAAAACCTGTTCTGGGTATTTGCCTTGGTATGCAGATGTTATTTTCTTCAAGTGAAGAGTTTGGCCTGCATGAAGGGCTGAATCTCATTCCCGGTCGGGTACTGAAGCTGCCGGTGCAACCCGGTCTCAAGATCCCTCATATTGGCTGGAAATCTGTTGAACCGATAGATGAGAATAGTCCTGGTTGGGAGCGAGGTCTTTTGAACGGGTATCCTTCGCAGAGAGATTT
This sequence comes from Spirochaetales bacterium, assembly GCA_015075425.1. GTDB lineage: Bacteria > Spirochaetota > Leptospiria > Leptospirales > Leptonemataceae > H5-SPI1. The sequence continues at coordinate 2,099,409 of JABTUL010000001.1, read as the reverse complement.
TTACTTTGTCCACTCATTCGCACCACGTGCGGATGATCCGGCCCATGCCGTTGGTATGACACGATTTGGCGACTACCGTTTCTGCTCCGTTGCGAAGCGCAACAATGTGCACGGGACTCAATTCCACCCGGAAAAAAGTAAGGAGGCCGGGCTTACGCTTCTACAAAATTTTGTGGATATTGCCGGTTGAAATCACCGGAACAGTCTGCCTCCGGAAAGGAAATCGTGGTTGTGACGGACCGGCCGGTGACGGCGCGACTTCGTAATCATTCGTATAATATACCCTTGATAAGGGAGCGAGGATTTAGCTTTCGTATTTTTTGCTGTTTGCGAATGTATGGTATTCTCAGAGAACCTGACGAAACCTTCAATGAGGTATTCCACTTTGAGCATGAGAAATCCCTGTTCCAGGCTTTGGAATCATTGGATAGAAAAAACACTTTTATTTATTGCCATTTCTGGGATTCCCTTGAGAAAGGAGATGCCCGAACGCTGCGAATCTATCGATTTATCGACAGGCTCCGCATTCCCTATGGTGTTGGCATAACGGGTCTTGGAGATATTCCGGGGGAGCGGGAACTGTTGCCTCTGGCAGAACCGCCAGGGGTAGGGCCCATTCATAAACGGATGATTCGCCGATTGGCCGGTAGATGGATTGATGCATGGAGGCGAGGAGGGATAAAAGGAATTTTCACTTTGATACAGATCCCCCCATCCTTGCGGCAACATCCGGCGGTTTTCCTTTATCGCCGGGGTCTTTTGCGTTTGCAGGGACCGTTGTTCTGGGTTTCCCGCGGTCCGAATGCAACACTCATGCAATACCCGACTGCTTTTCCGGTAGGGAAACGAACAAAGATCCTCTGGACGCATATGCCTTTGTATGATGACGTTATTGATGAGAACGGAGAGGCCCGCAGAGACCCTGTGGCGGCTTTCTTTGGTCAGTCGCTCCCCTTTATTGAACAATATGGTGTTGCGGTAACGCTTGAGCCGCGGCATTACTACGCTCTACTGCACAATCTTTTTCGTTTTATTGAGAAACGATTCGGATATCAGGTAATAAAAACTACGCACCCAGATGGTTCGCCGGAGCGCATCCGAGAATATCTACCGGATTATCCGCCACAAACGCAGAATTCGGTTTCATTGGCCAGAACCGCAAGTTTGATTCTGGGCCACGACAGCACTTCACTGTGCTACGCCGTTCTTTATCAGAAACCCGTTGTGATCCTGATAACAGACGAGTATGAACGCTTACCGGCCGAACGTGATGCGACGTACGGCCTTGCTCTTTCTCTGGGAAAAAAACCCATCAACCTTGATCGAACCAGCCCCGAGCAGATCGACTGGGAGTCTGAGATGCGTGTAGATGAAGAGGTCTATTCCGCTTTTGTTCGGCGCTACATTAAAAAGCCCGGGACACCGGAGAGAAAAACATGGGAAATTGTTTTTGATGAAGTGGAGAGCGTAATCGGGCAACAGGGCCGATTTTAATCCATATGGAAATATCACAAGCCCCTGGGCAACGAACCACGCGGTTGACTGTGCATAGTATGGTCGGGACCAGAAATGTTCCGGGCTATACCTTCGGTCGCGGATCAATTACTAAATTTTTAGAGTATTTTGATGAATACCTCTCCGGGATCGGATCCTGTATCACGATCCTTGATATCTTCTTTCAGGATTCAAATCTCCGTGACAGACTCTCGTCGCAGGCTAGAAACCATCTGGTGATTTGCGATTCAGCTCACGAGCCTTCGACTGAAGGAATAGACAACATTGTGACCGAATATGAAGCTCGGTACGGGCAAGAAAAGCCGGTAGCGATAATCGGAATTGGTGGTGGGAGTGCCCTCGATACGGCCAAAGCAGTGTCGAACCTGCTTGGAAACGGAGGGAGAGCAGAAAATTACCAGGGCTGGGATCTCCTCAAAAGTCCAGGCGTTTACAAGATTGGAATCCCGACAATTTCAGGCACAGGTGCAGAAGCATCGCGAACATGCGTTCTGATCAATGCGCGGAAGAATTTAAAAATGGGGATGAATAGCGACTACTCCCTTTTTGACCACCTGGTGCTGGATCCGGAGCTGACCCGAACAGTTCCTCGTGATCAGTATTTTTTTACGGGGATGGATACTTTCATTCACTGTGTCGAGTCATTGCACGGGCACCACCGTCATGCGGTGGCGGACGCCTATTCCCGGGAGGCCCTCCGGCTTTGCAGCGAGGTTTTTGATACGAGTGCAGAGGATATGCAGAGTGAGCAAAATCGGGAACGGCTGATGGTAGCCTCTTACCTTGGAGGTAGTGCGATTGCTAATAGTCTGGTGGGAGTTGTCCATCCATTTTCAGCTGGCCTGACGGTAGCCTATGGTATCCACCATTGTTTGGCGAATTGCATTGTCATGGACACGATGGAGGAGTTCTATCCGGAAGCAGTTACGCAATTTCGTAGAATGCTTATCCGGAATTCCATAACTTTACCGCACGGGATTTGTTCGAGCATGGACACTGAGATCGCGGAAAAACTTTACCAGGGAACGATAATTCACGAGAAACCCCTGGCGAATGCTCTTGGGGCTGATTTTCGGTCCGTACTGACTCGCGATCGAGTTTTGAAACTTTTTTCTCGAATGTAACCATTATGCAGAGAACGCCGGAAGTAACGGTCCTCATCGCAGCCAGAAATGAAGAGAAATACATTGGTCGCTGCCTCCGGTCCTTACTTAATCAAAACTTCCCTCGAGAGTCGTTCGAGATCGTAGTGGTCAATGATGCGAGTGAAGACCGCACAGCGTATGCCCTGGAGTTATTCCAGGATGAAATTAGAATCATCTCAAACCCCGTCCAGCAGGGCCTCCCGGCCTCCCTCAACCGGGGAATAAGGATTGCTCGGGGCCAGTACCTCGTTCGGCTCGATGGTGATGATTACGTGAATTCGAATTTCCTGTACATCATGGAGCGTTTTCTTTCTGAAAATCCGTATATGGATGCAGTTGCCTGTGATTACCTCCTGGTGGATGATGCGGAGAACGTTCTTGAGCGTTGCAACTGCCTAGAGAAACCCATTGGATGTGGAATCATGTTTCGAATGGACCAATTGATTCAAGTCGGTCTCTATGATGATCGTTTCCTGGCGCATGAGGATCGTGATCTCAGATATCGTTTTGAGCGACAATTTCGGATCCACAGACTGGAATTACCACTCTACAGGTACCGTCGCCATCAAAATAATATGACAAATGACACAGAACACATGGATCTGCATGCGCGACTTTTATCAGAAAAGCATCCGGGATCTTCGGGGAAAGAATAGAGATGCAGCCAGTGATTCGGGTGAATTGGAGTGGGCGCGGTCATCTCTATTCTGATGAAGAGGTGGAGACCGTGGTGCGCGTCATGCGCAACGGGGACCCATTAACCCAGGGCAAATACCAGACTCAGTTTGAAAAGGACTTTGCCGATTATGCAGGGGCCTCGCATGCTTTCGCTGTCTCCAGTTGCACTGCTGCTCTGGAGCTGAGTGCGCTGCTCTGTAGCCTGAAACCAGGTGATGAGGTCATTGCGCCCGCGCATACCTTCGCTGCGACCGTGATTCCTTTTGCGCGCACAGGCGCACGGATTGTCTGGGCCGACATAGATCCGGACACTTTTCTCGTCAATGCAAAGACAATTGAGCCCTTAATTAACGAGCGCAGCCGGGTCGTTATCGTTGTGCACTTGTATGGAATGTCTTGCGATATGGATCCCATCGTGGAGCTTGCCAGAAAATACGGGCTCCTGATAGTAGAAGATGCAGCCCAGGCCCCCGGAGCCAGTTATCGAGGCCGGAAAGTCGGTTCCATCGGAGACTTTGGTTGCTTTAGTTTTCATACCCATAAAAATATGACGACCCTCGGCGAGGGTGGGGCCCTGCTTGTGAAAAGTAGCGAGCACGCCCGGCTTGTTCCAGGACTGCGACACAACGGCATGCGCGCCTTTACCGGAGAGCGGGAAGATTACTGGCTGCCGGCCATGAGCGACGTAGACTTTGATCTCGTGGGAGTATGGCCATACAATTTCTGTCTGGGGGAAGTTCAGTGTGCGCTCGCCAGCAAACTTCTTGATCGGCTCGATCAAATGAATGCGGGTCGCAGTGCCAAGGCCAGGCGATTCAGAGAGGCAATGGCTGACTTCCCGGAACTTGTTTTTCAAAAAGCGCTGGAAGGCTGTGGTCATGTTCATCATCTCCTGCCTGCCCGTTACGATGGACCCTCAGGGCGTGACGCTTTGATAAGAAAGTTGTTCCGCGAAAAAGGAGTGAAGCCGGTGGTGCAGTACTATCCGCTATACCGATATCCTATGTTTCAGCGGGCCGGCTTTGGTGAGGCCAGATGTCCCCAAACCGATCGATTTTTTGACTCTATGCTTTCCTTTCCATTTCATCACTGGCAGAGCGAAGAGGAATTTAATGAGATGATTGCAGTCACCAGGGAAGCTATGGACGAGCTACGCAAGGAAAATTAGATTTAAAAATGAAACGTATTATTTTAGGATCCAGGGAAATCAGGGAAGATTCACGTCCTTATATCATTGCTGAAATTGGGGTTAATCATGAAGGGTCCCTGGAGACGGCCCGTCACCTGATAGATCTGGCTAAAGAAGGGGGAGCGGATGCGGCAAAATTTCAGACCTACAAAGCAGAAACCCTGGCATCGCGCAATTCACCGGCCTACTGGGATACTACCAGGGAGCCCACGCTATCCCAATTCGAATTATTTAAAAAGCATGATAGCTTTGGACAGACAGAATACGAGGAACTTGCAAAATATTGTTCCATTGTAGGAATAGATTTTCTTTCGACGCCTTTTGATCTGGCTTCAGTCAGTTTTCTTGATCCCTGGATGCCCTTCTTTAAAATAGCCTCGGCAGACATTACAGTGACGCCGCTTCTCCGCGCTGTAGCCGTTACAGGTAAACCGGTGGTTCTATCAACGGGTTGTAGCAGCATAGCGGAGATAGAGTGGGCGATTCGGACGCTTAAGCAGGCCGGCGCAAAAGATATTGCCCTTATGCATTGTATTTTGAATTATCCCTGTCAGGATGGCAATGCGCACCTTGGCATGATGAATGACCTGGCACGTGTTTTCCCCGATCATATCGTCGGTTATTCTGATCACACGCACCCGGATACAACCATGTTTGTTCTGACTGCGGCTGTGGCCATGGGCGCGCGCATCATCGAAAAGCACTTCACTCATGACAAATCACTCCCGGGAAACGACCATTACCATGCGATGGATGTCCTGGATCTAAAGACGTTTCGGGCGAATCTGGACCGGTTCTATTCCGTCAAAGGCAACCTTTTGAAACAACCCATCGATTCTGAGCAACTGAGCCGGCGCAATGCAAGGCGTTCCATTGTGGTGCAGAAAAGAATAGAGGCGGGTGAGGTTATTACGGAGTCTCACCTGACATTCAAGAGGCCGGCCTTCGGAATTTCCCCGGTGCATTGGGATGAGATCATTGGACTTAAGGCCACCGGATCTCTTGAGAAGGATCATATCCTTACCTGGCAGGACGTTCTCCTTTCCTGATGATTAACTGGGACGAACAGGAAAGACTGGCAGAAGAGCTCCTCACGCGGCTCTTTCCGATATGTCGAAGTATCACAGGAAATGGACTGCGAGAAAGTCTCGCAATCATTCAGGAATATACAGAATTTAACCTGGTCGAGTATCCATCGGGAACGCAGTGCTTTGACTGGCAAATCCCGGATGAGTGGAATATTTCTGACGCATGGATCAAGGATTCGAGCGGAAGGGAAATCGTCTCCTTCCGCAAAAATAATCTTCATGTCATGGGATACAGTGAACCATTTCATAAGCGCCTGTCCTTTGATGAACTCAGGCCCCATCTGCACAGCCTCCCATCTCTGCCGGATGCCATTCCTTACCGGACCTCATACTACAGTAGAAATTGGGGCTTCTGTCTGACAGACCGTCAGCTAGGACAGCTAGATCAGTCGGACACCTTCGAAGTTTTTATTGATGCAACACTTGCACCCGGAAGTCTGAGTTTACTGGAATCCATCATTGGTCCACCAGAGAGCAATGAATATTTAGTATCAACATACTGTTGTCATCCCTCAATGGCCAATGACAATTTGTCCGGTGTCGTACTTACTACGTTATTGCACCGCCTGATGAATCAAAGTTTAAAACTGAATAAAAGTTACCGATTTCTGATTTTGCCGGAAACCATCGGTGCGATTGCTTATCTAGCACACCATGAGAGCATCATGCGCCAGAGCTCCGGCGGCTTTGTCGTTACCACCTGTGCCGGGCCGGGTCCATTTGGCTTCAAGACCACTTTCCAGGGGAATCATCTGATTGATCGGGTGATCAGGCAAACTATGCGTGAATACACCGTTGAGCCTGTCGAGTATCCGTTTGCTCCGGACGGAAGCGATGAGCGGCAGTATTCTTCCCCAGGGTTTCGCATTCCTGTCGCATCAATTACCAGGGATAAATACTATGAGTATTCCTTTTATCATACCTCCCTGGATGATTTGTCTTTTGTCACTCCTCAAAACCTGGTCAGCACATTGCGACTTTACTGGTCCTGTATTCAAAAGCTGGAAAAGGAGTCCACCTTCCGTTCCTTAAACCCCAATGGTGAAGTACAGTTGGGCCGCCGGGGTCTTTATCCACAAACAGGCGGAGCATTGAAACAATCGGCGGCCGGGGAAGGTGATAAAATAGAAGACGGCACTAGCGACGTGCTAACTCCCCGGCAGGCCGATCCGGTCGATGCAATTACCTGGTTTCTCTTTCTTGCTGATGGTGAACATTCATTGCTCTCTATGGCTGAGCGCTCGGGCGTACCGTTTGATCAACTTTATTCCATAGCTCTGGAACTCGAGAAGCAAGGATTGTGTAGTGCAAATTGAATCGTAAATTCTGATATGGAATTCGCAATCGAGCCTGTCGAATCAGATGAGCACTGGGATCAATTTGTTGAAGCTTCCCCTCAGGGAAGTCTATTCTCGTTAAGTTTTTATCTAAAATCGTCGCTTTGTGAATATTTAAGATTCTGGGTCCTTGCCGGATCCGACTGCCGGGGAGCATTCAGCATAGTTCTTGATGGGACGGGTGGATGCTGTCTCGACGATATGGTTATTTACAACGGGCCAATATTTGCATCAGAGCGGGCCAATCAAAAAGCAAACGGAGTGATTTCAGAGCGCTTTCGTATCCAGGAGTGCATCATTGCCTTTCTGACTGAGAAATTTTCTTCGGTAGCAATGGCGCTGGCCCCGCAGCTGGTTGACGTTCGGCCCTATCTATGGTACAACTATGGGAGTAGTGATGCTAGGCGGAGATTCAGCGTATCTGTAAGGTATACAAGTTATCTGGATATTTCAGATTTGCATCCCGATGTTGATTTCGAAAAATCGCCTGTTGCCCTGAGGATGGATGGAAAAAGGCGCCAGAGTTTAAGGAGGGCGCGCCAGAACAATACTATAGTAGAGGTGGCGGCAGAAGTCCCTCCCTTCCTTAATCTTTACAGATCTGTCTTTTTGAGGCAAGGTGTAACCGTGACAGGGAAAAAAATGGAACAAGTTAATTCGATAACAAGGCAGTTACTTGAATCAAATAAGGGTCGGCTATACTGCATTCGTGATGAGAGTGGGTTCAGGGCTGCTGCTTTGTTTGGCTGGGATGCTAAGAGAGCGTATTATTTGTTTGGAGCATTGGAAAGCGATCGCTCCGACGACTACTCCGGTACTGCTGTTTTGTGGCATGCGTTCAGGGATCTGGCAAAGAACAGTATTTCAGAGGTTGACCTTGAAGGTGTGAACAGTCCGGCGCGTGGATGGTTCAAGTTAAGTTTTGGCGGCAATTTGCTACCTTACTATGAGGTAAGCATGGGAGGGTCTTCGTAATGGAAGAGAATCAAGAAAAGTATATTCCGATTAATAAGGGTCACTTTGAGCTTGAACCGCCGGAGAGGATTGCTGCCTTTGCTAAAAAATTAGGTTCGGGTTGGGAGACGGAGTATGCCGATTACCGGCGAATGTGGCGGGAGCTCCCTGAAAAGCAAATAGTACGCGACTATCCTCTGCTGGTGGACCTTGAGATGGCGTCAGTCTGCAATCTGAAGTGTCCGATGTGTCCAACAACCACCTCGGAGTTTATTCATCAAAGGTCCAGTAAAGCCAATAAAGGATTAATGGATGCAGACCTGGCGAAGCGTATTATTGACGAGATCGCAGGCAAAGTCTATGCTCTGCGGCTGAGCTGGGTGGGCGAACCCACACTCCACAAGAAATTGGTAGATGTAGTACGCTACGCCAAAGAGAAAGGAATACAGGAGGTATCATTTCTGACGAACGGATGGAAGCTGGAATTGGAGTATTTCATTCAACTGCAGACCGCCGGTGTGGATTGGATTACTATTTCTATAGATGGAATGGATGAGATCTACGACCGGATTCGGGCACCTCTGAAATTTCGTGATACAGTTAAAAAATTGCAAAGGATTGCAGCCTACAAAGAGGAGCATGGGCTGCAGAAGCCTGTAATTAAGATACAGGGAGTCTGGCCTGCAGTGAGAGATCGCGCTGAGGAATTCTACAATATTTTTGCACCGATAACCGATTTAATAGCTTACAATCCTCTGATTGATTATTTACACAATGACACCAATATAGTTTATGAGGATAGTTTCGTCTGCCCTCAGCAATACGAAAGGATCACAATAAGTGCAAATGGGACGGTTGCATTGTGTAGCAATGATGATAATGTTGAAGTCGTTTTAGGCGATGCACATCAAGAATCAATTCACAGTATCTGGCACGGGGACGCAATGCAAGCGATCCGCGAACAACAAAAAAAGAAGAATGGATTTATGGAAATAAATCCATGTAAGAAATGTTACTACCCGCGCAAAACTGAGAGCAATGAATCGGCTACGATTAATGGTAGAGTTTTTGTGATTGAGAACTATCTTAATCGAAGCCAGACTATAGGTGAATAAATATTATCCGACTGTTGACTGGATTTCTGGTTTTTTGCGGGAATTAACCGGTCGCAGGTACTGTTACCTCGTGGGTAATGGTACAACCGCACTGTCGCTGGCCATCCGCTCCCTTGGTTTTTCCGGCCAGCCAGTAGCTCTGCCCAATAATGTGTGCTACAATGTTCCACTGGCCGTATATTTTTCCGGCAACTTCCCGGTGTACCTGGATGTCGATGCTCGAACCATGGGGGTCGATGTTTCGACGCTGGCCCATATGCCGGCCGCACTCATCGCCGTTCACGCATATGGAAATCCATGCGATATGCAGATGATTCAGAATGTCTGTGCCAAAGGAGGAGTTCCTTTGATTGAGGATTGTGCTGCAGCTTTGGGTGCCACGATCAGTGGAAAATCGGTGGGTAAAACTGGCGTTTTCTCCGTGTTCAGCTTTGGCCACGGTAAGATTGTATCCGCGGGACATGGTGGGGCGCTCCTCTTTGATGAGCCGGCTATAGAACGTAATATAAAGGATCAAGTTGAAGGACTACCATCTCTTTCAGAAAGTATGCTGCAAAAATTAGGAAATCTATCAATGACGCATACTCAGATTTACAATCGCTATGTTGGGCAGGATTTATCTGAAGCGGGCGCAATTTTTCGACCTCTGGCCCTCTCGGTCCGGTCCAGCATGGAATTTCGCTTCGATTCATCACGGGTAGAATCTATAGCGCGCTCGCTCGCGGAACTGGATCAAAACTTAAATGAGCGCCGGCAGCGCTACGCAGGTTTGAGTGAAACCCTTGCGGAGTTGCCGGATCTGGAAGTCTGTCCTTTGACAGCAGGGGCTGTTCCCTGGCGCCTTTCCGTTTTAGTGAGTAAAGAGCGCGGGAAGCCTTTTCGAAATGACATCCTGAACTTCTTCCTGGAAAGGAAAATTCCGGTGAGCAGTTGGTTTCCGCCGGTAAGTAATTTTCTCGAAACCGCTAAAGAACCCTTCTGTAAGACACCGATTGCCGCAGCCATTGGAGACCACATTCTTAATTTCTGGGTCGATAATCAGGTTGGCCCCGGATACGCCGCCCAAATAGCCGGCGGAATCCAGAAGGTGATAAGTCTGCGAGCAGAAAGTTGAGTTCTGACTACAGGGACTATGTCTTTAGAGACGGGAGGTTTGTCGGTCTCTTCGAGGAAATGTACCGTAATGCCGGGGAAGTCCCGTGGCATCAAGACGAAACCGCCCGATGGCTTCTTTCCGATATAACGCTGGCTATTGTGCGCAATTTTCGGCCGGGGCGCTTTTTAGAATTGGGTTGTGGTTTAGGATATTTTACTGCGAGAGTTAACGCGGAAAAATCGACCGGTATCGGTTTTGTTGCTGGTGTGGACATTTCCGCAACAGCCATTGATAAAGCACGTGCCATGCATGCCGGCATCACGTTTGCACGGGCCAATATATTGGATTCGGGTGAAATTGGGGCGCTGCTCAAGAATTTGGGAGGGCCTTTCAATATGGTGCTTTCAAAAGAGTTGATGTGGTATATTCTGGACGATCTTCCACAATTCATGAGCAATCTGGCGATGCTGATCGCTCCAGGCGGAATGCTGTACGTGTCGCAGACTTTTCCTGATTCGACCCCTTTCTACGGAATAGACCGGTTTCCCAATGCTAGAGTTATGTCAGATTACTTTGAATCCTATTTTTCCCGGCAATATGAATGCATTGAGCGTGATGCGCAGCTGGGAAACCGTGAAATGTTGCATTTTGTTGGTAAGAAATTATAATATCATGGAGGTTCGATGAAAGCTGAAAGGTCATTGACCGCCCCGAGCTGGGATTTAACTATTAAGCCTCGCAGGAGCTGGCTGGATCTGCCTCTCGGGGATTTGTGGCGCTACAGGGATCTGGTTTTTTTGCTCACTAAGAGAGATTTTAACACCGCCTACAAACAAACTATACTGGGCCCACTCTGGTTTGTTATTCAACCGATTGTCAGTACCATTGTCTTCACAGTTATCTTTTCAAACATAGCAGGCATCCCCACGGGAGGTATTCCGCCCTTTCTTTTTTATCTTTCAGGTACTATTTGCTGGGGGTATTTTGGAGGTTGTTTTCGTGGAACATCGGATACTTTTGTGAACAATGCAGGTATATTCGGGAAAGTGTATTTCCCGCGTCTCGTTGTTCCCGTAGCCACTGTGATTTCTGCTCTTATCCATTTTTTAACGCAATTTGTGGTCTTTCTTGTTTTCTATTTCTGGTTTTATTTCCGTGGTACTGAACTAATACCATCATGGCCGATTATTTTTCTGCCCTTGCTCATTCTACAGATGGCGCTACTCGGGCTGGGTTGTGGAATGTGTGTGTCGGCTTTGACTACCAAATACAGGGATCTATCCTACTTGATGCATTTTGGCGTCCAGTTGTGGATGTACGCTACTCCAGTTGTGTATCCTTTATCCCAGGTGCCGGAATCTTATCGCTGGCTGTACGGCTTTAATCCTATGACCTCCGTCGTCGAAGGATTCAGGCAAATGTTTACCGGTAAAAGTACACTCCCAGGGGAATTCATCATTCTTAGCGTGATCATAACGCTTTTTATCCTGATGTTGGGACTTCTGATTTTTCATCGAGTTGAAAAAAACTTCATCGACACAGTCTGAAAATGGATCCTGTAATTGAAATAGACTCGGTGTCTAAAGACTACCGCCTTGGCACCATCGGTTATGGCACTCTCAGGCAGGATATCGAAAGCTGGTGGGCCCGCTTGCGTGGGCTGGAAGATCCCAACAGTCTTGTGGTGGGCATTGAGAAGCATCGTATTGGCCCAGGACAGGTATTGTCGGCGCTGAGTGATGTTTCGCTAACCGTAGACAATGGCGAGATACTGGGTATTATTGGCCGCAACGGTGCGGGGAAATCGACGCTGTTAAAAATCCTGTCCAGAATTACTGTACCGACCCGGGGAGTTGTTCGCATGCGCGGTCGTATTGCCAGTCTACTTGAAGTCGGAACAGGCTTTCATCCAGAACTCACGGGACGTGAGAATGTTTTTCTCAATGGGGCAATACTGGGGATGAGTAGAAGCGAGGTAAGTCGGAAGTTTGACGAAATTGTGGACTTTTCAGAAGTTGAGGATTTCATAGACACCCCGGTTAAACGTTATTCGAGCGGTATGTATGTGCGCCTGGCTTTTGCCGTCGCTGCCCATCTGGATTCAGAAATCTTGATTGTCGATGAGGTTCTGGCCGTTGGTGATGCCGCATTCCAGAAGAAATGTCTGGGGCGAATGCGGGAAGCCAGTGGCAGAGGCCGGACGGTGCTTTTTGTCAGTCATAATATGTCTTCTATAAAAAAACTCTGCACTCGTTTGATCCTGCTCCACGATGGACGGATCGTTGCTCGCGGAGCGCCGGGTGAAGTAATTGAATCCTACAAGAATATGCTCGCCGAACAGAGCGAGCTGGAAACGGAATCGGCGATCGTTCAATTCCCGGTCAAGCCCGAACAAGACTTCCAGTTTCTGAGAATGTCTATTCTGGATGAATCCGGACAGCCACGCAATAGTTTTACCATCCACGAGTCCTTCCGCCTGGTGTTTGAATATGAAACTCGTCGTCTCATAGAAAACATGATGATAAATTTTACTATTTACCGGGATGGTGAATGGCTCCTGCATTCGGCTGACACGGATCTGGAACCTTCTCTACAGACCCATTTTCCGGGGCGGTATAGGGCAACCATTACGATCCCGGCGCTGCGGCTTCCCGCAGCCCGGTATGAGCTGCGCTGCGCGGCCGGTATCTCCGGCGGACAGAGTACGACAATGGACAAGCCGGATGCTGCAATTGAGTTCAGGATAGAACTGGGAGATGAAGAAAGTCTACAGCTCACCACCTTTCTGCCTGGAAGGGCGGGACCGCTGCTGTTTCCCGCAGATTGGAATACTGTTCGGCTGGATCCGGATGCACCATTTGTGGAATAGTGTGCCAGAACATCAAATCCGTGTATCTCGCTATCCTGCCTTTGTTCAGGCGCGCATGCTATCCACTCGATTGCCGGGGAAGTCACTGCGCGTGATCTGCGGGAAGCCCTTGCTGGAATGGGTAATGGAAAGTGTTGCCCTGGCTTCGCTTGTCTCCGGGGTCTATCTTTTGACCAGTCGCGATCGGTCTGATGACCCGCTGGCGGAACTGGCGGCAAGGATGGGAGTCCGGGTTTACCGCGGACCGCTGGAAGACGTCATGCTCCGCTTTCTGGAAGCAGCCAGGCAGTATAATTTCGACACTATTCTGAGAATATGTGCTGACAATCCTTTCGTAAATCCCGATGAAATTGATCGCCTCTGTAATTTTTATGCTAAATCCAATCACGCCTATGCCTATAATCATGTGCCCTCAGAGGGAAATGGATATCCGGATGGTCTGGGAGCAGAGATCGTTTCCGTACAGGCGCTCAGGGAATGCTATCCGGAGGCGAGTCCGGAAGACCGAGAACACGTAACCGCAGTTGTTCGCCAGACTTCCGGACGAGCCGGTTGCACTTTTGAGGCTCCCCCGGAAATTCGTTTTCCCTGGATCAAGCTGGATATCGATACGGAATTGGATTTTGTCCGAATGGAAGCACTGATGCAGAACATAATCGCGAGAGGGCTGAATCCGCGCAATGCCAGCGAGGTATGCAAAGTTTACGCAGAACTCTGGCCCCCTCCGGTGACGGCCTGAGTTTCATGCGTGAACTGGTTCTGACAGGTATGGAGGAGACGTGGCCCGCAGAGCCAGAGAACGCTCTCTTTCTGGGACCCTGGTGCTTTGCCTTTAGAAAGGAGGCGAGCAATCTTCTGCATGGGTTTTCCCTGGGAGAATCTCCCTGGACCGGATCTGAATGGGTGGCCCGCTTGCGCGTGGCGGGACAGTATCTGGAAGATCTTCGGGAGAGGCTAATGGTCCCTATCGGGCATGCGCTAAATGTCCATTACGGTGTTCATAAGGCTCCGAGATTCTGGTCCTCAATCCTGGCCTACTGGTTCCATGCCTGGCTCGGCATCGTTTACGACCGTTTTCTGCATCTTGAAGCCTTCGCTTCCGGTAGCGAAAGATTCTCGGTCAAAACCTGTCGGTCTTTTGAGTTCGGGCAAATCGCGCAAAATCCCGAGGCTCTGTTCAAACACTGGTACACACATGAGTTTAACTGGTGTTTATTTTCTGAAATATTGCATAGGCTGGACTTTGCGTACTTTGAATTGGTCCCGGTGAGTACTTCGCTTTCTTGTTACCCACTCCCGTCGCGGACTGCGGAATCCCATGGGGCAAGGGAGTCGAACTGGTCAGCGGTGGTGCTGAGGACGGTAAAGCAAACAGTTCGTTCGATGATCAGGGGACGCAACACATCTGCGCGACTCATTCCCCCTGTCCATATACAGCCGTACAGGATGTCTAAAGAGGACGCAAAGGACATTGCCTTGCAGGCCTCGCAAATGGTCCGCCAGCCCGCCGCAGAAATTCGCACGGCAGGGCTGAGTGATCGCAAGGCCTTAGAAAATCGTCTTGGGCAAACCTTTACCCCGCGAGGCAGGTTTGAAACTCTGGTAACAGGCTTACTCTGCCACCATTTGCCCGAATCCTTTTACCACTTGCCTCTGCGGAAATCTGCTGTCCTGCCCGGAATACGTATTACACCGGGTGGGTTCGGCGTGGAAGAAGCCGAAACTATCGAGGCAGGCGGGTCCGTCTATTGCCAGCAACATGGAGGTGGATACGGAAACTACGCTGCTTTCCCCCTGGCGGCTGCTGAGTATCAATCTCCTACGGGTTTCATCACCTGGGGCTGGACAGGTCACAGTCCTTACAAGGCCAAATTCTATCCCCTGCCGGACCCAGAGCTTTCGATGTTACCGGAGCACGTAATGGGAGCGGGCACTGAGTTGGTTTTCCTTTCAACAGAGCATCCAGCATACAATTACCGCCTTCATTCTGCTTTGCTTGCGCACACGCATGCTGCGCATACAGCTGCCAAAATTGCCTTCATCAATGCCCTGGATGGAGGTGTGAAATCGCAGTTGGTCTATCGCGGTTATGCACACGACTACGGGCATGCCGATCGCCAGATCATCACAGATCAAACGGGTATTGTCAGGTTCTGGGAGTGGGCCGCGGAGGACCCGCGTCCCCGCTTCAGCCAGTCCCGTCTCCTGGTGATAGATCATTTGTCCACTGCCTTAATTGATACTCTGGTTATGAATTGCCCGACAGTCGCCCTCTGGAGTGAAAACATTTTCGCGATCTGTGAAGAAGCTGAGCCATATTTTAAAGAACTCAAGTCAGTACGAATATTGTTCCAGGACCCGGTTGAAGCTGCGGCGCATGTCAATGGCGTATGGGATTCCGTACAGGAATGGTGGTACTCCGATGAAGTTCAGCAGGCCAGAAAGGGTTTTTGCCAGCAATTTGGCCGGACATCGCTGCACTGGAAAGAAGAGTGGGTACGGTTCATCAAAGAACGTCTTGATGAGATCTATTCGCTGCGTGAGCTGACGGCAGATTTAATTTTGTCGTCCTGAAAAAGAATGCTTAGCCAGATTCTTCGCTTTGAAAAGCCTTTGCAGGCCGTCTTCTTTGATTTTGACGGTGTACTTGTTGATTCTGTGCCCATAAAGACGGCCGCTTACTCTGAGATTTTTTCCGACCATGGCGAAGAGGCGCAAAAAGAGATTGCAAGCTATCATCAGAAGCATGGCGGCGTGGATCGGTTCCGTAAAATCGAATATGTCTTCCGGTCGAAAGGGATTCCATGGGATCCGAATCTGATTGACTTGATGGCCGCGCGGTTTGGTGAAATTGTCAAAGAAAAAGTTATTCGTGCTCCCGAAATCAACGGAGCGACAGAGGCGTTTTTGTCCATTCGCCGAGCGGGGATTTTTTGCGCAGTCGTTTCAGGGACACCGGAAACGGAACTCCAGGACATTGTCAGGGAGCGTGGCTGGTCCCGTTATTTTGATGAAGTTCACGGCAGCCCTGCTATTAAAATCAATATTTTAGAAAAAATTATACATAATCATAATTTTAATCCAGGGCGATGTCTTTTCGTGGGAGACTCCGCAACAGATTTTGAAGCGGCCAGCAAAAACAATATCTACTATTTCCACGTTAGATCCTGAGGCCATGTCTCCAAAAATCAAAGTCACTTCCCCCTCATTTTCTGCAAATGAAGAGCTTGTTCAGGGGCTATTCCGCTACTTTCCCGACGCAACCATTAATGCCGATCGCCGCCGCTTTGCCGGTGCCGAACTTATTGATTTTTTGGCCGATGCGGATGGAGCCATTGTAGGACTGGAGGCGCTCGACGGTTCCAGTATACGATCCCTTCCACGACTGCGCGTTGTTTCCAAATACGGAGTTGGCCTCGACAATATTGATCTGGAGGCGGCCCGGAAGAATGATCTGCAGGTATATTCCCGTCCCGGTGTGAATCGGCGCTCCGTTTCGGAACTGGCTCTTTGTTATATGCTGGCCTTGCAACGGAACGTCTTTTTTACCGGGCACAAGCTTAAGGGTGGTATCTGGGACAAATCCGGGGGAACACTACTGAGCAGAAAAACCGTTGGTTTGATTGGATGCGGGAACATTGGCGAAGACCTGCTCAGACTCCTGCAGCCATTTCATTGCAAGCTCATGTTCAGTGATTTGCTCCGCAAAGACCTTCTAGCTCAGGCGTATGGTGCCACACAGGTCAATACGGCCACAATTCTTCAGGAAGCAGACGTAGTTTCTCTCCACCTTCCGCTTGAGGCCTCTACGGAAAATATCATTGGTGAGCGAGCCCTCCAGATGATGCAGAGGCATGCTTTTTTGATCAATACGAGCCGTGGTGGGTTGGTGGACGAATCCGCTTTGAAGGCTGCCCTTATTGAGGGAAGGATCGCCGGGGCTGCACTTGATGTGTTTCGCTCCGAGCCGCCTCAGGATAAAGAACTGATCGAATTGCCCAATCTCCTTATAACTCCTCACATTGGAGGCAGCGCGCGCGAGGCTATTCTGGCCATGGGATCAGAGGCGATCCGGGGACTGGTGCAGTATTTTCTTCCGGCGAAGGCCGCCGAATGGCAGGATCCCTCGGAACCACACAGCCTCGAAATGCATGCCGGCTTTGAAGCGAAAAGTGAAAAAAGGAGAATGTAATGCACGGTGAAAACGACGTTACGCGAGTGCTACAGGATGACGGAGTGGGACGGGTCGAACTGACCCAATGGGAAAACCGGGCAACGACCAGCGTTGCTGAGCTTGAGGATGCATTGGGGACAGGATCCTGGGCAGTGCGGCTGGCTTACAACAATAGATTTGGTGGAGTCCTTATTCGCCAGATGCCCGGGGAAGGTAACCGGAAGCATTTTCATCCTGACGCCGATGAATGCTGGATAATCGTATCAGGGCACTGGGAATGGTATATCGAAGGGCTTGGTTTGCAAAAAGTTGGACCGCATGATATAGTCATCGTGCGCCAGGGCCAAAAACATCAAATCACTTGCCTCGGCCCCGAGCCCGGCATGCGCTTCGCAATCACAAAACCTGATGTATCGCATGTATACGGAGATTAGTTTCGACTTTAAGGGAAAGCGAGCCCTTGTCGTTGGCGGCAGTCGTGGCATTGGGCGTGGCGTCGTTGCGGCCCTGATTGACGCGGGTGCAGATGTTGTATATGCCTCCCGGTTTCCCGGGCAAGTTCGAGCAGAGGCCCTCTACGTAGCGACGGATCTCCGGGAGCAATCTCAGATTGAACGGTTGTTCGCTACCCTGGATGAGAGGGGGAGTCTTGATATAGTGGTAAATTGTGCTGCGATTAACGCTGCAAAGAAGGCGGATAGCATTTCCTCTGCGGAGTGGGATGAAATATTGTCGGTCAACCTGCGTTCAGTGTTTCTCGTCTGTAAATTTGCAGCAGAAAGAATGGTTCCCAGGCGTTCAGGAAAGATTGTCAATGTCTCATCCATCGCAGCACGTTGGCGCAGTCCGGTCAGTGGCGTGCATTATGTTGCAAGTAAGTCAGGCTTGATCGGCCTGTCGAGGCAGTTGGCTTTTGAGCTTGGACCATATAACGTCCATGTTAATGTGCATTGCCCAGGACAGACAATGACGGAAATGCTCGAGAGCTCCATGAGCCAGGAAGCGGTTCAGAATCTATCCCAGGCTATTCCATTAAGAAGAATCGCCACAATTGCAGATCAGGTGGCCCCAATACTCTTTCTATGCTCGGATGGCGCCGACTATATGACGGGCTCCGTTCTGGATGTGAATGGGGGCCAGTTATGAAGAAACCTGCCATTGCTATTATTCTGGGGCGAAAGGGTTCAAAAGGAGTGCCCGGTAAGAATACATTGCGTTTACTCGGGCGTCCGGCCATGCATTATCCCATGTTGGCCGCAAAGAACTCCAGACATCTGGACTATGGTTTTGTATCAACGGATGATCCCGAAATTGCTGATGCTGGAAAGGCATTTGGTTTCAGAATAATCGAACGTCCGCCAGAATTGTGTACCGACACGGCGCTATTTGAGGATGCTCTGATTCATGGCTATGAAAATGCGCGGACGTTCATCGGCGTGACACCGGCGTACGTGGCCATACTCATGTGTAACGCGGTGACAGTTGATGCGAATTTGATCGATCAGGCAATTGATTCCCTGGAGGCCAACCCTGAGGCGGATTCAGCGGTCACTGTAAGTCTATTGAACATGTACAGTCCGCTCCGCGCCCGGAAACTGAATTCCTCCGGATATCTCGATCCATTCGTTCCTTTTGAAACTTTTGGAGATCCTGCAACCCTTTCTTGTGATCGGGATAGCCAGGGCGACGTTTACTTTGCAGACATGAGTCACTCCGTTACACGCGGCAATACGTTAGAGCATATTCGTGAAGGTCTGCTTCCCCAAAGATGGATGGGTAAGAAGATCCTGCCGGTTCCGCACCCCTTTGGTTGTGATATTGATGCTGGCTGGCAGATTGCAGCGTCGCTGAGTTGGTTGGAAGAGCGTGGGTTCACAGCGAACTCTACGCCGTATGATGCACCGGTAGCTTGAGATGCTCTGGAATCATTGGTTGAAGGACGCACTCAAAATCCCTTACGTGCTGTTACATAAAGCCAGGTCCCTGTTAGACAACTTTTCATCCAGAAAGAATGAGCGTCGCCTGTTGTCCTTGAAAGACCGACACGCTGGGCAAAGGTGTTTCATTATCGGTAATGGACCAAGTCTCAAAATTGATGATCTCAATACGTTGCACAGGTGGAATGAGATCACATTTGGTGTGAACCGGATATATCTGGCATATGGTAAGACAGCATGGCGACCCACTTACTACAACGTTGAGGATTTTCCCGTAATTGAATATAGTTACAACGAGATCAACAAGCTGAAGGGTTCGACCAAGATTGTCATTCGACACCCCAAACTCAAGCAGGGTAAGGATACGATATTTTTTAATCGAGTGGCCACAGCTTATTCAGGGAATCCGGATTTTTATCCAACTCCGGTTCCAGCTGTGTTTTGTGGGCAAACGATCGTATATATTAGTATGCAATTAGCGTATTTTATGGGTTTTAAAGAAATCTATCTGCTCGGGGTTGACCTTTCCTGGGACACAAAGGGCAAATCGCTCGATGTCAGAAGTGACCGCTACACGGTTTCTACGGATACGGAACATTTTACCTCCAATTATTTCCCAGCTGGAGAACGTCATTTTCCCATAACTGATACGCATGTTGACTATGTTACCCGTGCGTTCACTCTGGCTCGCGACTTCTGCAATTCGCACGGGGTCTCTATATACAATGCCACAAGGGGCGGGCAACTTGAGGTATTTCCCCGGGTTGATTTTGATTCTCTTTTCGCGTGAAAGAATGAAGGGCATTTATCAATTGGAACGACTTGACTGGAGTATAATTTGGAAAATGAGTGCTTCCTCCCGGTGATTTCCCGTTGAACAAGTTCGATATCTGCATTATTGGTGGCGCCGGACGGGCGGGCTTGCCAATAAGTATAGCCTGGGCTGCCGCTGGGCAGAGAACCGTAGTCTGCGATATAAATGAGAAGAGCGTTGCCCAAATTGCTAATGGGGAAATGCCTTTTCGCGAAGCCGGAGCAGCAGACGTTCTCTCAGAGGTCGTAGGTCGTACATTGCATGCTACAACGGATCCGCAGGTCATTGCTGAATCGGATGTGATTCTTGTGGTCATCGGAACGCCGGTAGACGAATTTCTCAATCCCAGTTATGAAGCGATGCTACTTTTTTTTGAAGGCATTCTGCCTTACCTCCGGCAGGAGCAACTTATTTTATTGCGAAGCACTGTTTTTCCAGGTTCCACGGATGCAATTCGCGATTTTTTACACCAACGCCTGCCCGGGATTCAGGTTTGTTTTTGCCCGGAGAGAATCGCAGAGGGAAAAGCTATGGAGGAGCTTCATACTCTACCGCAGATCATAGCGGGTTACGAGGAGAATGGCGTTCGTCGCGCTGCCCAGAAATTTCAGTTGCTAACCAGAGATATCCTGTTTCTGAAACCTCTTGAAGCTGAATTGGCCAAGATATTCACCAACTCCTGGCGGTACCTGCAATTTGCGATAGCAAATCAATTTTACATGATTGCTGAAGAATATGGTGCTGACTTTCATCGCATCTACAAGAGCATGACCCACAACTACAGGCGCACAGCAGGATTCCCCGGGCCCGGGTTTGCTGCGGGACCGTGCCTTTTTAAGGATACCATGCAGCTATCAGCATTCGCCAGAAACACTTTCTTTCTGGGGCATAGTGCTATGCTGGTAAACGAGGGTTTGCCGGATTTTCTTGTACGGGAAATGAAAAAAAAGTATAAATTACGGAAAATGAAGGTAGGTATCCTGGGCATGGCCTTCAAAGCGGACTCTGATGACAATCGCCAATCTCTTTCCTATAAACTTCGTAAATTGCTCAGAATAGAAGCGGCCGGAGTTGCCTGCTCAGATCCGTATGTAGAAGATGAAGCGTTTTTGCAGCTTGATGATCTTATCGACTGGGCGGATATCCTTGTCATTGGGGCACCACATCGTGATTACCGCCAACTGGATAGCCGGGGTAAAGAAGTCGTTGATATATGGAACGTTGTACCGCGACCGGCCATGGCCGACGCGGAGGCTTTTGCCCTGAAGGATGGTTTGCTGACATGAAAGTGCTTGTGAGCGGGGCCAAAGGATTCATTGCCGGGTATCTAATACAAGATTTCCTTAATGCTGGGTGGAAGGTTGTCGGACTTGATAATCTATCTAAATACGGGGACGTGAAGAAAAGCTATGATGATCATCCACACTATGAATTCGTCAGAGGTGATGCTAAGGATGTAGATATTCTGAAAAAACTTCTCCATGATTGTGATCACTTTGTCGCCGGTGCCGCCATGATCGGTGGAATCTCCTATTTTCACGCTTTCGCCTACGACCTGGTTGCAGAGAATGAGCGTATTACTGCGTCCTCCTTTGATTCTGCCATCTACGCCTGGAAAAATGGAAAGCTGCAGAAGATAACGGTCATGTCTTCGAGTATGGTTTTTGAAAACGCGACAGTTTTTCCAACCCCGGAAGGACATCAATTTGAATGTCCGCCGCCCACTTCTACTTATGGCTTTCAGAAACTCTCTACAGAATATTTTGCGCGCGGTGCCCATGAGCAATTTGGTTTGCCCTATACGATTGTGCGCCCATTTAATTGTGTCGGAATTGGAGAGCGGCGAGCGATCACTGACGTCGAAGTCCGTTCCGGAAATGTAAAATTGGCAATGAGTCACGTCGTGCCGGATCTTGTTCAAAAAGTGCTTAAAGGCCAGGATCCACTGCATATTCTTGGCGCTGGCGATCAGGTTCGGCATTACACATATGGAGGTGACCTTGCCCGTGGCATTCGTCTTGCCGTAGAATCTCAGAGAGCCATTAACAACGATTACAATCTCTCAACGTCCGTATCGACAACAGTATTGGAACTTGCGGAGCTTATCTGGAAGAAAATTCATGGAGATAGCCATCCATTTCGGTATACGACCGATGATCCTTATCCGCATGATGTCCAGCGTCGCGTTCCCGACGTCAGGAAGGCCGCCGAACAGCTGGAGTATACGGCGCAAACCCCTCTTGACGTGGCCCTTGATGAAATCATTCCCTGGGTGAAAGAGCAAATCGATGCTGGAGCTATATAGCAAGGAATGTACGCATCTGTTGTCATCCCGACAATGAATCGCGGCAAAGCGATCATTGATCTTTTAGAAGGGCTTATTGTTCAAGACTACCCACCGGAGGATTTCGAAATCATAGTTGCGGATAGCTCGCGAGACGGTACGGAGATCATCCTGCAGGAGTTCATAAAACAACACTCGGGGAAGCCAAAGATGCAATATGTGCGTGAGGAGCGGGTCGGCCTTCATTACGCGCGACACGCTGGGGCTTACGTTGCGCAGGGGGAAATTTATGTTCAAATTGAGGATGATGCGATTCCTGAAAAGCAGTGGTTGCGTTCATTGCTCACGCCGTATGTAGATCCACGGGTAATGGCAACGGGAGGAAGAACTCTTCCGCGATATGAAAGTGCTCCTCCCTGGTGGGTGGAGCACTTTAAGGAGTATATCAGTTTATCACCTTTTGACTCTGTGCGCCTCGAATTTACTTCCGGAGCACCGATCTTCGCCGTGAACATGTCCGTAAGAATGGATAAGCTGTTTGCTGTGGGCGGTTACAACCCCTGTATCATGGGGCCGGAATGGCAGGGTGATGGCGAATCTGGACTTCAATATAAGCTATTCAGAAAATTTCCTGGCTCAGTGATTGTCTATGTGCCGGAGGCTGTAGTATACCACGTTGTTCCCAATCAAAGGCTCAAAATAGCCTACTTTAAAAAGCGTGCCCGAAATCAGGGAGCAAACGATTTCTATTCTTGGTATCACACCATTCTGGCTGAGGGTAGCCCGAATAGAAATTACAGGATGGTACGTCATCTGTCTCTTTTGCTTGCGTCTGCCCTGAAGTCCTTCCTGAAAGTTGCACTTCTCAAGAAGAGTAGCCCTCAGTACTACCAGGAAATTTTTCAGGTTAAAAGACACACACGCGGCATGCAATTTGGGTGGAAGCTTCTGTTCAACTCTACCTTTCGCGCCTTTGTTGAGAGGACCGATTGGCTTTCCGATCCGCAAATACGTGCTGGATACCCAGTGCCGTATCAATAGTGAGAGCTTTTATGCAGATGGATCATGTAGAGAGAATTGTTCACGAATCGCAGCTTTTGGCGATGATCATATCAAACCAGTTTGAGGAGAGAGGAGTGCATTTTTTTACACCCGGGGAATTATCACAGCAAGTTGCGGTTATGCGACACGATGCCGGTAAGGTCATAGCACCGCATGTCCACACACCCGCACCTCGTGAAATTGTTTATACAAATGAAGTCCTCGTAATACGCCGTGGACGACTGCGGGTAGATTTCTATACACGGGAACAGACCTATCTAACCAGCAGGGAGCTTGTGGCTGGAGATATTATTCTGCTCATCACCGGGGGACACGGGTTTGAGGTGCTGGAAGATATCGATATGATTGAAGTAAAGCAGGGTCCTTTCATGGGGGAACAGGATAAGACGCGATTCGAAGCCGTTGCCCAGGAGACCATTCGTCTGGACGCGGCATTCAAGGGCTAGTTATGGAGGTTTTTGGAGCGTATTCACGGTACTATGATTTGCTTTATCGTGATAAAGATTACCCAGAGGAAGCTGCCTACGTAATTGGTCTTATTAAATGCTATGGGATGGGAGTTCAGAGTATTCTGGAGCTTGGTTCCGGAACGGGTAGGCACGCTGAACAGTTGGCCCATCAAGGGTACACCATTCACGGAATTGAGCGCAGTTCTGAGATGCTGACCGAAAGCCTGCGAAGGCAGGAGCGTTTGCCGCCTTCGGTGGCCTCGCACCTCACTTTTGAAGCCGGCGATATTCGAGATTATCGAGCTGATGCGCAGTACGACGCGGTAATTTCTCTTTTTCATGTCGTGAGCTACCTTACGTTAAATGCGGATATACAAAAAGTATTTAGAAATACAAGGGATCATCTCAAGCCAGGAGGTCTATTTCTTTTTGATGTCTGGTACGGGCCGGCCGTCATTCAAATAGGGGCCGAGACCAGAGCGAAGCATCTGCAAGATGATGCTATCAAGGTGCTCCGTCTGGCCGAGCCCGTTGTATACCTGGATCAGAACTGTATTGATGTCAACTATACAGTGCTAATCTGTGATCGGCTGACGGGACATTGTACTGAGATGCGTGAAACACACAAGATGCGCTACTTATTTACGCCTGAGATTGAACTATTTCTCGATCAGGCGGATATGCAGCTTCTGCATCATGAAGAATGGCTTGTTGGCTCGGCACCTGGGGCGAGCACCTGGGGCGTTTGCTATGTTGCCCGGCGGAAAACAAACCAGGAAGAGTCCGGAAACCTATGATCAAGGGGCTGGTACTGCGTTTTCTCGACCGTATCGCCCGCGCTGTTGCCGAGCGTCTATCACAGACGCGATCCCATTCAGGATTGGCACCGTTGACTGATGTTTATCGTCGGTCAATGGGAATAGAACAAGTTGCCCAGAAATGCCTGATGGAAGCATTTTGCAGCCCCGGGCGTCAACTGCATTCAGTGGACTTCATCCGTGAAGGGTTCAAGGCTTACTCTCAGAACGATGAAGACGGAATTTTATTATACATATTTTCTATTATTGGCGAAGGCAGTCGGCGTGCTGCAGAAATTTGCGCGGGCGACGGGATCGAGTGCAATTCAGCAAATCTAATAATTAACCATGGTTGGAGGGGACTGCTTGTGGATGGAGACAGGTCACGGATTGATCGGGGGTTGACGTTTTATGCAAAAGAACGCCGCACCCGGTTGATGCCTCCCCAGCTTGTCCAGGCCTGGGTCACACGCGAAAATGTCAATTCTCTACTTTCAGAACATGGGATGGGTGGTGATCTGGATTTGCTCTCGATCGACGTGGATGGCAACGATTACTGGCTCTGGGATGCCATTACAGTCGCAAATCCACGCGTTGTTGTTGTAGAGACTAATACGATCTGGGGACCCACCGAGGCGTTGACGATACCCTACGATCCATCCTTTGTTTGCCAGCTGGATACGACTACTTACGAACACTACTGCGGAGCCTCTCTGGCTGCATTTGTCCGACTGGGTCGCCGCAAAGGATACAGGCTTGTTGGCATGGAGAGACGTGGATTTAATGCGTTTTTTATGCGAGATGATTTGGGGCAGAAGAGCTTCCCGGAACGTAGTGTTGAGGAGTGCTGCGCAGTTTCCCCGGGGGGATTACGTCTTGATCACCCGGAACGCAACGATCGAGTAGAATGGATTAAGAAGCAACCCTGGCAGGAAGTGCCAGTTTGATGGCAGGGGACGTTGGATTTCATACCTGTAAATGAGCCCCTCTTTCAGGGGCGCGAGAAAGAGTTGCTGCTTGAATGCATTGAAACGGGCTGGATTTCTTCGGAGGGCCCCTTCGTTCGGGAATTCGAAGAAAGATTCGCAGCACGTGTGGGCCGAAAGCACGGCATAGCCGTCTGTAACGGGTCTGCGGCTATCGATGCAGCCGTTCACGCTCTGGGCCTCAAGGCCGGCGATGAAGTCATACTCCCCACGTTTACCATCATTTCTTGCGCGGCATCCATTGTCCGTGCTGGTGCCACACCGGTGGTGGTTGATTGCAATCCGGATGACTGGAATATGAATTTAGCTCAGGTAGAAGCATGCATTACCCCGCGAACGCGGGCCATAATGGTTGTACATATTTATGGATTGCCATGCGACATGGAACCGTTGCTGGCCCTCGCCAGGAGTTACGGACTTCTGATTCTCGAAGATGCTGCGCAGATGCATGGCCAGAACTATCGTGATCGTCCCTGTGGTTCATTCGGGGAAATCAGTACCTTCAGTTTTTACCCCAACAAACATATAACGACGGGTGAAGGTGGTATGGTGGTAACCGATGACCCGCAACTTGCAGAAAAATGTCGATTGGCCCGCAACCTGTATTTCCAGGAACGGCAGAGGTATGTTCATGATGAACTGGGCTGGAATTTTCGTATGACAAACTTACAGGCAGCGATTGGTCTTGCCCAGCTTGAACAAGTGGACGGATTTATAGAGCGAAAGCGGGCGATGGGCAAAGCTTACACAGAAAAACTTAAAAATGTACCGGGACTGCAGCTTCCAAAACCCCGGGCAGACTATGCCGAGAATATTTACTGGGTATACGGCATCGTTCTTGAAGATCCGGCGTTTCCGGATGCTAAAGAAGTTGCAGCGCACCTTGCACGGGAAGGAATCGGAACGCGCCCCTTCTTCTGGCCGATCCACAAGCAACCGGTATTTCAGCGGATGGGCCTTTTCGGCAGTCAAACGTATCCGGTGGCAGAACATATTTCCATTCGTGGACTGTATTTGCCCAGTGGTTTAGCTTTGACTCCGGAACAAATCGATCGGACTGTTTTCACGCTAAAACAAGTCCTGCAATCAGTATAATCCCAAATGAAACAGCTCATTCGATCCGTAATCAACGCTGTCAGGAGACCTGTCGGTGTAACGGAGCAAAAGGACCGGAAACCCCGGGGATCGCTTCCCGGGTGCTTACAACAGGTCGCTCGTTTCTATTCGCCGGTGACCGTTCTGGACGTGGGTGCCGGAAGCGGAACTCCAGTTCTCTACTCAGCTTTCCCGGGAGCCCGGCATATACTTTTTGAGCCTTTACATGAGCATAAAGATTCATTGGAGGCTCTGCTGAAAGTATACCCCCGAATGCAATGGATTCAAGCAGCTGTCGGCAGTAGTAGCGGACAGGCCTTCATCAATGTTCACAGTGATCACCTGCACGGCTCAAGCCTGTTAAAAGAGCAGATGGAGGAATTCGATGGCCAGAAACGGAACGTCGATATCGTCACTCTGGAGGAAGTCTGTACCAAGCTTGGTTGTTCGGGACCTTTTTTGCTCAAGATTGATACACAGGGCAATGAACTGGAAGTCCTGAAGGGAGCCGGCTCGCTGCTTTTGGAGACAGAATATGTACTACTTGAGGCATCTCTGTTTGAGTTCTACAGGGGAGCGCCTTTAGTGGAGGACGTGATTGAATTTATGAAGCAACGCGATTTCGCCCTGTACGATGTAATCGGTAAAAACTATCGCTTGCTCGATAATGCGCTTGCGCAGCTGGATCTTGCTTTTGTCAAGCGGAACGGGATTTTCCGTGAATCAAATCTATACGCAACTCCAGAGCAGTGGGCTGAAGCAACGAAGTGACATGCTCATAGGAGAATCGGGACATCGGAACAATCGTATTGCCTTTGTGTATCAGCCCTATCATCCCCACACTGGGCGCCTGGAGACGATGCCTTTCGCCCTCGAAACAGTTCAAGCGCTTGTTTCAGCTGGTTGGAATATTGATCTTTTTCTCTGGGAAGTTCCGTCCCCCAACTATCAGGTATTGCTCCCGGAACGGGTGAAGATCCACTACCAGGAGGCCCATGAATCTCTTCTGGGCCGCCGGTGGCAAAGGATAGGGAGAAAGCTCCTTTCCAAGTTTGCTACCTCTGATTACGATTGCATCTTTGGTGTCAGTCAAAAGGGCATTGTTTCTGCTGCTGCTTTGAATGATCGGACCCGGCCAGTACCACTGGTGTACCTGAACGAAGAATATCCCAGCGGCTGGCCCAAAGGCAGATGGGCGTTTCTCGAGAAAGCGGCCATGCAGCAGGTATCCGCAATCGTGGTTCCCGATTCTGCCCGCATCGCAACCGCTGCGCGCGAATTGGGGGTAGAAGGGCAAAAGCCGTTCAGTGTTCTGCCTAATGCGCCGACTGCCCTGGCTATTGAGAATATAGACTGGCATGCCCGCCTCGGGCTACCCCCTGGATCTGTTCCGATCTTGCATGCCGGTTCAGTTAGCGATTGGGCACAAATCCCGGAAATTCTGTCCACGGTGGCCTACTGGCCGAAGGAGACCGTTCTTGTTGTGCAGTCTCGAGTGGAAAAGGATTTGTCCCAGTACGATCACCTGTCATTACCCGGACGGGTATTCTGGAACCGGAAGCCTCTCTCTGCAGGCGAATTAAATTCGCTGGTCGCTTACAGTGCAATAACTCTGGCCCTGTACCGCAATACAGGCCCCAATCTGTTTGAGGTTGGCTTTTCTTCCGGGAAGCTGATGCGCAGTCTGGTGTGTGGCACACCGGTAATCGCGTCTGATTTCCCGTCACTTGCCTTTGTTGATAGGGAAGCACTGGGCAAGCAGGTAAATCACCCGTCGGAAATCCCGGAAGCAGTAGTAGCGATTCTCGCTGATCTGACCGATTATCGTTCCCGATGCTTGAAGTTCGCATCCAATGAGGGCTCGTTTCGCCGGCACTGGAAAGAATTTTGCCGCCAGTTCGCCGAATGGACCGGAGTTAGGCTGGCAGCAGCCCTTCCCTCCAGCCGGGCAGCGGAAGCCGAATGAGCGGCCGTGACTATCCCTTATTGCTGACTATCGTTGTAGGTACGTACAATCGTCTGAATCAACTAAGGCGTTGCCTCGATTCCTTGATCGGGCGGGTGCAATGTGCGCATGAAATCATTGTCATCGATGCCGGCAGTAGTGACGGTACATTACAGTATCTCGAATCCATCAAGGAAGTATCTTTGCAACTGGACGGCCGGAGAATCGGTCAGGCGCGGAGCTATAACCGGGCCTTTCAGCGGGCCAGAGGAGAGCTGGTTTGCTGGCTCAGTGATGACAATATTGTACTTCCCGGGAGGCTGGATGAGGTCGCGACTATTATGATGAAATATCCAGAGATTGGTATGACTGGCCTGAAAACCAGAGACATCTCCGGCCCATTTCAAAACGCTCCTTATATCGGGGGAATCTCAGAAGTCGGCATATTGAACGTGAATCAGGGAGTGGTTCGAAGGGAGCTTCTGGCGGCTGCAGGTTTCTTTTCTGAAGAATTGATGGGCTATGGCATTGATCCGGATCTCACGGCAAGGATTTTGCTAATGGGTGCAGCCGTCGTCTATTCGCGAAAGGTGGCGATTCTACATGACCGCGCGTGGGCAGATGATGCTGGAGAGTTCAATCGTCGGCGTGAACTTATGCTACGGGGCCAGGCTATTTATATGCGGGACTATGGCTATCTTTCAAAAAAATATCCTTCGCAAATTTGGAAAAGAATGATACCAGAATTTCCTTTCCTTCCAGATGAAAGGCTTGCTCGCATACCCTGGATCGGGCGCTGGATTGCTGGATGGCTCCGGGATTGGCGCAACATTCGGCGCGGCCGGTTCATCTCCGTCATGGATCCCATCCGGTCTTTTTTCAGGCCCTTCCATCTGGTCCAGAAGATTCCACAGGCATGAATGTTCTCTTTGATGGTCAAATATTTGCACGTCAGAAATATGGCGGTATAAGCCGCTACTTCTATGAATTAATCAAAGGTCTGGCACAGTCTTCCGGAGTGGATGTGTCGGTCATCCTGGGAGAATGCAAGTCGAGCTTTCAGTTTGGTTCATTGAATTTAAGGCATCATCTACGAATCCCCCGTCTTCCTTACTGGAGAGTACGGAAAATGGTGAAAGAAATTGAAGAACGGATCGTTTCTCGCTGGCACAATAGCGATCCGTTTGATATTTATCATCGCACTTACTACGAGAATCGCTGGTGCGCCCCCTTTTCCTCAGGCAAAAGATCTCCCGTTCGGATTATTACAGTTTTTGATTTGATTCATGAGCAATTCCCGGAATATATTGCAGAGATAGATAGAAATATTGATGAAAAAATTGAATCGATCAAGTCTGCACAGGCGATTCTCGCCATTTCAGAGCAGACCCGAGCGGATCTGGTCAGGTTGTATTCTATTCCGGCGGAGCGTGTAAAGGTAACGTATCTTGCACCTACCCTCTGTCCGGAAGGTCTTGAACCCGTCCGGCGGCAGCGTCCCTTTATACTGCATGTAGGTAAGCGGAGTGGTTACAAGAACTTCAATGGTCTTTTATCCGCCTACGCGGTATCTTCAAGGCTCAAGAAAGAGTTTGACCTGGTTTGTTTTGGCTGGCTACCCTTTCAACCTCCTGAGCTGGAAGACTTTCGATTAGCGGGTGTAGTGGACCGCGTCTATCATGTCCGGGGGGATGACACGGAACTGACGCGATACTATATGGGGGCAAGCTTATTTGTGTGCCCCTCTCTTTATGAAGGCTTTGGCCTGACACCACTGGAAGCTATGACCTGCGGGTGTCCGGTCGTTTCCGGTACCGGCGGCTCGCTTGGAGAAGTGGTGGGCGATGCCGTTGAAGTGTGTGACCCTTCCAGGCCTGAAGCCCTCGGGAATACCATGGAGTACGTACTATCCGATACGGCCAGGAAAGAGGAGTTGGTCAGACGGGGTAAAATCCACGCTAAAAAATTTAGCTGGGACCGCTGTGTCAAAGATACACTATCCCTGTACCGATCCGTTCATTCTGGAGGGTCCGGTTTTGCTGCTTAGGAGAGTCATTTCAAAGGTCCTCTCTCTTTTGGGATTATCGCCGCGTGGGATGTCCCGGAGCGAGCTTCTTTCTGAGCTGGATACTCTGAAGGTTCTCTCCGCTCAGCAGCTTATACGCGATTACCGGGAGGGAAAAAGATTCGAAAATATTCATGAGGCCGAGTTTCGTGTTTTCTCTCAATGGGGAGATGACGGGATTATTCAGTATCTTCTAACTGCGCTGGATGTGCCTGATTCATCCTTTGTTGAGTTTGGAATCAAGCATTATCGTGAATCGAATACCCGATTTCTCTTACTCAACAATAACTGGCGGGGTCTTTTGATGGATGGGGACCCGGTCTACATAGAAGAATTGAAGCAGGATCAGATATACTGGAAATATGAAATATCTGCCGGGTCACATTTCATTACGATTGAAAATGTTAATGCGCTGTTAGAGCAGTATGGATTTGTGAATGAGATTGGCTTGCTTCATATAGATATTGACGGCAATGAGTTCCATATCTGGCAGGCTATTCAAGTTGCACGACCTGTGCTCCTGATTCTTGAATACAACAGTGTATTTGGTCCAGATCTGGAAGTAACCGTTCCCTATCGACCGGATTTTGATCGTACTCGTGCTCATCATTCCAATCTGTACTATGGAGCTTCGCTCGCCGCTCTGGTGGCGCTGAGTCAGAAAAAAGGATACGCCTTTGTTGGTTGTAATTCCAATGGAAACAATGCGTATTTTGTGCTCCGTGAGAAACTGCCACCATCTATCAAAGAGCTTGGTGTTAAAGAAGGTTACGTGCAATCAAAATTTCGAGAATCACGTGGATCGGACGGTGAATTGACTTTCCTCACCGGAAGGAACCGCCGAACCGAAATTGGCCATCTACCGCTTCTGGATCTGCGTTCCGGAGAAGTTCGGCCTGTTAGGGAACTTTATGAAAGATAAACTCTGGCCGGTCGTAAAAAACAAAGCATCCTCCATCCTGCGCAAAGTATATACAAGACAACCTGAGGTCTGGAGTGGTGTTCATAATTCTGCCATTTGGAAAGAGACCGTGGCTGCCCTTCCAGAGCGAACAAGCGTTCTTTTCGCAACCAGCGTCCCGGGGCATGTATGGAACACGTATGCGGATGGCCTTCTGGCAACAGCGCTTGTCCTCCGGGGCATCCGACCGGCCTTTCTAATTTGCGATGGCTCGCTGGCAGCCTGTGAAGCGACATTACTGCAGAATGTCAATTTGCCGAAATTCCTTGCAGATGGCCCCCCGGGGGATTTGTGCTCTGGATGCAAGCAATGCGCAAACTGCCTGCAAGTGCCTGGGATCCAGGTGTACAGATATTCTGACTTTCTTCTTTTCGGGGATAGTGCCGCGATATCTGGCGTCTGTGAAACCCTGGATTTCGCAGACTGGAGAGCCATTCGACAATTCCAGTACGAGGGTCTCGCCGTGGGCGAGCACGCCGTGGCCGGAGCTATGCGCTTTATGGCCTCCGGCGATCTTGACGAAGCTCAGCCGCGGCTTCTGGAAAGATATTTTCGGGCAGCGTTGCAAACCTATCAGTCCTTCAGTCGCGTAGCCGGCCTTTTGCGACCGGAAGTGGTTGTTTTTCACCATGGGATTTACATTCCGCAGGGAGTGATTGGGGAATATGCACGCAGCAAGAATATCAGGGTGGTGAACTATAATGTTGCCTATAGAATGCAGCGCTTCATTTTCAGCCATGAAACCACCTATCATCATACTTTGATGTCTGAGCCACAGGAGCAGTGGTCAGAAATGCACCTGACGGAAGGGCAAGAGAAAAATCTGATGGATTACTTACTCAGCCGCTGGCATGGAAGCTTTGACTGGATTAAATTCCATGAGAAGGCAGAGGCGGACCTGTCCACCATTGCCCGTGATCTGGGCATTGACTTCAACCGCCCAACGATAGGTTTGCTTACTAATGTTGCCTGGGATGCACAGCTGCACTACCCGACCAATGCATTTGAGAATATGTTTG
This sequence comes from Spirochaetales bacterium, assembly GCA_015075425.1. Lineage (GTDB taxonomy): Bacteria > Spirochaetota > Leptospiria > Leptospirales > Leptonemataceae > H5-SPI1. The sequence goes on along the minus strand of JABTUL010000001.1, from coordinate 2,066,835 downwards.
ATTGGCTCGTGAAAACAGTAGAATATTTCGCTAACCGCCCGGAGATAGGGTTGCTTATCAGGGTTCATCCAGCGGAGTTAAAAGGAGTGGTATCCCGACAAACAGTTAGCTCTGAGTTATCCAGACGTTTTCAGACTTTACCCCCTAATGTTTATCTTGTTGGCCCCGAGAGTCCCTTCAGCACTTACGCATTAATGAATGCCTGTAACAGCGTGATCATATACGGCACAAAAATGGGTGTTGAGTTGACTTCACTGGGAATTCCGGTGATTGTGGCCGGTGAGGCTTGGATTCGCAATAAAGGTATTACGATTGATGCCCGGTCGGAGGCGGATTATTTCCAGATTCTGGATTCCCTGCCCGTCAAGGAGCGACTTTCCGCAGAGAAAATTCGCCGGGCTCGAAAATACGCTTACCATTTTTTCTTTCGCCGCATGATACCGATTAAGAGCGTTGAACCCACCGGGAAGTTTCCGCCGTTTCGGCCGGCACTTCAAAGTCTGGAAGATCTCAAGCCAGGCAATGATCCAGGGCTGGACGTAATACTCTCCGGGATAGTTTCTGGAACACCGTTCGTTTTCGATGAATAAATAATATATTTTAGGAAAGTATTGGGATGAGACAACTGGTTATAGACGGATTGGAAGTAAATGACTCAACAGACTGCTATGTTATAGCAGAGATTGGTCACAATCATCAAGGAGATATTAAGCAGGCCAGAGAACTGATTCTTGCCGCGAAAAACTGCGGAGCCAATGCTGCAAAATTACAGAAGCGGGACAACCGAGCGCTGTTCACCAGTGAATACTATCATCGACCGTACGACAATCCGAATAGTTTCGGTGCTACCTACGGGGATCATCGGGAATTCCTTGAGTTCGGTGAAAGCGAATACCGGGAGCTACAGGCCTATTCAAAGGAGATTGGTATTACTTTTTTTTCAACCGCTTTTGATTTTCCAAGTGCTGATTTTCTGGCAAAGCTCGACATGCCGGCATACAAGATCGCATCCGGTGATCTTAAGAACATTCCACTAATCAAATACATCGCAGCCTTTGGAAAGCCACTGGTTATCAGTACAGGTGGTGGCACAATGGAAGATATCGATCGTGTTTATGAAGCACTGACTCCGATCAATAAAAATTTCACGATTCTGCAATGTACTGCATCTTATCCTGCGCAACCGGAGGAAATGAATCTTCGGGTAATTTCGACTCTACGTGAGAGATTTCCTGATACGGTGATCGGCCTTTCTGACCATTTTAGCGGTATCTCTATGGCGCCGGCCGCATTCGTGCTCGGGGCGCGGGTTATGGAAAAACATTTTACGCTCAATCGTGCGATGAAGGGCACCGATCACGCATTTTCTCTGGAGCCGATAGGACTTAAAAAACTTGTCCGCGATTTGAAAAGGGTGCGTAAAGCTCTGGGGGACGGCATCAAAGTCACCCAGCCGGTGGAGGCTGCTCCTTTAATCAAAATGGGCAAGAAGCTTGTAGCGGCTCGCGATCTGGAAGCGGGGCATACTCTCACCAGAGAGGATGTTGCAATCAAGTCTCCGGGCGATGGCTTACCTCCATACATGCTGGAGACAGTTCTTGGTCGTAAAATCGTCCATCCGATGGCCTGCGATCAATCGATTCATATCGATTACCTGAATGACTGAGGATGGAATTCGATCTTTCAGTCGTCAAGTTTGTTGTGCTGGACTTTGATGGCGTCTTTACGGATAATCGAGTCATTGTAGGAGAGGATGGTCGCGAAAGTGTCATTTGCAGTCGCAGCGATGGACTCGGGCTCACCAGGCTGAAAAAATTGGGAATTCCGGCTATAATCCTTTCGACTGAAACCAATGCAGTGGTATCCCGGCGTTCTGAAAAGTTACAGATAGAGTGCGAACAAGGAATTCCCGACAAGGCGGCCCGACTCCGGGATCTGTTGCAGGAGCGAGATATTCGTCCCGATGAGACGGCATACGTGGGAAACGATGTCAACGATCTTGGTTGCCTTCAATTGGTTGGATGTCCGGTTGCCGTTGCCGATGCTTATCCTGAGGTTAAAGCACACGCCCGGCTTGTTTTGAAGACGCGGGGAGGCTACGGTGCAGTCCGGGAGTTCTGTGACAGGTTAGCTGCGGCCTATGAGTTCAGGTCGCGAGCGTAGCCATTGACTGACTCAGAGATGTTTCGTCTGGTGGATCGAATAGCCGTTTTGACGGGCGGGCTGGGTCAGCTTGGCCATACCTTTACGGAAGCACTTCTTGGAGCCGGTGCGAGGGTCGTCTGCCTGGATATAGCCACGCCTACCGCCCGGAAATTGGAAGATTTCAAGGAGGCGCTGGACAACGGCCGCTTGAAATTCTTTCAGATCGACATCACGTCCAGAAAAGAACTTGAGAAAATTCATGAAAGTGTAGTTTCTACGTGGGGAACCCCTCACATACTTGTCAACAACGCAGCCATTGATTCTCCACCTGATTCGCCTCCTGAAGAGAACGGACCTTTCGAGGACTATCCGGCCTCTTCTCTGGACAACGTTTTGAATATAAACGTTAAGGGCGTCTTTACCGCCTGTCAAGTTTTTGGACGGTCCATGGCCCGGGCCGGTAGAGGAAGCATCATAAACCTCGGCTCTATTTATGGAATGCTTTCCCCGGTTCAGGATATCTATGAGTTTCGACGCAAAAATGGTGCAGAGTTTTACAAGCCCGCTCCTTATGCGATCAGTAAAGCAGGAATCATAAACCTGACTCGTTACCTTGCTACCTACTGGGCAAGACAGGGTGTAAGAGTGAATGCCCTCTCTCCTGCCGGTATATTTAACAACCAGCCTCAAGAATTTCTTGAAGAATACTGTCGACGTATGCCGGTCGGGAGAATGGCCATGCCAGAAGAAATGGCGGGCCCGCTGATATTTCTTGCCTCCGATGCATCTTCTTATATGACCGGTGCCAATCTTGTAGTAGACGGCGGATGGACCGCCTGGTAGCTATGGATTATCCTCAGGTAGTGTTGCACTGGATTGATGGGAAAGAAGTTCCTTCGCAAGCGAACGAGTCTATACCCAAGCACGATCCCCATACGGGCGAAATTCTAACCCGGGTTGCCAGGGGCAGGAAGGCCGATGTTGATGCAGCCATCGCGGCAGCGGTTGCTGTCCAACCCTCATGGGCAGCAACTAACATTGTTGAACGAGCGCAAATTCTGCGAAGAGCCACACAAATCGTGGAGAGTCGCACAGAGGAGATTTCTGAAATCGTCGCAAAGGAAGCCGGCAAGCCGCTCAAGGACTCTCGTGCAGAGACGGGAGCAGCCATTGAGCTGGGCTATTTCATGGCCGGTGAAGGGCGTCGATATTACGGAATGACGACGACAAGTGCCATGCCCAATCGCAGTGCAATAATTGTGCGGCAACCGGTCGGTGTCTGCGGGTTGATTATTGCAGCCAATACGCCTTTGCCCAATGTCGCCTGGAAGGCTTATCCGGCTCTGCTCTGTGGAAATGCCGCCATTATGAAACCGGCCGAAGATACTCCGCTTTCTGCGCTATGGTTTGCCAGAGTGCTTAAGGAAGCAGGCCTTCCCGATGGTGTTTTCTCCCTGGTCCAGGGTCTTGGTGTGGAGGCGGGAGCGCCTCTTGTTGAGGACCACCGGGTTGATCTTTTGAGTTTCACCGGTTCCGTGGGTGTGGGTCGATTTATACAAAGAGTGGCCGGGGAGCGCCTGGCTAAGGTTTGCCTGGAGCTGGGAGGAAAGAACCCGCTCGTCATATGTGACGACGCTAACCTGGAAGATGCTGCCAGATGGGCCGTTGTTTCTGCTTTTTCGAATGCCGGGCAGCGCTGTGCCTCCGGTAGCCGAATACTCATCTTTGAATCAGTATACGAGGAATTCAAAGGTATATTTCTAGAAAAAGCGAAACGTTTGAAGGTGGGGATTGCTGATGATTGTGATCTGGGACCGGTGATCAATGAACGGCAATTGAACAATATGCTCGTTAAAGTGCGCGAAGCGGTTGCGCGCGACGGTGCAACCTTGCTTCTTGGTGGTGAACGTGTCGTAGATCAAGATCATCGGGGCTATTATGTAGCACCTACCATTCTCGAAAACCTATCTCCGCAAGCAGTTCTGTCACGCAGCGAGTTATTTGGTCCCATCACGGCCCTCTATCCTGTTCGTGACCTGGAAGAGGCCATTGGCATGGTGAATGATAGTCCGTTCGGTCTGACTGCGGCAATTCATACGGCCAGTATTCATCGTGCCCAGCTGTTTGCCGGGCGTTGCCGCAGTGGAGTTGTCTCCATCAATGGACCCACCCATGGAAGTGAGCCGCACATGCCATTTGGAGGTCTACGAGATTCAGGCAATGGTTGGCGAGAACCGGGGACACAGGCGCTCGACGTTTATTCTGAATGGAAAGCCATCTACACTCGATTTGATCCCGAGCAGGTCTGAATGGGAGAACCAACATCCTCCTGTCTGGGGCTTATTCCGGCTCGCTCCGGTTCCAAGCGTATTGCGGGGAAGAATGTGCGAGAGCTGGAAGGTCATCCGCTCATTGCCTATTCCATAGGCGCCGCTCTGGACTCCGGGGTGTTCACCAGGGTCATTGTTTCCACCGACAGCAATGAAATAGCCCGGATCGCTCGAATGTATGGGGCTGAAGTTCCATTCTTGCGCCCGCCCGAGTTCGCCGGCGATAATTCTCCGGATATAGAGTGGATTGGTCACTTGCTTGGCACGCTCAAAGAATCGGGGGAGACGGCGGAGTATTTTTCTATCCTGCGCCCTACAAGCCCCTTTCGCACGGCCGCTACAATCCGGCGAGCGTGGAACGAGTTTCTGGAGGATGGTTTCGCGGATTCCTTGCGGGCGGTTGAAAAGTGTCATGAGCATCCGGCCAAGATGTGGCGTATTAATGGAGCACGTATGACACCTGTTATGATAAATCCTGATTTGAATGCCGTACCCTGGCATAGTTCCCCGTACCAAACTTTACCGGAAGTATATGTGCAAAATGCAAGCCTCGAAATAGCGAGGATAGATGTGGTGCTCGGGCGAGGCAGTATAGCCGGCGACAGTATCATGCCCTTCATCACAGATGAAACCGAAGGTTTTGACATCAATCGCGAGATGGATTGGATCATTGCCGAATATATGCTGTCTTCCGGGCACGCGGAGCTGCCCCGAGTGCGGAGGGAGGGCAACCTGTAATGGGCGAAAAAGCGAATTTAATCGATGAGAAGGCAGGATCTCAACTTTTCTACATAAAATTAGCTGAAATTCAGCGAATCTGTCAGGCGGATTGGAATCCTGTTGATCGAGCTTCTATTCTTGCAGATATCAATCGGCTCAACGCGCTTTACATGATCACCCTGGCGGGGAGCGGGCACATCGGTACCAGCTTCAGCTCCATGGATCTCATCACTTATCTTTATACAGAGGAATTGAATTTAAGCATAGCTGCTGACGGAAAACCACAAGACCTTTTTTTCTCTTCGAAAGGGCATGATGCACCCGGGCTGTATTCCGTTCTGATCGGGCTCGGTCGCTTGGAGTTCCATCTGCTGCATCAATTACGGAAGCTGAATGGTCTGCCTGGCCATCCGGATGTGTCTGTTCCGGGTCTTGTGACCAATACCGGTTCCCTGGGTATGGGTATTTCCAAAGCAAAGGGGATAATCATTGCGGCACGCCTGAATGGAATACCCAGAAGGGTGTTTGTAATGACCGGTGACGGTGAGCTTCAGGAAGGCCAGATATGGGAATCGCTCCAGCCGGTAGCCAATGCGCCGTATGGCGAAATCACAATGATCGTGGACCACAACAAGATACAGTCGGACACCTGGGTGAAGGATGTCAGTGATCTGGGTGATCTTGAGGCGAAATTCCGGGCCTTTGGTTGGGAAGTGGCGCGCTGCGATGGGCATAACCTTTATGATGTCAAAGAGGTTCTGGACCGCTTCAGGAGTATCCCGGACCGGCCCAAGGTTCTTATAGCAGACACAATAAAAGGAAAGGGCGTATCCTTCATGCAAACCATGGTTACTTCTGAAGATGGTACGATGTACAGGTTCCATAGCGGAGCCCCGGCAGCAGACCATTACGCAGATGCCTTCCAGGAGTTGTTGCAGGGAATTAATGCAAAACTTGGATCTGCGGGTCTGGGAGATATTTCCATAAGCGAGACAGAGCAGCCACCTAAAGTAATTCCGAGCAAGCCACAGAAACTCATTGCAGCCTACGGCGATGAGCTTGTTCAGCTGGCAGGGGAGAGACATGACATTCTGGCTCTTGATGCTGACCTGATACTGGATACGGGTCTGATACCTTTCAGCAAGCGCTTCCCGGAGCGATTCATTGAATCCGGGATCGCCGAACAAGATATGGTTTCGACAGCGGGTGGCCTGGCTTTGATGGGGAAGCTACCCATCGTTCACAGCTTTGCCTGCTTTCTCTCCACTCGACCAAATGAACAAATCTACAACAACTCTTCCGAAAAAACGAAAATCATTTATGTCGGCAGTCTGGCAGGTGTTCTTCCGGCGGGGCCCGGTCATTCCCACCAGTCTGTTCGGGACATTTCCGCGCTGGGAGGCATTCCCGGACTCACGATGATTGAACCCTCCTGTGAACGTGAGGTGCGCCTGGCCCTTAAGTGGGCTGTGAACAAGAATCAAGATTCGACGTATATCCGCCTGGTCAGCATTCCCGTCGAGGTGCAATTTCAACTGCCTGATGATTACACTTTGATAGAAGGGCGGGGCGTTATCCTCCATGAAGGAAAGGATCTGATCGTCTTTGCCTATGGCCCGGTACTCCTCGCAGAAGCTTTTGTTGCCGCGCAAATGGCTGCCCGCCAGGGTATTTCTGTGTGTCTGGTCAACCTTCCATGGCTTAACCAGGTTGATGCGGAATGGCTCTCCGTGACGGTACAAAAATTCTCTCGCATTATTTTCCTCGACAATCACTATCGCAAGGGGGGGCAGGGGGAGATGCTGGCAGCAGTCATGGCGCGGACCGGCTCTTGTAAAGGTCAGACGATAGAGCACTATGGCTTGGATGACATTCCCGTGTGTGGTCGCAATCCTGAGATACTGGAATACTATGGGCTTGATCGGGAGTCGCTCAGCCAGGCGTTTTTGAACCTCTCCTGACCTTTACTGATCTAAATTATCAGAACGTTTCAGGATAAACCGCGACATTACAAAGGTAATTGGTACACTTATCGCAATTACGACCAGGGGTGCCAGCCACTCATGCCAGCCCAAAATTTCCACAAGCAGGAAAAGCAAAAATACATTCGCAGAAAACTGGACTACGTAAACAAGGGGGAAGGATAATAACCCGATCCAGTTAAGCGGCGTTTTAAATACCCAGCGTGAATTCAAATAGTAAGAGAGAAGAATTCCGGTGATATAGGCTATCGCATAAGCCAGGTGGTAGGGAAGTATGTAACCCAGAGCAAAGTACAGTCCAAGGGTTACGATTGTATTGGTCGCTCCCGCCGCAACGAAACGAGCAAACTCTATTGCTGAGGTTATTTGTCTCACGACTGCCCGTCCAAGGAAGCAAGACCCTGCACTATATGGAGATCTGATCACCTTATGAAAATGGTTTTTTGTGGCAAGACTTTTTTAGGAGTGAACTGCGTCGGCTTTGCGCAGGACATTATTCGTTTGATGAAAACTCCTATCGATTTGTATGTTCTGCCGGTTTCTGCCGATGACGGGAATGATTCATGGGAGCCCTCCCTTCGTGGTTTTGCCGCACGTCGCTCCATTCCGCTGATTGGTTCGTTGGATGATCTTGAGTTGAGCGGAGATGATGTGGTTGTATCCCTTGAGTATGATCGACTGCTGAGGATGGAGCAGCTTCGGGGTGCTCGGTCCTATAATATTCATTTTTCAGCTCTCCCGGCTTATCGCGGAGCGCTAACGTCTTACTGGCCCATTTATAATGGTGAGAAAATTACCGGTGTCACTTTGCATGCAATTGCCCCCGGCGTAGATGACGGGGATATTGTAGACCAGCTCCTGTTTGAAATTCCGACCTTCTGCACGGCCTTTGATTTGTATATACTATATAATCGTTATGGATATGAACTATTTAAGAGTAATCTTCAAAGGCTGATTACGGGCCGTGAATTCAGTCTGGTCGCTCAATCAAGCCGGCGCGTCTCCGAATATCGTCGTGCTTCAGTCGACTACGCCCGGATAGAAATCACTGACTTCAATCTCCCCGCTATCGATGTCCAGAATCAAATTCGAGCCCTGATTTTTCCACCGTATCAATTGCCACTATTCCGCGGAAAGGCAATATCGTCCGTGGAAGTTGTGAGCCATCCGGGGACCGTTGGTGATGAAAATGCCTTTGCCGCCCCTCCCGGGACTATTCTGGTCAAAGATTTTGGGTCAGCGATTGTCAGCTGCCTTGACAATCCCGTTCGATTTACCTTTCAGTCCTGGGATAGAATTGAAGAGGACAGTTCCTGAAATTCTAGATAATCGTGAATGTAATCCGAAGCATCATAGGTTTCGGAGGCGAAAGCGATGATTATGACGTTGGTCGTGAAATCTGAAAGGCTCGTCCAGGTGAGGGGTGGGATGTAGAGTCCTTTGTGGCCTTGCGAAAGTGTAAATTGCGCTGTTTTGTGGCCGTCCGAGAGGTCTATCGAAACGGACCCCGATACGGCCACCAGAAATTGGTGCAATGTTCGGTGCGCATGCTGTCCCCGGATTGTGGTGCCGTCCGCTTCGTACAGCCAGAATACTCGCTTGATCGGGAACGGGACATGGTCCGGAGTTTGCGCGAAGGAGAGGCTTCCGCGCTCGTCTCTGAAAAGAGGCAATTCCGTAAGAGAAAACTCCCTTTGCTGCATTACTCGGGTCTCCGCTTTTTCTGCGAAACAGCACCGCCGGGAAGAGATTGACTCGCCGTCTCAAAGATTTCATCTATGACGTACTGGGGACGCCTGCGGGCCGCATCCAGAGCTCTCCAGAGGTACTCTCCGAGCACACCAATCATTGTCATCTGAATCCCGGCGGTGAAAGTTACAAAAACCATGGTCGCGGACCAACCGGCTATGGGGATATTGTTAGCGAAGCGTAAATACGCGATTATGCTCCCGTAAAGGAATGAAAGCGAAGCAAAGCACAGGCCCGTGACTGAAAGCAATCGAATGGGGGTGTAGGAAAAGCTGACGAAGGAATCGATTGCCAATTTTATTCTTTTGGATAGAGTCCATCGACTTTTTCCCATTGCCCTCGGGGCCCTGTGATAGGGCAGCGTGACGTAGGGAAATCCCAGCCAGAATATCAGGGTCATCAAGTGCGTATTCTTTTCTTCCATACTCGTAACTGCGTTGCATACTTGACGGTCCATAAGGCAGAAATCAAAGCCGCCAGGAGGATAATCCGGAACTGATAACCGGCGAATGAACCAGTAGAAGGTCTGCGCCAGTAGTTTTGACGCGAAGCGATCTTGCCGGGACTGTCGCACGGCATAAACTGTTTTGATTCCAGCCTGCCAGTGACGGAACATTTCTGCAAATAGTTCCGGTGGGTCCTGCAGATCTGCTGAAATAATGCCAATGCAATCACCCCTTGCGGCATTAAGGCCCGCCTGCATGGCCGCAAATGAACCAAAGTTTCGGGTTAAACGCACAATACGAATTACACCAGGGTAATCACTCTGAAATTTTCTCAGGATCAGAAAAGAGTCGTCTCGCGAACCGTCGTCAACAAACAATAGTTCAAGATCGACATCGCTAATGATCGTCCTCAACCCGAGAAGTTCGGGTATTGTTGCCGGTAAGTTTTCAGCATTGTAGTACACTGGTACGACAATGGACATCAGAGGGCGCTTTGACCCCTTTGAATTACTTTGCGAAAGTAGGTTTTTTTTCATAGAAGTTGCGGACCGCCTGAATAATATGATCAGTTTCTTTATGAGAGAGCTCCGGGAAGCAAGGAAGCGACAGAACAGAGCGGCAGGCCCATTCCGTAACGGGTAAGTCTTCCGCTGACTGGCTCCCTATTAGGGAGCGGTACCATTCTTGATTGTAGTCAGGAACGGGATAGTGAATTTCAGACTGCACTCCAGACTGTTGCAAGAAAACCTTTAAAGCCGCCCGGTGTTCAGACTCTATAACAAATAAATGCGCTACATAGTCGGAACTGGAGACATCAAAACGCGGAAGTTCCGGGGATCCGGACAGGCCATCGATGTAGATTCTGGCAACCTCCCGCCGCAGCTCATTTCTCTCTTCGAGTCCAGGAAGGCGTGCATTGAGTACGGCTGCCTGGATCTCATCCATTCTGGAATTTCGGCCAGGCCGGACGCTATAGTATCTGGATCGCCAGCCATATTGTCGGATTTCGCGGGCAATCCCGGCTAAATGAGCGTTATCCGTTACTATGGCCCCGGCGTCACCCAGGGCTCCAAGATTCTTGGTCGGGTAAAAACTGAATGTTCCTGCCGTTCCGAATGTTCCCGCAAACTTTCCGGATCGATTGGCCCCGTGCGCCTGGGCGCAGTCCTCAATTAACGGTATGCTCAGCTCCTGGCATAATGCGACCAGTTCATCCGTATGGGCAGCCAATTTTCCGTACAGGTGAGTTAGAATTACGGCCTGTGGTCTGTTTTCCTGTATTGCTTGCCGTGTAGAATCTGTATCCAGAGCAAGGGACACACGTTCGATATCGGCGAAGATCGGCACAGCTCCGCAGGCGACAATCGCAGTGGCAGAGTAACCGCCAGCATTTGCGGCACAGACCACGCGGTCACCAGTCTTGATTCCCAGCGCCCGCAAAACAATTTCGATCGCATCCGTTCCATTGGCGACGCCGATACAGGATTGGGCCTGGCAAAACCCGGCAAAAGCCCTTTCAAAGGTTTCAAGCTCCTTTCCACCGATGAACATTCCCGAACTGACAACCCTGCCGGTAATTTCCCTCAGGGTCGAATAGTCGACAGATCTGGCGAGGTCATTCAGGGGAATCATGGCTCGGTCGCACCGCGGTCAGAATCCATTGTAGCGGACAGAATTTTTACGTTTAAGAAAAGCTCGATTTTCCCCCAGGGAGAATCGAGCAGAACGGGATGACGTTTCCAATGCGTGCTGCGGAAAAGATACTCCCGGGTTTTGCCGATCAGGACGGCGGGTATTTTATTCATGGAACCATTGTCATTGGTGAAAAGAATCTTTGCGTCCTCATTTGAAGGGTCCTGGATAATGAATACCGCGTTTAACTTTTTTGAGATTTCAGGGAGTATTCTGGCTGCAATCCGGCCAGGATCCGTTGTTTTGAAATGATACTGGTAGGCAACGTCATGTTTCTCAAAGAATCCCGTACACACAATGGGGAAATCGTGCTCAGCGACAGACCTCAAAAAAATGGCTGTGCAGTACGGGAAAAAAAAGGTATCGATCTTTGGGGCAGATCCAGTGTCGTGAATGCTGGCAAGGGTGCGAGCTGCAGTTTTCTCAAAATTGGCTTCACGCAGGTCCGCGCTACCAGGATTCTGTATGCGCTGGCTAACTTCCCGGTGTCCCCGCAAACCTGCATAAAGGATTGATAAGAATGTCAAAATAATCAGGACAGAGAATCCCTGCCTGAGTTTTTGCGTCTCCCGGGGGATTCCCGCGACAAAGGCATAGATCAGCGATGGAAATATTGCGGGCGTACTCGGGTCGCCATAGAGGCGCAAAACGTACACAAAGAAGATGTAGAAGAGGCATGGGCCTGACAGAGCAGCCAGATGTTCTCTGATGGTTTTTTTTGGTCTGAGTCCCAGGAAAGTTGGAATAATGATGTACATACTGATGCATAGCAGACCCGTTGCCCCCAAATATACATCGGTGTAATGCAGAAGGAATTGCCGGGACATTTCGCTCGTATGGCCTATTCCATAGGCATTGGCTGCGTAAAAGTGGTAGTTTGCAACTGAGAAGCGATTCAGAAAGTAGCCCGCAATCAGTAGGATTGGGATGCCCGCGTATGCTATCCTCTGGATGGATTCGGAAATTCTCCGCGTTCCCTCCGCTGTATTTCCCAGAACTCGCCAGGCGACCAGCGGGAGGAAAACAAACCCTATTTGCACGACGATTGACCACCGTGAGAGGATGGCAAGGCCAATTAGAACACCAAAAATGATCAGCCAGAATTTATTTTGCGGCCCATTAGCCAGAAGGAGTGCCAGAAACGCCCCTGCCACCAAGTGGCCTGCCGTGATGTCTGGAAGATTTGCCGGAAGCCCGCGCGCCGGATCCATGAGCGCCTGGCCAGTGAATGGCAGAATCATTGTACAGGCCACATAACCCCAACTGCCGGTACGTTTCCAGGCAACGTAGCTCAGGAGAAAAACAAAGAGAGATAACGCCGGGACTGCGGTCAGGAGGTGTGCGTTATAGGTTTTAAGCGCTGCCGGATAGGTGGCCAGGACAGGTATGGTACGCAGCGGATTGCGATTATTATTTTGCAACTCAGATTGAATGGCTCTCCACGGGCCTATCTCATCAGAAAGGAGTCCGACCCGGAAAAGGATAGCGGTATAAGCTCTGGTATCTCCAGAAAAAGAATGATTTACTAAAAACTTGTTATTTGTCTGAGCTGCATAAAGTCCGGCCAGAAGAGAGAGGGCGGCCGCAGCTCCAGCGCAAATGGATATCGGGGACAATCTTTGAAGGCGAAACAGTGTCAAAGGCTTTCCGTTCCCGGTATTTGTGATAGGATCGACTCCAGATACGCCCCGTAAACCGTTCCCTTGTGTTTTTTTGCCCGGGCCAGCAGCTTTTCCGCGCCAATCCAACCGGATCGGAAAGCAATTTCTTCAAGGCAGGCGACCTTTGTACCCTGGCGCTCTTCTACCACGCGAATGAAATTGGTTGCATCGGCAAGTGATTCCTGCGTCCCGGAATCCAGCCATGCAAAGCCCCGGCCCAGAAAATGCGCGGTCAGAGCGCCCTCTAAAAGGTACATCTGGTTGATAGTAGTAATTTCCAGCTCCCCTCTTGCCGAGGGCTCTACACGGCGCGCTTTTTGGGTAACCGATGCGTCATAGAAATATAGCCCGATCACTGCCCACGGGCTTCGCGGCTTTACTGGCTTTTCTTCGATCGACAGTACCTTCTTATGCGAGTCCAGCTCCATGACCCCATAGTCCGAGGGGTTCCGAACTGCGTGGCCAAAAATACCGGCCCCCCCCTTGTTCTCAACCATTCGCACTGCTCTGCGCAGTAAGCTGCTCAGGCGGGCTCCATGTAGGATGTTGTCTCCCAGAGCCAGAGCTACGGAACTCCCATGGATAAAGTCGTTGCAGAGCAGGAATGCTTCGGCGAGCCCTCTGGGTGAGGTTTGCTCGACGTAGTGAAACTGGACCCCGAAGTCCTCACCGTTCCCGAGTAATATCTCATAGGCCGGAAGGTCACGGGGCGTTGAAATTATAGCAATTTCGCGGATCCCGGCCAGGAACAATGTGGCGATCGGGTAGTAGATCATAGGCTTATCATAAACGGGTAAAAGCTGTTTTGATACTGCCATAGTCAGAGGATACAGGCGGCTGCCCGCTCCTCCCGCAAGGACAATTCCCTTCATGAATGATGTCCAGTGCTCGGGGATGTGAGCTGTCGTCAAGTTTTTGCGGTTTGAATGAGGAGCTATCGGGGTTTCTGAAAAAATCCTTGGCCCGCTCCAAAGAAGCTATCGATTTGGCATCATATCTACTGACGAAAGAGTTACTGATTGATTCATTTTCCAACCGTATTGATTGAAGGAACCATTTTTCTGCTTCAATCCAGTGGGGGCATCACCCGATACTATCGCGAAATTATTCCGCTCCTTTCCCGCAAGATGAAATTGTATTTGTTCCTTGGTTATACGGCGGCAAGCGAGAATGTTCTGCGCTCCAGTTCCAGGCTGCAATCCTGCTGGCACAGGCAGTCTCCATCCTTTCCATTCAGTCGCAGTCTATATCGGAAATTGAATGGAATCTGGTTGAATTCCCTTCCCGAATCTACCGCTAATGTCTATCACCGCTCCTTTGATTACAGCCCGGTAAGACCAAAATGGGTACGCAGGCAGGTTTCAACCTGTTATGATCTGATCCCCGAGCATTTTCCAGGCCTGATGCACGCAGGTGCCATGCGCATGCGCAGGGAAGCATTCCAGAGCGCCGATGGCCTGCTCGCCATATCCGAATGCACGGCACAGGATTTGATGGATAGATACAGGATACCTTCGGATAGAATAGCTGTGACGCCCTTGGGTGTCGACCATGCCTTCTGGGCTGCGGGCCCGGGACAAAAGACCGGGAACACTTTTTTGTATGTTGGACAAAGAGGGGCTTATAAGAACTTTCACTTTCTGATCAATGCCTTCGCGCACTGTCGTCTCCCCGCTGAAACGGGCCTCCTTTGTTTCGGAGGCGGGGCCTTTACCCCTTCTGAGTTAAAGCTTTTTCATGATCTTGGCCTTCAAAGCAGAATCAGGCACATGGCTGGTTCGGATGAAGACCTGCGATGGGCTTACCGAACGGCGCTTGCTCTTGTATATCCTTCCTTGTATGAGGGTTTTGGTCTGCCTCTTCTCGAGGCGATGAGTGCGGGATGTCCGGTTATTTCTTCGCGGGCTGCATCGCTACCGGAAGTTGGGGGGGAGGCAGTTATGTATTTTGATCCGCGCTCCGAGCCCGAGCTTATTTACAATCTGGAGAATATTTGTACAGATGCACGGCTTCGGGAAACTCTTGCACAAAAAGGTTTGGAGCGCAGCAAGCGGTTTTCCTGGGAAAAATGTGCCAGGCAGACGGGTGATTTCTATCGGTATATCGCCTGAGATTTCATGGAATCGGAACTAAAGTATTGCCTGCTCTATGAATCCAGGCGTGGCGGGCATTTCCTCCGCTTTGTGCGGCTGGTCGCGCAGGCATACTTGTCGCGAGGGTGGCATGTCCTCCTTGCAGGCTCCCCAACTGTGCTGAATGCCCCGGAGATAGGCCTGCCGCCTACAGTCGTCCGCCTGCCGATATCGGATGGGCCTGTATTGTATAAAATATGGAAGCTCTGCAGACTTTCGCGGCGATACAATGTGCGGACACTATTCATTCCTTTTATAGATGCCTTCTTGCCTGTATTGCCTTTGCTTTATTTGTTCCTTCCCCGATCCTGTTTGCTTTCCGGGATAATCTTTCAGGCAAATTATGCCTATCCGCCCGCTGCGATGCTGGAACGACTCAAGTCCGCCCTGAAGCGTGGTCTAACATTTCTATACGGTAAATCAGGATGCGTTGATCGGCTCTACTTTCTGGATCCACTCGCTGTGCGGTACTGGCAAACCCGTGGCATCTGGCCCTTCGCATTTCATTCCTGTCCCGATCCGGCACAGGGACGCCGAATTCCAAGGTCCCGAGCCAGGAAAGTCCTGGGTTTGTCACCTCATCTAAGGATCGTTGCCAGCCTTGGTCGTCAGGATGAGCGGAAAGGAACAATGGAGCTTATAGCCGCATTTGCAGCCGGTCCGGGGTTGCTTCCGGACCGACGACTGGTTCTTGCTGGAGAATTTAGCACCGGTATCCGCGAGCGCCTGGCCCGGCTTAAGGAAGAGAACCCGGAAGTGGCCCGTCGCCTTATTGTTATCGAAGGCTTCCTTTCTGATTCCGAATTGAATCTCTGGGCGAACTCTGCTGATGTTATGGCTGTTGTTCACCCGGCCCAGATTGGATCTTCCGGGACTCTTATGATGGCCGCACTTCTCGAAAAACCGGTTCTTGCCTCGGACAGCGGAGCCATCGGTACTATTGCCAGGGAATACGAGTTGGGTCGGCTGGTCCGGACTTCAGTTCCCGGCGATCTGGTTGCTGGCCTGGAATGGGCTTTCTCAAATCCATCAATCAAGAAGGAAGCGCAAAAAAGATTGGCATCGGAGGCGACGGAATATGCTTTTAAAGCAGCGATTGCCCCGAAGGACTGAAATGCCATCCCGGGAAAATTTCCCTCCATTCTGACTTAAGGCTTGCCTCGAGTTCCACCGAGGCCCTGGATTATTGAACATGACCTTCCCCCATCTTCTCATCACCGGCGGCGCCGGCTTCATCGGTTCCAATTTCGTTTACCACGCACTAAAAAGTAACCTGGCCCGGCGCATCACGGTCATTGATGCCCTCACCTACGCGGGAAACCTGGAGAACCTCTCCGCCGTCGCCGCCGACCCGCGTCTTACCTTCCAGCGGCTCGACATCACCGATCGCCCAACCCTCGATTCTTTTTTCGCTTCCACCGAGTTCACGCACGTGATCCACCTGGCCGCAGAAAGCCACGTGGATCGCTCCATTGCAGGTCCTGAGGCTTTTGTTCGCACCAATGTCCTGGGCACGTTCCACCTGCTGGAGGCCGTTCGTAAGTCCTGGTCAGGCGCTTTGTCCCTGCAGAGCGTGGCGGACCGGCCGAATCGGCTTTTCCTGCACGTTTCCACCGATGAAGTCTTTGGGTCGCTCGGAGCGACGGGGGCCTTCACGGAAGAGACCCCCTACCGGCCCAATTCGCCCTATGCAGCGAGTAAGGCTGGCTCTGACCATCTGGCCCGGGCTTACCACCATACCTACGGACTGCCCGTAATCATCAGCAACTGTTCCAACAACTTCGGGCCATTTCAGTTTCCAGAAAAACTGATTCCGCTAATCATTTTGAATTGTTTACAGAGCAAACCACTGCCTGTCTACGGCGATGGGCAGCAGGTGCGTGACTGGCTCTTTGTCTCTGACCACTGCCGGGCCCTTGCCCTTCTTCTTACAGCGGGGCGGGTGGGAGAGTGTTACAACATCGGTGGCTCCCGGGAAAGAACGAACCTCGACCTTGTGCGCGCCATCTGTCGGATCATGGATCAGAAGCGACCTGCGGGCGCGCCGCATGATCGCCTTATAACCTTTGTTGCGGACCGGCCCGGTCATGACCGGCGCTACGCCATCAATTCAAGCAAGATTCAAAGCGAGCTGGGCTGGCAGCCCACGCAGGCAGGCGACCGTGCTCTCGAAGAAACCGTGGATTGGTATATAGAGAATCGGAACTGGTGGGAAGGCATTCTTTCAGGGGAATACCATGAGTACTATGCACGCCAATACGGTGCCTGAACTCTCCGGGAACTACCGGGGCATTTTATTGGCACAAATAATGAGACATAATGCTGCAATTATGTCTCATTGGTTTCATTCCGCGCAGTCAAGTTATCCTGTATGCCGGACGCTTCCTCAGTTTCCTGTGCAATTTCATCTTCGGGCCTCAATTTTTTATTGACTTCCCGCCATATGTGTAGTATTCTCTCGTCATGCCAACCATAGAGCACTTAGAGCAGAATCTCCTCAGGGCTTTCAATCCCGATCAGGCCCGGCTCCTGGCTCAGACTATCCATGAAAGTTACAATAGCCTCGTTCATGCATCGGACTTTCACGAGCTCAAAGAGATTGTCGGGGACCTCTCGGAGAATGTCCGCGATCTATCAGCCGGTGTCAAGGAGCTTGCATCTTCCTTGCGTCAGACGCAAGAACACGTGGAAGATCTCGCCGCGGCGCAGCAACGCACAGAAGAGCGCGTGGAGGAACTCGCCGCGGCGCAGCAACGCACAGAAGAGCGCGTGGAGGAGCTCGCTACGGCGCAGCAACGCACAGAACAATCTGTCGAGAAGCTGTCGCGGGCTCAGGAGGAAACCTCCCGGGCAGTGCGTTTGCTGGCCCGGCAGGTCGGTGGTCTTTCTGACGCTCTGGGTGGTTCTCTGGAAGATTTTGCCCTTGAATTTGTTCCGGAAATCCTGGAGAGATACTGGCCCCTGAAGACGGATGATTGCAGTCGCTTTGAACTGGAGTTAAAGGGAAAGCCCCAGGAAATCGATCTATTTCTCACCGGTAGTCTGGATGGTCGTCCCATCACGATTCTTGGTGAAGTGAAAAGCAATATTACCCCATCGGAAGTGGAGCGATTTTTGAAAATTACGGAATTGGCTCGACCTACACTGACGGGAGAGGTGCGGGTCATTTTCTTTGGATATCGGGCCAGCAGGGAAGCCCGCGACGCCATCCGTGCTGCGGGGGCCTACTGTCTGTCCACCCAGGGTAAGATTCTATGAATTACTATCTGGTCAAATCAGAGCCTGAAGACTACTCGCTGGCGGATCTGAAGGGCGACGGAAAGGCCATGTGGGATGGCGTACGCGGTTTTGCAGCCATGCGCAATATGAAGACCATGCGCCGGGGTGATCAGGTGCTGTACTATCATACTGGGAAGGAGAAAGCTGTGGTCGGCCTGGCATCGGTTGTAAAGGAACACTATCATGATCCAGCCGCTCCGGAAAATGAGCCCTGGTGCTGTGTAGATCTGAAATACGAGCGCACACTTGAACGGCCCGTCACCCTCAAAGAAGTGAAAGCCCATCCGACACTCAAAGAGAGTCTGCTCGCTCGCCAGAGCCGACTTTCTGTCATGCCGTTTACCAGAGAAGAGTTTGATCTGGTGCTTGAGCTTTCCAGGGGATGATCAGGGAAAGTTGCGCGGCGTCTCATCTCCGGTCCGGAAAAGGCCAAAGAAGCGCTGCCACTGCCGCCCCTTGAGTCGTGTTCTACTGTAAATGAGGCCCCCCAGGATGCTGGTTTTTTCATAATCGTTGTCAGTTTCTTTCTGGTTTCGCCAGAGAATATTCCACAAAATGCCCTTTGACTGGTAGCCACGGCTTCCCTCGGTTCGCGCTGTATACAGAAGTCCCCAGCCTAAAAGAAAACGGCTCTTCCGTTCCGAGCGATCTACCCTGTGGTAGTGACCGAGAGTTGCCAGGCTATAAGAAAGTTCGCCGTCGGCATCCAGACTCCTGTAATAACCCAGGGGAGCAAGGAGGGCAGTGACTTCACGCGATCCCGTGCGATCGAACCAGTAAAAGGGCCAGAAGCTGTGATGGTAATCCGATCCCTGCCTGGAATTGAATGCCCAGAGTATGTTCTGGCGGTAATCCTCACCGGCATAGTTGGTGCGGGAAAAAAGCAACCCCCAGCCCAGCCTGTAGCGGCTGAAGTCCTTCCCCTGCGTGGATTGCCAGAGATGAAACAAATAGCCCTGGACTACCAGCTGGCTTTCTTTATACTCCTGACGGTCATAGAGATACAGAGCATTGAAACGGCTGTAGTGCTCTGACTGGTGAATAAAAATTCCGGGTAAGAAAAGGGACTCATAGTATTTATTGCCACGTTCTACGTAATAAAGGGGAAAAAAGTAATGGCTCTTCCTGAAATTGCCATCCGTGCTTTGTTCTTCCCGGCTTCCGTAAAGCGGCAGAAAGCCAGGGACGGCCCGTTTTTCGTAGCGGTAGCCGGCCACTGTAGTTGATGTGCGGCGGTAGTGCAGCAGATTCCAGCGGGAAGTATGCACCGTTCCATTCTCCAGCTTGCGGCTGCTGTTGCGATAGAAAGGCAGGAAAGCCGATCCATAGTCGCTACCCTTTCTGTAAGAATAGCTACCCGCAACGAAGCTGCTTTCCTCGCGAACGTTTCCCTCTCTATCCAGGTTTTTACTGACATAGTAAACGGGAAGCGGCAAAACCATTCGTTTTTCTGTGCGGCTACCATCAGGCCTCTCTATGGATCGTGAATAGTAAAAAGGCGATAGTATTCGCTTGTTTCGGGTGATATTTTCTCCGTCCGACTCCTGCCAGCGACGCATTGCATAGAATGGGAGTAGCCGGTGGCTTGATCCGGCTGGATTTTTTTCTAAACGAAAAAGAGACCAGAAAAGGCTCAGGCTTTTTTCCTTTCCGTCCACTGTTTGCCGGGAACTGTAAAACCACAAAAAAACGCTGTCGCGGATCTCCGTTTCTGTGCGCTGGTAGCTGTAGAGTGGTAATGGCAGTATCGGATACACATAAAGCGATTCCAGCTTTTCATACTTGAAGCGATAAAACACAGGCGTCCATGTAACCACATCCTTCTGGCTTTCATGGTAGGTATGCCAGTATCCTGGTAGAATGCGCATATGATGGTAGCCATCGGCGTATTTTTTGGCCACCAGTCCAAAGAGGGCAGACCAGCCGTAGTAATGCCGGTAGTTTTCTTTCTTCCAGATGAATTTCTGCTGCAAGCTGGGCGGCCGGATCGATTCTTGCGGCGCATCCGTTTTAAGCTGCCCGGAGCGATGCACTTTTTCCAGTTCCCGTAATTTTCGTGCCGGCGGCTGCCGCAGATACAAACGGCTCTCCCAGCTGAATAGATTCCCCAAAAAACTTAAAGAATAATCAAAATAAAGGCCGCCTTCTTCCGTGCCCAGCTGAAGTTCCGGAGAAACCAGGGTCACGCCTGTTGTGGTGCTGAGCGCAACATTCAATCTGTAGTGTTCTGTTTCTGTTTCCCGTTCATAGAACAGAGGGAAGCGATAGACTGTACGTTTCTTCGGGCTGCTGAAGCGATTGTAAACGGGCATCACCCAGAAACGTTCGCTGTCAGCCCTCCTGTGGCGGAAATAGAGACCCAGTGCTCCGGCCGTCCATTCTCGATTCTGATTTTTGCAGCTGGCGTAGGCCAGGCCAAGCAAAGCCAGACTGCAGCCGTTCTCTCCGGGGCTATGGTTGCTATGAAATACAACCGGGAAATGAAAATAGCCATCGGGCGCTGCTTTCCAGAATACCAGCGGAAAAAAAAGAAGGCGACTGCGCTTTCCCGTTTCATCATGCTCGACAATCGTATTGAAGATGCGCCGGTAGCTTTTTTTATCGCCAGCGGTAGAGCGGCGGTGGCTGTACAGCCAGAAAGCAGCCATTACTTCGCTTTCCTTCCGATAGACAGTGTGTCGATAGAGCGGAAGGTGAAAAAGGTGGATCTGGTCCACGCTTTGCAGATTATTCTCTGGATTTAATGATCTGTATGTTTTGTGTACCGGTGAGTAACTCAGACGTGACTGTCTGTTGTAATTCTTGCCCCAGAGGAAAAGGAGATTCGAGTATTCCAGATTCGGGTTCTTTTTGTAGCGGTAAAAGGGAATGAACCAGAGAATACCGACCATCCGCTCAATCTCAGCTGCCTCCTGAGCCGCTACCGGTTCCTGGCCGGACTTCCGGGTACGGACGACTCTCCGTGTTTGCCAGCGGTGAAAAAAAGATCCGTCGACCACCTCCAGATAGGTTTCCGATTCCTCAGTGCGGCTGTTGTAGCGCTCCTGCTCCGGGTGGACCCGCCGGTAGTAGAGCGGCAGGATGGGAAGAT
Organism: Spirochaetales bacterium; assembly: GCA_015075425.1. GTDB lineage: Bacteria > Spirochaetota > Leptospiria > Leptospirales > Leptonemataceae > H5-SPI1. Next base: position 2,045,608 of record JABTUL010000001.1, on the reverse strand, counting down.
TCAAGCTATAACTGCCTTTGCCCCGGCGGTTGTAATAAACTAAAGGAAAGAGTGTCGCATGACCGTGTTCTCCACTCTGATAAAAAAAGAAAGGAAAGAGGTAGAAGCCATCAAGCTTTCCCCTGGAAAAGGTGATGTTGGCAAGTCCGGCCAGGGTATTGTAACTCTTTGTCTCTCCACTGGTTTTGCGGTAGTACAGAAAAGGGAGAGAGGGGAAGCCAAACGTTTTATGGTGACTGCCCCGATCATCTGACCAGTAAAAAGGAAAGAGTCCATGTCGACTGCGGGTGGTTGATTTTTCTCTATAAGCGTAGAGGATCGGGATGACAGGCCAGAAAGAGCGATAGCTGAAATCTTTTTCCAGTCGACTGTAATACACCGGTAGAAAGGTCCGCTCGCGCTCGTCTTTCTTGCTTTTGATATGGTCAAAAAATCCATAGAATGTGGTCCGCCGGTACAGTGGATAATCTGTGTATTTATAAAGAAAAAATACACGCCGGCTGAAATGACCATTCCAGTTTTCAACCTGGTACAGGGGAAAGGTGCTGGTATATTTTTCTTCCTTCTCACTGCCGTAGAAATCACGGTCTGCGGCGAAAAGATCGGGCCAGATGGAAGGCTTTGCCACAAGGGCTGAGCCACTCAGAAACAGGATCGACAGCGCAGAAATGAATTGGGCTGTCCGGACCATGAGCATAGCCATTTAAGTAGTCTGGTGTGCTGTCAATCGGAAGTGATCTGACGATGTTCGGGGAAGGCGGCCTCAATCCAGGTTCGCGATCCATCGCGGAAAGGCAGGATGAAAAGATAATCTGCGCCATACTTTACCGCATACCCTCCGCCTGATCCGCTGAAGCGCCTGGCCTGCGGGCAGTCCGCCTCCACCTCCTTAATGTTTTCCCGGAGGCCATAAAGCGTACAGACGGGATAGAAATTCACACCACGTCTTTCCATATAGCCTTCTGGCGGCATACGGTTATGGGCCATCATTCGTCGTTCTTCCAGGCCAGCGCGCGGCATTCGGGCGACAACAGGATCCGTAAGACCGAGGCGATCGACAACCACAACGTCCACGTAGTAACCCAGGATGCCAATGCCGCCGTCTTCGGTCACGGCATCTGTCGGGAAGCGTATATGGCCCATGTTCTGGAATTGCTCGCGGCGTTCCTCCCAAAAATTTTTGTGCAACTCCTGGCGGATGGCTATCAGGTGAATGGTGAGTACACCAAGCGTTGAGCGCCAGAGGTCAAATTGTCTTTCCAGCAGTGGCAATAGATGCCAGAGGCCCACAACAGAGCGGGTGTTACCGTCGGGAACGCCTGTTTTTTCCAGCATCACGGCCTGGCTGTACACGGGCCAGAAAGGAATGAATGTATATAAAATAAAAAAATAGATACTGATTCCCACGCGCAGGAGGATTCTGCCTGGCTTCAGAGCGATCCGGAATTTTCCGGCCTCCTCCTCAAAAAGATAGTCGGCTTCACGGTCTGCCTGACGGGTAATGGACGCGATTTGCTCACCGCGACGGGCCCGGATTTTTATCTCAAAGAGAAAGACCACAAGGGCGTGGGCCAGAAAAAGGGTCAGCCAGGGCAGAAACGCATCGAAAATGCGCCATTCAAAGTGATCACCGCCCACACGATAGCAATAGTAAACAATCTGCGGCAAAAAGAACAACGCCAGTGCCAGATAAGGTTTGAGTGCCTGTTTTTTATAAAGAAGATAGGCGAGGGCTGCCGGAACAAGTAACCAGTAACCAAATTCATAGCTGAAGGCCATGAAAAAGCGAAGACCCATATCCGGCCAGGATGCATCGACTTTCGCATAATAGGTATTGGGAAGCCACTGTCCGTAGTAATAGTAACGAAATACAAGAAAGCTGCCGGTGATCATTGTGGCCGGCAGAGCGTAGCGCAGAGCCGGACCGAAGACCCGTTCCAGATACTGTCGCCGGAAGAAGCGCCGCCAGTACTCCCGGCGCACATCCCACTCCCGTAAAACAAAAAGGGCCCCCAGAAGAACAGTGAAGAGGAGTCCATCCGGCCTTGTGAGTGTGGCCAATCCCATGCTCAGCCCGGCAAAGAAGGGTCGCCGGCGGAAAAAGTAGTAGAGGGAGAGGGCGATGAGCAGCGTAAAGAATCGCGTCTCAAGGCCGCCAGAGGCCCAGACGTTGTAAGAGCGATTCAGGCTCAGGAAAAAAACAGTGAACCAGCCGGCCAGGCGGGCAAGGTTGCGGCCGAGCCCGGTTTCGAGTATTACACGGGACGTGCGATAGACCACATACAGCGTCAGGTAACTGCACAGAATGCTAAGGGTCCCGGAGAGAAGATGGGGATCGAATCCCACCTTCATTCCGCCGGCTAAAAGAATAGTCCAGAGGAAGTTTGTGTATCCTTCTACGAATTCACCGGCATTCCAGACAAGTCCGCGTCCCAGCATGAGATTGCGCGCGTAGCGAAAGGAAATGTAAGCATCATCCGTGAAAAAGAAGTAGTGATGAATCAGGAATGCATGCAGAGCCAGCAGCGGAAGAGCCCACAGTATCTCCAGGCGACGAAGGAAAGCTGGCAGAGCCGGCATACTGACGCGTCCCTGAAAGGTTCTGTGGCTTCAATGAAATTTGCACAGCACTCCGGTCTTTTATTTTGTTGCCCTCCAGGCCAGAGGCAGGGAGGCTGATCTGTGCCAGATGCAATTGTGTTTCCCGGTCAGGGCTCGCAGAAGCCAGGCATGGGTGAGGATTTTTTCCAGTCCTTTGCGGAGGCACGCCAGGTTTTTGAAAGGGCGTCAAAGGCAACAGGTCTTGATATAGCGGAACTCTGTTTCACGGAAAATGAAAAACTTGATTTAACGGAGTACACCCAGCCCTGCATTTTAACCTGCGAAATTGCCATGCTGGAAAGTTTGCGCGCCCATTTTGATCTTTCCTTTGCCGCGACGGCAGGCCACAGTCTGGGTGAATATACGGCTCTGGTTGCCGCAAATGTGCTGCCTCTTGAATCGGCGGTGCAAATTGTGCGCCAGAGGGGACTGCTGATGCAAAAGGCTGTACCCCCGGGAGAGGGGAAGATGGCTGCCCTCAAGCTTTCCGGAGTGATCGAGAGGCCAGAGGTCTTCCAGGTCTGTGAGGCCTCTGCTGTGGATCTTGCCAATATCAATTCCCCCGATCAGGTGGTGATTTCCGGTCCAGCGTCTGGAGTTGAAGGGGCCGTAGAAAAACTCACCGCGCTGATCGAGGGGCTGGAAGCCATCTTTTTAACGGTAAGTGCTCCCTTTCATTCGCGTTTGATGGCGGGTATTTTGCCTGATTTCCGGGCAGTCCTTGCAGAGCATCAATCTGCCTTTGATCTTAAAGAAGCGCCCAGGGTGCTGTCAAATTTTACCGGGACTTTTCATGACTCAGCCACTCTTATCGACAGTCTGGTGCAGCAAATATCGGGCAGTGTACGCTGGGTTGATAATATGCAGTGCCTCAAAGCGGCAGGCTACGGCGTCATTGAGATCGGTCCCAATCGTCCTCTGGGGGCCTTCTTCCGGTCGATGGGCGTCGAGGTGCGCTCCATTCTTTCCGTGCGCACTGCGGAGAAAGCCCTGAAATGACGATTCGCTACCATGGGGAAAATTACTGGGCGCTTATCCTTGGTGGATCGAGTGGCTTTGGTGCGGCTACGGCGCGTGCCCTGGCCCTGGCTGGCGTGAATTTGTGTCTGGTTCATCGTGATCGCAAAGGATCGATGGAACGGATAGAGTCTTTTTTCAATGAGCTGCGTTCTACCGGCGTGGAACTCCTCACCTACAACACCAATGCCCTGGAAAGTGCGGAACAAAGTCGTGTCGTGAGGGAACTCAAGGCCAGGGCGGCCGGGAAATTGCGCCTTTTGCTGCATTCCATAGCCATTGGCAATTTGAAGCTTCTCGCTCCAACGGGTGCCGATTATGCAAAAGGCCAGGAGCAGGCATTGCAATCTCTGTCCACGGCGTTGGGTCTGTCAAAAGAGCGAATCTCTTCTGCCATTGATGCGGCCTTTGCTGCCGGGAACCATCGGCTGGCAGATCTGGCAACTCCCGTCGCTTATGATTCTGAACTTTTCCTTGAGGATGAAGATTTTGCCAGCACCATTTATGCTATGGGTACGAGCCTTCTGCCGTGGGCCCGGCTTTGCTTCGATAACAACCTTTTTCATTCCAGCTCCCGGGTAATGGGACTGACCAGTGAAGGCAATACAGTTGCCTGGCGCGGTTACGCTGCCGTGAGCGCTGCCAAAGTAGCTCTGGAAGCTCTGGCCCGTTCCATGGCCCTGGAATATGCGCCCTATGGCATTCGTACCAACATCATTCAGGCCGGGGTAACGGACACTCCGGCGCTCCGGCTCATTCCCGGAAGTGAGCAATTGATGGCCCAGGCTCTCAGGCGTAATCCCGCAGGTCGCCTCACACGTCCTGAAGACGTGGCCGGCGTTATAACTCTTCTGCTTTCTGACCAGGCAGGCTGGATCAATGGTGAGGTCATTCGCGTGGATGGCGGCGAACACATTTCAGGATAAGGTATGAAGTATCAAGAATTTCAGGAACGCAAACATTTCACAAAAGAGGAGCTTCTGGGTTTTGCCTGGGGTACTCTGGTCCAGGATCCGCCAGCAGAATTTTCGCGTTTGCCCGCTCCACCTTTCCTGATGGTGGACCGGGTGCTTGAAGTGAGCAAAGACGGGCGCAAAGGGCGGATCGTTGCGGAAAAGGATGTAAGACCCGACGAATGGTTCTTCCAGTGTCACTTCACCGCCGATCCGGTTCAGCCCGGGTGTCTTGGTGTGGATGCCATCTGGCAGATGATTGGCTTTTACATTTGCACCTGTGGTGTGCCCGGTTCCGGGCGAGCTCTGGGTTGCAGTGAGGTGGAGTTCATCGGTCAGATCAGACCTTTCAACAAAGTTGTGCGCTACGAAATTGACATCCGTCGTTTTACCTATATGCCGGAACAGGGTGCAGCGATAGCCATTGGAGATGGCCGGCTGTCCGTTGATGGGGAGCAAATCTACAGAGTCAATGGAGCACGCGTGGGCGTTTTTACCGGCATTGCCTATCCGGACTACCCCAATCGTTCTGCCAATAGCGTGGGCGGAATTCTTGAGCGCGGTGGCATGTGATGCAGCCGCTCTGTTTGATCACCGGAGGAGGCCGCGGAATCGGTGCAGCGATTGCCCGTTCTCTGGGGGAGGCGGGATTTCGCCTGCTTATCAATTATCGTTCCAGCGCAAAAGAAGCCGAAGGGCTGGCAGGGCAATTCCCGGGCAGTGCGGCCGTGCAAGCGGATGTGGCCACAGTGGAAGGGTGCGATGCGCTTTATGAAATTCTGAAAAAAGACTACGATGGCCAGCTAAAAGTACTGGTGAACAATGCCGGGGTGGCGCTGGACAATCCGCTCTTTAATGCCAGCGTGGAGGAATTTCAAAAGAGCGTGGCCGCCAATATGCAAAGTGTCTGGTATCTGAGCAAGAAGCTGGCCCGCCTCATGATTCGCAGAAAAGAAGGTCGCATCATCAATATATCAAGTATTGTAGGCCATACGGGGAATAAAGCGCAATCCGTTTACGGAATGACCAAAGCAGCCATTGATAACTTTACCCGTTCGGCTGCGCTGGAACTGGCCGACTACAATATTCTGGTGAATAGCGTGGCACCGGGATTCATTGATACGGATATGACAGCGGCCATCCCGGAGGAATATAAAGAAAAGATACTATCAGGAATTCCTCTGGGTCGCATGGGTCTGCCGGATGAGGTGGCTCAGGTGGTTACGTTTCTGGCAACCTCCGGTAGCTACATAACCGGTTCCGTAATCCATGTGAATGGCGGTATGTATGGCTGAAGCCGATGCTGCCGCGCGTGAGCGAGTACGTCAGCTCATTCCACAAAAGCCTCCCTTCCATTTCATCGATGAGATCACCAGCCTGAATGCCGACAGTATCCGCGCGCGCTATCGTCTTCCTGGGGCAGAGGCCTGGTTTTACCGGGGACATTTCCCGGAACGACCCATTACCCCCGGTGTGATCCTGATTGAAATTATGGCACAGACGGCCGTCGTTGCTCTCGGAGTTTACAATTTCATACTTATGAATGAAGACTTAAATCAGCTATCCGTTTTTGCAGAATGCGAAATGGAATTTTCGCAGATGGTGCTACCGGAAACCGTTCTCATTGTTAGCGGGGAAAAGGAGTACTTGCGGCGGGGTAAGCTCAAATCGCTCTGCAATATGGAGCTTGAAGACGGCACCCTGGTGGCTTCCGGAGCACTGTCCGGTGTAGCCATCCAGCGCTAATAAAGGAGAATGTATGAAACGCAGAATTGTTGTAACAGGCCTCGGGATACTCGCTCCCAATGCTCATGGTCTGGAGGATTATGAAAAGGCCCTGCGTGCCGGAACAAGCGGCATTCGTTTTATTCCGCGTATGCAGGAGCTTGGTTTTGCCTGTCAGGTAGGCGGCATTCCCCAGGGCGTTGAAGAACTTAAGAATCGCTACTTTGATGAAGAGTCACTGCTGGCCATGAATGAATCCATGATTTACGCGGGCATCGCTGCCGTGGATGCCTGGAAGGATGCCGGTCTTCCCGTGGCTCCGGCCGACGGAGAGCCGGATTGGGACGCCGGTGCCGTAATCGGGACGGGAGCAACAGGAATGGATACGATAGCCAGTGTGATTCCACGCGTCGATGCTGGTAAAGTGCGCCGTCTGGGTTCTACGATTGTGGAACAGACCATGGCCAGCGCAACGTCGGCTAAGCTCTCCGGCCTTCTGGCCTTAGGCAATCAGGTGACCACGAATTCATCGGCATGTACTACGGGCACAGAGGCGATCATCATGGCCTGTGAGCGCATTGAAGTCGGTCTTGCCGAACGCATGGTAGCCGGCGGTGCTGACGGAGCGAGTCTGTACAGCTGGGCCGGTTTCGATTCCATGCGTGTACTCAACTCAAGCAGCAATGCGGAGCCACAAAAAGCATCGAGGCCTATGTCCGCCTCGGCAGCCGGTTTTATTCCTGGATCGGGCGCGGGCTTTCTTCTGGTGGAAAGTCTGGAATCAGCAGAAAAAAGGGGTGCCCGCATCTATGCGGAGATCCTGGGCGGAGCCCTCAATTGCGGCGGCCATCGCCAGGGCGGTAGCATGACTGCACCCAATCCTGTTGGGGTGCAGCGTTGCGTGAAAGCGGCTCTGGAGCGGTCTCGTATTCAGGCTGCGGATATTACCGCCATCAATGGCCATCTAACGGCCACATTTGCTGACCCCGTCGAGATCAATAACTGGAGTCGGGCTCTCGACCGTGGTCCGGATGCCTTTCCACTGGTGAATTCCACCAAGTCCATGATTGGCCATGGCCTCGGGGCAGCCGGGGGACTGGAGTGTGTTGCCGCAGTTCTTCAGATTTATAAAGGATTTTTGCATCCCTCAATCAATTGTGAGGATTTACACCCGGAGATTTTACCTTATGCGGGCAGTATTGTGCAGAAAGCTATGGAGCTGGATGTAGAAATTCTGGCAAAATCTTCGTTTGGCTTTGGCGATGTCAATGGCTGCCTTATCTTCAAACGCTGGCGCTGATTTTCCTCCTTTTGCAGCCGGCGGCCGGTTTGCTGTCTGTGTGGAGGGAGTATTTCATTCGGCGCATTTTTTGCGGGCTTACTTCCCGGATGGTTCCGATGAGCCAGTGCACGGGCATACCTGGAAGGTGGAAATTTTACTCGGGCGTCTGGATGGTGGTCTTACAGATTCTGGCATTGCTCTGGATTTTGTGCCGCTCCATGAACGGTTAAACATGCTTCTTCGTCGTATTGGACACTGTTGTGTGAATGATCTGCCAGAATTTGCATCCGTGAATCCCACTGCCGAGAACATTGCCCGCTGGTTTTATGCCGGTCTCAAGGAGAGTGTGAGGCAGAGCGAGGGAAGGATGATCGAGGTTCGCGTGCATGAAGGTCCGGGGAACGTGGCCATATTCTATCCCGATCCAGGCTAAGTATGCAGGAAGCTCAGGAAGGTGTAATCAAGTTCCAGTATGAACACTTTCCCGGTCCATTAAAGGCACCCCGCGATCTCCTTCTTGAGCTCATGGCCTGGCGGGCCGTTTTGCGTGAACTCACCCTGATCGGCCAGGAGGCCGGGCTCTATGATGAAGCTGGCTATGGCAACGTGAGCGCGAGACTGCCTCCGTACCAGGCAGAGCGTGGCGAACGCAGATTTGTAATTACGGGAACGCAGACAGGGGGCCTTGCCTGTACTGCTGCCGAACACTTCTGTGTCATTGATTCTTACGATACAAATAAGAACCAGGTGCGCTCCGGCGGGCCGTCCCTTCCTTCTTCAGAGAGCATGACGCACGGGACCGTATACGATCTTGATAGTAGAATTCGTTTTGTGTTTCACGGTCATGCCCGATTGATCTGGCCGCTTTCCGCTGAACTTTCCATGGCCACATCCAGAGCCAGCGTGCCCTACGGAACTCCGGCAATGGCGCAGGAGGTTCGGCGGCTCTATCGTGAAACGAACCTGCCGGAGGAGCGTATCTTTTCTATGGGCGGGCACGAAGATGGCATAGTTTCTTTTGGTGAAACAGCCCAGGAAGCCGGCTCGCGTCTCTTAAACGCGCTGGTACGGGCGCGGATGATACTCGGCGGCCGGGATCAGCGGATTTGTGACAGTCGGCCGGAAAGTAAATCTTCTCTGGTGTAAACTCCGGTATCGAGCACAAGAGCACTGACCAGATCAGCCGGGGTAACGTCAAAGGCCGGATTGTAAACGGGAATCGCCGGACTCCAGCGGAGGCGATAGCTACCAGAATCAACGCCATGGATTTCTGCGGCGCGGCGTTCTTCTATAGGAATGGCCGCTCCATCCGGGCAGGCAAGATCCAGAGTGGTGCGCGGTGCTGCGACTATAAAGGGAATGTTGTGGTACTGCGCGAGCACGGCCAGGCTGTAGGTGCCGGTCTTATTGGCAAAGTCGCCATTGCGGGCAATGCGATCGGCTCCCACAAGGATGGCCTGAATTTCTCCGGCACGCATGAGCGAAGCCGCCATATTGTCGCAAATCAAAGTTGCCGGAATACCATCCTTATGCAACTCATAAGCGGTAAGGCGTGCCCCCTGGAGGAGCGGACGGGTTTCATCGACATAGATATGGCAGGGGAGTTTTTTATGAGCGGCGCGAATGATACCGAGGGCCGTGCCCACTCCGGCCGTTGCCAGACTGCCAGTATTGCAATGGGTAAGAAGGCGGCTTTTGCCGGCCAAAAGATTTGCACCATGAGCGGCTATTTGTTCGCAAAGTTCAATATCCTCCCGGTAAATGGAGAAGGCAGCATTAAGAAACGTCTGCTGATCCGCTCCGGAAGCAAGCGTTGTGAGCAGCCGGTCCATGGCATTCATGAGATTAACAGCCGTGGGCCTGGCCTGGCGCAAATCCTGAGCCATGGACGATAGTCTCAGTGTATCGAAATTTTGCTGTGCTTCCTGCGCCAGTGCAAGTGCTGCCCCCACGCCAATCAGTGGTGCTCCGCGGATGGCCAGCTCTTTGATGGCGACCACCATATCGGCTGGACTGTCAATCCGAATCCAGTCTTCCCGGAGCGGCAGTTCGCGCTGGTCCAGGATTTCCAGCTGACTCTGCCAGCGTATGGCCATGCCTTCGATGGGAAGAAAAGATCGCATTTTTATTGATAAACCGTGCGGCGACGGTAATTGTAGCCTGGCATGGCTGTAAAGAACCATTTTGAGTTGAGCATCCTTGACTCTGCTTTTCGAACGCGGCTGCTGGAGGTTTTTGAGGAAGTTGAGCGTGGAGTTGGACGGGAAGGGCTGGCCTTCGCTCTTTCCACGGTAATTTTAGAACTTATCGGCAATGCGGTTAAGGCCAATCAGAAGCGGGCCTTTTTTGTTAAGAATGGTTATTCTCTGACAGAGATGTCTTCGTATGAAGAGGGTCTCATCGCTTTCAAAGGAGAATACGCTACGCTCAGTCGTGACTATGAAGAAGCGTTGCGTGAGCTGGACCTGAAAGTCTGTGTGGATATTGATTACGATAACGACCGCCTGATCACGCTGGTGGAGAATAACACGGTACTCTTTCCCGCTGAGGAGACGCGCATCCGCCAGAAACTGGGAACGGCGATGAACTCAACGGAGCTTGCCGACTTTTACGCCAACTATGGCGATGATACAGAAGGGCAGGGCCTGGGCCTGGCCATGATTGTTTTTCTCATTCGGGAATCTGGATTCAACCCCTCCAATTTTCGGGTGTTTCGCAAAGAATCAAGGACGATTGCCCGGGTGGAATTTCCGCTCAACCAGAATTACATTCCCATCCGTGAGCGTCATCTGCACAGTTTGTAGTGTTGTTCCAGTTCCCTGATTTGCCGATTCTGTTCTTCCCTGGACCAGCCCAGTTCCTGACCCACGAGGCGTGCAATGGCCCTGTTGGTTGTCGCATCGGGAAGGCCGGTGGTTCCCATTCCCGTGCGGCGTAGATAAAGATCTGAAAGGGTCTTTCCATGGGTGTGCCGGACATGGAAGAGAAATTCTTTTGCTGTGTAAGACTCACCATTGCGCCCGGTGTATATTTCATCCGGTCCGGCCGTCAGCAGGATTTCACGGGCCAGTGAACCATACCGTCCGTAGAGGATAAGGGCAGTGCTGCGGTCTTTGATGCCGCTCAACCATTCTTCGCGGAAGGCAAGGGCGCCGGGTAAAAGCGTCTCCGCTGTCCGGCAGTCGCGCGCTTTCTTTTTACTCTTCTGTAAGGCCAGATCGATGGCCTTTTCTGCCAGGTGTCTGGATGTAGTGTACTTGCCCCCGACGACGGTGTAAAAATGGGGAAATCCCTGAGTGGCCAGATCAATCACCTCGCTTTTGCGAGAGCTTTCATAGGTAGATACGCTGCTTTCTTCGCCGGCAAGAAGGGGTCGCATTCCTCCGTAATAGTAAAGAACGTCAGTACGGGCCAAACGGGAGTCGGGCCACAGTTCATTGACTGTTTGTAAAACTTCAGCAATATCTTCTTCCAGGACGGCAAAGCGGTCAGGATCTCCCCGGTAGGCAGTATCCGTCGTTCCGATAATCGAGCAGCCCCGCCAGGGCAGAACAAAGAAATGCTTGCCATTCTTTTGTAAGAGAGCCAGGTATGCGTCACCCGGACCCACGGGACGGGTGACGATGTGGATGCCCCGGGATCGCGTGAGTTGAGCGGTCGGTTTTTTAGCCAGCTTTCCTTCGATCAGGTCAGCCCAGGGCCCGGCAGCATTGATGACCATGCTCGCCTGAATGGTGGCCCGCTCTCCGTCCTCTCCCCTGTACTGAACACTGTAGGCTTCGTCTTTCCTTTCCAGAGCTTCTACCGGAGTATAGTTATGCGCGACGGCTCCATGCCGTTCGGCATCGAGGATCATCTCCACAGTGAGCCATTCGGGATTGGTATTGGCATAGTCGTGGTAAGAAAAAATTGCTTTCCAGGATCCGGGCAGGCGCTCTGCTTTCAATCTCTGGTGAGCCTGGATGTGGTTGGACTCGGGAACATGTCTGTTCCGGTCCAGGCTCAAAAAATCGTACAGCGTAAGGCCCAGTCTTAGAGGCCAGGTGGGTCCTTCACCCACGGGTACCAAAAACCGGGCGGGTCGGAGAGCATGCGCGGCAATCCGCGCCAGTATGCGGCGTTCTCGCAGGCTTTCGCGCACCAGACCCAACCGACCCTGCTTGAGATAGCGCAAGCCACCATGGATGAGCCTGGATGTAGCCTGCGTGGTTCCGGAAGCAAAGTCGTTTTTTTCGAGCAAAATCGCTTTAAGCCCGCGCAGGGCTGCATCGCGGAGCAGGCAGGCCCCGCTGATGCCTCCCCCTATGATGCACAGGTCGTAATTTTGCCGGGCCGTGGTTCTGGCGCTACGGGTGCGGCGGCGGGTTGCAGTTTGCATAGTGACATCATGTCACTGAAATGACGCCATGTCAACACAATTTTAAAGTCCATCGGAACTAAAAAGGGTGGCCGATTCCCCTGTTTCTTATTTTTATTCCTGCAATTTTTCAGGAGGAACCATGTTCGATCCCTTGTACTTCATTCTTGTGATGCCTTTTTTTCTACTGAGCATGTGGGCCAGCTACCGGGTGAATTCGTCCTTTAAGAAGTGGGCTGGGTTCCGCAACAGCTACGGCTATACCGGAGCGGAGATTGCCCGGCGGATTTTGAACCAGGCAGGCCTTGCCAGTGTAAAGGTTGAGCATGTACCGGGTTCTCTGACGGACCATTATGATCCTTCTTCCAAGACGCTGCGCCTCTCCGATGATACTTTCAGTTCCAACAGCATCGCTGCCGCCGGAGTTGCTGCCCATGAAGCAGGTCATGCCATTCAGGATCAAGTGCGCTACCCCATGCTTGCCTTCCGCAGTGCCGTCGTTCCCATGGCATCGTTCAGCTCCAAAATCAGCACCATCCTGATCATGGCCGGCTTTCTGCTGATGATGTTCATGGGTCCTCTGGGCTGGTACATTGCCGCGGCCGGAGTGGTCCTTTTCAGCATCGTTGTCGTTTTCCAGTTGATCACGGTCCCGGTTGAGCTGGATGCCTCACGTCGCGCTAAAGAAATTCTGCAAAAAATGGGCATGGCCTCAAGAGATGAGACCGTTGCCGTCAATGAAGTGCTTAATGCAGCTGCCTGGACCTATGTGGCTGCTGCTCTGGCCGCTCTCGCACAGCTGGTCTATTTTGCTCTGCGGCTGCTCATGGGCTCGCGGGACGAGTGATTCAGGGCCATCTCGCAAAATTGACAGGTGTGCCTTGCGTCAATGACGCAGCACACCGTTTTTGAGCAGTCCTTCAAGCAGTGCGAGATCGGCGGGAAATTGTAGGTTTCCTTCACGAAAACCAACGGCCATGCCGATGGCGATGGCGCGGAGCAGATAGGCCATTTTTTCCGGATCAGCAGGCAGGAAGTGTCCGGCCTGAACTCCACTACGGTAAAGATCTGCTATGGGCCGGATGACCCGACGGCCTGCCGCAGAAAACCGTTCCTGCACAGCTTGCGAAGAATCACGCAACAGTTCGTCACGCTTGGTAACGAGAAGATCAAAAAAGGAATGATTTTCTTTGTAAAAAGCAAAGAAAGCTGCGGCCAGCGACCGCATTTTGCTGAATGGATCAGACTCATCAATCCCGGAAAGAGCGCTCTCATAGCGTTCCATGAGATCAATAAGCCCATCGGTTAATAGAGTTGTATAGATTTCATTTTTGTTGCTGAAGTACAGATAGAGCGTGGCCCGGGCCAGTTCCAGCTCACGGGCGATTTCATCCATGGTGATCTCCTCATACGATTTTTCCCGGATGAGTTTGCGGGCAGCATCGAGAATATCCTTGCGCCTGCGTTCCTTTTCTCTTTCTTTACGCTCCTGAATTCCCACAAAGGTCAGGAATGCAAAACGGATCTTCCTGGAAAATCATTTTCCCTGAGAATAGAAAAGCATTGACCGCCACCCTTGTTCCCGGATCTTTTTTTGTGCCCTTCCAACCTGAACCAAAATTTCTCTCTTTTGAGCAACTGGCACCGTTGCTCCAGCAAGTGGAGCGCCCGGGCCGTTACACCGGTGGAGAATTTGGCATTCCTCAGTGTGATCCTGTTTCAGCCCGGGCGCGTATCCTGCTTTCCTACCCGGACACCTATGAACTGGGAATGAGCAACGAGGGACTCAAGATTCTTTATGATGTTGTCATGCGGCATGGGGATTTTTTCGCCGACCGCGCCTACCTCCCCTGGACGGACATGGGTAGCCTCATGCAGCAGGCCGGTGTCAAGCTCTACAGTCTGGGACACTATCTTCTGGCCAGTAGCTTTGATGTCTGGGGATTTAATGTGGCCCATGAGCTTCATTTTTCCAACATACTGTATGCCCTGGATCTGGCCGGTCTGCCCCTGCTGCGCCGCGACCGCAATCAGAGTGAGCCCATCGTCATTGTTGGTGGAACGGCCGTTACCAATCCCCTTTCTCTGTATGATTTTGTGGATGCTGTATTTCTGGGCGACGGTGAGCAGGCGATTCTTGAGATTCTGACGATTGTCGCCCGGTGCAAAGAGGAAGGAAAGGACCGCAGTACCATTCTAAATGAGCTGGCTTCTGTCAGCGGTCTTCTTGTGTTTAACGGAGTACAAATTACCCATCCGGGAGACCCGGGTCACTACCCGCAGTATCAAACGGTTGCTGTGCAAAAGAGAACACATCGTGCGCCGGTCTTTGCGGATCTAAAGCATGCCATCGTTCCATCCATTGCCGTTACCCAGGACCGGGTCGTTGTTGAAGTTACCCGCGGCTGCGGTCAGGCCTGCCGTTTTTGTCACGCGGGCTTCTGGAAGCGGCCTGTTCGTAACAGTGAGGTGGATGCCCTGGTACAAACGGCCGACCGTCTGCTTGCCATGACCGGTAATGATTCGGTAAGCTTGCACGCTCTATCCATAGCGGATTATCCCTGGCTTGAAGAGCTGGTGGTTGCCATGGCCGGAAAGTTTGGCCCCCAGGGTATTTCCATTTCACTGCCCAGTCTGCGCGTGCAGGTGAAGACGATTCCTGTGCTGGAAATGACCGCCGGCATCCGCCGCAGCAGTGTTACTTTTGCTCTGGAAGCGGGCAGTGAACTGCAAAGAGAGAGAATTCATAAAAAATCTTCCGAGGAAAATTTGCACTACCTCATCCGCGAAGTTTTTTCCCGGAAGTGGGATCTGGTGAAAGTCTATTTTATGCTGGGCCTACCGGATCTGGAAGGGACGGAAGTCGAAGATCTGATTCGCTCTTTGAACGCGCTGGGCCGTATCGCGGAGGAATCGGGACAGAGAAAGAACGTCAATGTCAGCGTGTCTCTTTTTGTTCCCAAGCCCTTTACCACCTTCCAGTGGGAAAAGCAACAGCTTCCGGATTTTTTTGCGTCGGGAATAGCCCGGATCAAAGCGGGCTTAAAGAGCAGGCGGGTTCACCTGAAATATCCCGATCCCTGGATGGCTTATGTGGAAGGTTTCCTATCGCGCGGGGATCATCGTGTCGGTGCTTACCTGGCCCAGGCCTATCATCGCGGTGCCCGATTTTGCTCCTGGGACAATGCGTTTGCCCGTTCGATCTGGCAGGATGTATTAAGCCACGTTCCGGAAAGTTTGCTGCAGCTCTGGCTGGGAGAGCGAGCTGGCGGTACGTATGTTCCCTGGCACAGTCTGGTGGACGGCTTCCCTCTGGAAAAGCTGGTCCGTGACTACGAAAAATACCGCGGTGTCAATAAAGAGAACATGAATCCGCCTCATCCTCAGGCTTTGAGTAATTCAGAATTCCCGGAAGATCTCCTCCGTCCGGTGGAGATGCCCGCTTACAAATTCCAGACCGTCATACTCCTCAAGCTGGTCCTCGGGAAAAGTCATCCCATGCAATATGTAGGGCACCTGGAGTTTATGACCGCCCTGCGCAAGGCCTTGCGGCGAGCCCGCTGGCCCTTAAGTTTTTCTCAGGGTTTCAACAAGCATGAGAAGCTGCATTTTGACCGCCCTGTGCCGCTCTACATGCTTTCGCGTAACGAGATTGTTATTTGTGAGCTCTACGAAGCCATGGATCCTGTCCTGGCCAGGGAGTTGCTTGAACAGCAAATTCCTCCAGGAATGGAACTGTTAAGCATTGAAAAGGTGGACCATGCCCGGATGACGGTGGTGCCGGAGGAAACCTACCAGCTTGCGTTTCACGATGAAGTGTGCAAACAAAATACCCTCAGGGCCCTGGAATCCCTGCCGCGCACCGGATCTTTTTACCATCGGAAAAAGAAATCCATGCGCGAACGTTTTCTACAAGAGGCGATTGTGTCCTGTGAGGATCCGGGGCGGTCGATCCAGATCACCTTGCGCACGGGGAAGGAGTTTGCTTCCATTCAGGAACTCTTAAGCAGTGCTGGATTGCCCGTGGAAAGATGGAACGTTGATGTGACGGTAACAAAATGGGGGCCCGCATACAGCGAGCCCCCTCTGACACTTCAGGCCGCCTCAGCCGCAGGCCTTTGATCAAAGCGCACATCCCGGGCAATCACTTTGACCCGGCTGTGGTTTTGACCGCTATCGTCCTTCCAGCGATCCTGGCGCAGTTGCCCTTGAACGGTGACCCGGCTTCCTTTTTTTAAGAAGCGGCCACAATTGTCCCCGAGCTTATCCCAGCATTCGACAGGAATGAAAGACACGGCGTTCTTGCCTTCCTTTGCACCCCACTCATGATTGAGAGCGACGGTAAACACAGTCACCGTCTTCTCCGATTTGGTTTTCCGGCTCTCTGGATCGGCAGTCAAATTGCCATCCATTACAACGAGCGCTAAATTCTGCATACGATTCTCCTGACCCGCCCTGCGGGTTCATAGAAGGCGGGTCCAGAAATCCCGGTTTGTTGCCAAAAAATTGGCCGGAAGTCTTACTCATCAAAGGTGCTTGCGGCACAGCTGCCCCAACTGCATCAGGACAAAGGTCAGCGTTTCCGCTCGCAGAGCCAGGCGGGGACTGCTGGATTCATAGTGAAAAAAAATCTGCGGAAAACCATGCAGTATTTGCCGGAAAAAATCCAGCTTGATACCGGCAAAGGCCGTAAGGGTTTCGTGTGCTATCCCTGCATACCGTTCCTCAACAGGAGAGCGCGGCCGTTCCTTGATAGACATGAGCAGATGCTTCAGTCGCGATTTGTGCTCGGCCAGGCGCGCGAGCAGATGACCATCATCGGGTGCGAATTGCAGTTCGGAATAGAAAGCTTCGCCATAGTCAACGGTGTATATTGGCCCGCTGCGCCCTCGTGGCAGCAGGAATTCTTCGAGCTTGCGATCCGCATCGCAGGACAGAATGATGTCCAGTACGTCGGAACGGATCAGATCGGTATGGTGGGGGAAATCGGCCAGTAAAAGCTCCGGAATCTCCGCTGGCCAGTTGTTCTCTCTTGCCCGAATACCCAGGGGATTGGGCCAGCCCTGGCTTCTGCGGACCTGCCGCGCCAGATCCGGGTCTTGTTTTTCTATGAGCAGGTGGGACAATTCCCCGGAAAGCTCCGCAGGCCTCTGACCCAGGGACCTTGATAGAACGTAGCGCACTTCTCTATTACTCTCTTTTCTGAGGCCTGGAAAGATCCGGGGGATGGGCACACCCAGAAGTCGGCCGGTTGCAAATGATAGATACTCACAGATGATATCGCGGCCGTGATGATTGAATACATTCAAGTATGTTTTTTCCGGTCCTTCCAGAGATTCTTTTCTTCCCAGATAGAGAATGAAGGCTGCCCGAACCGCAGGGAGTGAAATGAGCGCCGGGTCCATAGTGTCATGGATCGCTGATACATCCACATCCTGGAAGTCCGACTCATGCAGAGTAAGAGGACTGATTTCCGGGTCATCTTCAAAAGAGAATGTGCGCGAAGGGCTGCGGCCCTCCATTCCGTTGAACAGGGATTCTACAAAAGAACCAAAAGAGTCATAGCTTTCCGTACGTGGAGAAGGTAACTTGATGCAGGCTTTTTCCGCCTTGGCAAAGTAGTGGGTGGGACCTGACAGAACGCAGGAAATGTCATGGACATGAGAGCCTGCCCGGCTCCTGCCATAGTCAGAAGGACGGACTTCCAGAGAGAGAAAATCATCCATGTTTAAGATGGTGGGTGAGCAAAGAAGAGTGGAGCGTCTTTCCTGTCTATCCATCAAAAGCGCTGAGCAGGGCGGGATCAAAAATTTCTTTATATTTCTTAAGTTCAAGAAGACAGTCGGCTTTCAGGGCAGATGCCCGTTCACTCAGGGCAGTGGCGGGGCTCTGCATCTTCCAGACCGGGTCCTCTTGCCAGTCGGTTTGATCGAGTGCATTGTTTTGAATGGCTTCGATATCTGCAATGGGCAGCTCGTTCTTCCTTTCACACAACAGCCAGCAGGTGGTCGCGGAACGCAGGAGACGCTCATACAGAAGCATAGCGTATCTGGCAGGGTGGAAAAGTAGCGGGTAAGAATCAAAGAACGGGCGCATCACCGGAAGAACCATCGTGGGGTCCGGTGCGTCGTACCCACAAAAGAGAAGAACGATCCACTGGGCAGGTGTGAGCCGCGCTGGCGTGGGAAAAAATCCCGGAGCGTCACGCAGAAGCAAAAGCACGGCCGCAGGCGGCGGGCTCTGTCCTTTGCGATTGACCTGGTTTAAGTGGGTAATGGGAAACGAGGCCATTGCCTGCTCTCCCATGGCCCCGGCATCCACGCGCCGGCCAGGCAGGAGGGGAACATTTTCCAGGATGGTGGCAAATCGCCTGGTGGCTTCCCTGACCGGCAGAGGAAGATTGTGATTTTTTCCGCAGAGAGGTTCATAACAGCCCCATTCCAGATTGTAGATGGCGTCCGCAGACCAGAGCTGGTGAGCATCTCCAAAAAAGACAGTACCATCCGCCAGAGTTGCTCGTGATTTGAGAGGGCCGGGCAGACCAAAGTACAGCAGCAGACGTTCCTCCCGTGAGTTGGCCGAGCAATTTACCGGGAGTAGATCTTCCTGTGCGTAGAAGTAGCCGGTCAAGTTGTAGGCAGCTGTCCGGATTTGTCCGGCATGCGACGTTCCACCGATGACGGCGAGCTTGCGTGCCAGATGCAGAATCGTAAAGGTTTCATCTTCTGTTCCATCAAAATCTACGATGGCCCGGAAGTTCGGTACGTGAATGATAGTAAATTCCGGTAAAAAATCGGAAAGTTTACTATCAGGTAGCTGGATGAAGGTGTTGCGCGCAAACAGGGAATGCCATGCGGTCTGGGTGATGATGCGCAAAGGGTACTGCCTGGCGTCACTTGAGCCCATGGCACAATCCTGAATGTACAGTTCGCGATCCTGGAGAAAAGCGAGCAATCGCAGATACAGGGTTTCAAATGCCTGTGCCGGAAAACGAGCAAAGGTCCCCTGCCAGTAGATCCTGGCCTGGCTTGAGGGTTCATCGACTGCATAAAGGTTCCTCCGGGCTTCCCGGGAGTCTGCCCGGACGGCCAGGGCCCCCAGGTGCACAAGGGAGCCTTCCTTATTCCGGGTTGCCGCTTCTACAAGTTCCGGTGTGCTCAGGTTGCGCTGTACCCGCCGTAGATTGGTGATCCGTTGCACTAAAAGTCCGTGGTCAGGGCCGCGCAAAGCCTCGCGCAAGAATTCGTTGAAGCTGAAAGCAGGATCATCAAGAGTTCCTGGCACAGCGATGAATTCCACGCCGTAGCGTTCAGCAGAGTAGCCATCGATTTTGCTATCTCCGATAAAAACGGCCCGCTCTTTTTCCACTCCGGCATCAAGGAGGATCCGGTCCAACTGCTTCAGATAGGTTTCTTTGTGCAGGTGTTCGCGGCCGTAGATCCGGGCAATACGCCTGGCAATGCCGAATCGTTCAAAGACATCGCGGAGGCGCTCCACGTTGCCGTCCGAACTGATCACGATTTTTGCCTTACGGATCTGGGTAAAGTATTCAATGAAATTGAGAAGACCATCGCGCATTCCCCATTCAAGGCGCTCCGGTTGACGGGGGTCACCAAAGATTTGCAGGGGATCCCGGGATAGATCACGCTTGAGGATGGTGTCGTGCGCATCCACAATGATCAAGTCTTTGTCGGGCCCGATAGTGTATTTTCCAGACATAAAAAGAGGGAGTGCTTGATCTTCCTGCCCGTAACGGGTTTTCCGGTCTGGATGGGGTCAAGCGGATTGCGTGTGGTTTTTTTTCTATGTCTTCTGCCCTGGGTCAGCGGGTGCTTTGATTATAAAGAGAGAATCGTTTTTCTGAGGGCCTGGAGCGGCTATGTAGAAATGACCTACTCGGTTCCCGTCTTTTCTGCCAGCGGTCAGAGCATGATAGGTTTTCTGCCAGTCAGAAAATCGGATATCGAAAGTCACTTTTCGCGATTGCTTTTTACGCGTCGCATTGAGGACTATCGGGTATATTATATGCAAGCGCCGAGCGGCCCTTTAACAGACCGCGCCCGGGTGTCTTTTAAGATAGCCTTTGATGGCCCGGGGGAACTGGCACAAATCTTGCCGGGCAAAGCGACGGTCTCGCTGCGACGCAATCGGTTGCGTATTGGGCGCGAGCTGGCCCGCGCGGACATCCCTGCAGAAAATGAGCTTCCTTTGCTGGCCAGTTATGCGGAACGGGCGCATGCGAGTCTGGAAGGGCATCGCCTGGATTGGCAGGTTGCTTTTCCGCCCCAGATGCAGGTGGAAACAACAGGCCAGCTGACCGGTCAACTGGCAAGTCTCAGTGTGCCACTTACGGCCACACTGAAGGAAGGTTCTTCACTTGTTTTTGTCACAGAACTTAAAGTAGCTGCCAGCGCCGCAGATGCTCCCTGAATCGTTCAAGGCCAGCGTGATCGCTTTCGGCCAGCTGAAAGTGCAGTCGTTCTTTCAGGTACTGTAAAGATTTGCTGTACGATGATTCGGAGGCGATCTCCTCGATGTGCCCCAGTCCCTCTGTCAGAGAATCTTTAAAGAAATCAGGATCGAGACTTTGATTCCCGGCCCAAAGGGCGTACACAAAAGGGAGTCCCTCGCTTTCCTGCCACCAGGCCCCCAGGTCTTTGATGATAAAACCACCGGACTGTGGAGAGTCGGCAAAGGCCAGAGCGTTGTCGCCAATGAGAAGGCCGGCGGAGCTGCGCTCTTTTACACGACCGGGAATGAGGCCAGGATCTTCACTGATTGTTTGCGGAAGAAAGCCAAATTTTTGGGCCATAAGCGTCTGGATCAGGGCAACGCTGGAGCGGGAACCACGGTCCACATAAATGATCCCGGGAGGGGAGGACAGAAAGGCGGGGGAGGGCTTTTCAAAATACAGAATGGAATCGACCGGACCGGCAGAAGCCACGCCAACGTCCGGACAGGTATACAATTGAGGATGGCGCAGGCATTCTACACTGCTTATAAGCGCTGTATCGATCTCTCCCTTAAGGAGCAGGTCTACCAGCGCCGATGGCGTGGCCACGGTTATTTCATGAGCGCCACTTTTGCGGATGCCATAGTCCAGGGGACGGGCATTGAGAAAGCTTACCAGGCCGATCCTCATTCCAGGTCAGACCCTGGCAGGGCCCCAGAAAATCAATCGCTCCTGTGGGGGGAAGGTCGATAGTGATTCTGATGCGCGGATTCTCTGGGCTATCAATACTTCTGTACCCCGCCTGGCTTATGGCCGGGAACCTGGAATTCAGCTGGGGAGAGACCTACGGAAATCTGCGGGCCAATCTTTCCGGTGGCAATTTCCGGGAAGAGAGAGCCGGCGAATTTTTGCGTTACTACCGCGATGGCCAGTTATTTACCTATCATTTCCACCAGCCCCGGGAAATCGGCAGCCTTGATGTGAAAAAAGATGGAGAGGGCCGCGTTACGGACCAGAAGGTGGAGCTGCGTCCTGCTGGCCCTCCGGAACAGGCACGCCTGTATGCTGTAGAAATAGCCTATGAAACACCCCTTGCCGAAGACGTATTCCAGAAAGAACTTATGCCCGATCTTGAACAGCGCTACGGAAAGATGGCCAATCAAGCGGATCTCTCCTTTGACATGGAGAATCAAAGCACCATGGTGCGTGCCTATCTCATGCGCTACAGGGAAAAGAAATACATACAAAAGTTAGTATTTCATTCGATCGAGCTTTCAGCAGAGCAGAAGCGCGATACACTGAAATTGCGTGAGACCATCGATAAGGCCCTGAAAGCGGAAGCAGAAAAAATCCAGAGCGGTACTCTGCCCGCGCCGGAAGGCCTTCAGGCTGAAATGATCGCAGGCGAGAATCTGTGAAAATGCAGTTCCTGCGTGGCCCGGCCCGACTTACCTTAGCCGCCAGCGGTCCCGCTTTACAGCACATAGAGAAATCCTCAGAAGCAGGCTGTTACACTTCCGGCAATGCGATCTTTTGCTATCGTTTCCGGGAAATTCTGACAGCCCTGATGGTCGAACAAAGTGCAACGCAAACAGATGTGCCGGATTTTTTTTTTCGTGATGATGCTTCCTTTGCCCTGCTCTCCGAACGACTCTCTGCACTTGACGACGTACATTTCATCCTTTTTGAAATGGATCTGCGCGAGTTGCATCGGATCGATGAGGAAGATTTGCAGGCTGTGGTTCCCCGCCGCCTGCAGCGCGCGATGAAAAAGGAAGAGGGGCCGTCCACCTATGCGCTCATCCGTATGCTGCATGCCGGATTTACTCTGCCCCTTGTGTCGCGGGATGGTATGTATACTTTACCGTTTCATAGTGGACTGCCCGGGGGACTGCCGAGTCCTCTCCCCGTGGAGATTCAGGCGCACGCACTGGAAAATGGTTCAGCCCTGGTCGTGCATGCCCAGGCGGGAAAGGAGTTACCCTTGCGCGAATTACACCAGAAACTGGCCCGGGGGCAGGACCCGGTTGATCTTTTTGTTGTGCGCATTGGTTTTGAAGTATGACGATGGTAATCTGGGCGCTTCTGCTTTGCAGCATTATTCTCGGGGCCTTCGGGCAGATATTCATGAAAGAAGCAATGAAAGCCGCCGGTCCTGTCCCCTTTGAATTGTCCTTTGCCGTTCTGTGGCGTTATTTCTGGAATGCTCTGCTCAGCTGGCGTATGTTTGCTGCGGCCGGCAGTTACGGCATCAGCTTTTTGCTCTGGCTGGCAGTGCTGAGCCGGTCCGATTTAAGTCTGGCCCGACCACTCATGTCTCTGGGCTATCTGATCACTCTTTTGTACGGAGTCTACGCCGCTGAAAGCATTACGGCAATGCGCATCTGGGGTACGCTCCTGATCGTTGCCGGACTGGTTCTGGTAGCCCGCTCCTGAAAGACTTAAAAAAAATAGTTCTGCTTTCTGTGAAGACTCCTGCCTTAAAGGTCCAGATGTGCCACAAGTCTGGCATTTTCTTCAATGAAGCGACGGCGTGGAGCCACGTCATCTCCCATCAGAATGTGGAAAGTCTGTTCCACCTTCTCGAGAGTAAAATGATCCGTGTCTATGGGTTTTACTTTCAGCATGATGCGTGCGGCCGGATCCATGGTTGTTTCCCATAGTTGTTCGGGATTCATCTCTCCGAGTCCCTTATAGCGCTGGACGACGGTTTTTTCTGAATTGAACTCTTTTAGAAAGCGTTCCTTCTCTTCTTCCGTGTAGGCGTATTGCTGCTTTTTGCCGTTGCGCAGGAGATACAGCGGGGGCTGTGCCACATAAAGATAACCATGGTCGATGAGTGCACGCATCTTCTTATAGAAAAAAGTAAGAAGCAGAGTCCGGATGTGACTGCCATCGACATCAGCGTCGGTCATGATGACGACTTTGTGATAGCGCAATTTACTCAGGTCAGATTCGGCATCATGGGAAAAGCCCACGCCAATAGCGGTTACCAGTGTCTTGATTTCTTCATTGCTGAGAATTTGATCATCGCGGGCTTTTAGAACATTCAGGATCTTGCCTTTGATTGGCAGAATGGCCTGGGTGTTGCGGTCCCGGCCCTGCTTGGCGGATCCACCAGCTGAATCGCCTTCGACAATAAAAAGTTCACTGAGAGCCGGGTCGCGTTCGGAGCAGTCAGCCAGCTTGCCCGGCAGTCCGCCTCCTTCCAGAATCCCTTTACGTTTGGTTACCAGCTCACGAGCTTTTCGGGCCGCTTCGCGGGCTTTGTTAGACAGGATGCATTTCTCAAGAATGGGTTTAATGGCTGCCGGATTTTCCTCCAGAAAGCGCTCCAGACGATCGTTGACCAGTTGCTGCATGAGGCCTTTTACATCGGCATTGACCAGTTTTTCCTTGGTCTGCGAATTGAATTGAGGTTCAGGAAGTTTGGCATTGATTACCGCAATCAGACCTTCGCGTACATCGTCACCGGACAGGTTACCGGTAAGTTTTTTCTTGAGTGATTCATCTTTCTTTAAGAATTCATTGAGCGTGCGGGTCAGGGCGGCGCGGAAACCCTCCAGGTGGGTACCGCCCAATGGATTGTTGATCCCGTTGGTGAAACAATGCACCTGCTCGGCCTGGCTGTCTACATAACAAAGAGCGATTTCTGCAAACATCTGCTCCTGCTGGCCCTCGAAATGGATGACCTTGCGGTGGATGAGATTTTTCTTGCCGGCCAGCTTTTCAATCAGTTCCAGGATGCCGCCCTGAAAGAGGTAAGTCTCCTCTCTGGGTGGAGTGGCACGCGCATCGGTAAGCACAATGGTCAGGCCTTTGTTCAGAAAGGCCATCTCCTGCAATCTTTCGCGCAGCATGTTGTAACGAAATTCTACGGTATTGAATATAGTAGCATCGGGCTTGAATCGGACCAGTGTTCCGTGTTTATTTGTGCTGCCGATTTCTGCTACGGGGGCTGTCGCCTCACCGCGTTCATAACGCTGACGAAATACTTTGCCGCTCCGATGCACGGTTGCTTCCAGCCATTCGGAAAGGGCATTGACAACAGAGACACCGACGCCATGCAGTCCGCCGGATATTTTGTAACTGCCGCCTTCATCCCCAAATTTCCCGCCAGCGTGCAGTCGGGTCATGACCACTTCCAGAGTGGATATGCCGGCTTCGGGGTGAACGTCTACAGGGATGCCGCGTCCGTCATCCTCCACTTCCAGGGATCCATCAACATGAACGGTGACCTGGATGCGGTCACAGTTGCCGGCCATGTGTTCATCAACGGAGTTGTCGATGACTTCAAATGCCATCTTATGCAGGCCGGTCTCGTCCTGCGTACCGATGTACATGCCGGGTCTTTTACGGACGGCTTCCAGTCCTTCAAGGATCTTAATCTTGCTGGCACTGTAGTCGGCGGACGCCTGCTCTTTTTGCATGCTACCATGACTCATGGGGAGGCCATGCGTGCAAGCGACATAAGATCAGGCGTTCTTTTCGAGCTGGGCGGCGTATTCTACGGTGTAGGGTGTCCAGGGGATGGCGTTCAAACGGGCCTCGGGAATCTTTTTCCCCGTACCTTCACAGGTGCCATAGCTGCCATTCTCGATTTTTTCCAGGGCATGATCGATCTGCTTGATCTTATCGCGCTCCATATCTCCCAGCCTGTTGATGATATCATTGGCGATCATGGAGTCGGCAATATCTACCAGGTCTCCCTGATCGTTGAAAACCAGGTATTCCTGTTCGATTTCCAGTTCTTTGAGAATTGCCGCTTTTTCTGCAAGTAGCATTTCCCGGTATTTGTCCAGTTTGTCTTTTGTCATGCTTCCCATGCCTCAAATAGCCCCTTTCAGGGGAAACCATGCAGGTTTCAGAGGAGCCCCTCTGCGTCAAATCGAATATTTTTCCGCAAAAGTGTTGACAGATTATGCGCTGCATAAAAATATGGTGCAACGCAAAAACGTCAGGAGAACAATGATGATCGAAAAAAGCTTACAGGACATTTTGAATGCTGGCCTTGGAATCTTTAAGGCCGGTGAAGAAAATCTGCAAACCGCCCTGCGTTATCTGGAGAGCGCCTTTGCTGATCTGAAAAGCAAAGGAGCTTCCGATATGTCAGAATCTGCTGTGAAGTTGCGTGAAGTTCTGGAGAACACCATCCGTGGAGTAAAGGACGTCACCACTCAGGCTGAAGAAAATTTCAACAAAGTCCTCGCTGAAGCCCAGAAAAACTATGCTCAGGTTTTTGAGCAGGTGAAAACTGTGGTCGGTGAAGAGCGCTTGAATGATCTGAACAGCAAGATTGAAGAGCTGAGCGGATATATCAAAACTCAGGTGGCCGGCGCGCAGACTGCAGCAGCCGGTGTAGCTGAAAAAGCTAAAACTGCTGCCAGCAATGTCGCTTCTTCTGTGAAGGGCAAAGCGTAAGCAAGACTGACCGACTTACGCTCAGGGGCTACTCCGCAAGGGGTAGCCTTTTTTTTGCAATTCACCCACGATCGTATCCAGCAAAGACTGAAGCTGCGTTCTTTCCAGCGTCTGGTCTTTGCTGCGGCAGACAAACCGGTAGCTCACGGCCTGTTCACCTTCCTGCAGCGGGCTCCCCCTGTAGATGTCAAGCAGGGTGATTTCACGAATTGCTTCAAGGCCCAGCGCCTGGATAAGCCTCATGGGAGCCGATGTGTCAGCAGCTACGGGCATGGTTACGGTGACTTCAAAATGAGAATCGGGATGGGTTTCCACCTTCTGGTAAAGAACCCCCTGGCGATTTTGCTGCATCGTTTCCAGATCCAGGTAGAAGAGAGCGACCGGCCGCCGGAGGTCGAATTCTTTAAGATCCACCGGTGAAATCAGTCCTGCATGCCCGAATCGTCCCGACGGGCACAAAAGGTCGAGGCAGGCGCGGGGATGAAAGAAAGGTGCGACGCCATACTCAAGGCGCAGGTGCAGGCGGTGCTGATGGGCCAGATCCTCGAGAACCTGCCGCAGGGCAAAGAGCCACTCTTCCGGGTTTCCTTTACTTTTTTCTGGCATGATAGCGGCACTGATAAGGGTCCGTTCTTCCGGCAATGCCCCCTTGCGGTAAGGATACACCCGGCCCAGCTCAAAAAGCCGAACTTCTTTGAGCTGATCCTGATTCAAGCGCAGCTGCTCTAAAAGACCGGGGATCAAAGAAAGGCGCATTTCATTGTGCTCTGCATGCACGGGATTGGCCAGTACCACCGCTTCCTCTGCCAGGCGGCGGTTGCGCTCAGGGCTGGTGAAGCTGTAGTTGTACGTTTCCGTAAATCCACGGCCCAGGAGAAACGTTTTGACTTCGCGTTCCAGAATCCTTGCCGGGTTCTGTTTGAGCGGCAGCGCCGGGGTCAGCGGAGCCGCGGGACTCAGTTTATCGTAGCCGTTCAGCCGACCCACTTCTTCCACCAGATCCTCGGGGATGGTTACATCGTACCAGGCGCGAAAGGAAGGCACCGTTACCCAAAGTTCATCTTTGCTTGCTTTCAGTAAAAAGCCTGCCGGGCCGAGCAAAGCTTTGACTTGCGCAGTTTTCAGGTTAAGGCCCAGCCTCTTGTTGATAAAGGATAATTGCGTATGGATAACCGTTGGCGGCGGACGGTGGTGGTCTCCATTTAAGCCGGTCAGTTTCAGGTCCGGACAGGTCAGGCGGAGGATTTTCACCAGCCGATAGATTGCCACCAGGGCCTTTTCGGGATCCTGTCCTTTTTCAAAGCGGATGGCCGATTCTGTGCGCAGCGGGCAACTCTGCAGTGTTTTGCGGATGCTTTCCCTGGGAAAGGTTGCCGATTCCAGAAAGAGGCTCTGCGTCTGCGGTCCGATGGCACTCCCCCGGCCCCCCATGATGCCCGCCAATGCCAGAGCCTCGCTGTCAGCAGTGATCAGTATAGCATGTCCCGGCAACTGAATGGTTCTATCGTCCAGAAGTTCCAGCTCTGTCTTTTTTGCCTGCTCTGCCGTTTCCACTTTGATGGCCCGGGATGGCAGACTTGCCAGGTCAAATGCGTGATTGGGTTGGGCCAGTTCAAACATTACATAATTGGAAGCATCTACCACATTGTTGATGGGCCTTTGTCCCAGAAGGAACAGGCGGGCCGCAATGAAGCCCGGTGAGGGCAGGACACGGATTCCTTCCACGACAGCACCGTAGTAGGCATGGGCCGGGCCGCGGTCGATGAGGATACCACCGTCAGGAGCCATCAGAGATTTTTCCTCGAAGGGATTGAACCGCCATTTGCGTTTGAGCAGCACGGCCAGTTCACGGGCAAAGCCGGCATGTCCCCAGAGATCGGGTCGGTGGGTGATCGATTTGTTATCAATGCTTAGAATTGTATCATGGAGGGGATAGAGTTCTTGCAGCGGCCGCCCCTTGAATCGAGCCGCCTGCTCGGGGAGAACCAGAATGCCATCGCTTTCACCAAAAAAATCCCCAGCACCCAGCTCTGCGGCAGAACAGATCATACCGGCAGAGGCAACACCACGGATTTTAGCTTCCTTGATGGTCAAATCTCCTGGCAAAGTCACCCCGGGCAGGGCAACGGGGACGTATTGGCCCGGGGCAACATTGGCCGCGCCGCAAACGATGATCCGTTCCTCAGAGGAAAGATCCACCGTGCATACGCTCAGGCGGTCCGCGTCCGGATGTTTTTCTTTTTTTGTCACCTGACCAATGCGTAAAACGGAAAAATGCGCAAAGTATTCCTGCCACTCTTCCACCTCACAGGTGGCAAGGGTGAGGCGGTGCACCGCTTCTTCGACTTTTACATTGTTTAGATCGACGTAATCCGCTAACCAGTTCCAGGAAAGTTGCATCAGAATTGTTCCAGAAAGCGCAAATTGCCCTGCATAAAATGGCGGATATCTTCGATCCCGTATTTCATCATGGCCAGCCGATTGAGACCAAAACCAAAAGCAAAGCCGCTGAACCGGTCTGGATCAATTCCTCCGGCGCGAAGCACCTCCGGATGAACCAGCCCCGAGCCACCGCTCTCCACCCAGCCGGATTGCTTGCAGACCCGGCAACCCTGACCGTTACATATGAGGCAGCTGAAATCCAGTTCAAAGCCTGGTTCCACGAAGGGAAAGTACCCCGGCCGCAGGCGGACAGCCACCTCCCTGTCAAAAAGCTGGCTTAAAAATGATTTCATGATATGGATCAGGTGGGCCACGGAAATGTCTTCATCGACCATCATGCCTTCCACCTGAAAAAAAGTATGCTCATGCGAAGCATCGATTTCTTCGTAGCGGTACACTCGCCCGGGGGCGATGATACGAAACGGTGGCTTGAGTTTTTGCATGGCCCGGACCTGAACGGGGGAGGTGTGCGTACGCAGCAAAAACCCGTCAGTTGTCCAGAAGGTGTCCTGCATGTCCCGGGCGGGATGATCGGCGGAAAAATTGAGATGCGTAAAATTGTTTGCATCCGTTTCCACTTCCGGCCCGTCCATGATCAGGAAGCCCATGGAGGTGAAGAGATCTTCGATTTCATACTGAATGCGGCTGAGCGGATGCAGGTGGCCAGAGAGAGATCTGAGCGGGCGCAGGGCATCGAACCTTTCCGCAAGCAGACGATTCTGCATTTCCCGGTTTTCGAGTTCCCGGCGCCGGCTGGCAATGGATTCTTCCAGAAGAGTGGAAAGGCTGTGGGCCTGTTTGCCCAGGGTGCGTTTGTCCGCATCACTTAAATCTTTTAAACCTTTTAAGATGCCGGTCAGGGCACCTTTTTTGCCTGTATAGCGATTTTTGATTTCCTCCAGTCCGGCGATGGATTCAACCGCGCCCAGCGCAGCCAGGGCCTCTTTCTCCAGTGCGGTGATTTCCTGGTAGAGGGACATGCCGGACAGAACCGGAGGGTTGGCCCCTGTGTCAAGACTCCCCCGAAGAAGAGGCCCTGGCTTTACTCGCCGGAGTTATCGAGCCCCGCGCGCCTTCTGACTGGCAAAGTAGGCAACCTTGCGGGCGCGCATGATTTCGCCAAGAGGTCGGTGTTCGGAAAGGGCGTTCCAAGGGTCAAATATGGTTTGATCCATCCGTGCCTCGCGCTCCAGGGCGGTCTGTCCCTCAAGGGGCTGCTGCGGAATCGTCAACGTCCCCACGGTGATCCAGGGCGACAGCTTTTCCTGCCACGGTCTGGATCCATCTTCAATCGGCGTTGCCTCTTCCGACACAAAAAATTGCAGCTGCACCTCATGAACCAGCGGACCCTGACCCAGATGCTTTTTTAAATCCGCGGCCCAGTCTTTTTTCGCATCGGGAAAAGATTCTTTACGTGCAGGCAGAATGCGCAGGCGCGCGGCGTAAGGGCCACAGGCAAACGGTAGCACGGTGTTGAAAGTTTCACTGGCAAATCCACGGAAGGTTCGGGTAAGCATGCCGATGGCGGTCTTCATGCGCAGGAGGCCCGTCCACAGACCGTGGGTTCTGATCATGTATTTGAGTACATCCAGATGGCCCTTTACCGAGGCTTCGACAACACCCATGAATTCTTTGCTGTCTTTAGCGGAGAACACTTCCTGATTGATGGTTAAGAAATCCTGGCTGTTTGTCTGGCCGCCCAGAGCACCCGGATGGTCAAGCCCCAGGATTTTCAGGGCCAGGCCGCGGATATCCGGCACGCTGTCCGCTTTCCGGTCCAGGCCTCCGTTGGAGTAACGGATGAGGCAGGCATAGCTTGCGGGGCGCGCAAAGAGCCCCTGGGCCGCATGGACAGGCAAATTGTCATGAACGCTAAAAGTGCCTTCCAGACCCAGAATCTGTTTGCGGTGTAGAGCCCGGCCAGTACCGTATTCTTTAGATTTGCGCTTCTGGATGATGGTGATCAATTTTGCATAGCGTTCATGCCTGCTGGTTTCGTCCGGTCCGGTGATTTCCTGCCAGTCAGTTGCGGGTTGGATCATGCTTCTTTCTCTAAGATCCGCCTTCCCGTGGCCAGCAAAAAACGTCCGGTCCGTTGATGCACGGTGAGAATCGGGCGCGCACATCGCATAGAACTACGGACAGTAACACACTTGACGCATTGCACCATCAAAAAGAATCTTGCCGCCGATCATGATGGACACTCTAACCCTGGAGGGCTGGCTGGCTCTCGGAACCACCGTGGCGGTGCTTGCACTTCTGGCCAGCAATCGGGTTCCCCCCGATCTTGCCCTGCTTGCCGGTGCCGTCTTTCTCGTAGGAGTCGGTGTGATTTCGCCTGAAGTGGCACTGCGGGGCTTTTCCAATGAAGGCATGCTTACCGTAGCCGTCCTTTTTGTTGTGGCTTTTGCCGTCCAGCGTACCGGAGCCCTCTCTCTCGTGGCAAGGCCACTGCTGGGCCAGCCAGGTAGCCTGCGCGGTGCTTTGCTACGATTGTGTACTTCTTCCGGGGCGCTGAGCGGTTTTATCAACAACACTCCGCTTGTGGCCATGATGTTGCCACTTGTATCCGGCTGGGCCAGACAACTCAAGATTTCTCCATCCAAACTGCTTTTGCCGCTCAGTTATGCGACAGTTCTGGGCGGGATGCTGACCATGATCGGAACCAGCACCAATCTTGTGGTTTCAGGCCTTCTGGAAGAAAGCGGGCGCGGCAGTCTGGGTTTTTTTGTACCGACGCTTCTCGGACTTGTGCTCGTTGTTGTCGGGGTCCTGGTGATCGTAATTTTTGCGCCGCTCATCGTACCGGATCGAGTCAATGTCGATGGAACGTTTTCGGATCCGCGGCGATTCACCGTGGAAGTTCTGGTAGAAGAGGAGGGACCCTTTGTCGGGCAGCCCGTATCGGCTTTGCGTGAGCATGCCGGAGGGATGAATCCTGTCGAAATTGATCGTGGTGATGATCAAATCCCGGCACCGGGCCCCGATGTTTTGCTCCGTGCCGGTGATCGCCTCGTTCTGGCCGGACCGGCCCTGGCGATTGCCGCACTGGGGCAGATCCGGGGTCTGAGGCCGGCGGCCGATCTCTCGTTTGGCGGGGAAAGCAGCCGCCGGCATCTTTTTGAAGTCATTGTCAGTGACCGCAGCCCTCTTGTGGGTGAACAGGTGGGTACGGGCGTGTTTCGCCGTCGTTATGGTGGAGCCATTGTTGCCGTCGCCCGGCATGGCGAAACTCTGGCCGCGATGCGCAATGCTGACTGGAGTCTGCGACCCGGCGATGCCTTGCTGGTGGAGGCCGGATCCAACTTTATGGAGCACCCGGATGTGCAGTCGGATTTCTGGACTTTAAGGGAGCACGGTCCGGCGCGGCGTAACTGGCGTACCTGGGCTGCTCTGGGCATTACTGCCAGTATGTGTGTTGCGGCAGCGAGCGGTTTAATGCCCATGCTCTGGGCTGCTCTTGTCGCAGCCCTGGTGATTGCCGGCACCGGTATCATCACCATTCGTGAGGTCCGGTCGAGCATTGATCTTCAGATAGTCATTGCCATCGCCAGTTCCTTTGCCCTGGGAAGCGCACTGGAAACCACCGGTGCGGCAGCACAGCTCGCCCGATTGCTGGCTGGCCTTGGTGGGCAGAATCCCTGGCTGGCCCTTGCTATGATCTATCTTTCCACAGCCGTGGCCACAGAACTTATTACGAACAATGCTGCGGCGGCTCTCCTGTTGCCCGTAGGCCTGGCCACAGCGGACACGCTGGGCGTGGCCTGGATGCCCTTTGCTATGGCGGTGATGTTTGCCGCTTCTTCTTCTTTTGTTACGCCGATCGGCTATGCTACCAATCTGATGGTCTGGGGTCCCGGTGGTTATACCTTTGGCGATTTTCTGCGACTGGGCGGGCTGCTCTGGCTGGCTGTTGCGGCTCTTTCCGTGGCGCTTATTCCCGTTCTCTGGCCTTTCTAATGAAAATTTATAAATCGGGCAGAGAGGGTAGCGCGATTCTGCCTGTCTTCGTATGAACGCGGACGCAGGGGTCCTGGTAGGCGTTTAAGGTTTTATAAGGATAACTTTCGCGAAGCACGCAGTACCAGGAACCCTCAAGAGTGATATAATTTCTTGCCGGGCGTGAGCACCAGCTTTTATCCTCGCGCCTCAGGCAACGCAGTTGAAATATAAGCTCAAGATAGGGTGTGGCCAGCTCAAGGGCTCTGGCCGGCTGAATGGGAAGATCATTGGTGGAATCAGCGTCCACCATAATGCGACTGCTGCAGTGCAAAAGAGAGATCATGGTGATCCCCGCGCACAAAATTTTTTGCATCCTCACCAGAGTCCCCGACTTTTCAAAAAGTCTATGGTCATGCTGAAAGCTTCTCTTCCTCCGTAGGGCCGGCCAGCTCCAGCTGACCGGTCACTGAAACGGGTGACTACAATCAGGTCCTGCCCTCTGCCATTCAGTCGTCCCACAAACCAGCCCAGCCGCTTCTTGCGGGCCAGATCATAAAAACCAGAACCTGTTTTTCCCCTGAGCCAATAGCCGTTCGATTGCTGGCGAACCAGAAGATTTTGGGTATTGATCATCGCTGCCTGGCTCACGGGCAGATCCAGGGACCATAGCCGATCCGTAAATATCACCTGCTCGAATGCATTTATCCGTAAGGCCGGTTCTGCTGATCCGGGAGAAACCAGCCAGGCCCTGGTATGATCGGCACCGCGATCCACGTCACCAAAGGAAAACTCTTCAACGTAGCGGTTCATCTTTTCCGGCCCCAGTTCGCTTGATAGAATCCTGGACACCCAGACGACGGAATGGGCCATCCAGTCGTTTGCCGTCTGATTCCGATTCCATTCAGCGAGAAAGCCCGGTTTCCCATCCCAGGGAAATTTCCGCTCAGGGCTGAGAATGCTTTCTTCAAAAGCCATTAAGGCCAGAGGTACCTTGAATGTTGAACATGGGGGCAGCCTGCGTTCACATTCAGAACGTCCGTATTCCATAATGTAGCGCCCGGGAAGGCGGTCGTAGAGAAGAAAGCAAGTCTCGCGATCTTTGTATTGCTGATCGGCTTTTCGCGAACAGCCCGCAATCAAGAGAGTAGCAAGGGCAGCGGCAATACAAGGCTGTATATTCATGGACCGGAGGACCCTGGAAAAGGGCGGCCGCCGCGGCCAGCGCTATTTTTCTGGGTTGTGCAGTCTGTTTACCTCAAAAAAAATGAAGACCGTCGTATTAAGGATGGTCATATCTGGGCCTATAGCAACGAAATCGATACAAAGCGTTCTCCACTGGCGGCCCTCTCTCCTGGAGAGGACGTGCAGCTGCGTCGTAGCGATGGGCAGATCCTTGGCTCGGGCACCGTCAATCTTCACAGCCTGATTGCCTTTCGATTGCACAGCACTCTACCCGATGTGAAGCTGGAACAGCTGCTTGAAGCGCGTTTGAATCAAGCCCTCGCTTTACGCGAATCCCTGTTTTCTGATCCCTACTACAGGCTGGTCAATGCAGAAGGTGACGGACTTCCGGGTCTCATCATTGATCGCTATAAAGACTTTGCTGTCATTCAGTTGAATGCGGCAGGTGTGGACGCTTTGAAAAATCCCATCCTGGACTGGCTTGGCAAACAGGGCATGGAGAACGTGTACATCCGTAACGTGAGTACCGCCCGTGAAAGAGAAGGACTGCCTGTATATACAGAAGAAAGAGGAGATGTCCTCGAGAAGGCCATCGTTTGGGAAAATGACCGTCGCTATTTTTTTTCTGTGAAGGCAGGGCAAAAAACCGGATGGTTTTACGATCAGCGCAGCAATCGGGCACGCGCCCGTGCGCTCATCAGGGAAGGGGATGTACTCGACCTTTTTTCTTATGCCGGTGGATTTGGACTGCTTCTGGCAGATCAAGCGAATGTAACCTGTGTGGATAGTTCAGTTCCGGCCATCGAGCACGCCCGAATGAGCGCCAGGGAGCAGGGTCTTGATCTCGATTTCGTCGTGGCCGATGTGTCGGAATATCTGACGTCTGAGGGGCCCCTTTTTGATCATGTCATCCTCGATCCTCCGGCGCTCATCAAACGGAAGAAGGACTTCAATTCCGGTTATCGAAAGTATGTTGCCCTGAACAGCCAGGCCCTGAAACGACTCCGGGTCGGTGGACTTTTTTTTAGTGCTTCCTGTTCTTCCTCCTTAAGTGCTTATGATCTGCGCCGGGTATTGCTTGAAGCCGCCGGGCGCAGTAAGAGTCAAGTGCAGATCCTTGAAGCCGGTGCTGCCGGACCGGATCATCCCACCCATCCGGCTCTGTTGGAAACAGCCTATCTCAAAGGCTACTGGTGCAGAAAGATTTCTGCGTAATCGGCGCGAAACGCTTGACAGATCATTGTTGAATGCCAGGGCCCGTATACTTCAATCAGGAGGAAGTATGGAAGAAGAAAGTGTAGAAAGTATGCCGGGCATGGAAGGTATGTCTGGCATGGAAGGAATGGAAGGAGCAGGTGCCGGCGCATCACTCATGGGGATTGTCATTTATCTGGTCGTCTATGTTGCCTTTGGTCTCATCATTGGTAAGGTTCTGGGCAAAGCCGGCAAGCCGGTATGGGCCGGACTGGTTCCCATCTATAACCTGTACCTTCTGCTTGAGATTTCAGGCAAACCGGCCTGGTGGATTGTGGGTATGCTGATTCCCTGTGTGAATCTTTACTTTGCCATTATGCTTTCCATTGCGCTTGGTGAACGTTTCGGTAAGTCCGCTGGCTGGAGCGTGGTGCTCCTGGCTTTGTTTGGATTTATCGGCTATCCGATGCTGGCATTCGGTAGCGATTCGTATTCTCCACCGCCCAAATCCTGAAAGAAAAAGCCGGCCTGCGGGCCGGCTTCACTCCGGCCCGGCTTCCAGTCGGGGCAGCCAACCGTGGCCGTGGATTTCTGGATGGGAAATGCTTCCCCCCGTGTAGCCAGCCCGGATCAAAAAGAAAACCGTTATAAGGGTCAATAAGAAGAGAGAAGAAAATGCCAGGCGGCGCAGGTGGAGTCGACCGTCGGGAATGAAAAGCCCGCCTGCGCCCAGAGCACCGATCAAAAGACACAGGTACAGCGCCTGTTTGGCCGCGGCTTCATGAGATTCCACGAGTTCGCGTGTAAAGCCGGCCATTTCCCGGGTTAAATCCTCACCCTGTTCTCCGGTGTAAACGGCAAGCCCGGCCGTTAGACCAACAAGGATAGCCAGGCTGGCTGCAGCGACGCGCCACTCGCGGGCCTCAAGGACAATGGCCACAAAGGCCACCGCGATGAGGAGAACAGCAAGAACGATGGGAAAATGGTTGAGCGCCAGGTGTGCGTGCAGAGCATTCATGGGCAGATAAAATCCATAACATCCAGGCGGTAGCCGCTGTACGATGTTTTGCGTCCAGGGCGTCCTCCCAGATCCACCCGTTGCAATTTGCCCGTGGCGATGATCTTTTCCTGACAATGAATGGGTTTATCACTGTACAGAACGATTTGCACGCCATCGTAATCCATATAGTGGATATGGTCAGCCGGTCCGCTGATGGGATGTTGCATGATATGGCTGGACATCTGGCCGGTAAGTTGAACATTTTGATTCAGCTGAGCTTCCAGCCCCTTCCGGCCCGTTTCCGCTACAGGCGGCGAAGAGCAGAAAGCAATGGGCAGTAGAGCCAGGCAGGCCAATCGCATGAGGAAAGGGGGAAAGCTGGCCGGGCCGCGTCAAATCCTTTTGTGAAAAAACAATTGCCGGGGCAAACCAGGTCAGGACTTTGAAATGGATGCGTATTTTCGCACTGCTGCTCTGTCTATCCTGTGGTGGCCTGAACCTGGATCAGGCCCGTAAGTCTGGCTTTTTTGACCCGGAAAAATGGTTTGTGGGATCGCGAATCGGCTACGGTGTCGCTGCGGATCGCAATGGCAATCCCGTGGCCACCTTCTCCATAGAGAGAGAATGCACACTTCTTGCTACCAATCATGGTGAGTGTCTGGACAAACAGGCGGGGTTTGTCGGGGCGGCCACACAGAAAGTCATCTATAATCTGGATTACATGGATAATCTTGATGTCGAAGTGAGTCTGAAGCAATCGGCGGAGGAATCGGTGAAAGGCCTGGTTTATGGCAACCAGATGTTCCTCACCGGTCAGCAACGGATCATTGGTTCAGAAAAAGTGGCCCGTGTAGAAGTGCACTTCCAGCGATTGTCCGGACCCGGTGAGCCTGTGTTGCAAAAAGAAACGTACCGCTATCTGGGCCTTCTGGCCGGTCAGGTGGAGATTTTCTGGCTGAATCGGTGATCCACTCCGCGCTGGCAGATGATCTTTTGCGCGTAACTACAGCCACGGCCCAGGCCGTTATGCCCTGGTCGGGCCGGGGCGACAAGGAACAGGCAGACCATCTTGCCGTGGAAACGATGCGCTCCATGCTCGACGGTCTTCCCTATCGTTTTCGCATACTGCTCGGGGAGGGAGAGAAGGACAATGCTCCCATGCTGTATTATGGAGAGATGCTTGGCCAGGGGCTTCTTGACCCGCTTTATGACCTCGTTGTAGACCCCCTGGAGTGTACTGGAAACTTTGCCAGCGGCCTGCCGGATAGCGTCAGTGCCGTGCTGGCAGTGTCTGAGGGACAGGCCATCCGTTTTCCCGGGACCTACATGGAGCACATTATTGTACCTGCTTCTGCCCGCGCAGCCCTCTATGAATGTGGTCTGGACCGGCCCGTGGCTGAAACATACAGGACCATCACCCGTGCGCTTGGCGAAAGCCAGGTAACAGTGGTAGTCCAGAATCGTCCCCGCCACGGTGAACTCATTCGCGCCCTCCGTGAGCTGGGTGCGGGCATTGCCCTCATTGAATCCGGAAGCATTTCTGCAGCGTGTGAATTGCTCTACTTTCCCTCCCGTGCTCGCATTCTCTGGGGAGTTTATGGCGCACCAGAAGCTGTGATCCTCGCTCACCTGGTTCGCGCAGCCGGAGGCGGTTTCCTCGGGCGGATCAAACCTCACAACGAAACAACCGAGGCCCTGGCCCGCTCCTGGGAGCTGACCGGCGTCGTGTTCCGGCCGGAAGACATTGTAAAATCCGATGGAGTCCTTTCCATTACCGGCATCCACTCCTCGACCTGGCTGGGCGGTGTAAACGGAGATCAGACGGAGAGCCTGGTCGTCACCGGAAATCAGGCCTACATTGAGCATCGGCGCGGCCAGGAGACTACAGGGCGCAAACCCGTGGCACCGGGGTAAACATGCAGAAGGAGACCGTGCGGGCCACGGCCTATGTTTTTCTGGGTCGCAGCTTCAATTCCGCCATTTCCCTGGCTTTCTCCCTGATTGCCGGACGGCTGCTCAGCGTGGCTGAACACGGGATCTACGGACGGACTCTCGCAACCATCGTCATCATCCAGGCCGTTGCCGAATTTGGCCTGCAACTGTCACTGGTCCGCTACCTCTCGGAAGAACTTAAGGGCAATCAGAAGCTGGTTGGAGCATTGCTGCGGGCCAGTGCCATCCTGAAACTGGCGGGATTGGCCCTGCCTTTTGTAATCATTCTTGTCTATCAAGGCGTTCTGCACATCCAGGGTGTCCCCTGGCAGACCCTCCTGTGGCTTGCGCTCCTCGGCGGGACAGGGCTTTCCCTTCTTTCTTATCTGGACAGCCTGCTCGTTTCCTACGGGCAGTACGGTCGTCTGGCACTCTGGTTGCCTACGACCGGCTTTTTTCGGCTGGGCCTCCTGGCTTTTTTTTACGCACAAGAGCGGATAGACGCAGCCCATGTGCTCTTTGCCTTTTCGCTGGCACCTTATCTGGCGGCCCTCCTGTTCCTCATTTTTTTTCGAGCCGGGGATTTCCTGAAATCGGCTCCAGCCGGTGCCGTACGGGAGTGGACTTTACGACTTTTATCCTACAACGTCTGGATTCTCGCCGCGTCCATTGTTTCTATTGTGTCGGACTGGCTGGAGGTCCTGCTTCTCACTCGCGAAACAGAAGCCGGTCTGTATAACGCAGCACGACTCCCCATGCAGGGTTTCTTGATACTTCTGGCTACCATGCAGAGTATCATTCTGCCCCAGATGTCGCGTCTGCGTGAGCGTGCGGAACTGGCTCTGTACTTCCGCCGACTGTACCGCTGGCTGATTCCACTGGTCCTCCTCCTTTTGCCAGGAGTGTTTCTCTTTGCTTTCCTGCTTCCTCTGTGGTACGGACCGGAGTATATGGCCTCGCTTCCGGTACTGTACATTCTGTATCCGGCTTTTGCTTTGCGGCTGCTATTTGCGCCACTGGGAACTGCGCTTTACAGCCTGGACCGTCCCCATTTGATCGCGGCAGAAACTTTTATTAAGCTGGTGTCGGGCTTTTTATTGAACCTGTGGTTAATACCACGCTACGGAATTACCGGTGCCGCTATTGCCGGTGCCAGCGC
The DNA here is from genome assembly GCA_015075425.1 of Spirochaetales bacterium. Classification (GTDB taxonomy): domain Bacteria; phylum Spirochaetota; class Leptospiria; order Leptospirales; family Leptonemataceae; genus H5-SPI1. Next base: position 2,006,949 of record JABTUL010000001.1, on the reverse strand, counting down.
CCAGGTGGCAGGATGGATTTTTTTAGTAATATTTTACTTAAGTTATTTTCATGAGAAAAAGTAAACAGGAAGACCGGGAAACGACGGGCCGCTACTCCCGCTACATTTTTGAGCCGCCAGGCGGTATTTTATCTCGAATCCTCTTCTACAGCTGGAATCGGCTCCTGGATAAGAAAATTCGCGGCCACAGTCTGCTGAAGGCGCTTGCCCTCAACGGGATCCTTGTTTTTCTCTGCGGACTCTTCTTTTCCGCCACGCTCCTGGATCCGATCATGGTGTTTCTGGATGGGGGCTATGAGGAACCTTCCATTGTTTATGGACAGGATCGGACGGGCCAACCTGTTCCCTTTGCCGAGTTCTATCGGCGCAAACGCAATGTGGTACGTATGGGTGAGCACATTGACTGGAACACGCGGGCGGTGCAGAGTTTCATCGCTATGGAAGATAGCAATTTCCGCTCCCATCCAGGTCTTGACCTTCCAGGAATTTTACGGGCAGCTCTGGTCAATGCTCGCGCCGGCCGGGTAAAAGAGGGAGCATCGACCATCACTCAGCAGGTGGCCCGTTTGCGTTTCCTATCGCGAGAAAGAAATATCATCCGTAAGGTACGTGAGGCCTCGCTTGCACTCCTTCTGGAGATCAAGCTCAGCAAAGCCCGGATCATTGAACTGTATCTCAACGAGGTACCTATGGGGCACGGAGCGCTCGGGGCGGAGGCAGCGGCCCGGTTCTACTTTGAGAAAAGCCTGCCGGATTTAAGCTGGGGTGAGTCTGCCGTCATTGCCTCTCTGACTACGCGTCCCGGGGAACTCAGTCCCCTGGTGAATCGGGATGGGTCCAGAGAAAAGGTCCAGGTGGTATTTCGTAAACTGGTGGAGCGCGGTGTCCTGACTCCGGCAGAGGCAGCGAAGGAGTACGCTCTTCTGGAATCAGAATACTATGCCTCCCTCAATCGCTCTCCCAATGATTCAGCTTTTCACCAGCGTCTGAATTTACATCCATACGCGGGCGAATACGTGAAATCTGTGCTGCCTTTTCGCTTTTTACGCAAACTTTATTCCGGGGGACTGCGCATCTACACTTCCATCAATGTCGAACACCAGAAAGCCGCAGAAGAAGAATTCATTGCTCACCTCAAGCGACTGACCAGGGAAAGACGGCGGCCACCGTTTCGTCACTTTGATGAATTTGACGAGCGTTATGGAGATTTCATGGTGCTGGCCCGCTCCCTTTTTCCGCTCTATGATTTCAGCATTAACATCGGTCGGGAAGAAAGACAGTTTATCCGCAGTCTCAATGAACATGGCCCGGCCGGGCTTGCTGCCCTTTCTCTCATTGCCGGAAATCCAGCTATGGCCATCCGTTTTGAAGACTTGCTGCAACGCCAGAGCGATTTAATGGAAGAAACCTTGAATGTAGAAGGATCCCTGGTGGCACTGCGTCCAGAGACCGGGGAGATTACCGCTGTCATTGGTGGTTCGGGTTTTGAGTCACGCAACCAGCTTCTACGTTTCCGTCAGGCACGCCGGCAGCCGGGGAGCTCTTTCAAGCCGATTATCTACGCTGCCGGTATAGAATATTCCTACCGCAACCCGGATTCCGGGAAAAAACTTACCGCGGCATCATTGCTTGAGGATTCGCCACGGCAGTTTGTGATGGGAGATCTGAGCGAATACTCGGCGGAAAACTATACGGGTGATTATGAAGGTCCCATGCTTCTGCGCAAGGCTTTGATCAATAGCCGCAACGCCGTGGCTGTGGCTGTGTATGAAATGATGGGGCCAACGCGCCTGAATGCTACTGCCGAGAGAATTCTGGCCCTCGATGAAACCGGGCGTCGTTTGCCCCCGGAAGCCACGGTGGCCCTGGGCAGCTATGAGGTGTCCAGCCTGGAGATGGCCCGCGCTTTTGCCACATTCGCATCAGGGGGCTTTCGCGTACACCCCCATGCCCTGCTTTACATTACAAACAGTCAGGGCAAAATGCTCGAGGACTTCAGGCCTTCCTTTAAGGCCGGTGAGCGGATTCTATCCGATAGTACGGCCCGCATTATGACATCTATGCTCGAGGATGCAGTGAATAAGGGGACAGGGCAGGCGGCGCGGCTTCCCGGTCGTAAAGTCGCCGGTAAAACCGGAACAACCAACAGCGCCGCCGATGTCTGGTTCGTGGGTTACACTCCGGAGCTTGTTGCGGCCACGCACATCGGCTATGATCTGCGACGAAGCCTCGGGGAGCGAGCCACCGGTGGTGGTCTTGCCGCTCCCGTATGGGCTCGTTTCATGCAGAAGGCGCTCGCCGGAGAAAAAAGTCGTTCCTTTGCGTTCGCCGGGGCGCCTGTAGAAACGCGACAGATCTGTGCGATTTCCGGGCTTTTGCCGGCCGCTCATTGCGGGGAACGCCTTACGGAGGTGTTTGCCCCAGGAACTGTGCCAGAGAAAATTTGTGACGATCATCGCGGAGGGGATCCATTGCCAGCGGTCCCTCTGGAGATGAAGAAGCCCGTCCAGATTCTACGGCCGGACGACTTCTGATTTCCGGCCATTATGTCGCTTGATGGTTCGTTTTTTCATTTGCTGTGCGTTTTTTTGACTTGAAAGAATGGAAGCTTTGCGCCCCCTGCGTGCAGGCGGGTTTTTTTTATTCTACCCGACAAAAATGCGCTTGCAGCAACCGATGCTACAGGTGACAGAAAAAGAAAACTGGAGGAATCTTTATGGCAGGGCAGTTTCCTAAAAGCCCGATGAAAATCGATCCAGTGATGCCGAGTGCTGTTGCCTCGCGTACATCACTGGTATGGGAAGGGCGGAATCGAAAGGCAGAGGCGCAGAACATCATTGATAATACTGCAGAGTATGTAACCAAGTTTGTTCAAACCAAAATGCCGGAGAATGTCAAATCACAAATTGACATCATGGCAAATCTGGAAGATAAGATTTATAACTATATCAACCAGGCATACCCCAACATGTTCAATCGTTATCTGATTACGGTTGAAGATGAGATTGTAAAAAAGACTCGTGACTTTGTTGATAAAGAAGAACTAAAAACTCTCCAGCGTTACACTCCACGGGAAATCGTGGAATTGCTCGATAAAGTGGGTGGAGCGGATAAATTCAACACGGGTGAACTCGAAAAGTCTGTCGTCAACATGTACGGTCACTTGCAGGGCCATATTCAGCGCGGTATGAACGACCTGGAGAATGAAACCAACTCCATTCTGCGTCAGAAAACAGACGTGGGCGCCTTTGTTCGCGGTGAAAATGCTTACTCGATTGTAAAGTGTGCCTTCAAAGATAATCTGATGCGGCCCAAGACTGTAACGGATATTAAACTTTCTATCAATATCCTGGATTCGGAGCTGATCAGCCCCATTTTCCACTATCAGGTAACCGTGGAGCATTTGCTCAAAGACACGCTGTCCAAGTATATCAGTGATCTGATTGATCGGGAAATTGAGAAACTCAAAGAAGAGCTTGTCGATTCCGGCCGGGCGGAGATGACTGATGGCGAGGTGATGGTTGAAAAAATCAAGCAGACTGAGAACTTTACAGATGATAACCTGTCTGACCCCAACTCACGGCGCTACAAGATTCTGGCCAAGCGCTTCCTGGACAAAATCGAAGGCCTCCGTGCGGAAATTGACCAGGATGACTATGACCCGCTCAATATGCGCGAGCAGATCAAGAAGATCATCGACTCAGAAAACATTCGCAACCGCGGATTTAACACGGCCGTAAACACTCTGACGTCAATCCTTGATACTTCCAAACTGGGTTATCAGGTCTGTGATAATAAGAAGAATGGCCGCGATTGTTTCATTCGGGAATACGAAGATACTGAGTATGCCAAGCTACCGGATGAGCGTTACGCTATGCGCCTCGTGTACTATGATCAGAACCAGATCCGCGAATTGCAGCGCGTTTATGATGCCAGGATGGCCGCTTACTTGCGCGAAGTCGATGCCTGCTGGGAAGTAACCCACCAGCTGTATGAAAATCGCAAAAAGAAATTTGGCGGTCTCTCGCGCAAGCTGACGGACTTTGAAGATCTGGCAAAAAGCATCATGCCCAAGACCTGGAACAAGTCCCGCAAGCAGCTCAACGAGGATCCGGATGAGATTAAGTGGAACGAGCTCATGTTCCGTGAGCCTGTAAACACTTTCGTAGAGAAGAATAACCACACCTACACCGTGGAACTCAAGAATATCTCGGATAAGATCAAATATCTGCGCAATAAGCTGCAGGAGATGTTCAATTACCAGAATCCGGTGGAGCGCGTGGTCATTGACGAAAGACTCAATTCTCTGGAAAACAATTTCAATGGTTTTGCCTATGAGGTAAACCCCCATCACCTCCAGCCAGGACTTCTCCTTGACGTCGATATCACCACGGTCAAGCGCAAGCAGTTTATGATGAAGGGCATGGCTAACGTCCTGAACGAATTTCTGTCAGGAATTTCGCAGGGCTTCGCCGATGCAGCGTTTGCCAGCTTCAAGAGACGTCGGTCCACTGTGCGGGCAGATATTGAGCAATCGTTTGCGGCAGAAGAGGATATTCATAAGGAATCAACCATTTCTTCTGCATTCTCTGATGTGCTTCCTTCGCATGCTGCTTCAACGCAGAGCGCTCCGGCAGCCTCAGGAGGCTCTGAATCGGGAATTAAAGGCTCTGCAGACGTTACTCCCAAATCTTATGAGGATAAACTCAAAGAAATGGGACTCAAAGAGCTGTAAGAAGCTTTTTCTCTCTCTTTTGAAACCCGCTGAGCAATCAGCGGGTTTTTTTGTTGTCAAAGGAAGCGCTTCATTCAGGTTCCGTTCATGGATATGGATCTGGCAGGTCTGGGAACAAGACCGGTTTTCAATAAAACACTAAGACACCTGGTAAGCGTGACCGGGATCATCGAGGAAATCGGTAAGGGTCAAAATGCGGCAACATTGCTGAACGGACTTCTTGAAGCCGGCACGTTGAATCGCGACCAGGTGCTGCCCATTCTGTCCGTTGCCTTGGTACACAAATACAACTTTCCCTGCCGTTCCATCAATCTCAGTGAATCCTTTACCAATTTTGGACCGGTTCAGTCGCGCTGTGCTGAATGGACCAATCTGGATCTGGTCCTCTGTTATATGCATCCCAACCTGGGAACCATGCTGGTGAATCCCTCAGTAGCTTCTGACTGGGAAGCGGTGATGGAGCTCAAGCGTGATGAATTGATCACTCTTTATGCCCGCAGTCGTGATGGGAATGCGGATGTTGCTCGCCGGGGCATGGACGCTTTTTTTGCACTGCTTGCCGGAAAAGATCCCGGAAGTACGGAGGGATTCAAAGCCACCGCTGCAGCCCCTCCGCCGCCACCTCCCCCTCCGCCTCCGGTGGCGGCCAGCAAAGCATCCCCGGCAGCCGGGTCCGCGCCTGCCACCGGCGGAAAGCGTATGATCAGCCCCAAATACAGCGTCCAGGTGACAAACGAACTCTTTCACAATGGAAACGTGGAGGCCTGGAAGAATGTGATTGAGGCCTATGAGACCACGCATCATGGCTGCAAGATCATCGTTTACCACGAAGGGGAACTCATCCAGGACCTCAACTCACTGTTTAAGTGGGGGAAGGTGAAGCACGGCGGCCTGATCTTTTTTCAGGCAGCAGGCCCGGAAATCAAGCATATCAGCCGTTTACAGAAGTATCTGTTTGAGGCCGCGTCGAATCGCTTTGAAGCTTTCTTAAAGAAAGATGTGAACCGCGTATTATCGCTTTTCTAAGCCGATAATAGCAGCATGTTTACCGATTATTTCGCGGAAAAAGGCCGGGAGCTTCAAGAAAAGTTAAAAGAGCAGATCCAGAAGCGCGGGCTCGAATTGCCGGCCAAAGAGAAGGATCTGCGCATTTACCGCGACTTCTTTCATTTCATTCGCGACCATATTCCACAAGGGTTTTCCCTGGCCAGCGGCCGGGTGCGCAACAAAAGGCACATGCTCAGTCGGAGTTGCGACATGGTGATTTACAAGAAATTCTGTCCTTCCATCATTGAGATGTCCGGTAACTTTGTACTCGCTGAGTCGGTCCATGCATTCCTTTCTATTGAAACAGACCTGCGATCCAACCACATTGTTACGCATGCCGGAATGACCAACGCCATCAAATCGCTCTATGCGGACAGTCAGCCAGAATCCGCGCCCGGCAATTTCCTGCCGATTTTCAGCCTCTTCTTTGCCTATCAGTCCGCTCTCCCGCTCCTCTCCCATAAGAAGGTTCTCGATAATTATGCCCAGGACAAGGCCGTGGCGGCCACCCACCAAACCGACATAATCTGTGTTCTGGATCAGGGTATGATTATCAAAGATTGGGAGGCCGGGCGTTACAAGGTGATAGAAACCGGTCCGGACACGCTCATGTGGTTTTTCATTTTGCTCCTGGAATATCTTGACAGAGACGGGCAGATCCGCTTTAATCCCAGGGAGTATATCAAGAACACAAAGACGTACAATGAGTATGAGTAGCTTAAGGCTGGGCCGGGCTCTTTGGCGATTGGGGAATGTATGGTGCGGATCGTAAATAAACTACCAGCAATTCTGGTTGTGCTTCTGTTGTCCTGTAGCCAGGCAACAGAATATATCTACCTGGTGGACACGTCAGGTTCCATGATTAAGGGGCAGACACTCAAGAAAGTGCAGGAGAGCGTCCCGGAACTGGTGCAAAGTGCCCGGGAGGACGACCAGGTTCGGGTGCTGCCCTTTGATGATAGAGTACATCCCGGAAAGTCCTTTGCGATTCAAACAGATGCGGATCGTCAGGCTGTGGTGGAGTATGTGCGCAGCTTAAAGCCATCCGGTCAGAGTACAGATATGGCAACGATGTTGCGCACTCTACAGACGGAAACTTCACGTCTAACGGCAGAAGGCAAGCGGGTCGTTGTCGTTCTCCTGACTGATGGACGCGATGATCCGGCGCAGCGGCGCAAGAAGTTTGAAATATCCCAGATTCGTGATGAAGAAGCGACCGGCAATAATCCTTATATTTACTACGTGAACCTGGCCCGATTGCAGGATCCTGCTCTGGAAGCCACCCTTAAGGATATGTCTTCGCGCGTCAAAACCGTAGCCGGTGATCCAGGCAGTACCGATCCGGGCGCTTCAACCGGACTCACGGAAGTGTCAGCGGACATTGGCCGCAGCCGAATCATGGATTTGCTTGAATCTTACGGTCTTTACCTGCTCCTTGCACTCGTCGTTTTGCTTTTTCTGGGAGGCCTTTTCTGGTTGATCCATAAATGGTTGTACCGCCACAAGCCGGTGGGTGAATTGAAATACTATGAAGATGGAGTGAATTTTCCCAATAAGCTTGCTTTTCACCTGGATCGTCAGCAGGGCGGAAAATTCAAAATCGGCCAGCGCATGGGCAATAATTTACGGATCAAGCAGCTGGGATTGCCCCAGGAATTTTCCTTCAAAGGTGGGCGTTCGCAGGGCGAGCCTGTGTTGAAGCCCAGAGGCAAGCCTGCCAGTTTGATTGAGTACAAAGTGCAAAAAAAGAAAGGGATGATTTCTCCCGGTGATAAATTTAAAATAGGAAATTATATCTTCGAGTACGTTTATGAAAAGGCAAAATGATCCGGCAACCGAGATTCGCGGGGCGGAGCGGGCCTTTCAGCTCAATCGCGATACACTTCTTGTTTACACAGGATTGCATCCGCGGGATTTTCGTCCCTTTATTCGATTTGGCTCTTCCCCGAACTCTGTTCCCATGGGGCTCCTCAAGCATATTGAAAATGTAGTCCTTCCGGAAGAGGACCCGGTAAATGCCGGTGTTGAGGTGGCCTGGATTGATGCAACCCTTCGTGCCGGTTCCGAGCACATTCGCTACGTGGGCAGTCGTGAGCGCATCAGCCAGATCAATTCCTTTGCCGGCATTCGTGAAGAAAGGGGAGAACCCGGTCCCATTGAATCGCTGGCTTACCGGGCCAAGATCGGTTCCGGGGGAGCGGAGCGGGACAAAAGCATGCTCACTTTTTTTGCCACCGGAAATGTCAATGTAACTGTGGGTGGGGCAAGGGTGCTGGACTACTCCTCTTTCAAAAGAGGAGTTCTGCACATCGATCGCGAGTATGAATTGTTCAACAGGGCCCTACAGAAGCGGGAGCGTAAATGCGAGAAAGGTGTAGGTTTTCTTTTTCCGGATGAAGCAATTGCCGGCCAGATAAGTCTGTACTGGCACTTTGAGCGCGAAGGATTGTTCGTGAATCCGCCGGTCGATCCGCATTACGTTCTGTTCCAGAATGGAATCGATCCGGACCGGGCGAGCATGGTAGCGAGTGCCTCACCTTACGGTCCAGGATTCACGGAGATTCTGCGCAGAAAAAATGCTGAAAGCAAGGAAGTGGGGATCTTTTGCCCGGACCAGGAGCGCCTGTCTATTCTAAAAAAAATCTATAATAAGGCCGCATTCAAGCAATACGAGGATATGCGGCCGCTGCCTTTTGCTCGCAGTACCGTTAGTTTTGTTTCGCGATCCGGCTCGCACATGCTCTTTGCCATCAAGCCCCATAAGGGAGGCCGGGATGTCCTGGCGCTTTTTCCCCTGGGAGCCGGAAAGAAAGTAAGTAAGTCTTTTTCGTACTTTAAGGCGCCTTTTGATTTTGAGATATTCCGCTACAGTAGTAAAGCGGATCTGGAAAGTCGGGCGGGGAGGCTGTTGCTGGTCGTTCCCGGAAAGATCAGGGAAAAGGCCTTCCGTAAGCTCCGGCTGAGTGCAGACTTTTATCCGCTGGTGAAATGGCGTGAGTATCGCATACACTCCTCAGAAGTTGCTGCGGATCTGGTCGATCATTTTACTGCCCCTCTGAAAGGTTCCATTCATCACGATTTGCTTCATGAGATCTTGCTGCAATCCATCGGTTTCGAATACGATCCGGCCCGTCTGGCCCATTTGCTCAGTGAGCTGGTGAAGCTTCCGCCAGCAACGGATGTGGGCTCCCAGAATGCGCTTCATATGGCGCTCAAATTCATACGCGAGCTTCCAGAGTATCAGACCCTTTACGACGACTATTCCCGCAAACAGATGCGCCGTCTGGAAAAGAAATTCAGTTTGCGCAAGTGGCGCTTTGGAGACTGGCTGGACCTGGCAAAGACGGCTGTGTATATGGAGCTGGTGATTTTGCGAGGGCGCGTCTATATGCTCACCTCAGCCGCACCGCTTGAGCCGGTTCGTTTTCCTCTGCCGCCCGGAATTGAAGAGCTGGAGAAGGACTCACGTTCCTTTGTTCGCGTTTTGCGTCGACTGGAGAAAGACATTCTGCGATCAGGGGACCATTCTCTGTCTTTTTCTCTGGATGCTGTAACCAAAATCTTTCAGGAACGAATGCGACTGGCTGCCGAACGCAAAAGATTTTATGGACTCCTGGAACAACTGGGGATACAGCTCATTGTAGATGAGCCGGATTACATTCACAAATCTCTGCCACCGGCCCTGAATGAATTTCTGGTTAAAGTCCGTTCTGTGTATCGTCGCTTTGTCCTGCGCCTGCGTGAGATGCTGGCCCGGTAAGAGACTGCGGTTACTCCTGTGAACGAAACCGCCCGGATAGAAAAGCTACAGAACGAGAACTGGCACCTCTATGAAGTTTTAGAGGTAATGACCCTTATCTCCGCCCGGCTGGACCTGCGCCAGGTGCTGGATACTTTAATGGAAAAGGCCCGCGATGTTATGAATGCCGAGGCCTCAAGCTTGATGCTTGTGGATGAGGAGACCCAGGAGCTTTACTTTCATACACTCAAGGGTGGCGAAGAAAGTGAGAAGCTGCGTGATCTGCGGCTAAAAGTCGGCGAGGGAATTTCTGGCTGGGTGGCTCAGGAAGGTAAGCCTGTTCTGGTTGAGGATGCATCGCAGGATCCAAGGTTTTCTCGCAAGGGTGACGCCAAGAGCAGTTTTGTGACGCGCTCCATGATGTGCGTCCCTCTCAAAATCAGTCGGCGTGTTCTGGGTACGGTGCAGGTTCTCAACAAAAAGGATCAGCAGCCCTTCAACAGCACGGATCTACGGATTTTCAGTGCTCTTGCCAATCAAGCAGCCATAGCCATAGAGAATGCCCGTCTCCATGAACTGGCCACGGTGGACGGCATGACCGGCCTTTATTTGAAGAATTACTTTCTGGCCCGACTGGAAGAAGAGTTCAGGCGAACACGCCAGGGCGGCGGGCAACTCAGTCTGATCATGTCAGATATCGATCATTTCAAGAAAGTGAACACTGAGCATGGTCACCTTGGCGGCGATGCTGCGCTCATCGAGCTTGCGCATGTGATTAAGGACACGGTGTATGAGCTTGGTGGCGATGATATGGCCGGGCGCTACGGCGGCGAAGAGTTTTGCGTTCTCATGCCTGACACGGGGCCGGACCGGGCTCTGGAAGTTGCGGAGAAGATCCGCACCAATATAGAGTCCCATCCCATACCCATTGATGGCAAGTTTGCAAATATCACTATCTCCATAGGGATTGCCAGTTATCCCCGGCATAAGGATCACTTGAGCACAGCGGAAGACTTCATTCGCCTGGCCGATGAAGCGCTCTACATCTGCAAAGACGCCGGCCGCAATTGCGCGAAATTCTATGAAAGTCGTTAAAATGGCTTGCCGGAATCCGCGCACTCCCAGACAATAACCCGATAAACCCAAACCCAGTTCCGGGGAGGAAGATATGTCGGGATTCTATCCATTCAGTCAGGAAGGTTGCACTACAGACGCAGAAGTCTGGGCTCGCAGCGGTAAAAGAGGACAGCGTGCCTTCGAACTTGCAGAAATGCGGTTGCCCATCGTTCCCGGGTTTATACTGGATTCGCGCCTTACAGGAAAGATGGATGCAGCCGATGTCATGGGCATGATACGCCAGGCCCTGCCTCAGATTGAGGCCGGAGTCGGCCGTAAGTATGGAGATCAGACAAATCCGCTGCTCCTGAAAGTCGTTGTAAGTTCCAACCTGAGTTTGCCGATTTATCCAACCGTTTTCAATGTCGGTTTGTCGGAAGCCAATATTGCCGGGTTTGCTGCCATGATTGGTGAGCAACAGGCGTGGTTTGAATATTGCTATTTGTTACGTACGGCCGGCACCAAGCTCTTTGGTCTGGCTCCGGCTCAGTTTGATGCTATAGAAGCTAAATTCGAAAAAACAACAGAGGGGACCATGTCCTGCGCGCGGGAAATGAAAGCCCTGATCGGGGCGGATAAAATTCCCGATGAGCCTTTTGCCCAGCTCGAGGCTGTGATCAAGCAAACCGCGCGCAGCTACTTTGATCCGGACCTGGAAGAGGATGATAACCCGGCCATTATTGTACAGGGGATGGTTTTTGGAAATATTGGCGAAGAAAGCAGTGTGGGTATGTACTTTACGCGGGACATTATCAGTGGCGAGAATCGGTTGTCCGGTAGCTTTCTTTATAAGAGTTATACGCTGGATCGTGATGGCCAGGATATTCATTCGCTCTCAGAGGGCTATTTGAACCAGCTCAAAGAGATTGGATCTGCTCTTGAGCGCAAGTTCCGCGAGCTGCGTGAGGTAAAATTCATTGTTGAAAATAAGAAGCTCTGGCTGATCAATCAGACTTCCGTAGATAAAAAATCCACCCAGGCTCATTTACGCACTCTTCTGGATCTTATGAAATCCGGTGCTGTCGAGGAAAAGTGGGTCGTGGAGCAGATACCGCCCGGTCAGCTGGCCAGCCTTCTGCATCCGGTAGTCGATCCCAAGTCGCTGGATGGAATCAAGGCCATCACCGGAGGACTGGGTGGTTCACCCGGCGCAGCTGTTGGCCGTGTATTCTTCTCCGCCGATGCCTTGATGGAAGCGCATCGTGATGCCTTGCAGAAGGGTGAAGATACCCGACTCATCCTTATGGTTGAAGCCTCTTTTGCGGAAGACGTGAAAGCCATTGAAGTCGGGCAGGGTGTGATCTCTGTGGAAGGTGGTTATTCATCGCATGCGCCGGTAGTGGCGCGATCTTTAGGAAAAGTAAGTATTGTGAATCCTGAGATCAAGATGGGTGACAGACAATTTGAGCTTTCCGGAACGGTGATCAAAGAAGGGGACTATGTAACGATGGATGTGCCCGTGTACCGGCCGCCCATGATCGCCCTGGGGAAGGCTTCGCTGATCAATCCGGATATCCAGACCAATGGTCTTGTTGAATTTATTGAGATCATCAGGAAGTTCATCCAGCCCTCATTTGTTGTCCGCGCCAATGCCGACCTTGGACGGGATGCACGGGTGGCTAAAATGATGGGGGCCTATGGCATTGGTCTTTGCCGTACAGAACATATGTTCTTTGCCGAGGATCGGATCAATCGTTTCCGCGAAATGATTCTGGCCCGGGACGCAGCAGACAGGAAAAAGGCGCTGGATGATTTGCGCCCGCTGCAGGCCGGTGACTTCTACGATTTGTTTAAGACCATGTCACCCTATCCAGTGACCATCCGGCTTCTGGATGCCCCTCTCCACGAGTTCCTGCCGCGCACTCCGGAAATGCTTGATGCTTATATGGAATACTTAAAAAAGAAAGGATCGGGCGGGGATCGTGCGGCCATTCAGGCTCAGATCGACAGACTCCATGAGTTCAACCCGATGCTGGGACATCGCGGCTGCCGCGTTGCCGTTTCTTACCCGGAAATCTATGAGATGCAGGTGCGGGCCATCTTCGAGGCAGCGGTGCGACTGAGTGCTGAGGGCATTGATGTGGTTCCGGAAATTATGATTCCTTTGATTATGAATCCCAATGAACTGCGTTTCATCCGCAATGGTAAGAAGATTGAAGGCAAGCATATCATCGGAATCTCCGATATAGGCCGGGATTACAAGAGAGGAAACGGACAACCGGTAGACTACAAAGTCGGCACCATGATTGAACTTCCGGCTGCGGCGCTACTTTCCACGGAGATTGCCCGCTACGCCGAGTTCTTCAGTTTCGGTACCAATGACCTGACGCAAACGACCAATGGCCTGTCCCGCGATGACGTGAATTCCTTCTTCCCGGTGTATACGGAATTTGATTTACTGGCTTCCAACCCCTTTCAGGTTCTGGGCGATCCGGTGAAGGAACTGGTGCGGCTCTCTTCTCAACGGGGCAAGCTTTCTCGCCCGGACTTAAAACTTGGCCTTTGTGGCGAGCATGGCGCGGATCCGGCCAACATTGAGTTCTGTATGGACTCCGGGCTCAATTACGTATCCTGCTCACCCTACAGCGTGCCCATCGCTCTTCTCGCTGTGGCTCAGCTCACCATGAATCGGTCCTCCGGGGCCCGTTAAAAGAGCTTGCGGCTCTTTGCCTTAGGCCTGCTGGTCCTGTTCTGTCAGTGCCAGCTGCGTAACCGGGCCTTGAAGGAGCGGCCGCCAGTCGTCATTCTGGACCTGGTTCCCTCAGGGGCGACCGCTGCTCAGGCGGAGCACTATTCCGATTTGATCCGGGCCAGTATGATCAGCACGGAGGAGTTCCGGGTCATAGAAAGAGATACGGTGCGGCGCAAGCTTGCGCTGCGCGAACTGACACTGCAGCAATCCGGGATGAGTGAAGAGCTCGGCGAAGTCGGGCGCAATTTGAATGCGCGACTCATGTTTACCGGAACGCTGCGAAAAACCAATACCTATTTTATTGTTCTGAATGCGATCGACATTGAGACTCTGGAAGTGGTGACCAGTGGTGTGGCCCGGGCTCCCAATGAAGGGGCCCTGGAAGCGGAAATATTTCGTATGACACGCCGACTCATCGCCCGTATCAAAGGTAAGTCAGAATCGGATGTCGTCATCTCCGAAAACTACGCGAAGGTGCGGGATGCAGAACTATCCGGCAGGCTTCCTGAAGGTGCCCGCGAAGTCCTCGCCGTTCCAGGTGCTTTTCTGGAAGAACATAAAACGCGTATCAACTACGTTCTACCGGGGTTCAAGCATGCTAAAAGCGGGCACCTGCTTACCGGCCTTTTTTTTCTGGGATCCTTTTCTGCGGCGGCCAATACGGCGTACACCGCGCGAATGCGCTACGATCAGGCCAGGCACAATTACAATCTGGCGACGATGGCCGGGATCCTCTATTTGAGTGACCGGCCCATGTTTGAAGGACAGAGCGGGGACTATTCAGGCCTCCTGCCTTCCGGCCGGATCTCTCCGGATTTTCTCGCACACTACCTGTACTTTTCTTCTCTCGTGGAAAGTCGGCGAGGTGAGGCGATCCGCCAGGCGCGAGCTTACAATCAATCCGTCTGGGCTGCCGCTTTTGTTTACCTATGGGCGCAAAAGCGCAGTGCCGATCTTCCTTTTTTTGCCCACAGATCCAGTGGTGCAGATCTGGCTCTGGGCAATGCGATGTGGTTTGTCCTGCCCGATTATGAAACCAATGGCCGGGCTTTTCTGCGTGCAGGGGTTTTGTATGCATTTTAGAGTTACTCCTGTGCTATTGATTCTGTTTTTCTCTTGCATGGATGCCAGGTCCTCGTTACACAGCCCCCTGGATCCTGAGTCAAAAGAAGGCCAGGGGATATTTTACTACCTGGTTCGCAACGCACTGTTTGGTGAACTCATCGAGCTTACTTTACACTCCAGCACAATCTACGATCAGACCAATGCTGCGTCTGGCTACCAGACCGTGGGCAATGGCGATGGCCTGCCGGCCAGTGGCGAAACGATTCGTCTGGCACCGGTGCTGCGCAATAGTGGCCAAAGGACTGTCCAGGGCGTCAGGATTCGGGCAACCAGTGTATCCGGTGTTGAGGCGACGGCGACCGAGATCGCACTCTCTGACGTGAGTTCCGGCAATTCCCTGTGCATGCGTGCGGGGCTCCCCTTTGAGGGGAGCCTGGGTAGCTGTGTGACCACGAACAATACAGCGGACTATCATAAAGAAGTACTTCGTTTTGTTCTGAGCGCTTCCGGAACCAGAGTTATTCCGCTTGAGCTGCAGGATTCTGCCGGCCGGCGCTGGCCGGCAGCCATTACCCTGAACGTTCAGTGAGAACCTTTTCCAGTTTTTCGATTTTAGGTGCGATCACGTATCGGCAGTAGCCCTCATCCGGATGCAGAGCATAATAATTCTGATGATAAGCTTCTGCCGGGTAAAAAACTGTCAGGGGTTGCACTTCCGTCACAATGGGCTTTGTATATCTCTTCTGCCATTCCTGAATCTTCTGTCTGGCTAAAGACTCCTGTTCGCCATCATGTGTAAAAATGACGGAACGATATTGCGTCCCCACATCGTTTCCCTGTCGATTGAGCGCCGTCGGGTCATGCGTATCCAGGAAGATGGTCAGTAAGGCATCGTAAGAAGTGACTGCCGGATCAAAATCGATCTGACAGCACTCAGCGTGGCCGGTTGTTCCACTGCAGACACTGCGGTAATCGGGGTTTTGGGTCTGTCCGCCGGCATAGCCGGAGATCACTTTTTTCACTCCAGCTACACGGTTGAAAATGGCCTCGGTGCACCAGAAACATCCACCGCCAAAAGTTGCTTGATTTGGCATTTCATCTCTCCCTGCTGCATTGGCTCCCGGGCAATCCCGTATGGAAATGAAAAAAAAACAGCCTGCGGTAACTTTACTCAGCAACGACGGTCGCTACATGCTACTTTTCCGGCGTGAGCTTATGATGTCTATGATTGAGCGGGGTTACCGGGTGACTTTGCTCTGTCCTCGCTTTGCGGAAGAGAGTGAGATCCGTGATCTGGGCGTGGAATATGAAGCTGTGGATTTGAAGCGTGGCAGTTTGAACATCTTAAATGATCTTCGTTTCTATAAGCAGGTCAGGCGTCTCCTGGAAAGAATCGGCCCGGCTTTGCAGATCAACTATTCTGTCAAATGCGTCCTGTACGGCTCTCTTGCGGCTCATCGCGCTGGAGTGAAGCGGATCTACTCAATGATCACAGGGCTCGGCTATGCTTTTATAGGTAAAGATATATTGAATTTACTGATTCGGTTTTATGCAATTATCATGTACCGACTTGTCCTTCCCTTGAATCGGAAGGTATTCTTTCTAAATGCAGATGACCTCAAGGTTTTTACCGATTATAAGCTTGTGCGTCCCTATCAGGCGGCGATACTGAATGGTGAAGGTGTTAATCTACAAAAGTTTTCCCCGGGGCCCCGCAAGGAGCCAGGTCCGGTAGCCTTTTTGTTTGTGGGCCGCTTGTTAAAAGACAAAGGAATCCATGAGTATGTGGCTGCTGCCCGTGTGGTAAAAAGCCAATTCAAAGACGATGTAGTGTTTCGCATCGTGGGCGGGTTGCATGAGAATCCGCGTTCTTTGAAGAAAAACGAGCTGGATCGCCTGGTCAGGGAGCAGGTTGTGGAGTACGTGGGACATATGGCTGATGTTCGTCCGGAACTGGCGCGCGCCGACGTTTTTGTCCTGCCCTCCTACCGCGAAGGCCTGCCCATCTCCACTCTGGAAGCCATGGCCACGGGACTGCCTGTCATCACAACAGACGTTCCGGGCTGCCGGGAAACGGTGATTCCTGGTGAAAACGGAATTCTTGTTACGGTGCGGGACGTTGATTCTCTGGTTCAGGCCATGCGAATGCTGGCCGGCAATGCAAATCTTCGCAGAAAGATGGGAGAGCGGAGCCTTGCCATAGTCCGGGAGCGATTCGAAATTTCCCGGGTGATTGATCAGATATTCTCTGCTCTGGAACTTGAGGCTACCGCTTGAGTTCCCAGGCCGGTAACCCGCCCGGCAGATTGTTGGCCGGAACCATACTGCTGCTGCTGGATGCCCTGGTATTTATCTTCTCTTTCAATCTGGCCTATTTTTTACGCATTCAAGCGGTTGAAGACGGATGGCTTTTTAATTTCACCGCTGTCTGGCTTCTCCTGATTATCCTCGGAATTTACTATCTTGCTAACGGTTACAATCCTTTCCTGCGCACAAAGCTTCTTGCAGGACCGGAACGCATCTTTGTGGCGGCCGGTTTTCAGGGCCTGATCATTGCCTTTGTTGTATTCCTGACGGAGATTCGGTATACGGGCGGGGAACTTGGCCGCGGTGTTCTTTTGCTCATGTTGCTTTTCTGTACAACCGGCAATTATCTGCATCGATTGTTTTTGTTTCGTTTTTTTCGTCAGCGTGATGAGAGCGTTCTCTATGCATTTTACGGGCAGCCTGAATTGCTCAAGCATTTACAGGAGGACCTGAAAAAACAGGGTATGCAGTGGCGGGTAGAAATGTTGCCGGACAGGGGCGAAAATCTAACCAATCAGGACTGGAACGCCTACCACGGCTGCATCGTATCCGGCCGGACAATGACAGCGGAAAGGATTCACGATTTACTGCAACTCCGACTGCAGGGTGTGCGCGTTTTTGATCTACCGGATTTTTACGAAGAGTATCTGCGAAAGTTGCCGATTCATACGCTGCAGGAAGACTGGATTGCTCTGGGGCAGGGGTTCTCGCTCATCCATAACCTTGCAGAGTTGCGCATCAAATATTTTACGGATTTTCTTCTGGCAAGCATGCTTCTCATCGTGTCCGGCCCGATACTCCTTGTGTTTGCCATTCTGATTCGTCTGGAGTCCAGGGGGCCGGTTATCTACAGACAGGTGCGCAATGGCCTGCGGGGCATGCCCTTCACCGTCTATAAATTTCGTTCCATGCGCGTGGATGCGGAAAGCGGCGGTGCCCGCTGGGCAGAGAAAAACGATCCTCGCGTAACCCGAATCGGTCGATTCATGCGAGCCACCAGAATCGATGAACTGCCGCAACTCTGGAATGTGCTTCGTGGCGAGATGAGTTTTATTGGCCCGCGACCGGAACGGCCCGAGTTCAATTCTTTGCTGGAAAAAGAGATCCCTTATTACAGACTCAGGCATCTTGTCAGGCCTGGCCTGACTGGCTGGGCGCAGGTCATGTACCCGTACGGGGCTTCCGTTGCCGATGCTGTTGAGAAGTTACAGTATGATCTATACTACATCAAAAACTATTCTCTCCTGCTTGACGTGTATATCCTGTTGCGTTCTTTGCGCGTAGTTATCTATGCGGCGGGCCGTTAATCCTGCTGGACATAAAGTTCTCCCGCCCGGCGGAAAGCCGCAGATTTCTCCACCATCCCCGCCGCTATGACATCTTCCTCCGTTTGCCCGTGTTCGCGGGCGTAATCACGGATCTGGTGGGTAATTTCCATGGAGCAGAAACGCGGACCGCACATCGAGCAAAAATGAGCCAGCTTTGCCCCTTCTGCCGGTAAGGTTGCATCATGGTAGGAGCGGGCTTTCTCCGGATCAAGGGCCAATCGGAACTGGTCCTCCCAGCGGAATTCAAAACGGGCCCGCGATAGTGCATGGTCATGGGCAATGGCGCCCGGGTGCCCCTTGGCTACATCCGCTGCATGCGCGGCAATCTTATAAGCGATAACACCTTCGCGCACATCGTTTTTATCCGGAAGACCCAGATGCTCTTTTGGGGTTACGTAGCAAAGCATTGCCGTGCCATACCAGCCAATCATGGCAGCACCGATTGCTGATGTGATGTGATCATAGCCCGGAGCAATGTCTGTCGTCAGCGGCCCCAGTGTGTAAAAGGGAGCCTCCTGACACCACTCCAGTTGCTTTTCCATGTTTTCTTTGATGAGATGCATGGGCACATGGCCTGGTCCTTCATTCATTACCTGCACATCATACTCCCAGGCGCGCCCGGTGAGTTCCCCCTGAGTCTTCAGCTCGGCAAACTGAGCCTCATCATTGGCATCTGCCAGTGAGCCCGGGCGCAGTCCATCACCAATGCTAAAGGAAATATCATAAGCGGCCATGATTTCACAGATCTCATCCCAGTGAGTGTATAAAAAATTTTCTTTATGGTGCGCCAGGCACCAGCGGGCCATAATCGAACCGCCTCGACTCACGATGCCGGTCAATCTCTTTGCGGTTAAAGGGATGTAGCGCAGTAGAACTCCTGCGTGAATGGTGAAGTAGTCCACTCCCTGTTCAGCCTGTTCTATGAGCGTATCGCGATACAATTCCCAGCTGAGTTCTTCTGCGCGTCCGTTAACCTTTTCCAGAGCCTGATAGAGAGGCACCGTGCCAATCGGCACGGGAGAGTTACGCAAAATGGCTTCCCGCGTTTCGTGGATGTTTGGACCGGTTGACAGGTCCATGACTGTATCTGCGCCCCAGCGAATAGCCCAGACCATTTTCTCCACTTCTTCGGGGAGTGAAGAACTGATGACAGAGTTGCCAATGTTGGCGTTGATCTTGACCAGGAAGTTGCGGCCAATGATCATTGGTTCGAGCTCCGGATGGTTGATATTGGCCGGTATGATCGCGCGGCCTCTTGCCACTTCGCTGCGGACAAATTCCGGCTCCTGATTTTCCCGGATACCAATGAACTCCATTTCCGGAGTTATCATCCCCCGGCGGGCGTAATGCATTTGAGTGACTCTCTTTTGCCCGATGGCCCGGCGAATGGTTCGATTGTCCTTCATGCGAATGATTTGTGTATCATGGCGGCTGGCAATCCAGGTTTGTCGATGAGCCGGCAGACCGTGTTCAATCTGGATGCTGGCTTCTGCGTCCGTATACGGTCCAGAGGTGTCGTAAAGAACGACGGGCGGATTGGCTGTACCTCTGGTTGGCTGTTGCTCCACTTCACGCATGGGCACACGCAGGTCTGCCCGGCTACCCTGGCGATAGACCTTCCGCGATCCCGGGAGTGCTCCGGTTGTGATGGCTACTTTGCTCATATTCCCTCCGTTTTTAATGAATCGAAGGGTCGCTTCCCTGCGTCGGCATTACCCGCATCAGGTTCGAGGGTTTCTCAAAAATTGAGTCTCAGGCCCGAAAGACCACACCCAGCGATTCAAGGAAAGGTAATGGCTGTGGTCTGCCGGTCAAGCCCGAATTTGAAAAATCAGGCGTAAACTTTGTTGATACGGTCCTGCATCAGGTAAACGGAAACGAAGGAAAGTCCAAACAGGGAAAGGATCAAAAAGAGCATTCCTTCGTTTTCTGTGGTCAGGCCTTTTTTCTGATGGAGCCTCTGGATGCGCTCTCCCATGATGTACATCCAGTAGATCCAGTAAATGCCACATGTAACCAGTGAAAGCACAAGCTCTCTTGTTGGTTCGATCGATTCATCGTTCAGGTTTGCCTTCATTTCTTCCGTGATGCGATAGGTCCAGATAATAGAGTAAATGCCACACGTAACCAGTGAAAGCAGCACTACAGTTAGGGGGCTTCGAGCTTCTCCAGCCATATTTTCTCCTGACAGGTTGATAGAGGGAAAGGAATTGTCCCCACTTCCCGGGCCAAGAAGAATTCAGGGTGCACTTGACTCCTTTTGCAAAAAAGCCAGCTGTTCTTCTGTCTCAATGGCCCGGGCTGTTCGGGCTTCCCGTACCAGTGCGATGGCCTGATCGGGCGCATATCCGCGATGGATGAGCCATCCGGCGACGACGGTTCCAGAGCGACCCAGGCCGCCAACGCAATGAACAAGGACACGAGAGTCCGGACCTGCCTCATCGATCCACCTGTAGAGCTCTCTAAGACGACCAGGGCCCGGAGCATGCTGGTCGGCAACGGGATAGGCGAAGACCTTCAGGCCGGCATTGCTGTAGGCATCGTTAAGATGGGGCACGCCGTAGCGCTCAAGTTCTGCCGGCATGACCAGGTTGATCACGTGGGTGATGCCTGCGTCTTTCAGGCAGGCCAGATCGGCGGAAAGATCGCGCTTTTGATCCTTGCGTCCCGGCAGAAGAGTGATGCCCACATGGTTCACCGGTGGATCGGCCAGAAAATCAATGCGCAGATCACGCGATGCTTTGAGGGCAGCCAGGATTTTATCGACAAACAGGGACCCGCTGAAGAGAGCCCATTTTTTCTGGCGTGGGGAAGACTCATCAAAGCCCAGGGTGTGCATGGCATAACGCAAAGCCCCGGTATGAAGCTGGTAGGGTGCACGATCACTGAAAATCAAGTCAGGGTAATAGGAGCGCAAGTGGAGGACGATTTTTGCCGCTTTCTCTATGGCCGGTGGCATTCTAAGATCCGTCAGGTCCGGTAAGACAGCCAGATCCACAACATCATAGAGCCGGCGGGATAGTTCACAGGCCAGAGCAAGTTCTTGATCGCTGTTGATTTCACAGAAAATATAAAGAATGTCATTTTCCAGTTTTATAAGGTCTTTCAAAACATGCCCGCGATGCGTATGAAAAAAATCGATCAACCATACATTGTGCGCCGCATCCAGAAGAATATTCTTTCCGTTTAGATCGCCATGCACGTAGCTAACATAATGCTGTCCGGGTACATATTCCTGGAGGGTCGGTAGTTCGCTTTGATAAAAGGGAACCACGCTCGCTGCGGATAATCCGGGCAAAATTTCTTCCTTTCCGCTTATCCTTCCCAGTAGTTGTTCTACTCTGAGGCGCACCCCCTCAGCATAAGCGGGGCGGAAATCGTAATATTCAAGGAGATTCAGTTTTTCCAGACTTGCCGCTTCGTACAGCCGCCCGAGCTGGTTGCGAAACACTCGATCGAGTACGGGCAGAAGTTCTTCTATGCTCGCTCGCTGGTAGAAATCTTGAAAGGTTTCCACGGAACTATCGAGCATGGATGCGTAGCGATATTTAATGGCTCCCCGTTCATCGATTTCGGCGGCATCCACAATTCCCGGTGCTGCGTTGCCCAGCACCTCCTGGATACGTTCAAAGGCCTGCCTTTCGCTGGCAATCGCGTCGCGCGGTCCGATTTTTACCACGACCGGTACCTGCCGGTGTCCGAGTTGATCCTGACCGGCGGCTTTGAGTACCAGATTGCCGGAGAAGCCTCCGTCCAGACTCTTCAGTTCGACGCTGCGGCAATCACGGAACAAATAGGACAGTAATGCCCGGTCGGTGGAACCGACTTCCAGCTCACTGTGGATGCGAAGGTTGCCCCCGCGCAGGTGGGGGGTGGGCCGGACCACAGGCATATCACCTGTCAGGAATTCAGCAAACGCTCCGGTAGAAGCAAATACTTCAATGCCCAGAATACTTTGCAATTGATCCAATGCAATAAAGTGCATGCTTCTGGAACTTGAAGCGCACAGGGCGCTGCACACGCCAATGCGAAAGCCGCTGAAACGAGTTTTTAGATCATAGCACAGAAAGGTAATCTTGGCTTCCGTCCACACACCCATGATGCCTATGCGCAAAGGTTTATCTTCACGTCCTGTAAATGCATGCGCGAGCGCGGTTTCAGCAAAATCATTGAGGCCAGTCGCATCAAAGATCGTGTGCCGCGACTCATCCTGGATGCGCGAGCGGAAGACAAAATCGGCTCCTTCTGTACCTTGCAAACAATGGTATCCAAACTGCTCCAGATGCGCTTTTTGCGATGCTGACTGCGGATCGTGATAGTCGCGAATGTGCAGAATTTCCAGTTTCTCCGCTGGCTGATCGTAAGCCCACTCGATGAGTCTGTGGACGGGGCCCTCCTCCGGGATTTCACCGAGAAGACGTAGAGCCTCACTGTAACCTACATGCAGCTGATTGGGCAGCGGTTCGTAACGATCCAGGCGTTTCACAAAGTCATTTTGCAAACACTGGGTGATGAGTACGGAGTCGGGGATTAGCACGAAAGAGAAAAAATTCGGTCTGGATGGCGAGACAATAAAAAAGCAGCCCTTGCGGGCTGCTTTTTGGCCTGAGGGCTAACGCTAACGGATTTACATATCCATTCCGCCCATGCCACCCATTCCACCCATGCCACCGGGCATGGCGGGTTTATCTTTTTCCGGCAGGTCGGTGATGGCCACTTCTGTAGTGAGAACCATGCTGCCAATCGACGCGGCGTTCTGCAGAGCGCTGCGGACGACTTTGGCCGGATCAAGGATACCGGCAGCGGCCAGGTCTTCCCACTGCATGGTTGCAGCGTTAAAACCCACACCTTCTTTCTGTCCACGAGCCTGCTCTACAATCACAGCTCCCTCAAGGCCTGCATTGCGAGCAATGATGCGCATGGGTTCTTCAATGGCCCGACGCACAATCTGTGAACCTGTTTTTTCGTCACCTTCCAGCTTGAGCTTGTCCAGCGCATCAACAGACCGGAGGAGAGTCAACCCACCGCCGGGAACAATGCCTTCTTCGACTGCAGCTCGGGTGGCTGAAAGTGCATCTTCCACACGGGCTTTCTTTTCTTTCATTTCCACTTCTGTAGCGGCACCCACGTAAATCACAGCAACGCCACCGGACAGTTTTGCCAGACGCTCTTGCAGTTTTTCGCGGTCATAATCACTGGTCGTATCCTCGATCTGTTTTTTGATCTGGTTGATGCGTCCTTTGATTTCGTCAGCCTTGCCGGAACCTTCGATGATTGTGGTGTTTTCTTTATCAACGATGATTTTTTGAGCCGTTCCCAGATGTGAAACATCAGCATTGTCCAGCTTCATGCCCAGGTCTTCAGAAATAACCTGTCCACCGGTGAGGATGGCAATATCTTCGAGCATTGCTTTACGACGATCGCCAAATCCCGGGGCTTTTACCGCGCAGACCTTGATGGTTTTACGCAGGTTGTTGACCACGAGAGTGGCCAGAGCTTCGCCTTCCACTTCTTCAGAAATAATCACCAGCGGGCGGCCGCTCTGGGCTACTTTTTCCAGAAGAGGGAGCATTTCGCGCATATTGGAAACTTTCTTCTCATTGATGAGAATATAAGGATTTTCCAGGGTTGCGGTCATAGCTTCCGGATCGGTTACGAAGTAGGGCGACTGGTAGCCACGATCGAACTGCATACCTTCCACAACTTCCATGTAGGTGTCTATGCCCTTGGCTTCCTCAACGGTGATCACTCCATCGTTGCCGACTTTTTCCATAGCATCAGCAATCAGTTTGCCGATTTCTGTATCATTGTTGGCAGAGATCGAGGCTACAGCAGCGATGTCGTTTTTGTTGTTCCCAATTTTTTTGGCGCGATTTTTGATTTCAGCCACGATTGCCTCGACAGCTTTATCGATACCGCGCTTGAGCGCCATGGGATTGGCTCCGGCTGTTACGTTTTTTAAACCTTCGTTAACAATTGCCTGAGCCAGTACTGTTGCCGTGGTCGTTCCATCTCCGGCCACATCATTGGTTTTGGTGGCCACTTCGCGAGCCATCTGAGCTCCCATGTTTTCATAGGGCTCTTCCAGTTCGATTTCTTTAGCAACCGTAACCCCGTCTTTGGTGACAGTCGGTGCGCCAAATTTCTTGTCGATGACGACATTGCGGCCGCGCGGTCCCAGAGTTGCTTTTACCGCATTGGCCAGTTTGTTGACGCCAGCGGCCAGCTTGTGCCGGGCATCTTCATTGAATTCGAGTTGTTTTGCCATGTCCTGTTTCCTCCAGTCCTTTAGCTGATGATTGCAAGAATATCACTCTCGCGAACGATAAGAAAATCCTTGCCATTTTGCTTGATTTCCGTGCCCGAGTATTTTCCGTACAGCACACGGTCGCCTTTCTTCACTTCAGGGGCAATGAGCTTGCCGTCTTCCGTTCTTCCCGGACCGACTGCCTCAACAACGCCTTCCTGCGGTTTTTCTTTGGCCGTGTCCGGCACATACAGTGAGCCGATTTTGTCTTCGCTGCTCTCAGCGGGTGCGATCAGAATCCGATCACCCAGTGGTTTGATAGCCATAGTTCCTCCTCTTTCATTTGAACTAAATGAGCGCATTGGCAAACAGAGCTTTCGTTTGCCAGATGAAGGCGAAAAAAAAAGGTAATGGGTGCGGCGTCCAGCTTTTTTTGCAAATTCTGGCAAAAAAAGCTTCCGACTGCTAATCGGCTTTCCGGGTCAGGAAAAGGATTTGCGCCCGGGCAGCGGGGAGCAGTTTGTGCGCTGTGATCGGAAAAAAGCTCAACTGGGTGCCCAATCTTTTCACTCTGGGTAATCTAACGCTGGGCTTCTTTGCCATTGTTTTTGCCCTCCATGGAAATGGCCAGGAGAACCTGCAACTGGCGGGCAGTCTCATATTCCTTGCAGCTCTCTGTGATGGCGTCGATGGTGCGGCCGCAAGACTTCTCAAGGCCGGTTCCGAGCTGGGTGCGCAGCTCGATAGTCTGGCGGATCTCGTCACCTTTGGCGTGGCACCGGCCGCCCTTGCTTATGTCATGGTGCTTCGCGAGCTCGATCATGTTGCCTTCTGGCCGCCCGGGCTTCCACTGGGCATGGCTCTGGCTGCCATCTACCCGGCCTGTGCAGCGTACAGGCTGGCGCGATTTAACGTGGTTCACGTGACGGATAGTTTCGCCGGCCTGCCGTCACCGATTGCCGGTGTGATCATGGCCCTGCTCGTTTTTGTCCATCCTGCTCTCTTTGAGTTACCGCTCTTTTTGCCAGCGCTTGTGTTTCTGGTGATGGCCTTTCTCATGGTCAGTACCATTCGCTACAGCAAGCCCCAGGTGACCTTTCTAAGACGCTTCTCCCGGGGACGGCTGATCATTGTTCTTTCCTTTATGGTCCTGGCCCTGGTTGTGCTCTATTTGCGCTACGGACCCTCCCATGCTGCGGCCCTGCTGCTCACCATTGCCCTGGTTTATGTATTGACCGGACTTGTGGCCTTCGTGATCCATGTGATCCAGGTTTACAGAGTGTAACATAATGGAAGAATGCATTATTTTTACTACTATCAATGACGACGATCTGGCCCAGCAATTCATTGGCGATTTGCTGGAAGAATCTCTGATCCTGAGTGCCACGATTTTTTCCGGTGTGCGGACCATGTACATCTGGGAAGGACAGATGACCATTGACGAGGAATTTCGCCTTATGCTCAAGGCCCGCAAGGGGAACTACGCAGCCATAGAAAAGTACATCATGGAGAAGCATCCCTACCAGGCTCCAGAAATCATCAAAATTGATGCGGAATTTGGCAGCCCCGATTTCCGTCAGTACATTTTGAGTAAAAAGCAGCTGTGAATGTAATGATCGTGGCTGGCGGGACGGGCGGGCATCTGGCTCCCGGTCTTGCCCTGGCGGCCCGGTTTGCGGTTGAAAACACTCTGTTCCTGACCCTGCCGGAGAACCAGCAGGCTGTTACCCTGTATGGTTTACCGGATGCCGTCACGGTAGAGAACTATCCGGCGCCCAGCTTGAAAAGAGGGCTTCGCGACCTGGTTCTATTGCCCTTCCGGATGCTGCGGGCTCTGTATCGCTTTCGTAAAATTTTTCGGAAATTCCAACCGCACTTTGTGGTTGGCCTGGGCGGGTATCCAGCGCTGCCCGCGCTACTTTACTGCCGTTTTTTTTCTGTGCCCTATTTTCTCTGTGAACAGAATGCTGTGCCCGGGCGGATTACCCGGCTCTTCACCTCGAGAGCCCGTGCGATCTTTTTCCACCTTCCTGTTGCCAGGCCACCGGCCCATTCCCGGGTAATGGGCAATCCCGTGCGTTCCTCTATAGAAGAAAGAGCTGCGGAGGTAGCCGCCGGAAGAGCAGGACGTTCTTCTGCGGAAAAGCCCACGATTCTGGTTCTCGGCGGCAGTCAGGGTTCGGCACAGATCAACGACCTGATTTTGCATGCCCTGCCGTTGCTGGAAGTCCGCTGGCTTTTTCAGTGCGGCGAGTCGCAGCTGGAACCGGTTCGCCGCCGTCTGCCGCGGCCCGAAGGAGAGGATCTGACCGTATTTGGATTTCATCCCGATCCGGCTTCTCTTTACAGCAAAGCGGATCTTCTTATTTGCCGATCAGGTGCCGGTGTTCTTTCAGAGGCTTTGCTCTTTGGCCTTCCCATGCTTTTGATTCCTTATCCTTTTGCGAGCGATGATCATCAAAAGGCCAATGCTGAAGTTCTCGTTGCGGCCGGTGCGGCCCGCATGCTTTACGGTGAAACGATTGATCCGGCTCTATTTGTGGATCTGCTGCGATCCATGCTGGAGGATCGCCCGGCTCTTCTTTCGATGAGTCGCGCGGCTCTATCGCTCGCCCGGCCGGGCGCTGCCGCCGACATCGCAGCACACATTCGAAGTATGATGGCATGAAGGAGTCGGCGTATTTCATCGGTCTGGGTGGCTCAGGAATGCTACCGCTGGCCCGGCTGGCAGCCCTGCGTGGCTACCGGATTGGTGGCTCGGATCCAAGGCTCGCGAGCCTTTCTTTAGACCGCAAAGACTGGGAAGTATTCACCGAGCCCCATCCAGATTCATTAAAAAAATACAGCACAATCGTATACAGTTCAGCCATTGCTCACGATCATCCTGAACGGCAAGCAGCCGGCGAGCGGGCCCTTCATCGCATGGATTTTCTCCTTGAGCTGGCACGCGGCTACTCGCTGCAGCTGGCAGTTGCCGGGACGCACGGCAAGACAGGGACCACAAGCCTTCTGGGCTGGATGCTGCGTGAGATCGGTCTGGATCCCGCCATTCTTGTTGGTGGGGCTCCCCTTTATTTGCCCGAAGGAGTCAGCGCCGGCAATGGCCAGCTCATTGTTTATGAAACCGATGAATCGGATGCATCGTTCCTAAAAAGCAGGGCACAGTTCCGTCTGTGCCTGAATGCCGATCGAGACCATATGGAAACGTACGGGGATTTTGCCTCTTTGCGTCAGGCTTTTTTGCGTTTTGGTTCGGCAGCTCAGACGCTGGTTATCAACGCGGCAGATCCGGGCCTTAGCGGCCTCGCCTTTCAGGCGCCTCGCACCATTTTCTACGGCGCAGCCGATTCTCTTTACCCGGCCAGCTGGCAGGGAGAAGATCTTTACTACAACGGGCGAAAAATTGAGCGCCCCGGCCGGGAGCTTTCTCTCAATGCTCTGGGTGCGCTGGCACTCATCAAGGAACTGATCAAGGAGCAGGGTTTGCTTCCCTCAACTGCCGATCTGGATGCCTCCCTGCTCGATGCCATTGCCAGCTTTCCGGGAGTGAGCCGCCGGCTGGAGTTTATAGGGCAGTTGTCTGGTGTGGATGTCTATGATGACTACGGCCATCATCCTACAGAGATAGCTGCCGTCATCGCTGCCTTGCGTCGTAAAACGGGCCGCCGGATCTGTGTTTTTTTCCAGCCGCATCGCTACACCAGGACAAAGGAACTGTTCCGGGAATTTGCCCGGTCCCTGTCCCTTGCCGACTTTGTGTATCTTTTACCCCTTTACAGTGCCGGGGAAGAGCCCCTTGAGGGAGTGAACAGTGAGCTCATTGCCGCCCACCTTCCCAAAGGATGCTCGGGTGGCGTGGTGCAGCCGGAGGAACTCAGCGGGGCTCTGCTGCCCGACGGGGGTCACAACTATGTTGTTCTGTCTCTTGGTGCCGGAAGCATCTCCGTCATGGTTCGAGATTTACTTAATAAATGATAAGCTTTCCGGCGGGTGCGGGTGCGCCTGGAGTTTGCCGGAAAAAAGCTGAAAAAAAATTCTTGCTTTACAGTAATGTGACATAATCCAGAAGGGGAACTGCGGTCAGGAGGTGGAGCAGGCAGAAGCAGGATCTGGCGAAAACAGTAATGGGAAGCTTTATTTCACTCTCGGGCTCTTTGTAATATCTGTGATTTTTCTGGGAGCGGGCGCCTTTCTTTTGTTCCAGGCGGAGCAGGACGCAAGGGTGGTTTCTGAGATAGAGGTTGAAGGAAATCATTACTATTCGGATCAGGAGATTCTTGAGCTAACGGATCTGAGTATCAACAGGTCTATTCGTGCACAGGAGCTGAAGGCCCTGCGTAAACGATTGCTCATGCTACCGGCCATTTTGGATTTTTCCTGGAAGCGTGAAGGTTCAAGGTTGATTTTATTGGTCCGGGAGCGCGAGTGTGCGGCCATCGTGAGAACCGGCTTGACGGAAGAGCTGTTATTTGAAATAGACTATGATCTTTTTATTATATCAGAAAATAAAGTTCGCTGCAAGAATGTACCGCTGGTCAGCGGTAATTTTGAGCGCAGTCTGGATCGATTTCGGGATATGACACTCTATCAATTGCTCGCTGGATTTCGATTGCTCAAAAAAGATCATCCAGAAATGGCATCGCGTATTTCTGAAATGCGTCCCGGCAAGGCGGGTGAGCTTTCCCTTTTTACTATGGCCGGTGCACGTATGGAGCTGGCCGGTGGACTGGATGGACGCAATATCAAACGCCTTTATGCGGCCTTTGCATTCATGGAGCAGGAAAAAAAATTCCGCGGAGTATTTGATCTGCGCGGAGCCGATGTCCTGTTTGTGCCCGGCATATGAAAGATTATCTTTGCGCCATTGATATCGGTTCGAGTCTTGTGCGTGTCCTGGTGGGGCGCAGCGAGGAAGGGCGTCTGGATGTTCTGGGAGTGGGCTGCAGTCCGTCCCGCGGAGTGCGTGCCGGTGCCATTGTGAATATT
The DNA here is from genome assembly GCA_015075425.1 of Spirochaetales bacterium. Classification (GTDB taxonomy): domain Bacteria; phylum Spirochaetota; class Leptospiria; order Leptospirales; family Leptonemataceae; genus H5-SPI1. The sequence goes on along the minus strand of JABTUL010000001.1, from coordinate 1,977,687 downwards.
GACGCTACAGTCCAGGCTCTGCGGGAGGCGGTCCGCGAAGCGGAACTCATGAGCGGACTCGTTGTGGAGGGAGCCTCCGTAAATATTAGCGGTAAACACTTGCGTGGCGACAATTCCCGCGGAGTGGTGGCGATCACCAATCGCGAGCGTGTTGTCACACAGGCCGATGTCCTGCGGGTCATTGAGGGTGCGCAGAATATACGGATCCCTGCTGATCAAGAAGTGATCCATGTTCTTTCCCGCGAATTTGCCGTAGATGATCAATCAGGGGTCCGCGATCCCGTTGGCATGACCGGGGTCCGGCTTGAGGCAGATGTCCACATAGTCACAGCCAGCACAACAGCTATTGGCAACCTGGAAAAGGCGGTAACTGCTGCAGGCATCCACATCGATGAAATTGTGATGAGCTCGCTGGCCTCCGCCTCCGTTGAACTCTCCGCGGGAGAGAAGGATCTGGGAGTTGTCCTTGTTGATACAGGCGGAGGCGTCGTGGATGTTATTGTTTTTCTGGATGGGGGAGTGTTTTATAGCGCTGTCCTTCCTCTGGGCGGCAACCATGTAACGCAGGACCTTTCCATTGGTCTTAAGATTCCCTTTGATGCGGCAGAGATCGTCAAAAAGACAAGCGGTGTGGCCCTGGAAAGTCTGGTGGACCCCATCGAGAAAGTGGAATTGCCGGGAACGCCCGGTCGTCCGGCGCGCTGGATTTTGCGCCAGGATATTGCTTACATTGTTGAGCCGCGAATGCGTGAAATTTTTGAGCTGGTGGATGCTGAGCTTCTCAAGTCTGGAAGAAAATCGGCCCTGGGGGGTGGTTTGATTCTGACGGGCGGAGCAGCGCTTCTGGAAGGAACTGCCGATCTGGCAGAGCAGGTTCTGGGCCTGCCTGCTGTCGTGGCGTCTCCTTCCGGTGTGGGTGGTTTTGCGGACCGGGTCTCCGGTCCGGAGTATGCAACAGCGGTCGGTTTGCTTCGGTACATGAGTCAGCAGGGCCCCGTTCATCGTTCTGTGTACGCAGACGATGAACGGGGAGTTTTTGCGCGGATGCGTCGCTGGCTGGTTGAGAATTTTTAAGAAGGTCAGAAACATGCTCGAACTGGAAGAAGAAAGAGATTCGCCCACGCGTATTAAGGTCATTGGTGTGGGTGGTGGCGGGATGAATGCTGTCAGCCGGATGATACATGCTCGCCTTAAGGGCGTGGAATTTATTGTCATGAATACCGATGAGCAGGTACTGCAGAAATCCGCTGCAGAAGAGCGCGTGCAGATTGGCCAGCGCACCACCCGTGGAATGGGTGCGGGCGGTGACCCGGACATTGGCTACAAGGCAGCCCAGGAAGATCGTGATCGTATCGAACAGGCCGTCAAGGGTGCCGATATGGTTTTCGTGACCGCCGGTATGGGCGGCGGCACGGGTACCGGAGCTGCCCCGGTCGTGGCCGGAATTGCCCGCGAGCAGGGAGCACTGACGGTTGGTGTTGTCACTCTACCGTTTCATTACGAAGGGAATCGACGCATGGATCTGGCCCGCCGCGGACTGGCCCAGCTGCGCGACAAAGTCGATACCCTGATCACTATCAAAAATGATTCGATCTTTAAAATCGTGGATCGCAATACATCCGTTGACGTGGCCTTCCGCATGGTAGATGAAATTTTGCTCAATGCCGTGAAAGGCATTTCAGACCTCATCAATACAGCCGGACTTGTAAATGTAGACTTCGCTGATGTTCGCTCCATAATGGGTCAGACCGGCGATGCCATAATGGGCGCGGGAGAGGGTTCCGGTGAAAATCGGGTGCAGGATGCCGTGAATCAGGCCATCAGCAATGTCCTTCTCGAGGATACATCAATTGCCGGGGCTCGCGCCATACTCATCAACGTTACCGGTGGTGAAGACATGTCCATTTCAGAATGGAAAGAGGTAGCGGAGCTGATTACAGCCCAGGTCGATTCCGATGCCAACATCATCATTGGACTGGCCAAAGATCCTTCCATAACCGATAGCATTCGGGTGACGGTCATTGCTACAGGCTTTGATCGCAAGAAAGAGCACCATCCCGTGGAGGAGCAAAAGATATGGAAAAGTTATGAATTGCCGGAGCAGCAGGCCGTGTCTTTACGGGCTCCGCATCATCCGCCGATTCATCATCAGGCCCGCGAGGGGGCCCAGGAACGCCGGACTCCGGTTCTCCCATCGGCTGACATCCCCAGCGCGGTAGCCGAGTATGATGAAGTGGAGCCGGAAGTGGATCGCATTGTGCGCGTGCCGCGCCCGGCGCCCCCGGAGCGTACGCCGGCCCCGCGCCGCACTGCCTATGATCCGGACGATTACGATACCCCGGCTTTCCTGCGACGGAAAAAATGACCGAACTGGCTCTGTACATCTGGATTTTTCTGGGAGTTGCCCTGATCGTCCTTGAGTTTATTGTTCCGGGCCTGGTTGTCGTTTTCTTTGGTGCCGCCGCTCTGATCGTGGCCCTTTTTATCAGCCTTGGTTTTTTTCCCGCCTGGCAGAGTCAGATCTTTGTCTGGGCTGTGCTTTCCCTGCTTTTGATTTTAGCTTTGCGGCGTCAATTCCGCCACTGGTTCCCCTCGCTGGAAGAAATCGGCCATCCGGAGGAAAGTCTGACCGGTGAAATCGTGGAGGTACTGGAAGAAATTCCAGCCGGCGGCGAGGGAAGGGTGCGCTTTCAGGGCACAAGCTGGAAAGCCCGCTCCGAGCAATCCATCGCTGCGGGAGAAAAAGTAAAAATTACTGGACGCGATAATATCATCCTCCATGTTTCCCGCCATTGAGAGCGTACGCTCTCTGTGGAGTATCGCATGGTCTTTTTAAGTGCAATTTTTCTCGTCATTCTGGTGTGGATCATCAGCCGCGTATTTATCGTTGTTCCCTACCAGCAGGCATTCATCCAGGAGCGCCTCGGTAATTACAAACGCACCCTGGAAGCAGGCTTCCATTTCCTGGTCCCCATCATTGACCGCGTGGCCTACAGGCATACACTCAAAGAGGAAGTTATTGATGTCCCGCCGCAAGTTTGTATCACCCGCGACAACGTTCAGGTAGAAGTTGATGGAATTCTCTACATACGGGTGATGGACGCTCGCAAGGCCAGTTACGGGATCAACAACTATCGCTTCGCCGCCATTCAGCTGGCGCAGACTTCCATGCGTTCGGAAGTGGGTAAACTGGATCTCGACCACACCTTCTCCGAGCGTGAGAAGATCAACGATGCCGTAATCAAGTCTGTGGATACGGCCAGTGACCCCTGGGGAGTCAAAGTGACTCGTTATGAAATCCGCAATATCATTCCGACTGAGGGTGTGCTTCATACCATGGAGCAGCAAATGAAGGCCGAGCGCGATAAGCGGGCAGAGATTGCCCATTCAGAAGGCGCGCGTGCGGCGACCATCAATCGCTCAGAAGGAAACAAGCAGGAAAGCATCAATATCTCTGAAGGTGAGAAGCAAAAACGGATCAATGAGGCGGAAGGTGCGGCCCGGGCTATAGAACTGGTGGCCGAAGCCACGGCGGAGGGCATCCGTGAGGTAGCTCAGGCTTTGAACGCTCCCGGTGGTGAGGACGCTTTGAATTTACAGATTGCCCAGGAATTCATTAAACGCTTTGGTCATGTGGTTGCTAAAGCTCAGACCTCAGTCGTTCCCCTGGATATTGGCAGAATCGATGGTGTGTTCCGCGGTGTCAGCGATGTGGTGGAAGGCATGAAAACTAAGGCAGGTACAAAATAATGGGCACTCTGGACACGTTTGGCTGGATTATTTGGGGTATTCTCATTATCTATGTTGCTTATAAATTCATTCGGTCCGTGCGAATTATTCCCGCGCAGGACGTTTATATTGTGGAGCGCTGGGGCAAATACCATAAATCACTGGGTGCAGGTTTCCACCTGCTGGTACCCTTTATGGATAAGGTGGCTTACATATTGACCCTGAAGGAAGAGGCCATTGACGTGCCCACCCAGATCTGTATCACCCGTGATAACGTGCAAATACGAGTGGATGGCGTGATCTATATGCGCGTGATGGAGTCAGAAAAGGCGGCCTACAACGTAACGGACTATCGTTATGCGCTTATCCAGCTTTCACAGACCACCATGCGTTCTGTTTTTGGTCACCTGGATCTGGATAAGACGTTTGAGGAAAGAGAGTCGATCAATTCCCAGATTGTTTCCGTGGTGAGCGCGGCAGCCCAGCCCTGGGGAGTTCAGGTTCTTCGTTATGAGATCCAGAATATTACACCGCCCAAAACGGTTGTGGAATCAATGGAAAAGCAGATGACGGCCGAGCGTGATAAACGTGCGGTCATCGCCCTGTCGGAAGGGGATAAATTTGCAGCCATCAACAAATCAGAAGGTCTCAAGCAGGAACTGATCAATCACTCCGAGGGTGAAAAGCAAAAGCGCATCAATGAAGCAGAGGGAGAGGCAGCGGAAATTCGCAGTATTGCTCTGGCCACGGCGGCAGGTGTGCGTAAAATAGCAGAAGCCGTTCGTCAGCCGGGTGGTGCCGATGCCGTGCGTCTTTCCATTGCCCGCGACTATCTGGAGAAGTTCAGTTTGCTGGGTCGCAAAGAAACATCCCTGATTTTACCGCTGGATATTTCCAATCCCGGTAACGTGCTGGCATCTCTCGAGACGATCTTAAAAAAAAAGTAAGGGAACAGACCCGGCCGGTGGTCAGACCGGCCATGGCAGCCGTTCAGAGTTTGATACGTGAGCGCAAGTACGGCCAGGCTCTTGAAGAACTTAAAATAGTAGAGACACGGGATCGTTCCTACTACAGCCTGCGGGCCTCAGCGCTGTACGGTCTGGGTCGCCTTGCAGAGGCTCTTGAATCCATAGAGGAAGCCGTCCGTCTGGATCCGCTAAATCAGCGTCTAAAAGACGCTCGCAGTCAGATACAGAGGAGACTCAGGCGGCCACCAGAGTCTTAAAAATGGACAGAGCCTTATCGTAGTCACGATTCACTATGCAAGCCATACCTACCTGCCAGCTTTCTTTGGGACTGAGTTGTTTTTTCATCAGATCCGGCAGCCGGGCAATGAGTGGTGCGTAGGTTGATTCCAGGGCCTTGAAATCCGGATCGTAACTGCGACCGGTGATTTTTTGATAAAGCTTGAGCAGCAACGCTTCCGCCCGGCGATACTCTTTGAGCGCAATCAATGAGCAGGCTACTTTGAATAAAACATCGGTTGTAGAGAGTATGCGATGGTGCTCTTCAAAAGTTTTCAGGGCACGCGCATGGTTGCCCAGAGCATGGGCGCTGTAAAAAAGAGGTCCGGCAAGTTTCTCCTGATATCCAGGCCAGGAAGAGTATTTGGAGGCAATGGTGTAAAGTTCCTTGTAGTTGGCGCTGGCTTCTGCACAGCGCAGGAAACGGTCTAAAATCCATTCGCTGAAGTATTCTTTCTCATGCAGGTGGGCATAAAGAAGGGCAGTGGCCTGACTGTAGTCACCTGCATGGTAGGCTTCCATGCCCCGGGCCAGATTTTCAAAAGTACTGCCGTCAAGAGCAAGCTCAGGAGGCATGGGCTCTCCGCGCTCGAGGCCGGCCAGGGCGCAGAGGACCCGCGCCTCTCCGTCCGCCGACACGCCGGAGAGCTCATGAAAATCTTCTTTTGCGTATTTTTCCCAGAGGGAGATAATGTTTGCAACGGTAGTGGGCACGTTTTATTCTTCGGAGACCCCCCCATCTTTTTGCAGCGATTTTCCGTTAGCCCTCCCGATTTCGAAACTGGCGCAGACTCAGGCCCATCCGGCGCATCTTCCGGGCCAGAGAATTTCTATGAATTCCGAGAAGCCGGGCAGCCCCGGAGATATTCCCGTCTGTCTTTTTTAAGGCCTGTCGAAGCAGCTCCGCTTCAGCCTCCTGCAGAGTTCCCTGGGCGCCAGAAGAAGATGGAGCCAGGGCAGGCGCCGACTGGATGGCGGGCGGTAGATGTTCAAAGCGCAGCAGGTGATCGGGGCAGAGGACACAAAGGCGTTCGATGCAGTTTTCCAGCTCGCGGATGTTTCCGGGCCATTTCCAGGTAAGGAGATGTTCCTTCAGCGCTCCCGGAAGTTCAAAAGGACGACTCTGTTTTTTTGTTTGCTGCGCCAGGAAATATTCGATCAAGTCGGGGAGATCCATAGCACGCTCGCGCAGCGGCGGTAGAGTAAAAGGGACCACGTTGAGTCTGTAGTACAGGTCCTGGCGGAAATGGCCAGTCCGCACGGCACTGTCCAGGTCGCGATTGGTAGCTGCTATCAAGCGGACATTGATTTCTACTTCCCGGTCGCTCCCCAGTGGCTCAATCCGCCGCTCCTGAATGGCCCGAAGTAACTTTACCTGCACGGAAAGCGGCACATCCCCGATTTCATCGAGAAAAAGAGTACCGGGATCTGCGGTTTTGAATTTGCCTTCTCTGTCGCGCACAGCTCCGGTATAGGCTCCTTTCTCTGCGCCAAAAAGTTCCGATTCGAGCAGGGTTTCGGGAATACTTCCACAAGAAACAGTCACAAAAGGATGAGTGCGCCGCCCGGAGTGTTCATGGATAAAGCGTGCCAGGCGTGATTTTCCGACCCCCGATTCTCCGAGCAAAAGGACTGTTGTATCGCTGGATGCAACCTGTCTGGCCTCCGAAAAAAGCGCCCGCAGGAGCGGGCTTTTGCTTTCTGGAAATGCTAAGGGACCCGTACCCCGGATCAATGCCTCCACTTCCTTTTTTTCAACAGGGTCTATGATGGCCTGAGCTTTCAGCGCATCGAGCACCTCCTCTGGCGTGCGCAATCGCATTGCGCGCAATTCCCGGTACTGCTTTCGTGAAATAATGTGCTCATCCAGAAGCTTTTTGAGATTGCCTTCCATCAGCCATCCATCAGCCGATGCCGGCATTTTTTAATCTGTATTGCAGAGCGCCGCGAGAGATATTGAGCAGGCGCGCCGCTTCGCGCTGATTTCCCCCGGCTTCCTCCAGTGCCTGGAGTAGCATTTCCTTTTCCAGGTTTTCCCGCTCTTTTTCCAGTCGGGCCAGCCTTTCTTTTTTTTCTTCAAAATCACTTCCGGCGGAAAAAGCGACCGGCAGGTCTGCGGGAGTGAGCCGGTCGCTCCGAGCAAGGACCAGTGTGCGCAGCAGAATATTTTCCAGTTCCCGAACATTGCCGGGCCAGTTGTATTCCAGAAGCATGGAGCGTGTTTCCGTAGTGAGTTCGGGTTTGTTGCGTCCGAGTTCTTCCGAGTAAATGAGCAAAAAATGATCGATCAGCAAAGAAAGATCCTTTCCCCTTTTGCGCAGAGGCGGGATACGTACTTCAAAGGCCGCAATTCGATAGTAAAGGTCTTCGCGGAATCGGCCCTCCTTTACTTCCATTGCCAGATCCCGGTTGGTGGCGAATACGAGTCGGGCTGTGGATTTTTGCACTGCGCTGCCTCCGAGTCGTTCGTATTCTCCCTCCTGCACCAGCCGCAGAAGCTTGGCCTGCCCGCCCAGCGGCATTTCACTGATTTCATCAAGGAACAGGGTTCCGCCGCTGGCCCGTTCCACAAGCCCGCTGCGGTCTTCAGACGCGCCGGTATAGGCTCCGCGCTCATGGCCAAAGAGCTCATTCTCGAGTAGATCGGCCGGCAGAGCAGCGCAATTGATGGCCACCCATTGCCCGCTTCGAGCCGATTCCATATGTACAAATCGGGCCAGCTGTTCCTTGCCTGTGCCTGTTTCTCCGGAGAGAAGCAGGGGAGAATTCTGCGCCGCCAACCGTTCCAGCTCTGCCATGATGCTTTGCATGGGGCCATCCGGCGCAAAAACAAAAGCGGCGCTGCGCAGTGCCGCGGGGAGGCTCGCGCTCCTGGTCAACTGACTGGATATGCGTTGATTCTCCTCCTGCAATCTTTGCTTTAGCGATTCTACCGAAGAAAGCAGCCGGTGGTTGCGAATGGCCAGCGCCGTTGCTGTTTCGATACTGTGCAACTGTTCCAGATCGGAATGATCAAAGGGATGCCCGTCACGAGCAAGACCTGCCAGTACAACTGTCAGGGGTTCATCCTGACCGATAATCAAAATGAATTCGGCTCCCAGAGCAGACAGAGCGCCCAGCTCCAGTTGAACTTCCCCGCCCTCTTCTCTGGCGCGGCTTTGCAGATCAAAAATCAAAAGATGAGGGTAAGTCTGCACCAATTGCACAAGATCCGGTGAAAGCATACCCGGCGGCAAGCGATCTGACTGCGGCAATCGCGTGAGCTCACGGGTCTGAACCATGCGTCCGTCCTTGTGGCGGTAGCAAACAAAAAAAGCCGGTTCGTAAAGAGTATCAAGCAATTTGAGCAACTCCGCCTCTACACTTTCTGATTGCAGGGTTCCCATCCTCTGACGAAATTGCTTTAAGACTTCTTCCGTGCGCGAGCGTCGCGGTAATAGAAGCCGGTAGCCCAGCGGGAGAAGCTGATTCTGTAGCAACTGGAACACAATAAAGATCAGACAGAGCACGAGCCCTATGCGACCGATCGTTGTCGTATACATTACGCCAAGAAGGGAAGTGATCAGAAAGTACAGCGGCAAAAGCAAAAGACCGCTGATGATGAGCAGCAGGGCAGCCCGGTAGTGGATGTCGCGAAAAGCAATCGCTCTATAGTCCAGGATGAAAGCAACGGTTATGCAGGCGGACAGAAGGAGCACCGGTAGCGGTGCTGCACTTTCCAGAAAACCGGTTTCATGAGCGATAAAAAAAACCACACCGGACACAAGGATGAGAGCAAGCACCAGAATCAGATACCTTGAGTACGCCTTGCGCGGGTCCTGGTGTCCTGCCCGCAAAAAGTAGCGCTGCTCACGAATGGCGAAGAGGAGGCATAAAAAAAGAAACAGGCGCAAAATCCACAGCACCGATTCTTGAAAGAAGTAAAGCAGGCTGCCGAGGATGAGGGCAGTCAGCCAGACCAGTGCATATTCTACAAAAAAGGGTCTGCGCCTTTCTTTTTCCTGAAAACGAAGGGTGCTGCGTCCAGGAAAGAGATGGGCCAGATGAATGAGCAGCGGGCCGGACAGCAAAAGGAACCATTCACCTGCCATAATTTGCCAGATCGTTGCAGCGGCAAACAGGGAAAGAGACAGGGAGAGCAAAAGGAAAATCCAGCGGATAGGATCCCTTTTACGCAGCAATAACCAGCAGGCAGGCAGCGGAATGAAAAAAGCGGAGAAGGCGAGGACAGATTGAAAGGGATCCATCAAGGCACGATCTGGAAATCCGGTTCATCGAAAGGAGGCGCGCTCTGCATGGTAACAGCACTTACATGGGCCAGTGAGGGACCCCGCTCCAGTTGCTCTTTGAATTCACTCAGGTCTGTCTGGCTGCCACAGGCAACGCCTTCGACCCGCCCATCGGCTGTATTGCGGACGTAGCCGCCGAGTTTGAGGCGCCGGGCCTGCTTTTCTACAAAAGCCCGAAAGCCAACCCCCTGCACCCGGCCGGAAACACAAAAATAGACTGTTTCTTTCTGCGCCACTCATAACAAGACCATCCCCGGCCCGGCAGAAGTCATGCAAAAAAGTTCTTTCAAACCCTGAGGGAAACCACAGTTTGCTCTTACGTGGACATACTAAATATACTCATTGATCGCGTGGGGCACACAAATGTGTTCAATGTGCTGGAAGGTCGTATCCCCGGCCGGGACGCCCATCTGACATCCTACGTTGACGATGATTTGATCGCTGAGTATCTAAACGAACTCGAAAGAGTAGCCCGCGTGCAGCGGGAAAGAGGAACCCAGTCCCCCCACGATGCCACTCTGGAACTGGCCCGGCCATCTGAGGCCTTTTATCGACAATTTTTTCCCGAACGGGTGCAGAAGCGTCTTCTTGAGCTGGAACGCGGCTTTCTTTTTTTTCACGTCGCGGAGCATCTGGGGATGGTGCCCTGGGAACTCATGCATGATGGTACGGGTTTTCTTTCTGATCGTTTTTTTATGGGAAAGAACAGCGGCGGGTTTCGTCAATCGCGCAGTCGGGCCGGGGCTCGAAAGCTCCGCGTGCTGATTCTTGCGGATCCCACAGAGGATTTACCCTGGGCACGCCTGGAGGGCGAGTCCTTGTTTGATTCACTCAATGCGGAAGTCTCTCCCGATCTCATTGACGTGCAACTCATGAGTGGTAGACGGATTTCCCGCCTGCAACTTCTTTCTGCCATCCGCGAACGGGATGTCATCCATTACAGCGGTCATGTGAAATACCATAAAGAATCCGGGGCTACCGGCTGGCTGCTGGCGGATGGTAAGATTCTGCGTGCACGGGAAATTGAACAATCAGGATCACGTCCCTTTCTTGTGTTCTCTAACGGCTGTCAGCCTGCGACCGCGCTGGATCGTTCGCGCACGGATGATCTGGCCCGTGCCTTTCTGCGGGCTGGTATCGGCAACTATGTCGATACCAACTGGGAAATCGGGGATTCCGAACACGCATTGAAATTCGCGCTCAATTTTTACCGCGGCATTTTTGATGAAAGGACCATTGGTGAGGCCCTTTATGAAGCACGTCGCGAGGCCCGCAACAAGGAAGGGGATCTATCCTGGGCCAACTATACACTGCACGGCAATCCCATGGCTCGCATTTTCCGGGCTCGGGCACGCCGTACTTTTGATGCTTCCCGCAGCGAACTCAAACTCAAGCGCGTGATGGCCGAGTACCCCGCGCCTATTGCCCGGCCGTACGCTGCCTTTCGATTGCTGGAAAGTGAAAGTCCGGGAGCAGATTTGCTGCGGCTGCTCAGTAGAACCTTTCGCAATACCATGTTTCTGGTTTCCGCAATCGTGTTCGGGAATTACCACTACTTGAAAATTCGTGATCTGAAACTTCCGACCGGGCAGACGCTTCTGGATCTCATCGATGCCACATTTAACTGCATGGCCCTGATCCGATCCCTGAACCTTTCTCTGGTGGCCCCCGGGCTCGTGGAAACCCTTTCCTTGCACCGGCAGAGCATTCAGAAACTGGCCGGCTGGAGCGAACAAATCGAACAGGATCAAATCAAGGAAGAGGAGGTTCTTGTTCATCTGGTCACTTTCCAGTTTCAACTGGACAACCTGCTTAGTGACCTTTCTGCCCTTTCCCGCAATCTTTTGATCTATGTCGATTCGCACGGAGAGACAGCTCTTGTTCTGCACGGACAGGGGACTCAAAAGATTGATGCGGCCGAATTCCAGAAATCCGCCGAACGCATGCAAGGGCTTTCCGGGCAGACCTGCATTTACAATCGCAGCAGACGCATCATCTATTCGGTCAGTGATTTTGTAAGCTACGACCCACAGGAGCAGAGCCTCCGTTTTGTTCTCTGGCAAAACCAGATGAGCCGGACTTGAGTTGTCAGCGGGAAAATGCTTCCTGCAGCGCTTGTTGCGGCCTGTACAATCTGAAGCTTTCCCGGGAAGCCAGGCAGGCCCTCCTTGCCGGGCGCAGCGCTCGCTTTGTTTTGCGGCCGGATACCTGGTATGAATTCCGCAAAGAGCGCGAGGCAGAGGAACAGTCCATAGAGCGATTTGTCAGCGATGTTTATGTCTGCCCTTTTGTGGGTTTCATCGCCGCGAATCGGACCGGCTGCCTCATTCATCCCGAACGCACCGGTCTTGCCGATTCCCAGAATTTCAGTTTTTACGGCGCGTCGATCTGTCAGGCGTACGATTGCTACCCCAAAGAAAACGATAGTGGCTGGTGGTCCAGGTTTCTCGAGCGCGAATTTCCCGATCAGTACGGCCAGCTTATGGGGGATACACTGTTCTATCGGGCGCTGATTCGCATGGGGGCCGGAGATGATGATTGGACAGAGTTACGCAGCCTCTGTCAGCTGCGTTTGCAAAGGCAGCAGGGCGTGCATTCCTTTGAGATCGATTTTCAGCCGCTCCTTGAGCCTGAAGAAATTCTGGTCGGCCTGTGCGGGGAAGAAGCGAAAATTCCTTTACAGGGTCTGGTGCAGCGGAAAGGCCGCTCGTGGCGCTGATCGTATTGCATCCCACTCACCCGGAAAAGCGACTGGTGCAGCGCATTTTAAGCGGGCTGCACGAGGGACTTATCTACATTGTTCCCACGGACACCGTCTATGCTTTTATCGCCCTTTTTGATCAACCGCGGGCCATCAATGAGATCTATCGGATCAAGAAGATGTCCGACAAGCAGCCCCTATCGCTTTTATGCCGCGATGTGGCCATGGCCAGCGTTTATGCCCGTAACATTCCCAACCAGGTGTTCCGTTTTATGAAGGCTCACACTCCGGGCCCCTACACCTTTATCTTTGCGGCCAACCGGCTTGTGGACCGTCGCAGTACAGGATCCCGTAAAACGATGGGCATTCGCATTGTGGATCACGTTCTGCATCGCATTTTGATGGAAGAGCTGGAGCTGCCGCTGATGAGTTCATCGATCACCGTGCCGGAAGAATTTCATACGGATCCGCAGAGGCTCGAGACCCTGTACGGTCACCATGCCAGTATGGGTGGAGTTGTTGACGGCGGCATTCGTACCCATGAGTTTTCAACTGTGATTGACTGTTCAGAGGGAGACATAAGACTTGTCCGGCAGGGGCGGGGCGATGCCAGCTCCATTGCTGAATCCTGAAAGGGAGTGCCATGGCTGGACATTCTAAATGGGCCAATATCAAACATAGAAAAGCCCTCACTGATAAAAAACGCGGCGCTGCTTTTACACGCATCACCCGTGAGCTCATGGTCAGCGCACGGCTGGGCGGCACGGATCCATCGAGCAATACTCGTCTGCGTATTGCCATGAATCGTGCCCGTGCGGCCAACATTCCGCGAGACACAATGGAACGGGCTATCAAAAAAGGAGCGGGCGAACTCCAGGCAGACAGCTACGAAGAAATCCTTTATGAAGCCTATGCTCCCGGTGGTGTGGGAGTTTTGACCCTTGCTCTCACAGATAAAAAAAGTCGGACTACACCGGAAATCAAATCCATCCTGACCAAATACAACTTCAGCATGGCCGAACCGGGGGCCGTGTCGCGTCTTTTTGAGCGCAAGGGGCAGATGATTGGAACTCGGGCGGGCATCGCAGAAGACGAACTGATGGAACTGGCTCTGGAAGCGGGAGCACTGGACCTATCGGTTTCCGGCGACGATTTTGAAATTCTGACCGCTCCGGAGGATTTTTCCCAGGTAATGGAAGCGCTGGAAGGGAAGGCGCTGCGGATAGATGAATCGGGTGTGCGTCTGCTCCCTCTGCCCGGAACGGAAATTACCGTGGACCTGGAGAAGACGCCCAGGATTCTCAGTGGCATCGAAAAACTTGAAGATCATGATGATGTGCAGGCCGTTTACCACAACCTGCTCGCTCTGGATGAATAGTTGGTACTGGGTTTTGATCCCGGCTTTGCCATAACTGGCTGGGGCGCTCTGGAAAAAAAAGAGCATAAGGTGGTTGTGCGCGGCTACGGTACACTGGAAACCGCACCTGCAGATGCTATGACTTTGCGCCTTTCTCGGCTTTTCACCGACGTGAACGCGTTAATCGCGGAGTTTCGGCCAGAGCGTTGTGTGGTGGAGCGACTTTTTTTTACCCGCAATCAGAAGACTGCAGCCGGTGTGTACCAGGCCCGGGGGGTCATTCTGGCAGCCATCGGGCTGGCCGGCCTGCCACTCCTTGAGTTGACACCGCAGGAAATCAAACAAGCCCTCACGGGCAGCGGCCGGGCCAGCAAGTCGGACGTGCTGCGGATGGTAGAGCGATTGCTTGGTGTACGCCCACAGCGTGATGATGCGGCCGATGGTCTGGCCTGTGCTCTGGCGGGGCTCTCGGAAATGGCCTGGAGGTTGTCATGATTGCTTTTCTGCGCGGAATGGTGCATTCACTGGATGGTTTGCGGCTGGAACTTCATGCAGGCCATACCGGCTATGAGATACATGTACCCTTAAAGACAATGGCCCAGGTGCGCATCGGACAGGAAGTGGAACTTTTTGTGCATCACCATTTTGGTCAGGAGGTGCAGAGACTTTATGGTTTTTTAACTATTGAGGAACGTAATTTTTTTCGGGAGCTCACAGCGATCAAGGGCATTGGTCCATCTCTGGCTCTTGTTATCCTCAGTCACACTACTCCCGGCGAATTTCTGGAATACTGTCGACAGGGGAGTGTTACGGCGCTCGCCCGTATTCCGCGCATCGGCAAGAAAACGGCTGAACGCCTGATCTTTGAGATGAAGGGTCGTGATTTTTCCCGACAGGGCAGCGTGCCCGGTGCCGGGCAGATGCAACTCACCCGGGAAGCTTTGCTGCAGCTGGGTTACAGGGACACGGAAGTGGAGCGGGCCCTTTCCCGCATTCCGGCGACGGAAGACGTGGCCCGCGCCATTGCTCTGGCCCTACGGGAACTTTGATATTCGGCACGCCAGAGCCCTCAGGGCTAGCGCTCAATGTCCACTGCGGGCCAGGGATAGAAGGACTGCCTTAGAGTGCGTCTGGACCAGTTGATTCCCATCCAGAGATTTTTTCCCCGGGACAATCCAATGTTTTCGTCAATTTCACCAAGAATATGAAATTGCATGCTCTGCGCCGGTTTGAACAGGATATATTTATGAAAAAAATACATTAGATTCACATTGTGGCTGACGGAAAGGATGGCGCGGAAATGGGCCATTACCTCTGCATTGGAATAGAACAGATCCGGCCCGGAATTGGTTGAGCGCATAATGATGGCAGTTGCTTCCGGTGCGCCTCTGGTGGCCGCGCCGAGCAGTTTCTTCACCTGACCGGTTGTGACCAGGAGTTTGGGGATTTCAAGGACCATGAAGGGCAAATTGTTGCGGCCATTGCGGTAATCACTGATGTAGCGAGCCTCGGGATGGTCGGGATCATCGATATCCGTTGCCACCAGGTTTTCCAGATAGGGGTAGATCTGCGGATCCTCATAGAGGTCACGGACAGTCGGTGCTCCTTCCCCGTAGAGAATGGCGGAGCCGATGTCAATGAAGACCACACGTGGAAAGATCTCTTTTAGATTGCCAAACCGATGATGGGAAATTTTTCCCGCGAAAAGGCCGCGCAGCAAAATGTTATGGTCGTAGAGGCGTTTGCGACCGGACCGTTGCATGGCATAGGTGTTGCCCAGCAGTCGATGCCGATAGCCGGCCTGTTTATCTTCACTGCCGTACTGCTTTTTTTCCTGGCGCTGGCTGTAGATGACCAGGTACTGCTCGCGTTCATCGACAAAGAGTAGCTCCGGCGGATCGGGAAAGCGCAGAGTGAAGTACGAAGCCACGGCAATGCCGGCGGCGGCCACTCCGGCTCCTGCCAGGGAAGTTGCCTGTGCCAGAAATGGGAGCATAGGTCAAAAATCGACAGGTGCATGCTACAGGCAGCTCTTTTTATAGTAGCCAGGGGAAGGCGGGCTGCCTTCCCTGGCTCATGCCGACATACACATATCACTGTCCGGCCTGTGACCGGAATTTTGATGTCTTTCAGTCCATGAAGGATGAGCCTCTGCGTAGCTGTGATGTTTGTGGTGCAGCGGTGCAGCGCATGATAGGAGCTGGAGCGGGTATTGTCTTCAAGGGCAGCGGTTTCTACGTGACCGATTATCGTAAATCGGAGCCTTCCAGCACCACAAACGCTGCGGCAGAGAAGAGCGGGCCGGCCCCGAGCTCGAGCTCCGGCACGGAAAAGGCCACGGCCGCACCTGCCAGTGGCAAAAGTGACTGAAGGCCGGCTGGGTATTCTGGCCGGCACCGGCGAGTTGCCCTGGATAGCAGCGCGCAATGCATTGCGCGCCGGCGAGGATATCCGTATTCTCCCCTTCACCTCCGACCCCTGGCCAGAAGATCTGGCTGACTTTTGTCGGCCTGTTGTGCTGACCCGCTTTTTCCGGTCCGTGATCAAAACCATGCAGGAAGAGAATGTTCGCCGCCTGCTTCTTCTGGGCAAGGCTCGCCGCGACATTCTCTACCGCAATCCATCCTTTGATTTACGTTCTATCTGGCTCCTTTTACGCAGCGCATCGCAAAGTGATACCTCTTTATTCCTGCGCCTGGCCCAGGAACTGGAAAAGCGCGGGATTACCATTGTAGAACAGCCCCTTTATCTCCGGGAATTTTTTCTGGAACCCGGACGTTATGGCCGGCGACTGAGTGGCCGGGAGTTGCGCGACGTGCTTTTTGCTTTAAAGTATGCCCGGACCATCAATGCACTGGATGTGGGGCAGGCTGTGGTTTGTGGTCAGCGGGCGATCTTAGCCATTGAGTGTGCGGAAGGGACCGATGCCTGCATCGTACGCGGTGGTGAACTCTTTCAAAAGAAAGGCGCCGTGGTCTGCAAGGTAGCAAAGAAAGAACACGATTTACGTTTTGACATGCCCGTTGTGGGTGCAAGCACGCTCTTTTCCATGCTGAGCTCGGGTTGTCGGGTGCTGGCCATTGAGGCCGGGCGTACATTCGTTGTCGAGCCCGATCGCTTCCGGAAACAGGCAAGGGAGGCCGGCATTACCATCCTGGCTCTGGATCCAGAAGCCACGGATGAACGGGAACTCCAGCGGATGAATCGTTTTTTTTATGGCAAAGGCTAAGCGTACTCTCAAAGTTCTGGTTGTAGCCGGTGAGCACTCTGGCGATGAGCTGGGTGCCGCCGTGGTGCGCGCTCTAAAAAGTGAGGTCAAGCTTTCCCTTTGCGGTACCGGAGGCCCTGCCCTGGCCGCAGCCGGTGTGGAGCTTTTTGAAACAGTGGAGTCCATGGCGGTCATTGGATTTACGGAAGGTCTGCGCAACTACTTCCGGCTGAAAAAACTGGCGCAGCACCTGGCAGGGGAAGCTATCCGGAGAGAAGTGGATGTGGCTCTGCTCATTGATTATCCCGGCTTCAATTTATATCTGGCCGGACTACTCCATGCGGCCGGGACCAAAGTGGTCCAGGTAGTTTCTCCCCAGCTATGGGCCTGGCGATACGGCCGTATGAAGCAAATCCAGAAGAATGTCGATCTTATGTTAACTCTATTTCGCTTTGAAAAAGAAATGTATGATCGTGCAGGCGTTCGTTGCACTTTTATAGGACATCCTCTGGTGGGTAGCCTTACCAGGCGACTGAAGCAGGGCGAGCCGGTTAAGAAGGGCAGGCAGAAGATTGTCGGGCTCTTGCCAGGCAGCCGTCGTTCAGAAATTGTGAGACTTCTTCATCCCATGCTTCAGGCAGCCCGCTTGATAAAGAAAGAGAAAAATGTCCGTTTTCTACTGCCCAACGTCAATGCAGAACTCAGCGATTTTATCATAGAAAATCTGCGCGCTTATCCGGATCTGAATGTAGAATATAGCTGGCAGAATTCACTGAACGTCATGCAGGCCAGCGATCTTTTGCTCGTTGCCTCAGGGACGGCCACGCTGGAAGCTGCGGTTCTGGATGTTCCCATGATTATCCTTTACCGGGTGAGCTGGCTCAACTTTCTTCTGGCCGGTCTTGTTGTCCGCACGAAATTTATCGGGATGGTCAATCTACTGGCAAAGAAGCAGGTCGCTCCAGAATTCTTGCAAACAGAGGTGGATCCGGAGGTGATCTCTACGGTGGCCTTGCGCATGCTGGAGAAGCGGGTGACGGACTATGAGGACGTGCGTTTTGAGCTGGGTCGCGGGAATCCGGCGGAAAAGGCCGCGCGGGCCGTTCTTGAAATGCTGGATCTGGCGCGTGCTCCGGGGAAGAAGGGCTGATGCGTCATTTTTTGCGCCTCCTTGATCCCGGTCCCGGAACCATTGACGCCCTGCTGGAGCGAACCGCTTTGCATGCAAAGAATCGTCGGCTTGCCGTTCATGCGCTTGATGGCTGCAACATTGGACTTTTGTTTGAGAAGGCCTCCACGCGCACCCGACTTTCCTTTCAGGTGGCCATAGCTGAACTGGGCGGCAACGTAATCAATCTGGATCGCAGTGCTCTGCAAATGGGACGCGGAGAGAGCATGGATGATACGCTCGAAGTCATGGCCCGCTATTTGCACGCTCTGGTGATGCGCACCGGTCGGCATGACATTCTGGTTGATCTTGCCGGACGTAACCTCCTTCCCATCATCAATGGCCTGACCGATCAGTGGCATCCCTGCCAGATTCTGGCTGATGCTTATACAATTGCCTGCAAAGTGAAAGGCCCGGTTCGCCTGGCTTTTATTGGCGAAGGAAACAATGTATTCAACTCTCTGGCGGTTGCCGCCCACTTCCTGGGCTGGGAGTTGCGGATTTCGAGCCCGGCCGGCTACGGTGTGAGCTCCAGCTTACGAGCCCTTCTTCCTGATCTGCCGATTTTCGAAACTACGGACCCGATAGAGGCAGCCCGCGGTGCCAACGTTCTTTATACGGATGTATGGGTGTCCATGGGCCAGGAAAATGAAAAACAGGAGCGCGAAAAGATTTTTGCCCCCTACCAGGTGGACTTGCCCCTGCTTGATGTGGCCACCGCGGATGCCATCGTGATGCATTGCCTGCCGGCTTATCGCGGTAAAGAGATCAGTTCAGCGGTCATGAGTCGTTTTTCACCGGTCATTTTTGATCAGGCAGAGAACCGATTGCATGCCCAAAAAGCGGTGCTCGAATGGATCTTTGAGCGCATCTGAGTCATGCCCGACGTGCAGTCGGGAAGATTCATGAAGGTGGGCGCAAAAGTAAGTTTACCAGTTTACCAGCCAAACTCGCCGGTTTCAAAGACGTTGCCCGTTTCTTCTACCTTGCAATCGCGGGCTGCTGATGCGGCGTAGTAGGTAGAATCCTCAAAGCGACCGTAGCTGGCTATCCGGGTCAGACTGCTGCCCGAACGGATAAAGCTATCCTCCGCCCGCTCCAGATAGAGTTTGGTGTAAAGCAGTGCGTTGGTAAAAACCTGATCCAGGCAGGGGGCCACGGAATCCCTGGTATAGAAAGTGCGGTCTTTGATTTTTATCATGTGCTCGGAAGCGTAGTAACCCACGCGCAAGAGCAGAGTGTCATGCTCGCGCAAGCGATCAGAGTTAACCCCTTTCTCACCTCCATACAGAATGATCCCCATTTTCCAGCCAAGCATGGCCTCGCGGGCAATGTCCTTTTTGAGATGAGCGCCCAGCGTGGCCTTGCGCGGCTTCACATCAAAACGATCCGTGACAAGACAGGCGGACAGAACCATGGCGAGTAGGCTTACCATCAGGCTGCGCATAGTTGAGCTTCTCCAGGCGGTCGGCTCTGTCAATAGCAAATATTTGGTTGCCGCCGCGGCGCCCCGCAGCGGAGTGGCAGCAATGGCGGTTCCTAAAAGAAAAACCTCTAAACAAAAGAAGCGTTCCCGACGGGCGCATCATGCCATTGTTAAGGCCAATCTCGTGCCCTGCAGGAATTGCAGTACCTACGTTGTTTCCCATCGCATCTGCCCGGCCTGCGGCTATTACAAAGACCGGGTCGTGCTGCCGCCGCGCAGCAAAGCGTCCTGACAGAACTTTTCTAAAAGAAGCTTTACGTTCATAGACTGGCCTCCCCCTTGGGTCGTCATGTGGGTGGCCGTGGATACTATGAGTGGCGATGCCGGACCGGAAGTTGCGGTTCAGGGTGCCCTGCAGGCCGTCCGCGATCACGGGGCAAAAGTTATCCTTGTGGGGCAGGAATCCATTCTGGATGCCCTCCTTTCCCGCCAGGGCGGCTCCACAGAGAGTGTCACCATTGCCGGTGCTCGCTCTGTGGTGGAGATGACTGACAGTCCGGCTTCGGCGGTGCGTAAGAATCCTGATGCATCCGTTAGCGTTGCTGCCAGGCTGGTGAAGGAAGGTCGTGCCGTCGGCATGTTTTCTCCCGGCAATACAGGAGCGACTATGGCCGCTGCTCTTTTTTTCCTGGGCCGCATTTCCGGTGTGGACCGGCCGGGGATTGCCCTGCCTCTCCCACGGGAAGATGGCGGAGTCTGCCTGCTGCTTGATGGCGGTGCCAATGTGGACTGTAAACCAGGCTGGCTTGTGCAATTTGCCATCATGGGTGAGATCTATGCCCGTGAAATCCTCGGGCTGACCAATCCGCGCGTGGCTTTGCTTTCCAACGGGGAGGAACCGGGCAAGGGCAATGCAGCTGTGGTTTCTGCCTATGAACGCCTGGCCCGGCTGCCCATGAATTTTACCGGGAATGTAGAAGGACGTGACATCTACGGGGGGGAGCGTAGCGCTGACGTTGTGGTTTGCGATGGCTTTGTGGGCAACATTGTTCTAAAAGCAACGGAAGGGCTTGCGGAGAGCATGTTCAAGTTGATCCGCGACAACATTGCCCAGAGTCCGCTGGCCAGCGCAGGAGCCTTGCTGCTCAAACCTACCTTTCAGGGCGTGAAGCGGCGCCTGGATTATGCGGAATATGGCGGGGCTCCGCTGCTCGGTGTGGCCCATCCCTGCATCATTGGACATGGCCGCAGCAATGCCACAGCTTTTAAGAATGCCATCCGGGTTGTGCTTGATTATGGTAGAAAGGATGTAAACCATCGGATTGCGGATAGCATCCGGCGATTTGGCTAAGAGAGGGCTTTATGGGCAGATTACCTTACAGATCCTGGTTCAAAGGAGCGCGACGGATGGGCCTTTATGCCCTTCTTGCCATCTCCTTTTTACCCTGGATTTCCGCCTGTAATGGTATGGACCGCTGTCCGGCAGAAGCGTTGCAATTCAAGACCCGTTGCCAGGCCGACACCCAGGAAGATGCCCGGGCACGCCAGGTTCTGATGCTGCTGATAGCGCTGCCTGCTGCTGGTGGTGAGGGCGGCTCCGGGGTTCCCCAGGGACAGGGGGAAGACGGAGGAGGAGAAGAGGCCGGTGGTACCTGAGCTGTGGGAGACTTTTGTTTAGCTTCTGGGCGAGCCCAGTTCATCCAGACGGATTTTACCGGCTACGAATTGCATCTGCGGGGAATCCTCGCCAAATTTAAGTCTTACCGCTTCGCGCAGTCTGTCATTTTTGTCCTTGCGTAAACGCCGCAGATCCTGATCACTCACTCCACGATCCTTTCGGGCTGCGGCAAATAGACCTCCCAGAGCCAGATGCCAGTAGTAGTACAGGGGCCACTCGTTTTGAACGCCAGGCCGGCGGGAATACTTCTGTAGAATATCAGCGGCTGCTGCGTAATGTCCGGTAAAGAGCAATCCCACCGCATAGTGGCGCTCCGCGATTGCCTGTAAATCGGCTGCCTTCTTTTGATTTTCCTGGAGCCGGATCTGTGACAGGCTGGTGAAGATGTCATGGTAGTGCCGGTTCAGTTTCTGTAAAAATCTCTGTTCCAGAGCGCGCTGAAATCTGGCTGCAGCATCGAGAACATCAGCTTTCATCCAGAGGACGGGCGTTTGCATATCCAGAAAATCCAGATGTTCTTTGTATTCTTTTTGTTTTTCTTTAAGTTCCCGGTGTGTTGTGATGGCCAGTTCATAGTGGCTCAGCGCCTGTCTGTAGTAAGCGCTATCCCACGAATCTGCGGTGTGCAGTGTGTAAACCGGATCGGTGCTCAGGAAGTCTATCGCCGCCCACTTTTGTTCAATCTGCTGCGTAAGAAGAACAGACGGCATCTGCCGGGACCGTTCCAGATTCTTGAATTCCAGCACGGCATCCTGAGCGAATAACGGCATAGAGAACAGAAATAACGAGCAGGTGGCCAGACAGAGGGAGCACACGGTCACTTTACAGGATCCGGAAAGAGCGGTTCCTCTTTCCACTCTGGATCAAGGACAGGCGGGCCCAGTGGATCGGGCTTAAAACTTTCATCGTACATCTTTTCCAGATCACGCTGGATGGCTGTCTTTACCGGGCGTGGACGGCCTTCGCGGTCGAGGAATGTTCTGGTCATCAACTGCTTTTGCTTCAACCGCTCTTCGTGAAGATGAATAATCCGGTCGTAATCGGTTTTGCCAACCTGAATCAGATGCATTTCTGATTCGAGTCCTGGTAAGTCCAGATGGAAGGTGTACTCCGATGCCACCTTAGCGTAGCGCTGAGCGGCCCGCCAGTAAGGGCGGGCCTCTTTGTAATAGGTTGCAGCAATAAGAAAGGAAATCTCCAGGTCATCGGCAAAATCAAGATCATGAAAGTAGAGCTGTCGTTTGTCATAGAGCGAACCAAGACGAAGATACATACGCATGATCAGCATATTGATATGCATAAACATAAGATTACGGTATTTGTGGTATTCGGCTTCGTTTTTAATGGAGCAGAGGGCATGACGGGGATGGCGGAAGCGGTGGGTCAGGCTCTGGGTGAGCCAGTAAATGCTTTCCTTCACTTCCGGAACATTGTAGGAATGCTTCAGGCCGTAGAGATGGTAGAAATCTTCCAGAAAACGGGGCTCATACTTGTGCTGCTTGAAAGGTATCCAGTCGGAAAATTTGACCCAGCGCCCCGTGCGGTCATAGTAGAAGTTGAGGCGCAGTTCTCCCTGGGGTAGCTGCGGGTAGTAGGGATCCGGCAGAGCTGTACGTAGCTGGGCGTAAAGCGGGGAAACACACAGTAAGCAAAGGATAAGTCGCGCCACGTTTATCCATCGGACGCTTTTTATACTTCAATTAGCCCGGATTATTTCAGGAAACAGTGGGGCGTCGCAAGCATGCTCCTGACCCGCCTGCGTGGCTTCGGGGTTCAGGTGTCAGGCAGTACCGGCTGCTGTGTGCAGGTCCGGATAAATGGTCACAAATTCGATCAGCCCTACGATTTCAATGAGGCGCTTGACTGAATCCTGGACTCCGACAAGGTCCACGATCCGGGCTTTTTCCTGGGCACGGGAGACCAGGTTGATGAGCAGGGCCAATCCCGCGGAATTGATGTATTCTGTCTGGGACAAATCGAGAAGAACGCGGCGCCGGTTGGTCTCGGGGATAGATTCGTACAGGTCCGTGAGCTGTTCACCCAGTTCCACAGTCATCCGGCCGGCAACGGAAATGACGGGCAGGGAATGACGTTCCTGAAGTTTGACCTGCCCGAGCACAGGTCAGGATTTTCCAGCCTGCCGGAGATGGAATTCAATTTTCTAATGGCAGAAAGCCCGCACTGACTTCGTTGATTTTCCTGGCCAGACGAAAGTCTTTCTGACTCACCCGGCCTTCCGAATGTGTGGTAAGGCAGATGCGTACCCGGTTGTACGAATTGGACCAATCCGGATGGTGGTTGTCCGCTTCGGCAAGCAAAGCAACGGCGGTCATGAAGCTGAAAGCTGAACGAAAATCAGGGAACACAAACTCGCGCTGCAGGGCATTTTCTTTGATTTGCCAGCCTTCTGGAATCGTTTCTTCCATTTTCATGGCCCGGCGTCCAGCAGCAAGACAGAGGCCATGCAGCCCACTCCTTCTTTGCGTCCCAGTGCGCCCATGGTTTCTGTAGTTGTGGCTTTGAGGCTGATAGAGGAAAGCGGCAGACCCAGCAACTCACTGAGTCGCTCACGGATTGCCAGCCGATGGGGTTTGATGCGGGGCACTTCCCCCATGACCGTGAGGTCAACATTGGCCAGGTGGTAGCCATCCTTTTGCATGAGATCCAGAGCTGCTTTTAGAATAAGCTGCGAATCCATGTTCTTATAACGCTCCTCTGTGTCCGGGAAAAGGTCTCCAATGTCTCCTCTGGCCAGAGCACCGAGCAGGGCATCTGAGAGGGCATGCAAAATCACATCAGCATCGGAATGGCCCAGGAGGGCCAGATCGCTCGGGATGGTGGTGCCACCCAGAATCAAAGGGCGTCCTGGATCCACACTCAGACGATGAAAATCAAGGCCATGTCCCTGGCGCTGAGCCGGCCTCATCCCAGTTCCAGCATCCTTTCCACCGCGCGCAGGGCCTTTACCTGAATTTCTGGCGCTACTTTGACCTCGTACTGTTCATGGAGGAGAGCATCGCGGACTTTCCTCAGAGTTATTTTTTTCATGTGCGGGCAGGTCTGGCAGGTGGACACAAAGCTTTTCTCCGGAAAGAGACTGCGCAGATTGTCTCCCATGCTGCATTCCGTCACCAGCATGATGTTCTCTGCCGGGCTTTTCGCAATGAAATCAGCCATCTGCGACGTGCTTCCGGAAAAATCCGATTCGGCCACGACTTCCGGTGAGCACTCCGGATGGGTGATGACAGTCAGATTCTGAAATTGTTTGCGTACGGCGCGGATGTCTCCGGGCAGGTATTGCTCGTGGACCATGCATTTTCCCTTTTCCCAGAGAATGATTTCTTTGTCCGTCTGTCGGGCAACATTGCGCGCAAGGTAAGCATCGGGTAAAAAGATAACGGCCGGATCAGGCAAGCTGTTGACCACGGCTACAGCATTGGCACTCGTGCAACAAATGTCGGTCTCTGCCTTCACCTCAGCACTGCAATTGACATAGGTGACGACGGGCACTCCGGGATACTCAGTCTTGAGCCGGCGCACGTCCACAGCGGTAATGCTTTCTGCAAGGGAACAACCGGCCTGAGGGTCCGCAATGAGGACTTTTTTATGCGGGTTTACAATGCTTGCCGTCTCCGCCATGAAGTGCACACCATTAAAGAGAATGATATCTGCCCGGGTCTCGGCCGCCTTGCGGGCGAGACCCAGAGAATCGCCGGTAAAATCGGAAACGCCGTGGTAAACATCCGGAGTCATATAGTTGTGCCCGAGTATGACCGCATTCTTTTGCTTTTTGAGTTCCTGGATCTCAAGGATCAAAGGCCAGGCCATTTCGATCTCATGGGGCAGGAGGGAGGCCTGTAACTTTTGGCGAAGCGCACTCTGGTCCATATCCCAGGGAGAGACAGGATGCTTTCTTTGACCACAAAAAAAGGTGGTGCAGCCAGCTACCGCGCACAGGTGGGCGCATGGCGCAAATCGATCTATTTATTCCGGATATAGGTCCGGCAGAAAGCATCGAACTGGTGCGCTGGGCTGTCAGGGTCGGCGAGCAGGTAGTAGAAGGTCAGGAACTCTGCGAACTGGTCACAGACAAGGCCGCTTTCCCTCTTGAGGCGCCGTCAGCCGGTAAACTCATTGCTATTATGAAAGAGGCCGGTTCCCCGGTAAAAGTAGGGGAAGCCGTGGGTCGGCTGGAGCTTAACCGATCAGCTTGAGCTTTTGCACAATGGAATTGCGCGGAGCCATGGCTTTGAGTTCGAGCAGGATTTCCGTGGCCTCTTTTTCCGCGCCCTGAGCCTTACACACCCGGTAAAGATGGTACAGGGCGGAGAGATTCTGTCTTTTGATGGAAAGAGATCGTCGCAGGTACGATCGGGCCTGATCATACTGTCCCAGTTTGAAGTGGCAGTAGCCCTGGATGGTCCAGGCCTGGGCGGAATTGCTTTTCAGTTGTTGATGCCTTTTGAGTACTTCGATCGCCTGGCTGTAATCCCGACAATGGGCCAGGAGTTCCCCGAGTTCCAGCAGGCAATTGGGGTCCCTTGGCGAAATCGCTACGGCTGCGGTCAGCGCTTCCAGGGCAAGAGTAAGCCGACCGGCTGCGCGGTGTTCCTGGTAATTGCGGTAATGGCCATCGTATTCCTCTTTATTGAGGCTGGCCGCCATCACCAGCAGGGTCATATCATCATGGACACTCGATCCCAGCATGAATTGCCGGTAAGAGCGCAGGACGGCGCTGGAAGCCTCTTCCGCATTCATTTCCCGGGTAGCCAGGATCGCGGCCTTGAGTCGTTCTTCGCCAAACTGCTGGCCTGTTTTATCTGTGGATTCCGTTATACCGTCTGTATAAATAAAAAGTTTATCGCCCGGTTCCAGGATTAGCGATTCTTCTGAGAAGAAGTCACTGGCGTTGAGAAACATGCCCAGCAGTGTTCCCGTTCCCGGAAGCCGGGTCAGTTCCCCCGTGCGGTAGCGCAGCAGAAATGGTCCGGGGATCCCGGCCAGGCTGTAGCTCAAAGTAAAGTCGTTCTGAAGTCTCAGGTAGATGGCTGTCAGGTAGCCTTCCATTTTGACAAAATTCAGCATGTCCAGGTTTACATTGCTGAATACTTCCGCCGGCCGTCCATGCCGATGATTCTGAAAAGAAATTTTAGCGATTGCCGAAATCAGAGCGGCCGGCACGCCATGACCGGAGACATCACCAACGAGAAGGCCGGCCGTGTTTTGATCAATTTCAATAAAATCATAAATATCACCGGATACTTCACGAAGCGGTGCATAGTAAACGAAGAACTGCAGACCGTGCCAGTCGGGGATTGTGCCCGGGATCATACCTTTCTGGATGTTGCGGGCCATTGTAAGTTCACGTTTGTTCTCCTGGATTTCACGATCCAGTTCATCGTTGGCCACATTCAAGTATTCCACGGCAGTAGACAGTTCCCGCTTGTCTCGAATCAATTTGGTGGAACGGGCCACTACCTGCTTCACAAAGGCATCGCGAGGGGAGGTGCCCCAGCCAAGCGTGGCCATGCCGCGAACAAGGGCTGGATCCGGCGCATCGGCATAGTCGGGAATGACAAAACGTGTTTTGCCATTAAATTCGATGCCTTCCGCTGGCAGGGGCCAGGCGCTACTTTCCAGTGCCAGCGAGGGAATCAGGATCTGCGCATTTTCCTTTTTTAGAAAGTTCAGAAAGGCCCGCAGCAGCCCCTTGATATAGAGGATGTCATGGACGTGATCCGCCCCGTTTTCCAGCTCAATCGTTAGCTGAGCCTCCTCTTCCATCAGTCTGGCATCATAGCTGGCATTCACCAGGCGCAGGAGTCCGGGGAGGTAAAAGATAGAGCGACTTTCCTTTCCTGCAGCGGGCAGCGCC
Source organism: Spirochaetales bacterium (assembly GCA_015075425.1). Lineage (GTDB taxonomy): Bacteria > Spirochaetota > Leptospiria > Leptospirales > Leptonemataceae > H5-SPI1. The sequence goes on along the minus strand of JABTUL010000001.1, from coordinate 1,951,012 downwards.
GGAATGATCCCGGCCAGGTGGATATTGAAGGTTTCTGACCCGGATTTTTCCAGCAGTTCCAGAGCATCGCAGCGCTCAACCAGGGCCGTGAGAATTTTTTCTTCTATGGCTGCAGCAATCCAGCTGTTGCTGGTTGCTGTTCGGGCTACCTGAGCTTCTGCAGGGGACAGGGCAGCAATGCACGACTGCAGTTCACCGTAGCCGATTTTTGCCGCCAGCAATTCAAAAAAAGTCTGCAGGCGCACGCTGTTCACGCTGGACTCACGAGCCATGGCAGACACTGGCATACTCCCCTATTGTCGGCAAGTGAATTCCGCCTACAGGGCCCCGGTCCGCCTGTACTCGAGAAAGATTTCCCGGCTTCCGCGGTGCCAGCGGATCAGCGTCCAGTGGGGTTGTTCAAAGCGTGGCAGGGCCTGCGGGCCGCTGGCAAGTCCAGGTAGATCCTCCTGGCCAATGATAAAGGGGGTCAGGGTCAAAAACAACCGATCAATGATGCCCTGGCCCAGAAGAATATGATTGAATGCTGGTCCCGTTTCAAAGAGCAGTTTTCGAAACCCCATCCTTTCCAGTCGGCGCAGCAAAGCACGCGGCTCAAAATCCGCTGAGGAGAGAAAGCAGAGTCGCGCTTTGTTCTGCAACTGCACGGCCCGGCTTTTCAGAGAGATATGGACGAATAGAATCGGCTTCCCGCGCAGGAAGCGGGAGGTGGCCGGGGGTAAAAAGCTGCGACACAGCAGGAGTCCCGGTGGCCGTAAGGGAGAGCGGATGTTATCGCGCAGAACAGAATGCTTTCCCAGGATGACCAGGTCATGCAGGCGGCGGATCTCCTGCATGCGCCGTGAGTCTTCGCGGCTGGACAGAGAATGCCAGCGCCCGTCCGGCAGAGTGACCCGTCCGTCCAGAGTCATAGCCATGTTCAGGGAAATAAGCAAATTAATTTAAATTTTCATCTGCAGCGCGGGCCAGTAGATCAATGACCGGCTGGTGCAGTTTGCCGTTGGTGGCCACAATGTCGCATTCTTCAAAGGCTGGAAGCTGGCCGTGGAAATCTGTAACTTTCCCTCCGGCTTCGCGGATGATGATGGATGCAGCACAGAAATCCCAGGGTTTCAGGTTGCTTTCCCAGAAAGCATCGTAGGTTCCCTCTGCCACCCAGCACAGATCCAGAACTGCGGATCCCGTGCGTCGCAGCCCCGAGCCAGCAGCGATGAAAGCACTGATATCGCTCATCAGTTCACTGAGTATTTCCCGTCGCCGGTAGGGTAGACCTGTAGCGATCAGGCTGCGACTGATATCCGCCATGGTAGAGGCAAAAATCGGACTGCCATTTTGCGTTGCCCCCTGGCCGGCAATGGCCGCATACAAACGGGATAGCCCGGGAACATAGACCATGCCGGCCACAACCTCGCTTCGAAAGCACAGACCCAGGGAAATGGCAAAGAGGGGATTGCCGTGCAGAAAATTGCGCGCTCCATCAACCGGATCAATGTACCACAGGAATTCATTGCTGCCGCTCAAGCGACCGGAGCTTTCACTGATGATTTCATCTGCTGGCATTTCCGGGCGCATTCGGGCAAAGAGTAGTTCCTCCGCATGACGATCGATTTCTTCCATTAACTCGAGGTCACCGGCCGCATTTCCGGGCTCTGCCGCGCGGAGGCTTTTCTGGAAATCGAGGAGCTTCTGACCGATTTCCGGCAGGATCGCTCCCAGAGCTTTTAGCCGGAAGTATACATCGTCTGCCGGAAATTCAAGGATTTCAGTCCTGCTCATGGGTTGATGAGCTACCGCACGGCCGCGCTGGCGACAAAAAAATATTGCCGACCACAGCCGCTTCCTCTAAAAGTGCCGGATGCGTTATTCCCTCCCGGTCCTGCTTTTTTTTACTTCGCTGTATTGCCAGAAGAATGCGGCTCTGGAGCTGTATCGCTCGCAGGAGGCGGTTTTACAGAAAGGACTGACAGAGGTGCTCAAGGGTCAGGATTTTCTTCCGCAGGGGAAAACACTTTATGTCTTTGATTTTGATCATACGCTGGGAGACACAGTCACCACCATCCCGGTGAAAACCAGAGAGGGCACTTTGCGTCAGATGGACTCCAAGTGTATGGACCTGGCAGAGGGAGAGGAGGCCGACTATTCCGTTTTCAATGCTACAGAGGTGGCAACGACAGCGCCCATTCCCGCGGCCTTCGATTTACTCAGGCGAGTGCAGCTCACCGACACGGCTGTTATTGTGACCGCACGCGGTCAGAGTGATACGGTCGTGAATCTGCAAAACTACCTCCAGTCTCGCGGAGCGCAGCCTGTAGCGGTCATTGCTATCAACACGGAGGATGTGCAAAATCACATCTGGAAAAAATTAAGCACTGACAGAGCGCTTCCAGGACAGCTCAAAAAACCGTTTATCATTGCCGCGCTTGTGAATCTTGCCGGCAAACAGGGAGTGCATTTTGAGCGCATCGAATACCATGAAGATACCGATCGTTACGTAACGGGGAGTGTGGAACTTCTGGGTGGGCTCTTTCCACAGGTTCGCATTGATATCTTTGACTACATCCGCACGCCCGGTTCGCCCAACGCCTACAGACAGGAGAAGGCCATCTCTTTTGAAAAGGGGCGCTGGCGCCTGCCGGACCAGCGCCCCTTCCGCGAAGGGGCCACTTACGACAGCGAAGATTGCCCCGTGCCCGCTCGGTGAAATCATTTCCGGCCATTGATCTTCACCTGCATCTGGACGGTGCCGTCCAGACGGCCACGATTCTTGAACTGGCCCGGGAAGCGGGCTACGCTCTGCCGGCAGGTACCGTGCCGGAACTGGACCGGTTTGTTCGTGTTTCTGCCGACTGCCACACTTTAACTGACTTCCTGAAAACATTTGAGATTTTTTATCCATTACTGAAAACAACAAATGCACTGGAGCGTATTTCCCGGGAGCTGGTGGAAGACCTGGAAAACCAGGGGCTCATCTATGCGGAGGTGCGTTTTGCTCCCATTTTGAATGTTGCTGATCCAGCCGATACAGCGCAACTGCGCGCCGCGGTGGAGGCTGTCCTGTACGGTCTTTCCAGCGCGCAGCAGTTGCGCACCGGTCTCATTTTGTGCTGTTACCGGGGTTTCCCGCCGGATCTTGCAGAAAAGACGATCCGGCTGGCCCTGGACTTAAATGAGGAACGTCCCGGAAGCATCTGCGGAATAGATCTGGCCGGTGATGAATCGCGCTATGATGCTTCACTTTATGCCGCCGCATTTGGCAATCTTGGCGGGAAGTTACCCGTGACCATTCACGCGGCCGAAGCAGCTCCGGCCGATTCTGCGCGCAAGGCCATTGAGCTTCTGGGGGCGCGGCGAATCGGACATGGTGTACGCATCCAGGAGGATCCTGATCTGGTAAAGGTGGTTCGGGAAAAGGGCATTGCTCTGGAGATCTGTCTGACTTCCAATCTGCAAACGGGCACAGTTTCTTCCTTAGAAGAGCATCCTTTTGCCAAATACCTTGCGGCAGGCCTTTGCGTGACTCTGAATACCGATGATCCGGCCATATCAGGAATAACTCTGGCTTCGGAATGGGAGTTGGCACGCCGAACCTATGGTTTAAGTCTGGCGGACGTGCAGCAAATAGCCAGAAATGCAGCGCGCGCAGCTTTTGTCAATGAAGCCGATCGGACCGTGCTGGAAGCGCAACTGCTGAGTAACCTCTGATGGATCTTTTTTATTTTGCCGCTTTCTTGCTTCTGCTCTGCTCTGGGATATTTGGTTTCCATGCTCTGCGGCACCGGACAGGCCACGGCCCCTATGTGGCCTACGTTTCTTTTCTATGGTTCCTGAGCTTTCTCACCGGAGGCCTCAACTACCGCATTTCCAGCGATGCTCTGGGATTTCCGGTCACCTTTCGTTATTCTTCAGCCATCTTTACTTTAATTTTTGTGGCGATCCTTCTGGTGTACATCTGCGAAGGAATCAAAGAAAGCCGCAACCTGATCCGTGTCTCTATACTGATCCAGCTTATGCTGCTTCTGAGTCAGGTTTTTCTTTTCTATGTGGCCGGTCCGCTCCTCTCTCCGGCGGCTCTTGATGCTGCCACCGTTCTTTTCGAGCCGCGCTACTTTCGGCTCCTTGTTTCCATTCTTGCTGCTGTAATCGATCTTTTTTTTGCTGTCGCTTTTTTCCAGTTTCTGGTCAATACTTTCAGGCGCTTGCCCCTGGGTGTTCAGGTGGCTCTGGCGCTGCTTGTCACCATGTTTGTGGACTCTCTGCTTTTTATTTCTCTGACCCAACTGGAAGGATTTCTGCGCGAAGACGTAAAGACTCTGCCTTTTCTGGAAACTTTATTCTCACACGTCGTCTTTAAGTCCCTCATTGTTCTTGGTGCCGCCGGGCCTTTTGCCCTCTACATCCGCTGGTTTGAAAAACGCAGTCACTTAAATCTCAATCGCGGCACCCTGGACATATTTAAAAAAATAGAGGATTTGCAGGAGGACTTACGTAAGGCCAACGAAGAATTGCGGGAGTACGCCGAACGCCTGGAAATCATGGTGGAAGAAAGAACCCAGCAGATCCGCGAAAAACAATCCCAGATTGAATATGAGCTGGCCATGGCTGCTGATGTGCAGCGCGCTATGCTTCCGGAAAAAAACCGCATGCCCGGTCTGACCTATGCCACGCGCTTTTTACCCTGCTCGGCCGTTTCCGGCGACCTCTATGATCTGGGCCGGCTTGATGATCGCCATGTGTTTCTTTTCATGGCCGATATTTCCGGACACGGTATGCCATCGGCTTTGATCGGGGCCATGACCAAGATGTCCATTTCCCGGATCAATTTGCATAATACCATGCCCGGAAATGTCCTGGCCCGACTGTCCCGGACTATAGAAAAAGTGACCGATTACCATTATCTGACCGGCATTTTCATCAATATCGATACAGCAGAACGTGAACTCACTTATGCCAGTGGGGCGCATGTGCCCGCTGCTCTGGTGAATGCCACAGGCCAGATCACTTTACTCGATCCCACCGGGTCCATCATTGGATCCGCTCTTTCCGGTGAATTTGGCATGAGGAGGGCTCACTACGGGCCGAATATGCGCCTTGTGGTTTACACGGATTGCTGCATTGAGCACAAAAATCGAGCACGGGAAGAGTACGGGATGGCCCGCTTTCAGCATTTTTTGACCCGCACCCGTCAGGAGACACCGGAAGATACTCTGACCCTTATGGAAGAGGAACTGCGGGCCTTTGGAGAAGGGCAACCATTCACGGATGATTTTACGGTGGTCATTGTTGATCTGCCCTGAAAAAATATTGGCCTTTTTGCGAAACGCTTTCAGTCTGGTCCTGGGTCGTATCGTGTTCACTAAAGCCAGATTAGTAATGATGACTGCGGCCCTGGGCGCACTCCCTGCCTGTTACTGGCAGAATGAGGATCCCACGGATTATCTGGCCCAACTCCTCAATGCCAACAACCCCTATATGACCACCCGAACATCCGTGGTAGGGGACAACGCTTCGGCCATAGAGGGGCTGCTCATTGATAATACCATGTTCCCGGCAAGGGAAACTCTTTACTGTGTTTTCTATGATGTTTCTCTGCCCAGGGTTCTGGATGGTTTATTCTACGCTCACCTGCGTGGTGTGGATGTGCGCGTGGGTCTTGATGAAGACAATCTGGATGGAATTGGCTACCGCGCCTTGAAGGAGTACATCCACACCAGCACATCGGCTCCTGGTGGACGCAAACTCTGGCTGGGCAACTCCGGTGCGGGTCAGGTGTATTTGAATACCTGTATTGCGGACGGCCAGCGGGTCTGGGTATCCACGGCAGCGCCAACCGTTCAGGATCTCTACAGCAAATCTGCTTTTGGTATGTACTTTCAAACAGATATCTATGGACTTGCGACCAAATTTGCTACAGAACTGGATCTCATCACCCACGGTGCCTTTGGCTCGGCCAAACAACGACTCAACCGCCGCAACCACTGGCTTGTAGGCAACGTAGATGTTGGTGTGTACATGGCGCCGTCGGATAATCCCTTTGAGGGATTTACAACGGTTCGTACAGGTCAGGCGGAAAAGAGTGTCTATATCTATACTACGGAATGGCTGTCTAATGAGATCGATAGCAACTGTGCTCAGGAAGCCCTGGACCTGGGCTATGAAGTGGCGAATTCAAAGGCAGCCGATCGTCGCGTGGTGGCCAGCTGGACAGCTTTTATGAATCCGGGAGTCAGTACGGGTAGTTGTTCAACCAGTCAGACCGAGTACAACAATGTTACTTACGTGGCGGATCGCGGAGTTACCCGCACGGTGATGCCGGGTGACTGGGCAGGCATGGGATTGAACATGATCATCCGCGATTACGGTCATTCCACGCGCATGGCTTTTGTGTCTTCCTATCCTTTTGGCAAGCGTGCCGACTCTTCTCATGACGGTATCACTCTGGTTTTTGAAGCGGAGCAAATGCTCGACCAGTTGCTCGGTTTTTACCGGGCTCTGGAAGGCAGGGCAGGTGGCGTACCTTCCGTGACCGGCGATACCATGCCCGCTGCCGGTGGACGGGAAGTGGTGGTTTCTGAACTCAACTACGCTGGCTCCTACGACACGGACAAGGATTCCGGTGCTTATGAATACATTGAATTTTTTAACAATTCAGGAAGTGCCGTTAATCTCTCCGGCTGGGTATTCAGCTGTCGCACCACGGCTTCACCGGTCATGGTGTCCAAATTCACCTTTCCAGCCCGCACCATGATCGGTCCGGGTCAGTACCTCGTTGTCAAGGACGACGCTACTTCATCGGATAATAAAGTGGTCACCCTCGCACATCTGGTTGTGGATCTGGGGGGCAGCAATCGCATCGATGACAATTTGACGGATCAATGCCAGCTTGCGGACCCGGGTGGGCAGGTCGTGGATACCATCGGGCAGGCCGGGACTGCTTTTGCCAGCCGTCCGGATCAAATGGGTCGCAATGATAAACTCAGTGGCTGGATGCGCACCATGGAGCGCACGGGCCTGAGTGCTGACGGAACGGATTTGAACAACTGGCACCCCAACACGCATACCAGTTACCAGCAGAATCAAAACATTGGCATTGCTTTTCTCGATGGAGTGTACGGGACTCCAGGCTATGCCAACTCCAGTCCTGGCGTTCCACCGACCTCAAGCAATCCCTACCGCGGCGCTCTGGTCATCAATGAAATAGGTTTCAGTGGCGCCACCGGAACGGACTTTGTGGAATTGTTCAACAAATCCGGCCAGACAATTGATCTAACGGGGATGGAATTGCAGCTCGATTCCGGCTGTAGCATCAGTACCGGCGGCATTACGCGTACGGCGAAGCTTAGCGGCAGTATTCCTGCCGGTGGATATTTCCTGGTCGCCGGAGACAATACTTTTGCCTTATCTACTTTCGATCTGGCCACGGCCGGTAGCATTACCAGTTCGTACTGCGTCTTCCTGACAACAAATGGCATCGTGGGAACGGCAGCAACGGACAGTCATATCATCGACTGGGTCAGCATGTCCGGAACAACTCTGGAGAACAGCTCGCAGGCTCCCAATGGCGGACCGGGTATCTCGCGTTGTCCCAACGGGCAGGACACGGACATGAATGGGACGGACTTTATCAATCTGGCAGTTTCACCCCGGGCGGCAAACGGATGTCCCTGAAGCGTGTTTTCCTGTTTCTTTCTCTGCTGACACTGAGCTGTCACAATCTGGATGACTTTGCGGAGAAGCATTTTGCCAGCCTGACGGATCCATTAGCCCGTGATCAGGGCTATGTGCATTTCGATGATACGGGTAACATCCATGTGCAGTTTAACAATTTACAGATTAAACACAATCCTTCCTTTAATGAGACCAGTTTTATTTCTGTTTGGGTCTTTGAACGCGGAGCGGATGTGTATGCCCATTGTTGCAGTGGGTCAAGCGACTGTTCCGCTGTGGAAAGTAAGGCCTGTCTGGTGGGCGTGGGCTTTTCCAATGACCTGGGTTTTGCGGATACGTTTTACATCATGCAACATCCGCCGCAGTGGTTCAATAAAAATGCAGAGCACTGGTATATGCAGGTTTACGTTGCGGACCGGACAGGAGTCCCCACCAACTACCAGGGAGAGTATACCCACTTTTCGAGTCCGGTGAATGCGGTCAGTGACCGGGCCCAGTATGATCTTTACCTGGGCGTGTACTACTCCATCTATGGAGCGGATGCAGGATTTCAAGGAGTGCGGCCTATTCTAAAGACTTTTAACTTTGGCGAGCAACAGTACTACCATCCCGTGGCCCCGGACCTGCTCAGTCCGCGCATTCCCATCGAGGCGCGTTTTTTCAGTCAGTCAACAATAGATCCCACCGGTTCCCACTATATCATTCCGCATCTGGCAGAATGGCATAACCACAATGGCTTCCCGGCCAAAGTGGACCCGCGTCGGGGGATTGTCATCAATGAAGTAGGCAATGCCATCAATGGCAACACAGACAGCGATTTCATCGAGCTCTACAATCCCACAGCCCTCGAAATCAGCATGGACGGGGCCTACATCCATCGCTACACGGACGGAGCCTGCGATACCCTGTCCGATGCCACGGATCGCCTGAGCCTTAGCGGCATCACCATTCCCGCCGGTGGCTACCATGTGATCACCCGTTCCGATGGCACGGCCAGTCATCCTTTGATTACGGATGGCTTTATGACGGCTGCTGTTCCGCGCACGGAAAGGAGCTTTACCCTTGGGGAAAGTGACTGTGTGGCTCTCGGAATTGGCAACAAATCCCTGGGTAGCGTGAACAGTACTTCGGTGATTGATTTTGTCGGCCTGGAAGATGCTGCCCGCACCAATCTGCGTGAAGGTAGCGCGAACGCGCCCTATCTGGGCTTTCGCACCTCCATTTCCCGTTGCGCCAATGGCCAGGACACTAATGAGAACGGGACGGATTTTCTGTATCAGACGGCAACGCCAGGTAGCGCCAATACCTGCACCGGCAGCGGGGCAGGCCAGATTTTCAGCACTTCCTTTGAGGCAGCGCAGTCTACTTTCAACGTTGTTGAAGCCGCTGGACTGCCGGAATCCAATACCTGCCCGGCCGGCACGTCAGCCCGTACGGGAACTCAGGGCTACAGCATTGACTCCCTGACATCCAGTTTTAGCGGCCGAACCATGAGTTCCGCAACCTGCATTACCGGATTTACCGCCGGGAGGCCGGTTTTTGCCGAGGGCTATGTGCAGGCATCAACAGCCAATGGAGGCAATAACCTCTATGCGCGCCTGGACCTGGACTGGTATACGGGTGGTGCTTGCACTACGGCTTACAGTCAGGAGGCCGGAGGATCCGTGACACTGACCCAGGGCAGCTACAACAGAGTTATAGTCGGGACTCTTCCGCCTGGCCCAGCCACGGGCCTGCGGATCACGCTGCGTGTCCAGGACGACAACGGATCGCCTAATAATGATGATAATTTCTGTTTCGATGATGTGCGGGCGGACAGCCGCTGATGAAAACAAATAAAAAGCGATTAGGATTTCTGGTGAGGGCAATGCGGAGATTTTCTTCTGGCCTGTTGTGGGCTCTTATGCTAACGAGCGGTCTGTGGGCCCAGAATGCCATTCCCACCGCGCCTGGAGCGGCTCCTGTTGTAAGTCCCGGTGCCATGGACTTTCAGTATCAGGACAATTATTTTAATCTGGATCAGGCAGAAAAATCGGCGCTGCTCAAGCGCATCCAGTGGAAGATGACTGTCTGGATGAACTTCAATTATGCCAACAACAGCGATCTCCGCTCCCTGGATGAGTCCAGTGAAACGTCCATTGAGCTGACCGATGATCGGCTTTATTTCATGGTATCTGGCGCGGAACTGGCTACCTTCATTCCTGTTTCGCCCCGCCTGGACGTCAGGCTCGATTTATGGAAGGCGGGTTTCTGGGGTCATGATCAGCTTGGGGGCCGCGACGCCAACAACGACAGCCGCAGCACCTATACAGGAGCCAATACGGTCAACTTTGGCCTCTTCTACTTGAACATGCATTTGCTCACTGCACCCACTCCGCAGCGCCGGGCGGATCTCGTGGTTGGTCGCCAGGAACACAAAATCGGCGGCCAGCTGGACCGTGACTACTTGATGAGTGATATCCTTGATGCGATTGTTCTCAACTGGCACGGACGTTTTGGTTTTCTGGATCTGCTTCTACTGGATGTGTACAGCAGCGGCTCCTCCACCCAGGATGTCTATTTTGTGCAGTATTTGAGCTATGACAGCGAAAAGGTCGATGGCTTTGGCGGTGATGTCAATACCCTGCGCTCCGGTTTCACCTATCGCTATCCCATCTATGGCGATTCCATGGTAGGTGGCACCCATGTGGATGGGCGAATCTTTTACTATGCAGCGCGATTTGGCGCCGTCAACGAGGGTGGATCGGACCGGACCAATGAAGGAGCCAACGGCAACTATGCGGATAACGATGTAACCTTTATGCGCGGGCTACGAATGAATGCTGGTGTGGACAACTGGCTTTTTGTATCGGGAACCTACGCCGAGAGTTACGGTATTGACCGCAAGCGTCCCGACCTTCTGGTCACGGATATTGATCGTAATATTTTGCTCATCAATCCGGAAGCGGCCTTTGTCAATAAAGACACGGATACCAATGGCCGGTCCTGGGCCCTGGAGGTGAAATTCAGTTTCTTTGACAAAAGACTGGAGTTTGTTCCCGCCTACTTTCTGGCAGAAGGGGGCCGCTACGATTACGATGGCACCCAGCGCTCACACGGTTTTGTGAGTTTTAAGGGCAACCCCATGGGTGGAATTCTCACGGCCATGCATTATGGTGGAACCCCCAGCGCCTATGTGGATGATGACGGCATTGATGACTGGCCGTATGAGCGCCGTCGTCGCACGGGCACAGAAGTCAAGAGCATGAGTCTCACCGGCGGCATCACAGAAAAGGTTTTTTTGATCCTTGCCTGGTGGGAATTTCAGGATACCAATGAGGCTGCTTTCTACAAGGGGACAAGCTCGCTTCTCGAGCAGAACTACAGGATCGTCAAGATTCTGGATAAATACCCGGAGCAGCGCACGGCCATCGAAGCCCAGCGGCGGATGGGCCAGAAGGTGGGCGAAGAATTCAATCTTACCGTCGAATGGCGTATCCAGCCCACCTGGAAGGCCTGGGCCACCGCCGGAATTTTCAAGCCCGGGCGCTACTACACCACGAAAGGTGACGTGGAAGGAGCTCCCGAGGGCAGTACACCCTTTGTTGGCTTTCAGGCCGGCACGAAGGTCGTTTTTTAATGAATTTTTCTGCAAAAAAAGGTGGGAAAGTTCCCCGTTGCTCTGTTACTCTACGCGGGGGAATGCAGGTGCCTGTCAAAAGTTTACTGATCCTTGCTTTAAGCGCAGCCCTTTCCTGTTCCTATGATGATGTAGACAACTTCTTTGCGGATCCGGGCTACGCTTTGCGTGGCCCCCACCTGCTACGCACTTTTTACACGGATCCGGGAACCACCCGGGACAACGGGGTGGATAAGAAGATCGATGTTGAGCTGATCAAGATGATCGACAATGCAGAGAAAAAGGTCATTGTGGCCGTGTACAATCTGGGGCATACGCCCATCATGAATGCCATAATCAATGCCAAGGCGCGTGGCCTTGATGTGCGCATGGTCGGTGATGTGGATGAAGTGGTCACGGACGGCTACCGGACTATTTTACGCACAGATATCCCTTTTTCTATGGGCAACACCACGGCCATTCATCACAATAAGTTCTTTATCATTGACGATAGATATGTTTTTATGGGGACAGGGAATATCACGTCATCAGGCTTCTTGCGCAATAATGAGAACTTTGTCATGCTGGAAAGTCCATCCATCGCCCGGGTTTTTTCTGCAGAATTTGATCAGATGTTCTACGGAAAATACGGTGCCAAGAAGGTCCCGCTGACTACGGACTACAACCATCGCGTCAATCTCTCACGCTTTGAAGTCTACTTCTCTCCTTACGATGGTCAGCGGGCCATGGATCGTTTGATCCAGCTGGTGGATGGGGCAAAAAATACCGTTCACTACATGATCTTTGCTCATACGCATGATGAGCTGGATGTGGCCAAAACACGAGCGGCCCGCCGCGGTGTTGTGGTGCGCGGTGTGCATGATGACACATTTATCAATGGTGTATCCGAAGAAGCGCCCCGATTTTTCAGTTCCTTTCGCCATATCTATGGCGACGGTGCGGCTTATGTTCGTGGCGATGGCAATGAAAATACTAACGTCCCGGGTATCAAAGCCCACGGGGGCAAGCTGCACACCAAGACGATGATCATTGATGGCTCCATTGTGGCTACAGGATCGTTTAATTTTTCCACCAATGCCGTGGAAAACAATGATGAAAATATGCTGATCATCCATGATCCATTTGTTGCCCAGGAGATACTCAAGCAATGGGAAGGAATCTGGAACGTCTCCAAAGCCTTTTGTTGCGGAGATGGTAAGCGACTGCGCTTTACCTCAGGGGACCGGGCCAGCCCTGGAGACGTTGTCATTTCTGAAGTCATGTGGGCGGGATCCTGGGAAAGCGGAGAGTCTTTTGAAAATAAAGACGATGATTGGATTGAGCTTTACAATACAACCGATCGTGATATTGATATCAGCCACTGGGCCATGTCCTGGGAAACCAGCGAGCGGAAATTTTATCCCATTCCCGACCGCTACAACTGGTATGAGCCGAGCGTCGCATCAAGGCACCGCTTTGCCGGGCGAATCGTAATCCCTGCCCGCCGTTTTGGCATTATCAACGCCCAGAATGGTGCCCTGGACAATACGGACAATAAAGTGAGCGGTACCAAGAATTTTACTCTTACCAGCGGGCAGCTTCATATCAGACTTTATGATCCTGCTATGACACTGATTGATGAAGCAGGCATTGGCGAGGCCCCCTTTGCAGGCAAAGTAGATACTTTTTACAAAAGACTGCACTCCATGGAGCGCTTTTTTCATCCGGCTACAGGCAAGGCTTTGCCTGGAAAGTATGCCGGTAGCTGGTATACCTCAAATGGCAATGGATTGTTTGGTTCGAGTGCTGCCGGGACAGGACAACTCGGAACAGACTTTCGCAATGGCACGATTGCTACGCCCTACTATTCCGGTAACTTTGTGACACTGACCTCAGCATCGAACGCTCGTAGTGGCGTGAATGGTTATACAAACGTGCCGGTCCGTGCTTATTCCACCGGTTCCACCTCTGCGGTGATTCAGATGCGCTGGGCCATGCAGAGCGCACCGGGTGTTACCCAGGCGACTCTTTGCGGCCCTGCATGTACTGTGGAGCTGGATAGCAATGATCCTTCAAGTATCAAAGTGACGACGGCCGCGCAGACGGCTGGAACGCGTTACACCTTTTCCGTTGCCAGCACGGCTCTTGACATGACCGGTCAGGTAGCAGAAGGTGGGGCCATCAGCTTTACCGGCAGTACAACTCCGGCAAGCCTGGAGATTGAAAGGGTTTATCCCGGCCGCTCCGGCTCCAAAGACATTATTGTTCTACGGGCTCTTACCGGCGGCACCGTGAACAATCTGGGTATCTATATCTATGATACCTTCGCGGTAACTCCGACCCTCCTCTACCGCATGAATGACGTACCCATTAACGCCGGTCAGTACATCCAGTTAAATTTAGGCCAGTCCTGCGATATCCCCTGCAGCCTTGCCAATATCAGGCCCGAGGATGCGCAGATTGGCTCGGCCAATACTTTTGATATTACAACCAACCCTTCTGACGGTCTGGCGCAAACCGGTCTTGTGGCCAATGACACCTGGTCGGTTTTCAGTCCGCTCAACATTGTGTCCACGGATGGCGTGGTTTTTATCAGCTATGATCTGAGCCGTGACCCGATGGATATGATGTGCTACAGCAATCAGGACGGCAGTGTGCCGGAAACTTTGATGGTTGGTGGTTTCAACACCATGTACAATCAGAACCAGGCAATCTATCGCTTTCCCCTGCAACCGGTCTTTCAGGTCAACGATTACAACGTACAGCGGCTCTGTACGCATCTGAAAACAACCAGCGGCAATTCCGTCCGGCTTACCCGCGTTAAGAGTGGCAGTGCCTCGGGAAATAATTTTGAGGATTTCGAATTCCAGCAGTAAAATGAACCGGTTTCTAAAAAAACATTCACCGGGCCTTTCCAGGCGAAATCCGGCGCGCGCATCAGGGCGGACGATGCTCATTTTTCTTGCCGGACTAATGGGCGCGGGCTGCAATTTCCTCGACCAGGGGTCTTACGATTACTGGAAAACCAACCTGGGAAATCTCTTCATAGCCAGCCTCTCCCCCGAGGCCGGAGCGTTTCAGTCTTCCGGGACTGATACGGGAAGCACGGGTTCTTCGGGTAGTTCCTTCTTCATTACCACAGGTGCAGCCACGGCCTCCACCACTCTGAACGTGAGTTTTTCCGCCGCGCCCGACGGAGCTGCGGCCGTTGTTCTGGCAAATTATTGTGTTACTACGAACTCTGTAGCAACCTTTGCGGCGTGTGCTCCCAATCTGCTCAGTGCTGCAGCCCCTTCTCTTACCGGAAGCACGGTTACCCTCACTCTGGCTTCTGGCGTGAGTTCCGGGACCTACTACATCTGGGTGCAGAACATTACCTCGTCAACGGGTCAGGCTCTGGCCAACAGTTCTACCAGTTTCACTCTGAATCCCTTTAATGTGAATTCCGCCAGTTCATCAGGAAGCACAAGTACTGCCGTGACTTTTTCTGAAGCACCGGCTGCTGGCAGCGGCGGAACGCCAGGAAACTACTGCATTACCAGCACTTCCGGTGCCGGAAGCTTTGGCGGATGTACCGGATCCGGAGGTTACGTTGGTGCTGTTACCGGGGCCAGTGTGGGCGGCAGCACTGTCACTTTGACCACACCGGCGATAGGATCCGGGACATACTATCTCTGGGTGCAGAATGTAACCTCGTCAAGCCTTGGCCTGGCAATGACCACGAATAACGTTAGCTTCAGCATTGTGCCTGATCTCACCGGCATAGTTATCAACGAGATCGGCTGGGATACCTCAGCCGCGGCCGACGACTTTATTGAACTCTACAATCCCGGATCCTTTGCCATTGATCTTGCAGCGGCAACGGCGCACATCCAGCGTGATTCGGACTGCAATTTGAGCTCCGGGAGCCCGGATAAGCTGGCTCTGACCGGAAGCATACCGGCAGGCGGCTACTACCTTCTGGCCCGCGATACCGGCATCCATGCGGGCAGCGCGGATCAAACCTTTACTTTTACTCTCAACGCCGATGATTGCGTGGCCCTGACAAGTTCCAGTACCAATCTGACCGCTACAAACAACAGCCATCTGGTGGACTTTGTGGCCTTCGGCAACGCCGTGGATCGGGAAAATGGTTCAGTCGCTCCAGGAAGTAAAACACTGTCACGTTGCCCGAATGGTACGGATACAAATGACAATGGTGCCGATTTTCTTTCACGGCCCACGTCCATTGATGCCGCCAATAACTGCACGGTTGTCGATCTGAGTCCGCTCAAGATTAATGAAGTGGTCTGGGATACCGGTGGCACAACAACACAGGATTTCGTGGAAATTTACAATTCTGGCACATCTGCCATTGATCTGGGTGCTGCCGGCGCTTACATTATGCGCGACAGCGGCTGTAATCTGGGTAATGGTGTTACAGCCATAGTTGCTCTCACCGGAACGATTAATGCGGGTAGTTACTTTACCATATCCAATGATGCAACAGGTTATGGTGGCAGTGCCAATCAGACCAATATGGGCAATATTGATGACGGTTATTGCGTCGCCATTCTCTCAAGCTCGACTGCACCAACGTCACCGGCGGACTCGCAAGTCATCGATTTTGTCGCAATTGGCACATCGTCTGATGCAACCTACCGGGAAAATGCTTCCTATGCGCCGGGTGGAGCCAGCAACGGGCAAAATTCGCGCTGTCCGGACGGCAACGATTCAGATGTGAATGCCAATGATTTTTCCAGTAAGTCTGTTTCTCAGGGCGGTACGAACAACTGCGTCTTCAACGTTACCGGAGCAACAAGCGCGAGCAACACCAGCGTTCAGGTTACTTTTTCCGATCCTCCGCATGCAACCAGTTCCACCACACTGGGTAATTACTGCGTCACGACATCTGCTGTGGTGAGCTTTGCTGCCTGCCAGGCCTCTGGCGGTGTTTTGAGTCTTTCCGGAACGCCAACGCTTGCTGGAAGTACGGTTACCGTAACAACAGCAGCACAGTCTCTGGTAACCTACAATGTGTGGGTGCAAAATGTGACATCGGCAAACGGTGGTATCGCCATGACCACGGCCAACGCCAGTTTCACCGGGTCCATTGCCGCAGCCACTGCCCTGATCAACGAGGTGATGTGCGTTGGATCCGCTGGACCGGAGGATTTTATTGAACTTTATGTTACCGGCTCGGGGAGTCTGGCCGGCTTTAGAATCCTGGAAAATGGTACCGGCACATTGCGTTATACGTTCGGCGCTAATCTTGCCGTAACGGCCGGAGATTACGTGGTCCTCCATTTTGATAGCGGCAACCAGGGGGGGTTCGCCCAGGAAGATGATGCCGCCTCCACGATCAATGAAAGCGCGGGAACAGATAGTTCTGCTACGGCCTGGGATGTCTATGTCGCCACAGCAAGTCTGACTTGTACTGACAACTTCATACAGTTGCAAAATGCCAGTTCCGTGACGGTTGACAGCGTGGCCATCAGCAACAGGGATGGGGATGCAACAGCGGCGTGGATGACCAATTTTGCCACCGTTTTTGGGGCAACAGCCACCTATCTATGGACCGGGTTTTCCGTTCTGCCGGTGGACGGCTCCAATGATGCTACTATTCAAGGTGAAGCCGCCGGTGATATCGATTTGGGGGCCGGGCAGTCCGTGCAGCGGGACAGCGACTATACACCCCTTGGTGGTGGTATCAGGGACACGAATACGAATGTTGAATGGTGCATGGGTGCCCATACGATGGGCGCGGCCAATGTGAACTGTCCCTGATCTGGTCTTGAGTTGGAAAGAGTCTGCAACTAAGGACGGCCCTAACTCTCTGTAGCAATGCGGAGAACTTGAAGGGCATCCTGGATGGCCCGCTCGGCGTCTTCCTTTTTGTAATGCTCGGAAGGGATCGTATCCTCATCGCCGTACATCGATAGTTCGCGCTCTTCTCTGAGCCAGCGGGATATCCGGGCAAGTTCTGCGGCCTCTGCCTGCACGGCCGCAGGCAGTAGAGCCATGTTTTCCAGCAAGATGGGGCCGACGTCATGCCAGTGCGGTGGTTCGAGACCTGCCAGTCTCAATATGCCCTTGAGCGCAAGCTCGACCAATTCCTGAGCTTCGCGCACAACGTCAGAATAGGCTTCTTCTTCCATGAGAACTTCAAGCACTCGTCTTCTTTGACGGGCCTTTAAAAGATAGCTCTTGCCCAGATCATGAGTCGTCATACGTCGCCTAAAGAAGGATATTTTCCTCCGGTTTCTTGCCGGGCTTAAGAATCCAGTAGTAACCATTCTCTTTCATTACTTTAACAGATCCCAGTTCCTTGAGTTTCTCTGAAAGTCGGTTCAGATAATTTTGAAAAAAACTGCCCTGGTCGATAAGGATTTTTGCCTCTTCAATCATGTCCAGAAAGATGAGACTGCCATGTTCCACTTCGGCCGGAGTCTTGAGGATCACAGATATTCTGGTGCAGATTCCCGCCTGTCGGGCCCGGTCGAATTCCTGGATCAGGCGTTCTTCCACTTGATCGAATTCGCGCCTCCGGGCTATGCGACCGTCCGGTAGCGGACTGGCCACCAGGAGCAGATCCAGGTCAGAATCCGGGCGCATAGCCCGCCGGGCCACGGAACCAAAAATGGCCAGGCTGACCAGGCGTTCCTGGTAAAAATCTACAGCGGCTTTCTGTAGGGCGCGGACGATGGACTCAAAGCAAAAAGTAACGATTTGTGGATCTACGGGTTTAGATTCCACCCATATCCCCTGGCGTGAAGAGCGGCTGGCTTAAAGCCAGTGAGGCTTTCAGTTTCTCCTCAAGGTCGTCTCGAAGGCGTTTTAAGAGTTTTTCCAGGTTGAGTTTTCGTTCGCGCTTATCTTCACTCCAGTACTCACTGAGCTGGAAGGGCGGGTTGAGAAAAATGTGTGCCTTGCGCGGCAGAGGCGTGGGCTCGCCGCCTTTGGCCCGCGCTGTTTTACCGGAAGCATAGAACTCAAAGCGACTGAGCCACTCGAAGAAGCGTTCGGCTGAAGGATATTCCAGCAGGTAATCCTTACGAATCACAATAAAGTCAAAAGCTTTTATAATTTCATTCTGCGCCCATTCCAGTTCTGCCGGTGTGAGCCTGGGCAAACGTACGTCCGGGTAGCCGATTTCGATCATTTCCAGAACAGCCCAGATCTGGCGCAGTTTGCTGATGGCATCGGCTGATCGATCATAGTTGGTCATCTGAATGCGCTCGGCCAGACTGTCCAGAATGACATGGCGAAGGCGGCCCACACGATAATCGAAATCCTTCTCTGAAGCCATGGGAATTTTGTAGGTACGCTCTGCTTCTTCCAGCATAACCTTACCGAAGTGCAGATAACGACGCAGTAAGTTGCGGTTGCCCGGATCCACATGACAGCTCTTCTCCAATCGAGAGATGGAATCGGTCAGGGTTTTGATGATGGTTTCCTTATCTGCGGTCACAATGTACTTAATGAAGCCGGAAAGGACGGTGATGTCTGCCGATGGGTCGATCTTGCGCGCATCTTCTAAAGCCCAGAAAGAAAGTTGTGCGGCTCCTGCCTGAAAAGGCATGAGAGAATCGTTTTCGCCGCTGGTTGGTTCCCCTTCCGGAAAAAGGACAAGTTTGCCTTCTTTTGCCGCCAGTGTTTCGCGAGCTGCCTTGAGGGATTCGCGATCGGCAATGCCAGCGATCACGGAGAAAGCACCCATGTTCGAGATCACCCGCCCAACAAGGCCGCCCCACCAGTCAAAAACCTGGCGCGAGGCCATGTATTTAAAACGGGCGCCCATCATATTGCCCAGTTGGTACACGATGGGAGGCTCGGCGGTTGACGGGTGATTGGTAAAAAAGAGGAGCCGATCTTTGCGCAGGCTGCGAAGCAGGGCGCGGTCTTCCTTTGAAATTTCTAAAGTTTCAATATTGTGCATGGCCTTGAAAAGGGCAGGGGAGAGGAAGTCGAGCGCCCAGGCCAGGGGCAGGTTGAAGCGGGCAGGGACAAAAGCTTTCATGGGTTGGTATTAAGTCGGCCGGCCGTCTTTGAAAGGATTTTTTCTATTCCTTTGCTGTTTCCGTGCGAATCCAGGCCAGATAGGGTTCATGACCGGAGAGAACGGGCAGGGCTACGATGCACGGACAGGTGTAGCTGTGCAGCTCGCATACCCGCTCTCTTAGAGCACTCAAGGCATCGGCTGTGGTTTTTGCGATGAGCACGGCCTCTTCCTCTTCCACGATTTTCCCTTCCCAGCGGTAGAGGGACTGCATCGCCGGCAGGATATTCACGCATGCGGCCAGTCGTTCCTCCACGAGCGTCCTGCCGATCCTTTTTGCCTGGTCGGTATCTTTGCAGGTAATGTAAATCAAGCGTATGTCCATCCTGAACTTCTGGCCTGTAGCGGACCTCTGTCAATATGTTCTTGTCAGGGGGTGTTGGTGCGCTGGAGCTGGCTTTATGGCAGCTTTAAAAGATCGAGTAGCTCTGGTAACCGGGTCGGCACGCGGCATTGGCCGGGCCATTGCTGAGGATCTGGCAGAATGGGGAGCGGGGCAGGTCATCCTTGATGTCAATCAGAGCGACTGTGAACGCACCGCCGGAGAAATCGCTGCCCGCTACAACGTAAAGGCAATCGGCGTGGGTTGCAACATCACAAAGAAAGATGAAGTGCAGAAGGCCGTTGAGCGCATTGAAAGCGAATTTGGCAAGCTCAACATTCTGGTGAACAATGCCGGCGTACTGCGCGACAATCTCCTGCTGCGTATGAAAGAAGAGGAGTGGGATCTTGTCCTTGATGTGAATTTGAAAGGCGCTTTTCTCATGTCGCAGGCTATGATTCGCTTTCTCATGAAAGCAGATGGTGGCGGAAGGATCGTCAACATCAGTTCTGTTTCCGGCGTCGTGGGTC
Organism: Spirochaetales bacterium; assembly: GCA_015075425.1. GTDB lineage: Bacteria > Spirochaetota > Leptospiria > Leptospirales > Leptonemataceae > H5-SPI1. Next base: position 1,930,859 of record JABTUL010000001.1, on the reverse strand, counting down.
AGGCGGGTCAGGCAAACTACTCCTCCAGCAAAGCGGGTCTGATTGGCCTGACCAAATCTGTAGCCCGCGAGTATGCAGCCAAGGGAGTACTCGTGAATGCCGTCTGTCCCGGGTATGTGCAAACGGATATGACCGGTGCATTGCCTCCTAAAGTTCAGGAGATGCTTACGCAGATGGTGCCGCTCGGTCGTCCCGGGCAGGTGAAGGATATCTCCCGAGTGGTGCGCTTTCTTTGTTCCGATGATGCTTCTTTCATGACCGGCAATATCATCCGGGTGGATGGTGGCATGGCCATCGGCATGTAATCAAACGGGAAGCCCTGACCTGCACTTTGCACGCACCTTCATGAATAATCCGGGCTAAAGACTCCTTCGAGCACCGGCAGGGCTCGCTCGGGTGCAAAATCTTTCAGGCGTTTGGCCTGGGAGGCCAGCACTCCGGCTTTCAGTTCGGGAGTTTTTGCCAGCATCAGAATCATTTCTGCCAGACGTGCATAATCTTTTTCATAGAAAATGATACCGGAACGGCCCAGAGTTTCCGGGATGACTGTTGAGCCAAAGGCCAGCACCGGCACCTGCTTGTACATGCATTCAATGAGCGGCACAAAAAAACCTTCGTGTTCGCTCATGGAAAAGAAAAGATCAGCAGAGTCGTAACAAAGATTGAGGTCGGCCTGATCGATCATACCCGTGAAGATCACATCTTCTTTGAGTCCGAGCTCCGCGGCTAAATTGAACAATTCGCCGGCATAGTTGCGCACCCCTGGATGAAAGGGACCCACCAGAATCAGCCGGCTTTTGCGGTGGATCTTCTTTAAGTAATAAAATGTTTTTATGATATCCTGGTGCCGCTTGTTGGGGAAGATTCTGCCCACAAACAGGATATTCAGACCATCTTCCAGAAAATAGCGCGGCCGGCGTTTTTGTGTGCTGTCCAGGGCCGGGAAATCCATAATCACGGGCATCACTTCCACGTTTCGAAACCCGAGACCTGTCAGATCGGCAGCATTAAAATAAGAATCAGCCATCACTTTTTCAAAAGCCTGAGCATTGCCATGGAGCTCGGAACGAGCCAGTGCCAGGCGATCGGCAAGGCTGCGGCTGTACGGTTCCACATATTCCGGTGGCGTGACGTTATGGAAGATGAGAACCTTGCGCCTGGCCCTGGCCTTTAAGACAAATTGCAGGGCGCTGGAATGAAAAGAATGATGGTAGATGAGAATTTGATCGCGGCGGTCCGGCATATGTCGAAAAAAGTTCACCATCCCGGCCGCAGATTCTGGAAATTGCTCGGCAAAGATAGCCGTTTTGAAGTCCAGTTTCCGCAATCGTTTCTCAATGAATAGTGCCTCGCTGGAAATGGCATCGCCGCGCGAAAAACCGGCACAAATCTGGTAAACCGCTGGCTTCAAAGCTCGAGATCGCGCAACTTCTGACACTGCGGGTGGGTGCGGTGCACGGTTTTGCGCTCCGTACAATTCCCGGCTCCGGCCACCGCTCGTGCGCAGAGACTGTAGGCCTCATAAATGGCTTCATTGGAAAGGGGAGACCCACCCGATGGATGGGAGGTTAGCTGGCCAATGGACCGGTACTGATTTTCCACGCAAAGATCGAGGGTCATGCGCTGCAACACGTGCTCGCGCTGAACCGGATCGCTCAGATTCTTTTGCATATCCTCTTTCAAACAATGGACGATCGATTGGCAGAACTCATGGGCTTCCTTCTGGTAGCGCGCTTTGATTTCAGCACTGATAGGCGGTTCCTTGCGACAAAACAGGCAGAGTGCGATCAGCAGGGGACTTAGCAGCAATCGAGTCATCGCTCCATGACAGAGAGTGCAGACTCTGTGCGCAAGCATATGTTGACCGCTAAAGAGAATGGTACTGCCTGACCCTGTGCCTTCCGTTTTTGTACCTCCAGGTGGTCCGCCGCAGGGGCCACCGCTGGACCGTCAAATGTATTCCGTCATGGGGGAGGATGGGATTCGCAAGCTTTTGCTTTTGCATTACCAGAACTTAAGTAAGAGCGCCATCCGTGAGATGTTTTCCGATGATCTGGAATCGGCAGCCCATCGCTCTGCGGATTTTTTCATTCAAATCATGGGCGGACCTCCGCTTTACATTCAAAAGCATGGTCCACCCCGAATGCGGGCCCGTCATTTGCCTTTTACCATCACGGAGGAGGCCCGTCAGGTCTGGCTGGGCTGCTTTTTTCAGGCCATGGAGGAGTTGCCTTTCCCTGCAGAGTTTGCCCCGCAGTTCAGACGATTTCTGGACGAGTTCTCCGCCTGGATGGTCAACGCAAAGAGTGATTGACCACAGTACGGGCAGAGGCGATCTGTCAGCATGGTAAGTGCAGAGAATAAGAAACTGGTTCTGGGTGGACTCATTACCGCGCTCCTGGGTGTTGTCCTTTCTGCTCTCCTTGTCTGCAAACATAGCTTTCCGGGTCTCTGTCAAACCTCGCTGGGATGCACCATCGACGGGGTGGATGGTTGCCTCGAGCTGGGCAAAAGCAAGCATTCGAAGTTCCCGGTTCTTGGCTTTCCCATTGCCTATGCCGGGCTTTTTTACTATCTCTGGCTCTGTCTCCAGTTTTTGCAGATTTTCCGCACGGGCAGCAGGCCACTCCTTAGCTTTACTCTTTTTCTGGTCCTTTTTGGACTGGTGTTCGATCTATTTCTTTTTTATGTAAATTATTTTGTGCTGGTTGTTCCCTGTATGCTCTGCACGGTCACCTACATCATTACGTTCATCGTCGCCATTTTTTGTTTGATGCTCTATCTCAAAGAAAAGCCCGCGGGGGATTTCATGCAAGGACTGAAAGAATCCATCCTGCCCGGACTGTCGGGTCTGGGTATTACCATTGTTTTTCTGGCCGTCTTTGCCCTGGTTGCCCCGTCTTCAGAAGCTCGTCCGGCCAGTCGCGGCAGTCTGTTGCCGGCAGCAGAGGCAGCCCGGATGGTGCGCGATTTCAAGGCACTCAAAGAAGTCAAACTGGATGCGGAGGGGCTCAAACTGGTCGAAGGCGGCGCGTCCGCTTACATTGAAATCCATAAATTTGCCGATTTTCGTTGTCCGCACTGTCGGCACGCGGCGGAGCTGCTCGAGCGTGCGAATCACCGCTGGCCCGGGCGTCTGCGGATCTACTACCGGCATTTTCCGCTTGATGGCAGTTGCAATGATAGGATTGGGCGCAAGCAACCGGGCAGCTACAGTTGCAATGGTGCGCAGGCCTCTCTGTGCGCGCCTTCCGGAAGCGTTGCCTTCTACCACCAGCTCTTCGCTTTTCAGGATGAGCAAAAGGAACTATCCATTGATAATATCAAAGCTGTCGCTCTGAAGAACGAATACAAGTGGCAGGATATGGTTTCCTGCATGGGCAGCGGCGCTACAGGTCGGGCTATCGACAGGGATGTTGAGGCTGCCGTTGGCCTGAAAATAGAATCCACGCCCACTCTGGTTGTCAATGGTCGACTCCTGCCCCCGGGCATGCCCGATGTTTCCTATTTTTTACAACTGATGGACGCTCTGGTGTATGAGCGGGAAGGCCAGGCCGCTTACACGGAATACGAAAACCGAAGGAAATCCTCTGGAAATTAAGGGCACATTCAGCCAGGACCGTTACGGGGAGCAGGCGATCGTCGTAGCCCGCTTCAACGAGTTCATTACCGGTTCCCTGCTGCAGGGGGCTCTGAGTGCCTATGAGAGGCACGGGCTGGGCACCGACCGCATAACTGTGGTTCATGTGCCGGGAGCCTTTGAGCTGGGCATCACCGCTCGTCGGCTGGCAATGAGCGGAAAATTTAAGGCTGTTGTTTGTCTGGGTGCTGTGATTCGCGGGGCCACACCGCACTTTGATCACGTCTGCAACCAGGCAGCGCGACTCATTGCCCAGGCGGGCTATGATAGCGGTGTGCCGGTGATTTTTGGCGTGCTCACCACGGACACAATTGAACAGGCGATCGAACGTGCAGGAACCAAGGCGGGCAATAAAGGTTACGAAGCAGCCCAGAACGCTCTTGAAATGTCCGCCCTTTTTTCGAGTCTGTAGCGGCATGGCCGCCCCGCGCCACCCCCACTCACATGGCCGGGAAGTGGCATTGCAGGCCCTCTATCAGATGGAAGTTGTGGGAACCCTCGCAGAAGAGGTTCTGGAGCTCAAATGGCTCAATCGACCTATGGAAGAGGAAGCCAGGGAATTCTGCCGAAGATTGATTATGGCCGCCGCTCAGAGCTGGAGTGCGCTGGATGAATCCATCCGTGCTTTTGCGCATATCGATTATTCTCAGATTTCCGCTGTTGTGCATAGCATTCTGCGCATCGGATTTCTTGAACTCATGTGGGCGGAGCTTGCTCCGGCCATCGTCATTGATGATATACTGGAATTGACCCGGCGTTATGAGGGAGAGGAGGCGGTGGCCTTTGTGAATGGAGTGCTGGATGCTTTTGAAAAAAGTCGCCAGGGGCTGGTTCTTTAGTTATGAGCCGATTTGAGCTGGAAGATGAGGAACGCCCTGCCGGGCGGGTCTATCTTGATGAAGCCGATCCAGGGGATCGGCGCCGGCTTTATTTCAAGCTCTTTGGTTTTGGTGGCCTGGCTTTGTTGCTGCTTCTGGCTGGTGGAGCAGTCTATTTTTTTTACTACAGAAGTGATGACTCTATAAAAGGTTTTCTGGCGGAAAAACTCGAAAAAATTGATCTGGACGGAACGGTGGACCGTTACTACTTCCCGGCCGGTAGTTATTCTCCCCCCTTACAGAAAGCGATTGCCTATTATAAAGAGAATGATCGAGCACGCGCCCGGCGATCTCTGGAAGAATTCGTGGAAAGTGCGGCTTCAGATCAGGAGAAGTCGGTGGCTTTAGTCTATCTGGGTATCATGGCTATGGAAGTGGAGCGATTTGCTGAAGCCCACCATCAGTTTTTACGCTCTCTGCGCTTCGATGAGAAAAATCTGGCGGCTCTGGTGAATCTGGCTCTTACGGAGCGCAAGCTGGGCAATCCCCAGGGGGCCCGCGAAATGGCCCTGCGCGCTCGCAAGCTTGCGCCTGATGATAGTCGCGTGGCCGTGCTGCTTGGCAATATCTTAAGCGATATACAGGACCTGTCCGGTGCCATTGCTGCCTATCGCGAGGGGCTCAAGGGTGATGCACACGACCCCTACCTCTACTACAATCTGGCCCTGTCCCTTTTACGGTCAGGCAATCTGGAAGAGGCCGCAATGTATTTCAACCGGACCATTGAGCTATCGCCAACGGGGCAGCTGGCGGTTACGTCACATGCTCATCTGGGTCAGTTGTATTTCAGTCAGAATCGGCTGGAGATGGCAGCCGATCAGCTTAAGGCGGCAGTAGATCTTGCACCGGCCAACGCTAAGTACCTTTACAATCTGGCGGTGGTCTATATGCGCATGGGTCAAAATGAACGCGCTACTCAGCTCCTTGATCGTGCTCTGGCCACTTCGGCGGACGAAGGCCGGGTATACAGGAGTCTTGCCCTTGCCTACCAGGAGCTGGGATTGAAAGGACGTGCGCAATCAGCTCTCCTCAAGGCTCTCCTTGTCAATCCCAATGATCTTTCTGCCCTTCAGGATCTGGGAGATCTCTATTATAAAGAAAAAGAATTACTGAAAGCTCTGGATATCTACAAACGAATCGTTAATATGACGCCGGGAGATAGCAACACCCGTGACGCTCTGCTCGTGCTTTCCCGTATTTATACAGACCTGGAGAGACCGGTAGATGCTCTGGCCATGCTGGAACGTGCCCGGGAACTTTCTCCCGGTGATATAGAAGTAGAAGCATCTCGTGCGGCTACTCTGGCCCGCAGCGGTCGCATCGATGAGGCAGTAGGAATCTATCGCCAGCTCCTGACCGGTCGGCTGGAACGGGACGATGAACGCCGATTGCGTCTGGAACTGGGCCGACTTTTTCGCAGTCAGGGTGGCCATGATCTGGCCATTGCTCAGTTTCAACTCAATCTGGCCCGGGCTAAAGAAGCGCCCCCCACGGCGGACCTTATCTCAGAGCTTGAGCTGGCAAGGACGTATGCCCGGCTTTCCCGCCCGGAACTGGCCCGTCAGCACTACGAAGCAATCATCGCCAGCCCGCAGGCCACAGCAACCATGCGCCAGGAAGCTCATCTGGAGCTGGCAGAAGCCCTTTCTTCATCCGCTGATCGAGCGGATCAAAATGAGGCGCGCAAACATGCATTTCAGGCGGCAAAGATGTCACCGGACAGCACATTGACACGACTGGTGCAGGGGCGGGTGCTACTTGCTTCGGACTCGGTTGTGGATCGCGAAAAAGCCATTGAAATTTTGCGTGCTCTATCGCATACTGATCTGAGTCCAGCTCTGGCCTCGCAGGTGCATGACTCCCTGGGCCAGGCCTACTATAAGAATGGAGAGTACGAGCGTGCCCTTAAGGCTTTTGATCAGGCAGTGGCTCTTGATGGATCCAACCAATCGGCCTATCGCAACCAGAGACTGGCGGCGGCAGCCTATGAGGAAAGTCTGAGGCGATGATACGCATCCTGTGTCTTTTGAGTATTTTCCTGCTGGGCTCGTCTCTTTCGGCAGAGGAGGTGCCCGGACTGCGCTCCTTGCAACGGCGCATGTTACTGCCCGGTGCCCTGCGCCAGAATGCGATTCGCCAGATCAAAGAGTACGGGCACCATTCCCTGGCGCGGCAGGCCGCGGGTTATTTATTAAAAAGTTCCAATTACAACGATCATCTGGCTGTTCTGGATATGATGCAGGCGTACGGTGGAGAGCTGGAGATGCATCTGCCCGACTGGTACAAGTTTCTCGATGCCTACATGGATCCTCTTCTGCCGGTTGAAATTTTAACTCGCATCCTGGCCCTGGCAGAATCCTGGCGGGAGCATCGCCTGATTCATGCCGTGGCCCAGCTGGCAACACATCCACGTCGCGAAGTTCGTGAGAAAGCCTTTGAAACGCTGGCTTCCATGGAAAATGACAATATGATCCCGGTGCTTTTACGGCTGCTGGGCAACGAGCGTCCCATTTATCGCATTTACGCTCTGGAGGGGTTGCGTCACATCAGTGATAAACGGATCACCTCCAGTGTAGAAAGCTATTTAAAGGATACTAATAAGTCCGTGCGTGTTTACGCCATTTCCAGTCTGCTCAAGCAACCGGATGCCAGTGAATCAAGCATTGCCCGGATGCAAAACGATCCGTCACCTGATGTCCGTGCGCATGTTCTGGCCACGATCGGGGAGCGCGGCTGGGTCCGACACCGTAATATTGTGCAGAATGGGATTACGGACCGTTCTGAGCTGGTGCGCCAGACAGCGCTTACAACCGCCGCCATTCTCCTGGAAACGGGAAGCGCCGGAGCTATTTCCAACATGCTGGAATTTGAAACCAGCAAACAAAATAAACTGTCAGGGATACGCCTGCTCATGGAATTTGAGCGGGGCGGCCGTGGCCTGGGTATGGTGCTGCGGTCGGATCCGGATGCGGAGGTGCGGCTGCAGGCGGCCCTGGCTATCGGTTATACGGGCTACAAGGATGGTATGTATGACCTTGTTCATGCCCTGAGTGCAGACAAAGATGCCCGCGTTCGAACTCAGGCAGCCGATTCCCTGGGTATGCTGGGCCTTTCTGCCGCAGCGGATCATCTTGAGCATGCTGTGCTCAGACAGGACGACTACGAAGTTCGCAGTGCTGCCCTGCAGGCACTTTTGCGGGTCACCGGGAATAGCACGGGCAGCCTTGAGCGCGTTCTGTCGGCCATGGGCGGTGATGATTTCCGCAAGCATGTGGAACATGCTCTCTCTCGCGTCAGGCGCGAGTCCTTGATGGACAGTTGATGGATCCAGAAGAGCCCGTTTCCGAAGATGCCCCGGCCACTGAGGGAGGAGAGCAGATTGATGAAGAAAAGCTCAAACGGAAGCGGAAAAGGCGCGATCCTTTTAAAGATTTCCCGGCCATCTCTTCCGGCGCTGCCGGCTTACGGTCGCGTGAACTCAGCAGCCTGTCAGAAATCAAAAGGATCCAGCGCGCCCGGGTCAAACATGAAGGTCAGCGCGTTGTTACGGATGACGTAAAAAAACTTAAATCTCTATCCATCGAACCCAGGTTGCCACGCGGCGAATACATCAACTACTACGTTGAACCTGTCCGTATCGAATACTACATACCCAAAGAATCAAGATTTGCCGTGGAGACCAAATACCTGTACATTCCTCTGGTCAATCCCGGGTGCCGCCCTCAAGATGAAATTCTGAGCAAGCACATGGCCGAGGATCGTTTTATAGATCTTATTGAAATCATGAACGAGTATCCCCAGCACATTACAGATATCATGGATTCGTACAACAACACTATGGATATGTATGAATCTTTGTCCGGTGCACTTGAGGAAGCATACCAGGGCAAAGAGACTATGCTGCGTACGGCGTTTTATTTGACGGAAGTTCTCATGGAGTTTGAGCCGACAGTGGCGGCGCTTGAGTTTCTTGGAGCCTTTCAGATCTGGAATTTGAACTGGTTGATCCGTCAGATGAATACCCTGGGTATAGATTTCGCCGCCGGAGACAAAACGATCAGCTTTCTGATCAAGCTGCGCAATATAAAATGGGAAGAGGAGAAACGTCCCTATGACGAGAGGTTTGAGATTCTGGCGGCTCTATTTTATGAGCAGGCCTTCCCCAATCGCGGTGCTTTAGTTTCAGAAGAAGATTACTTTATGGATGTTTTCAACAAGAGTTTCCGTTCGTCTTGAGAACGATCGTCTTTTGCAAGCCTCCTCTACCCGGGCTGGTCAAGACTCGCCTGGGGAACGAAATTGGGATGGAGCGTGCCGCCTTTCTGTATGCCCGGATGCTGGATCTGGCCGTCCGCTCGGCGCAATTCTCCGATTGTGTACTGTACAGCGCCGCAGAACCCCTGGACCTGTTAGAACATTATGGATTGCCAATGGAATTGCAGGAAGGAAAGGATCTGGGGGAAAGGATGGGGCGGGCCCTCGAACGGGAAAGGCGGCGCTATCCGGCACAGAGCGTGGTCCTTGTGGGCAGTGACCTGCCTGACCTGCGGCCCGCTCATATTGGCCTTGCGCATCGTCTTCTACGAAAATTCGACACGGTTCTTGGTCCGGCCAGGGACGGTGGCTACTATTTGATTGGTATAAGCGGCCAATGTCCGGTCAGTGAAGCGGCTCTCTTTACCGGCCTCTCCTTCAGCCATGATCAGGTGGCCCGGGAAGCGGTGGCCCGTATGGCATCTCTTGGACTCACGCTCGGGTGCACCCCGCCTCTTGGTGATCTGGACGGGGTCCATGATCTGCATTCAGGGCACAGGGATTTTTATCGCTCCATTTTTCCTGATTGACAGAGGCCTGATTGGGATACTCCCTAACCTGTGTCCAGAGAGAGTGCGCAAGAGGGGAAGCCGATTGAAATTGATCTGCACGAGGAATCGGTAAAAAAGAAAACCGGGCAGAAGGACAAGGAAACTAAAGAAAAAAAATGATTTCGGGGCTGTTACCCAATCAGGATCCAGACCTGCGAAACTCAACCATAACACCGGAGTATCTGGATCTCATGCGCCAGAGATCGCGCCAGTGGACCGTCGCCGGGTTGCGCGAACAGTTAAAATATTTCAAATACACAATCCCTGATTACCCGGAGGTCCTGGAAATTCTTGAAGGAGAGCTATTTGCCCGGGAACTCAATTCTGTTGTGCAATCGGTGAAAAAGCTTCCTGTTGATCGGTTGCGTCTGCTGGCAGAAAAGTACAGGGATCAGGAAGAAATCTTAGAGATCATCCAGGCCCGGATTGCCATCTGCCAGGGTGCCCGCCATCTTGCGGAAAAGCCGGATGCTGCGCCGGCCTATGTCGTTTGAGTTGCATGCCCACCTGTATGGTTGTCTGACGCTGCGCGATCTCGTCTGCATGGCGGGCAGAGAAAATTTGCGGTATGATTTCTTCAATCAGAGTTACGAGTCCACCTACGGCCAGAGGATGGATCTCGAACAGATCCTCGCAGAAAAGGATTGGCTCAAGCTGGCCAGGTCTTACTATTTTCTCCGATCGGGCAACTTCCGCTCTTTCCAGACAGGCTTTGATCTGGTCATTGCTCTTTCCCGTTCAGACGCAGCAGAGTTCCAGGAAATCGTAAGGAAAGTTCAGGATCGACAGACGGCTTCCTTTGCTGAATACCGCCAGCTTTTCTCGCCGTTACTCGATCGACACAGCTGGTCGAGCAAAGTCACCGCTCTTGCCGGAGCGCTTGATGAATCATCAAGGTCTCATCCAGAGAAACAGATGCGATTGGTGATGAGTCTTTTGCGCGATGATCGTTCTGCTTTGTGGCAATATGAAACACTGAAAGAATTACAAAAATCAAATGAGTCTGTCCAGCGTATGCTTGTGGCGGTGGACTTCTGTGCCACAGAAGAAGGTTTTCCACCAGGGGACAAAGCCGAACTCTTTGCACGCATTTTACAGGACAATCGTCAGAACCCGGCGCATGCCCTGGCGCTACTCTATCACGTGGGGGAAAGTTTCACGGACAAAAGTGTAGAGAGCGCTGCCCGCTGGGTTTACGAGTCAGCCTGTCTGGGAGTTCATCGACTCGGGCATGCCCTGGCGCTGGGGATTGCACCGGAACACTTTCAGGGTACTGTTCGCCAGGAGACCGCCCGGGAGCGCCTGGCGCAGATTGATTTTGAATGCCATCATCAAGAATCTTTACAAGAGATGGGCTATGAAGTGAATATCCGCGCTCTTCATGCGGAGAAGGAGCTTCTATCAAACGGGGAACCGGTCAGAATTGTCTATGATGAAACCCGCGTGGAGAAGCTGAAAATCTTTCAGGATTTTTGTATGAAAGGAGTTCGGGATAGCGGTGCTGTCATTGAGTGCTGCCCCAGCTCCAACTTGCGCATAGGATCGCTTTCGATTGCCGCACATCCGCTGCGGCGTTTTCTCTATGCTGGCCTCTCCGTTGTGATTGGCAGCGACGATCCTGGAATATTGCGCACAGATCTGAATCGGGAATTCCGATTGCTACAGAAGTTTGGTTTGACCGCCGCTCAAATACAGGGGCTTGAGGAATGTGCCCGCCGGTCCACCTCTGAAATTCTCAGCGGCCGGGCGGTTCTATAAAATATCTGGGCCACCTCAAGCTTCTTCTTTTTCGATGTATTTTCCCTTGCCACGGGCAACAATTTTGCCGATCTCATTTTCAATTTCAGCGCGATTCTCGACAACTCGCCGATTTTTTTTCACGAACCAGCCACGCAGATAGAGATTCTCTCCCAGATTGGCCTGCTGTAGATAGCGCACTGTCAATTCACCGGTATGCGTATCGAAATTCATTGCCATGTTGATGTGCGCCATGATTTCATCAAGCATTACCGATAGGATTCCAGGATGCACGCATTGTGGATCCCCCTGGAATTGTGGCGGGCAGCGATATTCCCCGTACACGGTCTTGGTGTCTTCATCGAAAGTCAGCTTGAGTTGCAGGCCATCTTTGTTTTCCTGTCCAGAACCAAAGCCCAGTTCGGATCGCGGCATGGACCAGAAATAAAAAGGTTTTACTAACCGTCAAGTCCTTTTTTGCCCCGGCCTGCCTGTCGTCATCAGAAAAAAGCACTCGACAATGGCGCAAAAGCCCAGCTACTTACAGTACAATGGCTTACGCTCCTGTTACGCGCCTGCTTTTGATCCTCAATGTTGCCATTTTTGCCGGGCAGGTTCTCCTTTTCCAGCCCGGGTCAGAGTACTATCTGCGGCGGCTGAGTCTGGTTCCCGCAGAATTCTGGGCCGGCCAGGGCTCGTGGCAACCGCTTACCAGTATGTTCTTGCATGGTAGTTTCATGCATATCCTTTTCAATATGATAGCTCTTTACAGCCTGGGAATACCCATTGAGCGGACGCTGGGATCGGGTCGCTTTTCCTGGCTTTACTTTGTTTCCGGTTTTACCAGTGCCATTGCTATTTTGCTTTTTCAGTTTGACAGTACGGATGGCACGGTTGGTGCCTCGGGTGCTATCTTTGGTCTTCTGGGCGCTCTGGCAGTTTTCTATCCAGACAGTATGCTACTTGTGTTCTTCTTTCCCATGAGAGCCCGGACGGCTGCATTGCTCATGTTCATCGCCTCCGTCATTCTGACGGTTTTTGATATTTTTCCCGGTATCTCTCACCTGGGACATGCCGGTGGTCTTGTTGGCGGTATCCTTTATTCCCGGCTGGCCCTGGGTATGGCTACAGGCCAGAAGCTTGAGGCTGGACCGGCCGGTTTTGGCGGAAGTGTTTTGCGCACCCGTGAGGAGCGTTTGCGTGAGCACCTCCGCACCATGTTTGAAGAGCCCTCCGGTCCGCGCACCATTGTCAATCCGGCTACCGGCAGAGAAGAGAAGATCATCAATCCCTCCCGTGAAGATCTGGCCGAACAAAGCGTTCAGAAGCGGCTTTATTTTGATCCGGCAACCGGCCGATTCTTCTTTAAGTGACTGTGAAAAAGTTCCGCACAGTATTTGCCCTTCTCTGCCTTTTTGCCGGACCGGTTGTATCAGGGCTTCAGGCCGATGCCGTGGTCCTGCATACGGGCGAAGTCCTATTCGGTCAGGTCCAGGAATACGGAGAGGCTTTGCAAATAGTGAACCGTGGCGCCGCAGTGGTGATACCGCGCAATGCTATTTTGCGCATCTACCGCGGCGATCAAGATGAGCCGCAATTTCGCAGCCGTATTCTGGATATTGCCTCTGAAGGGCGTTCCCTGCGCAACAATGCCTCCGCAAAGACGGAGCTTGTTCTGGCTGACGAATGGGCCATCATTCTACGTTCGGCAGCTCTTCCTGGCTGGGGTCAGATGTATGCCGGTGAGAAACAAAAAGGGTACGTATTTTTAGGATTGGCTGTGGCCACGGGAGCCTATTTTGCCAGCACCCATCTGAATTATCTGGCTGCAGACCGCCGCTACCGGGCCGACTACAGGCAGGCTTTGCTCCTTGGGGCGGCGGCTCCGGACACTTTGCGTGGATTTCGTTCTGAAGATGCTTTTCTCATGACTCATTTAATTGCGGATCAATTGCTTCTGCGTTCTCATGCAGCGCGCACACAGGCCGGCAAAGACCGGCAACTTGCTTCCGCCGTTTTTGGTCTGGTGTATCTTGCCAATCTGGCCGATGCCGCCTTTTTCACACCCGTCGCTGCGTCTTACCGGGTGCGACCCGCTACAGCGATCGCTGGGCTCGCCATCGACATTCCCTTTTAAACCAGAACAGAGTTCCAGTCGGTCATCACCGGGTCCAGGCCTTGGTACTCAAGCATCTGCTGGATTTCCGCCACGCTTCGGTGATCCTGAATCGAAAACTGTTCGGTGGTTTCCTGTCCCGTATAGCCGCCAGGCTCCGTGCGCGATCCCGCGCTCATGCGGGTGATGCAAATGTTGCTCAGGGCATCGCGCAGCCGGGGCGATTCGCGTGTGGAAAGATTGAGGCCGGCATCTGGCAGGAATAATCGTAAAGCACATAGATATTGAACAAAACGGGAATCAGAAATGGACGGGACGGCATCAAATCCCTCAGCCGGGCGGAGTCGCGGCAGGCTGATGGAGACTTTGCATTGCCAGAAGCGTTGCATCAGATAACGGGCATGCATTCCCAGAACAAACACTTCCCGTTCGACAGAGGCAGAAAGACCAAGCAATGCTCCACAGGCGATGGCTCGCATGCCGGCCTCTCCGGCCCGCTCCGGGGCAGTCAGTCGGTACAGGAAATCCTTTTTCTTTCCGCGCAAATGAACTTCCTTGTAACGCTCCCGATCATACGTTTCTTGATAAACGGCCAATGAATCGATACCGGACTCGCGAAGTTGGGCGTATTCTTCTGTCTTTAGCGGATAGATTTCCACGCCAATGCTGGCGAATCGGTCCCGGAGTGATGCGCCGGCCCGGCCGATGTAGTCCACAGGGGTGCGAACATAGTCTTCGCCGGTGAGTAGAAGAACGTTACGGATGCCCTGGTCGTAGATAACCCGGGCTTCAGCGGTAAGTTCATCCAGGCTCAAAGTTTTGCGACGGATCTGATTTTCGTAGCTAAAGCCACAGTAGGTGCAGCTGCTGCGGCATTCGTTGGAAAGATACAGAGGACTGTAGAGCTCCATGGTTGCGCCAAAGCGATTGCGTGTGACCTGACGGGCTCTGGCCGCCATACCTTCCAGTAAAGCGGGCCCGGCGGCAAGTAGCGCGCGGAATTCCGGCGGACCGATTTTTTCACGCTCCAGCGCGCGGCTGGCTGGCATGGTTGCTTCTACGGACCAGAGCTCAGGGAGTTGCTCGAGAAAGTTAGCTGGCATGGCCCAGAAATCCGGTCAGAGGGCTGGAAGCCCGGGCTTGCCAGTTACGCGCCGGCTGCTCAATTCCATGCAGGTAAGCCAGGCGACCGGCTTCGCAGGCCAGGGCAAATGCGCGGGCCACAAGCACCGGCCTCTGGGCCGTGGCAAGAGCGGTGTTGAGAAGCACAGCCTGGGCTCCCATTTCCATGGCCTGGGCCACATGAGAGGGTTGTCCGAGTCCGGCATCGACAACGACCGGGACACGTGCCTGTTCGATGATAATTTCTATGCTTTCTTTATGTTTGATGCCCTGGTTGGAGCCGATGGGTGAGCCCAGTGGCATGACTGTCGCCACCCCCACATCCTGCAATCGCAGTGCTAACACAGGATCTGCATGAATGTAGGGCAGGACCACGAATCCTTCGCGGACAAGGATTTCACTGGCCTTTAGCGTTTCTGCGCCATCCGGTAAGAGATAAACCGGATCCGGTGTGACTTCCAGTTTCACCCAGTCGCCGGCTCCCATGCTGCGCGCCAATCGGGCCAGTCGAATCGCCTCTTCTGCATTTCGCGCCCCGGAAGTATTGGGCAAAAGCTGGATGGTACTGCGGTCAATAGCACTCAGGATGGATTGCTGTTCCAGGCTGGCTTTCAGATCGAGCCGACGCAGGGCCACGGTAACCATCTGCGTTCCCGTGGCTTCAATGACCTGACGGGCCAGATCAGCAGAAGCAAATTTCCCGGTTCCCACAAATAGCCTTGAGGAGAAATTCTTTCCGGCTATGACGAGAGGGGACGGATCTAACCCTTCCAATCGGTGCTCCGCGGTATTTTCTTGAAATCCGGGCGGAAGAGAGCCACCATGTTTTCGAAATCCACTTCCATGAGTTCCAACCCCCATTCCTCTCCCAGATAGGCCGGCCTGGCCAGTCCGGGTATAAATACGGAAAAAGGGTCCGGACCGACAAGTTCTCCGCCACCCAGTTCTTCGCTTTTTACGACTGCCTCCAGACCGTTTTCCAGCTCAAAGAAAAGGCGGTCGAACTTAAAGCCACTCAGGATAGCCTGCATTTTTTTGTCGGTGACACCCGACAGGTAGCGCAGGCCAAACAGTTTGGCTGCGTCGCGCTCAGCATCCATGGCCTTTCTCTCGCGTTCTGAAGTGTGGCGGCCGAGATTCACCAGATCCTCCGCTGCGGGACGATCCTTTTTGCGTAGCAGTCCGGCCAGGGCGCGGTGACACACCAGGTCTGGATAGCGACGGATGGGTGAAGTAAAATGGCAATAATCACGCAGGGCGAGCGCCCAGTGGCCCTCTGGATCCTGTGAATAAACAGCCTGCATGAAAGAACGTAATAGTAAGAACTGAAAAATCCGACTCTCGCGGTTGCCACGTTCACTGATTTTTGCGAGGGCTTTTTGTAGAGAGGCGGCATTTTCCGGCACAATGGGTGCGATATCGTGCAATTTCAAAAAATAGTTCAAAAGCTCAAGTTTCTCCAGATCCATGGGAGCATGAGTCCGGTATAGAGCCGCGGCTTTGTTCTTACGCAGGTGTTCGGCCACGCATGTGTTGGCGGAGAGCATCGCCTCTTCAATCATGATGCTCGACTGCAGACGTACCTTTTTTTCCGGGACGGGTCCTTTCTGGAAGGAGATTTCCGGGATCTCCAGATCTATACGCCCGCCGGCCACGCGACGAGCTTTGAGCGCGCGGCTCATCTCCTGAAAATCGCGCAGCATCTCTGCCAGATGTCCGTCTCCCGTGTTCAAGATTTCATCGGCACCATCATACGTGAGTCTCTGATCAACGGTGATGATGCTGCGGCAGAAGTCGTAGCGCTTTATCGTACCATCTTTCCGGATGGTCATTCTTACACTCATGGCCAGTCGATTCACACCGGCTTTGAGGGAGCAGAGTTCTTCGGACAGAGCGGCAGGTAGCATCGGCAGGACCATTCCCGGCAGATAGACGCTGGTGGCCCGCTTGCGGGCTTCCTGATCCAGGGGACTATTCTGCTTTACATAGTATGCGACGTCGGCGATGTGAACCACCAATTCCCAGCCATCTTTCTCTTTCCTCAATGAAATCGCATCGTCAAAGTCTTTAGCGTCGGCACCATCAATCGTAATGGTGAAAAGGCCACGCAAATCCTTACGTTCTTTCCAGTCGCTTACCGAGCGTTCATCAACGTCGCGTTGCTCTTCCAGAGCAACAGGTGGATACTCTTTATCATAGCCATATTTAAGAAGAACGCGTTCCAGGTCGTCCTCCGCCTCTTCCAGTCGGATGAAGCGAGCCATCTGGTATTCTGAGTAGCCGGCGTGCTTTTTCTCGCCAGTCAGGGCAACAATCAGCACCTGGTCTTTTTTTACAAATTTCAGAAATTCCGATGGAACGGTTGTCAACCAGGCCATAAGGGGTGGGCGAATATCGAGCAATATGCCGGCTGTGCGTCGTGCCCCTGCGGCCTCTGTTACTTTGAGCCGGAAGTAGCTCCGTTCCCGCTCGAGGACGCGCAGAACCCGACCCTCAAATCGTTCGCGGCTGCGGTTGTGAAGAACCACCTCCACACGATCGCCAGGCAGTGCGTTGCCCGTGTATTCAGGGGCAACAAACACATCCCGGTCGCCCGGTGCCTCGACAAAAGCCAGCCCCCGTTTGTTGAACGAAATCCGACCACTGAGGGTAAAGGGATGGGAAATCTGGATGTTCCGATCCTTCTCCACAATGAGACCCAGCTGCGACAGGAGAATGAGCTGTTCGTCAAGGCGGGCCGGACCTTTTTTGCCCAGCATGGCCTTTTCCAGGTCTTTGCGTTTGATGCGATTTCCGGCCTGCTTGCGCAAAAAGCTCAGAAGCTTCGTAACCTCAGCCATGACGATAACCCTCCGGGTAACGAGCCGTTGCCGGATCTTTTCTCAAATAGACCGGCAGGACCTCCTGCCATGGTACTGGATCTGTAGCCATGCGAGCAATTGCCAGAGGATCGGGAGCGGGCAGGGACCGGACATTCATTCTGCTGAGCTCTCCCGGTTCATCGGCATAGACGGGTAGATCCGCTGGCAGGCATTCGCTATATTTTGCCCATTCCTGATCCAGAAGGTTTCCCGGCTGGTCGTTCAAGAAAAATCGTCCATAGTATTTGTTTTGTTTTCCATCTATTAAAACCAGTTTATCTCCAGGAATTGAACAGGCATAGGCCTGCAGGGAATCGACCAGGCGGGCTTTAATGTTCCAGAGCTGGCAGAGATTGCGTGCCGTGGCTACACCAATTCGGACTCCCGTGAAGGATCCCGGTCCGTTGACGACAATGATTTCCTGGACTTTGCGTGGCGCGACCTTTTTTAGAAGTTCCGCTATGATCAGGACCAACCGGCTGGATGCCTGCCGCGGCGTATTCTCCATGACCGTGAGGGGATCCGGAGTCAAGAGTGAGGCGAGGAGCCAGCGGGAGCAGGTGTCGATTACCAGCTGCATATTTTTTCAAAGGTGATTTCCCGCCCGGCGTCCAGGATTCGGAAGTGCAGGGAGTAAAGAGGCAGGCGGTGAGGCCACTCTGCCAGCCTCTGCGGCCATTCGACTGCATGGATGGTCCTGGTCCCGCATCCATTCCAGTAGTCCAGAAATTCCGTGTGGGTTATCTCATCGGGACTCAGCCGGTAGAGGTCATAATGGTACAGATTGTGACGCTGCCCGCTGTAGATGTTCAGCAGATTGTAACTGGGGCTATTGATCGTCTCCGTGATGCCCATGGCCTGGCCCAGACCGCGGCAAAAAGCGGTTTTGCCGGCCCCGAGTTCACCGTAAAGCAGGACAAGGAGTTCTTCATGACGGGACAATCGCTCTTCATAAAGCGATCCGGCCAGCTTTTCCGTGGCGGCCTCATTTGCCGTGAAAAAGAGAGTATCAGGTGCCCCGCTGTCCGCCTGGTCGGCCATATACCACGGAATTTGCCCCGATCCAGGCTAATACAACAATTATCAGAAAAAATCCCGTTGCCAGGCCAAAATCCTTTGCTGTGGCGGCAACGGGATCCAGGAACCCCGGATAGAAATGGCGGGCAGCCGTTTCACCGATCACAAAAAAAATGAAGCAATAGACCGAAAAAACCACAACAAACAGAATTTTGCGTAGCACAGAGGCACCTTTTTTTCAGAAAGACTTTGCGGAAAATACTTTTCAGACCGTGGCGGTCCGTCAAATAGAAGAAGACAGGGGGCAATTTGTTTCGATTTATCTTTGTGCTTCTGCTATCGGGCGCGGTGCTTACACCCCTGGCTGCTCAGATTCGCTGTGATGGGGCGGGCTGTTCCGAACTGCCTTTCACCGACGCACAACTGGGAGAGTTCTACTACCATTTCAAGAGCCAGTACGCGGATCGGGTTTTTGAGGATATGGCTGAAGCAGCGGCACTGGCAAATTTGATGGGGCCACCTATTGGCACCATCAATCTGCATCGGATTACCTTTGGAGCGTACCTCGGAGCCGGATACGTACCGGAAGAGAAGGTCAATGTATACATGCCTGGCGTGACCACGCTGCAGGACCTGTCTGCTCTGGGTGTGGCCATCAACCCGCGCTACTTCATCGGGATCAATCTGGGCTGGCTGGCCGGAGCCGACTATGCTCCATACAGCGGTCGATCCGTATCGTTTCTTTCTCCGGCTCGTTTTGATCTGTACATTGTCGGGGCAGAACTTTCAGAAAGCGAATCCGGGGAAAAAGTGCAGGGGAAGATCGACGCCAGTTCCTTTTCGCGTGGAGCCGAGCTACGCTACCATCTGGTAGAAGGCAATGAAGTGCTCTGGGGACCTTTCCTTCGTTTTCGCGGCGCTTCTGTGGGGGTCGGTCATCACTTTTCTTTACAGCAAATCAATTATGTGGCCAAACCGGCCAAACTGAATCTGGCCAATGAAAACGGAGTCAACTTGATCTGGGATGGGAGCAACCTCATCAATTATGATGTGCGTATGCGCAGTACCAAGCTGGAGTTTCGCACCGGGATTCAGTTGCTGTATTTATTCAACCTGACGGTGGGCGCCGGTGGTTCCGTAAATGAAGGGAAAGCCGATTTTTTGTTGGCGCGCAGCGGCAGAGTCTACGCTGATACCAATGTCAATGCGCTCCTTTCCAATCCTGACTATGCTGAATACATCAAGAACTTGAGTGAGGAAGAATACCAGAAGTTATTTGGCCAATCGTTGCCGGATGCCTTCCTGACCATCGCGGTAACCGGGAGGGGACGGCCACCGTACAAAACGATTTACGGTCTGGTGGGTTTTGAAATCAATCTGGATTCACTCAAGATTTCGCTGGAAGCTGTGAAGACAGAACGCGGAACGTTTGGGGCCAGCGCCGGACTTCGATTTGATTTTTAGGAAAAGGTTTGGAATTCATATTTGAACTGGGCGGCGCTCTCTTTGAAGGGGCTGCAGAGCTGTTTTCTCATCCCTATGTTGTCTATGGGGTAAGCCTTCTTGGCCTCGTAGCGCTCTTTATCCTGCGCAGTATAGGTCAGCGCCTGGCGGAAGACATTTACCGATTTCTCAAATCGTTATTTTTGGGTTCAAAAAGCAAAAAGCCCCTTCCCGCAGCTGAGGGAGTTTCCCGAAGCAGTCAAAAAAATAGGCCGCAGCAACCGCAGCAGGAGCGCTACCGGCTGGGAGAATTGCTGGGAGCCAATCAAAGAGTTGCCCTCTATGCGGCGACAACAGCCACGGGAGAAAAAGTATTTTTCAAACAGGCCGTAAATCGCTCCAGCAATGATTGGCTGAGTCGGGAGTCCAGAATCCTTACCCGTCTGTGGGATTCCGGTGAACGGTTCCGCAAACAACTGCCGCATCTTGTGGAGCATTTTTTGACCCGGGATGGCCTGGCTGTGAATGTGTTTGAATCCATTGCCGGATTTGACCTCGAAGAGATCCGGAAGCGCTATCCGCAGGGAATTCCCGAACGTCATGTGATCTGGCTCTGGCGGCGGATTCTTGCCGTTATAGGTCATGCCCACAGCCAGGGAATCCTTCACGGCAATATTGAGCCGTCGCACATTCTGGTCCGGCCGGCCGATCACAATGTCTGGCTCATTGACTGGAGCTATGCTATTGATAACCCGGCGCGCACGCGGGAAACGTTTCGCATTGAGAATCGTCCTTACACGGCCCCTGAAGTTACGGCCCGGGCCAATCCCCTGCCATCCTCTGATATGTATTCGATCGGGCAATGCATGCTCTATGTTTTGGGTGGAGATCCGGCGAGCGGGCGTATGCCTGAGGGTCTGGATGAAAGGCTTGTGCGGTTACTCCGACTTTTTACCCTTCCCACAGTGGCCGGCCGGCCTGCGGACGCCTGGGAGATGTACAATCGACTGGATCTGCTTCGTGCGGAAATGTACGGTCCTCATGAATTTATAGAATTTCGTATGTAAAGGAGAAGAACATGGGCGGTGGTTTTTACAGTCAGGATATTGCCTACGAGGCTCGCTCTTCCGGTCATCAGGGATTTGCCTTTGGTAGTAAACCGGCGGAAAAACAAAAGCTCCATGGCACGCTTGATCCCAGGGGTCATATCCGGGAGTGCATGAATGAGACAGCTCTTGTAGTTGCCCTTGATGTTACCCGGTCACGTGGCGATGATACCAGGCTTATGTATGCAAAACTACCGGAGTTTATTGGCCAGATACAGGTGCAGGGCTATGTTCAAGGAGTGGCTATCAGTTTTTGTGCTATCGGTGATGCCGCTTCAGGCGATAAAGCGCCGCTACAGGTGGGACAGTTTGAAGCGGACAATCGCCTGGATCGTGTGCTGGAAAATTTCTGGATTGAAGAGGGTGGTGGAGGTACCGGTCAGGAGAGCTATGAACTTGCTGCCTATTACTATGCCCGGCATAGCATCCTTGAGTGTGTTAAGCGCGGGAAAAAGGGGTACTTTTTCTTCGTTGGAGATGAAGGTTTTTACCCGACTGTTAGAAAAGATCTGATTCAGGCCGTTTGTGGTTTTGAGGTCCCTGAAGATATTCTCTCTGAAGACATCTTTACAGAATTACAAAAAAAATACCATACCTATTTGATCTATCCGCAAAAAAGCTGGCAGGATCGCCTGGGAGATATTTCTGCTGAAATCCGGCAGAGAGTTGAATCTGCTGGGGGACAGTACAAAAACGTCGACATCCGGGCATCCCTGATCTGGAACAATCGCAATGATCTGGATTTGCATGTCATTTGCCCATCCGGTGAAGAGATATTCTATAGAAATAAACAATCTGCCTGCGGTGGCTGGCTGGATGTGGACATGAACGTGCAGGGGGAATCAACCAAACCGGTGGAGAATGTTCGCTGGGCTCATGGCACGGCTCCGGCGGGTCATTACCGGGTTTTTGTGCAAAATTATCGGTTTCACGAAAAAATCGAACCGGCGCAGTTCACTCTGGAGCTTGAAGTGAACGGTCACAAGCAGTATTTCGATCATACGATCAGCCTTAAGGGTGAGACCGGCCATGCCAGTGATCTTACCGTTGCAGAATTTGATTACCGGCCGGAGGAAAGGCGTGTTTCCGCGGCGGAAGAAGCCGCTTTGCGTAACTATGACGATCGATTGATCAAGGACCAATGGGCATCCGTGCTCGGGCCGGGTAACATTCTGTTGATTGAGGATCCGGCGGCCATAACGGATGTGATTCTCGGTGTGCTGGCAATTAAAGAAAAAAAAACCGATCTGTCCGGCTACCTGGATACTTTGCGAGGGCTCGGTCGCAATCGGCAGGAAACTTCTCAGGTGGAGCGGGCGCTGACCTCTTTTGCCTGAAGTTGACGCCATCGCAGTGGTTGGCCTGGCCTTTGGCGACGAAGGCAAGGGCGCAGCCATCGATTTTTTCTCACGTCTCTTTCCGCAGGCCACCGTATGCCGTTTCAATGGCGGACCACAGGCCGCCCATCATGTGCTGACTCCCGGAGGCCGTGAACATGTTTTTGCCCAGTTGGGTTCTGGACTCTTTGTCCCCGGCGTGAAGAGCATGAGCCTTGAGACGGTGTACTGCGAACCACTTGCTGCCCTGCACGAGTACCGGATACTGGAAGACAAAGGAGTCCCTCTCTCCGGCCGCCTGCGATTTGATGAACAGTGTCCTGTTGTCACACCCTACCATAAGGCTCTGGGCCAGCTCCGCGAACTGGCACGCCGTAATCGGCATGGCAGTTGCGGGCTCGGTGTGGGTGAACTCTGGCAGGATGAGCGCGGCGGCCTGCCCGTAATCAGACTGGCAGACTTAAAGACGACCGGACGGCGGGAACTTCTGATCAGAATACGATCTCTTCTTGGTGAAAAAGCCCGAACCATTGGTCGGGTGGACCATCCGCGGGCGAGAGAAGCGCTGGATCTATTCTGCGATGAGCAGGCTTTTGACTATTATTTTAATAAAATAGATGAATTTTTACAAACAGCTGAGTGTGCTCCTGTTCATGTTGAGCCCCCTGTTCTCTTTGAAGGAGCGCAGGGCGCCCTTCTGGATGCGCGTCACGGTTTTTTTCCCTATGTATCTGTCACCGATGCCACGCAAAGCAACAAATTGCCCGCTTATCGAATCGGCCTTATCCGGGCCATCTGGACCCGTCACGGTCCGGGACCCTTTCCTGGCGAAGATGAACGCATAGTGCTCCCCGAGGATCGCTGTAACCGAACCAATTTCTGGCAGGGTCCGGTCCGCCGGGGCTGGTTGGACCTGGTGCTCCTACACTATGCCCTTTCTTTTGTCCAGGTGGACGCCCTGGGTTTAACCTGCATCGATCATGCACAGGGTCAGAATTACTTTTTGGTCCGCGCTTACCGGTTTTACAGTCCGGCTACCGATGCCGGTGAGTTTTTTGAGCTGGATGAGAAAGGCGAGGCGATCCGTATCCGTCGTCTTCCCGGGACAATTGCTGAGCAGCAGCGCCTGACAGAGCTTCTGGAATTGTGCCGTCCAGTTCTGGAAAATCACCCTGCACCTGTCTTTGATGAAGGAACAGGTGATTCCTCGGGGCTCGCTGACTACCTCCAGAAGGAAACGGGAAAGCCGGTAGTGTATTTTTCTGCCGGTCCGACAGCTCTACAGAAAACCTGGGCCGGTCCGGTCAGATGGCGTCCGGCAGCGGTCCCATCACGCTTGACATTCACTTTACACCCAGGTGACAATCCTTAGCCTGTCGCATGCACTGGCTGATCAGTGGGCGGCAGCAATTGTACCGGCGGATTGCCTCGCGCTATCTGCCCTATGCGGCTCAAAGCTTCCACTGCGATAATCCGCAGTACAGTGGTGGCCTGGATTTCTGGCGACTTGAGCAGCAAAACGGACCGGTGGATTTTTTTCTCAGCATTGATGATCATCTGAGTATAAAGGAAATTTATCATCGCCTTTCTGCGAACAGCCTTTTGATTATCGATCGTTTGCGTGGCGTGGATTTACGGTCGCTTTATGAAGAAGCGCGGCATCTCGGTCTGGTTGTTGAGCTGGTCTTGCAGGCGGGTTTTCTGGTGCGCCTTTTCTGTCTGCCCGTACGATTTCTGGGCGTAAAGCCGGATGTGAAAAAACCTGGCATTCTCAACGGATTTCTTGCCTGGTTGTATTCGCTGGAGATACGTTTGCATCCCTATGTGAAATTTATTACGGGGGAGAATACGGTTCTCGTTGCCCGGCGTTTTGCCGGTGAACCGCAGGTTGGCTGTGAGCTTTCTGTTGTGATTCCGGCCTTCAATGAAGAAAAGAGGTTGCCTCCATTTCTTAAAAAAGTAGAGAGATATCTTGCAGAGAAGAAAATCTCCTCTGAAATTCTGATTGTTGACGATGGCTCGACAGACGGTACTTCTTTGATTCCTGTTGGTGCTGCCTCGCGAATCATTACTCTCTATAAAAATTTTGGCAAAGGGGGGGCCGTCCAGGAAGGAGTCCGTCAGGCTTCGGGGGAGCTTATTTTGATCTGCGACGCTGACGGTTCTACAGCCATTGAAGAGATGGAATCATTGCGCCGCGCCCTGGATGCAGGTTTTGACGTAGCCATCGGATCGCGATACTTACAGGAATCAAATGTCACCGTGCGGCAATCTGCGGTGCGGATTTTCATTTCCCGTGGAGGAAACCTGCTGATCCGGCTTTTTACCGGTCTATCCTTTCAGGATACACAATGTGGTTTCAAGCTTTTCCGCCGCACGGCTGCACGAGTCCTGTTCCGGAAACTTGTGAATCTGCGCTATGGCTATGATTTTGAAGTTTTGAAGGCAGCCCGGGACTTGCAGTTTAATGTTGTTGAAACCCCGGTGCGCTGGGAGGACAAAGAGGGTTCCCGCCTGACCACACTTGACAGCGTTGGTGTGCTCCTTGATCTATTCCGGTTGCGCTTTGGTTATGTTTATCGTTTCTCTTTTGTCGGGGTGATCAATACGGCGATTGATTATGCCATTCACAACGGACTGATCTATTTTTTTGGTATGGGGGAAACCAGCAGACAGGTGATCTACCAGGCGATTGGCTTTCTTTTCGCGAATTTTATTTCTTATATTTTTAATTCAGGTATAACATTTCGGGCTCGCGGGGAATACTGGAAATTCCTTTCGATCAGTGTTGTCGCACTGTGCCTGGCCCTGCTTGCTTTTGGCGGTTTGAATTCCCGGCTCAATCCGGGCAATGAACGCTGGCTGGTCAATGTGCTCAAGCTAAGCACTGTGGCAGTGAGTTTCATCACCAATTACTTTGGATACAAGCTGCTGGTGTTTCGGATTCGTTAATTATGATTGCTATTTTTTTTCGGGCCCTTCTCATCCTTCTGGGCGGAGTATTCCTTCTACGCAATCTGCATTTTGCGCTCACCACCCTGCGCTGGCCGGTATCGATTTCACCCGATGCCGTAATACTACGCTTTGAAGCCGCCCAGATGCTCAAGGGTCGTTTTCCTGGGGTGGACTTTGTTTCCATCAATCTGCCGTTTACCCACTACGTCCATGCTCTTGGTCTGTGCCTCTTTGGTTTTGACGATACGGGATTTCGCATTCTGGATTTGCTCTGGCTTTCCGGGACGGCCGGTCTGCTTTTTTTTGTTTTGCGGGCGGGAGCGGGGCGGTATGCAGCCGTTTCTTCCGTAGTCCTTTTTTCTCTGTTTCCGGTAGAGGCTACACCCTATGGCTCCTTTCAACGTGAGGTGATTCTTTTTCCGCTCCTGCTGGGAGTAATTTACCTGCTGCAACATCTTGAAAAGTCACCGGCCTCGGGTTGGGAGCTCTTTTTGTATGCCGGGACGGGGGCCCTGCAGATTTGCAGCTTTCTCATCAAGCCGCCTGTTGTATTATTTTTTTTATTTATGAATTTATATCATTTATTTATTGTCAGTCGTAAGACATCTTCCGGCTTTCTCTGGCAGAGGGTGGCGGCATTCATGGCAGGCGGGATCATTGCCCTTCTGGCAATCGGTCTGCCCCTTCTGTGGCACGGTGCGCTGGTCGAATACTTTGCCGGGTGGCAGACACAGACGTCGGTTTACCTCGAGCTTGTGGAAACAAGAGATCCGGTACTTCTCGCCTTCCATCTCTTTACTCTCTGGCCGCCGCGATTTTTGCTCTCTTTGAATGAAGGCTATCTGAATGCAATCGACACCGGCCATTTCGGCCTATTTCATCTGCTACTCATTTGCGTCTGGTGCGTACTGGCATTCCGTTACCGGTTCCATCCAGCCCCACTCTTTCTATTTATAGCCGGTGTTCTGATGTACCTGGTGCAACTGCGGGGATTCCAGTATCATCTGTACATTTCCTGGCTGGCTTGCATCATTATGCTCGCGGAACTCATGGGTGTATGGCTGACCCGTTCTTCGATGCGTTCTCTGGCGGTTGCGGGCCTCCTGGCAATACTGACTCTATTGTGGCAGGAGCGCAGTTTGCGCATTTATCGGGGGACAGGACTATTAACCAGGGAGCGACCGGTTGGGTTTCTTTTACCTGAAACACTTAAAGATATGTCAGCAAGTGCTAATTATCGGTCCATGGTCAGCCTCGAGCATGCCTCGATAGCCCTGTCCGCCGCCCGGCCGGGAGTACTGGAGTTTCTCTCGCCCTATCCGGTAGACTATGTTTTAAGAAAACCTTCGCCTCATCAGGCCGGGGCGCGGACCCGATTCATGCAGGCAGTTCAAAAGCGACCGGATCTCATTGTGATCAGTCATGAAGTAGCCCATTCACCACCCCGTGAAATTCAGACCACAGAATGGGGGCTTGTGCTGGGCGATGACCCGCTACCTGCTGACTACCGCGATTTCGCCGCGCTGCGTAATTTTCTGGGTGAGCACTACCGGCTCAGTCGGGTGATTGCCGAACGCAACGCAGACCTATACACTGTTTATGAAATCCGGGCCGGATCGCGGCAGTAAATTCCGGGTGATCTCCTGGAAGGTGCGCTGCCAGCGATCCACAGAAAAAGCGCCGGCCCGCCGGCGGCTGGCTTCGCCCATTTTTCTTACTGTGGCCGGATCGATTTGCATGGCCCGGGAGAGAACCTCTGGCAATTCTGCATCCCGCTCAAAGAATAGAGCGTTATCAGAACCGGCAAGGTCTCTGGCCGCGCCAACCGAACGTCGCAAAATCAATGCGCAACCGCAAAGAGCCGCCTCATGGACAACAACGCCCCAGTGTTCTTCGTAAGAGGGCAGGACAAACCACGCGCTTTCGCGCATCAGATTCGCGAGCTGTCCGGGATCTTGAAAGGGCAGAACTCGGATATGTTTACTTTCCAGTGGTACTGATGGGCCGCTTCCCACAAGCCACAACTCCCAGGGATCTGTCATGGCAGAAAGAAAAGCTGCGCACAATGGTTGGATGGCTTTGCGTTCGATGAACTGTCCGGCATACAAAATTCTGGATGCCCGCTTTTCAGGACCCTGTGCTGTAAACTCCGGGCCTGCAGTGTAAAGACCTGTATAGATGCGCTCAGCTCCCAGAAATTCCATCAACTCCCGGCCTGATGTGCCCGGTACCCAGACGGCGGCAAACCGATTTGCCAGAAAAACTCTGTAATACAAAGCTCCCAGTAGCTGGCGCAGGTTGTTTTTGCGATTGTTGTCGACAAAAGCCACTACCCGCCCCCCCGATTTCCTGACCTGCCTGGACAGGTGATTGAAAAGCGGATAGCCCCAGCCGGTCTGAAAGAAAAGCTCCGGAACGGGCAGCTGGAGGTCCTCCCAGCCCATGGGATTGGGGCCGCGGATCTCGCGAAATCCGGCGTATTTTGAAGCCGCTCCACTGGCCGGACCCGGCGTGGCCAGAAGCGATGGCCGGAATTCTTCAAGGATGCTCTCCACGCAGCGGTAGGCATAGAAAGGCAGGCCATGCCAGGCGATGGCGATGCGACCGGAGGGGAAATCCCGATTCATTTGATTTTGCTTCCCCGGGTTAGGGCTTGAGCCACAGGGCAAAGTGGCCTGGCGCCTCTACCGGGCAATCCTGATCGTATTCAGGGGAATATTTTTTGGCAATGGATTGCCACTCTGTAACAATTTGAGCTTGTGCCTGGTGCTGTCATTTTGAGGAATCCTTCCGGCCAGGCTGTACCCGTTTTGCATGCGAATTGTATACGATAATATCATTTTTTCATTGCAGTCAGCAGGAGGGATCTCTGTCTACTGGTCTGAATTGCTAAAAAGAATGAGTGGATCCGGTGTAGACTGGATGTGCTACGAAGCAGACCATCGCAATCGCTTCCGGAAGGCCCTGGGAGACATTCCTCTGAAACGCGAGACCGTTCCCGTGCCCCTTTTGCGCTACGCTCCCTTTTACCACCGCCTGTCAGGAAATACATTGTTTCACTCCAGCTACTACAGAGTTTCTCTTCAAAAGAACGTAGCAAATATTACTACAGTGTATGATTTTACCTACGAGCACTATCGTAGAAATCCGGCACGCTTTCTCCACAGAAGCCAGAAAGGATTTGCTCTGAAGCATTCCTCTGGAATCATCTGCATTTCAGAGCATACAAGGAGGGATCTGCTCGCATTCTTCCCGCATCTGTCTCCCGAAAGTATCCGGGTCATCCACCTGGGGATAGGCTCTGAATTTGCTCCATTAGAAGACAAGGCATCGCTAATAGAAGGCTGGCTGCCGGAAAGCACCCGGAGGAAGTTTTTGCTATTCGTAGGGGACAGGAGGTATTACAAGAACTTTCACACAGTCATCAGGGCTTTGCGGGAAGCGCGGGAATTTCAGCTGGTTTTTGTAGGCGGCGGTCCGCTTGTAAGATCAGAAAGAAAACTATTATCAACGCTCGGGGAGCGGGTGATTCATTTACAACAGATTGACAACGCCCGATTGAACCTCCTCTATAACCATGCCTTTTGCCTTGTCTATCCTTCGGCTTACGAAGGTTTCGGCTTTCCTGTGCTCGAAGCGATGCGCGCGGGCTGCCCGGTTATCGCGGCGAATTCGTCCTCCCTTCCGGAAGTCGCCGGTGACGCCGCACTTTTTCTGGAGCCGATTGAAGTAAGAGCGCTCGTCCAGCAAATCGGCCGCCTGGAAGATCCCGAGCTTCGCCGGCAAATGATCCAGAAAGGCTTAAAACGGGCAGAGCTGTTTAGCTGGGACAGATGCTTTCAACAAACAATACAGTTCTATGAAGAAATCTACCGGAAAGAGTTCGGATAGTTGATTTTTATCTAAGATACACCATTTCTGTTTTTGAGGCCCAAATGTTCAAGCATGGAACCGGCAAGCTCCTCTCTGCTGTGTTCCCTGGAATAGAGGAGAGCGGCTCTTCCCTTACGGCTGGCATCGTCCGGATTTGCAGCAATGTTTCGCAGAGTCTCAGAAAGTAACGATATGCTCACCGGTTCTTCAAGAAACCAGCCCAGGTCCACTCTGTTTTGAATGTCCCGGAAAAAATTATGCTCCGGTCCTATGAAAAGGACGGGTTTGCCAAGAGCCAGGGCATTATAGGTTTTACTGGGGTGAAGGATTCCGCTCATGCGATGGCTCTGCAGGACCAGATGGACCTGGGCCAGATCCAGATAGAAGGGAAGCCTTTCCAGAGAAACGAAAGGCAGGAGGGTTACGGTTTTCTGAGGTTGCTTTTCCACAAAGTCTTCGATTTCACGACGACCGAAGCCGTCGCCCATGAGGAGTAGATGAATATCCTCAGGAATTTTCTGCATGGCCTGGACCAGAGGCAAAAGCGATACGGTCCGGTTCCAGTTGCCGCTGTACATGAAGACAAATTTTTGCTCGAGACCAAGCTCCTTGCGCAACTGCTCTGTTTGCCGGAGGTTACTCGTGGCCATGGCTTCCAGCGGCCATAGTGGATTGTGAGCAATGTTTGCTCCCGGACAGATATTGCGCAGGCGTTCTGCCATGAACCGGTCAAGGGTAATCACTCGCGTGGCCCGCCTTAGAATCAGCCGATTGATCGATTGCCAGACGCGCACGGACCACTGTTCCGGGCGAGCCATTCCCAGAGCCACAGCCTGGTCGGGATTGATATCCATAACCCAGTAGAAAAAGGGGCGGCGCCTGAGAATGGAAACAAGCAAGGCACCGGGAGCGGCAAAGGGAGGGGAGGTACTGACCAGTATTGCATCAAAGGGCAGAAAGAGGGCCCGCAGAAAAGAAAAAAAAACAAAGCCAAGGGAGCCAAGCATTCTTTGCAGCAGGGTTCGTTTGCCCAGGGACGTCAGTGGCAGACGGATGACCCGGTATCCTTCTTCCCTCCGGGAGGGAAATTTCATTCGCGGGTTCTCGTACCCACGGTTGGATGTGATGACCGTGCAGCTGTGGCCTTCTCCGCACGCCCTTTTGATGAGGTCGAGAAAATACTGACCCACGGCGGCCGGGTCGGGCGGAAAAACCTGGGTGAGGCACAGGATTCGCACAGGGCAGCCTTCAGGCCGGCCGGGCCGCTAAAAGCTTTTTTAAAAAAATCTACAGGCCGGACCAGGGTGCATCGAAACTCTGTTTAAGACCGTGAACAAGAAAGAGCGCCTCCCCTATGCACTGCCTGATCTGGGCGATGAAGAGATCAAAGCTGCGAGCCGGGTGATTCGCTCCGGCTGGCTTACATCGGGACCCGAGACGAGTGCCTTTGAGGAAGAGTTCAAACATTTCACGGGAGCGCCGCAGGCCCTGGCCGTAAATTCCTGCACTTCCGCTCTGCACTTGATAAGCCGGGCCTTGATGCTGGGGCCCCGGGACGCCGTCATTGTGCCGGCAATCACCTTCATTGCTACAGCGGAGGCTTTCACTTATGAAGGAGCCCTGCCGCTCCTTGTGGACGTTCATCGGCAGACCATGCTTCTTGATCCATCGCTGACAGAGGGTTTCATCGAAAATACTTGTAAAAAAAATAAAAATGGAGAATGGATACACCGGGCAAGTGGTCGCAGATTGCGCGCTCTGGTTGCCGTGCATCTGGGCGGGCGAGCCTGCGATCTGGATGGCCTTCGTGACCTGTGTCGTGAGTACCGTTTGAAACTTATTGAAGATGCGGCTCATGCTCTGCCAGCACACTATACCGGCAGGCACGGTCAGGAGATGATCGGTTCAAAATCGGAATTTGCAGCTTTCAGCTTTTATGCAACCAAGAATCTGGCCACCGGTGAAGGAGGTATGCTGACGTTACGCGATGCAGGTGCTGCCGATCGGCTGCGGCGGTTGCGCTTGCATGGAATCCTGGGGCAGACCTATGGGCGGGCGCGCTGGCGCTATGATGTTCTGGAATTTGGCTATAAATACAATATGTGTGATATACTGGCAGCAATAGGGCGTGTTCAGTTGCGGCGCCTGCCTGCTATGCAGAAAAAACGTCACCGGCTGGCCGGCGAGTATGTGCGGATGCTTCAAGGTCTCCCCCTGCGAATCATTGACGAACCCACCCCGGAAGGGGCTCAGCACCTCTTCACAGTAGAGCTTCTGGATAGCGCAAAACTACATCGCGATGAGCTTGTGGAAGCGCTATACACGCGGGGGATTGCGACAAGCCTGCACTTCATCCCCCTGTATCGGTTCACGCATTTTCGAAAAACGTACAAATACAGGATGGCAGACTTCCCCCATGCGGAAGCCCTCTTTAAGCGAATTCTTTCCTTGCCGCTCTATCCCACGCTTCCACCGGCAACAGTAAAGAAAATATGTGGTGTTTTAGGAGATCTTCTGGGATGACACTACTCAAGAATCGGCTGTTCATTGCCTTCGAGAAGTCTCTCCGGAGTTTCCATCAGGTCGCGCAGCTGTATGCCCGTAACCTCAACGATTTCCTTATCTTTGCCCGGTAAGGACAAAACAAAACTGCTGTAGTCGCTTTTTCCCAGGCCCTTAATTTGCAGAGTTTCCTTCTCCTCTCCAGGTCCTTTGAATTCAAGAGTCAGCTCAAATGAGCTGTCTTTTTCCAGTCCGGGGGATTTTTCGAGGAAGGAATTGGCTTTCCAGCCTGTGATTTCACTGATCAGAGCTGTTGACTCTGCCGCCTTGAGCTTACCCTGTAGCGGCAAAAGCATTTCCCAGCTTCCTGCCTTGCGAACGAGTTGCACCGTTTTTTTGCCCCTCTTCAGTTCTACCGCCGTGAGTGACTCTGCAGTCAGAGAATCGGGCAGAACCCGGCGGTTGCGGAAGTATGCCACATCACCCTGTCCGGTGAGTGAGCGCAGATCGGTTTCCACGAGATAGATACTGGACTCGTCGTTAAGCCGGACATAGGATTCTCCGGCGCGCGCGCTGGTCTTACCAATGTAAATGGTATCTTTGTTTCCGCGATTGTACTCCACGATGATCCGGGGACTTTCCACCTCACCCTGACTGTTGCGGCCCATTTGCAGTTCAGAATCCTTTTCCGGGCTGCGGGGTACCGGATAGTAGCGCCGACTGTCCTCTATTGCCTTCAACAATTCCGTTACTCTTTCACGGTCAGCAGCCAGATACTCTTCGCGTCCATCTTTGCGGACGACCAGATCCCAGGCGTATTCGGGGGCTTTGCCTTTTTCTTTACTGGAAGGCCGGACCTCCCCTCTCATCAGGCGAATGTTCAATTTCAATCCCGGATCCTCATAAGCAATGGATTTGACCGCAGAAAGATCGAGAGAAAGGAGCGGATCGGCACCTCGGTAGCCCGTTTCAATCAATCGGAAGGGATCATAAGAGAAAAACAAAAATACCGCAAGCAGGAGATTGAGTCCGGTGAGTAGAGCCGGAGCATGAGAGCGCAGAAAGATCATGACGTCCCCCTCTTGCGATTGCGCCCGACCAATCGATACGTTCCGTACAGGCCCACTACTAAAGGCAGAAGCAGGACGTGAAACCATTTGAAAAAACTTTCTGTCAGCGGCCCCAGAGGCTGTAGCTGCTGGATGGTCTGAACACGCGAGCGGGCAGCCATCAGGTCTGTATCACCGGCCATGAGTTCGAGTAGATTGCTGATGAATGCCTGGTTGATTCTATAGATTTGTAAATTGATTTCACTGGAAACAAGCATATCGCTAACCATGTAAGGCGTGCCGATAAAAACCAGATTCACTTCCTTGCCTCCGGCCACACTGGCACGGAATTTGTCTTTGTCCACGTCCTCGGGCAGATCAGTGGCGCTGAAGGCGCTTTTGAAACGCCCGCTTGCGTAGACGATCAGGGGAACGGGACGGCCCACGAGATTTTCCTGTCCCAGATTCTGTAACTCCCGCAGTTCAAGGCTCGTGGATTCCCGTCTGATGGCTGTTGTATTGCTAAATACAAGGCTTGAGAATTTTACGTCCGGTTGCACGGCTTCTCGTAGATCAAGGCCCGAAAACCAGGGCAGGACCAGTTGCTCGGTAAAAGCGATCGCCTGGTGTTTTCCCTGAATCTGGCCGCCTTCTTTGCTGTAAACCGCCCAGGCGGGATTGGGAACGGGCATAATGAACTGTCCCTGGATGTCACGGGCAGCAGCGGCGACTTCGGGATCAAGGAGAACTTCGCCGTTCACGGTAACGCCGTAGTGCCCGAGAAATCCATTTAATTTTTTTAGATCTTCCTCTGGAACCGCTGCAAATCCACCGCCTGGACCCCCAAGGCCCAGTCTTGCAAGTTGTGGATTGTTCTGTCGAAATTGAAAATCAAAACCCTTAAGTAAAAAGAGGACATGGCCGCCGCCCATGATAAATTGATCCAGACGGTACTCTTCCATTTTTTCGAGGCGTGGCAGACCGGTTACAATCAGGACCTCGATCCCGGCCGGAATATCAGCGCTTAAATCGATCTCCTGAATGGTTCCGCTTTCTTTTTCCTGCAGTGATTTAAAACCAAAGAGATTGTCCTTGTGCTGATCGTTGTAGCTCTGCCAGCGACTCGCCTCCAGAGAGCCGGGAGCCTTGAGAAAGGCGATGCCCGATTCTTTGCTCTTGCGGGTCATTTGTTTGATTTCACGCAAGATTCTGTACTCGATGTCTTCGACCAGGCGACCTTCTTCCACAAGGCTGATGACTTTACTTTTGTCGCCAATTTGCAGATAAAGGGCAAAATAGCCGAGGCGTGCGCTGACCTGATCCACTCGCTGTTCCTCAATGGGAATCCCCTGGATCCCGCGCTTTTCTGCCTGAGCTTTTTCACTTTCTGTGCTGGGGTCGATCAATTTGAATTTGATACGGTCCTTTCCCTCTCTTTCTATTTCATAAAGGATGCCGAGGATCGGTTGAAGCATGGCCAGAAGTTCGCCAGGAACATCCTGAGAAATATAGGCTTCAATGAGCACACGGTCGTTCAACCGACTGAATACTTTTTCTGAGCTCTCAGAAAGGGAGTTGATTCCATCACGGCTCAGGTCAAGACGCAAATTGGTGCGTGCGGCCAGCAGATTAACAAAAATAAACAGCAAGGCGATATTTCCATAAAATAAAGCACGATTGCCATTGATCCATTGAATCAGGCTGTTCATCTTTCCCTCCGGAGCAGCCAGACATTCACGAGGATCATGAGAGCCATAAAAGATATATAATAAACAGTGTCGCCCAGGTCTATGACTCCCCGACTGAAGCTGGCATAGTGATGGCTGTGGGTGAAAAATGCAATGATCCCGGCGAGTGAGGGCAGGTAGATATGGCCTTCGCCGACGGGAATTTCTATGGCTCGCGGCAGGTGCCGATTGAGAATGAAGTAGTTCCCTAAAAACATAAAAAGAGAAATGAAGAAAATTAGAATAAATGCAACAATTTGTTCGCGGGTGAGGGCAGACACGACCATGCCCATGCTGACGTAAGCTCCTGCCATAAGCAGCGATCCCAGATACATGGCCAGTGTGGTGCCCCAGTCCAGGTCCCCGATAAACCAGATGGAGATCGCCAGCGGCAGGGAAGCAAAAACGATTCCGGCTACAAAGGTCCAGGCTGCCAGAAATTTGGCAATCACCAGATCGATTTCCGTCACCGGCAGGGTGGACAATAGTTCGATGGTGCCCGACTTTCTTTCTTCTGCCCAGATACGCATACTGACTGCCGGCACCATCAGGATGAAGGTGAGCGGCAAAAGATTCATGTAGGAGCGAATGCTGGCCTGGCGGGCGTCAAAGAAGCCGGGGATGAGATCAAAGATCCCAATGAAAAAGAAAAGAAAATTGAAGAATAAACAGGACGTGGCAAATACGTAGCCAATCGGCGTATTGAAATAGTTCGAGAGTTCTCTTGCGTAAAGGACTTTCCAGCGGTTTTCTGTCATGCGTGGGTCAGCTCCTGAAAAATCTCCTGCAGGGAACGTTTTAGCGGTCTGAATTCAAGGACATCAATGCCAGTGCCGGCCAGATCGCGAAAAAACTGCGCTGTGCTGTTTTCTGCAATTTCGCAATGGAAAAGGTTCCCTTCCAGAGCCCGCAGTCCCTTAACGGCCGGCAGACGTTCTATCTTTTCCCTTGCCCCTGAGCTTGGTGAAATCACGGCGTAGGTGCTGGCACTGTGCATCAGCGTTTCCCTCGATTCATCGGCAACGATTTTGCCGCGGTTGATGATGATAACCCGATCACACACATCTTCTACTTCTTGCAAAATATGAGTGGACAGAATGAGAGTTTTGCGCTGCCCCAGACCTTTGATGAGTTTGCGAATATGCGTGATCTGATTGGGGTCAAGCCCCGATGTAGGCTCATCCAGGATGATGATATCGGGGTCGTGAATCAGTGTGGCGGCCAGTCCCACTCGCTGGCGAAAGCCTTTAGACAGAATTCCGATGGGGGAGTAAAGGTGCGAGCCCAGTTCGAGCTCCTCGATGACTTCGTTAGCTCTTTTTTCTAAAATATCTTCAGAGAGACCGCGGACGCGTCCCATGAAGGCCAGGTATTCGGACACCAGCATCTCTGGATAGAGCGGCGTGCTTTCCGGCAAGTATCCAATAGAAGCCTTGGCCAGCACCAGATTTTCTTCTGACCCGAGGTCCAGAGCGTTGATCTTAATGCTACCGCTCGATGCACGCAGAAATCCCGTCAGCATACGCATGGTTGTTGTTTTTCCGGCACCGTTAGGACCCAGCAGGGCCGTAACGCCATCCGATTTTTGTATACTGAAGCTGATATTGTCCACGGCTGCAAATTCGCCAAACCTGCGGCTTAACTCTCTGACCTCAATCATTGCGACCAGATAGGAAAACGGATTTCTCTTTGACAAGCTTTTTTAATTGACCATGACCTGACCCGACGCTCCTTGCGCGGGTGGAACTTCTTGCCCGACCGGATCCGCCGCTTAATACCTATAAGCCAACCAATCCGCTGCGCGTGCGCTTTGTAAAAAAAGAGCGGCTTACAACTCCTGATGCCCTTGACGACATTTACCATCTGGTATTCGATCTGGAAGGTCAACCCTACAGCTTTGTGGAAGGACAGTCAATGGGTGTGGTTGCTCCCGGAGAACGTGCTCCGGGAAAGCCCCATCAGGTTCGCCTCTACTCCATCGCTTCAACAAGCAGTGGTGAGGCCGGAAATCCGGATCACATAGCGCTCTGTGTTAAGCGGGCCACGCATACAGAGGCAGATGGCCAGGTGGGGCAGGGCGTCTGCTCCGGATACCTCTGCCATCTTTCACCAGGAGATCCTGTTCTGGTTACCGGCCCGTCGGGAAAAGCATTTGTCCTGCCTGAGGATAAAGCCGCAGATATGATACTGATTGCAACGGGGACGGGAATTGCCCCGTTCCGCGCCTTTCTTATGCGGATGCTCGGCGACCTGCAATGGGCAGGAAAAATTGATCTTTTCTACGGGGCCAAAACACAGCGTGAACTGAGCTATGCCAATGATTGCAACGCGGAGATTTTGAACTTCCAGGATCGCATCGGCCTTCACCTGGCCCTGTCGCGGGTGGATCCCCATCGCAAAATCTATGTTCAGGACAGATTGCTTGAGGAAGGGCAGCGGATACGGCAGGCTGTGGAACGCGGCCAGGCTGCCTTTTACATTTGCGGCCTCAAGGGGATGGAAGCGGGTATTGAGGAATCCCTGAGCCGGATCATGGAGGGCAGTGAACACCCCTGGGCAGAATGGAAAGCTCGTCTCAAAAAAAGCGGTCGCTGGAATCTGGAAGTGTACTGATGGAACTTGCTCTGGCCTTCCGTAGTGATCCACGCTTCCGCAAAATCCGGGAAGATCTCCTCGCCCTCATCGGCGAATACCAGGGGAAGCTTGCCTTTCCGGGGAATAAAGAGGACGGATCCTATGAGAAACTCCTTCACGAATACGGGCAGTACAGAGGAGCAGGCCTGTACTATCCCTATTTAAGTTCCGGTCTGGGTCGCGGGGCTTTGGTGGAGCTGGCCGATGGCTCCGTGAAAATCGATTTCATCTGTGGTATTGGCGTACATTTTATGGGGCATGGTCATCCCGCTCTCCTTGAAGCTGCTCTGGATGCTGCCCTGGAAGGGACCATCATGCAGGGAAATCTCCAGCAGAGTACAGTAGCTCTGGATGTGGCTCGACTGCTTTTGCAAAAAGCCGCCCCTATGGAGCGAGTTTTTTTCTCTACGTCTGGAGCTATGGCCAACGAAAACGCGCTCAAGATAGCCCTGCACAATCGCTTTCCTGCCCGGCGCATTCTTGCATTCGAACGCGGCTTTGCTGGGCGGACCCTTGCTCTATCTTCCGTGACGGATAAAGCCGCCTACCGTGAGGGTTTGCCCGAGGCCCTTTGCGTTGACTACCTTCCGTTCTATGACCCGGCCCTGGGTGAGGCGAGCACGGTGCAGACCTTACAGAAACTGGATGAATATATCAGGCGCTATCCGGGAGGGCATGCTCTCCTCATTCTGGAAGTAATTCAGGGCGAGGCAGGATTTTCCAGCGGCAGCCCCGCTTTCTTTACCTCAATTCTTGCCCGTGCCCGTGAAGCCGGGATTTTGATCCTGATTGATGAAATACAAACCTTTGGTCGGACCACGGAACTCTTTGCCGCTCAAAATGCGGGGATCATGGATTATGCGGACATCATTACGGTGGGAAAACTCACCCAGATCTGTGCCACGCTGTACCGTAAAGAACTGCAACCGCGCCCGGGGCTCCTCAGCCAGACCTTTACTGGAGCTACCGCTGCCTTTTACGGAGCCAGAAGCGTGCTCTCTGAATTGCTCTCTGGAAACTACTATGGTCCGCAGGGCCGGATCTCCGGACTCGCCCGGCGCGTGCGCGAAAGATTGTCGCAGATGGCATCGTTAAGCGAAGTTCGCATATTTGGCTCTATGGTTTCCTTTGTGGTGGGTAGAGGCGAGCCGGAGAAAATCCGCAGTCTTGTTCAGGATCTGTATGCGCGCGGGCTCATTTGCTTTACGGCCGGCAGTGAACCATTGCGTATCCGATTTCTCCTGCCGGCCGGTTGTCTGCAAGACGAGGAACTGGATCTGGGACTTGCGATTCTTGAGGAGACCGTTCAAGACCGGTGAAAGTGGAAGGCCACTTACAGCCACTTACACGATCATGACTGCCGTGGCGGCAAAAAATGCGCACAAACCAGCCTCTTGAGTCAGGCGAGCGCGGTGTGCTCATTAGCGTTGCTCCTGCTGATTGAGCTTGCCCTCGTGGGTCTTTTGCAGACGGTGGGTCCATGCATATAGCGCAGATTCTTCGTAAACCTGGTCCGCGGATCAGCTTCGAATTTTTTCCACCTCGCACACCGGAAGCTTCCGAACAACTTTTTACTTCCATCCAGGAGCTCATGCCTTTGCGTCCGGCCTATGTTTCTGTAACCTATGGAGCGGGTGGATCCACACGCAGCCTCACCCATGATCTGGTCGTGCGCATCCAGCAGGAAACAAGTCTCTCCGTTGTCTCTCATTTGACCTGTGTGGGCCACACTCGCGCGCAAATGCAGGAAATTCTTTCGCGCTACCACGCCAGTGGTATTATGAATGTGCTGGCCTTACGCGGCGACCCTCCGCGGCAGAGCGAGGGTCCGCTGATCACGGAATTTGCTCACGCTTCCGACCTGTTGCGCTTCATCAAAGAGCAGCAACCGGAAATGGGCATCGGTGTTGCTGGGTTTCCAGAGGGACATCCGGAAACTCCCAATCGGCTTAAAGAAATGGAGAATCTCAAAGGTAAGGTGGATGCCGGAGCTGATTATATCTGTACGCAGATGTTTTTTGATAATCGCGATTTTTTTGATTTTCGTGAACGGTGTGAACTTGCCCGAATCCGGGTACCCATCATTGCCGGGATTATGCCCATCACCAGCCGTGCGGGCATGGAGCGCATGGCAGAACTGGCTCTGGGTATCCGCTATCCAGCCCGGCTGCTGAAAGCCATCGAACGCTGCGAAAACGATGAGCAGGTGGCCCGGGTAGGCATCCACTGGGCAACCGAACAGGTGCTCGATTTAATGGATCAGGATGTCCGCGACATCCATTTTTATACACTCAATCGTTCCCGGCCAACTCTTGCGATTCACAGAGCCCTTGGACTTGCCGATGCCGCGCTTCTCAAAGATCAAATTTAGCCGGACAAATTTTGCGTGGTTCAAAATGCGATTTCACTTTTTCAGGAAAGTGGTTGGGTCAATGTTTCACGCCGACATTTTGTTCCTACCATCCGTCGCGCAGTTCGCGTAGCGAAAGCGCGGAGCGTATTTGCTCGGATTGCCGGGCAACATCTTGAGTGGCGCTTGCCTGTCCGGACCTTTCGCGTAGAAGTTGATTGACGTGGTAGGAAAGAGCAGGGGAGTCATCAATGATGCTCTGGATGCTATCCGCTGCCAGCCGGAGCACCGCGCAGGAATCGCTGGCGATCACACTGGCGTTGCGCAATTGTCCACCCAGACTTCCCCATTCGCCAAACATGGCGCCTGGAGACAATTCATTGACCGCTGCTCCATCACGTTCCACGCGGCAGATCCCTCTTAAAAGTATATAAAAATCGGCTGTCAGAGACCCCTGGCGAATCACTTCCTGCTGCGGCTGGAGCTCCAGGCGCTCACCCAGCCGGGCCAGTTGCATGTTCAGGAGATCAGACAGTGTAGAGAAAGGGTAGTTGACTTCCAGCTCCTGGCGGATGGACCACATTCGTTTGATTTCATCAATGCGTTTTTCTGCCAGTAGAAATCGATAAAACAATTCTTCCGAAATCTCTCCCAGCGTGACCGGCGTTTTCGCGACTATGCTGGCGCTGCGGATCGCCGCCTGTTTGACCACGGCCATTTCGCCGATCAGATCCCCCGCTTCCTTTACGGTCACTTCCCGCAGCTTTTTACCGTCATGGTAGCGAACACTCACAAGGCCGGACAGGATCACATACATCATGCCGTTGCTGGGCTCGCCCTGTTTCATGATTACGTCGCCGGCATTGTATTTTACCAGATGAACGTTGGAGAGCAGGGTGGTTTCCCATTGTTCGCTGATACCGGGATAGTGCCGCTGCAGAATTTGCATGGTTTTGATGATGAAAGCAGAATCATTTGATTCCTGTAGCGTGAAGCGTTTGCCATGACTGGCCAGAGAAAATGTCGTATCAAATTCCTCGGGCAGTTTTTCTAAGTGCACAAAGACAACCCGACCGGCCCGTGAACCCAGGGAATCGCGCGGGTCGCTGTGCAAAATGCCCTGGCCTCCATCAGCAATCAATACATCGTAAGGATCGCGATACAATTGCAGCAGCCGCTGGTATTTCTCCTGTTTCACAATTCCCTGGCCGCTCAGTTTTTCAATCTCTACCAGAGATTTGTTGTCTCCCACAAAGACGATGCTGCGTTCGCGGCCGCCGACCTGCATGGAGAATGTGGCACCGATGGTGGGGATGGAATGCACAGTATAATGGGGCCTGATGGTGAGCCCTAAAAAATCGTTGTCCTCATCTGCCTTAAGTTCCACAAAATCAAAGTAGGACTCAAACTCCTGCACGCTGTGCCCGGTCATGAGCGAAAGTTTGCGGCAGGCCATCCAGAAGATTTCGCGAGTGCCCAGAAACTGCAGTTTATCATTGGTTAAGATGAGAGGAAAGATGTTGCAATGATCATCATGGATATGGGTCAGGAAGATCGACCGAATCTGCGTGGTAGCCATGCCGCGTGCATGCAATGCCTGATCGATGTACGGCATGCAATCGATCAGCATGAGGTCAGCATTGTAATTGAGCACCAGACCCGAACACGGTTTTTCCGCAGAAAAACCCGAAGCTCCGCCCAGAACATCAATCCCGA
This sequence comes from Spirochaetales bacterium, assembly GCA_015075425.1. GTDB lineage: Bacteria > Spirochaetota > Leptospiria > Leptospirales > Leptonemataceae > H5-SPI1. Next base: position 1,889,931 of record JABTUL010000001.1, on the reverse strand, counting down.
AGCGGGCCGGCGTGATGGGCACAAAATCCGGTCGCAAATCATAAACTACGCTTTGTTTTTCCAGAAAATTAATGTCCACTATGGTGGATCCGACAGAGTACACATTGGCTGCTTCGTGTCGTAGCGTAAAGTCTGTATGTTCCACCAGCCCCTCCTTGAAGGGCAGGAAGTTCACAAATCCATCGATGGGGATTTCTTTCCCATTTCCATCCTTGACGGACAGGGCACGTGATTCACGATACAGATCCTGATAGACGGGTGAATCACCGAGAGCAGCATACTCCTTTTCTGAGGGGCCAAGGAGAGTCAGGGATAGGAGCTCGCGATTCCGTCGTAGTTCTTCGGCTTCACCGATGATGGTTATTTTCTTGTTACGCTGAAAATTCCCCTGAACAAAAAGAAACAGATACAATGGAAATTCAGTGGCATTTTGTAGCACGCCAAACCGTTCGATGGTGTCCGGCAGCACGATGAACTCCGGCAAAGCGATACCGCGCCTCATTAGAGTTTTTATGATCTCCGGCGGGCAGCCAAAAAGAATGGAAGTCCGGTCATTTTGAAAGACCTTCACTCCGGGCAGTATCTCTTGTAGCATGGCCTTCTTTAGGGAACCCTGATGAGGCCGAAAGCAATTTTCCCGCAGGGCCGGGCCCTGCGGGAATCGGAAGTTACTGCTGCACGCAGATCAGCTTCTTGCTGCTGGTACAGGCAACGTTGGTTGTGCTGCTATAGGTTCCGGCGCTGCCTCCATACACCCAGGTCTGTCCGTAGTAGGTGGGGAAGGGATTTACCGGAGCATTCTGGTAGGTCCAGCCGGCACAGTTGTCCCGGTAGTCCGGATCCCCGGGATTTTGTGCGGGAGTGGAACTCTGAGTCGCCGCAGTCATGTTTACATTCATCCCGGTCCAGAACTCATCTGCAACATTGGTTGAGAAATCGCGTCCCATGGCTCCGGCCGGAATCAGTCCATGGGAATTGGCGATGAAGAGTCGGCGGTGTTCATCCGTGCAATCATTACCTGAAGCGGTGCAACGGTAGTAATGATAGTTGGCGGTGAGCACCCAGCCAGTCTGGCCAGCATTGGTTGAGCCATCGGTAGTTGCGATGCGTCTGTTGGTTGCACTGTCGCTCACAATCAGGGCTTTATATGTGCCGGAGGGCGCATATCCGGGTCTCGTTGTCTGACAGAAATTGTCAGCGCCACCGACACCAGCGGCGGTCATCTCGCCAACGTAGGAGCTGCTGGTGACAAAGATCGCCTTTCCGGGTTGCTCATTGTCCGCGTTGGAAACAGTTTGATCGGCCGGATGCTGTCCATTGTAGACCGGATCTGTGTTTGCAGCCACAGACAGATCCACAGTGAAGTTCTGGGATCCGTCAGCAAAACTATCATCCGCCCCATGGACGGTGAAGGTGCGCTTGTTTACATCAGAGCTACAACTTGCGTTGGTCGGGCTCCCTCCTGAGATCACGGTGCCGGGGTCGAACGTAACGGACGTCGGTGAAATAGAGCCGCATTCATCGCCTGAGCAAACTGCATTGATGGTGATGGCCTCAGCGTTGTGAGCGCCAAGACATATGTCAATGGTAGCAGTCAGCGTGTCCTGCTCATTCGTTGAACCGGTACGGTTGATGTAGTAGCGCTGCTCATTATCCGTAGTTGTTGCCAGTGGATCAAATGGATTGTAGGTCGATCCACCCGTGGCCGCTGCTGTCGTAACGGTCCAGTTCACACTGCCATCAAGTGCGGTGTCGTCCACATGAGTCAAGACGATGCGATTGGTGCCTGCTGTTGTCATACGATGGTAATTGGAGCTATCAATCGTAACGCTGGCTGGAACGGTTCCCTCGCTCGTATCTGTACTCGAGAGTCCGACAGTGATGGTCGAACCAGGAGCAGCTTTAGTAATGAGCCAGATAGCTGTCGTTGCCGACGGTTCTGCCCCACTCAAGCGACCGCGGGCATCACCGTAGGGAGAGCCAGAAAAGTTGCAGGGCTGGATCTCATGCGTATTGTCGTTGTCGCAGGAGCGTATGGAAAACGACGGTCTGGGAATGGCACTGCCACCGGCATAGGTTGTATCTGTGGAGGTGGTGGTGAATGAAACCGTGTAGTCGATATTGCCATTGCCGCTGCCGCCATCGGCACCGTCGGTCTTTCCAATTACCGTGACGGTCTGGGCTACGTTCCAGTTGCTGGGCGTGAAAGTCAGTGATGGTGTTTGAACTTCACTGATCGTCGTATTACTTGAAGTGAAGTTCAGCGTCACGTCAGCGGTCGGTTTGGAACGCAAGCGGATCGTAAACGTTGAGTAGGTCGACCCCATGTTATTCATCTCATCGGTTGCAAAACCCGTTATGGTTCCGGCGGCGCTGGCCGTAGTGCTGCCTCCGGTTGTATCAAAGCGTTCATAGACGTAGCCGGGTTCGCTTTTATCGTTGTTGATCACGACCACGTTGCGCGGCTTCAGACCGTTGTAATTTGTATCCGTACTCTGGGCGGTCTGAACTTCGACAGTATAGGTCTTGGTTCCGTCAACTTCAAGGTCATCATTGGATGTAATGGTCACAGCCTGGTCTACATTATAGTTGCCGGTGGTAAATGTCAGAGAAGTTGGCGAAGCAGTCCCTTCTCTCCGGTTGGCATTGGTTGCGTCATAGATATCGTTGATCGGAATCACGACATCAGCCGTGGGATTAGTGCGCAGGCGGACCAGAAACTCGGCGTCGTTGTCACCGCCCGCACCTGGTTCCTCCATGATGCGGGAAATGTTAGAGACCCTGATTCCGGGACCTTCATCATCCTCTACCGTGGCTGTGATGTCACAGGGGTTTTTCCCGAGGTACACTTTTTCGTCGTCCGCAGCAGTGATGGTTTCCAGAGTCACCTGGAAAGGATCTTCTCTGGTATTTTGCAGGGCATCATTCACACGAGTTATCGTGAAACACTGCCGGGCGGCCACCCCGGAGGAGGCAAAGACCAATTTTTCCGGGAGGTTCTGGTTCGAACCAGGCCAGTTGCCAGATGCGGCAGCGGGAAACGATGTCTGGACGGTCAGTCGGCCAGAGTAGTTGGTGTTTGTGGAAAGCGGAATTTCCACAGTGCCGGTGAAGCTCTGCGCTGGATAGATACACGTTTCTACGGAACGAAACCCCCAGGAGGTGCCGCCATCAGCATCCGTGTCCGTATAGTACGGCGAAGTAGTGGAATAGGCCCGACTGACATCGCCATCTTCTACGAGTTCAATGGTGGCTGTGGTAATCGTAACTTCAGAGGCGCAGGCATTCGTGGTTGTGCTCGCCAGCACCGGCCCATTTTCACCGGAAATCCCGAAGAGAATACGATCGCCCGCTCCGCTGTTGCCAAAACAATGCACGAAGGCAAGCGTGAGCAGGGACACTGCCACCTTCGCCCTTATTTTCCGGACCCTTCTTTCTCGATTCTTCATCTCTTTCTCCGCATGGTTGATTTTTTCATGGAAAAGCGCTCACGCTAAATCGTAAATAGATTTCATTTTTGTGCATTCGCGCACCGGTCAGCATTTCACCGAGGCCGAGTCCGTAGGTTTTCTGGCTGATAACTTCAGCCCCTTTGATGGAATCACCCAGATAGAGTTCGTAGTCGCGCTGGATATCTTCGCGCAGGATTCCCAGATGTATTTCATAACGACAATAGAGGCGCAGCACAGCCTCCAGATTGTGGCGCATTCCGCGGTCGCGCACGCTTGCCCAGGCAGCCTGACCGATGAAGGACCGACCGGAAAATTCGCCGTTCTTTTGTTCATCCACCATCTGGATTCCGGTCATATGGAAGGAGCCGCTGCGCTGGACAATTCCGCCCTGGTAATGAAACCCCAGATAGTCAAACAACTGAAACTGGAGGGCCAGACCCCCCATGGGTCCGTACAGATCATACTCTCCGGGTGCGGCCGCGGCTGCACTCCAGCTCGTGACGCCAGGTTTGTGGCTGGCGCTGCCCTTGGTTGCGATGTACGAACCAAAGCTAATATTATTGATTTCGCGGTATCCCTCGCCGCCGGCAAAAAAGCCTGCCTTGAATCCGGCCACAAGCATGGGATGCAGGTACTTGAGTTCGACATTGCGCCTTTGTTCATCGTAGCGCACCATCCGTATCCCCTCAAAAAGGGACCAGCTCGCATTCGCACCATCCGGATGGAAGTAGGTGACCCGTGTAGGTACCCGGCGGCCGTAGCTCTGGTCAATGCGATAGTAGGACCATTGTAAGAAGAGGCGATCCTTGTACGCGTACTGCGCTGCATGCATATGCGAGGCGTAGCGAGCCACGCTGCCCCGATCAATAGGGATGGCTGTTTCTGTCTTCGGATCGTCGGCCAGAGCGGAATTGATAAGCCAGGCATTCGGGGCTTCGCTGACGATGCCTGGTTGGATCTCACCATAGCCGTAGCCACCGGTCAAGCGCAGGCGATGGTTGCCAATGGTGGCCGTCTGGGCCAGAGCCGAAACGCTGAAAAGCCCGCCGATACAAAAAGCGAAGATAAAGGATGGTCTTCGATGCATTTTATTGATACAGAAGGGCGACCGGTTGTGTTCCCGGTAAGCAGGCACAGCCATCGGTTTCTACTCCATCCTTGAGTGGAGTCACCCGGATCTCCACCCGGCGGTTTCTGGGTTCAGCTGCTTTAGTGTCCACGACGTTGCGCGTATCGGCATATCCGGTTACAGAAAGAATCCGGCTGCTTTCCACTCCCTGCCCCGATGTCAGAGCATCGCGGACGGAACCGGCGCGCCTTTCACTGAGCCCCAGGTTCATGTTGTACGAACCCACAGAGTCTGTATGACCGCTGACCCGGGCCCCGGTGGCCGGGTTTTCCTTCATGGCCTGGCCCACCTTGTTCACCAGTTCCAGGGCTCGTGGCTTTAAGCGATGGCTGCCCGTGTCAAAGGAGGCGTCTCCATCGAGTTTTACGATAATGGCCTTTACGTCACCGTTCGGGCAGGTTTCTTTTTTGAGCTCAATGCCTTCTCCGCCCAGGGTATCACCGATCGTTTCTAATTTCACTCCCGTTTCTGAAAGGAGCTTCTTGATACGCTCATAGAGCTTGTTCAAGGCCACGCTGGGGGAAAAGGCAGAGGGGAAAAGGACTGTCTCCTGGTAGGGCGGACAACCTGTTAAGACCTCACGACCAGCACAGCCCAGGCAAAGAACCAGGATTAAAACAATAAGGCGCTTCATGCAACACATCCATCAGAGCAGCATGAATCGCAGCCCTTATCTACCCGTATTGGACGCAGAAAACTGCGTTTCATTACAGAACAGGGGAACTTTTTTTGCCATCAGCGTTTCTTTTTCTTCTTTTTGGGGGCAGCCGGCGTCATCGGAGCAGGTTTTTCGGCTGGACTCTCATACAACCGGCCCCGAAGCATCCAGGCAAGGCCAATGACGAAAATGCCCACGCCGATGATCTGACCCTGGGTGAAGCCGTACCAATGCCAGTTCTGGAAAAAGTATTCGGCTCCCTTACCGGAAGCGATGGCCAGCTGATGCGTGAGCAGAACGGGATTGCCGGCAACTTCAATGGTGGGTGGATCGAGAACGGGGATTACAGCATCGTTGATGCGGATGAACTCTACCAGAAATCGGGTAATTCCGTTGTACATAAAGAAAATCGTCACCAGAAAACCGGGTCTAAAGTTTTTGTAGCGCAAATAGTACCAGACAAGGGCAAACAGGCCAACGCTGGCAATGGATTCCATGAGCGGTGTGTTCCAGACGTTTACCCCGGCAGATGGCTGGACAGCTCGCGGGCCATAGACCATCGTCAGGAGGGGGATGTCGTGCGATGCTCCGTGGCCGTAACAGCCATCACCGGAAACAAGGCAGCCCAGCCGGCCAATGCCGTAGCCTAAAGCGAGCATGGGAATCATGCCATCGGCGTAGGTCCAGATATCGAGTTCTTTGTTTCTCAGATACAGATAAATAAAAGTGAAAGCGAAGATAAAGCCGCCGTAGAAGACCAGTCCGGCCCCGCTAAAAAGGTAATGCCAGACATCATCCCAGGAGCGGATCTCTTTATACATTTCTACAACAAACAGTACCTTGGATCCAATGATGGCGCCGATCACTGCCAGAAAAACCACGTTGTCTGCATGTTTGGGTTCCAGGCCGCGCCGTTTGAATTCCCGGGGCATAAGATACGATGCCGCCAGAAAGGCTGCCATGAGCAAAATGCTGAAGGTGGAAATGCCTGTGCGGCCCAGGAAACTCATCCCGTCCGGTAAGAGTCGAATTTCATCCAGCATGGTTTCCTCCCGGGCAGCGGGCCCGCAGTCTATTTTTTGAGCGCCTCAATGTCGGCCAGCTCTTTTGGAATGTTCCAGGAAAGGTTCAGCGGGCCCTTTCGAGTGATGAGGATATTGTCTTCAATGCGAATGCCGATGCCCTGCAGGTGGCGGGGGATACGGATGTAGCGCTTGAGTTTTTCTTTTTGTTCACCAGTCATCCCCGGCAGAAGCAACCGCTTCTGGAAGTAGAGCCCTGGTTCCACCGTTGTCAGAACGCCGTCTTCCAGGGGAACGGGCCTGTCCTTGCGGTCATAGTATTCTCCAGCGTCATGGACGTCCAGTCCCAGGTAGTGCCCGGTCCGGTGCGGATAGAAAGCGGTGTAAGTTCTTTTTTTGTAATGATCGCTTGCCGATAAACCCACCAGGCATTTGAGATCCATGAGCCCGCGGATGAGAACCAGACAGGCCGTCCGGTGCACATCATCCAGAGTTTTGCCGGCCACGCTGGCTTTGATCGCTTTCTTTTGCGCTTCCAGGACAATTTCATAAACGGCCTTCTGCCCGGCGCTGAAGGTCTTATCTGCGGGGAATGTGCGCGTGATGTCCGCATTGAAATAGTCCACGCAGGCCCCGGCATCAATCAGTATAAGTTCTCCTTTTTTAATTTTTGTATTATTATTTATGTAATGCAAAACACATGCGTTTTTTCCGGTGGCCACAATGGAAGGATACGCTTCGTGAGCTCTCTCGCGATGAAAATGGTAAAGGAGCGTGGCTTCGAGTTCTGCCTCATTCATCCCGGCCTTTGACTTTTCCATGCAGGCGCGGTGGGCCCGGTCTGTCAGTTCAATGGCCGCTTTAACCGCTTCAATCTCCGCCGGGTGATGGATGCGTCTTTGCGGATGGACGATTTCTGCCGGATGGATCACTTCCACTGGCAGGTGTTTACTTCTGCGGCGGGCCTGAATGGCATGGTGGAGCTTTGACAGGATGCTGTGGTCGCGCTCCCGGTCCGCCCCGAATGCGTAGAAGAGTCGCTTTTTTCCCGCCAACAGATCGGCCATATCCATTGCCAGAGCATCCATGGATCGAGTGTTGATCTTGAGCTCCCGACGAGCCCGATGCAGTCCCATGCGCTCCCCACTCCAGAGGGTCTCCTCCGGGTCGATGTCTTCTAAAAAAAGGATAGCATCGGTGGCCGTGAGGATCAGTGCCGAGCGGTCTTCGGCCAGCCCGGTAAGAAAAAAGAAATCCGCATTCTGTCTGTAGCGGAAGTGGATGTCATTGCTGTAGATGGCCGGGCGGGCACTGTAGATGATGAGGATGCCATCCGTGCCCAGTGCTCGCTGGACCGCCTGGCGGCGCTTTTCAAAGAGACTTGCAGGCAGCATGCTGCCAGGCGCTGCGTTTAGAGTCAGGCGTCAAGGTCTCAAAAAGACCTTGACCGGGCAGGGGATCGGCCCTCATCATAGAATCTGCCGCATGGCTTCTGCACTTGTCTTCCCCATTTCCTCATCCGGCGATTTGCATCTGAGCGCAGACCTGGGACTGTTGCTCAAAGAACCCGGGCGCCTCCTGTCTCTGAAGAATCAGGGCATCACAGAAATTCTGGTCATTACGGATTTTGTTCCAGAAGTGGAGTTACGCAAATGCGCCTGGTCGATTCGCGGAGAGGGAATCCGGATCAGGCAGGTTCCGGTTTCCATACTGACTCATCCGGGTAAACTGGCCCGCATGGGTGGCGATTTTCTGGGAATGCTCGGCGGGCGTTCTGCGCTCGTGCTTACAACAGAAGAGGAACGGGAGCTGGGCCTTAAACTCGCCGGTGCTCTGGTGCTTCTTGTGGATCTGCCTCTCGGTGCTGTTGCTGCTCCACTTAAGGGCAATTTTCCCGCTGTGATCGCCTTTCTGGAACGATTCCGCGATTTGCTGCATCAGGGGTTTCCGGAGGAAGACCAGGCCGCGCTTCCCGCATCCGTAAAAGCAGCCTACCGCAATCAGGAGCCCGCGCACGTTCGCTTCAGCATCAAACTCAAGCTTATCGGAATCATTTCAGCTATTATTTTGATTTCTTTGACGGGTATGATCGGTGTGGCAACTGTTTGGTTTAAAAGTGACACACTGGGGCGGGTCCTTGAAAGCAATCTGCAACTGGCAGAAGCCCTGGGGTTGCGGATTCGCACCGAACTGGTGACCGTACTGCGCAATGCTCCTCTGGCTCTGCGCGGTGAGGCGGGCGATTATTTTCTGCGCAATGGGGATGTTCTGGCAGTCGCCCGAATGGAAAGAAATGCAGACACTCTGCAGCCCGCGTTCCTTGCCATAAATCCCGATCGGCTGGCCGTTCTTTCTCAGGATGAAGCACAGGTGCGCTTGACTATTGAACGATTGGTCCCGCGACTTCTACCCGCTGAAGCCGGCGCAGAAGTCGTCCTCAATGCGTCCCCCGAGGCGGGCTATCCGCTGCTTGTTCTGGCGGAGCGGGCACCGGAGGGTTTGCATCTGGTTCTTATGGACGCGAGCCGCATCCAGCGTGACTTTGCCGGTTTGCCCGGCCAGGAGGCACTCACCCGCTTCTATCTGGTGGACCCCCTGGGCGATGTGATTGCCCACCCGGATGAGTCGCTCGTTCTTTCGCGGGCCAGTTTGACCGGCGTGCCCATTGTGGGCCGGATGCTCCAGTCCAGAATTCTCAGTGAGCAAACGCCCTATACGGATCCTCAGGGCAAAAGGCAGCTTGCGGCCTATCGCAAACTGGAGCTGGGCGGAATCGGTGTGATTGCCGAGTCCGAAGAAGACCGCGCGCTGGAAGCTGTCTATTCCATCCAGTACCGCAACATGCTGGTGCTGCTCATTGCCCTTTCTGTTTCCATTGTTATTGTTTACTTATTTGCTCGCAGCCTGACGGTTCCTCTGGTGCGGCTGGTGGAGGGTGTCAAAAGCATTGCTCGCGGCGAATATGAACTGCACCTGGAGGCGACTTCCCGCGATGAACTGGGGCTTCTCACCGATTCCTTTTCCGATATGGCCCGCGGTCTGGCAGAACGCGAAAGAATCAAAGATGCTTTTGGCAAGTTCGTGAACAAAGAGCTGGCGGAGATGGCCTTGAAAGGGGAAATCAAGCTGGGTGGCGAGCGCAAAGAGTGCGCCGTGTTTTTCAGTGACCTGCGTGGTTTCACCGCCATGTCGGAAAAGATGGATCCAGAAGAGGTAGTGGAGTATTTGAATCAATATTTTACCGTCATGGTTCGTTGTGTCAATGAAACCCATGGCGTTGTGGACAAGTTCATTGGTGATGCAGTGATGGCCCACTGGGGGGCCATTGGTGGTCAGGGAAATCCGACAATCAACGCCATCAATGCAGCGCTGGCCATGCGCCGGGCTCTCCTCGAATTCAATCGGGCTGGCGAGGGAAACCGGCCCCGCGCGGCCATGGGTTGTGGAATCAATTCGGGTCCGGTAGTTGCCGGGCAGATCGGTTCCGCGGAAAGGCTTGATTTTACGGTGATCGGGGATACGGTGAACCTGGCTTCGCGTATTGAATCGCTGAATAAACCTTTTGGTACCGATTTACTGATTTCGCATGATTCTTTTCTCAAAACAGAGGATCAGTTTGTAGTCGTACCCATGCCGGCTATCAAAGTGAAGGGTAAAGAGGAGCCGCAGACCATTTACACGGTTCTGGGTCGCCGTGACGATCCATCGTGCCCGGGCAGTCTTGAAGATTTGCGCAAGCGCCTGGGCATTGAGATGAAAGACAAAGTCGATGCGAGCAGTGCGGAAACAGAAGAGAAAAAGTACGAGATCCTTGAATCATGAGGACTCTCTTCATTCGCCGGATCCTTGAATCCGAGTGGGTGCGCGGCGGCGCTGATCCTGGAGCGGACTGGAAAACCCTTTTGCGTATCAACGTGTTCCCGGTGGGCGGAGTCCTGGTAGCTCTCGCGGCCCTTGTGCTCCTTTTTGTGGAGCTGGGAGGCGGTGGCGCGGAAAGTGGCAGCCCTGTCGGCACGGTGCATTTTAAGACGGGGGAAGCGCGCCGCAAAGGTCAGGCCCGGGCTGTCTGGACGGATATCAGCGTTTCCTTTCCCGTGTATAACTTTGACACGATCTGGACTCAAGATGGGGCAGAGGCGGTGCTCAGGCTGGAAAACGAAAATGAAATCGAACTGGGCGAAAATACCATGGTTGTTTTGCGACTCGATCCCGGACAATTGCAGATTGATCTGGGTGGCGGGTCGGTGCGCAGCAAACAGAAACAGGGCAGCGGGGAAATCGAAATCAAAGCAGGGGAAAAAATCATAAGTGCTACAGAGGATCTCCGTGTCGTGGCCGGTGGTGATTCCGTTGAAGTAGACGTGCGCTCCGGACAGGCAACGCTAAAAAGTGGAGAGGAGGAAGGGCAGGTCCTTTCTGGAGGCAGCGTGGCCGTAATGAAAGGAGATCTGCCGGCAACGGTCCACCGAACTTTGAAGTTGCTGAAAGCCCCACTGGACGGGGCTCAGCTCTATCCGGGGAGGGTGAACTTTTCCTGGGAGTCCCTTCCCGGCCCGATGGAGTTCCAGGTGGCCTCCGATGCCGGATTTCAGCGGGTTGTCGGGCGTTCGGCGGCCAACGGCGGACAGGGCGGCATCAGCCTGGGTGAAGGTGTGTACTACTGGCGTCTTTTGTCCCCTGATGGGAATCGAAGCGAGGTGCGTCGGCTGGTCATTGCCAGTCCGGCTCCCCTTACTGCCGTTTCTCCTGCCGCTGGCCAGGCTCTGATGGCGAAGCCGGGAAAAAACGCTGTAGTTGTGTTTCGCTTCAGCGGCTGCACTTCCTTTTGCGAATTACGCCTGGCCGAAAATCGGGACCTCCACAATGCCCGAAAACAGGCGGTAACCGGGCAGAGTCTTTCCCTGGCTCTGCGACCGGGCCGCTACTTCTGGCAGATTGGGAGGGATGACCTTTCTACAGGGCAGGAGAGCCCGGTGGAATCGTTTTCCATAATTGAGGAAACCTTTCCGGAGGTGCCCGAGCTTCTGGAACCCGCGCAGGCCGCAAAACTATCCAGTGAAGAGCTGGCGGCCGGACGGGTCCATTTACGCTGGAGTAAGACGCAGAGCGGCCAGGGTTATGAAGTGCAGTTGCGTGGCCTGAGTGGTTATGAAAGGATCTACCCGACCGATGCCCTGCAACTGCAACTCAAAGTGGAGCTGCTGCCTGGCACCTACGAATGGCGTGTGCGAAATGTGGGCGGGACCTATTCTTCTCCGCGGAGTTTCACGGTAAGCGGGCCGGGAATAGAGCTACTGCTGCCAGAAAATGAGAGCTGGGTATCTGCGACTGTGCAGCCGCGAACGGTGGCTTTTTTCTGGGAACAAAAAGAGAACCGAAATTACCGTCTGCTGGTCGCGCGCGACCCGGCTTTTCGGGACTTACTGCCGCAGACAGGCCACACGCGACAGCTCCCGGAGGAAGGCAGCTACTACTGGAAGGTGCAACAGCTGGACAGTGCCGGTTCCGTCATGGGAGAGAGTGCATCGCGCACTATCCATTACTACAGTGAACCCGGCGCGCTCACCATTCTTTCCCCGGGCATTCGTCCCATTGATATGACTTCCCGCAGTGCCGTGCACTTTTCGTGGACGCAGGCCCCAGGAGCAACCCACTATCGGCTTCGATTGTATAGTGGGGGCGGCCGGTTGCTTCTCGAGCGTTATTTGCCTTCGCCGGCCTTTTCTCTGCGCAACCTGGGTCTTCTGGCCGGTGGATTTCTGATCTGGGAAGTGACGCCCTTGCGACGACTGGAGAAAAGGATCCTCGAGGGTCCGCCGTCGCGCAGCCGGCTGATCGTTTACCATCAAAAAATCGCACCTCCAGATTTTCGGGTGGAGGGCGATGGCATTCTAAGGGAAAATCAGCGACCATGATCCAGCGGCGACTCCTTATCCTCGTGCTGCTCTTTACGGGATCCCTCCGGGCCGGGGTGGAACTGGAAGTGGAGCCGGTGAGGGGAGCTGTTGGCTACCGTTTGCAGGTAGAACGCGAAGGTCGTCTGGAAAGGGATCAGCGCATATCGCCCGGACGTTTGTTGCTCGATTTACCTGCGGGTATTGTCTGGGTTCGCGTGGGTTCGGTCAACAAAATCGGTCAGATCCAGTGGTCCGCATGGCATGAAATGCGCGTGGGGTTGCTCCCGGTAGCCCGCGGCGATGAGGCCTTTCAGGAAAATGATGGATCGGTTGTGGTCAGGGGCAGTCAGTTCCTGCCGCAAACATTATCCCGGCTGTATTATTTGGAAAAAGAAGTTCCGGCCAGTCTTACCGTCATTGACGATAGAACGTTACGGATTGTGCCAGAGCATCGCCTGGAGAAGGGGGAATATACGGTTCGCATTCACAAGGCGGACACGCGCATGAGCCCCCTTTTGCTACCACTCACGGTCCGGCGCGGCCCCTGTCGTGAGCGTTGTCCGGCTTACGATTATCTTGTGCCAGGCCTGCCTTCAACACTCCGCTGGGAGTGGAAGGAAGCGGCCCTGTGGGGCGGAACATTCATGGGTCTTGTTTCTCTGTCTGCTTATTCTCTCAGAGAGGCCGATTCCTTCAGGGCCCGGAGGAATGAAGGGATCCGGCAGCCGGCCAGTTTTCTTTTTCTGGATTCCTCTTTGCATGCGCCTCTCGCGCTCCTTCAAGCAAGAGAGAGAGAGGCATTACAGGTAAAAGAAAAAAATCACCGGCAACGGGCCGGCGGGCTATTCTTGTTCTCGGGGGGCTGGTATCTCTGGCATGCATACCGGTTTTCCGGGGGAACCGCTCAGGCCGGGTATGACGGCCAATCGCTCTCTGTGCGCTTCACCATGGATTTTTAGTTTTCCGATCCTCCGTTAAGGAATGAAATAACGGATACAAACGATGCGAGCCCAGAAAAAGAAGACTGGCGGCCCTGGATTCCTTGAGAGCCTGACGGAAGTGATCTTCGCTGGAAAAGGATTGCGTGTTCGGCAGACTGCCTGGTTGCCCCAGCAGGAATAGCGTGAGGCCCTGCATCGCTACTGGCTCGAAAACGTCGTCCGCCTGGCGGTCGGCGGTCAGGTGTCCGGCAACAACGAGGGGGCGCGGTAGCTGCTGTACGGCCGGTGTGTCAAGGATGTGGGCTACGCTCTGTTTTGTGTGAGCGGTGTCAAAGAGAGCTGGCTTCCCGGATGCTACCATGGCGCGCAGTTCCAGTCGGCCTGGCAGCGGCGGTGCCTGATGGCCGGGCAATATTTCCGGCAGCCCAGGTGTTTTTCGTAAAAAGCTATATATTTCATTGAAATTATCGTCAAGGTAGTTACTGCTTCTGCGGTAGTCGGAATGATGCACGGTGATTTCTGCTGGCAGTGCCGATTTGCCAGCAGTCAAGAGTTCCGCCGGGACAGTGCTATACACATACAGGGACCTGGTCCAGGAACCGGTGATCGCCAATTTCTCTTTGATGATTTCTTCTTGCGTCTGGCCCAGGATTTCTGTATGCTCGCGTTCAATGGCTGTGAGAATGGTGTGTTCACAGCGGCCAGAACGGGTGGCATCCAGGCGGCCTCCCAGTCCTGCCTCAAGAATCATGATATCGACATCTTGAAAAAGCACAAGGGCCAGCACAGTGAGAAGCTCGAAATAGGAGGCATCCGCCATAGATTTTTTATCGATCAATTCATAGGTATTTTCAAGAATCGAAAGAGCTACGGCCTCTCCATTGATGCGAATTCGTTCACAAAAATCAAGCAGGTGGGGTGAGGTGTAAAGCCCGGTTTTGAGCCCGGACTTGCGGGCCAGGTATTCCAGAAAGAAGGCGGAACTGCCTTTACCTTTGCTACCGACAATGGAAATCGACGCCGGTGGCTTCTTGAAGTGGGCCGTTCTTTCCATGAGCAGCATGAGTCCGGCCTGCAAACGGAGAGGATCGAAACGACGACTTTTCTCAGGGTTGGCCCGCCGGGATAGATCCTCGAGGAGTCTGCTTTTTTTTTTCACAACTTCAGTGATTTCAGCAGAATTTTTTCCATGAGAGAAACAGGCGCTTTCCTGCCCGTAAAAAGTTCTGACTGCAGTACAGCCTGATAGAGCAACATGGTATAGCCGGGTACGGTCCGGGCACCGCTGCGGCCCGCGGCTGCAATGAGCGGTGTCCTGAGTGGTTTGTATACAATATCAAATACAGTGTGCTTTTTAAGTAAAAAATCCTCTGCAATCGGCAGAGCAGAGTTCATGCCTTCCATCCCGAGTGGAGTGGTGTTGATAATGACATCTACTTCTGCGGGGTTGATCTTTTGTTCAGGAAGGGCTACGATCAAAGTCCGTTCCGGATTGTGCAATTCCTTCAGTTTCTGAGCCAGACGACGCGCGCGAGAAAGATTTCGTCCGCAAAAAAGCAAACGTCCGGGCCATTTTTCCAGCAGAAGCGCATGCGCAATTCCCGCAGCCGATCCACCGTAGCCAACGACGAGATAGGTGAGACCTTCGGGGTTTCTCAGCGATTCACCCAGAGCGCGAAGTCCTCCCGGTCCATCTGTATTGATGGCTGAGATCTTATCTCCCTGTGGAATCAGCGTGTTGGCCGCACCGCTGAGGGTCGTGAGGGCATCGCTCGTGTCAGCCAGTCGGGCCGCCTGACTTTTGAAAGGAATCGTTACAGAAAATCCATGGAAATTGGAAGCAAAAAGATGATCCAGACGACTGCGCTTGAGATCAGTAACGGGCAGAGGGACGTATGCGGCATTGATCCGGTGATGCTCAAAAACTCGATTGTGCAGGGCCGGTGAAAGCGAATGGGCTACAGGATTTCCCAGTATCCCGTAAAGGCGAGTCCGCCCGTCTATCTGCATGAGTCAGAGTTTAAAAAAACGCTGGCCTGTCTATAAATGCTCCAAAATGCTGCTATGTGGCTGTACTGCGCATTGTTCTGGATCTCCTGGTTTACGCTGGAATTGGCCTTTTTGCTGCCTGGTATTTCTACAGTTACAAGCGTAAGGATCTGCTGGGTGGCTTCTGGGGCGGTATGGTGGTCGGTTTCATCGGTGCCGTCATCATTTCATGGTTTGCCAGCTGGAATGCCTGGTTCATCCAGTTGGTCGATTGGCTGATGAAGCCCAAGTTCGGGGAGACTTTGCTCGTGCGGGTGAATTTGATTGCCAGCCTGGCCGGCGCTTTCTTACTGCTCTACGTTTTCAATCGTATCAATCATAACAAAGATCGTTAACGTCCTGTAAAGGGGTTGGGCGGTGTATAGATGGGAGTGAAGCGCTTTTCTGCCGGAGATTCAGGGGTTTCATCCGGCGTCTTCAGGCTGACCACCCGTGGTTTGAGCTCGCCTTTGTTACCGATCTGATCTATACGCACCACAGAATGAAGCGGAATGAAAATCTTCTCTGAATTCTCAAATTCTTCTCTCAAGGCGTTCTCATTGGGATCCACGATGACTGCAGATTTTTTCCCAAACACAAGTTCTGCCACTTCCAGAAATCCGAATAACTCACCGTGGCTGACCCGGCGCGCAAAAAGTTCATAAAGCTTTCCCTGATTGTAAAAACTTACCTTGAAGAGGTTTTTACGCGCCATATCTTAATCTGGCCTTTGCGCGATACAGGTCAAGATATTAACCGGGGAGAGCCTTCGCAGGAAATACTTGTCAGCGCGGCCGCCCGGGGTGCCCTGGTCCTATGAATAGTAAGAAAATCCTTTTTTCCATTCTTTTGGGCTTCGTCCTTTCAGGGCTGCCCTCCTGCCTGATTACCAATGAACTGGGACTCAGTCCACTGGATTCCTACAGTGGGGAAGAAACCAAAGTTAAAATCAGCGATGCTGCCTTGATCTCCTTTTTCATAGCCGATGGCCTGATTGACAGTAAGTACAGCAACCAGAAACCCAATACCATGGGTAAGATTCTGTATGGAGCGGTAAATGGTTTGATTTATCGGGCGCAACTGGGCGTTGACGACAATCGTTACTATACCATGGACTCTGTGGATGCTTGCGTGGATGTGATCCACTTCAAGGGGGCTCTCTGGCTTAAGCTTTTTACGGAAAACTACTATAATAGTTTACAGAACAATAGCAATGCCGGTGAAGGTTTACCGGCGACCCAGATCTACGCACCGCAGTTTTCCGGCAAAGATTGCAAACTGGATGAAACCGGCAAGGTTGTTCATATCACACCGGCGCTGAGCCTCTAAACGTTTGTATTGAAATCAGGCCCGGGCCACTGCCCGGGCTACGATTTGCGCAACGCTGCGGTCAAGGACAGACGGCAGGATGCGCCCGGCAGAAGGCTGCCCGACGGCCCCGGCCAGGGCAGTCGCTGCGGCCAGCTTCATGGCCGTCGTGATCTGATGCTTGTTGGCATCCAGAGCCCCGCGGAAAATTCCTGGAAAAACCAGAGCATTGTTGACCTGATTGGGAAAGTCGCTGCGACCGGTAGCCATTATGGCTACACCGCCCTGCTCGGCAATATGGGGCAGGATTTCCGGTACCGGGTTGGCCAGGGCAAAGATGAGTGGATCTGTAGCCATGCGACGAACATCAGCGGCAGATAGCAGGTTTGCCTGGCTGACACCAATAAAAACATCCATGGCTTCCATGATTTCCTGGATGCTTCCCTGACGATCATTCGGATTGGTGAAGCTCAGGGCGGCTTTTTTTTCTGCATTGAGATCCGCACGGGCGGAATGAATGGCTCCTCTGGTATCGCAGAGGACGATTTCCCCCTGTCCAGGATCGCCGCTTTCTTCAGCGTAAGATTTCAGTAAGCTGGCAATGGCCAGACCTGCCGCCCCCGCTCCATTGATGGCAATTCGCAGGCGACTCACCCGCCGCGAAGTTAATGTACAGGCATTGATGAGCGCAGCGAGAAGGACAATGGCAGTGCCATGCTGATCATCATGGAAGACCGGAATTCCCAGATCCTGCAGCTCGCGCTCGATAAAGAAACAATGGGGCGCAGCAATGTCTTCCAGGTTGATGCCGCCAAATCCAGGCGCGATATTGCGCACGGTGCGGATGATTTCCGCCGGGTCCTGGGTGCCAAGACAGATGGGATAGGCATCGATGTTCGCTAGTTCTTTGAAGAGGAGTGCTTTGCCCTCCATGACCGGGAGGGCAGCCAGCGGACCGATGTTCCCGAGGCCCAGCACGGCCGAGCCATCTGTGACGACAGCCACACTGTTCTTCTTGATGGTCAATTCTCGCCCCAGGGCGGGATCCGCAGCAATGGCCAGGCAGGGTCCGGCCACGCCCGGAGTGTAGGCCAGGGAAAGGTCTTCCGTGGTCTGTAAAGGAATCTTTCCCTGGATTTGAATCTTGCCTCCGAGTTCCTGGTGGATGCGAATCGATTCTTGGTTGTAATCCATCAGGGAGAAGTTCCTTTGAATACATCGGCCTCGAAGTAACCGTCGAGCACCTGACCGTTGGAAAATTCCAGTCTGCCCCGGCCGTGCATCTTGTCGTTCGCCCACTCGCCTTCATAGGTGCGGTCGCCGGCCCGCAGGCTACCCCGTCCGTGTCGCTTTCCTTTTTCAAAGGAACCTTCATAGCGCCGGCCATCGCTCCATTCCAGAATACCCTGGCCGTGCATCTGCCCGTCAACCCAGTCCCCTTTATAAAGTTTACCTTCTGACCAGTTCATGCTACCCTTTCCATGCATCCGGCCGGAACGGAACTGCCCTTTGTACACCATGGTGTACCATATCATCATACCATCACCGGACTGGCAATTGCCGGAAAAACAGGATTGTTTTACTCCGCTGTGGTCAGAGCAAAATAAAAGAGCAGCAAAGAAAGGAAAGGTATACCCTGGCTTCACAGAGTTTATAGTTCCTGGTCGAGTATACGGTTGACCTCATCCGGTGGTGCCTGTCCGTTTGTCGCTTTCATGACCTGACCCACCAGAAAGCCTTTCACTCGATCATTGCCCGCTTTGATTTTCGCCACAACTTCCGGATTTTCCTGTATGACTTTTTTTACGATGGCCGGCAGGGCCGCCGCCGCCACCGGTTTATAGTTGTACTTTTCAATGGTTGTGTCCAGCCCGAGGCCTTCGGTGTGCATGTGTTCAAAGATCTGCTTGGCCATTTTACCGGTGATCTGGCCTTCATTCAGGTAGCGAATCATAGACCCGAGCTCTGCGGCGGCAACGGGGAAGGCATTGATGGATAGATCGTTTTTATTTAAGATACCGAGAACCTCATCTTTGACCCAGTTACTGGCTTTTTTGGGATCTTTTGAGCTATGAGCGACAGCTTCAAAGTAGTCGGCCAGATCCCTTTCCCGGGAGAGCACATCGCTATCGTAGGGCGGCAGATCGTAATCCTTCTGGAAGCGGGCTTTGCGAGCCTGAGGCAATTCCGGCATTCGGGAAAAAATCTGGTCCACTGTTTCCTGCGGGATTTCAAAGGGAAGTAGATCGGGATCCGGGAAATAGCGATAGTCTTCAGCGTCTTCTTTGGTGCGCATGAGGCGGGTGCAGCGGGCGTCCGCGTCCCAGAGTACTGTGGACTGGATGATGGAGCCGCCGTTTTCCAGAACTTCAACCTGCCGCTCACGTTCGTATTCAATCGCAGCTTTAACCGCCTTGAAGGAATTGAGATTTTTGATTTCCACACGTGTTCCCAGAGGCGCGGCTGAATCCCGGCGTACGGAAACATTGGCATCGCAGCGCAGGCTGCCTTCTTCCATGTTGCACTCTGAAATTCCGATACAGCGCAGAATGCTTTTGAGGGAAACCAGATATTCATAAGCATCGTCTGCGCTGCGCAGGTCCGGTTCAGAGACAATTTCCAGCAGGGGCGCACCGGCCCGGTTCAAGTCAACATAGCTGCGCGCTATCCCGCGATCCTGACTGTGCAACAGCTTTCCGGCATCTTCTTCCATATGTATGCGGGTGATACCTATTACCGTCTCCCGCTCATCGCCTTTTTTTTGAAAGGATAGCTTGCCCCCTGTCGCATAAGGCATATCGTACTGGGAGATCTGGTAGCCTTTGGGCAGGTCCGGGTAAAAGTAATGCTTGCGGTCAAATTTGGTGACACGGGCTATTTTGCAGTTCAGGGCCAGTCCGGCCATGATGGCCATATGCAATACTTCCTGATTGAGTACCGGCAGAACCCCCGGAAGGCCGAGCGTTACCGGACCGGCAAGAGAATTGGGGGCTGTTCCGTAGACATAGGCATCCGGTGCAAAAATTTTTGAGGCGGTGTTGAGCTGACAATGAACCTCAAGACCGATGATAACTTCCCACTGCACCCGGACTTCTTTTGCACGGTCCTTCTGGAAACAAGCAGAAAAGCCTGGAGTAAAAAAGAGCAGCGCGCCAGGGTGCCCTGTCCTCCATAGCCATCATGGCAACGACGCTGGCCATAGTGAATCAGAAAGGTGGTGTGGGAAAAACGACAACAGCCGTACATCTGGCTGCGGGTCTGGCCAGAAGCAGCCTGCGCACCCTGCTCATTGATCTGGACGTGCAGGGCAATGCCAGCTCAATCTTCTCTGAGGAAGCGCGGCCAGAACTGTCTGCCTTTGAAGTCTTTCGGAACAGGGAGGCAGCTGCGGACCTATCCTCTCCTACCCGCATCCCTGAGCTTTTCCTGCTGCCAGCGGTCCTCCAGCTCGCGGAGGTGGAGACGATGCTCACGGGTGCAGTGGACGGTTTTTTCCGGCTCGACGAATGGCTGGGCCGGGCGGGTTCGGACTTCGCCTATGTGGTGATTGACTGTCCGCCCAATCTGGGTGTTCTGCCAGTGAATGCCCTGGTCGCCAGTGACTTTCTGGTCATGCCCCTACAGGCCTCCCGTTTTTCTCTGGATGGAATCAAGGGAATGCTGAGCACCTGTGAAATCGTGAATAAACGTTACAATGCAGATCTCAGTGTTGCTGGAGCCGTGATGACACAGTTCAATCCGCGCACAGCCATCGGTCAGGCCATGGTTGAGCATATAGAGGCCCTGTTACCGCTGTATGCCACCCGGATTTCGCGTTCCGTGGCTGTGGAGGAAGCTGTTGTCATGAAACAGACCATTTTTGAATACCAGCCTGGTGGGAAGGTTGCGGAAGAATACCAGAGCTTGCTTGCGGAGATAAGGGATGGCATCGAAAAAAGACCGGTTTAAAGAGGCCATTTCCAGTGAACGCTCTTCCATGGCGGATTTAGTGGAAGGAATCGCTGAAGAGAGGGAAAAAAGGATTGAAAGCCCGGCAGCCGATCGGAATCACGGAAGGCAGGGCAGGGAACCGATGGCGCGCGCAAGAGATTCTGTATACAATGTTTCCAGTGATATTAAACTTGAGGATTACACGGATAGCGGCAGCAGCTCCGGTGGTGCGGGTAAGATCATTCGCATTGTTTCCGGCTTGGTTTTGCTTCTCGTTGTCGTCTGGGTTCTGTATTTTATCTGGGGGACTATCTTTGGGCCCAGTTACATGCTGGCGATCGCAGGCGAACGCATCACTCCGGACAGCGCCAGTAAGTGGCTGGATCAGGAGTCCGTGTCTCCAGGTGCGGGTGGAGAGATCTACATCCACTTCCAGTGGGGCAAAGACGATTTAAAGAGTGATTATGTTCGTATCAATGTGTATCGCGTGGCCGGTGATGGGGAAGTTGAGGAGGCCATTCTGGGTCGCCGCCCGCCGAGTACAGCCAACTATATACAATTTGCCGGTCCGCTGGATGCTGGACCGTATCACGTCTTTGTCACTGACCGTGAAGGGAACGTTTTTACGGAGCGCTTTGTATCCATTCGATAGTTTATTTTCTCATTCTTTTTTCCGGTCTGTGGTGCACGCGGCTTAAAGAGCCGCCGCGTCCGGTCGGTGTTCCAACAGGTGCAAAGTACGATCGCTCTTTTGGACTCTGGTCTTACAAAGATGAAACCGGTCTATTTCGCAAATACTACAGCGACGGAAAAATCGCCCGTCAGGGCAGAGAAGATGACCGCGGCCGCACAGGCCTCTGGCAGAATTTTGCCATGGATGGCAAGACTGTAACAACCAGTGGTGAGTACCGCAACGACTGGCGGTATGGCCGCTGGGAGTTTCGCGATGCACAGGGAGCCATAGTTCAGACGATGGAATACCGGCCCGAGCCCCGACGTACGTTTGGCTTCTTGATTACTACGGATTACGGCAATGAAAACGGTCCCTACCGGCGTTATTTTCCTGATGGCAGCCTTGAAGAAGAGGGGCAGTTTATTTCCGGTTACTATGAAGGTCGCCTGAAGCGCTACCACAGAAATGGGAAGCTGGCCCTTGAGGGGACGTTGCATCGTGACGAGCCTGTGGGACTGTGGAAATCCTATTATGCCTCAGGGACTCTGTACCGGGAGATGCATTACCAGGATGGAAAATTGCAGGGAGCGCTGCGGGTCTATGATCCCGACGGGCGCCTTAAGTACAGCACCGAATATTCAGCGGGTCAGAAAATCGGTCCGGATGAACTGATCCAGAACCCATGAGCTTTCTTTCCAGCCTTGCTGGCTGGGTCTATTTTTGCTTGTTGCAGGCGGCTCTGGCTTTTTTTCTTTTTATCGAATGGGTGTCTCTGGAATGGCTTCTCCTGTATCCGATACTGGCAATACCGGCTATCTGGCAAAGATCGGTCCTTACAGGCTGGTCCCTGCTATTCGGGCTTTTGCTACAACTGGTCCTGCGCGCTATCGTTCTGTCAGGGCTACTGGAGTGATGGAAGGAGAAAGGTGAAAACAGAAACGCTTTTCTGCCTGCAATGGGAAGGTTCGGAACGGACGCATGTCTTTTCTCTGTCACCGGCTTTTCTTCTGCGCCTGGCCAGTGTGGCTATGGGCGCGGTCCTCTTTGCGATCTTTTTTTTCCTGCTCTCTCCCCTGGAATCGACGACCTCCATAAACGAAGACGATCCCGAGGATCTCCTGCCGCGGCTGCAAAGGACCCTGCACCTGTCAGAAATCCTTTTCCAGCGGCAGGCACAAATAGCCTCCCTTTTACGCGACGTGTATGATGAGGAAGCTCTGGAAAACAATCTGGCCACCTTTGGTGATGCCCGTCTCGAGGATGTGTCCCCTCCCGGCCGACTACGACTGCGCATGCAATTGCATGATGCTCTCATCACCTCCAATTCCGATTTTGGCGGCAGCTATCAGCATTTCCTGGGTCCTGTTCCGCGTCTTAAGCCCCTTGAACATCTCAGCGTAAATTCGCCTTTTGGCTGGCGCAGCGGGCCGTTCTCACGGCAGACGGAATTTCACGGAGGGCTCGATTTCAAGTCAGTCAATGGTACTCCAGTGAAAGCAACGGCAGCGGGACGTGTGCGCCGGGCAGAGTACAACCGCGGAGGCTATGGAAATTTAATTGTCATTGAACATTTGACCGGTTACCAGACTTACTACGCGCACCTGAGCAGCATCGATGTGACCCTGGGCGAATATGTATATGCCGGGCAGCGCATCGGGCGCACCGGACAAACAGGCAGAGTGACCGGACCGCATTTGCACTACGAAGTCCGGTTTGCCGGTCGTCAGAAAAATCCAGCGAGCTACATCCCTATGTAGTCGTAAGCATGGCCTTTCCGGCCAGCATACTGACATATTCCGGGGATAGCTTCTCCATACAATGGAAGTGGCCCAGCGGGCAGACATGACCACCGTGGGTTCCACAGGGGCGGCAGGGTAGATCTATCTGGGCCACATGACTTTCCGGTGTGATGGGTGCGTATCCGAGGGCCGGGGTTGTCGGACCCATGATACAGACGACGGGCAGTCGCGCCGCCTGAGCAAAATGAACCGGTGCGGAATCGTTGGAAATGAGCAGGCGCGATTTCCGCATCAGGGAAAATAACACAGCAAACGATGTCTGGCCGCACAGATCCACGACCCGCTTCTGGAAGGAGTCCGGGACCGTATACTTTAGTAGTTTTATTATATCCGCAGCCAGTTTCCGGTCCGCAGCGGAGCCCAGAAGAAATACCGGGTTTTTGTAACCGGTCAGGAGCAGCTTGATCAGCTGGCTGAAATGCCAGACCGGCCAGCGTTTGGTGGTCCAGACAGAGGAAGGCGCGATAAGGATGGGTAACCTGGCCCCATGGCGTTGCAGAATATCGCTTGCTGCCCGCTCGCTTTCCTCCGGGCTGAAGAGCTCCGGAAAGGGATCAAACGAGGCGGAAACTCCCAGGGCATCTTTGAAGAAAGCAAGAAGCCGTTCCACTTCCGGTAGGTCGAGTCGGCGGTGCACGGTCCGGGTATAGGCGAGGCGGGCAAAGCCTGCGCTCTTGTAGCCGATGCGCTCGGGGATTTTCGAAAATCGGGCAAGGATCGCACTACGATGGGATTCGTGGGGTGAGAGCAAAAGATCATAGCGCCTGCGCTCGATCTCCTTGATGAAGCGCAAAAAGCCTGCCCCGCGGTGCTTGCCCTTTTTATCCAGTATGAGAATGCCGTTTACTGCAGTGTTTCCGTTAAGGATGGCCGCTGCTTCTTGATTGACAACAACGTCCAGATGGCACGATGGATAGGTCTGTCGAATGGCCCGGATGAGGGGAGTGGTAAGGATGACATCGCCCAGGAAAGCAGTTTGAACCAGCAGAATGCGCTGCATGGGACAGCCACCTCGCTTGTAAGTCGGCTGGCAAGAATGATTCAGAGCCTGGTGCCAGTGCGCCCCGGCATTTTAGAGTTCTACATAGCCCGGGAAATTGCTGTTCCCTATCTGACCTCCTTTATCTTTCTTACTTCTCTGTTTGTCTCTCTGGTGCTAAAAGATGCCATCGGCGAACTTCTGGGCAAAGGCGTATCTTTGCTCCGCGTTTTTCAGTACATCTGGTATTTGATTGCGGAAAAGTTGACTTTGACCATTCCGGTGGCCGGCCTCCTGGGGGGCATCATGGCGGCCAGCCGGCTGTCCACCGATTCCGAAGTCACGGCCATGCGGGCCAGTGGAATCAGTTTCTATCGCATTTATAAAATGTTCCTTATCTACGGAGTATTTTCAGCGATTCTGGTGGCTGCAGTGTACTTCTACTACGGCCCACGGGCGGCGGAAGGACGGGAAGAATTTGAAGACTGGTTACGGACCTATCACAGCCTTTCACTCGTGCAGCCTGGAGGATTCATGGGCCGCGGTGGGTTTGATGGTGTCAGTAAGAAAGGGCAGGATATCTATGCTGCCGAACGCCAGGGCAATATCTTACGACAGGTGCAGATTCGCGAATGGCAGAATGATCTGGACATAAAGAATACAGAATATGTCCATTTGCGTGAAACGTCCATTCCTATCGGTGATGGTTTCATGACCCGCATCATTCATGCCGATCGGGGCGAGCTGCTGGTTCGCAAGAATCAGGAAGGCCATGATGAAAAATTTGTTCGGCTGTATGAAGGTTTCATTCTGGAGCTGAATGAAAAAAAGACGGAGTACCAGTTTACCGATTTCCAGAAAGGTTTTCTGGACTATGTATTCCAGCCACCCAACCGCACCATTGGCAAATTGAACGTAAAACCCGATAATTATACATTTCTTGAACTGTTTGATTTTCTCTACCGCATAGACACGGAAGGCCATGAGATCAATACAAAAGCGCTTTTTGAGAAAGTTGGCCAGAGTGGTGGCCAGGAAGGAGAAATAGTGCGGTTGCCACCCATCGGCGAAATGCAGGCTTTAAAGACAGAGCTTGAAATCTGGATTATGGCCAATCAGGGCAAGGTCAATAGACCGGATGGCCCCTCCACCCAGGAATACCAGGATCGCATGCAGCAGTATGCTCAGTTCTCTGCCTTTCTGGAAGATACAACCCGTACCCGTTTGCGTTTTGCGGTCGAGATACACCGTCGAATTGCAGCGCCTTTTGTGTGCATTGCCTTTTTCGCCATGGCTTTTCCCCTGGGCCTGGTTTTCAAGCGAGGCGGCAAGGGCTCAAGTTTTGCCCTGGCCGTAATGATTTATATAGGATATTTTGTCGTGCTTTCGGAGAGCCTGAAGGCCGGTTACCAGGATCGCCTGCATCCCGTTCTTGCCGGCTGGTTGCCGGTAATGGGTGCTGGCATCGCCGCCCTGTGGCTTTTAGCCAATCGTACCGACGATTTTCCGCTCTCCCTGCTCTGGAAGCGCCTGACCGGGCCGCTTCGTCCCTACACAGCTCCTGTTTTCTTTCGATTGGCCCGTGCCCGCGGCAAAGCTATTGCCCGGGTCCATGTTTTTCTGCTTTCTTTTCGTAACAGACTTGCCCGGATAGGGCAGAAAAATCGTGACAGAGGAGTCCCTTAGTGGTAAAATCATCGATCATCTGGCATGTTTCCCGGGGCCGATCCTTCCCGCTGGAACTCAGACGTGGACCTTTTCCCATTGAAATTCGCGAAGCGAGCTTTGCGGACCTGGAAAATTTAACGGCAAGGCCAGGGGAGATTCACCTTTGCCTGATTCAGGTAGAGAAGGGCGGGATGGAAGCGATTGGCCAGGCAATCCATCGTGCCAAATCGGTTTACGATATTCCCAAGATCCTCCTTGTGCCATCCGGTGAAGCGCGCAATTTTCCCGTAAATCCAGAACTTCTGCCGCGAACTTTGATTCTTGAGGATTCTATCCAGCCGCAAAATCTGGCCGTTTGTCTGGAACAACAGTTGGTTCTGGAATACTATCGGTCCATTGTTTATACGCTTTCTCATGAAATACGGCAGAAAACTGAAGCCTACGAAAAACTGCTGGCCCTTTCTCAGGAAGAACTGAAAGCAAAGCAAAGTGAAAGTCGTGCCTATGCTGCACTCATGGACTATCATGTAGAGCATCAAGCTTTTGCCGATCGCGTGCAGAAGGCCAGAGAATCTATGGACTCCATGCAGAACAGTGAACTTCTGCAACTATCGGAGCAACTGGAGGCTTATGAAAGACTCAGCGCCTGGCGTGATCAAGAAATGAAATCTGCAGAGGCCACCCTTCAGGCAACAAGCACGGCGCTGGATCTGAGCACAAAGGAAAATCTGGAGAAGGAAAAATTGCTCAACGCCATGGACCGCCTGCGCAATTTCACCGAGCAGGAACTGCAGGACCTCCTGACAGAGAACAACGAACTTCGTGCCCGACTGGGTATGCCGCCGCGTTTTGTTTGAATCGGATACCGGGCCCTGAATCTACCGATGCCCCATAAGGAAGGCAGGGTAAAAAGTGCTCGCTTTTCTGGCGTTTTCGGGATTATGTCACATAAATGCGGGCATTGGGCCTATTTTTCTTGCTCCTTTCCGTTGTTTCAGCTCAGGAAATTCCCCGGTTCCGGATTAAGGAAGAGCAGGCGCGTAGCCTCTTTGTCCGCGGCCTTGCCTTCTATAACAACCGGCAATACATAGCCTCCCGAGAATTTTTTTACAAAGCCCTTGATGTCCAGCCGTACTTTCACCTGGCCCGCAGATACTTAGGAGATGCTTACTATTACTCCGGTGACTGGAATGCAGCGCTTGAACAATGGGAGTTGCTCGATGAATTTTCCGCTGGAGCGTACCCTCTGGTGCGGCAGCGCAGTGAGCTCCTGCGCTTTGCCCTGAGCAGCAATGCCCGTCCAGGACCGTACACTTTGCTTTCCCTGCTACAGACCGACCAATTGCGCGGAGCAAGTTGCCACGGGCCGACTGATCTTGCCCTGGACCAGGAAAATGCTTTATATCTGGCCTGCTTTGATTCTGGACGGATCGTAAAATTCAATTCAGAAGCAGAGTATCTGACGGATTTCAGTGGGCCTTTCTGGGATCCCCTCCAGACTCCTCTGGGTCTTGCCTATCGGCATGACCGTCTTTACGTCTCTGATTTCAAAGCGGATCGCTTGCGGGTCTTTGATGGCCGCGGTCGCAGTGTGATGGCCTTTGGCGAAAGGGGTTCGGGAAAAGGGCAGTTTTATGGACCGGCCGGCGTTGCTCTCGCAGAAGACGGCGTTTACGTAGCCGATACAGGCAACCATCGAATCATTAAGTTTTCAGAGGAAGGCCGTCCGCTATCGGTGATTCCCATCCCGGACGAAGAGGAACCGGGAGGCCTGGCTGTGGGTGCACAGGGAGAGTTGTTCGTGAGTCTGCCGGAGGCAGACCAGGTTCTGGTCTATGATCTGGATGGTAACCTCATGCGAACCATCGAGGACCCGACCATGCGTCGCCCCATGCACCTGCACCGCGATGGTACGCGGCTGCTTATTTCCAATCAGGACGGTGATCTTCTTTTTTATGACACATTAACATCAACGTTTCGTTCACTGGCAGAGCTCAGAGATAATGAGGACCGGCGGCTGCTGTTGCGGCGATTGCATGCGGCGCGCAGTTCAGGGATGGATGCATTGTATCTGGCCGACTACGCGGCCAATCGTTTGTTGCTTCTGGTTCCGGAAGCGTTTCGTATCAGCAACTTTGATATCCGTATCCAGAACATAGACAGTCGCGCCTACCCGTCCATGGCCGTTTTTCTGACCCTGGCGCAGCGGACAGGGAAGCCGCTCCTGGGACTTGAGCGCAAGAATTTTCGGATCTATGAGAATGACAATCGACTCGGGGGAATCCGTATCGATAATATCAAGCCTTACAATCATCGAGTGAATCTGGTTCTGGTTCAGGAGAATAGCGAGATCATGCGTGAGCGCTACCAGGAGTATCTATCGCCGCTGGCCATGACCCTGCTCAAAGACATTCGGATCAGCGATCGTCTGACTGTGGTGCGCGCGGGGGAGCAGGTAAGAACGGTATACCAGGCAACGCAAGAAGCGGATCTGAAGCGGCGCGAAATTGCGCGCATTCTGACGGAAGGTGAGGTAACACAAACAGTAAATCTGGGTAAAGCCATCTTTGACGCCCTGGCCGGACTGCTGGATGCGCTGGGTCCACGGCGGGTAACTCTGATCACGTCCGGTGCCTATCATCCGGTGGCCTTCAGACAGTATTCCCTGCAACGCATTGTTCAGTTTGCCCGTGCACACCAGATTAAGGTTGATGTGATCAGTTACCAGGGAGAAGACGATCCGGAAAAAAGCAGTCTGGTCCGCTCGGAGTGGCTGGATCTAACGAGTATGACCGGTGGTAGCTATATATCTGCTTTCGACGAAAGTCGATTGAAAGATTATTTTATCGATCTCACAAAAGACAAGGATCAGCGATATATCATTACCTACCGTACCCGCAGCGAACAGGTTCTGCGGGGTCGCTATGTGGACGTGCGTGTGGAAGTTGATTATGCAGGTAGCAGCGGCCTGGCTGACGGCGGCTATTTCATTCCCGAATGAAAAAGGTAATTTTTTATATTTTTCTGATTCTCTGCCGGGGCCTTGCCGCAGAGGGCACAGCCCAGAGCAACTTTCGTCAGGCGGAGACACTGGCTTCGCAGGCGCGTTTCAGCGATGCAGTATACCATTATCGAATGGCGATAGAGAAGAACCCCGGATATAAGGATGCGCATCTGGGTCTGGCCCAGAGTTACTTTGAGTTAGCGGAACTGGGTCGTGCTCTGCAGAGTCTCGAAAGTGTTTTTCGCATGGATGAGAAAAATACCAGGGCCCTTCTTTTGCGCGGCAGGATTCACACCCGCCTGGGCAATAGAGAAAAAGCTCTGGCTGATCTCAATCAGGTTCGCTCTGCAGATCCAGGAAACCCCCAGGTGTTAACGGCTCTGGGAGATTATTATGAAACGGAAGGGAAATCCCGGCTCGCTTTTGACTTTTACAGGCGCATAGTCCAGAATCATCCAGCCCATTTTCTGGCCCTGCTGGGACTTGCCCGGCACTATGCCAGAGAAGGGCGCAGTGAGCTGGCTCTTGCCCATCTGGAAAAAGCGCGGCGCATCAATTCCATGCACCACCGCTTTCACGAAAGCCGGGGTTTGATCCTGTTGCATGCCTTTGTGAAATCGGGAAACCAGGATGAGCTTCTGGATGCCCGCCGTTCCTTTCTGACGGCCCTTGAACTCTCACCGGACAATCCAGCCCTCGAAAGGCATCTGTATCGCATTGATCTTTTGCTGGGGGATCTGTCGGGTGCTCTGGATCGGGCCAGCCGCCTCTACGAGCGTCACCCGGAGGACGCACAGACTCTGGCTTTGATTGCCACACTGAAGGCCCGGCAGGGACAGAAAACGGAGGCACTTTCGAGCTATGCAAAATTTTTGAAGCAGGATAGTTCCGATTCCCTGCAGCGGTTTGCCGCAGAGGAACTGGCTTTAACAGAACTGCCGCCGCTGCATGCTATCCGGCGAAGTCTTGCGGCGTACCATCGCACCCGGCGGCAGGCCCAGGGGCGACTCATGCGCCGCGATAGAGCTTTCTTTCATCTGGAACGGGAAAACCTTCTGTATCCGGATTCACCGGCAGCTACAGCGCTGGTCGAGGAGTACCGCAGACAGGGCAATCATGAACTCTTCCTTCATACTCTGTATGCGGCTCGAAACCGTTATCCATCGGAGAAGAGCTTTCATTTTCAGCTGGAGAATTTTCTTTCCCGTCGCAATGATTATCTACCCTTGCGAGAAAATCTGCTCGCGCATCCATCTCTCATCCACGGTGAGGAGACAGTAAAGCGCCAGCCCTGGCCGGTCTTTCCAGTCGATTTCAAAGCTCTGGATCCCCTGCAGTCTCCTCCCGGATCGGAAGAGATCCTGCCGGAAGCGATTGGTTATTTCATCAATCGCGGCGGGCGGTTACGGGCTCCGCCTGCCTCAGAACGCAGGGCACTGCTTGAGGAATTTCGGCAGATGAAAAATCGAAAGGGACCGATTTTTTACAGTGCTGAACTGAGCGCCTTCCTTGAACAGCGACGGAGCCGGACTCGCTATATACTGACAGGCAGCTACCTCTCTTTTCCGGAGAAATTGCGTCTGGAGGTCGATCTTATAGAGAGAAATTCAGGCACGCGTCTGGTTCGCTGGACTCTGGAAGAAGAAGGGCAGGACGCACTGTATTTGCTGGGGGCACGCCTTGCGGAAAAATTGCAGCAGGTAGTTCCGCTTCAGGGCAATGTGGTCAAATTACGGCCCGGAGATATTTTTTTGAATGTGGGCAGTCTGGATGGTCTGGTCAAAGATAAAGTTCTCGATGTTTATCGCGGCGGAGCCCTGCGCGGCAAAGTGCGTGTCGTTGAAGTAGCAACCTACGTGGCGCGCGCTGTTCCGGAAAAAACCGCTGCGGACCGCTTTCAGGTCGGTGACCTGGTGAAAGAGTAGGCTGCGGGCCGATTTAAAATTAGAATTCTTTCTGTACGTCCAGTAAAAACGTAGCCTGGCTGACATTTCCGCTAAAGTCAGCGGCCTTGATTTCAACACGATTTTCCCCCGCTTGAAAAGGCAGCTCACCGAGCAAATAGTGGCCGCCAAGAAACACCTGGTGGAAATCCTTCCCTTCCAGGCGCCAGGCTCCATCCGAGAAGCTGATCTGATCAAATCGTAAGGATTGCTCCGGGTCCTGATTGAGTTTCCAGCTCAAGGAATAAACACCACGCCTGCTCTGTTCCAGGCCAGCATCGTGAATTTCGAGAACGACAGGAAACCTCCGGGTCAGGCGAATGCGCGCCAGTTTCCCTGACTGGATGGTTGTTCGTGAGGCGGAGGTAATGATATGCAAGCGGGCTGTGCCTGGAGGCGAGGGGTCTTCTGCTGCCGGCAGGTACTTGAGAGGATTCAAAAACGTCCCTTTCTCCAGCAAAAAGAAATGAAGATGAGCCCCTCCTGAATAGCCACTGTTGCCGCTCACCGCTACTCTTTCTCCGGCCTGGACCGGTCCGGCCCGCCGCGCTATTTCTTTAAGATGGTAGTAGCCGCTGATAAGTCCGGCGTGCCGCAGAAGGAGCTGGTTGCCCGGCCCCTCAATCGGTCTGAAAGGGTGATCCTCTGCCATGCGACTGAAAAGAACCTGGCCGGAAGCCACGGCCTCAATGCTCTTTCCCTGCCCGGCAAGGTCGAGCCCGTTATGAAAATGGTCCGAGCGCTCCTCTCCAAAAGTGGAGGTCAGACCACGGACTTTCCCCCGGTCCAGTCCCATTGGCCAGCGGAAGGAATCAGCCCTGAGGACAAGCAGCGGTAAACAGAGGAAAATGACTTTACAGGGAAATCCGCAATTTTGCTTCATAATAAAAGGTGATAGTACCCGGTGCCCGAGGAATTAAACAACGATTCCACTGATACACAGGAACAAGCACGCTTTAATAGCAAGCAAGTTTTAGAGCTCGTGAAGCGTTGTGGAAGCGGTGAAGCCCCGGCCTTGAGTGAATTTTTCGAGTTGTTTGCTCAGGATATTTACAACTTTCCCATTCGGGTCTTTCACCTGGACGGGGATCAGGCCTCGGACTACTTTATTTATGCTTACGAGCGGCTCAAAGACGGTCAGCGCTTCCGGACATTTCGGGGAAAATCAAGCTTCCGGACATGGTTTTACACTGTGCTGCGCAATCTGGTTATCGACTGGATGCGGACTGTCCGCGACATCCAGATCGTTCCATCTACCTTCCGCGATGAAGACGGCCGTGAACTCAGTGGCATAGAAAATACTCCGGACCCGCGCTCTGAACGCGAAGGGATTCAGGACTGGATCGATCAATTCGCACAAAATCTGTCCCGTATTCCCGTGGAGCAGCGCGTTGTTTTTAAGCTAACATATGTATACTATCTGCATCTGGAAGCCGATGAGCTTGCCTACCTGGCGGAGCGTTCCGGCTTGCGCGCCGCAGAAATCATGACCTGTATTGCTAAAGAGCGCGATGAATTATCCGGCCGGGAGATGGCCAATATTGCCGAAGAAGACAAAATCACTGCCCTCTACATGAATCTCATTGAACTGCGTTCCCGGCGTGATAAGTTGCTCCAGAATCAGAGCAATCCCACGTTGTCGTATGAACTGGAACTATTGGATCAGGCCATGGAGAAGAAACGCAAGCAACGCGACAGGCTTCTGGAGCGGCGGGATAAGGGGCTTTTTGTGGTTCGTGCCCCTTACCGCTTTATCACCGGTTTGCTGGGTATCCCGGAAGGCAGCATATCCGTCATCATGATGAAAGTTTCCGAGCAGTTATCAAGCCACCTGATGGAGGCAAGTGCCTGAAAAAATGCAAAAAAAGGAATTTTTCTGCCCGGATGTATCCACCCGGGCGGGAAATTTTCGTCATCTTTGTTATAACGGGAGAAAACCATGCAGAATCTGGACGCATTGATTGCCGCTTTAATGTATCGTCAGGGCTTGAGTGATACGGTCAAAGACCCTGAAGATCTGGCTCTTTTGATCGATAACATCGTGGATGGGAAGAACGTGGATGCAAGTCAGCTTTCTGCTGCCGATCTCACGGCCGTGCAGGATGTCCTCAAGGCCCGCTTCAATCGCACTACCTTTCCCGTGCCTTCCTACTTAAAGCATTATCTGGAGCGGCAGCATGTAGAGCCGGCAAGGAAAGCTTCCTTTGTTGTGGCCATCCGTGAAGAAAGCCTGAGGCTCATGGAAGGGCTTATGGCCGGTTTTGAATGCAGGGCCCGAACCGCAGCGGCGGTGCGTTCCGGCCAGAATCTGGAGATGAGCAATCGAATCGTTCTGGAAGACCTCTACGACTTCACCTATGAGATTATTCGTCATGGTTCAGCAGAAGTGGATCTCATACTGGCCAGCCAGAAAACACCGGCCGGTAAAGTAACTCTTCGTCAGGAGAATCGCTTGCTGCAATCAGAATCTCTGGAGCAGGGGCAGGCAACGTTCAGCCGCCTTTCGCGGGGGCAATATGATTTATCCTTTGAGCTCAAGTATCAGCCATCGCGATCCGTGTCTATAGAAATCGTATAGATTTCAGGACAGGGAGCGGATCTTCTTGCCAACGGAAAGGTAAAGGCCTTTTACTGTATCAACGCTGCGCAGCTGGCCGATCATATCCTGGCTCAGGGCTACGTTGAAACTGTCATGAGCGCGTATCACGCGGTCGTCTTCCAGATGAAAGAATACATGGAGGGGGCCGCTGTGGCAGCGCAGTATCGTGTGCAGTTTTTGTAAGGTGGTGGGTTGCATCAAATTTAAATCCAGACGCAGATGCAATGCGCGCTCCAGCTTTTCTTCAAGTTTTTCTTCCGTCAGCAGGGCCACGTCTTTCATGATGAGTTCAGTCGTACCGGTTTCTTCATCGCGTTCCAGCTGGCCTTTGATGAAAAGGGGCGTATCCTTGATCAGCCGTTCCTTGAGTTTGCTCAGGGCGTCCGGAAAAACAAGGGCCTGAATGTTTCCGGTCATGTCCTCAATGCTGACCCGCGCCATTTCTTTCTTCTGGCGGGTTACTCTGATCTGGAGTTCGCGGATCACGCCGGCCAGTTCTACTTCCCCGCTGGATCGGCTTTCTAAAAGTTCCTGGATACTTCGCGATTTGATGCTGCGCAGGATACGGGCGTAGCGGGCGATGGGATGTCCGGAAAGGTAAAATCCCAGGACTTCTTTTTCTGCGAGCAGCCGGGCCGATTCTTCGTATTCGAGGACGTCCGGACCTCTGGGAATGAATTCTGGCAGTGGTTCCATCTGGGCCGCAGCAAACAAAAGACTCTGTCCGGCCTGACGATCATTCTGGAGCGATTGAGCATTCTTCAAAGCCTGCTCCAGCCCTTCGCAAAGAGCACGGCGGGTGTAGCCGAGCGAGTCAAAGGCGCCCGATACTATGAGGGATTCCAGCATGCGCTTGTTGCACAGCTTCAAATCAATTCTTTCCAGAAACCGGGAGAAACTCGAAAACGCACCTTCTTTCTTGCGGACGGCCAGAATGGATTCGACGGCCGCCTGGCCCACATTCTTGATTCCTGCCAGACCAAAACGGATGCGGCCCCCGTCGGGGCTGGCAAATGAGGATTCGGATTCGTTGATATCCGGCCCCAGAATGGAAAT
Organism: Spirochaetales bacterium; assembly: GCA_015075425.1. Lineage (GTDB taxonomy): Bacteria > Spirochaetota > Leptospiria > Leptospirales > Leptonemataceae > H5-SPI1. The sequence continues at coordinate 1,855,845 of JABTUL010000001.1, read as the reverse complement.
TCCCATGCGCGCACAGGCCTGAATGTAAGGAACCAGACTTTCTGTGTGGTCCATCACGCTGTCGAGCACCGCGCACATATAGGCTGTTGGATGATTGGCTTTGAGAAACGCTGTCTGATAGACAATCATGGCATAGGCAGCGGAATGGGACTTATTGAATGCATACTTGGCAAACTCTGCCATTTGCGCGTACAGCTCGGCTGCAAATTTGGCTTCATAGCCGCGACCGCGGGCTCCCTCCACGAACTTGATCCGCATGGCTTCCATTTTTTGCTCATCTTTCTTGCCCATGGCTTTGCGCAGGGCATCGGATTCACCAGGGGTGAATCCCCCGATAATGCGCGAGATCAGCATCACCTGTTCCTGGTAAACGAAAACGCCGTAGGTATCTTTCAGAATGCCTTCCAGATCCGGATGTGGATAGCGAACTCGTTCCTTCCCATTTTTCCGATCGATGAAGCTATTGGCCATACCGCTATCCAGCGGTCCTGGACGGAACAAAGCAATAAGGGCGATGATATCTTCAAAACAGGTAGGGCGTGTCTTCAGCACAAATTCGCGCATTCCGGAAGATTCCAGTTGAAATACGCCGGCCACATCTCCCTTCTGAAGCATCTTATATGTAGGTTCATCATCCAGCGGGATGTTACTCATATCCAGAACAATGTTCTCTTTTTTTAAGCGATCTAAAGTATTCTGGATGATGGTCAGGTTACGCAGTCCCAGAAAATCCATCTTCACAAGGCCAACAGTTTCCAGATCCCCTTTGTCGTACTGGGTTACGGGGATGCGCTCGCGGTTTTTGGATCCAGCCGGTGGAGCAACGGTGGCCATGGGCACGATTTCCGCTAAGGGTTCCGGCGCAATGACCACGCCGGCAGCGTGCACTCCGCTGTGGCGGGCATTGCCTTCGAGCGCCAGGGAAATGGCAAAGAGTTTGCGTTCCAGATCGCCTTTTTCTGCATACTTTCGCAAATCTCTGGAGCTTTCCAGAGCGCGGTCGAGTTTGATATTGAGTTCACCAGGGATCAAACCGGATATCCTGTTTGCCTCATCGAAGGGAATGTTGAGAACGCGCGCCACATCTTTAATACAGGCCCGCGCCCCCATGGTTCCATGAGTTACAATTTGCCCGACATGGTCTTCCCCATAGCGGGCCCGTACATAATTGATCACTTCCTCGCGCCTTTCCGTGCAAAAATCGATGTCAATGTCCGGCATTTCATTGCGATCAGGGTTGAGGAATCGTTCAAAAAGTAAGTCGTAGCGCAGGGGGTCTATATCCGTGATCCCGAGGGCATAGGAAATGATGCTCCCCGCAGCCGAGCCTCTGCCCGGTCCAACGGGAATTCCGCATTCCCGTGCATAACGGATGAAGTCCTGGACGATCAGGAAGTAGCCCGCGAAGTCCATTTTGGTAATCGTTTGATATTCGAACTCGAAGCGTTGCTCAATTTCCGGAGTGATCCGGGGATAGCGGCGTTCCAGGCCCTGGCGAGCCAGTTTGAGCAGATACGAATCGCGCGTTTCTCCAGGGGGAACGTCAAAGCGAGGTAATAGAGGATTGCCAAACTGAAAAGAAAGATCCACCATGTCTGCGATGTGCCGGGTATTCGCAAAAGCCTCGGGTAGTTCGGGAAAGAGGAGCGCCATCTCCGCCGGGCTTTTCACGTAGAATTCATCATTGAAACTGAAGAACAGTGGTTCAGTAATATTTTTCTTCTGATTGATCCGCAGCAGTACCTCCTGAGCCATTTGATCCTCGCGGCGTAAAAAATGAGCATCATTGGTCAGAACGAGCGGAATGCCGGTGCGCTTATGGATCTCTAGATTGCCCCGGGCGACGAGTTGATCCTCCGGCAGTCCGTGATCTTGAATTTCCAGGTAAAAGTGTTCCGGGCCCAGAATTTCCTGTAGTTTGCCGGCAAGGCGCAGCGCCTCTTCTTCTTTACCGAGGACGATCTTCCGCTGCACTTCACCGGCCAGACAGGCCGACAGTCCCACAATACCCTCTGAATGTTTCGCCAGCAGGTCGTAGTCGATCCGGGGTTTGCGGTAAAAGCCTTCCGTGTAGGAAAGGCTGGTCAGCTTGATCATGTTGCGGTAGCCGATTTCGTTACGGGCCAGAAGAATGAGATGGAAGTTGTTGCCGTCGGCCACGGACTCGTCCTGGCGGGTTTCAAAGCGAGAACCTGGAGCTACGTAGAACTCGCAGCCGATGATGGGTTTGATCCCCGCTTTCTGGGCCTCTTTATAGAACTGGATGGTCCCGTACATGTTGCCGTGGTCGGTCATGGCCACAGCTCCCATCCCCGTACTTTTACAGTGGGCCATCAGATCCTTGATCCGGATCGCTCCATCCAGGAGGCTGAAGGACGTGTGCAGATGCAAATGCGTGAAGGGAGCAGGGGGCACGAGACATAATTCTGCCCCCTGCCGGTTGGGGCAAGTCTTGCAGCGCTTACCGGACGGGATTTTTTTGCTGGCCGGCGAAGCCGGTGCCGGGCCTCTGAAAAGCCATGAATGCCCGACAGGCGGCCCAGAGACTCGGAGTTCCCTATCATTACCTGGCTTACTGGCGGAGAACAGCCCTGTTGCCAGAGGGCGACTTCTCCTTTCTTGACTTAAAAAAACTGCAGTTCATTGTCCGTGCCCGCGAGGCCGGGCACTCTTTACAAAAGATCCGCTCCCTCCTTGCGGGGACGGACTGGGTCAGTCGCTTTGGGATTCAGCAGGGCCTTATTGTGGAGCATTCGCCGGAAGGCTACCTGGAAGCGGGCAGTCGGCAATTCGTTTTGCCTGTTGGATCTCAGACGGGCAGCCTCTACACGCTTTCTGCCAGAGAGGATCTGGAGGCGGCCTTTCGAGATAGCATAACCGATCCACAGGAGCAGGCCCGGCTTCTGGAATTGATTCTGGAACGGGACCCGGAGCACACGGCGGCGTGGATAGAGAAAGGCAATATGGCTTATGAAAGGGGGGATCTTGGCCTTGCCGAAAGCTGTTACGAGCGTGCCCTGCAAACGGATAGAATTTGTACAGAAGCTCTGTACAACCTGGCAAATCTGTATTTCCGCACGGGCAAGCATGCTGTGGCCATACGCTGTTTTATGGACTGTATCTCCAGTGATCCTGCTTTCCCGGAGCCCTATTACAATCTGGGCATGCTGTACTACACTTTACGGATGTTTGACCGTTCTATAATGTTTCTGGAAATGTATCGCAAGATGGACCCTGATTCGGACTGGAGCGAGCGGGCCGGAAAACTGGTTGCTACAATGAAGAGCCAGTTAAACATTGCGGAAGGTCTATTTCATGAGTGACGGTAAAGAAACGGCGCGCTCTATATTTCAAAGTTTTGACATTTTGACCCTGAAGAATTCAGTTCGTTTGCTCTGTTCCCTGGATCATGAAGACATTGAAGATTTTGTAAAGTCTTACTCATCGATTCTGATCTTTTTACTGAACATCCTGGATCGTGACCGGGCCCAGGAGCTACTGGCCAGGTTGAATGATGCTTCTATACTGTATATAGTTGAGGAAGAATTGAGGCTGCACATGATACGGGAAATTGCCCATGTCTCTGCTGCTGAGGATTTCGCTTTGTTATCCTTATTTCTGGATTCCATTGATGATCCCCGGGCCACGCCGGAGCCTGATCAGATTGAAGAGCTTCTTGGTCTTCTGGGTCGTTCAGCCGGGCAGCAAAAGATCCAGTTTTCCTATCTTACCGCACTTGGGCCGGACAGGGCCCGGCTGATTCTGGGTCCCTGGGTAGAAAAAAAGCCACTCAATTGTCTGAGTATTCTTTTGTTTTCTGACAGGGAACTGCGTGCTTTACTTATTGAAATGATTGTTGAGAAGCGGCCGCAGCTTCTGAGTCTTGTACCCGCCCAACTCCTTATTCCCTCGGTACGCTCGAATTTAAATCTGTTTCAAAGTCCCGGGGTTTGTTCCTGTTTGCCGGCTGATATCCAGAAGGATATCAAAGATCTGGAAAATTTCCTGGTTCAAAAAAACCAGGCTTTACAGGATCTGTACGACAAAAAAGGATCGAACGCGGTGGTGTCCGCCACGCTGACGCTCTGCAAGGAGCTGCGACCCGGCTTGCAGGATTATTTTCTGGAGCGCCTGCGCAACGAACTGATCATAACGGAAAAGGAAATCCAGCTCCTGCGCAGTTACCAGGAAGCTGGAGATGTACTTGCCTGATCAGGCCGCGTAGAATTCCGCGCGGGTGATTTCATCCAGACGTACGCTGGCCTGAATGCCTTCTCTGCTGTTTTTGATGACCACGTCCCCTTCCATCTGTCTGTTTTTATCGAGCTCAAGAACGGTTCCGTCCTTGAGGTAAAGAACAATATCGATGCCTCGAAAATCAATATATTGTTGCAATTGTTTACGAAATTCTGAAGAATGTAGTTTCACGGTTACTCCCGCCTCTGGACTTTGCTATCTCTACGGTACGACCAGGAAGGAAGTACAGCACTTTTTTATGTCTCCAGCGGATTTTTTTCGTCTGATGCTTCCCCTTTGGATCATTGTTTTTTCTACCGGAGGAGACATAAAAGGATCAAGCCTGCCAGGAAGTTTCCGAACAATGAGTATGTTCGAACCAACCGGGCCGCTCATGAAAACCCAGTTTCTCCTGGAGAAAGGGCTGGAAGTGGCCAGTTTGCGCCGCAAGGTGATCGCCAATAACATAGCCAATGTTGATGTGCCTCATTTTAAGCGTTCCAGCGTGAGTTTTGAAAGTCAGATGAAGCGGGCTCTGGATTCAAGGCGCAAAGTAGAAGAAGAAGAGGCCCTCTCTACCACGCACCCCGCGCACATTCCTGGCCGCCGCTCTATAGATTACCGCAGTGTCCGGCCCGCCGTGCATACCGATACCGTGAGCACCATGCGCAATGATGGCAACAACGTAGATATAGAAGAAGAGATGATGGAACTATCCCGTAATCAGATGAGTTACAACCTTTACATTGATCGGCTGGGCTCGAACTACAGAATGCTCAATTCCATGATTCGACTGAGCATGTAATCTATTAGGGAGAGAATTAAGCTATGGGTATGTTTACAGCACTCAACATTGCCGGCACCGGCCTGTCGGCCCAGAGACTGAAGCTTGATGTTATTTCCAACAATCTGGCCAATGCGACCACAACCCGCAATGCTCAGGGCGATGGTCCGTTTCGGCGTGACCGGGTTGTTATGACGCCCATCAATCTGCGCAGCGTCTGGCGCAGTCCTGTGTACCCCCGGGGTCTTGATACCGGAATGGGGATGGGCGTTAAAGTCATGCGCATTGAAAAGGATATGCGCCCGCTACGACTGGTCTATGATCCGTCCCATCCCGATGCCATCAAAATCGGTCCCAAACAGGGCTACGTGGAAATGCCCAATGTCAATGTAGTCGAGGAAATTACGGATATGATCTCCGCTTCCCGGTCTTATGAGGCCAATCTACAGGTGGCCAGCACTACGAAACAAATGTTAATGAAAACTTTAGAGCTGAGTCGAAGCGTATAAAAATGAGTTGTACAGCTGGCAGCCGGAAATAGGCGGGCCATAAAGGAGCTATCATGGAAATCGTAAACACGCGGGGAATCGAATTTTCGGGGCGCATGCCATCTGTGGTCGGTGCCCATTCTTTACAGAAATTGAATATGCATACAACCCAGGATCGGCACATCCGGCCGGGGGGCCTTGAGGCCATTGCGCAGGATCCAACCGGCAGCTTTGCCGATCTACTGAACAAGAGTATCCAGTCCGTGGAAGAGACAGCCAACCGGTCCAGTGACCTGAGCGCCCGGGCTGTTTTTGAGCCGGATTCTGTGGAACTTCATGAAGTTATGCTGGCCGCGGAAAAATCGCGACTCGCTTTGAACTTCACGAGAACCATGGCTGACGGCCTGGTGCGGACCTTTAAGGAAATCACCAATCCCCGTTAAGCCGTAGGATAAGCTGAAAAAAATTACATCCGGGGCAAAAAAATTCTTGTACTTATAAATGAGACATAACATCTGCTCCAGAAAAAGAGAGGAAGATTATGCCTGAATTTTTACAGGGAGTCCTGGGCCAGTTGCAAGAACTCTGGAACAAGCTCGACAATATTAAAAAAATAACCATAGGTGCCGTCCTGGGCATCGTGATTATAGCCTACGTTGTAATGGCCGGTTTCTCAAGCAAGCAGGCCAGAGAGCCGCTCTACGACAATCTGAGCGCTTCTGATTACGCGGCCATCACCAAGGCACTCGATACAATGGGTTTTTCCTGGTCGGGGAGCGGTACTTCAGCCATCTACGTTGAACCCAAAGACCGCCAGGCCATCATCACCCGCCTGGCTCAGGACAACCTGATTCCGGCAGGCATTGAAGGTTGGGAAATCTTTAATGTCTCGCGCTGGGATGAGACCGCTTTTGATAAGAATGTCAAACTGCATCGGGCCATGAAAGGTTCTCTGGAACAGATGCTCATGACCCTTGACTTTATCAAGAGTGCGCGGGTGGAACTCGCCATTCCTCAAAGCAACAATTTCTTAACCGATACAGACCCGGTTAAAGCGAGCGTTGTCTTAACCCTGAAGCCCGGAGTGGAAACCATCAACCGCAAGAACATCATGGGCATAAAGAATTTGATCTTCCGTTCCGTGCCCCGACTCAAGCGTGAAAACATTACCATTACCAATCAAGAGGGTAAAGAATATGCAGAGCCTGATGAACTCGATGAAGAGCAGAGGCGCCTGGATCTGGTAGATCGTAAAAAGCAATTTGAAGAAAGAGAACGCAAACGCTGGCTGGAAGAGATCACCGGCGGACTGCATCAGTTTTACAATCCGGATCGGATTTCCATTACCCGTCTGGCCCTCGACATCAACTGGGATGAAGTAAAGGAAAAGCAAAAGCTCGTCGCACCCGTAGAAAAAACGCCGGAAAATCCGGAAACTCCTTATCCCGATCGTGAGCTCATGCCCAACGGCACTCTGATTGTTTCTGAGAATACACGCGACGAACGCTTCCGTGGTAACGGATTCACCCCTGGCGGGCCAACGGGCACAGAGCAGCAGTTACCGCCAGGCTATCGCGACCTGGACTACCAGCGCTCCGAGTATGGTAACAATGATCTGATTCGCAACTATGAATTCAATCGTATTGAAAAGGATATTACCCGCCAGCCCTGGGAAGAGCGCAGTCGCAGCGTGGCTGTTATGCTCGATGGCCTGTGGGTCAAGGATGGAATCAAAGAAGATCAGTCCGGTTACAAACGCAAATACACGCCTCCTTCTGAAGATGAGCTGCGCGAACTCGAGCGACAGCTCAAAGCGTCCATGTTATTTAATGCTGCCCGTGGCGATCAGATTGTTGTTTCGCACATGCAAAAGGACCGCACAAATGAATTCGAGGCCGAAGATGCCGATCTGCGCCAGCAACTTCTCATGCGCCGGTTGCTGATCGTGTCCGGAATAGCTCTGGTTTCCTTTTTTCTCATCTTTCTGCTTTATCGAGCCATCAAGAATGAAATCGCCCGGCGGCGTCGCTTGCGCGAAGAGGAGCTGGCAGCCCAGCAGCAGTTGATGCGGGAGGCGGCTCTGCGGGTGGCCGATGAAGGTGCGGCCGAAGTCGAACTCTCCATCGATGAACGGGCCCGACGTGAAATGCTGGAAAATGCCATCAATCTGGCTCGCGAAAAACCGGATCAGGTGGCCAAGCTGCTGCGCACCTGGCTGGCGGAAGATAGCTAAACTCTAAAGACCAATTCAGGCTTCTCCTGCGGCCCTCTTGCAAAAGGGGGCCTTTTTTTTGCAGTTGCCTTCCCCGGCTCTTGTTCCGAAAATAAATCCAGCAATGCTGGCCTCCAAATCCAAGCGTAATCTCACCGGCCGGCAGAAAGCGGCCATCTTTCTGGTCTGTCTGGGGCCGGAAGTTGCCTCTGATATCTTCAAGCACATGCGGGAAGATGAAATCGAGCAACTTACCTTTGAGATGGCCCGGCTGGATAAGGTTACCCCGGAAGATAAAGAAGCTGTACTGACAGAATTCAATGAGCTCATGATGGCTCAAGAATTCATCACTTCAGGCGGTATTGATTACGCCCGCGAAGTGCTTGAGCGGGCTCTGGGTACGCAGAAGGCTATTGATATCATCAATCGGCTGACTTCCTCCTTGCAGGTGAGGCCGTTTGATTTTATCCGCCGCACGGACCCGGCCCATCTTTTGAACTTCATCCAGAATGAGCATCCGCAAACGATCGCTCTGATTCTGTGTTATCTGGAACCACAGAAAGCTTCTTTTATTTTATCCAGTTTACCGCACAATATCCAGGCCGATGTAGCCAAGCGCATCGCTACCATGGAACGAGTCTCGCCGGATGTTCTGCGGGAAGTGGAACGTGTGCTCGAACGCAAGCTCTCGACGCTGGCTTCAGAGGACTATACAACGGCCGGCGGCATCGATGCCGTTGTGGAAATCTTGAACCTGGTGGACCGCGGAACGGAAAAGACTATCATCGAAGCTCTGGAAGAAGAGGATCCCGAGCTGGCCGAAGAAATCAAAAAGAAAATGTTTGTGTTCGAAGACATTGTGCTCCTCGACGACCGCGCCATCCAGCGTGTGCTTCGAGAAGTGGACAATCAGGAACTGGCCAAGGCGCTCAAGTCCGTGGAAGCAGAAGTCCAGGAAAAGATCTTCAAGAATATGTCCAAGCGGGCGGCTTCGCTACTCCGTGAGGACATGGAATTCATGGGCCCGGTGCGACTCAAAGACGTGGAAGATTGCCAGCAGAAAATCGTAAACATTATTCGTAAACTTGAGGATGCCGGTGAAATCGTCGTGGCCCGTGCCGGCGAAGAAGAACTGGTGGTATGATTCGCAAGTTCGCTTGACTCCGTGGACTGCCGGGAAAACCCATCGACCTGTGTTCAGAAATTCGGTTCCATTCTTTTTCCTCCTGCTGGTCAGCAATGTTGCTGCTCGCGAATACTTGCCAGTCGGGGAAATCCAGTACCTGATTGCTGATCAGGTGCACCTGCGAAAGGCCCCGGCGGAAACAAGTGCCTCGCTGGCGACTCTTTCAGCCGGGCAGGAAGTAAGGATTCTTTCGCAGACAGAACAGCAGAGCAAAATCGGCGGCGTGGAAGCACCCTGGTTTGGGGTTCAGTCGGGAACAAAAAAAGGCTATGTCTGGGGTCCGCTGATTGCCCGCAATTACGTTCGCCGGGCAGATGGCACTTTGTTTATGTATGGCATTGGTTTTTCGGGCAACCCGGAGTCGCATCGCACCCGCGTTCGGCTGCTCCGGAACGGTAAGTCGCTGGCTGACTTGATCGTAAACCAGGGGGCCGGTTTTGATTCAGAAGCCAGGGTAACTCTTGGAGGCAGTCGTGGCTTTTCCGGCATTGAATCGATTTTTGTCGTTGCCTTCCAGCAGGAATACTGTGCCGGGGTGGGCAATAAGCTCTTTTTCTTCTACGATGGAAAGAGTCTGACGCATGTGCACAGTTCCGTTGAGGGATCGGATGCGCCCGTTTATGCCAGTGAGGATCAAGTCTTTCCGGACCAGAAGGGTGGCCGGCCCAATCAAATCTTGATCCAGCGCGAGGAGGGTGATCACGACGATTCCAAAAGTGTTGTTCGTGAAAGTTTCTGGCTTAAATGGGATGGAAAGCGCCTGATCAAATTGTAGTGTCGGGGAGAGTTCAGGAGCAGGTGGAGATTGAATTTTATGGGAGGAATGTATGAGAGTAAAAATGTTTATCTTTGTAGCATTGCAGGCGGCGGCCATAATTGGTTGCCAGAAAGAAACAGCCGGTGAAGGAGAGCATCACCATCACGATGAAAAGGTGGCGACTGCGCCGGTTTCGAAAAAGGCAGGAAAATTTCCCACTGATGACAATCTCCGGGTACGCATGACTGCGGTGATGAACACGATGAAGCCCATGCATGAAGCGGGCGGGAAGGGTAACCTTTCACAAACCGGCGCCAAAATTGAGGCCACAGTGAAAGATATTTTCAAAGAATGTAAACTGGAACCCGCAGCCGACGCGGCGATCCACCCGATTCTTTCCGATTTACTCAAAGGTGCCGACCTCTTCAAGAACGGTAAGGAAAAGGAAGGTCATGAACTGATTCATAATGCTCTGCTGCGCTATGAAGATTTGTTTGATCACCCTGGCTTCAGTCACTTGAAGTAGATTTTAAAGGGTCCATCATACGGGAGTCGGCACTTCAGGGCATCCTCTGGCCGCGTATGCATACCCGGGGCGGGAATCGAACCCGCACGACCGAAGTCCCAGGATTTTAAGTCCTGTATGTCTACCAATTCCATCACCCGGGCGGGTAATGAGGCGTCGCCCGGATTCGAACCGGGGATGGGGCTTTTGCAGAGCCCTGCCTTAGCCACTTGGCTACGACGCCGTGCGGGTCAACTTCGTCGGGTGAAGGGAGTGGTCAAACGCTTTTATAGATGGGGGCCGTATTTCGTAAAATCGAACTCCGGACCGGCATCGGCATACTGCTTGAAGTTCTCAATGAACATGCCGGCCAGTTTCCGCCGCTGTTCGTCATAGGCAGCACGATCTTTCCAGGTCTCCCAGGGGTGCAGGACCGATTTATCGTAATCGCCCACGCGATTGGGAATATCCAGATTGAGAACCGGGTCATGGGTATAGTCCGTGTGATCCAGAGCGCCGTTAAAAATTCCATCAATCAAACTACGGGTCAGCTTGATTTTCATCCGGCTGCCAATGCCATAGGGTCCACCGGCCCAGCCCGTATTGATGAGATAGGCTTTCGATCCATGTTTCTTGATTTTCTCTGCCAGCAGGCGAGCGTAGCGTGTGGGATGCAGTGGCATAAAAGCAGAACCAAAACATGCAGAGAAAGTGGCCTGAGGTTCTGTCACGCCGCGTTCCGTGCCCGCTACTTTAGCCGTATAGCCGGAGAGGAAATGGTACGAAGCCTGTTCAGCAGATAGCCGGGCCACCGGTGGCAAGACTCCGAAAGCGTCCGCAGTCAGAAAGATGATGTTTTCTGGATGGCCAGCGATGGACGGGTCCACCCGGTTGGGGATGTGGAAGATGGGATAGCTGACCCGGGTGTTTTCTGTCTTTGAGGCCGATGAGTAGTCCACAACGCCGTTTGTATCGACGACAACATTTTCCAGCAGGGCATCGCGCTTGATAGCGGCGTAGATATCGGGTTCATCGTCAGGATTGAGATTGATACATTTAGCGTAGCATCCGCCTTCCAGGTTCCAGATCCCTTCATCATCCCAGCCGTGCTCATCGTCTCCAATGAGGGGACGCTTGGGGTCCGTGGACAGCGTGGTTTTACCCGTCCCGGACAGGCCAAAGAACAGAGCCGAATCGCTTTTTTCCTTACCAACGTTAGCCGAGCAGTGCATGGTAAGAATGTGCTGCAGGGGTTTGTAGTAGTTCATGACAGAGAAGATTCCCTTCTTCATTTCTCCACCGTACTCGGTGCCGCCGATGATCGCGATGCGCTTGCCCAGATGGAAAATCACAAAGACTTCAGAATTGAGTCCGTGCGCTTTGAAATCCTGGTTTTTGAGCATGGCTGCATTGTAGATGGTAAAGTCCGGGGCAAAGTGTTCCAGATCGCCGTCTGCGGGGCGGATGAACATGTTGGAGCAAAAATGGTGCTGCCAGGCTTTTTCCGTAACAACGCGCAGGGACAATCGCGTGCTCTTGCGTGCTCCGGCGTAGCCATCAAAAACGTAGAGATTTTTGCCATCGAGAAACTGGAGCACACGGTTGTAGAGTTCATTGAAAACTTCTTCTTTAACAGGCTGGTTGACCTTGCCCCACCAGAGTTCATTCTTACTCCCCGGCTCCTCCACAAAGTATTTATCTTTAGGGGAACGACCGGTATAGATGCCCGTGTCGACGGCCATGGCTCCCTGCGCGGTCAGGACAGTTTCACCATTGCGTTTTTCATGCTCGAAAATTTCATCGTAGGTTAGATTGCGAAAGAGCGTGGTGGAATGGGGGAATTCGGTCAGTTTCTGCAGAGTTTTCATCATAAGTCTCCTTATCCTGAGCACGCTCCCGGCAGGATTCGAACCTGCGACCTCTGGATTCGAAGTCCATCACTCTATCCAGCTGAGCTACGGGAGCCCGCTGCCAGCTTTTCGTCAATGCCATCTATCGCAACTGTATTTTGGGGCATGTTTCGCAGCTCAAGCAATTGCAGAAAATCCTTGATTCTATGAGCCACAGGACCTGCTTGCGTCATGACGATTTCCTTTTATAGAAATCTTTTTGATTACAACTACTGGGCGCGCGATCGTTTTTTTGAAGTCCTGGGTCATCTGGATCCGCAGCAGTTTATTCTGGATCTGGGTGATGGAGTGGGATCCATCCGGGATAAATTGACGCATATCTTCGCCGCTGAAAAGATCTGGCTTGAGCGTCTGACAGGCAGCCCCGAGCCTTTTATGACACCGGATCGTGTCGGCGATCTACCTGCGCTCCAGGAGCTCTGGTCTCGAACGGAGCAGGCCTGGGTTTCTTTTCTGGATGCGCAAACCAACGAGACACTGAAGGATTCTTTCCGCTATCATGATCTGAAAGGAGATGAGCACCACAGCAAGCTCTGGTCCATCCTCACCCATGTGACCAATCACGGAACGTATCATCGTGGACAGGCTGCTTCCCTTGTGCGCCGTCTGACCGGGAAGCTACCGGTCACGGATTACATAGCTTTCAGCCGATTGTAAGACGTCTTGCTATTGGCTGCATCAAGCAGGCAGAGCATCGAGGACTGTCTTCAGTGCCTGGCCGACAGATCCGGCGATTTCTTTGATATCGGGATGGTCGATGATTTCTGCCATGAAAAGTGGATTGAAGATTTCCACCATCGTCTGGCCGGCCGGCGTTTCGTGCACGATAACATTGCAGGGTAGCAGTAGGCCCAGATTGCGAACCGCACCCAGTGCCCGGTAAGCAAAATTTGGATTGCAGGCTCCGAGGATGACGTAGCGCTCAAAGTCCTTATCGATTTTTTTCTTGAGAGTATCCTTCACATCAATTGTGGTTAATACACCAAAGCCCTGTTTCTTCAGTTCTTCCGTGACTGTTGTGATAGCATCATCGTAAGATAGCGCGACGGCCTTGCCCATTCCATATTCCATACAACCATAATAATGGCTGATGAGTCAGTCGGCATTCTTTTTTCAGCGACCGGCCTCTGGCAGGAAGATGCTATCTAAGATTTCCGGAAGCTCACGGGCCCTCAGGATCTGGAAATGGTTGTACCCTGACAGGGGATACACTCTGCCGCTGCGTTCATAAATTTTCGAAAGTGTTTCCAGGCTGGCTTTTTCAACCACACCGTCACCTATCCAGTTTGTGAGTATATTGTCTGTCCGGGAAACGAGCCCGTAGATATGGTAAACGGAAAGGCCATCGAGTTCTCCAAAGTAGCGCTGGGCCTGTCTGCGGTCCGTGTGGCTCTGGTTGCGATCTTCCAATCGAATGATCCCGTGGGATAGATCCTGCATGGCTGCGCTGCGTTCGTTGCCAATGAGTGCAGCCAGTTCAAAAGGCCAGCCAGGCAGGTGGGAGAGAACAGCGGCCAGAGCAAAGCCCAGCTTTTCCATGTAACTGCCGCCATCCGGCGCGGCGATCAGGACTATTTTTTCGAGGATAGCAGGCAATGCCGACTTTTTGCTGCGAGCATAGTAAAGTGCGCTGCGCAGTATGAGACTTCCCTGGCTGTAGGCAATGGCGGACATCTTGCGCTCTCTCTGTCGGGGTGTGCTGAAAGCCAGCCCACGAGAGAGGCCAGTATTAAAGTCGGCAGGGAAAATCGAGCGAATCGATTCCTGGGCAAGGAAGGACTCCATTAGCTCAAGCAAGGCCTGACCGTTTTGACCGATGGGATCCCCCGGGTTCAGGCGCAAATGCAATGGAAAAAAATCAAGGGCCATCCATTGATCGATAAAGCCATCCCAGACCGACTCATCGCAAAACAGGCCGGGCACACAGATGACCAGGTGGCGGCGTCCGGACTCAAGGAATGCTGCAGCCATTTCTCCGGGCGTCACGTCCTTCCTGTTTAAGCGGAAAGATGGCTGGATTCGGGATACATCGACTCCCAGGAAGGATTGTCCGACGATGCTCGATAGCTGAACGTTTTCAAAGAGGAATCCCTGGACGGCCTGTCCGCCCTGATCGAACCTGTCCATGATTTGCTGGAAGGACAACTCCAGGCCCTCCATGGCCCGGGACAGACTTGCGGTTCCCGCACTGGCCCCGGCTTCAAGGCTTTCCGCTGCCTGTCGTAGAGACGTTCCGGCTGCTGTACCCTCAAGCGGTCGGCCCAGGTCGTTGAGCTGTCGCGCTACCCAGGTAAGAGAGCCGCCCAGAAAGTTCCGCAGCCCTCCGAGGGATTCTTTGCCAAGAGCCTCGGCAATTTCAAGGCTGCGGCGGGAAATTTCTACGGCAGAGCGGGTCTGATCGATCATGCGACATGCACCCGGCGGCTCCGATTGGCGGCAACATTTTATGTGCGGTGCAACAAGCAAATTTTTACAGCGCCACAAATAAAAAGGATTGCCCTGGGCGAAGAAGGACAAAAAATTCGGCCATGCCAAGAATCGTAAAATCCGGACTCATTCAATGCGGTCTGCCCATTTCAGAAGGGGAAGGAACTATCGAACAGATCTGTCGGGCCATGACAGACAAACATATTCCCTTTATTGAGGAAGCGGGTAGGAAAGGTGTGCAGATCCTCTGCCTGCAGGAAATTTTTAATACTCCCTACTTCTGTCCCGGTCAGGATAAGGCCTGGTATGCCTCGGCGGAAAGCGTCCCGGGTCCCACTACGGAAGAAATGCAGATGTATGCCAGAAAGTACGGAATGGTGATTGTCGTTCCGCTGTATGAAAAAGAGCAGGCCGGTTTCCTCTATAACACTGCAGCCGTCGTGGATGCTGATGGCAAATACCTGGGCAAGTACAGGAAAAACCACATCCCGCACACATCCGGCTTCTGGGAGAAATTCTTTTTCAAACCAGGAAATCTGGGTTATCCCGTCTTCCAGACAGCTTTTGCGAAAGTCGGCGTGTACATCTGCTACGATCGGCATTTTCCCGATGGTGCCCGGTGTCTCGGGCTCAACGGTGCGGAAATCGTCTACAATCCATCGGCAACGGTGGAGGGATTGTCCAAATATCTATGGAAACTTGAGCAACCAGCGCACGCAGCTGCCAACGGCTATTTTATGGGTTGCATCAATCGAGTGGGAACAGAAAAGCCCTGGAACCTGGGGAAATTCTACGGGTCCAGCTATTTTGTCGATCCTCGCGGGCAGATTTTTGCCTGTGCCTCAGAAGATAAGGATGAACTCCTCATCGCTGATCTGGATCTGGATATGATAGAGGAAGTTCGTTCTGTCTGGCAATTCTACCGGGATCGCCGGCCGGAGACCTACGGGCCACTGGTACAGCTTTAGACATTCAAAATAAAAAAATTTAGAGAAAGTATGGCCTTACAGAGCAATCGTTTATCCGAGGAAAAATACAGGGAAAATTTTGCGGACATTCATCCGCCGTTCGTAGAAAGCCGGGCGCTCATTGAGGCCAATCGCTGTCTTTACTGCTATGATGCACCGTGCACCAAAGCCTGCCCGACCGGTATTGATGTGCCCCTGTTTATCAAACAAATCTCCACCGGGAATCTAAAAGGATCGGCCACAACCATTCTTGATGCCAATATTTTTGGGGCCGGTTGTGCCCGGGTCTGTCCGGTGGAAAAGCTTTGCGAGGGTGCCTGTGTGTGCAACCAGCTGCACGAAGAGCCCATTCCCATCGGAACTTTGCAGCGTTATGCTACAGAAGAGTTCATCAACAAAAACATTCAATTGTTTGAACGTAAATCCTCTACAGGGAAAAAAGTGGCCATTGTTGGGGCCGGCCCTGCCGGTCTGTCCTGTGCCCATGTGCTTTCCCGCGAAGGCGTAGATGTAACCATCTATGAAAAGGAAGACAAAGGCGGCGGTCTTATGACCTACGGAGTGGCCGGTTATAAAGTCAATGCGGATTTCTGTGCTTCGGAGGTGGATTTTATCCTGGGGCTGGGCGGGATCCATGTGGAATACGGCAAGGTCTTTGGCAAAGACATCCTGGCCGCGGAACTGCGCAGCAACTTTGATGCCCTGTTTTTGGGTCTCGGCCTTGGCACCACGCGAAAACTCGGAGTGGAAGGGGAAGGTCTGGATGGAGTGATTGATGCCATCTCTTATATATATGACATTCGCACCCGCAGACCGTCAACCATACCCGTTGGCGAGAAGGTGGTGGTCATCGGGATGGGTATGACCGCCATTGATGCTGCCCGGCAGAGCAAGCGACTGGGTGCAACAGACGTGACCATGGTATACCGGCGAACGGAAAAAGAAAAGCCGGCTACAGATAAGGAACTGGAAGGGGCGCGTACAGATGGAGTGCAGGTGATCTGGCTGGCCGCACCCAGGTCCATTGAGGGAAATGGCCGGGTGGAGCGCATTGTTTGTGAGAAAATGAAGCTTGGTGCCGCCGATGCCTCTGGCCGACAGAGTCCGGAACCAACAGGTGAGACGTTCACCTTGGAAGCGGATATGGTAATCAAGGCGCTCGGTCAGTTACCCTATCAAAGCCTGCTTGATGAAATGGGCATCAAACACCACGGCGGTATCATTGAAGTGAATGGCATGCGTCAGACAAGCGTGTCCGGTATCTACGCTGGAGGCGATTCGGTGAATGGCGGCCGGGAAGTAGTTGATGCGGTGGAGGACGGGAAGCTGGCCGCCTGCGGCATCCTGCATCAGCTGGGCCTACCCTACCAGCACATCAAACTGAAGGCACAGGTAAACTGAATATGGCTTCGCTACAGACAAATTTTCTGGGAATTAAGAGTCCCAATCCCTTCTGGCTGGCCAGCGCGCCACCCACGGATAAAAAATACAACGTACACCGCGCCTATGAAGCGGGCTGGGGTGGCGCTGTGTGGAAAACGCTGGGTGATCAAATCCGTAACGTTTCTTCGCGCTACGGCAGCGTGGACTACTACGGTCAGAAGGTGATGGGCTTAAACAACATTGAACTCATTTCCGATCGCCCGCTGGACGTGAATCTTAAAGAAATTCGCGAAGTGGTCCGCGAATGGCCGGACCGGGCAACCATCGTTTCGCTCATGGCCTGCACGGAAAGGGATGCCTGGCATGAACTGGTAAAAAAAACCCAGGATACGGGATGCCACGGTTTTGAACTGAATTTTGGCTGCCCGCACGGGATGAGTGAACGGGGCATGGGTAGCGCCGTGGGTCAGGATCCGGAGATTGCCCGCATGATCACGGAATGGGTCATGGAAGTCGCTCAAATTCCGGTCATAGTGAAACTGACGCCCAATGTCCATTCTGTTGTGCCCACAGGCCGAGCCGTCGTCGAAGCCGGCTGCAATGCCCTGTCGCTGATCAATACCATCCAGTCCGTGATGGGTGTGAATCTGGATACCTTCGTGCCCGAACCCAATGTGGGCGGGCAATCTGCCTTTGGAGGCTACTGCGGTCCGGCTGTGAAACCCATCGCTTTGAAAATGCTTACGACCATCACTCAGGATCCTCTGACAGCAAGGGTTCCGGTAAGCGGGATTGGCGGTGTTTCTACCTGGCGTGACGCGGCGGAATTTATTTTGCTTGGATCCACTTCCGTGCAGGTATGCACGGCGGCCATGAAGTACGGGTTCCGCATTATACGCGATCTGTGCGATGGCCTCTCGCACTGGATGGATGAAAAGGGATTTAAGACCCTGGATGATTTTCGTGGAAAGTCCGTGCGTACTCTTGTGCGCTGGGAAGAACTGGATCTGAATTTTCACATCGTGGCCAACATCAATCAAGAGACCTGTATTCACTGTGGCCTGTGTTACATTGCCTGCGAAGACACCTCCCATCAGTCCATCCGGATGACACGCGGAATGCCGCACAACAAATACGAAATCATTGAACCTGAATGCGTGGGCTGCAATCTGTGCAAGCTCATGTGCCCGGTTGAAGGGTGCATTACCATGGTAGAGCGGCGCAAGGGTGACCGCCTGACCTGGGCGGAGCACCAGAAGCTGGGTATGCCGCTTGATGCCAATGATCCCCGGCCTTACATACCGGATCCCAACATCCCCACGGAAGCCGGCTCAACAGATCCCGGTCGATATTCGCGCTAAAATCGCCAGAGGAAATATATGAAATACGGAAGATTAAAGAATTTTATTGGCGGACAGTTTGTTGATTCTGCGGCCACGGCGGTTCAGGCTGTGACCAACCCTTCAACCGGTGAGCATATTGCTGATGTGCCCCTGTCCAGTGCTGCAGAGCTGGATGCCGCTGTGCAGGCGGCTCTCAAGGTGCAGCACAGCTGGCAGATTGTGCCCATTCGCGAGAAAGCGCAGATTTTCTATAAGCTCAAGGCCAGCCTGGAGAAAGATATCGATACACTGGCGGCTTACGTGAATGAAGAAAATGGCAAGACCATTCCGGAATCGAGAGCAGAAATCATGCGCGGGATTGAATGCATTGAATACGGCACTTCCCTGCCTTCGGTCGTTGCCGAACCCATTCTGGAAGTGTCAACCGGGGTGCAGTGCCGGGCCATGCGCTATCCGCTGGGGGTTGTGGCCGGTATCACACCTTTCAATTTTCCTTTTATGGTACCTTTCTGGATGATTCCTCAAGCAGTGGGTCTCGGGAACGCTTTTATCCTCAAGCCCAGTGAAGTGGTACCGGTTACATCCCAGCGCATTGCCGAGCACATGCGGGATGCAGGTATCCCGGACGGCGTGTTTTCCATCGTAAATGGCGGTAAGGAAATCGTTGAAGCAATCTGTGATCATAAAGATATTAAAGCAGTTGGTTTTGTGGGTTCAACTGCTGTGGCCAAACTGGTTTACAGTCGCTCCTCGGCAACCGGCAAGAGAGTTCTGGCGCTTGGCGGGGCCAAGAATCATCTTTTTGTCATGCCCGATGCGGATCCGGAGATGACGGCCAAAAATGTAACGGACTCTTTTACCGGTTGTGCCGGACAGCGCTGCATGGCAGCATCGGTGCTTGTGGCTGTGGGCCGGGTGGATCCGATCCTCGAAAAAATCCGCGAGCGTGCTGCGAGCCTCAAGCTGGGTCAGGATATGGGTTCCGTTATTTCCCGCGCCGCACAGGAGCGTATCCTGCGTTACATTGATGATGCAGAAAAAAATGGAGCAAAGATCCTGCTCGATGGCCGCCAGGCTAAAGTAGAAGGCAAGGAAAACGGCTATTATGTCGGGCCGACAATCATCCTGGATCCGGAAGGTAAAACTGCATCTGCGTCTGAGGAGATCTTTGGGCCGGTTATAACCATCCGGCAGGCCAGAGATTTTGATGAGGCCATCGCCATTGAAAATGCGAGTCCTTATGGCAACGCGGCAGCCATCTATACCCAGAATGGTGCCTGGGCTCGGGAGTTCAGCCATCGTGCTCAGGCCGGAATGGTCGGAGTCAATGTAGGCGTTCCGGTGCCGCGCGAGCCTTTTCCCTTTGGCGGCTGGAATGATTCCCGATTTGGTGTGGGCGAGATGACCGGTGCCGGGGGCATTGAACTGTGGTCGCAATCCAAAAAGATAACCGAAAAGTGGGAACTGCAGAAGAAGACGGACTGGATGAGTTAAAGGGCTGAAGGCTCCGGAATACTTATGGCAACAAGAGAAGAAATAAAGAAAAACAATTTAGATTACACGATTTTTTCCTGGTCCACCCAGGGCGGACTCAGTCCCATTGTCGTGGATCGGGGCGAGGGGATTTATTTCTGGGATAAGGACGGGAAACGTTACATAGATTTTTCTTCCCAGTTGATGAATAATAATATAGGTCACGGCAATCAAAAGATCACCGCTGCTGTTGTAAAACAGATGGAGCAGGTGGCCTTTGTTTATCCGGGTATTGCCACCCAGGCTCGAGGAGAGCTGGGCCGCAAGCTTGCAGAAATCACGCCCGGAGATCTGACCAAAACATTCTTCACTCTTGGTGGTGCTGAAGCTATTGACAATGCCGTCAAACTGGCCCGGGCCTACACCGGTCGTCATAAAATCATCGCTCGCTACCGTGCCTATCATGGGGCATCCATTGGTGCCATGACTGTTGGCGGAGATCCCCGCAAGCTGGCTCACGACAGTCAGCAAATGCCCAATGTCGTGCATGTTGAGGATCCCTTTTGCTACCGCTGTCCCTTTGGACAGAAAATCGAAAGCTGTCAGCGCGAATGTGTAGAGCATATCGAAAGGGTTATCCAGTTTGAGGGTCCAGGCAATGTAGCCGCCATTCTCATGGAAGGCGTATCCGGATCCAGCGGTTGCATCACCTATCCTCCGGATTACTGGCAGAAGCTGCGCCAGATTGCGGATAAGTATGGGATCTTGATCATTGCCGATGAAGTGATGAGTGGCTTTGGACGCACGGGCAAATGGTTTGGTATCGATCATTCCGGTGTGGTTCCCGATATCATGGTGTTGGCTAAGGGCCTCACTTCCGGTTATCTACCTCTGGGTGGAATCATTGTGACGGACAAAATTGCCAGCTACTACAATGACAAACCTTTCCAGCAGGGCTTGACCTATTCGGCACATGCTGTGGCCTGCGCGGCTGCGGTGGCTGTCATTTCAGAATACGAGTCGCAGAATCTGATTGAAAATGCCGCACGCATGGGCGATTATATGCGGCGTAAAGCAGAAGAAATGAAAGGCAGGCATCCGTCCATTGGAGACTACCGCAACACCGGGCTTCTGGGTTGCTTTGAACTGGTAAAGAATCGGCAGACAAAAGAGCCTATGGCCCCGTTTAACGCGACGGCGCCGCAGATGGCGGTGATGAATCAGGTGGCTGCGAAACTGCGCGAGTTGGGAATGTTTACCTTTGTGCGCTGGAACTATATATTTACCGCGCCACCGCTCATTATCGATGAAGCCGGCATGGATGAGGGATTGGCCATTATCTCCGAAGCGCTGAAAATCGCCGACCAGCACTGCAACTGAGTCGGCATGGCGCGTCGCCAGGCGGTTCAACTTGGCAAAAGGCGGCTTGAGCTTTCCAACCTGGACAAAGTCCTCTTTCCCGACGATGGCATTGTCAAAGCGGAATTGATCGATTACTACCATCGGCTGGCGCCGATTATACTGCGTCACATCAAGGGCAGGCCTCTTTCGCTGGTTCGGTTTCCGGATGGCATCTACGGTGAAACGTTCTTTCAAAAGAATCGTCCTGACTGGGCTCCTGATTGGGTGGAGAGCTGCCAGATTTCTGATCTTAAATACATGATCGCGGCAGAGGATGCAGCCCTTGTCTTTCTGGCCAATCTGGCCTGCATTGAGCTGCATCCGTTTCAGAGTCGTTTGCCGCATGTGGAAGCTCCCGATTACATGATTTTTGATCTGGACCCGCCGGAAGGATTCGACTTTTCCCGAACCAGAGATCTGGCCCGTGGATTGCGTGAGCATTTACAAAATCACGGGTATCATCCCTTTATCAAAACGACGGGTGGCAAGGGGCTGCATGTGCTCTGTCCGCTGCTTCCCCGCCACTCCTACGACGATGTCTTTGATGCGGCCAAACATCTGGCCGACCTATTCTTGAAAAAAGAAAAACAGGCAACCCTGCAAATCAAAAAAGAAAAACGAAATGGCCGCGTTCTCATTGATGTGTACCGCAATCGACTGGGACAGACAATCATCGGTCCTTATTCCGTGCGCGGTCGGACCGGTGCGCCGGTTTCTGCACCTCTGCTCTGGGAGGATCTGGATTCACTGACTTCCCCGGTAGAGTTCAATTTACGCAATCTTCCGGAACGGGTAAGTACTAAGGGCGATCCCTGGGAGGCTTTTGCTGCCTTTGCCGTGGATCTGCACACGACAGCACGCCCCGGTAAGGGGGCAGGGGGCGAACTGCCGGTCTATAGAGCTAAAAGAAATTTAGAAAAATCCGGAGAGCCGGCCCCCGATGTCCCTGTTTCCACCAGCGGTCTCGAGTTTGTCTTGCATCGCCATCATGCCTCCCGATTGCACTATGATCTGCGACTGGAAATGGATGGGGCCCTGCGATCCTGGGCTCTGCCGCGCGGCTTGCCGCCGCGCCCTTCCGTGAAGCGGCTGGCCGTGCAAACAGAGGAACATCCATTAAAATACCTGGAATTTCAGGGTACGATTCCAGCCGGGCACTATGGAGCAGGGCAGATGTGGATTTTTGCCCGCGGAAAATTTGAGATTTTGAAACAAAAAAAGGACGGATTTTACTTAAGATTGAGCAGCCCGGCTCTCTCAGCCGAATACCGCATGATTGAACTGAACAATAAGGAATGGCTGATAGACCGGCTGGATGCGCCAGCACGGGACTATCTTCTCAACCCCCCCTCTCCCATGCT
This sequence comes from Spirochaetales bacterium, assembly GCA_015075425.1. GTDB lineage: Bacteria > Spirochaetota > Leptospiria > Leptospirales > Leptonemataceae > H5-SPI1. The sequence goes on along the minus strand of JABTUL010000001.1, from coordinate 1,833,411 downwards.
TGCGGATGCAACGGATGTTGTCCCCGTTGGCGAGCGATTCTTATACGAACTCAAGTGGGACGGAATCCGGGCCATTTTCACTCTGGAGGAAGGGCAAATCAGAATTTTCAGCAGAAACGGTCATGAGATTACAGAATCCTTCCCCGAACTCCTGCGACCGGATGATCTGCGGGCTACAACGGCAGTGCTTGACGGTGAGATCGTTGTCCTTGATGATCTGGGCCGACCGGTTTTTGAGAAAGTCATCAAGCGAATGCGCAAATCGTCGGCAGCAAAGGAGAAGGCGGTTTGTTACTTTTTTGATCTACTGTACCTCGATGGGCGCTCTGTGATCAACGATCCGCTGGAGCTGCGTCGGGAATGGCTGGCAGATCTATTGCGCGACCGTCAAACGATGCGGCTCAGTGAAGTTCTGGATGATGGACAGGCTCTGTTTGCCGCGGTAAAATCATCGGGTCTCGAGGGGATTGTCGCCAAAGATCGCAGCAGTCGTTACACGCCGGGGGAACGCAGCGCAAGCTGGCTTAAGGTTAAGGTTTCTCGCGATTGTACCCTGGCAGTGCTCGGGTACACTCCAGGAGAGGGGGAGCGTGAAGAGACTTTTGCCTCTCTGGTGGTGGGCGAATGGACAGAGGGAAAATACCGCTACCGGGGCCGCGTTGGCAGTGGTTTTACGCAGCGCAGCCTGACGGATATTCGATCCCGGCTGGACACGCTAACGGCTAAAAAAGCCTGGTTTTCCCACCCGGATCTGAAAAAAGTTACCTGGTTAAAAGAAGGCCTTTTTGCCGATATTCACTACAGTAGCCTTACAACGGATGGCCTTCTGCGGGCTCCGGTCTTTCATCGTTTACGGCCGGATTTTTCGCGGGAGGAATGTCGGCTCGAAAGGGAGGAATAGCATGCGCTCAATCTGGAAAGGACATATACGATTTTCCATGGTTACCATCCCGGTGCGGGTCTACAATGCTCTGGAGACGGGCGAGCAGATTCGCTTCAATCAAATTCACCGGGAATGTAACGGGCCGGTGGGATACCGGAAATATTGTAAGAAGTGTGATGCCACTCTGGAAAGTCAGGACATTGTAAAAGGTTTTCAGTATGAGCCGGATCACTATGTAGTAATGGAGGACGATGACTTCCAGAAGGTAAAATTGAAAAGTACAAAAATTTTAGATATCGAAGCTTTTGTTAGCGTGGATGAAGTTGCTCCCACACTTTTTGAGCAACCCTATTTTGCCGGTCCGGATGGTCCGGTGAGCGGCAAGTCCTACAGTTTGCTTGTGCAGGCCCTGCGAGAATCCCGCAAAGTCGCTGTTGGCAAACTCATACTCAGAGATCGTGAAGATGTTGTTTTGATTGCCCCTGAGGCGGATGGATTGCTCTTTTACCGTCTACGTTACCCTGGTGAACTCCGCAAAATGAAGGACGTGCCGCAGCTTGGTGATTTGCCTGCCACCAAAAAAGAGGAACAGAAATTGGCTCTGAGTCTTATCGAAACCATGACCCGGCCGCTTTCCGAGCTCGATCTCAAGGACGGCTACCAGGGTGCCCTCAAAGAATTGATTGAGGCAAAGATTGCCGGGCAGGAAATCGTGGTGATGGAGGAAGAGGAAGAGACGCCGGTCGATATCATGACAGCCCTGAAAGCCAGCATAGAGAAGGCTCGTTCGGAAACACGGGGCATGGCCGTGGCTACGGGCAAAAAAACCGGAAGGGATCAAGCTGCAGTCGTGGAGTCGGAGAAGAAACCGGCCAGAAAGTCCAGAAAGAAAGCAGTTTGACGGCCTTTCATAATCCGGAAATGCTAAACATGAATGGGCAAGTTGCTTTCATTTCCAGCCGATCGGCTGCAGCAATTTCAAGGTAGCAAGCCTTATACTTCCTTAAAAGAAGCGGCCAGGTTGTCGGGCCTGCCCTTACGCTGGTTGTCGCGTTTGATTCAGCGCGGTTTTTTTCAAACAACAGAATGCGAAGGGGAAATTTATTTAAATTTCAAAGATATTCTCCAATTGCGTCGCTTGCGTACGCTGCAACATAGCAGTCTTGCTCGCATAGAACAGGAGCTACAGGGCCAGATGGATCTGTGGGCCAGTCCAGAGGTTGTGCCTTTACGGGAGACACCTTTTTTCCGCGCTCTGCTGGCATTTGACCGGCGGAGTCCCGAAGCCAGAACATTGCTTGAAGAAGCCGTTGCTTCAGGCGACTATGCCGCCGATGCACTGGTCAACCTGGGCATTCTTTCTTTTGAGGCAGGGGAACGGCGCCAGGCTTTTGAGGCGTTCAGTCGCGCTCTCATTCTGGATCCCCGGCATGCTGAGGCACAGTACAATTTAGGAAATTTATATTTTCACAACGGAGAACTCGAACTGAGCCAGTTGCACTATGAACTGGCCCGGGATCTGGCACCACAGTTTTGTGACGTTGCCTTCAATCTGGGATTGGTTCTGGCCCTCAAGGGGGACTACAGAGCTGCGTATGAGGAATTTCTGCATTTCTCCCGACTTGGTGGGGAATCGGATGTACTTCCCGAGCTGCTGGCCGCTCTTTCCCAGGCCACCCGGCAGACTCCCCTGGATCCGGTGAGGTAAGCATGGCCAGGGAATGGAAAGATTTTGCCAATCTTCTAAAAAAATACGGGAAAAAGAAGCATCCGCTGGAATACGCGAATGCCTACCAGCTTCTCGTCGCCGTCATCCTTTCCGCCAGGGATTCCGATCGGCATATCAATCAAATCTCACCGCGCCTCTTTGAGCGATTTGCGGATATGGCAGCGCTCTGCCGGGCCACCCCTGCCGACCTTCTGGAAATCATGGGTAAGGTGAGCAATTCGGGAAATAAAAGCCGCTGGCTGTGCGATCTTGCCGGAAAGATTCAGTCGGATGAGAACATCCCGAAAGACATGGTCGGCCTGACTGCGCTTCCGGGAATTGGTCGTAAGTCTGCCAACGTCATTATGGGAGAATTGGGTTACAGAATGGAAGGAGTGATGGTAGACTTGCATGTGTTGCGAGTGGCACCCCGGATTGGGCTGTGCACCGGAAAGACTCCGGAAAAAGTTGAAAAAGAATTGATGGCTTTTTTTCCGCAAAAACACTGGAAAGAGGCGGGCATGGCCCTGACCCATCTGGGACGGGAAGTCTGCCGGCCCCGACCTAAATGCGCGGAGTGCATCATCAGCGCGCATTGTGAGTATTTTCAATCGCTTTAATTTTTGATTGTAAGTCACAACCATTCCGGAAAAAATCTGCCCATGGAAGGTTCGTCCGGCAATTTCAGACATTTACGCGCCAGTAGAATTTTATCCACTATTGATCAGCTTGAGAAGCGAATCGCGGAAAGATTCCCTGCATCGAGCCTGCGGCAGGTGTGTCGCGAATTTCGCGAGCTGGCCGGTGGCATCGAGGAGCTTGCTCATGCCTGCTCGCAACCTATCTGGCCTGTGCGCCTGGTAGTATACCTGGCTGCGTCCCTGCTTCTGATGGTTGCGAGCGCAGCAGCTGTAGCCGTGGCCAGGCAGTTCTCTCTAACTTCGTATGACATAGCTGACTTACTGCAGATCGCAGAATCAGCGATCAACGAACTCATTTTTCTCGGTCTGGCACTGGTTTTTCTTACCGGTCTTGAGATGCGCATGAAACGTCGACGGATTCTGGCTGCCCTGGATGAGTTGCGCAGCATTGCCCATGTTGTGGATATGCATCAGCTTACCAAGGATCCAGCCAGCCTGCTTGCCGCACACTTAAAGACGGAGTCGTCTCCTGAGCGGACTCTGTCGCGCTATCAGTTGACGCGTTACCTGGACTACTGCTCTGAACTCCTGGCTTTAAACAGCAAAGTGGCTGCACTCTTTGCCCAGGGTATGCAGGATCCTGTTGTGCTAAGCGCAGTCAATGACCTGGAATCTTTAAATCAGGGACTCTCGCAAAAGGTCTGGCAGAAGATCATGATCCTGGATCTGGCAGAAGGCTGAGCCCGGTGCATCTGTCCATTCTTTTTTGCATTTTCTGTTTCTTTATTTTTACCACCATGAATCCCCTCCAGGGCCGGCCAGTGATCTGGCCGGATCTTTTTGCAGAAGACAGGGAATTGTATGGCAGTGAGAAGGAAGAGAAGTTTCCGAGTACTTTTCCCCTGTATCAAATCGAGGATTGGGATGGTCATTACAGCAGACGTATTCTGTTCCTTTACAAGTACACCCGCTATCCCCGCTATGAGAGGACATCTTTCTTTCCTTTCTATGATCGGATTCAGAGCCGCCTTGACGGTCGCCGGCGTAGCTGGAGTCTACTGCATTACTGGCGTGAGGAGAAGGGCTATCAATACCTGGCCTGGTGGCCTGTGTTGCCATTTGTCCGCTACCGGGAGCAGAAAGGCGAGCTGAGTCGTAATGGCTGGTTTCCTTTTTACAGTTACAGCCGCCACGCTGCGGATCACTCCATCCTTTCAGTGCCCACCCTCCCTTTCCTCTATTATAGAAGGATTGAGAAGCAGAAACGCAGCCACAATGTTCTGGGTTTCATCAATGTAACTTGTAAAGATAACAGGATTTCTTCCTACTACGTTGCACCTTTTGTCTTTCACAAAGGGGGTGAAGGAGGTCATACCATCACTCCCTTCTATTACCATTCCCGGCCCCGTCCGGGGGACCATTCCCTGCTCATTCCCATCTTACCTCTGGTTTACTATTCGACAAAGGACAGCAACGTCCTGTACCGGGATCCTGCTTCCGGGCTGCACACCGTCCGCGAAGAGACATCCGGTACCTTCTTCCACCGTCGCCGGCGCATCACGCGTCTTGCCGGAGCGACTGACGAAGCTCCCGGGCCGTCCGGTATTCTTGCAGAAGAATTCATGGCCGGCCTGTTCTGGCTTTTTCCGCTGTATTCCAGAGAAATAAGGCCCGGTTATAGCTACATAAACTATTTTCTATGGCTTGCCACCCGTGAGGATTCACCGCAAAAATTTTCCAGCTACTCTCCGTTTCATCGGACCTACCGGGCAAAGATCAAAAGTGATCAACTTAGATCTATTGATCAATTTTCATTGTTTTACATTCCTGTTATGCGCAAAAAGGTAACACAGGAGTATGCATCGACCCTGTCCCCCTTTCACTACCGCTACAGACTGCTGGATCCAGAAAGGCGTCGGGATAAAGAGGCACCGATAAAAAAATTCCGGGCGAGTGTCTTTTACCTTCCCATCTATCAGAGGACCACCTACAGCGACCGCGAGGAAGCCGTGGCTGCCTTTGGACTCTACAAGAATACGACAGCCGACAATCCCTCCCGGAATGACCACTTTCGCATTCTAACTTTTTACTATAAAAATGTAAAAGATGGACGGGGCAGGAGCTGGATAGCTCCATTCTGGTTCTCCGGGTGGGAGGGAAGTCGGCGCTGGTTTTTCTTTTTCCCCTTTTACTACAGTCATAAAGAGCAGGGTGATCTGGCAAAAGGGGAGGCAGTAACCACTCGCGTTGTCAGCTTATGGAAACGGGAAGTGAAAATCAGGCCCGGTCCGGGCGGTCCTGTCACCTCCAGAAGCGTATCCATCCCCACAGGAATTCCCTTTCTTTATGCTCATGAAAGCACAACGGGAGAAAGAAGTTACACGCGCTGGTTCAACGTTGTAAAAGAAGAAGATCGCCTGGCGGAAACAAGCAGTTTTCGAGTCTGGCCTTTTTACTCGCCCGCCGGAATTCAGACAGAAATTCAAATGGAATAAAGAAGATTATTCTGATTATCATGGCTGGTCGCTTTTTTTTGGCTGGATCTCCTTCAAATATGCCGACGGTTACCACCACAGCAGGGTCTTGCCATTCTACTGGGAAACCATCCATGAAAGCCAGAAAAATCTGATCCACTGGCATCCCTGGGCTTACCAATTCCAGTACGGGGAGCTATCATCGCGGCACTATTTTTTCCCCATCTTTCCCGTCTGGGTCTACGGTTACCAGAAGACAGCGGAAGGAGAATTCGAAATGTATTTTCTGGGCGCATACACGCGCCACAAATCTGCCGATGGTAAGGAGTATACAAACACTGCCTTATGGGGTTTGTGGAAATCCTATAAGAATTCAGATACCGAAGGCACACGGCTTTTACCGCTGTATTCCCGGCGTTCCTTTACAGAGGGCACAGGCACGGCGAGGCGACAGGTGCATCGGCTCATTGCTCCTTTCTACTACAGCCGGGAAGAAGTAGGGGCAGATGGCCAGCACAGTAAAACGAGCTTTCTATGGCTGCCCCTCTACTACCATTTCCGGTCCTATGACTCGGGTCGTGTCCTTAAAGAAGAAACGCTGCTGGCTTTTCCGTACTTCCGGCGGATAAAAGGCCAGAATGAATATCGCAGCGTTCTCGGAGGCCTGTGGGCCCGGTCTATGGGGCCGGCAGGCCGGGACACGCGACTTTTTTATGGACTCTGGCGGGTCCGTGCCGATGAACAACTTCGCAGTGTGCAGCTGTTGCCATTTTACTACAGCTATCGGGATAAAGAGCGCGAAACCAGCTGGAAGGGCATCCTGTATTACAGTAATCGACAGGGCCGTGATCAGACGGAGCGTTTGGTACCATTCTACTCCTACCAGGAGCGCTACGACGCTGCCGGCCGCCGGACAGTGAGTCGCTTCAACTGGCTCTTCTACAAAAAAACGATTGAGGGACCGAACTCTTATTTTGAGAAACACGTTACGACTCTGTATCCCTTCCATGGTTACCGGAAAGAGAAGCGGGGAGAGAATGCAGCAAGTGCTGTCTGGTTCTTTCCATTTCATTATCGTTCTGTTTCCGGCAGTGAAACGCGTAACTGGACCCTGTTGTACTACACTCGCCAGAACGGCCGTGACGTCACAAAAAAGCTCATCCCTTTTTATTCTTATAGCGAGAAGTATGCGGCAAACGGCCGCCGCGAAGTTCGGCGGTTCAACTGGCTTTACTACAAACATACAGTAGAGGGGCCCGATTATCGCTATGAGAAGCGTCTAACCACGCTTTTTCCGCTGCAGGGAAGCGTGGAAGAAGATCGGGGCGGAGTAAAGCGCAGCACCTCCTGGTTTCTTCCTTTTTACTACGGCGAACAGACGCCTGAATTTCGCCGACGCTTTGTCATGGCTGGCATCTACAACTACGAATCGGCCCGCTACTCGCGTCAGAACTACTTTTATATCTATGATGCGATTCAGGATCATGAAAAAGCTGTCAGAGAACGCGGATTTTTATTTTCTTTTTACTATCACCGGTCCACACCGCAATACGAACTCTCGCGCCTGGGCTATGGCCTTTTGTATGGTAGTCGCGTCTGGCAAAACGGGGATTATCAGCGCAACATCCTCTGGGCACTTCAGATTCAGAAGAAGCAGGACTACCACAACAGTTTTGTACCTTTCTGGTGGTACGATCGCCGTGGTGAACGCCGGGTGCTTGCCATTGCCGCTCCGTTCATCTACTACTCTCGCATCGGCCCGGAAGGAGAATTGTCCTATAGCTTCGGCACTCTGGGGCACTTTTACTTTCTTGACCGCTCTTCGCGGCGCAGCTTGAGCCTTTACTGTTTGGGTGCCTGTTACATGGAGTCAAGCCGGGGCGAGCGTGGTTTTGAATCCCGTGGTGTACTCTGGAATGCGCTCTGGCGATACCAGAAAGAAACGGAAAATGAATTCGAAAAAACAACGGTGCTCGGCGGCATCCTCTACAGCCGGACCCGCCTGAAAGGTCGCGAATGGCGCCGGGTGCTGGGAATCAAAATGGGGAAGCAATGATGAGTCGCTTGCGCCGCTATTCGTAAACCCGAATTCGCACAAGCCCATCCACTCCTGCCTGAGCCACGGTCAAAGGCGGAGCATTACTTTCCAACTGGCGGGCCTTGTGATTTCCATCGGCGAGGCGACCGGCGTATCAATGCAGGCCGGTAAAAAGCCCCCGCTTCACGAACTGCCCGTCGCCTTTCCTACCCACATACTGACAATCCTTGATCACAACTTTGCCGCGTGAGATTACCGTTTCTGAAATGCCCTGCACCTCGGTGCCTTCATAAGTGGAATAGTCCACGTTCATATTATGGGTGATTTTATTATTGATACTGATCGTTTCTTTGCGATCCGGATTGAAAATCACAATGTCAGCGTCACTGCCCACGGCAATGGTTCCTTTCCGTGGAAAAAGACCAAAGAGTCTGGCGGCATTGGTTGAAGTCAATTCCACAAATTTATTCAGAGAAATTCTTTTCTGGACCACACCACCATTGTAGACCAGGCTCATGCGGTTTTCCACACCCGGTGCTCCGTTGGGGATTTTGGTAAAGGAATCGCGACCGAGTTCTTTCTGGTCCTTGAAGCAAAAGGGGCAATGGTCTGTGGCAATGGAAGAAAGATCGCCGAATTTCAAGCCACGCCATAGCTCATCCTGATTCCATTTTTCGCGAAGGGCAGGGGTCATGACATATTTGGCTCCTTCAAAGTTGGGTTTTTCATAGTACGAATAGTCCAGGAACAGGTACTGGGGACAGGTTTCCGCGTAAGCGTAGACGCCACGGCTGCGGGCTATATTGACCTGCTCGAGCGCGTCATAACTGGAGAGATGCACAATGTATACCGGGACACGAGCGACTTCTGCTATGGCAATGGCCCGGTGGACACCTTCTGCCTCCATGCGCGTGGGACGGGTCAGGGAATGCCATTTGGGTTCTGTCTTGCCTTCCTGCACGGCGCGTTTGACAATTTCATCAATCACGATGCCATTTTCCGCATGCATGCAAACGAGTGTGCCGTCTTCGCCTGCTTTGCGCATGGCGCGAAAGAGCGTACCATCATCGACGTAAAAAACTCCCGGATAAGCCATAAATAATTTATAGGATGTGATGCCTTCGTCGGCCAGCTTTCTCATCTCCCACAGGCGACTGTCTTCCATGTCTGTGACGATCATATGAAAGGCATAGTCAATGGCTGTCTTGCCGCTGGCTTTATTGTGCCAGGTTTCAAGGGCTGCAAGTGTCGATTGTCCTTTATTCTGAATGGCAAAATCAATCACGCAGGTAGTGCCACCGTGGGCTGCTGCGCGAGTTCCTGTTTCGAAATCATCGGCTGAAGTGGTGCCACCAAAGGGCATGTCCAGATGCGTGTGCGGATCAATTCCGCCAGGGATGACCAGCTTGCCACCGGCATCGATGACGGTATCGGCCTGTACAGAAAGCCCGATACCAATCTGGGTCACCGTCTCTTTTTCTATGAAAATATCAGCTTTGTAGTCATCGACAGCTGTAATGATGCGACCATTTTTGATGAGTAAAGACATGTTTCCCCCGGACACTGCTGGTATGTATTCTGATGGAAAGTAGTGACCGACGAAGCGGGCTGTCAAGAAAAAGCGCGGTACGAGCAGGTCTGAAGACCGGCTCGCACCTGGAAACGTGAAGATAATATGTCTGCATAGACAAAAAATTCCGTGGAAATCTGACAATCGACTGTACGGATCTGTTTGCGGCCTTTTACTCGATCCCTGCAGCCTTTAGCTCTGTCAGAGTCAGGTTGGTGTCTTCGGCTATGATTTCAAGGTCCAGGCCGCGTCTGCGCATGCGGCGCGCTGTCTCAAGCTTGCCCTCGAGCATACCTTCAAGCTTACCCTCGAGCTTGCCCTCGAGCTTGCCCTCGAGCTTGCCTTCCTGCCTGCCTCTGAGTTCGCTCTCGGCTCTGATTTTTTCAAGGTAGGGCATGACCAGGTCTGTGATATCCGCTTCCATGGCTGTTGGCATAATACCCTCCCACATATCCTCTGGCTCAAAACTCTTGATACGTATGTAGAGTGATTCTTTGAGTTTGTCGAGAATATTTTTCTCGAGCCCGGCTGGATCCGTGCGCTGGACTATCTGCGCCAGAGCAGGCAGGCGCTCGGGCGGCGCGTAGGCGGTGAGAAAGTAGGAATCATAACCAGAAAGAGCAAGATCTTTGAGATCAAGCACATGGATTTCCAGCAAGTTCAATTCAAGGATCCAGTGACCCGGGTTCTGGTTTCTACAATAGCGGGTATAGGGCTCCATAGATTTGGGGGGCAGATTACCTGCAATCAGTGAGATCGTCGTATTGTCTGGACTGGCCCCGGTCGTCATGTTGATGTAGCCAGCGTAGTAGCTCAGAAGTTCAATGATGTGTTCCTGGCCAACCCTGTCTCCAAGCGACTTGAAACTGATAATATTATGTTCCCTGAAATAATGGAGCACGCTGAAATAGCTCCGGATAGCCTCCGAATTGAGGTGATCCGTAGAAACGACAAGGCCCCCCCCCGCAAGAGTGCTATTTCCTCACGCAGCGGATGGGTCACATATTACGGCAATGGACTCAATTCACTCCACAAGTCCATATGATTGCTTCGCAGGATCTGGAGTGGACGGCCCCTTACGCCCAGGTCTTCAGCAACAATTTCCTTAGCCAACGCCGATACTGCTTGCTTTCTAATTGTCCTGGGCCTGAGAGTCCTTGTAAGAGGCGCGCCCCGCTTTTTGTTTGCCGGCAGGGATCCTGGCGCGATTGAGAAAGAATGATCAATTTTTTCAAGTCAGGATCGCTTGCGCACAAACCGGGCAAAGCCCTGATTTTCGCTTTGCTTTGCGCGTTACCCGCCTGTTCGCGCTCCGGCGCGGAATCAATGGCCGGAATCTGGCAATATACGCCTGGAAAGCATGCGCACCCGAGTAGCTGGACAAGCCTGGAATGGAAAGAGCTTACCATTCCCTTCCGCAATTTGCGAGATTTATCCCCTGATGGCTGGATCACTCTGCGCAAGGAAATCCCGAGTGTCATTGTGCACAAGTACAGCGGTCAGCCGCTGGCCCTTCGCACAAATTTTCTTTCCTTTGATATAGTTGAGTTTTATCTTAATGGCAGGTTATTTTTTAGCAATGGGGCAGTTGCCGGACAGACTGCCTGGGGGCAGAGCATCATGACAACAATCGGCGCGCTCCCACCAGGCGAGGGCAAGTATGTGATTGTGGCGACGCTATATCGCGGCGATCGTCTTCCGACATTTAGCTGGTATGGCCCGCAATTTGAAATTGGTCCGGCAAATACAATTTTCGCCGGTCATTATTATGCCGAAGCGATTTCCTTTATCCTGCTGGCGTTTTATTTGCTAACCGGATTGTACCATCTGCTGTTATTTTCGCGGCGCTTGAGCGACTGGCACTATTTGTATTTTGGGCTATTCTGCCTTGTCATCTGCGGCTACTGGTTCAATCGTATGCCCAGCCGCGACCTGGTCATGGCGGGATATCCCCTGGCTCAATTCAAAACGGAGATGAGCCTTTTGATTCTCACCGGGCCTCTGCTGATTTGTTTTTTGTGCCAGTTCTTTCAGGGGCGCATCCCGAGCATAGCGCTTGCCGTTTGCGCACTGTTTGGCGTCCTGCTGGGGGCGGCTCTGTTCAGCCCCGACCTCGCTTTTCTGACGCGGATCCTTTCTGTCTGGCAAATTGCGTTTATTCCGGTGGCTCTGGGAATCTTAAGCTACACAATAGTTTTTGCGTGGCAAAAAAACATTGAAGCGCGGCGGATTCTAGCCGGGATTTTGCTTCTGGTGCTGGCCTCCTTTCATGATATCGTCGCGGCGCGACTGGTTCCCGGACTCCCGCATGTGACGCGCTATTTTTTTCTGATCATGATTTTAAACATCGCAGTGGTGCTGGCAGATAGATACGCCCGCGCTTTCAATACTGCGGATCGCCTGAATGTGGAGCTGGCACAAAAAAATACGATCCTCGCGTCTCAGGCCAGCGCCTTTGAGCGATTTGTTCCCGCTCCCTTCCTTGAATTGCTGGGCCGCCATTCTGTGCAGGATGTGCGCCTGGGTGATGCCAGCTTGAAACAGATGAGCGTGCTTTTTGCTGATATCCGCGCGTTTACAACGCTATCGGAAACTATGACACCTGAAGAAAACTTACGCTTCCTCAACAGCTATTTAAAGCGAATGGAGCCCCTGATCAACGAACACCAGGGGTTTGTCGATAAATTTATTGGCGACGCAATTATTGCACTTTTTGAAGATCGCACGGATCATGTTTCTGCGGATCGCGCGCTGGCGGCCGCTCTCGATATGCGTAAAGCTCTGGATGTGTTCAACGAACACCGGCGCAATCTGAATTATCAAGCGCTAGAAATTGGCATCGGTATCAATACCGGACAGATGGTACTGGGCACGGTCGGCACGGAAAACCGGCTGAGCACCACCGTAATTGGAGATAGCGTGAACCTGGCATCGCGACTGGAAGCGATCACCGCATCCTGTGGCGTGGGAATCCTGATTAGCGCTCCGGTTGTGCACGCTCTGCGACGCTACCGCAATGTAGCCATGCGCGAAATCGGTGCAATCCAGGTCAAGGGGAAACGGGATCCGGTTGGGATCGTTGAGATATACGAAGCCGACCCGCCCGAACTCAAAGAAAAAAAAGACGCATCTTCTACCCAACTCTTCCAGGGATTGGTCCAGTATAAAATTGGCAATTTTGAACGCGCGCGAGAAAACTTTGATGCAGTTTTGCAGATTTTTCCCGAGGACGGTGTGGCCCGGCTGTATCAGCGCAGAATTTCTGAGATTGGGTCCGGTCCTGTTCCCGATAACTGGCAGGGGGTCCTGGAAATTGGCCAAAAATAAAAAATGGAGCTGAGCATTCTGCGGGAACTGGTCCGCCAGGCCTGTCCGGATTGGCTCCAGGGGGAACTGACTGACGAGCCCAAAGCCTTTCTCCAGAACCTCATTGACCGGGTGCTGCCGGGTGCTCTCGGCGTTTGCATCGAACACATTGACGCGGAGCAGATTCTCGGCAGCGTACCTTATCGAAGGGAGAGCGCGAACGTGGCAGGATTGATGCACGGTGCAACAATCTTTGCGCTCGGAGACACGCTGGCGGGGGCGCTGCTGTGGGCCACGAGCGACGGAACCTACTACGGCGTTTCCGCCAACTGTTCGATCACCTACTTGCGCCCGGTAAGCGGGGGAACATTGCACTGTCGTGTCTACGAGACCCGCCGTACGGAAAGCCGCGTTCACATGGTGGCCCTGTTCACTTCTGATGGGGGAAAACGCGTGGCCCGGCTGCGTATGGAGTACGCAATCGTGCGACTTGCCCGGGCGCAGCCTAAAAGCGTTTCGGAAAGAGAGTAGCAGCTGATCGGCTACGTGCTCATGGTGGCTCCCCCCCACGCCGCAGGGTCAGTCAACAAAAGCAGTGGCATCTGAACCGGTAATGTGGGCGCGGACCCCCGGGATTTGCAGCAGCACCCAGTAACAAAGAAAACTGATAAAAAATCCCGAGAACCAGGCGCCGTAACTCAGAGCCTTAAAGAAGAGACTTGAAGCGGCCAGTTGTCCGGAAAAAAGCACAAGGACCGCGCCCAGAGTGGCTGCGGCAATGCTTACCCAGTTAAACCCCGAATGAAAGTGGTAGGCACCGTTAACCCGGTACAGGTCGGCCTGGGAAAGTTCTGTTTTACGTAGAAAATAGTAATCGGCAATCATCACCGCCACCACAGGTCCAAGGACCGAGCCGTAAGTGATCAGAAATCCGGCAATCAGACCGGTCAGTTTCCAGGGCATGAGCAGGATGCCCAGAACACCGGCTATCATGCCACCGGTGCGCCAGCTAATCTTTTTGGGCCAGACATTGGCAAAGGAATTGGCGGGGCTGATAATGTTGGCTGCTATATTGGTGGAAAGCGTGGCAACAAGGAGGGCAAACTGGCCAATCGTCCCCGTAAACCGATTTCCGCCAATGAGGGAGATGAGGGTCACCGGATCCCAGGGTGCATCCTGAACAATAAGCACATGGTCAAAAGCAATGATGGCCGCGCTGGTGGCTGCCACACCAATGAAAGAGTAGAACATCATGGTAACCGGCAGTCCCAGAAACTGCCCGATGAGTTGATCCGATTGACTTTTCGCGTAGCGGCTGATGTCCGGGATATTCAAAGCCAGCGTTGCCCAGTAGCCCACCATGGCAGCCAGCCAGAAGAGTATGGTAAGCCAGCCTGGTTCACGGGCCGGCGGAGTCACGTTCACGGTCAAAATTTCCGGGGAGACATAGCTATCCGATGCGAACTGAAATAAGATGGTATCCTCTGCGGAAAAATTTCCCGGGATAACGGCCCTTTCTGTAAGTGGTTGAAAGGGCCTGTCTTTTAGAGGTTGCTGCAGTTCGCTCTGTGAGGCACGCTGGATCTGGAAGCGAAACTTTGTCGCACGTAGCTTTCCGGAACTGTCTTTTTGCAAAGGAAAGCTGGCGACGAGCCCCTGGTCTTCTTGCTTGAGAACGACAGCTGGCCGTGAAAAATCGGCCGATCTCTCCAGAACCTGTCCCAGACTTCCGCCCACAAAAATCGCCCAGACCAGAAGCACAACGCCAACGGCCAGAAGGATGGGGGCGGACCAGTTTTCCAGCCACTTGATGGATTCCGTTCCGGCATAAACGAAATACATCTGAATCAACCAGAATATACCAAAGCCTAAAAATTCGAGCCACGGATTGGCCTGCACTGTGGATAGATAGCTCAGTTCCGGATTGTAAAGGACAAGGCCCAGGGCGATGATGGCCTTGCCGCCCACCCAGGTCTGGATGCCAAACCAGCCGCAGGCAACAATGCCGCGAAGAATCGCCGGCAGGTGAACACCGTAAATACCAAAAACGGAGCGACCAAAGACGGGAAAAGGTATGCCATACTTAGTTCCTGCATGAGCATTGAGCACCATGGGTACGGCCACGATGACGTTGCCGGCCAGAATAATCAGGATTGCGGTGAGCCAGGAAAGTCCGTTGCGCAGCATGTCAGCCGCCAGCAGGTAGGTGGGGATGCAAACGGCCATGCCCACCCAGAGTGCAGCAAAATTCCATTTGTTCCAGGTCCTTTCCTGGATGCGGGTCGGCGCCAGATCCTCATTGTAGAGAGGACTGGCGGCTACATCTTCTTTGAGTTCGTGCAGTTTCTGATCAAAGAGGGACATACGGGCGATTCTGACTGCTCGTCATCAAAGATCAATCGGAAAAATTCAGCGCCCAGGTTCGATGAAGAATATCAGATCCACCCGCCGGTCTTCCGGATTGCCCCATTCACGAATCCCGTATGCCTTTTTATAGCGTTCTTCCAGCAACTTCTGAAGGTGCTCTTTCACCGATAGCTTCTTACCGGTGGCTTCCCTGGTGGCGTGGTAGAGGAGCTCGGCCGGTAGATCCAGGTCCTGCTTTTTGCGGGGCACTTCCTGGCTTGCCCGGGTGTCTCCGTAGGCTTTGGGAATCACATGAGTCGTTGCAATGCCCAGCGTTCCCAGGTAGGCCCGCACGGCTTCTGCCCGTCTTCTGGACAACTGCAAATTTCCGCGTTCGCTACCCGGTGCGTCCGCTCCGGCCTCAGCCACAACACCCAGTACTTTGCCGGGAGGATGTTCGCGCAAAAATTTGCGTATTTCTTCTTTGCCTTCTTCGGAAATACGCGAGGATCCCGATGCAAAGAACAGGGCAATGCGCTTTTGTTCCGATGGCGTATCGTAGAGCGCTCGAAGTCCACTGCCGGAATGGGGATGAACCCCGTAAATGGTAGAAAGCAGGCGCTCCTTCCCGGCGCCCAGAGATTGCGGTGACCAGCGCAAAACAACAGCACTGTCTCCGTAGACCACGGGCAGAGGATTGATTTCCCATACGGCGGAATGAAAGACCGGCCAACGACCTATGAAAAATGAATCGGGAGCTGTAGATCCGCCGGACTTAAGAAACATCTGTCCGGTGAGTCGGGAAAGGTCCCGACCGGCTTCATAGATCAGGACTTCATCAGGAACTGTAGAACCTTCATATTTGCCTTCCGTAGTGACCACGCGGCCGGAGTGCTGCACGGGAGCTGCATCATTGTCTGCAATCATCGTATCAATGAGTAGCATGAGGCCCACATCCTGATTTTCTGTGTGCTGATTACGTATTTCATAGGCAATGCGGTAGTACTGGACGGCGGCTGGATCGCTCTGGGGTGTGCGCTCCCGGCTTAAAGGAATCAGGCGCTGGATCAGTTCCACACCGTGATAGCGAAATCGCATCTCAGTGGCCGGAACCCCATCATGGGTCACGGTTTTTCTTTCACTCTTGATGTGAGTTACACCGAGGCCAGCGTAGTTGCTGGCAAAGCGCTCGCCAACGCGAAGTATGAAGTGTGATGTAGATAGAGGAACCGGGTAGCCATACATGATGCGTTCACCGCGGATCCCCAGAGTAAACCTGCCGTCGTCAGGCCCATCGCTTTTGTCCAGAGTCAGATCCCGCAAAAGGGGCGCACTGCGCTCCTCTGTTTTTTCCGGGGCCGGGTTGGCCGTTCCGCCCTGTTTGACCTTGACCATCCGCTGGCTGTTACAGGAAAGTAGCAGGAGCAGGATCCACAGAGGAATTGTTTTCATAACACGATCCATTTGCTTTATGTTAAAGGATCGTCAACAAATTCCCGAAAATTGAGCCGCTAAACGCTCACCTCAAAATCCCGCAGGGCCTGGTTGAGAGAGGTTTTTTGATCGGTGCTTTCACTGCGCCGGCCAATGATAAGCGCTGCCGGAGTGCCGTAGGAGCCCGCAGCAAACTGCTTCATACGCATACCTGGAATGACCACACTGCGAGCCGGAACACGCCCTCTATGCACGATTTCCTTTTCTGCGGTCACATCCACGATGGGAGTGGATGCAGTTATGGTCACATTGGCCCCGAGAACCGCTCCTTCTTCCACGATGACCCCTTCCACGACAATGGCTCGAGAGCCCAGAAAAGCACCATCTTCAATGATGACCGGTGCTCCTTGCGGTGGCTCAAGCACGCCCCCGATGCCCACGCCACCGGAGAGGTGTACGTTCTGGCCAATCTGTGCACAGCTGCCCACCGTAGCCCAGGTGTCGACCATGGTCCCGGAGGCGACATAAGCACCAATGTTCACGTAGGAGGGCATGAGCACGGCTCCCTTTTCAATGAAAGAACCGTAACGACTCACCGCCGGCGGCACCGCGCGAACACCGGCACGGGCGTAGTCTGTTCGTAACGGTATTTTATCATAGAAAGAGAAAATGCCGGCCTCCATCTGCTCCATAGGCTGGATCGCAAAGTACAAAAGAATGGCTTCCTTAACCCAGGCATTCACCGTCCAGACACCAGGTTTCTGCCGGGTAGCCACGCGAATCTGTCCCTGGTGTAGCAGTGCCAGAGCCTCAAGAACGGCCTCTTTATTTTTTTGAAGGAGGGACCGGTCCTGGTAGGTTTCCGAAATGATGGCTGAGAGTTCTTTTACTTCCATGGTAGTCCTGCCCGGTTTATCGTTGTTTGGCGCGTCCGGCGTAGTTTAACGCAAAATTCATTCCGGCTACAAGGCCGCGCCAGTGCTGCTCCCAGACGTGATGCTCTTTTTGATCGCGCTGGATCTCCAGGGTAATTACCGGCAGGGAGCGTTCAAAGCCACCCCAGGTTCCAAGGCTACCCGGAGTGGGATAGCCGATGTCTCCTTTGGGGTGCAGTCCGTTGTGCTTTTGCATCTCTTCGGCGAGGTCAAGGCAGGGCCCGTTGTAGTTGATCATGGGATGTTCATAAGAATGCAAAGAAAAAATTACCAGGGGTTGTAGATCGGCAATCATGTTCAGGGTGGCCCTGGTTTCCGGTTCGCTGCCCGGAGCTTCACCGGGGTAGTAGCGCACATTGGAAAAGTCGGCCTGCCAGTCCCGGGTGGGTAGATTGCGGTTCAAGTCCACATTGCGTTCATTGGTCCGCCGGTTTTTTTCACAGCCATCGGGGTTGATGCGGCTGCAGGAGAAAAGGGAGATACGCCTGTCCAGTTCGCCACCGCTTACGATTTCTTTTTCCAGACGTTCGAGCAGCAAATATCCTTCGGGCTCATCGCCATGAACTCCGGCCAGCACAAGGACGGGATGTTCGCCTTCACTGAGGCGCTTGAGGTTGATGGCGCGCCCGCGGTGAGAATGGCCGTATTCCTTGATCAGAGCATTCCCTCCAGCAGAGTCAGATGTTCAGGATGGTTACCGATTCCGTAGTAAGTGAATCCCATAGCTTTGAGCTGTCCGGGTGGATACATGTTCCGGCCATCAAAAATGACTTTGCTTTTTAAACGATTACCCACCAGGTTCAAATCCACTTCCTGATAGTCACGCCATTCGGTAAGGATGAGGAGGGCATCCGCCTGCTCCAGAATAGAAAAAGGATCTCCCATGGTGACCCCGGCGGGCAGGAGCGGCCGGGCAACGTCCATGGCCACCGGATCATGCGCTCGCACCTGGGCGCCGGCCGCGAGCAGAGCCGGGAGGACAGAAAGCGAAGGAGCTTCACGCATGTCGTCCGTATCGGGCTTGAAGGCGAGCCCCCATACGGCGAAGGTTTTGCCGCGTAGATCCGCACTGCCGTAGTGTTCGCAGACCATATCGACCAGCCGTTTCTTTTGCGATTCGTTAAGGGCTTCGACTTCCCGGAGCATCGGTACCTGCACGCCGGCATCTTCTGCCATCTGGATGAGCGCGCGAACATCCTTGGGAAAACAGGAGCCTCCGTAGCCTATACCAGCATTTAAGAATTTTTTACCAATGCGCGTATCCGATCCCAGGCCACGCTTTACATCGTTGTAGTTGGCCCCCATAGCGGTGCACAGATTGGCAATCATATTGGCAAAGGAAATTTTTAGAGCCAGGAAGCTGTTGCAGGCGTATTTGGTGAGTTCCGCCGACTTTATAGACATAAGTAAAATGGGATTATCTGTTTTTTTCACAAAAGGAGCATAGAGTTCCTGCATTTTCCGGGCAGCCACTGGATCATCGGCGCCAATCACCACCCGCTCCGGATAAAGGAAATCCTCCAGCGCATGACCCTCGCGCAGGAATTCAGGATTGCTGACTACAAAAATGGGGTGGCGCGAATGTTCACTGGCCGCCTTTTTCACCAGATCGGCCATGCCCACCGGCACAGTACTTTTATCCACGATGATCCGCGGCCCGGGCGCGTGCCGCCCGGCCTCGCGGGCTACATTCAGGACTCCGGAGATATCCGGGCGGCCATCGGCTTTGCCCGGTGTGCCCACGGCAATGAACAGAATCTCACAGACCTCAACAGCCTCTTTGATGTCTGTGGTAAAAAGCAGCCGGCCCGCTTTCTGGTTGCGTTCCACCATTTCCGCGAGGCCGGGTTCATAGATGGGTAATTGGTTCTTTTTGAGTCCCTGAATTTTTCTTTCATCGATATCGACGCAGTAGACAACGTTGCCATATTCAGAAAAGCAGGTTCCGGCCACCAGCCCCACATAACCCGTTCCCACTACCGCTAACTTCATGGAAGGTCAGGGATTTAGATCCTGCCCGGCAGGCAATGAAATTCCGGCGTCAGGGTGTGTTGCCGGGTTGTAGCAATGTTTCGATTTGCAGCCTTTCTTTAGCCTCCGGCCGGGCCTGCAGGTACAGAGTGAAGGCAGCTTTAGCTTTTTCCCTGTCATTATCAAAACGTAAGTAGATCAGTCCCAGATAGTAGTGGCATTCAGCGAGTTCCGGGCGGGCTCTCAGAGCCTCCTGAAAGGCATCACGCGCCGGATCCGCTTTGCGCTGCAGGTAGTAGACCTGACCGAGTCGAAAATGTTCCTGGTATGGGGCCGGGGATAAATCCAGAGCGATTTTATAATTGTCTACGGCCTCTGCATACTTCTTCTGCATGGCGTAGATGTCCGCGCTGTAGGTAGTGGCCAGATAGTTCTCTGGATCTTTCGCTTTTATGTGTTCAAAGAGTTTCAGAGCGATGTGGATTCGGCCGGCAAAGAAATGTTCTTCTGCACGTTGCAGGAGTTCCTGCAAGCTTTCCTCTGCGGCCAGCCGCTCTGTGGCCAGAGGGAAAATGAGAAGCAGGGCCAGCAGGGCCTGTTTTAAGCCGATGGCATCCAGAGCAGACGCAGACCTTCCAGTAGATTAACATTGAATACGGCAAGCAGTATGATGGCCCCGATGCCCAGTGCGATCATAACAGTTAAAAAGACAAAGAATCCGGTATTTAAGAGCAGGCGATACCCCAGAAAAGAAAGCGCGGAGAAAACGGAAGGTTCATAGTCCTCTTTTTGAGAGACGCGCATATAAGCTATGATATAGAAGAGGATCAATGCAAAAATGAGCCCCAAAATCAGCATGCCAAAGGCACCAGGAAAATGGATCTGCGCGGAATACAGGGGAAAAAGCAAGAAGTTGGTGGCCAGCAGTCCGCAAAGAGCAATGAGCAGAAGCTGATAGATTACCGTGAATACAGCGGGCCTGTGTTCGCTACTCTTCTCTGTATGGGCCATGAAAGGATCGGCAATGCGTTCTTTTTTTGCTGCCGCGATCCGGTTCATGAGAAATGCCAGGCAGGCAAAGAGCAGTACCGTGTCCATTGCGGTGAGGAGCCGGGCAAGGCCATGATTGTCGCTCAAAATCAGGTCATTACGGCGAAAGAATAAAAGGTAGATGGCAAAGAAACCGGTTCCCCCGAGGGCCATCATCACCTCCATGCGGCGGGCAAACCAGTGGTCCTTCCATAGAGCAAGCCCGGTAAGGATGAGTAAAAAACACCAGGCAACACATAGAGTCGTAAGGAAAAGATCCAGGGCCAGCAGCCTTTCCAGAGATTTGAGCAGGTTTTGCGGCCGGGCTTCCGATTCAAGCAATGGATCGTCGAAGGCGAATAGAGCTTCGCGTTCCAGTTGGATTCGCCCGAACAGGCCCGGAGATATGGTCGCTTTGACTGCGGGCGGTTTTTCTTCTTCTGCTCCTGCGTCTGATTCCTGGTCGATCCGTAAATCAAGCGTGGCCGCAGTAGCCCGGCTTACAACAATCCCGGGTCTGCCCAGAAGAAAGGTTAAAAAATACAGCAGCAAAAGGGCATAGAAGGATAGATGTAAAACTCTCATCTACTTCAAGAGTCCTGCCCCGAGCCTGGCTGTAAAGCAATTCCAGGACTTGACGCTCGCCTGGCCGCAGTGGATCATGGCCGGATGCTTGAACTCTGGGTTGCCCTGCGCTTCCTCGGTAGCACCACAAAAACCATGCTGTTCAATCCGGGTAGCCGGATGGCCCTTTTTTTTATGGCCCTGATGGTTTTTATTATGGTGCTGGTGCTGGCAATTTTCACGGGATTTCAACAGGAAGTCCGCAGCTCTCTGTGGAATTCCGGTAATCACATCACCATTAAAAAGAAAAAGGCCACCGATCGCATTGCCAATCATGAACAAATTGCAGCGGAAATTTTAGAAAAAGATCCTCGCGGAAATGTTCGTCAGGTTTACGGATCCATTTCCCTGAATGTGCTTTTGAACAATCGAAACCAGTTTGAGGGCAAGATGGTGCGTGCCCTGCCGGTACTGGCCGGACCTGAGGGAATGAACTATTTTCCGCGAATCGTGCATCACCAGAAAGACTTGCTTGAGGATTTTGACGGTCGCAATCGAATTCTGATTGGTCGCGAAATGGCTCGTTACTATGGGTTGCGCATTGGTGATCGCTTACGACTGTACATGCCAGCCCAGGGATTATTGCGTGAAGAGGGCGACGTGGCCCGGGGGGATTTCGTGATTGCCGGTTTTTTCCGCACCGGTTTCTATGAATTTGATCTCAATTTGATTCTCATGTCTTTGCGTACGGCCCAGCGAGTTTTAGGACTGGGCAACCGGACCACGGAAATCGTGGTTCAAACGCGCAACCTGAATGAAGTGAGAATGCAACGGCGCCTGCTCCAGGATTTTCTGCCCGCAACGGAGTACCGTATCGTAACCATTGAGGAAGAAAAAGGAAATTTTCTGGCCGCGCTAAAGCTCGAACGTATTTTGATGCTGATCATTCTGGGATTTCTCATCGTCGCCGGCGTGGCCGGGATCTGGGTAACCTCTCATCTTCTTGTGCGTTCGCGGGAAAACAGTATCGGCATGTTGAAGGCCATGGGTTTATCCAGTCAGAGCATTACCATTGTTTTCACTGCCAATGCACTCCTTGTGGGAATTATGGCAACGTCTGTCGGTGGCGTGACCGGGATTCTGGCCGCCAATCAGCTGGAGTCCGTGATCCAGATGGTGGAGGATCTGGCCAATGCTCTTTGCGTGTGGTTTAACCAGAGCTGCAGCCCCATTCAACTCATCCCCCGCGATATTTACTATTTTGATCATCTGCCGGTGTATCTGGACATGAAGATCATCTTTTCCATTGCCCTTGTGGCTCTGGTGCTCTCTGGAGTAGCCGGTCTCATTCCGGCCCGCCGGGCTGCATCGCTCAAGGTTGTGGAAACCATTCGAGCAAATGTGTAAGGAATTTTATGATAGAAATTAAAGTTGAAGGGCTGGCCAAAGAATACCGCAGTGAATCCGGCGTGGTCAGTGTTCTGAATGATTTGCAGCTGGTGGCGCCGCGAGGCAGTGTGCTCTCGGTGGAAGGTGCCAGCGGCTCGGGAAAGAGCACGTTTCTCAATATCATCGGAACACTTGATTTTGCCAGTAAAGGCCATATTTTCTTGAACGATGTCGATTTATCTGTCATGCAGGAGCGCGCTCGTGAGCGGTTCCGTTCAACAGAGCTGGGTTTTGTTTTTCAGCAGCACAATCTCCTGCCCGATTTCACTGTTCTTGAAAATGTGATGATGCCTGTCCTCATCCAGCGGCGCCCCCGCAAGGAAGCGCGGAGGGAAGCAGAGGAAAAACTCAAGATGGTTGGTCTTGAGCATCGTCTGGATCATTATCCGGCCCAGGTTTCTGGCGGAGAGCTCGCCCGGGCGGGTGTGGCCCGCGCTCTGGTCGGTGGAAAAAAAATGATCCTCGCCGATGAGCCAACCGGTAACCTGGATCGAAGCAACAGTGAAAAACTCGCGGATCTTCTTTTTTCTTTGCAAAAGGAGCTGGGTTTTACGCTGCTTATCGTCACTCATGATGGCGAGCTGGCCGGTCGGGTACCGCTTCGCTATCGTCTGCGAACTGGCCGACTGGAACAGATCGTGTGAAATGTAGCGGCTGCAAAGAGCCCCTGACGGCCGAGCTTGTCCGGCCCGGACCCACAGGATTCATCTTTGAGCCCTACTGTTCGCGATGTGCTCACAGCCCGCGCTGTCCTCATTGCGGAACTTCCTATGCGGCTTTCCAGAAGAAGAGGCTTCTCTCCTGTCAGCACTGTTACAGCGCGTTTCAACCGGAGCTGGTTTTGCTTTTGCGCCGCTTCCGCAGCAAACAAAAGATCTCTGTACAGCCCGAAATTGTGTCTGCGGCCGCACAGATGCGCAGCCGCGATCTACTGGAGCGTTCTTCTGGCTTAGCAGAAGAAACAGTCCAGAGCAATGAGCGCGAATTCTTTATTAAAGAAATTCCAGGAGAAATTGTGCGTTTGCGTATGATGCGCAATATTCACGGGCTGCCCTATGGAAAGATTACATACAATATAGTTAATTTTTTATCTATCGCTACGGAAACGGAGCGGCCCTCCGGTATCTTTACACAACTTTACTCTGGCGATGAGGACCATATACGCTATGAATGTCTGGCCCGGCGGCAGGATTTTTCGGGGGCCATTCCGTATTTACAAACGCAATTGCAGGTACTCTCAGGACTTTTTGTTTTCCAGTTTCATCCACAATTTGGCTATCTGGCTGCCTGTCCCACCAATTCTGGCGGGGGCATACGTCTTTCCCTTTCTTTGCCGTTAAACGCCATGCCCGGATCTGTCGGCAGGCGCGTTCTGGCTCGCTCCGGTTTTGAACTTCGGCTGCCCGGCCGGGAACGTTTTGAACTCAGCAATCGGTTTTCCAGCTGGCCTTTTGATATTGCCGCAACACTGGAGCGTATGGAGCGGGCGCTCAGCGAGGCTGCGTGGTAGGCGCGGTACTGGCATTCGATCTGGGCACTTCCGGTCCCAAAGTTGTGCTGATGGATCTTAAGGGCGAGGTTCTTGCCGATTCGGTTGCTTCTGTTCCCGTCCATTTCCTGCCAGGCGGAGGCGCGGAACAGGATCCGGCCGATTGGTGGCAGGCCCTCATTCATGCTTGCCGCGATGCCTTGCAAAAAGCGGGCCCGCTCCAGGTGCGCGCCATCAGTGTGAGCTCGCAGTGGTCGGGAACCGTGGCCGTGGATCGATCGGGCAGGGCCCTGGGGCGGGCTCTGATCTGGATGGATGCGCGGGGCGCACCTTTGATCGAGCAGGTGTGCGGCGGCTGGCCTTCTTTTGAGGGGTACGGCCTTTACCGGCTGGCCTACTGGATCTACAAAACCGGGGGAGTTCCCGGTAAATCTGGCAAAGATCCGCTGGCGCATATCCTCTACCTCAAGGCTACGGCCCCGGGACTGTATCGGCAGGCGGCAACCTTCTTTGAACCCAAGGATTATTTGATTTTTAGGCTTACGGGCAAACGTCTGGCCGGTTTTGATTCTATCGCTCTGCACTGGGTTACGGATAATAGAAATATTGATAAAATAGACTATGACCGGCGCCTCCTCTCCTGGGCAGGTGTTGAACGGGAAAAACTTCCGGATCTGGTAGCGCCCACATCCATTGCTGGAGATTTGCTCGACGAATGTGCCCGTGAACTGGGACTTTCCGGTTCCATTCCCGTAGTGATGGGTACACCCGATTTGCAGGCAGCCGCGGTGGGCTCGGGCGCTGTGCTGGATTTTGAGACCCATTTCTGTCTGGGCACATCAAGCTGGCTTACCTGTCACGTTCCATTTAAGAAAACGGATATTTTGCGAAATATGGCCAGTCTGCCGTCTGCCCTGCCAGGGCGGTATCTGATCGCCAATGAACAGGAAACTGCGGGCTACTCGCTCCAGTTCTTAAAAGAAAATATATTTTTTTGTGATGATGGACTGACAGTTCAGAATGATAAAGCCATGGAACAGATGCTTGACCGGGCAGCTCGGGTACCGGTCAGAGCTGACGGACCGCTTTTCTTTCCCTGGCTGTACGGAGAACGCACACCCGTGGAAGACAGTCAATTGCGTGGAGCTTTTTTTAACATTGCTGCAACAACCCGCCGTCCGGATCTGATTCGGGCCACGCTTGAGGGTGTGGCCTTCAATGCTCGCTGGCTTTCCCTGGCCGTTGAGCGATTTTGTTCACGGAAGCTCAAGGCCATTAATGCTATTGGTGGCGGTGCCCGCTCACCCCTGTGGTGCCAGATCCTTGCAAGCGTTCTGGGATGCCCGGTGCATCAGATGGAGGATCCCCACCATGCAGGGCCACGCGGTGCGGCCTACCTGGCCCTGCTTGCTCTGGGTGCCATTCGCGTCGGGGAAATCAAAAACCTGGCTCGTGTCCAGCAAACCTTTTATCCAGAAGAGCAGGACCAGCGTATTTATGAGCAGAAGTATCGCTATTTCATGGAATTTTATAAGAAGAATAGAGACTTATTTCATAAGATGAATCCGGTGATCAAAGTTCAGGAATAGGCAGAGCGCATGGAAGCTATACTCGGACAATACCCGCGGCTCGTGGCCTTTGCAGAGCGGCTGCTGGCCCTTTTCCCCTTTCTGGAAAAGGCCCTGAAAAAGTTACCTGCGGTTAAGCGGGAAATGCAGGCCGAACAACAGAAGGCCACACTTTCCGTGGAGCATACTTTAAAGCCCTATGATCCAGGCTTTCTCGAGCTTCCGGGGCAGGGAGTGGCCCCGACAAAACTTAAAGCACAAATGCGCGAACGGATGCAAAAAGAGAACCCCCGCTGGCAGAAGGGCCTTGTATCCGGGGGAGTTTACCACGGCCAGAAAGAGCACATCGATTTCCTGAATGAAATTTATGCTATGCATTCGCAAACAAATCCCCTGCATGTGGATCTGTGGCCCAGCATAACCCGCTACGAAAACGAAATTACCTCCATGACGGCCAACCTTCTGGGAAAAAGGGAAAGCCAGGCTGATATTGTAGGCAGCGTTACCTCCGGAGGCACGGAGAGCATTCTTCTGGCGATGAAAACGTATCGTGACCATGCCCGTGAGGTGCGAGGAATCAGGCACGGGGAAATGATAGTGCCGGAAACAGCACATGCTGCTTTTGATAAAGCTGCGATGTATTTCGGGATCAAGAAAAGGACTGTTCCCGTGGGAGCTGATATGCGTGCGGATGTGCGTTCCGTGCGGCGGGCACTGAGTTCCCGGACCATTGTGGTCGTGGGTAGTGCTCCGTCGTTTCCTCACGGTGTGATCGATCCCATCGCAGAAATGTCAGAACTGGCAAGGCGCGCTGGAGCAGGCTTTCATACCGATGCCTGTCTGGGCGGCTTTGTCCTGCCCTTTGCCCGGGAGCTGGGCTATAGCGCGCCGGATTTTGATTTTCGCCTGCCCGGTGTGACTTCCCTGTCTGCGGATACCCATAAGTTTGGTTACGCAGCAAAGGGTACTTCTGTGGTTCTGTACCGGTCCGCTTCATTGCGTGAACATCAGTTTTACATCACGACAGACTGGCCTGGCGGATTGTATTTCTCGCCCACTCTGGCAGGTTCACGGCCAGGTGCCCTGATTGCCCAGTGCCGGGCGGCGATGCTCAGAATGGGGCGCCAGGGGTATCAGGATGCAGCCCGGCGTATTTTTTTTACCGCCCGGAAAATCAAAGAGGGCCTGGCAGACATAGAAGGACTTGAGCTGCTGGGGGATTCGCTTTTCGTCATCGCCTTTAAATCAAAAGATTTGAACATTTATAATATATCGGAGCGATTGGGCCGGGCAGGCTGGAATCTGAACGGGCTGCACCGGCCCGCCTGTCTGCATCTTTGCGTCACCCTTCTGCATACACAAAAGGGCGTGGCCGGACGCTTTTTGAAAGACCTGAAAATCGCTGTGCAGGCAGAAAGGAAGGCCCCGCTAAAGTCAGCAGGCATGGCACCGGTTTATGGTATGGCCGCTGCTCTCCCGGCGCGGGGGATTGTTCGCGATCTCTTGCGAGCGGTCCTGGATCGCATCTATCGGCCGTGAGCTACCGCGGCCGGATTGCGCCATCACCTGGAGGTCCCTTGCATGCGGGCCATGCCTGGACGTTCTATCAGGCCTTTTCGCGCAGTCGCCTGGCCGGCGGCGCTCTGATTTTTCGGATGGAAGACCTGGATCGGGCTCGCTGTCGCCCGGAATATGCGTACAGAGCTTTGACCGAGCTAAGGGAGCTGGGTATCTTCTGGGAAGAAGGGCCTGATGTGGGCGGAGCTTACGGTCCGTACAGGCAGAGTGAGCGCATCCCCATTTACCTGAAGTTCTGGAAAGTTTTACACAAGACGGGACTTATCTATCCCTGCCATCTCTCCCGCAAAGACGTGGAAGGGGCACTTCAGGCCCCCCATAATTCCGAGCAGGAAGCGATTTTTCCTCTTTCTTTGCGCCCCCAAACAGGGAGCGGTCAGCAGGCAACAGAGCCCGGAGCGGTAAATTGGAGATTTGCCGCTCCTTATGGAAAAATGGTCGGTTTTGAAGATTTGCATTTTGGCCCGCAGAGTTATCTTTGCGGGCAGGATCTGGGCGATTTTCTGATCTGGCGAAAGGATGGTTTTCCCTCCTACGAGCTGGCTGTGGTTGTGGATGATGTGCTCATGGCCATTACGGAAGTTGTGCGCGGAAGGGATCTCTTGCGTTCGACTGCTCGACAGTTACTCCTCTACCAGGCCCTGGGTCATCAGCCGCCCGCCTTCTACCATACAGACCTGATCCAGGACCCGGATGGCAACCGGTTGTCCAAGAGAGGTGGCTCCACTGCTCTTTCTACTTTCCTGGCAGGAGAAAAGCGATTCAAGCTGCAACAATGGCTCAAATCCGGCGATCCAGCAGGTTTTCATCAGCTGTTAGCTTGAGTAGCTGCCTGAGGCGTAGAGCTGCCGCATTGTCTGGATCGAGCAGCGTCGCCTGGGAAAAAAGTCCGCGGGCCCGTTCAATATCTCCCGTAACTCTGTAAGCATCACATAGATTGTAAAGATTGTTGCTATGGGAAGGATCGCGCAGTCGTAGACGTTCGCCACAGTCAATCGCTTCCTGTGTGTTTCCATTCAGCCGATGCAGAATCATAGCCCGGTA
The DNA here is from genome assembly GCA_015075425.1 of Spirochaetales bacterium. Taxonomy (GTDB): domain Bacteria; phylum Spirochaetota; class Leptospiria; order Leptospirales; family Leptonemataceae; genus H5-SPI1. Next base: position 1,805,384 of record JABTUL010000001.1, on the reverse strand, counting down.
AAGCAGATTTGCATCTTCTGGATACATTTCCAGTGCTTGCTGGCAAAGTGCTAAAGCCGATGCGTATTCTTTGTTCTGCTGCAATTCCTGTATTCTTGCCTTGAAGTCGGTATCGGGAGCCCGCTCTTCGTAAGCGGCATCTTCAAGATAAGCAATGCGCACAAGGCTCAGGTCATCGGTTAAGGCACCTGTTTGTAGCAGGCCATCGGCGATGCGCGTTAAATCTCCCTCGCAATGTTCAACCAGCGCCAGGAAACGGCTTTCATCTTCATTGATGATGCGATGCCCGGAGGGATCTATTCCTAAAAGCAAATCGTCGCGGCCGTCGGATCCCAGAAAAAGGATATCATCCGGTTGCATGCGGAAGGTTTTTACGGCGAGGTGTCCTTCGAGAATATCAATGCCAATTTTGCGGCAAACGGTTTTCGTTTCAATGAAATCTGCCCGCTTGTTGCGGTAAAGAACACTGAATGGATGTTCAGCGTTGATGTAGTACAGGAGACCCGTCTTCTGTTCCGCCAGGCAGATCACGGCACTGAGCAGCATGTGACCGTCAAAACTGATAAAAATATTCTGTAATTCTGTAAATGTATCTTTGAGCCAGCGCTCCGGGCTTTTATTGCGGGCCTGCGAGGAGTGTTCCGTCCGGCTGACAATGGACTTGAAAACCGTGCCCACCACCAGGGCTCCGCCAGCTCCCTGAATGGATTTGCCCATGGCATCTCCATTGAGCAAAGCGATGTATTCTTTCCCCCGCAGTACAAGAGGGTAGGCTGTGGCAACATCACCACCGATTTCTGCCTGCCATTTACGAAAATAAAACTCTTTTTTCTGTTTGATGAACATCTCAACGCTGATGCGTCCGGGTCCGGTAAAATTGCCCACCAGAGGTTGAATGAGCAGGGAGGTTAAATAGTAGTCTCCATCCTGCTGGGTCTTTAAAGCCTGAACTTCCCGGAGTGTCTTCTTGAGTTCTGCCGTCCTTTTTTCGACCAGGGCTTCCAGATTGGCATTGAGATGCTCCACTTCATTGTGCACTCGCATAAAGCGATTGGCCAGGACACCACCAATGCCCAGAATGAAAACAGTAAAAGCGTAACGAGTTACATGAGTTTCCGTGTCCAGAATTCCGCGGGCCGCCAGGATATCGTGAATCACGCCGGCCACAAAAAGCAGAATTCCCAGAACCAGGTAGCGTGCGTCGATATTCTTTTTTCGAAACAATTGAACACTGACCAGGTAGACCAGATATCCTATGATCGAAAGCGCACTGATCTGCCAGATGAGTAACGTCTTTTCCATAACAGAAAAGTTGCCCAACAGAGCGAATACGGAAAGTACAAGTGCAAAGATCGAATAGAGCAGGGGAAAGCGACCGTAGCGATTGTTAAAGAAAAGGCTGAAGAAACAGAGCAGCAGCGGGCCCAGAAGAAACAGGGTAATGTATTCCAATTTCTGGCGCAGGAGGATCGGTTCAATCATGTCACGTGAGTAGGTGCGGAAAAACCAGTAAAAGGATACACCCAGGCAAAAAATGCCGAAGAAAAAGTTGTGGCGATCGCGGGGTCTTCGGCTGAAGAGAAGCAGGTGATAGAGTCCCACCAGAGCATAGGCCACAAGCAGTAGAAAGGTAAGTAATTCCCCTTTCCAGTAGCTAAAATAGATGGATCGGGCCGGCCCGATACTGAAAGTATTTTCTATGGAAAGATCACGCACTCCAGTGCCGTACATGTCCAGCTCCAGAACATTATCCTGCTTACGGAAAATGTGAGCCGGCAGATCAACGATAGCGTTCCGATAGGAAGCTGACTCATAAGGGTCTATCCGGCCGAGCTGGATGATCTTTTGTCCGTTGATACGGATGGTCGTTACGTCGGATATGTAGCCGGTAAAAAGAGTTAGCGCGCCCGCATGGAGCAACTCATTCAGCGTTTGATCGGGCAACTGTAGCGTGGCCTGCAATCGCGCGGCCTTTTTTTTGCGCTCGCGTACAAAATCCAGTAGGGATGGGACATCTTCCTCTATTGCGGTCTGGCCAGCAGCGGTGTAGGTCAGGCGTGCCGGAAGTTGGGCCAATTTGATCGTCCTTGTATCCTCAGCACCGAAGCAGGAGATGCCAAGCAAGAAGAGTGCCAAAATACTTCTGCGAGCTTTTTGCATGACCCATCTGGCCTTATGAGTGCGCCGTCTGTAAAGCGAAAATTGCTTGCCCGTTAAAGGTCGGGCTCCATGAGCAGGGATGTCTTTTACAATTGAAATGGAAGAACGCAAGAATGGACGCCTGGCGCATATATCTCTGCTCACCCTTCCGCCCAATAATACTCTTTCCCGACCGTTACTTAAAGAACTGATAACAACTCTTCGTGATGCGGGAAAGGATGCGGATGTGATTCTCTGTACATCAGCTCATCCTAAATTTTTTTGCAACGGCCTGGATGGGGCGCTGCTTGTAGCGGGCTCCCCGCAGGAGCGCCGGGAGACGATTCTGGCCATGATCGATGCAGCTCTTGAACTGTATCGGTTGCCCAAACCCTGGATCGTGGAGATTGCCGGCCACGCCATGGCTGGCGGGGCGGTGATTGCCGTTGCGGCAGATAACCGCTATATGCTATCTGGATCGGGCAGAATCGGCTTTTCTGAACTGGCCATGGGTTTGCCCCTGCCCGTTTGTTTTACGCGGATGATGCACGCCGTTGTTACGCCGTCTTACGTGCGATCACTCCTTGAGGGCATGGCTTTTAAGTCGGATGAAGCACTGCAAATGGGACTGATCGATGGAGTGGCAGAAACGGCCCAGGCTCTGCGCAGTCTGTCCTTGAAAAGGGCCGATCAGATTTTGCGTCTGGACCCGGAAGCCTATCTGCCCACGCGGCAACTCTACCGCAGCACAATACTGGAACAGATGGAGCGCGACCTTGAGCGGGACCGGGATCTGGCCAGCAAACTCATTGAGCTGCCCGTTTTTGCCCGGGCCATGGCGGCTATAGCCAGCCGCAATAAAAGTTGATGCAATGTATTTATTTACATGGACTCGCATCCGGGCCGCTTTCCACCAAGGGACAGGCCTTTCAAAGCTACTTTGCCGATCGGGGCATTGCCCTCACTCTTCCTGATCTTAACACGCCGGATTTCTTTTCCATGACGGTTTCAACGCAGATGGAGCTGGTTTCCTCCATGTTCCGACCGGGTCCCATTACCCTGATTGGCTCGAGCCTTGGCGGCCTTGTCACTCTCCTGCTCGCAGAAAAGGATCAACAGATTGAGCGAATCGTTCTTCTGGCTCCGGCCATCGGCTTCCTTACCCGTTATGAAAGGGAGCTGGGAGCAGCCGCGCTGAGGGAGTGGAAAGCCAGTGGCCGCAGGCGGATCTTTCATTACGGGCAGAACCAGGAGATGGATTGGTCGTCTGCGATTCTGGACGATCTAAAGCAACATCCGCAGCAGTTGAAGCGGCAGATCCCCTGCCTCATCTTTCATGGCTTGAACGATGATGTTGTGCCTTTCCAGGATAGTGTGGCCTATTTGAGTGCCAATGAGAAATCCCGTTTGCTTCTATTCCATTCCGACCACCAGTTAACCAATGCACTGCCCTTGATGGTAGAAGAATCGTTTCGCTTTATCCAGGAGCCGCCGGAATTTTTTCCTGATTGAACATGGAGTTGCGGTCCTCTGTCTATCGCCGCAATGGTTTTCTCTTTTTGCGGAGCAAAGCCTTGCCCGGCGGCTCCCAATACTCTCGTCTGGAAAAGGACTTTGTTCGGGCGTTCGCCGGCGAGTTGAACTATCAAATCGAAGTATCCAGCCAGTTTTTGATTGTGAGCCCGCGAGGGTCCATGAAGCGGATGGCGGCAGCTGAACGGGCTCTCGGTAAACTCGAAAAGCTGCCGTATTTTTCGAGCCGGGCAGCCGGTCGATTTGTTATCTATATTCTCGCACCGCCGATGTTTCAGCGTTACGTCCGGACTGTTGCCGGCTCCTCTATTCAGCTCAGCGGCCTCTATGTGGAAAAAGGAATGGGTCACCTGATCATCCGGGCCGCCCGGAGCTGGCAAAAAACACTGACCCATGAGCTCACCCATGCTGGATACCAGCACCTGGCTTTGCCTGTCTGGCTGGGGGAAGGGCTGGCAAGCTACGCAGAAGAGCCGTCCCGCAGGCGTACCCGCGGATCTGCTGCTGAACTTACCCGGCGGCTCATGGCCATGGAAAAAGGACCCTTGGACCGTTTTGACTTGCAGATTGCCGGGGACCTGGTTGCCTCTCTGGCGCGGGATTCACTCCTTCGTGCAGTGATTTCGCGCTTTAAGAAACCCGTGCCAGGCCCGGAGGTCCGTCGCCTGACAGCACAGATTGCCACGCTGCCCTTTAGCTCAAAATGGTCCGGATAACGGACCTGGTTTACGGGAAACCGATAGCGGCGCGAAAAGAAAATTTCTTAACATAATCTGCCCGCCTTCGGTTCCGAAGGATTCTGGATGGAATTGTATACCAAACATGGGTTTTTTGATGTGTTCGATGGCCATAATTTCTTTACGATCATCGCAGGTGCGCGCTGTGATGCGCAATTCATCAGGCAATTTCTGGACAACCAGAGAATGATAGCGCATGACTTCAATTTGCTCTGGCAGGTGTGTGAAAAGTACGCTACCGTCATGCTCAATGAGGGATTGTTTGCCATGCATGGGCATATGAGCCCTGTCTACTTTTCCACCCAGAACCTCTGCCATGCCCTGCATTCCGAGGCAGACCCCCAGAAGCGGGGCCGGGCAGGATTCAATGACCGCAGCACATACACCAAAATAGGCGGGATCGGCCGGATGTCCTGGTCCCGGAGAGAGGATGATGCGATCATATTTACTCTGCACTATTTGCTCAAGGCTGATTTCATTGTTCCGCCGGACGTGTAGTTCAAATCGTCCTTTTTCTTCGAGCAATTCCCCTACATACTGATAAAGATTGTAAGTAAAAGAATCATAATTATCAATGATGAGTGCTTTCACGATTCTTTCTCAAAAGGCCGCAATGCCTGGCGCATGGCAGCAAGTTTATTCTGTATTTCTCTGTATTCTCCTTCCGGGTGGGAATCATAAACAATACCACCCGAAGCCTGACTGTAAGCACGATTTCCTGATAAGAAAAGAGTCCGGATCGGAATGGCAAATGTGGCATCACCATTGAAGCCAAAGTGGCCCACGGCACCACCGTAGGGGCCCCGCGGGTCGTTTTCAATACGCGAAATGATTTTCATGGATTCGATCTTAGGGGCTCCGGAAAGTGTACCTGCCGGAAACACACTGGCCAGCCCCGAAAACATATTGTGGTCCCGGCGGATGATTCCGGCAACTTCGCTGGATATATGCTGCACATGACTGAAGCGTTTGAGGTCAAACAACCGGCGTACTTTTACCGTACCGAAGCGGGCCACCCGGCCAAGATCATTGCGGTGCAGATCGACTAACATATTATGCTCGGCAATTTCTTTGGGATCACTGAGGAGTTTACGGGCCAGCTGGCGATCCTCCTGTGATGTCTTTCCCCGTTCGATGGTCCCGGCTAAAGGAAATGTCTCCATTTCTCCCTGGCGCAGACGGAAAATAAGCTCCGGGCTGGCACCGATCAATCGACGGTCATTAAATTTTATATAGAACATGTGTGGTGAGGGATTGACCCGGCGCAGCTCGCGATACACCGGCAGGTCGCTTCCGGTAATGGTGTAGTGGGCCTTAAAACCGATCTGGCACTGGAAGGTATTGCCGGCCAGAATTTCTTCTCCGGCCGCCTGAACCATTCTACTGTGCTCTTCCTGGTTGCGCGAAAAGCCAGTGAAATGAACATTGCATGGTTCTTCCGCGGGCTGCTTCAGTAAACACTCCTGAATAAAATCCAGGCGGTTTTTGTTATAGTAAAAATATTGAACCGCTCCAGTAAGTTTATCCAGAATCAGGCCATCGCTATACAGACCAAATTCAAAACAGGGAAAATCGGCATGCTCTTTGAGCAGCAAAGAGGGTTCAAAGAAATTCATCGCTTCATAACCCAGGTAACCCACAAGGCCGCCGGTGTACAGCCGGCTCAAATGATCTCCAGGCATCATTTTTTGCAGTTCCAGGTAGGGGTTCACACAGGTCCGCGAGCTGCCATCGAGGATGAATTGTCCGGCCCTGGCCTCTATATGATGTTCGGGTTCAAAGCCAATCACCGAATGTCTGGATTCGTAGGTTTCTTCCCCCAGGCTTTCCAGAAAGAAAGCGGTCTGGCAGTGTTTCAGGAGGCGCTCAAAGATTTCGAAAAAATCCAGCCCGGTTTCAAAGGGCAGGGTCCGGACTTTCTGACCGCTTAGAGGCACAAAGCTACGCTTGTGAAGAGCGGATCCCTGTCAAAAAAATTGTTGGTTGAAAAACGGTCATGATTCGATTAACTGGAAGTAAATCCAATCCGGGGGACTGACATGTTATTAGAATACTGGCCTTTTTATATCGGGGGACCGGCAATTGCCCTGGTTGCCGTATCGACTGTGCTATTTGGTGGAAAGTTTATTTCCGTGACGCGCGGCTATGTGAGCGCCTGTTCCATCTTGATCAAACGTCCTTTTTTTGTGCGCGAAGAAATGGGTGGCCCCTTTGGATTTCGTACCATGTTTGCTGCGGGAATCATCATTGGCGGTTTCATCGCGGCCCTGACTACCCAGGGGTATCGGCCCTCTTTTGACCTGGGCAGTTTCCAATCTCTGTGGGGGCAGGACCTGTGGGTAATGGCTGTGGTTCTTGTCAGTGGTGGATTTTTGTGGGGCTATGGCAGCCGGCTGGCCCGGGGTTGTACTTCGGGCAATAGCATTGCCGGCCTTTCACGTGGTTCTCTTGCCAGCCTCATGGCGACCGTCTGCTTTCTGGTGGGCGGCGTAATTGTTACCTATCTTGTAGAATACCTGCTGGGAGGTGGAAGATGATGCGGATATTTTTTCTTCTGGCCGGAACAGCCTTTGGCTATGTGCTGATCCTCTCCGGCGTTTCCAACTACGACGTGATCCGTGACATGTTTCTTATGCAGAGTATCCATCTGTACGGCGTGCTGGCCATTGCCGTGGGAATTTCTTTCCTGCTTGTTTTTTTATTGAAAAAGTTAAAAATAAAGGCCTTGCTCACCGGTGAAGCCATTGACTATTCCAATGAACCTCTCGACCGCAATCACATCATTGGTGGCCTCCTTGCGGGTGCGGGCTGGGCTCTGACCGGTGCCTGTCCCGGGCCGGCCCTGGCACAGATCGGTTTTGGTACGCTGGCCGGCCTCTTTACGGTCGCCGGAATTCTTGCCGGCACTATCGCTTACGGCTGGAATCGGAACTGAAAGGAACAGATGAATTTGTGGCTCTGCGGGCTCTTCAGGTTTTCCGGGCCAGACCGGAAAATGTTAAAAAAGCTGTTGAATCTCCGTGAGGGAAGCGAGAGAAAACCCTTTCCGCAAAGGACCAGAAGCGGGCTGAAGAGTTGCAGATCCAGCTTAAATCCCTCAGTTCTATAGAAGAAAATGTACAAAAGAAGCTGGAAAATATCCGGGCCGGGAAAAGGATCGTGCTACGGGAACTGAAGACGCTGGGGGTGCAGGTATGACTGTTCAAGAAATCCGGGCTGCGGCGCTGACGCTGGATGCAGCAGACAGAGTGGAACTGGCCGATGCCCTGTATGCCAGTTTACCCGTGGATCTGGAAATTCAGAAGGAATGGGCTGAGGAAGCGCAGCGCCGATGGGAGGATTACAAAGCGGGGAAATCCATTCCTGTTCCGGCTGACCAGGCAATCCTGAGGGCACGCGAGAGAGTGTATGAATATCAGAATCGACTCAGAAGCCATGCAGGAGCTGGAAGAGGCAGCTGAATTTTATGCATCGCATGCAGTGCAACTTGGTCTTGATTTCGTTGCCATGGTGGAAAAGGGATTGCAACAAATTGCCGCCCATCCGGATCGCTATCCCTTCGCAAATGAGATTCCCTTCCGCTGCTATCGTCTTGGACGCTTTCCGTTTGATCTGTTCTACCGGGTTGAGGAAGCGGAGATTTATGTGGCTGCCATTGCCCACCAGAGTCGCCGTCCCGGATACTGGAAGGACCGTCTGAAAGATGGCTGATTTCCCTTCTCAGGCGCGTTTTTATATATCATCCCGCCCCTGAGCCAGAGAAGGCCTGTACCGAGAGAAAGCCCTGTCCGCAAAGGACCAGAAACGGGCTGAAAAGTTGCAGACCGGCTTAAAATCCCTCAGTTCTATGTGAAGAAAATGTACAAAAGAAGCTGGAAAATATCCGGGCCGGGAAAAGAATCGTGTTACGGGAACTGAGGACGCTGGGGGGCAGGTATGAACAGGCTGGCAGAAATCGAGGAAGCGGCCATGCAATTGGCAGAGTCGGAGCGTATTGAGCTCGTTGATCATATTGTTGCCAGCCTGGGTTCGAGTGCAGAAATCGATCGATTATGGCTTGCAGAAGCGCAGCGCCGGTTACATGAAATTCGAGCGGGCCTCGTTGAGACCAGCGATGCTGATGAGGTGATGGCTGAAATGCGCGCGCTTTAATGCGGGTCCGCTTTCATCCAGAGGCAAGGGCTGAATTGCGCGCAGCAACCCACTTTTACAGAGCGATTTCCAGTGCTGTGAAAGAACACTTTCTCACTGAAGTCGCTGGTGCACAGGATCGTATGCAGAGGTTTCCTCTGGCAGGAGAATCCGTGGAAGATGAAGTGCGACGCCAGCTGTTAAAACGGTTTCCTTACAGTATTCTATACCATGCTGCAGAAGACCGTATTTTTATCCTCGCCATTGCCCACCAGAGTCGCCGTCCCGGATACTGGAAGGACCGTCTGAAAGATGTCTGAACCCGGTCGCCTTCCTTCTCAGGCGCGTTTTTTTATCATCCTGCCCGTGAGCCAGAGAAGACCTGTACCGGAAAATTTTTTTCGATACGCAGATCGACGGGGCGGAGACCGGGCAATCAATATACCGGTGGCAAAACCTCAAATGAGAATTTGACCCCCCTTGCGGTGCGCATTGAACGGGAAACAGGGATCAAGGTCAAGACCGCAGAGCTCATTTTGAGCGGAATCCGCAAAGAGAGCCAGAAAGGCCGGAAACGGGAGAAAGCCCTGTCGGGAAAGGACCAGAAACGGGCTGAAAAGTTGCAGACCAGCTTAAAATCCCTCAGTTCTATTGAAGAAAATGTACAAAAGAAGCTGGAAAATATCCGGGCCGAGAAAAGAATCGTGTTACGGGAACTGAGGACGCTGGGGTTATATGCAGGCTAAAGAACGATTCATAGTCGATGAGAATGGCCAAAAGGTCCAGGTGATCTTAGAAATTGCCAGATACCGGGAGATGCTGGAGGCTCTGGAAGACCTGGAGGATATTCGGGCCTATGATGAGGCTATTTCTGCCCCTTCCGACCCGATTCCGCTGGAGGAGGCCATAGCCGAAATCGAACGGAATCGCCCTTGACTTACAACCTCCTGATTGAGCGCAGAGCGCAAAAAGAACTGGGGAAATTGCCCGGAGCGGCCTACCCTCAGATGATTGCTGCGCTGCGCAGGCTGGGAGAAGATGCGCGGCCTGCAGGAGCAAAAAAGCTACAGGGGCGCCAGGGTTGGCGCATTCGTATTGGCGACTACCGCGTTATTTATGAGATCGACGAAGGGAGAAAACTGGTCAGGATTGTTGATGTCGGGCATCGCAAGGACATATATCGCTGAGCGCATCCTTCCTGGGGTGCGTCTCTTTGTCATTCTCACATTCTCTCCCGGAAGGTCCGTACCGGGAAATTTTTTTGATACGTATTATGTATTAACTGTTTTTCTCCTGGTTCTGGAATATGCTGTACAGGGAAAACGGTCCGTGGTCCGAAAAAATGCGCAGGGTGTGGAAGTTGAAACCTATTTTTATGTACAAAAATTAGCATTGCAATCTGCCTTTGAGAAGATTTTAGGACGCGGGGGCGAGAAGGGAGAGTTTGCTAATTGGGTAGGTGAAGGCCCGGATGGCGAAGGACAGAACTGGCTCGATTCAGGAACCTTCCGCAACATGTATGCGCAGCACCATACGCGCAATGATAGCCTTTCTGGCGAATCTGCACATAAAATCCGGCTGGCGCACCACCGGGCCTTGTGCCGCCGGAGCCCAGTTCGCCCGAGCCTTCGATATCGAGCACATCCATGGCCATCTCCATGCCCAGCCTCTGGTAAATGGATGAGCCGCTGGGTGGCTCAAGAAGAGGCCAGAGGAATTGAGCAGCGGATGGCGAATGCCGCTTCTGAAAACGACCCCTTATACAAGTATTCAGGCCTGGGTCTGCAGGAAAAAATGAATGCAGTGATGTTTGATCCCATCATCAATCTCAACTATAACGCCCGTATGGGTGAAGAGTTTGGCGGCAAAAGCTACGGCTATATGGTGGAAGCCTCGATGCTCAATATGGCCAGTACCACGCTTAAGGTGACCGGTACGGTCCTGATGGGAATTGGTATAGCGGCCGCATCAGCAGACATAGCCTCCGGCGGCACGTTGTCCTTTGGTCTGGGAACTGTGGGTGGAGCGATTGCGGCCGGTGTAGGCTACTGTACTAGGCCAGAAGTAATGTACAGAGCTATGCGGCCTCCTTTTGCTATGCAGATATGATGCCGACCGTTTCAGGAGGATCCTTGCATGCTTTTCTGTACAGACAATAACCTGATCCAGAAGTTCTGTCCGCACGGAGCGGATCCAGCGTTCCGCGAAAGGATTCTGCCATGGGGAGCGGATATCGCGGGCTGGTTTGGTGCTGGAAGTACCGGTGGTACAGGTCCCACAGGGGGTGGCGGGGGTGACGTCACTGAAGGCGGTGGTGGATCGGCCAATCCCGCGCAGGTTCAGGCTGGCATTGATGCTGTCAATCAGGCACGCGGACGTGCGCCTGGCAACATCCAGAGTGCAGCGGACATCGCTTCCACTACACTGGCTCTGGCCGGAGTGACCGGAACGAACCAGCAGGCTTACCGCGCTATTGAAGCCCTGATGAAAAGCGGCATGAGCATGGGAGAAGCTACGGCAGCTTTTTCATCCAGGCTAAGGGCGGCGATACCTCCTTGATTGGCACACCGGCCTTTGCCCAGATGTATAAAGTGGCGATCGGCGGTGAGCCAATCTTCCAGCAGCCTGCACAGGCGACCTACAATTTTGGTCCGGGTTACAATGCAAGCCATGCGGCAGGGACACAGGTGCAGTATAATTCTGCCGGGCGTATTGTGGCTGTTGCCGATCCTTACAGGTTTGCCGCATGGCAGAAGCAGTACCTGGCGAGTCTCAGTACCGTGCATCCAACAGATGCAGACTGGGGCCGTATGCTGGGAGCGGGGGGCCGCATGGTGGCTTCTGGACTGGGTATAGTGGCGGGCACCAAGATGGTCATTGGCGGAGGACTCGGGGCCGCTACTGGAGTAGGCGTTGGGGTTGCGGTAGCAGGTGGTGCTCTGCTTGGCTATAGTGCCAGTGAAATGAGTCTTTCCGCGGCAGAAATGTGGGCGGCGTGGAGCGGCTCGCAGGACCGTTATGGATCGCCGCTTCAAACGATGACAGGCTGGGTCAATCCGGCCTACGCCCAATACGGCAGATACGGTGATATGGCTGTGGGTTTTGCAAGCTTAGGAGGGGGAGTTGCCACGGTCGGCGCACGATTTGTCGGTCCGGCCGTAACCGTTAAAGGCGTTATGACGGCCGGAGCCGGCTCAGCGGCGATTAGCGGCGTCGCATATCCTGTTGCCAGCCTAGTTACGGGATCGCCCATGTCTGGCATGGATTGGGCAGAAAGTATGTATTCATCCAGCCAGATCGGAATGCTGACAGGACCGATCGGGCATTTGAAACAGATTGGGCAGGTTTCGTTGGATAGCCATCGGGCGAGAGCTCTCTTAAGCGGAGCGATGATCGGGGGACATGATGCTGCCAACCAGTATATAAGTTATGGTAGTGTGAATCCGTATGCAGTGGGTGCATCGTTTGCGATGGGGACGGCTGGTGGTCTGATGAACAGCTGGGCCTCACAGGGAACCAACCAGGCGTATCTGGCCGGGGTCCGGGCTCAGGGTCCTGGTGTGGCAAGCAATCCGTACTTACAGATGAACCCTTTCGCTTACTCTCTCACGACCAATCCGGCCACTGGCTTTAACATGTCAGCGGGTCTAGGCTGGACAACGACGCAGCAAATATGGCTGAAATGACGGAAAAACAAAATCAGTCGCCGCACTATACCGCTGATCGCGACCCCAATTTCTACAGCACAGTTTTCAACAATCCATGGTTTCTGGTGCCCTTGTACACGGTCATGATGCTGGGCGCGATCATCATTGCATACGGAATGATAGTACCAAATAGTATCGTTGAGTCCGATACAGTTGGCAAGCGAGTGGTCGGGATTCTCGTTGCTGGCGGGATGCTGGCGGGCGCGTATTTACTATGGCGCATTTTGTATGTCACATTAAGCAATGTCTTCACTTCGATGGTTGAATTGCATGAAACTGAGATGGTTTGCTACCGGACCGTTAGTAGCAGGGCTATCAGGGTACCCTATACATCAATTGAACGCATCTTTGTTCAATGCTATGGCAATGGTCCACCGTCGCCCGTCCTTTGTGGTGAATTTCCGGACCGGCGCGTTATGTTCAGCACCACCATTGTTGATTTTGGCGAGATGTTCGACCGTATACTGGAGAAGTGTGAAAATGTTTGCTATTTGGAACCAGATCCAGAGAATCGGCTTGATACAAAATTAGAGCGATTCATCAATCCGCTGCTCATGGTACGTAACCTGACTTTCGAGGATTTCTGGAAATCCAGCTACACCCTCACTGCATACGGACAATGGGGTCAAGTGATCAACCCGCAATTAATTGAAAAGGTAAAGCAGAGAGCTGCAGAAAATCGCAAGAAACTTGAAGGAAGAAATCGTGAGTGAAAATAAAGAAGTCGTCGTATCAGAGTTTTATACCAACGCTGTCGAGATCAATGTCTCCCCGTTCGAACTGGAGCTCCGGGCTATGGTCATGGATTCACAGGGTCAGCCGCGGCATGGGATCAACATCCGCGATGCCTACACTCGATTTCCAAAGGTTGCGAATGCGATGATGGGTGTTGGTATGGTTTTGGCTGGATACACTGTGTATAAAGACGCCATGTCTGGAGGCGATGGCTGGGGCCAAATAGCTGGTCGCGCCGCGATCAGTGTTGGCGCCGAAGCCTTAGTGTTTGGTGCAGCTTATATCGGTGGCCGTGCAGGCGCATACGTGGGTAAGGTAGCAGGTGCCGGGCTCGGTCCGAAAGGAATGTTGGTCGGTGCCGTAGCAGGTGCCGGATTCGGCGCTGCTGGCTTTACGTACATGTTCTCCCCCGGCATATACTATGGAAAGACGAGTCTTTATCAGGAGCTCGGTCTGTGATGGAACATCGGTTTAATCCCTTGCTACGCATTGGGCCTATTTCTATTTTTTGCATAGGATTGTTATTCAGATTCTATAGTGGCATCAATTTAAGCTATGTTGATTTCTTTGTCGCGCTTATTGTGACATATATTTCTGTTTTTACTTTAACATATAAAGTAATTACCGATGATTGGGGAATTTATTTTTTTGCACCAGCGCTTCCTCTGTCCAATGATAAGGTGGCTTGGAGGGATGTTGTAAGGATTGTGCACGAAACGAAACATAAGCGTTGGTTGGAATACTTCTCCAAAAAAAGAAATCGCATAATTGTTTTAAATGTTAGTAATTTTAACCAGACCCTGACCTCAAGGATCGAGCAAGAAATCAGCAAACCAGCAACGCGCGATGATATGAAAGGTGCGAATTATGAATGAAAATACTGGAATGGCAATATCAGAATACTATACCAATGCCATCGAGATTAATATTTCACCGTTCGAACTGGAGTTGCGGGCTATGGTCATGGATTCACAGGGTCAGCCGCGGCATGGGATCAACATCCGGATGAGCCCGCAAACTGCATGGGCTCTGCAGAAAGTACTGGCAAAACAAATAGCGAATTATGAAAATAACATAGGGCCAATTACTCTGCCAGAGGAGATCAGGAAGAATCTGGAGTGAAGCCCGCCAGCGGCCGGCGTAGGATAAATATGGGGTTGCCGACGTGCGAGCCAGAGCGAGCATGTAGCCGGGCGCCGCAGGCGCAATGGTTTACCCGGCGACGGCAAACCCCGCATTGATCCGCTGCCGGGATGAGAGAAGCGGCGCGGATCTGATGTGGATGGGAAGGCCACTTTTCCGGCGGCACGGATGTGACGGAAAAGCGCCGCTCAGTGAGCGATACTTCTCCTTGTGGCCCGGGACTGGTTACTTAAGATTCAGTGCTTCACGAACCTGAACAACAAAATCCTCAATGCTCCAGTTTTTGCGCTCATGGGTAACTCCCAGGCGCACGACAATCAGCTCCTCTTCCGGCAGGATGAATACATTCTGTCCGTTGTAGCCGGATAGGTAGAAGGTGGAGGCGGGCAATCGCCGGAAGCGACGCGTTTCTTCCACCGCTGAGTTGGCATGGCCAGCATTCAACCAGGTCTGTGCCCCGTATTGACCGCCGGAATCCGGAACGGGAGTCCGCATAAAGGCGACCCATCCAGCGGGGAGGATTTGCTTCCCTTCAAACCGACCATCTTGCAGCAGTAAGAGGGCAAAACGCGCCCAGTCCCGGGCAGAAGCATACATATAGCTGGATCCGACAAAAGTACCGGAAGCATCCGGTTCGATGATCGCCGTCTGCATGTGCAATGGATCAAAAAGCCTCTCGCGCGCGAATTGTCGGGCAGATACAGCGGTTCCGCCCGTTTCCATACGTAGCATCCGTGCCAGGATATTGGTGTCGCCACTCGAATAGTACCAATGAGTGCCGGGTGAATGTGCGACATCCCTTGTGGCGGCATACGCTGCCATATCGCCGTGGGCGTAGAGCATCTCTGGAGCGTCCCCGAAGGGCGCGTAGACCTCGCTAAAGTTCAGTCCTGAAGACATTTGTAGCAGGTGTCGCGGGGTGATACCTTTCCGGGCCGGATCGTTCTCCCATTCTGCCACCCTGGCCGGAGAATCCAGGTCGATTTTCTTTTCGTCTTTTAGAATTCCGAACAGGGCCGCTGTTACCGTTTTAGACATGGACCAGCCAAGGACCGGAGTCTTTTCATGAAAGCCAGGAGCGTACCTTTCGGCAATGAGCTGGCCGCGGTGTACGATGGCGACAGCCTGCGTTTGTCTGCGACCGGAGGCCGGTTCCATAAAAGCCTGGTCGAGGACCTGGGCCAGGCGAGGATCCGCCGTCGGCACTTTTTCCCCGGCGGGCCAGAATGCCTCCGGAAGGTCTTCCGGCCTTTTGAATCCCGCTCCCTGTTCCAGCAGCGCTTGCCGGTCAGTTCCAGTTGCCAGGGTGCAACCGAAGCCGTCCCGATAAACAGCCAGCGTGGGCTCAAAAATCAGCCCTGTCACCGAACGGACCGTTTTGTTCTGGAAATCGACCTCACTGGAAACCAGTTGAAACATGGGATGCGTGGGTGTGATTTCTTCGTCAATGATTTGCCTGGCATCTGATCTGCCGGAAACAAAGATTTGTGAACACAGGTATTTGGCCGCGTAGCCGCTGCCGATGGGGGCCAGTAAACCCACCAGGGTGATAGCCGCTGCCAGCAAGAAAACAAGAATACCAGAACCAACCAGTCGACGCCGGGTCATGCTTCGTGACCCTTTTGTTCGCGGCGCGATTTGAAAAAATAGTAGGGAATGCCCAGAGCGACAAGCAAAAGGCCGGCCAGCGTTGCTTGCGGCTTGAATACAAAAGATGCATACATCAGGTAAACACTGAAAGAACAAAAGAGTAGCGGGGGCAGTGGGTAAAGCCAGACACGGTAGGGTCTTTCGAGGTCAGGAAATCGGAACCGCAAAATAATCACACTGAGTACTGCCAGAAAGCTGAACAGTACCAGGATAAAACCGGCGAACTGCAACAGATCCCGCAAGTTTCCGGAAAGAACCAGTACTGTGGCAATGACGGAAAGAAAGACAATCGCGCCAGCCGGGACCTCCCGACGGACACGTCCGGCTATGGATGGCAGTAAACTGTGCCGGGCCATGGCATAGATAACCCGCGGACCAATGAAGAGTAAAGAGAAGAGGGCGCCAAGGATAGATACCGCTATGACTCCGCTGATCCACTGACTGCCGGCGTCCCCCCAGAGAGTCTTGACCGCCTCTGCAGCCACGGCTTCCAGCCCTTTGAGTTTTTCTATCGGAAGAGTCTGAACGTAGATCACATTCATGAGAAAATAAATAAAAGTAACTATCAGGGTTCCGGTTATCAGTGAAAAAGGAAGATTGCGACCCGGATTTTTTATTTCACCGGCCAGGTAACTCGAAGCATTCCAGCCGGAATAACTGAACGTAATGGGAACAACTCCGGCAAAAAAGCCGGTCAGAGTCAGGGCTTCCACGGAAGCGGTTTCTGCCATCACTGCCGGAGCTTTCAATGCCGCAAATCCGGCTACGATGAATCCACCAAAGGCCAGGAGTTTGACCAGCGTAAGAATGAGCTGGACTCTTTTATCGGTACTGCGACCGGCCAGATGGATCATGGCAAGAACCAGAATTACCAGTGCCGCTATGGCATTGCCAGAAAGTAAAGAAAATCCCTGGAATTCGAGAAGTTTTGTCGAGGCAAAACCTGGTAGAAAGGCCTCCATGTAGGTGGAAAAACCGAGCCCGCCAATGGCAATCGGTGCGGAAAACCCGATGAATAGCGAAGCCCAGCCGGAAAGGAAACCGGCCAGGGGTCCCAGAGCTTTGCGCAAGTATACATATTCACCACCCGCTTCTGGTAGCATGGCGGCCATTTCTGCGTAAGAGATGGCTCCCAGCAGCGCAAGCAGGCCGCCAAAAAGCCAGGCGATCAGGATCCATTCTCCGTCGGGAATGTTTAAAGCAACATATCCCGTTGTAAAAAATATACCCGACCCTATCATATCAGAAATGACGACCATCGTGGCATCCACTCCGGACAGTCTCCGGTCCAGTTTTCCTGTTTCCATCTCCCCGTCTTTTTTCCCCGGAGCTGGTTGTCGAGAACATGGCAAATTCAGGTTTACGTTTGAAGCTAACCCGGGCCTTTTGCTTTCCGATGCAGGAATTGCCCCAAATGCTAAAGGAGCTGTCCCGCCGGTTTCCAGAGCTTTATGCCTGGCAGGTCTTTATTGATGATATCGATCGGGAACAGCGCCTCTACCTGGGAAATCGCGACAACACCCTGTCTTTGACTACCATGCGCACCAATATCACCGAAGTGGCTGCCAGGGCCGAGCTGCTGGTTCGCCGTGGTAATGCCACCGGGCGTTCGGAAGTGGCTCTGGACCCGGTTCGTCCTCTGGAGGATCAGCTTCTCCAGGCTCTTTCCATGGCCCGATTGAACAGCAGTCCCTATTATGATTTGCCGCCAGCAGCGTCGGAATACCCACAGCCCTTGACTCTTGACCCCGGAGCCAGTGATCTTCCCCTGCAGGCCAGTCTCATTGAGCAAAATGCCAGCGAACTCTTTGCCGCGGAATGCGATCGTGTTGTTTTGAATTCAGCAGAACTCTTTCTGGAAAGGAGGCGGCAAAAGCAAATTCATTCCGGAGGTCTGCATCTGGAAACGGAGCGCAGCAGCTATTACTTTGAAGCAGCCCTTGAAAAAAGACCGCTGCCCAATACTATAGAAGTCCATAATACTCTGTCCACCATAGGCTTTCCCGCCCAGGAGCTCAATCTGTTTGTGCGTCAATGCGTTACCGAAGCACTCCTTACCGATCAAGCGGTTCTGCCACCAACCAGGTCCCAGGCGACAGTCCTTCTCTCTCGCGATGCCACGAGCCAGATCCTGCATGCGCTGGTCGTACAGCTCGATGCTGCCCGGGAATACCATCGGCAGAGCCATTTGCGAATCGGCGATAAGTTGGCCAGCGCACGGGGCGAAGCGCTGAGCCTGCGACTCGATCCTTTGCTACCACTCATGGCAGAGTCCCGCCCCGCGACTCGCGAGGGCTTGCCGGCACTGGGGGCGACGGTCATCGAAGGCGGTGAGGTCCGGGCACGTTTTGTCTCGCATCGCATGAGTGAGTATCTAAAGACACCGATACATGCCGTCTGCGGCAATTTGATTCTGAGCAATGGTAGCGTGGACTTCAGGGAACGTATATTAAAAGAAGATGAAGTTTTTGAGATAGTTGCTTTTGCTTCCCTGCTTGTGAACAGCGACCAATTGACCTGGTCCAGCGAGATCAAACTGGGTCGCCTGCTTCATCGCGGTGAGTGCGTTGCCATTCTCAAAGGAGGGGTTGTCTCCGGAAACATTCGTCAAAATCTGGAACATTGTTATTTTTCTGATGAGAGCTGTTCCTACAATGTCAGCGGTGATGGTTTTGCGCCACCCATGGGCTACCGTGGACCGTCGCACTGGCTGATCCACAAGGGGGTGTCCATTGCCGGTCACAGTTGATAGCAATAAATTAAGAGATTTCTTACCGGAACTGGTAAAAGAAATGGAAAAAGACCTGGACGGTTATGCCTTTGTGAGTTTTGAACAGGTCACAGGTACCATGGCTGCTGTCGATCCCCTGGAAAGTATACAGGTCCAGAGCGACACGGGTCTCGTACTGCGCATTTTCCGGGGAGGAAAAAATTTTGAGGCCGCCACCAACAACTTCGATTTTTCCTTCCTCAAGGAATGTGCCCGGCGATTGCGCGAACTGGCCCGGGTGAATTCCAGCAGTGAATTTCCCTACCGGCCGGAGATCCAGGAACCGGCCCGGGCAGATTATTATCCGCCCGGGCACCGACTGGAAGAAATCGCCGCCGCTGAATGGATCCTTTCCCGGGCACGCGAGTTGTCCGATCAGGTACGATCGGCAGCCGATGAATATGCCCGTGAGCACAACCTGGATCGGCTCTACATCCGTTCCAGCGTTCAGCAGCGATTGACCCGTCATATATTTGTGGATCGTTACCGTAACTGGCAACAGGTTTTGCCGCTTTCCATGGCCATCATCGTGAGCTCCACTCCCACCGGGCAGAGTCGCCGGGTGTACTGTGGAGGTCAGTGTGGCCTTGATGGGGTTTCCCTGAAGGAAGGAGATTTGCACGAGCTCGCTGTGCGCCCTTATGAGCTGGCTCGTGCCGGCCGGCTAAAACCCGGGTTCTATAAAATCCTCACCGGCCCTGATGTTACCGGTGTCATTGCCCATGAGGCATTCGGTCATACGCAGGAGGCAGATACCTGCCTGGCAGGCCGTAGCATTGCCCCGGTGTACCGCGAGCGCAAGGAACGTGTGGGCAATGAGTATGCTACCATCGTCAATGATCCAGCTCTGTACAGGCACGGTACGGAATCCACCGGAACCAACGCATCCTATTTCTTTGACCACGAAGGGCAGCCAGCAGATCCGACACTGCTTATTGAAAAAGGATTTTTACAAAATCCTATGACCGATTTGCTTTCTGCCGTCAGACTCGGCCTGCCGCGTACTGCCAATGGTAAACGCGAATCCTGGCGCCGGCCGGCTCTGAGTCGGCAGACCAATACTTACTTTGCTGCCGGTGATCTTTCTTTTACAGAATTATTACAAAAAGTTGACTATGGATTTCTGGCCCGTCATTCGCATGGTGGAATGGAAGACCCCAAGGGTGCACGGCTCACCGCGGGCACGGAATACCTGGAAGAGATAGAGAACGGACAATTGACCGGGCGCATTTTTGTCGGACCTCAAGGCGGGCATGTAGAACTCTCCGGCTTTGTTCCCGATTTGCTGGCTTCGATTGCCGGGGCCAGTCAGGCTCCGCAACCCGGCGTGGCTCCGCTCAACCTGTCCGGGGGCTGCGGGAAGTATCATAAAGAAGCAGTAGCTGCCGGTTGCGGTGGTCCCTTCATTCTCTGGTCCAGCATGAATGCCGGTTGAGGAAATTTCCTACACTTCAGGCCGAACGTTGCGTGCCCTTTTTGCCGCCCAGGGCGGCGCTATCCGCAAAAGCCTGGGCCAGAATTTTTTAATCGATCCAACGAGCACACGTCGTATTGCAGCCGTTGTCCGGGAATTGGGAGCGGAGTTTTCAACCTGGATAGAAATCGGACCGGGTGCCGGGGCCTTAACCGCAGAATTGTTGCTGGAGAATAAAGTCATCGCCATTGAAATTGATCCGGTGGCAATCCGGATTCTGCGCGGGCGATTTCCCGAGCAGATTGCCGGGGGAAGGCTACAGATTGAAGAGGGCGACGCCCGTGAGCTAATGCACCGGGACTGGGGCCCGGCTATGGGCTGCGGGAATCTTCCTTATTACATCTCCACAGAACTCCTGCTTGCTGGCCTTGCCGCTTTTGATTCTTCTGTGTTTCTCTTCCAGCGGGATTTTGCGCGCCGCCTGATGGAGAACGATTCTTCTCTGGGTATCTACGTGGGCAACCTGGCGACCTGTCAGGAGCACTTTCGACTCAGTCCGGCTGTTTTTTATCCTCGCCCCACAGTGGATTCTTTGCTGGTTTCCCTGAAACGCCGGCCCCGGCCCTTTTGTCCACCGGCTATTCTGGAACGCCTTCTGCGGGCTTCCTTTCTGGCCCGGCGCAAGAAAATCGCCAATTCCTGGCGCATTTCGGGGCAGGCAAGTGAGCAGTGGTTTTTTGCAGCCGGGAGACTCGGCCTTGACTTAAGCATGCGGGCCGATGAGATTCCTGCCGGGAAGTACTATGAATTGGCGGCCGCCATTGCTCATTGATCCGGCCCGACTGGCCATTGTTATCCCCAGCTTCCGCGTACGCGAAACACTGCCGGAGGTGGTGCGCTCTCTGTGTGGGGCCGGCCATATCTATGTTGTTGATGATTGTTGCCCGGATGCCAGTGGCCAGGAGTTGCTATCCCGGTTGAGCCAGGCAGAGCGTCGTCACGTGCAAATATTACGTAATGAAAAGAACATGGGTGTGGGTGGTGCGGTGAAGGCCGGCTACGCCCGGGCCCTCGCGGATTGTCGGGAGATCATCGTAAAAATCGATGGTGATGGTCAGATGGATGTGAGTCTATTGCCGCAGCTGGTTGAGCCGGTTGCCCGGCGTACCGCTGATTATGTAAAAGGCAACCGGTTTGGCGATGTGTCTGTTATCCTGCGTATGCCGCCGGTTCGCCTGGGCGGAAATTTTGCCCTTTCGTTTCTCAGCAAGTTTTCACACGGCTACTGGTCCATTATGGACCCCACCAACGGCTATACGGCAATATCCGCCAGGATGCTGGCTCTTTTGCCCCTTTCAGAGATTGCTGATGATTATTTTTTTGAATGTGATATGCTTTTTGCTCTGGGAATGCAAAAAGCCCGGGTTCTGGACATCCCCATGCCGGCACGCTACGGAAACGAAGTCTCCAGCATGGATCTTTCTCAGGTGCTTCTCAGTTTTCCGCCCCGTTTGTGGCAGCGATTCTGGAGGCGGCAAAAGAGCGTACTGTACAATAAATAGATCCTATGGAAAAAATATATATGATTCTGGCACATTGCGATGATGAAATTTTTTTGCATCCTGTGCTGCGCGAGTGGCAGGCTCGGGGACAGAAAGTTACGGCTGTCTATCTGGTCGACCAGTCGGCCAATAGAGAAGGGGAGAGCAGGGCGGAACTGGCGCGTTTTGGTGTTCAGGAAATCTTTTTTTTAGGAAGGACAACCGGTGCCACGGATGGTTTGCTCGATCAAAAGCTCAAAGAAACTTTCACTGCCCTGAAAAGTATACCGGTAATTCAGGAGGGGGAAATCTGGACGCATGACTGGGAAGCCGGCCATCCCGATCACGACGCTTGCTTTCTTCTGGCCAGCGCCCTTGGACCGATCAATCTCTGCACTTTTTCCGCTTACAATAGTTGGAAGCTTCGCTCTCCGCTCTTTAGGGTGATGCAAGCGCCGCCCGGGCCGCACAAGGAACCGTTTGTGATTCGATTTTCCCTGGCAGGAGGACTTGCGAGCCTGCGTTCTTTGGTCAGATACCGCAGCCAGCGAAGGACATTTCTCGGTCTGGGGCCCTTTTTAGTATACCACTGGATCATTAGAAGGCAGGTGCGGTATTTTCGTAACAGAGGCCCCTATGCGCTTAAGGCGGGCCATCAGGGGAGGACGCTTCGTGAGAGCCGTTTTGGCCGTTCCTTTCTCGATTCCCGGGAGCTGTACCGGGAATTTCTGGCCTGGCACGGACGCGACCAATGGACCGAATGTTAATTCTGTTGCTGATTGCTTGACAGTACTGCCGCCAGAAGCTCGCTGTGGCATGACAGAAAGAGCCCTGAGTGTCTACCGCAAAGCTCTGGCCCTGAGTGTCCATATCCTGACAGCGACGGGCGCTGTGGCCGGACTGGTGGCCCTCATGCGTATCACAGAGGGTGATTACCGGTCTGCTTTCCTTTATCTTTTTTTGGCCATGGGGATTGATATGGTGGACGGGACTCTGGCGCGCAGTGCCAATGTGAAAAAAGTCATGCCGGGCTTTGACGGCGCACTACTTGATAATATAGTCGATTATTTAAATTATACTCTGGTGCCGGCCTTCTTCCTGGTGAAAAGTGGTATTGCCGGCAGCCCGATGAGCTTTATTCTCGCAGCCCTGATACTCTTAAGTTCCGCCTATCAGTTCTGTCAACTCGATGCTAAAACCGAAGACCATTTCTTCAAAGGATTCCCCTCCTACTGGAACATCCTGATTTTTTACTTTTTCTTGCTTCAACCCGAGCCAGCCACCGTGATTTTCCTCGTGCTCCTGTGTGTGGCCCTTGTATTCGTTCCCGTTCTCTACCTGTACCCGTCGCGGATGATTCGCTTTAAAAAGCTCACGGTAATTTTGACATCCCTGTACACGCTCCTTCTATTGCATCAGGTTGCTATGGCCCCCGACCACAGTGTTACGGTGGTTTATGCGTCCTTGCTTTATGTGGTCTATTACGTTGTTTTGAGTCTTTTTTTCACCTGGGAAAAGCGCAGCCGGGTATAGTCCGTCCGGCCCGGATCCAAAAAAGTGACTGCATTCTCTTGCGGTTTGGAAATTCTGGCCGCCAACTCTCAAGGAAAGGAACCCTATGCTACTCAAATCACCCAAAGGCGAAAAACTCGTAATCTGTGAGCCCGTGCGCACCCCTATAGGGCAGGCCGGAAAGTCATTGTCTTCTTTTGAATCCTATGAGCTGGGAACCCTGGCTCTGGAAGAAATCTTCAAAAGATCGGGGATTGAGAAAAAGCATGTAGATGGAATTGTGGCCGGAGAAATTGGACAATCATCTAAAGCACCGAACGTGGCCCGGGTTATGGCTGTAAAAGCCAATCTGCCTTTGCAATCCACAGCTGTGACCGTGGCTAACAATTGTGTCAGTGGCTATGAAGCGGTAGTTGATGGTGCGCGCCGCCTGATCACCGGGGAGGGTGAGCTCTATGCGATTGTTGGACTGGAAAGCATGAGTCGCTTTGGTTTTTATCTTAAAGGAACCGATCAGGCAAAATTCTCCAGCGTGGAAAAATTGAAAAAGAACTGGAATGAAGCCCTGGAGGGTGGCGTGGATATCGTCGACTCTGTAGAGGAAGGCCTGACCGATCCTATCCGTCATCTCAATATGGCCATGACCGGAGAGGTTGCCGCGCAGAATTACGCTCTCAAAAAAGCGGACCTGGATGAGTACGCTTACGAAAGTTATCGCAAAGCTTATGAAGCCATCAAAGCCGGTAAGTACAGACCCTATCAACTCAGCGTGAAACATGCGGACGGTTCCCTTGAAGACGATGAATACATCATGACCAAGACCGGCATGGTGGAAAACAAGGACCGCTTTGCTCGTGCTTCGGTTATTTTTGATTCCAAATGGATGAGCTTGAAGGAATTTTATGATAAGTATAAGGATTGGATAACCGTTCCCTATCAGGAAGGCAAATCGGAAGCGGCCGTTACCCTGTTCAATGCCTGCCCACGTTCTGATGGTTCTGGTGCCCTCTTCGTGGCAACGGAAGGCAAGGCCCGGGATCTGGGTCTGAAACCCGTGGCGGCGATCAAAAGCTGGGGTATGTACGGTGTGGACCCGGCGTACATGGGAATCGGTATGGCTTTTGCCATGAATAAAGCCCGTGAAGTGGCCGGGATGGAATGGAAGGATATTGAAGGTTATGAAATCCACGAAGCCTTTGCCGCCACGGCTCTGGGCTCCATGCGTGAAGTGAAAAAATCTTATGGTTTTGATCTGGAAGAAGCCAATAAAGCCGGGAAGGTGAATCCGCACGGCGGCACGCTGGCTCTGGGCCATCCGCTGGGTGCAACAGGAATCCGGGTCATCATCAATCAGATCATGCACATGAAAGAAAAGAATCTTTCCAATTGCCTGGGAACCATTTGTGCCGGCGGCGGCGTGGGTGGGGCGATCCTCCTGGAAGCCATTTAGCCAGGCGGTTGTCCCGCAGTGGGCGCGGCACGCGCAACCCTTACCCCTGGATTTTCAGGGGTAAGGTGAGGCGGCTTTTTTATGCCTGCTTTTATCGCAAATCAATCTGTTCCACGCGCAGGATGTGGTCGATTTTACCAAAGTCAGCCAGCTGATCGGCTGTTAGCAATTCATCAATAGCAATGACACAATGGGCTTTCTTGCCGGCAGATTCACGGGCCAGTTCGATGCTGGCGATATTGACCTGCACCCGGCCCAGGTAACTTCCAATGGATCCCACGACTCCCGGCACGTCCTGGTTTTCCACCAGAAGTAGAATACCCTCAGGCTTGAACTCCAGTGGCAATCCAAAAAGGGAAATCACTCGGGGTTCTTTCTGGATGGAGGTGAAGGTAAGCTGGATGAGCTGACCCTGACTGGAAGTCATTCGCACGCGGACGGCCCGCGAAAAATCCACTGATTCGGCATCCTTTTCTTCCGTGATTTGAATGCTGCGCTCACGGGCCAGAAAAGGAGCATTCACAAAATTGACTTCGTCGCCGCAGGAAATTTCCAGGGCTCCCTGGATGATTGCAGCACTGACGGGATCGGTCATGTACTCGGCCACTTCCCCGTAGTAGATAATCTGGATTTCTTTAACTTCTCCTCTCAGGGCCAGACTCATCAATTTGCCGATGCGCGTTCCGCCATCATAAAAAGGTTTCAGGAAATCAAGCGATTCGGGATCCAGTGTGGGAAAGTTCAGAGAGTTGCGGGCGATACCGCGCTGGAAAAATTCTATAGTTTCATCAACTGTCTCCATGGCCACGGCAAATTCTGCATCGGTTGTTGAGGCACCCAGATGAGGCGTCATGATGACAGCCTGATGGTCACGTAAAGGAAAATCGGCCGGTACCGGTTCCGTACTGAAAACATCCAGAGCAACGCCTCCAATGACACCGCTTTCCAGGCCGGGGAGAAGGTCGTTCTCATTGTAGATACCGCCGCGGGCGCAGTTGACCAGCCGCACGCCCTTTTTTAAGAGAGAAAAATTATTTTTATTGATAAAATCCTTTGTAGCATCGGTCAGGGGCGTGTGGACGGTAATAAAGTCACTTTCCCGAAGCAACTGCTCTTTTTCCACAATATCGATTTCCAGGCTGGAAAGGTTGGCCGCTGGAATAAAGGGATCAAAACCGATTACATTCATTTTAAGCGCCCGGGCGCGCTTGACCACTTCTTTGCCAATGCGACCGAGTCCAACAACGCCAAGGGTCTTTCCGGTAAGTTCGATGCCCGAAAATTTCGATTTTTCCCATTTCCCTGCCTTCATGGAGGAGTGTGCTTGCGGAATATTGCGGGCCAGAGCCATCAACAGTGAGATAGCGTGCTCCGCCGTGGAAACGGAATTTCCGCCCGGTGCGTTCATGACGATGATGCCACGCCGGGAACATTCAGGAATGTCAATGTTGTCCACGCCCACGCCGGCTCGCAGAACCGCTTTCAGGTGGGTGGCCCGGCTGAGTAGCTCCGCATCCACTCGACTGGAAGAACGAATGATCAGGCCATGCGCCTGGCTGATCGACTCAAGCAGCTCTTCGCGGTTGTGTCCGCCTTTGTAGATGACTTCCATGCCGGCGGCTTCTTTCAGACGGGCAACTCCTTCCGGATCGAATTTGTCAGAAATGAGAATCTTGTGCATGAAGGCCAGGCTTCGGGGGCCGCTGGCTGCGGCAAATCATTTCAGTGGATCAGGTCCTCTGGTTTGTTGCGGCGAAAAATATTTTTGACGCGTTCCATAAGAGGGGGGGTGCCATTTTCCGCCTGGCCGGATTCGTCCAGAGTGTCATCGATAAATTGTCTGATGAAGTGGAAGACCTTATGGCTGGCGTAATGGTGGGTCAGAAGGCTATGCATGTTGGTTAGATCGGGAGGGAGAAGCAGCATGAAGGCGCGCTTTTCCCGGCTCTGAATGCGTGAGTAGATATAGAACTGATTTTCCGCAGATACTGTCTGATCATTGGCGGCCATGACAGAACAGTAGGGGACGGAAATTCTTCCCAGGCGATTGCGTACCGCACGCATGCTTATTTTGAAACTATGGAAAGCATCGAGCGCCATGCTATCCATATAACCCACCCACGGATTCTGGCGTTGCACTCCTGGCGGTAACTTTTTATCCAGCGGATATTCTTTTTGAAAGATGCGCATGATACCGGATAGAGCAGCTGTCGGATGAGCCAGCACAAGCCGACCATTGTAAAAACCATTGAGGAAAACAGGTGCGGAGATTGTAATCAAAGCAGCGGGGCGGAAGGAGTCGGCATTGCGGGCGGCAACGTCCAGAGTGAGCATTCCCCCCAGAGAGAAACCCACGAGAACCACCTTCCGGTAGCGTGACCTTTCCTCAAGGAACACTTTCTCCAGATGGTCGTACCAGTGGTAGTAGCGTACCTTCGTCATTTCTTCAATGGTTGTGCCATGACCCGGCAAAAGGACTCCGATAGCCGTGTGACCCATCTGATGGATGAATTCTCCAAGGCTGCGGGTGTTATGGGCTGAGCCACGAAAACCATGGCAGAGAATGAAACAGACCCCGCTGTGCCCCTCAAAGCGGTAAGGAGCGGCCTCCGCCATGATGCGGTCCGGATCCGGCGCTGGCGGCCCGGGGAGGTAAGGTTCAGGCAAACCAAAATGCCCGAGCAATAAAAGCAGACAGAGGATGAGACAGAGTACGACAAAAAGGGACATGTTGGCTTTTCAGCGCTTTGTTTTACCGGAATACTTGACGGCCAGCGAAAAACAGAGCTCCTTGCACCGTGGCTCATTTCACAGAACGGCTGCAACTTCTTTTAAGTCCGGAGGAGATGGATTTGTTGCGGGAGCTTTCCCGCCGCAGGCGAACCTCAGTCAATGAGCTGGTGCGTTCGGCGATTGCCCGGACCTACAGTCCCGGTCACGATGGGCGTGCCCTTTTTGCACTCGAAGAAATCGGAGAGTTCCGTGAACGCCATCGTCTATCTACTGAAGAGATCCGACAATTCTGCCTTAATCGATGAAGGTTTACCTGGATGCCTCTGTGCTTCTCGCACTTCTTGGTCCCGAAGGGGACGTGTACCGTGGCACAAAAAAGGCCTTAAAGGAAGGCTATAGCCTTACAACCTCGACTCTGGCCATTCTGGAAGCCCTGGGTGCGGCTCCGCTCCTGGAAAAGGTTCTGCCGCAGATTCAGGATCTTTGTTCTGAAGTGTTTAGCCTGCACTCAGATGACCAGACCGAGGCCCTGCAACTGCTGCATCGCTATGAATTGGGTCTGAGTCAAGCGCACCATGCCGCTATGGCCCTGAGCAACGGAGCCATGATGTATTCCCTTCTCCGTTATAATGTTCCGGGCCTGAGGATCTTTCCCGTAGAGAAAAAGTAAATCAGCGCACGATCCAGGCAAATTCCAGCGGCACTGCCGGCCCGAGGACAGAGCAGAGGACTTTGTAGTTGGCTGCATTGCAGCTGCCGGTCGTTCCCCCAACCTTGCAGCCGCATTTTTCCGCTTCTTTGCGCTTCTCAAAGCTATCATTGCCGCTGAACTTTACGTAGGTATTGGGCGATCCCTGGCAGATGTAACAGCCGTCCGCCTTGAGGGAAGGACTCATGAGGCTCAATGTGAGTAAAACAAGGATCACTGCTTTCATAGTTTCCTCCAGTCCGGGGGCAGGCCCCCAGGTGGCAATCCTTTACCGTATGCCTTGGACGGGCCATCGGCAGAGAAGGTTCAGCCTTTTTTTAGCTATTGTCAGGCTCTATGGACGCATAGATCCATTTTATTTGCATTCCGAGTGATACTGTGATAGCTTGTCCATCATAAGCTAACAAGCAAAAAGGAGGGTTTCTATGTCCATGATTGGAAAACGCATACCAGCGTTCAAAACACAGGCCTATCAGGGTGGTCAATTCAAGGCAGTATCGGATACCGATGCTGTGGGCAAGTGGTCGGTTTTCTTTTTCTATCCAGCCGATTTCACATTTGTATGTCCCACAGAGCTCGGGGATCTGGCCGATTACTACGGGGAATTGCAGAAAATGGGAGTGGAAGTTTTTTCCGTCTCCACGGACACGCATTTCACGCATAAAGCCTGGGCTGATGCCAGCGACACCATAAAAAAAATCAAATATGTGATGCTGGGGGACCCGGCGGGCGCCATTACCCGTGGATTCGATGTGATGATAGAATCCGATGGTCTGGCCCAGCGCGGCACTTTTGTCGCCGATCCGGATGGGGTTGTACGCGTATGTGAAATCACCGACGGACCGATCGGTAGATCCGCTGAGGAGCTTGTGCGCAAAATCAAAGCGGCTCAGTACGTGGCAACACACAATGGTGAAGTTTGTCCGGCCAAATGGAAACCGGGCGAAGCTACGCTGAAGCCAGGACTTGATCTCGTCGGTAAAATATAGAGAGGGGGCTTCGGCCCCTTTTTTCTGGAGGGCAACATGTTAGAAGAAGCTTTGAAAGAGCAACTCCGTGAACATTTCAATAAAATGACCGTAGCTGTAACGCTCCGACAGCACAGAGGAGAGCATGAACGTCGCGAAGAATTGCGTCAGATGCTCGATAGCGTGGCCGCTCTATCCCCTCTGATTTCGGTGGAAGATGCGCCGGCGGACCAGGACGGGGAGATCACCGGCGGTGCATCCTTTGATATTGTAAGACAATCGGGAGCGACCGGCATACGTTTCCATGGAGTTCCGGGAGGTCACGAATTTTCCTCCCTTGTGCTGGCCATTCTCCAGGCCGGTGGTTTGCCCATCCGGATCGATCCGGGTGTACAGGCTATTGTCCGTGAGCTACCCGGAACCATGGCGTTTCAGACTGTGGTTTCCCTCTCCTGTCATAACTGCCCGGATGTGGTCCAGACCTTAAATTCCCTTGCTCTTTTAAATCCCGCCATCAGCCATGAGATGATCGATGGGGCCCTGTATCCGGAGTTCGTGGAAAAACACAAAGTGCAGGGTGTTCCCGCTGTATTCCTCAATGGCGAGCCATTTGCTTCGGGAAAGATCGATGCCGGGCAAATCCTGGAAATTCTGATGAAAAGATCGGATCACAGAGCTCAGGTTCGCCATCCGGAGAGTCGTTTCAAAGTAGCCATCGTAGGCGGAGGACCAGCCGGGGTCGCGGCTGCTATCTACACGGCTCGCAAGGGGCTATCGGTTGCTCTGGTTGCTGATCGCCTGGGAGGTCAGGTTAAGGATACCATGGGTATCGAAAATTTGATCACAGTGGACAGGACTACCGGCCCCGAACTGACCGCGGCTCTGGGAGGTCTGCTGCGTGCTCATGAAATTACCATCCGTGAACATTTGCGTGTGGTTCGTATTGAGGATGGAGAGCCCTATAAAAAGTTGATTCTCAACTCCGGGGAATCGATTCTTTCCGAGTCCGTCATCATTGCAACCGGAGCCCGCTGGCGGGAGCTGGGCGTGCCCGGCGAAAAACAATACCTGGGGCATGGCGTGGCCTACTGTCCGCACTGCGATGGCCCTTTCTTCAAAGATCGCGATGTGGCCGTTGTGGGTGGTGGAAATTCCGGCGTGGAGGCAGCCCTTGATCTGGCCGGGATCGTTAAGTCTGTGCACCTGTTTGAATTCACGGACAGGCTGAATGCAGATCGGATCCTCCTGGACCGCCTGGAGAAGACACCCAATATTACCGTGAGCGTTTCTGCTGAGGTTAAGAGTATAGCCGGTGATGGGGAAAAAGTTACCGGAATCGAATTTCTGGACCGTAGTACCCAGGAGAAGAGAAGTCTGCCTCTTGATGGGGTTTTTATACAGATCGGTCTGGTGCCGCACACAGATTTTGTGGCCGATTTGCTGGAACGCAACCGATTCGGGGAAATCGTTGTAGATGATCATGGCCGGACATCTGTTCCCGGTATCTTTGCCTGCGGCGATGCCACAACAGTTCCGTACAAACAGATTGCCATTGCGCTCGGGGATGGTGCCAGAGCGGCCCTTGCAGTGTTTGAATATCTATTAAAAAAGCCCGTGGCGGCCTGAATAATCCGGGTCTTAGTCCAGAGCTATAGATTGACGAACTCCAGGGCCATGCTGATCGGTGATAGAATACTGGCAACAACGACCTGGGTTGCCGCATTCTGTTTTGTTTGACGCAGCAGCCGTGCCCGCGAGTTTGACCCTGGAAACCCTGAAATGGGTCAGTATTCGATTTCATTTATCATACTGGTTCTCTTTCTGGGGCTCTTGATTGGCGCTGCCGCAGGCTCTCTGGCCGGAAACCTGGCCGGAGTTCCCATGGTCAATGATGTGATTGTTCGGCCCATTGAAGTGGCCCGGGATTTTTACATCATTAAAAGACTGGAAATGGAGTTCACTCCGGCCAGTCTGATGGGGCTCATTGTTGCGGCGCTAATACTTTATTTTAAAGGCCGTACACGGCCATGAGGTAAGAATGTCGACCATATCCATGAAGAATCTGCTGGAGGCAGGAGTCCACTTCGGTCATCATACCCGGAAGTGGGATCCGCGGATGGCGCCCTTTATTTTTACGGCGCGCAATGGCATCCATATTATCGATCTGCAAAAGACGGTACAGATGGCCAAAGTGGCCTACGAAGAATTGCGTGAGCGCGCCCATCGCGGGCAAAAGGTGCTCTTTGTCGGGACCAAAAAACAAGCGCGTGCTGCCATAGAAGAGCAGGCGCTGCGCTGTAAAATGTTCTATATTAACAATCGCTGGCTGGGTGGGCTTCTCACCAACTGGGCTACGATCAAAAAATCCATCGCTCGCATGAAGAAGCTGGAGACCATGAAAGAAGATGGCTCCTTTGCCGCAGAAGCCAAAACCAAAAGGGAAGCGCTGGAGCTGGAACATGAACTAGAAAAGCTGCGCAAAAACCTGGCCGGGATTCGGGACATGCAAAACATCCCCGACATCATGTTTGTCATTGATCCGGGCAAAGAGCAAATAGCCATTAAAGAGGCGCGCAAAATGGGGATTACCGTCTTCGCGGTGGTGGATTCCAATTGCAACCCGCAGGAGATTGATTTTCCCATTCCCGGTAATGACGATGCCATTCGCGCTATCCAGCTTTTTCTGGAAACCATGGCCAATGCTATCATTGAAGGAACGGAAGGGATTCAAGAATCCAATTTCGCCGATGAAGATTACACCATGGATCCGGATGCGATCCGCGTGGACACGCGCTATAAAGGTGAGTACGATGAGAGCGGACAGTTCATAGAAGACCAGCCGCTTGAATTTGGTAAAGAAGAGCGTGAGGAAGAAAAGGTAGCGGTGGCGGAGTAGTCTCATGGCAGAGGTAAAATCAGACGATATCAAAAAGCTGCGCGAAATTACGTCAGCGGGGATGATGGACTGCAAGAAGGCACTGCTCGAATTCAATGGAGACATTGACAAAGCTGCAGATGCACTGCGCGCCCGCGGAATTGCCAAAGCTGCCAAGAGGGCAGAGAAGGAAACCTCGCAGGGCCGAGTCGTATCCTACATCCACGGGGATGGCAATATCGGTGTCCTCCTGCAACTCAACTGTGAGACGGATTTCGTGGCCAAGAATAAGGATTTTGAAAGTATTGGCAAGGACCTGTGCATGCACATTGCCGCCATGAGTCCGCTCTTCATCAGCGCTGAGGAAGTTGACCAATCCACTCTGGACCGTGAAACTGCCATCATAGAAGAGCAGCTGAAAACGGAAGGTAAGAAAAAAGAGCAGATGGCTAAGATACTGCCGGGCAAGATCAAGAAGTTCTATTCGGAAATCTGCCTGTTAGAACAGGCCTTTGTCAAAGATAACAAGCTTACGGTATCTGAATACTTAAAAGAACATATTGCTAAATTTGGTGAAAACATCACCGTTGGCCGATTCACGCGTTACCAGGTGGGTTGATGAAAGAATTCCCGTATCAGCGCATTCTCCTGAAGCTATCAGGAGAATCGCTTACGGAATCCGGAAAGACCGGGATTGATCAAAGGCGGGTGGATGCCATTGCCGAAGAGATCAGAATCTGCCATCGTTCCGGTATCCGCGTGGCCGTAGTCATCGGCGGTGGAAATATTTTCCGGGGTATGGCAGCGGCTTCCGGTGGCATGGAGCGGGCCACGGCAGATTACATGGGGATGCTGGCGACCGTCATCAATGCCCTGGCTTTGCAGGAAAGCTGCGAACGCGTGGATTTGATCACCCGCGTTCAGTCGGCCATAGAAATGAAGTCGATTTGCGAGGGTTACATCCGCCGCAAGGCCATGCGTCATCTGGAAAAAAATCGCATCGTGATCTTTGCCGGCGGTACGGGAAATCCTTACTTTACAACAGATACAACAGCAGCATTGCGTGCCGTGGAGGTCTCCTGTCAGGTGATTCTCAAAGCTACTAAAGTGGATGGCGTTTACGATAGCGACCCGGTAAAAGATCCGGCCGCCCGGCGGTTCGCCCGCATCGGCTTTGCGGAGTCCATTAAGAGGCGGCTGCGAGTGATGGACCAGACGGCACTGACCCTTTGCATGGAAAACCAGATGCCGATTATCGTTTTCGACATCTTTAAATCCGGCAATTTACAGCGCCTGCTGGCAGGAGAGACTGTGGGAACGACAATTGATGGACGGGATGGGTTTGAGTATGCCTGAACCAGATGAGATCTCTATAGAAGAAATCCAGCTTGAAGCTGAAGATCGGATGGAGAAAAGTCTTGATGCGTTCAAGCGCGACATGCAGGCGATTCGTTCCAGCCGCGCATCTCCGGCAATGGTCCAGCACCTGACAGTGGATTACTACGGTACGGCCACTCCGCTGCAGCAATTAGCAACAATCAATGTTCCAGAAGCGCGGATGCTTACCATCTCCCCGTATGATAAATCCGTTATGACGGATATTGAAAAAGCGATCTTAAAGAGCGATCTAAATCTCACTCCCCAGAATGATGGCAACCTGATTCGCCTGATTTTGCCGGAGCTTTCCGGCGAACGCCGCCAGGAACTTGTCAAGCAGTTGAAGAATCGGCTGGAAGAGGCCCGGGTTTCCATTCGTAATATCAGAAGGGACAGCAATGATGCGATCAAGAAGATCAAAGGCCTGCCTGAGGATGAAATTCGTGGCGCTCAGGATGATGTACAGAAGCTGACGGATCGCTTCATTGGCCAGGCAGAGGAGCTTGCTCGCAGTAAAGAACAAGAGATCACGACCATTTAGACCATGCGCTCTGCGCGACAGAAAGAGAACAAGGGCAGAAGGAATAACCCAGGCTCTTCTCTGGATGGCGAGCCGGCCCGGATTCCACGATTCAAACGCATCCCGCAGCATGTTGCCATCATTCTCGACGGTAACGGGCGCTGGGCACGGGCACGAGGGTTGCCGCGATCAGCGGGGCATCGTGCCGGCGGTGAGAATCTGGATCGTCTCCTTGATACTTTCTTAAAATTAAAAATAAAGGTAATATCTCTGTACGCCTTCAGTACAGAAAATTGGAAAAGGCCGGCAGAAGAGATCAGGGCTATCTGGAAATTGTTAAACGAGTTCTTTGACGCACGCCTGGATCGTTGCCTTGCTCTGGGAATTCAAATTCGCACGTCCGGCGACTTGCGTCGCCTTCCGGCAGCAAGCCGCGAGCGTATAGAGCGGGTGGTCAAAGCGACGGCGCATAACCAGAAGCTGATTGCTAACTTTTGCGTGAACTATGGTTCGCAGGCAGAGATATTGCAGGCGGCAAGCAGGGTTCTACAAAAGCGGCTCGATCTCATCAGGCAGGGGAAAGGAAAAGCGGCCGGTGCCCTGATCCGGGCCGCAGAGCTGGAGAAGGAATTTTATACCTGGCCTTTGCCCCCTGTTGACTTGCTGGTGCGGCCGGGTGGCGAATCACGCATATCCAATTTTCTGCTCTGGCAGTCTGCCTATGCGGAAATCTATGTTTCTCCGGTTCTCTGGCCCGACTTTCACGAGCAGGAGGTTTTCACAGCACTTGCCTGGTATGAATCGCGTTTGCGCCGATTTGGCGGTTTGAATTCTTAGGAGCCGGACTCCGGGCCGGCTCTTAGTGATGGACGGCCACACAGGCCGGGGCAGAACGGTTCCATGGGTGAAACGGCCAAAAGAATTCTGTCGGCTGCCTTTCTGGTAGGCTTTGTGATAGCTGCCCTGTACTGGCAAAAGGAAGCTCATGCTCTTTTGCCGTTGCTCCTCATCATGCTATTTGCCGTAGGAGCCGTTTACGAATTTTATCATTTAACCGATCGCGGGCTGGAGGGGCGGGCTGTGCGTCTGGTCGGGTACGTGGCCACAGCCGGAATCATCCTCTCTTTTTATGCTGAGGCAATGATTGGCAGCGGGCAGGGCGGGGAAATCCAAGCGCTTCTGCGTTACCTCTATCCGGGTCAGAGTCTCCTCGGTTTCTGGCTCCTGTTTGCTGCCATGGGAGCTTTGATCGGGCATTTGCTATTCCGTCCCCTGGATGGAACGATTTACGGTAGCGGTGTGACCCTTGCAGGTGTTCTGTATGCGGCCCTCCCGCTCGCTCATGCTTTTCCTTTACTCTTCCAGGCCGGAGGAACCTTCTACCTCCTCCTTGTGGCAGCCATTACCTTTATGACAGATACGGGCGCGTATTTTGCCGGACGCTGGTTCGGGCGTCACAATGCTGGATTCAAGGTCAGTCCGCGCAAAACGATTGAAGGTTATGTGGGCGGATATATCATCGGCGCGATTTCCGCTCTTGGTTTTTTTTATGGTTTTCAGAGTCAGGCGGGAGCGGCCAGCACAGGCCTGTTCCAGTCGGCAGTGGAGATTGTTCTATTTTCTCTTGTATTTTCTACGCTGGCTATTTTTGGCGACCTTTCTGAGAGCGCACTCAAAAGGGATGCGCGTGTTAAAGATTCTGCCTCGATCATCCCCGGTCACGGCGGAGTGCTGGATTTGATTGACGCACTCCTTTTTACTTTACCTGCTGCTTACTACTACCTACACTTCAAAGCAGTAATTTTTTAAACGTGATCGTCAGTCAAAGCAATGCCCGGCCGACACGGGAACTGGTGCTTCTGGGGGCCTCCGGATCGATCGGCACAACCACGCGGCAATTCTTAAAGGGTCAGCCTGCGGTTCGCCTGCAAGCAGCAAGCGTGCATCGCTCGCTGGACTCTTTACCGGAATTGATCGCACTGGGCATCCGTCGCCTCGCTCTTACGGATCCGGAAGTGTTTGAGAGGAATCAGGAGTCCATTCTGTCCCGCTATCCGTCACTACAAATCTATGGTGGCGAAAAGGGCATGTTGCAAATGCTGGCCGATGCCCGTAGCGCCGGAGCCGATACCGTACTCACAGCCATTGTCGGGGCAGCGGGCCTTACGGCGACGATCCGGTCCATTGAACTCGATTATAAGATCGCTCTGGCGAATAAAGAGACACTGGTCACGGCCGGCCCGGTGATTCGAGATCTTCTTTTGTCTATTCCGGAAAAGGAGAGGCCGGCGATGCTCCCGGTGGACTCCGAGCACAATTCTCTCTTTCAGCTTCTGGAGCTGGTTCGCCCGGAGTTCATCCGGCGACTGATTCTGACGGCTTCCGGAGGGCCGTTTCGGACTACCCCTCTGGCAGAGTTACAGCAAGTGAATCGAAAAGAGGTGCTGAGTCATCCCACCTGGTCGATGGGTCCCAAGATCACTGTGGATTCAGCAGGAATGATCAATAAGGGTCTGGAAGTCATAGAGGCTCACTTTTTGTTCGGCAGGTCCTACGAGGAAATCGAAGTCGTCATCCATCCGCAGAGCCAGATCCATGCTTTACTTGAATTACGGGATGGTTCCTATTTAATGGCCGGTGCCACGCCTTCCATGCTTTTTCCCATCGCCCACGCTTTGATGTACCCGAATGTATTGGAGACTGCGCACCACGTTGCTCGTCCGCCAGTGGAATGGCCCGCCCTGTGCTTTGAGAAAGTCGATCCGCTTCGTTATCCAGGTTTTGACATTTGTTTGAATGCCGGCCACAGAGGTGGCTCGGCACCGGCTGCCCTGAACGCGGCCAATGAAGAACTTGTTGCTGCCTTCCTGAAAGGGGAGATTGGTTTTTGCCAGATTCCAGAACTCCTTGATGAAACGCTCAAGCGTGTTTCCTGGTTTGCGAAAGGCTCCCTGGCAGATTATATTGAAATGGATCGACGGGCCCGGAGTGAGGTCCAGTCGCTACTTAAACAAGAGGTAATTGCATGATCCAGACTCTCATTCTTGGAGCTGCCCTGCTCGGGATTTGCATTTTCATTCATGAACTGGGGCATTACGTGCTCGGCCGACTCGTGGGAGTGCAGGCGGAAATATTTTCCATAGGCTATGGTCGGGGAATCTGGAAAAAGAAAATCGGTGTAACGACCTGGCAGATTACTGCCATACCACTGGGCGGCTACGTCAAGTTCTACGGCGATGACATTACCGGACAGGATCGGATCCCTGGTGGTTTTTATTCTGTTGGACCGCTCAAACGCATCATTCCGGTGCTTGGCGGTCCTCTGTTCAACCTTTTGCTGGGTTTTGCCGTCTTTCTTTTGCTGCACAGCCTCTCCGGACCTATGGCCCCGCAGGTCCACATTGTGGAAGAACTGGGTGTCAATGCACCGGCGTACAAAGGTGGTTTGCGTGACGGCGACATCATCCGTAAAGTCAACGGAGAAACCGTTAGCGATTTTCTTGCGGCAAAAAAAGCCATTGCGCTCGGCAATAAAGATCGGATGGAAATCGAAGTGGAACGCGAGGGTCAAAGACAGCAGTTTACCATCGTTCCGGAAATAGCTCGAAATGGCATTGCCCAGATCGGGTTGCGGGTCCCGGGCCAGAGGTCTCTGGAAGTCAACTATCCTCTGTCCGCACGATTTTCTTATTTTTTGAGTAAGATACTTGGGTCCGCTGAGCCGCCAGCGCAGCTCCAGGCCATGCAGTATTTGCACAATGGTGATGTGATTCTCGACGTGGACGGTCAAAAGCCCGTTTCCGTACCGGACTTGCAGAATTTGCTGGGTCGGTACGGTGGTCAGGAGGTTAACGTGCGAGTGCGCCGTTCCACCTTCCCGTTAATCGGTAACTTCTGGACAGAGGAGATGACAGTACGAGTTCCGGTGCGTGGTGAATATGTAGTTACTTTTCGCGATCTCTTTGATGAAAAGTACGGTCGGGGCCTTGGCGATCAGGTCTATTCGAGTAACATTCCCGCGCACATTCGCGCCCTGTCGGAACTGCGCCTTCTGGGTGAACCGGCCGGTTCTTTTGAAAACATCCACAACCGCTTTAGCGGACAGGTGGTCATGCTGGAACTCGGCGGTAAATCCTACCGGGCCAGGCTGGAAAGCAAGCAGATTGGACTTTTTGGATTTCGTCCCCTTCAGCATATTGAGCCCATCTACCTGGATCACCATGCAACATTTCTTGATGTATTGCGGAATGCCCTGATTGACACTCGTGATAACATATTGATTTATCCAGTATTCTTTCAGGAAATGTTCAGCGGGCGGATGTCTTTTATTGATAATACCATGGGACCCGTGGCCATGGTGGCGGCAGCCGGAGAAGTTGCTCGCAGCGGTTTCCAGAATTATTTACAGATGTTTGCCGCCATCTCCATTGCTCTGATGGTCATGAATTTACTGCCCTTTCCGGTGGTGGACGGGGGACACGTGGTCTTTTTTTTGATTGAAGCGATTATGGGTAAACCATTGCCACCGGCTGTGCTGGAGGGGATTTTTCGCTTTGGTTTTGTGTCTCTGCTTTTGCTCGGGCTTTTTATTATGTATCGCGATGTTCTTTTTGTATTTAATTGATAAATGAAAAGCACACAATTTTTCATTCGTACCTTCCGGGATCCGCCTGCTGACGCTGTTGTAGCATCGCATCGACTGCTTGTGCAGGCCGGCTTTATCCGCAAACAGGGATCCGGCCATTACCATTTGCTGCCAGCAGGACTGCGGAGTTTACGTAAAATAGAAGCAGTGATACGTGAAGAAATGAACGCTGCCGGGGCGATTGAGTTCCAGTTGCCACAGATGATTCCAGCGGAACTCTGGCAGAAATCGGGCCGTTACCAGGCTATGGGCAAAGAGCTTTTTCGGCTGGCGGATCGCCATGGCAACTGGAATGTGATGGGTCCCACTCATGAAGAATCCTTTACGGATTTGCTGTGCGGGCTTCTTAAAAGTTACAAAGAGTTACCGTTAAACCTCTACCAGATCCAGACCAAGTTCCGCGATGAGATACGCCCCCGTTACGGTATGATTCGATCGCGTGAATTTATCATGAAGGATGCCTATTCCTTTCATCGCAATGATGAGAATTTACGGGAGATCTACGAAGTAATGCGCCTGACCTACAGGCGGATTTTTGAACGTCTGGGACTGCAAACCATCGCCGTGGAAGCGGATAGCGGGGCTATGGGGGGAGCCCGTTCGGAGGAATTCATGATTGCCTCAGAAGTCGGCGAGGAGGTGCTCCTTGTGGGAGAGGG
Organism: Spirochaetales bacterium; assembly: GCA_015075425.1. Lineage (GTDB taxonomy): Bacteria > Spirochaetota > Leptospiria > Leptospirales > Leptonemataceae > H5-SPI1. The sequence continues at coordinate 1,766,436 of JABTUL010000001.1, read as the reverse complement.
ATATGCCGGGAATCGTGAAAAGACAACTGTGGAGTACGGGAGGGCCGCAACGGTTGCGCCGTCACCGGGCGAAAAAGTCGCCACACCCGGCAAGAAAACAATTGAAGAAGTCTCTACCTTTCTCGGGATTCGCCCGGAGCAGATGATCAAAGCGGTTGCCTGTGTCAGTGGGGATCAATTGATCGTAGTATTTTTGAGAGCCGATCGTGAAGTGAATGAGGCCAAGCTGAAAGCTCTGCTTGGTGTGTCCGAGCTTGAGGCGGCAAGCCCGGAACAGATTGCTTCTTGCGGCGGCGTTGCCGGTTTTTTAGGACCCGGACTTTCATCGGCCCCTTCCCGGAAGAAGGGGAAGAAAAAGACCGACAGAGAACTCGTATGTATCTATGACGCTTCCCTGAAGAGTGGCGGCCCGTACGTAGCCGGAGCCAATGAAGTCGATTTCCATCTGCGTAACTACATGCCTGCTTTAACGGAAGTTCACGATGTGGCCCTTGCCAGGGCAGGTGACCCGGTACCTGGCGGTAAGGGGACGCTTAAAGAAATGAAAGGAATGGAGCTGGGTCATATCTTCCAGCTGGGTGATAAATACTCGCGGACTATGGGGCTGGAATTGCTCGATGAAAAGGGACGTACGTTCCATCCATTAATGGGCTGTTACGGTATTGGTGTGAACCGGACCCTTGCCGCCATTGCAGAGCAACACCATGATGAGGCCGGTCTTGCCTGGCCCCGGGTGGCCGCGCCTTTTGAAGTGGTGCTCATCAGTATTACCAGAAGCCCGGCAGAAATCGAAGCTGTGGCGGAGCTGTACCAATCCATGATCTCTCTGGGAATGGATGTGCTCTGGGATGATCGGGAGGAGAGGCCCGGCGTCAAATTCAATGACGCGGATTTGATCGGGTATCCCCTGCGTATAACTGCGGGGAAGACTTTTTTTGCTCAGGGCAATCTGGAAGTCCGGGTGCGAAAGACCGGAGAGGATCACCTGATTGCTGCGGCCGATATCCTGAAAAGAATCCCGGAAATGCTTGCTTTGTTATGAAAAAGAAAGGTTATTTTGGTGATTTTGGCGGTCGCTACAGTCCGGAAGTGCTGATCCCCGCGCTCGAGGAGCTTGAAGCTGCCTACAAAAAATTGCGCAAAAGTAAAAAATTCCGCAAAGAGCTCAGCCGGCTCCTGCGCAATTATGCCGGTCGCCCCTCGCCTTTAACTTATGCGCCTCGTTTGACGCAAAGTTGGGGTGGTGCCCAAATCTATCTGAAAAGAGAGGATCTGAACCACACAGGTTCACACAAAATCAACAATGCTCTGGGGCAGGCCCTTGTGGCCCGGGCCATGCAAAAAAAACGGCTGATTGCCGAAACCGGTGCCGGTCAACATGGTGTGGCCACCGCCACCGTTGCCGCACGTTTTGGTTTCTCCTGCACGGTTTATATGGGCAAGGAAGATGTTCGTCGTCAGGCTCTCAATGTCTTTCGCATGCGGCTTCTGGGTGCTGAAGTGATACCTGTCGAGAGCGGTACAGGTACTCTAAAGGATGCAACCAATGAAGCCATGCGCGACTGGGCACGAACCGTCGGGGATACGCATTATGTGATTGGATCGGTGATCGGACCCCATCCTTTTCCCGCCATGGTTCGCGATTTTCAGGTAATCATCGGGCATGAATCGCGCAAGCAGATCAAGAAAGCCAGCGGACTGTTGCCGGCAGCTGTCGTGGCCTGCGTGGGCGGCGGTTCCAATGCCATCGGAATTTTTCATGGATTTTTGAAAGATAAAAAAGTAGATCTTTACGGAGTGGAAGCCGGCGGTCGAGGGGATGAACCTGGAGAGAATGCGGCGACCATCACCTTTGGTGAAATCGGCTACTTTCACGGGGCACGTTCCCTTTTTATCCAGAAAGAGGGTGGCCAGATTCGCGACGTGCATTCGATTTCTGCGGGGCTGGACTACCCGGGCATTGGCCCTGAACATGCGTATCTGGCGTCCTCCGGCCGGGTACGCTACATTCGTGCACGGGACCAGGAGGCTCTGGAGTCTTTTGTGGAGCTGGCCCGATTGGAAGGGATACTCCCGGCCCTGGAATCCGCTCATGCTCTGGCTGCCGCGCGCACGCTGGCCCGACAATACAGTTCTGCGCGGAGTTTGATCGTGTGTCTTTCCGGTCGCGGCGATAAGGATGTTGCCGAAGTGGAACGCTTGCTCGGTGATACAGTATGAGTTTGAGCGATTATCTGCGCGCCCGCCGGCCGATTTACATGCCTTACCTTACCACCGGTGCTCCTGATTTCGAAACTACGGTTCGTGCGGCTGTCATCCTCGCAGGTAGCGGCGCCGACATTCTTGAACTGGGCATTCCGTTTTCTGACCCTACGGCAGATGGACCGGTCATCCAGGCGGCCATGCAAAACTCCCTTGAGCAAAAAGATTTCAGTCTGAACCGGGTCTTTGAAACGATTGGGCGCTGCCATGAAGAAACAGGGCTGCCTGTTGTCCTTTTAACCTACAGCAATCCGGTGCTTTCCGGATTCCCTGGAAAAGGCCTGGACGAACAACTGGACCATTTTTTAGGTCTGTCCCGAAAGAACGGAGTGCAGGGGATGGTTCTACCCGATCTGCCATTTGATAGCCCGGAAGGGAAAGCGCTCGCCGGCAAGGCTAAAAGTCAGGGGATCGCCCTGTGCCCCCTTGTAAGTCCCAATACCCGCCCGGAGCGCCTGCGTAAAATTCTGGAGCAAGCCGATGGCTTTGTTTACTACATGACCCGTATGGGGGTGACCGGGGAGAAAGAAGAAGCCATCCGCAGTGAGGAAGCGCTGTCTCTCCTCCGACAGAAGACCGCTTTACCGGTTCTGGCCGGATTTGGAATCAGCACGGTGGAGCAGGCCCGGTTCTGGAAAGGCCAGCTTGACGGGATCATTGTCGGTAGCCTGAATCAGCGGCTGCTGGCTGAAGGCAATCTGGCAGAGCTTGAGCGTGTGACTCTGGAACTGGTCCGGGCGCTGAAAGAAAAATGAGTTGTAAGGCTCTGGCCCGTTAAAAAGCTTCCAGCATGCAAAAAGCGGGCCGCATTACCCTGATAAGCTCCGGGGTTCTTCTCATCGTTTTACCGGTGCTTCTATTCCTCACCCTCTGGGTAGATGAGCGCAAAGCAGACCCGGCCTTCATGGCTGAAGTAAGCCAGACGTTTGTTCTGGATAAATTGTGGCTGTTTTTAACTTTGCTTTTGCCTGGATCGGCCTCATTTATTGGTTTTTTTAAAGAATTCTATCTACCCGTTCTTCCCGGGATCATTTTGCTCGGCAGTGGCCTCTATTTCCACCATCGGCTTTTGCCGGAAAAAGGTGGCTGGGAGTGGCGTGACTTTTTGTGGATGGCGGTCCTGGCTCTTGGTGTGCTTTTCTTCTTCCTCGCCTATTCTGCCGGTCCGGGTTCCGTTTTTTATCAGGTGGAGAGCCTCATTCCCGCCCTGGGTGCCATCACTCCCGATCTATTCACCTTCACGGTCTGGATCTCCTTCTTTCTCATTGCGACCGGCTGTATCTTTATCTATTTTACTTTGATACGGATGAAATACGACCGCGCCGTAACCGGTGCGCTACTCATTGCCGTCCTCACCGCCTTCTTTTTCTCTGTGGGTCTTGTCCGCGTTCCTTTTATCCAGACATTAGAAGAGGCCACTGTTGCCTTCCGATTCACCTGGGTACGCAATCCTGGCGCCACCCGCCACGCTGAATCCAATATGCCCTACTGCCCGGCGCCCTATGATGTTGCCGGGCGTAAGGTGGATTTAACCCCTCCGGCTCCAGAAGGCATCCGGGATGATATCCAGATTATAGGAATTTCTAATAAGACAATAGAAGATTTGCACGGGGACTGGCCGCTGGACTGGAGCCATTATGCGCGTCTGCTGGACCGCCTGGGGCCTGCACCCGGAAATATTCAACTCTTTGACATCAGCTTTCTCGATGAAAAAGGAATCTTCGGCGGCAATTACTGCGGCCGCTACTTTAACTGTACCCCCATCGGTGGCTATGAGCTGCGCAACCAGGTGGACATTCTATCCGAGTCCATTGCTCGCGCCGATAACATAGTTCTTGCCGACTACCCGATGGAAACCACTGATGAAGCCCGTTCCTCCATTGTGAACTATGAGGATCGCATGGAAAAATTGCGGGCCAAGGAACGCATGACCAACATCAAGAATGGTCGCTATGCCATGGTCTGGGCCCGCCTTCCGCTTCCGCCTGTCGCTAAAATTACTGAAGCTCTGGATGGAGTCGGATACGCAAATATTCTCAAAGACATTGAAACCGGCATGAACCGCAAAGTTCCCCTGGTGATACGCATCCAGAATCTGGAACGCGCCAAACAGAGTGATTACAATCCGGATGTTGACGATGAGTTTTATCCCGGTATCGATTTAACCATTGCAGCCAAATACTATGGCATAGATGAGAAAAAAGACATAGAAGTCGACTGGCTGCGCGGCACCATCACCATGAGCAATATTCCGGCGCGCACTTTTCAGAAGTTAAACCTGCAAACCCTCGAAGAAGAAACCATCGATGTGATGAAGAAGCCCAATTCCGAGCGTGCAGTTGTCATTCCCATCAACCGGCTGGGACAGATGAATATCAACTTTCGTGGAGGCCGCTACTGCTTCAAATTCTGGGAGATTCTGGAAACGAATCGTATGCGACCGGAAGATTCGGCCAGTATTTTCAAAGATAAGATCACTCTGACCGCTATGTACTACGCAACCGGGGTGGGCGCTGCCAAAGATATGCATTTATCGCCCTATGGCGACATGGCTGGAATTGAACACCACGCCTATGCGCTCAATACTCTCCTCAACCAGGATTTCCTGCGCGATGCTCCGCCTCTTGTGAATCTTATCATTCTTTTATCTGTCGCTCTGATCATGGGCTTTTATCAACCCAGGGTGAAAACCTGGATGAGTTTTGTGCTTTTTCTGGCCATTGCTTTTGTATTCACGCTGATAACAGTCTACGTCAGTTTTGATCTGTGGAGCCTTCTACATGTATTTCCCACAGTGATCCTTGAGCAGTTTATTATCCTGATCGGTTTTATTGGTTTTCGCGCTCTGACGGAAGAAGAAAACGTGAAGTTCATTCGCAATACCTTTTCTAAATTCGTGTCCCAGGATGTGGTGAATGAACTGTTGGCCAATCCGGAGGCCATTGCCCTGGGCGGTGCCAAGCGGGATATTTCCGTGCTTTTTAGCGATGTGCGCGGCTTTACAACCATATCGGAGAAGCTGGGACCGGAAGAACTGGTAAATTTGTTGAATGAATACCTGTCCACCATGACCGATCTCATCATCGAATACCGCGGCACAATCGACAAGTATATGGGTGATGCCATTATGGCCTTCTGGGGCGCGCCCGTCCAGAACGATGATCATGCCTACTATACTTGCGTTGCAGCTCTGGCACAGTACGAAGCCCTCAAAGAGTTGCAGAAGGGCTGGTCGGCAAAAGAGATTCCGGTGCTGGATATTGGCATCGGTATCAATTCCGGGCCGGCCGTTGTGGGAAACATGGGTTCTTCCCATCGCATGGATTATACGCTTATGGGTGATACTGTGAATCTGGGTTCACGACTGGAAGGAATAACCAAAACCTACGGGGTGAAAATCTGTATTTCGGAATTCACCTACGAGCGAGTCAAGGACCGTGTGTATGCAAGGGAGCTGGATCTGGTGCGGGTGAAAGGAAAATTAGAACCGGTGCGTATCTATGAACTCATGGGGTTGCGCAGTGAACATGATATGCAAACTTTAAAAAAAGGGCAGCTTTCCCGGACTTAACCATGGGCCGCTACCCTCTCCTCGAGCAAATCAACTCACCGGAGGACCTGCGCAGGCTGGACCTGGGGGATCTGCCGCAAGTCTGTTTTGAGATTCGTGAATACATTATTGACACCCTTTCCTCCATTGGAGGTCACTTTGCTTCAAACCTGGGTGCGGTAGAACTTACCGTAGCTTTACACTATGTGCTGGAAACGCCGCGCGATCGTCTGATCTGGGATGTGGGACACCAGATTTACCCGCACAAAATTCTAACCGGTCGGCGGGAAAAACTCAGAAGGGTGCGGCGCAAGGATGGCATCAGTGGCTTTCCCAAGAGAGAAGAGAGCCCTTACGATCTGTACAACACTGGCCACGCCGGGACATCCATTTCTCAGCTACTGGGAGAAGCGATGGCCCGCGATCAGCTGGGTCTCAAGCATCACTGTGCCTGCGTGATTGGAGATGCAAGCATCGCCTCGGGCATGGCCTTTGAGGCTCTCAATCACGGCGGACACTGTCGCACGGATGCGATTGTGATCTTAAACGACAATGACATGTCTATCTCGCAGAATGTGGGAGCCTTGAACCAATACCTGAATCGCCTGATGACGTCACCGCTGTACAATCGCTGGCGGCGCTTCTGGTTGACTTTTACCATGTGGCTGCCTGTCCTGGGCCCGGCCATTCAGCTTTTTCATAAACGTGTGGGCAAGTCGCTCCGGGATCTGTGGACTCCTGGCTCCCTTTTTGCTGATTTTGGCTTTCGCTACATTGGTCCGGTCGATGGACATGATGTGGTAGAACTGGTTCGCGTCCTGCGCAAAATCGTTCGCATGAAGGGACCCATACTCGTACATGCATACACCCAGAAAGGCAAGGGATATACCTTTGCGGAAAACGAACCCATCCGCTATCACAGTGTCAGCATTTTCAATCGCGACCAGGGCATGGCTCGCAGTGGCGGCAGTGAGCAGGTAGGATTTTCGGAAATCGTTGGAGAGACTCTGCTTGAAATTTTCCAGCGCAATCGCCGGGCTGTGGCTGTAACTCCGGCCATGATCGAAGGGAGTGGACTGCGTTCTCTGGCTGACCGCTACCCCACGCGTGTCATTGATGTGGGCATCGCCGAGCAGCATTCTGTAGCATTTTCCGGGGCGCTGGCCTCCGGGGGGCTCATCCCCTACCTGTGCATCTACTCGACATTTCTCGTCCGGGGTCTGGACCAGATGGTTCAGGATGTGGGGCTGATGAATTTACCGGTTCGCATTGTGATCGATCGGGCAGGGTGCGTGGGTCCGGATGGAGAAACCCATCAGGGTCTCTTTGACATCGGATATCTGCTGGCCATTCCCAATATTCGCATTTTTGCCGCAGCCAACGGGACGGATCTTAAGGCCTTTCTTTTGCTCATGGAGAGCGACGAATCCGGTCCGCTGGCTGTTCGCTTCCCCAAAGGCAGTGTGGCTCGATCGGAACTCGAGCGCGAGTTACCCGATGTAAAATCGATAAGGCCGTGGATATCCGGTAACGGAACGGACCTGGCCATCCTTTGCATCGGGACGATGTGGGAGAACGGACTGGATCTTGAGCGTAAAATCCGTAACGAATCCGGCCTCCTCTCCACGGTTGTGGGCGTTCGCTGGATTCGTCCCCTGGATGTAAAAAGCCTGGAAAGCATTCTGGAAAGCTGTACAAACTTTATTATCCTGGAAGATTCTTACGAGCATGCAAGTGCTGCCGCATTCATTCTGAATTCTATTGCTCCGGCGCTACGCGCGCGGCACCTGAAGAGTTTCCTGTTCCCCACCCAGGTTATTCCGCACGGAACACGAGAGGAGATTATGGCAGAGTTTGGCATGGACAATGCAACGATAGCCGAGTTTCTGCGCACCCGTCTCCGGGCCCGCCCGTTTGCCATCCCCGGCGATGCCTGAGCGCTCAGGGTCGGCGGGTTTTTTCCAGACGGATCGCCTTAAGGGGCAGGGTCTTGAAAGCCGCAGGGAGCAAAGGATCATGGCCCGGGCCATCGCCCGGGCGATCCGCCGCCAGGAAAAACTCGTGATCGAAGCGGGGACCGGCACCGGGAAGAGCCTCGCCTATCTCCTGCCCATCCTGGACTTCGCCCTGGAACACGGAGTTCGCGTGGCCATCAGTACGGACACAAGGGCCCTGCAACGTCAGTTGCTGGAAAAGGATGCTCCGCAGGCGGCCGGGATTCTGGGGAAGGGTGTGCGCACGGCTCTTTGCATGGGTGCCTCAAACTATGTCTGCAAGCGCAAATTGGGCCTGGTTTTAGGGAGCGGAGCGGTGCCGCCGGAAGCAGAAGAGATCCTTGCCGATTTTCTGGCCTGGGAAGAAGAAACGTCAAGCGGCAATATCACCGAATTTCAGGGGGCTCTGCCTTCGGCCTTTAAAAGCAGCATCGTTCGCGACCCCGATCAATGTCTGGCCCGCCGCTGTCCGAATTTCGCGGTCTCTCATTACTTTGTCGAACGAGAGCGCCAGGAAGAAGCACATCTGCTCGTTATGAATCACAGCCTCCTTGCGGCGCACATGGCACTGGATTTCAAGTTACTGCCCGAATTTGCCCTGCTCGTCGTCGATGAGGCCCATGCACTGCCGGAGCGGGTGCTTGCTTCCAACCAGGAGTCGCTCTCTGTTACGGAACTGTGTGAACTCCTTCCCGGGCTTTCTGTTGAGGAACTTTACCGGGAATTGCGTGAAATCTGTGCGCAGCGTTATTTGCGACTGAAGAGCTCGCTGCCCTGGAAGGATCTGGACTCTACCCTGGCGGCCCTTGCCAGCCGGATTCAGGAGCAGGAAAAGCGCATCGATGATCATACGCGCAGTCTTTTTGGCGATGAAGAGGAAGTAGTAGATGAAAAACTCCTTCTCTTGCGTGAAACCTTACAGAATTTAATCCGTGCAGAAACGATACTTTCCAGTTTCAGCCAGGAGGAAAAAGATCCCCGGGCAGTACAGTGGATTGAAAAAGAAAAGCAACAGGACCGCGAAGAATGGTTTTTCCGGATCAGTCCACTGCAGTCCGGTTCGCAGATCGCATCCGATCTGCTCCCAAAACTTTCCACCATTGTATTCACCTCGGCTACGCTGGCCACCACGCAGGAGTCCGCTTTCACGTATTTTCTTTCCGAAACAGGTCTGCCTGCGTCCACGCGGACGCTGAAATTGCCTTCTTCCTTTGATTATGCGCGGCAGAGCATTCTCTATCTGCCCCGCAACATCCCGGACCCTTCTCGCGAGGAAGAATTCCTGACAGCTGCAGGTCAGCTTATTGCTCATCTTTTTGCCCTGGCTGCCGGAGGTACGCTGGTTTTATTCTCTTCTCGCCGGGCCCTGTCTCAGGTGTATGAAACACTACAGCGGGAGGGCTCAGGACCCATTTACAGTCAGGTTCATTCGGGCCCGGCCGGTGCCCTGCAGAGCTTTTTACAGAATAATGCTTCGCTACTTTTTGGACTTTCCTCATTCTGGAAAGGTATAGATATAGCCGGGGATCGTCTGCGCATGGTGGTTATTGTTAAACTGCCATTCAAACATCCCGAGGATCCGGTCCGCGAAGCCCGTGAAGAGCGTGAAAGGGAACGTGGAGGTCGGCCTTTTTTTACCATGCAGTTGCCGGAAGCGACGCTGGAACTCCGCCAGGGCTTCGGGCGGCTCATCCGCAGCTCACGGGACAGGGGAGTGGTCTGTATCATTGATCCGCGGCTGAAGACTCGCAGTTATGGTGAGACTATGCTAAAAAGTTTGCCGGCAGCACGGCGGGTGGAGAGCTTTGGGGGGCTCCGCAAGGCCTATGATGAGCTTCTTACTCAAGCAAATGAGAATGGGCCCCGATGGTAAAGTATGCGCTTCCTGCTGGTTTTCCTGCTCTTTTTGAGTCCCCTTTTTAGCTTTGATCGGACCCTGCTTTTTCGCAACCTGGAGCATCACTACATTGAAACGATGGGTGATTCAAGCAAGGTGGACTGGACGGGCGGCTATGTCTTTGCCAGCGCCCGTTTGGATCTGGAACGCATCGACCCTCTGGATCGGCAGGCCCCGGGATCGATTACGGAAGCCCGGATTGCGGCACGAGAACGGGCGCGGGAGATGGCCAGCCTGGCTCTCATGAAAGCAATCGGTTCATTGCCCTACGATTCCTCGCGCACAATCCAGAGCATGCGTAAAAAAGACCTGGATCTGGCCCGCCGGCTGGACGGGATCAAAGATCATTTCCTGATCAAATCAAGCAGGACCGGGGAGGGCTATGTTTCTCTGGAACTGGCTTTGCCCTTTGTGGGTCCGGACGGACTGTTACGTGCGCTGCGACCACGATTTCGCGAGCCCGTACCGGAAGCCCAGGTCGAGACGTTAACGGATGATATCAGCGGAATCATAGTGGATACGACCCTGACAGAAAACTTTCGACCCGCACTCCTGCCTGTCCTTTACAATGAAGCAGGGCTGAAAATCTATTCGGCCGAGCAGGCAGGCAATTGTTTGATTCGTCGCGGAGTGGCCGCTTACTATTCTTCCCTGGAGCAGGCCAGGCGCGATTTGCGGGCCGGGCGCAAGCCCTATACATTTTATGCCATAGCAACGAATGGATCATCCGATGCTGTCGTTTCCGCACGGGATGCGACCTTTTTGACATCCGCATCCGGACGACGGAATTTGCGCGCCTGCCGGGTTATCTTCGTGGTCAAACGCCCGCCTTCTTTTTAGAATTGCTGACATAAGAGCAACGGCAATTCTGCCCTGCATGCTGACACGGGAGCGTGCGGACCAACTGTTCCAGGGTTTCCAGAAAGCTCGTATTCTGGTTGTGGGCGATTTCATGCTGGATGAGTACATCCACGGCAGAGTGGACCGGATTTCACCGGAAGCACCTGTACCGATTGTCGTGGAAGACCGCAGGCGTTATCTGCCCGGCGGGGCCGGCAACGTGGTGCAAAATCTGGCGGCTCTGGGCGCAGAGATATACCTGGCCGGGCAGATTGGCGACGATCCGGACGGGCAACGCTTAAAAGACTTGCTTTTGCCCGGTTGCCGGGCCGCTACCTTTACCGTAGCGGATCGCTGCACGACGCGCAAGACGCGGATTCTTGCCGGAAATCAGCAGGTGTGCCGGCTGGACACGGAGAAGGCAGCTCCGTTGCCGGCCAGGGCAACGCAGGAGCTAACCCAATTCATCTCGTCCATTCGATCCGCACTCGATGGCATCATCATTTCGGATTATGATAAGGGTGTTGTCAGTCCCTCTCTTCTTGGTTCGATCCTTGGCGAAAGCGGTCCCTTCGTGGCCGTGGACCCGCAAATCGGTCATTTTTCCTATTACAAACGGGTATCGATTTTGACTCCCAACCACCATGAAGCGGGCAGTTTTCTGGGGCGTCCCCTGCAGAGCGACAGTGAAGTAGAGGCGGGCGGACGTGAGATCCTGGAAGAGCTACAGGCCGAGCGCATTTTGATCACACGCGGGGAGAAAGGCATGAGCCTGATCAGCCGTACGGAGGGGGTGCACCACATCCCGACACGGGCACGGGAAGTGTTCGATGTTACCGGTGCGGGGGACACGGTGATATCTGTGTTGACTCTGGCTATGGTAGCAGGGGCTACTTCTGTGGAAGCCATGGAACTGAGTAATGCTGCAGCCGGAATTGTGGTGGGCCGAATTGGCGCAGCCTCTCCGTCCATTGCCGAAATCCGGGCGGTGCTTTGAATTTAGATCGCCTGCAGGCCAAGATTTTTCCGGATGCGAACTCCTTCCGGGAGGGACTTTCCCGCCTCAAGCGGCCGCTTGTTTTTACGAACGGCTGCTTTGATATCTTGCACAGCGGCCATGTGGAACTGTTTTGCCGGGCCCGTGATCTGGGCGAAACGCTGGTCGTTGGTCTCAATTCCGATGATTCCGTGCGCGGACTTAAGGGTCCCGAGCGGCCACTCAACCGCTGGTTCGAGCGTTCGCGTGTGATTGCCGCTCTCTTTGCTGTGGACTATGTTCTGGGCTTTGCAGAGGCAACGCCGGAAGCATTGATCCGACTCATCCGGCCGGATGTTCATGTCAAAGGAGGCGATTATCGCCCTGATGATCTACCGGAAAGAGAGGCCGTGCTTTCCGGTGGTGGACGAATTGAAATTGTGCCCCTGCTTGGTGGATTTTCCACGACAGGTTTGATCGAAAGGATGCGAAATGGCTGAATACAAGAAGACGCGCTTCATCATCATCACCGGTGGTGTTTGCTCCTCTCTGGGCAAAGGCGTGACGGTTGCGGCGCTCGGCTGCTTGCTGGAAAGCCGGGGCTACAGTGTCACCATGCAGAAAATGGATCCCTACATCAATGTCGATCCAGGGACCATGAATCCTTACCAGCACGGCGAGGTCTATGTTACAGAGGACGGTGCGGAAACAGATCTGGATCTGGGTTACTATGAACGCTTTACCACCAATACTCGTTTGACCCGCCAGAATTCCGTTTCAACCGGCCAGATCTACGATGCTGTCATTCAGCGTGAAAGGCGCGGTGACTATCTGGGACGCACGGTGCAGGTCATCCCGCACATCACCAATGAAATCAAAAATCGGATCATAGGACTTGCCAGGCAGGATGAACTGGACTTTGTTATTGTAGAAATAGGCGGCACAGTTGGCGACATTGAATCCGTTCCCTTCCTGGAAGCTGCCCGACAATTGCGGCGGGAAAAGACTCGCGAGGGCCTGTGCTTCATTCACCTGACTCTTGTGCCCACCATTACAGCGGCCGGAGAAGCCAAAACAAAGCCCACTCAACATTCCGTTAAGACACTTTTAACCTACGGTATTCAGCCGGATGTTCTGGTCTGTCGCGTGATGCGCCATCTTTCTGATGACTTAAAAGAAAAGCTGGCTTTATTCTGCAATGTTCATGACGATGCCATTATCTCTGCCCGTGATATCAGCCGCAGCATCTACGAAATCCCGCAAATGTACATGCACGAAAAACTGGATCAGGTGGTATTGCGGCATTTTGCCATGGATCCGGGGCGTCTCAATTTCAAAAACTGGAATCGGATTCTGGAAGTTATTCACAATCCCACAAAAACGGTACGCATTGCGGTCGTGGGTAAATACATAGCTCTGCAAGATGCTTACCGCTCCGTGTATGAAGCCCTGATGCACGGTGGCATTGCCCATCAGGTAGAGGTCGAATTTATTAAAGTTAACCCGGAGACGATCGAGGCAGAAGGCGTAAAGGAATCGTTAAAGAATGTGCACGGAATTCTTGTCCCCGGTGGTTTTGGGGGGCGTGGCCTGGAAGGGAAGATCCAGGCTATCCATCACGCGCGCCTTCGTCGCATTCCTTTCTTTGGCATCTGCCTGGGCATGCAGTGTGCGGTGATAGAGTTTGCCCGCAATGTAATGGGTCTAAAATCCGCCCATACCACAGAAGTGGATCCACACACAAAAGATCCGGTCATATCCCTGCTTGAGGAACAAAGAGATCTGGAACAAAAAGGTGGCACCATGCGGCTGGGGAGTTACCCCTGTATGGTGAAGGAAAAAACTCTGGCTCATCGAGAATACCAGACCACTCGTATCAAGGAGCGCCATCGTCATCGTTTTGAATTTACCTTGCGCTACCGGGAGGCCATGGAAGAGGCCGGGTTGGTTTTTTCTGGCTTCAGCCCTGACGAGCAACTGGTGGAGATGATCGAAATCAAAAACCATCCATGGTTCCTCGGCTGTCAGTTTCATCCGGAATTTCAGTCCCGGCCCGTTAAAGCGCATCCACTGTTTTCCGGATTTGTTGGCGCCGCGGCCAGACTGGTGGGCAAATCATGAATGATCTTTACCTCATAGAGAAACGGCCGTTTCTTCATGGACACGAAATCGGTGGTCGCGAGCCTTTTTTCCTCATTGCCGGCCCCTGCGTGATCGAAAGCCAGGCACTACTGGCCCGGGTCTGTGAAACGATACTTCCTGTATGTCAGGAACTGGGAATTCTTTACATTTTCAAAAGCAGCTTCGACAAAGCAAATCGGTCCGCAGCGGATAGCAGACGCGGGCCGGGTATAGAAGAGGGACTACGACTTCTCGAATGGGTGAAGCAGACGTATTCGGTTCCGGTTTTAACAGATGTGCATGAAATGGATCAGATAGATGCTGTGGCCCGGGTGGTCGATGTGCTTCAGATCCCGGCTTTCCTCTGTCGTCAGACGGATCTTCTTGCGGCAGCGGCCGCAACCGGGAAGTGGGTCAACATCAAAAAAGGGCAGTTCCTTGCGCCTGAAGATACAGCACAAATCAAAGAAAAAATGCTATCGTTTGGCAGCAATCGCTTCATGCTTACGGAGCGGGGTGTGTCCTTTGGTTACAACAATCTGATCTATGATCCCCGCTCCACCGTTATCATGCACAGACTGGGACTACCGGTAATCATGGACGGCACACATTCCACCCAATTGCCGGGCGGCGGGAAGACCTCTGGAGGGAACAGGGAATATGCGCCCACGCTGTTGCGGGCTGCAGTTGCCAACGGGGTTGACGGGCTTTTTATGGAAGTGCATCCGGATCCCCCCAGCGCCTGGTCGGATGCATCGAATCAGTACTACCTGGATCAGGCCGGGGATCTCTTACGTAAGCTTTATGAACTCGATCGACTGGTTAAAAATCAGAACCGGCCTTAGCCTTTGCGCGGCTCTTTTTCCGGTCCTCTTCTGTGACAGCTATCGTCGGGTAGAGGAGGATCTGCGGGAAAAAAATGCCTCCGTGCGCCTGAAGAATTTTGAAAGGACATCCTACGCGGCCGCCGGGGAAAAGCTGTGGCACATCAAAGCAGAGGAAACCTACATCTATCAGACCGATGATGCAGAAAGTCTCATCATAGCTTACGATTTTTCTTTTGCACAGTATGAAGGTCAAAACGAAATCGGTCGCCTGATTGCAGTTCGCGGGGAAATCAATTATGAAACCCGCGTGATCACGGTAACGGAAAAAGTTGAATACCGCGCACCGGGCCAGATATTCAGCGGCAGCAGCATGGATTACAACATGGACACCAGCGTTCTGGAAAGCAAAAAGCCGGTGACGATTCAGGAAAAAGGTCTATCCACTCTATGCCGGGGTGGTATCATGGTGGATCGGACTCAGGAGCGGGAAGTATGCAGAAATCCGGCCGGTGTGGCTGTAGGCAGCGATTCAGGAGCATTCGAGCAGCTCTTCCGCTGATTCTCCTCTTTGTCTGTCGCAGCCCCGAACGCGTCCGGGAAACCCCCGATCCTCTCGAACAAATATTTGACGGGAATGCCAGAGAATCCGTGGAAAAGGCAGCTGATCCGGTGATTGAAAGCCGGGTCCCCGATCGGCGGGGCCGGACTGTACGCACCCTTTTTTCCGGCGCAGAGCTTATCCGGGAAAAAGCTATCGTCGATGGTGTGGAAACAATCCGCGTTTCCATACGGATGGCAACGATCAACCATGAAGGGGTGATCATCACTTCACCGCTTCTGGTTCTTGAAGCCGGGGGAGCACGAGGCCGGCTGGAGAATGGGGTGCAGATCGAAGACCCTAAAAGCAAGACCACCATTCGCGCTGCCCGGGCAATATACGAGCGTCTTGAGCAGAAGGTCCGGCTTGAGGGGAACCCGCAGCTCCATTCGCGCAATGCCCGCGACGGGGACATCCGCGTGACCACTCGCCTCATGGAGCGCGACCTGTCAGCTTCCATCAGCTACTTTAAAGAAGATGTGCGCATCTCCGGCCGTAACTTTATCGTGCTTGCCGATCAGGGACGGCTTGTTGATGAAGAAAGAAAACTTTATGTAGAAAAAGATCCTTTAATCTTCAGTCCCGGTAGTGTGCTGAGCGGCGAAAATCTGATTTACCACCTGGATGAGGCCAAACTATCTCTGGATCGTGATGTGGTTCAGTTGTCATACCAGGAAGAAAAGGTAACGACTACCCAAAAGAGGAGCACTTTTTCCCTGGAAGAATTTGCGCGAATGGGTGGCAGGCCACCGGAAAATTTTCAGGAAAGTTCCTCAGACAGTATTCATTCGCTGACTGCCGGGCGAATGGACTACCTGCCGGGCAATGCGGATCGCGGTGCCGTGATTGAAGTTTTTGAAGATGTGGAAGTAAAGCAGGGTGGGCTGCATATTTCATCGGCTTATTTTATGGCTGGCGGCCCCGATCTTTCTGAAATATACACCCGGGAAAAAGTAGTCATGGTGGATCGGAAGGAAAATGTTGCGGTCAGAGCCGGTGAGATGCACTATGATCGCAATGCGAAGCGGTTGCGCCTGGAGAAAGAGCCGGTGATAGAATTTCTCAAGGAAGGATCAGATGAAGTGACTGCCAGTCTGGCAGGACGACTCATCGAACGCTCCTTTGCGGATGGCCGGACCCAGGCCCGGGGTAGCGTTGTGATTATCAGGGATCAATTGCGACTGGAAGGTGAGCTGGCTACCTATCATGAAGCTGAAGACATTGTAGTGCTTGAAGGTCGGCCAAGTCTGCGCGATGGAGATTCACGCATCTATTGCGAGAAAATACTGATGTTCCCCCGACGCGGTCGTCTCCTGCTACAGAATCGAATCAAAGGCTTTTTGCTCAACTGATGGCCCGCCGTAAAGAAATGGATGCCGGCCGTGTTCTGCGCATGGAGGGCCTGGTAAAAGAATACTACAGCCGACGGGTGGTGAGTGAGGTAAGCTTTCAGATAGAACAGGGTGAGATTGTCGGACTGCTCGGGCCCAATGGGGCCGGCAAAACAACTTCCTTCTATATGGCTGTGGGACTTGTGCGGCCCGATCGTGGCCGGGTTTACATTGACCGGGAAGATATCACCGATCTGCCGATGTACCTGCGTGCCCGTAAAGGAGTCGGGTATCTGGCCCAGGAGGCGAGTGTTTTTCGTAAGCTTACTGTCAAAGAAAACATCCTGGCCGTCCTTGAGATCCATCATCCGGATGCAGCCTTAAGGGAGGAGCGGGCGGAGGAGTTGCTCGATGAGCTGCACTTACAGAAGGTTAAAGATCAAAAAGGATTTACACTTTCTGGCGGTGAACGTCGCCGTTGCGAGATCGCCCGGGCCCTGGCAACACGCCCGCACTTTATCCTGCTCGATGAACCGTTTGCCGGCGTGGATCCGATAGCTGTCAAGGACATTCAATCGCTCATTGAGGAGCTGCGCCGGCGCGGGCTGGGCATTTTAATTACGGACCACAACGTACGTGAGACTCTGAAAATCACCGATCGCGCTTATATCATGTATTCGGGGGAAATTTTACGCAGTGGCAGTGCGGCGGAACTTGTCAGTGATCGTCGAATAAAGGAGATTTACCTGGGAGAGGACTTTCGGCTGTAATCATGCAACTCGGGCAGCAACTGGTTCAAAAGCAGACGCAAAAACTGATCATCACCCAGGATCTGCGTCAATCCATAGAGCTGCTACAGCTATCCGGACTTGAACTTGCGGCACGAATTGAAAAAGAGCTGCTGGAAAATCCTTTGCTTGAAGAAAGAAATGAGCCTCAGGCTGAGCCTCCGGAGCAGAGGGAACTGCGGCGACTGGCTGCGGAAACACTGGAAACAGGCTGGAGTGATTACGGGCGGACCGTTGTGGATCGGGAAAATCGCAAGCAAGAGATGCTTGAAAACACCGGCCAGACAGAGTCTCTTGCCGATCATCTGCTCTGGCAGTACCGGATGCTTTCTGTCACGGAAGAGGACATCGCTCTTGCCGAACTCATCGTCTCCGCTCTTGATGAGCGTGGCTTCTTGACCCGTCCGCTTGAGGAACTGCTTGAAGAGGGTACAGATAGATCAAAAGCGGAGCGTGTGCTGCAGCAGATCAGGGAACTCGATCCAGTTGGCTGCGGTAGCCAGAATATTCAGGAAGCCCTGCTCATACAGGCAAGGCTGCTCCACCCCGATCAGCCAGCCTGCGCTTTGATTTTAGAACAATACTTCCCGGAGCTCGAAGAATTGAATCTGGACCGCATTGCAGCCGCGAGCGGGCTTTCCGCTGCGGAAATGCAAAAAGCTCTGGATTGCATTAAAAGTCTTTCGCCGTTGCCCGCCGGCCAGTTTCCCGGGCGCAACTCCTCATATATAATTCCGGACCTGTACGTGATCAAATATGCGGGCAGCCACCAGGTAATCGTGAATGACGACTGGATGCCACAGGTTACCGTTAGCGATAACTTGCGTACTCTCATGCAGGCGGGCAAGCCGGTCGATCAGGAATATTTGCAGAGTAAATTGAATGCTGCCCAATGGCTGCTGCGTTCTGTGGAGCAACGCAAGCAAACCCTGCTGCGTGTCATGCAGGCCATTGTCGAATTGCAACAGGATTTTTTTGAGAAGGGTCCTGGTTATCTTCATCCACTGACGCTGAAAACCGTTGCTACCGGGCTGGGCCTCCACGAATCGACCATATCGAGGATCACTACAAACAAGTACGTACAAACACCATGGGGCATTTTTGAACTCAAATTTTTCTTTTCTTCAAGCCTTGCTTCAAAAACAGGTTCACTGGATCGGTTTTCTTCAAGGAGCCTCCAGGAGAAGATCAAGGATTGGATCGCCACAGAGGATCCCGAACACCCTTTGAGTGATCAGGATCTGGTAGATCGTCTCAGCGAGGCTGGCGTGGAAATCGCCCGCCGGACTGTGGCGAAATACCGGCAGGTGTTACAGATATTGCCCGTCGACAGGCGGAAAAAATTGAATCAACTCAGGAGATAAGTATGGAGATAGCATTTCACTGGCATAACCTGGAGACGTCCGATCCACTGAAGCAATACGCAGAAAAAAAAATATTAAAACTTACAGAGCAATTCAATTCTGTCATTTCTATAACTGTCCGTTTTCGGGTAGAGAAAATCGATCAGATCTGTGAAATTGCCATTCACGGCGACGGGGCTCAGATTATCGCTACTGAATCGGCAAGTGATATGTATGCCGCCGTTGACCTTGTCGAGAAAAAGCTGAACAAGCAGATTCGCAAACACAAAGAAAAGCACGAAGGCAAGCACCAGCGTTAAGGGCATGCAACCTGCAGATCCCACCTGGCGTAAACAGGAACTGCAGATCTATGTTCGTGACGTACTTTTTTTTGCTCTGATAACTCTCGCAAGTGTTGTGGGCGGGGAGCTGGCCCTGGCCGGTAAAGAGCCGCTCCTTGCCGATCGCATTACTGTGTATTTACTTATTTTTGTCCCTCTGGGAACGTTGAACCTGCTGGCGCACTACATCTATCGCAATCGACGCATCAGAAAGACAGGCTCCTTGCGGACCAGTCTTCGCTATCGTTTGAGCCTGGCTTTTCTACTTGTGGCCATTGTGCCCGGTCTCCCGCTCTTTTTGCTGGTGAGCCACCTGCTCACCGCAGCCACAGCCCGGCCTCCGGTCAGCGGACCGGATCTTGAGGAGCTGCTGCTACAGCTACGCCTTTTTATCAGCCTGGGGTATATGATCATCATTGGTCTTTGCTTTGTAGCCGCCACATTCCTTGCACGATCCATCTCCCATCCGATTGTTACTCTGGCAGAAGCCACCCATGAGATTGCCCGGGGTCACTTCACTCCGGTGGCCCTCCGTGCAGAGGGCGAGCTGGGCATACTCATCAATCGCTTCAATCAGATGACGTCGGAGCTCGGCAGTCTGCGGCGGCGGCTTCTCCAGCGTGAGCGGCAAACGGCCTGGCAGGAAGTGGCCCGCCGTCTGGCTCATGAAATCCAGAATCCACTCACACCCATAAAACTTAACGCAGAACGACTTCTGCGCCGCGTGGAAAGCGGAAGAGCCAGCAGAGAGCAACTGGAAAATATGATCCGGCATTCTTCCCGAACCATTATCGATCAGGTCGATATCATGAAGGCCCTTGTGCGCGAATTCGTTGACTTTGCCCGCCTGCCCCAGGCCCGTCCGCAACGCCAGCCCGTCGGCTCGATTATGGAAGAATCCTTGCGCCTTTTCGAGGCGATCCCTGATTTGAAACTGGAACTCAATCTGGACCGGGCACCGCAAACGGCGGCTGTGGATCGCAATATTTTGCTGGGGATCATTCACAACCTGGTGCAGAATGCGCTACAGTCCATTTCCGAATCGGGCGTGAGAGCGGGCCATATCCGCCTGACCCTGGATCGGATGCGGGAGCACCAGCAGGAATTTTTGAAGATTACTATAGAAGACAATGGTCCGGGTGTTGAAGCTGCGCTACAGGAACGAATCTTTGAGCCCTATTTTACTACCAGAGAAGGGGGCACGGGTCTGGGTCTGGCCATGGTGGAGAAAGGAGTCATTGAACACCAGGGGCGCATTCGCGTGGCTGAATCAGCGGATCTTGGCGGCGCCCTTTTTGAAATCCTGCTCCCCCAAACAAATCTATGATTTTTATTGTTGATGATGATAAAAATATCCGCGAGGCGGTTCGTGATGTTCTGGAAGATGAAGATCTTAGCGTGGAAACCTTTGCCAGTGGTAGGAAAATGCTCAAGGAGCTGCCGCTGGTAAGACCGGATTTAATCATTCTGGACGTCTGGATGGGAAAAGAAGATGGCCTCGAAATTCTCGATCGCATAAAGGCGGAGTATCCCGCCCTTCCCGTGCTTATGATTTCCGGCCATGCTACCATCGAGCAGGCGGTCGCGGCCACAAAGAAGGGTGCTGTGGATTTTCTTGAGAAGCCCCTTTCCATTGATGCCATCCTGGACAAGGTACGGCTCATCCTTTTGCCGGAAGGGCGTGAAGAATATACAGAACTTGAGTTTGACAATATTATCGGTAGTTCCGCACCAATTAAAAAAATTAAGCATTCCATTGCTCAGGCTGCCCGGACCAATGCTCGTGTTCTCATCTATGGAGAGAATGGTACAGGAAAGGAACTGGTGGCCCGGGCAATATTTGCCAATTCCCATCGTCGCGATAAGCCTTTTGTAGAAGTGAACTGTGCGGCCATACCATCGGAACTGATTGAAAGCGAGCTTTTCGGTCACGAAAAGGGGGCTTTTACCGGTGCCACAGAGAGACGCAGCGGCAAATTTGAACAGGCACATACGGGCACGCTCTTTCTGGATGAACTCAGCGACATGTCTCTGGCAACACAGGCCAGTGTTCTGCGAGCACTGCAGGAGCAACGCTTTACGCGGGTGGGTGGTAGCGAAATCATCGAAGTTGACGTGCGTATCATCGCTGCCACAAATATGGAGCCTCAGAAAGCCATCCAGATGGGTCGGTTTCGGGAAGATCTTTATTACAGGCTCAACGTTATCCCTATCAATATGCCGCCGTTACGCGATCGCAAAGAAGACATACCTCTGCTCGCAGAGCACTTTATCAAAGAAGCCGTGCGGGACAATGCTCTTGCGGAGCGAAGGATTTCTCCAGAGGCGCTCAGCGTTCTATCCAGACATAACTGGCCGGGTAACATCCGTGAACTCAAAAACATGATGGAAAGACTGTCCATCATGAGCGAGGCAGATACAATCGATGCTCTTATGGTTCAGGAGCAACTGGGTCGCACAGCCGAGGTCCGCACCCAGAGTGATCTCAAACAGGCTCGTGAGGAATTTGAAAAAAAACATATACTGGAAGTATTGAAACAGAATGATTATAATATTTCAAGATCGGCTAAGGCGCTGGGCCTTGAGAGAGCTCATCTGCATAGAAAAATGAAACAGCTTGGTCTGGCAAGGCAAACGGGCGATGATTGATAAATCCCGAATCGGTCAGATGCTGCTTGATGTCGAGCAAATACTCGGTTCGGGAGATTTCATCTACAGGCTGCGCGGAGAGGAGGATCCCGCGACGGTGGCCCTGGAAATTTTTCAGGACGTACCCGCTGAGAGAGTTGTCCAGATGGACATTCCTGTCGCGGAGACGGAAAACGCCCGATGCAAACGGTGTCCAGACCGTAGCTTTCCCGTAAAGGTTTATCGCCGCGAAGGCAGGTTACCGGTCCTGCTTTTGCATGGTGCGGCTCCGGAGCAGGGAATTCGACCGGATCGATCCTTTCAGCACAGGCTGGGATCTGCAGCGGCGGACGATTTACTGGGCAGGCTTCTGGAAAAAGTCGGATTTGCCCGGGATGATCTGTACTTCCAGGAATTTCTGGCCTGCCATTTCAACAGCCAGGGTTCGCAAGTCGACTGGGAGCGCAGAGCCTTGCAATGCCGTAACCTGATCGAAGATACGATTCGCGAGTTCAAAATCAAAGTAATCCTGGCCATTGGCTGGCCCGGCCTTATGCTGCTGGGTCCTGATCGGGCGGCAGAGCATGCCCGGACCGGCCAGCCAGCACAGTTTGAACCCGGTGCTCTGCCCTTTTTTGTTCTGCGCAGTTTTGAGGCCCTGGCCGCACTGGAACGCAAGCGACAGGAAACTTTAGATTCTGCTAAAAAAAATGAACTTATCAATCAGGAAAAATCCATCAAACTCCGTAGCCTCGCGGTAATGCAGCAGATTCGATCCCTTGTTTGAACAGGCCCAGATAGCCACGGCGCGGCCCATCCAGCCATTGTCGTATTTCTTTCGCGGAGAATTACGTCCAGGACATCTTGTGGAAGTTCCCTTAAAATCAAGTGCTGTTCCTGGTATCGTCATGGAAGTGGGTACGGGTGGACCGGCAACGGAAGAGGTTTTGAAATTACTCGATGATGAGCCCCTGCTTACTGCGGAGCAGCTCCAACTCGGAAAATGGATGAGTGAACGATATCTTGTAAGCCCTGGTGAGGCTTATTTTAAGATGTTTCCGGCCTGGAAGCAAACAGCCAGCCGCAAATCGGCCAGGACGGAGGGGAGTCGTTCTCTTTTACCGCTATATCCGGCGCAGCAGACAATTTTAGAAAATATCTGGAATCAACCGCAAACGCACCTTTTGCACGGAATCACAGGATCCGGAAAGACCGAAATCTACATCCATCTGATTGATCGTATGCTTTCTTTCAATAAAGGGTCCGTGCTGCTGCTACCGGAAATCGCTCTTTCCGTTCAGATCATCGAACGATTGCGCGGTATTTTTGGAGAGGAACTGGCGCTCATGCATAGCAGCCGCAAACCCGCAGAGCGGCGAGCCGAGTACCGCGCTGTTCTTTCCGGTGAGAAGCGCATTGTAGTGGGAACTCGTTCAGCCATTTTTGCGCCTCTTTTGAACCCGGGCCTTTTTATTTTGGATGAGGAGCACGACCCCTCCTACAAAGAGCATAGCGCTCCGCGTTATCATGCCCGGCAGATTGCCGAGCATCGGGCGCAAATCCATCAGGCCATATTTTTGCTGGGATCGGCAACGCCGTCTGTGGAAAGCTATTTCCATGCTCGTGTGGGGAAGCGAATTTTATACCACCGGCTGACGGATCGGGCCTTTGGCGGACAGTTGCCGACTGTGCAGGTGATACAAACCGGTAGCGACCCCCCTCCGATCAGTGAGCGACTTCTGGCAGAGATCGCCGGCAACAAGGAGAAAAAGGAACAGAGTCTGATTCTCCTGAACCGGCGCGGCTACCATCCGTATCTGGTCTGCGCCCTTTGCGGCCAGGCACTGAGCTGTGATCGCTGCAGTGTTTCGCTTTGCATGCACAGGGGAGGTGAATTGCGCTGCCACTATTGCAATCAGGCGCAGCGGCGGCCAGCATCCTGCCCAACCTGCCAGGGGCAGTTACTACCGCAAAGTGCGGGTACCCAGAAACTGGAAGAGTACTTACTGGAACGATTACCCGGCTTACAAATCGCCAGGCTGGACAGCGACATCAGCAGGCGAAAGGATGGGCTCTCCGTACTGGATGATCTTTTGAATGGATCCCTGGATGTTCTGGTTGGCACTCAGATGATCGCTAAAGGACTGGATGCACCGGGCGTGACTCTGGTGGGAGTGCTTCAGGCAGACCGGGGACTTTACATGCCCGACTTCCGCGCGGCGGAACGAACCTTCCATCTGCTAACCCAGGTGGCCGGTCGGGCAGGACGACGGGAAAAAGAGGGCCGGGTTTTTCTTGAGCTTTCTGCACAGCCGGCGGAGGTGATTCGGGACGCAATTGGCCATCACTATGAAGCATTTGTGAACAGAGAATTGGCAGTGCGGCGGGCCGCCCATTATCCTCCCTTCTGCCGACTGGTGCGGCTTCTGTACCGCTCCCCCCACGCGGAGCGATCCCGGGATGCGGCTCAATTGCTACACGCTGACCTGGAGCAGGCACTGGGAAAGTTAGAAAATACACAGATCCTTCCGGCCGCGCCGGCACCGATTGAAAAAATCAATGGACAGTTCCGCTGGCATATCATTATCAAAACGCAAATGCTACCCACACTGCGCGGTTTGATTGCAGGCGTTACTGCGCAGAGAAAAGAGCACCACACTGTTTATCTGGAAATCGATTTTGATCCGGTGGACCTGTTTTGAAAGCAAGAAAACTGGGTTTCTTTGGCAGTCCGCAGATGGCCGCCGATTTACTTTCCGCTCTCCACGAGGATGGCCATGAAATCCTTTTTGTGGTCAGCAATCCTGATCGCCGCAGTGGACGGCACAGCGCTTTGCAGCCAACGGAAGTTTCCAGGAAAGCTGTGGAGCTTTTGCTGCCTCTGTATCGCCCGGATCGCCTGAGAGAGATAGAGGAAACTTTGAAACAGTATCCGGCCGAGGTTTATGTGATCTTTGCCTACGGCCAGCTAATCCCCCGCAGCATCTTTGCTTATCCGCCTATGGGAAGCTTGAATTTGCATGGCAGCCTCTTGCCGGCCTGGCGGGGTGCTTCACCCATCCGGGCCAGTATCCTTGCCGGTGATACAGTCACCGGCTGGACCGTGCAACAAATTACGGAGAAGCTGGATGCCGGACCGGTACTCAACCAGTGTGAGGTCGCTATCAAACCTGACGAAAATGCAGTGGAATTGACCACTCGCATGCTGCCGGCAGGAATCGGGCTTTTGCGTGACACGCTTTCTCTTCTGGAGACGTTTCTGAGCTCTGCCAGAAAGCAGGACGAAAGTGCGGTGAGCTATTGCCAGAAAATACGAATGGAAGATGCCCGTCTCATATGGTCGGCCCCGGCGCTTCAGCTGGATCGCATGATTCGGGCTTATGCGGGCTGGCCGGTCGCCCATACAACGTTTCGTGGTAGCAAACTGAAGATCCATGCTGCCTGCCTGGCGGCCAGAGATCCTCACGGTGCTCCGGGAGAAATTGCCCTGGATAACGGCCGGCTTTTTGTTTCTGCCGGGCAGGGAATGCTGGAAATCCTCAGCCTGCAGCCGGAAAATAAAAATCGCCTGCCTGCCCGCGCCTTCGTGAATGGCTACAGGCCCCGTGAGGGGGAGCGTTTTGGAGGGGTCGGAGAGGGACATGGAGACAACTAAACTGGACTATTTCAAGAATGCCGGCCGGGTCCTCTTGTATCTGGCCCTGGCAGCCGGTATCTTTTTTTCGGCTGCAATCATGATTTTGACCCTGAGAGGACACCGTGCTGATGTGTACCCGATGCCGGACGTGATGGACCGCTACTACGTGGATGTTCACAATGAACTGAACCGCATTGGTCTGCGTGTCAATCTGGTGAAGAAGAGCTATCCTGATATAACACCGGGCGTGGTCCTTTACCAGAGCATTCCGGCGGGAAAGAAAGTAGGCCGACTGGAAAAAGTTACCATATACATCAATCATGCCGAACCGCTCATCAAAATGCCCGGCCTTGTGGGCAATACCCTGGATATGGCCCGGGCCACGCTCTCGCAGATAACCTTTCAGGATGTAGCCTATGCCCTGGAAATTGCTCAGGTGACGGAAATCTTTGATGAATCTCGCCCGGCCGGATCCATTGTTTCGCAATACCCGTTGCCCGAGCAACCCATCACCGTGCAGCAAAAAGTATATCTTTTGATTTCGAGTCGGACCAAACCCAGGGAAAAAACATTCGAAGGGCACATGATAAGTATTTTACACGATTACTTCCGTGAGACCAAAAAGCCCTATGTGATCCAGGAAATACAGAATGCTCCGGCGATAAAGGATCAAGGCCTGGTTTTCAAATCTGAAGAAAAAGAGGGCGTATATTTTTTGAGTGTATACTATCGCCCACCATCCGTGGAAGGGCAGGTCGGTTTGAATTTGATCGAATTTGACGGGCAGGGTGCCTGCCGGATTTACCGGCACGGTCCTGAGAAAACAGAGGAGTACGGCCTGGACTTAAAGGAAAAAGGCCGGGTTCGCTATCTGGCCCTCCGGCGTGGCCCGGCAGAATATTCGGCCGAATGCGACGGGCAGTCGGTGTACCGTCACACCTTTAACGTTCACGATTTTAGCTGATGAAGGTATCCCCTTCCATACTGGCAGGCTCCCTCTGCCGGATGCACAGTACAGTTGCGGCGATGGACCCGTCTGTCATTGATCTGCTCCATATGGATGTGATGGATGGCCACTTTGTCCCCCAGCTTTCTTATGGTGAGGCCTATGTCGCGGAAATCAAAAGTGCCACGGACATTCCACTGGATGTTCATCTGATGGTTTCCGCGCCGGAGAAGGAAGTCCCTAAATACTTTGGTTTAAAACCTTACAATATTACTTTTCATATTGAGGCTACAGCTTTTGCCGTGCGCCTCCTTTGCAGCATTCGTGAGCAGGGGATCCGCAGTGGAATTGCCTTAAACCCGGGAACGCCCATCGCGCAGCTCAAACCTTTGATTCCTTATACGGATTTGTTTCTCTTAATGAGTATTGAACCTGGTTATTACGGTCAGAGCTTCCTGCCGGCCTCCTTTGACCGTATCCGGGAATTGCGCGATATGGCCCCCGAAGCCGAAATCGAGGTGGATGGCGGTATCAATGCGGAAATAGGTGCTCAACTGGCCGCCCTGGGTGTCGACATCCTGGTTGCCGGGTCCTACATATTCAAGGGAGGCGATGTCAACGGTCGCGCACGCACGCTTAAGGGATTATGATATGCCTTTCAATGAGATCGGCATAACGTCCTGCCTTTTTCCGGGAAGCGCTCCTCTGCCCGACGCAGAGTTTCCAGATAGTAACGATAGCGTTTTCTTTGCAGGTCCAGGTTAAGGCCAAAGGAACGGTAAGCATCCGTATAAATGCGATCCACGGGTAGCTCCTGAATGCTCAACTTTTTGTTCACTGCATAGACCCAGAATTCCAGTGGAAAGCTGTAGCCATCCTCCCTGAACTCATCGCTGTCGATACGCATTGTCGCGTAGCGTTTGAAGCCGCAAAAAGCATCAGTCAATGGTAACCCCAGGCGGTCCTGAATCCGGGCCACGATACGGCGATTGATTTGCATGCGATCCACCGGTGCCATCCCGATCTGCCGCGAGGCGGGTAAGTAGCGCGAACCACTGACCACATCCACGGTCGGGTCCGCATCAAAGAATCGAATCAGATCTGCCGGATCATGCTGGTGGTCGCAGTCCATGGTAGTCACAAAATCATAACCCTCCCGGCGCCCGACGCTCAAAGCTTCCCGAATGGTATACCCGTAGCCCCGATTGCGATCATGATGGATGGAGGGGATTGCGTGCAAAAGCTCACGCGTTGCATCTGTTGATCCGTCATTGATGCAAAGAAAATCGAATGACTTCTGTTCCTGCCGCAAGCTTTGCAGACTGCGGAGTATGGTGGGCAGGGTTTTTTCTTCATTGAATACCGGAATGACCAGGAGGTGCTTCATGCTAAAGAATTGGATGCGGCAGGCTCCCTGATGTTCCAGAAAATCCGGCGTCTTTTCCGTAACCCTCGGATCAGCCTGGCTCTGGCCGGCGGGGGTTGCAAGGCTTTCTTTGGCCTGGGCGTGGTTTCTGTTTTGAAAAGTAAGGGATATTCTTTCTACCAGGCCGCCGGGACTTCAGCCGGATCTGCCATGTTGCTTGGCGGGCTGGCCGGAGAAGCCGATCCCATCGTCGAATACTTCTGTGAGATCACCGGTCGCAATCCCGCCAATTTTCATTTTTCCCGAATTCTGGGAGGCAGGCGGCCTTTTCCCCACGAACGAATGTATCGGAAGACCATCGCTACATTCATGGACATAAAAAAAATTCAAGCGCTGCCGGAGGAAATCCTCATCAACGCCCTGCAGTTGCCATCCCATCTGAACGCCGCAGACAGGATGAAACTGGTGGCCCGCATCGTCCGTGCCTTCCGGCAGGAGGAACGCCTGGAGGCCCAGGGAATCTACCGACCGCACATGCGTCAGGTAGCCCGCCTGGCCGGTCTCCGGGAGACCCTTTTTTCCAAAGCCGATCTTTCCTCTCCGGAAATGGTGGAAAACATCATTTTAGCTTCATCAAGTGTGCCGCCCATGGTATCGTTTCAAAAGATTGGCAGTGATTACTACCTCGATGGGGGAATTACCCATAACTTGCCGGCCGTATTTTTTCAGCCCTGTGACCTGGTCATTGCCATCTATTATCTGGAGCAAACCCGCCATTTTTATGAATTGACCGGTCACCACAAAGAGCAACCGGTCCTGTACTGCCGACCGCATGGCCGGCTGCCCATTACCACCTGGGACTATGCCAATCCAGAAGGGGTGCGGAAAACATACAGGATGGGTCTTCAGGCAGGGGAGTTCCTGCTCGAGCAATTGGCCCGCTATGGTTTTGGTTGACGGCAGAAGCCGTGGCGGAAGACTGTGCTGTGGTAAAACTAAGAATGCAAAGATACGGGGCGCGGAACAATCCCTTTTACCGGATTGTAGCGGCTGATTCCCGGCACCCCCGAGATGGTCGCTTCATTGAGCAACTGGGACACTACAACCCGGTCCAGCCTGCGGCTCAGGCCTCTATAAAAAAAGACCGCGTCGAGTACTGGCTCAAACATGGAGCACAGCCCACTCCCTCGGTAAAGACATTGCTACGTAAAACAGAGGTTTGATGTGAGCGCGGCCAGGCTGGTGGAGTTTGTTGCTAACAACATGGTATCGGAACCCGATCAAATCCAGGTGGATGAAATTCCGGGCACGGAAGAGAATGTCATAGAGCTGCGCCTGGCAGACCAGGACATAGGCAAAATCATTGGAAAGAATGGTTCGGTTATCCGGGCCATTCGTACCCTGATCGGAGCCTGTTCCGTAAAAGATCAGAAGAACTACCAGCTCGAAATCATTGATTGATGGCTACCTGCCCCTTGCGCGGGTAAGAACTGCCATTGCACCTGGACGGATCCAGGTTACTCTGGCGGGCGATGGCCTGGCCAGCCTGAGGATGCCCGCAGCTTTAAAAATCCTTCCGACGGCGGAGGAACGAATCTATTCGGCAAAGGAACTGGCCATCTGTCCGGAAATCCAGGTTGAACGGATCGTTCTGCGACAGCATCGCCGCGCGGAGCTCCGGCTGCTCGAGCCGGCACCCCTGATCAGCAAAGGAGCGGCCCTTCTCGCACATCGCTCGGCTATCCCCATTGCGGAAATCTTTGCAGACATTAAGTATCTTCCCGTTCACGATCAGAATGGCTACTGCGGTCAGGTTGCCGATCTTCTCGACCAGGCAGAGCAGCAATGTCTTATGATTCGCCTGGAGGATGGCCGGGAGATACTCGTTCCCTACACAGACGCCTGGGTAGAAGTAAAGAAGGATCGCCTTGTGGTGGAGGAGCTGGAACTCTTCATACCCTGATGGAAATATTCGTTTTAACTCTCTTCCCGGAACGCTACCGGCACTACACCGAATACGGCTTGCCACAGAAAGCGCTAAAAAAAGGTTTGTTTTCGATTCAGCCTGTATATCTACCGGACTTTGCCGATCCGGCCCGGAAAGGCAGGATTGATGATACGCCCTACGGAGGCGGACCCGGAATGGTAGTGCAGGTGGGTCCGGTGGACCGGGCGCTGGCAAGTATTGGACGGGATTATCCGGTCGTGCTGCTCACTCCGCGGGGTGAGCCCTTCCGGCAGAGCCTGGCGGAAGGGTTTGCCCGGCTGCCAGGTATCGTTCTGGTTTGCGGATACTATGAAGGTGTGGATGAGCGTATTGCCTCTCACCTGGTGACGGAGAAGCTCAGTCTGGGTGACTTTGTGCTGGGTTCAGGGGATCTGGCGGCACTCTGTGTCATTGAGGCCACAACAAGGTTGTTGCCTGAGTATATGGGTTCAGAGGAAAGCGCCATTGTAGAAAGTCGCGAGGACTATGTAGAGTATCCGCAGTATTCGCGCCCGGCCGATTACCGCGGCTGGAAGGTGCCGGAAGTGCTGCTGAGCGGAGATCACGGTCGCATAGCGGCGTGGCGCGCGGAGCAGAGCCGTAATGCTTTAGCGGAAAAAGAAAAAAGGGCCTGGGGAACAGGCGGGAGAATACAGTATGAGTGAAGAAATTCAAACCACAGCAAGCGTTCGGTATGCACCCAGGCAGGGTTTACACACCATTCTAAAGAAACTCCATGGAGAGCAGGAAAAGACCTGGCCAGCCTTCCGTGTGGGAGATCTGGTCAAGGTACACTACCGGATCCGGGAAGGGGATAAGGAGCGGATTCAGGTGTATGAAGGCAATGTTATTTCGATTCGTGGAGAAGGGTACCATCGGACTTTCAATGTTCGTCGAGTAACCCACGACGTAGGTGTGGAAAGAATTTTCCCCTACCATTCTCCTTTTATCTCGAAGATAGAGATAGCCCGGCGTGGAAAGGTGAAGCGGGCTAAACTTTTCTACCTGCGTGGAAAATCAGGAAAAGAAAGCCGGATCAAAGAAGCGCATCGCGCCTCCTGAGCCGGTCTTTGAGCCGCTGGAGGAAGGCTACGGCGGCTATGTTGCCGGTATCGATGAAGCAGGGCGCGGCGCCCTGGCCGGGCCTGTCAGTGTGGGCATGGTCCTTTTGCCGCGGCACCTGCCTGATGATCCCGGCTTAAAACTCATCCGGGACTCCAAAGAACTCTCGGCTCCACAGAGAGAAGAGGCCGCCCGATCCATCTGCAGAGCTGCGCTTTATGCACGCGTGGCCCATGAAAGCCATCGGATCATCGATACTTCCGGGATCAATTTTGCCATCCATCGTGCTATGGTGCGGCTGGTTCAGCGCTGGCCTCTCTTTGGCAGGGAACCACTAACTCTATTGATTGATGGGAACTATCGTTTTGACTGGTCCGACCTAAAGATGTGTGAAGTTTTCACGATAGTGAAAGGAGACCGCCGGGTGCAGAGCATTGCCGCCGCCTCTATCGTGGCCAAGGTAAGCCGGGACCGACGGATGAGGAAATATGGAACTCTTTATCCAGAATATGCTTTTGAACGTCATAAAGGCTACGGGACGGAACTCCATCTTGAAGCCCTTGCCACGAGTGGAGGCTGCCCCATACACCGCCGCACCTTCTGTCCCAAACCCGATAACCAGCAAAGACTCCCATTTTAGTGCTAAAAGGACCGTGTTTCTCCCGTCTGCGACCCTGAAAGAGGGTGGGCAACCCGGCACGGTCGAAACTGCCGACCGCACAGAGCCCGGGGGTCAGAGATCGGACACGCCTGATTTGCCGCCATGGTCAGGACTTCCCCGGCAGCCACAGCCGGCTTCAAAGAACATCAAGGGGCAGGGAAAAGCCGGCGGAGGCGCGCACTTTCATTTTCGATTGAAGTTGGGGGATGAAACCTACGCCTTTATCTTTACAGCAAAAAACATGGAATTTACAGAAATTCATTTACGGATTTGCAGTTCCACCCCCGTCAATGAACCCAATCAAACACAGT
The DNA here is from genome assembly GCA_015075425.1 of Spirochaetales bacterium. Classification (GTDB taxonomy): domain Bacteria; phylum Spirochaetota; class Leptospiria; order Leptospirales; family Leptonemataceae; genus H5-SPI1. The sequence goes on along the minus strand of JABTUL010000001.1, from coordinate 1,734,970 downwards.
GGTCCTTAAAGCTGCGGCAATTCTGCCCGGCCCTGACATCAGTGGTATTTAGTAGTGTCGCGCTCCAGGTCTGAGGGGGCCCGCAAAGCTGTGGCTTTGGGATTTGATTCCCGCCGGCACGCCGCACCGGTGGTCCTGTCCGCTGCAGAAGGAAACCTGGCAGAACGAATCATCGAATCGGCCCGGGCATGGGATATTCCGGTGGTTGAAAATGCTTTTCTTGCAAAATTATTGGTTGATCTGCCAGCGGGAAAAGAAATACCTGAAAACCTCTACAGGGCCGTGGCTGCCATTCTGGCCATGGTGTATGACCTGGAGCGGAACCGTAGCGGAAATGAAAAAGGTCAAAGTATCAGAGCTCAAGCCAGGCATGATGTATGACCAGGCTGTTTACATCGATCCAGGCAACGTCCTGGTTCAAGCCAGGCAGGAAATCCAGGCCAGGGACATTGAGCGGCTGGTGAAATGGGGAATCCGTGAAGTAGAAACCAACGGTCAGCTTGTTGAGGGTGAAAAGAAAACCGTAACCACAGAACTCCCGCCCGTAGCTGCACCCATTTCTCGGGGAATTCCGGAAGCCGATCAGATCAAGATATCCTCAGACTATGAAGCCATGCGTAAGGCAAAAATCAGCTTCCGGACCGTAATCAAAGAAGCGGCTGAAGTTATCCAGAATAACTATGTGGCTCTGGCGGACAACAGACCTTTCGATAATCATTCTATTTTAAATATTGCCTCCAATCTGGTAGATGAAATGCAGGCGCGCCGTTACCTCCTGCTTGCCTTCCAGACCGTAAAGTTTCCCCCATTCTGGTCCGTGCAGCACACACTCCATGCTGCCTGCTATGGCATCCATCTGGGTATGGCCTTGAACTACACCCGACCGCGCCTGCAGGAACTGGCCTTTGGCATGTTGCTTATGGATGCAGGGATGGTTCTTTTACCCAGGCATCTTAAGGAAAAAGCGGACAAGCTTACAGAGAATGAAATTGCGGCAATCAAAACGCATCCGCTTCGCGGCTACCAGATTTTGATCAAGAATGGGAAAGTCAAAGCCAACCTGGCCAACATCGCCCTGCAGCACCATGAGAACTTTGATGGTTCGGGTTATCCCCAGAACATCAAAAGCGGTCAGATTGAAGAAAGTGCTCGCATTGCTCGCATTGCCGATTGCTACACAGCCCTGATCGAAAAGCGTCCGCAGCGCGCGGCCTTCCTGCCTTACGATGCTATGAAGCAGATGCTGTCCGTGCAGATGAATCACTTCGATCCCAAGCTTTTGCGCGCTTTGCTGGGGCAGCTTTCCATTTATCCCGTGGGGTCCCTTGTGGAATTATCCAGCAAGAAAATCGGTATTGTGATCGGTTGCAAAGCGGACAAACCTCTGCGCCCGCTTCTCCGCCTTCTGCGCGATGAAAACGGACTCCCTCTGGGCGGGCTGGCCTTCCTTGATTTGATGCACGATACGGATCTGTACATTGTTAAAGCCCTGACTCCGGGGAGTTCCGCGATAGATCTGGAAAACGAGGTCTGAAAGGCCGACTCGACGAGCGCTTCCGTCATCCGGCGGAGGCGAAGGCCTGGGATTTTTTCCGGGGCTGCGGGCATACACTCGTGCGACATAATTATCATATCCGCAGGGCGGAAATCGATTTGATTACTCTCTTTGAGGGAACGCTCCACTTCATTGAGGTAAAAGCCTACCGGAGTGACGACTATTTTGGCCCCGCAGCCTTTGCCCGCCAGATTCGCGGCTACAAACGGGCCCTGCAGTTCTTTCTGCTGGAATTAGAAGAAGCGGTGCGTCAGGGTGAGGAGCCCTATAGCACGCTTTTTCAAAGCCTGGATCCTGCCTCTCTGGATTTGAGCGTAGATTTTTGTGGACTTGATGCGACATATCGGGTAGATTACTACCCGAACATCGCTGCCGGTGTTATCAGGCCATGATCGTCGAGCAAAAAATCAGACCGGGCACGAAAAATGCAAGTGCGTTAGCCGTACGGCGTCGAAATTCAAAAAGTCGGAACATTCACACACCCACGGATGGGAAAAAATGTTACAGGGAAGTAACTATGAAAACACTCCTCAGAGAGGCCGTGACTCCGCAGTCCGGTGCTTACGGGCCAGATCCTGTTTTGCTCAAAAAACAGGGCCTGGCCGGAACCCTGAACCGGGATATTTCCGAATACAAAAGGAAAATAAGGGATGATAGCTACATTGACCATGCGATCAATCGCATAGCAATGGAGTTATCGCATTTTCTGGCACGCTGATTCACAGGGCTGAGTATTCTTTCAAGCACTGAAAGGAAGCAGCCTCCAGGAAATGTTCCTTTTCGATCCCGGCGGCTCCGGCCAGATCTGCGATGGTTCTGGCCAGCCGCCGGGTTTCGATTAATTTTCGTGAACCCTGGAAACCTTTAAGAATGGCATCCACATGGATATCCGCACATAGATGATCGATGGAACAGTATTGATCCACTTCTTCACCGGGTATATCTGAATTAAAAAAAATGGTTTCTTTGTTGGAAAATCTTTCTTTCTGGCGTGCCCAGGCTCGCAGAAGCCCGCTGCGGGCTTCAATGCCATCAAGCGGGACATCGTGCGCAGATTTCTGTACACGTACTTCCAGAGCTATCCTGTCGCTCAACGGTCCAATAATATTTCTGAGATAGTGTAGAGATCTTGCCGGGCTGCAAAGGCAGCGGTTCTTTGAACCCCGGCGACCACAGGGACAGGGATTGGTTGTGGCTATGCAAAGAAACCGCGCGGGAAAATGCATTCTGTGCCGCGCCCGGCTGATGCTGGCTTTGCGCGTGTCGAAGGTTTCGCGAAGCGCCTGCAGAGCAGCTCCCTGAAATTCTGCAAGTTCATCCAGGATTAAAAGGCCATTGTGCGCGAAGGTGACTTCTCCCGGTTCTGGAGGATTTCCCCCGCCAATCAAACCGGCAAGACTGGCTGAGTGATGAGGCATGCGCACGGGCCTTGCCGGTGGAGCTTCATCGCCGTGGATGGCCAGAATTTCCTGTCGTTCACGGAGTGCCGGTTCGGGCAAAAGACCGCTCAGGGAACGCGCCAGGCTTGATTTTCCCGTGCCCGGCGGACCGATGAGCAGCAAATGATGGAAACCGGCGAGAGAAAGAATTGCTGCTCGCCAGACTTCCCGGGACAAACGCAGGTGACTGAGTTCCTCTATTGCTGGCCTGGCGGGGAAGGCCTGGACCGTCGTTTCCGGTTTTGTTTTCTGAGGGTGCAGGGTGGGCAAATCTTTGATAGTCTCAATGGGCAAAAAATCAATTTGCGGAAAGATCGCCCGGGATTCTTTATCCAATGGGGCACAGACAATGCTCTGCACACCCAGGCGCTGACACTGCAGACATTTTTCCAGAAATCCCCCGGGATGATGGACTTCTCCCGAGAGGGAGACCTGTCCTAAAAAACAGATGCGCCGGGCAGGGAGGCGGAACAGCGGACACTGTGGAAATTCAGCCCGGCAGATAGCAGCAATGAGCGCGAGGTCCAGGTAATCGGTGGCCGTGAATTTCAGAACGGGGCTGACATTTAAGGCAATGGCCCGGTTCTGCAGACCCAGCACATAAAGCGCGAGGTATAGCCGACGACTGATTTCACGACCCGACGCCAGCCCGGTAATTTGCAGCCCGGGCAGGCCACGCCGGACCAGAGATTCAATTCGGTACCATTTATTTTCAAAGGGTGCACCAGGCACAAAAACATGCCCACTTTTCATATTGTTTCAGGGTCAAACCGATGCGTTTCGTTGCGGCTGAGCGACGATTTTTGTTGCAGTGCACCGCATCATTGCACTTTTGACAGCTGTGCGTTGGATAGCATTAATTTTGCTTGTACTGGGCTGTAGATCGGCTTTACTGGAAAAAGAGAAGCTTTCCATGCTCAATGCCCGCCTGCACGATGAAGTGCTCGTCGCCCGAACAGACATTTTACCGGAATTTGCCGGTCCGGGCAAGGAAGTGATCTTTAAGTCGGGCTCGCGGATCCGCTGCTGGCTTGAGGCTTCCGATGACTGGATCCGGGTGAAGGCCATTCCGGCAACTGAGAACAGAGAGCAGGCCCGAGGCTATACGATTCTCTATATATTCCGGAAAGATCTTGAAAGGGAAATGAAAGCGGACAAAAAGGCCGCAAAGGAACGGACCGGGCTGCAGGAAAAGGCGCTCGTTTATTTGCAGGCAAATTTCTCGCGGTTGACGGGGTACGCCCTGTAATGATGCAAGAAAATGGCCGTCCGGATCGATAATATGGCTATGCATTCGGGAAAATGGTGTCTGCTTCTGCTGGGGGTCCTGTGTACTACCCTGCAGGCACAGGACATCCACCGGAAGGCCCAGCCAGCAGCGGGTTCGGCCCGCACATTGACAACGCCTTCTCTGGAGGGTGATGAAATCGACCACGCCATCACAGATCTATTAGAAAACTTAAAAAATGAAGAGCCAGGCGTGGACCGGCAGAGAAACGAAAAGCTTTTTGGCGGTGCACGTAAAAATCATACGATGCGCAACGCAGCTGGCCGGGATGTCCCGGCCAGTGAAGATGAACGGATCATAAGCCATACGGTGCGATCCACGGATACTTTACATTTAATCAGTAAAGAACATAAAATTTCTGTGGAATTACTGGTGAAGCATAATCCAGATTTAAAAAAACGGCCGCTGTACATCGGCGAAGAATTGTTCATTCTGCGTGAACAATCCGTCGAGCCCGAGGACGTTTTACATATTGTGAAATCCGGCGAGACCGTAGCTTCGCTGGCCCGCAAGTACAGGATCAGCAGGGTCGCCCTGCGCAATTTAAACGGCTGGAAAAAAGAGCCGCGCCTTCAGGCGGGCAGTCAGATTGTAGTGGGAAAAGCGCGACTTCCGGCCGGTTACCGCTACCGCAACAAATTCATCATGCCACTCAAGGGTCCTATTACTTCGGGCTATGGCCGTCGCTCCAACCCATTTGTGGGCAGCCGTCAGTACCACAATGGAATCGACATTGGTGCGCCCATAGGCAGTCGTGTTCAGGCTGCCGGGGATGGCATTGTCATTCAGGCGGCAAGAATGGGCGGATATGGAAATTGCATTTTCGTTCGCCATTCAGACGGTTTTATCAGCGTATACGGCCATAACAGAAAAATGCTGGTACAGAAAGGTGATACAGTCAAGCAGGGGCAGGATATAGCGGAAGTAGGACGCACCGGGACGGCGACCGGCCCCCATCTGCATTTTGAAATTCGCAAATGGGCTCAGCCCGTGAATCCCATGGCCGCCATGCGCTATCAGGAGGCGATCCCCACCGACGCTGCGGCCCTCAAAGAGGACTGATGAGCCTCTTCATCGGACAGCTGCAGAAGAATATTTTTGCCATAACGCTGATTGCTTCAGCGCTCCTTGGCACCTCACTGGCCTATCTGGCCAGTGTGATCTTAAACTATGTTTTACTGAAGGATAACATTGCCGCCACTGTTCGTGGCGAACGCAGGTCAGAACCAACCGTTTCCGCTCAAGCGGCATTCCGCTCATTAAGCGAATTTGAAGGAATTGTTCCTGGAAATTTCGTGCGCGGAGTGGTTGTGGCAACCGGGCCGGGCGGAGAAGAAGGCGCGGGCGGCGAAATCACCGTACTTGGAACCATCGGCGGGGATCCTTCCTTTGCCAGAGCGGCGATCCAGATTACCGGTGAGCAGGAAATCAAAGAATACCGGGTGGGCCAGTCCGTGGCCGGCTACAAGCTCATCAGCATCCGCAGCAATTCCATTCTTGCGGAGCGGGGCGGTTCTCAGGTCAATATTCCGGTGGGTGTGAAATCGGGGGAAGTGTCAGCCGCTCCGCAGGCCGCAGCCCAGCCGGCGGCCGCAGCCGGCACAACGCGCGTGATCCAGCGGGCCAAATTTTTGGCTCTGGCCAACAATCCAGCGGCCCTGTACCAGGCCAAGTTTGCACCGGTGACCAAGGACAATAAGATCGTCGGAGTGAAGCTTTTGCTTGTTCCGGAGAACAATTTCCTCTATGAAATGGGGGCACGCACAGGCGACATATTACGGCGCATCAACGGCCAGCCTCTGGAGAATCCGGAAAAGCTCTACCAGATGTGGTCCTCGATTAAAGATGCTACCCAGTTCAGTGTAGAAATCGAACGTGCAGGTCAGGTCCTGCCCTTCGAAATCAAGATCCAGTAGCCATTTAATTTCCAGGTTCCTTCAATTTGCGGGTAGCTGCAAGCCGATAGGTAATTTGCGCTATGAAACGTTGCGGAGCTGCATGTATCTTTTACTTCCTGCTACTCTGTGGTTTGCCGCTATACGCCCAGGATTTTGCCATACCCCGCGGCCATTTTTCCTCTCAGTTCCGGGATGTGGAGATCCAGGATTTCTTGAAAACGATGGCCCAGATCACCCGGCGGAACATTCTGATTGATGAAAATGTCAAGGGAAAGATAACTATTGTTAGTTACAAACCGATTCCCGTTAGCCGGGCACTGGATTTCCTAAAACAGGTTCTTGAGGTGAAGGGCTTTGCTGTAGTGGAAGAAGCCAATCTTTTGAAAGTCATGCCCATCAAAGACGCACATGCCATGGCCATTCCCGAAAAGAGTGATCCCGATGGCAATGCTGCGGACACCATCACACGGGTGATTCGTCTGCCAAACAATGCCAATCTTGCGGAAATCTCTCAAACAGTTACCAAACTGGCGGGGAAGAATACGAGCGTGATTGCGCACCGGCAGACCAATTCTATTGTTGTCACCGGATATGCTCAGAACGTCCGTACCGCAGTGGAAGTGATCAAAGAACTCCTCCCCGGCGGAACAGAGGAAGCCGGTGATATCTCAACGAGCTCCGTGCATATCTACCACTGCAAGCACATGAAAGCAGAAACGCTGGCCGATGTGCTGGCCAAGCTCGACAGTCCCGATGTAGGGCAGGCTCCGGCGGCAGCTCCAGGCACCACTCCGGCAGCCCGACCGGCGCAAAAGATCAAAGCCGTCGCTCATAAAGAATCGAATTCGGTGATTGTCACGGCCACGCAGGAAGAATGGGCAGAAATTCTGCAAATTGTCGAGTCTCTGGATCGCAACAGGCGCCAGATCCTGCTTGAAGTGCTCATCGCAGAAATCTCTTCAGAGAACCTGAACGACTTCGGGATCGACTGGCGTTACCAGGGGCGCAATGCCGCTCATTCCCAGTTCAATACCGGACTTGCTGTTGAGGGAAATATGGTCGACCCGGAAACCGGGAAGATCACCGGCAATAACACACTCTCTGGCTTCAGTCTGGGATTTTTGAAGAAAGGTGGTGACCTGCTTGGCATTTTCAACGCCAATATGCGTCGGTCCAATTTCAACGTTCTTTCCGCGCCGCAAATACTCACCCTGGATAACCAGGAGGCAGAAATCAACGTCGGCCAGGATGTTCCGGTGCGCACCCAGGAAAGAACCAGTGGCGGCGGCACATCTGAGGCGACGGTCAATAGCTTTGAGTATCGCCCATCGGGGATCAAGCTCAAGGTTACGCCCTACATCAATCAGCAAAATAAGATCACGCTCGATCTCTATCAGGAAGTGACCAATATAGCCAACATTGATTCGGCCAATACCAATCCGACCTTCAACAAAAGGACGATTAAAACTTACATCAATCTGGACAACAAGCAAACCATTGTGATCGGTGGCCTGGTAAACACGGAAAAGCAGCAAAACGTCTCCAAGATACCGCTCCTTGGCGATATTCCGGTGCTGGGCTTTCTCTTCCGGCGGGCAACGTATTCTACCAAGAAAACAAACCTGATGGTCTTCATAACACCGCATGTGTTGATTGAAAAAGGCGAAGCAGATCGAATTACGAACTTCAAGCGCATTGAGCAAATCCGCAATGCACGGGAAGCAGAAAACGATATGAAGCTCTGGCCGCAACGCAAGGAAAGGGATTACCGGGAACGACAGCAAAAACAACTGGAAAACAATTGAAATCCGGTTAGCACACCGGGGACTGGTAGCATGAAAAAGCAACTGGGTGAACTGCTGCTGGAAGAAGGTCAGATTTCCCGGGAGGAATTGCAGGAAGTCTTAAAGATCCAGAAAAAGAGCTCCCTGAAAATCGGTCAGATCTTATTGAAAAAGGGTTTTGTCGATGAGACCCAGATTCTCAAAATGCTGGCCCGCCAGTACGGCTTCAAGTACAAAGAGCAGCTCACCTTCAAAGCCGACGAAGTTTTCCGCCTCATTCCCATCAATCTGATTCATAAATCCCGCATGGTTCCTGTCGGACGCAGCGGCCGTGTAGTCACGGTGGCCATCCAGGACCCGGCTGATCTACATCCCATGGATGATATCCGCAGTTACTTAAAAGATTACAGGGTAATGTTTATTCTGGCTCCTGAAGCGGAAATCATGCGTATCGTTCATGCGCATTTTGACCAGACGGCGGCCGCGGCCCGTGATGCTCTTGATGGAATGGAAGAGGAGTATGCCGATTTTGCCGAGCTGGCCAGCGACGACACCCTGGATCTTGCCAACGAGGCACCAATCATTCGCATGGTCAATGGCATCCTCTCCCAGGCGGTGCAGGAGCGCGCCTCAGATATTCACATTGAGCCCTTTGAAAAGCATCTGGATGTCCGCTATCGCATTGATGGGATATTGCATAAACGGATGAGCCCGCCTAAAATGGTTCAGGCCGGGCTTGTCTCGCGCATCAAGATCCTTTCCAACCTGAATATTGCCGAAAATCGTCTGCCCCAGGACGGCCGTATCAAAACCAAGCTTTCCGGAAAGGATGTGGACATTCGCGTATCCACCCTGCCTTCCATCTACGGTGAACGAGTGGTCATGCGATTGCTCAATAAATCAGATGTGAAGATCAGCCTCGACACGCTTGGATTTACGCAAGAGCTCAGAGACACGATCGACACGCTTCTTTCTGAACCCAACGGAATCGTTCTGGTGACCGGGCCTACGGGATCGGGCAAATCGACTACTTTATATGCTTTTTTAACTTCTTTGAATGATGGTGTCAGGAACATACTGACTGCCGAAGATCCGGTGGAATACGAAGTCGATGGAATATCACAGACCCAGGTACATGATAAAATCGGCCTGAGTTTTGCTGCGGCTCTGCGGACCATGCTCCGCCAGGATCCTGATATCATCATGGTGGGTGAGATCCGCGATGCAGAAACGGCGCGTATTGCCATCCAGGCATCTCTTACCGGCCACCTGGTTTTTTCCACGCTGCATACCAATGATGCGGCCTCAGCCGTCACCCGCCTTGTAGACATGGGAATTGAACCATACCTTATCACCAGTACCGTTCGGGCAGTCATCGCCCAACGACTGGTGCGGGTGATCTGCCTGAACTGTAAAAAACCCTACAAGCCAACAGCCCGGGAATTGTCGGAAATGGGACTGCAACCGGAGGAACTCAAGAATGGCACTCTATTCAAGGGCGAGGGTTGCGAAAAATGTGTGGGCACGGGCTACACAGGACGACTCGGTATCTATGAACTGCTGTTACTCGATCACGAGTTGCAGCAGGCAGTGCTCAAAGGTGTGGACTCGGAGAATTTGAAGAAGATTGCCGTAAAGAAAGGAATGGCCACTCTCGCTGACTACGGCAAAATAAAGGTTGCCGCGGGATTTACGACCGTCGAAGAGGTGCTCAGGGTTACCTGATGCCAATCTATCGCTACATTGCTCTCAATCGTAACGGTAAAGAAGAAAAGGGCATCATCGATGCCAGCAATCCCCAAGCGGCCCGCAAAGTACTGCGAGCCAAGAATCTTTACGTACGTGAGCTTGTCCAGGACCGGGAGAAGAAGGAACGGGAACTTTTTCCGTTTTTAACCAAGATCCTCTACCGGGTGCCCCGGCGTGATGTTGCCCTGTTTGTCCGGCAGTTGGGAACGCTGCTTTCAGCGGGACTTTCGCTTCCCAATGCGCTGGCCAATATCATTGATCAAACGGAAAATGAATATTTAAAAAAAGCCATTATACAGATACGTTCCGATGCGATCGAGGGCACAGCGCTCAGTGAGTGCTTTCGCAAACAGGAAGCCATTTTTCCGCCCATTTACTACAATTTGATTTCTGTCGGTGAGAAAACCGGGATCTATGATCAAAGCCTGATCAACCTTGCTGATCTCGAGGACCGCAACCTGGCCATGGTGAACAAAGTAACCACAACACTTATGTATCCGGTGATCATGCTCTTTTTACTGGGAGCCATAGCCATCTTTCTTCTTGCTTACGTTTTTCCGCAGATCAAGCAGCTATTTGCCCAGCTCAATGCCGAACTGCCTCTGGTTACACGCATTGTCATGGGAGTATCAGATCTCTTAACCACTCCTCTGTATTTGCTCGGTCTCATAGCGGTTATCGCTGGTCTGGTCTATGCTTTCATCCGCTGGAAAAGTACGCCGGATGGTCGCACAACTTATGAGAAGACCATGCTCAAGATTCCCTTCGCGGGCACACTCATCCGTAAGGCGGTGCTGGCTCGCTTCACCCGCAACCTGGCGGTCATGCTGGCCAATCGAGTGCAGCTTACCGTGGCATTGCAGATTGTGGCCCGAGTGGTGAACCATTCGATTTTCGAGAAAGAGATCCTGATTGCTCTGGATCGGATCAAAGAAGGCTCCAAAATGACCGATTCTTTACGCGATTCCAGCATTGCTTCACAGATGATGCTCGGAATGATGGCAGCCGGTGAAGCTTCCGATCAGGTTCCTGAAATGATGGAGCGCATTGCCTCCGTCCTAGAGGGAGATGTGGACGCGGCCATCATGCGCTTTTCTACCGTTCTTGAGCCGGCGATGATGGTGATTATGGGAGCGACGATTGCCTTACTCATGGTCTCCATAATGCTTCCGCTCTACAACCTGACGAAGGCCATGCAGGTTTAACCGGCAGTTTTTCCGTTTTGCCTGCAAAAGGCGTTTACATGGCAAACCCACCCCTCAGAATGGGGGCAGTTCACTTCAGTAGAGGAGAAAGCATGAAAAAAAGCATCCTGCGCCAGCGACGCTCACGCCGTCGTGGTCTGACCCTTGTGGAGCTGGCCATTGTCATTCTGGTCCTCGGGATCATTATGGGCATTGTCTATAGCGCCATAGATTTTGGTATCACTGATGACGCTAAAAAACTGGCTGTAAAAAGTGCCAGTACGCAGCTTCCGGTCTATCTGGAAAAATACGAATCAGAAAATGCAGCACTTCAGGAAGGCGACTCCTTACAAATTCTGGCCGAGAGCAACCAGGAAACGGGCTGGCGTGCCATAAAAAAAGATCTCATTATGGATCCCTGGAACCGGCCCTATTTTCTGTGCTCCGATCAAAACGGCAACCGGCAGATTTGTTCCCTTGGTGAAGATGGCCGTGAGGGTGGAGACAATAAGAATTCCGATTATCGGCTGACCGATGAAACTACCTGGCCTGCATGGCTTGGTGGCAAGCGACCGGTTCAGTAAGCCGATTGCCGGTGAAGAAAAGGCCGGCACCGGGGGCCTTCCGCCAGGGTTTAACCCTGGTGGAAATGGCCATCGTCATTCTGATTCTGGGCATACTCATCGGCGTGATGATGTCTGCCATGAGCAGCATGAGTGTACTCAAGACTACAGAAGAAGAGTCGGGAATCCTTAAAGACGTGCTCATCAGCTGCCGCGATGGGGCCATCTTTTCCAATCAGACGGTGTATCTGGAATTTGACCTCGACAATGGCTCCTATGAAGCCTACCGTTACGCGCGCAAGGAAGGGGAGGAGGAACCCCAGCGGGACGTCTATATCAACAAACGTGAACTGGCTGATTCCAACAGTATTGTTGCGATCATCATGGGGGCCGGGACTAAAATAACGTCCGGCAAGGTAACCCTGGCCTTTGCCCCGGAAGGAATGGCGGAAGAACTCGTGGTGTACATGGGCCCGGGGCCGGAAATTCGCAACACGATCATCTACAGCAAGTATGGTGGAACGGCCCGCGTGGAGGTGGGAGAAAAGGAGCATCAGCTCGAAGACCCGGACTGGTCGGAGAATCTGGAAGAATGAAACCCCGGCGTCTGAAACGAAAAATCTGGCTCCAGCTCAACAGGCCGGCCTGGAAGAAGGGTAAAAGGCCCGGCCTTACACTCTTTGAGATGGCCATTGCCATTGCTTTAGTTTCAACAGTAATTGTTATGATTCTTTCTTCTGTTTCTGGCAGCCTGCAACTGCAAAGTGAGGCTGACAAAATGTCGGTGGCCGTTGCCCTGGCTCAGACCAAATTGTCACAACTGATGTCCCGGCCCAATCTGACCACGTCGCACAACAAAGGCGATTTTGGCTCCGATGCCGGGATGTATGCCGGCTACGAATTTGAAATCGATGTCCGCGAGGACCGGATCAATCTGGCTGAGGTCGCGCAATCCGGAAAATTACAGGGAACACCGGTTTCCGACCAGCTTCCGGCTGGAGTACAGAACCAGGGAGAAACACAGAAGGCTGGCCAGACCGTGGCGACACAGACGGGCGGGGAAGTCGATATCGTCCGCATTGTGGTGCTTATCCGCTATCCGCGGGGGCAGGGCCTGAAAGGAACCTACAGGGTGGAGACTTTCCGCCGTTCACAGAAAACGGTGCAATCGGAAGCAGAACTATGAAACGGCGCTCTCGCCACAGGCGCGGCCTGACACTTGCAGAACTGGCTATTGTCATTCTTGTTCTTGGAATGCTTTTCTCTGTGCTCTTTGGCGCTCTGTTCGGAATTTCCCGAATCATCAATATGAGTTCCCCTCAAGCGGAGGCGCGTCGTCAGGCGTTGCTGACTCTGGAAACACTACGTAATACGATCAATCAGACGTACTTCAATCCTGATCTGGACCGGATTGTGTTTCACGGCAAGAACAGTGGCAGCGGCGAACGCCGGCAGGACCGTTTAACGTTTGCCGCTGTTCATCCGGGGGCGGATTCTCTGGGTGTGCCCGCCGTGCGCGAGGTATCTTTTTATTTGCGTCGCGAAAAAGACGACTTTACTCTGATGCGGCGCGAGGATCAACATGTGGATAAAGAACCGGGCAAGGGTGGACTGCACTATGCCCTTCTGGGCAGCGTGACCAGTTTCAAACTGCGCTACTCTTTATCCGGTAAGGAATGGACCGATACCTGGAAGAGCTCAGAAATTCGTCGCATTCCGCGACTCGTTCAGATTCAGTTTACTGTCAAAATAGGGGAAAAAGAACAGCTTTTTGAAACATTAGCCTACACAGGACTCTATTTACAGTGACCGGCCGGGCGTGAAAGTTCCCCGCTACAGGCCCCGCTTCAGCCGCCGGGGCTCTCTGGTGCTCATGCTTTGCATGGCTGTGGGCATTACGGCCAATGTTATGGCCTTAAAATTTGCCCGCGATTCTCAGGCCCAGATGCGGGCCACACTTGTTGGTGCAGAAGGATTTCGAGCGCGCCAGATAGCTCTGGGAGGTTTTCAGGCGGGCCTCGCTGCGCTCAAAACCATTCCGGAGGAATTTCTGTATTCGACCGGCATTGCTCTTGAGCCCCCCGATATTCTGGTAAGCGATGACTGCAAACCGCGCTGTTTTATCACCTACCGGATCATTCCGGAAGACGGAAAATTGAATTTAAATAATTTGATTCTCTGGCAGGAAGATAAACCTAACGATCAGTATCGAATCATCCTTGAGCGCTTATTCAGACAATACGATATTCCCCTGGATACGGTGATCAATATTACAGACTGGCTTGATGAAAACACGACCGGCATGGCTGAGAACCACTACTATGAATCGCTCAAGCCTCCGGTAAAGATAAAGAATTATTACATGTTTTCACTGTCCGAACTGGGTATGGTCAAGGACATCAAATACGAATACATCTATCATTCCCGGGCCCCGGAAAACTGGGCTGCCCAGCGCGCGGAGCTCGCTTTTCTGACAGAAGAGGAAAAAACGATGATTCAGGAGCCTGACTGGATCCTGTCCAACAATCTCACAGCTTATGTCCCTTACGGAGAACAGCTAAATGATAAAGTGAATATCAATGCTGCCCGTTACCATGTGCTCATGAGCCTTTCTGAGTCCATGTCGGAGCGGGCGGTAAAGGCCCTCTTCAAATACCGCAAGGACAAAGGGAACTACATCAAAAATATCGATGAGCTTCGCAGTTTGCCGGAATTTCAGATCGAAACTCCTCTGGGCGTTACTTTGTTTGAAGAGCTGGCCGGGAGCGGCCCGGGCGGGCAGGTTTCCGGGATGATCAAGTCAGAAGGTGAAATTTACCGGATCGTGGGCGTCGGAAGCATCGTTCCGGAAGCCGACAATGACAGAAAGAGTCCAGTGCTCCGGCGGGTGACGGGACTCTATGACAAAGTAAACAGCCGCTTGATATACTATTCCGAGGATTGAATGCTTTTTCCACAGAACATACTCGTCATTGACTATGGAACCCGCAATATCAAAGGGCTGCTTTATCAGGCCGGTCCGGCCGGCCGCAAGATTCTGAGAGCGGAATCACTGCCCATCATTCGACTGGAGCAGGAAGAAGTGGCAGAGGGCCAGGAACGCATCAACGAGTACGAATACAATCTGGTGCGCTTTGTGCAGTCCTTCTTTCCGGAGGAGACGAGCTACGTTCTCAATCTGCCGCTGAGCAAGGTCTTTGTGCGCGATATTTCCATGCCTGTTGTGCCGGAGAAACAATTCCGTGAAGTCATGGCATTTGAGGTGGAAAACTATCTGCCGATCAGTCTGGAAGAAGCAGAAGTCATCGGTAAAAGCTGGGCTGTTGAGGAAGACCAGGCAAGTGCGCTCACCTTCACCTCCCCCAATGAAAATCTCTCTCAGGCGGTGTTGCCGCTACTGCGCAGTCAGGGCTCTGTGCGCATGCTCTCTCTTGATTGCGTGGGTCTGGCAAGCGTCGTTGGCATTTTGCCTCCTGAAGACATAAAGGATCGAGTCATTGCCCAGATCGACATTGGTTGTGAATATACTATTTTTAATGTCATCCAGAATGGGGAGCTTGTATTCACCCGCCATATCTCCGTTGGTGGTCTGGCCGTGGACTGGATGCTCAAGGATGAGCTGGGGCTTGATATCTACCAGGCGGAGCAACGCAAGCTTTCTCTCGACCTGGACATAGGGCCGGATCAGCTGCAAATTGAACGGTCGGACCGTTACTTTAAAAACAATAAGATTACCCGTGAGCAACTGGTGGACCTGACTTCGCGCACTCGTGCGGTTTATGCGGAGATCCTGGAAGAAATAGAGCGGTCCATTTTATCTCTGAAGGTGCCCGGTCCTGGACGTATCTATATCTCCGGCGGTGGCGCGCTCATGCGCGGCGCAGCAGATTTTTTTAGTTCTGCTCTGGGGATAAAAGTAGAGCCCTATCCTTTGCAACTCGTTGGTGGCACTGAACCTCTGCCTGTTGCTCTGTGGGCCACGGCGCTGGGCACGGGAGAACATTACCGCAACAAGCCGCAACAGCGCCTGGATTACTTAAACAGCCCGTTTGGACGGACCCTGCGCAAAGGGGAATTCAATCTCAATGTCTTTGCCATGCCCTTGTTTCTCGGATTCGGGGCTTTGATTGTTTTTCTGGTATCCTTTTTGATTTCTATATTGCTGGACCGGCGACAGATCGCAGCCTTCAAGTCCCAGATCAATGCTGTGGCCCGCGACATACCAGGACTCTCTGTCACCCAGGGCGGTGACGTGGTGGCTCAGGCCCGGCGGCTCTGCGTGAAGAGACTCAAAAGCAATCAGGCGCAGAGTGGTGGCGGAAGGGTTCTGGATATTCTCAGCGATTTGACCGCGCGGACGCCGCCGCGCGAAGAAATCAATTTTGTTCTGAAGAGTTTTAATTACCAGGAAAAGGATCTGGAAGCCAAGATAGAAGCGGAAGTGGACGATTTTCCTTTTGTGGCAACCATCCAGAACAAGTACCAGGAGAGTAAATTATACAAGAAAGTTGAGGTGGAGCAACGAACCAAATTGCCCCAGGGGAAGATCAAGATGAACCTGAAACTCAATTTGAAAGACAGCGGAGCCGGTGCTGGAAGGAAATGTAAGTAAATGTTTGATCAGCTAAATGAAAGAGAACGGATGCTGGTCATGGCAACGGGAGCGCTTCTCGGAGTGCTTTTGCTCTTCTTTCTGGGGCTGTCTATCTACCGGATGCGGCAGAAGATTGCAGAAGAGGTGGTTGCCGCCCGTAACGATTTAACTGCCATGATCAATATCCGCAGCGATATGCGGTCGCTGCCTTCAGGCTCTGAAATTCCAGAGATGAACGATTTCCTCAGTCGTGTGTCCACGCTAATCAAGAAACACAATCTGGATGCCCGCAATATCCGTGAAGGGCGCGAAAGCAATCGCCGCGATCAAGAGGAAACCTTAACTGCCGAGCTACAGTTCAGCGGTATTCCGCTGAACAATGTCATATCTTTTCTGCATGATGTGGAATACGGGAATCAGATTCCTGCGGGCCGGGTGAAAGAGCTGACATTCCGCAAACCTTTTCCCAATCGTGAAATTTACGATATTCGCCTGGTCTTGATGGTTAAACGGCCGCTTGATACAGTCAAGCCAGGTGGGGAATAGAAATGACGGAAATGGAAGAGCAGGAAGCGGCAGCGGCAGCGGACGATCTTGATGATTTTGACGATTACGAAAGCTATTCTCTGACCACCCGACAAAAGATTTACACAGGACTTACCGTTTTTTTAGCTTTCCTGGTCGCCATTTTCTTCTTTCTGCCCTATGACCTGGTTGTACGCTCCGCTGTGGCAAAATTTGGCGGCGGGCAAATCCAGCTCGATTTTGATAGCCTGAACCTGGGTGTCTTTAGTGCCGATCAGTTGACCAACATGCGCCTTGCTTTAGGGCCTGGCCTGGCCATTACTGCGGCAGACGTTGAAAGTACTCTTTCCAAACGTCACCTGATGGCCGGCAATGCCCGCGGAGAACTGGCCATGGACCGGCTTTCTGTGGACCTGGGTTCTGTCGAAGTTACGACCGGTCGCTTTGATGCTGATCTCGGACTCAATGGTTTTCAGGGGCCTGCCCGTAGCATGAGCGGCAACGTCGCCATTAAAACCGGTCCCATCAAACTCAGCAAACTTCCGGAGACTCTACCCATTCCAGCCAGTCCCGATGATATTAAAATTACCCGGGCCGAGCTCATGCTGGCGATCCAGAATGGACGTGTGAATCTAAACGGAACGAAGATCGACAGCAATCTTTTTGGTATTACGATTTCAGGCACCGGTGTGGCTCAGAATTCCTTTGCTGACATGAGTCTGGATGCGCGAATTTGTCTGCGGCCTGCAGGAAATCTCGAAGAACAGAATAAAACGATTTTTGATTTCTATGTCATGGCCGGTGGTCCGGCCGGCGGGCAGCTTTGCTTTGCGCTTAAGGGAAACCTGGATCGGCCGGACTTCCAGAAACTGGATTCATGATTCGATCCGCTCTCCCGCTGATTTTTCTCTTTACTTTTTCCGACTTAACCGCGCGCGTCCGGGACTTTCCCGGCAAAACGATTTCGCAGACACTCGGTGCCGACTATGCTTATGACTTGAAAAAGACACGCGCGGACCTTTCCCGATTGCTACGCCCGGGGCGCTACCGGTTTGGCACAGCCTGCCCTTTACAGAAGGCCGGTGAAAAAGGAGAAATTCTACAGCACGATTGGCCCATATACAGGGCAACCTGTCTGGATTCATCTTTGCAGGCTTTCCTTGCTTTGACTGTGGAAGTCAATCGGGAACTTCCGGTCTGGAAGCTTTTGTATCAGATCCCGGTCGGGACTCGCATTACCGGAGAGCTGGAACTGGTTCAGTCCGGTGAAGTCTATCACACTTCGGAATGGCGCTGGCGCCCCCGGAAGATCTATTTTACCAATCCCATCCTGACGGCTCTCGGTCGGAGGCTCAAAGATTACCCGCTGGAAGATGTTCTGGGTGAACGACACGTTAGCGCGGAAATCGGTCTGATTTTCAACACGGCCACCCGCCTGAAAAACCCCGAGCCCGCTCTGGCCGAAGTTCTACGGAGCGGTATGGAGATCACGTTTTCCCGGGATTGTCCGCTAGAGGTCGAATCGCTAAAGAAAAGTGCCAGTGGTAGCGCACAACTGGTGATGCGCATGACCTGCCACCGCGGCCGCTTTGCGCGGATCTATGTGAATCTGGATGCCGATTTTCTGGACCGATTCTCCC
This sequence comes from Spirochaetales bacterium, assembly GCA_015075425.1. Taxonomy (GTDB): domain Bacteria; phylum Spirochaetota; class Leptospiria; order Leptospirales; family Leptonemataceae; genus H5-SPI1. The sequence goes on along the minus strand of JABTUL010000001.1, from coordinate 1,716,751 downwards.
ATGTGCTCATTGCTGAAGGTGCCAGGCTCAAGGCATCTCTGCGCTACGGGGGGAGCCGTGTTTCGGGGGGTCAACTATCCCTCCACTGGAGTTCGATAATCAACGTAGAGGCCCTATGAATTCCTTCCGCTATACTCTCCTGTGGCTTCTGGCCGGCTCCCTTTTTTCCCTGCCGGCGAACCCGGTACTGGAGGCGGTTTACAGCACAGAAGTGGTGCGCATGGTGCAGGATCCAGCCCGGCCCTGGGCTGTTCCCACAACCGAGGAAGTGCACGGTTCGGCCACGCTCATCGCCGGCAGTGCGCCACTTTTCCTCACGGATTATCATCTGGTCAAGAATGCCACGTCCATTCTCATCAAAAAAGACGGGCAGTCCTGGCCGGCTCGAGTAGCTTTCCTCGCCGGTGACGCCGGTATTGCTGTTCTAAGAACTCTGGAAGCAACGGGGAAACGGGGCCTCATTCTCGATGACCAGGAAGGAGAAATCTCCGCAGTGATGGTGTACGGCTATCGCAGCCCGGGGGTGATCGGTCAGGTTGCCACCGTTGTCTCCGCTGTGGAGCGCGGCCTTTTACCAGGCAGCGATGTGGATCGCCGGAACCTGCTCCGGCTGGACCAGTTGCCCGATCTCTCCGGCTTTCGCGGCGGTCCGGTTGTGCAGCAGGATCGTCTGATTGGCCTTTTGCTTGCACCCCACAGGAGCAAAGTCGCTCTGCGGGCCGCAGAAATCCGCCATGTCCTGGCGGACATTGCTGATGGCAGATACGACGGCTTTCCCGATCCCGGTGTAGTCTATCGCAGTCTGACCGGTGCAGCAGAGCGCAAACACTTTGGAATAGAGAACGCCATTGGCGGTATTTACCTCTCACGCATAAGCCGACAGAGCAGTTTTGCCCGCCGCCTGAAAAGTGGGGATATCCTCTACGAAATCAACCGCAATCCCATCAATACGTATGGCGAGGTTGTTTTACCTTTGCGTCGCTATGATTTTCTGGAATACCTTTCCACGCAGCAGAAAGGAGCCGTATCGGCCAAAGTCATCCGCAACGGCGAGAAATACGGCCTGATGCTCGATCTATCCGCGCTGGGAGCAAATGAACTCAGGCGCGAGCGGCCCCTGCCACTCCGTCGTTTTTTTTCAGGAGCAGGTCTGGTATTTCAGGAAGTAGATTATGAAATTGTGCATCGCCTGGCCCCTCAAAAAAGCAGAATCAAGTATCGCTACAAAAACTATATCGAGGAAGATCTGTCACAGGAGTCTGATGCGGATGTGACGCTCATCGACGTTTTGCCTGATTCCATCAACCGTGGATCGGGGGCGTTTCGTTTGAAGATAGTGGAAGCGATCAACGGAGAGCGGGTACGCAGCCTGGACCATCTGGTCAGTGAATGGAAGCGATCGCAGGGCCGTTTCGTTGTTATAAAATTTCTGGACGAAAGCACCGTCCTCTCCATTGAGCGATTAGCTATTCCCGCGGCGGAGAAAAGAATCGCTCTGGGTTACCAGATCCAGCCACTGGGACGTGTCGAATGAAATTCAATATATTTTTGATTATTTTTATTTTTTCGATCGGCGGACTTTTTGCTCAGGAAGAATACCGGCAGAGCCCGTCCACGCCGGGAACCGTGGAGCTGCGATTTCGACTCGCCGGGGAAAAAAATGTCTGGGAAAGTGATACGATAGCTGTTCGTGTTTATCCGGCCGTGGCCATCAGTGCCAGTCGTCTGCTTGTTGGTGGAGTCGATGCCCGCCAGATTATTGATGTGCGCTTCCGCAAGGACGGCGAGTTGCTTCCCGCCCGGCTTATCGGCTATGATGTGGATTTGCAGCTTTTGCTTGTGGAATGCCCGGGGCACGGGCTCAGAAAAGTTACGGTGAGTCGCAATCATCTAAGGAGCGCAGGCCAGACACTGGAACTCCATAGCATCGGGGAAGGCTCGACCTCCCGCCACACTGTGCATGTTTCCGGGTACGGAGCCGGGCCATCTCCCGGCCTCTGGCAGACGATGCCTTTTCTTTTTGTCGATGGGCCTGCTTCTCCGGCCGGAAGTCTTCTTTTATCGCGCGGTGCTCTTGCCGGGATTATCATTGCCAGCAGCCAGGAAGGGCAGGTGGCTCTGCCCGCGCCCTTTGTGGCCAGCTTCCTTTCCCGTCGTTTTAGCGCTAAGTCCGCTTTGATTTCCGTAACCGATTACTATGGCACAACATCCTTTCCCGTGGAATCTGTTCTCGTAAGTCCTGGTTTTACGGTGCAGGGAGTACCCGCCAGTTCGCGCCTGTACTACCGGGTCCGATCCTATCGGAACGCTGCCGTAGTGGAAGCTGTGTTGCCCTTTCAGAGCTTTCAGGGAATCCTTGAGCCGGGCGATGTGATCACATCCGTGGATGGGCGGGCTGTACAAGCGGATGCCAGCGTAAACGATCCAGTGCTCGGGCCACTGCCCCTCGCTGCCGCAGCTGTTTTGCGTCGCGGGCAGCTCAAAAAGCCCGGGGAAAGATTGCAACTTACCATCCAGCGTGGCAATCGAGTGCGGAGTGTTTCCGCAAGGCTTTCGCCGCTGGCCCTTGAGAATTTTCGTATCCTGCCGGCGGATCCGGCACCGGCTTTTACCATCGTAGGGGGGCTGGTGTTTCGGGAACTCGACGGGAAAAGTGCCGAACGCCTGGGTCTGGAAAGCTATTTAAGCGAGCGCTACAACTCCGTGCGCAAAAAGCAACGCATTGTCATTCTCGAGCGCTCTCTGCCCGGCGCCATGGAGGAACGGCCCCGCTCCGTTGCCGTCATTTCCCTCAATGGCGTGGGTGTTGCGGATCTACAGAATTTCTACTATGAAGTGGAAGATTTACGCCGCCGCGGTGAAACCATCGTTCTAACCCTTTCCGGCAATGAAAAGCTGGTCCTTGACCCGGCAGGATTGACCGTTCTTGACCAGCGGGTGAAAGAACGCAATGGAATCCCTTTTCTTTCCGGGAATCTCAAGGCCTTACCCTGAAAGACTTGACGGCAGAGGACTTCATTCTGTTCATAAAATGTGAAAAAGGCACGGCCTTCGGCGGTTATCGAAAACAAGAAAGCACGCCGGAACTATGAGGTCAGCGAGACACTGGAGGCCGGTATCGTCCTCACGGGCAGTGAAGTAAAAAGCCTGCGGTCCGGGCGTGCCCGCCTGGATGATGCTTATGCCGTTCCCGCTGGCAGCGGTCTGGCACTCATCAATATGCAGATTGATCGCTACACCCATGCCAGTGTTTTCAACCACGAAGAAAAGCGCAGCCGCGAACTTTTGCTGCACAAAAAAGAAATTTTACAATTGAAAAGTCAAATTCAAGAAAAGCGGATGACCGTTGTGCCGCTCAAATGCTATTTTAATGATCGGGGCCGGGTAAAATTGCTCCTGGGTGTCGCCCGCGGGAAAAAGCAGGCGGACAAACGTGAGGATGAAAAGAAAAAGGATGCCGGCCGGGAGATTGCCCGGGCTCTCAAGGAACACAACAAACGGTCATGAAAGCTCTGCCCAAAGTAGCCCTGCTCGGCAAGAGAAACGCCGGAAAATCAAGTTTATTTAATTTACTTCTTGGAAAGCATCGTGCTCTCACGGATGATTTCAGCGGCCTCACCCGGGACATCCTGGCCGGCGAGGTGGAAAGGGACGGAAAGCGTTTCCTCCTGCATGATTTACCGGGACTGGATCTACCGCCGGAAGAGGAATTGACCCCGACAATTCTGGAGCGGGCCCGGGCTGCCCTTGAGGGAATGGATGCCTTGATTGTTCTTTTCGATGGGTTTCCCTCCGGATTTGAATACAACCTCATCGCCCGATTTCGCAAAGACAGGAAAATACCGGTAGTTTATGTTCTGAATAAAGTCGATCAGCCCGAAAGCGCCGGTGCCTTGCTGGAAGAATACCAGCGCCAGGGACTTGAAGTTATTCCCGTATCGGTAAAAAGCCGTTACAATGTAGGCGCGGTTACTGAGGCTCTTTACACTGTGATCCATGCGCGGGAAGGCCGGGAGGCACGACAGAAATCGCACAGCTCTTTTTCGGATACCGAATCCCAGGATTTGACCATTGCCATCGTAGGTAAACCCAATGCCGGGAAGTCGTCACTTCTCAATGCTCTGACAAACAAAGAGCTGGCTCTGGTCTCAGAGATCCCGGGCACCACTCGCGACAGCATCGATTCGCTTTTCCGCTGGCGGGGCAAGCGCATCCGCATCATTGACACGGCCGGTATCCGGCGACCCAAATACTTGAGATCTGATGCTGCGCGGCCGGACCGGCTATCTTATACGCGGACGACAAGAGCGATTGAAGCGGCAGACATTGTCATCCTGCTCATGGACGCCAGCACCCAGATTACGGATCAGGATAAAAAAATCGCGGGGCTGGTTCAAAAACAAAAAAAGGCCAGCATCATCGCCTTCAATAAATGGGATACCGTTAGCCGCAACACAGACACTATGAAGGAAACGACAGCGGATTTCCGGTCACGCTTTCCGGCCATGGATCATAGCCCGCTCCTGTACATCAGTGCCAGGACCGGCCAGCGCCTGCAGAAGCTACTGGAAGAATGTTTTGCCCTGCACGAACGCTACAGCATCCGCATTCCCACAGCTGCCCTGAACACGGACGTGCAGCGCTGGAGCAAACAGATCCGCGCCGGGCGGGTAATGTATGTAACCCAGGCGGAGAAAACCCCTCCTGCTTTTATTTTTTTCGTAAAGAATGCTGATCATTTCCGCCCCGAACATCGTAAGTTCTTTGAGAACAAAATCCGGGAAACCTACCATCTGGAGGGAGTCCCGCTCAAGCTTTTCTTTCGCGAGGATCGTTCGTGAATTTGCTCTTTGTGGCCGGGGCATTTTTTCTGGGCAGCATTCCGTTTGCGCCGCTCATCAGTCGTCTGTTTGGACGCACAGATATTCAGACCGCCGGTTCGGGCAATCCTGGAGCTTCCAATGTTTTTCGTCTGGCGGGTCCTCTGGCCGGTATTCTCGTGTTCCTCCTGGACGTGGGGAAAGGATATCTGCCGGTCTATTTAGCCGGGCCCCTGGGCGCGCCCTGGCCAGAATTCTGCGGCCTGGCGGCGGCTCTCGGACACATCTACTCCCCCTTTTTGCGTTTCCGGGGCGGCAAAGGGGTGGCCACTTTCCTCGGTACGTTTCTGGCTCTTTTCCCCACAGGAGTGGCCGTAGTGTTTCCTCTGGCTCTCCTGTCCGTGGTGGTAACTCGCATCTTTTCAGTAGGTTCTTTGACCGGTGCCACCCTGCTTCCTGTGGTATTCTACCTGCTCCATCCCCGGCCGCTGGAAACACCCCAGAGTTATACTTTTTTATATATGTTTATTGCACTGATCCTCATTTTGCTGCGGCACAGGGAAAACCTTGCCCGCATGAAACGGGGCACCGAACACACCATTCGATAAAGCCTGTGTGGGATTATTTAGATCAGAATGAATTCACGCGCATTGTTCCCTATGAAGTCAAATCGCGTATAGCGCGCGCTTATTTTGATACCCATGCATCTTTGCGCCCGGCGGATATGTACCGCTGGCTCTGGGAGGGAGAATTTGGACCCGGCAAGGGCGGCCAGAGTAGCAACGTGGATTCATTGAATCAAGATATCCGCCTGGCGCGGATTCATCCGGCTACCTCGGCCAAGAAGCAAGTCTACGAGGAATCCGGGACGGCGCAAAAATTCCTGATGATTAACCTGGTACCTTATTCCGATTCCGGTTGCCCGCTCATGCGTCTGCTTTCCATGGCCGATCGCTGCCGTGATATCAGACCCAACCCGCTGCGGTTCAAGCAGGACTGGGAGTTCATTAAAACCGAAATTTCTGCGGACATGCGCATCACCCTGGATGAAATCCGCGGGTTTGAAAATAGCATTCCCTTCCATCAGGTGCCAGAGGTGGCTTATACGGAGAACTACTTGCAGGAGTTCGGCCATGGGTACATCATTGTGCCCCGCGACCTGTTTTTCAGTTATTTCCCGGAATACGATCCGGGCTTAAGTTCTGAAGCTCTCTGGTAAGTTTTTCCCTGGTATTGTATGCGGGATCATCCAGAACCTTTTCGAGGAGCAAATGCAGCGCGTGACCAAGGCGCTCGCCTCTGTAACCCAGATCCATCAGGTCCTGCCCGCGTAAGGCCAGATCCGTTATACTGAGGGGAAATCTCAGCAAATCCTTTAACTGCGGGCCCTGGAACTGTGTGGTCTGGCAGAGGCTCAGAAATTCTGTGGCATCTGTTTTGAGAAGATCTTTAAGTTTGCTCAGAAGCCTTCGCCCGTCTGCAGCCGATGCTCCCTTAAAGTCGAGCAACCTCCCGGCCGCTTCCACGCGTCGCATTTCCTTTTGGGAAAATTTCCAGTGTTTGAGAACAGGTGCGGGATCGATTCCATTCTTAGATAAGAAAAATGCAAGACGCGTCTCTGCGGGGTAAACCTGGTCCATTTCTCCGGGAGCCTGCCGTGGCAGGGGCACGGCTTCTGGCCAGTAGAGCTCAAGGAGACGGGCTTCGAGTAACAGTGTAAACAGGCGAGACGCCCCCTGTCGCAGCCCCTTGCGGATTTCTGCTGTAAAACGTTCGATAGCGATGCCGCCGGCAACAGCCCGGACTTCCGGTAAAAGCAGGGCCTGATAGGTGTTCTCTTCGATCGTGCCCTGAAGGGACGCAGCAAATCGACAGGCCCGGACCGGCCGCAGTCCATCCTCACAAAAACGATCTGCAGCTTTTCCAATGGCCCGAATTCTCCTTGCTCCAAGGTCCGATCGGCCACCGAACAAATCGATCAAGAGGTGCTTTATAGGGTCGTAGGCCAGGGCATTGATGGTAAAATCGCGCCGGGCAAGGTCCTCCTTTAGGCTGACACCCAGGGTAATCTGATCCGGATGGCGCCCGTCGCTGTAGTTTCCATCGCTACGGAATGCAGTCACTTCATAGGATCGGCCCCTTTCGAGAACAGTGATGGTGCCATGTTTGATGCCGGTCGGGACGGTGCGGGGAAAGATTGCCTGAATTTCTTCCGGTCGCGCGGACGTGGTCAGGTCCGCATCTTCCGGAATTCTACCCAGGAGTAGATCGCGTACCGCCCCGCCCACAAGCCATGCCTGATGTCCACCTTCCCGCAGAGTCCGGCAGAGATGCAGGATCCCCTCGCGAAAGTCCGCTGACAGGGGCGAAAGCAGATCCTTCATCAAATGTACCGACGGTGAGCGCGAACCTGCTCCAAACGCTGACCTGGAATTTGCAGGGCACTCAAGTAGCCGCCATACACGCAGCCGGTATCAATCCCGGTGGATTTGCTGCCGCGAATCGGCTCCTGAAAATTTCCGGTGAATTCCGCTGACGGGGTGTGACCGTAAACCACGTGTTTGCCGGTCCATTCCTTTTCACGTTTGATCCATTCATTGCGGATCCACAACAGATCCGTTCGATTCTGTTTTTCTGGCTCAGCAATGCTTACGCGAAGTCCGGCATGCACGGCGAGGAAATGTTGTTCCTCATGAAATAGTTTGAGTGAAGAATAAAAAAGCCGATGCGCGGCCGGTAGATCCTCCCAGTGGGAGCGGGGCCCCAGCCCGTAGGACGCAAGGGTTTTGCCACCGCCATTTGCCGGGTAAAGCCAGGCACTCCCTTCGTCACTCTCCGGTTCAAAATAGAAGGCATAAAGCATGGCTTCATGATTGCCCATGAGAAACACGGAACGGTCTTTTTCCTCGAGAAGCCGATCCACCACAGCCCGGGAGTCCGGTCCACGATCAATGTAATCGCCAACAAAAACAAGAGCTTCCGAGGAGGGAAGTCGGTCCAGTAATGCGCTCAGTTCGTCAATGCAACCGTGGATATCGCCAATCACCCATGTCACTTACAGTAAAAAAATAATTCCCCCTCTGCTGGCAAATAGAATTGTGGCCGCCGGGCACATTATGAAAATTCATGAATATCAGGCAAAATCCCTGCTAAAAAAACACGGAGTTCAGGTTCCGGAAGGTCGTGTGGTGAAGCATACGCACGAAGCCGAAGAGGCTTTTGATGCCCTGCAGGCGACCATTGTGGCCGTGAAAAGTCAGATTCACGCGGGCGGCAGGGGCAAAGGAACGGTTTACGATGGAGCTGATCCGCAGACCTCCAGGGTAGTGCAGCAGGGTGGCGTAAAAGTTGCGCGTAGCAAGGAGGAGGCGATTACCTTCACCAAAAATCTACTGGGAAATTATTTGCTTACCCATCAAACCGGAGGCACGGCCAAGCAGGTAAATGCTATCTACCTGGAAAAAGGAACAGATATCAAGAAAGAACTCTATCTGAGCATCCTGCTGGATCGGGCTGTATGCCGCCCCATCATCATGGCCTCCACGGAAGGTGGCATGGACATCGAAGAAGTGGCCGCCAGCACGCCGGAAAAAATCATTCGCATGGAAGTTGACCCGGCACTGGGACTGCAAGCTTATCAGGCACGCGAATTGCTGTTCCGGCTGGGCCTGCCGGCAAGCACTCTGCGGCAGGGTGTGGACTTCTTGCAGAGGCTCTGGCAGTGCTATGACGCTGAAGATGCTTCTCTTCTGGAAGTCAATCCGCTGGTGCTGACCTCTGATGACTCTTTGATCGCTCTGGACTGTAAATTCACTTATGATGATAACGCCCTTTTCCGTCATAAAGAACCCGCAGAAATGCGTGACTTGAGTGAAGAGGATCCACTGGAGCTGAAAGCTTCTCAGTACAATCTCAACTATATCAAGCTGGATGGCAATGTGGGTTGCATGGTCAATGGAGCGGGGCTGGCTATGGCAACCATGGATATCGTTAAACTTGCCGGAGCGGAGCCGGCCAATTTCCTGGACGTTGGCGGCGGAGCCAACGTAGAGACCGTATCCAATGGCTTTCGTATCATACTCGGGGATCCCAATGTCAAAGCAATCTTTGTAAATATCTTTGGGGGCATCGTGCAATGCGATCGCGTGGCCAACGGAATTGTGGAAGCTGCCCGTACCGTGAATATCAATGTTCCCCTCATTGTCCGGCTCAAAGGAACCAATGCAGAAAAAGCAAGGGAAATTCTCAGGGCATCAGGCCTGAAAATTGATGTAGCAGAAGAACTGACCGATGGGTCAGAGAAGGTCGCTGCGGCCATTCGTAGCTAAGGAAAATTTATGGCAGTACTGGTAAATGAAAACACACGGCTGGCCGTGCAGGGGATCACCGGCAAGGAAGGATCCTTTCATACAACGCAGATGATCGAATACGGCACGAAGGTTGTTGCCGGCATCACTCCGGGCAAGGGCGGCACAAAGAGCGATCACGGTGTCCCTGTATTCAATACCCTGAAGGACGCTGTAAAATCAGAGGGCGTCAATGCTTCTGTGATTTTTGTCCCGCCGCCGTTTGCTGCTGACGCCATCCTCGAGGCCGTGGATGCGGGCATCCCTCTGGTAGTCTGTATTACAGAGGGAATTCCGGTCCGCGATATGTCTCGTGTCTATACAGTGTTGCGACATTCAAAGACCCGTCTGGTCGGACCAAACTGTCCGGGCGTCATCAGCCCTGGTAAGTGTAAAATTGGAATCATGCCGGGATTCATCCACAAACCGGGAAACATTGGCGTGGTTTCAAGATCGGGCACCCTGACCTACGAAGCCGTGGGACAGCTGAGCAATGTGGGACTCGGGCAGAGTACCTGCATTGGTATTGGTGGTGATCCGGTTATCGGGACCCGCCACAGAGATGCTATAGAAATCTTAAATAACGATCCGGACACGCGCGGGATCATCATGATCGGTGAAATCGGTGGAACCGATGAAGAAGATGCAGCCGCCTGGGTTAAAGCCCATGTAAAAAAACCGATGGTGGGTTTCATCGCCGGTCAGACCGCTCCGCCAGGCAAGCGAATGGGCCATGCCGGTGCGATCATTTCCGGCGGCAAAGGAACAGCGGCTTCCAAGATGAAGGCCATGGAAGATGCCGGTATTCATGTTGTAGCCTCGCCGGCGGACATCGGAACTGCTATGAAAAAGCTGATCGGTTGATCCGCCGCTCAATCTGGCCTTTACTGTTCCCGACAATCCTCTGCGCAGAGGTTCTGGTCTATGATTTAACCTGGAAGGGAATTCGGGCCGGGGAAGCGCGCCTCGAGAAGACCCGGCATCTCTGCGGAAAGACCCCCTGTCTGAAGTACCGCTCGATTGCCCGGTCTCTGCCTTCCTTCGCCGCCATCTATACAGTAAAAGATGAGGTCATCAGCCACTTTGACCCTGTGAGGAAGCGCACTCTTTTCAGCCAGAAGCTGCTGCGTGAGGGGCGATATTTGCGTGAATACAGTGCACGGTTTGATTACTCGACCTCTCGAATCCTCTACGAGGAATCCCGGGGCAGCGGTGCCGTGAAAAAAGGAGAAAGCCGCCCTCTGCCCGATCCCATGCTGGATATTCTGTCCGCTTTTTATATTGCCCGGGATCTGCCGCTATCCCTGAAATCGGGTCAACGGTTTGAACTTCACGTTTTTGATGATCTCAAAATTATAGCGATGGAGATCCGGGTTCTAAAAGAAAGCCAATTGCAGTTGGACCTGGGAGCAGGTATGGAGCGCTTCCCGGCTTTTCTGATCCAGCCGATTTTTGCGTCCTCAGGCTTTTTTCGCAGCAAAGGGCCGCCCCTCATCTGGATCAGCCAGGCTCCAGGACGCATCCCACTCCTTCTTCAGGCTGAAGTCCCCCTGGCAGGTCGGGTGCAAGCCCGGCTCCGACAAAGGGGACCCTGAAAATTCCTTGCCTTTTTTCGGTAATGGGAAAAAAAAAGTCGGGTGAAGGAATGGTTTGGTGCGGAATTTCCCGTCTCCTTTCCATAAGAGAATTCAAGGGGTACGCAAAATGAATTTCATTAAAATCACAGGTATTGCGGCACTTTCAGCGGCAACTTTCCTCTCCTGTGCGGAGAAGGATGATAATTACTTCTGGCTTCTGGCCATGGCCCAGGGTGGGGAAAAAGCCAGCGAGGGGGCTGCAGAGCCAGATGACGGCGAAGAAACAGGCGGCTTTGGCACAGAAGGCGGCTCAGAATCTGCCAGCGGTTCGGAATCAGCCAGCGGATCGGAATCAGCCAGCGGATCGGAATCAGCCAGCGGATCGGAATCAGCCAGCGGTTCGGAATCAGCCAGCGGTTCGGAATCAGCCAGCGGTTCGGAATCAGCCAGCGGTTCGGAATCGGCCAGCGGCTCAGAATCGGCCAGCGGCTCAGAATCGGCCAGCGGTTCGGAATCGGCCAGCGGTTCGGAATCGGCCAGCGGTTCGGAATCGGCCGCTGTGATCTCCAGCGTGACCATCAAACTTAATGATAACAAGGACTCCACTTACAGCGTCGAACTCATTGGCGTGGAAGGCTCTACATGGACTTACCGCGTCAGCCATGTGAACGGCCGGGATTTGAGTCACTGGAACGTGGGCCTTGACGAGTCCTGTCGGGCTGCTGTGACCGGCGGAACAGCTGGATACGAAGTGGGCCGTGACGGCAGCACGGGCTTCTGGGGCATCAAATGGGACAGCGAGGGTGGAGTCTTCTCCTTTACACTGGACGGTGAGTATCCGTCAGGAAACGTTCAAGTTCTGGCAAAAGCCGGCACCAAGAACAACACCGGACTGATCACCGGACCGGTTTGCAGCGGCTATTCACCTCTGGCAGCGTATCTGGGAGCGATGGGCAAGAACAACCGTAACCTGGCCCTTGGCATCGGCGCATTTGCGCTTCTGGCCCTGGCCGGTCTTTACGGATATTCCCGAATCCGCAGCTAAAACAACCCAAAACAACAGGCAGGTCAGCCGACCTGCCTGTTTCTATTAACAGGCAAAAAAAAAGAAAAAAATTTATGAAAGTAAAAATGGTCGCTCTCCTGGGAATCCTGGGCCTTTTTCCGGCCTGTATCTTTATGGACGGAGCCAACATGCCTCCGCCCCTCGGGTCCATTCCCAAAGAAGAGGTGGCAAAGGGCATCCGCGGGCGGGCAGGCACGGGCTGGACAATGGCCTGGGACGAATTCTTGCAGCGCAAAGGTGTATTTGGTGGGGTTCAGTCGCGAGATGAATACTGGGCCGCTGTCTGGACGCTGGGTACCAATGCACTCAAACAACAATCCTGGACGGGCAACTACTACCGTAGAACCACAGTCGATGCTTGCTATGAGCATGTCTTTTTCCACGCCTACATTTACACCAGAGCCTTCCTGGACAATTCCGAGAATATACAGCTGGGCATTCCCGAAGCCGTTTTGCATTCCACCTACACCGGCGCCTCCGGAACCACCTGTGACGCCGTTCTCAAGCGAACCGGTTATATCGTGGAGTTTGGCAGCGGGGGCCTGTAGTTTTCAGGAAAGAAGCCTTTTGAGCGCCGCCATGCCGCGCTCAAGCGTTTCCGTGCTGACTGCGTAGGAAATGCGGATCGAATCGGTGCGGTCGGTAAAGATATTGCCGGGAACCAGAAGTAGCTCTTCTTCCTTAATGGCGCGCTCCACGAAATCCAGGTCATTTTTGCCAATTCGCGGAAAAAGGTAGAATGCACCATCCGGTGATGGATAGGAAAGTCCATCCAAACATTCCCGGAGCCGGTTCCGATTTTCCTTATAACGCTCCACAAAAGAGGACATATCCAGGTCCAGAGCGGCAATGCCGCCATACTGGACGGCGCTTGGCGCGCAAACGATGCTGTACTGCTGCAGAGTTGTGATGGCCTTCATGACTTCCCGTGGTCCGGTCGCGGCTGCCAGACGCAGGCCCGTCATACTGTAGGTTTTGGAAAAACCGGACAGAGTGATGGTTCGCGGATATAAAGCGCCCGGACTCTGAAATTTTTTCTCGTAATCGAAAAGCTCGTAGATTTCGTCCGAGACGAGAAGGGCACCGGTACGGTCTGCTAGAGAACCGAGAGCCAGAATCTGTTTTTCTTCAAGGATCCGCCCCGTTGGATTGGAGGGAGTGGAAAAAACGATCAACTTAAGATTCTGTCCGGAGAAGGCCAGAGTATCATCCAGGGCAAAATCCTCCGCAATCGTGTGAACCCTGGCTCCCAAAAAAGAGAGCAGACTGCGATAGATCAAAAAGGCAGGGTCGGTCAGGAGTACTTCATCCCCCGGATCGATGGTGACCAGAAATAAGAGTTCCAGGAGAGCGGCTATACCGGAGGAAATGACGATATCATCGGGATGGGCTGTAAAGCCATTCACCGTGGCATACTTCCGGGAAAGTCGCTCGCGAAGCGGCAGGATTCCCTGAGTGGGAGTGTAAGCCGTTTTTCCGTCTCGCAGCGCTTTCTCTATGGCCAGGCGGATGGGCTCGGGCATCGCATAATCCGGTTGCCCGATACTCAGATTGATGGGATTTTTTAATGACGCAGCCAGATCAAAAACCCGCCTGATGCCGGAGGAATCAATGTGCTGCATTCTCCGGGAAAGAGTGAAGGCCATGTGGCCTAATCAAAGGGCTTGACCCGCCGGTCAAACATAAGATTGCTGCATTATGGATCAAGTCACGATTGCTGGGCTGACGATTCCCGTAACCGGTCAAGCTGGCTGGATCCCGGAAACTCGCCTCAAACTTACGCCCACTACAGAGCGGAATCTGGAGCGCATTCTGTACCCGCTGCTACAATTTCGTAACGTCCTTCTGGTCGGGGATGCCGGCTCGGGAAAAAATGCCCTGATCTATTATATCAACCAGGAACGCCGCCACCCGGTCTATCGTTACTCGTTTAATGAAGATACACTGCCTGAGGATTTGATCGGTGCCTATCGCATTGATCCGGTCAGTCATCAATTCGTCTGGCAGGATGGACTGCTGGCCCGGGCGCTACGATCGGGTTCCACTTTTGTGGCCGATGAAATGAATCTGGCACCCCCGGAAGTCCTCAAACGCTTCAGCTCCGTTTTTACAGACGGGTGCCTGGAACTGCTGGAGGGGGATGGATCGATCATTGAGGCTCGCGAGGGCTTTTCCTTTGTTGCCACCCAGAATCCGGCCACGGGATTTGAAGGACGCAAAAGTCTGCCGCGCGAAATCCAGAAGCACTTTGCTGCAGTGTATGTGGATTCGTATCCCCCGGAGGAACTGGCCACCATCATTCGGGAATTGTACCCTCTTGAGGATGAAGAGATTGCGGAGCTGGTGCGCATCAATCAGGCCATGGAGGAGGCCTTGTTCGCACGCAAGCTGGGCGTCAATGACCTGGAACGTTTTCATTTTAATTTACGCAATCTCAAGCGGGTGGCAGCACGCGTTGTCTCTGCCAGGCAGGATCCCCTCAGTGAAGTTTCCGATATTTATTTGAGTCCGTTCCGCAGTCCGGCGGATCGAACTTTTATCCAAGAGCTTATCGGGCAAAAGACCCCGGAAAAAATTCTGATTCGTCCAGCAGTCCATGAGGAGGCTGGAAGAATCGTAATCGGTCGTGCCCATCTGACCGTAAAAAAAGAGAATTTACAGACCCGTGTTCATCAGGCTGTCCGGTCCCACCCGGCTGTCATGGCCCGGCTGGAATTGCTTGAGTCGCTGGCCAGATCCGTGGAAATGGGGGAGAATGTACTTCTGGAAAGTGATGCCGATGTTGAGCCCGAGGAGTTTGCCAGTTTCTTTGCCGCACTTGCTGGAAAAAACCTGACGACGATTTCTCTGTCCCGGGGAATGCATACGGCAGATATTCTGGGTGGGCTCAAGCCCGTCACCCGTGAGGGGGAATCCGGCCAGGTCACCTGGGTTGATGGTCCGCTCACGCGCGCTGTAAAAATGGGCGACTACATTCTTTTGCGCGGGCTGGAAGCGGCCGGACCGGAACTTGTTGAAAAGCTCAATATGCTGACCGATGACGCGCGTGCGCTGGTCCTGCCGCCGGAATCGGGGGAACAGGAAGTTCTGCTACTCTCCGATGATGCGCGAATTTTTGCTGTTAAACACTTTCGTTTGACAAAAAGTTCACCATCTGTGTCGCGTGCCTTCCGCAACAGGTTCTCAGCATTCGTTGTTCATCCCCTGGTAAGCGTTGAAAGTCTAACCGATTTTGCCTGCGCTCTTTTGCCGGTGGACCGGGATGTGGCCCAACGCATGGCCCGCTTTCACCTCGCCCTGCGGGAGAAAGCCCACCGCCGTGAAATTGGTGGTTTTAGTGTGGAAGCTTACAGTTTTGGTCTGACCAATTTCCGGCGCTGGGCCGAACATCTGCTGGCCTATGCAGAGCAGGGTCTGCTCGCGCTCGAACGCGGTGCCGGTATAGCTTACATCCATGAGATCGCTGACGCCCGGGAGAGAGATCAGGCCATGCGCCTTTTGAAAGAACTTCTCGCAGGAGTCGATCCGGCAAAAATTCAAGAAATAGAAGCAAAAAAAAAAGTCTTAAAACAGAGCACCTACAAGGATCGGATTGACTGGAATCCGGAGGAACACTATCGGGAGGCGCATACCGGTAAGGCGCGCCGTAAACTCACCGGTGATGCCATCAAGAAAGGAATTGAGATCGATACTCCGGAAACGGGAGGCAGTACCAAAGAAGGCCCGGACGCCTGGTATGGCTCGGACACCCGGGGGAATAAAGGGCAGGGTGAGCCCGGTCAGGGGGGCGGCGGCTGGGGATACCGCACGGAAGAAATCTACCAGGAATTTCTGCGCAAGCGCCGTCCTTTATGGCCCTACAGTATGGGCGTAAGCCTGCAGGAATTCAAAGCATTATTCGATGCCGGCATTGAACAGGCCATCCTTGATATTGATCGATTGTTTGATCCGGAAATCCAGATCCGCCGGCGTTACCTGGACCAGGGATCGCGCCTCGATGTTCGACGCTACCTGGCATACCTCAACGGAAAATCCGATGGGCGAATCTTTGACAGAACGACGCTATCTGTGGAAGAAGATCGCCTGAAAGGAATCCAGGTCCTGTTTGCGGTCAACAAGGGCCGCCGTATCTTTAACTTTGATTACAGTGTGGCCGTCCTCGTGGCGCTGATGAGTCTCTCGCGGATTTTGAGCAATCACCGCATTGAGTTTGGCGTATCCGGCTACAGTGATCTTGCCAATAGCAAGAAGCACATTGACCTGGTCTGGTACAAGAAACCGGATGCGTTCTTCACACAGGAGATGGAAAAGGAACTCTGGGAAGGCCTCTGTGAGGGCTGGCACGGAGATACTGTAGCCGAATACCAGGTGATTGGCGAACTGGCTCAGGCTTTCAGCAAGGAAGCACGGACAAGAATTCTTATATTTGTTTCTGATTTTCGCGGAGCACGCGGACGAGTTTCCATGGCTCGCGACATTACCGCGGCAGATACCCGCTATCTCAAAGAAGCTGTGGATGCTTACAGTCATCAGGGGATCATTTGCGTTGGTGCGGGCATCGGCCCGAGGGCGATTCCCGATGCCGCTTTTCATGAATCGCTTTTCATTGGCAGTGAAAATTATGCAAGCCTGCCTTCGCTTCTGGCCGGTCGCATTACGGAACTCATCCACCGTTATCATGTTGCAGGAGTTGCATGAGTTGGATGAGCACAAAGCAAGGAGCCTATGTGCACAAAATGGCCAGTGTAATGGGCTCGGTCACCCTGGGCACGAATACGTCCATCTGGCCGGGCAGTGTGCTTCGTGGGGATCTGAACACAATTACCATCGGTCAGGGAGTGAATATTCAGGATAACTGCACGTTGCATGTGGATCCGGATCATCCGCTCATGATCGGTGACTATGCTCTGATCGGGCATGGAGCGATACTGCATGGTTGCAGCATAGGCCGGGGGGCCCTTGTGGGCATTGGTTGCATTGTGCTGGATGGGGCGACCATCGGGGATTTTGCCGTGGTTACAGCCCGTTGCCTGATTCGCGGAAACACGGGCATACCAGCTTATGCACTGGTGTATGAAAAAGAAGGAAAAATCATCATCAAAGAAAATCGGGCCCCGTATCTACTGACATTGGCCGGCTCCCTGGAATACATTGCTCTGGCAGAGCATCTGAAGGCGAGAAAGAAAAAGCCACTGACCATTGATAAAGACGCACTTGCGAAGAAGGCCAGGGATCTGTATAAAACACTTACAAGTTCAAACTAAAGAAAAATTTTCCTTTTCTCTAATGTCAAAAAAACTTTCCAGGCGGGCCAGGGCAAATATGTTGCGGATATGCGGGGAAACTCCCAGTAAAACGAGTTCCCCATCATAATTACGCACCAGGTTCATAATTTTAATAATCGAACCAATAGCCGAGCTATCAATATAGGTGAGCTTTTCTAGGTCAAGGGCTATGGTTTTGATCCGCTCGGGAAGCACGGCATTGACCCGGCTCTCAAAGCGCATGGCCTCCTCTATATCAAATTTGCCCTCCAGCTCGAGCAACAAACTTTCCTTTCCACGACGCTCCTGCATTTGCATCGGGGTTTCCTGTCCGGTGGCTATTAGCCGTCAAGAAAACCTTGCCCGGGAAACGGCTTGAATTTAGATGAACAGTGTGGACCAGTCACAGGCCATCCGTAACATTGAATCGGCCATAGAAACAATTCGATCGGGCAAGATGATCATTCTGGTCGATTCTCACGACCGGGAGAATGAGGGGGATCTGGTCATTGCCGCGGAGGATTGTGATGCCCAGGCCATCAATTTCATGGCCCGCCACGCCAGAGGGCTGATCTGCGTCCCGCTGGAGGGGAGTATCCTCGAACGGCTGGAACTGGGTCAGATGGTGTCGCAGAATACGGAGTTGATGCGTACGGCCTTTACCGTATCCGTGGACGCCCGATCCGGCATCAGCACAGGCATCTCCGCCCCGGATCGGGCGCGAACAGTTCAGGTGCTTGCCGATCCTTCGTCCGGGCCGGATGATCTGGTGCGTCCCGGTCACATCTTTCCTTTGCGGGCAGTGCCCGGAGGAGTTCTGCGTCGAGCCGGCCATACAGAAGCCAGTGTTGATCTGTGTCGTCTGGCCGGAAAGAAAGCGGCTGCGGTTATCTGTGAAATCATGAATGAAGATGGCAGTATGGCTCGCCTGCCTGATCTGGTTGAATTTTCCCATCAGCACAAAATTCCTCTGTACACCATTCAGGATCTTATCTATTATAGAAGGCAGAAAGATTCATTGATCAGGCGGGAGGCCACTTCCCTCCTGCCCACAGAGTTCGGGGATTTTACCATTCATGTGTACAGCACAACCATTGATGATAAAATGCATGTCGCTCTGGTGATGGGAGATGTTGCCGGAAAGGAAGATGTTCTGGTGCGTGTGCATAGCGAGTGTCTTACCGGCGATATTTTTCACTCCGGCCGCTGTGATTGCGGGGAGCAATTGCATAAGGCTCTGGCCATGATCTCTGAAGCAGGGCAGGGTGTACTGCTCTACATCCGCCAGGAAGGTCGGGGAATCGGGCTGATCAATAAAATCAAAGCTTATGCCTTGCAAGATACGGGACTTGATACAGTTGAAGCCAACAAGCGCCTCGGTTTTGACCCGGATTTACGTGATTATGGCATCGGTGCACAGATTCTGGCTGACCTGAAGCTCAGCACGATTCGTCTTTTGACCAACAATCCCCGCAAAATTGTGGGGCTTGAGGGTTACGGCTTGAAAATCAGCGGACGGCTGGGATTGCACATTCCGCCTGGTGAGAATAACATTAAGTATCTACAAACAAAAAAAACCAGACTGGGCCACTTGCTGGATATGGTTTAAGAATTGCGCCTCAGCCGGCCAGAAGTGGCAGCAGGCGGACTTCGATTCCTATGGTTTCAATGATCGAGGCAATACGCCGGGCCTCATCTAAAGGTGCGCGCAGTACCTCAGCTTCGCCGTTATTGTCAACAGCCAGGGCTATGGAGAAGGCATGCTGGAAATCGCAACCCAGTGCTTTCATACAGATGTCGATAACCTGCTGGTATGTATTGTGATCATTGTCAATAATCACAACAGCGTAGAGCTCGTTTTCCTTCTCTGGAAAAACTTCCGTCCTGGAATATGCTGGATTTTCGCGCAGCGTAGCAGGCCCTGACCTCATGTTTCATTTTTCCCGGATGAGCCCTCAGGTAAAGTAGAATGCAAGTGACCGACCCGCGCATCCTGGTGGTAGACTTTGGCGGCCAGTATGCCCATTTGATCGCCTCCCGTATCCGGCGCCTGGGTGCGCTCAGTGAAATCGTGGCCGTGGAAGATGCTCTGGAGGCATCGCGACTTCCGGGAGTCCGTGGCCTGGTCTATTCTGGCGGCCCGGCATCAGTCTATGAGGAAGGAGCCCCGCGGACACCGGAGGAACTCCTGACCTCTGGTTTACCCGTGCTGGGCATCTGCTATGGATTGCAACTGATCGCTCTGCAACTGGGAGCAGAGGTTCACCGTTCAGAGATCCGGGAATACGGAGCAGCCATGCTTTCCGTGCTTGATTGTACAGGAATTTTTCAGGGTGCTGCCGGTTCCTCGCGGGTCTGGATGAGTCACGGCGACTCGCTGGCCAGCCTGCCTCCTGGCTTTGTGGCTCTCGGCCGGACAGAGGATTGTCCCTATGCGGCCATTGGCCATGTGCAAAAGAAAATTTATGGTCTGCAGTTTCATCCGGAGGTAATGGGCACCGATCAGGGAGACCTTTACCTGGAAAACTTTATTTCTCTGTGCGGACTGGCAAAATCCTGGAAAATGGACGACTATCTTGAGCGGACGATCAGGGAGCTGAGAGACAAATACGCGGAGCAACGAGTTTTTATGCTCATTTCCGGTGGCGTGGATTCTACCGTGGCGTTTGCCCTGCTTTCGCGGGCGCTACCGGCTCTTCACCTGCGTGGTCTCTTAATTGATACAGGTTTCATGAGGGCCTCAGAGATCGAGAATGTTGTCGCCTCATTTCATGAACTGGGGATCGACCTGCGAGTCGCTCATGCGGCCCGGGATTTTTTTTCCCGCCTTGCGGATGTCACTGACCCGGAGGAAAAACGAACCATCATCGGTCGGGAATTTCTGGCTGTCAGGGAAAGAGAATTGGAGAAAATGGAACTGAATGTTCAGGATTGGTTTTTAGGGCAGGGGACCATATATCCAGATACAATAGAATCCGGTGGAACCAGACACAGTCATAAAATCAAAACGCACCACAATCGGGTTGATGTAGTAACGGAAATGATAGCGGCCGGCCGCGTTGTCGAACCCCTGCGCGACCTGTACAAAGATGAAGTCAGACAGGTAGGTCGGTTGCTCGGGCTGCCGGAAGAACTGATTATGAGGCATCCCTTCCCCGGACCGGGCCTTGCCATTCGCTGTTTGTGCTCAGCCGGGGAAGGTGAAATGGCAAAGGAATATCCTTCGGGATGGGAGGGCCTTTCTACTTTTGTTCTCCCGGTGAAATCGGTAGGAGTCCAGGGCGATGCCCGCAGCTATGCCCATCCGCTGCTGCTACGAACGACAGGGGAATTTCAACTATCAGATCTGTGTCAGAAAGCACTTCGCTATTGCAACGAAAACCCGCTGGTCAATCGTGTTCTTCTGACTCTCGCCGAGCGCCATTCGGGAGTACTTCCGCGACTCCGGCGCGCCTTTTTAACTCCGGAACGCATTGAAGTGCTGCGCCGTGCGGATCGAATAGTTTACGAATTCCTGAAAGAAAATGGATTGTATGCGCAAATCTGGCAATGTCCGGTGGTCCTGTGTCCGCTCAGTCAGGGGCACGGGGAGGCGTTAATCCTGCGTCCGGTCGTGTCTCTCGATGCAATGACCGCATCCCCCTTTCTTATGGATGCAAGCCACCGCCTGGCCATTGCCGCAAAACTCATGACCGATGCGAACATTGACCTGGTGCTGTACGATTTGACGGGTAAACCACCAGGAACCATCGAATGGGAATAGCGGTCCGGTTGCTGACTGATCCTGCTACAAAAGAGTTACAGAAAAATTACAGAATCATGACGCTGTTCTGATGCCTGCATTTTAAATCTATTGATCAAAAGGAATGCCTGCCCGAGTCTGGACTATGATCAAAGTTGCGCGCATTCAGAACTGGATAGAAAAACAGGGGCCGGTCGCATTTTCTATCTATGCCATATTCTTTGCTTTTATGACTTATTTTTGTATGTATGCCTTCCGAAAACCTTTCTCTGCCGCTACGTTTAAAGAGGAAGCCCCCGTTTCTCTGCACTGGTTTGGCCCATTGCTGGAAGCGGTAGATTACAAAATCATGCTCATCATTGCCCAGGTGATCGGCTATATGCTTTCCAAATTCTTTGGTATTAAGTATATCTCAGAAGTGACCGGGAGTGCACGGGCGACATCTATCCTTGCTCTGATACTCTTTGCCCAATTGGCTTTACTGGGATTTGCCATCATTCCTCCACCGTATAATATTCTCTTTCTTTTCCTGAACGGTATCCCCCTTGGTATGGTATGGGGCCTGGTTTTTGGTTTCCTGGAAGGCCGGCGCGTTTCTGAAGCCCTTGGGGCCGGTCTGAGCGCCAGCTACATTGTGGCCAGCGGCATTGTCAAAACGGCGGGCCGGATGCTTCTGGAAGCTGGCATTTCTCCGTTCTGGATGCCCTTCCTGACCGGTCTCTTATTCTTGCCTTTGCTCGGGGTCAGTGTCTTTTTTTTGAATCAACTGCCTCCACCGACGGCAGAGGATATTGCGCTCCGGACGGAAAGACGGCCCATGAATGGCGAAGAGAGACTGAGATTTTTGAAACTGTATTTTCCTGGTCTTTTTTTGCTAACCTTTCTATATATGTTTTTAACTGCCTATCGGGATTTTCGCGATAATTTTGCCGTGGAAATCTATCAAGGACTGGGAATCACCGACCCGGCCGTTTTTACTTACCCCGAAGCCCTCATTTCGTGTATTGTCCTGCTGATGCTTGGTTTTCTCATGCGCATCAAGGACAATGAACGGGCATTGATCACTATTATGGTACTTATGGCTGCCGGAAGCCTGCTGATTGGCCTCGGGACTCTCGCTTTCCAGGCGGGCTTGCTCGGCCCGGTATACTGGATGATACTGGTTGGAGCAGGGCTGTATATAGGGTATGTTCCCTACGGATGTATGCTTTTTGATCGCATGATCGCCGCTATTGGATTTGTGGGCACAGCGGGCTTTATGATTTACGTAACAGATTCTTTTGGCTATCTGGGCAGTGTCTTTCTTTTGCTTTACAAGAACTTTGGAGGAGGGCAGTTATCCTGGCTTGATTTCTTTGAGGGTTTCAGTTATGCAACGGCTATCGTCTGTTCCGTGTGTTTTGCCTTATCCGCAGTGTACTTTCATTTTGCCATAGTGCGCAAAAATCGGACTGCGCGAGCGGCAGGCTAAAGACCCAGATCCTTCCTTACAAAAGCTGGAAGGCTGAAAGCAGCCATGTGCATCTCTCTATTGTAGTAGCGGCAACTGTGTTCAAGAGAAGCAAGTGTGTCCTGCACTCCGGGATTTTCCAGACAGTCCAGCGGGCCCCTTCCCAGTGAGGAAAAGGTGAAACCGATCATACCCCCCGGGTAGGTCGGGACTGCGGTGTAGTAGTAGCTGGCTATTGGAAAAAGACTCCGGGTAAAAGATAATAATTCTTTAATGATTGATCGGTGCAGAAAAAAATTTTCAGCCTGAGTGATCAGTATCCCCCCCTGCCGCAGCGCTTTCCGACAGGCCGTGTAGAAGGGGTTTTCAAAGAGCACCTTCCCCGGCCCGATCGGGTCTGTCGAGTCAACGATAATCAGGTCATACCATCCCTCTCGATCGTTCACCCAGGCGGCTCCATCCTGGTAATGTATCTGTACCCGGGGATCTTTATAGCCTGAGGAAATGTCGGGCAAAAATTCCAGAGAGGTTTCCACGACTCGCCGGTCCAGTTCAACCAGATGGATCTCTTTTACGGCGCTGTGTTTTACAATTTCTCGCACTGCACCGCCGTCGCCGGCGCCAATGACCAGTACGCGTTCAGCCCCTCCGTGAGCCACCAGTGGTACATGCGTGATCATTTCGTGATAGGAACATTCGTCCAGATCTGTGAGCATGATCACAGAATCGAGCACCATCATGCGACCCAGGTCTGTTGTTTCCACCAGCGCAAGCTCCTGGAAATCGGTTCTCTCTTGATGAAGGATGCGTTTGACGCGCACCTGATGCCGCAGGCCTCCGGCAATTTCCAGATCTTCCGTAAACCAGAGTTCCAAAGCGCACCTCCAAAAAGGGTTGAAAGCACAGGGGCTGTGCCCGCTATGCGGCATGCAACGAAAATTCCACATACTCGGGATCCAGCAGATTGCTGTGGGCGGTGAAAACAAAGAAGCGCTCGGTCGACTCTGGATTGAGCTTTTGGGACTGAAGAAGGTGAACACCTTTCGCAGTGAAAAAGAAAATGTGGATGAGGATATTCTGCAAATGGGTGAAGGGAGCCACGCGGTGGAAATTGACCTGATGCAGCCCATTGACCCGGAAAAGAGCCCGCGTGTCCATACCCCACCGCTCAACCACATTGGCCTCTGGGTGGACGACCTCAAAGCTGCCGTTGCGGAACTTACCGCTCGCGGTGTTCGTTTCACCCCGGGCGGTATCCGCAAAGGCGCGGCCGGCCACGATGTTTGCTTTATTCATCCCCGGGGAAATGAGGAATTTCCGCTATCCGGAGAAGGGGTTCTGATTGAACTGGTTGAGGCACCGCCGCAGGTCGCTAAGGACCTGATGCGGCAGCCCTGACCGGTTAGAATTCAGGGCGGAATCCTTATGCCCCCTGCCTGACAGACCGAATTTGTAGCAGGAACCAGGAAAAAGGCTGGAGCTTTGCCCGCTTTATGCTTTCTTGGGCCCAGATTGGGAGAACCGGCCAGGACCGGAAAGAGGATCTTCGATGTTTGATTTTACGAAACGCGCCAAACGGGTCATCAACGAATACGCCCAGCAAGAAGCCAAACGGTTGGGGCATGACACTCTGGGTCCGGAGCACATCTTGCTTGGACTTTTGAAAGAGGAAGATTCGGTAGCCATTAAGATACTCCGGAACCTCGCCATAGATCTGGCAGAATTGCGCAAAGAGATTGAGCGGCGCTCCCGGCAGGGTGGAAACACTCTGCTCATTGATATTTCCCCCAATCCGGATAAATATCAAAAAATAGTCGAATACAGTAAGGAAGAAGCACGTAGGCTTAAACACAATTACGTGGGAACAGAGCATATCCTTCTGGCTTTGTTACGTGATAACAACAATGTGGCCGGTGCTGCCCTGTCCAATTTCAGTGTAAACTATTCTGTTATTAAAGGAGAAATTCTGCGCATCCTTGGTGTTGCCCCGGCGGCCGGACAATCGCGCCAGAATCCCGAAAAATCACGCACACCAACGCTGGATGAATTTGCCCGTGATCTGACGCAATTGGCCCGCGATAAGAAGCTCGATCCGGTCATTGGACGGGAGATGGAAATTCAGCGACTGGTGCAGGTTCTCTGCCGCAAGACCAAAAACAATCCTGTACTCATTGGAGAGGCTGGCGTGGGCAAGACGGCTATTGTTGAGGGTCTTGCGGATCGCATAGTCACTCGCAGTGTACCCGATCTATTGTTTGAAAAGCGGGTGATCTCTCTGGACCTGGCTTCACTGGTTGCCGGTACTAAATACCGCGGTGAGTTTGAGGACCGTTTAAAGAAAATCATTCGGGAGATCCAGGCGTCCAGCAATGTTATCGTATTCATTGATGAGCTGCACACTCTGATCGGTGCCGGCGCAGCGGAGGGAGCGATTGATGCAGCCAACATGCTCAAGCCTGCTCTGGCCCGCGGTGAAATGCAGTGCGTGGGTGCTACAACGCTCACGGAGTTTCGCAAGTACATTGAAAAGGATTCCGCTCTGGAACGCCGTTTTCAACCCATTCTCGTGAAAGAGCCCTCTGTTGAAGACACCATTAAAATTCTGACCGGACTCAAGAAAGCTTACGAAGAGCATCATCGGGTTTCTTACCCGCTGGAAGCCATTGAACTGGCCGTCAAGCTGTCGGAGCGCTATATCAATGATCGATTTTTACCCGATAAAGCCATCGACATCATCGATGAGGCCGGTTCAAGAGCAAGACTGGCCAATTCTGCCCGGCCCGAAGAGATCGTGGCCATCGAAGACGAAATCAAGACGCTGGTCCAGAAAAAGGATGAACTGGTAAAAGCGCAGGAGTATGAAAAAGCAGCCCAGGTTCGCGACGAAATCAACGAGAAAAAAGAAGCCCTTCAGGAACGCATCGTGCAGTGGCAGGAAAAAGTAGCCGAGTATGCTGTTGCCATTACCTCTGAAGACATCTACAGCGTGATCAGCATGTGGACCGGAATTCCCCTGGAAAAAATCGAGGAAGGGGAAGCAGGTAAACTCAAGCGAATGGAGGGTGAGTTGGCCCGGCGGATCGTGGGCCAACAGAGCGCGGTGCAAATGGTCTGCCGGGCTGTTCGCCGTTCACGGACTGGATTTAAGGATCCGCGCAAGCCTTCCGGTTCTTTCATATTTCTGGGGCCCACAGGCGTGGGCAAGACAGAACTGGCCCGCGCTCTTGCAGAGTTTCTGTTTGGAGATGAAAAGAAGCTCTTCCGCCTCGATATGTCCGAGTACATGGAGCCGCACAGTGTCTCCAAACTGATTGGTTCTCCTCCAGGCTATATTGGCTATGATGATGCCGGACAACTCAGTGAATTTGTGCGCCGCAATCCCTACAGTGTACTCCTTTTCGATGAGGTGGAGAAGGCGCATCCGGATGTGTTCAATCTTCTCCTGCAAATTCTGGAGGAAGGGACGCTCACTGATACCCATGGGCGTAAGGTGGATTTCCGGGACTGTATTTTGATTATGACTTCCAATCTGGGAGCCCGGGAGATGCAGAAAGGCGGTAAAATGGGCTTTGCGGAAAGCAATGAGCGCAAAGAAGAGAATCGACGCGACAAATTGATTGAGGAATTGAAAAAGCACTTCAATCCAGAATTCTTAAATCGTGTCGATGAAATCATGACTTTCCATACCCTGGACCAGGCACAGATCAACCAGATAGTGACCATCATGCTGCGGCGTATGAACCAGCAACTCTTTGATCGCCAGGTGAAGCTGGTGGTGAGCGATGCGGCAACCGAACACCTGGGCAAACTGGGATTCGATGAAAAGTACGGAGCCCGACCGCTGCGCCGCACACTGCAACGTGAAATTGAAGATTACATGGCCGGGCGACTGCTGGATGGAGCTTATGAAGAGCCCACGGAAATCTGGATTGATCTGCTTGAGGGGAAGTTGCACTTTGAGGAAAAACCCTGGCTGGATTATCAAGAGCTCAAGCTGCGGCATCGGGAGGATTCAAAGGACGGCGAACGAGAGGAGGTCCCGGTCGCAGAGGTAGCAGGCTCAGGATCGGCCAGTTGAGTGAAATCCTGGACCTGGGCCTTCTGGTCTTCGTTGTATTCCTTGTATTTTTAACTGCCGTTCTTCTTTTTGGAGCTCTGGCAGCGCGTTCAAGATACGTTCGGGCTCAGGCGGAGATTCAGGAAATCTGGCCGGTTTTTGCGACCGGGTCCCGGCGGACCACTTTGCTTGGCTGCCGCTACATCTTTGCAGAGTCTCTCGAGCGTCGTCAGGTCTCCGGGCAGGATGAGATCAGTCTGGCCTATTTCACCGACGATGATGAGAGTTACATCTACCGGGAAATGGAGACAGATCTTCCCGTGCTCATGAGCCGGGGGGCGCAGGTGCGCAGCCTTGAACTCATCGAACATCTGCTCCTCGAGAGGCGACCCCGGGTCGCAGTTCTGTATCAGCCGGCCCGTCCTCACAGAAATCGTCTGGCCTCACAGGAGCAGATAGATTCTCTGGCTCAGGTCAGGTCAACCGATGTCCGTTAAAAACGCATTCTTTGTAATTCTACTGGCGACAGCGAGCTTTGCTCAGGAATCAACCTACAACCGTGCTCTTGAGCTCTACAGTCAGAGTAAATACTCCGAATCCCTGGAACTGCTGCGCTCGGCCTTCAACCAGGAGAGCTATGAAGAGCGATTGCTGGCCGCCATGAACTATGTAAAACTGGGCGACGGTTCAAGCGCTCTCGCGCACCTCAGTGTTCTCGATAAAAAATCTCCAGGAAAACCAGAAGTAGCTATTTTGCTTGCTGCAGCGCATCGCATTTTAATGCGGCTGCCTGCTGCCGAACAGGTGCTCATTCGCAGCATTACCCTGCATCCCAACCATGCGGATCTCAGGCATGAACTGGCTCGCATCTATTACGATACGCGGCGCTATGAGGCCGCCCGTCAGCAGATAGCCCGGATACTCACTTTGAGTCCTTCTCATCAAGGAGCCATCTATTTGGATGGTCTGATCTACATGAGAGAGGGAAATTATGAAAATGCAGAATTTCGGTTCAATCATATGATTCAACTGGGCCAGATGGCGCCGGCGCTGGCGGCTGATGTGCTCAACAATCTGGGTTACTGCTATGAACAACGAGGCCTGAAGGCGGAAGGTGGCGATCGACTGGAATTCGTTCGTAAGGCACTTGATCACTATGACCAGGCCCTGCGCGCCGTGCCCGGACACGGTCCGGCCACGGCCAATAAGGCACGCCTGAAACTGCAACCCTGATGGTCCGGGTTTATATCCATACTCTGGGCTGTCGTCTCAATCAGTATGAATCAGACGGGATACTCAGCGAACTGGCCAGAAAGGGAGAATTCACTTTTGTTTCAGAAGTAAGCTCAGCGGATCTGGCCATAGTGAATACCTGTACGGTAACAGACCAGGCAGACAGACGCAATCGACAAACGATCCAGAGGATCAAGAAGCAGTCGCCAGCAGCACCAATTATAGTGACCGGTTGCCAGGCCCATACGGATCCAGATCAGCTCGCGCAGCCCGGTGTCCATGTCGTTTCCGGCCAGGCCAAGCACACAATTGCGGAAATGATCGTGGAATTCATCAAAACCGGTGCCATCAAAGCTGTTAACGGTACGATCCATAGCAGCAAAAATGCGGCGGCCTTTGCCTTTGTCGGGGTCCTTCCCCAGGGACATACCAGGGCCTATCTTAAAATCCAGGATGGCTGCGATCGCCGTTGCACGTACTGTAAAATTCCGCAAGCTCGAGGAAGAGGCACCAGCCGGGATGTGCAAGATGTCCTTGATGAAGTGGATTTCCTGCGTGAGCGCGGTATTAAGGAAGTCGTTCTGACCGGAGTTAACCTGGGGTGGTACCGGGCTGGATCCATCCGCTTTACCGATCTACTGCGCAAGATACTGGATCATTGCCGTGGCATGCGCCTGCGCCTTTCCAGTATAGAACCATGCGATGTGGGCCATGAACTTGCAGAAATTTTTCAACACTCAGCGTTTTGTAAGTATTTGCATGTTCCCTTGCAGAGCGGATCGGACACGGTTCTCAGAAAAATGCGCCGTACCTACCATTCCGGTTCCTTTCGCCAGCGAATTGAGCATTTTTACCGGAAAAATCCAGACCTCTTTGTCGGGACGGATGTCATTGTAGGCTTTCCAGGAGAGACTGCGGCGGATTTTCAGAGCACAGTCTCCTTACTATCGGATCTAACCATCGCCCGTATCCATGCTTTTCCCTACTCGGTGCGACAGCATACGCTGGCTGCCAGCTTTGGCGGGACGGTAGAGAGTGCCGTCAAAAAAGAACGACTTACCGTACTTCGCGACCTGGAGCAGCTAAACTGGACTCGTTATGCGAGACGCTTTTCGGGGAAGGTGCGGCAGGGTCTGGCAGAGAGGTCCCGGGACTCATTCCGGGCCCTGACCGACAACTATCTGCGCCTGGTAAGCGATCAAAAGCTTGTGCCCGGGCGACTGTACAATTTTACTCTTGAGGGCCCGGAAAAGGATCGAGTCGGGGCCACCTGCCAGGGGGAAGCAGATCAGGTAGTTTGCTCATAACCGCGCGGAGTTATGGCTGCGGCATCGGGAACGATTTCAAAACCGTATAGATATTTGTTCACCTTCAGGCTGCGCTGGATTTTGAACCCGGCATCGCCAAAGAAATACTCCATCCGTGTTCGCGAAACTTTGAGGTTTTCTTCCGGGCCAGAGGGAGCGGAAACTTTTTCCCAGTCGAGAACAACGATTCGCCCGCCGTCTGCTAAAGAACGCCGCAGTCCCAGCAGGGCAAGGGCCGGATTGGCAAATGTGGACAGGGAAAGAGAACAAAATATAAGATCCATTGGCGGAATCCACTCAGGCAGAAGCGGATGTTCCGTCCGTTCCACAAAGAATGCGGAAAAATCAGCCCAGTCCTGCTTCACTCTTTGCTGTAGCAGGATATCGAGCAGGTCTTCCTGGCATTCTGCCGCCCAGATATGACACCCTTCCGGCCTGTACTGATAAAAAAAGGGGATGAAAAAGCCATTCCCCGCGCCAAAGTCCAGGAAATTTTCCACTCCTGTCCATTGGAGCTGATTTAAGATCCGATCCACAGGAAAGAGTTCCAGTCTTTCCCGTGATAGCAAATACTCCTGGAATTCCGTTTCCTCATAGTATGGCAATCCACGGCTCATGTCTGTATTTCCCGCTGGCCCCTTCCGATATTTCACCCATAGATGAACCGGGCAGGGAAACTATTCTTTTCGGTATGCCTGCTCCTGTCAGTCGGCTTTTCCAGCGGGGCAGAGAACAGGCCGATTCCGGGCGTGGACAAAATAAGCCCGGCTCGCGATCCTGAGGGAACGCTCACTGCACCGCCGGAGGGAACGCCAGGCAGTCCTTCCGGTTCCGGGATATCGGGACTTGCCGGTCAGAGCGCCATCACCGGCATTCGGGTAGAAAAGCAAGGCGGCCATTCTGCGCGTATCAGCTGGACGGCCAGTCCGCGCAATCAATCGCCGATATACATCGGGCGTTACAGCAAACCAATCGATACCCGCGAGCTCCTCTTTGAAGCGGAGAATCTCACCACTCCACCGCTATCGGCTTCCCAACTGGAATTTCTGGACACCAATATTCCGGACGGAGCCTACTACTATGCGGTGGTCACAGCCGATGAGATCAATTCGAGCGCCGGACCCAATCGAAATCGACTGAGTCTGAGACCCAACGTGAACTATACAACCGTGCCCCTCGTGATCCGGCGAGAAGAAGTCATGGCCGGAGCCCATGCCGATCGGGTGACCGGTCTGAGCGCTGTTAACACCGACCGCACAGTCAAGCTTAATTGGATTGCTCCGCGAAGCGGTGGTAGTTTTTACATCTACCGCGGTAAGGATGCCTTTCAAACCCCGGATTCCTTTTCCCGGGCGATTCGCATTGGAGCAACAGCGCCGGACACGCCCTTTTTTACGGATACCACTCCACTGACCGATGAAAAAGTCTACTATGCGGTAACTACGATCAGATCCGGGCGGGAGGATCGATCGGTATTTCTCAATGAATCTTACATTGAGCATGTATTCAAGCCAACATTTCTGAGTGCAGAGCTATCGCGAAAATTACCGGAGGGGCTTTCCGCCTTTGTGCAATCCCGCAATCATGTAAAACTTCTCTGGGTCGATCCCATCGAAGACTTTACGGAACTGCGGATCTATCGACAGGAAAGACCGATTACGAGCACGGCGGAGTTGGGACGCTCCAGACTCATCGCTTCCGTGCGCAAAAATGTACGCACCCATCTGGATCGAAACCTGGCACCAGGGCGCTATTTCTACGCCGTGCTCCCTGTGGGACCATCGGGCGAAATTATCACGGAATTCTATGAAGGGCGCACCATAACGGCCAACCCGATAGAAATCCGCGGAACAACCAGTGGACCAAGGATCGAATACCTCGAAGTTCGCCTGCGCGATGATCGAGTAAGAATCAAGTTTGACGCTTATAAGGAAAATGCAACATCTGTAAAGTACTTTATCTATCGTTCTACGCGGTTGATGGAGACAGCCTCCGATATCCGCAACCACGGCCGTTTGATAAAGGAGCAGGAAGATGAGGACGATGTCCTCGATACCGGTCTGCCGGCCGGATCCTACTACTATGCTATACTGATGGAAGCAGACGGCGAACTGCTGGAAACAATGGCAGCCGGGAAGAACTACATCGAAAAGCCGATTCTGATTGGCCCGGGATCAGGCCCGGCCACAGAAATGCCGGATCTGGAAACCGTACTCAACAGGACTTACAGGCGCAGCCACTTTGGCGATGCCGTTCGGGAATTGCAGATCTTCCTTGCACCCCATGTGCCGGCAGAGATCCGGGCTCGCGCCATGCTTTACACTGGCCTGTCGTACTATCAACTGGGGCACTACCAGAGCTCTCTGCGCGCATTTATGGACGATAATCTCAGAAGACACTATCCGGATCGAGCTCGTTTCTGGTACGACCGGTCCCTGGAGCGGCTGCGGAAATGAGTGAATGGCAGAAGGGGATACTGTGGGGGGGCAGCGCCTTATTTTTTCTGGGTCTCGTCGTCCTAATTTTTGCTATATGGGACCCGGGTCGGCGCAGCAAAATTGAGGCGGCCATGGTAGAACTGCGCGAAGCAGATGCTTATCTCAAGCAAAACACCAGTGAATCGCCCCGCGAGTCCCTGGTCATCTTCACAAGGGTTCTGGCACGGGATCTGGACCCTCATGTGAATCAACTGGCCCGTTACGGCCTGGCACTTGCTCTGGAAAAGAATCAGGATTTTGGCGGCGCGCTCGAGCATTATCAGATATTAAATAAAGAGGAACTCGATACCCTTATGAGGAAACGAATCGATTTCTCCATGGGAAAGATGTATTTACTCATGAATCACGAAGCAGAAGGACTGAGCAAGCTACAGCTGCTTCTGGCCAATTCTGAAGATAGTCGGCTTAAAGGTAAGATCCATTCTGTGCTGGGAGCCTTCTACCTGCGTAAAGGCGATTTTGAAAGGGCGCGGGAAAATTTTACAGTGGCCCTTAAATACGATCCAGAAAATGTCCAGGCTGAGGTGGGGCGGGCTGATGCCCTTAAAGAAAAAGGCGAAAGCAGCGTAGCCCTGGATTACTACCAGGAGTATCTCTTTGGCAGCGGAAACTTAAGTCCAATTCAGCGCGAACAAATTCTGGAGAAGGTTCGAAAAGATACTTTTGATGAAGCCCTGGCCGCGCTGCGTTCGGGGAAGCATGAAACCGCTCTTGAGGGTTTTCGAAAAACCTATGAGGCCAATTCCGATAAAGGTGTACGCGAACATGCCCTGTACTATATGGGTGAATCGCTTCTGGCCATGCGCAAACACGATGAAGCGCTCAAACAATTTGAAGCGGTGCTCGCCAATCCGGCGGCCGAAATGGATCAGCAGGCGCAGATCAAAATCGGTCAGGTGTATTTTGATCTGGGACAGTACCGGCGGGCAAGCCTTGCCTTTCTCAAGGCGGAAAAGGACTTCCCGCCCGGCCCGTTCACGGCTACAGCCCGCGAATGGAAGCGTGAATCAGAAGAAATGAGCCAGGATGGCGGCCACTTCCGTGCCATCGACAGGGTTCCTTTACACGGCGGATTGTGATTCAGGCAATTCCGGTGAGCTCATAAATCCACTGCGGTATTTCATAAAGATAGCGAATTTGTGCCGCCCGGCTGGCACTTCTTCCCTTTGCCAGAAGTGGCACGGGATTGTGGGTATGACTTCCCGTGGACATGTCTTCAAAGTTACCATGGTCTGAGGTCACGATCAGGGTATCGTTTTCTCCCAGATTGTCTCCAATGCCGCGCAGAAATTGTTCCAGATGATGCAGGATCCGCGGTGCATGGGTCATGTCCTGATCGTGACCCAGCTTATCCGTCAGGAAATATTCAAAAAGCAAAAGGTCACTTTTTCCGGCCAGGTGGGCCAGGTGTCTTCCACGCTGGTAGGGGTCCTGGACGGGATACTCATCGCGGCTCTCCGGCCAGAAAGCGTGCATGATTTCATGGGTAATATCCATGTAAAGGGCCTCACCCGAGCGCAGCATTTCCAGGGAGGCCAGCGGCTGTCCGGAGGCCAACTGGACATGGGTTGAAGTGCTCATCAGCCGGGGTTTCTTGGCAATTCTTTCCAGGTAGCGTTCGCTGTAGGCATTGACCAGGCGGGCTTTTTTTCCGACCTCTCTGAAGCGGCGCAGAATCGAGTGTTCGCGGATCACGGGAATCAAAGTCGGCCCGGGGAATCCCGTCTTATGGTGGCCCATCAGGCGCGGAGCATTGATTCCCGTCCACAGGGCCGTTTGCCCGGTGGCCGACTGTGGCAGGCCACTGACCCCCATGTGTGCACTGACCGGATAGAGGTGCCAGGACTGCCAGTCGGCCGGAGGCGGCCTATCCCCCAGCAGGGACAGTATGGAGTTGCCATGGCGGGTAAAAGGGTTCAAAGGATCGTGCTTTCCAAAGCCGATTCCGTCGATAAATAGATAAAGTATTGCCAGGAAGGCCTCCCCGCTCAAACAACCTTATGCCCGCTGAATCCAGACCAGCCTTTAAAGAACCCGGGCCAGATCTGTGGCTGCACTACTCGGCCCCGGTGCGCGGCCACCTGCGCCTTGGTCCGCCGGCAGAAAAAGCCACCACGGAAACCCTGCCCATTCGCCAAAAAATCTGGAGTCCCGAACTAAAGGAAATCACCCGTTCGGTTACCCAAACGTCCAGCGAAAAAAAAGCGGACATCTCCGCTCTGGATTTACTCGAAGGAGCTCTAAAGCCCATACCTTTTTATCGGGGAGAAGAGTGGCGCCGACTGCTCTTTGGCCTGTATGCCGGTGACCGCAGCGCCTTTGCTGCCATTTCAGAGCGCATCCGTGATAGCAACAGGGCCGATGCCCTGGCCTGGCTGGTCAAAGATGAGGGTCTTTCCTGCTACGTGGTCGCCCATTCCGGAGGGCTGGATGATGTGACCCGCCAGAACCTGTATTTCAGCAACAATGATGTTTATCTGCAAGCAGAAGAAGATCTGGAGTGGCTCAATTTCCATTCCCGATTGCGCCATGACCCGGATTTTACCAGACGATTCAGCACCCGTTTTTTGAATCGTTTTTCGGGGATGCTCAATGCAACCATTCCCGGAATGGCTGGCAAAGCCCGTTTGCTTTTGTTCTACCGTAACGAAGTAGATAAGGATCAAGTCCAGATACCGGTGGAGGACCTGTTGCCCTGGTTACAAAATATTTATGAACAAAATTGCTTACGCAGCAGTTACGATCAGGAAGGGCAGGCGATGTACCTGGAACTACAGGAATTCCGGCGCGGTCATGAGGAGTTTACCGTAATCCATCAGCGCGTGGATCCGGAAAGCCCAGAACGGGCCACCGCGCTGATCCCGCTACTTGCGTCTGACGAGCGCCTGATCCGGCGCAGTCCGGGCCTCTTCACCTGGGTGGTCGGGGAAAAGACCGGCTCACGGCTTCTTCCCGAACTCAAGAAGATTGCCGCGGTGAAGAACGTTACCCTGCATTATCCCCGGAATGGAGAAAACCTCCTTTGCTACCTTTCCGACTGGTACTGATCCTTTTCTTTCCCCTTTCGCTTTACTCCGATCCCCTCAGCTCCCGGTTGATGGTCCGGGCCAGAGAGCTGATGATGGATGGACAGTTTTCGGCGAGCCTGCCTTACCTCGAGAAATTGCATAAAAGGCAGCCCTTTGAAGAGAAAACCGGCTACTACCTGGCCCTGGCGCTGCTCTACCAGGAAAAACCGCGCAGCAAAACAGCCTACAGACAGGATCTTCGGCGAGCTGTAGCACTTCTTTCGCACAGCATCGAGCAGTATACGCGCATAGCGGACAGGGGAGAAGAGTTGGGGCTGCGCTATTTTTACCAGGGGCTGGCTTACTGGTACGGTCAGGACGCTTTGAAGGCCCTTTATGCCTTTCGGGCCGCCTACCGGGCCGATTTCGAACGGCTGGATGCCGTTTACAACCAGTTCGCCATATTAGAAGAGTTGGGGAAGTGGGATGAGGCTGACCTGGTTCGCAATCAATACCGTAGACTGCTAAAATCAAGCGCCATTGATGACTAAAACGCTTGACAGGCTCGCGCAGAAACACTAATATACTCCTGATCTGGCAGTCGGCACCATGGACTGCTAACCGGTTATGATACGACTGAGCAGTTCCACAGGCGATGAATTGTCCCCCCGGCAGCAGGAGATTGTCCGCTGCCTGGTAGGTAGCTACATAGGCACAGCCCAACCCATTTCAAGCGGATATCTGGCTTCCCGGTTTTCTTTCGGGGTGAGTCCGGCTACGATTCGCTCTGATTTCGTGGATCTGGAGGAAAAGGGCTATTTGATTTCTCTGCATCGTAGCTCCGGCCGGATCCCGACAGAAAAGAGTTATCGTTTTTATGTCCTGGGTCTGACCAATGAATGGCTGGTGGATGAGGCCGACCAGACTTTCATCCAGCAGGAGCTGTTGCGCCATCCCCTGCAGCTGCATGAAATCCTCAAAGCAACGGCACAACTGCTCAGCATGCTCTCAAGTTACTCGGCTGTCGTCCTTTCCCCGAGGTTGCAGATGACTGTACTCAAACACTTTGAGCTCATCGATATGGGTCAGGATGAGGTCATGGTACTTATGATTACGCGCTCCGGCCTTGTCCTGCACCACAGCGTTGTCCTGGACCAGCATCTGCCCCGATCTGTTCTGCAGCAGTTCAGTCGTTTTCTCAACCATTCCTTTGCCGGTGCAGATCTGGAGGAGATGCGCCAGAAAATGGATGGCCTCATGGCCATGAATGAAGCTTTTCGGCCATTTAAGGATACCATTTCAAGGGCGCTGCATGGAAGTCTTGATGCCTTTGGCCGCAAAAATGATACGTATGCCTATGGTCAGGAAAATTTACTGTACCAGCTGATGAGTTCCGGGCAGGTGGATCGTGAGTCGGTAACGGTTTTTGATCAGAACTTCTTACAGGATACCTTACAACAATCCATGCAGGTTGATGATATTCTGGTTATGATTGATGGCGACGCTGATCGCCGGATGCAGGGTTTGTCGATGATCCTCAAAAGTTATAAAATGGGCGAAAAGCAGATTGGCGCTCTCGGACTTATCGGCCCCAATCGCATGGATTATGTACGCATGATTGGACTTGTGAATTACATGTCTCGACTGCTATCGAGTCTCATCACCCGGATCAGCAATTAGGGAGGAAGAAATGGCAGAAGCTGAACAAACAATAGAAGGGGTAGATATGGCCAGTGGGGATCAAGCCTCTGAGGCGGCCCCGGTACAGGAAACGCCAGCACAGGCTGCTGACGCCGCTGAGCTGGAAAAGGCCCGACAGGAGATCGAATCACTGAAAGATTCCTGGACCCGGGAACGTGCGGAATTTCAAAACTTTCGCAAGCGCTCCATGCAGGAAAAGTCGCGCATGCGCGGTCAGATCATCGCGGCATTTGTTCATGAGCTTTTACCCATATTTGATAACCTACAGAGGGTAACTCAGGCCACCGGCGGGAATCCGGAAGTGGCGAACTTTATCGCCGGCATCAGTATGGTGGAGCAGGAATTTCTGACTGCCCTGGGCAAAGAGAAAATTGTACGCTATTCACCCCGGGGAGATGCCTTTAACCCCATGCAGATGGAAGCGATCTCCGTGGAAGAGCAGGCCGAACTCGATTCCGAAACTGTTCTGGAAGTGTACCAGGATGGTTTTCGCCTGGAGGTGGAAGAAGGGGAAGCGCATGTGATTCGACCGGCTCGCGTTAAGGTTGGCCGGCCTTCTGGAAAAAATGCGTAACAGAACATATCTTTAAGTTTCTAAAATAAGGAAGAATAAAAGGAAGGAAATTATGGCAAAGGACAAAATCATCGGCATTGATCTGGGCACCACGAACTCAGTTGTTGCCGTTATGGAGGGCGGAGAGCCCGTCGTTATCCAGAATGCTGAAGGTGCGCGGACCACGCCATCTATTGTGGCTTTTACGGACAAAGAAAGCCGGCTTGTTGGGCAGTTTGCTAAAAACCAGGCCATCACCAACGCCGGAAATACCATTCGATCGGTGAAGCGCTTCATGGGTCGTCGATTTTCGGAGGTAACCTCAGAAATCAGCACGGTAACCTACAGCGTGGTCAAATCCGGCAATGACGGTCTGAAAATTGAAACCGATCATGGCTCTTTCACTCCTCAAGAGATTTCTGCGATCATATTACAAAAAATGAAGCAGACTGCGGAAGACTACCTGGGTCATAAAATCACCAAAGCCGTGATTACGGTGCCGGCCTATTTCAATGATGAGCAAAGGCAGGCCACACGCGACGCCGGCCGCATCGCCGGGCTTGAAGTGGAACGGATCATCAATGAACCAACGGCTGCAGCTCTG
This sequence comes from Spirochaetales bacterium, assembly GCA_015075425.1. GTDB lineage: Bacteria > Spirochaetota > Leptospiria > Leptospirales > Leptonemataceae > H5-SPI1. The sequence goes on along the minus strand of JABTUL010000001.1, from coordinate 1,679,525 downwards.
GCATACGGACTGGATCGGAAAACCGGAAATCTGAAAATTGCTGTCTACGATCTGGGAGGTGGAACTTTTGATGTGTCCATTCTGGAACTGGGTGATGGCGTCTTTGAAGTCAAAGCCACAAACGGTGACGGACATCTGGGCGGAGATGACTTTGACCAGGTGATCATGGAATGGATGATCGCAGAATTCAAGAAGGAAACGGGCATCGATATATCGAAAGACAAAATGGCGATGCAGCGATTAAAGGAGGCGGCAGAAAAGGCGAAAATTGAGCTGTCCGGAACCCAGCAAACCCAGATCAATATTCCCTTCATCACAGCAGATGCATCCGGGCCGCGGCACCTGAACCTCTCCCTTTCACGGGCGAAATTTGAACAGCTGTCCAACCAGCTTGTGGAAAGAACGCGGATCCCCTGCGAAACGGCGCTTCGCGATGCAGGCATGAAACCTGGCGACATCGACGAAGTCATCCTTGTGGGAGGCTCAACGCGTATCCCGGCTGTCCAGGAACTGGTGAAGAAACTCTTTGGCAGAGAACCCAGTAAATCTGTCAACCCTGACGAAGTAGTTGCCGTTGGGGCCGCCATTCAGGGCGGGGTTCTTGGAGGGGAAGTGAATGATGTCCTCCTGCTGGATGTAACCCCGCTTTCCTTGGGCATTGAGACCCTGGGCGGTGTATTCACCCGACTCATCGAACGCAACACAACCATCCCTACCCGAAAGGCCCAGATCTTTTCCACGGCCGCTGATAATCAGACTGCCGTTTCCGTTCATGTCCTGCAAGGGGAGCGGGAAATGGCCAAAGATAATCGTACTCTGGGTCGTTTTGATCTGGTGGGAATAGCGCCGGCTCCCCGGGGTGCGCCACAAATTGAGGTCTCCTTTGACATTGATGCTAATGGCATTGTCCAGGTATCGGCCAAGGACATGGGCACCGGTAAAGAACATAAAATACGCATTGAGTCGCAAGGCGGCCTGAGTGAAGAGGAGATTCAAAGGATGGTGCGCGATGCCCAGGAAAATGAATCGCGTGATAAAGAAGTCCGTGAACTTGCTGAAGCCCGCAATGAAGCAGACACCCTGGCCTACAACCTGGAAAAAGCCATGCAGGAAGCTGGAGACGCTGCGGCCCCTGATGATAAAAAGCAGGCACAGGAAATCATTGCCCGGGTTCGTGAAGCACTGGCCACGGATGATGCGGATAAAATCCGCGCAGCCCGTGATGAAGTGCAAAAAGCTTCCATGGAACTCGGTCAGAAATTCTACCAGGCACAGGCTGCGAAGCCGCAGAGCAGCAATGGTGGTGGATCTCCCGATGCAGGAGAATCTGCTGACCGCGGCGAAAAAGTGGTCGATGCTGATTACACCGTCGTGGACGAGGATAAAAAATAAAAATCGGACCGTTGAACGGAAAAGTGTATGTCAGATCGGGATTACTATGAAGTACTGGGAGTAGCGCGAGGGGCCAGTAAGGATGAAATCAAGAAGGCTTATCGGCAGCTGGCCATCAAATACCACCCGGATAAAAACCGTGGTAATCCCGAGGCTGAGAATAAATTCAAGGAAGCAACGGAAGCCTATGAAGTGCTCTCCGATGATCAGAAAAGATCCGCCTATGACCAGTTTGGGAAAGCCGGGCTTGGTAACATGGGCGGTGGATTTGGATCGAGGGCCTACACAGACTTCTCAGATATTTTTGGCGATATCGGGGACATCTTTTCGGAATTCTTTGGTGGCAGCTTCAATCAGGGCCGCGGGCGCGATGGATCGCGCCGCGGCGCAGACCTGCGTTACAACATAGAGATTGGTCTGGACGATGCTGCGGCCGGCAAAGACTTAAAAATCGAACTACCCCGACATGAACGCTGCGAAACCTGTAAGGGCAGTGGGTCCCGCGGAGGCGGCTCAACTTCCTGCGCCATGTGCGGCGGCCGCGGCCAGGTCAGGCGATCGCAGGGCTTTTTTTCTATCACCACCACCTGTCCACAGTGTCAGGGGCAGGGTAACATCATCAAAGATCCCTGTCCGTCCTGCGCTGGCAGCGGCCTGGAGGAAAAGCGGCGCACCCTGAACATCAAAATTCCGCCTGGAGTGGAATCCGGCAGCCGGCTGAAGGTTTCGGGAGAAGGCGAAGCCGGAATGGGTGGGGGGCCGAGCGGAGACCTCTACGTTGTGACTCAGGTCAAGAGACATCCCGTTTTTGAACGGGAAGGAAACGATCTGGTTATACAGGTAGAATTGCCGGTTACCCTGGCTATCCTGGGTGGCGAAATCGAAGTTCCCACAATCGACGGCAAAAAGGTAAAGATGAAGATCCCGGCCGGCACGGAAAGCGGACAGATCTTTCGCCTGAAAGGCAAGGGCATGCCCTACCTGGGTGGCTACGGAAAGGGCGATCAACATGTGATCATTCAGGTACGAACTCCCCGCAATCTCAATGGCAAAGCCAGGACCCTGGTAACAGAACTGGCGCGCGAGCTTGCTGAAGAGGAGCCGCGAGTATTTAGCAGATCCTGATTTTTTTATCGCCAGCCTGAAGAGCCCTGAAAGCACGGGAGCTGATGGTGCCAATCAAACTCGGACTCATCGGAACAGGTCACATGGGACAGTACCATGTCAATGTGGCCACCGGAATCTCCGCGTATGAGGTCGCGGGCATTTATGACGCAAACCAGGAAAGAGCCCGCGAAGTGGCCGATCGTTTCCGGGTCCCGCTGTTTGCGGAAATTGATTCTTTAATCCAGGCTTCAGATGCCGTTGTGGTTGCCGTTCCCACGGTCAGTCACTTCCAGGTGGCGCGCAAAGCGCTGGAACTGGGCCGCCATGTTCTGGTTGAGAAACCGATGACGGAGACCGTCCTTCAGGCCAGTGAACTGGTGGAACTGGCGCGCTCACGAAATTTGATTCTGCAAGTTGGTCACGTAGAGCGATTCAATGGCGCGGTGATGGAACTGAGCAAAATTGTGGATCGGCCATTGCTTATCGAATCGCGGCGTCAGGCACCCTACAACAATCGAATCAATGATGTGGGTGTGGTGCTGGACCTAATGATTCATGACCTTGATATCATTTTGAATCTGGTGAATAGCCGTATTAAGAGCGTGTATGCCCGGGGGGTCATTGCTTACGGATCCCATGAAGACATTGCCGTTGCGACGCTGCATTTTGAATCCGGTTGCATTGCCGTCTTAAATGCCAGCAGGGCTTCGCAGAGCAAAATCCGCACTCTGACCATCTCGCAGGAAAGCGCGTTCATTGTTCTGGATTTTTCCTCACAAGATATTGATATTCATCGTCAGGCGCAGAGCGCCTACCTCATGACCCGGGAAGAACTAAAGTACAAGCAGGAATCGTTTGTAGAAAAGATATTTGTGCATAAAGATAATCCACTGCGACAGGAACACCTGCATTTTGTTGCCTGCATTCGCGGAACGGATGAGCCTATTGTTGCCGGAGATTCTGACAAACGCACCCTGGAAATCGCCACGGAAATCCTGGCGCAGATCCACGCCCATCTCTCTTAAAGCCTCACAGGTTGATCTTTTCCAGGACGGCATCATCCGGCCGTAAAACGATGATCTGTATCCCGCACTCCCGATGCCGTTTACGGTGGCGTCGGCTGCTCTGCAAATAGGCTTCCTTCTCCTCAGGGCGGAGAGCCAATAATTGATCAAAAAAAAGAGTGGTCTTATTGATGAACTGTTGGCGAATACTGCGATACTGTCGACTCAAGGGGCACCGCAAGCGGCCTGTTTCACGGTCCACCTCACTTGCCGTCGCAAGAAAAGTTAACCCCAGGAATTCTCCCGAATAGCCAAAATAGGGTTCCAGCGGGTAGGTGCGGCAACTCAAACTGCGCAGGTCGCGCTGACAGGTAGAAAGGGCACAGCTACAAAATACCTGCCCGACAGACAGGGCTGCCTCTTCTTTGACTGTTACGGGGTACTCTTGCCAGTGGGCACCTCGCTCATTCCAGTAGGTCTGCTCTTCCCTGTAGAGAACCGGCACAAAATTCTGTGTTTTGCAGCAATAGGCCATCCCATCAGCACCCCGACACAACTGTGCGCAGTCAAAAGCAGTGATGTCCTCATCCAGAAGTTCAACCAGCCGGGATATATCTGTTGGATGCATCGGAAATTGTCTCCGGCCGGCAGGATTTTCGTTTTGCCTGGCAGGGCATCCAAAAATCTTGCATCTGTGTCCGGGACGACTGAAAAGTTAGGCGTTTACATTGAAACCTACGGTTGCCAGATGAATGTGAATGATTCCGGAATCGTCGGCCGGATTCTGGAGAAGTCCGGCTATGCTCTAACCGACAGGATTGAAGAGGCCAGCTGCATTTTCCTCAATACCTGCGCCGTCAGGGAAAAAGCCCATGAGAAAATTTACAGTCGGCTGGATTCCTTGCGGCATTACCGGGAGAGAAACCATACCCGGATCGGAATTCTGGGTTGTATGGCCCAGAATCTGAGCGATGATCTTCTGGCTCAGGGGCTACCCATTGACATCATTGCCGGCCCCGATGCCTATCGCCAGCTACCGCAATTGATCGAACAATGCAAGGATGCTCCGGCAAAAAATACCCGACTCTCCGCCCAGGAAAACTATGAAGACATCGCTGGCGGAATGGTCAGCCCCGGAGGCGTGACCGCGTCAGTTTCCATCATGCGCGGCTGCGACAATTTCTGCACCTTCTGCGTTGTGCCCTACACCCGCGGACGGGAACGTAGCAGTTCTCCTGAGTCCATCATTCGCGAAATCCAGCGGCTTACAGCGCAGGGAGTGAAAGAAGTATTGCTTCTCGGGCAAAACGTCAACTCCTACCGCAGCGAGGGTCTGGATTTCTGTGGACTGATTGCTCGAATTCTCAGCGAGACGGACATTCGCCGGATTCGCTTTACATCGCCGCACCCTCATGATTTTCCCGTTCATTTGCTTGAACTCATGGCCACAGAAGAGCGCTTCTGCTCCCAGATCCACCTGCCGCTGCAAGCCGGTTCCAGCAGGGTACTCGGACTGATGAAGCGGGACTATTCCAGGGATGAGTTCCTTTCCCTGGTGCGGACCATCCGTTCCATTGTTGCCGGTCCCGGGCTTTCCACGGACGTCATTGTGGGCTTCCCCACAGAGACAGAAGCTGACTTCCAGGAAACTTTGCAGGTGCTTGAGGAAATCAGATTTGATATGGCCTATATGTACCGCTATTCAGAGCGCCAGGGCACGTATGCTGCCAAAAAAATGGCCGATGACGTGCCAGACGAGATCAAGCAGGATCGACTCGAAAGGTTGATACGCTTTCAGACGGCCATCAGTCAACAGAACAATGCAGCGGAGCAGGGCCGGGTGCACCGGATTCTGGTGGAAGGAAGGAGCAAGCGATCAGCTCTGGAGCAATCCGGCCGGACGGCTACGGGTAAGATGTGCGTTTTCAAACCAGAGAGTGAAGAGCCCACCCTCGGCGGAAAGGAGGTGGATGTGCGGATTACGGACAGTACTTCGGCAACACTCCGGGGGCAGGAAATCTGCCAAAAATAAGCCGCAATTTGCGGCTACTAACCGATAATTATGTCAGATATGAGGTTTCTGGCCCTTTTGTGTGTTCCTGTTGCCCTTTTTTCAGAGAGTCGCGACATGCGCGGAATGCCCGCCCTGCAATGGACGCGTCATGTTGCCTTTGAGATCGTAACCACCGGCACCGTCTTTGCGACCGATGAACCGGTAAATGTAGTGCTGAAAATTCGCAATAAAGGCTACCAGAATGTTCGATTCTACCCTGACACGACTCGCCTGCATACCTTCACGTTTCTGGTTCTTGATCGGGACGGGCGGGAAATTCCGACCCGCCCAAAGACCATTGCCCGCGATCAACTGACCCGGGACATTGTTTCCACGCAGGGTGCTCATATAAAAGAAATGATACTATCACCCGGGGAGACTTTCAGTCGGGAAATCAATCTTGCCGGCCTCTATGACTTTGCACCTGGCGAACGCTATCGCATTACCGCCTACTTTTATCCGGATTACCGGCAGACTTTTTTTATCCGATCTGACAATTCGGTATCCCTGCGACTGATGCCACCACAGGATCGCTACCGTTCAGGAGTCACAGCGCCTTCAAGCCGGCCCGGCATCACCGCTGAAGAAACCGTATTCCTGTTTCTATCGGCGGAGATGCTTGGAAAATGGGATCACTACTTCAAATATATTGACTTCCCCCGGTACATAACAGCCTACGATCGCTTTGCCAGTCGCTATGCCATGGCCGATCGCTGGGAAAGAGAAGCGGTTATCCGTGACTTTCAAACTTATCTTCGTTCTGAGCCTTCCGATCACCTGCGTAATTTCAAAATAACAGGATCAAATCCACAGCGCAGTGCTGCGGGCGTGGCCGATGAAAGACGCACCACCGTTTCTGTCGAGGCCATGCGTGAAAAAAATGGGTACCGCGTGCGTTATCGCTACGATTATGTGCTGGAAAAAAAAGAAGAGTTCTGGAATATCACACATGTGACTGCCAGGGTGGTGCGCTGATGACTGAAATACTATCGCAAGATGAAATTGATGCGCTGCTGTCGGCTATTTCCGCAGGGGAGGTAGACGCAGAGGATTATGGCGGCAGCTCCGTTGGCGAACAAAAGAAAGTAAAAATCTACGATTTTCGTCGCCCGGATAAATTCTCTAAAGACCAGATTCGTACCCTGCAAATGATGCATGAGACATTCGCGCGGCTCACTACCACCGCGCTCTCCGCTCAGCTTCGAGCACTGGTCAGCGTACACGTCGGATCTGTGGATCAGCTTACCTACGAAGAATTCATCCGCTCCATTCCCAATCCTACTACTCTCGCAGTGATCAATATGGATCCGCTCAAGGGCAGCAGCGTCCTTGAAATCGATCCTTCCATTACTTATACCATCATCGACCGCCTCTTTGGAGGGCCGGGTGAGCCCACAAAAATAACCCGGGAACTGTCAGATATTGAAATGTCAGTTATGGAAGGCATTATTGTCCGGATACTCGGTAACTTGCGTGAGGCCTGGTCCACAGTTATTGATTTGCGTCCGCGGCTGGGCACCATTGAAACCAATCCGCAGTTTGCACAAATCGTTCCGCCCAATGACATGGTGGTGCTGATCACTCTGGAAACAAAAGTAGGCGATGTGGAGGGAATGACCAATCTTTGTATTCCTTATATTACCATCGAACCGATCATTTCCAAACTCTCAGCCCAGTACTGGTACTCCTCCATCAGGCGCGGTGAATCGGATGAGAACCGGGCCATCATTCAGGATCGTCTGGATCAAGTGGAGATCCCCCTGAGGGCTGAAGTGGGTGATGTTGAGCTGCCGCTGGCAGAGGTTCTATCTTTGAAGGTTGGGGATGTGGTGAAACTCGGACAGACGACAACTCGCTCCGATATGACCATCAAGGTCGGTGATCGTAAGAAATTCCGCTGCCGGCCCGGTAAATCCGGCAACCGCATCTGTATTCAAATCGGGGACTACATCGAAGACATTCCGGACGAGCTTCTCGGGACAACCCGATCAGAAGAAGAGGTGTGATTCTTACAGAGTCCGAATCGATAAAGCCGGACGTGACCGGATATGGTCTGGCTCTGGTGTCTGCCTGATTGACTGGTAAAAAGGTCCGTCTGGCGCGAAAATCGGTCGATCAAAAATACGCTGCGGGCACCGCAGTCCGCCGCTTTTTGTAACAAATATGACATGAAGGCCGGGTCCCGGAGCAGATCATCATGGGTGGACTGGATGCGCAATTCGCCCACTGACGGGCAATGAGCGGGAGGCTCGTTCAAAAACAGAACTTCAAGGCTACGGCCACCGGAATAGTGCGGACCGGGAATGAATTCCAGAGAATAACAGGAAACAAAAGCCAGCGTCAGGATCAGATAATGGTGGCGCGCCAGCGATTGCTTCCATAATGGGATTTCATGCCAGAAGAAAAGCAAGAAGCGAAGCGAACTGCGGATTTTCTGCATACTCTGGCCCAGACAATCGGAGAGTTCATTCCTGTCCTCCTGGAACGTTTTCTGCAACTCAAAAACAGTGCCGCTTTTGAGCGGCTTGAGGGCGAAATCGAGCGTTTGAAACGCCGGACAGACATTCTACGGTTCCGAATGTCATGGATTCTGACACTTATCTTTTTGCTTTTGCTCTGGAATATTTTTTTGACAGTTTATGTAATTATGATTTCAACACGCTGATAAGTATATGAGCGAACCTAAAGAACGCGAAAAAGAGAACCCGTTAAAAATCGGTGTGGCCACACTTGATGAGCTGGAAGAAAAAATTAAAGCCTTCCGCAATATGAATCAGACCGCGCTGAAAAAGCGCTACATTCTGAGCCGTGAAACTCTGACAGATCCGGGGCAGGGTGTTCTGATCCAGAAAAGTACAGAAATCGACATTTCAAAGGCCAAGCTACTGCGACGTCATTATCCCGGAGATCATTTACTCAAAACATTCCAACCCGATGAAGGGATCGTTATCGTTTCTGACATGTCTCGCATGGAGGGTATCAGTCTATCCATGGATATAGTTACCCAGATTATGAACCTGGGCGGTGGTGCTTACGAAGGTTTTATTGATAGAGTAGACTCTTTTGCAGACTTTCTCAATCTTCTCAAAAAAGCCCTGTTTCCCAAGCTCATCGTCGTGGGCTACCTGCCGCCGGATCGAATTGAGATGGAAAAACTCAATTTTGCCAGGGCCCGCAAAGTGGACCATTATATACGCTCACTGGAAATAACCCATAGCACCCAAAAACCCCAGCCCTATTTTCCCAAGCTTAAGCAGGTCCATATCGACCGCCAGGATCCCAAAAGCTGGGGTCGTTTCATCCTGGAAATCATCAGGGAATACACCAAACCTTACTTTGTAGAAGAGTTTTAGACCCTCCCTGCCGATCATTAGATCGTGCTGCGACTCTGCCTTTTCTTTCTCACCCTGTCGGCGTCTCTTATGGCCGATGATCTGGCTCTACTGGGAAAAATCCGCCAGCAATTGAAAACCGATCCGGCAAATACATCCCTGCGCTATCAAAAAGCGTTGATCCTGCATAAAATGAATCGCAAAGAAAAGGCATTCCTGGAATATGAGCAGGTCATCAAAAAGTCTCCTTGCCACTTCCAGGCTTTGATCAACGCCGGAAACTTGGCATTAGATCTGGGTCAGAATGGATTTGCCCGCAAGTCATACAAACGTGCGATAGAATGCGCTCCCGAGCATCACCTGGGATACTACAATGCAGCCCTGATTGCGGAAATGGAGGGCAACTACGACGGAGCGCGTGGTCTGTATGAAAGCTCATTGTCACGCAAAGCGGACCATGATAGTAGTCTGCACAATCTGGGAAGCCTGGAGTATCGACTTGCAGCCGGAAATCCACAAAAGCTGGCCCTGGCTCACCAGCTGATAAAGAAAGCATGCAGCCTGCGCACGGATGCCCTGTGTCTTTTCCATCTGGGACAGATACAGCTGGACCTGGGCGAGCGACCCCGGGCGCGGGCAACTCTGAAAAAGGCACATTTTCTGGCCCGGGGTAGCCTGCGGCGAAAAATCCAGAATATCCTTCAGACGCTGTAAAAATTCATATTGTTACGTAAAACATCCGGGATGCTCTCGCCAAATTTGCGGTAACGCACTTCCAGTTCCTTGATCTTGCGCATGCGAATATTACGAAACCTGTTCTGTAAATCAGCATAGGCAGGCTGCGTTGCCACTTTATCACGAATGTTCTTGGCAAAGGGAACATGACGATAAAACACTCCCCGAACGATCTTGTTGTTCAGTTTGAGAATCCCTTCCGATTCAAACTTGATCCAGTTGGTGTAATCATTCACAAAACGATCACGATCGTTACGAAATCTTTTGAACTCAACTGCAAGCTTTTCCTTTTGCTCCTGAGACAGGTCCCGGTTTTTCTTGAAAAATTGCACATAATCCGTATAATCGGCGGTAATGGAGGACTGGGACACGTTGTTCCAATCCGGTCCCATGATCGATTTGGTAAGTTCCCAGCGAAACGCGCCCACTGCATCCAGTAATAGTGCGAAGAGATCAGCTGTGGCAAATACGGGCACGGAAAATCTTCCCCGGGAATTCTTACTGCGGCCGGACAGATCCTGCCACATCATGACTTTGTTGCCTATCGACGGAACGATGATAAAATTGGGTATCACCTGCATCTGGACAAACTCTTTCATTATGCCCTGTGATTCATCATTGACCAGAACTTCCCGATGGAATGCAGAAAAATCGATGGCCAGTATCTTATCGAGTTCTTCTGCCAATTTTTCTCTGGTTACCAGTGCCCGCGAAAGGGGCAGAGTAATCTGGTAACGGGTCAGTATGGGAAATGCGGTGGCCGGCGAACCGCTGGTCAAACGAACATTCGTGTCCAGAAAGTTCTCCGTCTCGTATTTCACGCGAACATCATAGTTGTCGTATTCATCCGGCACATCCGATTCGCGTTTCCAGCCCAGCTCTTTATGGGCCATCTTTAACTTTTCAAAGAAAGTCTGTCCCATCTCATCAATGGAGGGCAGTTCCTTTTTGGAAGCTACCTGATTGAGCCATTCCAGGGCGTTGTACACCGGATAGCGCCCCGACCTGGTGCGATCATTGAAGGTATATAACTCAAGCAGATGTTCTGTATCCAGTAACGTTTCATCAAAAAAACCAAATTGTAGCATCATCCGGACCGGGACGGGAACATCTCCTTTTTTTTCCCGGTAACGGGCAAAGCAGGCCTGAAAAATCTTCCAGTAAACCCCAGTGATCTGCCGGCGGACCTTGCGGGGATCCCCTCCGGAATCCAGCGGATTGGACATGGCTGACAGTTTTTTTAGATCGGCCATGATCTTTTTACCCTCCTCCGCCGGGAGACCGGAAAAATTCAAAATCTTGGCCACGGAACCGGAAAGCTCGTTTTTCACCATTTCCGGATCAATACCGCTTTCCAGTAATAACTCCGACTGCGGTGCGGACTCGGTGCCTTTCTGGCTGCCCTCATTGCGGGCAATGAATTCCTTTAAGCCCGGCATGGAAGCCGTCACGTCTGGAAAGGCATGACCAAAAAGCTGCTGATAGCGAGAAAGAAAGCTGCGGGCCGACTGATCCAGTGCTTTGATGATGAGCAGAAATTCCGAAAGTGGCATATCCACCAGTCCAGCATCGAAAGTGTCACTGAGCAAAAAGTATTTCTCAACGTAACAGAATTCGCCCTGCACCAGATTCTCCAGGGTTACATCAATACTCTCTTGAATCTGCAGAATTTCTTTGACATTCTGTAAAATAATTTCTGAGAGACGCCGACAGAGCCCCTGCAAAATCTGCACATCCGTTTTATAGATATTTCCCTGTAGTTCCAGCGGCAGAGCCAGCAAGCGCCGTAAAAAATTAAACTCCTCTGCATTGAATTCGGACTCGTATTCATAGATCTTCTTTAAGAGGCCGGAATTGTCCTGTTCCAGAAAGGCCATGGCAAAAGGATCGGGGATCTGGCCACCATTTTCCTTGTATTCATTTACTATATAGCGCGCTGAAGTCAGTACCGGGTCAATCACCAGGTCTCCAGCGGTCATGTCGATGGGTTTGAATGCCTGAGGATTTGCTCTAAAGTAGACGATACTCAAATTATCAATGACCTTCTGCAAACCGGCCAGATATTCTGAAGAACTTTTGATGGTCTGGTAACTCTGCATGGCTTCTTGGGCCAGACTGCGGGCGGCGATCATGCCCACGTTGAGTTTGCCCATGATGAGATTCTGAAAGCTACCTCTGACGGGGAACGTGGAGATGATGCAATCCGTCCGGGCTTTCACAGTACCGGGGTAGACATCCTGCATCATGAGCTGCGCAAAACCCGGACAGCTATTGGCACCCAGTCCGTAGGCATGCTTGGGTCCGCTGGATGTGTTCATCTGCACCATGGCTTCCCCCTGGTGCAAAAGGATCAGCATTTCTGCTCTGCTACCACTGCGAAGCAGTTCACTTCCGGCAGGTATTTTAGTATTTTGTGAGGCTTTTAGCTCCAGTGCCATGTCAACTTCGGGCTCCAAAAAGCATGCTGCCCGGACGTATCATGGTAGCACCTTCCTCCAGAGCGATTTCCAGATCAGAAGACATCCCCATACTCAATTCACCCGCTGGCAATAACTTATTTCGGATTTCTCGCAGGCGATGAAATACTTCCCTTGTCTGCACTGGATCACCGTCAGACGGGCCCATGGTCATGAAACCGGAGAAAATCAAGGCCTGATTTTCCACAAAGCCTGGAAGGGAAAAAAGTTCCTCCTCCCGCATGCCTCCAAGCTTACTTTCTTCTCCCGTCAGATCGACTTGAATCAGGTAATGAATGGGAATGAAGCGGCTGTCCTTTTGTCCATCAGCAAAACGCAGGGCTGCGCGGGCGAGATTTTCCAGAACATCCATTCGCGAAATTCCCTGGACGTACTGGAAACAGCCGGGTATGAGTCGGACGCCGGATTTCTGCAAAGGACCGATATGGTGCAGGATCACTGGACCGTTTAGAAAAGAGAACTTCTGTCGACCCTCCTGCAAACGATTTTCACCGAATTCGCGTTGCCCCAGATCATACAACAGGTTCATTTCTGCGGCGCTGCGGGTTTTGCTTACAGCTATGATGCGTACAGCGGATTTTCCGTGCGCGGCAAGAAGCGCCTTCAGACGCTCGTAGTTTGCTTTAATATCAGGAGCGGGTGAGTTGAGCAACACGCGCTGGATCGATGGAACGATAATCCTGGCCTGTCATCCGGATTCCGTCGGCCGATCGAAAGTTCAGGGCTGACAGATTTTCCATCTCTACCTGAACACTGCGCAACGTATGCAGCAGGTTTTCCAGATGAGCCTCGACTTTATCCTGCAGTTCCGGCCCCGGAACCTCTTCGGGTAGAAACAAAGGCTGATCCTGGATGGCGATAGAACGATCCAGCTGACCATTTTTCAGGTAAGAAAGGCGCATCTGCTCTCGGGTATAATCGGCCTGTGTTTGCTTCAGGCGGCTTGACAATTCATGCATGCGATTTTGCATTGCGCTGCCCTGCGCCGTCACCATATCTGTTGCTTGCGGGGGGCCGGGCGGGTTACCCGTTTGCTGCGCCTGGGGCCGGCCGCGCAGTATTGTTTCTGCTGAACTCAGAAGCATCTTTCCGGTTACGTTCATTTGTCCCACCATGCTATTTTATGTCGCCAGGAGAACATCTGCCTCATCCTGTCGATCCTGTCAATAGTATCGGCGGCGGGACGAACAAACTACGGATAAAAGTTATGCCTTTCTACAAAAAAGAGCAAGAAAAACAGGGGGACAGGCTACCGGGAGGCCGTGACGGACGAAAATGAACCTATGGACCGATCCCGCCTTCTCGTGGCACTTGCACTCGTACTGGCCTTGAGCGCCAATATCGTGGGAATCGTGGCCGTCAGTGGCCGCTCAGGAAGTGAGATTCGGCCGCCTGGCAGTGTCTGGTTCTCCGGAAGCAAGCCGGGAATTGCCTACATTAAAATCGACGGACCGATTGAGATGGGCCAGTCGAGTCCCGCTTTCCGCAGCGGGGCACGTAAGATTGTCCATCAACTGGAGCAGGCCAGGCATCCGTCGGTGCGGGCTGTGCTGCTGGAAATCAACAGTCCTGGAGGCAGCGTAGGTGCAACCAAGCTCATTTACGATGAAGTGCGCCGATTGCGTAAGACCAGACCGGTTATTGCCTACATACCGGAAATCGCGGCCAGCGGTGGTTATTACATTGCAGCGGCCGCCGACCGGATCTTTGCCCACGAATCCAGCCTGGTGGGTTCAATTGGAGTCATCAGCCTGCACCCGGATCTATCCGGACTGATGGCGCAGTATGGAGTGAAAGTCCAGGTCATCAAGACCGGGCGCTTCAAAGATGCTTCCTATCCCTTTCGTTCCATGACCCCGGAAGAGCTGGAGATGATGCAGCGGGTTGGGGAAGATGCCCAGAGGCAGTTTCTGGAAGATGTCGCTGATGGGCGGGGGCAGACATTGCGTACGGTGGAAGGCTGGGCTGAAGCCCGTGTTTATTCAGGCCGGCAGGCGCGCCTCGAGCAATTGATAACCGATACAGGAAATAAGGATGCGGCACTACTTGCCCTGCGCGAGATGCTCCATACTACAGAAGAATTGCCGCTGCTGGAAATCGAGGAAAGTCCCTGGCAGGGCATTCTGTCGCGGCTGCCTTTCTCTGCCAGGCAGACCGTGCCCTCCTTACCCGGGGGACAATTTCTGTACCTGTACCCGGCAGCCATTCCATTGTACTTTCCGGCACTGTCCCCATGAATCGTTTACTTTTGTATATTGAGATCGTATACATCAGCCTCCAGGCGCCCGGTGAACTCACCGGATTTCTGGCCCGGCTACCGGAAGCCCGCCGCTACAGTTTTATTTCTCTCTTTTTCATCAGCCTGTCATTAACAGTAGGGCGACTCATTGTGTCCACGGGCGGCCCCTGGTCCGCCATGCTTCTTGCCGGCCTTTTTTTACATGGTGCCCTGCTGTTTATTTTTCTGGTTCTGTTTTCTCTGGTTCTGACCTTCCTTGCCGGAAGATCCGGACTGGACGCAGCAAGATTAGAAATAACTATCCAGGCAGCCATCCACTCAGCCCTGCCGCTCTGCTTTAGCACTCCTGCTGCTTTACTGGCTCATTTCTTCCTGCTTCCCTGGCTTTTTCCTTTGCTTACAGGTTTGCTATTTTTCTGGAGCCTCGCAAATGTTATAGTATTCTTTCAGTACCAGCAGGAGCAGAGCTTGCGCCTGGTGATCCGCCAGGCCTTCTTTTCACTTTTGCTTGTGATTTCCTTTCCTTTTCTTTTTGCCTCCGGTTTTCTGATGCAACTTCTGGCCTGAATCATGCGCATCCTGATCACCAACGACGATGGACTTTCCTCGCGTGGTTGCCAGTCACTCGAAGCTGAACTCAGGGGGCTCGGTGAAGTCTGGGTGATAGCTCCGGACAGGGAGAGAAGTGCAACCTCGCAGGCCTTCAGCTTGCGTGATACGCTGCGGCTCATCCAGGTTCAAAAGAATCATTACACCATTAACGGATTTCCCGCTGATTGCGTTAATGTTGCGCTTTTCAGCGGTCGGTTCCCGGTTTTTGATCTTGTTGTGAGTGGAATCAATCATGGAATCAATATGGGGGAAGATATCCATTATAGCGGAACAGTGGGAGCAGCACGCCATGCGGCCATTCACCGGGTTCGGGCCGTGGCTGCGAGCACAGATATACGTGATAAATTCGCGGATTTCAGTCTGGTGGCCCGGGAACTCTCGCTATTTTTATCGCAGCACTGGCGCCGTCTGAGACCGGGCATATGTTACAGCATCAATTTACCGTCAACCGTTCCCCTCCGCGGGTTTAAAGCGGTCCCCCCTGGACGTCGCTCTTATTTTGATGCCTATAGAACAATTGAAAAAAATGAGACCGAAGAAATCCTGGTACTCAATGAAACGCCACCGGGTTACTGGACCCATGCCGGTACAGATTTTGATTACTTTGAAAGGGGTTATGCGACAATCACTCCGCTGGGACTTGACAATGCCGATCGCAATGAGCTGGAAGAGTGGCGCAAAATAGAACCGATGCTCTATTAATCGAACGTATTCTGACCCTGAAGCACATGCTTGCGTCACGGTCAGAAGGACCAGTGGAGCTGCATGAGCTGGGAATATGTTTTTATCTTCTGGCCAATTACGAACAATCTCTGGAATATTTAGAAACATTAAAGAACCGATTCCCCGATTACATTGAAGAAGGAAGTGCCGCTTTGTTGCGCATTCTCTGCCTGATCCAGATGCAGCGATACGCCCAGGCCCTTGCTGAATTAACGGAACGCTTGCCCCGTTCGCAGTATGATACGCGACTTTTGAACATGCATGTCTTTGTTCTCGAAAAACTGGGCCAGATCGACGAGGCGATTAAGGTTGCCGAGCAGATTCTTTCCCTTATGCCGGATGATGCCAATGCACGCAATTCTCTGGGATATTTGCTATCCAGACGGGGAACAGCCAGTGATCTGGCACGGGCTGGATCTCATCTCAAGAAAGCGATCACTCTTTCTCCGACAAGTGCTGCCTACCTGGACTCTCTGGGTGTTTATCTTTACAAACAGGGGCAGCATGCCGCTGCCCGCGCGGCTTTTGAAAAAGCGCTGCGCTTCGCACCTGACAATACTCTTATTCTGGATCACTTGCGCGAAATCGCACGCCTGGAATCCGAATCATGAATTCCCATGCATCTCTTGCAGGCTGAGCACGGAAACGGCCTGATTTTTGAGTTCGCGCAGTCCGCGCACAAGAGCCGCTGTACCTGCAACCGTGGTTATGCAGAGAATCTTTTGTTTGATCGCTTCCTGCCGAATCACAAAGGCATCGTCCCGGGTCGCATTACTTGAGGGAATATTAATGATCATTTTGATCGTGCCGTTTTTCATTTCATCCAGCGGGTTGGGGTGTGTCCTTTCGCGCATTTTACTCAGCACATTGACGGTAAGTCCAGCGCTGAGCAAAAGGTCCGCCGTACCGCTGGTTGCATACAGACTGTAGCCCATTTGACTTAAAGATCGTGCTTCCTCCAGCAGTAGTTGTTTTGCTTGATCATTCACACTGAAAAACACTCCACCCGTCTGTGGAAGTCGTTCTCCAGCAGCAATGAGAGCCTTGTAGTAGGCAAGGCCAGCCGTTGGTGCCACGCCCATCACCTCACCGGTCGATTTCATTTCCGGTCCGAGTATAATATCTGATCCCGGGAATCGCGAAAAAGGCAACACGGCTTCCTTTACCGCCACAGTGTTACCCTGGATTCTAAAAGGTTTGAGATCTTTAAGCTTCTCTCCAAGCATGAGGCGGGTGGCCAGCCTTGCCAGTGGATTTCCCGTAGCCTTGCTCACAAAAGGAACCGTCCGGCTGGCACGCGGATTGACTTCGATCACATAGAGCCGACCCTGTTGAATGGCATACTGGATATTTAAAAGTCCGATCACCTGAAGATCCAGAGCCAGGGCTCGCGTGGCCGTTTCAATTTCCCTCACCAATTCAGGTCCCAGATCGACAGGCGGCAAAATGCAAGCTGAGTCCCCGGAATGGATACCGGCTTCCTCTATATGTTGCATGATTCCGGCGACGAAAACTTCATTGCCATCGCAAAGGGCATCCACATCGATTTCAATGGCATTTTCCAGAAATTGGTCAATCAATACCGGATGTTCAGGATTGATAGCCGCTGCTTTGCGCATGAAATCCAGCAGGATTTCATCGTCATGGACAATGGCCATCGCTCTGCCACCGAGCACATAACTGGGCCGGACCAGGCAGGGATAGCCGATGGTTCGAGCCACAGACAGAGCTTCCTCTGCCGTACGAGCAATTCCATTACGCGGCTGAGAAAGGTCGAGCCTCTGTAACATTGCTGCGAATCGATCACGGTCCTCTGCGCGATCAATCGAATCTGTAGACGTGCCAATGATGGGATATCCGGCCTCCTCCAGAGCATGGGCCAGTTTGAGTGGTGTTTGACCGCCAAACTGGACGATAATGCCGGCTGGTTTTTCGTTTTCACAAATGTGCAGAACATCCTCCACCGTCAGCGGTTCAAAATAAAGTTTATCAGATGTATCGTAATCGGTAGAAACAGTTTCCGGATTGGAATTCACCATGATGGATGTAATCCCCATTTCTTTGAGAGCAAAAGCCGCATGGCAGCAACAATAATCGAATTCAATTCCCTGACCGATGCGATTGGGGCCACCGCCCAGGATCATGATTTTTTTTTCCTGACGCACCACACTTTCATCTTCCTCTTCATAGGCCGAATACAGATACGGTGTGTGCGCTTCAAATTCGCCGCCACATGTATCGACCTTTTTATAGACGGGCCGGATACCGCCATGGTAGCGCAGGGCGCGAATTCTCTTCTCAGCGTCGCGCAGAATCTCCAGAGCTTCTTTGCGAAATGCATAAATATCTTCAGCGTCCCTGGCCCTTTGCATAAGTTCCGTACGATGCTCCAGAAAGGCGAGCTGGCGATCTGAATAGCCCAATCGCTTGTAATCCCGGAGAATTTCTACCTGATCCAGCTTTCCAGGCCGGTAACTTTTTTCCGCGGCAATCAGATCGGTAAATTGATGGAGAAACCAGCGATCGATTCGGCTCAAATCATACACTTCTTCTACACTCAGGCCCTCGCTTAAGGCCTGTTTCACGCGAAAGATTCGCTCCGGACTCCCTGGCGGGAGTTCCTTCCTGAGTGTCTGCATCAGTTCCCCGTTTTTTCGCAGCTGCTCCACCTCAATGAGTTCGGCCAGATTTCCATCAACGCCGAGGCCAGCCCGATCCGTTTCCAGGGAGCGCAGGGCCTTTTGAAAGGATTCCTTGAAGGTTCGACCAATGCTCATGACCTCTCCCACCGAACGCATGGCACTGCCCAAAACCGGACTTGAACCGGGGAATTTTTCAAAATTGAAACGAGGAATCTTTGTTACAACATAATCAATGGTGGGCTCAAAACTTGCCGGGGTGACCCGGGTGATATCGTTAGGAATCTCATCCAGTGTGTATCCAACGGCCAGCAGCGCAGCAATTTTAGCTATGGGAAAGCCCGTTGCTTTACTGGCCAGAGCGGAGGATCGTGAAACCCGGGGATTCATTTCAATGACCACCATCTCTCCGGTATCAGGATTCACGCCGAACTGGATGTTTGAACCACCTGTAGCCACGCCGATCTCACGAATGATAGCCAGAGCCGCATCCCGCATGGTCTGGTATTCCATGTCACTGAGCGTCTGCTGCGGCGCGACCGTAATACTATCGCCAGTATGAATTCCCATGGGATCTAAATTTTCTATAGAGCATATGATTACCACATTGTCAGCCAGATCCCGCATCACTTCCAGCTCGTATTCTTTCCACCCGGCAATACTCTGCTCCACCAGAATCTGAGTGATCGGTGAGGCATCAAGACCGCTTCGGGCAATACTCTCAAATTCTTCTCTGGTTGTGGCCACGCCACCCCCTGTGCCGCCCAGAGTGAAAGAAGGCCTGATAATGAGCGGCAGCCCGATTTCATTACAAAAGTCTTCCGCACTTTTGAGGTCATTGCAGAGTGCCGAAGCGGGAACGTTCAGACCGATACTTATCATGGCCTTTTTGAATTCACTGCGATCCTCTGCTTTACGGATAGCGGCGATACTGGCCCCGAGCAATTGAATATCATATTTCTCAAGTATTCCGCGATTGTGCAGATCCATGGTCAAATTCAGGGCTGTCTGACCACCCACTGTCGGGAGAATAGCATCCGGTCTTTCTTTCTTTATGATCTCTTCCAGAATCTCAGGAGTAAGCGGTTCAATATAAGTAGCATCAGCAAGAGAAGGATCCGTCATGATCGTTGCTGGATTGGAATTCACAAGAATGGTCCGGTAACCTTCTTTACGGAGGGCTTTGCATGCCTGGGTTCCAGAATAATCAAATTCGCAGGCCTGACCGATTACTATGGGTCCGGATCCTGGTATTAAAATGGATTTTATGTCTGTTCTCTTTGGCATACTATGTCCTGTTACTGCAGGCCGGACTCAGCCGGTCCAGAGCGCAAATGAATGGCAAGGGATCAATGCGGCGTTCTTCGCCGAGCATGATTTCGTAATGAAGGTGAACCCCGGTCACATTTCCTGTCGCCCCCATGGTACCGAGCTCTGTTCCACGTCTGACCTCATCGCCGGGGGCGACAAAGATCCGGGCCATGTGGGCATACAATGAATACATTTCAAATCCATGATCGATGATCACATAATTGCCGTAGCCACTTCCGCTGTAAGCCGCAGTCTTGACTCGACCGCTTGCCGTGGCATGAATCAGCGTACCGTGTCGGGAAGTAATGTCGTAGCCGGTATGGAAGTCAAAAGCCGCGCCACCAAAAGGATTCATGCGCAAGCCAAAGGCTGACGAATCACGCATTTCTGCCTGCCATACTACGGGACGACCAAAGGGCAGGTGGGTGATTATACCGGGCCTGGTTAGCAGGAGCGGCATCTCAGATAGCGCCCGCTGGCTGTTTTCCACGTAAAATACCGCTTCCTTTATCCGCTCAATCGTGGGGATAAACTGGAAGGCAGGATCCAGGCTGCGCTCTTCGGCCAGGCGGCGACTCAGCGTTTCCTGGAATTGTTCATGCAACGCATCTTCATCGAGAAAGAGGGCAAGCGATTCGCGGGGGACGTCCTGCATGTTCCCAGCAATCGACCACTTTTCTTGTAAAAGTTGCAATCTGACAATCAATTCCCGGAGGTGCTGGCCGGCTTCATGTTGGGTGCGAAAATTCTGGCCGTATACCGCTTCCAGCCGGGCACGCTCGGCAATTTCTTCCTGCTCCGTATAGAAGAGAAGGACGGCAAAAATAGCCGAAGCCAGAATGAGGCCCAGAAGAAACACGACCAGATACCAGTTCAGATGCAGGCTCACGATCCGTTCATGACCGTGAGGGATCACCATAATTGTCAGGCGTTCGCGCCCTTTCAGGCGTACGTCCTGTAAAGAACGATCCAGTTTTTCCTGCCAGGCAGAGAAAGAAGTTCTGTCCTGCATGAAATTCAGCAAATTTGTGGTCAGCACCCGGTCAATCCAATACGGAGGCGATCATGGCTCAGAAGAAAAAAGACGTAAAGCTTCCAGAAGCGAAGCCCACGGCATCAGATGAGGAGGCGGTCGCAGAGACGGCAGATCTCTATGAGAATCGCCTCCGTAAATGGGAGCGTATGTGCAGGGAGGGCCGGAACCCCTATTCGCTTTCGTTCTCTCGCGGACATCTCTGCGAAGAACTGCCACTTACACCTGATGGAGAAGAACGGACCATGGCCGGCCGCGTTAAGAGCAAACGACTCATGGGCAAAGCTGGCTTCATGGACGTGGAGGACGAATCCGGGCGTGCTCAGATCTACGCCAGAGAAGCTGATGATCCGGAATTGTTCGCCCTTTTTCTTGATCTGGACCTGGGTGACATTGTGGGATTTTCCGGGACACGGTTCACCACAAAAACCGGGCAACCTTCCTTACGATTAAAAAGTCTGACGCTACTTGCCAAAGCCTTGCGACCGCCACCGGTTGTTAAAGAAAGTGAAGGTAAAATTTTTGATGCATTTGCCGACAAAGAACAGCGCTACAGAATGCGCTACGTCGATTTGATGGTCAACCCGGCCGTAAAACAGGTCTTTTTGATGCGGTCGCGAATCATAACCGGAATTCGAGAATTTTTGAATGCACGGGGGTTTGTTGAAGTGGAGACGCCCATGATGCAGGTTATCCCTGGCGGCGCGAGTGCCCGCCCATTTGTCACCCACCACAATGCCCTGGACCTTGACCTCTACCTGCGCATCGCACCCGAACTGTACCTCAAGAGACTTCTTGTTGGTGGTTTTGGCCGGGTGTACGAAATCAATCGAAACTTCCGCAACGAAGGAATCAGTTACAAACACAATCCCGAATTCACCATGCTCGAACTGTACGAAGCCTACGGTGACTGGGCCAGTATGATGCAGATTTTTGAAGAAATGATCAAATCTATTGTAGAGATGGCCTGCGGCAGCCTGCAGATTGAGTATGAAGATAATACGCTGGATTTCAGCCGCTGGGAGCGACTGGAATACCTTGCGGCCATTGAGCGGTATGCCGGGATAAAAATCAGCGCAGATTCTGATCCGGAAGAATTGAAAGCCATGGGCCTGAAGAAAGGACTGAAGAAGGAAGACCTGGACAGTTGCTCATCCATCTGGAAAATGGCCGAATTCTTTTTCGATGCTCTTGTAGAAGACAAGCTCATCCAACCGGTGCTCATCACCCGCTTTCCGGCCGAGATTTCTCCCCTGGCAAAGCGCGAAAAGGCTAACCCCGATTTTGTGGAGCGATTCGAACCCTACGTTGCGGCCCGGGAAATTGGCAACGCATTCAGTGAACTCAATGATCCGATTGATCAAAGGGAGCGTTTTCTCTCTCAAGTCCAGGAAAGAGAGAGCGGTAAAGGGGAGGGTGGTTACATGGATCAAGACTATATCCGGGCTCTGGAATACGGCATGCCACCTGCCGGAGGCATGGGCATTGGCATTGATCGTCTGGTCATGCTTCTCACCAATCAGCATAGCATTCGCGATACGATTCTTTTTCCGCTCATGAGGCCGGAGAAGCTGGAAGGCTGAGAGCAACCCCTTCTCGATTCTACTTTGCCACTTAGCGCCCGACACCGGAATGGAGAGTGGAAACGGTCTTAACTGCAGCCCGTAGTGGCGCCGCAGCTATTGCACTTCAAGCAGGAACCATTCCGGACCAGAGTAAACTGGCCGCACTCAGGGCAGGCATCACCTTCGTAACCCTGCAGGCGCGCTACCCGTGCCTTGACCTGGACCGTAAGCTCTGCCTGCTCCCTGATTTCTGCTCTTCTGGATAGCTGCACACTCTTTTGCGCTGCTTCCAGGGTTTGATCCACTATCCGGGTAATATCTGGCTCGCTATCTTGAATAGATTTATAGTTTTTTTTAGAGGGGTCTGCCATTTCATCATCGCGCAGATCATCCGGTGCAACCTGAGCCAGGTCTGTGCGGCCCAGATAGCTGATCGCCAGCTCCCGAAAAACATAGTCGATGACCGAAGTAGACATTTTGATATGTGGATTTCCGGTTACCGGTCCGTTGGGCTGGAATCGGGTAAACACAAAAGCTTCCACGAATTCTTCCAGCGGCACACCGTGCTGCAACCCGAGTGATATGGCGATGGCAAAAGCATTCATGAGTGATCGGAAGGCAGCACCCTCTTTGTGCATATCCAGGAAAATTTCACCCAGTTGACCGTCTTCGTATTCGCCTGTTCTTAAATATATTTTATGGCCACCGACAATGGCTTTCTGCGTGTAACCGGAGCGGCGGTCCGGTAAGCGGCGGCGCTCTTTTACATACTGATACACAATCCTTTCTGCCACAGCCTCAATTTTCTCCGTCGCAGTCTCCATGGCATTATCGGAAATGCTGCTGAGTGGCTGGGAAAGCTTGGATCCATCTCGATACAATGCAATGGCTTTGAGCATCAATTTCCAGGAATTCTGGTATGCTTTTTCCACATCGGCGAGCGTGGCTTCCTGAGGCAGGTTGATAGTTTTGGATATGGCGCCGGACAAAAAGGGCTGAGCTGCCGCCATCATCTGGATATGGGCATCGGCACTGAGGAACCGTTTTCCGTAGCGCCCACAACGATTGGCACAATCAAAAACAGCGTAGTGCTCCTCACGCAAATGAGGGGCTCCCTCAATGGTCATGGTTCCGGCCACAAAGTCATTGGCTGCCTGGATTTCTTCACGAGAAAAACCGAGAGCAGGCAGAAGAGCAAACTCTGGCCGATTCATTTCTTGAGCCAGGCCCAGTGTATCCTTTAGAAAATCGTCACCCAGGGTATGCCTGGTGAAAACAAAATTGATATCAAAAGCAAAAGGTATAGCCTCTTCTATTTTTTCGAGTATCTCCTGCGTAAAACCCAATTTTTGTAAACTTTCCGGATTGATGGACGGAGCGCCGCACAGGGTGCCGTGGCCGCGAGTGTAGGCAATGATATCCTTGATCTGTTCCTCACTGTAACCGAGTTTTTGCAGAGCAGGCGGAATCGATTGATTGATAATCTTAAAATACCCGCCGCCGGCAAGCTTCTTATACTTCACCAGAGAAAAATCGGGCTCAATTCCTGTTGTGTCGCAATCCATAACCAGGCCGATGGTGCCCGTTGGAGCAATAACGGTCACCTGAGCATTGCGGAATCCGTATCGCTCTCCGAGTTCCAGCGCCCGATCAGCATCCTGGTTGGCCGCTGCAAACAGGGGAGATGGAGTGAGCCGGGGATCAAGCTCGCGTGGTTTGATGCTCAGGCCGTCATAGGGGGGTTCTTTCCCTGTCGCGGCATTTCTGTGGTTGCGAATTACCCGGAGCATATGCTGTTTATTTTTTTCATACTCAGCAAAAGGACCCACGTCCGCGGCCATCTCCGCGCTTGTTGCGTAGGCATGCATATGCATAATGCAGGTAATGGCACCGGCAATGCTACGTCCCAGGTCTGAATCGTAGGGAATACCCTGAACCATGAGGGCTGATCCTAAATTGGCATATCCCAGGCCCAGAGTCCGGTAGCGGTAAGACAGTTCCGCAATCGGTCGCGAAGGATACTGCGCCATGCCAACAGAAATTTCAAGAACCATGGTCCACAGACGGGTGGCATGGCGAAAAGAGGGAACATCGAATTCTTCATTTTTTAAGAATTTAATGAGATTCAAAGAGGCCAGATTGCAGGCCGTATCATCAAGAAACATATACTCCGAGCAGGGATTGGAAGCATTGATGCGCCCTCCCTCCGGGCAGGTATGCCATTCATTGATCGTGGTATCGAACTGCAATCCCGGATCAGCACTGGCCCAGGCGCTGTAGGTAACAGCATCCCACAGTTTTCGAGCGGGCAGGGTGCGTGCGGCTTTCCAGGGCCGGGGCTTTTCCCGACCGCGCGCATCGTATTTATCGCTGCGCAAATACAGGTGCCAGTCACTATTTTGCTCCACTGCCTGCATGAAATCATGGGTCACCCGCACGGAATTGTTGGAATTCTGCCCGGAAACGGTCTGGTATGCCGGCGATTGCCAGTCCGTATCAAATTCGTCGAGAGCGATATTCACCTGCCCCTGACGGGCAAGCTCCATAACCCGAAGAATGTAGCTTTCTGGAATGCGCGCTTCACGGGCCCGCCGCAGCTGCGCCTGCACTTCAGTCGATTCACTCCCTGAAGAGGCAACGGTATCGATCAAAGTTTGTAGATTTTCTTTCATGATCCTGGAACCGGTGACCAGTGCTGCGACTTTTTGCTCTTCCACAACCTTCCAGTTGATAAACTCTTCTATGTCCGGGTGGTCCATATCCAGACAGACCATTTTTGCCGCCCGCCGCGTTGTGCCCCCGGACTTGATTGCTCCGGCTGCGCGATCACCGATTTTAAGAAAGCTCATGAGTCCCGAACTTTTGCCACCACCGGAAAGCTGCTCCCCCTCCGCGCGCAGACGCGAAAAGTTTGTTCCTGTTCCCGATCCGTATTTGAAGAGACGGGCCTCACGCACCCAGAGATCCATGATGCCCCCTTCATTGACCAGGTCATCCGCAACCGATTGAATGAAGCAGGCGTGCGGCTGCGGTCGCTCGTAAGCTGAGGTGGAACTGACAATGCCACCGGCCGCTTCATCATAGTAATAGTGACCCTGGCCCGGGCCATCGATTCCGTAAGCCCAGAAGAGGCCGGTATTGAACCACTGCGGCGAATTGGGAGCACATATCTGCATGGCTAACATATAGTAGAGTTCGTCGTAAAAGATGCGTGCTCCCTCAGCGGAAAAGAGGCCCTGTTTTACTCCCCAGTAAGTCCAGCAACCGGCCAGGCGATGGTATACCTGGTGCGCTGACGTTTCACCGACCTGGCTCTGATTCTCCTGCGACTTATCGGGAACGCGACGCCACAGCCAGTGGGGAATTCCCTCTTCGGGAACGGGCATGGTGTGAAGCGGCACACCGGCTTTGCGAAAGTATTTTTGCGCTAAAATATCAACGGCGACCTGGGAATACTGCTCGGGTACGGCGATATTCTTCATCTCAAAGACAACACGACCATCGGGATTCACGATCCGGGACTGGCGCGAGGCCCAGGCGATCTGCTCGCGGACTTCTTGACCGTCTTTTGTGTAGTTTCTGCTCAATTCCATGGCTTGCTTCCTGTGCTTCTGCTCCCCGGATTATGTCACTTCTTCCCGGGCGGGGTGTGTACTTCGGAGCCGACCAGAAAGTGTCAATCGAATTTAGCTAAAAAAATGAGCCCAGGAGTGCAGCCTTTTTTTCAGGGAAGGACTTCGGTTAAATCACGGGCCGCCTGGGCGGACAGGGCAGCATACTGGCTGGAGGAGGTTCCATAGGCCAGTTCTGCATATTTCAGGAGGTGGGTGTGTTTGCGTTGCTTGTAAACCAGCTCTTCCTTACGATTGCGCATGCGCCTGGCATTGATTTCCTGCACGCGAAAGGCTGCGGCCAGCAGACGATGCGGTTCACTTTCGGCGGCATGCTCGGGTGAAAGAGATAGATAGGCCTCAAGGACCGGGATGGCCGGTTTGAGATTGCGGCTGGCAAATTGCAACTGTATATACTTTCTATAAACACCGGATTTTAGATCGAGCAGAGCTGCAGAGGCCTTCTGGGCCGGGTTTTTTACCAGGTCGATTTCCTGCATGGCGGAAGTTAACAGGTGCAGGGCTTCCTGCCGTGCCCGCCCCAGGAGGCGGTTTTCTTCGGCCTTCTGGCGCGCTTCATGCTCCTTCTTTTGCCATTCCCACTGAAAACTCTGCAATTCTGCTGCAGCCCGGGCCTCTTCGGCCTCACTTTTGGCTCGCCCGAGTAGCAAAACAGAAGCGTTGTATTTTTCACGGGCACGACCCAGACGTTCCAGGGATTTTTTCTGACTGATTTCATCAAGCACCCGAAGTTCGGGAAAAATATCCAGAATCTCTTTTTCTTCCCAGGCATCCGGAGCCTCTGCTTTGATCGCTGAGGAGTCCTCCGGGAAGGCGCTGTCGTAGACTCGATCCGGCAGAGACTGGCCAAAAAAATCTTCCCTTGAGTTTTCTTCGGCCATAAGCAAGGCGGGCAGGAAAGCGCATAGGAAAAGGAATGCCCGCATGGTGCTGCGAAAAAAAACGGAAATCGGCATGATTAACCCATCGGCAAAAAGGCCTCCGGGGGCAATAGCACTGCAGCAATTTCCGGCGCTGCCATTATCCTACGGGGCAGAGGGCCTTCGTTTTGAGCAGGTGGATCTTAGCGAGCTTGCCGGTGAGTTTGGAACCCCGCTCTACGTGTACAGCGGTCCCTACATTCTATCAGCGCTTGCGAGCTATCAGAACGCTCTGGGTGAGGATGGCGAAGTCTTTTTTGCGGTCAAAGCCTGCTCCAACATCTGGATATTGCGGCTGATTCAAGAAGCCGGTGCCGGTGCGGATATCGTCTCTCTGGGAGAACTCAGGCGTGCCCAGGCCGCAGGCTTCACCGGGAGTCAAATTGTATTTTCAGGAGTGGGCAAAACAAAACAAGAAATGCAGGCTGCTTTGCAGGCCGATCTGCGCTTTCTGGTCATTGAATCGGCTGCGGAACTCAAGATGCTGGAAGAGGTGGCCCGAGTGGAAGGGCGCGTGGCCCGCATCAGCGTGCGTGTAAACCCGGACATTGCCGCAGATACGCATCCCTACATTGCTACCGGCCTTGGCAGCCACAAATTCGGCGTTCCCGCAGCAGAGGTGCTCTCTCTGTACCGATTCGCCAGCGAAAGTCCGCATCTGGAACCGGTGGCCATCGGCTTTCACATTGGCTCGCAAATCCTCTCCGGTAGCGCTCACCTGGCCGCTGCCGAACGGATACTGGCCCTGGCCGACCGGCTCCGTGCTGAACTGGATCTTTCCGTCAAATATCTGGACGCTGGGGGCGGCCTTGGTATTTCCTACGATGAAAAGTTATCCCCTCATCCCGCTTCTTTTATCGAGTCCTTGCGCCCGGTTCTACGCGGCGGGTTAAAGTGGATTGTTGAGCCAGGCAGAAGCATCTGTGGCAATGCCGGCGTCCTTCTCACCCGGGTACTCTACCGCAAAACCAATGGCAAAAAAGATTTCATCATCTGCGACGCGGCCATGAATGACCTGTTGCGCCCGGCCCTCTACCAGGCAGAACACCGTATCTTGGCCGTGCGGGAAGTGAAAGAAGAACTCAGGGCGGACCTTGTGGGTCCGGTCTGTGAATCCGGGGATTTTTTAGCCCGGGATCGGCTTTTACCGGCCGTGGATAGCGGCGATCTTCTGGCTCTCCTTTCTGCCGGAGCGTATGGCTTTGCCATGTCCTCCAATTATAACTCCAGACTGCGGCCGGCTGAAGTCCTGATCGATGGGCCCAATTACCGGCTGATCCGCCAGAGGGAAACCTTTGAAGATCTGCTCGGGCCCGAGCTGCGCTGCGGCCCCGGATAGCTGCTGATTGTGTTGAGCTTGCCGGCCCGGCAGCCGATATTTGCATTGAAGCCATGCGCCCGCGCTACCTCTCACTGCTTTTTCTTTGCTTTCAGCCTCTGCTGGCCGTTTCACCCGATTTCACCAACATGGGACGGATGCTCAGGGACAATCGCACGGCCATCAGTTTTATTGATATAGCCATTACCAATCTTACGGAGATGGAAAGCGGCGATAATGCTCTCAAGACGGAAATCCGCGACAAATTCAGTGAAGCCTTGCGGCTGGATTTCAACAGTCATCTGTGGTATTTACAGGCCGATTATTCAAGAACCTATAAAGATCTGAAAGAATCCCAGAACATTCTGCAGGCCGTATATCGCAGGCTTCTGGAAAATTACATTTCGGAAACGTGGGTCATGCTTGAGGAGGCGGCTCCCATGATCGTGCGCACGCGCGATCGAACGGCCCGGCATCTTTTACAGTTGGGCTATCGCGATCTGGAAACGTCCAGGCAATTCCATCAACGCGGTTTTAATATCAAGCCCACGCTGCACTCCAATCAGCTGCAGTTTTACACGGACGGAATCAAACGAATTCGTCGCGCCCGTCGCTTTGCCGTACTGGCCCTGATCGAAGCTCGTCTGCCACCATCAGAGAAAGCCCAGTTCCAGGTGGTAACTCTCGACGATATGAAAGCCGCCCAGGAGGGAGATGTTTTTCGCCAGAGTAACTATGAAAAGGTAAAGAACATGCTGGTCAATATGGTGGGGCGGCAACTGGTCCCTGGTAGCTTTAAGGTCACCCGCGACGGCAATCCCGTGCTTTTGCGTACTCTGGAAGTTCACCAGGACAACTACAGTCTGATTATTTCAGATCGGCGCAGCGTGTGGACGGAACTTGTTGCTTCACTCAAGGCTGATGAGCGTTACGCCCGTCGCGTCATCCCGCCGGTCACACCGGATCCTGAACGATTCTCGCAAGCAGAAATTGAAGCTATGAAAGCCGAAGAATCGCGCCGTTATACGGAAGAGCCCGCAACGCCCGTTCCTCAACCCTGAGGCTTTTTCAAACCAAAGATCATGGCCAGACTGTTTTCAACGATTTCACTTCCCGTCCGCGCCACGTCCTGAGCAGATTTACTCAAAATTTCTCCTTTTACCGCTGAAGACATGGCATCCTTAAAACCGTCAGCCACTTCCGTGCGTAGTTCCGGCAGAAGTTCCCGACCGGCTTCCAGGAGACCCGATCTGATTTCCTCGCGCGCCCGAACAACCAGTCGATCCAGATCCGCCTCAATCTCCTTTTTTAAATACAGTTTATATCCCAGGAAAAAAATCAGGGCAGTCAAAAGGGAACTGCAGAGGGCCGTCAGGGCAAGCATGATCATGAGCAAGTCTATCACCACCCCGCAGGAAGTAAAGGCTAATCGAGTCGGCTGGCGGAAAGCCGATCTGCGAGAGAAAGCGGGGGGCTTTCCTCTGAACCTTCCGCATGGATGACGTCCAGCAGATGGGTCGGTACTTCTGAAAGAAGCCTGCCCACCTCGCATTCCACAAGAGCACCGGCACGTCGGCGGCTAAGACAATAGGACAGATAGAGATCCTCCCGGGCACGAGTCAGGGCCACATAAAACAGCCGGCGCTCTTCGGCGAGACCGGCTTCACTCTCCTCAACACTTCTGCGTGAGGGAAAGGTCCCTTCCTCAAGGCCCGCCACAAATACTACAGGAAACTCCAGACCCTTGGATTGGTGCACCGTAATCAACTGCACCCGTCCTCCGGGTGCATCATCGTCATCGGCAGTGAGCAGGCTGATCCGCCCCAGAAAATCAAAGAGGCTGACTTCCTCTCCCTGGGCATCCTGCTCCATGTAGGCAGCCATATTGACCAGTTCCTGTAAATTGAGTTCGCGGGCCCGCACAGCACTTTCTTCATCGCCATCGCGAAGGAACTGGCGCCGGAAATCCAGTCTCTTGATCAGGCCCTGTATGGATGCACTTACTTTATTTTTAGTGAAGTTTTTCCTTTCCTCTTCTATCAGGTTCAAAAATTCCACAAGCTCTGCCATGGCTTCTTTTTTCAGTCCTGGCAAAAGGCCTGGCTCGGAGACGATGAGAGCGAGTGAATCAAAAAGCGATCGGGAAGTTTCACCCTCACGCAAACTCTGCATACGCGCAATCGTCTTTTCACCAATGCCCCGCACCGGTCGATTGATGATACGCAGCAAACTCAGTTCGTCACGGGGATTGGCCAGAAGTCGCAAATAAGCAATGAGATCGCGGATTTCGCGGCGCTCAAAGAATTTATACCCTCCAACAACGTGGAGCGGTATATTGCGCTTTCGCAGCTCTTGCTCGAAAAGTCGGGACTGGAAATTGGTCCGGAACAGGATGGCAAAATCTTCCGGTTTTCTTCTGCGGCGAATCAAAGACGTCTTGATGGTATCCGATACATAGATCGCTTCCTGGACTTCATCCGGGGCGGCGTAAAGTTTGATCAGTTCTCCGGCCAGTCCCGTTGCCTTCAGAACTTTGGGAGCTCTTTCCACGTTATTTGCAATGACATGGCTTGCCGCCTCAAGAATGCGAGCGGTAGAACGGTAGTTGCGCTCAAGTTTCACGACCTGTGCCTCCGGGTAGTCGCGATGAAATCCAAGAATAATATTAAGATCCGCCCCCCGCCAGGCATAGATGGACTGATCATCATCGCCCACAACACAGATATTTTTTTTGTCTGCGCTCAGGGTCTTAATGAAGTTATACTGTATCGGATTGGTATCCTGGAATTCATCCACCAGGAAATGCGACCAGCGTTTGCGGTAACCCTGGAGTATTCCCGGGAAATCGCGGAGCAAACGGACGGGCAGGCGGATAAGATCGTCAAAATCCACCGCATTCAGGTATTTCAATTTTTCTTCATAGGCAGTGAGAACTTCCAGAAAAAAATCGGCAGGAACTCGCGTTTGTTTTTCCGCAAAAGTTTCCCGTGGTTCCTCGCTGTTCTTATAGAAGGAAATTAACGTTTGTATGCGATCTTCTTTCAAGTTCTCCAGAGTCATCTTCTTTTCTGTGTAGATTTCCGCTAAAAGGGAAAGAGAATCGTCGGCAGAAAAAATGGAGTAGGGCAGGTGATAGCCCAGTTCGCAAATGTGATCACGCAAAATCCGATTTCCCAGCGAATGAAAGGTGGCAAGGACCATCCCCCGCCCGGACTGCCTGCGCCCGTTCTTGCCAGGCAATAGCTTGCCCAGGCGGTCGCGCATTTCCCGCGCTGCCTTGTTGGTAAAGGTAACAGCCACGATGGCACCCGGTGGTATTCCGGCCTGGATCAATTTTTGAATACGATGGGTGATAACCCGGGTTTTGCCCGTGCCGGCAGCCGCAAAGATGAGCAACGGCCCGTGGAGATGATTGACAGCCGTATTCTGTTCCGGATTGAGTTTCTCCACAGTGGGAGACATAATTTTTGAGGGCCGGTGCGGGTAAAGTGATAGTGCGAAAGGAAACGCTGCAGGAAGCCCGCGATCCTTCCCTGTGCGAGGGCCGGCTGGGGCTTTTGACCAATCAGGTTTGTTTTCGGCCAGAAACGGGCAGGTATCTCTTCCAGGAATGGAAAAACCTCAAGCGATTGTTTGTGCCAGAGCATGGACTTTTTTCAGAATTGCAGGATCAGGTGGGCCTTGATGATACCCGCGTGTATTCGTTTCTCCCCGGCATTGAAGTGGTATCTCTTTACGGGACCGATGCGAAAACCCTGGAACCGGCAGCAGAGCACCTGACCGATCTTGATGCGCTAATCATAGACTTACAGGATGTGGGCGCTCGTTACTACACTTTTGCTACAACGGCTGCCTACCTGCTCCGGGCTCTGAAAAAACATCGTCCGGGTATAGAGCTATTTGTTATGGACCGGAAAAATCCCGCTGGCCCCGGCATAGAAGGGAGTCCGCTGCCTGCCGCTTACGAATCTTTTGTGGGTTTTCCCGGCCTGCCGCACCGGCATGGTTTGCGCCTTGCCGAGCTCATTCTCTTCTACCAGCACAGAATCGAGCATGAATTCCGTTGTTCCATTTTTGCGGCCGGCCAGACTTTCATTCCTCCTTCTCCCAATTTTCCCTCCATAGAGACGGCACAGGTATACAGCGGGCAATGTCTGCTGGAAGCCACGAACTTAAGCGAGGGCCGGGGAACAACGCGTCCATTTGAATTTTTTGGTGCTCCGTTTTTACGACCTTTCGAACATTCCTTTCCTGGGGCTCCGGCGAGTGCGCTGCGCCCGCTGCTGTTTCAACCTTCCTTCCACAAATTTAAGGATGAAATCTGCCAGGGATTTCAGATCATTCCCTTTTCCGGACAGTACCATTCGCTACTTCATTCTTTACAAATGATTCGCTTTGTCAGAGAGAACTACCCTGAGTTCGCCTGGCGCCAGGGACCCTATGAATTCGTATCGGAACGCCCGGCGATAGAGATTCTGGTGGGTGACGAATTGTTACTTAGCTTTCTGGCCGGCCGGGTCGCGCTTGCGGAGGTCCAATCGTATCTTGAAAGCACGCAAAATGCCTGGAGAAACGAATCGCGCCGCTACAAAATTACTTCTTTGTCCTGAGGGCTCGATGGCTTTCTTTAAGTCGTCGTTCTTCTTTTTTGAACCAGGCATCGTCCTCTTTGAGTTTTTGCTTAACTTCTGCGGAATTCGGTTTGCTGTAGCGCTTGATGCTTTTTTGTTCAAAGGTAAAATCCGGCATCCCCGGTATTTTCAGGATGTACTGCCCGGAATAAAGCCTGGGGAAGGCAAAGCGACCCATGGCCGAATGGCCCGGCAATAACTCATAGCTTTCCCTGACCTCATCTTCCACAAGGGCCAGTGTGTCCAGGTATTCCTGCCATTCAGCGGCCGACCTGGTATCCGGCCTGCGAATGCGGCTCTGCCAGAAAGGCCATGGCGGCCGCGACAGAGGAATCTTCATCCAGCCGAAGGCCGGGTAGGGCAGACAGCCGCTCTGGACGGGACAGAATAGCCGATAGTATTCCCGCGCCGCAAAGGGTTTGATCGGCTTCCCCGGGCTGGAAATGAGAAAGGGATATTCCCGCAGAAAAACCGGGGATGCAGAAGTATTCTCCAGGTACAGTTCGACGACAGAGATTTCAGGGATGCGCAAAGTTTCTCCGATCCGCTCCGCGAAGGACTTTTCTGCCGGCAAATGGATAACCAGGCGCACCCCGGACACCATACGTTCTGCGCGCAGGCTCTCCTCGTTCTCATAACCGTGGATTTCGTAACCGATTTCCTGACTGCGCCGTACCTGCTTGATGGAATGGTCGGGAATGCAGTAAATAAAAACAACAAATAAGATGATGTTACTCTTTGGATTTAAGAACAGCGAGGAAAGCCTCCTGAGGGATGGTTACCGAGCCGATCTGCTTCATTCGCTTTTTACCTTCTTTCTGCTTTTCCAGCAGTTTTCTTTTCCGGCTGATATCTCCGCCGTAGCATTTGGCCGTAACATTTTTACGCAAAGCAGAAATGTTTTCTCTGGCAACGATATTGGATCCAATGGCCGCCTGCAGCGGAATCTGAAACTGGTGACGCGGAATTAAATCCTTTAACTTTTCAATCAATACCTTTCCACGTTCGCGCGCATGGGCTCGATGCACGATCATGGCCAGAGCATCGACGGGCTCGGCGTTGACCAGAATTTCTACCTTGGCCAGTTCCGATACCTGATAGTCCGTCCATTCGTAGTCAAGCGAAGCATATCCACGAGAACAGGACTTAAGACGATCAAAAAATTCAAATATCATTTCTGCCAGAGGCATGCTGTAGATAAGCTGCACTTTGCCGTCCGATAGATACAAAAGATTCTCCTGAACCGCCCGCTTCTCTTGCAATAGACTGATGATGTTGCCCAGATATTCCCCGGGGGAAAGGATGGTAACCCTCACAAAGGGCTCTTCCATGGTCTGGATGGTAGAAGGATTGGGCCAGTCCGCCGGATTGTCTATTTCCCGGAGAATTCCCTTCGTATCTGTGATCCGGTATTTGACCGATGGTGCCGTGGTAATCAAATCCAGGCCAAATTCGCGCTCCAGACGTTCCTGCACCACTTCCATATGCAACAGTCCCAGGTATCCCACGCGAAAACCAAACCCCAGCGCTGCTGAACTTTCCTGCTCATAGATTAAAGCTGCATCGTTGAGCTTCAACTTCTGCATGGCATCTTTAAGATCGTTATAATCATCACCGGCTACCGGGTACAGTCCGGAGAAGACCATCGGCTTGGCTTCCTGGTAGCCGGGCAGGGCCTGCGCTGCCTGCCGATGGGCCCCGGTTACCGTGTCACCCACACGGGTCAGCTCAATGGATTTGATACCCGCCACGATGTAGCCCACTTCGCCAGCAGCCAGATTTTTCTGAGGCAGACGGACCAGAGCCATGTATCCGAGTTCCGTGATGGTCGCCTCCAGTTCAGAACTCATGAGTTTGATGCGATCTCCTGGATGGAGTGTACCATCAAACATGCGCACCTTCATTACCGCGCCTGAGTAAGAATCATAGTAGGAATCATAGATCAGGGCACGGCAGGGGGCCTTGAGGTCTCCGCCAGGTGGGGGGATGCGCTCCACAATTGCTTCCAGAATATCAGGGACATTTTCACCGGTTTTTGCGCTGATGGCCAGCGCTTCCGATCCATCAAGACCCAGGGTTTCTTCGATTAAGTGGCGGGTGCGCGGTAAATCCGCAGCAGGCAGATCCATTTTGTTGATTACCGGAATGATCGCCAGCTCATTCTCGAGGGCGAGGTAAAAATTGGCAAGGGTCTGGGCTTCAACTCCCTGGGTTGCATCAACTATGAGCAGCACGCCTTCGCAGGCAGCCAGCGACCTGGACACTTCATAGGTAAAATCAACATGGCCGGGAGTATCGATGAGGTTGAAAAGATAATCGGAACCATTCTTGCTGCGATAGACGAAAGATGCCGAATTCGACTTAATCGTAATTCCGCGTTCCCTTTCGATGTCCATCGTGTCGAGAATCTGGGCCTTTTTAGTGCGTTCATTGGTAACCCGGGCGATTTCCAACAGCCGGTCGGCCAGGGTGGATTTTCCGTGATCGATGTGAGCGATGATGGAAAAGTTGCGGATAAAGGCCTGCTCCATGGGACCGGGCATGCTGGTGAGCACAGATACCCTGACAAACCAATTTTATCGGTTGGCTGATTCTCCCTGAAAGACGGGGAACAAGCCCGGGATTATGTCTCATTATTAAAAAAATGCAAGTTTCACGTGAAACAGATTTTCTTCCGGGTTACGGGCCTTGCGGAATTTCGATTGACCCGCATCGCCGGGCACGCCAGGAAATCCTGATGGCCCGTAGCTTCAGACTGCTGCTTTTTTGTATTGCTCTTTCCTCTGCCGGCAGGTGCCAGAGTGGACAGAATCTTTCATTCGATACACTCGTTGTTGTGGCCCAATCCGGCTACACAAGGCCAGGAGAATCCTATTCTTACCGCCTGGAAATGGGCCGCTCTGTAAATTACTCTCATACGGAAGGCGGGGTGCGCTGTATGGCCCAGGCGCCGCAAAAGCTGCCGGATAACTTTGCCCGTAAACTGAAGATCTGCGCCGGGCCTGAAGGTGCTCTGCATACCACCATCCACGACCGACCGCAACGCTATCTGGAATTCTTAACCGGTAAGAGCCGCCGCAAGATCTTTTTTGAAAGTAGCGGGCCAGCCGAATATCTTTGCGGCGGCCTGACGGATCTGGCGTCGGTCGTTCGACAGGCGCTGGAAACTCTTGATGAAAAATGCAGCACCCGGGGAGCACACCAGGCATTTGATTTATAAAATTTCCGATTTGCTGGGTTTTTCCGAGAGGGAATTGCACATTCGACTGTTTGCTGAAGTCCAGCGGACCAAAAACCTGGCCGACGTTCTCCAGGATCTCATTACCTACAATGTTCCTTTGTTTGTCTTGCGCCAGCTTTTCCCCGCCGCCTGCGAAACTCTGGCTTCGGGTAATTCAACTGTAGCACTGGCTGTTGCTGAAGAGGGCTGGAAGGGTCGGTTAAACAACATCCAGTCCCGCTTTGCTCCCCCGGAAAGGAGGCTTGAGTATCAGAAAAGCCATGTGCTGGAAAGTGAAGTGATAGTGGTGGTGAGCAAAGTAGAACCAACCGGGCAAATCGCACTGTGCCTCTCTGCATGGCCCGCTCTACAAAACAAAGAAAACCGGGAGGAGCTACAGATCATGAAAAGTTCGGGTCAGCCGTTGCGTCATTTTCGCATCCGGGGAGAAGCGACTGTAGAGCAGTCGATGCTGGTTCCATTCCGACATTACCAGAAAATCGCTTTGCACATTCCTCTGCGGGAATTAACGAGCATGGCTTTCCTGGTTACGGCACTGCACGGGAAAACTCTGGCCTGGACTTCGTCGGACCTGGCTCTGCGAGAGGCTATCCTGAATTGTCGTGCCCTGAATGGACAGCTAAAGACCGTCGCCGCAGCAGCTCAGGTGATGGTGAAGAAGTTTGCCCGATCCGGGATTGTTCAAGGCCCATTCTGGGAAGCGTTGTTCCGATTGTTCAAAGTGACATGAAACTCATTACTCTCCATTGCTTTATACTTGACTCGGCGACGGAGGCCTTTCATCTCACTTGAACGACCCGCAACAATTCCACGTTTTGGGCCATAACTTTGTAAACAACTTCGCCGGGCTGGCTTAAATGGCAATGGAATCGGGTCGTTGCGAGAAAGAGTTTCGCCCCCGTCTTGACAATGGGATACTTTCCCTGCCGATTTTCTCCCTTCTGGAGCAGTGGAACGAGGTCTACCGCGGGTCGCCGACCCCAGAGGATATCGGTCAGTATCTGTTCTCGAGCCATGTACTCAGAATGGTTGAGGTAGTAGTCCACTTGAGCCTCGGCGCCGCAAGTGGACACGGCCGTGCCAGCCGGATAGTGCTGACTGACCCAATGGGCCGCCGCGCGATAGGAATTCCCCCAGTAGTCAGTTTCAAACCGGCCAGCGGCGCCGGCCAGACCACCTATTGTTGATCGATTGAAATATATCGCCTGATAGGGATGCAATTGAACCATATCCAGAAAAACAAGGGCAAAGGAACCAACCGAGACCGCAATCCAACCGGTGACCAGCCAGCGAGCCTTTTGCTCCAGGGCTCGATCCACTAAGAGAGCCGCCCCCATACTCAAGAGTGGCAGAACGAACAGAAAGTGTCGCATCCCATCATAGACAACGCTATCGAGAACGATAGCGATCAGGACAGGGAGGACTGCAGCCAGAAAGAAAAATGTGGCTGCCGGAAATCGCGGCGGAGCTTCGCCGTCCTCCACGCTTTCCTGATGCCGGCCATCCCGGCGACACAGGCGTCCGAGCGCGATGATCAAAATCGCCCCCAAAAATAGCACCAGAAAGTGATCAGGCAAAGTTATGGCAAACCAGACCGGCAAATATGTCGACGGTAAGTCAGGAGCGGGCATCATTTGGCCATCAAACAGGACGGTCTGCGTCCAGGCAAAATGGGACATGAGCTGTAGAGTTTCAAGGGGTCGAAAGAAAGGGTCTGCCTGGGCGTAGGGCCAGGGAAGGATCATTGTCAACCAGGCAACGCCAAAGGCGAGACTCATCCGGGAGAAATTGCGCAAGGTCAGGAATTGAACCGGACGTCCGCCACGGGCGGCCCATTGTAGCAGCCAGGCCAGCGCGAGCACAGCCCACAGGATCAAGCCACCGACTCGCACCGCCATAGCCAGACCGATCATTAGCCCGAGCTGCACGGCCGCCTTCCGGGATGGTGCTGGAAATTCCAGGACAAACCGAATTATCGCAAAGATGGCAAGGCTGTAAGCCGCCGCAAAAGGGATATCTTTGGGGTTGTTGAAGCTGTGACCCCAGAATCGCGGCATAGTTATGAGTAAGAAGGCGGCAGCGAAGGCTGCTCGGCCTGAGGCTACCAATCGAACCGACCGATAGGCGAAAAAAACTGCGGTGAATCCGGTTAGAGCATTGAGAAGGTGTCTGACATCGAACAGGTCAGCCCCCGTCAGTGGGACCAGCCAGTAGGTAACCAGCTGTACAAGAAGTTCGAAGGCACCGCCGTAGAATTTTAGATCGAGGTAGTCCATGGCAAATTTGTTCGCAAAACCACTTCCGAAGTATGCCAGAATCAGATTTCCGTAGGTTTTCTGCACCTC
Source organism: Spirochaetales bacterium (assembly GCA_015075425.1). Classification (GTDB taxonomy): domain Bacteria; phylum Spirochaetota; class Leptospiria; order Leptospirales; family Leptonemataceae; genus H5-SPI1. The sequence continues at coordinate 1,641,216 of JABTUL010000001.1, read as the reverse complement.
TTCATCCCAGGTCATGCCGTAATCGCTGTGCGTCAGGAGAATGAGCAGACCAATTGCGATTGCAGAAACGAATGCCATTCTTGAGTAAAACCGATTCAACTGTGATTCTCCATCCAGGAATCCCTTCCTCTTCGTTGCTGGACTGACATGAAAAGGAGGCGCTGAGAGCAATTCTAAAAAAGGATAATGGAAGTTGAAATTCTCGCAGGTTCAGTACAGGGCCTGAAAGCTCATGCAGCTCACCGCCAGCCCAACAAAACAACCTATGTGGTGGTTCGGTTAACCTGGTCCAAACCGGGCGGACTCGTAACATAAAACACCTGGCGGATTGGTGACAATTCCAATATTGGCGTCGGAGGACGGGCGCACCCGCCAATCGTAGGAAAAAGTGCTGGTACCGGCGGCCGTCTGGCCCAAGCTTCCCTGTAATTGCAGGGGGTGCTGATGTTTTTCACAGATGCGGAAATCGAGGAGTTGGGAGAGCGTTTCAAGGAAAGTCTCCGGAAGGGGGAGGAACACCCGGACCGGACGGCTCCAAACCTGGCGGAAATTCAGGATTGGATGATCCGTCACCATGTAGACCACCCTGAAGTTCTGCTGAAGATTCTGGGAAAAATAGGACCGGGCCTGAAGGCCGGCGAAAAAAAAATGTCCTGAATGCGGAAGCCCGCAGAAATTCCAGGGAACTCGAGAGCGCAAACTAAATCTGGGCCGAACTGGTGTTATTGGAATTCATCGTGCATATTATACGTGCACTAACAAATCCTGCCGCTGCACAGAATATCATCAGGAGAAAGTCTGCAAAAGGAAAAGAGGTATGCCGTATTACAAAAAAACGCTTCGCAACATCAATCGGATCCGCCGGTTTATTCAAGCCACCTCTGTGCTCAAAGTGACATAATCGTTCTTATCGGAAGTAGCATATTGCCTCATCAGAAAAGGTACTTCTGAGATACCCCAAACGAAAAAACAATTGAAGGCGACTTACTCAGAGTTGAACCCTGCATTTTTGCGCCGGGAAATAGATACCATTCAAGAGGAATTGATACTCTCCATCCAGCCGCGTCCAAGGAAAAAGCTGAATAAAGCTCGCGAACGCGCTCCAAAAACTGTCTATCACAAAGAGCCGGCCCGTCGCAGGCTGCATGACCCGGGCTATGCGAATCCCTTCATGGAAAAGCTAAAGGAATATTCGTATCGGGCCGACCTTGAGAAGGTCTGGCAACTGCGTGAGAAAAAGGAAGCTTGAATCCTCTTGCAGCCCGGGCAGGCGCAGGGAGATTTTCAGGCACTTTTCTGGTGAGTCAATTCGAGTCATTTCCGCTACAAAACCGGCGGATTGCAAGCCCCTTAAAATTTTGAATGGCGGTCAAGTATCCTTACGCATGCAGAAAATCAGGGCCACATTTTTGGGCCGAGTTTCATTGCCACCGGTATTGTTCATTGTTAAAGTGGCCGACCCATCCACGGCACCGAAGATTGCAATGATAGCGGCCCCATTGCCTGCGCCGCCAACAAACCGTTGGTAGTCATACGCGGTATTGTGATTATGGTTTGCAAAGGCATCCGCCTGAGCAGCTCCAACGGCCCGCACGCCATCCGGATCATTGCCGGCAGCTCCCGTTCCCATATCATCAAGGCCCCGCATGAATCGGCCCCGCAAGTCGGGCGTGCCATTGCTGCCGTCCGCGGCAATCCAACCCGACGGGCAGGAAGTCAGCATGAAGGCAGCCACCAGGCCCGGGGGGGCCACCATCTGGAAATTCTGGTTGATCCTGCTGGAAGAAACGCTTTCCCCGGAACTAAAGGTATTGATTGTCTGGGCCACCAGAATGCCCAGGGCCAAGAAGGCAGACATCCCGCCCGCAAAGGCGGCGCCCTTTAAGAAATATTTACCTATTTGATTCTCTGATTCTCTGATTCTCTGATTCTCTGATTCTCTGATTCTCTGATTCTCTGATTCTCTGATTCTCTGATTCTCTGATTCTCTGATTCTCTGATTCTCTGATTCTCTGATTCTCTGATTCTCTGATTCTCTGATTCTCTGATTCTCTGATTCTCTGATTCTCTGATTCTCTGATTCTCTGATTCACGGCAAAAAACCCCCGGATTGCGAGCCCCTTAAAATTTTGGCCGCGCAAACCCGGCCCCAATGGCGTATAACCCGCAAGTCCATGCAGGTTTCATAGCACCTCCTCACCGGCGGGCAAGGAAAAAAATCAACCGGGATGAAAAAAAAGAAGGCAAGGCCTTCCGATCAGGGAGGGCCCTTGCCGGCAATATTCGCGAATCATAGTTCCGTTTTCCGAGTCCCACCGGCCCATTTTCATCTTCTAGGAACTTGCTGCCTACCTGTCCGCTCCGGGTCCACCGAAAAAGGGGACATAGTGGCTCTTAGCGGCAGTCACTATTGCCTCATCAGAAAAGGTACTTCTGAGATACCCCTGTTGCCTCATTAGAATTGTACCTGAAAGCACATCGCCAAGCGACTGGTTGCCGTTTTTCCGTTTTCTTCCGATTTACCTTTTAAAAGCTTTGCTGCGTAACTCTCCAGAGCAGCAGTTGCAGAATGCGCCAGGAGCTTACAAAAAAAAGGCTGCAAGAGTTGATCACAGAGCTGGGTCAGCGGGCCAGAGGCCCAGGAAAGGTTTACCTGGTTGGCGGCGCATCAGCCTTGCTGGAAGGTTGGCGTGACAGCACAATCGATCTGGATTTGAAACTGGATCCGGAACCAGCCGGTGTTTTTGAAGCTATTCGAATTATCAAAGAGAAATTTCAGGTCAATATTGAACTGGCTGCCCCGGACCAATTCCTGCCTCCCCTGCCCGGCTGGCAGGATCGGAGCATTTTTATAGAAAGATGTGGCAGCATTGATTTCTTTCACTATGATTTCTACTCCCAGGCCCTTGCAAAAATTGAGCGCAGCCACAACAAAGATCTATTGGATGTCCGGCAAATGCTGGCAACCGGACTTGTGGTACCGGACGTCCTTATCGAGTTGTTCGCCCGGATCAAAGATGATCTGATTCGCTTTCCGGCATTGGAAGCAAAGAGTCTCGAAAATAAGTTAAAGGAAATTCTGGGAAAATCTTCATGACCGAACTGCCAGGAGAAGAATTCATCTCAAAGGGACTTGCGGATCTGGAAAGCGGTCAAGAAACCATTGAGTCACTGCTCCTGGAGATTGGGGCGCCGCGTTTGAACCGGTTGGGATTTGCCATTCAGTCGAAGGCCGGCACCGATCATCCAGAATCCCGGCTGTATTGGCTGCTTACTCGTTTCCACGGCGATGACGCGCATGCTCGCTACAACAGCCTGATCCGTCGCCTTGTAAGCTATGAGCGGGCCCTGGAGCTTTCACAGACGGGACTTGAAGGCGCGACATCGGTTAGACCGCCGCGAGAAGCTGCACTGGGTGGAAACTTCGGGGCAGACGGGACTTGAACCCGCGACCTTCGGTGTGACAGACCGACACTCTAACCAGCTGAGCTACTACCCCTGCTCAAGTTAGGCTTTTTCAGGGCCCTCTGGCCGTCAAACCAAACTCCGCGACCGGACTCACATATCAGATCTTTTTGCGCTTGCCTGTTTCAAGGGAGGCCGGAAAACCTGAATCTATGCTGAAATTCATTATTGCTACCATCTGGATTTTCATCACCTTTTTTGTGGCTCTGATTGTTTCCACTTTTGAGATCATAGTAAAGTTTCTGTACAAACTTTTAATCGACTGGCGTTACCGGATTGATACGACCTTTATGGACCGCATGCGCGACTGGTTCAGTGAAAATCGCAAAATCGCTGCGGGCTGGTTGCAACGCGCCTCCTGAAACATTAAGGGTGCCTTCCCTTTGAGGAATTACCGGCCGCCGTCCTCCAGAATCAGGACAAAGTGGTTCCCGTAGGCGCGGGCGGAAAAAACGTACTGCGATGGGATTTCGGCCAGGGGCGATTGCAGTATAAGGATCAGTCGTTGCCGATTCGCCAGGGAGCCAATGAATCTGTCCAGAGCTTCTGTCGTTTCCTTATCTTTCCAGAAACTATAGGGTAAGTCCAGAAATACCACGGCTGGCATTGCCTGCACGATCGGGTCTGCCATGCGGCTCCAACTGCGTCGCGAAAGTATCACCTGACCGGGTGTGTAATTCTCTTTTTCCTGGGTCAGAAAGCGGAATCGTTGGGAGTCCAGTTCATTGACGTGCACCTCCCTGAATCCACGGCTCAGTGCCTCCCAGGCCATCTGGCCTGACCCGGCGCACAAATCAAAGAAAGCGTATTCACCGATGCGACCGCCAGTCCGCGCAAACACAATCTGAAATATCGCTTCCTTAATGCGGGCGGGAGTAAACTCGAGATGGCCTTTTACTGCTGGTGGTATAGAGATGCTGCGATTGCGGAAGCGACCCTGCTGCACAAACAGCTTCAAGAGCCAAAAAACCGTTTCCGTAATCGTTTCAGATAATTAAAATGCGAATGAAACAAGAGAGCTAAAACTGCACCCAGAGCCGCACTGCCGATGATAACCTGATAAAGTTCATAGCTGGTGCGCCAGAAAAGGAACTGGATGACAACTCTTTCGGGATTGCCCAGAACCAGAAGCAGCAGCACTATGATTCCAAAAAGAAAGAGGCTGATCCGAACGGGCATCGCAGTGCCTCCTCAGAGCTGGGTTACGTTGACGCTACCGCACATAGGACACACAAGCTGACCCATGTCCAGCTCTTCTGCAAGAGCCGCCCCGTCCCAACGGTAATCGCAGTCTTCGCAGACAAAACTGCTATCAACCATGTCATCTTCCTGCTCATCCCAGCCTCCCAGTTCATCTTCTAAATCATCTTCAAGATCACCGGAAAACATAAATCTCTTGCTACCGTCCTTTGGCTTTTTCTGAGTGGATAAGCAGGTCATACTCTGATGGGCAATTACACTCACAAGAAAAAAAAGCCGATCCGGGCCGCTGCCGTGCAGCATCGTATTGTCCTGGGCGATCCGGCGGCCAATGAAAGCTGGCTCTCTCATGCCTTTGGTCTCGATGAGCTCGATCTGATCGTTTTTCCAGAAAGCTGCTCAAGTGGTTTTGATTACGCAAATCTTGGGTCCATTGCCGTGTCGAACGTCAAGCTGCTTGCCGCCATTTCTGCATTGTGCAAAAAAACCGGGAAGGCCTGTCTTTTGCCACTCCTCTGGAAGGAAGGAGGCGCGTTCTGGAATCGGAGCTTTTTCATTTCCGATAGTGGTGATGTCCCGGGCTGGTATGATAAAATCCACCTCATCGGGGCCCTGGATGAAGATCGGCACTTAACTTTTGGAGGTAGGCTCGTGACGATTGAGTGGGCTGGCTGGCGCATCGGCCTTGCCACCTGCTTTGATCTGCGTTTTCCGCCTGTTTTCCGGCGTGAGCCCCCGGTGGATCTTTTTCTTGTCCCCGCACTCTGGCCCCGGGTCCGGGAGGAACACATGCAGGCATTAAGCCAGGCCCGAAGCATAGAGTCGCAGACGCCGTTGCTTCTGGCCAATGCCACCGGGATGTGCGGGAGCATTGATGCGGCCGGCCATAGTCGAATCTACGATGCAAAGGGCCAGATCCTTGACCGATTGGAGAGGGAGGAAGGTCTGGCCATCGCTCAACTGGATCCGGACGGAACGGCCGACTGGCGCAATTCTTTTGCACAGAATAGCGACCTGTGGTGAAATTATGGTAACAAGCAGGACTCGTTCACAGCGTAGCGACTTTCCTCCAGGTCGCCAATAGTCGGTGTGTCGCCACAGATGGCGCAGTTTTGCCGACGCTTGAGCCGGCGAGTCCGCATACGGGTTTCTTTCAGTTCAAATTCGACCAGCTTTCCGAGAATCGACTCCGCAGTGCCACAGAGGACTTTGATGGCTTCAGCAGCCATCAGGGCCCCGGCCAGTCCGGCCAGAGCGCCAATCACGCCGGCCTCCGAGCAGGAAGGGACCCATTCGGGCTCTGGTTGCTCATAGTAAAGGCATCTCAGGCAGGCCGATTCGCCTGGTTTGATTCCCTGAACCTGGGCTCTAAAACGCAGTATACCCCCGGAAATAAGAGAAATACCGGAAAGGATGGCCGAGTCGTTGGCCAAAAATTTTCCCGGAAAGTTATCGAATCCTTCAATGATGAGATCAGCGCCAGAGATCAGATTTCTGGCAATACCGGCGTGGAAACGTTCCTGAATGGCTTCTACATGAACCAGAGGATTGAGAGCGGTGAGCGCTTCCATTGCCAGCAGGGCTTTGGGTTTGCCCAGATCCGCTGAACGATAAAGGATCTGCCTTTGCAGATTCGACAGGTCCAGCAGGTCCGCATCGATGATCCGGATACTGCCCACCCCTGCGGCCGCAAGATACAGCAGAACAGGCGATCCGAGACCGCCCGCACCCAGCACCACTACTTTGGACTGTTTCAGGCGGTCCTGCCCTGCCCTCCCGATTTCAGGAAGCAGGATGTTCCGCGAATAGCGGGTGACCTCCTGCTTCCCCAGCACTAACCCTGGTCGCTTTCTTTGGCTTTCTTTTCTTCTTTCTTGAGCTTGCCGGCCAGATCTTTGAGCAGGGCATCATTCGATGCCATTTCCTTGCCCAGAGCTTCCTGGAAGGCGGCGGTTTTCTCTTTATCGACAGTATTGGCCAGAGCGACATAGGCAGCGTACTTTACCAGGGCGCTTTTGGTTCCGGCGGCCAGAGCCAGCAGTTCATCACTTCCCGCACCCTTTTTTCCAATCGCACCAATAGCCGTTGCTGCAGCCACCTGGACATCAACGGAGGGCGAGCCCAACAGTGCTGTCAGGTCCGGCAGGGCCTTTTCCACTTTACCAGCACCCAGCTTGCGCGCAGCCGTGATCTGGACATTCATATCTTCCGATTTGAGATCAGCAATATAATCGTCGGAACTCTTCTCCGCATAGATTGCAGTTGCCAGAAGGACATGCAACAGGATGATTGTAAGATTCGATTTTAATTTCATAGCGCAAACCGGTGGCCAACTCCTCTTTGCGTCAATCGTTTTATGGCAGCTTTTCCACACGCTTTTATCGTTCACCTTCCGATTTCGATGGCCCTGATGATGCCCCTTTTCATGACCATCCATATCTGGATTTCCCGGAACCATCCCCGATTTGCCCGAACCATGGCCCTGTACCAGTTTGTGCATATAATTTTCATCTACCTGTCCATGTTGTCCGGAGAAATGGCGCGGGAGCTGCTCGCAGAAGAATTTTCCGCAAGTATTGCAGTACACCAGGAAAGAATGGAACTCTATTTCTTCTTTGCTCTCTTTACCCTGGGAGGTACGTTACTTGGCCCGCGACGCCTGGCCCTCTATGCCCTTCTTTTTGCATCCCTTGTCCAGCTGGCCCTCTGCGCCTGGGCCGCCCATGCCGGGGCGATGATCCACCATGCTTAGGCGAAGGTTCGGCGCATCAGATCCTCCAGCTCCCTTTTGTGAACTTTCATCATCCCGGCTGCAGGACTGGCCGATAGAGGGCGGGCCACCGTGGTGGTCTTCACCCTTTCCTTGATTCGTGCAAATAAATGGAGAGCAATGAACCAGGCACCACCCTGGTTTTCCGGTTCTTCCTGTACCCAGTAAAGCTCTGTTGCTTTGTCGTAAAGGGCCAGGACTTCATCCACTTCTTGCGCGGGAAAAGGATACAGCTGCTCCATTCGTAATAGCGCTACCTTTTCTTCCATTCCCTTCTCTTTGCGGGAAGAAAGCAGATCGTAATAGATCTTTCCGGAGCAGAATACCAGGCGCTTCACTTTGCGGGGATCAGTAATGGTGCGATCATGAAGAACCTCCCTAAAAATACCCAGACTGAGATCTTCGAGATTGGAACCGGCCTCCGGAAGGCGCAGAAGACTTTTGGGGGACATGATGATCAAAGGTTTGCGATAACTGCGCAGAATCTGACGGCGCAGGAGATGAAAGTATTGCGCCGGTGTAGTACAGTTGCAGACTTGAATGTTATCGTGAGCGCATAGTTGCAAAAATCGCTCCAATCGCGCACTGGAATGTTCCGGCCCCTGCCCTTCATAACCGTGAGGCAAAAGCATCACAAGGCCACTCATGCGATGCCATTTCACCTCAGAAGAAGTAATAAATTGATCTATAATAATCTGTGCCCCATTGGCAAAATCGCCAAATTGCGCCTCCCAGACTACCAGAGATCGCGGATCGGCCAGCGAATACCCGTACTCAAAACCAAGGACAGCGTATTCAGAGAGCGCAGAATTCCATACTTGTAAGTGACCCTGGTTTTCGGAGATATGGTTAAGCGATACATGCTTTCTGCCATCATTCACATCTACCAGAACAGCATGTCGATGCGAAAATGTGCCTCGCTGGGAATCCTGTCCGGTCAGGCGTATGTTGAGTCCATTTTCCAGAATGGAACCAAAAGCCAGAGCCTCAGCAAGACCCCAATCAATGGGCTGTTTGCCTTCAAACATTGCTGCCCGCTGCGAAAGCAGGCGCACCAGTTTGGGATGCGGGGTAAAACCCTCGGGCACGGTCGTCAGGGACTGGATTATGCGGGACATCTGGTCGGCAAGGAGGCTGGTCTGCGGCTGGGAATCCAGACTTTCCCGGGTAAACATGCTCCAGACACCATTCATGGTATCGACAGACATTCGCATATTTTTATCTTTTGCCCGACGGAAGGAGTCTTCCAGACCCTGCTCCACTCCGTTTTTGATAAATTCTATGTCTTCCCCGGATATGTCTGGATCTTTGCGCAGCCGAGCTTCGTACAGGTCTGCAGTGGGCGGGTGTTTACGAATCAATTCATACATTTGTGGCTGAGTAAAGGCCGGTTCATCGGTCTCGTTGTGGCCCAGCCTTCGATAGCAAACCATATCCAGTACCACGTCGCACAAAAACTTCTGCCGGAATTCAAGGGCCATCTTTACCACGCGGACAACTGCCTCGGGATCGTCGGCATTGGCGTGAAAGATGGGGAGCTGAAAACCCTTGGCCAGGTCGGTGCAATAATGGGTGCTGCGAGACTCAGAAGGCAGTGTCGTAAAACCGATCTGATTATTTATAATTACATGTAATGTTCCGCCCACGGTGTGCGCCGGCAGGCTCATCAAATTCAACGATTCAGCCACAACGCCCTGGCCCACAAAGGCAGCATCCCCGTGCACCATAACGGGCATCCATTTGCGCCGCTCGACATCTTTCCACATCTCCTGACGTGCCCGCACAGAGCCCAGAATCACGGGATCGACAGCCTCCAGATGGCTGGGATTGAAAGCGAGGGAGAGATGAACCTCCTTACCCGCTCTGGTCATTCTCTGATTGCTAAAACCCAGATGATACTTCACGTCCGCATAATCGAGGGAATCCGGATCAAAATTCTCGTCAAACTCCGCAAAGATCAGTCCAGCCGGTTTTTCGAGTACATTGACCAGCATATTCAGGCGGCCACGATGGGCCATGCCAATCACCAGGCCATCCATCTGATGCGCTCCGGCTTCCTCGACGACCATGTCCATCAAAGCCGCAAAGGTTTCTCCACCTTCCAGAGAAAATCGCTTTTTGCCCACATACTTCTGGGCCAGGAATTTTTCAAAATAATGGGCCTGGTAGACCTTTTCAAAAATGCGGAGCTTGAGCCCCGCATCAAACGCCTTGCGGCTGGCCAGGCTCTCCATGCGATCCTGAAGCCAATTTCGCTGTTCATTGCTGCGCAGGTAAAAATGCTCTGAAGCTATTGTGCTGCAATACGTCTCTTCAAGGAAATCTATTATTTTTCTGAGTGTCGTAACACCCAGATCCTGGATCTGGGAATCAAATGTGCTTTCAAAATCAGACGGGGAAAGTCCATAAAGCGAAAGATCCAGCAGTTCCCGGGTCCGTGGAGCCATGCCCAGTGGATCCAGGTCCGCAGCCAGATGCCCCTGCCTCCGGTAGGCTTCAATGAGCATCTGAACACCGATTTCCTTAGGTGAGGCTGTCCGGGCGGGACTCTTGAGCGGTGAAAAACCGTTGCTGCCACGCTCCAGATTTTCAAAGAAAATCTTCCACTCAGTGCTCAGCCCACCAGGCTCTGAGGTATAGCGCTCATAAAGATCTTCAAGTAAATGGGCGTTGTCGCCGGACAGTATCATAGCACCTCGGTTGGTAAATTCCTACCTATTTCTCCGGGAGAGTGGCAAACTGGCAACCATAAATGGGGTCCCGGTATTTGATCATAAAAAGCAAAAGGCCAGCATTTGCTGGCCTTTTTGGGTGATGGACAGGGTTGTCCGGAAATTATCGACGGTTATAGTCTTTCTTAGCATCCCTGTGCGACCAGCCGCCACCGCCCTGATAGACAGTATAGTACGGTGTCCAGCGATAGTGATAGCGATAGCAGGTAGAAAGCCAGAGGAATCCACAAGCATAGCTTTCACGCAGGGTAGCGTTACCACGGGTGCAGCTTACATCAACGGCAGAGACTTTGTTCACGTTGCAAAGACTGTGATTGGCCAGAACGCCATCGTCTTTAGCCGGCAACAGCGGGCTGGTAGCATACAGATAATCTGTGCCTTCACCGGATGTTGTGTACAGAGTCAGTCCGTTAGCGCTGTTGTGGTCCCAGGATCTTGCTCCAGAAGTGCTGACCGACTGATCCAGTTGTCCACCCATCGTGTCAAATCCTAACCATCCCAGATAAGAAGTGGAAAAATCTGCCAGTTCCGAACCGCCTGAAGCATTCGCCATCAGTTGAACGCGCAGGATGTTCCAGCCATAGGATGCCGGGCTGTAGTAGCGCAGAAAACGAGAGGCCACCAGACCACCCGTTGAATGAGTGTAAATCTCACAATTGTTACCGGTGCGGCAGAATGTGTTCAGAGCGTTGTAAAGCTGGCGTTGTGCCCCGCAAGTATTCCAGCTGTAAGCTCCGCCTGACTGTGTGCCATCAAAGCCAATGTAGCGAACGTTGGACAGGCCCGTAACGGTTCCGCCCCAATAGTTCTTATGATCTGCTGTTGCACTTCCGGTTCCAGAAATGGTGGTGCAGTGGTTATCCCCCGAACGGCCATGAACGAACAGTCTGTAGGTAACTGCCGAAACCGATGTGGAGAAGAGGGTTGCAATGGCTACTGCCATCAGAATTTTACGCATGAAATTCTCCTTTAGTTTTTCTGGACGTAACATGCCAGAACAAAAGTTTCTGTCAAGTGCTTCTAAAAAAAAACTTCACAGCGGGCGAGGCTGTGCAATCCGGCCCGTCGCCCTTCACTCTTCTTTAAGGGCTTGCCGGAGCATGTCAATCCGGCCCTGCTTTTCCGGTGAATCCCACTCAGCATTGCTGAAATTCCGCGCCTGATAGGACTGGGTGCGGTATTCTTCCGTCATTCCGGCATATTCCTCAAGCGGTTCGGTGTAGTTGGGCTCCGGGATTTCCTGGCCGGCATCATGCATTCTTTTGAGCATGGCGGGTGTAATGGGTTCGTTATTTCTTTTAGCCCGCAACTGGCTCACAAGATAAGGTCCATCCAGACCCTTGTCTTTGATGATTTTGCCCCAGAACTGCAGATTCACCGTCTGGGCTCCGGCTTCCAGTTCCCCTTCAAAGGATACGTAGGCAACGGGGGTCTTTTCCGGGTTGTCCTGCACCAGATTAGCATCAATATGGTAGAACCCTGGCTTTATCACCTGCACCGGAACGCTGACCACCAGATGTCCGTTGTCCAGGTTATCGCGAATGCCGGACCGAAATTCCAGAACTTTGTGAGGTGTGGAAAACCAGGCGGCCCGCTGGTTGTGCTTGTGCCCTTTGACCATGGCATCGATTTCTGCATACATCATGCCCCAGTCCCTTTCCGTCGGGCGCACAAGGATGGTATAGACCATATCGCCGGCTTTGCTGTCCCCATCGCTGCCGGTATCCCCGACGGCCACGGGGGGCAGAGAAGGTATATCCTGCCTGAACAGATTGCGGTAGATCCGCACTTTCAGATCCGACACGGGCACATTGCCTTCGTTATTAAAGCAGCGCAGCTCTATGCGAAAATCACCCTTACCGAGCGAGATGGCCGACTGTGGAGTCAGGTCACATTTCACATCACTGAACACGGCCTTCTGGGTGCAGCGCGGCAATCCATCTTCCGTTTTCTCGCAGCCAGCGGCAGGACTCACAATCACACCCACCGGAGGCCGGGTCGGGTCGTAAGGATCCAGAAGATCGACCTGGCCGGAATGAAGGGGACGGGCAAAGGGAGGGTACTGTGCCCACTTCTGATAGCGCTCAAGTTCATCTGCGATGTCCTCTGAAGATAATTCCAGGGGGCCATCCTGCCCGGATGGACCACGGTATTCCCGTTGGCTGAGCATTTCCCGGTCTTCCTGTGACTCGCCGCCGCCGGTAAGTACAACAACCACAACAACCAACAGGAGAACGGCCAGTCCGGCCAGAACCATTACCAGAGTTTTATTCTTACCCAAAACGTGCCTCCAGATCTAAGCCAGCGGAAACAATGCGGCCCGACAGATCAAGCTTTGTTTTTTTTTCGCTGCGGACGATTCTTGACCGGACCCTTTCGCTGGGTTTTTTTCTTCCGGGGCACCGGGCCTGTTTGTTTGTAACCGTACTTCTCTGCCAGATTCAGGCGCTTCATTTTGTTCTGTAGAGTGGTCCGCTTGATTTTGAGTTCTGTGGCTGCATGGGAGATATTGTTTTCATTACCCCGAAGTGCTGACAGGATTCGCGAAGATTCCATTTCATCAAGCATGGTTTCCAGGCCTTTTTTGCGGTAGAAGAGTTCCAGGGTCCCGGCCAGGGCTTCACGATCCATGGGCCGCAGAATGTACAGGTAGCCGATCAAGTGATCCTTTTCGACCAGCTGACTGATTTGCAGAAGCATCCCCAGTTCGTCGGCATAGATCTCCAGTTTTTCCACACGCGGAGAACGCTCGTATGCCCGGGCGAGCTCCTCCCGGGTCAGTTCACGAAAGTATTCTTCCACAAGCCGCAAAGATTTCTTGAACAGTACCTGACCGATGACCCTGTCATCGAAGGCTTGATTGAAAAACAGGGTACTGCCATCGAGTCGCGCCGCAAAAAGGGCATCGGGGAATCCGGAAAGAATCGTTCGTGTTAAAAACTGGTCATGCCCTTCACGGAGTTCTGCCGATTTTTCCGGCGAAAGACCTGGCTCCTGATGGTCCTGTTTCTGGCTGCGGGTAACCTGTTCGAAGAGCTTGAGCTGATCCCAGGGCTCCCTTCCCTCCGCTGCCTCTGTTACTACCGGGATCTCTGAAAAATTCGAAAGCCGGGAAAGAAAGGCAGCTGCAAAAGGCGGCCGCAGCAGGAGCTGGCGGGGGATGCGCTCATGGAGCGCCCGGGCTCGTTCCAGGTCAGCAAGGACCGGATCCAGCCGATCCCGCGACAGGAAGCCCTGCAATTCGTCTCTATCATCCGTGATTGCCAGTAGAGAGCTGTTGTGCTGGTAAAAAAAGGAAAGAATTCGAGTCAGAGCAAAGGGCACACGCCCTTAGCTCTGCGCCGCTACCAGGCTGGCAACAAATAATGGACGAATTTCTGTCAGATAAGGCCGCAGCTCTTCCAGCTCTGAGCCCAGTTCATACTCCAGAATGTCACCGACGGCCACAAGGTCGCCCTCCAGGAAAGCGGAAGAAAGCTCCTCCAGAAGTCCGCTGAGATCATCAATCTTCTGGCGGAAGGTCTTACCCTTCAAAGAAAGGGCCGCGAGCGGTACACCGCGACCGCTCAGATGATAATCCAGGGCGTTGAGGTGAGCCAGCACATGATCGAGCCTTTCAGACGCCAGATCCAGTTCTTCCAGAGCCGTAATATCCTGTCCGCGATTGAACTGGGCATTCACATTGGCAAAAGCTTGCTGGATGGTCGGCAGGTCCTGGTAAAATGTATCGAGCTCTTCAAGAAGAGACTCGGGTGTGGCCCGCATGGCCCGCAGCTGCCCGATGAGGCGCATCAGAAAACTCTTCAAATCCCGCAGATTTTCCAGAAATTCATCGCGAAAATCGGCATCCTGGTTATGCAAAAGCTCCTTCAGTCGCTTTTGCACTTCTTTCATGGATTTCTCTGCGTGCCCGGAGCGGCTCAGATCAATGCCCAGAATGCGGCGGGCCGACTCCAGCACATCCTCGATGCTGAGCAGACCTTCCTGCAGTTGTTCCAGGTCCGTCGCAGACAGAGATATCTCTGTTCTATCAAAAAGATACGAGCCGATTTTGTCCACGTAATGGTCCAGCTCCACGAGACTCGAAAGCAGCATATCCTGGGTATCGCCAGCAATGATTTCCAAAAGACCGGTGTGGGCCAGATCGTAATGAGCAAGCGTCTCTCTACGGATTGGTTTACCGTCTATCCGGAAGTCAAGGATGTGGCGGCCGTGTTCACCCAGCCAGCGTTCCACACCGCGGTACACTTCGTCCAGATTCTTCTCTTCACCGAAGGTCACGTCAAGTTTCTGGTCATTGATTAAGATTTCCATCAATCCTGCCCACCCTGTCGCATCTGATTTTTCAAATAGTTACTTGTTGCTTTGCTTTTTCCTATGGCGCTTTCCATTCGTCCAAACCTGTCGCGCAAACTGGATTCTTTGGCCTGCACACCGGCTTCAATCCGGGCAATGCGATCGGTATTGCTGCGCGACTGTGCTTTGATGAGATCAATTCGACCGGGAATAATGCCGCGAGCCATACGGGTGTAGGGATCGAGCGATTCTCGCATCTTGTAGGCAGCGCCATGATCCAGGCGCGTATCAGAATTGGAATCCTGGGCAAAAAGCTCTTTGACGGCCTCCGGAGACGCTTCCAGTGCCTGTCGCAGGCGGTCTTCGTCGAGTATCAAATACCCGTACTGGATATCGGAGAAAGTGGCACCGGGGGCGCCCGTGCTGATTCCTATATCCGCAAGCAATTTATAGGCCGGTTTGTACCGAGCCGGGTAAGCATCGGATATCACCGACCTCAGCGTATTGGAAAGCTGCCGCACCGTGGCATCCGTTGCAAATACTCCAGCGGCCACTTTATCCGGATTCTTACCTTCTGTTTCTGCCATCTTCTGGGCGGACTTTACATCCACAGTGGAATTTTCCCGCAAGAATTTCATCAGATCATTGTAGGCGGCAATCCAGTCATTGATTTTCTTTAAGATATCATCGGAATTGATATCAATTTTGAGCTGTACCGGCCCCTGGGTCGTCTGGTGTAAATTCAGGCTAACTCCCTCCATGATATCCGTGATTTTCTCATTCTGAGAACGCGTGATTTCCACGCCATTTACCTTCAAACGAGCGTCCTGGGCCGGTGTGCCCACGTGCTGCGGCGAGAGCCCTGCGGTGGGCTGCCCGGTCATACTTTCTTCTATATTCTGGATGCGGATTTCTTCGTCACTACGAGAGTTGAATACGACAGCGCTGGCCGGTTTCCCTCCGGTATGTTCGCCGATCCGGACACTCTGCTCACCCGGTTGGTAAGGCACTTCAACGCGGGCTGGCCGGTCCCCATCTTTGTATTCAATGACGATGCTGGAAGCCACCTTTTCCACAGAAGACGCAACCTTATTACCGGCACGCCGATTCAAATGCACATTCGGGAGGCTGACACCCGCTATAGTTTCTTTAAGATCCGGTCCGACGGGTATTTCCTTTCCTTCTTTTTTCTTGAGTTCCGTTTTGAAATGGAGCACAGCCAGAGCCGGGAATTCACGTTCCAGAGCTACATTCACTTCATCTTCCAGGAAGATGCTATTGCCCTCAACTTTGTGGCTACCGCCGCGCCGTTCCCTTTCGCGCAAGCCTTTGAGCGATGCTGCCTGGCGGGCCCTGTCCTGCCCGGAGCCCGAACCCAGCAGGCCAATTTTCTGTAAGATGCCATCGGGGTCAGCAAAGGTGAGACTACCGACCAGGCCACTTTGATTGGACCGCAAAGAAATCATGGATCGATCGCCATCAATTCCCGTTCGACTGATTTCAAAGGGGAGATTGGCTTCTGCATTGATCAGGGCGTGCAAATCACGCAGAGTTCCGCCGGGAAAACGAAAGTTACGGGTGTCAGATCCGGCACCGATGCTCAGGCTACCGGCCGGCAGCACCAGATCATTGGCTACGGGACTGGAATGAACCTGATGTTTACTGGCCAGACTCAAAACCTCTACATTCTGATTACCGGCCTGGGCGTTGCTGGTCGCTTCTCCGCTGATGGCGCCGGGCTGGCTCGAGGTGACGGACCGTAAGGCAAAGGGACCGCTGAAGGAGTACAGGTCGCGACTTTTATCCTGCAAAGTGCGGCTACGCTTGTGGACCTCTTCCCAGGCGCGGATCATGACGGAATTCATTTCATTATCCATCTCCAGCCTTTTGGCCGGCTGGCGTTCGAGTTCCATCAGTTTCTGGATGGTTCCCTGGATATCCATTCCGGATGAATTCATCCAGACAGGGGGTGCGGGCATAGACTCCTCCGGTGTTAGGGTAAGCATCGGGCAGAAATGAAGAATCATGAGTGCAGAATGAAAAAAACCGGCCGCGGGCGCAACAGAAGCCTTCCCGGTGACATTGCTCTGTATGTCCTTTTCTGCCGCGCAAAGTGCCATTCTTTCCTGTCGGGAGCGGGTCTGTCAGGTGATCGCCGCGGCCGGTAGCGGTAAAACCCGCACGGTGATCGGCCTTCTGGAAAAAAGGATCCGGGAAGGCATCCTCCCGCAGCGCATCCTGGCCCTCTCCTTTTCCCGGAAAGCAGTGGCCGAAATGCGCTCCCGCCTGGCTCCACAGCTCCGGTCAGGAGTGGAAATCAGCACCTTCCACTCTTTTTGCTACAGGCATTTGCGCCGGCATCGGCTTTTACCGGGAAAACTCATCTCGCCGCAAATCCGCTACCGCTTCTTTCGGGAGCGACTGAAAGAGGCTGGAAGCGCAACCCTGGGCATTCCCTATGACGTTTTGCTCCGTTTTCCGCGAAGCTTCCGCCGACTCTTGCCCGCACTCTGCATGCAGGTGCATCATGCGTTCTACAGTTACAAGAGAACCTTACCCGGCTTTGAGTTCGATGATCTTTCCGCCCTCCTTCTGCAACACCTGCCCGAATTGCCGGAACTGCGCCGGTCCTATGATTTGATTGTGGTGGATGAATTTCAGGATACCGATCCACTGCAACTGGAATTTTTACAACAGATGATTTTTGAGCAGCTCTTTGTGGTGGGCGATGACTGGCAGGCTATTTACGGTTTTCGCGGGGCAACCGTTGAGCCCTTCTTGAATTTTAAGCGTTACTTTCCAGGTACGCGGCAGTTGAAGCTTGGCAGCAACTACCGCAGCAAAAAGGAGATCATTGAGGCCGGAAGCAAAATCATTGCCCTGTCTCGTCGGCAGATCAGAAAGAAAGTAGCCTGTGTTCGCGGTCGCGGCAGCAAAAAAACGGTGGTCCGACTTTGCCTTGAAGAAAGGGCTATGGTTGCTCACAGTCTCCAGAACAAAAGCCACGTCAGGATTCTTGTGCGCAGCAATTACCAGCGTCGGCTATGGCTTGATGCTGGTTGCGATCCGGAGCTCGTAAGTACGATCCACCGTGTGAAGGGCCTTGAGTTCCCTGTTGTCTTACTGGACCTGTCCGGTGGCTGGAATCGCAAACCGGAACGGCCCGATGAAGAAATCCGCATTGCCTATGTGGGAGCATCGAGAGCGGAAGACCGCCTGATTCTACTGGCTTCTGAGACGCCCGGTGACGACACAACAGAGAGCAAAATCATGAAACTATTTGAAAATCACCTGCAGATTTCTATGGAACAGCTTCCGGCCTATCTTGCCCGGTAGATTCAGCCCGTGCGGATAAATCAAACAGGTCCAGAAGTTCCGGTAACTCGCGGAGTACGGCGACAGCTCCCCGGTGTTCACGGGCGTCGCCATGGCCAAAGCTACAGGCTATGAAGGGAATCCGGTTCTTCTCTGCCGCCTGGCGATCGCTTTCCCGATCCCCGATCAAAAGACATTGCCCGGGAAGAAGGTTGTTTTCCCTTAGAATCGTGGCGACCAGTTCATCTTTGTTGTGAATTTCCAACCCATCGACAGCCCGGATCGGGGCAAAGGAGCCTTCCATCCCGGCAGAGCGCAAGATCGCTTCAATGTACTCTTTTCTGCCGTTGCTTGCTGCATGCAGCTTGATTCCCGCCTGATGCAGCGTCCTGACCGTAAGAAGTCCCCCCGGGTAGTGCAAACCCTTCCCCGATTCTATATCATGCACCAGTGCACGCAAAATACGCCCGGATATTTGCTGCCTGGCAGAGATGGCAAGATCCGGAGCCAGAGCGGCAAAGATTTCGACAACAGGTTTGCCGATTTGCGCCACAATACTTTCGAGAGAAGGAATTTCAGCGGGCACACCATGGAGTTTCCTGTGGCGACGGAACTCCTGCTGGTAGATTTCATGAATGATACTTTCGCTGGAAAAGAGGGTGCCATCAATATCAAAAAGGATGGCCCGGATTTTGTCTGGACTGAGTTTCACTCGCCATCGCTCTCAAGGGAACCCAGAAATTTTTCGATCAATTCAATGTGATCTTTTTCCGGCCGGTCATGCACAAGTGATGGTTCATAGAGATGCTCATCGAACAAATGGAAGTCAAAAATCTTCAGCTGAAAATCCGGTAGCGTGATAATGATGTTTTCCGAATGAATGTCCAGAATCATTTTTTCACGACTGGCCAGTAGCTCTGTGTAGCGAATCAGGTTCTTAAAATCCTCTGTTATTTTAAGCAGAACCTTTTTTTTGATCCGACCGAACCTCTGGGTGTCAAACATGAAATCAAAACGAGGGGCAAATCGGCTCATAAATCGCGACTGCCGCGACGGACGCGCTGCCCGGGCAAATTCTTTAAGATGTTTACCGATCAGCATGATCTGGCTGTCCATCGGTGTGATTTTCTCGTAATGCCCGGTGCGGAACAATCGATGCCGGCAGCGGAGTCCCATAAAAAAACGAGTGGGCAAAACCAGATCCGGCAGGGCTTCGCGCACCTTCCAGTAGCTGTAACGCTCAAGACCCAGACGGTTGAATTTGAAGCGTAATCGGTCCCGATAGTAGCGTCGTCGATTTCGACCCAAAAATTCTTGCAGATCACGCTCCTCCTGCTTGAGAAAACGGGACTGATCGCGATCCACTTCCCGAAAAAGAGAACCAAACAACGGATCAGAGGGCAGCACTTCCTTGGATACCTTTACCACCATCTGCCAGGGCAGGTGATAAACAAATTTATAAGAACCACGGCCAATGAAGGAATCATTGCTGATGGGCATGAAATCTTCCAGATATTCACGATCGTGCCGGTGTCCCATGCGGAACACATGAGAAACCGGCACCAGTGTCTCATAAGCCTTGCGCAACAGTGGAGAGTCACGCAAAGCAAAATCAACCGGCATCTCGCTGGGTGCGGGCGCCTTTCGCAACCGGGCCAGCTCAAAGGCTTTCTCCAGCGCTTCATCACCCTGCTCGAGGACAGAAAGCATGAGATCTCCGGCCTGCCGCGAACGGTAGGCAAGCGTGTCGGAGGAACGGCGGATTTTTTGACCCAGGCGGCGCAGAGAGTCGCGAAAGTTCATAAAAATTCCTTATAGATTTCCAGCGTTTGCTTCGCCGTTTGTCGAAAATGAAAGTCCCGGACCCGGCTCTGGTTGTAGCGGCCACAGCGCTCACGCAGGTCAGCTTCCCCGAGCATGCGTGCAAGAGAGGCACACAGAGCGCCGGGATCACCCGGAGCCGAAAGCAATCCACCCTGTCCTTCATCGACCATTTCTGGCAGGCCTCCACCTGTTGTACTCACCACCGGCAAACCGCTGGCCATGGCATCAAGAACACTGGTTCCAAGGCCCTCCTCACGGGAACTCATGACAAAAATGTCGAACAGGGCAAAATAAGGAAGTATGTCCTTTTGGAAGCCACAGAAAACAACATCGCTTGCACTCAGCTGCAACTCTTCATAAGCCAGGGATTTAAGACGCAGTTCACGCTCACCGGAACCAACAATGAGGCAGGTAAAGGGCGGCACATCCGTCCTCTGTTTGAGCAGCCAGAGGGATCGGAGTAAAGTGGATTGATCCTTATGATCGACAAGGGCTGCCACATTGCCAAGGACCAGCCGATTCTTTAGGCCGTACTGTGTTCGCAGAGCCCGTGCTGCCGGTAAATCCCGGAATCTATCGGGGTCAATGCCCGAATAGGCCACTCGAATACGCTGCGGTGCAATTCCATCCTTGACTAAAATATTTCTTACATTTTGCGAAATAGCAATAAACACCGTCACTCGCGGGCTCCGGTACTTCAAACGGGAAAGGATGTTGCCCCGGGCGGGAAAATCCACGCGCCGCGATACAAAAAGCGGCAGACGTGTAAAAAGTGAAGATAATAGCCCCAGGCTGTGCGCGCGCGCTGTGTGCGCATGAATGAGGTTCGCCCCGAATTCGCGGGCCACCCGGGACAACCGGTACGCAGCCAGAAAATCCAGCTCGCCACGCATGGAAATCTCGCGGACAACTATACCTTCATTTTTAAAGCGAGTCACTGCATCGGAACCGTCCTGGCAGACGACCAGCTGATCCTGTCCAAGTTCACGGAGTCCGCGGCACAGATAGAGAATCTGTTGCTCTCCGCCACGCCAGCTGCTTGAAGTACTCAGGTGAAGTACGCGCATCTACAAGATCGTAGCTACCAGATGGGCCACATCTTCCTCGAGGCGTGGTCCGCGCACCTGAACGATTTTCCCTGCCAGGAAGTTGCCCCAGCGGGCAGCCTGGGGAGCGCTGTGTCCGGCACAGAGAGCATAGAGCACACCACCGGCAAAAGCATCTCCGGCACCATTGGTGTCCAGAGGATCGACGGGAAAGCCGGCAACATGCTCTATCCTGCCGGCCTCAAGGACATACGCGCCATCAGCACCATGGGTGACAAAAGCCAGCCGCGCTTTAGTTGAGAGAAGAGAAAGAGCGGCAGAAAAATCATCTGTTTGAAAAAACGAGGTTAATTCGGCAGCGTTGCAGAAAAGGATATCTATGTAGTCTTTCAAAATTCGGGAATAGTCGTCACGGAAGCGATCCACGCAGAAGGAATCAGAGAATGTGTACGCTATTTGCACACCGCTGCTACGTGCCGCCTCCATGGCCGCTTCACAGGCTGCGCGCGGCCTGTCTGCATCCCAGAGGTAGCCCTCCAGATAGACAATATGCGAGCGGGCCAGCCGATTTAGATCGACGTCGCCTACGGAAAGAGCAGTCGAAACCCCCAGATGGGTACACATCGTCCGTTCAGCATCGGGAGTGGTCATGACCAGGCAGGTTCCCGTATTTCCTTCCGATGGAGCCGCCGGGTGTATGTCAAAATGAATCCCTGCCCGGAGCAGATCTTCACGGTAAAACTCTCCATTGGAGTCCCGGGCAACCTTCCCGGTGTAAAATGCAGAGCCACCGGATCGCACCAGGGCGAACATGGTATTGGCAGCAGATCCTCCGCTGCGCAATTCCAGCTCATGATGCTGCAGAGCATTCAAAAGCCTGCCCTGCGTGGCCGGATCCACAAGGGTCATGCTTGCCTTGCTTAAATCGTGCTCGCGGATAAAATCATCAGACACAAAGGCCAGAGTATCCACCAGAGCGTTGCCAATTCCGAATACAGCTTTTTTTTGCTTCTCTACTTGCACGGAAGTTTTGTTTTCTGACAGTCGTGCACTGACAAGCAAAATGAAGCGCTTTTTCTCTTATGCCCTCATCGCCTGGTCGATTCTCATCTTCTCCCATATCCACGCCCTGATCCTGCTCTGGAACGAAAATATAAGCTGGACCTTTCTGCCTTCCCTGTTGAGATTCGATTTTTCCACGCTATCCATGCTGCTCCTGCCGGCAGCTTTTTCCCTGTTCACCGAAAACAGGTTCCTGTTACGGATGACCGGCTTATTGCAAAATTTTATTATATATCTATTTACAGTGATTCTCTTTCTTGGCAACCTGGAATTGTACTACAACGGTCGCTACCCGGGACTTGCTTCCCTCCAGTATGGCGATGAAGCTCTGACTTTATTCGCCGGACTCGTGGCGCGCGATGCGGGGACACTTCTGCTCTTAAGCGCCATTCTCTTCCTTCTTCCCTGGATACTGCGGCGTTTGCCGGAACCGCGAAAACCGCGTCAGATCCGGAGCGCCATTCTTACTCTTTTCCTGATCATTGGTATGCGGGGTGGTTTCTCTGCCGGGGTTCTGCGCCCGGCCGATGCTCTGGGGCAGAATCCCGCCGGTCTTGCCACCAACGGTTTTTTTGTTCTAACTCATAGCCTGCTTGATCGCCCGGACTTCTCCACAGCGCTGGATGAAGATAGCTGGCAGAAATTCCTCAAAGAGCGGTCGTTACCGTTGCATGCAGATTATCCGCTGCTGCGCTATCTCCCGGGGCGGGGGCCGGGACGGAGCGTCTTTTTGATCATTCTGGAGTCCGTATCAGCCCAGAGCGCGCAGCGCAACCTGCCCGCACTCTCAAACCTGCAATGGGAAAGACTGCCCTTTACCCTGGCTGCCGGTGGACGCAGCGCCAATGGTATTTTCAGTATCACAACGGGCATTCTGGATCGCAATGACCGATCTGTTTTGCGCAGCGCCGATTCTCTGACGCGCTACGGAAGTCTGGGAAATATATTAAAAGAACGCCACATAGAAAGTTCTTTTTACTATCCGGCACGAATCGAGCTGGATCATCTGGACCGCTTTTTGAGCGGCCAGGGATTTACCCAGGTGCTGGGGCCCGATGAGCTACAAGCTACAGAGGATTGCGCAGCAATCGTTTCAGTGAAAAAAGATCTTAAAGATAAGTTACAGAGCAGAAAGCCCTTTCTGGCCCTTTATTTTAGCGTAAATTCACACCACCCCTACGCAGGAAAGGGAGATATTTCCACTGACCCCTACGAGGACAGTGTCCGCACCACGGACCTGTGCCTTGCCGATTTGCTGGGCGAACTGAAGGGAGAGGCGCTGGAAATTCTTCTCACCTCTGATCACACAGAACATCAGAACCTGGATCCCATTGCTGATAAAGCCGTGCCGCTCTTCCGTCTGGTCCACTCAGGCCGACTGCCGATACCCTGGCAGACCCCGCCCGTGGCTTCGCAGCTCGATATTGTGCCCACCATACTTGATCTTCTGGGCGGCGATTTTTTTCATCATGCCCTGGGTGATTCTTTACTCGGCAACAACTACCAGGGAACGGCTCTGACCATAGGCGGGTCCGGACATCAGGTGCTGGGACTGGCCCGGGATCGGGAGATTCTCCTGTTCTGGCCCTGGATTGAGGAGGAAAGATACCGCTACTCCCTGTTACGGATTGCCCGGCCATTCGATCCCACCAACCGTGCGGCCCATGATCCGGACAGAGTCGAATCCCTGGGAAAGTATTTAAGCACCATCTACAGCGCACTGCGCCGTCTGGAAGCCACAAACAGACTGTGGCCGGCAAAGATTCCCAGAGAACTGCCTTCCGGCCTTGACAGAACGTTTCCGCAAAAGAAGTTTGCCTCATGGAACGACTGATCAGCTTTGCCGGTATCTTCATTATGCTCGGAATAGCTCTGGCTTTTTCAAGCAACTGGCGGATCATCCGCTGGAAAGTCGTTGCCTGGGGAATCTCCCTGCAGGTAGTTTTTGCGCTGTTGATACTCGGGGTTCCGGCCTTCGGAATACCGGGTGTCCTGCAACCTTTGTTTCAACTGGCCAGCGCCGTCTTCAATAAAGTCCTCTCTTTTACGGAGAGCGGTTCCGTGTTTGTGTTTGGCTCACTGGCATCGAGCAAAGATTTCGGATCAGTCATTTTTGCTTTTCAAATTTTACCTACTATTATCTTTTTTTCCGCGCTGATGGCCATCGGCTATCACCTGGGGATTATGCAGCGGGTCGTAAAAGTCATGGCGATCGTCATGCAGAAGCTCATGGGTACCAGCGGAGCAGAGACTCTGTCTGTCTCGGCCAATGTATTTGTGGGTCAAACAGAAGCGCCTTTACTCATTCGACCTTACGTAAAAGATATGACACTTTCTGAACTCATGACGGTCATGGTGGGCGGGATGGCCACGGTCTCCGGCGGGATTATGGCCGCGTACGTTGGCATGCTCAATGATCGCATCCCGGACATTGCCGGACATCTCATGACGGCATCGGTTATGTCCGCGCCCGCGGCTCTGGCCATCGCCAAAATTATGATTCCGGAAACAGAGACCCCGCGCACGATGGGTGGAGTGGAAATCCCGATTGAGAAGCAAGACGCGAACGTAATTGAGGCTGCTGCCCGCGGCGCGGGAGAAGGATTGACTCTGGCCTTTAATGTAGCGGCCATGCTCCTTGCTTTCATTGCCCTTATCTTTATGGCGAACTACACCCTGGTATTTCTCGGCGGCAAAATCGGCTTTGCCGATTGGGGTGGCTTTCTGGTTCCTGATGCGCTTCGTTCGGCTGGCCCGCCGCAGCTTTCTCTCGAATTAATTTTTGGCTGGTTGTTCTATCCCATAGCCTGGTCCATGGGTATTCCCGCTCACGAATCGGCCCTTGCCGGAATCATCCTCGGGAAAAAGATTGTTCTCAATGAAATTATTGCCTACGGCGCAATGGCCCAGATGCAGGAGCAACTCAGCGGGCGCACACTCATCATCCTGTCCTACGCTATTTGTGGTTTTGCCAATTTTTCTTCCATCGCCATTCAAATCGGGGGGATTGGCGGCATTGCACCCTCCCGGCGCTCCGATCTGGCCCGGCTGGGACTGCGCGCTGTGATCGGTGGTTCACTCGCCGCTTTTCTGACGGCCACCATCGCTGGCCTGATGCTTTAAGATCGTCGCTGCCGTCTGGTTTTTTTCTTTTGGGAAGCACCGCCGCTGGACTGGCTGTGCTTTGTTTCTCTCTGTCCGCGCGCTTGATGCTGGAGCGGGATGCCTCCGCTGCCGCTGAAACTTTCAATTTCATTGTGAATCTCACGGCCTCGGGTTCGTTCAGCCGGCTGCATGTCCACGGGCCCTTGAATTTGCACACGGAAGAGAAACTCTGTGATCTGTGCCTTGATGTTGTAGGACATTTCGTCAAAAAGGCGAAAACCCTCCAGCTTGTACTCGACCAGGGGATTCTTCTCTGCATAGGAAATGGACCAGATTCCTTCGCGTAAATGGTCCATGGAGTACAGATGCTCCTTCCAGCGAGCGTCAATCACATCCAGTGCGATGCGCCGCTCAACATAGGCCAGATTCTCTGGACCGACAGACTCCGCCTTTTTACGGTACGCTTGCTCACAGGATTGCCAGATATCATTGAAAAGATCGAGCTGGGGATTGGCCGATTTGCTGTACCGCTCCGCGCCAAAAAGAACCTCCGTGCCGATCAAGGAACGAAAGTATTCCTGTAAACTCTCCGTATCCCAGCGCGAAGGATCTTTGTCCGGACAGTAGTTCAGGATTTCCTGTTCCAGCACTTCCTGCATCCAGGTAAACAGGTGGGCCTGAACGTTTTCGTTATCCAGGATAAAGTTTCGTTCTTTATAGATGTACTCGCGTTGCTTGTTCATCACATCGTCGTATTCGAGTAAATGTTTACGAATATCGAAGTTGTGATTCTCAACCCTTTTTTGTGCCCGGGCAATGGCCCGGTCCACCATGCGCGCTTCCAGCTCCTGGCCCTCTTCCATACCCAGGCGCGTCATCCAGTTCTTTACGCGCTCACCGCCAAAGATGCGCATCAGATTGTCTTCCATAGACAGGTAGAAACGGCTGCTTCCCGGATCGCCCTGACGACCTGCACGACCGCGCAGCTGGTTATCAATACGCCGGGCCTCATGACGCTCGGTTCCAAGGATATGCAATCCGCCGCTGGCCTTGACCTCCTCGTGATTCTTTTTCCAGATCATGGCCCGATCATAGATTTCGCGCAACCGCGCCTGAACGGCCTGGCCTCCGGCGCGGGCGGCCGCCTTTTGTGCTTCTTCCCAATCGCGTTTCCGTAAAGCGACCTTGAAAGTAACCACGTCCGAATTCTCTTCCTCCAGGGCCTCCATGTCCCTGGTATAAAGCGGATATCCGCCCAGAACGATATCCGTGCCGCGACCGGCCATATTGGTGGCTACCGTAACGGCCCCCGGTTTTCCTGCATTTTCTACAATTTCTGCTTCCCGGGCGTGCTGCTTGGCATTGAGCACGTTGTGAGGAATCCCTGATTTCTTGAGCAGTGAAGAGAGGTACTCCGATTTCTCGACGGAAATGGTCCCCACAAGCACGGGCTGGCCTTCCAGATGACAGGTTTTGATCTCCTCAATGATCGCATTCCACTTTTCCCTTTCGCTGCGATAGACTCTATCAGGATAATCAATCCGGGCCACCTGCACATTGGTCGGGATAACCACAACTTCCAGTTTGTAAATTTTCTTAAACTCATCCGCTTCCGTATCCGCCGTTCCGGTCATGCCGGCCAGCTTGCTGTACATGCGGAAATAGTTCTGAAAGGTAATCGTCGCCAGAGTCTGGCTTTCGCGTTTGATTTCTACTTTTTCTTTAGCTTCCAGGGCCTGGTGTAACCCATCGCTGTAGCGGCGGCCTTCCATGAGGCGCCCGGTGAACTCATCTACGATCAATACTTCATCGTTTTGAACCACATAGTCCACTTCATTTTGAAATATCAGATGGGCTCGCAATGCCTGATTGGTATGAGCAACCAGATCCACATTCTCCGGAGCAAACAGGTTTTCTATGCGCAGCAGCTCTTCCATCTTCTGGATTCCCGCTTCTGTAAGCAGAGCATTGCGGGATTTTTCATCCACGTCATAGTAGTAACCGCGGATCAGATGAGGTTCTTCCTTTCCAGGTTCCACTTCAACGGGAGGTGGAGGAGGTGCTTTCTTTTCCAGGTCCAGGAGCTGGCGTATGGCCCGATCCACTACGACGTAAAGCTCTGTGCGTTCATCGGTCGGGCCACTGATAATGAGCGGAGTGCGCGCTTCGTCAATAAGTATGCTGTCCACCTCGTCCACAATGGCATAATTGTGACCGCGCTGCACACGCAGTTCGGAATCGGTTACCATATTATCACGTAAGTAATCAAAACCAAACTCATTGTTGGTACCGTAGGTAATATCTGCCAGATACGACTGGCGTCTTTCTTCCGGTAGCATGTCGTGCTGGATATAGGCCACACTCGCGCCCAGAGCAGTATAGACTGGTTTCATCCACAGGGCATCACGACGGGCCAGATAATCGTTTACAGTGACGACATGCACACCCTTTCCAGAAAGAGCATTCAGATAAACGGCCAGAGTCGAGGTCAGGGTCTTTCCTTCCCCTGTTTTCATTTCCGCAATCTTTCCCTGGTGGAGCACCATCCCGCCGATCAGCTGGACGTTAAAGTGGCGCATGCCGAGGCTCCGCCACGATGCTTCCCGGACCCGGGCAAAAGCCTCGGGTAGAAGATCTTCCAGGCTTTCTCCTTTGGCGATCCGCTCGCGAAAAAAGGCAGTGGAGGCGGAGAGTTCTTCATCGCTTAAGGCCTGACAGGCTTTTTCCAGATCATTGATTTCTTCGACGATGGGGCGGAGTTGACGGATGTCACGCTCGTGTTTGGAGCCAAAAACGATCTTAAGGACTTTGTCCAGCATATTGCCACAGTGGGGCGATCCTGACAGCCGTAAATGACTTTTGAAGCGCCGCGCCTCAAGTCTCTCGCTGGCGGGTGGTTGCACCGAGCAAAAAGCCGGTCAGCAAAAAAAAGGGCATCACTGTTTCATCGTCCTGGAAATAGCACTGCAAAAGACCCGCAAAAAGGAGCACCAGGGGACTGAATCGAAAGCACGCATACTTCCATCCTCTGATGGGCCACTGGAAAGAAGCATGCAGGAGCTTGCTAAAAAATAACAGATAGAAGGCCGCCGCGCAAAGACCACCTATGGCCAGAAGATGCAAGAAATCATTGTGTGCATGACCGCGCTGGATGACCTGATAGGCATACCAGAGTCGCGGCTTCTCCTGACTGTAGCGAACCACAGCTTCATTGGCCCGCGGTACAAAGTTGCCGGGCCCCGCTCCGCTCAAAGGGTCGTTCTGCCATATATCCAGAGCGATCTGCCAGACAAAGAGCCTCTGGTAATCCGTATGCTTGCTTTCGCCCAGCGCAGAGTGCACCAGATTTTCCAGGCGATCATGTATTTTACCGGATACGAAGAAAAGTCCACCAAGGAGCATCGCGCCGGCCAGAAGCGGCAGGGTAAGCCAGAGTATCTTTTTTTTCCAGCGACGGGCCGTAAAAAACACCAGTCCCATCAGGACTGCGACGAACAAACCCAGCATGGCCGATCGACCGTTGTTGAGCAAAAGGACAACAAACCCGAGAAAGAGATAAAGAAAATTAAAAAATACCGATTGATGGCGTATCCGCGAAGGCTGCCGGAGAAATACATTTAGAAAGCGAAATATATACGCACAAAGAAAGAAACTGAGCAGAGCCGCATAGGTCAAATGCGTATTCATAAAGCCGATGGGCATATACAGATGCAAAGAAAATTCCGGCGTGCTGAATAGGGTTCCGGCATGATGCTGAAATCGGGCCAGCCCGGAACCTTCCCAACCATGCTGCAGGTGATAAAAAATTTTACTGAATCGGTACTTGCTGAAAATACTGAAAAAACCGCTGAGAAGCAATAGCCAGGCACTGGCCTGGAAAAAACGCAGAATCAGCCGGCGGCTGGAATTGTCCTGGCTGCGGTGGTAAGCCCAGATGGCCGCCGACAGCAACAATACATCTTTTTGTTCGGTTTTGAAGCCACGGACAAACGTTTGCCAGGGCTCAGGAGAAGAGACGAGGGCAAGTAATAAAGAACCAAACAAAGAAAGATAAATCAAAAGAGCGGCCCACAGTGCGGCAGGCAAACGGCTGATGACAGAAAGGCGGCCCGCTCCATAACCATAAAGCCAGGAGACAACCGTTATGAAGAGACCCAGCTGGGAAAGACTTACGGAAAGCGGAAAACCCAAAAAAAGCAGAACCATGCCTGCCTTTTCCAGGCGACCTATGGGATTTTGATTATTTACAGCCATGACCCTGAGGAAAACATGTTGCCGTGCCAGGTCGCTTCAACTTATCATTGCTGTCCAGCCCAGTTCTTCTGACCGCACTCGTGCTCACAGTCTTTCTTTTCAGCCAGACTCTGTTGCTATCGCGGGCATACAAAAGAGCGAGCGGACTAACGGAGCTGTACCCGCGCATTGTTTTCAGTCGTTCCATGCTCAGATCTCCGGACATAGAGCCGGCTTTTGTTTTCGACCATAATATCGAGACCGCCTGGTGGGATACACGTGAAGGCTCAGATGTGCGCAGCGGGAAAGAGGCGGGGCCCATTCCGCCCACGAACATGCACTATCTGATGTTCGAGCTTTCCCCCACCCATTACCCGGATTCGCCGCCGCGCAAAAACAAAGTTCGGGAGCTGATCATCTACCCCGGCAACCAGGCTCGAGGTGCTTTTCGTCAGTATGCAAGACCGCGCACGATTGAGCTCATTTTTTTCTCCCAGCAACTGGTGGATCCTGACCGTGAGTTCAAGTTGCCTGGTGCGCCTGAGTTTCTGTACCGCAAAAAAATCGTCCTGGAAGATCGACCGCAGGGACAGCACTTCCCTCTGGATTTGCCGGCAGTGCCTGACTCGCCTGTCTTTCCGGTACATGTGGCTCAATTGTGGCTTCGCCTGGAATTCATAGATTTCTACCCGGGTGACGTGCACCATGGCCGTGTGGCAATCAGCGAAATCGATTTTGTGGAAGTCTATCCAACCCACAGGAACTTCAAGCCCGATGAAACGATTCTCTGAACGACGTTCCCAGCTGCGCTACTATCTGCAAAAACTGCGCCAGGAATCGACGGCCCGCCCGACCCTGCGTCGTGCCGGACGCGTTTACGCCATCCTGCATGCAGCCTGGAAAAAATTCCTCATCGATGATTGCCTCAACCGGGCCAATGCCATCGCCTATTCGCTACTCATGTCCATCATTCCGCTGCTCACTGTTCTGGTTAAATATGCGGAAGTGGACCGCGAAACGATTCGAGCCAATCTGGCCCGGTTCATGGCAGCCTATGGTATCATGGACGCCAGCGAAGTTCTTCAAATCCTGGATGAGATTCTTTCCCGGGCCAATACAATTGCCGGAGCTGCCGGACTCTTCATGGTGTTTACGGCAGCCAATATATTGCGCCACATGGAGGACAGTTTCAATCAAATTTTCCGGGCCCGCAAGGCGCGCCCTCTGCTGTACCGTTTTTCCATCTATATAGCTTCTATAGTATTTCTTCCCGCCACACTGATTCTATCTACCGGAGGTTTTCAGTATTCTCTGAACAAATTCAAACCACCGGACCTGGTGAGCCTTGCCGGGGATGCCAGTGAACAATGGGTTCTGGGAACAGATGGCATCCTGCGCCACTATTCACCGGCCGGCCTGAAACTCCTGGACCTGGAAAAAAAGATCGATCGCAGTGCCCCTTTTCGCAGCATTTACGTGGACTACCACAGCGGACAGACTGGATCCGCCTGGGAGATTCTTAAGGGGAATATACCGCCAGAAGATCTCTCTCCGGGAGATTTTGTCAACTTACAGAAAGTAACGGCGGCAGACGAACGAGTGTATGTCATTGCCCGCAACGGCAAATTGTTTTATTCAGCCAACCGTGGAGAAAACTGGAATCATTACAGCATTATTTTTAAGATCGATACAGAAATACGCGAAGCCTATCTGGAGGATATGATTTTGCTACCCGATGGCCGCCTGGCCCTTCTTGCCGCCCTCGGGTCATTCTCCTGTTTCCTGACCTTTTATGAAGAAAGGCTGGAAATGACCGCCCTGGATTCTGTGTATTCCCGGCTGACCTATTTTGCAACCGGACGGGAGGATACCATCCATCCCGACGGACTCTACCTTCTGGGAAATGCTCGCTACCTGTACTCGCCTGACCTGGGACGCACCTGGCTTGGACCCTTTGAAGAACGATTCGGCTCAAGGCTGGCCCGCCTCCAGGTGATGACTTCTGACGGGCTGGGTCATGTGGTTTTTGCCGGCACGGACAACTCGCTGTGGATTCATCGTGATGGCAGGCTCTACTACCCGGCACTCAATGCGCCACCCAAAAGCATCATAGAGCAGGTCCATATCCAGAGCGATGGTTCCGGCTTTCTCCTGGGAAATAGCGACCTCTTACGCTTTACCTTTGATCACGGCCTGACCTGGCACCGGCCGTCAGGCGCAACCATTGAACATCCGCTTTACTCCGCGCTGCCGGCCGGGAATCGGATTTTTCTTTCCGGTCAGGATGAGAGCCTTTACGCCATTGAAAGGATTGAGCGCTCGGAAAAGGTCGACGATTTTGGACGATCTCTGGTCGAGCTACAGATCAATCCCGTTTCCCGTTTCCCGGCCATGAAGGCCTTTCTATTGAAAGGAGCTCTGTACGCTACATTCTATCTGTTCATTCTTTTTATTTTCTTTACTCTCTATAAATTTCTACCACATGCGCGGGTCAGTCTGGGTGCGGCCTTCTATGGCAGTATGATCACGTCTGCCACGCTCATCGTTTTTTATGCCGTTTTCCAGACCTGGGTCATGGGCTTTTCTTCTACCGGATACATCTGGGGCGTCTGGGCCATTGTCCCGGTGGGTATGATTGTTATTTTGACCTCCACACAGATCATTCTGTTCGGGCTGGAAGTGGCTTACGTTGTTCAACATCCCTATTTATTCCGCTATGGTATCTCTGAAGATTCTGATGATCCGGAGAAATATCTGCTCTGGAATTCTCTTTCGCTGCTTACCAGGATTTATTCCTCTGTTTACGAAGATAACAAACCGCTGACCAACCAGGCGGCCCTGGAAATCTTTGGCAACAATGCCAGCCGCCTGGATCATACAAGGGAGAAGCTGCTGGAAAAAAGGATGTTCTCTTACGACCATGACACGGAAGAATTCTTTCCCTCCCGGCCTCCCGGGGACATCAGCTTTCGTGATGTTTACGTCGCTTTGTTTGAAAAAGCTCTGAGTATCCCCCGTGACTCAAGCCCCAACCGCTTCCGTTCCCGGCTTCTGCGTATCCAGCAAAGGCTGCTGGCAGCTCTTGATGGTCGCGCAGAAACAACCATCGCAGACCTTCTGCATCGCGAGGATGAAAGTGCAAAAGGGAATTGATCAGAGGGAGGGCTTACCGATTTTGCCCTTATGAGTACCCTTCCCTGGCCGCCCATCAGTGAGCTATCCCCATCCGTCCCCTATGAACCGGAAAGCATCAGTCGGCCGGAATACGGCCGCTATTTGCATGAATTCACACCAGGCGAAGTCTTTGCCCATCCGCGAGCCTTCACCGTGGATCGTAGCTTTGCCCAGGAGTACGCCACCGTCTTTCACGATGCCTGTCCCCTCTTTCTGTCAGCGGTATATGCGCGCTCGATCGGCTTTTCCGATCTTCTGGTTCACCCGCTGCAGGTATTCAACATCGTTCTTTCCCTGGGCGTGCAGAACAATTCGGAAAAAGCCGTGGCCAATCTGGGCTATTACAACGTAGCCTTTCTGGAACCGGTTTACCCCGGTGACACACTATCGGCGCGATCCCTGGTCCTTTCCCGCAAGGATCGTGGAGAAGGACAGCCAGGGATTGTCCATGTGCGCACTCTGGGAATCAATCAAAATGGTAAAGTTGTCTTACAATACGAGCGGAAAATCCTGGTCAAAACAGGTCCAGCACAAAAGGAGCGTCCGCGTCAGGAAACACCCTTCCCGGCTCAGGAAAATCCCCTGCTGGAACTTCCTCCACTGAATCCCCAGGCCATGCCAGAAGCTACGGGAAGGAATACCTTTTTTGAAGATTTTCGCGAAGGACAGATCATCGTCCACGGCAATATGCGCACCATTACCGATGAACACGTTCCCTGGACCTACAGAATGGGCAATACCCATCCCCTGCATTACGATCGACTCTATTCAAAAGCTCAGTCCGGGCCGATGAGTGGAGAACCGATCGTCTATGGTGGTCTGGTTTTTGGCTGGCTGGCCGGCCTTGCCAGCCGCGATACCAGCGAAAATATGCTCTGGGATCTGGGCTACACCGAAGGCTATCATACCCAGCCAGCCATCAGCGGCGACACCGTAGGCAGCATTTCGCGCATCTTAAAAAAAAGCGAGGGTCCTCTACCCGGAACCGGTGTTCTACAGATTCAGTTGATTGGGGTCAAGAACATGCAGACCGCGGAAGCTCTTAAAGAGTTTGGAGCTGACCTCTTCATTAAGGAAAATGATAAAAAATCCATGGGCAAGGAAAAGATCGGAGCCAAGATATTTGAAATCGAACGGCGCCTTCTAATCAAGAAACGCTCATGAATGAGAATGCCTACAGCGCTCCGGCCGTTCAACATGCGGCACGGGTAGAAATCAAAGGAGCCGGCTGGACTCAGTTCTTCGGGATTTTGCAGATCATTGGCGGTATCCTTTACTGTTTACCCATATTTACCATTCCCATTGGACTTCCCACCATCCTCTCCGGGCTCGCTCTTTACCGCGGTGGCGGGATGGCCCGGGCCTACAGTCTGAGTCGGGATCCGGATCTGGCAGACCAGGCATTGCGTGAAATGTTGCGCTCGTTTCGGATCCTGGGCCTGGCTTTTTTGATCCTGTCTCTCTTGATGGCTGCGGCGATCCTCTTTGCAGTTCTTATCGGGTCGACAGCCGGAATCCTGGAATCCATCCAGAATCAATAGGCCAGGCCGGTCAGGGCCCGGGCCTGGTCAAGAAGCGGACGGATTACCGCCCGGGCCCGCTGTGCACCGCGCTCCATGATTGCACGCACCACTTCATCCGTCAACGCCGCCCGGCGTTCCCGGCATTCGGCAAAATGGGTTTCAATGGTCTGCAGCAGATCTTTTTTGATATGGCCGTAGCCCACACCGCGGGCGGCAAACTTTTCATCGAGAGCACGGCGGCCCGCTTCATCCAGGAATAGCTGAAAGATTTCATAGAGTGGCCCTTCGCGACTCTTGGGCTCGTCCATGCCCTTTGAATCGGTAACAATGGACATGACCTGCTTCTTGATTTCTGCCGTTGAGCCAAAGACTGGAATGGTATTGTTGTAACTTTTGCTCATCTTGCGCCCATCGATGCCTGGGACCAGAGCCACCTCAAGAGCGATATCTGCTTCCGGCAGAGTGAAAAGCTCTCCATATTCATTATTGAAACGCCGGCAGATGTCCCGGGCCATTTCCAGGTGCTGTTTTTGATCGCGACCCACAGGAACGCTTGTAGCCCGAAAACCCAGAATATCAGCGGCCATGAGCACTGGATAGAAGAAGAGACCCGCACCTGGCGCCATTCCCGCAGAAACCTTATCTTTGTAAGAATGGCCCAGCTCCAGTTGCGGTACGGTAATCGATTGGGCTAAAATCCAGGCCAGCTCATGCACTTCGGGAACATCACTCTGCACCCAGAAAACGGACTTTTTCGGATCCAGGCCAAGCGCTAAAAAATCTCGAGCAGCCTCCATCGTATGCAACCGAAGCTCCTTTCCGTCGCGCAGTGTTGTCTGTGCATGATAAGAAGCGATGAAGCAAAAAAGTTCACTCTTCTCCTGCCAGTGGATCATGCGCTTCATCATCGCAAAGTAGTTGCCCAGATGCAGTCGTCCACTGGGTTGAATGCCGCTCAGTACTCGCACAGGACCAGCCTGTAAAAAGAAGTCTCCAGGAAAAGAAAAAAGATTGGGCGGGCAGGAACAACTCAGAGACCGGTCCCTGTGGATACAAACTATCTGTATCTAATCGGTGCGCTGGCCGGGATCTGCGCCTTCCTCTTCTGGATGCTCTTTCCCATCCAATCGGCAGTGCAAAAACCCGCAGAGGTACGCAAGAAACCCCGCTGTCCGCTCTGCCATACGGAGCTGGAAAAAGGAGAAAAACTGCGCTCCTCAGTGATGGAGCTGGGCAATGTTGAAGTGCGCACAACCATCAAAGGATGCCCCTATTGTCTTACGGAAAAAAAACCACGCAAGCGCACCTGTCCTGTGTGTAGAGCCGTCCTGAGTCAGGCTCAAGCTCTGGTAGCCTATTCCGATCCGCGCCAGGACCGTAAATCGCTATCCATGCGCGGCTGCAGTCTGTGTTACCCCCAGGGATTTGAATGAAATTTCCCACCTTAATTGTTTTTGCCCTTCTTTTGCAATGCCAGAGTACCTACTGGCAGAACCGTGGAAGAGATGCCATGGATATACTTACAGTTGAGGGAAGTACCGGAAACTACGGTGCTGCTCTGCGCCTGGGACCGCTGAAATTCGGTGCTCATTACAAAAGTCCCGGCGTGGCTTACGGGTTACGGGGTGGCTCGCTCGACAGTTACTATACAGCAGAATTTGCCGCCCTTTTTATGGGAGCCGACTACTACTCCTCCGCACCCCCGTCAGATCTTTTACCCGCAGAAAAAAAAGACAAGGACCAGGCCGCGACAGCCACAGGAATCCTGTCCGGCCCGGTAAAGGAAGCCCCGCCTGTATCGGATGCGCTGACAGCCCGGCGTGGCAAAGAATTCCGGGCCCGCTCCCCCTTTGGCACGAGTATTCCCCTTCAGAAATCCAGGCGCCTGCTCTACAATCGCAAAGAACTCGCACCCCTTTACTACTACACCCAGCTGGAAATCACTCTGGGCCTCTATGCTGGCCTGAAAATCGGTCTGAACCTGGGCGAGCTTCTGGACTTCCTGCTGGGATTTGTGGGGATAGACATCATGGCCGATGATGCCCCTTACCTGTCCCGGAGAATTCGAGAGCTTAAGAAAAGCCCGCTGTACCAGAATCTCAGCCCTGAAGAAAAAGCGCTCCTGGAACAAGCTCTTTAATTGCTTGCAAAGCACCACGCCTTTGAAACAAGACTGTATGTGCGACCGGAGAAGCAGTCTCTGATTTTTCACGTCGTAGATGAAACCATTGCCGGACGGATGAAGGATTCCTTTGAGGATCTGGAAAATCGTCTTAAAATCGAGGGGCTGGCCACCACGCTGTATCAGGTGGTCATGGAACTCATTGGCAATGCCATCAAGGCCAACATCAAAAGGATCTACTTCGAACGCATGGGTCTGTGCATTGATGATCCGGAAGATTACGCCCGCGGAATTGAAGGATTCAGTACCGCCTACCCGGCCATTGACCGGGAAAACTACGCCCGGGCCATGCAGGATCTGGATCTGCACGTCAGTCTGGAAATCGACCTGGATGCGCGTCGGTTGCTCATTTTTGTGGAAAACAACACTGTCCTTGTTCCCGAAGAAGAAAATCGCATCCGCGCCAAGTTAGCCGGCGCAATGGATGTAAAAGATGTGATGGAATTTTTCAAAGCGTATGGCGATGATCTGGAAGGAAGGGGACTGGGTCTGGCCATGATCGTTTTTTTGATTCGCGATCTGGGCTTTCCCGCCGAACATTTCCGGGTTTTCAAAACAGACAGTAGAACCATTGCGCGAATCGAATTTCCGCTGGATACGAATTATCGTCCTACCCGTTCTCAAGCGATGGGTTCATAAGAATAGCAGGGATGACCCTCAAAAGGATCCGTGCGAAAAAAATACTTCTGCGCCCGCGCCCCCAGAGCTGTAAAGAGGTCTTCGGTGATCAGGATTTGATTCGGCGCACGGGAATAGATGGCCATGTGCGCGCTTAAGTTCAATGCCTCGCAGTAGATATCCCCCTTGTTGACCCGGTACACCGTCTGCCCGCGGGCAATGCCTATGTTCACCATGGGTGCCTCACGCAAATTCTCCTGAGTGAGCGCAAATACATTCAGGCTGGCATGAATCTGTATGGCTGCAAGGGCAGCCTCCAGAGCATCATCGCCATCAAAAGCAAAGAAACATCCATCTTCCTTGAGGGTCCAGAGTTGACCGCCAAGCTTTTCTGCCATCTCTATAGCCCCGCTGAGGACCCGCTGTTGAATGGCCAGCCTCTGGGTGCTTTCCAGCTGCCGGTGCTCGGCCGTTGGATGAAACTGCACATAAACAAATATTACCTGATAGTTCTGCCCTTCCACATATTCAACGGAGCGCACCACTCCCCTTGAGATATCCCGCCGATTTTTCTCCAGCTCCTCCGATTTCAGAAACCCTTGAATTTTACGATTCAGGGCTACATACTCGGGACGATGGAGAATACCCAGAGCCACTTCCTGAATTTTACTCCAGCGATCTCCTTCC
Source organism: Spirochaetales bacterium (assembly GCA_015075425.1). GTDB lineage: Bacteria > Spirochaetota > Leptospiria > Leptospirales > Leptonemataceae > H5-SPI1. The sequence goes on along the minus strand of JABTUL010000001.1, from coordinate 1,603,984 downwards.
AGCAGGGCCCGTTTGATGAGTAGCGGCAGGATTCCGAGTTTGATAAAACGCTTGGAAAGAAAATCAAGAGCACCGGCGCGGATACATTCTACAATCAGACGCTCTGAATAATTCTCGCTGACGATGATTACCGGAATTTTCATTTTCACCAGGGCACCCAGGAAATCAAAGATACTGCCTTCTTCGAGAAAAATCTCCGTGAGCACCAGATCCGGTCTGTTGGCCGCCAGAGTTTCCGCAGCTTCATTCATGCCCATGGCAAAACGCACATGAACACTGCGAAACTCCGACTCGAGGAGATTTCGGTAGTAATTCTGGATTCCCCGATCAGAGTCTATAATTAATATATCCATACAATCTCTCTACTGTGGGGCAAAGGTGAATATCTTGAGCCCCTGATATTCACTGTCTTCGTGAAACAGAGCACGCATCTCCGGACGCAGATGAAAGAGGGCCGTCTGGGTTATGGCGACCTGATTGGCAGCCGCACAGTGTTTCTCTACAGCCTGAGCCAGTTGCATATCAGCACTGGCTATGTTACTGATTTGCGGGTCATAGATGGCAGTTCCACAATGCAGGCCACAGCGAAGTTTAACATCATTTTCCGGGCGCAATTCATTCTGGGCTATATTAAAAACCGGCAGGTAGGATAGAATCGATACGATGGCCTGAACTGATTGGGGAACACATTCATCGCCAAAAAAGGTTGCCAGTCCACCGTCGCCATGCCAGAACCATATTCTTCCGTTTGCCGTTTCCACGTACTGATTGATGTAGTTGCGCAGGTTGGAGAAAGTTGTGGTGACGTCTCCTTTTACGTTGGTTTCCACCAGCATGGAAGAGGACACGATATCAATGCTCACAAAACTATGAAAGTATTCTTCTCCTTTCTGTAAGAATCCCCAATCACTTGTCCGCACCCGGGATTGATCTTTTAAGAAGACATGCTTTTGCTGGCTGTAGATCCAGTTCATTTCCGCAAGCAGTCGGATCAGCTCCTCTACCCGGCGCAGCTGAACCACGCCGCCGCTCATCCCCTGTCCATTGCGGGAAATCGCATAGCCAATGAACCTTACCAAACTCTCTTCGGTGCGGAAGAAACGCAAAATGCAATCCACAGCAACTTTGCGGGGAACGCTGATTTTTTCCCCAAAACCGGAAATGGCCGCAAGGTTGAAGGCCGGATCCACATCCCGGGCCAGGTGATTGATTTGATCGGTGTTGAGGGATTCCACCAGAATCTCACCGAGCAAACGCTGGACCTTCTTGAGCAGCATTCTTCCAAGAGGGAATGGCCCGGCAGGCTGTCAATTGTCAATTATTCAAAAGGAAAACTGTAGGCCCGCACTCAAAAGGCCGTGACGATCCGTACCCTTCATAAAACCGGCGGCCACAGAATCCAGAAGCCGTTTCCGAATCAGATCTTCTTCAGAAGCGACAAGGATCGTCCCTTCCCGGGTAACAAGGGATTCGGTGAGCCGCACTTTGCTATGCCTGGCAATCATCTGCATACCTTCCAGGCGCAAGAACAGCTTACGTCCGGGAGCAAAGAGCCAGCCCGCCGTGAATGAGGCAACCCACCCGGAAAGGGAGAGCCGACTGCTCTGCTCCTCGGATACAAAGGCCTGGTAGTAAATGGGTTTGCGCTTCTGATTTATGTCAAATTGCAGCAGATCCTGTAATGTTTCCACGACCAGAACCTGCCGACGATCCCGCGAACGAAAATCTCCGCGAAAATTCTGGTATTCCAGACCGCCCTCGAGGGAAAATGGTTCATTCTTCCATTCCAGCTGCACGGCTGCCAGCGGGCCCTTGAGGCGCGCTTCCTGGGAGCGGTCCAGGCTGGATGTATAATCCCAGAGCTCGGGTATCCCGCCGGGCAGTTGCAGGCTCGATACATTCAAGGATGTGGAATGAATTCTATTTACGATGGTCCTGTGACCGTAACCCACAAGGGGCCGCATTGTCCAGCCAGCCAGGGAGAAGCTGGCACCAAATCTCGCAAGGATATCTTCCCGGCGTAGCCGATTGATCTTAGCCGTTTCAAAAACAGGCCTGGAATCTCCTTCCAGGGGCAACGTTACGCTTTTGTAATAGGGTCGGCTCTTGCCTGTCGATCCCTCAAGTTCAGCATGAATTCCATTTTTGCTGTACAGGGCTTTGAGCCGTGCCCGGCTTTCTTCCGGAAATTGCCAGGGCGATCTGAGCTTCGGGCTTGCCCCCCCATCCGGGTAAAAAACGCGCGCGTACAGGAATCGGAACCGTTCAAGGCCCGATTCCCAGGCCGGCAAAAAGGAATCATAGCGCCCAGAGCCGCCGGAAAGTTCCAGTCCCAGCCCGCTGCCATCCCACTGGATGGCCGGCCGCGACGTTTTGGCCGGACTTTCGCGGGGCGCCACTTCTTTAAAGAACGGAGTGGGCTGAACCGGAGCCGGTCCAGCTGGCTCGATCGGTCGCATTTCAGGAATCGGTGGAGGGGACAAAGGCGCGGGCGGTGGCAGGCGGTAAAAATCGAAATCCTCTCTCTGGCCCAGCGGGTCAAAACGCGGTGCCTCCGGAGGGACCACCTCTGGACGAGGCTCGGGGGCGGTCTTCACCGGGCCGTAGCCAATGCGACGCACTTTACTTTTTTCCAGAGTGACAACCCGGCCATCGGGCAATTCCACAGTCAGATGAACGGCGCTCATTTCGCGAATCGACCCTTCGATGATCCGTCCGTCGCGCAGAATGACGGTGTCGGCCAGAAGAGCCGTGGCCTGGCAAATCAGCGCTATGGAGAAAAGCAAACGCACCGGATATCAGCATCGGCAGCCCGAACAGGTTGTCTACAAGAACGGATTTTCGTTTTTCATGGAACCAGGACATAATACTGCGGCCATCATACCGGTACGCGGCCGCCGCGAGCTGCTCGGCGAGGCCATGGAATCCGTCCTGGGCCAGAGTCTCTGTCCCGCCGAGCTCCTTGTGATCATGGACGATTACGATGAAAGCGAAGCCCTGGAACTCAAAGCCAGATATAGATCAATAGAAAACTGTCAGCTACACTTTGTGCGTGGAGAAGGGACAGGACCGGGCAGCGCCCGGAATCTGGGTGCTACACTTGCCCGCAGCAGCTGGCTGGCCTTCCTCGATTCTGATGATATCTGGCAAAAAGAGCGGCTGGAGAGGCTGTTCGCTTATCTAAAGAAACGCCCGCAGCTCAGCGTTTGCCACAATGAAGAAAGCTGGCTGCGCAGCAAAAAGGGGCTGACGGTACCGGAGTCGCTCCGTCCTTCAACAGGCCGATTTCTGCGCGCATCCCTTTCGAATTGCATGATTTCACCCAGCTCCCTTTTGATCCGTAGAACAGTTTTTTTAGCCAGCGGGGGCTTTGATCCAGCCTACCCTGTCTGCGAAGATTTTGAATTTTTTTTACGGCTTCTGAAAACCCGAGTCGCAGGGCTCGTGCCGGAAAAACTGACCATCAAAAGGAGCGGGAACTGGCCGCAGCTCAGTGCCAGCCATAACCTGGACTGCTACCGTTTACGCGCTTTACTCACCTACTTGAAAGATCCAGAAGCCCCCTGGCAGGCAGAAGCCCGCCGGGCAGCCCTGGGCAGGTGGAAAATCGTTCAACAAATCGAGCGCCGCTACGGCGGAATTGATCTGACAGAATTCTCGAGGGAAATGGAAAAGATTGTCCTGGAACTCAATCAGAAACGCTTCCCTGCAACTCTCCAATGACTTTATCAATATCAATATTGTAGCGTTTCCAGACCATGTTCCGGGCCAGATCATAGCGCACCAGAGATATGTTAAACTGGATGAGGGCCTCTGCCAGGTAGTTACGCGACTGAGCCACGGCATCCAGAGCATTCTTTAAGGCGACGGCCGTGAATCGGCCCTGCCCGTAACGATACAAAAGCCCCTGATAGTAATTTTCATTGCGATCGAGTGCCCGCCTGGCGTTGGCTAAAATCGAGTGCGATGTATTCATCTCATCGATCGCTGAACGCACTTCATCGGCAACCTGGCGGCGCAGGAGATCTTCTTCCAGCTTGCTTTTGCGCAGGTCGATCCGTGCATTACGCGCATCCACACGATTGCCCTCATCCCATAAAGGATACGAAGCCTTGAGTTCCACCTGATACTCCGGATAGCGATTGGTACCGACCTGGTTGAATGCTGTATTTCCGTGACGTCCGTAATCGCGACTGGCATAGGTGCCACCAAGAGTAACACTAGGTTGCCTGTTGTTCTCCGCAATTTCCAGTTGCATCCGTGAATTGCGCATCTGTAGTTCAAGATTTTTAAGATCCGGCCGATTTTCCATGGCCAGTTCCACATCGCGCTCCAGATTTACACCGGGCGGCAGCTCTTCGCGCAATTCTGTCGCGCCGGTCAGCCGGGTTTCGGGAGATAGATTCATCACACGCAAAAGATTGCGCCGCAATTGATCGCGCTGCAGGACGGCCTGCTTTAAACTCGATTCCGACTGAGCTGCAAGGGCATCCCATTGCTGTACTTCAAAGTATTCCGCCAACCCCAGAGTTCGTTTATTGATGGTCACATTTCGAATATTACGGACATTTTCAAGAAGCATGGTTGCTGTTTTAACATTCCATTCCGCAGTGGAGAGTTGCCAGTAATCTACCATGGTTTCCACAACCAGCTGGCTTAGTTTCTGGGTCAGGGATTGCCGCTGCATGGCTGCATTGTTGCGGGCCATCTGATCGATTCTACGCTGCGAATACCCAAAAGCATTTTTAACGAATTCCTGCTGGAGAGTTACAGCGACGGACCCCGTATGTTGCGGCGGCCGGCTGAGTCCGGCAAAAGCACTGGTCTGGGTCAGCGTCTCTTTTCCGGCATTGGAGTCCTCGCGTACATCGGAACCTTCTACGCGCAGGAAAGTGCCGCTGGAAAACGCCTTCTCCACATAGAGATAATTCTTATTCTTGCTCTGGTCTGTTCCCTGGAAGATGGAGGATCGGGTGCGATTGCTCACACTGCGAGAGGCAGAAATGCCGCCACCCACTACCGGTGCGTACTTAGAATTTTCTTTGCGTTCTGCCGTGTCACTCTTAACAATATCATACTTGTCCAGGCGTACGGAAATATTATGCTCGAGAACAAACTTGATGATTTGCTCAAGAGTCAATTTCACGGCCCGGCCATCTGAATCCACTGGCAGGGGAGCATACGGTGTAATCCCTTCTGCCTGAACAGTCCCGGGGGAAAAAAGCAGAAGGGAGGAATAAAAAAGAAGGGCAGGAAACAACGAACGTTGCATGATGGTCAGGAATTATGGCTCGCATGCTCTGTATAGCGATTTGTGCGGCAGCGGAACTGTCCGCACAGCTGCCACCTCTGCCGGGGCCGGGCCCCCTTTTTTTGAATGGCGCAGGTTCAGATTTTGCCTTCAGTTTACCCGATCTCGACCGCCGGGCGGTATTGCAGGCGGCTGTGGACCAGGAAAAAGCGTCGGAAATACATGCCAGAGAACAGGCGGCCCAAATGCACCAGGCTATTTGCTCCTCCCGGAGTCCTGTGCTCCTGGGCTCCCAGTACAGCGAAGCCGCAAAAGACCAGCATCGCATAGCTCTCGCCTTGAACGACCAGCTACAACTTTTTTTGCTGGAGGCTGGAAAGAAGACCCGCCCACCACTCGATGAACCTCATGTCCGCGCTTATGTCGCTCTCCGGAAAAAATCTATAGAAAGCAGCCAGAAATCCTGGCTTGCCTTTCTCTCCGGGTATTCCCGCCAGAGCACCTGCGACGGACCCGAGTCTCTCCATTGGAAAGCGCCGGCCAGGGCCATCTATCTGGCTCTCTACCTGGTCCTTCGCCCCCTTGAGCAGACGGACCGCCTGCTACTCCTGGCCCAACTCAAGGGGCAACCCTGAACGAACACTTCTACCGGATTGACGTTCATGAAGTCCTGCGGGCAGTCGAAAATGCCGGATTCGAACCCAGTGGACATTGCCTGCAACTCAATAGTTTTGAAAACCGGGTATTCGATGTTCGGCTTGAATCCGGGGAGCATTTGATTGTCAAATTTTACCGTCCGGGCCGCTGGAAGCGGGAGGAAATCGAAGAGGAGCATGCTTTTCTTTTTGAGCTAAAAAAAGCAGAAATACCTGTCTGCGCACCCCTTCTTTTTTCCCCGGGAAATTCAGGGAGTCTATCGGAGCACCAGGGCATCTATTTTGCCATCTGGGAGCGTACAGGGGGCCGCGCACCGGAAGAACTCAACGCAACGGATCGAACCATGCTGGGCCGCTTTCTTTCTCGCCTGCACACAACAGGAGCCGATCATCCCTTCCATCATCGCCGCACGCTCTGTGAAGCGACCTATGTCCGCCAGGCTCTCAGCTATATTGATCCTTTTTTGCCTGGCTCTCTGCGCAGGCGTTACATCGAACTTGCAGAACTCCTGGGAAGAATTTATAGCGGACAAATACAATCAGTACCTCATCTGCGCATCCACGGAGATTTTCACCGGGGAAATCTACTCCTCAGTGGGCAGGGTTACTTTTGTCTGGATTTTGATGATAGCCTGAATGGACCGGCCATCCAGGATTTCTGGATGCTACTTCCGCCCGCCGGTGATCCGGAATTCGTTGAGCATCTGAGCGATTTCATAGCCGGATATGAAGAATTCCGCCATTTTGATCCAGCGTGGCCTCTACTCATCGAAACTCTCCGGGCTCTGCGTTACATTCATTATTCCGGCTGGATAGCCCGGCGCTGGGAAGACCCGGCCTTTCCGGCGGCTTTCCCGCATTTTGGTCAGGACAGCTACTGGGAAGAGGCAACTCTGGATTTAGAAGAACAACGGGAGAGAATCGAAAATCTACAGACTGCTACGAACCTTTTCCATGAATACGCTGATTAAGGCTGGTCGCACCCGGTACTTTCGCACCAGTGCAAACATGTTCTTGCGTTCGGCCGGGCTCAGGATGGTCAAAAGCTCAATCAGCGTTGCTTCATCCAGACTGCCAAGAACGGCAACAATCTCTTCATGCGGATGAACATCGGAAGTTGCTTTTTGAAAGTAGAGACTGCGCAGTCGATGAATGACTGCGCTTGAATATTGCCGGACAAAATCGGCAAGGATTCCGCGCTGGTAATTTTGCAAATCAGACGTCTGACGCAGCGAACCGCTGACCGGCTGTTCTTTAAATGATGCTCGACCGCTTTTTTGATCATGGGCAAAATCTACGGAACCAAACTCTTGATCCGGAGCCCATGGCTCTGCATCAGTCGGGAGGTTTATTCCGGGCGCTGGCGTTGCCGAACCATTGTTCTGCAGATTTGCTTTCTTTTGCTCATCTGCCTTTTTGAGATCCGATCTTTTGATCTGTTCCGGCTGCCAGGATTTCATTGCTCGACTGCCTTCCTTTGAAAACCTGACCTGGATGCTGTCCAGTGAAAAAATCAAAGCAGAAATTGAGCGGCGGCGTTCCTTTGCCATCATTGCCCATCCCGATGCCGGGAAAACGACTCTCACGGAAAAGCTGCTGCTTTACGGCGGTGCCATTCAGCTTGCCGGGCATGTGCGTGCAAGGCGCGATGGAAAAACCACCCGCTCCGACTGGATGACCATCGAAAAAGAACGTGGAATCTCCATCTCAACGGCAGCGCTGCAATTCGAATACAATAATTGCGTGTTCAATCTGCTCGATACTCCGGGCCATCAGGATTTTTCTGAGGATACTTACCGTACGCTGCTCGCCGCGGACTGCGCCGTCATGCTCCTCGACGGGGCACGGGGCGTGGAACCACAAACCATCAAGCTCTTCCATGTATGCCGGGAGCGCAATATTCCCGTGGTAACTTTTATCAATAAGATGGACCGGCCCGCCCGCGATCCCTTTGAACTGCTCGATGAGGTGGAGAAGGTGCTTGCCATCACGGCCGTTCCCATCCTCTGGCCCATGGGTTCCGGGCAGGACTTCAAAGGGGTTTACGATATTTTAGCAAAGCAGGTGTACAGCTTCGAACGCGTCCAGGGTGGGGCATTCAAGGCCCCCTTTCATGTCAAAGGACTCGATGATCCAGAACTCAAAAGCATGATGTACACAGAAGATTACGATCGCTTCATGGAGGGCCTGGATCTGGTTCGCGAAGCCCTGCCGCCGTTTGAAGAGAGTGCCTTTCTGTCCTGTCAGATCACTCCCGTTTTTTTTGGCAGTGCGGTCACGAATTTTGGCATTGAACTATTTCTGAATCATTTCATGGCTATGGCTCCGCGGCCGGGACCCGTTCGTCTCGCCGATGGTAAAAGTCTATCGCCCGCTGAGGCAGGATTTGCCGCCTTCGTTTTCAAGCTGCAAGCAAACATGAATCAGAAACACCGGGATCGTGTAGCCTTTGTCCGCATACTCTCCGGAGCCTTTGAACGGGGAATGAATGCAAACCTTGCCCGGCTGCAAAAATCGGTCCGCCTCAACAGTCCTGTCGCTTTCTTTGGTCAGGAACGCACCACGATCGATGAGGCTTTTGCCGGGGACATCATCGGACTGATCAATCCAGGCACTTACAAGCTCGGTGATATTCTGAGCTCGGGGCCGGATGTGGGCCTCCCCCCCTTTCCCATTTTTGCACCGGAAATGTTTGCCCGGATCATTCCCTTAGATACGGGTAAACTCAAAGCGTTTCGCAAAGGATTAACGGAGCTTGCGGAGGAAGGAGTGGTTCAAGTTTTCTCCATGGCCGATGGATCATCGGTGATTGGAGCGGTCGGACAGCTGCAATTTGAAGTGTTCAGTCGCAGGCTGGAAGAAGAGTACGGGGCGCCCAATCGAATTGAAACTCTGGCGTATGAGTGTTCTCGCTGGACCCGTGAAGAAGATCTGCAACACTTTTCCAGCTATGATTTACTTGCGCGCGATGCCGAGGGCCGGCCCATCGTCTTTTTTAAAAGCCAGTACCGTTTAAACAATCTGATAAAAGAAAAACCAAACCTTGCTCTTTTTGAGCATCCACCCATTTCTATGAAATCTACTTGATTGCAGGAGCCGGCGCAGAAATCCTACGGCAATGGCCACAGAGAGCAGCTCGCCGGGAAGCCTCAAGGGTTACTTCCTCATCTCTGAGAGCAATATGCCTGATCCCAATTTTTTTCAGACCGTTGTTCTTATGCTCGAGCATAACAGCGAGGGCGCTTTTGGGCTGATCGTTAACCGGCGCTCCCATCTTTCGCTCTCAGATGTGCTGGATCGCCATAGCTCAGAGCGGGCCCGGTCAACTCCCATTTATGTGGGGGGGCCCGTACAGCAGGAATACCTGTTTGTTCTCCATTCTGATCTTCCTGATCAGAGGGAAGAACCGGGTAAGATCCAGGCAGTTGCCAACGTCTATTTTGAACCCTTTTTCAATCGAATTGAACATTTCTTCAAAGATGAAGAGTGGCAGACCATCCCGGCTGATGACCGGCCAAGCATCCATCTTTTTCTGGGATATGCAGGCTGGGGTGCCGGACAGCTGGAGAAAGAAATGCAGCAGGGCTCCTGGATTATCCATCCGGCCAGAGATAGTATTGTATTTCATCCAGAACCCGACCTGGGCTGGCGGGATGCTTTGCGTGCCAAGGGCGGAATTTATAAATATTTTGCAGAATCCAACCAGAATCCCGCGCTCAATTGATTGACACCTCCCCCGAGTCATGGCCGGCTGGTCAGGGTGGGCAGACTTCTTTTTCTTCTGTGCTGTATTGTGCCACACGTAATCCTCGCCGATACAATTCACCTGCGTAACGGCCAAAAAATCCATGGAAACATATCCGGGATATCGGGCAGCTCTGTGACCATCCAGACCGCAAGCGGCTCTCGTCTTGTGCCACGATCCGGTGTAACACGGATCAGCTATGGTCCCTGGTCTGCGGAACAGGAAGAAAAAGAGAAGCGCGAAGAAGAACGCCGGAAGAAAGAGGAAGCAGAGAAGCAAAAAAAAGCACGGGAAGAAAGAGAACGCCAGCGCAAAGCATATGAAGAGGAGCTCTCGCGGGCCCGTCGGGAGAGAGAGAGACTTGCCAGAGAAAGGGCCGATCAGCAGGCCGAAGTAAAACGGAGGGCTTTGCTGGAAAAAGAGAGCATAGCCCGCCAGGAAGAAGAATTGGCCCGGGCCCGAAAAAAGCAGGAAGAAGAAGCCCGCCTGGTCCAGGAAAAAGTCCAGGAAGTTCGCGAAACTGCACCCCCGGTAGAAGAGATCGCGGAAGTGAGCAAACAGGAAGCAGAGCTCAAAAAGCAAACCGAAGAAATCTTAAAGCCTGATGAGGAAGTAAAACCGCAAAAGGAACAGCAAATCAAACCGGAAGTAAAACCAGAGGTCAGGGAAATCACCCGGGAAGAGAAATCAGGGAGTTCATCGCCTGGCCGCTGGCGGAATTTTTCACCTCTTCCCTTTCTGGCACCGGGCCTCGCACAATGGGAGCGCGGTCAGAAAGGCCGCTCTTTAGCCCTTTCCGGTAGCACCGCCCTGCTCCTCACCTACACTCTCTGGAACTACAGGACCTACCAGACCTATCAAGCAGCCTATGAACGCCCGGTTCTGCCGCTCCTATTGCTCCGCAGCGACCAGGGTTTTGCGCTCAACTACCTGTATTTTGGCAGACAGCGGGCGACATTAGCGGCTCAGGCCAATCGGCTCAACCTGGGCCTGGCAGTACTGGGCGGTCTGTATGCCTTCAACACTTACGACGTGCTGGCCCATAAGTCCGCCGGCGTATCCCTTCTTGTCCCGGCAGGGGGCGACCGGGCAGAGTTTTCCTACCGCTTTTCTTTTTGAGTTGTCAGCATGGCCGGCCGGGGAGAGCTTATCTATGGCTTATGATCTAAAAAGTGTCCGGGTAGTCCGACTTTCCGGACTGCCGCTGCGAATATTTACCCGACTGCTGGAATCTTTCCTGCGCAGTCTGATTTTGCCACCCCTGTTTCGCGACGCCGGTATCACCGCCTTTCGTTCCCGGATCATGACCGACGATCCTACCTGCTTACCGGTCCGCGCCGCAGATCCAGCAGCGGCACAACCGGACGTGATTCGCATAAGCGATCTTTCGAATCTTAAGCCGGCCACTGCCCGTGGTTTTCACTTTCCTTCTGTGCTGGATTATGCCCGGGCCTATGCGGAGGGATTATCCCCCCTGATTGTTGCCGAGCGCTTGCTCAAAGCGATCGAATCATCCAATCAGGGAGGGCGTCCTCTCCGGGCAGTAACTGTTTGCCATCCAGAGGACGTCCTGCAGCAGGCTCGCGCCGCAACAGAACGCTGGAAGGCTGGAAAGCCTCTCAGTGTGCTGGATGGAGTTCCCGTTCTCGTAAAAGACGAGCTGGATCAAGCAGGGTATCCCACATCCGTGGGCACCAGGTTTCTGGGTAAGACTGTAGCCCTCCAGGATGCCGAAGTCGTCAGCCGTCTGCGTTCGGCAGGTGCCCTGCTGGGCGGAAAGCTCAACATGCATGAAATTGGGATTGGTGTTACCGGCCTCAATCCGCACTGGGGCTGCACTCGCAATCCCTACCACCTGGATCATCACACCGGGGGCTCGTCAAGCGGCTCCGGGGCCGCAGTTGCCGCCGGACTCGCGCCGGTGGCTGTGGGCGCGGACGGGGGTGGATCCATCCGCATCCCCGCTGCTTTCTGCGGTGTTTTTGGCCTGAAGGCGACTCTTGGACGAATCAGTGAAACGGGGGCTTACCCTCTGTGCTGGAGCGTGGCTCATGTGGGCCCCCTGGGGGCAACGGCCACGGACACGGCCATTCTTTATGCACTCATGGCCGGTAAGGATGAGGCTTATCGTCCGTCGCTCCTGCAGCCGGCCGTTCATCTGGAGCAATGGGATCGATCCGATCTTGCTGATTTGACCGTCGGAATCTATCCGGAATTTTTGGAGCATGCGACGCCTGAGATCGTCAGGGAAAGTAAAAAAGCCATAGAAACCTTCACGGCACTGGGTGCCAGAATTGTGGACATTGAAATTGCCGGGCTGGAAGAAATGAGGGTGGCCCACGCCATAACCATCGCATCAGAAATGGCTCAATCCATGGATGAATTCTATGACAGCCATCGCGCGGATTTTGGCCTGGACGTCCGGGTCAATCTGGCACTGGCCAGAACTTTTGGCAGCCTGGATTATATCATGGCCCAGCGGCAACGTACCCGGATGATCTCTATCTTTGATGAACTCTTTAAAAAAGTTGACATCATCTTCACTCCGGCGACCGGCATCGTAGCACCGCCCATACGGCCGGCGGCCCTGCCACGTGGCGAATCGGACCTGAGTACGCTTACGGAAATCATGCGCTTCATTTATGCGGGAAATTTTGTGGGTCTGCCGGCTCTTTCCTTTCCTCTGGCCTACAATGAGAAGGGGCTGCCCATCGCCGGCCAGGTAATGGGCCGGCATTGGGAGGAGCATCATCTTTTGCGCATCGCTCGCCTCATGGAGGCTACGGTCGAACGCAGGCGTCCGGAAGTGTTTTTTGATCTTCTGGCTTGAAGCCGGTGATTCTTTTCCTTGATGGCCAACCCCTGGCCTGGATTTTGACTTTCAGTCCAATGCGGAGGATTCAGGCGTGAAGATTCTTATCACCGGCGGTGCCGGATTTCTGGGCATCAACCTCATCCGGCATTTCTTTCAAAAAGGAGAGAAGGATATCATTTCCCTGGACCTGGCAACGTTTGATTATCCGGAAAAAAACCAGGTGACTGTGGTTCAGGGGGACATTCGCGACCGGGAACTCCTCTGGAAGGCCATGGAAGGTGTCCAGCTTGTCGTGCATACGGCCGCAGCACTGCCCCTTTACACAAAAGAAGAAATTTTTACGACTGATATTGATGGGACGCGCAACGTAATAGAGGCCGCCCACAAGGCCGGTTGCAAACGCTTCATCCATATTTCCAGCACAGCCGTCTACGGAATCCCCGATCACCACCCCCTGCTCGAAGAAGATAAGCTTGATGGCGTGGGTCCGTACGGTCAGGCCAAAATTGCAGCTGAAGAAATCTGTCTCGAATACCGGAAGAAAGGTATGTGCGTTGCCATCATCCGGCCCAAGTCCTTTATAGGACCGGAACGGCTCGGGGTTTTCGCCCTTTTTTACGATTGGGCCAAAGATGGCAAAAATTTCCCCATGATCGGTAGCGGAAAGAACCGTTATCAGTTACTGGATGTTGAGGACCTCTGTGAAGCCATCTACCTCTGTGCGACTCTCGATGAGCCCGTTGCCAATGATACGTACAACATCGGTGCCCGGGAGTTTACTACAATGAAAGAGGACTATCAGGCAGTTCTCGATAGGGCTGGATTTGGCAGGCGGATCATTGGTTTTCCGGCCTGGCCTTTGATCTGGACTCTGCGCATCCTGGAATTGTTCCGCCTGTCCCCGCTTTACAAATGGGTTTATGAAACGGCCCACAAGGATTCCTTTGTTTCCATTGAGAAAGCGGAGCGACAGCTGGGCTACAGACCGCGCTTTTCCAATAAAGACGCACTGGTGCGCAATTACGAATGGTACCTGGCTAATTTACAAAACTTTGAAAACACAAGTGGAGTAAGCCACCGCGTTCCCTGGAAACAGGGCATACTTAAATTCTTTAAAGTATTTTTCTAAGCGGTAGCCCTCCACCGGGCCCGCAGCTTAAGCACTCAGAAACTCAGGCGCCCTTCTCCTGTTGCATGGTGCCCGGGGGAAGCTTGGCCTTCTTGTTGTCTTTCTTGAAGATGTACACGGCCTGATCGTTTTTTTCGATCACACCCGGAGTAATAACGATTTGCTCAATGTCTGTGCGGGAAGGAATCTCATACATGAGTTCCATCATAATATGCTCAACGATGCTGCGCAGGCCGCGCGCACCGGCTTCCCTTTTGATGGCCAGTTCGGCAATGCGATCGATGGCATCATCAGTGAATTTGAGTTTCACATTCTCCAGCTCAAAGATACGCTGGTATTGTTTGTAAATGGAATTGCGTGGCTCAATGAAAATACGCTTGAGAACCTCAACCGTAAGTCCGGCAAGAGATGCCACGATGGGCAGGCGACCGATAAATTCGGGAATCAAACCAAACTTGAGCAAATCGTCAGGCAGAACCTGACTCATCAGTTCGTCTTTGGCACGCTTGCCCGCTTTCTCTGCATCAAAGCCGATAGACTTCCGCGAAATGCGATGCTCTACAATTTTTTCGAGGCCCACAAAGGCACCGCCGCAGATAAAAAGAATATTCCGGGTATCGATGGTCAGGAAATCCTGGTGAGGATGCTTGCGCCCCCCCTGGGGTGGAACATTGGCTACTGTCCCCTCGATGATCTTCAGCAGAGCCTGCTGGACTCCCTCTCCAGATACATCGCGGGTAATGGATGGATTATCTACTTTTCTTGAAATTTTATCAATTTCATCAATATATATAATACCAACTTCTGCTTTCTTGATATCGCCATCGGCATTTTGAATCAGCTTGAGTAAAATGTTTTCTACATCTTCCCCCACGTATCCGGCCTCGGTGAGGGCCGTTGCATCGACGATAGCAAAGGGAACCTTGAGAATCCGGGCCAGCGTCTGCGCGAGAAGGGTTTTACCGGTCCCGGTGGGCCCGATGAGTAAAATGTTGGACTTATCTAGCTCTACATCGCTTTTGCGAGCATTTTGATTGATGCGCTTGTAGTGATTGTAGACAGCCACAGAAAGTGCTTTCTTGGCTTCATCCTGCCCGATCACATATTGATCAAGAATGGTCTTGATCTCCATGGGCTTGGGAAGATCAGAGATCAGAACGGAATCGACTTCCTGTTCCCCCTCTTCCGCAATGATTTCATTGCAAAGCTCTATGCATTCATCACAGATGTATACGCCCGGCCCGGCCACCAGCCGTTTTACCGACTCCTGTTCTTTTCCACAGAAGGAACAATGCAGTTTTTCCCGGTCGCTTTTCTTGCGTACAGCCATTTACGCCTCGCTACTGGCTTTTTCCTTCTTACGGCCAGAGGAGTCAATTACATTGTCAATGAGGCCGTACGCCCGCGCTTCTTCAGCGCTCATGAAATAGTCCCGATCCGTATCCTTTTCAATTTGCTCCAGAGATTTGCCGGTTTTCTGGGCATAGATCAAATTCAGCCGTTCCCGGATCTTGATGATTTGATGGGCCTGGATCTCGATGTCCCGGGATTGTCCCTGAGCCCCACCCAGGGGTTGATGCATCATAACCCGGGAATTGGGCAGAGCCGACCGCTTACCCGGCGTCCCGGCGGCCAGAAGCAGCGAGGCAATGCTCGACGCCTGTCCAATGCAAATGGTGCGGATATCCGGTTCGATGTAGCACATAGTATCATAGATGGCCAGCCCGGAACTGATGTAGCCCCCTGGAGAATTGATGTAGATATATACATCCTTCTCGGGATCTTCAGCGGCAAGAAAGAGAAGTTGTGCTATGATGGCATTGGCGTAGCCATCGTCAATCGGGCTACCGAGGAAAATGATTCTATCCTTTAACAGACGGGAATAAATATCATAATGACGCTCTCCGCCGCGGGGAGTTTGTTCAATTACTACGGGAATGACGGCCATCAAGTTTGCTCCTGTTCTTTGATGAGTTCTTTAAAAGTAACGGTCTTTTCCTGGATAAGATTGGCATTTTCAATCAACCAGTCCATACATTTTTTGAAGAGCCGCCGGCCCCGGGCGTCATCCCGGAGTTTCTCATCAGTAAGAAGCTTCTCCAATTGATCACCTGCCAGGTAACCGGCAAAAGCTTCCTTGAGTTCTCCATCGATATCATCCTCAGAAACAGCGATCTTTTCCTTCTTAATGATTTCAAGAATGGCTATCTGACGGGCCACGGTGCGCTCGGCTTCCTTGCGCATTTCTGCTTCCAGTTCTTTTGCGTCTCTGTCGATCAGTTCGGCGAGCTCTGTTAAACTCAATTTTCTTCCGGTCCGCTGCGCGATACTCTCCAGACGACGTTCCACTGCTGATCGTATCATGGTCCCCGGGACAACGATGCGAGAATCCGCAACTATGGAGGTGATCAAACCCTCTTCCAGCTCCTGGCGCAGCAGATTTTCTCCGTGCTCTCGCATTTCCCCCTGAATTTTCTCGCGGAGGGCGGCCAGATTTTCAAAGTCACCAACGTCCCGGGCAAAATCATCATTGAGTTCAGGCAGGTCCAGCTCTTCAACACGCACGATGGTTCCTTCTACCAGGAGGGTGCGGCCGGCCAGACTTTCGTCCGGGAAGGTATTGGGGAAGTCCGCCGTGTAAGCAAAGGTAGCCTGAGCCGATTTGCCCATCGTTTCCCGGCTCAGGTCCGGTATGTTGACTTCCAGCGTGCCGGCCTGAAACTGATACTCCGGCCGCTCGAACAGGATCTCACCTTCATCGGAAATTTTCAGGTTCACCGTGACAAAATCATCCCTTGCCACCGTCCCTTCTTCTTTGAGCCGGAGCGCGCCATGCTTGCGCTGCAATTTCCCCAGTTCCTCTGCAATGATTTCCTCGGGTATTTGTAGCGTCCTCTTCTGGATTTTTATTTTGCGGTATTTACCCAGCTTGACCACAGGTGCCGTATCATACTTCCCTTTGTAGGTGGCACCTTTGCTGCGGTCAAATTCCTCCACTGCAAACTCCGGTACATCGATGGGAGCGGGATCCAGGTCATTGACCAGATCTCGCAAAGTGTCTACCAGGAGAATGCGTGCTGCATCTTCGGCAACGGATTCTCCCAGATGCTTTTCTATAAGATCCACCGGCGCTTTGCCCGGACGAAACCCCGGTAACTTTACTTTTGCGCGGGCCTTTTCATAAGCTTTACGGTAGGCAGCCTCTACTTCCTGGCGATTGTGTTTAACCGTGATATCGACCGTTGCATCATCATTTTTCTTGAGTTTATAGTCCATTCGGCTTACGTTTTCCTGAAGGCAAAAAAAAAGCGGGAAACGGGATTTGAACCCGCGACCCCCTCCTTGGCAAGGAGGTGCTCTACCACTGAGCTATTCCCGCGCTTTGCGAGCGAAGGGACTTGAACCCCCACACCTTACGGCACCAGAACCTAAATCTGGCGTGTCTACCAGTTCCACCACGCTCGCGTACCATTTTTCAATCCAAAGAGGATCGAAAGGTGAAAAATCCAGCAAAATCCGCAAGTGCGCCGCGTCAAACACAATACGCACCAGCGGTCCGCATGGGCGAGTGACGGGATTTGAACCCGCGACCACCAGAGCCACAATCTGATGCTCTACCCCTGAGCTACACCCGCCGTATTATCCTGCGCCAGGAGGGAGTCGAACCCCCGACCTACTGCTTAGAAGGCAGTTGCTCTATCCAACTGAGCTACTGGCACCTTCGGGATGATTGGATTTGAACCAACGACCCTCTGCTCCCAAAGCAGATGCGCTACCCCTGCGCTACATCCCGCAGCCGCCAGTCCCGTCAGAACAAGCGACCAGTCTATTAAAAAATGAAGCGGCTGTTCTCCCTCTCAAACCACACCGATATTTGAGTATGGCCGAACCGCTCTGGAGTAGCATTTATCCTATGCTTCCAAGACAGCAAAACGATCTGGAACTCATGAAGAGTGTGCCCGTTTTCGAGGGCATCCCGGAACGCGGCCTGTCCTGGATTCGCAGCCTGAGTCATATCAGGCACTTCAAGGAAAATGAACATGTCTTCCGGCGAGGTGAGCCGGGTGTCGGGATGTACATCATTCTCGAAGGGAGCGTGGAGATCTATCGACAGGACAGAGAGCACAGTCACACCTTTGCCGTGCTCAATACAGGGGATTTTTTCGGAGAACTTGCCCTGCTTGACGACATGCCCCGCTCAGCCTCGGCTCGGGCCCGTAGCTACTCCCGACTGATGGGCTTTTATCGCCCCGATCTTCTGAGCGTGCTGGCCCGCCGGCCGCGCCTGGCCAGTCTCATTCTTCTGAACGTAGCGCGTCTTCTGGGCAGCCGCCTGGTGGCCACAAACCAGGAGCTGGATCGCCTGGAGCGTGTTACCCGGAACGGTTGATGCAGGATTTCTCAACGCATATCGTTCGTCTGCTTTTCATTGCTATCGTTCTGGGCTTTGTCGCGCTCGTTACCTACGGACTGACTGCTCTTGCCGTGCAGTTTCTCTTCGCCCTGATACTTGCTTTCCTGCTTACACCGGCCGTAAACGGTCTCGAGGGTTTTGGCATTCCTCGCATCCTTGCTGTTTTTTTTATTCTGTCCATGACGGGCCTTGCCATCTACTGGACCATTCGGCTGAGCACTCCCTTCCTCATGGCCGAATTTCGGGTCATGATGGAGCAGTCCGACATCTACGTCGCACGGCTGAAAGAAGCCCTGGATCTTATTCGCACAAGAGTGCAGGAGACATTTCCCGGCTTTGAAGGTGCCGCCAAACTCGAAATCGGCTATGTTCTCAATTTGCTCAAGGAACCGGTCGCCAGCACGCTGGAAAAACTCCCTTCCTACCTGCCCGTACTTTTCACTTCCAGCATCATCACACCTATAATCCTTGTAATCTTCCTGCTGCAGGGTCCAGAACTGTTCCGGAGCATCCTTTCCATGGTGCCCAATCGCTACTTTGAAATGACCCTGCAACTGGCTTACCGGATTCGCCGGCAAATCTCAAGCTACCTGCTGGGCATGATGCTTCAGTGGCTCATTATTTTTGTCATTCTTCTTACCGGTTACGGGATCATCGGACTGCCTTACGCACCGATTGCTGCTTTGATTGGAGCCTCCCTCAATGCCCTGCCCTACATTGGCCCTCTGGCCGGTCTTTTGCCGGCCCTCTTTCTCGCAGCGGCTTCCAGCGATCTTCTTGTACCGACTCTGCTGGCCTTCGCCGCGGCGCAGCTGGTGGACAATGTATTCAATCAACCGGTGCTTCTGGCTCGCTCCGTGGATATCCATCCGCTGATTGCCATTCTGGCCTTCATTACATTCAGTGATCTTCTGGGAATTATGGGCATGGTTATCGCCATTCCGCTGGCTGCGATGATTATGGTCACGATACAGATCATGTACCGATCTCTCAAAGCATTTAAAATCATTTAAGAGCGGCGAAGGCTTATTCGCAACTTATCCCCGATTTTTTTATTGCCTGTGCATCCTTCTTCGCTTGCCGGGCACGGTCCTCATCTATAAAGTGGACATTCTGAACGATCTAATGAGACATAATACTGAACCCGCTCTGCGAAGCGCGCCGCAACTTCTTTGGGAACAATGCAAAAGGGAGCTGCGCACGAGCATCCCGGAACCCTTTTTCTCGACCTTTATCAGCCCCCTCAAGGCTGACGAAGATCGCGGACGTCTGGTGTTGATCACTCCCGACAGTCACGCGAGCAATCATATCCGCCGCAGATACTGGCAGCTTCTGGAAAAAACGCTGGGGGATGCACCGCTCATGGTCGTCGCCCCGCAAAAATCGCTTTTCCTTGTGGAGAAAAAACCGGACATTTGCCAGGAGGCTCTGCCACCGGCAATTGCTACTTTACAGAACGGCCAGTGGCCTTCAGCGATCACCCTGATTTACGGGCGCACGGGCTCGGGAAAAAGTACTCTGGCCTTATCCCTGCAGCAACAGGGGGCGCGGCTCATCAGAATGGAAGAGTTCTATTCTGGCTTTGCGCGCGCCTGCCGGACTCGCGATATCCTGAACTGGAGACAAAACCTGAGATCCTCTGACCTGATCCTGGATGATTTTCAGTTCATCAAAAAATCGGCCGGACGGACCCAGGAGGAACTCATTAACTTAATTGATGACTTTTCAGGACGCGGCCAGCGGCTCCTTTTGCTATCGGATGTAGACCTGCCCGACCTCGAACTCGAAAAATCCCTGGCTTCGCGCCTGCAAACGGCCAGTCGGCTGGAAATGTCCTACCCCTGCGGCGACGCAAGGCTCAAACTTCTGGCTTTCATGGCAGAGCGCCACTCCATCCAACTCACGCAGAAAGAGCTTGAAGAACTCTGTTTGGGCCTTCCGGGCGATATTCGCTCACTGCAGGGAGCATTACTTCAGATCAAGGCCTCCGGCAAGGGGGATCTGAGCGGACTCATCGCCCGGTTGCGACCGGCCCGCTCACTGGAGCCCACAGAAATCATGCGGGCCGTCGCCCTGTTTTATGATATTTCGCTGGCCGCTCTGGGTGGACCTGGCCGGGACCGCCGTACAGTCGAAGCCAGGCAGGTCGCAACCTATCTTTTGTGTAAAAAAACGTCATTGACCCTTTCGGAAATTGCCCGGCTGATTGGCCGGCGGGACCATACGGCTGTGATCCACGGCAGAAAAAGAATTGAAAGTCGGCTGAAGAATGACTTTTTTCTGGCTCGACAGCTGGAAGAAATTGCCATGGAACTTGGCTGACCCCTCATGGGAATCTTAAGTTGACCGATGATAGCCTTATGATACGTTTTGCCTGTCTCTTTTTGCTGGCCGCCGCCCTGCATGGTATGCCGGCCGGTGTACCGTCTGATGCCGTAAAGCATTCTTCCGGTCTCTGGGTTCAGCGCACTGCAGCAATGGAGGGGGTGTGGTACGCCTCAGGCCAGCTGAAGGCCCGCGGCCCGCTCAAATCGGCAAAGCGTCAGGGAGATTGGGAATTCTTCACAGAAAAAGGGAAACTGCGCGCCCGGGGGCCCTATGACGCCGGAAAAATGCATGGCAACTGGGAAATCTATGCCAGCAGTGGCTATTTGCTCGCTTCCGGTGCGTATAAATCCGGACTGAAAGACGGTCCCTGGAATTATTTTTTCTCTTCCGGAAAAAAGGAAAGCGAAGGCAATTACGTTCGTGGCAAGAAGCACGGTGCCTGGGTCAATTACTACGCTAATGGTCAGGTTTTTTACCGCGGCAACTACGAGTACGGTCAGGCTCACGGCCCCTGGGAATACTATTTCGAAAACGGGAAAATCCATCAGAAAGGACAATTCCTATCGGATGTCCGGGCCGGATCCTGGTACATCTGCATTTTCGCCAATGGCCCCTGCCAGAGCCAGACCTTTGATCAACCCCGCGTTCCCCGCCTTTCCAGTATGCCACCAGCCGATTCTAAGAACTTTGCCCGCGATACCAGTAACCCGGCCGCCGTCCTGGAAAGCATGGAATCAGGACCTGTTCCCGACAAAGTCCCGGCGGGCCTGGGAACTAAGTGGGATTAGTTTTATCCATCTGGCTTACCGTGTACATTCAGCCGTATGATGTCGTGGATGCGCGCTTTTGCTTTCTGACACCGCAGCCTTTTGCCTGCGAAAGGTGCCTGAAGCAGGGCCTCTCCTTTGCGCGGTTTTTGAGTTTTCAAGACGGAATCCCGCTGCGCTCTTATGGCTGCCATAAGAGGAGCGGCTCTGATCGCCGGAATTGACAGGAGAAGGCTGATCCACTTTCCTGCTTTGTGGCCGGCCCTCCACCCTTCCGATATATCCTCGATACCAATCAATTTTCGCGTCAGGATCTCGATTTCTTTTTGCGTCAGGCAGAAAAGCTGGAAGAGCAAAGGCGTGAGGACATCTTTGGAATGCTGGAAGGAAAGATTCTCGCTTCCCTGTTCTTTGAATCGTCAACCCGGACGCGACTCAGCTTTGAGACGGCCATGCTCCGCCTGGGCGGTCAGGTCATCACCACCGTTGGTTTTCAATTTTCCTCCATCAGTAAGGGCGAAACTCTTTACGACACCATGAAGATGGTTGAAGCCTATTCAGACATTGCGGTCATCCGCCATCCTGTCGAAGGCAGCAGCCGGATTGCTGCGGCTGCTGTTTCCATTCCGGTCATCAATGCCGGCGATGGAACCGGTCAACATCCCACCCAGGCCTTGCTTGACCTTTATACGATTTTTCGCGAGCGTGGCAGCCCGGATGGCCTGCGTATTGCATTCATCGGTGATCTGAAATTTGGCCGGACCATCCACAGTTTGATCCACTTATTGCAACACTACAATGTGGAAATGATTTTTATTTCGCCACTTGATCTTGCCCTGCCGGAATCCTATAAAAAAAGCCTGCGCAAGCAAAACGTTTCTTTTGAAGAGACGGAAGATATGAAAGAGATGTGGGACTGCGATGTAGCATACGTGACCCGGATTCAGGAAGAGCGATTCGTTGATAAAAATGAATTTGATCGTTTAAAAAATTCATACAGCATTAACCGGGCCTTTGTGCAGGCTTCGCGGCGCAACACCCTGATCATGCATCCATTGCCCCGGGTCAGCGAGCTCTCCACCGATGTCGATGATTTACCTAACGCGGCCTACTTTCGTCAGGCAGGCTACGGTGTCACGGTCCGCATGACCCTGCTACTCCTCTGTCTGGGAAATTTTCCGGAAGGTCAATCATAGAACAGGGATTTTAGCGCTTCATCCGGCACAAGGCATGTCTTTCGCCGACCCAATAGACGGTATCGGTGCCTCGCAACCAGACGATACAGCCTCTGACCCAGGAATGCGAAAATCGGCCAGCGGGCTCTGCGGTACAGAGCCTGTCCTGGCAATCCCAGAATAACGCCCAGTCGCATAACTGCCGCATAACCTTCGTAAAGGGTTCCTTGATCCCACAGGAGCATTGCATCAGTCGCGGCTGTACGCATACTTCTGGCAAACTGGCCCTGAAGGGAAGCATAACGCAGCCGCCTGGAACGGTCCAGGCGCAGCAGCAGCTGTACACTTCCGGTACAGAGGTTGCAGTCACCATCAAAAAGTACGACGGGATGGTCAGCTGCTTTCGGGGATGACATCGAATTCGACCATCTCAATGGATTCCGATCGCAGCCCTGTATCCAGATTGAAGCCCAGATACTTGGCTCGCAGATCCTTCAAATTGGCTCTGCCGTTCAGATACTGGTAGGCTTCTGTCATGGCATCGGCAGATGCTCGGCCCGCCTTGTGAACCAGATCCATGAAGCTTTCGCTGGAAGTGATCGTTGGATCACCCGGATACTTCCAGGTTCTCTTCTCTTCATTGGCCAGCCGGCGATCAATGGCTGCCGGCACCGGCAGGATTAAATTGCGGATCTTCAAACGGCGCAGAGTCAAAAAATCGATGAGCCGCAGTAACAGGCGCACAATCAGGAATCGGGAATCTACGATCTGATTGAACCGCAGAAAACCCAGAAATGATTCATTGATGATATCACCGGGTACAATTTCACGAACCGAACCAATGTAGTGATCAGCAAAATCCTGTTTGAAAACACGCTGGAGCGAAGACACCATCATCTGCCAGATATCCAGATCCAGCCGATAAGTTCCGTCCGGGCCGCGCTCCCGGCAATCGGCATATTGCAGAAAGTGATACTGGTAAGGATGCAATCGCCAGCGTTCATGAATTAGATAGGCATCCAGCGTGTATTCTACCCGTAGATGATTGATCTGCGCTTCTTCAGCGCGGACAGCGTCGCTGGAATAGTAATCTCCTGTTATATAAAAAATATACGGATGTGTGACAATATCTACCGCGCAATGACAGAGATAACCCAGAGCAAAAGCCATCTTTTTCCACTTCCTGTCCAGATCCTCTTCCTGACGCGCATGGTCCAGCAGAGCCTGCACAAACTCGAATACCAGGCGATGATGCAGTGCGTTGCCCCAGTACTGCGCCCTGCGAGCTTTTCTTCTGCTAAATATATGATAAAAATAAAATATATCCGGGGCCACGGCTCCCAGACCGGCAAAACGCAGGTACTTCTTACGACCCAGCATTTCCGCCAGATCCTGTTGTTCAGCACTGCCATGTTCGAGAAGAATGCTGGCCTGTTTTAAGACTTCTATATGGGTGATCTTGGCGGCCACAATGAAAAGATGATGACGGCTCCGGGAAGCGTCAACCTTTTAAGCTGAGTGCCGATTGCATCTGCATAAGAATGCGAGAGAGAGCCTCTGTTTTAAGCGCATAAGTAGAACGGCCTACAAAAAACATCGCCTGGCTTTCGAGAATGGTAGCAACCTCCACCAGGTGGTTGTCACGCAAAGTCTGTCCGGAGCTGACCAGATCAACAATGCAATCGGCCATACCCAGAGCTGGAGCTATTTCAATAGAACCATGCAATTTAATGATTTCACAGGAAAGACCATTTCGAAAAAAGAAGTCCTGAGCAAGTGACGGGTATTTGGTAGCCACCCGAACATGCTTTTTCTTAAGACAGTCTGGATCGTGGGCGGCCACAGACAGCCTGCATAACCCAAAACCGAGCGCCAGCGGTGTGGGCAGCTCAATGCCATGTTCGGACAGAACGTCGCGCCCGGTTACACCGGCATCGGCACCACCGCGAATCACATACACAGGAACATCCTGACTGCGAGCCAGTACTATACGAAAAAAACCCTGCCGATCCATAAAACTCAAAGCACGCTCAGGCCGATTTTCATCAAACTCGGCAATCCCGGATCGGGTGAGGAAGGCCAACGCTTCCAGCGCCATGCGCCCGGCCGGCAGGGCAATGGTAAAGCTCATGGAGCGGCTTTAAGCAGGTAGGCTACGGCCAGCAGGCGCACATCATCCGGGGCCATGGATTCCGGTAAAGCCAGCACCTTTTCAAAAGCGCTGGTTGCATCGTTTTTCCGACCCATATGCAGAAGTCCGCGACCGAGTCCGAGCAACACCTGCCCTTTTACTTCCGTATCTTCAGGCATGGAACTCAAAGCCAGATTGAAAGCTTCCTGGGATTCAGGCCATTTACCATCCTGCTCATACAGATAACCGGCAAGAGCGGCAAAATAAATTCCGAGCGGTGCGTTCTGAAACTCACGTGCCAGATGAATGGATTCTTCTGCTGCCCGGTACAGCTCACCTGATTTGCGCAGATAATGAATTCGGTACACCCGGGTACGCTCGCGGGATGCGTGATCGCTGTGCCGGGCAAGGAATTCCTCAAGCCGGGTCAGAGCCGTTTTTTCCGCTCCTTCCGCTTGCATGACCGGCTCTTTCAAAAGTTTCTCGAAAGCCACCTGGCCTGCCCTTGCTGTATTTTCACGGACAGTAACAAAAATGGCCAGCGCCAAACCTACCAGAACAACTCCCAGCAGGCTGCCAAGGACCAGCCTGTAATGGGCCCGGATGGTAAAGAAGAGCGACGCTACATAGTATTCAGCGGTTCCCTTTTCATATTCACGCAGCGGGTCAAATTCCACTACTTCTGATTTTCTTTCTCTACGGGTACGATTTCTTGACATACTATAACTTTTTTTTGAGCAGCGACCCCAGGCTGGCCGTTGACGGTGATTCATCCTTCTTGATGTATTGCCTGAGAATCTCGCGATCTTTTTGCTTTTCAAAGTCCCGGATGGAAAGAGTGATGCGGCGTTCCTCCACATTAACGCCGCTCAGGGACGCTTTCAGTGGCATGCCCACCTGATACTTTTCCTGCAGGCGGACTTCCTCCGTCACCGGTATATTTTTGCGGGGAATCCACCCGGACAGATTGTCCTGAGTGATAGAAACCTCTATCCCTTTGTCATTGATTGCTTTAATGGTGCATTCGACTGCTTGCCCGTTGCGCACCTTGCGTCGAAACATTTCATGCGGACCGGGTTGCAACTGCTTGAGACCGAGTGTCAGTTTACGCTCCTCCGGCTTGCATTCCAGAAGTTTGCATTTGACCTTTTCTCCAAGCTTTAGCAGGCTGCGGTCCGGTTTTTCATCCCAGCTGTAATCGTTGTAGTAAATCAGACCCTCCACGTCGGGTTCGATTTCCACACTGGCTCCCAGCTTGCTGATTCGCTGCACAGTCCCTTCAAGAACGTCCCCTTTTTTCAAACGACGGGCCAGATCTTTCCAGGGATCGGCCTTCATCTCCCTGAGGCTCAAAGCGATGCGCTTTTTGTCAAAATCTATGCTGATCACCCGGGCCATCGTCGTCTGACCCACCTGAAGATAGTGTTGCGGCGGAAGCGGCCTCCGGGCCCAGCTCATTTCTGAGCTGTGGATCATGCCATCCAGACCTTCCCGAATTTCCAGGAAGGCCCCATAGTCTGTAGTACTGATGACCCGGCCTTCCACATCAGCACCCTCCTTTATATTGTCACGAGCCCATTCCCAGGGATCCTGCATCATCTGTCGCAGTCCCAGAGAAATTCTGTTATTTTCTTTATCAAGCTTCAATATCTTGACGGTCACCTTCTGACCTGGGCTGAAACGATCTTTAAACGGAGCAAATTTGCGCCAGCTGATATCCGTCTGATGTAAGAGCCCTTCCAGTTCAAAAGGTAGCTTGAGGAAAACGCCAAAAGTGACCAGCCTCTGCACTTCCGCTTCAATCTCATCACCTTCTTTATGGACAGCGCTAAACTCATTCCATAGCGCATCATTGCGCTCAAGAAGGATCTGCCGACGACTGACGCTGGCAGACCGACCCTTCAAAGACAGGACCTTGAAATCGATTTCCGTGCCCACAGCCGGCCGGTAGCGGGGCCGTAGATCAATCTCGCCTTCCGGCATGTGCAGATGCAGACCGCCAAAATCAATGATCAGGCCATTGCGAAAATGTCTCTGCACTTTACCTGTTAATTGCGATCCGGCCTCATACGCTTCTACCAGAGCTTGCTTACTCTGAGCAAGGAGTGCGCTCTTACGGGAAAGAGCGATGATCCCTTCCACTGGAACGTTTTCCACCATTACGGGAATTGTTGATCCGGGATCGGGGAGCTCCACAAATTCTTTGCGAGGACAGCTGCCGGTTTGTTTATGATTGATTGTTAGAAAAATATCTTTATCATCCCAGGAGTGCACTTCCGCCAGGATAATCTGGCCCTTGCGAACCGGTTCAACTGCGGCCGTCTCTTCCAAACTTCTGGGGAAATCTTCAAGTTCCTGGGGCTGAATGTCGAACGGGTTTCTGGGTGTTTGCATAACGCTCAATAGACTGCGTGATAAGAGTTCTTAGAATTGAACCTGTAAGTATGAAAGAATCCTCTGCACGACAGCATTTATGGCCAGAGAAGAGGTGTCAATATAAATCGCATCAGGGGCCTGCCGCAGAGGGGCAACCGGACGCTCGCGGTCACTCTGATCCCGCCGGGCCACGTCAGCCATGAGTTCTGCGAGAGTCACATTCTCTGTCGTTTCCGCCAACCGTCGGGCAGCCCGCACTTCTACCGATGCGTCCAGATAGAACTTATAAGGCGTTGTCGGAAAAACGACGGTACCGATGTCACGTCCATCAACAACAAGGCTGGCGGTCCTCGCAAAATCGCGCAGCATTTCATCGACGCGTGCCCGGTAACGCGGATCGGAGGCGACGTGACGAATGTTTCCGGTGACTGCACGGGTGCGGATTTCCTGATCCAGGACACGCATCCCAACGCCCTGGACCTGGCGTCCCTCCTCCAGTCTGACGAAAACATCCAGCCGGGAAGGGTCGACCTGGCCCACCAGTTGCTCAACAGGGCCAGGCAAATGCTCCATGAGTGCAAAGGTAAAACTCCTGTAGATCGCCCCCGAATCGGCATGCACAGCACCCAGACTTTGGGCCAGAAGACGAGCAACGGTGCTTTTGCCGGAACCGGCCGGGCCATCAATCGCTATCACAAAAGGATCAACCATAAAGCTCATCCCTGGCCAACCTTGCTTTCTTTTGAAAGTCGATCCAGAATTCCGGCCCATCATCAAGATGGGTGAGGACTTCATGCAGACTTTGTTCAAAATCCAGCAGTGCACGGCGCAGCTCTTCCTTGTTGGATTCGATAATGCTGGCCCACATTTCCGGATTTGATCCGGCGATGCGGGCCATGTCCTTAAAACCGCCGCCGGTCACGCCCAGCGGGGAGCCTTCTGCATAGCGCAGCGCCGGGCGGGCCCAGTGCACGAGGAGGCTACTGAGGATATGCGGACCGTGACTTACGTAAGCGAGCATGGAATCATGGTCGGCCGCTCCAATGGCAAAAGTTTTCATGCCAATGCTCTGCCAGAAAGCGCTGATTTTTTCCTGATCCTCTGCCTGATTTGCGCCATCAATAATGAAACAGAGTTTCCCGGCGTACAGATCGGGAACAAAAGCCTGCGGACCGGATAAATCCGATCCGCACATGGGATGAGAAGCGACAAATCGCAGCGGACTATTGTAATACTGTCTGGCCGCTGCTGCCGTTGAGGAAATGTTCGTAATGAGCACGCGGCCTTTCAGCCGGGCCAGCAATTCCAGTTCCTGGGCAATCGGGATGCAAAGGACAATCAGATCGTAATCATCGAATTGCTCCAGAGTAATTTGCGGACTCAAGAGCACCTGTCGCGCAAGGTTCAATCTTTCAATTTCTTTCTGACTGGTCTGTGTACGGACCACGCCGTCAACGCTACATCCCTGCTGTCGCAGGGCATGAGCGAGCGATGCACCCATCATGCCCATGCCATAGATCAGCACTTCCGGAAAGATCATTCCGGCAGCACACTGCAGGGATAACTTCCCAGAACTTTCAGGAAGGCACTCTCTGCTTCAATTTTGTTGAGGATGAGTCTCACCCGTTCTTCTTCCTGGTGACCCATAAAATCAATAAAAAAATAGTAATCTCCGTAGGCTCGCCGCGAGACACGTGACTCAATCCGGGTAAGATTGATGGTTGCATCGTTGAAATGCTTGAGAAGCGCGAAGAGACTGCCCGGTCGGTCATGCAGGCCCACAATGATCGAAGTACGATCTTCACCCGATTCCCGGGCCTGATGTTTGCCAACTATCACAAAGCGAGTACAGTTATTGCCGCTATCTTGAATATCAGCCTGACGGATCGCCAGATCATAAATACGTGCTGCAGCTTCGGAAGCGATTGCCGCTGACCCCTTTTCCTGTTCCCGGGATAAAATCTGCGCTGCACGGGCTGTGCTTTCCACCTCCCGCATTTCCAGAGCGCCGTAGTTGAGATTCTGCTGCAGCCACAGGGTGCATTGCTCCCGTGCTTCGCGCATGGAATACAGGATGCGCACGGGAGATCTATCCTCTTTTGGTGAAAGCAAATGCAACCGGATCTTTTCATAGTGTTCTGCATATATGATGAGATCGGATTGTAAAAATTGGTCCATGGTTGGACCTATGGACCCGCGCAGGGAGTTTTCAACCGGAACAATCCCGTAGTCGGCGCGGCCCGTTTCCACAGAGCGAAATACTTCTGCAATGGACGGCACAGAAATTCCCTCAACAAAACTTCCGAATCGATTGCGCGCCGCTTCGCCAGAAAAACTACCCTCCGGCCCCAGGTAAGCAACCCGCAATCCCCCTTCCAGGGCCAGTGCACCGGACATTATTTCCCTGTAAGTATTCACAATAAACGTTTCATTGTGCGGTAGATCAGGCGCAAGAGACCGGGCCAGAGCGCGCACGCGATCATACACTGCCTTTTCGCGTTCGGGTCGGTACAGGGCCGTTGTTTTCTCACGCTTGAGTTCACCGATCTTCATGACACAGCGTGCGCGATCCAGAAGCAGCCGAACAAGCTCCTGATCAATGGTATCGATAGCTTTGCGTTCGGATTCGATATCAGACATTAAAAATCATCAAATTTTAATTCTTTGACATCTTCCAGGACAGGCAAATCCGTCAGAGAATTAAGCCGGAAATGCTCCAGAAATTGACGAGATGTCACGTAAAGCGTGGGCCGTCCCGGGACCGGACGGTAACCCTGGGGTTTGATCAATTTACGGGCAAGCAGGGTGGAAACGAGGGCACGCGACCCCACCCCGCGGATTTCATCGATCTCCGGCAGGGTGATGGGTTGCCGGTAGGCAATGATGGCCAGCGTTTCCAGCGTGCTGCGCGAAAGGGTTTCGCGACGATCCGCTGCGGTCAGATCTCGCAACTGCGCAGCGTACTTTTCTGAGGTTAAGAACTGGTAGCCCCCCGCAATTTCAAATAATTTCACTCCGCCATCGCGAGCTTGATACTCATCGACAAGTTCATCGGCCAGCTCTCTTAGGGAAGTTTTATCCAGTTGCAGTCTGCGCGCTAAAGAAGCAATAGAGAGCGGCTCTGACGCGGTAAAAAGGAGAGCCTCAACAAGGCCCTTAAAATGCAGCTTCTCTTCAGACGAGAGAACTCGCTCGGCAGGTAAGCCAGCATCTGCCGGATCTTCTACGGTAATGCTTACGGAGTCGATTTCTTCCGCTGCCATTTATGTCTCATTTCTTTTGCAGAGTTGCGGGCAAGTACTTTTCAGTTGATCGTAATTTCCTTCTTAAAGACGGTAATTTCTCCGCAAGCAACGGATTGACGGACCAGAACTTCACCGAGTTTCACGAGTTCAAGCAGAGCCAGAAAGGACGCAATGATCTCCATCTTGCTGGCCATCAAAAAATTTTCAAAAAGATCATGAAAAGAAAAAGAAACGGCATCCAGAAGCAGCATGCGGATCTGATCCATGCGCTCTTCAACAGATACTTCTTCCTGCTCGATTTCCAGCGCTGCGGGAGATATCGATACTCTCTCTATCAAGCCCTGGTAGGCGCGGAGCAGTTCCAGCAAGGACACATCCAGCCATTCACCCTCCACCTCCCGAAGACCGCTGGCCGGTCGGCTGACAATGCCCGTCACCACGGTTTCCAGCTCACGCATTCGTTCACCGGCCATCTGGAACTTACGGTATTCCAGTAATTGTTCAATGAGCTCCGGAGGTAACCTGGGATCTTCTTCAGAATCTTCAAAACCGGGATCGGGAAGGAGGGCTTTGCTTTTGTAGTAGAGGAGTCGGGCGGCCATTACGGAAAAGGACGAAGCCAGCTCAATTTGCAAATCCTCTGAGGATCGCAGAAAATGAATGAAATCACTTGTGATCTGAATCAGAGAAATGTCAAAGATGTCAACGCGGTAACTTTCGATTAATTGCCAGAGCAACTCAAGCGGGCCACTTTCTTCTGCTCCGTCCTGACCGGTCCAGGACACACTGAATCCCTTAAATTCAGTCGCAGCTGCTTGCATCAAGAGAGGGCTTTTTTAGCAGCGGCCTGCAACCGTTCCGGGGGAAAGGGCTTTACCACAAAATCTTTCACACCCATTTTTATGGCCCGGGCCAGCAAATCTTCCTGTCCAAGTGCCGTTACCATAATGACACGAGCGCTTCCATCAAGGGCCAGAATTTCACGAGCAGCGTCCAGGCCGTCTTTTTCCCGCATGGTGATATCCATGGTAATGAGATCCGGATGCAGTTGTTTGTAGAGTTCAATGGCCACATTGCCATTCTCAGCTTCTCCCACAATTTCGTGGCCCACAGATTCCAGGGCCTCACGCACCAGGGTCCGCATAAACTTAGCATCATCCACTATCAATACTCGGGCCACGTTACCGCCTCTTTCCCTCGATTCCTACTTGTGTCCAGACCTTACTTCCCCTGTCAAGCGCTGTGTTTGACCAGTTGTTCGGGAATATCCCCCAGAGCCAGCACCTGATCGATCACTCCGGCTTCTACAGCGCGCCGATTCATGCCATAAATGACACTCGATGGTTCATCCTGGGCCAGAGTCAACCCCCCGGCACCATAAATCATTCCCATACCATCGACTCCATCCCGTCCCATACCGGTCATAATCAGGCCCATGATTCTGCCGCCATAGATAGATACGGCATCATAAATGGTAAAATCAATGCTGGGTCGATGGGAATGAAGCGGCGGCGCATCCGATATCCTCAGCTGACAGTCATCGGCGTGACCGCTCAATGCCAGATGAAATCCTCCCTGAGCCAGATAGGCCTGCCCGGCGGAAAGCCGCAGACCATCCCGGGCCTCCATCACAGTCAGCGGGGAAATGGAATTCAATCGGTCCGCGAACGCCCGGGTAAAAACCGGGGGCATGTGCTGCACCACAAGAATCGGTATGGTGAAATCAGCGGGCAATCGCTGGAAAATAAGCTGCAGGGCCTGGGGCCCGCCGGTTGACGAACCAATAACCAGCAGGTCAAAGCGCGATTCCCGCTGCTCCCTTTTTCTGACCAGGCGCGGTTCCGGGGCCTGGTCCAGTCCCAGGAAGGCCCGAACCTTCTCAAGCAGTAGATCCCGCAGTTCCATCGGATCCTGTCCCTGGGCGGGCTTGGGTATGAAATCGGCAGCCCCGAGTTCCAGAGCCTGCAGAGTGATTTCTGCACCGGCCCGCGTAAGCGCGCTTTGCATGATCACGGGAACAGCAAGTCCCTTTTTCTTTATCATCCGCAGGGTTTCCAGCCCATCCATGACCGGCATTTCCACATCCAGAACGACCAGATCAATGGCTTCCTTCTCGAGTACGGCAAGGCCGGCTTCACCATTGGCCGCTTCATGAACCTGGACTCCAGGAAGATCTGCCAGAATGTCAACGGTCACCCGGCGAAACAGGCGAGAGTCGTCGATGATGAGCACCTGTTTCATATTAAATTTTATCCAGTATCTTCCGGAACGCTGCGTCCGGAATCAGGACAAACAGGCGGCTCAGGAACTCAGAGCCTTCGCGGAAGAAGTCAACGCCTGCATACAAAATACGATAATCGCCTGTCTGACTCTGGATGAGCGGCGCTGGATCTCCATAGCGACGAAACACAGGAACGGATGGCTTGATGGCCACCCCCAGTCGATTGGCCAGGGCATTGAAGACACTGGCACCGACAATATTGGTAAGTTCACTGAGCACTGACTCGAGGTCCATCGTTTGAATGGTATCCAGCGATGCTTGATCCTGGCCCATGCCCATCAAATCCGCCGCGGCACGTAATGCCATGGTCCGGTCAAATACAAGCATGATCTGCAAATGAAAATCGGATTCTGCTGTATCAAGATGCAGAACAATGATTTCCCCTGGAGGCAGATATTCTTGGATCCGATTGTCATCAATAAGCTGCAAATCAGGAACACTGACGTCCACGTTGCTGCCCAGAAGTTGTGAAAGGACCTGCCCGGCGGAAAGCAGGCCGGCATTGAGAAAATCATCCAGAGCGACTTTTTGTGGCGTGCTGAGGCTGGAAAGGAACGCTGGGCGGGCTCCTTCCTGGACTCTTTCCAACCTTTCCATTCTTTCCTGATCTAACTGTTTTTGCACTTCAACCACATCAGGCCCACTATGACTGTGTTCACCATTCCGTTTAACCGGAGAGTCTGCCGTCAGATCCTTTGGGGGAGCTTCCGGACGGGGCTCTATCAAAGCGGCTCGCACTTCAGGCTTTGGTTCCATTGCCGTCCGCGGCCTGATCTGCTCACTAACGGTCCGCTCCCGCTGAGCACGCGCTGAACGAACGGCTTCATTGTAGGAAAGGAGCGCTGCCACCGACTCAGGCTCGGTGGCAGCCTTCTGTGGGCCTTCGCTACGCGAGCGGGCCATCTGTAAGAGCCCGTTTACATCCAGCACCGGGATGATCGAACCATCGCCCATGAGTGTGGCCCCGATCAATCCTGGCACCTGCCGGAAATTCTTCTCCAGATTCTTGATCACAATTTCACGCTTGCCTATCATCCCATCGACAATGAAGCCGATTTTTCTGTTGCCCGCATTGACAACAAGGACCGGCAGATCAGAACCTGGAGCCGTTTTACGACCCAGAAGACCACCCAGATTGAATACCGGCAGAATTTCGCCACGCAAATTGAAAATATCGCGCCCTTCCAGGGTAGTTATCTCGTCTGCGGCAATACGGATGGTCTCGACCACGTCGGCCAGGGGGAAGGCGTAAGCCTCATCAGCGATATGAATAAGAATGGCAGAAACAATTGCCAGGGTCAGCGGAAAAGATAATACAAAAGTAGAACCACGATCGATTTCGCTGCGAATCTGGATGTTTCCATTGAACTCCTGAACCATCTTCTTTACCACGCTCATTCCCACTCCCCGACCACTGATGTCGGTCACCGTTTCTGCCGTGGAGAATCCGGGGTGAAAGATCAATTCGTGGATTTCTGCCGGTTGCAGTGAGCTTCCCGGTTCAATGAGCTTTCTTTCGATGGCTTTCTTCAAAATGATTTCTGGATGGAGTCCCCGGCCGTCGTCGGTGAACTCAACAAAAACGCTGCTCCCGGATTGGTAGGCTGACAATCGGATCTGCCCGGCTGGCTTTTTGCCTTTGCTCAAGCGTTCTTCGGGCTTTTCAATGGCATGATCGATGGCGTTGCGCAGAAGATGGAGGAATGGCTCGGACAGCGCGTCTACAATGTTTTTATCAAGCTCGGTCTCTTCTCCTTCCAGTTCTATGTCCACTTTTTTCCCGAGCTCAAGTGCCAGATCCCTGGCCGGCCGCATAAAGCGATGGAACACCAACCCAACGGGAATCATCCGGGTTTTCATAATCCCGGTCTGCAGATCGCGAGCGATACGACCGGCCTGATCAATTTTGTTTTTCAAATCGGCAAGGATGGAGTGATCTCCCAGGGCCACAGCCAGATCTTCATAGATTTTCTGCAAACCAGAATTGGTGATGACCAGTTCACCCACATTATTCAATAAATAATCTATTTTTTCAGATGAAACTTTTATGTTTCTTTGTTGCAGTCGCCCGTCTTCAGCACTGGCAGCCCGGGTAGCATTCTGATACTCCTGTACGCGAACTTCTTCCACCATATCAATCTGAGAGGCCGCGATCAATTTTTTCCTGTTTACTTTGCCATAAAAAATGTAGTAAATCTCAGAGAAGCGACTTTCCCCTTCCAGGTCCTGCGCGGAAGGCCGCGAAAGAAATATTGTGCCCAGCTTGCGCAAATTTTCAAGAAGCAAAATGAGCCGCAGGTTTTTCATGGGTGAATCGGCATCGAGCCGGGCGTAGCCGGAAAAAATGGCCTGATCACGCGCCATGTTTCGCAATGCTTCTTCTTCGGTGGCCGTCAGAACGGGAGGACCGGAAGTGGGCCTTGCCTGTGATGTTTCCTGTTTCCGGGAATCCACAGGGACAGCTTCTGCGGCAGGGGTGGCAACCCTGTTTCTGTCCTTTTCTTTTCTTTCCAGCAGGGTGTCGAGGGCCATTAAGAGATCATCATAGGTTACCGGACTGGCATCGCCCTGTTCAATTCCGGCCACCGCCTGCTTGATTCGATCCAGACAGGTAAAAAGTGTCGTAATCAGGTTGCCTTCAACCGGCATCGTTTGATCCTTTACCTGTTGAAAGACATCCTCCATTTTATGGGCCAGCTGCGAAAGCTGGTCTTGATGGATGAATGCTGCTGAAGACTTGAGGGTATGAGCGACCCGAAAAATATCCTGGATGATGGGCCCATTGGTCGGATCGCGTTCCAGAGCAATGAGACTTTCACTCAGTGTTTCAATGTGTTCCTGGGCTTCTTCCAGGAAAAGCTCAACGTATCGATCCACTTATTGCCTGCTCAAAAGGACGCTCAGGTCGAGCATCAGATAGACCCTGCCGGAATTACGCCCGACCCCCCGAAAATAGCCGCCACTGTAGTCACCGACCTCCGGCCATTCATTGCCGTCATCCTCAAGAGTGACGACACGACCGATGCGATCCACCAGAAAACCCGAGTAGTGACTCTCGTTCTGGTGGCAGATGATGATCCGGCACAGAGGGGTGATCCTGGTATATTTTGAAAAAAATTTGCGTCCCAGATCAATCACCGGGATAATGTTTCCCCGTAGATTGATCATTCCCAGTATTTCCGGTTCAACATTGGGGAGCCTGGTGATCGCTACAGGCTTTAAGATTTCATGGGTTTCCAGGATCGAAATTCCAAAATCCTGCTCGCTCGATTCAAAAAGCAGAATCTGCTGACCCCGTGTTCGCGTATCCGGATTATCCAGGGCACGGGTGATTTTGCTCAAAATGTCTTTATTGGCCTGTATTAGATCCATTGCTTACTTCAAAAGAAGACAGTTTTATTTTCGGTTAAAACCAGGTCCAATCGCATATCATGTGCCTCTGCGGGAAAAGAAAGTCCCGTACATCCCTCTGGAAGAAGAGCCATTTTGCGGCCGCGGCTCAAAAAATCGCGGCTGCGATCATAATACCCGCCTCCCCGGCCCAGGCGAACTCCTTGCGGGTTACAGCCAAGAGCGGGCAGTAGAACGGCATCCTCTTCCGTTACTTCCTGGAGGAACGGACCCTCAGCTGGTTCTAAAACCCCGTATGGACCGGGCATTAAGGGTAGAAGTTGTCCCATCTCATCCCTGTAAAGACGAAAAGTCAGCGATTTGCCGGCGATGACCGGCAAATAGATCGGCTGCTCCAGCCGTTTAAAGAACTGCTGGAGCGGTAGCTCATCGGCAAGGGGGTAGTAAGCAAGCAGCCGCCGACAACCAGCGATTGCCACCTGCAACCTCTCCGGCCACAGATCCGGCCAGAGCGTGCTCTTCCATATGGCCCGGGCCGTTTGTCGTGCTTGCGATTTAGTCATGAAAGGCTTGACATCGGGGCAGTCCGACCCCCACTACAATCGGGGACTGGGACGCGCGAGTCGTTATATCTTTTTGGACCACAAAGTAAAATTTTCAGGGACACTGAGTCTGTCGGCCGCTGCCACACCTGCACGTTTCAGGAAGGCAAAAGCAGATAGCAGGTAACCCACCTGGTAAACCCGGTCCTGAAAAAGCCTATAAGTCGGCGTCCTGGTTCCCGCTTTTATAGCGCCAGTGTGTCGCCCACCAGCCCTTCATCCAGCAAATTGATCAGCCGTCTGGTCCGGAGGGATACCTCCTGATCCTCCAGGGAGGGCCCGGCATTTCGCATTTGCAGCAGTTCATCCGCCATGTTGATGGCAGCAAGCACTGCCAGCTTGCGCGAAGAGAGATTGGGTGCCATATTTTGCATCTCCCTCATCCGGTTGTCAACCATGCGACCGACCTCACCGATGTACTCGGGATCTGCTTCACCGCGAATCGTATAGCGTTCCCCGAGGATCTGAACGGTAGCTCGAACAGGA
Organism: Spirochaetales bacterium; assembly: GCA_015075425.1. Taxonomy (GTDB): domain Bacteria; phylum Spirochaetota; class Leptospiria; order Leptospirales; family Leptonemataceae; genus H5-SPI1. The sequence goes on along the minus strand of JABTUL010000001.1, from coordinate 1,567,232 downwards.
GCGGCTTTCATTTTTCTGGACTATCGTCCTCGACGATCAGGAAGTCGTCTTCGTCATCGACGTCAAACACGCCCAGGGCATCATCTTCATCATCAAGAATGATTTCATCGACATCACCCATAGCCGCTGCTGCCGGTGCCGCTGCGGGGGCCGGTGCCTCATCGGTCAAAACAATATCATCGTCTTCTTCATCCAGGATGATGATCTCTTCTTCGTCGGCCGGCGCTGGAACAGCGGCCGGCGCAATTGCAGCGGCAGCGCTGGCGGCCGGTGCAGCGACAGATGTTGCCGGTGCGGGCAGATCGTCTTCAATGATTACAACACTTTCATCGTCCTGTGAAGCTACGGCAGTTGCCGGGGCAGCAGCCGGTGGCGCAACAACGGGCTCTTCATCTTCGTCATCAATAATGATGGTTTCTTCTGCACCGAGGAGCGGCCCGCGGGCAGGTTCGTTAGCCGCTGCTGCGATGGCCGGCGCGGTTACAGCTGCCGCGACCGCCGCTACAGGCGTGGCCGCTGCTGCGATGGCCGGTCTGGCACTCGCACCCGATTTTCCCGCTTCCACATGAGCCAGTCGACCCAGCATATCATTGATCTTGCGTTCGAGGAGTTCTTCTTTTTCGCGCAGTTCACGGAGTTGCGCACCGGTGCTATCAAGCTCCTGTTTTACGCTCAGGAATTCCCTGTCTTTGCTTTCCAGCGCCGCTTTCAACTCGTCATGTTCGGAACGAAGACTTTCATTTTCCGATTCGAGGCGGGCATTTTCCGTACGCAGGTCACCAATCAGCTCAAGGGCCCGGACAATCCGGTCCTCAAGTTCATTGAGTTGTTCTATGCTGATCATTCTTGCTCCTATTACCTGACGCTCACAGCCGCGTGGACGGGCGCCATAGCTCTATTGACGGCAGAGCGATGAGAAACAAGCAGTTTTTTTTGTAGCGACGAATTTAGCGCGGCCGTCTTCAGCGCACGGAAGAGACAAGGCTTTTGAATGATTCGGGTTCGGATACGGCCATCTCCGCAAGCATTTTGCGGTTGATCTGAGCATGCTTCTTACTCAGGCGGGCCATCAAAGCAGAATAGGATATTCCCTGCTCCCGGGCCGCTGCATTGATGCGCACAATCCACAAGCTGCGATACTGACGCTTCTTCTGCTTCCGTCCGGAATAGCCGTGCACCCCGGCACGCATGAAGGCCTCATGGGCAACCTTCATCAGGCGAGACCTGGCCCCCCTGTAGCCTTTATTGCTTTTGAGTAATTTCTGACGTCGATTCTTGTGGATGGATCCGTTCCGCGCGCGCATGACTAATTACCGTAAGGGAGGAGCAGGCGGATATTGGGCATGTCGACCTTTTCAATGATGGCACCCTGCCGTAACCGCCTCTTCCTTTGCTTGGATTTCTTGGTTAAGATATGATTTTTGAAAGCCCGAGCCCGCTTCACACGACCCGATCCCGTAACCCGAAACCGTTTGGCCGCTGATTTATTGGTCTTTAACTTGGGCATAAAACAAGTTTTTCAAAAGAGGGACACTGTCAAGCTTTTTGGTCAGCTTCTTCTTTTTGCCCGGAAGACTCGGCTGAATTACCAGGGCCTGGCTTGCGCCGCACTCCGGGCTTGAGTCCCAGAACCATTACAATCTGCTTACCTTCCATTTTGGCCGGAGTTTCTACGTTGGCCATGTCAGCAACATCCAGAGCCAGTTTTTCCAGTACCTTCATCCCCAGCTCTGGATGGGTGATCTCCCTTCCTCTAAAGCGCAGGGATACCTTGACCTTATCTCCTTTGGTCAAGAATTCGACCGCCTGTCTCTTTTTGATTTCGTAATCATGCGTGCCAATCTTGGGCCGCATTTTTATCTCTTTGATGTGAATGATGTGCTGATTCTTGGCCTGGCCTTTCTTCTTTTTTTGCTGCTCAAATTTCCACTTACCAAAATCGATGATCTTGCAAATGGGCGGATCCTGGTTGCCAGAAACTTCTACCAGGTCCAGACCCTGCTCTTCTGCCATTGCCAGTGCCTGGCGGGTATCGAGTATTCTCACCCCCTCACCGTCCACGACGATCCGCACTTTGGGATTATCAATCTGACGATTGACTCTTGGTCCCTTTTCTCTTGTATCCGTACTGCGTTTTTTTGACATTACACCTCGCTGTATGGGCAGAAAAACAAAGCAATGGGGTTTGCAAGCATTTTATGAAAGCCTGAAACGATCCATCGGAAATTTACGAGCCAGCTCCGCCACCCTCTGACGGGATTTGGGGACGCGGTTCTCATCGGACAGGTTCTTTAATAAATCCACGATGATCCGCCCGATTTCCCGAAACTCATCTTCTTTAAGACCCCTTGTCGTGAGCGCGGGCGAACCGAGCCTGACACCGCTGGTGATGCGCGGTGGATGCGGGTCATAGGGGATTCCATTCTTGTTTGCTGTAATTCCGGCCTCATGCAACAGATCGGCGGCAACGTCTCCCGTTGTGCCAAAGGATCGCACATCGAGCAAAAGTAGATGGTTGTCCGTGCCGCCACTGACCAGCACAGCCCCGAGCTTCTGGAGCTCATCGGCAAGGGCCGCTGCATTCTTTTTCACCTGTTGAATGTAGGTGCGGTAGGACGGCTGGAGGGCTTCTCCAAAGGCAACAGCCTTGGCTGCTATGACATGCATGAGCGGTCCGCCCTGCACGCCAGGGAATACTCGTGAGTCGATTTTACGGGCGAGCTCCTGATCTGTTGTTAGAATCATGCCTCCACGCGGACCGCGCAGGGTCTTATGCGTCGTTGTTGTTGTTATGTGGGCCACGCCGATTGATGTGGGATGCTCCCCGGTGGCGATGAGCCCGGCTATGTGGGCAACATCGGCCATGAGCAGCGCTCCGGTTTCATCGGCAATTTCCCGAAATCTGACAAAGTCAATCGTCCGCGGATAGGCTGAAGCTCCGGCCAGAATCAGGGCCGGGCGGTGCTCGCGGGCCAGTCTGGCCACATCATCATAGTCGATGCGCTGATCGCTCTCCCTGACATTGTAGCCCACGGGACGGTACAGTCGTCCGGAAAAATTCACCGGGGAACCGTGAGTCAAATGACCACCGTGAGCCAGATTCATACCTAAAATGACAGCTCCCGGTTCAAGGACAGCCATGAGAGCGGCCATGTTCGCCTGCGCACCCGAATGCGGCTGCACATTCACAAAGCCGGCCCCAAAAAGCTGACGGGCTCTTTCTATGGCCAGCGTTTCCACCACGTCCGCAAATTCGCAGCCATTGTAGTAGCGGCGACCCGGATACCCTTCTGCATACTTGTTGGTTAGCGTGGATGAAATGGCTTCCAGTACAGCCTGACTCACAAAATTCTCTGAAGCGATCATCTCCAGAGTCTCGCTCTGCCTCTTATCCTCCGCTTCCAGTGCCTGGAAAACGGCGGGATCAGCATTTCTTAAGTATTGACCAAGCATTTTGCCTCCTCTGCCACGTCACGGTCCGGAATCCTTCCTTCAAACACCCATTCTGGCCTTGCATACAATTGCCGGACCAGTCTTCGCGCCCGTAAAAAAGCCCGGGAAAGGATCTCCCCGTCCAGAGCTTTTAAATCCCCGGCAGAAGCAAGCGATCCCACTTCTGCGGATAGACAGTTGTAAAAGGAAGTTATATCAAAATTGTCCGGCAGCGCGGCAAGAAATTCCCCGTGGCTGCGCTTCGCGCGATACTCCGGCTCGCGGGGCGGATGGAGCAGGATATCCGCAATTCGATGGAGTAGTGAAGCACCTGTCAATAGAGTTCCGTGGTGGACGACCATGCCGAATTTTCGAAACTGCGCATTCCCGGAAATTTTGCAGCCCCCGGCAGAACCTTCCAGAATCAAATCGGAAAGGCCGGCCATGGCAACAGAGAGTCCCTGCTTGCGCAACGACCGCACCACCATGCCCAGGATAACTTCATAGGAGCGCCGAACATTGTACAGACCGGGGAAATGTTTGATATTTAAGAAAATAGAATAATTCAGATTACCCGGACCATGAAGCACCGTGCCGCCGCCTGAAACACGGCGGCAGATCATGGGCCTGGTCCTCCAGACTGCCCTGCGTTGAGAGATCAAGGAGCCGGATAATGGACGGATCTGGACATTGGAGCGAACATCGCAGGTCCGGCCCAGAACAACACATTCGGGATTGGCCCACAGACGCAAGCCAGACCGGAACTCCGGCAGTTGCACCACCTCCTGGGCCAGCGCCTCATCCAGGGCAAGATTCAAAAACGGGTTGCGCGGCTGCAAATCAGAATAAACGAAATTCAAACAGGCCTCTTCTTCTTAATAACAAGGGTGGTGCCCGTTTTTCCACTCTGGTCATAAAAATGATAGTCGGATAACTCCCGGATGAGGAAAAGACCCAGCCCCTTTTCCCTGTAGTCGGTCAGGTCCGCGGCCATATCCGGCCGAATCGGTTTTTGCAGGCCCATATCTTTGAAAAGCATTTCGACGTGGTCCGGACGTACGTAGTATTCCAGAAATACAGAGCCATCGTCACGTTCTTCATAGGCATGTTTAATAATGTTACTTACAGCTTCTCCACAGATGAGTTTCATATCAAACGCCGCAGAAGCATCCAGACCTGCCTGCAGTGATAGCCTGTACACTATGTCCCGGACCATCTGCATGAATCTTTTGTGCGAAGGAAATTGACAGCGAAAGAATTCGCGGACCTGCCCATCACGGGCTTCCGCATTCACGATACGGCAACTTCCCTGGCATGTTTTTTTCTTAAAGAGGGATCCAGGTAGCGCTTGCGCAGGCGAACAGCTCCGGGCGTTACTTCCAGAAGCTCATCATCCTCCATGAATTGTAAGCATTTCTCCAGGTTCATGTCGATGGGCGGCGTTAGGCGGATGGCTTCATCTGCCCCGGAAGCACGCACATTGGTCAGTTTCTTTTCTTTACAGGGATTGACATCCAGATCCGTGTCGCGAGCACATTCACCCACGATCATCCCGCGATAGACAGCAACACCGGGACCAATGAATAGCGCACCGCGTTCCTGGATATTGAAGAGCGCATAGGCCACGCTTTTTCCATCTTCCGATGAGACAAGTGCCCCGTTCTTTCGTCCGGAGATCGCTCCGGCATAGTCGCGGTATTCTAAAAAGCGGCTGTTCAAAGCAGCTGTACCGCGGCTTTCCGTAATCAGAAAGGACCGAAATCCGATCAAACTGCGTGTGGGAATGGTGTATTCGATTCGGGCCACGCCGTGAGTTCCCGAATGCATCGATTCCATCAGACCTTTGCGCCGATTCAACTCCTGGATCAAAACTCCGGCGTATTCTTCCGGAACATCGATCACCACCTGTTCATAAGGCTCCTTAGTCTTACCGTTTTCACGGCGCAAAATCACCTGCGGTCGCGATACCTGCAGCTCATATCCTTCGCGACGCAAACTTTCGATAAGAATGGAAAGATGCAAATCTCCGCGACCCTGGACCTGAAACATTTCCGGGGTGGCCGGATCAAAAATCACTCTCAGGGCCACGTTCGTCAGCACTTCCCGCTCCAGACGCTCTTTCAAATTGCGGGACGTGACATACTGACCCTCTTTGCCAGCAAATGGCGAATCGTTTACCATAAACTGCATACTGACGGTGGGCTCATCGACAGAAATAGGCGGCAAGCCCTGCTCTGTGCCTTCAGCAGCAATGGTTTCTCCTATATAAAGTTCATCGATTCCGGCCAGGGCTACCACGTCCCCCGCAACTGCTTCCTCTTTCTCTTTGCGTAGCAGGCCCTGGTAGCCGTAGATTCTTGTTATCTTATGTCTTTCCCGACGCCCATCCAGGCGCAAAAGAGATACTTGATCGGCGCGGCGGAGGCTGCCCTGAAAAATCCGGCCGATGGCCAGGCGACCTACGTACTCATCGTATTCCAGATTCATGATTTGAAAAAGTAGCGGGAGATCACTGCGAGCCGCGGCCGGTTTCACATGACTGAGGATCAAATCGAGCAACGGCTCAAGGCTGGCAGGTTTATCGCGATCCTTTAAATCCAGAACGGCCAGGCCCTGCCGGGCTGACGCGTAGCACACGGGAAAGTCCAGTTGTTCGGAGCTTGCTCCCAGATCATCGAAAAGGTCAAAGACGCGATCGACAACTCCATCGGGGTCCGCGTTTTCGCGGTCTATTTTATTGATCACGACGATCGGTTTGTGACCGAGACGCAGACTCTTATCCAGGACAAAGCGCGTTTGCGGCATGGGCCCTTCGAAAGCATCCACCAGCAACAGACTGGAATCCGCCATACTCAGTACTCGTTCGACTTCTCCGCCAAAGTCTGCATGACCCGGTGTATCAATAATATTGATCTGGGTTCCCTTGTAATAGACCGTTGCATTCTTGGAACGGATCGTAATGCCGCGTTCCCGCTCCAGATCCATGGAATCCATCACCCGCTCGGTTTTGTTACGACCCTCTATGGCACCGGTGTGGCGAAGCAGGCCATCAACCAGCGTTGTTTTTCCATGATCTACATGGGCAATGATACTGATATTTCGAATTTCCACGCTGCCCGCCACGGATTTCAAGGCAGGCTGCAGGGCTATTATTTTAGTGACCCCCGATCGGCCGGGCACAACCATGCATCCGTGAACCGTTCCCAGACGGACCTTTTGCGCATACTGTCAGCCGTAGCCATAGTGTTCAATCACACGCTCTGGGAATCCTTCATCCAGTTTCCGCAAACCACAGAGAGCTTTTTTGTAGCGTTCATCAATCAGTCCGGAAAAGGAGCAGTCCTTTTTTTTATCTATCTATCTGGTTATGCCTTTGTGCGCCATCCCATGCTACAAATGGAGCCCTTCCCCGTCCGGCGCTTCTATCTCAATCGATTGGGAAGAATTGCTCCTCTTTACCTTCTATCCACGTTGATATTCTATTTCTGGAAGAATCCCGATCTCCCCCTTGCCGAAGCCCTCCTCCTGGGGTCAGCGCACTTCCATCTGTATTTTTTGGCCCTCATCCTCTACCTGTACCTCCTGTTTCCGTTGCTGCGCAGGCTTCCCGTCCGCGGCCCATGGGCCCTGACCTTTTTTGCTGTGATTTTCGCCCTGCTCGTTTCCGGATTTTTCCTGGAGGGTCCCTCAACGCCCGGATACGGCTGGTTTTTGTACGCTGCCTTTGGACTTTTCTTTTTTCAACTGGGGATCTGGGCCGGACAGGAAAGAATTGCCCTCCCTGAAACGGCGATCCGGCTCATCCCCATCGGCCTTGCTCTTCTCTGGCTGGATTTTGAGGTTCGCGCAAGCAGTGGTATGCTTATCGATCAAGCCGGCCGGGTCTGGCGACCGGCAGTTGCTTTATTCAGCCTATTTTGCGTGGCCGCAGTACGTCGGCTACCCTGGGAAAGAAGAGACTTAAAACATGCGGCCCGCGCAACCTTTCTGGTCTATGTCATCCATCCATTCTTTATGGAAGCCGCCTTCATGCTCGAGCCCAAAGTTCGCTTTGTTGTTGTCCTGGTTTCCTCCTTTGTGCTGGCCTGGGCTCTCTCCATTCTGGGTCGCCGTTTTCCGGCAATCGGCCTGATTTTTGGGGAAGGGGACCATCTCCTCACGGGTCAAAGTCCTCAGGCCGGGCCAGACAAAAATCGATAATGGCCGCGATCCGGTCGGGGGGAACCCCGCGCCAGAAGACGGTCCAGTCCGCACTTTTTTGCAGACCATCGGCCAGGCGGGCATACCAGCGATTGATAGAATTGCCCGGACGGGATCTCCAGAAAAGACTCGGCCTATCACGCGAACAATGTTCCCACAAATCCATAGCCACACCGCTCCCACGAGCCTGGGTATCCACCGCGAATTTGGAGAGATAGTGGCCCATAGGTGTTTCTTCCAGAAGAATAGCACCGGCCCGATCGACAACATAAGCCGTGCTGATACGTGACAGCGCCCCGGATCGTAGCCTGCGGCCAAAGCTCTGTTCTATCAGTCGGGTAAGTTCTTCATCCACGGCTCTTTTCTCCACACGGCTGGCCTGGCGTATGACGGTCCCGGCTCCCTTGACTGTGAAAATTTCTTTCAGGATGGTATGCGGCGCACACACGGCAATGTGGAGTCCTGGAAGGCGGGACAGCAGGGAGCCCCCCAGGTGGGCCAGGGCCTCATCTTTCTCATCAATGGCCGCCGGGGCATTTGTATTGTAGAATAGAATGTCCTTTCCCTGGCAGGTAAAGCCCCCGGCGGAACGCAAAAAGAAAAGCCGGGCATACTGAGGCAGCAGAGCATCAAGGGCTCGAGGCAGTAGAACAGGGTGAATCAGACAAAACTCAGGTAAAGTGGCCTGTGCCATTTCACCGGCCCATGGGCCCGATGCAAGAATCCGGAAAGGGATGGAAAGCTCCCGCAACAGTTCCAGCTCGGTGCGCAAATGATCTTTGAAGGCAAGGCAACTGCGGTCCGGGCACAAAAGCAGTGGTAGCCCATCGGCGGCACGAAACTTATTGATATAATATTCGTATTCTTCACTACGTCCGATGCTCCCGAGCACCAGACGAACGGCTCCAGGAAGCATCAACGGTTCAGGTAATCAGGATCGAAAAGCTTCTCACCGGGTGGATTGCGGTCATCGAGTGTATAGTAATCCAGTCTTGTGATCATTCCCGTCTTTAAATTGAGCATTTCCATCTGGCTGGGCCCTGGAAGCCGACCCTTCTCATTGTTCCGCCGCAGGAGAACCTCTCCGTAGACCAGTTCCATTGTCTTGGTGAGCACTCCCTGGCGGTCATGGAAATCCACACGCAGCGGACGGTAGTTGTCTTTTTGATCGGTTAAGAGCACAAGACGACTGTACTCACCGCTCACGATCGGCAAAAGAGTCAGGCGTGTATGAATCTTTCCGTCGCGCGTTTTGTAAAGCACGGCCTCTTTTCCGTTGTAATTGGCCTGAAACGAATACCCGCTCAAATCTATGAAGCTAAAACCGGTTTGCATAATGGGCTGGAATTTTTCAAAATCTCTTTTGCGGAATAGCTGGTTACGCAACGAATCCCATAGATAGATCACTTCACCCTCTTCCCGGTACAGGATTCGCGATTCCAGGCCATGCTGTTTGCTGGAAAACTGAAACAGGCGCTCTCCCTCCCTCTTGCTGAGCTGGAAATCCCACACTGACGTGCTCCCTGTCTTCTGCACAGCGGTAAGCCGGCCGGTCAAAAGGCCGTCCGGTAAGGTCAGGTTCTCATCCACACGGGCAATCAATTCCTGAACGGGAACATCGATGCGCTCCGCGGCAGGCGCCTGACCCAGAAGCGAGAAAGAAGGACTGAAAATCCCGAAAACTCCTGCACACATTGCACTGACAGCCATTCTTATCCGGTTTTTCATCTCTTCGAACCCCGCTGGCAAAAAATCACGGTGCGGCTGCATGGGCAAGCCGCAAAAAGGGGCGAATGGGCCGGAAATTTTTGCCGTTAATGGGAGGGATGGAAATAAAAGATCAAGTCATTCTGGTCACGGGGGGTGCGCGGGGTCTCGGGTTTGCCATGCTTGCCGCCTTCGGGGAAAGAGGTGGCCGGCTTGTCGTTTGCGATAGGGCCGGATCTGCGGCCGCAGCAGAGACTCTGCGCGCACAGGGATATGATGCGACAGGCATCGACTGCAATGTCACTGAGGAATCGTCTGTAGTCAGCGCCTTTGAGCAAATCGCCGCTCAGGTGGGCCCGGTAAATATCGCCATACTCAACGCCGGGATTCTTCGGGACGGCCTGCTCATTCGTTTCAACAAAGCGACAGGCAAAATCAAAGGAAAGATGAGTCTGGAACAGTGGCAATCCGTGATCGATGTCAATCTCACCGGGGTTTTTTTGACCGGCCGCGAAGCAGCCGCGCAAATGGCGGAGGCAGGTGGCGGTCTCATCATTCCCATTTCTTCCGTTGCCATGCACGGCAATCCGGGCCAGTCCAACTATTCTGCGGCCAAGGCTGGAGTTGCCGCACTGACGCGGCTGTGGGCCCAGGAACTGTCGCGCTTTAAGATTCGAGTCTGCGGCATAGCGCCCGGATTCATTGCTACGGAAATGGTCTTAAAGGACATGAACGCTAAAGCTCTGGAGGAGTGGCAATCACGTATCCCCATCGGGCGACTGGGACGGCCGGATGAAATTGCACACACGGCCGTTTTCATTGCGGAGAATGACCTTATGACTGGAGTTGTGGTTGAAGCCTCGGGAGGGATCAAGATTTGAAACGGAAATATTTAGTTTTTTTTCTATTTTTTTCATTTACTCCTGTGTTTTCCCAGGATCTGCGGGCCACCTTTGGCTACTGGCCAGGCGTCCTGCGCAGTGAGCTGGAAAACCGCAAGCGTCTGGATGATGCGCTCATCGGCGACAAACCCGATCGCATGAATCTGGAATGGGTGGGCAAAGAAACAGAAGCGAGCCCCCTTGGACTGCACCTGCTCTTTCCCCTGGGACCGGGCAAACTGCTTGTGGGCGGAAACTTCATCAGCAATCGTCCTGATTACAAATTTGCCAGCCTGACCAGCCAGCCCAGTCTGTCACTGGTCATGCTGGAAGATTTTGCCTCCACGAGCTATGAAGGAGAAGTAGGTTTTGAATTTGAGATCACCCCATTCCTGCTTTACATAACACCGCGAGCCGGACTGCGCCAGCATTTTATGACTTACAACTACCGTGAGTTAACCGTGGGCCAGGATACCTTCATGATAGCTCTTGATTCTCCCTGGTACAGCCAGGCCCGCTCGGCTTACGCTGGCCTGGGAATTCAGTATTTTTTAACTGAATCGGTCTCACTCCTGCTTGATGCAACCCATTCCCCACCTATGTTTTCCAGTTGGGGCGGTCGTATGGACCATGAGCGGATCGTTGCCGGCCGCTTCGCCGATAAAACACGCATTACCTATGACAGGGCAGAATCCGGCTATGAAATCAGCATCAGCCGCGGGCTTTTAGGCATCCAGTATGATGCCTCAGAAGAGATCCATCTGCGCACCGGCTACCGCGAAGAACTGCAGCGAGTCCGCTATCCTGGCTATTACAATTTGCCCCTCATCATAGAAGACGACACCATTGACTTCAACGGCGTTGTTCTGGAATTTATGACCGACTACGCCATCTTCAATAGCGTTCAAACCACACGTAAAGGTTTTCTCTTCTTTGAAGTGGCCCTGGATATCCACCTTACCGGTGAACGGTCGGGACGTGCACCGGGTGGTGCGGCTCCCTCCAGGGAATTTGAGCGCGATTTTCGTTAAAGGACCGGATGCCGGAAAGCAGGCGCTACTGCGCGCCTGCTTTTTTCCGTTAGATTTCTGCGGTATAACCCAGCGTAAACCAGTAGAGCACTGGCGGCAATTTCTGGCGCGGAGTGTAAGTGTAATTCTTTGCAATAAAATTCCCTTCACCCAATGCCGAGCCCAGCCCTTTGCGGATTTCACTCTGGATTACATTTGTTTTCCAGCTGTTGAGTAAACCATCGGTCTGAGAGAAATCCTGCACCATGCAATCCCGATTGCTGGAGCCACCCTCTACATGGAGCGGCAGATCCGTATTTAGATCACCATCAAAGAACTGGCAACCATGGCGCTGGGTAGCATAGGCACCGGCCGTAAATCCAGAACTGGAAAAAGTGAGCCCCACATCAGAATGGGAATGACCCTGACGGCGAGTTGTGGCCCTATAGCTTGTAGCCACTTTCAAACCAAGAGAAGGACCATCATCATCGCCGCTCAAAGCGATGGATGGAGCATACGCCAGCGTGTACAGCCAGCCGGAATTGGCAGCAAACGCTGTGATAGAAAGATCAGTCAGTGCGGCAGGAGCATAGCTCACGAAGAGCTCATCCAGATAAAAATTCTCCTGATTGAAGGGCCCTGGATGCATGTAGCGAATCATACCAAAACTATAGTTTCCCTGTTTGGTTTCAAATGCGTAGCTCAGTGTCAGGTCGATTTCATCCTTGCGTTTGGTTCCTACCGGTTCTTTATAAAGTCCTGGCAGGCCAAGGCCGGGGCAATCTCCGTTCGCACTCAGAGACGTACAGGCTCCAGCCAGACCACTGCCATCCACCCGCTGTCGCGCCGCGTGAATCGCCGCATCGTAGAGGTCCATCGTTCCATTGGGATTGCCGGCTGAATCGCGATCGTAGTGGCGAAAGCTCGCGTCGAAATCCGTGCTGTAGCGGCTGGCCCAGATATCGGCCCCGCCGGGTGACGTTTGCAGGACTTTATCCATGTCCCGGTCTTCCCTTCCCTGCATGGCAAAATTACCCCAGATATTGAAGGAAAGGCCACTCGTTGGTGGTTTAAAGGTGATGGAAGGCTGGTAGGAGAGTGCTCCCGTATGGGCACCCTGTTTTTTCCCTTTCTGACGGGCATACTCGGGATACTGATCCGCCCCACGCCACACGTAACCACTGGCAAAAGTGTTGTCGATGGTAATGCTGGAAGACGGTTCTTCCTGAGCCATAAGCAGGGCCGGGAAGAGCACCACCACCATTCGAAAACTGTGTTTCATAGAATTCTCCTCTTGGGCCATTTCACGACCCGGGAGAATCAGTGCATATTCCGTGCCAGGCTAAATCCCGACCAATTTGCTGAACCTAGAGGCAGCCCCCGAAGCCTTCTGGCCAAAAATGACCAAATCAGGACAGAATGCTTAAAATCCAGGCAGATCAGATCTCCATGGAATACCCCAGGGAAACCCAGTACAGGATCGGTGGAATTTTCTGACGCGGTACGTAGGTATAATTCTTTGCCAGGAAATTGTCCGGATGGAGGGCGTTGCCAAGGGCCGTGCGCACCTCGTTCTGGATCACGGTATTCTTCCAGCTGTTTAACAGGCCATCCGTCTGCGAAAAATCCCGAACCATGCAGTCCCGGTCGCTCGACCCGCCCTGCCAGTGCAAAGGCAGGTCTGTATTGAGGTCATCGTCATACGGAGCGCAGCTATGGCGGTAGGTAGCATTCACAGCCAGGGAGAAACCGCCGCTGGAAAAATTTACCCCCACATCGCTATTGCTCCAGCCCTGCCTTCTGGTCTGCACCCGGTAGCTTGTGGCCAGGAGCAGGCCCACAGAGGGCCCATCTTCGTCGCCGGTTAAAGAAAAAGACGGATCATACGCCAGGGTTGTGAACCACTGGCTCGTAGACGCCCACACGGTTAAGGAGATATCTGGAAAAATGGCCGGGGCGTAACCAAAGAAAAATTCATCCAGAAAGAAAGTTTCCTGGTTGAAGGGCCCTGGATGCATGTAACGGACAATACCAAAACGGTAATTCCCCTGAACGGTTTCAAAATCATAGCTGAGCGTCAGGTCGATTTCATCTTTGCGTTTGGTGCCCACGGGTTCCTTGTAGAGCCCTGGCAGGCCAAGCCAGGGACAATCGCCGCCTTCACTGAGTTCTGTGCAGGCGCCCGCCAGACCGCTGCCATCCACCCGCTGTCGTGCTGCATGGATCGCTGCATCGTAGAGGTCCATGGTTCCGTTTGGATTTCCGTCCGCATCCACATCATAATGGCGGAAACTTGCATCCAGGTCGCTACTGTAGCGGCCCGCCCAGATGTCGTCACCGCCGGGTGAAGTCTGCAATACCCGGTCCATGTCCCGGTCCGACCTGCCTTCCAGAGCGTAATTACCCCAGATGTTGAAAGAAAGGCCGCTGGAAGGCGGGTTAAAAGTAAGGGAAGGCTGGTAGGACAGAGCGCCCGTATGACTGCCCAGCTTGCGCCCTTTTTGCCGGGCATACTCAGGATACTGGTCGGCTCCCCGCCAGACATAATTGCTGACAATGGCTTGATCGATGGAGATACTGGACTCGGGTTCATCCTGGGCCATAAGCAACCCGGGGAGCAGGATAAGCGACAGTATTGTATTTCTCATATGTGTATCTCTCCTTGACCTCGCGACTTCCGCCGGCTTCACAGGAACAGGGCCACCAAATCCGTCAAGTATATCCGTAGTTGCAAAAACATTGCCCGGCGGGGTGCAAACAGGAGACTGGCCAACCATGGCCGAGCCTCGAAATACTGACCGCGATCTGGAGATCATCGTCGAACCGGAGAAAATCCAGCATCTACTCAAAAACCACCTTTCCAAACGGACTCTGCTCATCCAGGGTTCCGATCCACCCGGGGAAGCAAAAATCGCCGGCTTCGATGAGGCCAACATCCTTTCTGTTGATCTGGGCGCACTGGAGCTTCAGGAAAATGACCAGGTTAAGCTATTCCGAATTCTGGGCCGCTACATTGAGCTCTCCTGCGTGGTGATGCGGGCCACAGAAAGCAAAGGTATGTATTTACTCAGCGTGCATCATGCCGGCATCTCAAAGAAAGAGAGGGCCTTTTCGCGCATACCACTCCAGCCCGATGAAGTCCATATCTCCAATATCCGCACCAGCAAACAAACCATCGATGCCAGCCTGTTTCACATTCCAGCATCGGTCCGGGTCAATTTTGGGTTGTATGAACAAAAGTTAAAATCGCAGGCAGATTTCGTTAAGATCGATGTTTTTGGCCCACGGGGCACCATCTGGGATGAAATGCGCAAGAGCAGCAAGCCGCTACTTGTGACTGACACACGAGTGGAGGCTCACTACCGTTCCGCCGGCGAAACCCTCGACTATGCCGATTTTCTGGAAGACAAGCTCAAGAAAAAAATCGAAGAGTATCGCAAGGAAAAGATCATCTCAGAGGTGGCAGTTCCGGTGATTTACCTGACCCACGATCAGTCACGCATTCCCCTGGGTTACATACAGCTCCAAAGCAGAACACGTCTTTTCACGGCAGAGGACATTGCACCTTTACAGGTTACGGCTGAAGAGCTGGTCAATCAGATTCGGGACTCGAACACCGTACTCCTCCAGGAAAAAGAACAGGTGATCAACATTTCTCGTGGTGGCTTGAAAGCTGTCGTGCGTAACCCCGAGGCCATCGGATATCTGACCAAACAGAATGGTTTTACTTTTGATTTGTTTTTTCGAATGCAGGCACCGATTACACTTTTCGCCATCATCCGCTCGATGCGGGCCACGCAGGCCGGAGAACTCTACCTATCGCTGCAATTCCGCGGGTCTTCCAGCTATCGAAAGGATGATCTGGCCCGCTTCAAACAGAATATGGACCAGAAGGAAAAGCAATATGAGGCCATCCTGGCCAAACGCCGGGCCCTACTGGGACAGAAGTAGCTGCAGCCCGGAAAATAAACCTGGATCCTCAAACGGATAGAAGTACTGGCTGTAAAAGGACCGATCAATCAAGAGCAGCGCTGCCCGGACTGTACCGAAGCCAATCAGTACAATCGCCCCCCCAAGAAGGAGCCGGCTCAAATGCATCCCGGGACGCAGTAGCCACGATGCCGGCAGAAAAAGAAGGAGCAAAGCAAAAAAGCCCGGCACACCAAAAGGATGCAGATAAACGGAGCGGGCCGGGTCTAACAGGAGAAGCGCTGCTAAAGACCGGGTGAAGCCGCAACCCGGACAGGGCAATCCGGTCAGATTGTAAAACATACAGAAGGAAAATCGTGGTTCAAAGATGGCGGAAATAAAAGCCAGCGCAAAAACAAAAAGGGCAAGCCCCCGCAAAATGCGCAGATCTTCTGCGGTTCTAAGCATGGGTTTGCACTGTGAATTCGGGGGAAAGATAATTTTTTTTTAATTCTACATAGCGATCAATGGTGCGACGGAACATAGCTTCTTCTTCCTCTGTAATTTCCCGCACAACTCGAGCCGGACTCCCCATGGCCAGCATGCGCGGCGGAATTTTTTTGCCGGGGGGAAGAAGGCTTCCGGCCGCGAGCATGGCCCATTCTCCGAGCTCTGCATCGTCCATCACAATGGCTCCCATGCCCACAAAGGACCAGCGGCGCAGCGTGCAACCGTGCAAAAGGGCGCGATGCCCCACACTGACACAATCCTCCATAAGGAGCGGGAAGCGGCCGCCGGTGACATGCAAAAGCGATAGATCCTGGATGTTGCAGCGCTCTCCCAGACGGATGTGGTGAACGTCACCCCGCACCACACATCCAAACCAGATGGATGTTTCCGGGCCGATCACTACATCTCCCATAACGCTCGCATCCGGAGCGATGAAAACACCCTCACCTATCTGTGGACTCTTATCCATTACACGATAGATCATAAAATTTCCTTTTGAGAACAAAGCATCAGTTACACGTTGAATCGGAAGTAGGCCACATCACCATCCTGCATGACATAGTCCTTACCCTCGAGGCGCATGCGACCGGCTTCCTTTACCCGGTTCATGGATCCCAGAGAAAAGACATCCTCGCAGGTCATGATTTCTGCCCGGATAAACCCCCTTTCCATATCGGAGTGAATGGTTCCGGCAGCCGCCGGGGCCCGGGTTCCAGCAGCTATGGGCCAGGCCCGTACCTCCTGCTCTCCGGCAGTAAAAAAAGTAATATAATCAAGTAAAGCGTAACCGGAACGGATCAAACGATTCAATCCTGGTTCGCTCAAAGACAGACTCTCAAGAAAGGGCTCTCTGTCGGCTGGCGGCAGGCCTATGAGTTCTTCTTCAATTTTGCCGGAAATGATCAGGTGATGGCTCCCTTCCGTCCGGGCAAAATCGGCAACGCGGCGGGTCTCTGCATTGCCCCGGGCCGCATCTTCTTCATTAACATTGCAGACATACAGAACAGGTTTCATGGTCAATAAACCAAAGGACGCCACCAGGGCCTGATCTTCCGGGTTCAGAACGGTTGCGCGAGCCGGTTTTTCCTGCTCCAGTGTTTTTTGAATGTGGCGGGCAAGTTCATAGGATTTTTTACTTTCTGGATCGGCACCGCGCGCCTTTTTTTCCAGTTTCTGCAATTGCTTTTCCAGGGAGTCCATATCTGCAAGAATCAATTCCAGATTGATAATGCCAATGTCCGATAACGGATCGATTTTTCCGCGCACATGGATGATATCATCATTTTCAAAACAGCGAACCACATGAGCAATCGCGTTGGTCTCGCGGATATGAGCAAGAAACTGGTTACCCAGCCCCTCCCCTTTACTTGCTCCTTCCACAAGTCCGGCAATATCAACAAATTCAAATGTGGCCGGCGTGATTTTAGCCGGTTCGATCATGCTGACCAGACGATCCAGCCGTGGATCGGGAACACTGACCATGCCGACATTGGGCTCGATCGTGCAGAATGGATAGTTGGCCGATTGCGCGCCGGCTGAGGTGAGGGCATTGAAGATGGTAGACTTGCCCACATTGGGTAAGCCGACTATACCACAGCGCAGAGCCATAAACCAGATTTTGCACGCAGTCCGCCCAAGATAGAAAAAAACTGTTACCGCAAGGAAAGCCGCTCATCCAAAAATGGATGAAACGCATTCTTGATGTGGGTCAATGCAATCCCGACCATTCTGCGCTGGCAGCACTGGCCAGGCGGGCAGGAGCGGAAGTTGTCCGTGTGGCCCGGACCCAGGAGGCCCTGCAAATTCTCCGGGAAGAGCCCATCGACCTTGTTTTTGTGAATCGAAAAATCGACGCTGACTATAGCGATGGCACGGAACTCATCCAGGAAATGCAAAGGCAGGGGATCAGCACACCGATCATGCTCATCTCCAACTATCCTTCGGCGCAGGCAGAAGCGGTACAGCTGGGGGCGCTCCCCGGTTTTGGCAAAAACGAACTTTCCAGTCCGGGCGTTCTTACTCGCATCCGTGAGGCTCTGGGACAGGATTGATTTATGGAGACTATCGGGATCGAACCGATGACCTTCTGAATGCAAATCAGATGCTCTCCCAGCTGAGCTAAGTCCCCTGCAGCCAGTCTGCGCTTAAGAGCTTCCGCGTAAAGTCAATTTTGTATTTTACGGCAAAGGGCCACCGCGGAAAAAGGACAGGTGGCCGTGAAGAAGAAAGGGCCGGCAGCCAGCAAGAAGGTAGCGAAGAAGAGCGGCGCCGCTAAAACCGTCAAGAAAGCCGTGCCCGCCCGGGCGGCCAAAAAAGCGCCCGTACGCAGCTCCCCTCGTGCGATTGTTTCTGACACCCCGGACCTTGCCCTCCTTCGTAAAGATCCCCGGCCGGAGAAAATTCTATCTACGGTCTGCCAGGCACTGCATGATCGAATCGGACTCACGGCCCTGAATCTGTATCGAGCAGAGAAATCCCAGCTGAGCGCCATCGTCGCCCTCTACGATGAAGGGCAGATCGTTTTCGCCTCCGTTTCTCCGGAGCGCAGCCCGGTGCTCAAGAAATCCCTGGAGGGCACGGAAGTAATCAAGAAAAGCGATGGAGTGCCAGTTTGTCGTTTAAGCCAGGGCAGTCCGTCTTTTGCGGGCTGGACGGGTTCCCTGCTGCTGATTCCGCTGGAGACCGGTGGCTCGGTAGTCGGACTGGCTGTTCTCGCCACAGGAACTCCCGCGTACACCAATGCGGATCGTGACTTTGCTCTGGCTTTTCTTCCTCTTCTGCTTGAAATTCTTTTGCAACAGGAGAACAGTGCGCTAAAGAACGAACTCCAGAACATCGCTCGCAGCCAGAAAGCAGAACTGCAAAGCGTTCGTTCGGAGGCGGCAGCACAGATCGAAAGCGCCCGCGCAGAGGCACAGGCCAGTGTGAAGGCAGCGCAAAGCGAACTTTCCGCACAGCTTTCCGGTCTCAAGAAAGAAAATAAAGAACTCAGCACTTCCCTGAAAAGCTGGGAGGATCGTTACGTCAAAGATCTGGAAGACCTGCGCCGGTCCAAGGATGCAGAGCGGGAAGCGGCCCTGAAAGCACTCGCGGAGCACGAACAAAGCAAGCAGAGGGAGCAGCTAAAGACCCTTGAGTCTGATCTGGGCCAGGTTCGCAAACAGCTCGCTGAAGTGGAAGCCAGCCGCGACCAGTTCATTGAGAACCAGCTCAAAGAAACGAGAGCGGATTACGAAACCCGTCTATCGAGCCTGAAATCCGGCCAGGAGGAAGCACTGCGTGAACTGCGCGCCAGCCATGATAGCGCGAGCCGGGCGGCCCGACAGGAATATGAAGACGAACTCGCCAACCTGAAAACACATTACACAGAAGAAGTTGCCCGGATTAAGGAGCAGAACGCCGCCGATAAAATCCGCACGGCCGAGGAATACCGTCAGCAGATCAAGCTCATCCAGGACGAAATGGAAGCAAGAGCTCATCGCATCCAGACCCTGGAAACGGAGAAAAGGCGTCTGGCCGGTTTTGAATCGGAATGCGAGAAACTGAGGACGGAGATAGAATCAAGGTCGGCGGCCCAGAAGAAACTCACTGAAGATGTGTCGCTGGCCCGGATGGAAGCGACGGAATTACGCAATAAACTCGAAGAGGCCGCACGCGACCAGAGAGCACTGCTCGATGGTAAAGAATCGGAAATTTCCAGGCTGCTAACGGAGCAAAGGGAAACCCATGCGCAGGAAATAAGCGCTGTGCAGGCTCAGGTAGCCGAATTTCGTAAAATGGCAGCGGAATTGCAGGAACGCGGAGAAGTGCTCCAGGCAGAAAAGGAAGAGCAAGCTAGAGCTATCGGGCAGCTTGAGGCGACCGTGCAGAAATTGCGCCAGGAAAAAGATGCTGGCAGCAGCGAACGTGAACAACTCAAAGAGGAACTTACCCGCAGCCGGCAGGAATTGCAGCAGACCCGCAGTCGCATGGGTGATGATGAAAAATCCTACCAGGAGCGAATCCAGAAACTCGGTGAGCTTCTGACGCGCACCCGCGAAGAACTTGAGACTGAAAAGAAAGCATCCATCGCAAAGAATCAATCGCTTGGCGAGGAGCTGGAAGCGACGCGTGCCAGACTTGAAGCAGAAACGGGCACTCTGGCCGCACTGCGGAAAGAACATGAAATTCTACAGAGCAATTCCAGCCGGACTCAAAAAGAATTAGAGGCAACCCTGTCCACGCTAAAGCAAGAACTCGCGGACAGTGTGGGAGAACGCACCGCGCTGACCCGTGAACTGCAGGCGAACCAGCAAAAGACAGAAACGGAGCGCAAAGCACTGGAATCGCGCCTGTCTGAAGCTACCGGAAAAATTGCGGAACTGGAAGAGCGACTCATTCAGGCTGAAACCAACTACCACAACCGCATTTATGAAGAAACGTCACGGCTCAGCGCTCTGAATGAAAAGCTCAATCGGCAAAAAAACAGTCTGGAAGCAGAAAATCAGAATCTCACAGCCCGCCTGAGAGAAGGCGAACAAGTGGCCGAGCAGAAAAAAATCGAATACGATCAGGAACTTTTGCGACGGGAAAAGGAACGTGAAAAGATCGAAGGCCGCAGCCGGGATCTGGAACAACGCAGCAGCCAGCTGCGTCAGGATCTCGACGCGGCCCGGGAAATGGCCGGAAAACTGGAAAGAGATGCTCAGGCTTTGCGCAGCGAAAACCAGGTCATCACCGGCCGGCTCGAAGAACTCAAAGCACAATTCAGTCAAGAAAAACTGGCCATCGAGAAAATCTGGCAGGACAAGAACACAAGCCTTAATCTGGAACTTCAGGTAGAACAAAAAAAGAACAGTGAAATCGATTCTGAACTGAAGAAGCGCGAAGCACGAATTCAGCAGTTGATGGCCGATCTTTCGGAGATAAGGGGCGCACGGCAGAAGCTGGAATCTAACTTACAGGAGAAGAACCAGGAGCTTCGCAAAATGGAAGAGTCTCTTGCGGCAAGCAAGGGACAGGTAGGGCAGCTGCGCAGCACCATAGAGCGCCTGGAAGGGCAGCTCAAAAATGAACAGGAAAGCCTGAATCTGGCCCACGCCGACTTAAGCCAGCTGCGCGTGGAAATTGGTATCCATCGCGAAAGGCAGGCGCGACTGGAGCAGGATATTGCCGGACTGCAAGCAGAGATCCATAGCCTCAAGAACAAAATTGCCGCCGGTGTTGAGCGCGAAAAAACATTAAAAACAACAATAAACAAATTAAATGAAGAATTGCAGGAATTGCGTCGCGAGCTCTCTGCAAGCAAAGATCGCGAACAAAAACTCAAGACAGAACTTTCGCAAGCTCTGGAACGCGAACGCGGCTCCAAGGAAGAAGGGGCACTGCTGGCACGCCTCGTCCACAGCATTTCCCACGTTGAGGGACTCAGCAGCCGGATTCAGTTCTTGCTCAGCGGCGCCTTTGAAGACACACAAATTGATCGAATCCTTGCCTATTCGCTGACAGATGAGTCAACTCTGCGCCTGGAGGATGGTATGCAGCAGGGAAAATCCCTGGCATTCTTGCGCAATTTCAGTCTTGCTCTTAAAGAAACTACATTCGGCAATACCATAGCCTCTGGCAGTGCCGCCCGCATTGAAGTGGAGCGCACCAAAAAGGCCGATTTGCCGGAAGTGGTCTATGCACGACTCAAGCAGGAACTCGGTGAGGTTCCGGCCATGAAGTCTTTCATCACAGTTCCCCTCCGGGAACGCGATCAGGTGATCGGCGTTCTGACCATAGCTTCTGTGAAACACAATGCCTTTGATGATCGCCATATCCGCCTCTTGCACAATACAGCCCCGCTCCTCGCCATCGCCCTGCGTCATGAACAGCACATGAAAGAACTTGAAGGCCTCTATACGGCCATGCGCTACCAGGATGGTGTTCTGACCTACCTGAACAATCGCTTCAATCGGGCCGGTCAGGAAATTGTTCACATAGCATCGAGCATGAAAGAGAAGCTGGAGGGAAATGTCGATGAGTCGGCTCTGTACAACCTGAAGCTTTACAGTGACCTGCCACTGCTCAGTTATACATCACAGGGTCGCGACGCCAGCGATTTTGCCGGCTGGATCCGCCATCTGGCCCGCAGCGCCGCAGAGCGAACCAACATCGAAACACGCATTGATCTGGAAGAAAAAGCGCTGCGGCTACTTTCTGCCGCACTGGGGCACGCCTTTAAGTTTCTTTTCTATCTGGTAAGTGAGTCCATCGAAAACATCATTCGACACTCGCAAGCAACCATGATGCAACTGGAACTCAAATTGACCGATTCCTGGATTTCTTTTTCCATACTCGATAACGGCGAAGGTCTCATTCGCACCACGGGCTCAGAAAAACCTGACGGTCAGGGTTTGCAGGCCATTCGCAATCTGGCACTGTTCACAGGAGGCAGTGTGGATTTCAGTCGTGATGAAAACGGACACGGTCACGCCATTTTGATCCGCTGGAATCTGGAGAACCGCCCACTCTTAAAAACGAACTGACAGGATAAGAAAGAGATCTGGGCCAGGGTAGACTCGAACTACCGACCCCTTCCTTATCAGAGAAGTGCTCTAACCAACTGAGCTACTGGCCCGGTGATAACCACAGATTTTTGATTTCCCTGGCCGTCAAACACCATCTGCCGGCTTCTTGCCATCAGCGACGGGGATGCGGCGGAGGAGCCGCCGGTAAACGGGGTTACCGGCTCCGTCGTCAAGACTCATGAGGATATCTCCCTTTTCAAAATCCGTTCCCCCTGAGGTGAAGCTTTTACTGAATATATTCACCGCCCAGCGTTCCGTCGCTCCCGTGTCCCTGTACCGAATCACCATAAATCCATTTTCAAAAGTGTAGCTGGAAACCACAGGCAGAATCTTTTTCAAACGATCCATCGATCCGGCCGTGTGCCCGGTTTTGTGGCTCGACATGTGCACGACAATACTCCCATCGGCATAGAAAGCAAAGTACTGATGCGGTAAGGGAAAGGGGTTGATTTTGTTTTTGGCCTGTAGCTCTGCCGACAGGGGAATCATCTGCCAGTAACCGGAAACCTCTGCCGGCAAGGCGAACCGGCCCCGATCGTCAGCCATGAGCGCCCCTGCCAGAAAAAAAAAGATCACTCCACGAAAAAAACGCATAATTCACCTTACGGATCCGGGCGACGGTGTAAGTCAAGCCGGAACAGCAGCCGCAAGACATGCCCGGTGCCCAGCAAACCCAGCCCAAAAGCCACAGTCTGCAGTTTCAAGGAGAAAGAAAGCAGGAGGCACAGGATCAGGCCGAGCCAGGCAATCCAGTCGGGAAAGAGTTTATCGGTGACCACCATCCTCAGGGCCGCTAAGTTCGTGAGCGTGTAATAGAGCAGAATGGTAAAGGACGCCGCAGAAACCACCCATTCGATCGTCCCGAACCAGGCAAGAGCAACAATGACAGCCCCGGTCAGAAAGATGCCACGGTCCGGCACACCCCTTTCCACGTTGAGGTGGCCCAGGGCTGCCGGAAGATCACCTCTCCTTGCCATGGCGTACATCATGCGACTGATCCCGAGGATCTGGCTCAGCAGGACGCCCACCATGGCTGTCGTCGCGCCCAGGCCAACAACCGCTACGACCCAGGGCCAGCTCCATCCCCGGGCAGCGCGGGCAAGAGGTGAAGGAGCCCCGGCCAGGGCCACCGATCCAACAGCACCTGTGGCAACGATACACACGGCAATATAAAGAAAAAGGGAAATGCCAATGGAGAGAATGATGGCCCGCGGAATGGTGGTTCGGGGCTCCGATACCTCTTCGCCCAGTGTGGCAATGCGCGCGTAACCCGTATAGGCAAAGAAAAACAAAGCCGCCGCCTCCATCACGCCGCGCAGGCCAAAAGGCGCAAAAGGTTGCAGGTTATCCGCGTCGAAGGAACCGATACCTGCCAGAATGAAGTACAGCAGAACCAGAATGGTCACGGCCACGATGAAGGCATTGATCCGCCCAACTTTCTTGATTCCGGAGTAGTTGGCCCAGGTTAAAAGTAAGGCAACCGTAATCGCAACGGCACGGGGAGGAAGGCCGGGGATCAGCTCACTCAGATAACCTCCGAGGCCCAGGGCAACGGTCCCTCCAGCAGCCAGCTTGCTTGCGAGAAACATCCAGCCGGCAGAAAATCCCAGGGAAGGACCCAAAAGCTGGTAACCATACTCATACGTCCCGCCCGAAAGGGGATAGCGAGCCGCGAGCTCTGCTGAACTGAGTGCATTGCAGACGGCGGCAAGCCCGGCAATCAGCAGAGCAAGCAGGAATGCGGGGCCTGCTGCGCCAGCGGCTATTCCGGTGACAACAAAAATCCCGGCCCCGATAATGGCACCCAGACCCACAGCGGTGGCATGGGTAAGGTCAAGATCCCTTTTTAACAAAGTGGCCTCCTTTTTGCATCAGGTCTTTTTTTCATTGCTCAAAACAGGGATTGAACCGCAGTGGCTGCGCTGATGAAATATGTACTGGCAGTTCTTTTATTCATGAAATCTACCGCAATGCTGGCCGCCGGGCCATCCGAATTCATTCGGAATTTTGAAAAACAAATAAAAAAAATAGAATTTGAAAATGGTCTCAAGCTTCTGCTCCTGAGAAGGGACTATGCACCCACAGTTGCTGCCTACATTAAATTTAAGGCCGGATCTGTCGATGAAAGTCCGGTCACCAGCGGCATTGCCCACATGCTGGAACACATGCTATTTAAGGGAACCCGGCAGGTTGGAACGCTGGATTACGCGAAGGAAGAGAAATACCTTTTCTTAATCAATAGCTGGGCACGCAAAATGGATCAGGCACGCCGGGAAGCAGATCGTTTGCGTGCTGCCGGAGATCCGGTAGGAGAAAAAAAAGCCCTGAAAGATGTAGAGCGCTGGCAAAAAAGAATACAGATGATCCAGCAGATGGCCCAGGCTTATCGCGTCCCCGATGAGGATTCTTTGATCTATTCGGAGCACGGCCAGCGGGGATACAATGCCTATACTTCACGGGATCTGACCAATTACCAGATTGAATTGCCAGCAAATCGGCTGGAAGTGTGGGCCCGCCTGGAATCGGATCGGATTGCCCATTCCGTACTGCGGGAATTTTACACAGAAAGAGACGTGGTTGCCGAAGAAAGGCGAATGCGCACGGAGAACATCGCCCGCAATCTGCTGATTGAACAGTATCTTGCTCGCGTCTATGCCGACCATCCCTACGGACGACCGGTAATCGGTCCCATGGAAAACATTATATATTTTGATTACGATAGCGCCTATGATTTTTATCGGAAATACTACGCGCCCAATAACACAACAATTGCACTGGTGGGAGACCTTGATTTCTCTTCTTCCGAAGCGCTGGTGCGCCGCTACTTTGGCTCCATGGAAAGCCAGTACATCGACCATGCCCGGCATCCCGCTCCGCCCCGTCGCTTTTTGGAAGTGGATCTGAAAAGTCCTGGCTCTCCTTTTCTCCTGATGGGCTGGTTCAAGCCCGCTTTGCCGCACCCGGACAATTTGCGTATGGAACTTCTGTCGAGTATTCTGGCAGGCTCAAGTGATTCACGACTGAATCGCAGCCTGGTCATGGAACAAAAGATCGCCGCATCTATCAGTGCCTATGCTTCCTTTCCGGGAGATCGTCATGAAAATTTATTTGTTTTGATGGCCGTTCCGGCACCGGGAATCTCTTACGAGCGTCTGGAAGCGGCCATCGAAAAGGAAATGCAATTGCTAACAACGCAGGGCGTCACAGCTGATGAATTGCAGAGAGCCCGTCGGTCTTTCGAATCGGACATTATCTATCGGATGCGCAGCAACGCAGGTATGGCTGATCTACTATCCTTCTATGAAACAGTGGCTGGCGATTATCGCATTCTGTTCCGGGAATTCGAAAACCTGGAAACCATTGATGTTGAAGACGTGAACGAAGCAGCGCGCCGTCATCTGGTATTTAAAGAGAGAATGATCGGGCGAATCATTGGAGATGGACAGTGATGCGACCTTTTTTGCTGCTCCTGACTCTACCCTGGATGGTCCTGATGTCCCGTGAAAACACATTGATGAAGAATCTTTCTCTGCCCGAACTGACCTTGAGCCGGCCTCCGTTTGAGCAGCAAAATGCCGGTGGCATAGATTACTTTCTGGCCGGCGATGATTCCCTGCCCTTCGCCACAATTGATCTGTATTTCTCCGGTGGTCTGGATGCTGAACCTGTTGCCCGGGCGGGACTCCTCCAGGCCATGACCTCCCTCCTTCCTGTGGGCGGAGCCGGACCTTACAGCGGTGATGAGTTCTCCCGGGCTCTCTCTCAAATGGGCGCCCGACTGAACATTTCGCAACATCCGGAAAGCTGGCAGGTGTCTTTTTCTTTTCTGGCCTCCGATCAGGAGCGCGCCCTTGCCTTGCTTGAGGCCTTGCTCCTTTCTCCCCGATTTGAAGCGGATCGGCTTGCGGCCATCAAAAACAAAATGCTTGCGACCATCAAACAACGCAATGACCGCCCGGAGGACATTGCCCGCCGGAAACTGAACGAACTGCTCTATCCGGGACTGCGCGCCGGCTACTTTCTCCAGGAGAAAGATGTGGAAAGGGTAGAAATAGCGCAGATCAAAGACGAATACAGCCGCCGACTTTCCAGGCGTGACCTCTGTGTGGCCCTTTCCGGTTACGGGGCTCTGGAAATGAAACAGGCTCTTGCGAAAATTCTGGAGAAAGTCCCGATTAAGGCAGCGCTCCCGAGGGAAACCCTTCGTTTTGAGTCTATAAAGCAGGTGGATCCACGCGAAATCCTTCTGGTGGACGTCCCCTCCGCCCGCCAGGCGGTCATTTTCATGGGACTCCATTTGCCCGGGCAACCGCACGCCGATTTTTTTGCGCTCCAGCACGGGAACTACATTCTGGGAGGCGGAAGCTTCAATTCCCGTCTCATGCAGGAAATCCGGGCGCGGAGAGGGCTTGCCTACTATGCCTATTCGGCTAATTCCTTCCAGAGAGATTCTGGTCGGTTCCACGCTGCGGCTGGAACCCGCACGGACAGCGCGGCCACTTCCGTTCGTCTGATGCTGGAAGAAATCCAGAAAATGCAAAAGGATGTCAGTGACGCCGAGCTCAAACTGGCCCGGGAGGCCATTCTCAACTCGCTGATCTTTCAGCAGGATGATCCGGCCCGCTACGCACAACAGCAGGTTCGCTTTTTTCACAACGGTGTGTCTCAGAATTTTCTGGAAATTTTCCGTGCACGCCTGGAAAAAATGCAGGCAAGCACGATTAGAAGCGCCTTTTCGCGTTATATACGCCCCGAGCGGATGCAGATTGTTGTGGTTGGACCACAAACTCTGGCGCAGGAGCTGGGGCGGGTGCGGCCGGTGAAAGTAGTACAGCCGGACTAAAAGCATCAAACCACAACAGTACATATATAAAAATTATAAATTTGAAGGGTTCAGCGTAGGGGGGATCCAGACCAGCATGGCCTGTCCGCAGTTCGGGCTGACCTTTGATATTGGGCGCGGACCTGTCGATTTCATTGAAATTCCCCTCATACTCCTAACACACGGACATCTGGATCATGCATCAGGGATTCCTTACTATTTTTCCCAGCGGAATCTGCGCAAACTCCTTCCCGGGAAACTGTTTTGTCCCCCGGAAATAGCAGAACCCCTGCAAAGGATGCTTGCAGTCTGGTCAGAAATCGAAGACTACGAAATTCAGGGCAGCATCGAAGGAGTGGACTACTCGCGGGACTATCCTCTCAAAGGAAATGTCTTTTTCCGCGCCATCCGCAGCGTCCATCGTATCGCTTCCAATGGGTATCTGCTTTTTGAAAAAACGAAGCGACTCAAAGAGGAATTCAAGAGTCTGAGTGGCCCGCAGATCGCCCGGCTGAAACAGGAGCGAACGGATCTATTTCACGAATTTGACCTGCCACTGATCACTTTTTCCGGTGACACAAAAATCGAATTCGTTCTGGATAATCCCCTTGTTCAGCAAAGCAAAATACTATTTCTTGAATGTACCTATATTGATGATAAAAGGCCCGTGGAAAGAGCACGGATGTGGGGACATACCCACCTGCTGGAAATCGCCGCTCATGCTGAAGCCTTCCGCAGCATTGAGCAGCTTTTCTTGATCCACTTTTCTCCCCGGTATCGTCCGTCAGATGTACGGGCTGCACTGCGGCAATTGTTGCCTGATTGGCTTGCCGATCGTACTGTGCCCGTTTTACCGCGTGATTGAATTATTCCCCGAGGAGCCGAATGCCCTCAGCAAGGTCAAGTTTGCCCTCATATAGCGCGCGCCCGCTGATCACGCCCAGCAAACGCTCATGGCCCAGATTTTTGATTTCCTGTAAATCGGCAAGGCTGGACACTCCTCCTGAAGCAATGACGCCCAGGCTGCAGGCATCCAGAATTTGGCGTATCAATGCCAGGGGAGGCCCGCTCATCGCTCCATCGCGAGAAATCTCTGTAAAAATGATCTGCGTAATGCCGGCGTTTTCTATTTCCTGTAAGAATTCCCCCAGAGATCTACCGCTGTCCCGCTCCCATCCAGAAATGCGCACCTGTTCCCCGAGAACATCCACACCAACGAGAATTTGCTCCGGGCCATAAACCCTTACAGCTTCGCGCAAAAAATCCGGATGGGTTGCAGCCGCCGTTCCCAGGATGGCCCGCTTGACTCCCATGGAGAAAACAGCTTCCAGGTCAGCCATGCTGCGCAGACCACCACCCAGTTGCAGATCCACGGGTGCCGTCGACAGAGAAGCGATCACTTCCTCGTTGGTCCGTCTATCCCCGGAACGCGCCGCATTCAGGTCGACGATGTGGACAAGCCGCGCACCGGCAAGGGCAAACTCGTGCAACACTTCCGTTGCTTCCAGGCGGTACTCGGTAACTTCCTGATAGTTCCCCCGGTAAAGGCGAACCACCTTTCCGCCCAGTAAATCGATTGCCGGGATTAGCTTCAAATACTCTTTACCCAGTTTTCCAGTAATTGCAGGCCACGCTTTCCCGATTTTTCCGGATGAAACTGGTAGGCCATGAGTCGCCCCCGACGCACGGCTGCCGGGAATAAACACGAATCGTAACGACAACAGTACTCGATGATCTCCCGGGGAACATCCTTAGCATGGTAAGAATGGACAAAATACATATAATCCTTTATTGAACCGTCGGCATCAATCAAGCGGTTCCAACCCATGTGCGGCACTCTTGTGCTGTTAGAAAAGGCAAACCGTCTGATCTTGCCAGGCAAAATCGCAAGGCCAGGCATCCCCTGCGGCGCATCTTCCGTGGAATCTTCAAACAGAACCTGAAATCCAATGCAAATCCCGAGCAAGGGAAGATCCTTGCCGGCCCAGTCCCGCAAAAAAACATCAAGCCCCGAAGCGGTCAGATTTTCCATCGCCGCGCAAAATGCCCCATCGCCGGGTAGAACAAGTGCCCGGGACCGGGCCAGAAGATCGGCGTCCCTGCTGAATACGACGTCTGGATCAAAACGGCGCAGGGCCTTGAGGATAGAATGGATGTTTCCCATCCCGTAATCGAGCACACCAATCACTCAAGCAAACCCTTGGTGGATAAAATGGCAGAACCCGTTTTTTGAAAGGCCATCTTAAAGGAGCGACCCAGTGCCTTGAAAATGCTTTCATGGATATGGTGTCTGTTATCGCCATAATGGACAATCACGTGTAAATTCATGCGCCCATTCATGGCCAGTTTCTGCAAAAACTCAAGACTGAGCTCTGCATCATAGATACCAAATTTTCCTTCCTTTATGGTGTCCGGTCCCTGGTAGCGAAAGGCGAATCGCCCGCTCAGGTCAATGGCTACTGTCGTGAGAGTTTCATCCATAGGCAGAACCGAGTGTCCATAACGCTCAATACCGGCCTTGTCTCCCAGAGCCTGATGAATCAGCTGACCCATTACAATTGCCGTATCTTCAACGGAGTGGTGGCAATCAATACCCAGATCACCATCAAGGTCCAGACGACAGTCCATGCCACTTTGTTTAATAATATGAGAAAGCATATGATCAAAAAACGGTATGCCCGTTTTCAAATCCCACTGTCCACTACCGTCCAGATCCAGTTCCATGCGGATACGGGTTTCCTGGGTATTCCTTTGTAGAGAGGCTTTGCGCATACTTTCCCATCGGCCTGGCAGGCCTGCCAGTCCAATCGCCAGAAAAAGAATCGCGGATCAACAGACCAGAAAATTATTGCCCGCCTGAGTGTGAGCCGGCGCATGGCTCTATGCCCAGGTGGCGGAACTGGTATACGCGCCAGTTTCAGGTACTGGTGGTCGCAAGGCCGTGGAGGTTCAAGTCCTCTCCTGGGCATAACTTTTCCCCTGATCCTGGACTCTCTCATGAACGGCATTGAGAATCAGCAAGAAGAGTTCGCGGCTTTACTGGAAGCCCGGCAGGTGGAAGAACTGCTGGAGCGGCTCAAGAAACTTCCGCCGGTAGAAATCGCTGAATTGCTCGGGGAATTGGAATTGCCCGCTACGCTGGAAATTCTACTGGGACTCCCGGCGGAATTACAGGGGTTGACCCTCTCCTACTTCGACATTCCTATGCTGCATCAAATCTTTGATGCCATGGACCGGAGGACCTTTTCCCGGGCTTTCGTAGCAATGGACACGGACGTCCGCGCGGACCTCTACCAGGACCTGAGCCGGGAAAATCAGCTGCAACTCTTACCGTTTCTCGATAAGCAAACCCGCGAAGATGTGATTCATTTAAGTTCCTATGAGCCGGAAACTGCGGGCGGCATTATGACCACCGATTTTGCCACGGTGGATATGGAAATGACTGTCGATGAAGCGATTGAGAAAATCCGACACGACTCGCCGTCCCGGAAGATGATCTATTATATCTATGCTGTGAATCAAGAAATGAAGATGGAGGGATTTTTCACTCTGAAAGATCTGATCCTGGCCCGGCCTTCAACTAGAGTAAAAAAAATTGTAAGAAAAGATTTTGTTTATGCGGATGTAAATGAAGACCAGGAGAGCGTAGCCCGCAAAATCGAAAAATACGACCTCGTGGCCATCCCGGTGCTCAATTTTCTGGGGCAACTGGTGGGTATCGTCAACCATGACGAGGCCATCAGTGTCATCCGGGCGGAGCACACAGAAGACCTGGAAAAATTCATGGGTATTCTTCCCGGCGAGCCGGAACTGGAATACCTGGATCGACCTGCCTGGATGCATTTTAAGAATCGTGTCGTCTGGTTGGTTTCATTGGCCGGTGTGGGTGTCATCTCCGGCATGATCATTCATCGCTTTGAAAATGCCATTTCGAGCCTTGTGGTTCTCGCGCTTTATATGCCCATGGTGGCAGACACGGGTGGCAACGCGGGCAGCCAGGCGGCCACAGTTGTCGTGCGCGCTCTGGCTCTGGGTCAGATCACACTCAAAGAATGGGGGCTCGTAATCTGGAAAGAGTTAAAAATTGCCCTGATGCTCTGTCTGGTTCTCGGAATTTTATCGTTTGGAAAAATACTTTTTCTTTCTTATGAAGCAGAAATTCCAGCAGCCTACAATTTGATCGACATTGCTACGGCCATCTCCCTGGCCCTGGCCTTGCAGGTGGTATCCGCCACGTTGATCGGGGCGGGGTTGCCGCTACTCGTGCGACAGCTGGGTGGTGACCCGGCAGTGGCTGCCAGCCCGGCCATAACGACCATCGTGGACATTACCGGACTCCTGCTATACTTTGGGACGGCAATGCTCTTCCTCGGCATTCATTGATAGAAAAGCTTCTCTTTTCCAGGTTTCAAAACGATTGATCTCCATGGTCCGGACAACCTGGACTCTTTGCTCCGGGAAGAGAAAGGATTCCTCTTTGAGGGCAAGCCTGGCAAGGAAGAAGGACCCGTAAAGGCCGGCCCGGCGATCCGCGAGAAAGAGGGGAAAAGGGGTGATCCGGGCCATGAGTTCAACGATGGCCGGAGCCAGGGCAAGACTTCCGGACAGGACGATTCGCTCCGGCTGAATTGCACGGGAGCGGGCGAGTTCTTCACACAGAGCCACGGCGAGAAAGGCCATCGCCTCCAGCTTGCCAGAAAGGGTCTCGTCTTTCGCTTTTAGCGGTCGCACATAACGGGCACGATCTTCGAAAGTTGATAGATCGAAAAAGGATCCCCTTCTTTCCAAAAGGGCCTGGGCGGGCAGAACCTGAAGGGATTTGATTTCTTCCGACGACAGTCTGTAACCCGCATGGTTGCTGGCCATACCGTGCAAAAAATCCT
Source organism: Spirochaetales bacterium (assembly GCA_015075425.1). Taxonomy (GTDB): domain Bacteria; phylum Spirochaetota; class Leptospiria; order Leptospirales; family Leptonemataceae; genus H5-SPI1. Next base: position 1,535,327 of record JABTUL010000001.1, on the reverse strand, counting down.
CTCCCCATAAAGGGTATTGAAACTGCCCTGACTGTGGTTCTGACCTGCCGGCAATGAGCCGCACCGCTGTCGTTGTACCCATGGTAAGACTGATTGCCTTTCTCTGGCTGCCACAAGAACCCAGATGGGCCAATGCGCCATCACTGGATCCCGCCAGGGATCCACCCAGATCCGTTAGCGGGCTCACCACTTCTGGAAAGAAGGGGAGAAAATCCTGCAATTGATCCGGCAATTTCCAGCGTCGAGAGCCAATGTCCAGACAACCACTGGCTGCAGCCGTTGTCCAGTCCTCCGGGGCAGAAATTCCAAGAAGTTCACTTAAAATATAATTTTTCAAAGAAACGAGCCGGTAACCTCTGTAGGATTCCGGCCGGGCCAGCAACCGGTATAAGGGAATATGTGCTCCCGGGGGACACCCGTTTCCAGGTAGCCAGATATGCTCTAAATCATTTAACCTTGCGCTACGATCACTCCAGAGGGTACAGCCACCGTGCGGTTTCCCCTTACCGTCCAGGCGCAGCAGGCTGTGCATGATTGACCCCGGAGACAAAAGGCCCGAACGCCAGTCGCACCGGGCAAGGACACTCTCTACGGCTTGCAGCACTTGTTGCGGGTCCAGGCTTTCGTCTGTCTCGCGACCGTAAATCTCCTCAGAGCTACAGATTATTTGCCCTGAAGAAGAAAATCGGGCGGCGCGGCAGCCGCTGCTACCGGCATCGAGCGCAACGATATCAGGGTGCATGTCGGCCAAAAACATAGCGAATGCGAGCGATGATTCCGCTGGCAATCCCCGGGCTTTTCTGCGATTCCTGCCTTGCTAAAAGAGCAGCCTGTAACACAGGAACGGGAATACCGATTTTTTCCGCCAGCTCACAGGCCCAGCCACCGGTTTCACCTCCACCAATTTTCGTGGCCTCCGGCATACTCAGCTGTAGCGCCTGGGCAGCATCCTGGAGTAATCTGGACTCAATGATGCTGCCTTCGTTCCAGACCCGGCAAATTTCCGGTAAATCTAAAGAAAAATTCTCATGCTGTGCGGCCCGCTGCAGCAGCTCAAGTCCTTCGCCCAGAGCCTGTAAGTAACCATATTCGATGCCGTTGTGAACCGTTTTGATCAGATGACCGGCCCCCGGTGCGCCGCCAAAATAGACAGAGCGGGCAAAAGAATGCAAAAAATTCCTGATGCGTTCGTACTCGCTGGCCCGTCCACCCACCGTAAGACACGGCCCCTGACGCGCCCCCAGAACCCCGCCGGAGGTTCCCACATCAAAGAATATGATGCCGCGCTCCTGGCAGACAGTGTGCCGGCGGATGCTATCTTTATAATGCGAATTGCCACAATCCAGAAGAATTTCCGTTCGACAGACAGAGATCAGTCCATCAACGGCCTGGTGCGGGACAAAAAGAAGCGTACAATCGCTCCCGGTCACCTGATCCGGGCCCACCACAGCAATACCGGCTGATCGGGCTCGCTCCCGACATACTTCCTGTGTATCCCAGGCTACTACTTCATAGTTATGGTCCTTTAACAATTGGGCAACACCCAGGCCCATCCGACCCAGGCCCACTACCAGCGGACGTTTTACCATTGCAACTCGTGCTCTTCCAGAAGCACGGCGCGCACCGGAGTTCCATCGCCGTCCTGTACTTTGAGCGGCAAGGCCGAAAGAAAATAGTCTCCCTGAGGTACGTCACGCAAATTCAGACCTTCGAGAATAGCCACGCCGGATCCCAGTAGCAAACGGTGCACGGATCCATCGCTATGCCGCGGCTCAATGGAGAGGTAGTCAATGCCGACCAAAAGGCAGCCCTTTTCCGTCAGAAATTCTGCGGCATCCAGCTCAAGCCCGGCAAATTCCGGATCAAACTCGCAATTCCACCACTTTTGTCGGCTATTGCGTGTGACAAAAAGGACTCGCTGGACTCCGGCAAAAGAATGACCGGAAAGCTCTGAGCGGGTCACATGCAATCCTTCGATGGGCAAAACACGGACCCGGCCAAGGAAAGGAACCAGACTCAGCTCGTGCACCCGCTGTCCGGCGGCGAGAAAATGATAGGGTGCATCAATATGCGTTCCGGTGTGGGCACCGCAATGCAATTCAGAAACGACAACTTCAGCCTTTTTCTTGCGCGAGTCCAGGGCAAAACCAGCCTCCCCGGGCCAGTGGACCAGTTCAGAACTCAGCGCTACAGAAATATCGTACAACTAACTAAACCAGCGTGACTGGGCCTCTGCGGGTAGCTTTTCACCGGACAATCGTGCTCGCTGCACAAGAGTCCAGAACCCGCGATACGTGGCGCGATCATGCAGCTCACCATCATGCTGGATAGGACCCCAACTGGCATCCTGTGCTTTCAGAAGCACGGCCACTCCTTTTTCCACCTCAGAGTGATCCGGTTTCATTGCTTCCACAATGGCATCAATCTGGGTGGGGTAGATGGACCACATACGCAGGAAACCAAACTCATAACGCGCACGACGGGCATCCGAAAGAGTCTGCTCATAATTTTTAAGGTCAAGAGTCACGTTGTGAGCGGGAACAATGCCGCGGGCAAGAGCGGCCGCAACCACATTGGCCTTGGCACGACGCAGGAGTTCGTGCTCGAATTGACCCGGACTCTTCATACAGCCAAGGGGGATGGCACCCTGATGACCGCTGATAAAATCCATCAAGCCAAAATCCAGCACCTGCATCCAGGGCAGAGCAGCGATTGCCTCCGCATCCCGTAAAGCACCGTGCGTTTCAACAAGCACGTGAATGGGAATTTCTCTTTTGATCCCCGCACGCACAGCTGTACCCTGTATGGCCTCAATCATTTCCTTGACCTGATCGACGCTGGTAGGCTTGGGAATCGTGATGTAGGCTAAATTTTCTCCTGCGCCGGAAACCAGTATTTCTACATCTTTCTTCCAGAAGCGATTGGAATAGTCATGAATGCGCGCACCGGCCATTTTATGACGATTGAGCTCAGAATTGGTGAGGCGCACAATCATCCGCGCATGCTCTTCTTCCTGACCCTGCGGAGCACCGTCTTCACAATCCTGGGTGATATCAAAAACCGGACCTTTTTCCTCCTGTAGTGCCAGGGCCTTGGTGATCATTTTTTCATTGCCGGCAAAGTGTTCGCAACTGGGAATTACGGGAAACGGTTTCTCTCCAGAAAATAGAGCTTCTCGGGGATGGTTCATGCTGGGCACCTCGTGATTTTAGAGGTCAGAATTTTTTTTCTAACCGGGCTGACAAGCCTAACATGCTTCAGCGATGGCGCAATTCCAGTTCTTTGACGATTTCTACAAATGAAACTCCCTCGTTTACACAAAGGACCATCATATGGAAGAGAAGATCTGCCGCCTCATGGAGGAACTCCTCGCGATCGGTATTTTTTGCGGCAATAATCAGCTCCCCTGCTTCTTCTCCAATTTTCTTTAAGATCCGATCGCGACCGTCGCGAAACAGATTGGCGGTATACGATTTCTCAGGAAGTCTGGCCTTACGTTCTTTCAAAACCTCTTCCAGTTCTTTTAAGTAGTCCACGATTCCTCCTGCCGCACCAAAACCCCGCCCCGGGCGAGAATATCCTTGACCTGGCTTATACTGTATTCCCGAAAATGAAAAATGGATGCGGCGAGCAATGCATCGGCTCCGGCCTCCCGGGCCGCGCGGAGCAGGTGCTCGGGCTCACCCACGCCACCGCTGGCAATCACCGGAATATGCAACCTCTCCCGCACCATCCGTGTCAATTCAAGATCGTATCCTGCACGGGTGCCATCGCGGTCCATGCTCGTCAAGAGAATCTCCCCGGCCCCCCGATTCTGGGCTTCTTGAGCCCAGGTCAGAGCGGAAACTCCCGTCCCGGTCCGCCCGCCGTGCAAAAACACTTCAAAATCGAGATTACCGTCCCGGGTCCGCCGGCGGGCATCAATCGCGCATACTATGCACTGAGAACCAAAGCGGCGGGCACACTCTTCCAGGATTTCCGGTTTTTCAAAAGCAGCGGTATTGATGGAGACTTTGTCGGCGCCGGAATGAAGTATAGCATCCACATCCTGAACGCTACGAATCCCGCCGCCAACGGTAAAAGGAATGAAAATCTCTTCCGCGACCCGCCTTACCAGATCCCTGACTGTGGCCCGGCGATCCGATGACGCCGTAATATCCAGAAAGCAGAGTTCATCCGCACCCTCCTCTGCGTAGAATCGGGCATTCTCTACCGGGTCCCCGGCATCCACAAGGTTCAGAAAATTTACACCTTTCACCACGCGGCCGTCTTTGATATCGAGACAGGGAATGATTCTACAGGTCAACATCGCGCTTTCAGAGCCGCTGCCAGCCCTTCAAGAGGAAGACTTTCTTGCTTTCCAGTCGTCAGATCTTTCAGGGCCACGTTTCCCTCCGCCTTTTCTGTTGAACCCCGTAAAAGAACATAGCGATATCCTTTCTTCTCCGCAAGCTCGAGTTGTTTGCCAAATTTGCTTCGCCCGCCCAGGTAAAATTCTACGGGCACGGCCGGACGCAGTTTATCCGCCAGGCGCTGATTCTCCAGATCCAGCTCCGCCTCAAGACTCGCAAAAAAGAAACCGCTCCTGTTGCCTGCTGCCGGTAAAAGATCGTGTGACCGTAAAAAATTTTCGAGAGTCACATCACCCATTCCGAATCCCACGGCCGGCCAATCCGGGCCACCCATCTGTTTGAGCAGGGCATCATAGCGACCGCCGCCAAAGAGCGCCCTTTTATTTTCCGGATGACAGTCATTGACTTCAAAAATAAGACCGGTATAATAGTCAAAGCCCCGCATAATGCCTGGATCAAAGACCACTGATTCTGCCGCATCCGTATCACCCAGGTAATCAAGGAGGATGGAGAGCTCCCGGGCCGCCGGTGAATCCAATGATTTTAATTTCTCCCGGTCAAGGTCCAGATACTCTTTTACCCTGGCCTCTTCCCTATCATCCAGGCCAAGCTCTTTTAATTCGCGGGCAAAATTCTCTGCCGTCAGCTTTTCTCGTTTATCCAGCAATCGCCCCAGAAGCTTCAGATCCACACTTAAATCGGCAAAGAACGTGTCGTACAGGGAGCGGTGGTTGATCCGTATCACGAACTGATCTCTGCGCGCACCGTAGGACTGCATCAGTGCCACTGCCAGGCACAATACTTCTGCATCGGCCAGCATTCCTGAAGCTCCCAGAAGATCGACATTGAGCTGGTAAAATTCGCGCAGGCGGCCGCGGCCAGGACGTTCGTAGCGCATAAAGTTTGCAATGCTGTACCAGCGGACGGGACGCTGCAGCCGGGCTGACCGGGCTACGACCATGCGGGCCACCGTGGGGGTCATCTCTGGACGAATAGCGACCTCTCTTTCTCCCCTGTCTATAAAAGAATAGAGTTGTTCATTTACTATTTCTTCAGACGATTTTTGCCGGTACAGGTCCATCAGCTCGAGAATGGGGGCACCGTACGGTTCGTAGCCATAGGATTCACACACAGACTGCTGGCAGTCGAACATCCACTGCCGTACGCGCATTTCTTCTGGAAAAAAGTCCCGTGTGCCGGGATACGCGGAAAACCCTCCGGCCATTTAACTGGCCAGAAGACTCACAAGAGATCGATAGCGCTGGATAACATCCTGGCGCGAATCCGAATGCCCGGAACCCTCAAGCTCGAGCCCAACAACCACATCACCCTGGGGCGTGGTTTGTATGTGCCTTATTTTACCGTGGAAGCGAATCGGTGCCTGCATTCTGAACACAAGGTCAAAAACTACTGTGGGACGATTGGGTAAATATTTTTTTAGCTCTGGATCGGTAATGAGAATAGCCACACCGCCGGCCGAGAAATTCAAAACTTCCTGCTTGCTTTTGATGGTTACCGTGTTGGAATCAAGAATCCTCTGAATGATTTCTCCCTGACTGGATTTCAAACGATCCAGATCGATCACCGTTAAATTGCGATCGCGAGACTCCAGAACCATAAAGCCCAGAACGATTTTTCTTTGCTCATCGGGCGCATAAACGATGGGCAAAACCAGCAGGGATTTGATATGCTCTTCTTTGTATTTGCGCATCACAGAGTCCAGCCGGTTCTCCGACCGCAGCTCTGCCCCGTAATCAAATAAATCCTCTCTTCCCGGCGTGTAGGCAGCGGCTTCGGTAACGTCAGAAACGAAAATACCCAGTCCGCTCCGGTTGAGCAAGCGAGTGTAATCCGGCCGGTCTTTGCTGGCAAAATCGAATATACGTAACCCGGGAAATTCGCGGCCCAGTTCCTTCTCAAAAGCGGCGTAGATCACCCGGTGGGCTACCTGAGGTAGCGTCTGATTGATCTCTATCCTGTCTTTGCTGACCAGAAAATTGCTGGCCAGAAGGGAATCCTTTTTACTGAACCTGGGGGCACCGCGGATCACTTTGCTAATGCGGGCTTGCTGGGGTCGAAGCAGTACCCGGCCCGCTTCAGGCCTGTCTTCCACCTCAAAGTCAATTTCAATCTGCCGTTTTAGTGTGGCATAGAGGGTAACACCAGCGCCGAGTTCAATATCGGGAGGGGTGTAGTACTCGTGCAGCAACCCCTGGACTGCTCCCGGATAGAATTCGGCTGGCGGTGAAGTGCCCTTCATGTAGAAGGTCTTGGTTGTAATCTTCTCTTTTAGTAGATAAGCGACTTTGTCCGGTTCACGTATGTATTCCCATTCGCGCTCGTTCTTCATGCTCTTACCTGCCACAAGCGGGCCGTTCCTGTGTTATGAGACGAGAAATCAACACTGCCTACCTGCCTTCCAGTGAAAAAAAACTAACGTTCCAGCACCTTGAAGCTGACCCGGCGGTTTCTATCATCATCGGAGGGACTCAGTGGCCGACTGAAGCTGTAACCACGCACAGTTAACCGGTCCGCAGCTATGCCCCTTTCGATGAGCGCCTTTTCCACACTGCGGGCGCGTGCCTCGGAGAGGGCCTGATTGTACTGAAAAGTAAAGCGGCGGTCTGCATGGCCCTCAATCTCGATTTTCACGGTCGGATGCTTCTTGAGAATGCCAGCGGCCCGATCCAGAACCTGAAGCGCCCCGGCATTCAGATTGCTTCTGTCCAGTTCAAAATAGACACGCAGGCTTTCCAGGCAAATTGGTTCATCATCTTTACAATCCCCCTCCACCCGGGGATGTTTGGCCGGATCCTTTTTCAACCGAATGATGAGTGTCCTGGCATCGGCCGGGAAATCGGCCTCATAGGGCAGATAAAGGGGATGACTGGCCCGCAGGCGAAATGTCTGCGGTGTTTGGAAGGCAAGAGCAAATGTTGCCTCGCGGGACAGAGCAATGCTTTGCTCCAACGAGCCACTCAGCACCTTAATCGTCGCATCCGGCAGACGAACTTCTGTTTCATCGTCAATGACAATGCCGGTGACACGTTGACCCTGGGTTTCCGAACCCGTAACAACAGGTTGCAGCACCACCGTATGCCGATCTATGCGGCCAGATGGAATGTTACCCTTGTAATCGAGTTCCAGGGTGGCTGGATGAAAACCCGGTGCGCTAATGGTCACTTTATGGTAGCGACCGGTTTTAAGTTCAATGGCAAAGTTGTCCGTATTTTCGCCCGGGTTTTTGATAAAGATCTGGCTGCGGATCACTCGCTTTTCCTGGTCATTCTCAATGGTGAGAGTCGCTTCCACACCCAGAAGCTTTCTTGTGCTACCATCGATGATCTGTCCGGTAAAAAGAACGGTAAAAATGGTCCTGAGACGTTCGGGAAAAGAGGCGCGATACAGATCCATTTCGCCGGGGGCCTTCAGGTTACTGCGATCACTTGTGAAATAGACCCAGGCACGATCGTTTGTTACAGAAAAGTATTCATCATCATGCGGCGAATTGAAGGGAGCACCCAGATTGGCCGGCGTGGACCAGCGTTCGCCATCCCAGTGGCTGCCATACAGGTCAAAATGCCCGATTCCGCCGGGACGGTTCGAGCTGAAAACTAGAAGATCATCCACAAGCGATGGAGAATTTTCATCGTAAGGACTGTTGATACTTGACCCGGCATTCACAGGCGGGGCCCAACGACCTGTCGTAAGATCCCTCTCTGTATACCAAAGATCAAAACCGCCGTAGCCCCCGGGTCGATTGCTCGCGAAAAAGAGTTTGCGTCCGTCCGGTGATAGCGCGGGCATCCGGTCATCAAAATCGGAATTGACCAGATTCAAATGCTCGGGCACTTCCCAGCGCTCATTCAGATAACGACTGCTGTAAATGTTCAGTCCCGCGTAACCGCTGCGACCGGTATGTGAATCGGCAACAGACGTAAAAAAGAATTCCACGGGTTTTCCACCGGCAAAGAGCACAAAGGGCATCCCTTCAAATCCGTTGCTATTTGTTTCAAAATAACCGCCTGCGGTCTGCATCGTTGCAGAAGGCAACCCTTCCAGAGGAAAACGCAAGGGTCGCGGAACAGTCCAGTTGGCACTCCCCAGACGGTCAGCACTATTTTCATTGATGACGTACCAGAGATTGCTCTCTTCATAGGGTGCCGGACGATCCGACTGGTATATTAAATAACGCCCGTCCGGACTGATGAACGGTGCATAGTCATGTCCGGCCCAGGAGGGCATGAGCAAAAGCTCTGCATCATGCCGGGGTAACTCTTCCGGAGCCAGAGGAGCTATCAGCAGAGGCCAGAGCGCGACGACGATCTTCAAACAGGAGATCCAGATTTTTCTTTGAGTCCGGCACTGATCCCACCACATCCTGCCATGTGCGCCTGGTCTCCATGCAAAGGTAGGAAAAGAGGGCAGGATCAATCGTTTCGATTTTCTTACGGACTGAGACATACATCTGTGAGCGTATCGTTTTTAAGTAACGGTACTTTCCATCCTTTGCTTGAACCATTTCAGGACCGGTAAGCATCCTGTCCGGACCGCGAGCCTGGACTTTCTCTTTGAGACCCGGTGCGTAGCGGTATGTGCCCAGAGAAATCCAGCGGACCCGGTCCGGACTGATAGCATCGAAAACCTGGTCCAGCAAGTTATGGTACTCCTTCTCCCAACCCTCAAAATAGATCAGCGGATCTAAATGCAGGGCCACCTGATAGCCTGCTTCCACGACCTTACAGGCAGCAGCCAGACGCTCGCTCAAACTGGCCGTTCCCGGTTCCAGATTCTCAATCACAGACTCGGGATTGATCGACCAGGCAACTACAGTATGTCCACGATGATCCAGGTCGAGCAAGAGTTCCACATTGGATGATTTTGTCTTGAGCTCAAGGGTTGCGTTAGGCAGGGATGCAAAATAATTCACAAGGAACCGGGACAACCCGGTCAATGGGTCCAGCGCCAGGGAGTCCGTGTACTCTCCGGTTCCGATTCGGAAATGCACCCGGGGATTCCGTGTTTTGAAATCCAGTTCAGCGAACAGGTCGTCTAAATTCCCGTACAGGGTTTGCACCGGACTGTTTAAAAACTGTTGTAAGTAACAATAATGACAATCAAACAGGCAGCCATAGCCCAGATTGAAAACAGCATAGTTGCAGCAGACCATGCCATCGGAACCAGGGCAGGCAGAAAGAAACCGACCGGGGAAATGGCGTACGATCAGGATATCCTTCTGGGTTGCCGCCGAATTCTCCCGGTAGTGACGCAGCACACCTTCCGGATCATCCGTGAAAACGAGGGGGGTATTTCCGGCCCGTTCGCTGATGTTTGCGACAAGCGGCGTTTCGGTCAGCCGACGGTCAATGTAGATCTTACTCAAGCTATCCGGAGCGAGCACTATATCAACCCGCCGAACATAAACAGTGGACGCACAATGAAATTGGCCTTCACCATCCTCATCAAATGGTTTTCCTGCTGAGCCTCACTGACCAGGCGAATGGCCAGCGATCTGAGGCCTTCATTTTCCTCTTCCTGAAAAGTGACCACGGGGTTCATTACAATTTCTACCAGTTCGCTGACGCCTTCCAGACGCCGGACCCGCAGTGCACGGGCCTCATCATGATAGGCCAGAACCTGAAGTCCGTTGTTACTGGCAAGGCCCACGTAGGTCATCATCTGACAGGAAGCAATGGAAGCTACAAACAATTCTTCCGGGTTGATCCGCAGGGATCCACTGCCATTGCACACAGCGCGAGCAAGGGGAAGCATATGCTGACCCTTAAAATTGGCATAATGTTCGCGTTCTGTATGCTGACCGTCAAGAATCAGCTTCCAGGCCACGCTCACCTGAAACTCTATGCTTTCATCATCCGTGGCTGGCCACGCAGCTGGCACAGGCACCATCTTCTATCCTCCAGTCAGGTTTATGGTAAAGCAGGCGCTCCGCGTTAATCATCCCTGGGTCCAGAACGTCAAAGAATATCCTTTCATCGACGATCTCCTGGCAAACGGGACAGATCACCGTTTGCACCGGTGATGGCTCGAGGGTATCCGGGAAGAGACTCTGAGCAGGATCAAAGGGAGTGAGCACTTCATTGCGCGCCAGACGATCGCGAATGGAATGAAATGTTGGATCAAAAGGAATTTCCAGCCGGGAAATGTTCTCGTCCTCCACCTGGCCCAGACGCATGAGCTCGGGGCGCAACCCTGCATCCTTTAGCATCAAAATGGAATAGGCAAAACCGACCTGACGGCCATCGGCATCTGCGGGGTTGTCCTTGTAGTAATCCATGATATCATTGTAATTCATTGCCTGCCGCAAAAAGCGTCGCATCCTGTCTTCAAGGGCCACACTGTGAATGGCGTTATTGCGAATCACAAAGCGTAACCCGGACACGGTGTGGCTCAGGCGGATCACCAGATACAGCCCCCGCTCATGAATGCGCCGACCGTAGTCTGTGGCACCGCGATCTTTCAGACTGGCCTGAAAGAGCTCTTCATTACGGTCGATGTGCTCATCGTCAGCAAGATCCAGGTCTTCTTCTTCAAAGTAGATCTGCCGCATATTGGCAAGGCTGGCCCACAGTGCCAGTTCCTGTACCACAGAAAAAATTACCGGAAGCAGCTCAGAACGATCATAGTAGCGCAGAATCGAAAGCAGAACCCTTTCCAGGTTCTGTTGCAACTGAACGGACAGATTGGTTCCGCGCAGCTCAAAAGCCTTGCCGGCCTGGATGGCCGTTTCCAGATCCAGATCCGTAATTTGCCGGGCCATGGAGGGAGTAAATTCCGTCAAGCTCACAGGAAAAGCACCTTTTATATTTCTTTTTTTAGATAAACGACCCCATCCGGACTGCCCACAAATACACCGGCCAGGTGGCAATGCGGCAGGGCAAAGATTCCGCTTTCTACAACTCCGGGAATCCGGGCCAGAGACTCTTCCATGGCCGGAGGGTCCGCCAAGGGCAGCTTTGCATCAAGGATCAGGTTTCCATTGTCGGTTACCACCGGTCCATCCTTCATTCGGGCCAGGCGCAACTCTACATCCATAGCGCCCAGGTCCTGTAGTTTGCGTATGACCGGGGATCGGGCCATCGGCAGGACTTCCAGGGGAACGGCAGTCCTCTCTCCAAGCACGGATACCCGCTTGGTCTCATCCACCAGACAATAAAAGGCCCGGGAAGCAGCATGCAGGATCTTTTCGCGGGTGTGGGCTGCCCCACCACCTTTGATGAGGTGCAGTGCAGGATCGACTTCATCGGCTCCATCGAAGCTGACATCCAGTTCACCCAGGGCGGAGCTCTCCAGAACAGTAAGTCCCAGTGATTTGGCCAGATGCACGGTGGCAAAAGAACTGGCAAAAAAATCCAGGCGCAGCTTCTCCTTTTTTACACGCAGAGCCAGTTCACGAATAAAAAGCGAGGTAGTCGAACCCGTTCCCAGTCCAATGGTCATCCCGTCAGAGACGAGCTTCAATGCTTCCCGCACTGCGTTCAGCCGGGACGGGTTATCGAGAGGATCATTACGCATATCAGGCCCCGAGCATAGTGAGTATGGCTGCCGCCGATTCTTTTACTGGCGTTCCCGGTCCAAAAATCAACCCCACGCCAGCCTCCCGCAAAAATGGATAATCCTGCCGCGGTATGACTCCTCCACAAACGACTTTGATGTCGGTCGCTTCTTCATCCTTCAGGCAGCGCAGGAGTTCCGGAATGAGCGTCTTATGGCCGGCTGCCTGTGTGGAAACCCCGATTACGTGGACATCATTTTCCACCGCCTGACGGGCCACCTCTGCGGGAGTTTGAAACAAAGCACCAATGTCCACATCGAATCCCAGGTCGGAAAAGGCTGTGGCAATCACATGCGCCCCGCGGTCATGACCGTCCTGTCCCATTTTAGCCACGAGCATCCGCGGGCGCCGACCTTCACGTCGTGCAAAAGCTTCCACTCTGGCATGCAGGGCCTGCCACTCCTGGTCACCGGAAAAAGTTGCCCCGTACACGTTGCTTATCGTCTGGACCGGAGCATTGTAGCGGGTAAATACCGTTTCCATTGCCTGAGAAATTTCCCCGAGTGTTGCGCGTAACCGCGTGGCCTCAATGGCCATAGACAAAAGGTTCCCCTGCCCGCTACGAGCTGCTTCCTGTATTTTCCTGAGAGAGGCATCCACTGCAGCCTGGTTCCGCGTGGCCCGAATCGACTGAAGGCGCGCCAGCTGGCTCGAAAGAACAGCGGAGTTATCCACCTCGAGAATCTGAAGCTCCTCGTCAGATTCCACCCGGTACTTATTCACGCCAACGATAACTTCTTCCTTACTGTCCACCCTGGCCTGCCGGCGCGCTGCACATTCTTCAATGCGCAATTTGGGCATACCTGATTCGATCGCCCGCGTCATGCCGCCCAGTGCTTCCACTTCATCAATCAGAGCATTGGCCCGGGCGGCAAGATCAGCCGTAAGCCTTTCCATGAAATGCGAGCCACCCCAGGGATCAATGACAGATGGTATCCCTGATTCTTCCGCAATGATGAGCTGGGTATTTCGGGCAATGCGTGCGGAAAAATCGGTGGGCAGTGCGATCGCTTCATCCAGAGCATTGGTATGCAGACTTTGCGTGCCACCAAAAACGGCAGCCAGGGCCTCAAGGGTTGTGCGGATCACATTATTGTACGGGTCCTGCTCTGTCAGGCTGACTCCGCTGGTCTGGCAGTGCGTACGCAGCAGGAGGGATTTGGCGCTTTGGGGCGCAAAGGCTTTCATCCGCTCGGCCCAGATCATACGGGCCGCCCTGAGCTTGGCTATTTCCATATAAAAATTCATACCTATAGAAAAGAAAAAAGAAAGGCGGGGCGCAAAAGCGTCCACAGGCAGCCCCCGGGCCAATGCCTGACGTACGTATTCCAGACCATCGGCTATCGTAAAACCCAGTTCCAGGTCCGCCGTGGCTCCGGCTTCCTGCATGTGATAGCCAGAAATGCTGATGCTGTTGAACCGGGGCATGTGCTCACTTGTGTATTCAATGATATCAGCGACAAGACGCATGGATGGTGCCGGCGGGTAAATATAGGTATTTCTTACCATAAATTCTTTTAAAATATCGTTCTGGATGGTACCGGATAGTTCCGCCGGCTTTACGCCCTGCTCTTCTGCGGCCACAATGTAGGCCGCCATAACCGGAATCACAGCGCCATTCATGGTCATCGATACGGACATTTCCCCCAGCGGTATGCCGGCAAACAGCACTTTCATGTCTTCCACGGAGTCAATGGCCACCCCGGCTTTACCCACATCTCCGACAACCCGCGGATGGTCACTGTCATAGCCACGATGGGTGGCCAGATCAAAAGCCACGGAAAGTCCTTTCTGGCCCATGGCCAGGTTGCGGCGGTAAAAAGCATTGGAATCCTCCGCTGTAGAAAAGCCAGCATACTGCCGGATGGTCCAGGGGCGATGGGCATACATCGAAGTATACGGGCCGCGGACATACGGGAAAAATCCAGGCAGCGAGCGCAGTTGCTCCTCGAGGTCAGCAGTATCTTCCCCCGTATAAAGCGGTTTGATCGGTATATTTTCTGGAGTCTGACGGATCAGATCCTCAAAGCTCTTGCCTTTAAGGTCTTTCTTTAATTCTTCTTTCCAGCGTTCCACAGAATCCATACGGCTGGATGATGGATATGGCTCTTCCTGTCAAGAGCAGTGCCAGATGGACTAACGGGCCGCAGCCTTCTCGCGTTTGCGGTCCATGCTCACTTTCTTTTTATGGAAAGCAACCTGCTTCTCAAGCTCCTGTAAATCCAGGCAAATCAATTTACCTTCATCCAGTCGCATCCAGCGGTTTTTGAGCAGATCCATAAGATAGCGCTCGTCTTTTTTTTCATCGAAGCCTACCATCTTGAGCAGATCCTTGCCACCAATATCGAAATTGTGCGAAGCCTTGGGACCAATCTTCACATGATTCTTCTCCGCCAGGGTCAAAAGCGTGTCAAACAGCCGGCCCAGAGGATCGGTTATCATGAGATTGGAAAGTTGACGATAGGCCATCCAGATACGCTCGGAGAGAATCGTAATCAAGCGGGTCGCCAGTTGAGGCTGCGCTTTTACCATACCTTCAAAGTTAGTTTTGTTGATGGCCAGCATGGTCGCGTCTTCCGCAATGATGGCGGAAGCACTGCGTGGCTTGTTATCGAGCAGCGCCATCTCCCCAAAGATATCACCGGGTTGCAATACTGCCAACATAACTTCCTGACCGTTTACCATTTTGGTGATTTTGACCCGTCCGCTCTGGATGATATACAGTTCACGCCCTGGCTCGTTTTCGGCAAAGACCATTTCATCTTCTTTGAATGTCCGATTGATATTGGACTCGGGAACGGCCGGGGCCACCATGGGCTTGTTCATGTTCTGCAGGCGCATCTTTGCCTGACTGACCTTCTCCCCGGTAGGGCACCACTGCAAATATTTCTGAAATCCGTAAGCTGCGTGGTTGAATCGCTTCTGGTTGAACCAGAATTCCGCCACTTCAAACAGGTGCTGGGGATCTTCCTCCACCGCATTGCGGAAAGAAAGCCGGGTAATTGTGTTATCGAACGAGCGCAATTTCACGGAGAAGGAGCGGATGATCTTCATGGCTACGGGTGTATTCTTCTGGATCAAAAGCCCGAACTGGTCGTGATTCACCACAATCAGGCTGCAATCGGAAAGAGCCACCACGGTCTCAATGCGGCTGTGCCCGGACATGGCACTTTCCACGCCAAAGAAGTCGCCCGGGCCAAGGACCTGACTTGCTTCCTCACCGGCGTACTGCATCTCTTTCTGGGTCCGCAATTTCCCCTTCATGATGATGAAGAAGTTTTGCGCTTCCCGTTTGCCCTCAATAACGACATAGGAGCCGCCGTTGTAATTGGCCATTTGAAAGACGCCGGACATACGTTAGTTAGAGTATCGTTCCCTTTTATGGTTCAATTGATAGCCAGAGCCGATTTCAAAGGTTCAAAGCTCGTTGTTGGAAGCACTTCTGCCAGGACCATCAGGCAAGTCAAGAACTCGAAAGAGCCTTCAGCCGATTCTCCGCATCCCGTCCGATTTCCTCGTGCTTGCGCTCCCGGGCAAGATCGAGAAAGATACTGCGGGCCTGGTCCACTTCTCCCATTTCTACTGCCAGTTCGCCCGCCTTCAAGTAGGCTTTACTTCCGGTTTCCTTGTTGCGCCCTTCCAGGTAGGCCCGTCTGTACCAGCTGAGGGCGCGCTCCAGTTCCCCGCGCCCACTGGCGAGGTCCCCCAGAAGAGTAAGCATCGTGGCATTGTCCGGGTGAAAAGGATAAAGAATCAGGAGATCTTCAAGGATCCGGGTAGCCTGGGCTACCTGACCGGCGGCGATCAAGCTTCCTGCATAGCGCAGCGACTTTTGCCCCTGCTCTACTTTGTTTTTCTCAAAAGCGCTCTCTTTGTTTTCCTTGCTCTCTGACTGATCCTGGGCCATACCCGGGGCGAGCACCAGAAGGAGCGCAAGAAAAAAAAGGAACTTCATCAGACGACTTCTGCGGCCCGGGCAAAACGATCAAACCATTCCCGATCCTGAGTTTTGAGCGCCACACCGTCCAGCTTCATATCTACAAAGTACTGCGCCAGAATTCCCAGGTGAGCATCTTCCCGATCTTCCGCGGACCACTGATCCTCTGTTAAAGCGATGGCCAGATGCCCTTTCTGCACCGCCTCTTTTAGAAAGGATTCCGGCTTACCGGAAAAAACAAGCAACGCAGCAATCACATCGTAACGAACCGTTTCAAGGATCCGCTCAAAATCTGCAGCAGGGGCATCAAAAAAGCGACTGGCAATCTCTGTCTGGAAATAATCACCCCAGGTCTTAATATCCGTGGTGGTGCCGAACTTCTGCTGCTGCTCGTTTTCCTGTTCCGTGCTGACAAAATTCGATTTTGCATATCCATCAATAAAATTCTTTAACCGAATGAGTCCGTGAATCTTTGGGGCATCGAGTTGCCCGCGGGCAACCATTTCAGAGAGTGCGGGATTCAGGCCTTGCATCATAGACTGACCATCGGCAGGACCGCGGGTATGGAGCAGAAAAAAAACTAAAGCACATTGCTGAAGCGAAACACAAACGATTTCTCATCCTGAGCCACGTAAACCCCGCTATCATCATCGAATTCCCAGGTGCGTTCATAGGCCACACCCAGCTGCAGTCCAAAGCTGAATTTGTAGCCAAATTCAGCGGCCGCGAGCGAGCGATCATCATAAATGAAAGACTCTTCCGGTTCTTCAAAATTTGCTTTGGCATAGTAACCATTGGTGTAGAACCCTGTTCCCAGAATACTCTGAACGTACAGCCCCAGAAGCACCCGGGAATTGGTGGGACCGTCATAGTCCTCATACATCAAGTCCAGGATATAGTTGCGATCGTACTCCAGCCTTGATTCCAGAAATCCGCCTTTTTTTTTGCCGCCATCGGCCTCAAGGCTGCGCAGGTAACCCAGTTTGGGAATGCTGCTGGTCTCCCCGGAGCCGCTGCCCGTGCCACCCGGATTGTAGATGGTGCGCTCAATTGCATAGTAACCATCAAAATAGGAAGGCACGTAATTTGATTCCATCTCCCTGTATTCGGGTCGCAGGCTCAAAATGAACTTATCCGATAGCCTCCAGACAATATCAATGCCTGCATGCAGACCTGTGGCCCGCGCGTCCGGGTCGGTAGTGTTTAAACCGGTAATTTCCAGTGACTGATTGTAGGTAACCGGTAGCTGGTTGGGATTGTAAAGATTGCGAATCTCATTGTAATCTACGTAAGGCGTAAAGTCCAGGTTTCGCGAGAGGGACAGGCGCAACTCCATATCAACGCCACGAATGGTCAGGTTCTCCCCTTCCACCCCGCAGGCATCGTAGCTACCGATTTTGCCGCAGACGGCATAACCATCAATGATGGCCGGGGCCTTCCGCGCCGGACGGGGCAATTTCGTATCTGGATCCACAACGAGTTCCCCCGAGCCATCCGTTTCGAGAGCCAGAGGGGCATCATAGTCCGTCACAACTGTCGTGCCAATGGCAAAGCGCGTAAACCAGGGCCAGCTTGAGCTGCTTTTCTTGCTGGCATCCAGGGGTGCGCCCCGGGTATCTACCGGCTCGGTCTGATTTGCCGGATCGGTCCCATCTTCTTCCTCGAACTGGTCCTTGAATCGACCGTGAAAGTACTGACCCATACGGCCACCCTTGCGTTCGGGAATGGGCTCAACAAAAAGGTATTCGCCATAATCGGCCCGGGCCATTTCATAGCCGGCCGGCGCCTGATGGTAGGCAGTACTCGAACCAAAGATCCGGAATGGACGGATGTAGACCCGGTTCCCCACTACTTCGCGGCTGGTGACATTGGACTGGAAATGCTCCACTCCGCCCCAGGAATTATTCAAATCAAACATGAGGCCGGATTTATAGACGGCGGGATCATAACTGGTCACAAAGCGATTGATAATCGTCTTGTGGCCAATGTAGCCACCGTTCATCGCTCCGTAAAAAAGTGACCAGTTAAACAGATCTGAGGGATTAAAATACAGATGGGTCCCCCGCTTCACATAACGAATCAGTTTGGAGGCATCTTCCGGTGTGTCGTAGGTGCCCTGACGGACGGATGGCACCTTCTCTCCGGTTTTGGGTTCCCGGTCGAGAATCAGGATTTCCAGAGGGAACTGCACACCCACCTCAAATGTAGGTGTAAGCGCCAGACCATAAACCGGATTGAGGGTAACGTAGTAGTCATCGGCTACTTTCTTGTAGCTGGTGTTGAGCCCAAAGCCTGGAGCCGAGGGGTAGAAGCCAGGTGGCAGGTATTTGTAGCCGTCGCTGTAAGCCGGCAGTGAAGTTGCCACAAGGAAGATCCAGAGTGCCCTGTTCCTTATGGCCGGCATATTCTATTTTCGGGGACTTTTCCCCATGGCCTGAATTTTTATACCCTGCCCTGAGCGGCGATGTGTTCTTCGAGGAATAATCGCGACTCAGAAACCGTATCTTTGAAAACGAAAAACTCGTCCAGCTTGCTCATGGCAAAGACTTTGTCCACGCTTCCCTGAGTATTGGCAAGAACCATGAGGCCGGCCCGCTTTTTCATCCAGTTACTGATCTGGATGAGTGTGCCTATGCCGGAAGAATCGACATACTGAAGATCCGTGAGGTCAAAGATCACGTAACGGTACCCTGCATCGATCTGGCGCTTGATATCTGCCTTGAGTTCCGGACAGCGGTAGAGATCGAGCTGCCCTTTAAGCTGTGTTTCCAGAATGCGGTCATGGACGTTGCCAGAGAAATGGTAGTCATACACAAAGCTGCGGCCCATCTCTGAGGCGCTGGCCATGAGGTGCTTGCGTGCCAGATTCAAATTCTCTTCCAGATTGCGTTCCATCTCCTGCAGGCGCCGGATCAGTCGCTCTATCGTTTCTTTGTCGAGAGTCACGTGACTTTCCAGTCGACGAATCATACCGTTAAGCACATCTCTGGCCGCAGAAAGATCCTTTTCATTGGTGATGCGCGAGGCCTCAATCATGGCCCTGCTGGAAGCGGCGATGAGCGCCTCCATTCGTACCGTTTTGTTGTACCCGTCTGATGGCCGTGCCTTGAAATTCACCATCACGGCCGCATCGTGCTTTTCCAGCCGTGAACCTTCAATCAGGTTGTAAAAGGAAAGCTCGGCGGTAATCAGAGAGACAGCATCACCGGCTTCGCCCCCATTGACTTCAAGGACCACAACGATATTACGTAAATCATCTGACCGCAGATCCCCCGGGCGGAGTACATAGGCCCCATCTTCGGTGCTGTTGTAGGGGACATCGTTGATGATTTCTTTGATGGAGACACCTGGCGCGGGCCGGAGCTTGATCTCCAGGCCCTGGCCAAAGAGAGCAGCGATGTCGCCAAATTCCCGGAAAAAAACTTCATGGGCCTGTTCCGGCCCGGCCACAAAATAGAAATTCCCGCCACCGGAAACGGAAATTTCGCGCAGCAAGTTCTCAGAGAAATCCTGGCCAAAACCGATCGTGGTGGTACTGATCCCGCGCTTGTAATGATCGGCGGCAATGCCCACCAGATCCTTGGTGCTGACCACACCCGTATTGGCCATTCCATCTGTTAGAAGAATCACGCGACGGAAAGCATTCTCTACATCTGCCGCTTCGACCGATTTAAGCGCCTGCAACCAGCCACCGCTCAGATTCGTGGAAGTTCCCACGCGGATATTTTCCAGCTTTTTGATGACGGAAAATTTATCTGTCAACGGAATCAGCGGCTGAACAACTTCAACGTTTGAGTCATAAGCCACGATGGCCAGGTGGTCATGGCGGGTCAGCCAGTTCACCAGAGCAGACGCTGCCTCAATGGTGGCATTCATCTTCTCACCGTACATCGATTTAGACTTATCGATGGCCAGTCCCACAACCAGGGGCCGTCGATTGGGCGACTCCGAAACCGGCGGTGTTTCCAGCTGGATCAGAAGGTGGGCCAGAGAAGTGTCTGTGCTCGAAAGCTCGGGATTTTCGAGTAAAAGTTTGAACAGCATTCTTCACACCTTCCGCTGGCTGCTCACAGTTGCAAGGATATTTCCGCAGCAAAGGCAGAGAGCGGGCGCACCCGCGTTTTGCAGGATTTAAGAATAAAACAGCGACCGGAGGGCTCAAGGACTGTACGGGAAGCCCCGGGCCTGGATCCACAGCCGAAGCCCTGCCCGTCGGACTTCCGGCTCAAGATTCTCGCGGGCAAGGAGTTCCGCAAGGACGGATCGGGCCCTCCGCCTGCTGTAAAGACGCTGATCAAGATACAACCTTCCGAGTAAAAGCCGGGCCTGCGGGTTTTCGCGTAGATCCAGCAGCAGGCGCTCGGCACTCTTTAGCTCTCCACGGTAGAAATACATCTCTGCGGCAAGAAGCCTTGCGGAGGCCTGATTTCCCGTCGCTTCCAGCGCGAGGCCCGTCGCATCTTCGCCACGGTCCATAAGCTGGCGCACCAGGGTAAGACGGGCCACATCGCGGATCTCCTGCGACTCGATGGCGCGCATTTCGGTTTCCAGATCTGCTTTTTTCTGACCCAGGGTCGCACCGAGTCGAACGATCTCGAGCCGGGCCAGATCAGCAAAGGGTCCGGTCTTCAGTTCTTCGAGGAGCGTCATAGCTCCACGTGCATCACCGGAGCTGATCCGGGCATAGGCCACGTCGAGCCGGGCCAGCTGATCGGTTTCCTCCTGAGCCAGAAGGGGAAGACTCAGGCAGAGAGCCCAGAGGCAGATCCTTTCAGTCAATCGGCAAAAGATCAATCTTCTTCCCCTGACCCGGCCCCACCGTGCCCGGTTGTTTTGCAGGTGGCGCCTGTGGTGCCTCCTTCAGCGGCAAAAGCTCTACAGAATCAGGTTCCCGTTTGAGTCCCTCAACCGGAGGCGATTGTCCGGGGAAAATATGCACGCCCTTTTCGCCGGCAAAGGGTGGCAACTGTGCTGATTCGATCGGGCGATTCTCCTCCAGAAGGGGCTGCGCTCGCGGGACGCTCTCCATCGATGGTGTCTCCGGCTGAAACTTCTCATAGAGTAACTCGCCCGTATCGGGTATCACAACACCCGGCTTTTTCTTGCGATTCTCTTCAACCGTGACCCGCTCCATGATATTGGCTAAAGAAAGATCCTGGCCCTGAGCGGGCACATTCTGCGATCCCTTACCGTAGGCCGTAAACGTTACGATAGCGGCAAGTATCACCCATACAAACAGGGCTCCAAAGCGTACGAATTTCAGGAATCGTTCCGGGATTAAAGCGGTGAGTCGATCAATCATCTTCCAGACGGCAGCCATAGACTCAATTTCGAGTCAGTTGCCGATTGCCGCCAGCTTTTTTCCGCGCCTGCCGGACTTTCCAGCTGGAGAGCCCGATCGAATAGTTCCGGCAGCGGGCCTCCTTCGAGAAGAACGGCTGCAAATCGCCTGGCCAGCAAGGGATCGGTCAGAAAAAGGACTCCGGTTGGCTTTGTTCGGTATAGCTCCAGAGCCCGTCTGGCCGGCAGGATCCAGAAAAGACCCGGTCCACTCCGGATGCGCTGCAGGCGCAAGGACAGATGACCAAAAGTAAACCTCAAATTGATCTCCGAGCACGGCTGCACAAAAATCTCGCCCCGATGGGCGTATAGATAGCCATCGATGCCCGCAGGACCCTGGTAGCCCGATGCAGCAAGGAGTGGCCCGATTCTCGTGGCCAGCTCCTCCATCCGGCCCATCAGCCTGGAAAAATCTCTCCCCGGAAGGGCCGGCCCGATGGCCGTGCCCCGGTAAAGACCGTTGCTGGTAAAAAAGCGGGTAAAGCCCGTATGCCGGATCTTTCCGTCTGCGCAAACATCAAAAAGACAGGAAACATCGGCGAGCCGATCGACCCAGGTCTCCACAACACTGAAAGGGGTAAGATCTTGCGGCATCTCTCCGGATTCCGTGAAAGCAAACCCGTGGCCTGAAGCTCCTCTCTCCCGCTTGAGTACCAGTTTACCAGGCCAGCGTTTAACAAGGGAAATCAACTGCGACTTGAGATCAGGGAAAAGGGCTCGCTCAAAGGGACCTTCTGTCGGGCCAACTACCTGCATCGCCAGGCGGAGCAATTCACTGCGGCCCGGGATAGAAATCGGCATTGCCCCTGAGAAGCCCGTGAATTGACGGAAGAGTTGCTCGACCATCTGCCGGGCTCGCTCGTTCTGCTCGAAAGGGACAAAGCCCCCCGGAGTGCGGTCGAGTTCTGAAAGAGTACTGAAGCGGCAATGGTGCAGACCGAGTTTGCGACTTTCCAGCAGAAATTCCGGTCGCACTCCCGGGTAAAGAACCACATCATCGGGGGCTGCCAGAAGCGACATGAGCATACCAAAATCAGAGCTTAGAATCTGATGGAGCTTGCCCTGCGCCGGCGGGTTGAAATAATAGACCGTGGACCGCCGGCCTCGCGAATCAGAAAATAAAAAAATAGTATTTATATATTCTTCGCCAAACCCTGCGCGGCGGCGGGCGGCTTTACTGAACAAAGACCCCTTCCCCCGAATCGGGCTCAGTTGCGGCGATAAATTTTTCCGGTAAAGAGTCCACTGTTCCCGGGTATCCGCATCCAGATGGCGAAGCCCGTGACTCACATGCCGTATCTCATCGTGAAGAATGCGGGAAAGGATGCGGGCGCTGGCATGATCATGCCTTTTGTGGAAAAGCCAGCGATACTCCACGGCAAAATCCAGATTCGCCTGCTCGAAAGTGAGATTCATACCACAAATAAAGGACCTGTAGTCTGGCGTATTATGGAGTGAATTCCAGAAGTGAAAGCTGAGCGGCAGCTCACCAAAGGTAACACCCAGTTCCTGCATTCGCTGCAAGTAGAAGTGTAAATGCTTTTGTTCGTCGATCAGAAGCTGCAGCAACTCCAGCCTGTAGCCTGACGGAGCCGACTGGTGGCGGAGCAGGGCCGCGGCCGCCAGTTCAATGGCCTGCAGTTCATGATTGGCAAAGTGGTGCAGTATGCGGCCATGTGATTGCGGATCATCGCGAACCAAAAATTCGCGAAATGGCGGGGGACGCTCCACTCGCGGGGCAAGCTCTACCGGGCGGCCGGGTAAAACCGGCAGCGGTCCTTTCCGGATTAAATCCAGATCCTCTGCTGAGGGGGGGATCAGCTTCTCCTGTAAACTGCGGCCTTCTAAGATCCGTAAAAGGCCTGACATCAGTCCCGGGGTCGGCGTGATTCGGGAATCTGGGGCAGCTCACGGAAAAGAAATTCTTTGTAAAGATCATGTATCTCTAATATGTATTCCAGCGACGAACAAAAGCGAACAATGGTCCGGATAAATACATAGCGCGCATAATCTTTGATGGCACCGGACTCGCCTTTTTGCTCATTCAAAAGTTTGCGGATTTTGCCAATAAAAACGGCCCGCACATCATGATCATAGCCGTCTTTTGAATAGCGATAGGTTGCCAGTTCATTAATGAATCCACGGGCATAACCGTAGAAATATTCGGCATCGCGCTCCAGACGCAGCCTTTCCAGCTGGGAAAAAGTGGACAGATAACTGCGTAAAAGCGTGAGTGCGGCCGCTTTTTCCGGATCCTTGAGCCGCTCCATGGCCAGCCTGTAGAAAGGCGTCTGCATACTGTATTCGCAGAACTCCAGCCAGGACTCCACGCTTGTTGCGACCGTATTGAGCTTTTCAATTTCTACAGTTGCCATGCCGCCAACCATACACCGGCATTGCGCATCCCTGTGGCCAGGCAAACGAAAAATCGAATTTTCCTTTACTGTAGCTTCCTTTTTTCAAGACCGGAGGTGGAGGCCCTGATATGCTGGCTGTGATTCGTGAGAAAGATCCTGTTCTGGAGGTGCGAGGTCGTGAAATCCTCGATAGCCGTGGCAACCCCACCATTGAGGTTGATGTCATCCTGGAAAGCGGAACTACAGGCCGCGCAGCGGTGCCATCAGGAGCTTCCACCGGGGAACATGAGGCCTGCGAATTGCGCGATGGCGAAAAAAATCGCTATGGGGGTAAGGGGGTCAGCCGGGCCGTCAAGCATGTCAATACGGAAATCCACGCCATGCTCAAAGGACGCGATCCCTTCCGTCAGCGGGATAATGATAGCCTTCTGTGTCAGCTCGATGGCACAGCCAATAAATCACGCCTGGGCGCCAATGCTCTCCTTGGCACTAGCCTCGCTCTTGCCCGGGCGGCTGCGGCCGTTACCGGCCAGCCTCTGTACCGCTACCTGGGCGGGCCGCAGGCTTCGATTCTCCCTGTTCCGCTCATGAATATCCTAAATGGCGGCAAACATGCTGACAATCCCATCGACTTTCAGGAATTTATGATCGCGCCGGTGCGATTCACAAGTTTCCGGGAAGCTTTACGCGCCGGCACAGAAATCTTTCATGAATTGCGCGGGGTCCTGCACGACCGCGGACTGTCCACATCGGTGGGCGACGAGGGCGGCTTTGCCCCTGACCTCAAATCGATTGATGAAGCCATCCAGGCCATTCTGACGGCCATTGAAAAGGCAGGCTACCGTCCCGGTGAGGACATCTTTCTGGCTCTGGATCCAGCCTCCTCTGAATTTTATAGCGACGGAAAATACCAGCTCACCACACCCGAGGGCAAGAAATCCCTGAGTGCCGGCGAAATGACGGACCTCTATGCGGATCTTGCAGACCGCTACCCGCTGCTATCCATCGAAGATGGCCTCGCGGAAAATGATTGGGAGGGCTGGCGCGGCCTGTACGGACGATTGGGCCAGAGGGTGCAAATCATGGGAGACGACCTTTTTGTAACCAACACGGCACTGCTACGCCGGGGCCTTCAGGAAAAAATTGCCAATTCCATCCTGATTAAGGTCAACCAGATCGGAACCCTGTCCGAAACTTTAGATGCCGTGCAAATGGCTGGCCAGAATGGCTGGACTTCCGTCATCAGCCACCGCTCAGGAGAAACTGAAGATGTATCCATTGCACACATTGCCGTGGCTACCGGATCGGGACAGATCAAAACAGGGTCTCTGTGCCGCACGGATCGGGTGGCCAAATACAATGAGCTTTTGCGCATCGAAGAAGAACTGGGCTCAGAAGCAATCTACGCCGGCCTTTCTGCCTTCAAACACCGCAAGTTGTAAAGTGGGGGTGCCCTTTTGAAGGCACCCTATCGCCTGTACGCCACTCTGAACCTGCTCCTCGGGGGGCTCATCTACATTGTGGTCTTTGGAAATTCCGGCTACATTGTCCACCTGCGGCTGAAAACCCAGGTTTCTGAAATCAAGCAAAAAATCGAAGATCTCAAGGAAGAAAACAAACACCTGTCAGAACGATACCATCTGCTTTCCGATGATTCCCGGGCTCTGGCAATGACTGCGAGCCAGTACTACTTTCTCTCACCCGGCGCCACAATCATTCGCATTGAAGATGAACCACCCCCGGAAAAGACTGCGGCCAGCGGGGGACCTTTTCTGGAACACCGCCTGAGTCTTCTGGAATGGCGCGCTTTTTTTCTGGTCGGTTGGGTTTTCCTTTCTTTACTTGGCCTTGCTCTTTTAAACTATGTCTTCGCAGATACTGCGGATGATCTGAATTTAGAGGAATTAACCGGAGGAAGCGTTGAAACTGGCTGAAGAACTGAATTTTGTTCAGAATGAAATTGAAGCAAATTTTTTAAAACAGAGGAAACTTTTTCTCTGGGGTGGCGTCGACGATCGCTCAGCCCGGCATCTGGTAGAACGGATGCTCTATCTGGATCAAGAAAGCCCGGGTCAGGATATCACCCTTTACATCAACAGCCCCGGCGGGGTAATCACCTCAGGAATGGCTGTGATCGACACTATGGATCTGATCCGCTCGGACGTCTCTACCGTTTGCATTGGTCTTGCCGCCAGTATGGGAGCGCTCATACTCTGTAAAGGTACCCGCGGGAAAAGATATGTCTGGCCGCACAGCCGGGTCATGATCCACCAGCCACTCATATCCGGGCAGATCATCGCGCCAGCGATTGATATTAAGATTCATGCTGATGAAATTCGTAAAACCCGGGAAGAAATCAATCGTATGATTGCAACGGCCAGCAACAAAACCGTAGAGCAGGTCGAGCTCGATACCGATCGGGACTACTACCTGAATGCAGAAGAATCGGTTGCTTACGGTCTGGTAGACGGGGTGATCAAGCCCGGCGCTTTGTAAATAAAGCAAAGCCCTGGTCCAGCACCAGGCCGGCAATTATGGCAAAAGGCCATAGATCCGGATAGAAAAAAGAAGCCGGCAGGGTGAATGTGACAGCACTCAGGCTGGCCGGCCGGCCGGGAAAGAAGCACAGGATGCTGATCAAAGCAAGATTGTCGGCGTGAAGTTGGCCCGGTAAAATTACATAGAATCCGATGGCAATAATGAGAGGCCAGTAGGTTCGCAGTCTCCGGGGATTGACCAGTATGCCGGCCACAGCCAGAAGGACCAGCTCAAAGCTCCGGTGCTCAAAAACCTCAAGGTCCCCCCAGAGAAAAAGCCAGAGGATCGAAAGGGCGGCGCCGCTGAGTTGCCCTTCCTGCCGCGCATACAGGGCCAGAAGGAACGGGAGCAGGAGCATGCTCCAGGCATTCGCCGCAACCGTAAACAAAATCCCGAGGCCCAGCAAAGTGAAAAGGAGTCCGCCATTTCTCCTCAGGGAATGAGACTGGCGTAAAGCGACATACCCCAGGACCAGCATCAAGGCGAAAGCCGTAACAAATACAGTAACCTTCTCCGATGGAAAATCCCGACCAAACACGCCGATCAGAAAGGCGAAATAGAAAAAGATGCCGATTTTCTGCTTCATGATTGCCGCTCCGGATGGAACTGCATGAGATCAATCTGTGCTGGACAGGCCTGACTGCACAGTTGACAGAGCGAACAACTCTGAACAGCAAAGTGAGTCGGATCTTCCAGAAGCGACAGCGGGCGGGCATCTACCGGACAGATCTTATTACAGCTCTGACAGCCATGACAGAGTCCGGATCCGCCTTTCGGGGTGTAAGTGACGGGGGTGAAGGCATCAAACAGGTTAAAAGTGTGTCTCTCATCAGAATGAATCCCGCTAAGAGGATATCCATTCACCACACGGTAAGCTGCGGGAAAGAGATCTTTCTTGATTACGTAGTAAGTTGAAACGAAGGGACGCCCCTGGATAAAACATTCATACAGGGCGATCAATGTGGCCGGATCAAGGATAACCATCCCCTGTGCGGCCAGGCTTTTGCTATGACGGTACGATCCGAGGTTCAAAAAAGCATGCCTTTCCGGGAGGTGATCGCGCATTGTCACCAGTTTCTTTTTAAACGGATAGCGCTTCTCTTCCCGGACTTCCAGGCGCGCTCCCGGGTAAAAATGAATTAAAATTTCCTTTATCTTCTGAAGAGCTGCAGAAGGAAGAATCGATTTCCAGTGCATTTGATTTTGAATATCAGTCAGGCAGAGCAATATGAGCGGTTCGGGTGTAGAAAGCTGCTGAAATACCCGGTGCAATGGCTCGTCTACGGCAAAATTGTAGATCCCGTGGCTTCTGAGCTGCTCTAAGAAATAGTCAGCCTTTTGCGTGCGAAAATCCTTCTCTGTGGCCGTAAAATCGATCCGACCCTCAATGCGCAGAATACAATGCTCATTCTCTTCGCGCAGCAAAAGGCCGGACACCGGTGAAAGTAGCGGGAAATCCTGGTCAAGGGCAATGATCTCCCCGATCTGAACCCTGCGCGGCAATACCCCCTCAGGTTTGAAGTGCAGACGCCGGGAACGCAGAGCAATGGACAGCTCCCCTGAAAGTACCGGTTGCCGGACTGCGCGCGGGCGGCGCCCGGGTAAAAGATTCACCAGCAGTGAGTCCCCGTCATGTGAGGGAACGCTTGTCCTTATCAAAGAACGTCGAATGGATGAAACTCTGGATGGATTCCATCTGCTCATCTGAAATGGAGGTAAATTGCACGCCTATGGATTTTCCAGAAACGCGAGCCACAGAACCCGGTAGTGACATGGCCGTGCCTTTCAGTTTAAACAGCACCTTGAGTTTGTCACCGGGATAGAGTGTAGTCCTGCACTGGAGTGAGAGCCCACCGGTGCCCAGGTCCGTTAAAGTGGCCGGCTGGTTTGCTGTTCCACCATCAAGCAGGATTTCTGCAGGAATGTTGACCTGAGCACGAGCCTTCTTACGTTTTTGCTGGGCAGCCTCGCGCACTGAGAAGGATTCATTGAACAGCGTCTTATCTCCAGCCATGGGATCTTTTCCCGCCTCCCGTGCGTGCTGTCAAATCGAACCTGAAAAATATCCATGCAGACGAAAAATGTGGTGGCGGGCATCACCTTTACCCATACTCAGCTGGCAGGCATGCAAGTAAGCCCGGTCAACCGGCTGGCCCCGGGAAAGAGCACGGGAAAAGTCGCTTAAAAAATCGCTTTTACGGTCGGCAATGCGGCAGATGGGTCCCAGGAAACTGCAATTGGTTACCTGCCACTGACCCTTTCCTTCAAGGCAGGCACCAAAAACAATCAACTTACGATTGTTTAAGGTGCGTGGTAAGAGACTGAATAGCCCCTCCCTTCCGGAAATAACCGGCAGCCCTTCCACCAACCGTCCGTGACCCAGATAAAAAATCACATCGTGAGAGCGGGCCAGCTCCCACCATTCTTCCGCCCGGAGCTGACGGTGCAAAAACGTGCAGCCGGGAAAGTTTCCGGAAATCGCCTCCGCTTCTGGCAGGTGTTCTTTTAGATCTGCGGCCGGGTTGCAAAATACCAGTACCCGCGTTCCCTCTTCTTTCAGGAAGTTTCGTTTTTGAGGAGTAAGGCGGACAACAGGAAGGGTTACAGAAAGCGGAGGTGTGCCAAAGCTTTCCAGGGGTAGATCAAGCGGCGGACGGAGATTGACGAGTAACCGGCTGCTCGAACTTGCGACCGAAATACAATCACGCAGGTAACCGCGCAAATTGACGGATACCGGTTGCCAGCTGAGATCTTCCGGGTGTCGGCCCCGGGCAAGACGTTCTTCTGCCTGCTCCAGGCTACTCTGCCGGGACTCCCCGGCAACCAGATCCGGATAGTGCAGCACTCCCTCTGGAAGAAATAAATCAGCCCGGCCGGGGCTGATACTCAGGACGCTTGAGTCAATTTTCCTGACCTGCCAACTTGAAAGCCGTTACGGAAGTCATGGATTCCAGGATGCCCTTAACCCCGATATAAAAGAAACCGGCAGCATACAGGAGCATAAAAGGCATGATGAACAGTCTCTCATACCAGATAGAAACAAGAACACAAAGTAAACAATAGGAACCCATAAAAAATTCCAGCACAATCAGCCGATCAAACGGGAGCTTGTAGCGCATTCGTTCGGCCAGCCGGTCCTTCTTATTTTCAATTCTGTATTTTGGGGTCCGCTTGAATGCAGACTGAATCCCGAGGATTGCTTCCAGAAACGCCCGAGTATTGTTGATGGCTATTCCGGTTCCAATCATCATGAGTACGGGAAGCCAGATGATCCGACGAAACCAGTCGCGGTAAAGCTCACGCTGGGAATATATATAGAAGAAAGCCGGACCAAAAGTCCCCAGGGAAAGAAAGGCAGCCGCACCAAACAGGACCATCATGGAAAGATCGTAGATACTCCAGCCAGACCAGCTATCCATCATCAGGAGGGGCAGCGCCAGCAGAATATTGATCATCATGAGCGGATGCACACTGTAGTTGAGCAGATGCACAATCGCCTCAGTTTTAATGGAAGGGCTGAATTTGGAGCGCAGGATGCGAGGAATGAGCTTCACGGCAGTCTGGATGGAACCCTTGCACCAGCGGAACTGCTGGGACTTGAAGGCTGCGATGGTCGCCGGAAGCTCTGCAGGATTTACAACATCCATCAGATAGCGAAAACGCCAGCCGGCAAGTTCTGCGCGGTAAGAAAGGTCAAAATCTTCCGTCAGGGTATCCGACTGCCAGTTTCCAGCTTCCAGAATGCATTCTCGCCGCCAGATCCCACCTGTTCCATTGAAATTCATCCACAAATTATTGCAATTGCGAGCCACCTGTTCAATCATGAAATGGCCGTCAATGCCCAGGGATTGAGCGCGCGTCAACATGGAATAATCCGCATTGATATGACCCCAGCGCGTCTGCACCATTCCCACGTCTTCTTCCTGAAAGTAAGGAATGGTGCGCAGGAGAAAATCGGGTGCCGGAACAAAATCGGCGTCAAATACGGCAATGTAACGCCCGCGGGCTTTTTCCAGCCCGGCCTTCAGGGCGCCGGCTTTATGTCCTTCCCTGTTCTCACGGTGCAGATGGACGATGTTTAATTTTCTCTGCCGGTAGAAAGCTACCAGCCGGCTAATCTTTTCACGGGTCTCATCCGTTGAGTCATCGAGCACCTGGATCTCCAGGCGACTGGACGGCCACTGCAGATCTGCAACACCCTTGAGCAGGCGGTCCACTACGTAGAACTCATTGTATATGGGAAGTTGCACAGTGACAACCGGCAAATCTCTATCACGCACAGCGCTCAAATCAATCGGATCGTAACCCTGCTCGCTGCCAGACTGGCAAAAGCGATTGTTCTTGCGATAGAGGACAACCATGCCGTAGGCGTGTAACCCGAACAGAAACAAAAGGAGTATATCCAGGGAGTATACGGTGATGATTATGATATTGATAATGTCGAGCATGGAAATCGCTTTTGGATCGAGGCTTGCGGGGCAGCTTTTCTGCGCGCCCTGACACGTCAAGTTTTAAGAGCAGATATATTGGAGAGACTTTTTTATCCCGTAGGGGAATCGAACCCCTGTTGCTGGAATGAAAATCCAGAGTCCTGACCGCTAGACGAACGGGACATGTCAATCTTGAGGCGTCGGGGATTCGAACCCCGGACCACTTCCTTAAAAGGGAAATGCTCTACCGACTGAGCTAACGCCTCTACGCCAAGTCAAGTTTCTTGCCGGAGCCGGTCTGTCAATACTATTCTTGTGTGAAGTCGTCTTCATCCAGAAAGGTCAAATTCAGGAGAATGATAAACTGGTCATTGTGTTTGCCCACACCGGTTACATGCTGATTTACCGTTGTGCGCAGCGCCGGCGGACTGGCTTCAATGTGCTCATGCTTGAAGGTAAGTACTGACAAAACTCGATCCACGGCCAGTCCTACCCTCCGGTTTTTGCGCTCCACGACGATGGCCCGTGCTGATTGCGAAAGCTTTTGCTCGCGCCTCACTCCGAGCCTTTGCTGTAACAGAAAAACGGGCAGCACCCGTTCCCGCAAATCAACGAGACCCAGAAGATCTGCCCGGGCATTGGGTACCGGAATCAAACCCTCAATCTTGATAATTTCAACAACCTGGTCCACCGGCAGACCGTACTCTTCCTCGCCGGCGGCAAAGACGATGTACTGGGATTCATCACTTTTCTTCTCTGTTTTCATGTCGTTTTTAAAGAAAGATGGCCCATTGTCTGTATTCGACCAGATGAAAAATGGCCAGGACACTGGTGGCAAGAAAAAAGCCAACTTTAGGCAAAAACGGAGCTCTCTGACGGAGGACCCAGTCGATGGCTCCGGTCATGAGTCCGGCAAAGCCCGCAAAAAAGGCCAGTTCTTCCAGGGATATCATGCTGCCGGCATAGAGAAGCAAACAAATCGGAATCAGGGTCAGGTCGCGCAACTCTGCGGGAAGCCGGCGGAGCAACCGCTGGAAGAAAGGGGCCGGCGCTTCTTCCTCCTCCTTTCGCTTGCGTAAATAGTTCTGCAACCGCTCGCGAAGATTGAGTTTGCGAAACACATAAGGGCGTCTCTCAAAGCTTCGCCGGGGTAACTGCGGGGCCAGCGGAGTTCCAAAGGCGCCACCCAGCGCACGTAGCAGCGTTTCATCGGGCAGGTAAAGGAATTGATTGCGAATGGGCCAGAATCGTGAAGTCAGATCCAGCGTCTGGTTCGTGTTTAAATCGCGTTCCTGAATGATGGTGCCGGATTTCACAATGGCCGCGTACTTCCGTCCATTTTCTGCGGCAAGAGTGAGCTCAATACGAACCATCTGCCGGGCAAAATTGAAGTCTACCTGGATCTCATCTCCTTCCTCTGTTTGCGAAAAATAGGAGCGTGTGTAACCGTGGATTCGGGAAGGTCGCCCTTTCCAGAGCGATCGCAGGGCATGCTCATCCATAGGCCTATTAACGGCAAAGCCTGCCTTCGAGGCCGGTTTTTTTGCGGATAAAACTTGACGGAAGGCCCTAAAACGGGCCCCTGCCCCAATGCAATCTGTGGATGTTGAAACAGTACTCAATGACGATATTAAGTTCAGGGGAAAGCTGGAATTTACCAACAACCTGCAGATCAACGGCCGTTTCCAGGGAAAAATCAATACGACCGGTCATCTGATCATCGGTCCATCTGCGGACGTGACCGCAGATATTGAAGCCGCTGTAGTGACCATTGAGGGCCGCCTCAAAGGCAACGTCATCGCCCGCCAGAAAATCCATGTGCGCGAAACAGCTGTGGTTCGCGGCGATTTCCGGGCACCGGATCTTTCAATCGAATCCGGATCACGTTTCAGCGGCAACTGTATCATGGACTGAAATGTCCCGCCTCTCCCTGTGCATTCCCTTTACCAGCGCCAATCTGGGCCCAGGATTTGATTTGTTTGGCCTTGCCTTGAACAAGGTGGCCCGTTTTGATCTTTCCTTATTACCCCCGGAACAGTACCGCTTTTCCGACGCCGAAGGTCCGCTGCGAATGCCGCTCGAACACAATTATGTTTATCGGTCCTACCGCTTTCTTCTGGATCGGGCCGCTCTTCCGGACTACCCGGGTCTTGATTGTCGCTTTGAACTCGATCTGCCATCCGGGAGGGGGTTTGGCTCATCGGCTGTCGCCTATCTGGCAGGCATCCGGGCAGCCTGTCTGGCATTACGTTCACAGGGAAAAGGGGATCTCACACTTACAGAAGAACTCAACCTGCTGGTTGAACTGGAAGGGCATGCAGATAATATCATCGCATCACGCCTGGGGGGTTGGGTTTTCATTCCGGCCGGCCTGCCCCTTCTACCCCAAAACATCATTCAAAAACCCGTTCCCCCGGAATTGCGTTGTCTACTGCTCTTTCCGGAATACAGCGTTTCTACCCGCGAAAGTCGAGCCATTTTGCCGGCTCACTATGCCATGCCGCCTATCTTAAAGACCATGTCCGGGGCGCTCTACTGGCTCGAATATCTCAACAGCGGGAACGCAGAGTATCTGCGCCAAGCTTTGCATCTGGACTGCCTGCATGAATCCTACCGCGCAGTCAACATTCCTCATTTTGAATCGTTTCGAAACGCCTGCCAGGCTCTGGGTTGCCTTGGTCTGACGATTTCCGGTTCCGGGCCCGGACTCATCGCCTTTTGTCTGGCAGAGGATCTTGCCCGGATAGAGCCGCAGTTGCAGGAAAAGGCCCGGCAGGCTGGACTCTCACTGGTTTCCGCCGCTCCTTCTTTGCAGGGGTTGCTCGAAGATGCAAAACAGTAGTCAACCAGGCGGCTTCAAAGAATCTGTCGCCTCAGTTCGATCACGATAAGAATTTCATCAAGGAAAAGAAAATGAAAATCCCCCTGCGCCTCCTCCTCATCGGAATCGTGACCTGCCAGGTTGCTTTCTGCAAAGAACCCGGCGGTTATATCATGCTGGATGGAAAACGTTACACGGAAGCAGACCTGAAAAGTGAAATGCCGGACCGTTACTCACAGCTCCGCAAGGAATATGAAGAAAAAGTGGTCGATGCCCTGGAAGAACTGGTGAATCAAAAGGTTCTGGAAAAAGGTGCCAGAGAGGCCGGGCAGAGTGTCGATGAGTTTGTGCAAAAACTCCGTGAAGGCGCGACGGCTCCCACAGAGGCCGAAGTTGCTGAACGCTTCGACCAGTTGAAAAAAGCCGGCCGGTTACCGCCCGATGCCCCGGAAAAAGACCTGCGCCGGCAGCTCGCCGCTTACATGCAGCAAGAAGCCGGTCAGATCGCCGTGCAAAATAAAATCGGTGAGCTCAAGGCTAAGTACCGCTATGATGTACCCCGGGTCGAAGTTACCGTGCGAGAAACGGATCCCGTGCGATTGAACCCTTCAGCAAAAGTTACGGTTGTTGAATTTACCGATTATGAATGTCCTTACTGCACACGCTTTCAGGGTACCGCAGCCCAGATTCGGGCCAAATACGGTGACCGCATTCGCTGGGTTTTTAAAGATTTCCCGCTGAGCTTCCATCCCAACGCGATGAACGGGCATGTGGCCGGTCGCTGCGTTCAGGAACAGGACAAAGGCCGTTTCTGGGAGTTTTTCGATGCTCTCTTCAGTGCCGACCGCCCGGAAAACTTTCTGGAACCGGCTGCCCTGCGTAAACTGGCTGGCAGACTCAATGTGAATCTGGAAAAGTACGATGCCTGTGTGTCCGGGGAAAAGGCCCGCAAACTTGTAGAGGAGAGCATGCAGGACGGTAGTAAGGCAGGGGTCAATTCTACACCATCGTTCTTCATCAACGGTCGCCCCATCAAGGGTGCTCTGCCCTTTTCCGAATTCGATCGCCTGATATCCGCCGAGCTCGGCGGATCCTGATCTAAAAAGCCCTCTTGCAAAAACGCTACAGGAGGGCGCTTTTCCTCTTCCGCCGCGATTTGCGGCTCGAAGACAATGTTGCTCTGCGGGAAGCCGGGCAAAATGCAGCGGCTGTCCTTGCCTGCTTTATTCTGGATCCGCGGCAAAAGAACCATCCCTATTTCAGTGTCCCCGGCTCCGTTTTCATGCGCCAGAGCCTGGCGATTCTTAATGAGAGCCTGCGCGAGCGAGGCGGCGAACTCTTGCTTCTTGAGGGTCATCCCGCGGAAAAACTCGGCCAGGTTTTTGCCGCAGAATCCATTGAAGCTATTTATTTTAATAAAGATTATACACCTTTTGCCCGCAAAAGGGATGAAGAGATCGAGAAACTTTGCCGGAGAAGTGGGGTAGCCTGTCAATCCTTTCACGATGCCCTGCTTATGCCGCCTGGATCAATCCTTAAAGAAAACAAAGAACCTTACACCGTATTCACTCCCTACTATAAGAAAACTCTGCTCCGGCGAGCAGACCGGCCACAAAATCTGGAATGCTCTTTTTTCCGGGCAAGGATACATTCGACAACGCTGGAAATGGCAAAAGCGGGCTCTCTGGCCGTAACAGGCGGTCGCCGCGAAGGTCTGCACCTTCTGCATCAGACAGCGAGCCAGCCGCAAAACGAACGCGATAATCTGGACCTGCCCACGTCGCGACTCTCTGCTCATCTTAAATTCGGCACACTATCGGTACGGGAAGTCTTCCATGCGCTGAAGGGTCAGGAAACTCTACAGAGAGCTTTAATCTGGAGGGATTTTTTTACCACCATAGCCTGGTACTTCCCCTTTGTTTTTGAAACAGCCTTCCAGGAAAAAAGGCGCCACATCCACTGGCAGACGAACGCAGAAGCCTTCCAGCGCTGGTGCGAGGGAACCACAGGTTTTCCTCTGGTGGACGCAGGAATGCGCGAACTTCGATCCACAGGCTTTATGCACAATCGACTGCGAATGGTCACGGCTTCTTTCCTGATCAAAGATTTACATCAAAACTGGCAGACGGGTGAGGCTTTTTTTGCCCGGAACCTGGCGGACTATGATCCGGCTGTCAACAATGGCAACTGGCAATGGGTCGCCGGCACCGGTTGCGATCATGCGCCGTACTTTCGAATCTTCAATCCGTGGACACAGCAGAAGAGATTCGATCCAGAAGCCCGTTACATCAAGAGGTGGCTGCCGGAGCTGCAAGGCCTTCCGCCCCGCCAAATCCACCGACTGGACCGCGAACGGATCACGGGCTATCCGCCACCGATGATCGACCATGCCAGAGAAGCCAGGATATGCCTGGATCTTTATCGTATTTAGCGATTTTTTTACGAATCCCTTATGTGCAGGGAATGCCTAAATTTCTCCGCTACGATTCACAGCTTCAATCAGCTCGCGGACATGCCCGGCGGAGACATCGAGGGCTGCCTTTTCTTCCGGAGTAAGCCCCACCTCGATAATTTTTTCCACACCGCCGGCACCCAGAAGAACAGGAACACCCATAAAGAGGCCTCTGTGGCCGTACTCGCCCTCGCAGAGGACGGCGCAGGGAAAGACACGCTTTTGATCGCGAAGGATCGCTTCTGCCATGGAGATGGCTGCGGCACCGGGTGCATAGAATGCCGATCCCGTTTTAAGCAACTCAACGATTTCACCACCACCGCTACGCGTGCGGGCCACCATGGCATCAATGCGTTCCTTGCTCAGACCCGGATACTCCGGCAGAGGAATACCTCCCACGGTTGAATAGCGCGGTAGAGGTACCATGGAATCGCCATGACCGCCCAGCACAAAAGCGGAAATGTCGGCCACGGAAACGCCGGTCTCCATGGAAATAAAAGTCCGAAACCGGGCAGAATCCAGGATGCCGGCCATTCCCATCACCCGGTTGCGCGGAAATCCCGTAAGGCGATGCATTACATAAACCATTGCATCAAGGGGGTTGGTAATCACGATAACGAAAGCATCCGGTGCATGAGTCTTTATGCCTTCGGCAACCTGCTTGATAACTTTTGTATTGGTACTGATCAAATCATCGCGACTCATCCCCGGTTTACGAGCGATGCCCGCCGTTACAATGCAGACAGAAGCACCGGCTATATCCGCATAGCTATTGGTTCCTTTCAAGCTTACGCTGGAAGATGTGATGGGGGCGGTCTGGTAGATGTCCAGCGCCTTCCCCTGAGGAGTGCCCTCCATAATGTCAAAGAGAATGACATCTCCCAGCTCTTTTTGCATGGCCAGAAGAGCCATTGTTCCGCCAATCTGGCCAGAACCGATCAATGCGATTTTTTTTCTCATGGTAAACTCCTGAAGGCCTGGGCCATAGACACGGTCCGCAGGCGACGGACCCTTTCAACCAAAATTCCGGCTGGCCTGCGCCCCCGGGCGGGCCGGATGCGACCCGCGACCCCGGTCAGGATCTCAGCGGGCTCGCGAAGTATTCCGAAACCAGTTCCAGCATCTTCTCGAGTGTCTTATGCATGTCTTCTCGAACGATTGCGCCCCCCACCCTGCAGCCGGAAACCGTAAATGCATCGGGACTCCCCGGATCAGTCAGGAAAAACAGGACAAGATCCATCTGAGCACAGAGGCAGCCCAGTTCTTCCAGAAAGTCCTCTGCTGGTTTACCCCTGACAAGATCGAGCAAAAGAACGGCAGGACCCCGAGAACCTCGCAGCCAGGAAAGCGTCTCTGCGGCGGAAGAAGTACAAAAAAGACGTCTTACCAGGCGGGAATGGTGGGCAAAGTGCTTCACGGCCAGAGTCTCTTCATTGCCGGCTCCGGCCAGGCAGAGATCCAGGGGAAGCAGTTCCCTGCTTGTATTTTGGGGGATAGCTGGCACCTGTTCCTTCTATGCATTAGAACCCTGCCGGGCAGAATCTTTGACTTTTTTTTTGGCCAGAGCAGGGTTTTTTCTCCCCGCTCTGCAAAAAGGGTGACAGGGGCCCGATGCTCTGTAACTCCGGCCCATGGCAAAGACACTGAATCCGGACGAGATTGCTCCCCTGCTAAGGGAATTAGGACAGGCCAATCTGGCAGCCATGCAGGTCTATCCTGGAGATTCCCCGGACCGTCAACCTGTGCACACGGTGTACGGAGGGGCCCACCTTTTTAAGGCAGATACGGCCCTCAAACTGGGTGAATTGTCTTTAAATGCCCTGCGCGACAATGCCCCGGACTTTGCCTCCCTGGCCCGGGCCCTGCAGTTACCAGGCGAGAGACAGTTGCCGGTAAGTGTGAGCGGGGTGAACGATCTTAAAGCCAGGATTGAAGAAAATCCTGAGTTCATGAAGCGGGAAAATCCGGCCGCAGTACTTTTGCACACCATTTATGAAAGGGTTCTGAATAAACTCAAACGCGAGGCGGTGGAGGATTTCCGCATTGATTTTGAAGATGGATACGGCAATCGGCCCGATGCCGAAGAAGATGAACAGGCCCGCATCGCTGCCCGGGAAACGGCCCTGGGTATGAAAAACGGTACTCTGCCACCCTTTATCGGTATCCGGGTCAAGCCGCTCACGGAAGAACTGAAAGACCGTTCCATAGCCACTCTGGATATCTTTGTCTCGACCCTGCTTGAGGCAACAGGTGGTAAACTTCCGGAAAATTTTGTGATCACGATCCCTAAAGTAATCATCCCGGAACAGGTTGCAACGGTTAGCCAGCTCCTGGGAATAATAGAAAAAAAGTATAACCTGAAAGAAGGTACGCTCAAGATTGAGCTCATGGTGGAAACTACCCAGTCCATTCTATCCTACCAGGGGCTGGCCACTCTGCCTCTGCTGGTTCAGGCTGCTGGCGGCCGCTGCCGTGGGGCGCACTTTGGAACGTACGACTACACGGCATCCTGTAATATCACCGCTGCCTATCAGGCGATGGACCATCTCGCCTGCGATTTTGCCAAGCACGTTATGAAAGTCACCCTCGCCGCTACCGGACTCATGCTTTCCGATGGAGCGACAAACGTAATGCCTGTTGGACCGCACCGGCGCGGTAAAGAAGGCGGGGAGCTGACATTTGAGCAACTTGCCGAGAATCGGGATGTGGTGCATCGCGCCTGGCGACTGGCTTACGGGCATGTCCGTCACTCACTCATCAATGGTTTCTACCAGGGATGGGATCTGCACCCGGCTCAATTTATCGTTCGCTACGCAGCTCTTTACACTTTCTTTCTGGAAAGCCTCCCGGATGCTTCTCATCGTTTAAAGAATTTTATAGAAAAAGCTGCTCAGGCCACTCTGGTCGGAGATGTTTTTGACGATGCCGCAACCGGGCAGGGACTGCTTAATTTCTTTTTGCGGGCCCTTTCCTGCGGAGCCATCACGGAAAACGAAATTCTGGCTACCGGACTCACTCTGGAAGAAATCCGCGGCCGCTCCTTTGTGAAAATCCTGAATCGTCGTCGCCCGGCCTGATATGCGAATCCTAGTCGTTGGCGGCACGGCTGTATCCGGGCAGGCAGCCCTCCAGGCCGGCCGGGCTGCCGGGGCCTACTGCTTTGCCACGTCCTCGGATGGTCGTAAAGTAGATCTTGCCCAAGAAACAGCGGCACTCCGGCTCGACGATGGCGGCGCGGATATGGACCGTTTTGTCAAGAGCCTCGGCGGTCAGACTTTCGACTTTCTGGTCTACACTCCGGCGCGGGGCCCTGTGGCCCTGCCGGCAAGGGAGGCCACAAAGGACATGGTAGAGGAAAGCCTTTCCTTTAGCGTTCTCCCTTACCTGAAACTCGCCCGGGCCCTTAGCGGCCGGGTCATCGCTCTCTCCGGATTTGTTACCATGCCGCCACTGCTTTCCATCTACGGTGCCATGACCTTCACCAAACTTACCATGGAAAACCTGGCCATTGCATTTCCTGAACGCTTCGGGATCCTGCGTGCCGGCATGTTTCTATCCAGATCCGTTCGCGGAATTGCCCTTCTGGTGCAGCGCCGCATGCAAAGAGATCCGGATGCAGAACTGCAAGCCTTACGGGATGAATGGAAAAAAGTGGGCGGTAGATTTCAGGACTTTTTCTGGAACCGGAATTTCCAGTACGAAGCGAGCTACTACGGCGGACACGGCCGGGGCGAAGCATTCAGGCCCACCGAACCGGAAGATCTGGTGCGTGCCTTTAGTCTTATTTTCAAGGGAGAGAAAGCGCCGATCGTGAACGTAATCGGTAGCTGGCTCTGGACCGATGAGCAAATGCCAGCTGTTCCCACTGATCTTCCCGGTGACCTGATTCGCAAAGATTTGTGGCCCTGAAGTATTTTCATTGCCACTGTTACGATATTCCGGTAGCATTGCTCGATTCTTGAAAAGGCAATGGGCGGCCCGGGCCGCCCGGCTTTGTTTGCTTGCCAGCACTGAGTGCCTTGCATCCCTGCAACCGTGCGAGTAAAATTCTGGGGTGTGCGCGGCTCAACGGCCTCCGCCATAACCGGCGCAGCCATCGAAAGAAAGATTCGTCGAGTGCTGGACTATGCCCGGCCCTCGGATATACTGGACGCGGCTTCACGCGACCGCTTTATCAAATCCCTGCCCTTTTCCCTGTTACACACCTATGGTGGAAACACGACCTGCCTTGAAGTACGCACCAAAAACAATGACCTTATCATCATCGATGCCGGAACCGGTATCCGCGGCCTTGGAGCCCGCATGCTGGAGGAAGGCTTTGGTCGGGGCAAAGAAGCTGCACTCCTTTTCACCCATACCCACTGGGATCACATCCAGGGCCTGCCCTACTTCATTCCCTTCTTCATTCCAGGCAACACCTTCCAGATCCACGCTGTTCCAGATGGCATTGAAAATCGGCTACGCTACCAGCACCACGAGCATCATTTTCCGGTAACTTTTGACATGATGACGGCTAAGAAGAAATTCATCCAGCACAAAGAAGGAGAAGAATTTGAGGTATTTGGCGTTAAAATCACTTCTCTGGGAATGCGTCATCCGGGCAACAGCTACAGCTACCGGCTTGAAGAAGATGGCCACGTGCTCATTTTTGGCAGCGATGCGGAATTCAAGGTCGATGACATGGATAACATTGACGAATACGTCAGCTACTTTCACAAAGCCGATGTTCTGATTTTCGATACCCAGTACACCTTTGAGGAATTGCTCCAGAAGATCGATTGGGGACATTCTTCTGCGTCCATAGCCACGGACATTGCTCTGAAGGCAGAGGTAAAGCGCCTGGTGCTCTTTCACCACGATCCCAGCTATGATGATGAGAAACTCGATGAGGTTCATTTGCGCGCTTTGCGTTACAAAGAGATGGCTGACTTTCATCGTTCATCGAATCTGGAAATTTCCATGGCCTACGAAGGCCTTGAAATTCATATTTAAAACAACAGGAAATAAAATATGAAGTGCATACTATCTATCGATCAGGGGACTACCGGCTCCCGGGTTTTTTGTTTTGGCCAGGATGGGCAGATTCTGGGCAGCGCCTATCGGGAATTTACTCAGCATTTTCCCCGGCCCGGCTGGGTGGAGCACGACGCTAAAGAAATCTGGCAGGGGGTAGAGGCTCTCATCGTGCAGGCCCTGCGGGAAAGCAATATCAAGGAATCCGATGTCCTGGCTATCGGGATCACCAATCAGAGAGAAACCACAGTCATCTGGGATCGAAAAAACGGACAGCCCATTCACAACGCCATCGTCTGGCAATGCCGGCGCACAGCGGCTCGTTGTACGGAGCTCAAAGACGCCGGTCATGCAAAGACAGTCCAGGAGCGCACGGGCCTTGTGATCGATGCTTACTTTTCTGCAACCAAGATGGCCTGGATTTTGGACTCCGTTCCTGGTGCGCGCGAGCGGGCTGCACGAGGGGAGCTGGCAGCGGGCACCATCGACTCCTTTTTACTCTTCAGTCTTACCGGGGAGCATCGCACAGAATATACCAATGCCAGCCGCACCATGCTTTTTAATATACGGGAAAAACGCTGGGATGATACACTTCTGGAACTGTTCCAGGTGCCCGCGACAGTACTCCCCGAGGTGTTGCCCAGCGCAGCGGAATTTGGCCGGACTCGTGGCCTTTCCGTTCTCCCCGATGGCATCCCGGTCCTCGCCATGGTGGGCGACCAGCAGGCTGCGCTATTCGGTCAACTCTGCACGAAACCGGGCCAGGCAAAAAATACCTATGGTACCGGTTGCTTCCTGCTCTTCCATACAGGATCGGATTTTCAGCTGAGTAAAAATGGCCTGCTCACCACTCTGGCCGTGGACGGACAGGGACAGGTTGCCTATGCGCTGGAAGGTTCCGTCTTTATCGGTGGGGCTGTGGTTCAATGGTTGCGTGATTATATGCACTTTCTGGCCCAGGCAAAAGAAAGCGAAGAGATCATTCAAGGCCTTCCGGAAAATGATGAAATCGTCATGGTTCCCGCTTTTGCGGGCCTTGGTGCTCCCTACTGGGACATGCAGGCTCGCGGGGCAATCTTTGGCCTCTCCCGTGACACCTCACCCGCTCAAATTGTTCGCGCAGGACTGAAATCCATTGCTCTCCAGTCCCTCGATCTGGTGCGGGCCATGGAACAGGACACCGGCAAAAAAATTCAGACCCTGCGAGTCGATGGCGGGGCCACCGCCAATCATTACCTCATGCAATACCAGGCCGATATTCTGGGCTGCACCGTGGAGCGACCGGCCAATGTCGATACAACGGCGGTGGGCTCCGCCTATCTTGCAGGCCTGAAAGCCGGTCTCTGGGATGAAAGTCGCCTGCAAGAAATAGGCTCCGGTCAAATGCAACGCTTCACTCCCGGACGGCCCCCTGAGTGGCAGGAAAGAGAAATTCGGCTCTGGCATAAAGCTGTCGAACGTTCAGGCAACTGGAGCGAAAGCTAAAGCCGGGCCCATCGCCAGGCGGCCGCCCATTCAGCTCTGGTGCACATTGCCGCGTGTGGCCACGTGGCTGAGCTCAGCACTCTGTTCCACGGGAAAGTAAAGTTTAAAGGTCGTCCCTTCACCCACCTTTGTATCCATCAGGATCCGGGCATTGTGTTTTTGCACAATACCCCGCACAATGCCGAGTCCCAGCCCGCTACCTTCGCCCTGATCCTTGGTGGTAAAAAAAGGATCCCAGATACGTCCGGCAATTGCCTCGGGGATCCCCGGCCCGTTATCGGAAATGCTCACGCCCACTTCCTCTGCCGACTCCTGCCAGGTACGAATCAGAATTTTCCCGCCGCCCTGCGGGCGGAGCGCATGGTAAGCATTGGTAATCAAATTGGTCCAGACCTGTCCCAGCTCATCGGGATTGCAGACGACAGGCACGACCTCTCCAAACTGCCTTTCCATTTCCACTTCTCCTTTGAGCACGCTGTTCATAATGATAATGGTGTTTTCCAGACTCTCGCGGATGTCCGTGCGCACCATCCCGCCCTGGTCCAGATGCGAATAGTGTTTGAGCGCACGCACAATGCGAATGATGGATTTGATTGCCTGACGCATGTTCTGTAGACTGCGGGCACAGCTACCGATTTCCATCAGATAGCGATAAATAAAGCGCATGTGGTCGGCGGGGACGTTTTCTTTGAGAGTCCGAAAATCTCGAAACAAAGAACTCTGGAGAAATTCCTCGGGGCCTTCCGCATCGCTTGCACGGCGAACGGCCTCATAAAGGCCCGTTTCCACCAAAAAATTGCTCAGCTCCCGGGGTTCGGGCCAGCCTTCGCTTTCCAGATAAGCGAGCAGTTGTTTCTTTTTCTTGAAAGTATCCTTGATAACGAGCGTTCTACGGGCACTGAGCATGATGGAAATACGATTGGCCAGACGGAAAAACGGTATTTGCAGTGCTTCGGGTATTTCGCGAGAAGCTTTCTTCAAATGGAAAAGCACATAAGTCAGGTTTTTCAGTACATTTTCTACGCTGCCATCTATGACTGCTGAAGGCGTGTTGATTTCATGAGCGATACCTGCAACCATCACCCCCAGCATGGCCATTTTCTCTGAATGCACCAGCTGCGATTGAGCATTCTCGAGCTCTCGTGTCCGTTCCTGAACCTTTTCCTCCAGATGGGCCAGAATCCCTTCCAAGCGGGCATAGAGAATGGCGTTGGAAAGCCCCATCGTGGCCAGGTAACAGACTTCATCGAGCTCCGGCTCAAGAGCCAGAGAAATCTGACCTTCCAGAAAAATGACTCCCACAAGCGACTGGTTCAAAACCAGGGGGATGGCCAGATTGCACCCGGCGGCCGCAAAGAAGGCGCCGACTCCTGGACGCAGGGCCACGGGAACGGGTGAATGAGCCGCTTCCACCTGTTCGCGCCGCAGGCGACGATCGTAATCAGTGATGAAAACAATGAAGGGATCAATGATCAGCAATTTGCGAGGGGCGCGGACTCCTTCCGGCCATAAAATGAAACCACCCTCTTCCTGGTTCCAGATATAGATCCCGCTATGGGCAACCTGAAAGCGTTCCGTCAAATAGCTGAGGACCAGCTGACAGACATCGGGAACACCGCGAAGCTGCATAATGTCCTTTTTGTATTGCTCAAATACCAGGGGAGCGTCCTCGCTGTCGTTATGATCGGTTCTGCCCCGACTCAATCTGCTATTGTGCAAAAAGTTTTTGGCAGTGTCTATACCGTTCTTGACCCGGGTAGCAAAGAAAGCTGGACAGTAAAGCTTGCCGGACGGTTGCGTTTGACCAAGCATCGAGAATACAGCCAGTATCGCCATCTGCTGGCGGT
The DNA here is from genome assembly GCA_015075425.1 of Spirochaetales bacterium. GTDB lineage: Bacteria > Spirochaetota > Leptospiria > Leptospirales > Leptonemataceae > H5-SPI1. The sequence continues at coordinate 1,491,182 of JABTUL010000001.1, read as the reverse complement.
GGGGGATCAAATCCTTCATGACGGCCGGCAGATCACCGCTGTGGAACCGCGTAGAAATGAACTGGCCCGGGCCAGGATCGGGGAAATCCAGGTACTGGGAGCCAACCTGGACCAGGCAATTCTTGTCTCAAGCCTCACCCATCCGGAGGTTAACTTTCGCTTTGTGGATCGATTCCTGGTGGCCGCATCTGCCGGGCGTGTTGAGCCCTTTCTCCTGTTTACCAAGGTGGACCTGGGGGTACCGGCAGACACTCTTCAATATGTTTCCCTTTACGGGGATATGGGCTACCGGACAATGTTTATCAATCTGCTCGAACCAGGCCAGGATTTGAGCCGACTGCGGGTCATTCTTGAGGGGCAGATCACTCTTTTGACCGGTCGGTCCGGAACAGGAAAATCAACCCTGCTCAATTGTCTGGGAGGCGAGTTCCGCACGGCCAGCGTCTCCGTTCATCGCAAGGGGAAGCATACAACCACCAACAGCGAGCTGCTCCACCTGGGCCCAAACACCATGGTCATTGACAGTCCGGGAATCAAAGACTGGGGACTCCTCCATCTGAGTCGTGTGGAAATTTTAGAGGGCTTTCCGGAACTGGCTCAGGCGGCGCAGGAATGTCCCCTTGATTGTGAGCATCGGGAAGGAGATACTCGCTGCGCGGTTGACAGGAAAATCCGCGAGGGCAACATGCACCCGGAACGACTCAGGAGCCTCCTTGCCATCTTTGCCGAAGAACCAATTCGATCCCATTCCGGCTATAAACGGGCCGCAAAAGGCCGATAAACTAACATGCTACTGAGGTTCCTTTTTTGCCTCTTCCTGGTAAGTTACCAGGCGCTTCAAGCATGCGAGAAAGATTATTACGGAACTCCCCTGGAGCTCAGTGGTAGCTGGTATACCCAAAAGGGGAATCTTCAGGGTCAGAATCCTGATCTCTCGGTTCATAACTGGCAAAAACTCGAGCTGCCGTCCGCCTGGAAGAAACATGGCTTTCTGAAAGGACATAGCGGTACTGTCTTCTACCGCTGCCACATTCACCTGCGCTCGGAGGCACCTGTTGCGGTGGCTCTTTATCTGGGTGTGGTTCGCGAAGCGGACACCGTGTACTTCAATGGAGAAGAAATCGGTCAGACGGCCATGAACCCGCAAAGCGTTGATATCGAGAAGGTTCGTATCTACTCCATTCCCGAACAGCTCTGGAAAAAAGGACTGAACGTCATAGCTGTGAAGGTTCAGGGCACGGTCAATGATGCCGGCATCCTGGGAGTCCCGCGAATCGGGCCGGAAAGAGAATTGCGACGCAGCACCATTTTGCGCGACGTTCCGGTAATCATCGCCAGTTTTACTTATATTCTGGTCGCCGCGTTTTTCTTTCTTTTCACGGTCTTCTTCTGGGAACAACGGGAAAATCTGTTCTTTGCTCTGTTTGCACTCACTCTCGGATTGTACAACCTGATCCGCAGCTGGATGCGCTATGAACTTTTTGACTCTTTTGTTACCAGCTTTCAGGTAGAACTGGTGCTCATTATCATCCTGCCGGCCCTTTTCATAAATTATTTGGTGCATTTACTGAAGATAAATTATCATCCGCTGATCTGGGGCTACCATGCCTATGCCGGTCTTTTACTTCTGGTCACTTTGTTTGCTCGCACCACCAGACAGTGGAACTATATCATAGACTTAAATCTGGCAGCAATCGCATTTGCTTTGATTCTGGCCCTCTGGATTATCCGCCAGTATTACCACAGCCACAGAGACAAACTCTACTACGTGGTGATGGGCATGCTGAGCCTTGTTCCGGCCATTCTCTACGATATGCTGGTTACCTTTCTTTCCCTGCCATGGCCCCGCCTTACTGTGTATTTTTTTGCCGTATTTTTAACGTTCATTGCCCTGCAACTCGCTGACTCCATTTTAGGCCTCTACCGCGCCATGCAGGAGCAGGAAAAGGGGCTCGTGGAACTGGAGCGCAAGAAGACCCGTTCCATCTTCCATTTTTCCAACGAATTCAGGATCCTCCTTGAAGGACTCATGGCCGGAGTGACGGCCCTGGAACAGGGAAAGAAAGGGGGTAGTGGACCGGTCAGGCTGGAATCGTCGCTCCATAATCTGAATAATATTGTAAATGAAAGCAATCTGATGCGCCTGCTCGAGCAAAAAGATTACGCGGACCGTAACGTCCGTTTTTCCGTCCAGAACCTGGTTAAAGAGCAGATTGAAAGCGCGCTACTCGGCACGGGTGCCGGCAAAAGCCGCCTGCAGGCAATCCTGCCGGAGAACGATTTTGAGATCCTGGGGGATCCTGACCTGTATGGCATGGCCCTTTATCACCTCATTGAAAATGCGCTGCTCTATTCGACCGGACGCGTTGAGGTCATTGTCAGTAATGACGATGGCCGCACTCGCTTTGACGTTGTTGACGAAGGTCCGGGTCTGCCCCCCGAGCAGCAGGCTTTGATTTTCCAGAAGTTTGTGCGCGGTCCGGACGAACAAGAAAAGCCCGGAATCGGAATCGGTCTGACTCTGGTAGAGCTCATAGCGCGCCATTTACGCGGCAAGGTAGAACTGCGCAGCGCCCCTGGCTTCCATTCTGTTTTTTCCTTCGTAGTACCGGGCAGGGCCTCATGAGAGTTATTTACGTTATCTACTTTCTGGCGCTGCCCCTTCTGGCCCAGGAGAACCTTTTCTCCCTGAGCGGACCCTGGAAATTCAGCACTGTGGATCAGCAAAATTTCAGCCGCATGGATCTTGCCGACCAGAACTGGACAGATGTGCAGTTACCCGGCAACCTGAGCCGGGCCGGTAAAGGCGGCGTTTTCTGGCTCAGAAAAAGAGTAGAACTCTCTCCCGATCAATTCAATGGTTCTGTAGCCCTCGTACTGGGAGCGGTTTACGATCAGGATGAAACCTATTTCAACGGCGAACTGATCGGCAGGCGGAAAGCCGGCTACGGACATCCGCGCATCTACCCCCTTCCGCGACGACTCATTCACAATGGTGAAAATGTCATCGCGATTCGTATTACGGGTCAATTCTATGATCAAATCGGCATTACAGCCGGGCCACTGGGATTGCAGATTGTTTCAGATGCCAGCTGGCAATTTCTCAAGAACGATATTTACGATCTGATCTTTGCCGCTCTATTTTTTATCTCCGGCTCATTTTTCATCATCCTCTACCGACGAATGAGACAGTTTGGCGAATATCTGTGGTATGGGGTATTCGCTATCAGCTTTGGAGTGCAACTGTTCCTCCGGAACGAAATTCGCATGGATATCATGCCCCAGCTTTTCTTTCCGCTGAAACTGGCGGAGCAGCTTTCCTACATTGCCATGCCGACGGCTTTCTACTTCTTTTTCATCAAGATCTTTCACATAAAGCCTCAGGGGCTACTGCGAAGCTATCCTCTGTTCAACGCCATCACCGCCACTGGAATCCTTGTCACCTTCAGTCCGTTGATCTGGAACTACATCATCAGCATCTGGTTTCTGCTCAATTTACCGGTGTTTGCTTTCTACTTAATTTCTACCTACCGGCGAGCCGTGGAAAAGCGGGAAAAAACGGCCATCATCATTGGCGTTGGCATTCTCTTTATGACCATCAATGCCATCTACTATTACGCCACCGAGCATGGCTGGCTGGAAGGCCAGAGCAGCCTCAGCGGTGGCGGACTGCTCTTTAATCTTTTCGTTTCCGTGGCTCTCATCCATCGCTTGATCAAACTGCAGCAGAGTGTGAAGGGACGCCGCGAGCAACTCAACACGGTAAATGAACTGCGCGATCGCATCTTTGCCTATCTGCATACCATCATTCGCAAACCCGCAGATCGCATTTCTGAAATTTACGCAAACATTCAAACTGAAAATGCAACGGAACGTATCCCTGAGCTCAAGTTGGAGATCGAACAACTGCAGGCCAACCTGGATGATATCCTGGAACTCAGCCGACTGGAAGTGATCTCCCGGCCAGAGTACACAGAGCAGGTCAACTTCAATGATTTTATTACGGCGGTGATCCCCCAGAATATCATTACCTGCCACATCAAAGTTAACCCGGACATTGTTCTGTCCACAAGCCTTGAACTGGTGAATTCCATTGTCATACGCCTGATTGACTTTCCGGGCTTCCGCCGCTTCCGCCATATCGACCTGATCATCACATCCGATCTCAAAAACAATGTCCATTTCCGTTTTCTCATGTTCCATCCTGAATTTCGCCACACCCGTCGCCTGTATGAGCTTCTCACCAGTGAAAATCCCGACCAGAGTTCTCAATGGGTCAAGTGGGCTATCATCCGCCAGATTGTCCGTATCCTGTCCGGTGAGCTTAATATCCACATCATCAACCGCAAGTATCTGCGCATCGACATCAAACTGCCCGCGTTCTCCACCGATGGCTCCCAGCTCAAAACAGCGGAAATCAAAGTGGCTTCCACCCTTGAGCCGGCCATCTCTCCCGTGGAAGTGACAGCCGAGCCGGTGGGCAAATTACGGGCCAATATGAGTCTGGGCGAACTGGGCAGCTATATCAAATCCCGTCTCAAACGATCCGCTTGAGAAAAGCAGCCCTTCTTCTTGTCTTGCTCTCCCTGGAAGTAAAAGCCGATAGTAACCAGGATCTCTACCTCATCCACCAGTTATCCCTGGCTCTTTTTCAGGCAACGAGCAGCGGAGATCGCAGCTATCAGTCATACTTTGATTTTCTGCGCACAAATAGAAATTGTCTGGCCCGCTCTGGAGAGCTTTGCAGCCAGTTACAGACTCCGCAGACCACACCCGTCGCGGCCAGGCGGATGCAGCTCGCCCTGATGGAGGCCTCGCGCGTCGCAGACAGGCTGCCAGCCGGGAAAAAACCCCCGCCGCACGTCCGTTTTGACCTGGCCGCTGCTCAGGCGGATGCCGCCTGGTTGCATTCAAGGGACCGACTGGCACTCCGGGAGCTCTGGCTCGGTAAAAAGAGAGAGATTCTGTCGCTTGCCACCCTGCACTATTTGCATCTGCGCAGCCTGTGTGAAATCTACGGCTACCGTGACCGCCTGACTTTTCTGAATGAATTTGCCCGAACCCCGGAAGGCAAACGCATTCTCACAGACCTGCCCCCGGCGCTGCTGCCCTGAAAATTTGGGCTTGTCAGGACTTGACGATTCGGGGTTACTGTCGGCATGTCAGAACAAGCAGAGCTTCGCTTGGGAGGCCAGTCCATTGCCCTTCCTGTTATCACTGGAGCGGATGGCAGCAAAGCTGTCAATGTTGACCGGCTGCTTGCGAAAACAGGCTATGCCCTTTACGATCCGCGCCTGCTCAACACGGCAATCGCCTTAAGCGATATAACCTGGATCGATACCAGGCAGGGGAGGCTTTTCTACCGTGGCTATAATATCAAGGATCTGATCGAACACTCCACTTTTGTAGAAACGTCTTATCTATTGATTCGGGGAAAACTACCCAATCGTGAGGAACTGCGCGAATTCTCTCTCTCCCTCTCCAAACACTCCATGATCCATGAGCAGATGAAGCTCTTCTTCGATGCCTTCCCCGGCAGGTCTCACCCTCTGGGCATGCTGTCTACAATGGTCACGTCTCTATCCAGTTATTATCCGGCCTCCTATGAGGAAAACAAACGCAAAGGCATTGATGTCAAGACGCGACTGTTGGCCAAAGTACGAACGCTGGCTGCCTGGTCTTACAAGCGGTCCATTGGCGAGCCCATTATTTACCCCCGTGATGCCCTGCCCTACTGCGAGAATTTTCTGAACATGATGTTTGCGCTGCCTACAGAGCCCTACAACGTAAACCCGGCAGATGCGCGAATTCTCAATCAGATGCTTATCCTCTACGCCGATCACGAGCAAAATGTAGCCACAACCACGGTCCGGCTGGTCGCTTCAACGCAGGCCAATCTTTTTGCGTCCATCAGCGCCGGACTCTGCGCACTCTGGGGTGCACGGGAAAGTTTTAGCAATGTATCTCCCATCCGCATGCTACAGGCCATGGTGGAAAGTAACCAGACTCCGGAAAAATACTTTGAACCTTTTATCAAGGGAACGGGCACCCTGCGCACCAATGGACTGGGACATAAAAAGTACGCACTCACGGATCCACGGGCGGACCTGAGCAAGCAGCTCTATCGGACTTTCCTTGCCGCCAAAGGCGCTGGCGGACGTCGCCCGCTCATTGATAAGGCGGCAGAAGTGGAGCAGTTCGTGCTGGGACATCCTTATTTCATTGATCTAAATCTTTATCCCAACCTCGATTTTTATTCGTCCCTTATTTTTGAGCTGCTGGGGATTCCCGCAGAGATGCACAATGTTGTGCGGGCCATCGGAAAACTGGCGGGTTGGCTCGCCCACTGGTCCGATGTCCGGGAAAACCTGGGTTCCGGGGGCGGAGGGCAGATACGACCCCAGCAAATCTACACCGGGCCCCTGGAGCGACCGTACCAGAAACTTGACGAACGCAGCTAAAGGAACGTATCATGGAAGAACAGAAAGAATTAACAAAGTCCGTAGAGAAGCCCCGCATTGAAAAAGTGGAAGCCCCGGTAGAAGTAAAAGGGATCAAAAGGCTTTTCTTGATTGCCGTAGCCCTGTTTTGCGGTTTCTGGATCATTTTTCCGGAACCCACGGATCTGTATCCCATTCTGGGCTGGCTGGACGAAGCCACCGCTGGCGTGATATTACTCTCGGTACTCTCTTATCTGGGGATACGTATACCGCTGCTGGATCGTTTTATCAAAAAGAGGCACAAAGGTTAATCGGAAAGCTTCTCTGCCTGGCGGATCAGGCGCTGGGGAAAGCCGCGCCGAAGCAGAAAGTTTTGATCTACCCCGCCGTCTCTGCTCTTTTTAAACTGCACAATGCTTTCCACGATTTCTTCCGGAGGAGGCATGCTGCGATCCACAATGCTGCGTGTCACCCCCAGAAGTGCAAGTTCGCGGGCAATGACCAGGGGGCCATAGCCGTTGCGCAGTCTGTAACGGGCTCGCTCGCGGGCAAATCTCTGATCATCAATCATACCCAGGTCTTCCAGAACAGCAAGCAGAGCGGGCACTTCTGACCCTTCGCAAATTCCCTTTTCAATGATCCTCTTTGTGATTTCCTGTCGGGAACGTTCCCGCTGGGACAAAAAGCGCTGCAGCTTTTTTAACAGCTCTTGTTTACGTTCCTCTGTCACAGGCCACGTGGTAATTGTAAAAATCGGTAATGGTCTCTCGGCGGCCGTAATTCTTTCCCCTGGAAAGAACACGGAGCCCGGCAGCACGAAGCAACTCCTCTACTTCCGGTGGACTGTAGTAGCGCTGAACATGCAGCTCCGTTGCCACCCGGGTGCCGCAGATGATATCCAGTTCACTGGTAAGGATCTGTCTGGACCGATTGTACTCGTGTCGATAGAGAATTCTGACCTCTCCCAGATCTTCCTCTCCGCTCTGGCCGGCAAAATGAGCCTCGATATTTTCCTGGGTGACCAGATCAAAGCTGTACAGGCCTGTCTCGCTCATGAGGCGGGTGGCATTGCTGAAATGTTCTTTCAAACGGGCCGGTTCAGTCAAATAGTTCAAGGCATCGTGGGTCGAAACAAGCCAGTCACAGGGTCCCTTGAGCCCGCGGAGGTGGCTCAATTCCGATCTTTGAAACCGGGCGGCGGGAACATGCTTTCGAGCGACTCGCAGCATGGCGGCGGATCGGTCCATACCCTCCAGCCGGCAGCCGGGGGGTAAAAAGGGAACCATAGCTAAGAGAAGTTGGCCGGTCCCGCAGCCCAAATCCAGAACACTACGGCAAATTCCTCCCCGGATCTCCTCCCGGGACCGGCAAAGATAGCGGGCCCAGCCGGAAAAATCCACGTGCCCCATCATGGCATCGTAGGAGGCGGCCAGAGCGGTGTAGGGAGCACTTTTACGGGCCTCGACGGCTGTCCGGGACCTGGAATTTTTTTGCTTGCCGGCAGCAGGTGGGGCAGGAAAAAAGCTTGCCTTATGTGACATAATCAGACATTAAGAATATTATAATTATCCGGAATCAATCCATGATCTATACCTTGATTATCCTATCGCTTTTAAGCTCCATCCTTTTTTCCCTGCTGCTGCGCCGATTTGACCGGAGCAGCCTGAGGATGGCCCAGATCAAACGAATGGGGGAAATCTATGTTACCCAGCTTAAAGAGGCCACCCAGAAGAATGTCCAGGAAATCAAGGATGCAGCTCTTGAGTTTGAGCTTCTGGTCCGGCAGAGCAAACAGACCCAGAATGAACTCTCTGCCACCCTTAAATCCTATCAGGAAAAGGTCGCTGAACTCGAAAACGATCAAAGGCTGATCAGTGAGATATCTGCAGAAATTGCTCAAATATCAGCCGGGGCACAATCCGTGGGTTTGCAGGTGGAACGCCTGGATCTGGGACTGGAACGATTGCAACTGGCCCAGAAAGAGATCCAGGAGGTTCAAAACCAGATGGATGATTTAACAGCCAGGCTGTCATTGCAGGAAAAGGATGCACAGATCAAGCTCGGCAATGCCGTGGCCGGACTCGTGAAGCAGGCGCAGGCAGACACCGATGCCCTGGTTGCCCGTGTTCAGTCATCCTATGAAATACTGCAAAATGACGGGCAAACGATTATCAACAAAGTCGCCGAGGCCTCAACAGACGTTGACCTGGTCCTGGATCGAATAGCCCAGTTCAATCAGAGACTTGATGATAAATGGCTGGCCGCAGAAAACATCGTGGAACACCGTTTCAGCAATTTTGAACGCAAGATCCAGGAAAGGACAGCATCAATGGAAGCGGGGCTGGCCAGCATTCGCAACACCGCCGTGGAAGCTCTGCAATCAGAAATCAGCCGCATTCGCGCTGACCTGGAGCACTTCAACCTGGATGCCATAGCCAAGCGCGATGATATCATCAACCAGAGCAAAAAAATGCTCACCGGTATGGATGACCAGATTCAGCGCTTTCAGGAAAAGTATCTGAGTGCTGAAAATCGACTCAATGAATTTGTTGAGGAACAAAAAAGGCAGCTCATGGATCGCATTGATCAAAGCGAAGAAACATGGCGGGACATGGATCGTCGGCGAGCCGCGGAGCTTAAAGACAGGCTGACCCAGCTGGACCGGGAGATGACCAGGATTCGCTCAGAGGTGTCTGCGGGGCTTCAGGCAGAAACAGAGTCGCAACGCGAAGAGATCCGCAAATTTGCGGACTTAAATCTCACAGCGATTCGGGCAGAAATGGGAGAGCTATCAGAAAATCTGGAAATTCTCGCCGGGGATATCAAACAACATATGCGCCAGGAAGGAGATCAGGCGATCGGTCGCATTGCTGAGGCCAGACAGAAAGAAGAAAGCAAACTTCACAAAACCATTGAGGACATTCAAGAAATCAAACATGATCTGTCCGATCGGCTTGATGCCCTGCAAAGTCAGATCCGTGATGTGAATCGTAATCGCGCACGTATTGAGGAAGTCAGCGAGAAATCCATCGAAGATATCCGCACTCTGCATGAAGCCCTCAAAGCCGACGTGGCAGCAGCCTCCCAGGAGACGCTGACCGTTGCAGAGCAGAAAATGCAAACATTACAGGAGCAATTGGCCACGCAACTCGATACGCGCATAGAAGAGGCCCGGCATCATTTCAAAAAACTCATCAGTGAAGCAAACCAGGAGATACAGCAGGTCAGGTCTTCGAGGGAAGAAGCTCTGCGCGAAATCCGTGACCATGAAAGCAGCCTGCAGCATTTCATGGAGAAGATCAAAGTAATTGAACGGATTGATGACTACGCCGTCAAGCTTGATGAAACCCTCGAAGTTTTCACCGCACGCCTGGAAGCGGCCCGGGAAGAGAATAGCAAAATTGATGAGTACATGCACAATATCGAATCGATGCGTCAATACCGCAAAGATGTCGATTCGGAACTGAAACTGCTGGAAATCCAGAAGCGGCGTATCGATGAATCGGAACGTGAAATCCACAGCATTGATCGACATGTGGCTGAACTGCTTTCCCGTATCGACCAGGTGTCTTCGCGGGAGAAGTTGCTCTCTTCCCTGGAAGAGAGGCTCGATCAGGTCGATGAATTCCGTAAAGAAATGGAAGTGTACGCCGCCGGCCTGCTGGAAAAGCGCAAATTCGTGGAAACCACCATGACAAGCCTGGAAAAATCACGCAAAGAGGCTCGCGATGCCGCAGAGAATGCGAGCAAACTGCTCGCTGCCCTGGAACGCGCAGAATTGCGCCAGACAGAACTTCACAACGAGCTCAAATCCCTGGAAAGCCGCTCCTCACAACTCGGTCAGCTCAAAAATGAATTTAAGAAAATCGAATCCCGCTTTGAACAGATGGATGGCCTCCTGCTTGATCTTTCCGAAAAATCCGGCCAGATCAGTACCATGTACAAAAGAACCGATGAAATGAAAGATAAAAGCCTGGAAGTGAAATCAGAACTGGAATCTCTGATTGGCGAGGCGGAAGAGAAAATGGATCGCCTGGGATCCCTTTTTGGAATGATCGACCGGGGAATGGAGCGCGCCGGGGAAGGAGAACTGGCTGAAGTTACAGCGACGCCTGTGCGCGCCAAAAAAGGCAAAGGCGCTCTGACCGACTGGAAACGCGATAGCATTCTGCAACTTTACTTAAACCATAAATGGGACCCTGAACTTATCGCCCGGAAGATGAAACTGGATCCGGCCGTTGTGCGCACAGTGATCAACAGCGCCTGATGCTTAACGGTCTTCGCTGATCTTTACAACCATATAATAGCCGGCACTCATTGCCAGAACAACCGCTGCTGTGGCAAAAAGATACATGGGCGTCATGGTATCGTAATCGAGAATGATCACTTTACGGGCTATAGCCATGAGTGCTGTGGCCATTACTATTTTCACATGAATCACATCGTCACGCAAATAAAGCAATATATTCACCAGAATTTCAATAGCAATAAGGACGGCGATGAATGCGCCAAAGGTGGCCAGAATGTCATTGATGGTCAAAATGAAGCGCGGAGGCGCCATGGCCTTCTGATGCAAAAGGTAGGCAACATCAATAACCCCGAGGATGATTACAACCACCATCATTGCGGCAAGAATACGCACAGCTGCATGTACGATTTTTTTGATGATTCGCACCTGCAGGTCATCGGGATTGCCAAACTCGTCTTTATGCATGACCCGACAGAAAAAGCGAGGCGGACGCAAATACAAGGATTTTCATTCTCCTCCTCACTCTCTTGCTGATTTTTCTTGCGAACCTGAGCTGAGCCCAGGCTCTGGACGGGGAATGAAGAAAGCTGGATCCATCGTGGCCGTGCTACTTACCACGCTCATTGGCCTGGAGCTGGGACTGCGTCTCATCGCAAACCCTAATCTGGAATACTACCGGCGCATCAAATTGTTACATTCTTACCACCCCGAATACTACGTAGGCCTGATGCCCGGGATGGAGCAGCATGTTACCCACTACAATAAAACCTGGTCGGGAACGTTTCGGATCAACAGCCTTGGCTATCGCGGACCGGAAGTGAATCCACACCGCTCACACCTGGCCTGCGTGGGCGACAGCCTGGTTATGGGCTTTGGTGTTTCCGATGAAGATACTTTCTGCCACCATCTAAACGATCTGCAGCACGGCGGTGAAACTCTTCAGGCGGTCAACCTGGGAGTGGATGCTTTTGGTTCTGTTGGCAACTACCAGCGCCTCAAGGAGGCAACGGAACATCTGAATTTGAAGACCGCTCTTTACTTTGTTTCCCCCAATGATTTTACCCTTCCGGAACCTCTCAAAGCTCAGGGAATTCTGCCGGATGATGAAGTCTCCGTGCTACGTGACCGGGACCCTTCCTATAAGAAACTTTTCTTCCTCCAGTTTGAAGCAACCCGGCTGAGCTATCTGCTCAATGCCCTGGTCCTTTCTGTGGAACAATTGAAGGTACGTACCCTTATGACAGGACAGGCCTTCCGTTCGGAGCTGGAGCGCTCGGGCCTGCGACTCGATCGTCCACTCCATGGCTTCGGGGAGTACCTTCGGTCTGCCTTCTACCGCCCGCGACCGGCCCCGGATTGCAATCCACGTCCCGTTGCCCCGTTTTCTTGCCCGGAACCTGTCCCTGCCGGAATCACCTGCGAAGCGGGCCTGCCCGATCCGGCAGCACTTGAGCCGCTACCGGAAATCACAGCACAAACGTTTCAAAAGTTGATTGATCTGTCGCAGGAAAAACAATTCGAACTCATTGTGGTCTTCCTGCCGATTGAAGTAGAAACACACCACTGCACTTCCAACAATCAATACTCGCCTTTCTACAATTTTGCCTTGAGAGCCGGAAAGTTTTTTGAAGAGCGGGGCATCCGGACGCTCGATCTTCGCGAACACAGTCGTGACATGTGCGGCTTCATTGATGAGAGCAGGAAACCTCCGCGCCGTCTACAAATTAAAGATTTTTTTATTCCGGGGGACGGACATCTCACCGTGGCCGGTAACGTCTGGGCCGCAAGAGCCATAAAGAGCAAATTGACCGGCAATGCTTTTTAATTCCATACATTTCTTTGTTTTTGCACCTATCGTCATGGGTGTCTATTTTTTACTCAAGCGGAAGGGTCAGAAGACCTGGCTCCTGCTGGCGAGTATCTATTTCTATGCAGCATTTGAAGCCCCTTTCACTCTGTTACTCCTGTTTTCTGCACTGGCCACCTTTGCCTGTGTCCGGCTCATGGAGAGAACCGCCGTAGAGCGGGCCCGCAAAGCTTACCTGACTCTGGCAATTCTGTGCAATGTCAGTATCCTTTACTTTTTTAAATACATAGATTTCTCCATCTGGTGTATCAACTATTTGCGCGGCGTTTCCTCCTGCGATTCTCGATATCTGGAACCGGTGGGTGTTGTCCTGCCCATGGGCATTTCCTTTTTTACCCTGCAGGCCATGGCCTATGCGATTGATGTTTACCGGCATACCTTTGAAAAAAAGACGTCCGCTTTTGATTTCAATCTGTTTCTGGCTTTCTTTCCGCAGCTTGTGGCCGGGCCGATTATGCGGGCTAAAGACCTGCTCCATCAGTTTAAAGAAAGTCACGGCTTTTCCCGGGAAAACTTTGAAGCGGGTCTACGCCTGCTTGCCTGGGGATTTTTCAAAAAGACTCTTGTTGCCGATCCCATCGGAACGATCGTTGATCCCGTCTACGCTGCTCCCCAAAACTATAACAGTCTGGGACTCTTGCTTGCCGCCTACTTCCACGGGATTCAGATCTACTGTGATTTCTCTGGATACTCTGACATTGCCATCGGTGCCGGCAGAATCATGGGTTATCGCATTCCGGAAAATTTTCGCCGGCCGTTTTTTTCCGGATCCATTGCAGAACTCTGGCAGAGATGGCACATTTCCCTCATGGCCTGGCTGCGCGATTACGTTTACTTTCCTCTGGGAGGCAGCCGGGTAAGTGTAGTGCGTTCCTACATCAATGTTTTTCTGGTTATGTTCATTTCCGGTCTCTGGCATGGTTCTGACTGGCACTTTATTCTGTGGGGAACGCTGTGTTCTGTGGCTCTCATCGTGGAGCGCTTCTTTCTCTCATTTGATAGAATTCGGACTTTGTGGGAAAAGGTTCCCTTTCTGCTCCGGATGCAATATACAATTTTTGTTTTTTCCGTTCCGCTGTTTTACTTTCGGGCGCGACCGGCGGAGGGTTACAGCGGTCCAACAGACTTGGGCACAACCATGCTCAAACGAACATTCAGCCTTGAGGGCGGCGAACACATCGCAATGCTTGCATCTGTAATCATTCCCATGATTATCCTCTTTACTGTTGATGCCCTCATGGAATGGAAAAGTAGTCTTGCTGAGAAGATCGCGTCGAATAGAATATTTTTATACACAAGCTCACTTACTATTCTCGGGCTTTGTTTTTTCATCTACTCTGTAACCACCAGCGCACCCTTTCTGTACTTTCAGTTCTAACTGATCCAGATCATAAGAATGGGTCAAATTTCGCTTTACCGGCTAAATTGCTGGCCCATACATGAACTGTGTATTCAGCCCTGGCAGCGGTGGCTTTTATGGGCTGCCTTGGTTTTTTCCTTTCGACGGCTATTGCCCTCGCCCACAATCGGCTCAAGGTAGCAGAAGATCCTCTCTTAAGGGAGGTCCGCGGACTACTTCCGGGAAACAATTGCGGTGCCTGCGGAGAAGCCGGCTGTTCCGCCTTTGCCCGGGCCCTCCTGGAACATAAGAAGAACCCATCGGCCTGCACTGTAGCGCCGCCCGAAACGCGGGACAGCATCGCACATCTTCTGGGTGTGGCTCCAGGAGAAACAGAACGACGGGTGGCACGGCTGGCCTGTGCCGGCGGACGCAATGTGGCCCGCCAGATCGTTTTTTATGAAGGACAGGCAAGTTGCCGGTCAGCAGCGCTTGTCGGCGGCGGTGGCAAGGGTTGCAGTTGGGGTTGCCTGGGCCTTGGAGACTGCGCCTTCCATTGCGAATTTGAAGCTATTTCCATGAATCCACAATCTTTGCCGGTCGTGGACAGCGCACGATGCACAGCCTGTGGCGATTGCGTGGAAGTCTGCCCGCGCGATCTCTTTTCCCTGCTACCGGTCAACTACCACCTCTTCGTTGCCTGTAAATCGCTCCTTGAGGGCGAAGCAGCTCTGGCCGATTGCCGCGTGGCCTGCACCGGCTGCGGGCTTTGCGCGGCAGATGCACCGGATCTTATCCATATTGAGGAATCTCTGGCCCGTATCAACTATAATCGGATAGCCAGGGAAGATCGTCAGGCCATTGAGCGCTGTCCCACGGGAGCCATCGTCTGGCTGGATGAAAATCAGATGGAACGCGGTTACCGTGCCCGCATCCCTCTACGGAAATCCCCCCTGCCCACTGGAGCTCATCTGTGAAAGAACCCCGCTATCCTGGAATCCCGAGTGTCATGGACGGCAATACAGCCGTTGTCATGTGCGAAAGAGAATCATCGGATGCTGCCGGTGCCTATCCCATTACGCCTTCCACGCAGATGGGCGAATACTGGGCTGCAGAAACTGCGGCCGGCCATCTGAACATTTCCGGGCGGCCGCTGGTTTTCATAGAACCTGAAGGGGAACATGCAGCCGCCGCTGTCACCGCCGGCCTCTCCCTCACCGGAATGCGTTCCACCAATTTCTCCTCCGGCCAGGGGATCGCCTACATGCATGAGTCACTTTATGCAGCTGTGGGCAAAAGGCTGACCTACGTGCTCAATATGGGTTGCCGGGCCATGACCAAAGCGACGCTCAACGTGCATGCAGCCCATGACGACTATCATGCCATCGATGATACGGGGTTTTTTCAGCTTTTTGCGAAGGGTGTACAGGAAGCGGCGGATCTCAATGTAATCGCTCATCGCATTGCGGAACTGGCCCTGAATCCCGGAATAGTCGCTCAGGATGGTTTCTTGACCACCCATGTAATGGAGAGCATCCGGCTACCGGAACGGGAACTCATTGCCGAATATCTGGGCCGTCCGGACGACTGGATCGATTGTCCCACACCGGCACAACGCATGCTCTTTGGCCAGCGAAGACGCCGCATCCCCGTCGCCTGGGACGTGGACAATGCACGCATGCTGGGTACAGTACAAAACCAAGAATCCTACATGCAGAGCGTGGCCGCCCAGCGTCCCTATTTTTTTGCTCACCTGCCAGAGCTCACAGATATGGCCATGCGGGAGTTTGCCGCGCTCACAGGTCGCGCCTATGCGCGTGTCATGGCCATTCATCCCGAGGCGGATTATTTAATCATCGGCCAGGGAAGCGTGGTGGCCAACGCAGAAGCTGTGTCCGAATATCTATCAGAAAGTCGTGGCCTTCGCATCGGCGTGGTCAATCTGGTTATGTTCCGTCCCTTCCCGGCTGATCTGCTGGGAATCCTCTTAAAGGGCCGCAAAGGGGTCACAGTTCTTGAGCGGGTCGATCAACCGCTCGCCGTGGACCAGCCCTTGATGCGGGAAATACGGGCCACTCTTTCGCGCTGCCTGGAAAACAGCCTGCAGGGCGATGCCTTTCCCGGCTATGCGACGATTCGACCGGAAGAAATGCCCCGACTCTACTCCGGATCCTTTGGACTCGGATCGCGCGACCTGCAGCCCGGCGATATCATTGGTGCGGTAGAAAATATGTTGCCCGGTGGGCGCGGGGAAAGACAATTCTATTTATCTATTGATTTTTTAAGCAGCAACCCCGCCGGTCCCAAGGGAGAGATTGCCAATGACAGCTTGCGCGAGAACTATCCCGACCTTGCTAAATTGACCGTGAAAGGCTCGGAGAATCCTGGTCTCATGCCGGAAGGATCCATAGCCGTCCGTATCCATTCTGTCGGTGGCTGGGGAGCCATGGCTACGGGGAAAAATCTGACCATGACTCTGGCCACTCTGCTGGATTTTCATGTGAAAGCCAACCCGCGCTACGGTTCAGAAAAAAAGGGCCAGCCCACAACTTACTATCTGGCCGTGGCCCCGCAGCCCATTGCCGTGAATTGTGAATTTCATTTTGTGGATGCAGTGCTTTCCCCGGATCCGCATGTATTCTCTCACTCCAATCCCCTGGCTGGACTGCGAAAAAAAGGTATCTTTATTATCCAGAGCGATCTGGGAGATCCGGATCAGGTCTGGGAAAGCATACCGGCGTACTATCAGAAGGTCATCGTTAAAAATGAAATTCAGCTCTACTATCTGGATGCTTTCAAGATAGCCCGGGCAGAAGCAACGGACGCCGAACTACAGTACCGCATGCAGGGAATGGCCTTTCAGGGCGCATTTTTCCAGGCAACCCGGGATCTGGAAATCTTTCAAAAGAAAGGACTTACCGAGGCTGGACTCTTCCAGATGATCGAGCAAAAGTTAGAGCAGAAATTTGGCAGCAAGGGTCGCAGGATTGTGGAAGATAATTTGCGCGTCGTTCTGCGCGGTTATCAAGAATGCCGGCTACTTGAGCACCGACCTGCCCTTACAGGGAGTGATATTCCACCGGCTGTGGAGGCAGCACGCAAGCTGCCCATCATGCTCAAATCCATGCCACAGAGTAAAGACCGGGAAAGTGACATCCATCATTTCTGGGAGGACACGGGAATGTTCTACCGTGCCGGGAATCCGGCCAGCCTGCCGGCCTCGCCCTCTATGGCCGTTTCGGCCATACCGGCCTCAACGGGCGTCTTCAAGGATATGACAGAGATCCGCTTTGAAGTGCCGCAGTGGAAGGCGGATCGCTGCACCGGGTGCGGGCATTGCTGGACGGCCTGCCCGGATACTGCCATCCCCGGACTTGTTCATGAAGTGGGGGAGATCTTTTTCACGGTTGTCTCTCGTTTGCAAAAAAAGGGGCACAGCTGCGAGCATCTGCAAAGGGTGCTACGCCCGCTCGAAAAACGCCTCTACCAGCTCTGTAAGGAAGGAGGAGAAGAGAAGACGGTGCTGACGCATCTGGACCGTGCCCTTGAGGAACAGATTGCCGCCGAGCAGGAAATCGGACGCGAAGCATTGCGGCGGGAAGTTCAGGCCTTTCGTGAAGAATGGAACGGTTTTGACTTTGCTTTGACCCGGCCGTTCTTCACACTGCCGGACGAGCAGCAGCCAGGCAAGGGTGGCCTTCTTTCCATTACCATCAATCCGTACACCTGCAAGGGTTGCATGGAGTGCGTCGCTGTTTGTAGCGACGATGCTCTGGTGGCCATTCCCCAGACCCGTGAGCGCACGAAGGAACAGAAGGCTGGTTGGGACTTCTGGCTGGATCTGCCGGAAGTGCAGGAACGATTTCAGCGCATTGATGATCTCGAAGAGGGCGTGGGAGCGCTGGAAACCCTGTTGCTGAACAAAAGCATCTACAACTCGATGAGCGGTGGCGACGGGGCCTGTCTTGGCTGTGCCGAGAAGACGGTCCTTCATCTCTTCACTGCCACGGTTACCGCACTCATGCAGAAGCGGGTGAAACAGCACCTCATTCACATCCAGGATCTGATCGAAAAACTGGAACGGCAAATGCAGCAGAGCCTCCTTGGAGAAATCAATCCCCGAGAACTGGAAGCTGCTCTTGCCAGTATCCATAAAGAAGAAGTCCACGCTTTTGACCTGTCCGCCAGACTGGCTCAGGGAGAACCCCTTGACGTCGGGAGACTTAAAGAACTGGCTACAACAGTAACTAAACTAAAGGAATTACATTCTAAATATACAGAGGGAATCACCGGTCAGGGACGGACCGCTCTGGGAGCTGTGAATGCTACGGGTTGTTCTTCTGTCTGGGGATCCACCTACCCCATAAATCCGTATCCCTTTCCCTGGGTTAACCACCTCTTCCAGGATGCGCCCTCGATGGCGATGGGTGTTTTTGAGGGACATATGCAGAAAATGGCCGATGGCTTCAAAACCATTCGTCTTGCCCGCTGGCTGGCCAATCCTGTGGAGAAACGGCCGGATTTTACCTACTTAACCTGGCGCGACTTTACGGAAGAAGAATACCTGCTCTGCCCACCACTTGCCGTCATTGGCGGCGATGGCGCCCTGTACGACATTGGTTTTCAGAATCTATCACGACTCATGATGTCCGGTATGCCTGTCAAAGTGCTGGCTCTCGATACTCAGGTTTATTCCAATACTGGCGGGCAGGCCTGTACTTCCGGCTTCACCGGGCAAATCTCCGATATGGCGGCCTATGGCCGCGCCCGCCAGGGCAAGGAAGAAATTCGTAAAGAAATTGCTCTGATTGCTATAGCTCATCGCACAAGCTATGTCCTGCAGGGAAGCCAGGCCAGTGTCGGCCATTTACTGGAAGGTTTTATAGAAGGTCTGCGCAGCCGCCGCCCCGCCCTGTTTAATGTCTATTGTAACTGCCCGCCGGAACATGGCACAGCCGATGATGTGGCCACCAGGCAGGCGCGCCTGGCTCTGGAATCGCGCGCTTACCCGTTGATCAAATACAATCCCGACCGTGGCCCGTCGCTTTCTGAATGCCTGGACCTCTCCGGGAATCCCGACCTTGACCAGGACTGGCCCGCTTATGACCTCAAATACCTGTCGGAAACCGGTCAGGAAGAAACTCTGCGCCTGCCGGTAACCTTTGCAGATTTTGCCCTGACCGAAGCACGCTTCGCCCGCCACTTTCGCACGGCCCCCCGGGAAAGCTGGAACGCATCGATGATCCCGCTCATTGATTACCTGGACAAAGATAGCGTCGATCGTGAAGGACTCTTTCCTTTCATCTGGGCCATAAGTAAAAAGCAAGAGCTCATCCGCGTGATTGTATCAGAGATGATCGTCCAATCCTGTGAAGATCGGCGTAATTACTTCCGTATGCTAAAAAATATCGCGCGCCTGGATCTTGAACCCTTTGATGAGCAGGGGCTGCGCAAGCAGGTGCAATCCGAAATGATCGAACGCTTCACCAACTCACTTGTTGCCCTGGCGCGGAAAGCCTGATGTTTTCCCGGTCCGCTTTTCAGGGTGGAGTGAACCTGCCGCACCACAAAGAGCGAACCGCAGCCTTGCCTATCCGGCGTCTTCCCTTTGCGGATGTATTCACCATTTTATGCTCTCAGCACACAGGAAATCCGGCCATCCCACTCGTCCGTCCAGGACAGGAGGTGGAACGCGGAGAGTGCATCGCCCGTGCCGATGGCTTTTTCTCAGTCCCCATGCATTCACCGGTGAACGGCCAGGTGCAACAGGTGGGACTCTTTCCTTCCCTGTCCGGAGAAATGAAAGAAGGCATCAGCATCAAGGCCTGGCCGGGAGACCCACAAATCCTCGCAGAGAAGAAAAAAGACGATCCGCTGCAATGGAAAGCGGAAGAAATTGTGGTACGGATTCAAGGTGCAGGCATGGTCGGACTGGGCGGTGCGGCCTTCCCGACGCACGTCAAATTTGCTCCGGGCGAAAAACGCATCCACACCCTCATCATCAATGGATGCGAATGTGAACCCTACCTCACAGCGGACCACCGGGTTATGGTCGAAATGCCGGACCGGATCATAGACGGCGCAGCCATTGCCATACATGCAGCCGGAGCTGAGCGGGCCATCATTGCTGTTGAAGACAACAAACCGGATGCGATTGCAGCCCTGAGGACCGCCCTGAATCAAGCGCCTCCTGGTATAGAAGTCCAGGTTCTTCCCTCCCGCTACCCCCAGGGGGCAGAAAAGATCCTCCTGGCCGCTCTCCTCGGGATGGAACTAAAGCCCGGCCAGCTACCTCTGGATCTGGGCATTCTCGTGTCCAATGTTTCCACCCTGGCAGAAATCGCGCTTCTTGTTCCTGCCGGTAACGGGCTCATCGAACGCGTCATTACCGTCAGCGGGCCGGGAGTCAAACAGGCCGGAAATTATCTGGTACCCATCGGCACGCCGCTTGATTTTCTCCTGGAGACGGTTGGAATCACAGATGATGCCACAGAGGTTATCAGCGGCGGGCCCATGATGGGGCTCTCAATCGCCAGGCTTTCCACTTCCGTCACCAAAGCTATTTCCGGCATTCTTGTCCTTGCAACAGGATCAAAAGAAGAAACGAAGCCGTGCATCCGTTGCGGGGCATGCCTTCAAGCCTGTCCGCTGCACTTAAATCCCGGTAAAATGGGCATGCTGGCATTGAAGGATCGTTTTTTGGAAATGGCCGAGTCCTATCATCTGTTTGATTGTTTTGAATGCGGTTGCTGCAGCTATGTTTGCCCTTCGCGCATCCCTCTGGTACAGCACTTTCGCATGGCCAAGAAGCAACTCAGGAAAAAGGGATGATACAAGAAGCATTGCATATCCGGACAGCTCCCCATCTGCATCGTCCGGAGAGCACGCCTGTCATCATGCGCCGACTTTGCTTCTCCCTTTTACCCGTCTGTGTTTTCAGCGCCTACCTTTTTGGAGTCGCCGCAATCCTGCTCCTTTTGACTGCCCTTTTCTTTTCCCTTGGCACCGAGTGGTTTTTCAACCGACTCCAGAGCAAAGCTTCCACCCTCGGCGATTACTCTGCTGTCGTAACGGCCATCCTTTTTGCCCTTACCCTGCCACCCGGTCTTCCCCTCTGGATGGCCGCCGTGGGAAGCGCCGTGTCCATCGCCGCAGGAAAACTTGTTTTTGGTGGCCTGGGACAGAATCCGTTCAATCCGTCTCTTGTGGGACGCGCTTTTCTTCTGGCCGCATTTCCGGGCGCAATGACAAGATGGCAGGAACCGCAGGCCGATTTTTTTGCAGTGCCAGCTGCAACTTTGACTCTGCCTTTTCTAAGGCCACAATATGATGGTCTTACCGCAGCCACCGCTCTGGCCAGTCAGAAATTCGAAGGTCAAACTGCGGACTCCTGGCTCTTGCTGAGCGGACAGGTTTCCGGCAGCCTGGGAGAAACTTCCTTTGCCCTGATTGCCGTTTGTGGCAGCTACCTGGCTTTTAAGGGGCTGTCCAATTGGCGGATTCCAGCGAGCATCCTTATGTCCGTTGCATTGTGTGGTTTTGTATCCCATCAGATCGACCCTGTGCGTTATGCCGATTTTCTTTTTCAACTGCTTTCGGGCGGTCTGGCTCTCGGGGCCTTTTTCCTGGCCACCGATCCGGTCACTTCACCTTTGACTCATAAAGGGATGTTTGTCTATGGGATCTTCATTGGCTTTGTTACTTTCCTGATCCGCTCCTACGGAGGCCTCCCTGAAGGTGTGATGTATGCCATTCTTCTGGGCAACGCCTGTACACCGCTCATCAATCGATTCACCGAAAACCGGGTCTATGGCAGCTAATCTCGAAAATCTCCGCCTGATCCTTACTCTAACCCTCCTCTCCACTTTTTGTGGAGCCGGGCTGGTTTTGATCTATTATCTGACTGAACCTGTTATAAAACAGAGCCGGGCTCTTGATCTCGAGCAGGCCATACGCAAAATCATTCCACAAACGCAAAAGATCCGGCACTTTCGACTGAGTCAGGGAATCCTTAGCGATGGATTGGCGGAAAAAGGCGATCTACGAATTTTCGAAAGCCTGGCTGGAGAAAAATCGACCGGATTTGTCATTGAGGCCAGTGGCAGTGGCTTCCAGGATAAAATCGTCCTTCTCTACGGCTACGACCCCGCATCTGAAACTCTTACAGGAATTCACATAATGGAAAGTAAAGAAACCCCTGGACTGGGCGATAAAATCGGAAAAGATCCAGCCTTTCTGGCTAACTTTAGAAACCGCGAAGTAAAGCTCACGGAAAACAGCTATTTTTCTCCACTGGTCCTGGCTTCACCAGGTAGGAGTAAAAAAGGACACGAACTCGATGGTATAACCGGTGCTACCATTTCCTCCCGCGCCGTGGTGACCATCATCAATACCAGTGCTGCAAAGGCCCTGCCAGAAGTCAGACGTGTTTGGGCCAGAAGAGGTGATCATGACTGAATTACCCCCAGGCCAGGTTCTTTCCCGGGGCATCTGGCGGGAAAATCCGGTACTCGCACAACTGCTTGGACTGTGCCCCGTCCTCGCCGTTTCCAATTCCGTTTCCAACGCCATCGCCATGGCCCTGGCCACACTCGGAGTGCTTCTTTTTTCCAGTTTACTGGTTTCCACTCTGCGCCACTGGATCCCCGGGCCAATTCGTATAGCATCTTTTATTTTGATTATAGCGACTTTTGTAACGATGGCAGAATATCTGATCCAGGCCTTCAGTCTGGAGATCCACCGCAACCTGGGTGCTTTCCTGGCACTGATCGTTGTCAATTGTAATATTCTCGGACGTCAGGAAGCCTTTGCTTCCAGAAATCCCGTACTCCCTTCCCTGCTCGATGCCGCCGGAACTGGAGCAGGTTTTGGTCTGGCAATCATTGCCATGGGGGTGGTGCGAGAATTACTCGGCTCTGGTTCCCTGCTTAACTATCCGATCCTCGGAGACTCCTTTGAACCCTGGGTCATCATGATCCTGCCGGGGGGTGGTTTTTTTGTTCTTGGTTTTTTTCTGCTCCTCTACAGCTGGATCGGGGATAAGAAAGGAGCAAAGCATGTTTGAATCTTTAGGAAATATCTTCATCAATGCCTGCCTGGTAAACAACTTTGTACTCAGCTACTTTCTGGGCATCTGCCCATTCCTCGGTGTATCCGGTAAGGTGGCAACGGCCAGCCGCATGGGTCTGGCCGTTATTTTTGTCATGCTGGTCAGTTCCCTGTCTGCAAGCGGCATCCACTACCTTCTGGTTCTCCTGGATGCTCTGTATCTCCAATTGATAGCCTATATCACAGTCATTGCCGCCACGGTACAGCTTGTCGAAATGTTTCTAAAAAAAACATCGCCCGCCCTCTTTGAAGCTCTGGGGATCTTTCTGCCCTTGATTACCACCAATTGTGCCATTCTGGGTGTGGCTCTTTTTCAAACCAATCGCGAATACAATTTGATGGAGTCGGCTGTCTTTGCCCTGGGTGCCGGGGCTGGATTCACTCTGGCGCTGATCCTCATGGCTACACTCCGCGAGGAAGTAGAACTCTCTGATCCGCCCCGTATCTTTCGCGGTGCGGCCTTGACTTTGATACTGGCCGGAATCCTTTCTATGGCCTTTATGGGTTTTGCTGGAATGGCCGGCTGAAGAACAATGGAAGAGCAGGAACTTAAAATTGCCTTACGAACTGTAGTAGAAAATCTACTACAGATGGAACACACTGTTGAAACAGCCAGTCGGGATGAAAAGCCTGCCGCAAATCTCACCCGGACTATTGCCTCCGATGAACCATGGATCCAGACCGATTTATGCACAGGCTGTGGTGAATGCATAATGATCAATAGTAATATCTTTACTTACAATGCAAATAAAAAGGCGATCGTCAAAAATGCCCGTGGTGGACCTTTCAGGGATCTGGTACGTGCAGCGGAAAAATGTGCTGCACGAATCATCCATCCCGGAAGCCCTCTGGATTTAAAAGAAAAGGATCTGGATCGCTGGATAAAGCGCTCAGAGCGATACAATCACTGAAGGAATAAAACATGAAAACGCTAAATCGCAAAGACCTCAGTGAGACCTTCTCTGCCCATGTTGTGCGCAACAATGTCCTGACTCCCGCAGGTCTTCGGGAGGAAATTCATGAAATAGAACTTTCTATTGATCGTCCGGAAATGAGCATCCAGCCGGGCCAGAGCATAGGTCTTATCGTCCGTGGCCCACACCCCTTTGGCAATGACTACCACTTCAGACTTTATACGGTTGCGCATCATACAAAAGATCGTATCGATTTACTGGTGAAGCGCTGCTTCTACATCGACGAAGTCAATGGTCAGGAGTATCCGGGAATTGCATCGCACTATCTCTGTGACGCAAAAAAGGGAGACCGACTGGATTTGCTCGGACCCTATGATCGCCCTTTTGTCATCCCCGCGGAAGATACTGCGAATATCGTCATGATCGGAATGGGAACAGGGATCGCACCGTTCCGAGCCTATTTGCGGGCTCTGCAGGCCCGCTACGGTAAGTACCGGGGCACGATTCGCCTTTTCTACGGCACACGCAGCGGCCTGGAAGTGCCCTACCTTAATGACGCGGAGGATTTTCTTCAGTACTATGACCGGAATACGTTTGAAGCCATTCAGGCTGTGGTTTCCATTCCGGCGGGAAATGCCCAGTCGCGGATTGCGGACAGCCTGGCCCGATCTCTCGAAGAGAGAGCCCGGGAAGTCCTGTCGTTGCTCGAGAAAAAGGACAGCTACCTTTTTCTGGCCGGACTGAGCCTGCTCGAGGAGAGGCTTGAAAATAGTTTTGCGCGTATTTGTGGCGGAACAGAAAACTGGCAAGAGTTGAAAGGCCGGATGAGGTCAGAAGGCCGTTACCAGGAAATTCTTTACTGAATACTGGAAAGAACAGCGCTGGTAAAAAGCCGCGCGGCCAGTGGACCCGGGTGACCATCGTCCGGAATGAAAAGCTCGGCTGACTTTCCCTGGCTCACCGCTTCACGAAACTCTGCTTCAAGCCAGAGTACCTTTACACCGCGCTCACGAGCAAAATCGGCAACACGCCTTTCTACCACCATAGAGGCACCCGGAGCAGCCGGGTAGAATAATAAGATGAGCGGTCGATAATTCTGAAAAATCCGATCCATAACAGTCCAGGCCGGATGATCCAGAGCGGGTGGGGCTACGGGCATACTTTCACTCACAGGCTGCTCACTGCCGCGACGAAGCAACGCCAGAACGGCCAGATGTTTACGAGCCCAAAAGTATATTTTGTATACAAAACCGATGACGGCATTCCTCCCGGGCTTCCCTTCATCGACAAAATCTGAGGGGGAAAATACCCAGACATAGGCGCGCACATCTTCCGGGCTTCGATTACGCAATACCAGCTCCATCCCGGATGGCCCCAGAGAATCAACAGCCAGATTGAGCGCCGGGAGGCCAGACTGGCTGAGCAAGAAGGGCACCGTCTCTTCATCCGAAAGGCCATACCCCATGCTGAGAGAATCTCCAAAGACCACAACCGGAGTCCCGGTAGCATCCGCTGCGCTTATCCTTTCTCCCCGCTCATTGGTTGTGAGGGTGAAAACCCGCGATCCAGCTCGCAATTGAGACTTTTTGTTGGGACAGAGAAGGATAACTGAATCAAAGAGGCAGTGGGCCCGTCTGTACTCCAGCTCAAAACGGATATCTTCGCGCGTACGTAAAATACACTCCAGAGAAATCGGAGCCAAAATAGCAACAAAAACCAATAATTTATACTTGAAGTGCATGCAACTGATCAATGAGCAGCGCCCTCGCCGGCAAAGGCGGATGCCGGCGAACAAAATGCATAGCTTCATGTACTTTTGACTCGATGCTGATCGCCAGAGTTTTTTGAACCCTGGTCGTTAAAAAAGGCATCAGTTCCTCGAGAGCTGCCTCCCTGTCCTCCATAGCAAAGAGGCGCACCAGCTCCTTACGGTTCTTCCGTTCTTCCAGTAGCAAAAGGAACGGGAAGGTAACCAGACCTCGTTTGAAGTCCTGAAAAGCCGGCTTGCCATCCCCTTTCCCCGGGAAATAATCCAGGTAATCATCGCGCAGCTGAAATAAAAGTCCCAGCTCTTCGCCAAAGCGGGCATACTCTTTCAAAGAAGAGTGCGCGGCCAGAAGCGCAGCAGACTCAGTCATGGCTCCAAAAAGAGCTCCGGTTTTGCAGTGGATGATCTGTTCGTATGTTTTTCGATCCAGCCTGATGTTCGATTCCCATTGCAACTGCAGTAATTCTCCCACTGCCAGTTTCCGGATCACGACAGTGAAGATACGCAGCAATTCTTGAGATCCTGGTAGCGTGCGCAGGTGGTCGAGTCCGCAGGCCAGCAGATAGTCTCCGCACAGCACCGCAGTTTTATTTCCGTGCAACGCATTGGTTGAGGGCTGACCGCGACGCGTCTTCGATTCGTCGACTACATCGTCATGAAGCAGAGAAGCTGCGTGAATGAGTTCGCCAATGGCTCCCACGTCCTGCCACACCTTTCCCTGGTATTCCAGAAGGGCACAGGTATGATAGTGCAAAAGGGGACGGATCCTCTTGCCGCCACTCTGAATCACAAATTTTTTTACTTTTTTAAGTACGGGCAAATCTTCGCGGATGATGGCATCCAGCTTCCTGTTGAATGCGGCAATGTTCGCCATCAAGCGACGCTCAAGGCCGGGAGATTGGCAAGGCCCAGCTCTTGCAGCGCCTGAGCTGCCTCGCTATCTGACGGTGGCTTTCCGTGCCAGGCAGGATCGTTTTCCATAAAGGAGACACCTTTGCCAAGTACCGTGCGAAACAGAATCATTTGCGGCCCCGAAGTGAAGGCCAGTGCATCCTGGAATGCCGCGTGGATGGCGGAGTGATCGTGACCATCTGCCTCCAGGGTGCGCATTCCCATCGCCCGGAATTTCGCGCTCAGGTCACCGAGGTTCAGTACATCCTTCACAAATCCATCAATCTGAATGCCATTGTAATCAAGGATCCCGATGACGGGAGCCTGGTAGTGCACGGCTGCCTGCGCGGCTTCCCAGGTCATTCCCTCACCGCACTCTCCATCGGACATGACACAGAATACACGTGCAGGATTCTTTTGCATCCGCAGTCCAAGGGAAAGGCCTGTTGCTTGCGAAAGTCCCTGCCCCAGCGAGCCGCTTGAATTTTCCACGGCCGGAAGAAATTTGGTAGAGGGATGCCCCTGCAAGAAACTGCCCAGTCGACGAAACGATTTTAGCTCTTCCCTCGGAAAGTAGCCGGACAGTGCCATGGCCGCATAACGAACGGCGCAGACGTGACCGTTGGAGATCAAAAGGCGATCCCGATCTGCCCAGTCCGGACGCGCGGGCTGGTGGCGCAACACTCCAAAGAAAAGATGAGCAAAAATATCGGCCAGACCCAGCGGACCGCCTGGATGGCCGGAACGAGCGGCGTGCACAGCTTCGATAATCAGGCAACGAATCCATTGCGCCTTTGCCTTTACAGTTTCAAGATCATAATCCAATTTCAGCATACCTGGCCCGGATAGAATAAGACCAGACCGGAGAAATAAACGATCAGGTAAAGCGGAATAAAAAAGCGTTGCAACGTCCGGTGGATACTCCCGGCGCGCAAATAGCCGGTGAGCCCCTGTGCCAGCATAAGCAGAGCCGCCATCCCGGCCAGCAGGCGATGAGCAATGCTAAAGGCCGGGTGGAAACAGGACAGAAAACCCGCTCGCACGGCGTCCCCTTCGTAGTATCCATAGATAGAGCCGACAAGCAGCAGTGCAGACAAAAGATTCACCATGACACCGGCCGTCATCCAGCGCCGATGGCTCACTTCTTCCCCCCGCATCTGCCAGCCACGAGCAAAGAGAAGCAAGGTGACGGTCATCCCGCCCGTAACCCACCAGTACATCAGGGTTTTTTTCCGTAAATGGCTTTGAGCCCCCGCAGTGTCAGGAGAGGATCCACTACATCGAAGATGCGTGCGTCTGATTGAATCAGAGCTGACAAACCACCGGTGGCAACGGTCCGGTAGGTGCGCTCCGGGTTTTCCGATTTGAGCTCGGAGATAACTTCTTTCAAAAGTCCAATCCAGCCGTAGTAGAAACCGGATTGCAGAGCTTTGATGGTCGAATGTCCGGTAACAGCCTCGGGTCGCACAAATTCGACAGGAGGCAACTGGGCGGTATTACGCCAGAGCGCTTCAATGGAGAGCTTGAGGCCGGGAGCGATGCAGCCGCCCTGGTAACGATTTCCGTGCAGCTTGCAGAAGGTGGTTGCCGTTCCCATATCAATGACAATGAGATCCCCGCCGTAGAGAGTGTGTGCCGCCACTGCGTTCACCAGTCGATCGGCTCCAATCTCATCGGGACGGGGATAATCATATTCGAGGCCCATGGGCAACTCATGCGAAACGCGCAGGGCAGAACAGTGAAAATAGTCACGGGCCATTCGCTCCACAATCGGGTTGAACGAAGGCACAACAGAGGAATACAAGAAGCCACCAATGGAATCCACAGCAATGCCCGCTGCCTGCAAAAAGCCGATCAAAAAGATGCCCAGTTCATCAGATGTGCGATCGCGACGCGAGACGGTACGCCAGTGATGCAGAATTTCAAAGTCACCGTCCGGGGCAAAAAGCCCGAACACGGTATTGGTATTGCCCGTATCCACGCCCAGAATGTATTTCATGAACCCTCTCTTTCCACGATTTCCAGTCGTTCGCGAACATCACCAATGCAAAGCGCTGCGCCCGACTGTGGATACAGCCAGAGCTGTCCATCCTCGCCAAGCCTGGCAGAAGGATATACCTTTTGACCATACCGGGCACCGTGCGTTTGAAAAACCGACCTTTCTTCAAAAGCAGAAAGGATAGTCTTGTTCTCATAGCCGGTCCACTCGTTCATGGACTTGATGAGGTCAGGTAAAAATGGCAGCCGAAAGTCTGGATCCAGCCCAAGCGAAGCAGCGCCCGGAGTGGGCGGAGCAGTCGTCCAGTTCAGTCCCAGCCCGACAACGATACGCCATTCAGGGTGATTGGAACTTTCAATCAGCACGCCGCCGACCTTCAGGAAGGTCCGGCCGCATGGAAGCATCAAATCGTTGGGCCATTTGAGAAACAGGAAAACACCATGTTTTTTTTCCAGCGCCTGGGCCAGAGCCAGGCCCATCCGAATCGGTAAGAGCTGCGAGGGCAACGGCATTTCTCCACGGCACAGGAGACCGGAAAAAAGAAAAGCCCCCGGCGTTGCCGACCAGCTTCTGCCATGCGAACCTTTACCGGCCGTCTGGCTCTGTGTAAGCACAACGGTTCCCGCAGGAAAATCTCCGCGCATCAAGTAGTCATTGCTCGAAGGTAAAGATTCTGCAAGGATCCAGTCGGCCGGGTCCGGGCTGAGCCTCATCGATTCGAGGTATCTTCTCCCACGACTGCGGTGATCGTCATTTCCTGACCATTGCGAATCAAAACAAAGACGATTTTTCCGCCCACGCCCGTCTTCTGCACCTTTTTGATCAGGTCCCCTGGTTCTTTGAGCGGTTCCCCATCGGCGCTGAGCAAAAAATCCTGCTCACTGAGTCCCGCATCTTCAGCTGCTGAACCCGGGATGACCAGAGAAACGACAATGCCATCACGATTTCCAAGGCCCAGCTCAGCGCGCAATGCCCGGGAAGGCTGTGCCACCTGCACACCCAGAGAAGGCCGCCCTATAACCCGGCGCTCTTTTTTGAGTTGATCAATGATATTACGCGCTTCGTTGATGGGAATGGCAAAACCAATGCCCACACTGCCCCCCTCGCGGCCGGGAGATATGATCGACTGATTGATTCCCACGACCTCACCCAATACATTGAGCAGAGGCCCGCCAGAGTTTCCTGGATTGATCGAAGCATCCGTTTGAATCCGTGAAAATCGGGAATTGTCAATGAAACGCTGCTTGGCAGAAATAGTGCCGACCGTGAATGTTTTGGACAGGCCAAAGGGCGCGCCCAGAGCAAAGGCCAGCTGCCCCGGTTCTACCCGGTCCGAATCGCCCAGAATGGCAGGAACTAAATTTTCATTGGGATTTACTTTAATGAGCGCTACATCAGAAGCTTCATCACGGCCGATCAAAACGGCACTGGTTTTGGTATCGTCATTGAAGGTGACCTCAATTTTCTGCGCTCCGGCCACCACGTGGCTGTTGGTAACAATGTAACCTTCGTTATCGATAATAAAACCGGAACCGGCACCCTCCACCTGCTGGTACATTTCAAACCAGAAACGGGGCCGTACCAGTACATTTGCCTTAATAAAGACAACGGAGGGAGATGCTTTACGAAAAATATTGGTGTAGGCCTTCTCAATGGAAAGGGCTGCCTGCTGTTCTTGAGCGCTCAGAGGCGTGGCCTCCCCTTTGTCCATAAAGAGCGAGCTACGCAGACCGCTGTAAACAATGGGACTGACGAATGCTCCCACAAAAAATGCCAGTAAAACTGCGTTGATCAGGGTGAGGCGGGAAGGATTGCGATTCGTTTCCATTATTAGACACGACCAGACGAGGCCAACGGGGGGCAACCGAAAATCATTGACTGACGCGAGGGATCCATCAGGTCTGCTGGATGGATTACCAGTCCGTCCAGTCCCGCAAGACAGAATGGAAACTCATCCTGTTTACGTTGGTGCTCGCTCTGGGTATGGCGTTTTTGATCCGCCTGACGGTTCATTCCTTCTTTTTTTTCCCGCTCAAAGTAACGACAGATAGCCTGCAAGGCCAGCTCCATAGCGAATCTACTGTTTTTATTTTACGGGGCAACGAGAATCTAAAACGGCAGGATGCAATTCTCGTCAAACATCCGCTTTCCGGTCAGTATGAACTGCTCCTGCAACTGGTCGGGCTCCCCGGCGATGAAATCGAGGCACGGGGGCAGGAAGTGCGCATCAACGGCAGGCCGATTGCCGCCAAGACGACGATTCTCAGGCCAATTGCCGGAAAGCTGGCAGAAAATGAATTCTATGCGCTCAGCCTTAAAAGTGAAGACAGTATGGATTCCACTGGCCTGGGACCTTTCCCGGGTGAGGGTATTGTTGGTCGCGTACGGAAATAGCGCAAAACATTCTAAATGTTAAACTAACTTTTGATCCTGTAACAGGACAGGGACCGGTATGAAGGCTCAGAAAATTCGACTGCTCATCGACCCGGACCATCGACTCAAGCAGGCCTGGGACGGATGGGTCGTCCTTCTAACCATCTTCGCCTCAATTGAGCTACCCTTGCGGTTTGTACTCAAATACGAGATGCCTCACTGGCTGGCCGTCGTTGATACCACCGTCGTAGCAAGCTTTTTGATCGACATCGTTCTGAACTTTTTCACAAAAATCTACGTCGCCGGCAAACCAGTGAGCAGCAAACGGCGTATAGCTATCCAGTATTTGAAGACCTGGTTCATAATAGATTTCGTCGCCGCTTTTCCCTTCGACCTGCTTGTCGGCCCTGGTCTGATCAAACTCACGGACGCGACCAGAATTCTGCGCCTGTTTCGTTTGATGCGCCTCTCTCGCCTCGCGCAGGTCATGCAAAAAATCGGCCGCGCCGATATCATCAACACCAGCATTCTGCGCATGATCTTTTTTATTTTCTGGATGATCCTGATCATGCACTGGAACGCATGCATCTGGATGGCATTGGGCGGCAATCCCAACGACTCGCCTGAATCGTATCGATACCTGAGATCGCTCTACTGGTCGGTGACCACGATCACGACAATTGGCTTTGGAGATATCACACCACAGAACGGGCCGCAGACTCTCTATACAATCTTCATCGAACTTTTGGGCGCGGGAATGTATGGCTATGTAATTGGTAATATCGCCAGCTTGCTGGCCAACATCGACGTGGCCCGCGCTAACTGGCTTGAGAAAATGGAGAAGATCAACTACTTTATGCGTTATCGCCAGATTCCGCTGGATATCCAGGAGAGCATTCGAAATTATTACTCCTATCTATGGGAAAGCAGGCGCGGTTACGACGAATTGCATATTCTTGAGGACCTGCCATCTTCGCTTCGCCTGCAGGTAGCGATGTTTTTAAATCGCAACATCATCGAAAAAGTCCCGATCTTCAAAGGCGCCAGCGACGAACTCATCCGCCAGATTATCATGAATCTCAGACCCGTGGTCTACACACCGGGAGATTATATTTTCCGAAAGGGCGAGGTCGGAACTTCTATGTACTTTATCAGTAAAGGATCCGTAGAGGTGGTCTCTGAGGATGGGCAGACAGTATTTGCCACACTAACAGAGGGCAACTTTTTTGGAGAAATTGCCCTGCTCTTAAAACAGCCGCGCACGGCCAGCATCAAAGCAGTGGACTATTGCGACCTGTATTTGATCGAACAAGAAACCTTCAACCGTATCCTTACAGACTTCCCGGAATTCGCCGATAAAATCCATGACATGGTGCAGCAACGTCAGGCCGAAATCGACAGCACGGCACAGAACGCGGTCACCGGCCTTCCGCGCCACGCACCTGTACCCGTCGAGCGCGTGCTTCTCAAGAAAGAAGCAATGGGAATCTTAATTGACTGGCCCGCTCTTGTTGATGCGGCCATTTATCAGATCATCCGCTACAATCAGAGGGAACGCCGCTGGATGTATCTCAACAAATGCATTCAGATTTCCAGCTATGTGGATTGGGAACCACTGGACCAGACAGAACACAGCTATCGCGTGCGAGCGCTCAATCAGGCCGGAACAGGCGCCTGGAGCGAAATTACCAGCATACGTTCGGAGTGACCGGTCAAGCGCGGGTCCACTCCCCCGGAAAGTCATCCGGCTTAAGCCGGCCTTTGCGGATTGCATCGTAAAACGATTTTTTTCCGCTTCAGGCATCCTCCAGTAAGACTCGAATCTTCTTGAGCGAGCGGAGCAAGTCTGTTCGCTCCCGATCCGGAATGCGCGAGAGAACAGGCGCAAAATGCGCAAGCACCGCCTGCGGGACCCTTCTCTCCATTCTTTTCCCCGCAGCCGTCAATTGCACCTCAACGGCCCTGGCATCAGCTGGAGTTCGGTTCAGGCGTACCAGCCCCTTGCGCTGCATTCGGCCCAACATGCGTGACACGGAAGGCGCATCCTGCAGGGTGAGCTCGATAATTTGCTTCTGAGTCATAACCTGCTGTTGCCAGAGCGTCGCCATAACCTGCCATTGCTCCGGCGTCAGATCAAAGACGCGCAAGCAGCGGATCAACTCCCGGCGGAACAGTAGCGCCACCCGGTGCAAATTGAACCCCAGTTGATCTTCCAGTACGAACACTTCCGACCTACCTCCCAACCGATCCGAAAATTTTTTCCACAATTCATTTGTCCAGGCAATAAATTCCTTGCCATCCGGGCGGCCTGACACCAACCTGGATTTAGTTGTTCAGACAACTATCGGAGGATAGTATGAAACTTCTGGATCTCACGGCGCGCATCATGCTGGGTCTACCATTTATACTCTTTGGAGCGAGTAAGTTCCACGCATTTATGCCAACCCCGCCGATGACCCCCGAAGCGGCACGTTTTATCGGAGCCCTGGTGCAAACCGGCTATTTATGGGAAGTGGTGGGGCTCTTCGAAATCGCGGGAGCTTTGCTGCTCCTCTGGCAGAGGACAGTCCTGCACGGCCTGGCGCTGCTGCTTCCGATCATTATCAACATCATAGCATACCTTTTGATTTTGCAACAAGGAGTTGGTGTCGCGCCTTTCGTTATGTCTGGTTTTCTTGCAGGAATGAGCGCGTTTTTGCTGGGACAAAGAAGATCGCACTGGCTCCCACTCTGGCGCGGTATCCCGGGGAACATCTGAGCGGCCAGCAAACAAAGGTGCATTGGAGCGCCTCCGTATTCGGAGGCCTCCTCAGTCAGTTCAAGAGCAAAGGACCATCGTCCAGAGAATCCGTTTGTCCGGGCTATTCTTGTTGCGGTTCCTCTCCTGTCGCAGGATCAGAATAGACCCGGGCACTCGCTTCTGTTGGGCTTGACAGCCGGCTCAATTGCTGCAACTATCAACTCTGTGATTGAGCTCCTGGAAAAATCATCCATCCGTGAAGCTGCAGCCCCGCTCAGTCGTGCTGCCTACCGTCTGCTATCAGAGGCGGGCCTGATTGGCGAAAGCACGGAACTCATTGAAGGTATCCTGGTAGACAAGGTGAGCAAATCACCCCGGCATGCGGCCGTTGTTAAGCTACTGCAGAAGCTGCTGGGGCCGCAGGTTCCTGAAGGCTACACACTTCAGATTGAGCAGCCTCTGGCTATTGGTGGATCAGAACCCGAGCCGGATCTGGCCCTTGTCAGCGGGCAGCCGGAAGATATGGCTTATGAGCATCCAGGCACAGACGTTTTTGTAATCGAAGTGTCCCAATCCAGCCTGCAGCTCGCGCTGCGGTTAACCGGGTGGATGAAGTTGCCCACGCAATATGTAAGTCATCATGGGCCCCTTCCCTTTTATCTCAATGATTCCCCGCTCCTCACAATGGAATCGGGATCCCAGGCCTTCTCTGGTCCGCGCAGAGATCTGGATTTCCCCGGCCGCACCGTGAGATTCCATCCGACTGGCCGTATTCACGGCGTCACCCCAGAGATCATAAATAAACTTGCGCGAACCGATCACTCCGGCCACAACAGGTCCCGTATTGATTCCAATCCGCAGCTTCAGGTTGCGAACCTCTCCATATTCAAAAGTCTCCATTACAGACTGCATATCAAGTGCCATGAGCGCGCAGGCTTCCGCATGATCTTTGCGCAACTCCGGCAGACCGCCAGCAACCATATAGGCATCACCGATCGTTTTGATTTTCTCAAGCCCGTATTTTTCCGCGAGCACATCAAAATGAGAAAAAACTTGATTGAGGATCTGAACCAGATCCTCTGCGGATAACCTGACTGAAAGTGGTGTGAAATCTACAATGTCCGCAAACAAGATAGTCACCTCACGATGCGCATCGGCAATGTACTTCTCATTGCCTTTCAAGCGACGGGCAATTGCCGGAGGCAAAATGTTCAGGAGCAGGCGCTCGGAACGATCCTGCTCCTCCTTGAGTAACCGATGCTCCTGGTCGAGTGATTGCATGGCCACCTCGCGTGCCCGTGCGTAATGGGCAAGATTTACATAAATAAAAAAAATAAATCCACTGAAATTAGCGAGCAACAGACCAAAAGATGCCGCAGCGCCGGGGCGTTCCCATCCCGGAGGAAAATAGAATTCCATGATGAGTACGCCAACGCACACCATAATGTAGAGCAAAAATTGTGGAAGGGCAGTTTTTACACTTTGAAACAGAATCGCGCCAAACGGAGCAGCGATGCCCCAGAGCATCATGGCGCCGCCGCCCGCCAGCCCCCCCAGCGACCACTGATTGAGTGGTGGCGCAAGCAAGAGGCCCAGAAATGATATGTAATGCGATACAGGCAGGTTTCCACTGAAAATGAGCACAAGCCAGGCAACGATGAAAACACAAAATAGCAGGGCCGGAAAAATGAAGGCGGGTGAGTCCACCAGCCAGAATTCAAATACGGTCAAAGAGGCAGAGACGAACAATCCCGACGTGATCATAGGCAGATAGATGCGCTTCTGGGCCCGGACGTCGTAGGAATCGCCCGGTCTGTCCGCCAGATTCAGGTACCGCTCCGCCAGATTCATTCTGGAACTTTATCCCGGTGAAATCCGTGGACAAGCCAAAAAAATTGTTGTAGCCGATTTTACGTTCCCCTGATAGAAGTAGCCCATGAAAATCGCTGCCCGGATTCTGACCGGCCTTGTGGCCCTTATCCACCTTTATATCATGATCCTTGAGACTCTCCTGTGGACCACCCGGGGACTGGTTGTCTTTAACATGACAGCTGAGTATGCCCAGACCACTCATATTCTGGCCATAAATCAGGGCTGGTACAATGGAGTCCTGGCGGCAGGTCTCATCTGGGTTTTCTTCATTAAAGATGCGCAGTGGGCCCGCAACATTGCCACTTTTTTCCTGCTCTCCATTTGCGCCATGGGTATCGTTGGCACGGTGACAACGGGTAAAATGAATATCGTTCTGGTGCAGACCGTGCCAGCGGCCCTTGCTCTGCTTTTTACCTGGCTTGCCAGGAAAACGCAGTAGACTGAGAGCTGTGCGCGGCCACCAGGGTGATCAGCGTGATTTCCGCCGGGCACTGAATGCGCAGAGGGAACCAGTGTCCTAAACCCGAATTCACATAGAGCTGGCTGCCCTGTTCCCGGTAGTATCCTTTGTAGTACGTATAAAATGGCGTGATGAGCCCCGGCGCATGATCGCGATTGCTTTGAAAGGCGATCTGTCCACCGTGTGTATGCCCGGAAAGAACCAGGTCCACCGGCTGACGCTGGAAAAAAAGGAAATCTTCCGGGTGATGGTTGAGGATAAGAAGCGGATGATCTCCCTTGCGCTCCTTGTCGACAGAACGGAAATAGTCAGCCGTTAGATCCCGGCGATTTTTTCTGGCTCCAAAGTTCCATCGTGGCCAGTCAAGGCTGATCACATCGAGCTTCCCTTTACCGCGTCGAATCTCTTGCAACGAATTACGACCCAGATTTAACCCCGACTGACGCAGCGTCCGAAAAACCACGAAGGGGTCATCAATATGATCGTGATTGCCCAGAGATCCAAAGGTCCCGTTTACAAAGGAATTAGAAATTCGTCTAAAAAAGCGACCGGCGACCGGTAGATAGTAATTGTTATTATCAATGATATCCCCTGTTACCACAAGAACATCGGCACGCAAGCTTTGAATCAAATTCGCGCAGTAATCCAGGTAACGATCATTGATGTAAAGGCCCACATGAAGGTCAGAGATATGCAGGATCCGCAGGCCTTCAAGATCCGGATGCAGTCGGGCAATAGGAATGGAGAGTTCCTGAGTAATGATCTCACGAGAGCCCAGGGCCATGCCACTGAACGCCGATCCAGCAGCTATGACGGGCAGACTGCCCAGAGAAGCCTTAAGAAAAGTAGAGCGACTTATTGTTTCACGACTGCCCTGGATCGGCCCGGAAAGGGGAGTACGGAGCGTCCGCTGAAAGAAACGCCAGATTGCCAGTGCAATAGCTGCCAGGGCATACAGCGGCGCAAAGAACAGAAAGCTGTAACTCCAGGCTATTGACAGAAAATAAGGGATTTCCAGCGCACCATCAAAAGGACCGCGAATCGCACCCCGACCGGCAAACACCATGAGAAGCCAGGGGAGATGAGCCAGAAGGCCGCCGCAAAGAAACAGGAGCAGCAGACCGCGCTTAAAAAGCGGACGCTCCATCAGAGTCCGCATCTGCCTGTACAGTGCGATCTCTGTGGCGAGCATGATCACGTTGAGCAGAAGCAAAACGATTCGAAATGGAGTATCTGCGCTCACGATCTATTCCGCTCCGTACGCCT
Organism: Spirochaetales bacterium; assembly: GCA_015075425.1. Lineage (GTDB taxonomy): Bacteria > Spirochaetota > Leptospiria > Leptospirales > Leptonemataceae > H5-SPI1. The sequence continues at coordinate 1,453,896 of JABTUL010000001.1, read as the reverse complement.
TCCTATCCCACGATTACGACAATCTTGCCTTTTGCCCGGTTAGCTTCCATGTATTGATGCGCTTCAGAAACCTGGTCAAGACAGAAAACCCTGTCAATGTTCAATTCAATTGCTCCTTCTTCAATTTTATCAATAAATTCTTGTAAATGGTCCCTGGACAGGCTATTTGATTCCCCCATATAGACAGTGAGCCTGCCTAACGAGGGAATATCCCCCATCGGAGTAAATTCTTTCAGTGTCGCTTTAGCCAGCTGGCAGGCAAGCATCCCAATTGAAGATGTGCCTCCTCTGATCAGCAGGGTTTCACCCGGTTCGATTTCCAGCGCCTGGTTCAGTGAGCCTGAAACGGTCTGAAACATCTCCGGAATAGCTCCAAGAATATCCCATGATAAAGTACTGGTGAACGGAAATACGATTTCAGAAGGTACAAGGGCATATTCAGCGTATCCCCCATCGAAGAATCTGCCCATTCCGCCCATAATGGCTGCAACTTTCTGACCTTTCTCATAATACCCGGACGGATCTTTCGCAACAACACCTACACATTCGATTCCCTGGATTCGCGGAAATTCAACTCCCGGAGATTCACCTCTTCGGGTGAAAATTTCTGATCGGTTCAGTCCAAAAGCCTTTACGTTGATCAGTATCCAACCAGATTTCACTTCGGGCCGGGGTACTTCTTTTATCTGTATGACTTCTGGCCCTCCCGCTTTTGTTGTTACTGCAGCTTTCATATATCAAAAAATTTAGATTTCTTCCTCTTTAGTGTCGGGGTGTCCAGCAAATCGGGGAAGATCCATTTTCCATCAATCATGTCCTCATGGATGGGGCACTGGCAACATTCTGGACAGGATTTGCCTGTAAACCTCATCAACCGTAATCGCCTGCAGGCATTTGTTATCGGTGCAGGCTGATTTGCGATGATTGTATGCTGAAACGCAGGGGCTACAGTGATAATTCGCGTAAAGCGCTTCAATATTTTTTCCGGTAGGCTTGTAGCAAAGAGGGGTTTCCGGACCAAAGAAAACCAGAGTGTGGATATCTGTTAAAGAAGCAAAATTCGGCGGTCCGGAATCATTGCTCAAAAGCAGATCAGAAGCATTGTAAAGATCGATCAGCTCGCGCAGCGTTGTCTTACCGGCAAAATTCAGGCAACGCCTGTTCTGCACTGCCTGGCAAATTTGGGCCGCCCGATCGAATTCGGATTGAACTCCTGTAATGACAACGCTGAAATCAGGATGCTGTAGCAGGCGAATTGCTGTCTGAATATAATTCTCCAGCGGCCAGCGGCGCAGCGGCAGTAGATCGCTGGCGTTCGGATTAAACAATATGATTTTTGTTTTCGCTGAGATGGCGGGGCACTCAGCGCGAATCCGGTCCCGTATGGATTTTTTTTCCGCTTTGCTGGAGCGAATCTTTAGCTCCCGAATATCCTCTGGTGAAATGGTCCTTTTGGCGAGAGGCGAGCCGGCAGGGTCCTCTTGTAAGGCGTAAACCAGCGAGAGAAAATTCTGACTGATGTGTTGCGTATGGTTGTATACGACTTTATGCGTCTGCGTGCTGCCCCGATAAAGTCCTTCCATATGAAAGCGATTGAACCCTGCGCGCGATGGCGCGCCAAACAGAAAGCAAAGGATGCTGCTTAAACGCGAAAATAGCTCAAGATCCAGAATCGCGTCGAAATTTTGCCTGCGCATGCTCCAGATCATCCTTAGAAGTCCCGCGCTAAAACTCAGGAAAGATTTAGAGCTGACTGTGAATACATTTTGAGGTTTGACGGCTCCGAGCAAGTGCACGCTATCCTGCATTTCCCGGAAAATAAAATAATAGATTTCCACGTTCGGAAAAAGTTCTCTGGCCTTTACAATAGAGCTGTAAGCCGAAATGCTTGAGCCCATTTCTGATATCTGCAAAAAGAGAATTTTTTTTACGGGACGCGAGCGTACAGGCAAAAATGGCCGCAAAAAGAATTCCAGCAAAGAAATCAGCAAGCAACCAGGGACCCCCAGCCACTTATCCATTGCGCGCATAAAATCTACGCTCATGAAATTACCTTAAAAAAGACTCCCCCTACGGTGGAAAGCCTTGAAAAAAGAGGCGCGACAAAAAACGCCCCGGTTTAGCTTGAAGAAAAGCTGTTTACAGTACGGCCAATCCCCTGATTCCTCCGACTCCAGGGGTGGTCTAACTGGTGTTAAGTCTTCCATTTTTCCATAAATGCCTGATAGCTGTATCCCTCTGCCTGGGTCTTTACTTTCGCTTTGAGGAGCTTGATAAAAAGCTCATCTGGCACGATGAAGTTGGAACCCGATTGTTTTCCGCAGGCCTCCCCATAGATGAGTGGCAGAGCGTGTTGTATACAGGAGCTGTTCTTGACGTTGCAGTTGTCCAGGCGATACATCGGCGCAATATTAGGGGGCCGCTTGAGGTCATAAAGGGATTGATGCTCGATGATCCGCAGCATCCGCCGCTCTACTATATCCTTGCCGGAATCTGGACGCATGCCTTTGGCGATTCCATTGCAACGCTCAGGTTGCTTTCCGCTCTACTCAGCCTGCTCGCCCTTCCCGCAATGTATTGGCTGGGCCGGGAATTGTTCGGTGGGCACGGGACTTCCTGGACTGCAGTCGCGCTCATCGCTGTTTCTCCGTTTTTCGTTCTATATGCTCAGGAAGGGCGCGAGTATGCGCTCTACTTCGTCTTGATTCTTTTCTCCAATGCTTCCCTGCTCCGAGCGATTCGATTGAGCGAAGGCACACGCCTGGATTCTCGATGCCTGGCTGCCTGGGCCCTGTTCGCTGCACTTTCAATTCTAGCGCTTTATACTTCGCTTGCAAGTGCATCGATCATGATTGCGCAGGCCATTTACATAATGTTTCGAGAAAAGTTTAGAATTACCCGCATCAGCCTGATAAGCGCCGGCGCATTTGCCATTGTCGTTCTATTATTCTTGCCCTGGGCTATCGCCCTTTTGATGCGTTGGGAGGCCTTTGCGATTTCCATGGCCTGGTCTAAAGTGATTTCCATTCCCACACGAAGCTTGCTGGAAATCAACGCCCTGAACATCAGTCGACCCTCCATAGATTTCTGGCCGGACCGCAATCACGGTGGCCTGCTAACGGCGGCAGGGATTGGCCTGGCCACGCTGACCGCAGTCTCAGCCATCGGTTTTTTGCTCATTCGCTCGCGCTTGAAAGCGGCAGGACTTGCCCTTGCGCTTATTCTGGTACCCATCATGATGCTCCTCGGGCCTGACCTGCTATGGGGGGGCATCCGTTCGGTTTCGGCCCGGTACATCGCGCCGTCGTTGATCGGACTGGAGCTGGCTCTGGCGTTTTTTTATGCAAGCATGGGCAGGAAGTGGTCGGGTTCTGTAATCCTGACTCTCGCTCTGGTTTTGCGCATCGCCAGCTGTTTTCATAATTCGGCACAGGAAATAGTCTGGACCAAAGGCATCAGCTACAACCTCCCGAAAGTGGCGCAGTTTATCAATCAGGCCCCGGCTCCCCTGGTGATCGGCAATCGCGAGCGACATCATCCGGGCAACCTGCTGGCGTTGAGCTACTTGCTCAAACCCGGGACCAGAATGCAATTTTTAACCCCGGCCATGACGGAAGCGGAGTACAGGCTTCCTGGAAACTTCACTTACTTCCTTTACAGCCCCGTCGACGAATTTCGGCGCAGCCTGGAGAAGGCTAAAAATGTCCGCACTCGCCTGCTCTTTCAAGACCTGCATCTGGAACTGTGGATCATCGAATCGGTTCCCGGGCACACTTTTTAAGGCGATGGACCCGGTTGGATCCACTCAGCCTTTTTGCGCCAGTTCTCGCCCGGCTCCGAACTCGAAAACAGACCATCGACAAAAGAAGATAACCAGGGCAGTGGGGCAGCTTTCCATTTGTAAATCGCAACGGACTTAAAATCCGCCTGCAGGTTCTCCCCTGTGGGGAGAAAAGGTCCGGCCAGTTCTTCGCTGCAGGTTGGCCAGGTATTCAGAAAAAAACGCATCGGTAAATGCGGGATGGGCGTGGGATAGCCAGCCCTTCTTCTGTGAATCAAGCGGTCATCCACAAACCAGCGTATTTCTTCCGGATCCCATTCAATGGCATAGCGATGAAAATCGTCCGCCGCGTCAAAGCCCAGATCCACCAGCACTGGCGTTCCCCGGTATCCATAGTTGTAAAGATCGCCCGGGTTGCCTGGATTGTAGTAAACGTTCAGTAAAATTCGCGTAGTATCGCGCCCCACAAACTCCATGTCGATTTCCTGCCAGGGATCAAAGCGATAGAGAAAAAGCGCACTCACCACGCCGGACACTTTGATCGGCTTCATGACCGTTTCAAAGCGACCGTAGAGAAAATGAGCTTCGGGGCTATCTTTAGTCGCAATCGAGCCGGAGGTGAAGGCTTTGTCGCCTTTTTGTTCCCTGCGCAACTGAAATCCTACGCCGCCCTGGCGCTGCAGGACGACATTGTCGGGCGTAAAAGCCGCTTGATTGCAGAAAAAAGTTGAGTCGAGTTTTTCCCAGAACGCCGGATCAATCTGGCGCAGATCATCCTGCCGCACCGGATGGTAGCTGCCCGTGCGCTTTGACCAGCCTGCCTTTTGCCTGGCCGGGGAAGATTCGCAGTAACCCGGGATTTTTTTGGCCGGCACGATCCAGGGGTCCGTATCATGTTTTAGCGCTTCGCAGGGCGCTGCGGCCACCGGTATCATCAAAGATGGCGTATACATGATTCCAATGAAGAGCAGGCCGGATAAGGCCAGCAGGGCGGCAGCCCGCGAAGGTTTCAGGAAAAAAGCAAAAAAGCGATACAATGTCATACGCGAAGCTTTGATGATGGATGAAAATCCCAGACTGGCTTTAATACCGGCTGCCGGGACGTCCGGTATTTCGCCAGTTTGATTGCCCCGGTCTGGCTTCTGCGGTGATCGTGCCACAGCATGCCAGTATTTTCTACTCGTAATGTAATCAACAAGACCGATCAGAACGGCTGCGACATCAAGATAAAACGCAATTGGGTAGGTTAGAAGAACCCAGAGCAATGTACCCAGGTTGAGCTGTCGAAAACCAGCCAGGCCAGCAAGCAAAACCACCAGCGGCGCGCACAGGCCAATAAGCCCCAATACCTGCAGGTAGCCTGGGATGGGCAACGCCGCCTGCGTGATGTCACTGGCCAGATACGCAAGCGCCAGACTGAGCAGGATCAAAATTGCCGGGAAAATCCAGGCGAAAACAATTGCAATTTCTGAAAATCGAGCGCCAAACCCCGGAGAGCGCTGCGTTTTTGTGATCATGGCGCTGAGTATGAAACTTGAAAGAAGGGCGGTCAGCTGCGAAATAGGTGACATCTTTTGCATGAGGATGAGTCCAATATCCAGATGCAGCGCAAAAACAAACAGCGCGACCAGATAGTGCAGGCCATGGAATACAAATTGAATGCGATCCCGTAATTTGAGCGGCGCCGAGTAGATTCCGCGCAGGTGGTCAAAGAATGCGCCGGTATGTCCGTTGGCCCAACGACGCCGGCGCGCAATAAAGCTGTACATATCGGGCGACACTTCTTCGTCGGAACCATAATAAGGATTGTAGATAATCTTTTCTCCCTGCAAAAGGATCCGGTAGCTGAATTCCACATCTTCCGTCACGCATTCACTCAGTTTATTCTTCTGCAAAAGCCCGGTTTGCATGACGACTGTTGTTCCGGTAATGAAAAGCGTGAGATTGAGCCTGGCAAATGCGGTGTTGAACATTTCGCAGCCAATGTGCTGGTGGAGCGAATCCCATAGCTGAAAGAAGCCGGGCGCGGAAAGGGGCCCCCGCCATCCCTGGATAATGCGAGCCTTTTTCTCGTTCATCAAGATTAAGGAAGACCGGATCCAGGCAGAATGGGCCTGGTGATCGCTGTCCAGGATGGCAAGGAAATCGCTGTTCAGCCGCTCCGCCATCCAGTTGAGCTTTGCGCTTTTCGAGTCGTCGCCTGTAAAAGCAACAAACACTTTGCGATTGTCTTTGTTATACAGTTCAACTATGTACGCCGGCGCATCAGTAAGGTGGGCTTCCGGGAAAGCCTTTTTAAGAAATTGCATGGAAGAATCTGCATGATCTTTCACAAGCAGGTAGATTTCAATCGGCCCGCCGTGATCTTGATCCAGTGCGGAACGGATGGCTCGCATGGCACCCTCGCCTTCGTTGCGCGCGGGGATGAGGATCGCCACGGAATTTTGCGTCGATCCCTCAAATTTGCGGGCCGCCGGAAGGCCTCGAAGAAACACGAGCACGCAAAAGTAGTGCACCAGAGAGTACGCGGTAAGACCGATGATCAAAATCGTGCAAATCCAGAGCATCAGGCTCATGGCGTTTGCGCCTCTGCAAAATATCCGATGTGCCTGAGGACATCGTGGCGCATTTGCCATTGCTCTCCTGCCAGGGGTGGTGCGCTATGCCAGATGAGCCCGGCATACGCAAGCGCGATCGCGAACAAAGCCACGGGACCGAACCTTTTCATTTTTGAGGCGGGCAATTGGGAAAACAATGCATGGGACATCACGGCAAAGCTGATCAGAGTCAAGAGTCCCATTGCATAGCCTCGCCAGGCGAGATGGGATCCGGAAATAAGCGTAGGAGCAAAAAAACCCTGGGCCAGGGAAGGGAGGACCAGTTGACCCAGTGGAGAAGAAAAATGCTCGGGAAAAAAAGGCGTCAAACTCAAGCTGAGCAAAGAACCCGTAAGGGACAGAGCAACCGCGCAGGGCAACAACCAGCGTAAATAGAAATACTTTTGTCCGTCGCGCATGATACATTCCACCGCGGCCGCGAAAGGAAAAATAAAAATCATGATACAAGGAACCAGATGCCGCGCCGCCGCGCTCCAGCCGGCCTGCCAATCGGAAAAGCCCGATGCAAAAAGCAGATACAATGCGCCCAGCGCTATATAGGGAAGTGAACTGTATTTTTTTTGGCGCTCCTGCTGGAAAAAGCCCAGGGGAATGAGCGCGAGAATCGGGCTGTAAAACAAAACGCCACGGCTTGTACCGGCCAGAATTCCCCGGAGGTGCTCAAGGCGAGGAATCGTAACGCCAAAGAGGCCACTCCGGTGAAGCGTCCCATGAAACCAATCGCTCTTAAAAGCGTACCCTGTCGTGAAGGGAGACCCGAATGCCAGCTGATGGTAGGCAAGAAGCGGTAGCAATCCAATGCCTGCGGCCCCGGCGAAAGCCACAAGGACGCCGGGCGGGAAGCGGCGCAGCGCCATTGTCGCAAACATTACCGGGCCAACGATCGCCGTCGGGTATTCGATCGTGACGGCCGCTGAAATCAGCAGACCGGCCAGCAGCGCCGCACGCCAGGAAGGCACTTCATCCTGCTGGCCGGGCTTTAGTAAGAGCATCCATGCCAGGGCAGCCAGAACGCCTGCCGGCACATGGCCGAACAAAACTCCTGAATAGGTGACCATCGGCGTGGCCAGGGCGAAGACAAGCGCTACCTGGCTATGGGAGTTGCCGGTCGGCCCGGTCACGGACCTCAGAGCCAGAAAGGGGAAGGCTGCTGCCGGCAAAGCTATGAGGAGCCAGACGAGAAGGTGCCGCAGGCCCCAGTACGCCGGGAGATCGCTTCCTTTTTCTCTGGGCAGAAAGGGATCGGAAAGCCATGCAATTGGCACGCCCAGGAGCGAAAGCCCTGGCGCTTTGTCTGAATAAGTCTGGCCATCGCGGATGGCACGATCAAATGGAACACCGTAAGTTTCTAAAACGTCGTCCAGTGCCACCGATCCGTATCGGGCCAGCGCGATGGTCAGCTCCAGCCGACTCTGCTCGTTGGGGCTTCTGCCATAGGTCGTTCCGCCGGCAAACATGGAATAGATAAACAGCACCGCGGGGAAGTACAGAAGCCCTGATGGCAAACTGCCCTTCCCCGCATAACCATTCTTTTCTCCAAAAATTGCGCGCATCTGCAAATAAGTCGCTGTTTGGCGGGGCCAGGACCTTATTTAATTATTGGACTGGTCTGTCATTTTGTAATTTTAGGGAAATAAGCCTGCCAAGTTCCTCTCCCACCAGACGATGCGCTTTTCGGGAAGGATGGGCGTCGTTGACATTGACGATGCGCTCGGAAAGTTCCATGTCCCGAAATAAAAAAGAAAGATCGACGTGGTCTATTTCATGATTCGCCAGAAAACGGCTGACTTTTTGTGTGTACAATTTCTGGCTCATTTCTATTTCTGTCATGAGCGGAAAAATAATAACCAGTAAAGAGATGTCCTTTGCGTCAGCGAACCGTTTGAATGCAAGGATTTCTTGCATATGCTCGTTGAAGATGGATTCAGTGGAATACGCTTTTTCCAAATAGTTCGCATAGCCGACGACGTCCTGCCCCGGAAACAACCAGTACAGGAAATTTATGAGGTATGAGCCATTGACAATCCCTCGCGAAAGAGGGTTATGCCCGCTATAGGGGGAGAAGCCTTCTCCATCGCCCTTCAGGCCGTGTTTTCTGGCTACCGGGTCAATATCATTTCCGTAGTACTGCAGTACGATGAAGTCCGGCTGGATGCCGCTCGCTTCCATGAATTTTAACATGGAATCATATTCGGATTTTGTATCGAAGCTGTTGTGCGCCAGATTCAGGGTCTGGATAGCGCCTTGCCTTCCGGCCAGATTGGCTTTGACAATATCGGAAAACCGGTCCGTTGCATCTTTGATTCCATGCCCGGCCGTGAAGGAATCTCCCACAAAAAAAACATTGGTCTTGATTCCCTTATCGGGCTCTACGTCGCGGTTGCCAAAAGAATTGATGGGTTTCCAGTAGCGATTGAACCATAGCCGGTTCGCCAGTGAATAACCTATTCCATGCGTGCGCGGGAGAAACATAAAGAAAGCTTCAAGCAGTAGCGTTGCAATAAACAAGGAGAGGACACCAAGGCCGGCGTTGCGGGCCGATTCGCCAGCCTTGACTTTCTTCAGCCAGTACCTATAGAATAAAATCATTTTTATTATAACTATAGTTATCAGGGCCAGACGCAGTGACGTCGCAAAAGAGTCCGGGGGCAGCTGTGCGAACGCTACAATGACCGCGAAAATGACTGCAATCACCAATAGCTCATAGCAGATTCTCAGTTTCACAATGATCCTGGTATCAACGTATTTCTGGCAAACCCAGGGATTTGAATCCGCAAAATTTAGCAGCAACCACCGCCGCAGCAGGCGCTGTCGGGGCTTTGTTCTGACGCTTCGCCGCCGGGTTTGCGAGCAGAAACGGTAACGCTCCTTATGCCCACCCCGGAAGTGCGAAAGGCGGTTAGTTCCTGGTCATTCAAATAGGTTTCCAGAATTTCCTGAGGCAGGACAATATCCTTTTCCTTGAGAATCAAGACATCCTGGAAGCCCGCATCAGCGATATAGTTCAGATAGTCGGCCTTTTGCGCAGCTCCGGAAATACAGCCAGCATACATCTCCGCGGCTTTTTCCAGACCGGAGGGAATCTGTCCCTCCAGGACGATGTCTGATATCACAAAGCGTCCGCCGGGAGCAAGGACCCGGAACATCTCCGTGAAGGCCCGTTTCTTGTCCGGCACCAGGTTCAGGACACAATTGCTGACAATGACGTCCACCTGGCCGCTTTCGACGGGCAAATGGTCAATTTCGCCCAGGCGAAATTCCACATTCTGGTAGCCCAGTTTGTGGTTGTTGGCCCGCGCCTTTTCAATCATGGCCGCCGTCATGTCCACGCCTATCACCTGCCCGCCGGGGCCAACGCCTCTTCTGGCTATGAAGACATCATTGCCGGCTCCCGAACCCAGGTCGAGCACGCGTTCGCCCGGTTGCAGGGCCGTAAAGGCCGTGGGAATGCCACAGCCCAGGCCCAGGTCGGCCTCGGCTACATAGCCCGGCATGGCTGCGTAATCTTCGCCGGCCAGCATGAAGGATTCGGTGCTGCAGGAGCCGGCTCCGCAGCAGCTTGTGGCGTTGGTGGCATAGGATTGCTCCGCAATCTGGCCATAGGTAGATCGCACCATTTTCTTAATCTCTTCCGCTGTTTGCATTTTCTCTGTTCCCCTTTTTCCTTTGATTTTTGATTTATTCCGTGTAGAATCAGAAGTACCGGCGGCTTAACAACAGCCCCCGGGATTCTGCATGAGGGCGCGCAGGCCTGCCAGGGCATCCACAAGCTCGAGCGCCACTTCTGGATTCAGGCAATAGCAGGTGCGCGGGCCCTATATTTCTCCGTTGATTGGAGCCGGCGTCAATCAAAAAATATCCGGTTCACTGACGTCCCCAGAACTATGCTAATTTAAAATCAGACTTTACATTTGAAAAAAGACGATGCCTTATTAAGCTACCGGAGGCCAGCAGGTCAATCCCAGTTGCCCTGTGCTGACTTTGATAGAGATTCCGGCATCAAAGAGACCGCGGCGAATCACTTCTCCCCACAGCTCGACCGCTCCCTCTGCTTCTGAGGGGACGGCATAGCTTGCTTCCCGCCCGCGCAGAAAGAAATAGAACGTATCCGAGGCCAGAAATTCACCGGGCTCGTAACAGACGCGAATGATTTCCGACCAGGAAAACGAATCCGTCCAGGGTTCTCTGGACGGCGGGCGGACATTTCTACGCACCTCTGCATCGTCGAAGGTGACGGTATACCACTCAGAGACAGGTTGCATACATCCCTGATCTAAGCCTGCTTGAGTTTTTTTGTCAAGCCTTACGCTATTAAAACAGACTTGCCTGACCCATCACATTTTGCCATATATGCCCCGGATGCTCACATCGGACGAAAAGAAGGCCCTGTCTGAAAAGGATATTTGCACTAAATACATCACGCCTGCAGTGCTCAAAGCTGGCTGGGATATTGACCTGCAAATCCGGGAGGAAGTGACCTTCACAAAAGGCCGCATTGTGATCCGGGGCAAGCTCACCAGCCGGGGCAAAAGCAAGCGCGCGGATTATATTCTGTACTTGAAGCCCAATATTCCGCTGGCAATCATTGAAGCGAAAGACAACAAGCATCCCATTGGAGCCGGGATGCAGCAGGCTCTGGAGTATGGCGATTTACTGGATATTCCCTTTGTGTACAGCTCCAACGGCGATGGATTTATTGAGCACGATCGCACCAGAGACAAGGGCAAGATTGAGCGCGAACTGGCTCTGGATGAGTTCCCTTCGCCGGATAGCCTCTGGGAGCGCTATTGCACCTGGAAGGGGTTCACAGATCCACAAAAAGAAATCATATCTCAGGCCTACTATATCGATGGTAATAAAGAGCCGCGCTACTACCAGCGCATCGCCATCAATCGCGTTGTAGAGGCGATTGCTAAAGGGCAGGATCGCATCTTGCTTGTGATGGCTACAGGCTGCGGCAAAACCCAGACGGCATTTCAGATCATTTACAGATTGTGGAAGGCGGGAATCAAGAAACGCATCCTCTTCCTTGCGGATCGCAACATCCTTGTGGACCAGGCGAAAACCGGCGATTTCAAGCCGTTTGGATCGGTGATGGCGAAGATCACCAGCCGTAAAATCGACAAATCGTATGAAGTCTTTCTGGCGCTGTATCAGCAGCTCACGGGCCCGGAAGAAAGCCAGAAAGCGTTCAAAGAATTCACGCCTGATTTCTTTGATCTGATCGTGATTGATGAATGCCACCGGGGCAGCGCGGCGGCCGATAGCGCCTGGAGGGAAATTCTGGAATACTTTTCCGGGGCCACGCAAATCGGACTGACGGCCACTCCTAAAGAGACAAAATACGTTTCCAACATCGATTATTTTGGCGAGCCGCTCTATAGCTATTCGCTGCGCCAGGGAATTCAGGACGGTTTTCTGGCGCCCTATCGCGTGGTGCGCATCGATATGGACAAAGACCTTGAAGGCTGGCGACCCAGCAAAGGACAGCGTGACAAGCACGGCAATCTGATCGAAGATCGTATTTACAACCAGAAGGATTTTGATCGGCAGTTGGTGCTCGACCAACGCACTGAACTTGTGGCGCGACTCATCACTGAATTTCTGGAAGGCACAAACCCCTTTGATAAAACCATCGTGTTCTGTGAAGATATTGAGCACGCCGGTCGTATGCGCCAGGCTCTGATCAATGAGAACCCGCAGCGTTACCGCGAAAACCAGAAATACATCATGCAGATTACCGGGGACAACCCGGAAGGCAAAGAGCAGGTCGAATACTTTCAGATGCCGGAAGAAAAGTATCCGGTCATAGCCACTACTTCCAGGCTCCTGACCACGGGCGTGGATGTGAGAACCTGCAAGCTGATTGTCCTCGATCAGACCATCAGTTCCATGACTGAATTCAAGCAGATCATCGGGCGCGGCACGCGCGTAGAAGAAGACTACGGCAAAACATCGTTCACGATCATGGACTTCAAGAAAGCGACCGAGCTATTCGCCGATCCGAACTTCGATGGAGATCCGGTGCAAATCTATGAGCCCGGGCCCGGCGAGCCGCCAGTGCCGCCAGATGTGGATCAGGGAGAGCCAACAGAAGACGAAATCGAAGGCAGCGCAGATGGCGTAACCGTCGTTGAGCCCTGGCCGGAATCGCCGGATATGCCGGACGGAAAAAATATTTCCAGAAGACGCAAGTTTTATGTGAAAGATGTGCTGGTCCAGGTAGTGGGCGAACGGGTGCAGTACTATGACAAGGATGGCAAACTGATCACTGAATCGCTCAAAGATTACACGCGCAAGGCAATCCAGAAACAATATCGCACCTTGAATGAGTTCTTGAAAAAGTGGACCGCAGAGGAAAAGAAGCAGGCCGTCATTGAAGAGCTGGAAGAAGAAGGCGTGCTTTTTGAAGCGCTTGCGGATGAAGTCGGTCGCGATTATGAAGCCTTCGATCTAATTTGCCATGTGGCCTATGGCCAGCCTCCTCTTACGCGGCACGAGCGGGCACAGAATGTAAAGAAGCGCAATTATTTCGGCAAATACACAGATAAAGCGCGTATCGTGCTGGAAGCTCTGCTGGACAAGTATGCTGACCGCGGGATCACTGAGCTGGAGAAAATGGAAGTCCTGAAGCTCAAGCCCATGAGTGACATCGGAACGCCGGTGGAGATCATCCAGAGCTTTGGCGGCAAGGATGGTTACCGGGACGCGCTCCGCGAGTTGGAGAGCCATATTTATGAAACTGCCTGATACGGAGAAAAAATGAGCGTCAGCACTACTATAAAATCCATCCAGGATATTATGCGCAAGGATGTGGGCGTGGACGGCGACGCACAGCGCATCAGCCAGCTTGTCTGGATGCTTTTCCTCAAGATTTACGACGATCTGGAGCTGGAAAAAGAACTGATGGACGACAGCTACAAATCGGCGCTGCCCCAAAAGTATCGCTGGAGCGCCTGGGCGGCCAACGAAGAAGGCATGACCGGCGATGAACTTTTGAACTTTGTGAACAACGATATGTTCCCGAAGCTCAAGGAGCTTCCCGTTTCTGAGAAAAACCCGCGCACCCGAATCATTCGCTCTGTCTTTGAGGACGCTTACAACTACATGAAGTCGGGCACGCTGATGCGCCAGGTGGCCAACAAAATCAATGCGATTGACTTTAATAAAAAAGACGATCGGCATTTATTCAACGATATCTACGAAAAGATTCTCAAGGATTTGCAGAGCGCCGGGAACGCGGGCGAATACTACACGCCGCGCGCGGTGACGCAGTTTATGACGGAAATGATCGATCCAAAGCTGGGCGAAAAGGTGCTCGATCCAGCCTGCGGCACGGGCGGCTTTATGGCTTCGGTGATCGAGCATGTGCGCGCGAACTATGTCAAGACCACAAAGGATCGCGAAAAACTTCAGGAGATGCTGACGGGCATCGACAAGAAGCCGCTGCCGCACCTGCTGGCCATCACCAATATGATCCTGCACGGCCTGGAAGTGCCCACGAATATCCGGCGCGACAATGCTCTTTCCAGACCGCTCAAAGACTACGGCCCTAAAGATCGCGTCGATGTGATTTTGACCAATCCGCCTTTTGGTGGGCAGGAAGAAGACGGCATTGAGAATAACTTTCCGGCTGCGGTGCGCACACGCGAAACAGCCGATCTCTTTCTGGTTTTGATCATGCATGTTCTGAAATCAGGCGGGCGCGCTGCCATCGTTTTGCCCGATGGGACGCTGTTTGGCGAGGGCGTGAAGACCAAAATCAAAGAAAAGCTGCTGGAAGAATGCAATTTGCACACGATCGTCCGGCTGCCCAATTCGGTGTTCGCGCCCTATACCAGCATAAAGACGAATCTGCTCTTCTTTGAAAAAGGCGAGCCAACCAAAGAAATCTGGTTCTATGAACATCCCCTGCCCGAAGGAGCTAAAGCCTATAATAAAACGCGACCCATAACCATTCAGGAATTCGAGTCAGAAAAGAAATGGTGGAACAAGCGCAAAGAAAGCGAACGCGCCTGGAAGGTGCCGATCGATCGGATCAAGGCCAACAATTACAATCTGGACATAAAGAATCCCAATGCCGTGGAAGAAAGTCATGGTGATCCGGAAGAATTGCTAAAAAGCTATAAAGCCCTGCTGGAAGAGGTGGCAAAAAAGCGTGGAGAATTAAAAACCGAACTGATGCAGGCCCTGGAAAGATAGCCACTCATGGAATGCCGGTCCCTGCATATCAGCAAGCATGCTATGGAAAGAATCGTTTCCAGAGACATCCACATCGGCTCCCTGCCCGCGGTCATAGCGGCAAGCGCTGTTATTGAAGAATATCTGGATGATAGGCCCCATCCCAGCTATTTGCTGCTTGGCTTTGCTGGAAAGTCTCCGCTTCATCTGGTTGTGGCCAGGACAGAAACAATGGAATGCATATTAATCACCGCCTATTATCCTGACCCTGAACAATGGGATAGCAAATTCAAAATAAGGAAAAAAGTATGAAGTGCGTTATCTGCAAGAACGGAGAAACCAGCTCAGGCACCACAACTGTAACACTGGAGCGGGCCAGCACGATTGTGGTAATCAAAGAAGTTCCGGCGGAAATTTGCGAAAACTGCGGCGAATACTATTTAAGCCAGACTGTGGCCAGCCGCGTGCAAGAAAGTGTACAAGCAGCAGCCCAAAGGCAGGCCGAAGTTGAGATTATGCGCTACGTTGCTTGAGAATATGACTCAGGACGAAATGAAGGCGTTTAGCAAGATAATAACTCAGGCCGTACAGAAAGCAGTTGCCGATGCCCTGGACCGCCATGAAAAACTGGGCGAAGAGGTCGTGCATATGATTGGTGGGAAAATTGTGCAGGGCAGAGTTGAAGTATTGCGCGAAATGCAGCGGAAATTTGAGGAAAATGAAGATCACAAAAATTCTGAAAGATGAATTCGATCTAGTGCTGGATGCGCCAGAATCCATTTCAAAAATGCGCGCGCTAATTCTGCAACTGGCTGTGATGGGTAAGCTGGTAGAGCAAGACCCGAACGATGAGCCAGCCAGCAAGTTGCTTGAGAAACTATTTTCAGAAAAGCAGAAGCTAATTAACAAAGGCGAAATCAAGAAGAGCAGAACGTTCCCTCAAATATCAGAACATAATGAATTTTTTAAATCTCCTAAACGCTGGGCATGGATACGCTTATGCGAACTTGGCACTTTTGCAGGAGGAGGAACGCCTTCCAAAAACAAAAGCAGCTTTTGGGACGGACCAATTTTGTGGGTATCGCCAAAAGATATGGCCAAAGAACATATTACAACTTCTGAACTTAAAATTTCAGAGGAAGGAGTAAAAAATTCTGCTGTCAAACTTATCCCAAAGAATTCAGTTTTGATAGTAGCTAGAAGCGGAATCCTTAAAAGAAAGCTTCCTGTAGCGATCAATCTTGTTGATTGCACAGTAAATCAAGATATGAAAGTTATTATTCCGTTTATATCAGGAATATCAGAATATATTAAATTAGTCCTGAAGGGTTTTGAGCAATATATTTTACAAAAGTTAGTTAAAACTGGGATGACTGTGCAAAGTCTTGAATATGAAAAATTTGAATTAGCACCATTCCCTTTTCCGCCATTGGCAGAACAAAAGCGTATTATCGAAAAAGTGGATCGACTGATGGCCCTGTGCGATGAGCTGGAAGCGCAGCAGAATGAGCGCGATACGGTGCAGGTTTCCTTGAATGGCGCGGCGTTTGGTGCGCTCACCCAGGAGCAGGATCAGAAAAGCTTCCAGGTCAATCTGAATCGAGTGAAGTCCAATTTTGATCTACTGGTGCGGCGGCCTGAGAACGTGAAGATTCTGCGCGAAACGATACTACAACTGGCGGTGATGGGGAAGCTGGTGAAGCAAGACCCGAACGATGAGCCAGCCAGTGAGCTGCTAAAGCGGATCAAGGCTGAGAAGGAGAAGCTGATAGAGGAGGGGAAGATCAAGAGACAGAAGGAGCTGCCACCGATTGGGGAAGATGAGAAACCGTTTGCGTTGCCGAAAGGATGGGAGTGGGTGAGGCTGGGGGAAGCATGTACTAAAATTACAGACGGGACCCACCATTCGCCACCAAATAGCGAATCAGGCGCTTATAAATATGTTACTGCTAAAAATATAAAAGAAAGCGGAATCCTTCTACATGGAATCACATATGTAACAAAGAAAGTTCACGATGAAATTTATTCGCGCTGCGATCCTGAAAAAGGTGATCTTCTATATATCAAGGACGGAGCAACAACTGGAATCGCAACAATAAATCATCTGAAAGAACCCTTTAGCATGCTTTCGAGCGTAGCATTATTAAAGCTGCCAAAAGAAATAAATAACAAATACATGCTCCATGTACTGCGATCACCCTTCTACTACAGCGAAACACGCGGAGATATGACTGGCGTGGGAATTCCGCGCGTCACTCTATCGAAAATGAATACGGCAATAATTCCGATAGCTCCATTATCTGAGCAAGAGCGCATTTCCGAAAAAGTGGAACGGTTAATGGCATATTGCGATGAGCTGGAGGAAAGGCTTGCAAGCTCTCGGAACGAAGGGCGAAAGATGCTGGATGCGGTTGTGGAGGAGTTAGCTGGATGACTGAAGAAGAGGCCATTTCATTGTATTTGTCAGAAGATGGCATTGATGGAAAATTTCCGCATATATCCACCTTAATAGCTATTTTGCGCGATGCACGCGCTGCAACTGGCCGGGATTTAATTACAGGCAACCTGATTGATGATGCAAAAGCTGGATGCTGGCTCGGGGCTATGGGATATTTCACTGTTCTTGACCAGATTGGCACTGCCGTGAAGCCAAAAGGCGCGCAGCCCGAAAAAGGCCCATCAATCATTAATGCACTCAGATATTTCTCGAACTTGAATTCCTCAGAATGCAAGGTTTTGTATGCGCTCAGGTGCGCGATAATACACGATTACTCCCTTGTCAATATCCCAAAGGGAAGCAACGCAAACGACAAGGAGCTTTTAAGAAGTTTCACCTTAGGCGCTGATGAAGAACTCCCTTTGTTTATTCACCCTGATGAACAATGGGATGGCACTTTTGCCAGTCCAGATCAAAATAGCGCAACCTTTGTAAATTTGCTGAAATTTTCCGATATTGCCGAAGATGCAGTAGAGAATGCAAAGTCCTACGCTTCAAGAGGTGATTTAGAAATCGCCCTGAAAAAGGGGGCGCAAGAATTGATCGCCCGCTATACAATGAAAATAGTTAAAAGAAAAATTGCATTCAGAATTTTGGATTAGAGGATAGCGCCTCAAAAGTCGGCCTTATCCCGAACCAGAGGTTGCTAACGCAGAACGGATTTTTTTTGATGCCCCTGAACGCGTTCAACACGTTTCAGGGAAATTTGGAAGGGATCCTTTCTGAGGCGGTCTGAATAGCCTGGAGAGAATGGAGGATAGTATATGACCGTAGCTGAGCAGGAAATCAACATGATGCAGGACCGCATCGTCCAGTCTTTCAATCCTGTTCGGATCATCCCTCTCTGCCAGCATCCAGGTCATGGATAGCACGGTGCAGTTTCTAGTGGCAATGCTATGCTCTGTGAAAGTTCAAAGGAACGGATGGATCGAGGGAATAGGCGTTTTACTGCTGGTGGCAACGGCCCAGCGGATGATGCGGAGTTGAACGCGGAGAACCGGAATGGCCCCTCAACCGACATTGTCTGCATTAAAAAGCGCCTCGCGGCGGTGGATCTACCGGCGGGCACTTCTCACCAACATGAGATAGGAATTCCGCGTTCCGCCGAACGCCTCTTTCCGCTGGCCCATCGCTGGGTGCCGGTACACTACCTTTTCAGAAAGCAGCATTCGGACACTGAAATTCAGGAACAATTCGTAAGTTCGTGTTACTATAATGTGCGCGCCGACAAGCCACGCGATCCGGAATTTCGCCTCTACTATCCACATATTCTGAGAGATCAGCTAAAGAATTATAATAAGGGTGATTGTTGTATTTTTGTCAGAGATGCCGATCGCATCCCACATGTTTTCCTGGACGACAGCAGCGTTCCAGCGACTCAACCAGAGTTTCGGGCGGAGGAAATACTGAGGGAGCATCCCGAATTGAGCCAATGCACAGTAATGGATGTCGGGAAATTGATTTCTGCAGGAGCGGAGAGCACGGGCAAAAAAAGAAAACGCTGGTACTGGCTGCGGGAGCCCGGAGGGTTGATAGGCCTTTTTAAATGGCAACGGCCAGGCTCAGTGGAAGCAGCGTCCGAAAAAATCTGCGCAGAATTGGCTATGGAACTCGGACTGCCTGCTCCCATAACGCTTCTGGGACGTGACCCCAATGGAGAGCCCGGTGTTATATCTGTATCCTTTGTAATCCCTGCACCGGAGGATTCGGCAGATTTTCCGGGAGCGCGCAAGGGATCGCGCAAGAGAAGATCATACCTGGATTTCAATGCGGACCGTCCAGTCCTTGGTGGCGAATGCATGCGCTTGAGCCCTGAGTTGAGCGGATACGACTGCGACAAGAAACGCAAACAAAGCGCCTATAATCTGGTGAATATCTTCCATGCTCTGGAAGTGTTTGGTGTACCATGGCCACATAGCGATGTACTGCTCCGGTATTTCATTTTCGATGCCTTTGTTGGGAATACTGACCGGCATCATGACAACTGGATGATCATCCAAACCTCGAAAGGTACCGTAAGCAAACAAAGAATTGCTCCAACCTTTGATCATGGTCCCTGCCTGGGTGGGATGCGACCTCCGGGGTGGCCAACCAGAGATTATTTGGAGGATTCTGAAAAACTGCGCCGCTTTTATCAGAGTGGCCGCAGTGCCATCTACGGCCAGCAAGGGTATCTCAGGTTTCCAGACCTGGTCAGGGCCTGTTTTGCCTGGGAAGTGGCTGCTCATGGCAACCCCGATGTTTGTAAGGATATGGTGCGCCGCATAGTGGGGCTCGGGGCCACTCGAATAGAGCGTATGGTGAGCCGCATTCCCGCCGATTTTGTTAGTGACCAGGATAGGCAGTTTTTTGTTCAATACCTGCAGGTAACCGCAAATGAAATCCAGAAAATCACGGACTCTGTTTCTGGTCTGGAAAGCTAATCTCACGGGAGAGCACATCCCTGTGGGCCGCCTTGACCACCAACCAGGAAAGACAACGTTCCGGTACGTTCAAGGAGTCCATAAAGCGATCCTTAAGGGCATGGGCCAGATCCCTGAATTCGCTGATGTCGGCCAGACCTATGATACGGCTGACCTGTTTCCGTTCTTTCAGAACCGCCTGATGGACCCAGGCCGCCCTGATTTTGCGGAATACATTGAGTCCCTGGGGCTGGACGTGCATGACAGCGTAGCTCTGCCTTTCGAGGTTTTGGAGCGCTCGGAAGGTCGCAAGGTTACGGACCGGTTTCGCATCTTTCGCAAACCGGCTGAGGTTAAAGGATATTTTCAGATCCATTGCTTTGTTAGCTCCATGAGCCGCACTCCAGTTTTCGAGCACCTTGATGAAGTGGTGGAAAAGCTAAGTGAAGGCGATCGTCTGTACCCATTGCTTGATGTTCAGAATCGATTTGATAAGCATGCTATCGCCTTGAAAAAGGAAAATGATTGGACGGTGGGCTACGTTCCGGCCCATTACTCAAGTGAATTGCAACCGCTGCTCAAGAAGGACGCTGAATCCATTCAATTCATTGTGGTTCGCATCAATCGTCCGGCACGGGCATGGCTACCGGATGTTGTGCTGATGAGCATGCGCGGAAAATTTCCAGTAGGATGGCGTCCTTTCGAAGACGGTGATTATGCACTGGTGGCGGATGCAGCTGCACTCAAATATGCCGTGGGGTGATTCCGCGCCCGCCCGCCGTGCTTCAACCTGCTTAAGCGCGGCCAAAGAAAAAAACGCCAACCCTACTTTGATTTTCTCTGCCTTCACAGCATCTGAAGAAACGTGTCGAGGGAGGTCATCCTGGCATCGCGTGTAAGGGATCGTTCTTCATCATTCAGGGTGACTACATGGCCCGGCGATACGCCAAGCCCGGAAAATTGGCCGCGAAAGTCAGCAATGTTTTTTGCAAGGGCCGTCGAAGGGGTTCGAGACATCTTAAATTCGACAGGAATGAGAGTGCCTGGCTGCGGCTCGATCAGCAGATCCACTTCCAGACCCTGGCCCGTGCGAATGTAATAGAGCTGGGGCCGGAATCCTCTGTGCAGGCTGCGCTTCACCGCCTCTTGAATGCAGAAATTCTCGAAAAGCGCTCCGGCCATAGGGCCGTGGAAAAGATGATCTTCGTCGCGGACACCGGCGAGATAGCAAACAAGCCCAATGTCCAGAAAGTAGGACTTGGGGGCTTTCGTGATCCGTTTGCCTGAATTCGCGTAATAGGGTGGCAAAAGATAAACGATCCGGCTTGCTTCAAGGATGGAAAGCCACTTCTTCACTGTCGGGACCGTGATCCCCAGATCGCGTGCATAGTCCGACATATTCACCTGCTGCGCCGTACGTGCCGCCAGCAGGCGCAGGAATCTCTGGAAGTCGGCCAATTTTCCGATGTCGTAAATGCTACGGATGTCGCGCTCAAGGTAGGTCTGGACATAAGATGCGTACCAATTTCGAGAATCGGTGGTCGGGTCAGTGACCAGCTCTGGATACGAGCCCACCAGCGCCGCATGCCGAAATGCCATTTCCGTACCCGGCAAATCAAGGCTCCGCCGCTTTTCGGTGACGGAAAAGGGCAAGAGCTCCGCAAGGGCAATGCGCCCGGCCAGACTTTCGCCCAGTCCTTTGATGAGAGCAAACTGCTGCGATCCAGTGAACACAAATATGCCTTTGCGCGCGCGATTCCGGTCGATGTGCATTTTCACATACGTCAGGAGCCCGGGCGCATACTGGATTTCATCGATGATCGCCCTCTCCCCCAGGTTTTCCAGGAAAAGGAGCGGATCGGTGGTGGCCTGCTCCCTGAGAAGCGGATCATCCAGGGTCTCATACCGGTAATTGGGCAGGCAGCGCCGCAAGAGTGTGGATTTCCCTGATTGTCTGGGCCCCGTCAGCGCCATACAGGGCGATGAGGCCACCAGCTTCCGAACATTGCTCTCCTGGTCGCGCTCTACATAGTCCACGGCACCAGAGTAGCCGATGGTAAAACCCGGTCTATGCAAATTTAAAATCAGACTTTAAATTTGCAAAGTTTCCCAGGGCTACGTGAGCCAGTTTGATCCGGGAGTTCCACCATTTGCCCCGACTATTGTAGGCGGCCATGCGGGCCTCCCGTGCGGTCAGCCCGAGGCGCCGAAAGCCTCTGAAGCGGGCAATTGGCTTCTTCCACTGGTTCCAGACTACCATGCGCATTCGTCGGCGCATCCACGATGTGATGTTGCCAAGAATGGAAGGATCGTCCGTGAGTGCATAGTAGCCCATCCATCCAACCAGATATCGCCTGAGCACCTTGATTCTTTCTTCGAGGGTGATGTTCCCTCTTCGAACCCTGGTATGCTCGCGGATCTTGTCTTTCAGTTTCTTTATGGACTGCCGGGATATGCAAATCCTCACCCCGAGACCAGTCCGCAGAAAACTGAAGCCCGGAAACTTCCGGGCTGATGGACGGTCCACAGCACTCTTCTCTTCATTCACCGCAAGCCTGAGTCTCTTGCTCAGAAAGCGCACGATGCTTTCGAATACCCTTTCTCCCGATCGACGGCCCTTCACGTAGATGTTGCAGTCGTCTGCATAGCGACAGAACTTGTGCCCACGTTTCTCCAACTCCTTGTCAAGTTTCGTCCCGGACGAAATCCGTAGCTCGACTCGGAGAAGTACGGGTCGAAGATCGGCATCAGGATTTGCAGCAGGGCCTGCTGGATTACACGGTCAATTACCGTTGGTATCCCGAGCAAACGTTTGCTGCCATCGGCCTTGGGTATTTCCACCCGTCGCACCGGCTGTGGCCGGTAGCTGTTCGAGCGAATACGATCGGCGATACCCAACCAGTGCTCTGTCATGAATTCATCCAGAGCTCCGGTCGTGATACCATCGACTCCAGCTGCGCCTCTATTCGATTTGACCTTCTTGCAGGCCTCTGCAATGTTTCCCGGATCAAGCAATTGATCCAGGAGATTTTCCTTACCGTTCGTGAGGTCTATGCCTGCTTCAGCCGTGTCATGCTCCGCTACCGGCTCGCGGTCCCGGGGCTTCACCCCTTCGTTTGAGTCCGGCCTCCCCGCAAATGGAAATTCCAGCTGTCCTTGCATGATCATGATTCTACAGGTTTCTCCTCAAAACTAATGTTCGGTCCTTCGTTCCCCCGAGCCGCCTTCCAGCCGCACCCTTTTGTGGGACTTACTATGACCTCTGCTGACTTCTGTAAGATCAGCATCATCTCATGATGATGGTTGTCGGTTTCCTCCGCACGCGGACCCTCCGCCGACGTTCCTACAGATCTCCCCGGGTAAGGGTGATGACTTTCCTCCCATCTACCTGCCTGATCTACCGCTTCGCCCTTTGGTTGAACGGACTTCAGCTTCACGGGCAGCCTCATCCAGACTAACGGCCTCATCAGGTTCCTGTGCGTCAGGCCAGGAGTTTGCCTCCAGCTTCCTTCAGATTCCACCTCACGATGGACACCCTTGCTCTTGGCTATCAGGGGGTTCAACCTCCCCTGTTCGGGACTCTCACCCTTTAGTCATCGCCCATGCCGGGCACACCCGGAGAAGGCGGCGAGGCCGCCCTGCCCTTCAACACAGCTTTCTATGAAGCGCTAACAGAATGGGTCCTAACTTCTATCCGAAATTGAAGAAAGTGTACAAAAGAAGCTGGAAAATATCCGGCCAGAGAAAAGGATCGTGCTACGGGAACTGAAAACGCTGGGGGTGCAGGTATGACCGTGCAGGAAATCAAGGCAGCAGCTCTGACCCTGACTGCGCATGACAGAATCGAGCTGGCAGATGCCCTTTATACCAGTGTGGATCCGTCTCCCATTTATCCGGAGCTCGGGGCCATTCTGGATCGGAGGCTCGCCGAAATCGAATCCGGTCAGGCTACCAGCATCAGTTTGCCTGAACTCCTCCAGAAATGCGATGCAGTCATAAATGCAACTCCGCATTCATCATGAGGCCGGGGCCATGTCGCGGTATTCGGGCAAGTTTACGACACGGAGGATTTCCGCGCGCTCCGCGTCGGTGAGTTTATTGTGCACCTTGCGGACTGCGTCCTTGCGGCCGTCACCGGCCGGGTCCTTCCGCCATCGCTGCAGAGTCCTGTGGTCGATCCTCAGGTGTTCTCCGATGACCTTGAGGCGGGCACCGGCGGCCATCGCCTCCGCGACCAGGGCCACGAGGTGCGATCTGACCGACGACGAGGTCAAGGCTCCTTTTCCTCGCCCAACAAGGTCTCCAGTTTTTTTGAGTACCACGATCGCGGTCAGCTCGGCCAACGCCTTGTCCTTGCGGCGCACTTTCTCCGTGGCCTTGATCTCCCCGCGGCTCTGCGCGGAGATCCGGCGGGTCGCCGAGCCACCTGACTCAAGAGCCTCGCGTACCTCGGTGCGCCACAGCTTCAGGTGCCCTCATGGACTCCCCGTCCGCGAAGCCATTCACCCAGTGCATCCGGTCCCAGGTTCGCGGATTCCATCAGCAGTTCAAGCTTCTCGCTCAGGCTCCGCTCGTTCGGACCGGTCCTGTCTTCTCCCATCTCCACGGTCCTCCTCAGCTTCCTGATCCATCCGTAGAGGGTCGGTGCTGAGACACCAGTCTCTTCCGCTGTGGCCTGGACCCCCTTGCCACCTGGCAGCAGCATCTTTCTGACGACCGCTTCCTTGAAATTCACATTATATCTTGCCATGTTCCTACCTCATTTGAGGCGGCAACTTTGCTGGCAGAGAGGGTGAGCCTATTTAGAATATGAAAACACCTATTATTGAGAAACTATTCGGATGGACCAGCGGACTCGCAAGTATCGCAGGCTTGCTTTTGAGTATCTATCCTTTGTATTCGGTTATCAACGGATTGCCAGAATCCCTTTCCAAGGATCTCGGCACTACGTTTATTACACTTGCAGTTACGATCATCATTTTAATTATTTCCATAGCGTGCCTGAATTTCTACTACGCCTTCAAAGTAAATACCATAATGGCGCTCCCGCTGGAGGCTTTTCAAACAACGGCGGATCTGAAAATTGCTCGTCAAGTCTTGCTGGACCGCTCAAAAAGCATACACAATATCCTTCATCAATTGAGATACATTCTCTACCTTCTATCAGACTTCAATTTCGCCTTTTCGCAAAGCAGTGCGCGGACCAAGATTGACCGCGAGCGAATGGAGAAAATCTTAAGAGATTTCTCATTGTTTATGGTGTTCACTCTCGATAACATTAAGTCACATTTTGACAAGCTAACCGGCGATGACTGCTCATCTTGCATAAAGATTACGCACGCCAAAGGGCACAACCTTGTTTGCAAGACCCTTCATCGCGATTCCGGCAGCTATCGCTCCCGCAAATCCAATGACTTCATCGACAATAAGCAAACAAGAACATTCCCCGTGCGTGAGAATACGGCCTTTAACATTATTTGCAGCCCTCATTTCAAAGACACAATATTTGTGTCGGAAAATCTCAAAGAGCGTTATGATCGCGGCGAATACACGAATTCTAATCCTCAATGGTCCACGCACTACAATGCTTGTCTTGTGGTTCCGATCTCGATCATCCCCGACAAAAAGCTTCCATACCAACGCCTTGTCGTGGGTTTTCTTTGTGTTGACAATTTCAAAGGGGGCTTCAAGCACAGGGAGGCAATCGATTACCTGGCGGGCATCGGGGACATCCTTTTTCCGTTATTACTGGAGTACGATGAATTCATCCGCGCCTGTAAGAACAAAGGAGCAAATCATGAGCAAATTGGCAAATATCTCAATTGGAATTAAGGTAGACAAGGCCGCCGCAAATGATGCCGCAAGAAAGAAGGTGGTGACCGCTGTTCGTTCACGAATTCGGAAAGCCAAGAAGTCCACACGGGCCCAGACCGTCGCATAACTTTGCGGCCTAGCGCTCACTCCCTTCCCTCTGCGGTCCGGTCGCTCGGCCTTGGTTTTCTCCCCGCCACAATTCCGGGAATAGGGTTGCAGAAGCCTCGACAAAAGCCGGAATGGTGGCGAGTCGTGCGGATGCGCGCCCAACTTCGCTAAGCCGCGGCGTTATCGGCCATGCGGTACAAAAGAGGAATGAATGCGCCCCGCTGTCAAATATCAGATCTTTGTAAGCTCAACATACGCGGATTTACAGGAAGAGCGTGATAATATTCTCTATACTATTCTCAGTATGAATCATATCCCTATCGGCATGGAATTATTCAATGCTGCCGATGAGGACCAATGGGAACTGATATCGGATGCCATTAGGGACTCGGATTACTACGTCCTAATACTGGGCCGTCGCTATGGAAGCGCTACGGCAGACGGCATAGGTTTCACGGAAAAGGAATACGATTTTGCTTGCCAGACTGGAATTCCGGTGCTTGCCTTTCTTATAGATCCATCTGCCCCGACTGCCGGAACACAAAATGAGACCGATCCAATGAAACTCAAACAACTCAATGCCTTCCGCGATAAAGTTGAGAGGAACGGGAAAAATGCCGGTTTCTGGCGGAATGCCGAGGATCTCGGCCGCCTCGTTTCACTGTCCCTGCAAAAACAAATGGATCGCAAACCCGGCATCGGCTATATTCGGGCAAGCCGTGCAGCTTCACCGGAGATCTTAGATGAAATGGCAACCCTAAGCAGAGAAAATCGAGTTCTCAGGGCAGAATTAGATCGGCTGAGTGCCGGGCACAACCGTTCACCGCATCTGATGATCGCTTTGCCTCCTCTGTTTTTGCCCAATATCTCCTTGCCAGAGAAACCCGTCTCACTTGAGACAGTCATTCCCGCCGATGTAGCGGGATTCATTTCTCCGGACAGCATCTCGCGCTACAACAATTCTCTTCCCACCACAGAAGTATTTCAAACTTACTTGAAATCAATGAGATTATACCTTTGCGCCAAGAATGCCAAGCAGGAAATTTCGTTGACCCTATCGAATGAAGGTACCGCTAAAGGGACCGACATATTTGTCGACCTAACGTTTCCCGACTCTATATATGTTGTTTCTTCGCATCCACATGACGTGGAGAAACTCTTCCCACTTCCTAAGAGCCCTATTCCCGAAAATCCAATCGAAACCGCACGGACTGAGTTGCGTCCCCGGATC
This sequence comes from Spirochaetales bacterium, assembly GCA_015075425.1. Taxonomy (GTDB): domain Bacteria; phylum Spirochaetota; class Leptospiria; order Leptospirales; family Leptonemataceae; genus H5-SPI1. Next base: position 1,427,264 of record JABTUL010000001.1, on the reverse strand, counting down.
CGTGGCTTACCCTATCAAGGAGTATTTTCTTTGCCAGAATCGGCTTTCTCACCTTCTCCCCTGAAGTTCTTCCACAATAAGGACCATTGGATTTCTGTTGATGCACCGCATGCGTTGAGACTGCATAAGGCATCCCTTCTGCAAACGCGCCAAACACATTTCGACCATTCTGACGGATTCGCGATCATACCAACGGAAATTGGTACATTCTTTGTAAATGTCTCGATTATTTGCAGTGAGTATCCTTCCCCGCAATTCTTCAAACTTCAGATAGAGGTAGCGACGGGAGAACCGCACGGCAGATAACTTTGTGGGTTAGCGCTCGCTCGCTCCCTTCGCTCTTCGCTCAAGTTCGCTCGGCCGTGGTCTTCTCCCGGCCACCATTCCCGGAAAAATGGTTGCAGAAGCTTTGAGGGAAGCCGGAATCGTGAAGGGTCGTGCGGATGCGCGCCCGGTTCGGTCTGTGCGTATGGCGCGCACCGAACCAGACGGCGGACAAATTGGGCCTCTCGGCCCAACTTCGATAAGCCGCGTCGTTATGCGCAACAACGCCTTGGAGGTATCACCATGAGAGACGGATTTTTTCTAGATCACCTACAAGCAGTGGAATCAGCGTCGGGACGCTACTGTAACCAACGGTTTCTCGGCAAGGGGGGTAATGGCACGGCCTTCCTCGTCACGGGCGTTTCCGGCCGCTACTCTGGTCTGCAAATGGTACTCAAGGTCTTCCACAAAATCAGCGATCCGGTGCGAAAAGCGGCCTTCTTGGAAGAAGTGAAGAAACTCAAGGAATTTGACCACCCATCGATCGTGCGCGTGTTTGACGATGGCGTATACAATACCCATTCTGCGGCCTTCCCTTTTGCGCTGATGGAATATGTCCCGACGACGGTTCGGCAACTTGTTCTTGAAAACCGGATCGATCGAGTGCGGGCCTTGAGGATCGTATTGAACTGCTTGTCGGCTTTGGTTTACATCCATGGATCGGCAAAACCCGTCGTGCATCGCGATATTAAGCCAGAGAATATTCTAGTAAATGATAGCGGTGCGAAGCTGGCCGACTTTGGCTTGGCCAAGGATCTCCATGACAACGGCGCGAAACGGGAATCCGATGACGATGAGGATGACTTGCCACGGCATCACACACCGTACCCCGCGATGCCATTTCGCTACAGGACACCGGAGTTAGTTGCCCGAGCCAAAGATCCAATGGTGCAAGTAAACGCGCAAAGTGACATTTTTCAACTGGGCACGGTACTCTACGAACTTTTGCAGGGGTTCAATCCACAAAGGGAACCCGAAAAGATTACAGATCCAATTGAGTTGGACGTGCGCGAGATTCGGGGTGCGGAGAATGTCGCTCTGTATGATTTGCTTCAGGATATGCTGCGCATAGAAGCCGATCGTCGCCCGACCGCCACATTGTGCCTCGAACGGCTCACCAGAATTCACAAATCGGTCTGCGAGAAAGTTACTCAGATCACCGGCGAAAATGTGTAATCAGCGCTACTGCGCATAAATTTGCGGCTCGGCGCGCACCCCCTACGCGGTTGCTCCGGCCTTTCGGCCCTACTCTTCTTCCCGCAACCGTTCCGGGAAAAGGGATCGCAAAAGCATTGAGCGCAGCCGGAATGGTAACGGGCCGTGCGGATGCGCGCCCCTTTGGTGGATGGGTATGCCCGGCAGCGAAGCAGACTGCGGGCAAAAGTTCGGACGGGACCCTCGCCCAGATTGAGCCACGTCGTGCTCAGGGATAGGCCTACCAAGGCAGCACCTTCAACTTTCCAAGCAGCTCGCCCCGGATGAAAAGCCGACCCGTGAGTCAAGCAGTAGAATGGCGGGACGGAATTCCTCGGACCGGCCATTCTTCTTAGGAAAGGTTCCGACTTCGGGCACATTTCGGAACCTCAAGCAAATTACAGCCGCAAAAGTGCCGATTTTTTGCCTGATTGCATTTATGCAGGATGTTTGCATTTCTGATTTGATCAGCGAAAGTTAGAATTCCCCACCAACGACAATTAGAATTCCCTCTTTTCAATCCTGGCCAGAACGGCCGCAACCCGAAGCCATGCCGGGAGCATTGTAAATGACAAACAGGTGAGAGAAATGAGGAGATTAAGAGCAGAGGGAAAGACCCTCAAACGGGCGGCCATGCTGGCCGGAATGGACGTAAAGACCGCCCGAAAGTATGAGAATCCGGAGAAATTGCCATCGGAAATGAAGAAGACCCGGGCATATCGGACCCGTCGGGATGATTTTTTGGAAGTGTGGCCCGAGATTGAGGAATTCCTGAATGATGCTCCCGGGTCTGGAAGCATTGACCATGTTTCAGTTTCTCCAGGAAAAGTATCCTGGCCAATTTCAGGACAGCCAGCTGCGGACGCTGCAGCGGCGATTCAAGGTCTGGCCATACCACCGGATCGATTGACCGCAGCAGTGAAGCAGCCCGGCCAGCAGGCAGGCGAGTTCATGGCGCGATATACTGCGCTTCTGAAGCATTATGGGATCCAGGGCCGACCCACCAACTCATACAGTGGAAATGAAAATGGAGATGTCGAGCAAAGCCACCATCGGCTCAAGAGAAGACTGGAGCAGCAGCTCTTGCTGCGCGGCTCCAGGGATTTTGCTTCAAGGGGGAATACGAAAAATTCTTTCGCGAGTATTTCGAGCGGCAGAATCGCGGTCGACAGGTGCGCCTCTGTGAAGAGCTGAAGGTTCTACGCGGTCGTCCGCCCCGCCGCCTCGAAAGCTTTCAGGTGCTGAGCATGAGAGTGGGAAAGACGAGCACATTGAATGTCAGCAATGTGACCTATTCCGTGCCGAGTCGTCTCATCGGCGAAAAAGTCGAAATCCGTCTGCATGGAGACTACCTCGAAATCCTGTAGGATGGCCAGAAGGTGGAGCAAATACCGCGCCAGAGGCAGGAGAAAGGCCATTTCATCCAATACCGGCACATCATCGATTGGTTGGTACGCAAGCCTTCAGGAGGCCGCCAAGAAAAGAAAATCTATGGCTTGAAATAGAGGGAATTCTAACCGTCGCCAACAGGGAATTCTAATTGTCGTCCATCAGGTGGATCAGCTTGCTTATACCTAATGCACAGCTTTTGGTCCGGCTGGGTAGGAGATCCACCCTACTCCGGCCGAAGGAGCTTTTCATCGATTTCGAGAACCTGTGTGCGGTATTCGGATATTCGACTCCGCTCACTCTCCGGGCAAACAGATCGAGCTTCAGGAACCCGACCGGCAATTTCCTGTTCACAAAGATTGATTCTGGCGATGAGGGACAGGCGGCGGCGAACCAGCAGCTCCCGCTGGCTGAGTGTCTTAGGATCGGTTTCCGTGTCCAGTGCCGGTGTGGCCTGAATCATGCGATAGGAGAAGGTGCCCAGGAATACAGCTCCTGTAAAGAACGAGGCAAGGGTAAGGATCAATGCAACATTGCGTTCGGTTGGCCGAAGGTCCCTGAGCTTCCTAATGCCATTCTCTAACATGCTTATCATTTCCTGGTAAATCCATAGAGTTCCAGAGCGCCGCGGCGGGAGAGTTCCATCAGGATTCGGGCTGTCGGTTTTGGGAGGTCCTTTCCAAACACCCGAATCTCCGCTACCTGAGCACCGCTCTGCGCATCATGCACAAAACACAGTAGCATGACCTGGTAAAGATCTTCAAGCAAATCTTCTGTCCGTTCGATCTCCAGCCTACCCTGGATGAAAAGGTTTCCAGGATGCACGCCATGGAGCCGAGAAATTTCATTCTCTGTTAACTTCTGATCTACGGCAAGATCATTGTGACGGAGCAACTCATGAAACAAGCGCGGTTCGACAACTTCGAATCCCTCGTCCCGCAGGGAGAAGGTCAGAACTTCCAGAAGTCCAGCCTGCTGTAAAGGTGCATGCGAGGGGGTCTGAAAGTAGCCGAGGCCCACGTGATAGGGCATCTGATTGGAAGGTCGCGGCCAGAGAGCGTCGTTGCGCTGTGATATAACAGAATATGCCTGACAGGAGCAGAAAACAAGGCAGAGGATAAGGATCCTTTTCATCTGGATCCTTCCGATTTACAGCAACGAAAGCCTATCACGCGGCTTGCCGTTTCGAGAGGAAAAAACTGCCGGGTAAAGCAGTCCGTCTCCGGACCCGTTGAGTAGGCCCCGCCCATGGCAATGCTACGCTCTCCTTCAATGTTTTCAACCCATTCCATGACGTTCCCAACCATATCATACATTTCATCAACATTGCGGCAGGTTTGCAGAGAACCGGTGGGCCGGTCCGCGGTACTGGCCGTGTTGCAACGGCCCTTCTCGTAAGCGTTTCCATAGGAAAACCTTGCCCTTGCCGCACCGAGGCAGGCCGATCTCCACTCAGCCCCGGAACATAGCCTTTTGCCGGCTCGCTGGCAATAGGCCCTGGCTTGCTTCTGAGTCAGCCCAACTGCGGGCGGTGCTCCAGGGATCCCCAGCAAAATGTCCTCCGTTAAGGCTGCGCTTTCAAATTGGTCTATGTAGAACGGGCCGCTAGCGGCCATGAACATCACCATTCCTTGTGTCGTGCCCCATTGTCCTGAGTTCATGGTTTCGCCGCTCTGTGTATGCCTGGTTTCCCTGGATACACAATAGAAAGCGAAAGATAGAAGCAGCACGGCATTAATCCTCATTCTGAATGGATCTGGTAGCTGCGGACTGAGGAAATACTGCGATCGTCTTAATTAAATCGGTCGGCTCTGGCGCCTGCCGGGCAAGCAATGCCTGCATTTCTTCGGGTGAAGCCGGAGGTGCAGGTTGATCAATGTCAACCCAGAAAAGAGTTGAGTAGGTTCTTTCTGGCCCGTCATCCTTCAACCTGACCTGAAGCAAATTTCTACTCAGCAGGCGACCTTCCATCGTCCCTCCATTCCGCAGTTCAGCTTTGCATTGATCTGGTATGAAAAAGATCCGGACTTTCTTTTCTTCTTCAAGATAGTGCACAAAAGTGGCAGTAAATTTCTCAAAAGTTAGGGAAGAGACATCCCTGAGCTGAAGATCGACCGGACCAGTGGCGGTATTTAGTCGAATCGCGAGGTTATTGTGAGCATGGTATCCGCTATATTCCTTCCCCCCGCTTGATCGCAACTGTAAGCGCAGATGGGTTGGGCTTTCAGTCTTTCTGGCCTCCTTCTTTGTGACTTCCCTTTGCCGGAGGCTTTTCAAGTCCTGACCAATTTCACGCTGGATGCGTTCGAGGATTTCCGCCTCCTGGATACGATCGTCACCCGGAACAAAGGGTTCGGCAATAACCGAGTAAATACAGAGCTGGCAAAGGAGCCCAGGCCAGAAAGGGTTTAGTCGCTTCACTTTCGCACCTCTATCGGATTCTCAAGAAGCAGTTCTGAAAGAATTTGCTCCCGCAGTTGCTGCGATTTCAGTTTATTATACGACGAAAGTATTCTGCCTGCCCGAAGGCGGGCCTGCTCATCCGAAATACCTCGCCCGGCCGCCCATGCAGAGAGTTCCTCTTTGCCGGGGAGAATGGCTGATCCGTTCCCTGTACCCCTTTGTGTAGATTGCTGCAGATAGTAGTAATCTTCCAGGATCGCCTCCAGTCTGGGCAGGATATACTTTGCTGCTTCCTCAGATTCATAAATGCCGGTTTTTGCGCCACTGGCAATGGCAAGCCTGCGAGCAATTACTTTTTTTAACACAATCTGGCGTGCCTCACCCGGAAGCAGCTCCAGCTCAGGAAGATCGATTACCTCGGATCCTGTCGCATAAAAAAAATTTCTTTTTGTGACCTGAATTGATCCCGCACGGGCTAACCAATCGGGGGACGAGTATGTTTCCATGGCATTGCGGTATACCGTCATGAGATCTGGCCTGTTGCAACTCCCGGCCAGACAAAGGGCCAGGAGAGCCAGAGGAGTTGATTTGGCAGGAGACACGAGCCTTGAATGATCTTTCAAGCCTTGTCTGCAACACAAATTACGAATTGCATCGATTTTTTTCATCCAGGTAGGAACAACCCGTAAAAATAGTCTTGACAGACATGGACTCGCGGGGATCTTTTTTATAAATTAAGAATGTAAAAGGAAATTATGTCTCTTGCTATTCAGGCTATATCTCGGGTACCGCTGCCCGGTCGCCCCCGGCTCAAGGTCTCTCTTCCGGGATACGCGAGTCTTTTACATTTTCTTATTCTATTTTTGTTCGGTTACATTCCAGATACGGACATATTTAGTTCCCGTTTCAGCTGGTTTCGTGCCATTTACCCCCGGGTTTCTCTGTCAGAAAATAAATGGGATTGTCAATTGAGGGTCAGTCTGGCATCATGGCGCCCGATCCATCCGTAAAGAAAAAAGCAGTTAAAGAAAATTATGTCACTCAACTCTCATGTCTGCATAGTATTCTGGATCGTGGCGGCACTGCCCGGATGCGGTCCTCGGGCCGAATTGAGCGAGGAGGAGCTCGCCATCTTCCGGGAGGCGCAGGAACAGCTGGCGGAGCTTAAATTCGATTCAGCACTGGACGGGCTCGGCCGGATCAAGGCGCGGACGGTCGAAACGGTAGGAATGAGAGCCAGAATTCACTTTCACACCAGACAGTATCGAGAAGCAGAAAGGGTACTCCGTGAAGGACTTGATGAATGGCCTGAAAACCCCTACCTGATGCTGTGGCTGGGCAGGATCATATTTCTGGAGGACGGGAGAAACGATGAGGCAATCGAGATTTTCCGCATTATTGTTCAAAATGATCCGGGAAACTTCATAGGTCGTTACTACCTCGGGCGTTGCTTTGAACGGGATAAGAAAATGGATCTGGCGTTGAATCAGTACTACAATGCGCTTGGAGTCGAATATGAAGTGTCTCGCATTCATGTTCATCTTGCGGATCTGTTCTCGGATCTACAGATGCAGGAACGCTCCGATTTGCACGCCCGCAAAGTAGCGGCATTGAATGTGAATGCTGCGGACATTGCCTTGATGAAAGCTCTGGCAGAAAGACGTAAAAAGGATCCTGCTTCCGCTGTTGTGGCAGACGGGGTTGTTCAGGAAAAAAACCCTTGAAAGCCAGAATTCCAGAAAGTATAGTCATCTCTTTGTTCCTCATTCCGGTGGGTGGGAGCCTGTACCCGGACGTGGGCTCCGATCAAATCCTTACCCTCAGAGAAGCCGAGCGGATCGCCCTTGAAAACAGTGTAGAACTTCGGCTCGCCCGACGCGAGAAAGGCCTGCACAAGGACAATATTCACTCTCGGTTCAGGGATTTTTTTCCAACTGCTTCACTATCGTACCGACAAAACCGTACTGTCGCACGGCGCGACTTCGATAATGGCCGGTACTCGGTCCAGATGAACCTATCACAGCCGGTATACGATGGTGGCCGGTCTCTTCTTGCTTACGAGATTGCAAAAATTGACGCGCGCGTTGCGACCGAAAAGTACAGATCCGGTATCAATGATCTCCGTTTCCGCGTACGTGAGGGCTATTTTCAGGTTCTGCAACGAACTGCAAGCGTTTCCATCTCGAAGCTCGCTCTGGCCAGCACTTCCATGCTATCCGATCGAGCGAGGATTGAAATCGACCAGGGCGCTATAGCGGAACTCGATTATCGTGAAATCCAGAATGAGCATGCCCGAAGGACGCTCGCCTTTGAGGCTGAGACAGCTGGCTCAAGGGATGCGCGGATTGATTTCGGGAACCTGCTGCGCCTGGAGAATCCCGAAGTAGAAGTGGCCCTTCTGGATCTTTCTTCCCTTCAGGTCAGGCCCCTTGAACTGAATCCTGAGGCCCTGACTCAAATGGCATATGAAAATCGCCCTGACCTCCGTGAGGCCAGAATGAACCTGGCACGGGACCGCAGGGAGTACCTGATTGCGCAATATGATTACTTGCCTCAGCTGGCGCTCACCGGCCACTATGGAAAAACAGGAGAGGAATGGCCACCGCGGACTAACGAGTGGGGGATTGGCGTCAGCCTCACATGGAACCTGTTTGGCAGCACTCTGCGAAATGATGCGAATTTGAACCGATCGGATAGCGGGGAAAGCCGTGGCCTGTCCACCGGCGGCGACCTCAATATCTACAATAATCCCGGCTGGCGGCAATCGCGAGCCCGATCTGCGATTGCACTGGCCCGAACAAGACAGCTAAACAGAGATCTTCTTCGGGACATCGCCAACCGGGTGGAGCGTCAGATCCGCAGCCTGCGTGAGCAGGAACGAAATCTGCGCCTTCAGGACGAAGCTCTGGCTATTCGAGAAGTGCGCCATCTGATTGATCAAAGATCGCTTCTGAATGGTGAACTGTCCGTGCATAGATACTTCGAAGAAGAATTAAAGTTGATCCAGGCGCGATATGATCTGCTCGAGGGTCGTATTCAACTCTTGCTCGCAATCAACCGACTGGAAATAGATCTGGGGCTGGAGGTTGACCACCTGCAGCTTGTCAACCTGGATGCCCTTTCAGCAGATACTCCTGATAGTATCGAACGACTCTGGCGTCCTGTATCGAGACCCCGCGCTCTCGAGCGCCAGTAAGCTATGAACCGGGCGAACGACTCTGACAACCCGCTGGAATCCCCCCGATCCGGGGATGAGCAGGCCTTGGGGGCGGGCATTCCAGCTCCAGAAGAGGCGGGCAAAGCAGAAAGCGGCGATCAGCTGGAAACTCTTATAGTTCCGGAGGCCGTCGCCGAGCCTGCCGGTGCCACGACGGACCACACGCCTGATGAAAGCATCTCTGATGCCCGATCATCAGGGCATAGATGGCGTGAAGTTGCAGGAGGAGTCCTTTCGGGAATGAAGGGCCTGCCTGAATCTGCCCGGCGACTCAATCGCAAGGAAGTGTTCGAAGGGCTGTCTGGCATCAAGGACCACTTTCTGAAGAATCCCCGTCGATGGGCTGCCGGTGTTGCCAGTGTCGCCGGAGTTTTGATCCTCATTTCACTCTTTTCAGGCGAAGAGATCACAGAGAGCGCGGCGATGGTCCAGGAGGTTGAGACAATTCCTGTTCAAAAGGAGACTCTGACCGAACAAATTTCATCGCCCGGCACAGTTACGTACTTAAATAAAGCCTCCATAAGTGCTCGCATTGAAGGTCGCGTTCAGACGATCAACAAAGATATGGGCGACCGAGTGGCCCAGGGTGAAGTCCTGGCGCAACTTGAAACGACCCACCTGGCCTTACAACTCCAGCAGGCCCAGGCGCGACTCACCTCTGCGGTTGCGGGAATGAACCTGGCGCAGGCCCGCTTATCATCTGCCAGAAGATCTGTGCAAAAGCAAATTCAATCTCTGGATGTGATGCAGGCGAATATTCTTGACTCCAAAGCCAACTATTTGCAGACGAGACAGAATCTTCAAAATAAATATGAAGTTTATGAGCTTGGCGGGCTGTCGCGCATGGATATGCGCAACTTCTACAATCAGTATCTGACTTCGATGACAGGCTATTTCAAGGCCCGTAAAGACTTTCAGGGGGCAATGATTGGCTTTCGCGATGCCGACCTGAAGGAATCAAGGCGGGCCGTTCCAGCTGATGGTCAAAAGAAGCGCGATTCGTTCATTGAGTTTAACACAGAAGTTGAGAAAAGCGAAGTTGCTGTGGCTCAATCAGGAATAGCCAGCGCTCAGGCTGAGGTTCAAAGCGCTCAGTATTTCCTCACCGAAGCCACCATCAAATCCCCGATAGCCGGCGTCGTGGCTTCGCGCGGTCTGGACATAGGCGAAGAGGTAAAAACCGGCGAACCCTTCTTCACCGTGGTCCGCCTGGATCGAGTGGTTGTAACCACTAACGTGGCCGAAGAGGATCTCGGGCGCATCACAGCTGGACAATCCGGTCAGTTCACAATTGATGCAAACGGGGGCGAATCGTTGATCGGGCAAGTGGCCCGGATTTCGCCGGTCATCGATCCTGTGAGCAGGACGGCGGAAATCCGGATTGAACTCGACAATGAGAAGGAAATTCTGCGCCCGGGAATGTTTGTCCGCTGTAAGATTACAACCCGGGAAAAGCCGGATGGCATCGCGGTACCGACAGCTTTACTCTTGAATGTGCGCGAAGAAGAAGGGGAGCGCAAAGCCGATGTTTTTATTTACAAAAATGGTGCCGCTTTCAAAAAGACCGTCACTGTCGGGGGTCTCTTTGGTGACCGGACTGAAGTCATTTCCGGTTTACAGCCAGGGGATGAGCTCATTCGCGCCAATCTAAGAACCCTGAAGGACGGGGCCCCTGTTCGTGTGCGGCCTGGTGTCAAGCGGAGGGGGGAGTAGAAAGCATGTTTCGCCGCGTCTTTATTTTCTTTATTCTCACCGTGGTCTTTATTTACTGCAATCATGCCTCCGACATTCCAGCTCTGTTTCTTGATGATGCTCGTGGCTATTCCGAAAGGCCTGCAATTGTTTCCTCTCAACCCACAGGGAATGGAACGGCCGTGGCAGCCAGTACGAATATCTATGTGGACTTCAGCGTTGAAATGGACAAGGAGATCACCCGAAATGCCTTCAGCCTGAGCGGAGTGAGTACTCCCAGGGGTCGTGTGGAATGGGAAGGGAGGCGACTGAAGTATGAACTGGAAGAGCCTCTCATTGCAGGAAATTCGTATGTTTTGCGGGTGGATCGATCGGCACGTTCTCAGAAGGGATATACTCTTGATCTGGATTACCTGGTCCATTTCATAGCCGGCTCACGGGTGGACGCACCGACTGTTTCAAGCGCTACTCCTGCTGCAAATAGCCAGAATGTGGCTCAGAATTCGACCATCAGGCTTGTGTTTTCGCGGGCGATGGATCGCTCATCAGTGGAAGCAGCGTTCTCCCTTTCTCCCTCAGCTGCCGGTAGCTTTGCCTGGGATGCCGACAGTGCGGCCTTCACCTACACGCCGTACGCCCTGCTCTCTTTTGGGACCACTTATTCCGTGACTCTGGGAACAGGAGCCCGGGACCAGGAAGGAATCCCGCTTGCCGGCTCATTCAATCTCTCCTTTCAGGTCGGTACGGATTTCGGTCCTCCGGTTGTAAATCAGATTGTCGAATCAGGCAATGCTGTTGCTCTTGCGAACAACTACAATGGATTTTTCAAAGATAGCAGTATCACTGTAGATTTCAGTGAGGCGATGAACTATTCTGCGACCGAAAGTGCATTCAGCCTGACGCGGACGAGCAATAGCACAGCGGTGAATGGAGTCTTTGAGTGGAATGCGGCATTCACCCAGCTTCAGTTTACTCCAAACGCTCCACTTGAGCCTCTGAGCCAGTATTTGCTGCAGCTGTCTACCGTCGCACGCGATCTCTCCGGAAACGCGATCACAGCCCCCGTTCAGCTTTACTTTCAGGTCAGCAATGCGTCGGGGGCGATCAACTCCAACTATGTGACGATCACGCAAATTAATAAGACGCTACCTCTCCCTACAAATGCGGTGACAATCGATCCGAGCGTCGTGAATAGCATTGATATTGGACCGCCACCCGATACGATTACCGTTGACATCGTATTCTCCCACTCACTGGACCTCAATACGGTGGCCGAGAACATCTCTGTCTCGCGACTTTTCGTGAATACCAATCCGGGTGCGGGGCAGATCATTTCAATTCTGCCGGGAAATTTCGGAGCCCTGACCAATAATCGCCTCACGCTAGAAATTGCCGAATTTGGACTCAATGACTATAAACTGGAATTTTCCGGAGGGCGAACGGGAATTCGTTCGGCTCAGTCGGGCACCGAAACCGGAAGCTGGCTCCAATCGAACATTATCGTTTTCTTGAGGGGGCAATGACGGTGCGAGGCAGCCTTCTTTTACTTATTCTGACTGCTCTATGTCTCCAATGCACTGAAGAGCAAATCAATGATTTACTCCTGCCGCAGGCTTCCGTTAAGAACAAGCCTCTGGTTATCTCAACAAATCCACTTGATGGACGCATGGGTTTTGATCCGAACGAGGAGATCTGGATTCTTTTTGGTGTGCCAATGGACGAACAGCAAACCCAGACCGCCTTCAGCCTGCGCTCGGATTCAGGCGTGATCAGCGGTACTTTTCGCTGGGAAGCGCAAAAGATGTACTTCATTCCCAAAGATCCGATTATCGGGACCGGCGAGTATGTGATGACTATCAGTCGTCAGGCAGAATCGATCAGCGGTCAGGACTTGAAGTCGGACTTTATCGTTCGTTTTTTCCCGAACGCCGATACCACGAAGCCTGTGTTCGTCAGTTCAACCCCGGCTGCCGGCGAGACGAATGTAGATCCGGCAACGAGCATTGTTTTGCGTTTTAGCGAAGGTATTTCCTTTAGCAGCATCGCATCCGGGATTCAGGTTTCACCGTCGTTCCTTTCGGTGATTCAGCAGAACGCTTCCAGGGAAGAGATTACAATAGTTCCGCAATCCCCGCTGGCTGCAGGAACGATCTACACTGTCAATATCAACAGCAATTTGAAAGATCTGAGCGGCAACCCTCTGCTTACAGATAAGAGCTTTACCTTTGTTGTCGGGGCGGATTTTGATCAGCCGGCCATCACCGGAGCCACCATGGGAGCCGTCACTTTTACAGATGGAGTCACGACAAACGGTGCGGAAAAGGCGGCGGCGCTCGTTTTTGACTTCAGCGAAGCGATGGACCAGGTCAGCACAGAAGCGGCCTTTTCTTTAACCCCGGCAGTGGCCCGGACAATCACGTGGAATGCCGGATTTACTACGATGACCGTGACTCCTCTGAATGCCCTTGAGAGCGAGGCCAACTACACAGCATCTATTGGTGCGGGTGCCAGGGACCAGGCGGGGAACTCAATCATCCAGAGCTATTCCTACCCGTTTTACACTGATGGTGCTAACTCCATTCGTCCTGCCATTGTTGAGGTGAGGCAGGAAGAGAGCAATTACACCGGCCCCTCCTGCGATGGCAATGCGGGCCTGGCCACATACTCAATGGCGCTCGCGGATTTTTCAACCCTGAACACCGGGGAGCAAATGGATGAGGATCCGGCCGGAGGCTCGACGATTTGTGTGATCACGCTACGAATTACTTTTAACAACAATATGGTTTTGACGTCGCTACTCGATCATACCACGTTTACTAAGATCTTTGATGGTTCGGGGGGGAATATAAACATCTGGTCCATTGCCCTGACCGGGAATGTCATGACCCTGAAGCTTCAGGGTGTTCCCTTTCCTGGAGGTGGTGCGGGAACTCCTCTTTACCGGCTCGGTATTAAAGGCGGGACCGGCGGGGTTTACGACATCAACAACAATTTGATGCAAAATGACTACGCTCTTTATCTGGTCTTTTGACAGGCTCTGATGCTGGCCTTTTTCATCCGGCGCCCCGTTGCAACAACCATGCTATACAGCGGTATTGTGCTGGCCGGATTCATTGCTCTCGGACGACTCGAAATCAATCTTTTTCCGGATATCCATTTTCCCGGGATCAGCATCATCACAGAATACCCGAACGTGCCCCCCGATGAGATTGAGAATCTGGTTTCCCGGGTGATTGAAGACGCGGTCGGCTCGGTAGCGGGGGTTAAGAACGTCACCTCCCGATCACGCGAAGGCATGTCGATTGTTGAAGTGACGTTTGATTGGGATACGTCACTTGATCTTGCGACCATCAATATCAGACAGAAGGTAGATCTTGCAAGGGCCGCGCTTCCCCAGGACGCAACGCGCCCGATGATCCTCAAGTTCGATCCTGGCGCCGATCCGATCGTCATCGTGATTGCCCGTCCAACCGGTCAGCCATTTGAGAAAACCCGTGACTTCCTCGAACGCAGCGTTCGACCTTTCATGGAACGTATTCCAGGTGTAGCGAGTGTTTCGATTCTAGGTGGCTATCGCCGGGAGATTCAGGTACAAGTTGATCCCTCAAGGATGACAGCGCGTTCTATTTCCATGGGCCAGATCAGTCAGGCCCTGCAGGCCACCAATTTTAATTTTCCCGCCGGTAATGTTTATGAAGGCGACCGCGAAATCTCAGTGCGGGTCGTCGGGCAATTTGAGAGCCCGGAAGACATTGGTGAAGCAATCGTTGCCACCAACGAGCAGGGAGTCCCGACGCGCCTGACGGACATCGCCCGCGTCGAAGATGGTTACCGTGAAAGAAAGGGTGCAACCTTGCACAACAGTGGTCCAGCAATCGTCATTGGACTTAGAAAAGAACCTGGCAAGAATACTGTGCAGGTGGCCGATGCGATTCGATCTGATCTGGAAAGAATCAATTCTCGATTTGGAGCAGAAGTTCAATTTAGCATCATCATGGATAATTCGCGACTGGTAAAGAACGCGATTGGATCTGTTGCGCAGGCAGCCCTGGCGGGTGGTCTCATTGCTTTTCTTGTGCTGCTGCTCTTTCTGAGAGATCTCCGGGCAGCGTTAATCGTGATAGTGACCCTGCCTGTTGCGATTCTTGCTACATTCTTTATGATGTTTGTCCAGGGAATTTCGCTCAATGTTATGAGCCTGGGTGGGCTAGCACTCGGGATGGGGATGCTCATTGACAATTCCATCATCATGGTTGAATCGATCTCCTCCCGCCGGGCGTCCGGGGCCGCTCCCCTGGCTGCTGCCGTCGAAGGCGCACGTCTGGTCAGTGGTTCTGTAATCTCTTCGACTCTTACCTCAATTACTATATTCCTGCCGATCGTTTTTGTCTCGGGTATCGCCGGGGAACTTTTTCGCGACCTGGCTTTGACCGTTACTTACAGTTCTCTCGCGTCAATGCTCTGCTCTCTGTCTTTGATCCCGATGCTCTCAGGTCTGAAGCCATCCGCTTTGTCAGATAGCGTGGTGCGAATTCTTGATCGCTGGCTTGCTCCCCCGTCTCGGATTGCTGAGAGTTTCACCGGCAGTCTGACGACAGAGTACAGCCGCCTGCTCATGATCAGCCTTGAACGTCCCCGGGCGTTGCTCTTATGGGGTGGTGCCCTCGGGGTGACCGGACTTCTGCTTTTCTTGCCGATTCGCCGGGATCTCTTCCCCAGGACCGATCAGGGCGTCGTCGTGGCGTCCCTGGAATTGCCGGGGGGGACTTCGGTCAGCGGAACAGAGGAATTCCTTGCCCGTGTTCACAGCGACTTGCTCGCACGCAACCTGGTGCGCGACATCGTAACTCACATAGGCTATGATGAGGAAGACCTCAGTTCCATTGCCAGGGGGGCTCGTAGGGGAAATGCGGCTGAGATGACCTTTTTTCTCGATCGCAATATCAGTTCCGACCACTTCATAAAGCATTTACAGGGATACTTTGCTAGTATTGACGGACTGCAACAGTCTTACCAAATCAAACGGGACCCTCTGCAAGATTTGCTCGGAGAATCCGGAAATACCATCCTGCTTGAGGTCGAATCCGAGGATCGGTCGACAGCACGCAGCGCACTCCAGAGCATTCACAACGCAGTGGGTCAAGTGGAAGGGGTCAAGAGCATTCAGTCAACAGCTCTGGCTCTTAATCCCGAACTGAGAGTTCATATTGATCGATTGAAAGCTGCTGCAACCGGTTTCTCTCCGCAGATGGTCGCCACAGAGATTCAACAGGCATTCCTTGGGTCGGTCCCCACAGTGCTGCGGCAGGGCGACAGACAGTATGACATCCGGATTCGGTTGCGCGCACCTGATCGCGACGGCCCGGGCAGTCTGGGCAGGCTTTTGCTCCCCGGCGAGAATGGAATGTTCAGCTACTCCGGTTCCTATCTAAGGGTACAGGAGGCCACGGGGTATTCCGAAATCCTTCGCGAAAATCAACGACGGATTGAGCGGCTGACCATTGACGTGGAGGGGGGCCAGGAGACAGAGATATCGGACATTCTCCAGAGCGCTCGCCTGGCTGCTCTGGCCGAGAGAAAGGATTCCCCTGATAAGCCAAGCATTTCCATCAAGAAAAAGAATCAGGAAACCATCGACTCCCTGCAGAGCCTTGTCTTTGCTTTTGCACTGAGTTGTATTCTGATCTACCAGCTACTGGCTGCCCAATTCGAGTCATTCATCTATCCATTCTTGATAGTGCTTTCGATACCGCTCATGCTGCCTGGTGTGGCCCTGGGTTTGCTTCTCTCCGGAAATACAGTCAATGTAACATCGGCCACAGGTATGATCCTTCTTGTCGGAAATGTGGTCAATGCATCCATCATACTCTTTGAAGCTATTCACGAGAGGAATCGGTCCGGCGGCGATCTGACCCAAAACGTCGTCCGGGCGGCACGGGACCGATTGAGGCCCATACTGTTGACGTTGCTGACGACGATACTTGGCCTTCTGCCGATCGTTCTTCCGTTTGGTGAAACCAACATGCAGGCTCCGATGGCCGTCGTTGTAATTGGCGGGTTGATCTTTTCGAGTTCTTTATCCATGCTCATTTTTCCGACCTTTTATCATTGGTACGAAACGCGGCGCAGGAGTCGATCTTGACGGACCTGATCCAGTACACTGTGCGCCGGCCCGTGCTGGCCTCAATGGTGGTAGTGGCCGGTGGAGTCCTGGGCCTCCTTTCTGCGTTGCGGTTGCCGGTGGGACTTCTTCCTGACCTCAGTGCTCCCGGGGTTACGATCATTACGCGCTGGCCTGGCGTGGCCGCTGGAAAAATCGAAGAGATCGTTACGATTCCAATTGAGAGGCAGCTGAGTGATATTGCCGGCATCAAGCGCATTCTCTCCACGTCAAGCGATGGAGAATCGCGGATTAATGTCATCTTCCAGCATGATGCCCCCATCAAAACACGCATCCTTGATCTTAGCGAAAAACTCTATGCGATATCAGATGGATTTCCGCGTGAAGTAGAAGAGCCGTCCATCGTTCAATATGATCCATCGAATCGGCCGGTGTATATCGTCTCATTTTCAAGTCAGACAATGGATCTGAAGGGCCTGCGCCAGTATGTCGATAGCGTTGTGAAGCTGCGCTTTAAGAAGATTGAGGGGACTTCGGAAGTGTTTGTCAGCGGCGGATTCGAGCGAGAGATTCAGGTTGTGGCTGATCTGGCCCGCTTTCAGGCCCATCTGATGGGCATTCAACCGGTAGCGGGGGAAGTCGCCGGGGCCAATCGATATGTACCTACCGGTCGAATCGATGATGGATCAGAGAAAGGGATCTTCATCGACGGAAAATTCAAAACTCCCGGAGAAATTTCAGAAACACATTTTATGTTCAGGGATCGCCTGCTGCGACTCTGGCAACTGGGGAAGGTAGAAGATACCTTTCGCGAGCGTGATACGATTGCCCGGACAGACGGAGAGGATCGCGTAACCCTGTACGTTCAAAAGGCCGGAACCGCAAGCACACTGGCGATTACCGATGAGTGTGAGCGGCTCCGTCTCTCTCTTGAAACTCCCGAGGTCCAGATCCAGACCATTTACAATCAGGGCCGGAGTATCAGCGAAGCCATTCAACAGGCCATTCTTAGTTGTATCTACGGTGGCATCATCGCAATAGCGGTACTGTACCTTTTTCTGCGCCGCGCCCTTATGACTTTTACAATCGGGCTGATTATTCCCGCATCTATTGCTGCGACGTTGTTTCTCATGTTTTTAACAGGAATACAGATCAACATCATGAGCCTGTCAGGCCTGGCGCTGGGCGCAGGGATGCTGGTGGACAATTCTGTTGTCGTCTCAGAATCGATCGAGACTGAGCTCTCCAGGCAATCAAATGAGCTGGCGGCCTGCGTTGCAGGAACGGGGCGGGTGATCATCGAAATTATTTCAGCAACTCTCACGACTCTGATCATTTTCCTTCCACTCTTTTTTACTGACCCGGAGACTCAAAAGCTGTATCGGGAGTTCGCGCTGACCATCAGCTTTAGTCTCTTGACATCGCTTGCATTCTCCCTGACGGTCCTGCCAGCATTCCTTCTTGTAGCCCTGCGACGTGAAAGGGATCCCGGCGGGAGCCTCGCTCGAATGGAAGCTCGACTGCAAGTAGTGCGGGCGTGGATCACGGAGAACGTGCAGAGAACGTTCATCCACAGGTGGATGAGTGCATACCTTCCTGATATGGCCGGGGTTCGCAAGTTGCATTTTTCAGTCAATATCTGGCTCTTACGGAATGTGCGAATGACGGCTCTTGGGGCTATCCTGGCTCTGGCTGCCATTCCGATTCTCGGGTCCATGCTGCGCAAAGATGCTCGCGCCGCGGCTGATTCCCGCGAGATTGAGGCAACTCTGGATCTGGCAACGGGAACGCACCTTGATAAGACGTCAGAAGTGGTCCATCGGGCAGAACAATTGCTGCGCAAACATCCTTCTGTTCAATCCGTTACGTCCCGCGTGGAGAAATGGCATGCGACGCTTAATATCAAAATCCGTGATGACATTTCTTTTGACGAAGAAGCTTTGATTCGGGACTTCAGCCGCCAGACTGCATCCGTTGAAGAGGCCTTTATCCATTATCAGCCGCTCACTGAATCCGGGGGAGTGAGAGAGCTGGACATCGATTTCTACGGAGATGATCGCCGGATCCTGAAAGAAGTAGCCCGGGAGGCAGCCGACCGACTGGATCGTCTTCCCGGGGTGGATCAGGTCATATTGCGTTTCAGAGAACCCAGGACGGAAATCGTTGTAAAAACAGACCCGGTTAAGAGCATTCTGTCCGGGGCTACGGCATCCGAGGTAGGGATGACTTTACGGCAGTTCATGAGTGGCACCATTGTCAGCAAATTCTATGAAAGGGATCGGGAAATTGATATTCGGCTGGTCGGGCCGCAGAAGAGTATCGGTACACCGGAAGCACTGGAGTCCGTTGCCCTGCCAGTCAAAGACAATATCGTCCACCTTAAGTCCGTGGCCACGTTTTCGCGTGGAGATGAAGATACCAGGATATGGCGCAAGGACAAACGCAATATAGCCACGATTACCCTTGTTTCCGCCGGTGAGTCCCTTGACCTGATCGCTGATGCGGCTGAGAGCGCCCTTTCAAGGATCGCCCTACCGCCAGAGGTTGTCTTTGCACTCAGCGACGAATACTTGCAACTGCAAAGAGCACAGTTACAGATGCTTGGAGCCATTCTACTGTCAATCCTCGCCGTATACCTTGTGCTTGGTGCGCTTTTCGAATCCTTCATACAACCCTTCATTATTCTACTGACGATCCCTGTTACGCTGGGTGGTGTAGTCCTTTTCCTTTTCGTTTTCCGAATTGCGCTCAGTCTCAATGTTTATCTTGGCATCATGATGCTTGGCGGTATCGTTGTGAATAATTCCATTCTGGTGGTCAGCGCGATCAATGGTGCTCTGCAGAGTAAGAGCGGGACATCGTATCTTGCCGGACCCATTTTGAGCGCTGCGGCGAGTCGATTGCGGCCTGTCCTCATGACAACCCTGACTACCGTATGCGGGATGTTGCCGATGGCTTTGAACCCGTCAGCCGGGGCGGACCTCTGGCGTCCCTTTGCTCTGACTGTGGTTTTTGGTATGTCCTTCGCTATGCTGGTCAGTCTGGCCCTGACACCGTTCGTTTGTTTTTTATATTATCGCTTCAGGTTCAATCAGGAGACGCTTCAATGAAGGAATTAGAGACAGAATTACCGGATCTAAACCCGGAAAACCCCGAGAATCTGTACCGGGACCCGCCCGATCCGTCTGAAGCAGAGAACCATTCACGATTGCATTTCCTGGCACAAAGGCACAAACGCAAGATCTACGCATTACTCCTTCTTGCTATGTTAGCAGTCGTATTTTCCTTTGCTTTCAGCCGTGAATCTCAGTTTTTTGAGAATTTTACCAGGGACTATTTCAATCGCCATGCCAATGAACAGCATGCAATGGAATATCAGATTGATGGCTACCATTTTGACGAGATCAGCATGCGAGCGGCCTACGCGGTGCTCCTGGACTATACATACGGTGCCATCGGAAGCAAGGCATTGATCAATGACGGGCGGAGGTATAGCGATTTTGTTCGAGAGCAGTCGGAGACGGATCTGCTGGTCTATGCGGCTCTGCAGGAAGGAGTTCTATCACGACCGGAAGCACGATTGGCTCTGGAAAACCATTTGCGCCAGGCAATCGCCAACTACTACCTCTTTGTAAAAATTAGAACACCGGATTCTGATTTTCGGGTCTCCGTTTCGGAACAAGAAATCGAGAAGCAGTATGCGGCCAACAGGAAATACTATGATCAGCTGGGATTGACTCCTGAACAAACCAGGCAGCTGGTTCAAAAAGCAATTCTCGGAGCCCGGCGGGAGAGCATGCAGGAAGACTTTCTAAAGAAGCGGGCCCAGTTGTTGCAGCATTTGAAAGAGACCGCCGGCTATCGCCTCCGGCCGGGCCAATAGAGACCCCATTCCAATGCGCATGAAGAAAGCCGAAGACCGCCGCGAAAGACTGCTGCGAAACCCGGCCATGTACCGCCGGGCCTTGTTTACCATCATTGCTTCTATCGGGCTCCTGCTGGTCCTCTTTGGTTTTGAAGCCCTGCACGGTTTGATGCTTGAAGTATGGGGCGTTTCCGTACTCAGCCGCCCGCTGCGTGCCCTCAATAGTTCAATTAGTCTGAAGGTGCTCATGCTGCTCCTGTGGGGCTGGTGGCTTTTCGATTTTGCTCTTCAGGGCGGTATAGCTTTGAGTATGGCTCCCTACCGGCGGCTGGCCGCACATCTGCGTCGGGCACCGGCGACTCTTGATCTTTTTGTTCCTCGCGAAGGGGACGAAAAGGAATTTTTGTCTCTGGTCAATGAGGTGAACGCTCTCCTGTCTCGAATGGAAGAACAAAAGCGCGCAATACGTCGTTGTCTTATTGAGGCCGGGGCATCTGTAGAACAGACACGAAATAGAATCGAACGAATCCTGGGAGAGGTACCATGAATACAATAAAAGAATTTTTGCAATCAACAACTGGTGCTCTTCTGCAACCGGGCACGTTTTTTAGCCGCAAGGACAGCCCATTTTTCGACGGGCTTACTATGTTCCTTGTTACCACAGGCACATGCCTGGCTATCCAGCTCGTCTCCGGATTCTGGAACCTGGAAACCATCCGGCAGATGAACCTTGCCTACGGTCGGATCGGGGGGGTTGATTTCGCAGGTCCCGGCTCTAGATTCGCTCCCTTCGATCGGGCGCTGCACCCGCTCTTCTGGTTGGCCGTAGTGCTCTTCAGCGGTGGTCTGCGGTTTGGCTTCCTGCGTTTTCTCGGCGAAGGGAGAGGAGCCTTGCCGGCTGTCCAGGGCGTAGCGCTTATCGCCGCTATTCCGGTGCTCTTTCTCTCGCTTTCTGTAGGCCTTTATACAGATTTCTTTCCCTTTCTGCCGGGCATGGATCCATCCCGAGGCAATCTCTGGCTGGGTCTGGTATTGACCGGGCTGATTGCCGCGGCGCTATGGGAGGCACGAATCTGGATCGTTGGCCTGCGTTCCTATTTTGGGCTGAATTTCGGCCGCGCCTTTCTTGTCTGGGTTTCCCCGTTCTTCTACTTCTTTATCTGGGTAGTATTGCTTTCCGTGCTAAGATTTATCTCCATGGCGACTTCTTGAAAATTTTTTCCGCCGGTTACCGGCGCCTGTCGCTGACCCGCTCAAATACGAGCATGCATTTCCTTGACATGAATCGGAGAAGAATTGCTGCCCGACAGGGCGTCCCCGGGCTGCCATACTTTACAAATGATTACATAAAAAAATCCTTTTTGCTGTAAAAAAATACTGACAGGAAATTGCGTCAGCTTTTCTGGCGAACCGTGGTGCGTTTTGCCATCATCATTCTGCTGTCAGCCATGAGTGCAGTCCAGGCCTCCGGGGCCGGGGCTTCTGCTACTCTGGAAGACCTGCTTCTTGGGCTCGACCGGACGCATGCGGCACAGGGAAAGATGGTAACTCTGGAAGAAGAGGCCATGCGGGAAGCGGACCAGAAGTTCAGCCTGTATCAGGCGATGCAGCGGGAGTACGAAAGCGCGCCAAAAGAGCTCCTCCTTGACTGGCCGGCTGAGCCTGGTAGATCGGAGGTACTGGCCTGCTCCGTGGCGGTTGCCTTCTTCCGCGAGCTGAGCACTGTGGATGTTGCAAGCAGAATTGTTGAACATTTCACCGTTGGTTCTCAGAAAGCAACCCCGGTGAAGGTTGTGAATCTGGATGGTCGGTTGCAAGGATACCATGCACTGCGCAATGGATACGCCGGCCACGGACAGAAACAAAATCCATCCTTCCGTTTTTCTTTCTTTCCTCATTCTCTCTCTTCTGAACACCCTGCAACCAGCCAGAAAACATGGAGCCTTCTTCCTGAGGTGTGCTCATGATTTCTCAAGATCTGGACGCCATGAAAGCGAACCTGGGGCACGTCACAATGGCGGCCGTAGAACGCGGCGGGCGAAGCCTGCGCTTTGCGGGAGAGGCTCTATTGCCTCCGGGAAAGAAGCTTTCGGCGTCAGAGGAACTGCGAGCAGAGCGGCAATCATCCACTTTTTCAAAATCGTTCGGGCAAAGATACCCGATCTGGCGGCGGGCGGTGTCCCTGCAGATGGCCCTTGTGGTTCTTCTGACAGCGTGGCCGGATGTGAGCGTTGCCCAACCCTTCACGAAATTTCAGGAACGATCCAGACAGGACATGGAGAGGTACGTGGAACGGGCCGACCGGACCACAGATGTCAATGCCTGGAACAACTATGTAGCAGCCGGCGTGGCCACAGAGCGCATCGAATGGGAAAATGAAGCGCTCGATCAGGTGGATAAACAGATCAAGTTGATTGAAAGCACGGAAGAGCCCGACGGAGAGAAGACGACGCAGATCCAGGCGCTTCTTGCGGATCTGGATGCAGCCCGGGCAAGCTGGTCATTTGATGCTCAGAAGTACGTTGAAGAGGAGCGCGGCGAATTCAGGGCCAAAAATTCAGCGGTGAGTGTGCTTGAGGTGGCCCGTCAAACGTATGAAACGCTCCTCGCCCAGGCTGAGGTACTGGTGGCCGGGCTTGCGACCCTTGATTTGAATGCCTGGGAGGCAGCGGTCAGTGGCGGTCATGCCGCTATCAAGACTGAGTTTGAAACGGAGCTTGCGTCAGAACTGGCGCGGGCCCGATCAGAGAATGCGGCTCTGACCGGGAGCGAGCTGGCGGCCTTTGAACAGGAACTGGCGCGTGTTGAGGCCCAGGTTCGTCGGGACTTTGAGATTCGTGACAGTTTCTATATGGTTCGCGGACGCAATCGGTATGTTGCGATCAAGAGTGCCGATAGCGCCAGTGCACGCCTCGAAAGCGATAAAGAGTCAGCCAATGCAATAGGTCAGCAAGTTCTCGAACAGACGCAGTATGAGCTGCAGGAAAGCACAAAGAATATGTTCCTTGAGGCTGAAAAGGAGATCGAAGCCCTTCTGAGCGGGGAGCAGAATACTGACGTTGGCAGCGGTGGTACAAACTGGGAAGCGCGGATGGAAGCGATCATAAGCGCGGGTCTTAAGAAATGGCAGGCTGCGGAGGAAGATCTGTATACGGCTCGCCTTGCCTGGGAAGCGGAAAATAAGAGCACGCGAGCCCAGGGAGAGAAGATCTGGGAAGAGAACTACAAACGATTAAAAGAATCGCGCGATGGCTGGCTCGGTGAGATTCAAAAGCAGATCCTTGATGGTCGTACGCAGTGGGAAGCGAAGATCGCGGAGATGAGAGAATCGCGTGCTGCAGCTGAAGCGGAGCTCGCGGATTACATTCAGAAAGAAAGGGAGCGCTGGGATTCGGTATCAGGCGAACTTTCCAGTGTGATCAATGGCGGCGGCTCGGCTCTTCTTGAGACTAAAGATGCTCTGCGATACTACAACCAGCTTCTTGCGGTGCTGCCCGCTGATGGCAGCGCGCGCGATACGGAGCTGCGAGCTTTCTATACACAGCAGCGTGACTTCATGGCTCAGGCGCTGGTACGCTTTCAGACAATCCTCGGCAGAACGGAAGGTGTGCTGCAAGAGAATATGCATTCGGATGAGGATCACACCGGCTTTCTTAAAGATGTGCGCATCTTTGCCGGTGATTTGCCCGAGCAGATCGGGGAACTGGGTGAAGATGATGAAACGGCGGAGGGTTTTGAGACAGAACTGCGCGAGCTCATGGGTGAGGAGTTTGAGGACTTCGTGCTGTACCGGCGGGACCTGGAGAGTCTGATCGATCGCAACGCGCTTTTTGTGGAACGATCCGGCCTTCTTTCAAATAGCACGGACTTCCCCTACCCGTCCGCAGCCACGCTTGCACAGCTCAAAGAACTCATTGATGGGCTTGATGGTAAATTTGCCGAGCACCGCGCGGCGCTTCTTACGATCTATAATAAAGATCGCGGTAGCCTTGATGATGATGCCCGCCTTGCAGCGATCAAATTAGAAACGCAGACTTTGCTTGGCCTGGGTCGCGATGCGCGCCTGAAAAGTGAGACCCTGTCGTATTTTCGGTCCGGGCTTGATGGCCTGGATAAAAGCTACTACACCACCGATCAGGACGGAGATCCCTATCTGATGACGCAGGCAGAATATGCCTGGGAACTTCTGCGGCGAGAGCGCAACTATCTTGTGGAACGTCTGCGGCGGGCGGAAGCTGTCAAGCGATACGCTGATCTGGCCTTTGCCCATGAGGCCGGTCTTGAGATGGCGGCGGTGACAGAGGAGAGAGCAGACATTGCTCTTGTGTATTCACAGCTGCGCGAGATATCGTTCAAGTTGATTAAAGGGGACTATACCCTTGATGCGGGTGTGGCGACCGATGAAGGGATTCGCGAACTGGAGCTTGCGCGACTTATGTCGGAGTATGGACTTGAGGAGTCAGCTCTTTTTGCTCGCGAGGGGCAGCTTGTTGCCGAGCGCGGGATTCTGGACGCGATAGCCGGTGCAGGGAGTGCCGGCGTGGCGGAGTTGAATCAGTTTATCAATGATATTGATGGTTATCTCGCCCAGTATTTTCCAGATGAAGCGGCGAAAGTTTCGCATCCACTGTGGGTGGTACGGGGTAAACTCCAGGCATACAGAGATCGGCTAGAGGCGGGAGCGAGTACGGAGGAGCTGGATCATCGCTGGACGATTCTTGCCGGTGGGGCCGGGGCGCTATCCGCTGAGATTGGCAGCATCCAGGCAGAGTATGATTTTGGCGGTTTAAGGACCCTGCTTACAACTCTTGAAGATCAGGTTGGTGGACTCAGTCTGACCGATCTGCGCGGATCCGTGGCCGAGGTTAAGTCCCGGATTGAAGCGAATGCGATAGAGCTTGAGCAGGCAAGAGAGGAACTGGAGCAGGCGAAAGAAGCGTATCGTCAGGCGCGGATTGATTTTGATATCATCAAGGCTGGCAACTCACATGATCTGATCCGCATTGATCTGGTGAACACGACCACGGCCCTTGCCGGAGTACTGAACAAACTCCAGAGCATCGAGGACATTGATGGCATAGATACAGCTCCGCGTGACATCGTGGACCGGGAACGGACGCTTTACTTTTACGAAATCAAACAGCGTGAGCTGGCCACATCAGACTTTGCAGTGGCCGAGGAGGCATACACGATTGTCAGTGCTCTTGATGGCGCGCGCAAACGGGCGGCGGCCCTTGAGGGCCTGATCACAGAGAATCCCGGGGATGTTCTTGCTGGCGATGATGTGCTTGCTCTGGCCGCTTACTTTATTTCCGCGAAAACGAATCTCATTGTGAACGGGGCGGTGGAATCGCTCAACTCCGGTCCGGCAGCAATCCAGAATATGCAACTGCTGGAATTTTTGCACGCGGGTCACCCGGCGAAAGTCACGGCCCTTGCTGATGCCGGAGCCCTTGATCCGCCGGATAAAGCAGCGGTGGAAACGGCCCGGGCTGAGGTTGAGAAAAGTCTTGAACTCATGCGCCGTGGTGTTGAGGCGCTGGTGCTCGCGATCCGTGAAGAGGAACGTCTGCGCATCATGGCCTATCATGACTATATGGGTACACTGGATGGCAGCGGTGAGCCGCTGGTCGATGTCCGCCAGGAGAAGACTCTCTCGGATGAAAGAAAAGAAGCCCTTTCTTCCTCAAGCTACGAACTTGCCCAGGAGGCGGCGGAGTTCCTTGCTGAATTCCTTGAGACCGAGCACCGCCAGGGCAGCGACTACCGCAGCTTCGGGGAACTTCTGGGACTGTTGAATGATCGTATCGAGGCTCTGCCTCGTGCGCTGTTACTTGCGCCAGACAGTGCTGAGGACGCCGGGCGGGCAAAGCATGAGATGGTACGCAACTGGCTCATCGCCAACAGGAGTGTAATCGAGTATGCGCTCAAGGCTCCGGATAGCGTGGACGGACGCTCGCCAGAAGAGCGCTGGGAGGCGGTGCTTGAGGCCGTGGCCGGCTTTGCCGACGATGCGCAGGCATACCGCGAATTTCAGGATTCACTTCCTGACAGTAGCACGCATGCCTGGGTAGTCAGCCATCGCGATGGCCTGAACGAGCAAATCGATCTGGTTCTGGATATTCTTGCGGGGACTGATGCCTCGCTTGTGGGTGCTGTGGCACTTTTGCCCTCTGCGGCAAAGAATCAGCTGGGTCGGTACGGCGTGGACCTGAATCTGGCAGTCCCTTCTGATTTAAGGCTGAGTCTTGAGGCTACTTTACAGAATATGCGCCTTGAGCTGGCACGTCTGGATGTGGGCTATAAGGATGTGTACGCCACACACCGCGCCATCCAGGCGGGCGAAATTCTCAAAGAGAAATCAGATCTTCTGGCAAAGAAAAATCAGCAGATGGAAACTTTGATTCGTGAGCGCTTTGCAGCGGAAGAATACCGCACAGAACTGGAAGCACAGAAAGCGGCGCTCATTGCTGGCGGTGGCAGTGCGGTGCAGATCGCCGCTCTGGATGAGCAGATAGCGGATCTGGATGCTCTGGTCACGAGTCTTGAGGGACGGATCAGCGACGGAAAGCCGGAACTTGCACTTCTGCGCGCTGAAGTGCGCCAGGCAACAGCGATCTATAACGAAGCAGAGCAGGCGGGCAGCACGGCTGCCTTTTTTCAGGCGGCTCTTGGTGAGCATTATTTAAAAAATCAAACCTTTCAGATGTCTTCACTGGTGGTGAGTCAGCTTGAGTCACGCCGGGCGCAGGAGAAGCTTGTGGCGTCGGGTCCGTCAGCGCTGGACCGGGTGAAGGCGACTCTTGGCTTCTACGAAACGGATCATCGAGGTGAGATAAAGTATAGCCTGGTGGGCGATGTGCGTGTGCCGGTGGTTTCCGCGGAGTTTGTGGCTCTGGGTATTACAGACCCGGAAGCGGATCTGGCGGCGATCCTGTCAGGAGAGCAGAACGGCAAGAATTTGACGCTCTGGGCCAACCGTTTGCAGAAAACAGTGAATGACCCGCAGAAGCGCGAGAGTCTGCCAGCGGAAGTCCTGGCGGCCATGGATCTGGTAGAGCATCAGTTGCGGGAAACCCTGGCCGCGCGGGCCATCATCCTCAACAGAAATACGAGTGCCCAGGACCTGCGATCGCTGGCCCTGGCCGATCAGGGGCGCGCGGAAGCCTTGCTCATGAAGCTGGGCCTGGTTCATGAACTTGAAGAGCGCTTTGAAGCGGCGATCGTGGCCGCCTTTGAGGCGGGATCGAATCCGGCGCGGGCAGCACTGGCGGTCCTTGAAACGGCGGACAGCCAGCGGATTTTAGCTCTCTTTCGTGGTTACGACCGTGACGGCCAGGCTGATGGCATTGCTGATGCCACCATTCAGGGTCGCATGGATGATCTGATCCGTACGGCGGCTGAGCTGCGCGGTATTGTGCTTTCCCAGGCAGTGAGTGAATCGGCATTGCAGTATGCATCTTTGTCCGCCCAGTTTGTGCAGGTGGTCAAAGAGGGCTATCTTGCCGCGCCGGTTACCCCGGAAGAGTATCTGGAAGCCCAGTCGATCTTTAAGGTGAGTGACCTTGCGACGCTGGTGAACGGCCTTTCGGCGGACGGCCTGCGCAGCAGTTTGACTGGACTTCTGGCAGCACAGCCACCGGAACGCGGACTGTATGTATCACAGATCCATGGTGTGCTTGCATCGGGAGATCTGGACGGAGAGGATCTGCGTGCGGCAGTTCTTGCGGCCCTTTCGAATACACGTTCTTCTATAGAAGAGAGTTTTCTTACTCTTGCGGCCACAACGCAGGACAGGGCCATCCGCGATGCGGATCTCGTGGTTGATGAGTCGGTGCTTGCCTTCATGACGGCCTATGCCGGCCGCACCCAGACAGCACAGGATGCCCTTGCTGGCCTTGCCGCCATGGATAGCGGTCTGGATCTTCCAACAGCACGAAGTCAGGTGCTGGGCTGGCTTGAGACATTGAACAGCGGAGAGAACAAGGGTGCTCTGGCGACGATCCGCCGTAAGGTGGCCGTTCTGGCGCATGAGGCGGACAGTACCCTGACGCTAAAAAGTACCATATTGGATTATTTGAATGCTCTGCCGGTGAGCGATGCTGCGGAAGATCTGGCCCGGCTCAAGGACGATCTGTATCGTTCCTCCCTTCTTTCTGCGATGGACCGGCTGGATCTCTCCGCTCAGTATAAGGCGGAGGACTATCCGGCTGAGTTGCGCGAGATCTTGCTTCTACGTGCCTATCAATCGGCAGAGAAGCGCTACGCAGAGTACCGGAGTCTGCGTGATGCAGACACAGCGGTGCTGCGCGAACGGGCCGTTCTTGATTTGCGCGGCGTGAACGGAGCGATTGCCGGGTCGATTCTTTTGCGTGACTTCTTTGAGTATCAATCAGCGCACAGCTTCAGTGACTACCTGGCGGCGCAAAATGCCGCTGATGAACCTGCCACCCAGGCTGACTATATTCAGGCCTATCTTAAAGACCGGAACACAGAGGCGACTTTTCTTCCTGACGGTGGCTTCATTCTTCTGGAAACCCTGGCGCATCAGGAGTACCATCGTCTGAACGCGGATCTGCCGCTTAACGGCGGGATACGGGAAGAGGACTATAGCCTTGAAATGCGTGATCGGATCTGGGTCCAGAAGATCCTGCACTGGAAGAATGCGAACAGTGTGAGCATCAGCGGTGCTACCTATGAGGAGCGACTGGCCGATTTCCGGGAAACGTTTGCTGGTTTTCTTTCCGATCCGGCCTATGCTCTGGATGGCAAAACGATGGGTCAGCGCTTCATCACGAAGGCTGACCGTGATCGCCTGCTTGGCCTGGGTTTTGGTTTGATAGAACAAGACCCACCGCTTGATGCGTATTTGCCAGCGGCTCTGGCCGACCTTCATTCAGCGGGGAAACTGGGCGACGCTGTGGTTACGGAGCTGGACCTCCTCCCTTCTGAACTCAAAGCAATCCCTGACTATGCAACGAAAGACTACCGGGCACTGGCCGGGCTTGTGGGCGATGTCACCTTTGCCACACTTGCTTTTGTGGATGCGGCGGAATTCTCAGATCGCGAACTGCGTCTTGAGCTTGATCTTTCGCGGCAGCTCGCTGACGAGCGACTGGGTCAGATTCTCATCCGGGCCGGATACAATGCATTGCCAGGAGAGCTTGAGACAGAACTGAAAGCGATGCTCAAAAATCGGATCAGCGCGCAGTTCTACCAGTCGCCTGATGCAGAAAGTGCGCTTCAAGTGCTGCGGCAGTTGCGTGCCATTGGTGCCGTCTATACGGACAGCGCAGCACAGAAGGAGCTGGAAATCTTCCAGGCCCGTGAAGGCGAGACGCCAGCCCGGATGGAGGAACACTTCTTCGCGCTGCTTGAGAAGCAATCGGCAGGTCTGCGTACGGCGGCTAAAGAGGAGCGTGGTGCCTTTCTTAAAGGCCTGATCGAGCGTGCAGGTGGCCAGCCATCGGCATACTATGATACCATGCTGCCGGCGGAACTGCGGCTGGAATTTGATCAAATGGCCACGGCCTTCTCTTTAGCGGATGGTCTGGACACGGCACAGAAAGCGCGCCTGAGCGCTGACATAGAAGGTTATGCGCGCTTTTTTCAGGCGCGCAGCAATCAGGAACTGGTCGTTTCCGGCATCTACGAAGGTCTTGAGGGGGCGCTGGCAGGGATTCTGTATCGCTCCAGCGATCTGGCGCATCGAGCACTGCTTCAAACGCATCGCAATCAACTGGTCTTTGCTTTTGCCGATCTTGTGGGGATAGCAGAAAGTGGCAGTGGCAGTCTGAGTGCCTCTGCTGAGGCGTTCTTTGGGGCCCATGCCGGTTTAAAAGATTTGCTGCTTGAAGAGTCTGTCAATCTGGATGCGAACTTCCGCGAGGTTGTGGCTCAAGAACAGCATTTGCTCCTGCGCCTTGGTGGTGAGCTCCTTGAGAGCGACGCCGAGCGTCTGGAACTGGAAGCGCTCTTTCTTGATCCACGACTCCTTGATCCATTTGCCGATCTTTCGTTGTCGTATGAAGCGCAGAAGAATTTAGCGATCTTAAAGAAAACAGAAAAAGATGTATCGCAGGCCCTGCTCGGGATCATCGGGGACAATGCGCGTAGCCTGGAGCTGGCGAAGAATCAGTATGAGGAAGAGGCCTACGTGGCCAAAAGGCTGCTGGAATTTGCGGCCCTGCGCGGCCAGGACGCTGAACTGCGCGACAGTCGCTTCTCTAACTACCGCACATACATCGGTGCTGAGGGCCAGTACTTCAGCGATCCCGACAAAGCGAATCTGCAAGAGGAGGGAATGTGGCTCGCGGTGGAGAAGCAACCGGGCCTCACCCTTGCACCGGAAGCGATTCTTGCCGGTGATTTTGAAACGATCCTCAAAAGCGATCGGTCGAACAATGTCATCGAGACCACCAATGCAAACGGCGATGCGGTACAGAGACGTATCCTGTACGGGGTATCAAGCACCGCAGAGCGCGAGGGAGCGGATCCCGCCGAGATGCGCCACACCTTCTATGAAAACCTGGCCAACAACTATTTAGAAGCGATCACAAACCTCAATCGCGCGCTCGCTGCTGTGTTCCTAGCAGCGGATATGGCTGATGATCGTAAAGAAAAAGAACTCACCGAGGTGAAAGCAAAAGCTGCTGCTCTGTATGATCTCGAAAGCACAGACAACAACCTCGCCGATATAGAGGCGCTCAAGGTTGACGCGCAGTCGCGACTGGCCATCCACAATCAGGCAAAGATCGAAGAGAAGCAGGGAGCCATCGCTCAGGCTCAGGCTGTGGTGCGGGAGGCCGGTGAGACCTTTGCAGCAGCCGGACGGCGCAAGCAGCTATCGAGTATGGATCTCAAGGCGTTTCTTGAGGTCACCTTTCAGGGCGTGGCAGCACAGTATCAGGCGGCGGAAGCACAATACAATCTGTATGCGAATATCGCCGATGATCTGCGCACGGAATACGCAGAAAAGGCGACGGAACTGGCCTCAGGCCTTGCCGAATACGCGCAGAGATACAATTCGCTTGCAGCAGCGACGGACAGGTATGAGGAGCGCCAGCATGTCGCGGAATATGCCCGCACACCTTATCTTTTCACCAGCCTGAGCGATGCTGAAGGTGGTAAAGAATTTGAAAAAACTTTAGAAGAGTATCGCGGCGATGCCGCAACCGAATACGAACGCGCTCTTGCCGCGGTGAATCTCATCCAGCAGCGGCTTGATGAGGCGAGTTTCCAGGTGCTCTCCCAGGATCGGCTGGAAGATTTCAATGCCGTGGTGGAAGCCGTGGAACAGGGAACTGCCCTGCCCGCTCTAAATACCACGGAAACCACGCGCCTGCTGGAACTCAGGGAGCGCAAGAACCGGCAGCATGAGACGCTGAATGCCGCTGAGGAAGCAGAACTGCAAGAACTGACTCTGCGCCTGCTACACAGTGAGTACGGGGAGTTGATCCTTGCCCGCGCGGAAAGCATCAAACATACAGCACGCATGATCCGCGTGCATAAAGCCAGTGAAATCGTGAGCGCGGAGATCATGCGCCGCCGTCTTGTGGCAGAAGAAAAACAGAAACAATTTGATCAGATCCTTGCCCAGAAATTTGGCACAGCACCCAATGAAACGATTGAAGACGCCCGCAATGCAGTGTATCTGCGGATGGCGGGTATGGTGGAAGGCGGTGGCAGCTTCTTTAATGAGTTCCGCGGCTGGTATTTTGGCCAGAATCAGTGGGCTTCAGACGCATACTCCACATACCACGGCAGTATTTTGAACACCGCTGCGGGCATGGGCCAGGCGATGGTGCTCAAGTTCTGGCCCACGCAGATCATAGAAACGGCAGTGGGCATGGTGATGGCAAATAGCATACCGCTTGTGGACCAGCAAGCGATTGGCCTGTGGATGGCTGCGGGCAATACGGTGGCTGAATATGCCAGTTTCAAGGGCGTGTATTTTTCTGCGCTGGCACTGATGGGTGTGATGGACCAGAAAAAGCTGAAAGTAGATATCACCTATACAGCATACGGTGGACCCGCCGCGCAGAACTGCGGTAGCGGCTTCTTTGTGAATCCCTTCTGTTTGATCGCCAAAGCTTTTGCGCGCAAAAAAATTGCGCAGGCGGAAATGGAGTACCGCATTGCAACCCTCAGCACTCTAATTACCTACAGCAATGCCCGCGACACAGCCTCAGGCGCCTCAGCGCAGGCAGTGATGGGACCACAGCGCGAAGCCGAGGACGCCTGGGCGGCACTGTACTACTTCACGCGCATCAAAGACCAGCAAACGTTGAAAGAACGCCTGATCGAATACGGGCGCCAGAGACAGGACGATGATTCCGCAGAAGCCCTGTACCAACTCAGCGAAGAAGATCTGGTCTATTTATTTGAGATGGTGAACGGAAATCTGGAGAGCCTGAGAGCTGACGGCTCGAACAACAACCCCGATGCTGCCGTGCGCAGCGAGGCACTCGACATCACCGGCATCAAAGAGACCGTAGAATACAAAGATGCCTTTGGCCGCCACTATGATCCCGAAAGTTTAATAGATGGACAACCGGGTCCTCTTGCAGGCGGTGCGTATCTGGCGGGAGACGGCAGCCAGTATACCCGCATCAAGTTTTTCCGCCACGACGGTTCCACATACTACCGCTATGCGCGGCTCATCCCAAAAGGCACAACACCAGCCGATCAATACGCATACGACATGAGCAAGGTGCTGGATGCTGCTGTGGCTCATGGGCAGGCCATCAGAGACCAGAGGCTGGCCGCATACATGCAGGCCGGAAATCTGGTGGCGCAGGCTGCGGGTGATACAAAGCTCATTTTAGAAGACCGTGATCAAACCTTCGAAGAGCTTTTCAACGCAGCTGCCGGCCACCGGGAAGGCGGACGGGAATTCACGGGATACCGCATGACATACCAGGACTATCTGGCCAATTCCAGCCAGGTGGTTCTTGGCGAACTGGAGCAGCGCATCGCTGTCCAGCAGACAGACTGGGAACTCAAGGAACGCGAGCTGCTGGACAAGATTGCCAGCTGGGAAGGACGGGTGAACACCATTCTGGAACGCGGGCGCAAAAACTGGAGTGGTGCTGAGGACCGCTTTCTGGCGGAATGGCGCAAGTGGCGCAAAGACTTTGATGAAAAAGAGGAAGAAGCGCGTGCCGCCTGGGATGTGAAGATTGCGGACCACTTCAAGGCTAAAGAGGCCTGGGAAACGGGCATCCGGCAGAATGCCAGTGAGGAGACGATTGAGCGGGTCCTCTCTGAGGCCGTGCTCTCTCTCAATGCTCAGATGCAAAACTTTGGCAAACAGCATGGAGTGGCCCTGCCGGCCATTGATCTGCAGAGCACCATCAACAAGGCCGTTGAGACCATGAAGCGCGATATGCCGGCTGCGGCAGAACGACTGACAGAAATCAACAAAGATATTGTCAATTTCAAAACACATTTTGCCCTATCTGAGATGGTGGGCGCGGATCTCCTGAGCGGTGCACTCAGCGTGGCCGGTGATTTCCAGGCGGAAATGAACGAGCATGCGAAACGCATGAAAGTGCTGAGCAACGTTAAAATTTTTGAAGAATACCGCAAGATGCAGGTGGAGTTCAAGAAATCGATACAGGTGCAAAACGAATCCGTGGACCAGAGCACAGCCGCCTCAGCGATGGCTGCAGGCTACATGCGTCAGGGCTCACGCTTTGTGAAGCAGGCGCACGGTACGGCATCTTTTGGAGCCGTCGACGCCTACTCGTATTTTGACGCCGACCATCATTTAGATCAGGCTTTAAGAGAGAGCGGCTTTGCCGACAAATCAGGCGAAGACCTGGTGCGTTTTCTGGAACATGCAAGCGACGTAGAGGTAGAAACCTATTTCTATACCCAGAAACTCGCGCTCCAGGCGGCCTTTGAAACGATTCTGGGCCGTGGCGGCGAGAAGGGACAATTTGCAAATTGGGTAGGCGAAGGCCCGGACGGCCAGGGTGCGCAGTTGGCGACCGTGGCTGCGGGGAACTCCTTTTCCTCCAACATGTTTGAGCGCGGGCTTGCCCTTGACATGGCCTCCGGTGGATCCGGCGAACTGGGTTCGCAGGGCGCACGCCCGGGAGGCGCACCGGCTGGATTCTATGTGCAGCTCAAGTGGATGGACGGTTGGGTGCAGCAGGAGCAGCAGCGGCACATGACGGCGGTCATTGGCACCACGAACCCGATCGAGACGCTTTTTAATCAGTTCAACCCCATCATGATGATTGGCAACGCCAACTACAACATCCAGATGAAGAGCACATTCGAGGGCTATGACAAGAACCAGATGATCGTTGGGGAAATTGGCAAAATGTTTCATGGAATGCTCTCCACCACGGTGGCTGTGGGAACGAGCGTCCTGACCAATTCTCTAATGGCTCTGGGCGGCGCCTTTGGTGGTCCTGGCGGTGCCTTTACCGGTGCTGCCATTGGCGTCGGCGTTGCGGTTGTGGCCAACACCATTGTGGATGGCTTTGAAATCGATGAGCGCGGGCGCGGATCCTTTAGCATGAATCAGGAGAAGTGGGCTGGAGTCCTTGGTAAATCTCTCGCTACCATGCTGCCGGGCGGCGTGATTGGTGCGACGCTGGGTCAGGCGGCTATATCGATGGCCCAGTCCGGCTTTGAATATGACGAAAAGGGCAACCAGGTGGGGGGCTGGAAGATGGATGCGGCGAAGCTGGACCGACTGGCTCTTGAAACGACGGTTGGCGCAATCACCCACGTCGCCGGCGGTGGCCTTGATGGCAAAAGTGGCGGACTGGCTGGCGCGCTGAAGGTAGACGGCTTTACTGGGAGGGCGATCAATTCCGGGGCTTCGAGTGCGATTCAGGTGGGCGCAGCCTACGCAGAGATGCAGATCAGCGGTGGCGCGACTGCCACAGCAAAATACAACGCGATGAACGACGTGGGAATGAATCGTCTGGGTTCACTCATGGCCAGCGGTTATGAATGGCAGACCGGAGCGATATCGGGAGCAGCGCAAAGTTTTGCCCGCGATGCTTATAAAGACGACACCTATGAATGGCTGGTGGCCGGAAAGTCGCTGGGAGAGAAGCAGGTCGATGCGCTAAAGCAGGCGGGCTACTCTTCCCAGGAGATCGCATGGGCGCAGCGGGCACAGGAGAACAACAACAGGCACCAGGCAGCGCAGATACTTCTGGGTGCGGCCTATGTGAATTCACGGCAGACCGGCTACACTCCCGATGGCGAGCCCTACACCTACGACTACGAGAACGGCTGGTATGTGACTGCGAGCGGTATGATTGTGAACCCGGATGGGACTCCCTTCTACTATGCGGGTCCGACCGGAGCACCGCCAAAGATGGCGCCACCTCTGGGAAAAGCGGCAGGTTGGGTTGAGAAGGGCCTGAACTTCGCAACCGGCAATGGCTTCAAAAGCGATGCTGAAGTTGAGGCAATCCGACAGGCCGCTCGTGAGCATGCTTTGGCCGCTCATTATGTTGCGCAGACATTCAGCGAGGCAAAAAATCAAATCGAACAAGCATATCCTGGCCCAGAAAATGCACTCATTCGGGAAAAATTGCTGCGTCGACTTACGGAGTATCAATCGATTTGGAAAGATAGTTTTGGC
Organism: Spirochaetales bacterium; assembly: GCA_015075425.1. Classification (GTDB taxonomy): domain Bacteria; phylum Spirochaetota; class Leptospiria; order Leptospirales; family Leptonemataceae; genus H5-SPI1. The sequence goes on along the minus strand of JABTUL010000001.1, from coordinate 1,391,443 downwards.
ATGGGTGCCTCTGAATATCCGCGTGAATATATTAGAAAACTTGCAAGTACCTTGAGCGCAAACGGGCCGCATCCAATTCCTGAGGTAAGCACTCCGCAACAAATGTTCACCGATTTATTGCTCGCTGGACGCATTGAAAGCTTGATTTCGAATGGAGAAGTTACACGTTACGAAGCAAAAGGGAATCAATTCATCTTATACGACGAAAACAACAAAGAAATTGGGCGTGTTGTGCGCGGCTCCGTCTATAAAAACCAGTACCAAAATCAGACGAATGATCAAGGAGTTTCTGGAGGGAACATGTGCCAGATAACTGCTACTTCAATGTTGCTGGAGCAGTACGGTATTTCCATTCATCCTGATAAAATTTATACTGATTGGAGATCTGGCACCGGGGCCGGCAAAGGATTTCCTTCATCGAATGTCACACCTATTTTGGCATTTGCAGCTGAACGTTATACCAAAGGGAACTTGGTATTTCAATTGGCTGAAGCTAAGGATCCTGATGCGGGACGGCTGGATGCGAACAATATAATCAAAGATTGGCTCCAGCAGGGCAGTATAGTACAAGCGGCTACATATTTAACGCCACCAGATGGACATCAAATAACCATTATCGGATACCGGACGGATAGAAGTGGAAATCAAGTATGGATTACGAACGATCCCGGCGGTAACATGTCTGCAGGAGGCTACAATGCGCGCAGCAACGGGATGTTTGCCGAATACCGTTTTGACAGACCGGCGTCTGGGACTAGCGGTGCCGCAATCGGAAGCCGCAGAATTTACAGGTTAATGAGGTGAAGATGCATCGATCCGAATATTGGTTCTTTATAGCTATTTGTGTTATTCATGCTTGCTGCAATCCGCGTATTTCCCAGCAGCACAGCGTAGAATCCAATAGAGAACCAAAGATAGATAAAGAAAGAATTGAGGTTAAAACATCACAAGCGCCGGTAAGTTTTCATCCCGAGATCCAATCGGTTTTCCAGAGTCTGGTTCGTGAAGTGCCAGATAGCAGTCTAATGGCCACAAGGTATGTTTCATTCTTTGGTACAGGGCATGGGCAAAACGGAAAAGATTGGAAAGCAAACACCGCTTGGTGCTTCGCGCCCAAGGATCCCTATCCGCATTTCCGGTTTCGGATAACATCTGGTGGCTTTGCGAAGAATCCGAAAGGTCACCTAAGATTGCGGAACGGATTTATAGGAAATGGACAGGAGTCTGGCCGCATAAAAAAAGCCACTCTGAGAATCTTCGAAACGCGGTTTATTGGTGATTATGAAATTGCAGAGCCCATAATAAATCAAAGTATAGAACTTGGCCTCCCAGATACATCCGAACCGGCAATGGCTCCGGTCGCGATTCCACTGCGTTATCCTGCGCGCCCGGAGCTCGGCTATGTTTGGTCTACAGCTCTGATGGGTGTTTTGCAAATAAATGAAGTCTACGCTGGCCAAGACCTTCAGATCCCGGTTTGTTTGGCTGAAATCAATCTATTAAGCGAAGACGATCTTGCAAGGGATGACGTGAGGTGGGAACATGACAGTCCCTGAAGCCATAGCCCACGAAAAGCTACTCAAGCACTTTGGATCCGCTCCGTTTTCGGCAGCGGATGCGGAAAGAAGCGGCGTCACAGCGGACGAGCTAGCTTCCCTCACAGCGCAAGGCCTCCTTCAAATCGCGGGCGGACAATACACCATTGTAGAGGCGGAAGATTTCCTGGCGCTAGAAGCAGAACTGGCCGCTGAAAGGCGGAAGCTGTGGATGCTGGACCTCGATTTCTTACGTGATAGCAGCCGGGTGCGGGAGCTGGTATGCTGAAAGCTCTTGAGCGACCAGAATCACTCCCGGCGGACGCGCACATGCTGCACCTGTTTCGGCAACATCGCGGGCGAATGATCCAGGAGCTAAAGGCAATATACTTTGCGGATGAAAGCAAGTACGACGGGATCATTGAAAGGCTACTGGAAATGGACCGAGAATTTAAAGAATACTATTATTTTGACCTGTCGTGGCAGATGCATTTGCACCGCTGGAAAAGCCGCAAAGAGCGGCGAGAGGCGTGGCGCGGGTTTCTGGCACTGCTGGGGTTCAGGGGATGAAAGGATGACAATCGCTGACGCGAATGTCTTTGAGGAAAAAGGCGCGAAAGCCAGCGGTCGCTTGCGGAGAAGCGTAGGGTTGCCGACGTGCGAGCGCGAGCGAGCATGTAGCCTGGCACTGCAGGTGGAATGATCTGCCAGGCGACGGCAACCCGGGGGTTCTCCGCCGGCGGTGAAGGAGTCAGCGGCGCGAAGGTGTACTGAAAGGATGGCCCCTTCTCCGGAGCACGGACGGTCCGGAGAAGCGCCGCTGGAGAGCGGGAGAGAAAATTTAAGGAAGGCCGCCACTGGCGGGAAGGATGGGGGAAGATGCGCGTAATTGTCTCCTTTATGGTGGCGATCTTAACGGGGGTTGTTGTGTTTTACGCGACGACACTGATCCCGCAATTACCTCGGGAATTTGCATTCGGTATAGTCCTTGTGGGCGGCGGGATCACTCTTTACCTCATGCACCTTTTAATGCCAGATTCTAAGGTTGCGGCAGATTCCAAGGCTGTCGCCGTCAACGTCAGAGGCAGTATTCAGATAGATGTTGCGAGCATTGAAAGTCGGACAAATGAGAATACCACGATTGTCAGGAATAGAGAAATATTGGTCAGCGTAACAATCAACCCGGAGAACAGCCGTGGTTATGTTCATATTTTTCAAAGTGAAGCCGGGGAGACAGCTTACTATTATCAGGGAAGCGGTGTAGTCGCAAACGGAGAAGCTGGACCAATGCGGGTCTGGCTCGGTGGCCCAAACGATGCTGGCAAAACATACGTTTTATACGCGATCCTAAATGAACAGGCAGGCTATCCAAAGGATTCCGATGGAATCTACTTTGTCAGAGAACTCCCGCGCGGCATGGAAGTTGCTCGGCAAAAGGTAAAGAGAATCGCAGATGATTCAAGTAGAACGAAAAAGAACCGTCGGTGATTTTTCGGGTAATAGGACAGCCCAGATTTGATTGAAAAAATGGGCAGAGAGTCCGTAAGCGCGCGCGTAATTGGCCGCAGAGTCAATTTTGGTAAAGCTATCTTTTGGACCATTGCAAACGGAGTGCGGCATCTGGACCGTGGACTGGCAATGTGCTCCTTGGTTTCACTTCTGTACGTCCTGTGCTACCGGTTAGTCCTGCTGGATATCGAAGAAATGTTTACGGGCGCTGCAATTCTGGGCGAGATTCTCTATCAATCGGCCCTGGCCCTTCTGGCCTCCTACGTGTTTTTTCTGGTAAATATCCATTACCCCAGAGAGAATCGGCGAATAAAGCTTTTGCGGTTCATCTGGAATCATGTCTTTAGATTGCGGGAATTGGCAAGCGGGATAACGCGTGCAGTTCAAGATCAGTCCGAAACAGACTATATCTCTTTGAATTCATTCGTAGGCTTCAATGACGCTGCGGGACGCATTCCGTTTTCTAATTCGGTTTCGGTCTGCTTCTCTGGACACCAGTCAATCTCCTTCGCGGACTGGCATGAATTTCTGGTTTTTCTGCAACAAAGAACGCAGGACATTGCCAGGGATTTATTGCTGATCGGGGACGCTCTGGATGAAGATATGATCGGCACAATCTCCATTGCACAGGATGCTTCAGCAAAAATGGTAGTTCTTTCAAGCCCGCGCAATCTCTGCTTGAACTATATCGCGACCTTTCTTTATGAATACATTACAACGTGCAATGGATTGTTGGAGGGCTGCCGTAGGCTCCAAATAGGCTATAAGCACGATTTGCGTCTGCCTCCATACTGGTCCTTTCTGGCGCGGGCAGAAAGCTCCCCTCCCACCGCAGCTTCTTCGTAGGTCACCGCTCGCCATCCATGGCTCGCTGTGTGGCCTGCCGTTTCGCTCCGGCATGATTCGGCAGTCCTCCCTGGCCGGCCCCCGGACCCCCGGCTAACCCTCCTGGCGACGCTTCGCACGCTGTCGCGGCTCCGCTCTGATCGGAAGTTCATTTTCCGGGGGCCTCATCAGGGAGGACTTATTGCATGTTCGCGTTTTCGCTGGTGCAGAAATTCAGGAGGGCCAGTGAAATAATAGAAAACGCTCCCTGGCAAGAATCATGCCGTCGCCAGAGGCGTGATTCTTGCGGTGGGCTGCCAGAGAAGACAAAGAAAAAGACAGACTGAACTCAACACCCCCTCCGCCGGCCCGGCTTCACCCTGCGGGGCCGGGTCCGGTCGGAGGGGGTGTGGTTGGTTTTTGGCTTACTTCTCTTTGCGTACTCCCTTGAAAGGCTTACCATCGGACTTTACATCCATGAACTGACCGGACACGTTATCACGTTTTACGTACTTGTCAATTTGTGGATTGTATACCTGAGATCGGTTGCGAACGGCTCCTTTACGGTGGCCATCGCCGCTGGGTGGATTTGTTGCCATACTCTTCTCCTTCTTATGCCACAGCCTGGAAAGGTTGCAGTGTGCGTCCAAAAATTTTACGCAACTGCAATTGCCAGCCGCCGTTGTTGTATTGGAAGGCGTAACGCACAATGCGCTCGATGGTGTGTGGTGTCAGGATCAGAATCCCGCCCCGCATGAGAGCCTGGGCCTGAAGCGAGCGCATGAGGCTCTGGAATCCTCCTCTTCCGGATTGTGGTTGCATGAGCACCGTGAGCTCATGATGATTTAGTTGAATTCGCATGAATATCAACCTCCATATAGTAATGTAATCAGTACGGTACAACTATACGGAGCGGATTTTTTGCTCAAAAAAAGGGTCAGCGGGAAAAAAAGTGAGATTCAACGCGGGGAGAGCGGTCTATTTGGCGGTCATTTCCTCAAGCTTTTGCTGATTGGCTATCGATGACAGAATACGTTTAATAATTTTCTTATCTTCATCAGAAAACTTTGAAGCTGTCTTGAATAACTGAAGCAATTCCATGTCTTCTATGTCTGCCCGTGCGCCGTTGCGCGTTTCGCCGTTAATCAGATAATCACTGGAAACATCAAGAATGCGCGCCAGCTTCTCAATGCTCTCGGCTGATGGCTGAGAGACTCCCTTTTCATACCGGCTGATCTGGTTAAAGTGCAAGCTGGCAAGCTCGGCAAGCTTCCCCTGGGATAGATCCTTTTGCAGACGCGCCAGCCGGAGCCGCTTTGGAAACCCGTCTAATTCTCTCTTTAGGGCCATTTTCTAATCATGAATGGTTATGTACGACACACTTCAAGCGGTTTTCTAACCGCCGGAGTAGACGATTACAGCATTTAGTGTTGACAGAAATAACAGCCGATGGTTAGGGTTTCTGCATGTACTGTTATGGAATTTTTTTCTCCCGGAGGCCTGCCCATGCCCGTTTCCCAGCCTGAAATCGACCGAATCCGGCGGGAAGTGGCCCTTTTGCCCCTCATTGCCTCATACGGGCTGCAGACAAAGAAGGTCGGCCGGGAGCATGTCTGCCTCTGCCCCTTCCATGCGGAGAAAACGCCCTCGCTTTCCATCAATGCAGAGAAGAACGTCTGGCACTGCCATGGCTGCGGGGCCGGAGGCGATGCGATCGAATTTGTGAAGCTCATGGAGAAGGTCGATTTTGCGCGGGCCTGTGCTATTCTTCAGAATGGCCGGGGCCACCTGGCTGCTGCTGTCATCCCGGATGAGAAGCCCCGGCCCGATGTTTTTGATCCTCAGGTGCAGCGGCATTTGAAACAGGTCATGGACTTTTATGAACGTACCCTGCGCCAGTCTGCAGCGGCAAAAGAGTATCTCACGGGCCGCAAGATTGCAGCGGCAGTGCTGGAAGATTTCCGCATTGGATATGCCGATGGCTCTCTCCTGCGTTCTCTGCCTTCGCGCCAGAGCAAAGAAGGCAAGGCAATGTTCGCCGCCCTCCAGAGCCTGGGTATCATCACAGAAAGCGGCCGCGAGTTTCTGCATGGCTATGTGGTGGTGGCCGTCACCGATACAAACGGAACGATTCTGCAGCTGTATGGTCGGCGCATTTCAAAGAACAGCGGGCGGCCAGATCACCTGTACCTGCTGCCGCATGCGGGCATCCTCAATCCCCGTGCTCTGATTGCCGGGACGGTCGTGCTCGTGGAGTCGCCCATTGATCTATTTTCTTTCTATTCAGCGGGGGTGCAGAACGTCACCTGCAGCTACGGCACAAACGGATATGTGAAGCAGTTGGTGGCCCTCTTTGCAGAGCATCGCACGCGCGTGCTGATCGCTTTTGATGCAGACAGCGAAGGCAACCGGGCGGCTGAGAAACTGGCAGAAGAACTGCAGGCCCGTGGGATCTCCTCAGAGCGCATCGTCTTTCCGGACGGCATGGATCCCAATGCGGTGCTGGTGGAGCTGGGAGCGGAGGCACTGGCAGCCTTTGTTTCTCAGGCGAATGCACCGGATGCGGCAAATACGGAGGAGCAAGAAACGGAGCCAGAGATCCCTCAAACAGGAGCCGCCAGCACAGCGAATGCTCTGCAAGTTGTGGCCGAACGCAACCAGCTCTCCCTTCGCGGGGAGCGCATTTTCAGCAGCAGGGGTGACCGTACATACCGCATCGATGGGCTTTTCAAGAACCAGAGCGACACCACGCTGCAGATCGTTCTTGAGGTTTCGCGCGGGGAAGCGGCCTTTGTGGACCGGCTGGATATCCTGAGCGCGAAGGACCGTGAAAAGGCAGGCAAGCGCATTGCGGAGAAGTTCGAGCTGGAAGAAAAGATTGCTCTCGCGGATCTGGATGGCCTGTGGCCACAGCTGCGGCGGGTGCATGATGTCTTTCTTTCTGAGAAAGAGAAGCCGCAGGAGAAGCCGGTGGTTGTGCTCTCTGAGAATGAAAAAGCGGCAGCCCTTGAACTCCTGCGGGCACCGGATCTGATAGGCCTCATCATCGATCACTTCCGGCGCTGTGGCATTGCCGGGGAAGAGACCAATCTGCTGGTGGGGTATCTGGCGGCCACGTCCCGGCTGCTGGAAAAACCGCTGCACGTTCTGTATCAGTCTTCATCGGCAGCGGGCAAGACCACGATCATGAAGGCAGTGCTTTCCATGATGCCGGAAGAAGTGGTGCATCTGTATACGGACCTTTCGCCCGCTGCCCTGTATTACATCCTCACGGAACTGAGCCACACGATTCTGGCCATTGAAGAAGACATTACCTCTGATGAGGTGCGCCATCTCTTAAAGATCCTCAAGACCGAGGGCTACATCCGCAAGATGGTATCGGTGAAGAATGAACAGAGCGGCCGCCATGAGGCCATCCAGTTTGAGAAGAAAGGGCCGGTCTCTGTCTTTTCCACGTCCACGAGGCTCTGGATGAGTGAAGAGGACCAGAACCGCGACATCATCTGCACGGCCGATGAATCGCGCGAACAGACCCGACGCATCATTGAAATGCAGAATCGTCTGCACACCCTGGACGGGCTGCGCATGCAAAAAGAGCGCGAGTCCATCCAGAAGCTGCACCGCAATGCCCAGCGCCTCCTGCGTCCGCTGACCGTGCTCTTCCCGCACCGAGAAAAGCCATTTGCGGACAATCGGCACCGGTTGCGGCGCGATCACGGGAAATACCGTTCTCTGGTGGCGGCCATTGCTCTGCTGCATCAATACCAGAGACCGATCCACCGGCGCGAGGTGCTGCCCGGGCAGTATGAAGAATATATTGAAGCCAGTATGGAGGATCAGAGGCTGGCGGACAGGATTTCGGATGTGGTGCTGGCCAGCAGTCTGGATGATCTGCCGCCCCAGACCCGCAACTTCTATGAGCAAGCCTGTGCTCTCGTGCGCGAAAAGGGGCAACGAGCCGATGTGGTTGTGCCACTGACCCGCCGGGATCTGGCAGAACGCACCGGGCTATCGCTCACAACGGTGGGCAACCATCTGGAGCGCCTGCGGGCGCTGGAGTTTGTATACCGGCCGCCAGCGGTCGGCAAGAAGCAGCAGTCGTTTGAGATTCTGCAGCTGGATGAGCCGGAAGAGGCCAAAAAGGGCCTGGATTTCCTGAAAAAGCCCCGGGAAAAGGGCCAGATTTAGTATGTGTTACATGATAACACCCCCTTGCAACCCCAAAAAAACCTCAAAAACACCCTTCAGGGTGTTAAGTGAACTGGCGAATTCTGGCGATTCTGGGCGCTGCAGGCCATATCAGCATCTCTTGCAACCCTCCGGGGGGAAGTATAGATACGGTATTTTTTTCTGAGCCTCTGCACCAGGCAGCCGCTCCCATAGTCCATTCGGACTATTTCTGACATAAAGGGGCCATGCCCCGCCTGAGCCTCCAACTGGCCGCTCAGTTCCGCCGGCCTCCCTTCGCGGGCCGCCCTCGGTTGCGCCGCTTTTGCGGCACCTATCAAAATTAACAGGAGGCGATATGCATCCAGAAAACCGGGCGATTGCTGCGCTCATCGAGAAACATTTAGACCGGAGGATTTTTGCTCCGAGCACTCTGAAAACCCGCCGGGGCCGCCTGAAAGCCTTTGCGCGTTTCTGCCGGGAGCATGGCGTGCACAGAGCAACGGATCTGAGCCCGGACCTCCTTGAAAGCTACCTGGCCCATCTGCGCTCGTATCGCAAAGCCGATGGCGGAAAGCTATCCGAACGCACCATTGAAGCCACCTTCTATGGCGTGTCTGTGTTCTGTACCTGGCTCGCCCGGGAAAACCATACCCTCTTTGATGTGGCGCGTAATCTACAGCTGGCAGTGCCGCCACGCTCACTGCCCACCGACGTTCTGAATGAAGCCGAGGCCGAAAAGGTGCTCTGCCTGCCGGACATTGCAACGCCAGTGGGTCTGCGTGATCGGGCCATTCTGGAGCTCCTATATGGAACAGCGATCCGGCGCAGTGAACTTTGTGATCTGAGCCTTTCTGATGTGCGCGAATACACCCTGCACATTCGCCAGGGCAAAGGCGGCCGCGAACGCATCGTGCCCCTGGGAGAGCGGGTGCTTTTCTGGCTGGGTCGATACTGCATGGAGTCGCGGCCCGTACTTGCCACAGCCCATGCTGCGCTCTTTGTGGGCCAGAAAGGAGGTCCGCTCCGGCCGTGGTCTCTGGAGCGCATGGTACGCGCTGTGCTGGATCAGGCCGGGATAAAGAAGCGTGGTGCCTGTCATCTGTTCCGCCATAGCTGTGCCACGCACATGCTGGAGCACGGAGCGGATCTGCGCCACATTCAGGAGATTTTAGGTCATGAGCGGGTCACAACAACAGGCATATACACGCGCGTCACGATCAAGCACCTGAAAGAAACGTATCGCAGAAGCCACCCCTCTACCTGGCGCGAAACGGAGGAGACAGCCGATCCCGCCCCCACCAGGCATGATGTGCATCGTCCGCGCGAGCATACCATCTTTGAGCAGGCCGCCCCGCTGCCGGACACACGCATCGGAGAAGTGGCCCGCGAATACATCGAACACCGGCGCAGCATGGGGGCAGCCGCGTCCACACTGTATAACATCAAGCGCTATCTGCGGATTCTGGCGCGCCATTGTGCAGAACAGGGTATAGACCGTGAAGCCGATCTGAGCGCCGCATTGATCGAGGACCTGGTCAGTCGGCCCCGGTCGGATGGGCGGCAGCTGGCGGTGGGTACCCGAATTGTCTTTCTGGTCTATCTGCGCGAGTTTGTGCGCTACCTCTTTCGCAAAGGCTACATTCTGTCCTGTCCGGCTGACCGCATCGTTCTGCCCCGGGCGGGAAAAAGATTGCCGGCCGGTCTCCTTGCTGAAGAAGAAGCCGAGCGCGTCCTTGCTCTGCCTGATGTGCGCTACCCCTATGGTCTGCGTGATCGGGCCATCCTTGAGCTTCTGTATGCTACCGGCCTGCGGCGCACCGAATGCGCACTGCTCGCTGTGGCTGATCTGAATGCCGAGGCTCTGACGCTGCGGGTGCGCCATGGCAAGGGAGGGCATGAGCGCATTGTGCCACTTTCGCACCGGGCCGCAACCTGGATCAGCCGCTATGTCCTTGAGGTGCGGCCGCTGCATCTGCGTCGTGAGACAGAGGGCCTGTTTCTTTCTGCAACGGGCCGACCGATGAGCAACAACTATCTGGGCAATGTGATCAAGCGCTACCTGACCCTGGCCGGAATTGAGAAGCGCGGCAGCTGTCATCTGTTCCGCCATACTGCGGCCACTCTGATGCTGGAGAACGGTGCTGATCTGCGGGCTGTGCAGGAGATGCTGGGGCATGCGAGTCCCGACACAACCCAGCGCTATACGCATGTGGCCATCCGGCGTCTGCGCGATGTGCAGGCCCGCACCCATCCGGCAGAGCGCCGCTTTCGCGAACGCAGGCAGCGTGGAGGTGTGGCATGATCATCGCCGTGGCCAGCCTCAAGGGCGGAGTCGGCAAGACGGCTCTCTCTATCTTTCTTTCTCAGGCGCTAAAAGGCTGCGGCAAAAGTGTGATTGCCGTGGATCTGGATGCCAACAACAATCTGAGCGACTATTTTCTGCGCACCACGGAACGCAGTTCACCGGACTGGCTGACAGGTGGAGCCTTCAAGGAGAGTGTGCAGAAAACAGAGTATGGTGTGGATGTGCTGCCCTGCACCACGGCCATACGTTCGCTTAATCTGACCGAAAAGCTCAGCTTACGCATGAAGAAGGATCTGGCACGCTACGATCTGGCCATCATTGATACACCGCCAGCCTTTGCTGCAGAACTGCGGCTGGCACTGTCTGTGGCTGATCTGGTGCTGACTCCAGTGCTGCATGGACGCTGGAGTTTGCAGGCCATGGCACCGCTGGGGAGATCCCGGGCCGTGCCCTCGATGGTGACTGCGAAGCAGGCCAGGGAGATAGCGGCAAGCACTGAAGCTACCGTCAGTTTTATTTCCCGATCTGCAGCGGTGAAGACGGCCTGTGACCGGGCTCTGCCTTTGCGAGAGACTTCACGCAGCTTCCAGGAGTATCTGGCATTGGCCCGTGAGATCCTCGGGACATGATCTTTTCAGTACAGTATTTGTACGGTACTTATTTTTCTTAATTATTATTTTCTCAGGAGCAGAATATGAAGCTATCAAAAGAAGAACGGGCAAAGCGTGATCTGGAACGCTTTCAGGCGATGCTGGCCGTCCCGCGCCAGGGCTTTGCCGAAGGTGCGGCCCTGCTTGAATCTCTGGAGACCATTCCCTCTCAGGTGCCACCAGATCCGATCGGCCTTGAACTATCAAGTATCCAGTGGCTGCGGCCTTTAGATCTCAAGATCCACCCCTTGAATGAACGCTACTTTCAAACGGAAAGCCCGGACTATTTCGAAAAGCTCACATCAGACATCAAAGAGCGCGGGATCCTCGTCCCTCTGGTGGTGAAGCTGGACGGCACGGTGCTGGCCGGACACAACAGGCTGCGCATTGCCCTTGAGGTGGGCCTGTCTGAAGTTCCGGTGCAGAAGGTGATTTCGGACTTAACCGCGGAACGCGAGAAAGAATTCCTGATCAAAGATAACCTCCTCAGGCGCCAGCTCACCGTTGAAGAAAAGAAGAAGCTCATTATTGAGCTATACGGGGCTGAAATCGAACAACTGCAGAAAGGTGGTGATCGTGGGAACCAGCACACCGGTGGCAAAGTTCAAATGAACTTTGCCAGTACCGCCGCCCCGTTGCCGGATCGGATCGAAAAGGAAACCGGGATCAAGGCCGGAACAGCCAAACGCATCATAGCCGCGGTACGGCGGGAAAAGGGAATCGGCTCAAAAGCCCGGAAGAAGGCCCTTTCCGGGGCTGACCAGAAGCGAGTCCAGAAGCTACAGACCCAGCTGCAATCGCTCAATTCTATAGAAGAAACAGTACAAAAGAAGCTGGAAAAAATCAGGGCAGAGAAAAGGATCGTGGTACGGGAACTGAAGGCCATGGGGGGGCAGGTATGAAAACGCTGGCAGAAATCGAGTACGCAGCCATGCAACTGGCCGAGCCGGAGCGGGCCACATTGGCTGATCACATTATGGCCAGCCTGACCTCTGGAACCGAAATCGACCGGCTCTGGCTGGAAGAGGCAGAAAGACGTCTGCAGGAAGTTCGGGCAGGCATGGTTGAGACCCTTGATGCTGATGAGGTAATGGCTGAAATGCGCGCCCTCTGATGCGCGTTAAATTTCATCCTGCGGCACGGGCCGAAATGCGCGAAGCTGTCCTGTTCTACAAGAAGGTCTCTGAATCGGTTAAAGGTCGATTTATTGTGGAAATGCAACGCGTTCAGGATCGAATGAAGGAATTTCCCCTGGCATCAGAAGCTGTCCTGGGCAGCGTGCGTCGGCAACTGCTCCAGCGTTTTCCATACAGCATATTGTATAGCGTGGAAGGTACCCAGATTTTGATTGTTGCCGTTGCCCACCAGTCGCGCCGTCCCGGATACTGGAAGGATCGCCTGAAAGATGTCTGAATTCCCCACTCAGGCGCGTCTTTTCCTCATCCTCATCCACGGCCAGAAAAAGCCTGTACCGGGATTTTTCATTGATACGTATTATATATTAACGATCTTTCTTCTGGCTCTGGCAAAGACCGTACTGGAAAAACGCGCTCCGGGCGCAAAAAATGCGCAGGGAGTGGAAGTTTCAACCTATTTTTATGTACAAAAATTAGCATTGCAATCTGCCTTTGAGAAGATCCTGGGACGCGGAGGCGACAAGGGATCTTTTGCCCGGTGGGTAGGGGATCCTCCACCGGATATGGCAAGCCAGGTGGTGACGAAAGCTGCGGGCAGCGCTTTCTCCGCCAACATGTTTGAGCGTGGTCTGGCCATTGACATGGCTACGGCAGGATCTGGAGAACTGGGATCCGGAAGCACCAGACCCGGAGGTGCGCCTGCCGGATTCTATGTGCAACTCAAGTGGATGGATTCGTGGGTCGAACAGGAGCAAAATCGGCATATAGCGGACCGGCAGGCGGGGATGAATGCGCCGGTCTGGGATACGATCACGGATCTTCTCGATCCTCTCATTGGCATGGGCTACTACCAGCAGATGGGCAGACTGGAAAACGGACCCAGTACCACCGAGGTGGCTCAGGCTTCCCTAATGAACCTGACCAGCTCTCTTATGAAGATTGGCGGTGCAGTCATGGTTGTTTTCGGAGTGGCAACAGGCTGGACGGGTCTCGGGATCGGACTGGCTGCCGGGGGAGCAGCCCTGATATACGCGGGGAATGCAATTCAAGCGGACATGAAGACGGGGGAAACAAGCTTCAAGCTGACGGAGGCAGGCGCTATCAATGCTACAGTCAGTGTTGGTCTATCTGCTGCCGGTGGATATTTTGCCGGGGGCACTGCAAATCTGGCGGAGGAGGCCGGCAAGAAGGCCTTTGAAGAAGCCCTCAAGACCGGTGCCACTCAGGCCGCGGCAGAAACTGCGAAAGCGAAAGCCTACGAAGAGGTGGTCAAGGCTGCCGTCCTGCCGACGGCGGTGAAAATGGGCGGACTGGGCGTGGCCACGGGAGCAGCCAGTGCCGGGCTTCAGTATAACAGTCAGCAACAACTGGTGGGCTATAAACTCGGCGGCAAGGGAACCGATGCCGCATTTGCTACTGCGGCGATGAGCGGTGTGGCATCGGGTGCGCTCGCCTACCTGGGCGGCAGCGCATTTGGCGCTAACTCCAGTCAGTTCGCACAGGTCTACGGCAATGCTACCATGGGTTTTCTGGGAGGCAAAGTCGGCAGTGATCTGGCCAGCTACGCTACGCGGCAGATCTACGGAGCAGAATTCTCCAGCTATGACATGCTGGGGCAGACCGGCGACTGGGGCGGTATGGTGGGTCTTCTGGGAGCGTGGTCGCAGGCTGCCAATCAGCAGAACCAGCAGCAAAGGCAGAAGGAGACCATAGATGGTGCTGGCTATATAAATGCCAGGCGCGAGCAGGAAGGCTATACTCTGACTGAAGCGGACATCACGCGCGCCACCGATGAAGCAACAGCCATTGCTCTCTCGCAGGGACTGGGCAAAGGCAAGTGGAACGATGTCAACAACGGCATCCGGAGTCTGGTGAATCAGGGCATGGACCCGGCCTCAGCCGCGGCTGCTGTGTTACAGGGAATGGGCGTTGATCTGAGGAATGTGAATCCGAGCGCGGTTCAAGCTTCCTACAACTTGATGCACAAGGAGCAGCAGCAAGCTCTGGCCACGGCCGCTTGGAACAAGCTCTCGCCAGAGCAGCAGGCTGCGGTCTTTGCGGGCGATCCCTACAATATGACCGATGCCGGCACCGGGTTGCCTGCGATTGGTGGTGTGGGAGCAGGAACGGGGTCCGGGCAGAGCTGGTTTGGTAACAAGGTGGGCGAATGGAAGGATTATTTTAGCGATCTATGGAACAACCCAGGCACTACCGCGAAAGCGACACTTGCAAAGGGACTACACACCTTTCTTGATTTGCCTCTGGGATTACTCGGGAGCGGGCTCAACGCCATGGGCATTTCCACTCCGGGTAGCATGCTCAATGACTGGATGCGGTCGGGCAGCGATACCCGGGTTTACGATGCGGCCCAGGCACGCTTAGCGGAAGGAGAAATGGTCGGTGGTTTCTTTGCGGGTGCTGGAGGTCTGGTGCGCGGCGCTGTCTCAGGCATCCGGGGCCTGTTCGGCCGACTCGTCACAAAGAGTGGATCTTTAGTCAAATTAGAATCTGTAGGTGATGATCTGATTCATTCAATTCTTAGTAAGTCAGGTAGACTATCACAAAAGCAGATAGACAGACTTGTTTCGCAAGCCCGCCACGGGTTGGTAGTAAAGGATACTCCATCACCTCAAAAATTATGGCAATTATATAAAGATACTGGTGTTGAATGGGGCATCTCTGATGTTAATGGAGTTATAAAAGTCTTCTCGGGCAACCTCGACAGTGTGCTACTTAAAGCAGATAAGACAACAACAATTATGCAACATGTACATCCAAAGAACCATCTTCCATCAAAAGCTGATTACAAAATTTGGCTAAATCTACGCTCCCAGGGCGCCAAGTTGGACACTTTGGATATCGTGCACAAAGGAGAACTATTGAGATACCAACCTGAAATATTAGAATTTCTTTATAAGAGCGGTCTGCTGAGGTGATATATGGAAATTGGAGATTCAAACATGCGCGATGAGAACGGTGAGTATTTTGAAATAGGCTTGAATGCTGAAAATGAAGGCCTGGGCCCGGAAAAATTTATTCCCAAAGACCCTCGCTATCCGGATGCATACAGATATATAATACATTCAAAGAAAACACACCAATGGCTACTGATTGATGATATCGCAAAAGAAGATTCAATCATAAAACATCTAAAGAAGATACATAACATTCATGATCCGTGGGATAATGATCCAGATTACTTTAAAGATGTGCCGATTCCAGATCCAGAGGCAGCTTTTGAAGCATTAACCCAGGAGGAAAAGGCTAAGGTTAGGGAGGTCCTTAGCTGGGGCAAGAAGAGAGAATAAAATGCAACAAAGAAGTTGTAATATGCCAGAAGTAATGTACAGCGCTACGCAGCCTCCTATTGCCAGCTGTGAATATGGTGCAGCCCTTTCAAGACTGGTGTAATATGCCAGAAGTAATGTACAGCGTTATGCGGCCTCCGTTTGCCAGCTGTAGATATGGTGCAGATCGTTCTGCGGAGGCATCAGGATGATTAGAGCTTTCATAAGTTGTAAATTTCCTGTAATATGCCAGAAGTAATGTACAGCGCTATGCGGCCTCCGTTTGCCAGCTGTAAATATGGTGCAGACCGTTCAGCGCTGGCTGTGAAACGAGGATGGACTCAGGTGATCCCCGCGATACGGGGCGGCCAAGGGGTGTCTGGCCAGCAAGGCCCATGTGTGGGCGCGAATGGTTATAGTAGCGGACGTACTGTTTCAGGAGGATCCTTGCATGCTTTTCTGTGCAGACAATAACCTGATCCAGAAGTTCTGTCCTCACGGAGCGGATCCAGCGTTCCGCAAAAGGATTCTGCCATGGGGAGCGGATGGCCGTGCGACAGGGTGTGAGTCCACAGCTTTTGATGCTGTCCCGCACAGCTGTGCTGAAGATTGAGTCATGATCAAAGATAAGATAACGAAACTCATGCTCCCAGGAGAGAGCCTCTTTGATCTGTTGTGTGACCCAGAAAGCTGTGGGATGGAAGGATACATTGAAGTAACGGATACGTCTTGTGGCATGTTCGATCATGAACCAGCAATACATTGTCCGACCCGGGAATATCTAGATGGTGAAAAAATCCATGGCGAGGATGGCTATAGCCTGATTTTTGAGGAAGGTTTTCCAGCGGTCACGCAAGCGGATGAGACGCGGGTCTTGCGGAAACAGCCGCTTGATATAGCGTCGCAATGTGGTCAGTGGAACAGCATGGCCCAGATGCATCAGTTCAGACTGGATCCGCACCGTTCCCCAGAGTGGATTTTCCGGAACGATTTGTTTGAGAATGCGGATGATTTCCCTGTATTGCAGGGGACGCCCGGCCCGTTTGCGGGAGAGCCAGGTTCCGATGATAGATTTCAGGCGATGGATGAGATTCCAGAGGGAGTCATGCCAGCGCACCAGTGTTTGAGGCTGGACAATGAGAAGGAAGGATGGCCAGAGATCGGCAGGTAGCAGACGACATGCCTGACGCAGGAGAAACCGTTCCCGAGTTTTGAGCTTTGAGACGCGGTGCCGGCGGCGATACAATGAGAGCTGAATCAATAGAAAACAGATAAGAGAAATCAAAATAAAAGTTGACCGGTTACGAAGCAGCCTGTACAGTTTGAGAGGCATGGATGGAAACGGAAGTGAAACGGATGCTCTGTCCAGAGAAAATTCGCACCAATTTGAGGTTGGAACTTCAAGTTCCGTACTGCCATGCGCCAGGGATACGCAGGGTCCGCAGGAGTCCCGCGGCTGATGTGATATGAAGACGCAGCAAGCCAGATCGCGAGGACCGCAGGCGCAAGCCGGAGCCCGGAGTAGCCCGGTCCAGCGCCACGTTGTCCTCGCCGTGGTCCCCGGAAGAATTGTGATCGTGGCGCTGGAGGCGCCCACCCTCTCCACCCTGCTCCTGTACAGCAATGCAAACAACACAGCCTCGACAAAGCAACCGGAAATTACAATGAGACAGATTTAACAGATTTGCGAGAATCAATGTCCCTATTTCACTCAAGGTTCCGATTTGAGGCACATTTCGGAACCTCAAGCAAATTACTGCCGCAGAAGTGCCGATTTTTTGTCTGATTGCATTTTTGCAGGATGTTTGTATTTCTGATTCCGCTCTCCGGACAAAATCCACAATTTTTTGGCACTTTCTTCCTAAATCTGCCATAGGCTTTCACCCCGACCACCGATGGCGGTATTCGCGGGAATATTAATACATCTTAAGGAAAATCAATGAAAGAACCCTGCCGTGTATTGCATTTCCCCCGGCGAAAATCACGACGGCCGCCAACCCCAGGCGCCCACAATGCGAGCTTCATCGGCAAGGGATTGTCCGACACTACCATGCGGCGTCTAGCGCTTTGCTTCGCAAATCCGAAAACGGAACGTGGACTGCGTGATCGGGCCCTCTTTCTCTTGATGAGCAAAACTGCCCTTCGAGCGGCGGAAGTGGTTTCGTTGCGCTGGAGTAGCGCCATAGAATTGCCCGAAGGGGACCAGGCATTTCAGGTGCGCACGAAGGGCGGTAAAATCCATATAGTCCTTCCTGGTCCTGAAGCGCTGGCCGCCATGCGTGCCTACTCTGTTCTGGCAGCTCCGAATAGCGACCACGTATTTCATTCACTTCCGAATCGGGCAGGCGCAGGTTCTCGCACAGTTCTTTCGACGCGTGGGTTGCAGAAAATCGTTGCTGGTTGGCAGGTAAAGACCGGGACCGGCAGATCCGTGCATCCCCATGCCTTGCGGCATACCGCCATTCAGAAAGCCTTCGACCTGGCTGGTGGCATGGCTGCCCAGAAGCTGGCTGGCCACTCCTCGGCTCTGGTTACATCACGGTTTTATACGCGGCCCTACTATGACGCGTCCGCCATACTCAGCTGGTAAAGGGCGATCAATCGGCATCGTTTAAGGCTCCAGGTGCCTGGTAAAGAAGCGAAGCGGTTTTCCATACGCTCTGGCGAACCGCGCAAGTTCGACGACATCCAGACGCCGCTGGCCGGCCTCGACCTTTGAAACATAGTCCTGACGCCAGCCGATCCGTCCTGCCACTTCGGCCTGGCTGAGGCCGGCGTCGGTGCGGGCCTGAATCAGCAGATCGATTACTTTTCTATATTCAGCAGTAAATATGGATTTCTCTGCTTTTTTCACTTTACAGTCTGCTATGCTATGATCGCATACAGGCCGAAATATGCCAAAATCGCATAACAGTTCAGGAGGAATGTCTATGAGTTACGGTCAGAAAGAGAAGGTCGGAGTCGGACTGCAAATCATGAATCTGGGCGCGGTCCGGATGCCGGTATCAAGGAAGATGTTTGCCGCTACGGCCGCCCAATGCCTTGCCGCAGTCCTTGTCTTTGGTTGTTTTTCTATTGAGAAGACGATCGACGTCAAATCGACGAAGCCCATAAGAGAGACCATCGATGAAGCGGTCGGCCAACCAACTTGCGCCCTGGATCAGGCCCTGGATGCCGACAAACTGGCTCTGGCCGTGCAATGCTCTGTACAGGTAGCCCGCACAAAGAACATGGAAACGGAAGAGCATCAGGTGGAGGTGCGTTCGCTGGGCGCACTCCACGACGTGTGGCGCAATCCGGTGACCGGAATCATTGGTCTTATTCTGTCCCCGATCCTGTTTCCGATCGATTTGCTGCGCTCAATCGACATAGATCGAGGTATTGTGCGTCAGAAAAGATCCGTTGCTTTGCTTTCCGAAACTCGGTCCGTGCCGGCCGCTGGAAAGATCCGCGTTGAACCGGGAAATGGTGCATCCGTAAACCTGGACCTTATTGAAGGAAAGGTTTTCGTCCCGATGGCAACTGTGAGTGACTGGAGCAAGTGGGGGAATCCTGAAGTTTACTACGACGGAAAGATCATCGGGCGTGTTGAGGCCAGTGCGATGGCATCTAAATTTGCGGATCGGCGGAAAGATGCGCAAGAAGCAGTCTGGAAATCAGATTCAAATACGATTCTGAGCCTGATCAAAGATGCGCGAGCACAGCGCATCCTGCATTCGCATACAACCATCCAGGCGGAAGAGCAAAAGAAGAAGCTGGTTACGGAGAACCTTACCCTGAACAAAAGGCACACGGGAACCCTGCTTTCTCTTTCAGCCGTCCGGATTGAAGATGTCACGGAAGATAAAGAGCTAACACCAGCCGGAAAGAAGAAGATCCTTGAGCAGCTTGCTGGCCTCAAGAGAAAGGAACCTGATTCCCCGGTATTCCTTCTCGGAGACGATCCGCGCAGCAACTTCTTGCTGGCTCTTTACCTCGGCGTCTCCCTGGCTAAATGCGACGAGTGCTTTGCAAGTACCGGAAGATATATTGTTGAGTATAGCGTCCCGGTCCCGAGCGACTACGCACCGGACGGCTACAGTGGGTCAGGGATCTTCCTGGGCAAGCGCAAGTATGGTGGCAACGATACTATGAGCACCGAAATCCGCCAGATAGTGCCGCAATTCCCAACGGCGCTCGCTCAGGATAAGGGCAAGATTCGTCCTGTCACCGGGCGCATTCGGCAAATAGTGTATAAAGGAGAATATTCAGAATCCGTGCGCATAGAGCTGGATTGACGACTTCTGCCTCAAGGTCGACATGCGATCAGGCTTTTCCGCCGGTTATTTTTCCCGGCGTGTCCTCGCAAAATCCGCACTTTCTTCCGCTTGCGGCAATTGGCTCATTAGGAGCAATGCAATGGAAGATTTAATACACATGTATACTCGCCAGCAGGCGATTGATGATGGAGTTCTGATCGATTTGACAGGGACGGAGATTGCAAAACAGCATTTCAAGTATCCCGTCGCCCTGACGCAAGCGGTCTGGGGCCTTCTTGAAGATGCCGTCGAAAGCCAGGAGCGGACTTCCAGCGTTTTCGGTATTCTGCATGACATCTTTTACATGTCGAAGGTTCGCTTTGAGGAGTTGGATGAGACGACGCGGATTTTTCAGGTGATCATCGCCGGTTCGCACGGAAGAAAGAAGCATACCCTGAAAGCAGTTTGTGGGCCAGGTGACGAGGCAGAGCCTGTCATTACGATCATGCTCGCCGATGAGGATTGATGCGGGAGGAATCTATATAGCAGGCAGGCCCACGGGCCTGTTTTTTTTTGGCCCTCCTACATTCGAGGACCGCAGAGCAATCCAAGCATAACTGGCTGCCCCAACCATGAACACGGCGATGAAGGGCTGGTCGTGCGCCCATTGGGGAACAGGTCTGACGGTCGATCTTGAGCTGCTGGCTTATCGCTGGCGAGACGCCAATCGCAGCGTGAGGTTGTCCGATTATGCAAAGACGCGGTGTTGACCAATAGGGCCCTGGGTTCTGGCTATACCACTCAGCCTTCAGGCTTCTCCAGCCGGGCGTGTAGAAATCGGGCAAAGTCTAAAAGCGTCTGCCTATCGGATCGCGGAAGAACCTCAGCAATTTCGGAGAGTTCATGGGCCTCCAGGGTTAGAAAGACGCGCGGATCTGACGGAGTGATTATCGCCCCGAGGCGCGGCAGGGCCAGCGCTCCGTGAGGAAGGCTGAGCGATTGCTCAATGCGGCGCACAGTGGCAGCCTTGAGGTTCTCAATCCGTCCGCGTTCAATTCGGCTAATGGTTTCCTTGGCCAGGCCTGCGGAAGCCCCGACATTGCCCTGAGTCAGACCAGCCTCCTCTCTATAGTGCCTTAACTTGGCCCCATCGATTCTCATAAGATTTCTGCCACCAAGGAAAAAATCTTGACAGGACACGAAGATGATGTCATATTGAATCATGATCTCATTAGACATCATCTTTGTCAACCAAAAACCAACGCCATTTGTTTGGATCTCTGGGGGCCCGTCATGACTCCACCAAAACGCAGCCGAGCAATTCCTGCACGGGACTGGCAGTGAATGGCGCGAAATAGAACCCGAGCTCAAGCGTAATTTGAGCAACTTGATCGAGGAGCGGTTGCAGTTTCTACCCCAATATCCTGCAATCCTTAACCTCTTTGGCTTCGGACGATGCGCCGTACCAGATTTTGAGGACGACCGTCCCCAAGGATGGGAGGTGGCGGTCGGCGCGGACCATGGAGAAACGGAAACGCACCTCGTCGCAATTGCGAGGTCGCCGTCTCAGCCTCGCATTACGTTTTTACTCGGCCTGGCGCACATCCGGCCCAAAGCCGATGCGGATTTTGCCTCCAGCTGGCTTCTCGAACCCCTGCAAGAATTCATCGCGCAGGTCAGCCCGGACATATTGGTCACGGATGCAAATGGATGCGGGGTCGACCGCTCCTTCCAAATCGCCCATGAGTTCGGACAAAAGATGACTGTCCTTCGAGTTCGGTTTAACGCAGCGCCGCCGAGAAAATCCCCACCAAATTTAAAGTCCGCCGGTACCCAGGAGCGTGGCTCTGTAATAGTGGTCCATCCAGAGTCCTTAGTGCGCGACTTCTTTAACGCTATAGATCACGGATTGTTCAAGGTTCCCAGAGGTTTTTATAGGAAACAGGAGTTTCCGGAATTCGTTGCGCATCACAGCAGCTACAGAGTGCAGACCGGCGCCCGGGCGCCGCGCTTCCAGAAGAGCCGTACAATACCAGCGCATTTTATGGACTGTCATCTGATGGCTCGCTTCGGATTCAACACACTTGATGGAGTCTCAGCATGACTGACGCATTGTCTTTTCTCATCAATCGTGAAACAGAGCTATTTGAAATATGTACGTCAGCTGCAGAGAAAGTCTTCGGGGAATTCTACCCGGATTCACGAATCGATTTCGAGTTGGCACGAAGAGCATACTACGAAGGGGTCCTCCAGGCAATGATAGACCGGAATCTTGTTCCAATCCAAACAGATGCAGCCGATCTGCGGGCCACAACTGACTTCCCAGCGGGCCGATCCGAACTCCTCAAAATATGATGGCCCAGGATTGCACGGATATCTGCTTATTGGAGAAGCACTATTCTCAGATTGTCTTTTCTTCATTGGACCTTTTGAGGCCCAAACATTGCTGCAACAAGAAAATGTCCCGCCTCGTGGCGGGGCGACCTTGGGACATCCGCTGCGCAATTTGCCATCGAATAAGTTCGCGCATCTCGCACACAGAATTCGCCTCGGCAAAATTGCCCCCCTTCAAGTTGGGCAAAGCCATACAGATGGCAGTCTCGATGGGAGTCGAAGGCCTTGATCCAGGTCTTCTAGCGTCGACCCTACACATCCAGAGGAATTCCGCTAGTCTCCTTAGGAAGAGGATTGAGCAGTTCATCCTTTCATGTCAGGAGGCAATCTTACGTTTGCAGGCCGAAGGCGGCGCTATAGCTTTTCAGAGTATGGAGTGCTTTGCCCCGGCGTACTGTGCTGATGAAATGGAGGAGCTACGCTTGATCCGAGCCTTGCATGAGAAGACCATACAGCTCCGTCCCAGTCGCCAAAGAAGGAACAATCTCGCGGCCCAAAATTCAAAGAATCAATGGATACCACTTTACTCTGAGGTTCGGCCAATAAACTGCGGTTTCCTGGATTCCTTGCTGCGAGTCACGAAGGATCATGGACTGGACCGCGTGGTACGACTCCAAGCCCAGATCAATCTCAAAAGGCAGTTAGAAAATTCGATTGCTTCTATAGGCAGGCCCTCTTTGAATCCCAACCATGATGGCAACCGCCCTAAACCCGCTGCAGCCCGCAAAGTACCAGCCAGAGACCATATTAACTCATCAGAATACGCACAAAAGCCACGGAAGTCCGGTCCGGCGGCTGGAAGTGGACCACTTTCAGGCGGTGACGGAGGCGATTCTGGACCTCTTCTATCCGCGCCAGTGCGAAACCTGCCAGAAGAAGATGACCGGACGGATCAAGACGCGGCCATACATCATCCGGTGCAATCTGTGCGGGAAGCAGAGCTCTCGGCTGTCCTGCACTCCCCTGCACCACCTGAAGCTCCCGCAGTGGATGTTCGGCTTCGCGGTCGAAGAGAGCTTTGTGCGCCACCCCGGAGTCATCACAAGCCGCGAATTGCAGCGGCGACTCGGCATCGCATACAATTCTGCGCGTATGCTGAAACAGCGGGTTCAGCTTTTCGCCAGCCAACAGAAGCCGGCCATCGTGAAGCTCATGCGCGAGGAACTCCGGCAGAGATTTCCCGAAAACAAATACAGACTTCCGGACCCTGACTCATCTATGCTGCCACAAAAAGCCGCAGAAAAGCCAATCCCCCAGGCGGATACAGTTGTGCTCTTTTCCGCATCGCAAAGAGCGAATCAGGGCCGCAAGAGATACAAGCATGGAGGTGCCACGGCCTCAATCTATCTCTCTGAGAAACTCGGCGGAAAGCAAATTGGAACACTGACTCAGGTATTTTCGTGGAAGAAAGGTCCTCTGATGATAGACTGCATACCGGACCAGAAAATCGAGCGCCTCAAACCGCTCCTGGATGGCTATCTAACCCCGGATTCTCCCCTTTTCACGGATGAGGGCTACAAATGGCTAAAAGGCCTGTATAGAAACCACAGAATGGTGAATCATTCGGCCCAGGCAAAAGACAAGCGGAACCGGTGGGCCCGCAACCGCTGGTGCAAGAACGGAGTGCATTCCCAGGTCGCCGAAGGAAACGGCGGCGCCATGAAAAGAGCCTTCTCCGCGTATGGATATGTACGCCCGGAGTATGCCCCACTCTATCTGAACGAATGGAGCTTCTGGAAGAATATTAAATACTTCGGCCTGGAAAGCATCGCCAGAGAAAGCAGAGAAATGAGCGCCCCCCTGAGCAAAGAAAAAGAACATGGGAAAGACGAAAGACATCCCCAGGAAAGCAAAGAAAAACTCGGTACACAATTTCCTGTGCGGATTTTGCCAGAAGCAGAACAGAAAAAAACAATAGAGAAAGAAAGAACGGGCAGCGCAGGAAACAGAATCAACGGGGAACAGGGGAAGCGCAATCAGGCAGCATCAAACAGAAAAAGCGGGCTGAACGGAAAGAGAGGCAATACTGGAAGCAGCGGACGTATAGACAAATGCGCGACCAGAGAGCGCAAAGCCAACGAAAGTGCCAGAGCAACTGGAAGTGCCCGACATACCAGAGCTGCCGAAAGTGGCACAGATACCAAAAACGGCCGACCTCCCGGAAATGACTGTGGGGTGGGTACGCGTGTGGATTCTGCTCAGCCGATCCTTATCTGGCCAGCTCATTGATCAAGCGACCCAGCAACGAATCGTGCGTGGTAACACTTTTCTGATTGGCTTCATACTGGCGCTGCACCTCAATCATATTCACCATTTCTGTAACGATATTGATATTGGAAGCTTCCAGAAATCCCTGCATGATGTTCGGTTCTTTGCCAGGCTCGATCGCTTGCAGGGGGCCTGACTCAGGTGTATCGACATAAAAACTATCGCCTTCTTTTTTCAGCTCACGAGGGAACTCCACGGTACGCAGTTTCAACTTGTCCAGCATGGTGGCATTTTCCCAGCGATTGTTCAGCTCATTGACGCCGGCCTGCGGATCCGAACCAAAAGTCTGATTGATCCAGATCTCCCCGTTTTCTTTCAATAGAAAGTTGTGGCGAGCCACCTGGATCGGTCCTGATTCTCCAAGAACTGGAAAGCCCTGTGGCGTAACGATGAACCCGTCTTTATCCAGGGTGAAGTTACCGCTGCGAGTCAACCGCTCGCCGCGATCGGTGAGAACAGTGAAAAAGGCCGGCCGCTCTTTTTCATGACTGCGATCGTCCAGCATGAAATCAAACTTGTTGCCGGTCGATTTCACCGCCCCCTGATCAAAGCGTGTAAAGCTTTCATTGAATTCTACACCGGTGCCCAAGCGGCCAACAATCGGCGCCAGATCAAAACTCCCCAGAGGCACATGCCCCTGCCCATCTTCGCGAGTGCGCTGGATCAGCATATCCGGGAAAGCCTTGTAGATGGCATCGTCGGCCTTGAAGGCCGTTTTATCAGCATTGGCCAGGTTGTTGGCGACGACGCTCATGCGGTGCTCATTCATAGCCATGCCGGTGGCGGCGGTGTAGATTCCTCTTAGCATAGTAAAGCTATCGGACATAATGCGAAAATCCTTACAGAAATGCCTTTACCGGCCCGCCGGCCCATTTTCCCGGGACCATGCTGAACCGATTCCTGCTCTTGACGCTTTTTCCCCTGGCCTTCCTCAGGGCGGACTGGCAGCCAGAAAAAACCAGCGCACTTGTGGTTGGGGTTCTGGAATGGCAGGACAAAGGACTGGAAAGTTTCAGCAAAAAGGGCCGCAAAGATCGCGAACTCTAAAGGGATTCAGAGGCCAGACGATCATGCTCTCCGGGGACTTTTGCTTTTCCGGCTCTCTGCAATCTGTGGCCCGGGAGCTTGCCCGAGTCGGTAAAAAGGTGATCGTCCTCACTTCCGCAGATGCGACCAACATTTCCACGGAGAACTGGACGTTTTCGCAGACCCTGATCGATTGTCTGGCCGGTCATCCCCTTTGTGACGATGACCGCGATGGCACCATTTCTCTGGCAGACATGCAGGCGGAAGTAGCCAGTGCCATGCTGCACCGGGAAAACCAGAAAAGCGGCTTCTTCAGCCACGGCATTGGCCCGAGTACCCGGTTTGGCCAGGCGCGCAGCCGCGCCGGCCATCTCAAGGGCCATTATGCCATGGCCCCGGATCAGAAAAACGGCAACGCCCGCCCTGTCCGGGTCTTAACCGACGACGGCCAGAATTCTGTCTGTGAATTCTATTACTACAGCCAGAAAGAGGAAAGGCGTATCCCGAGCCATCTTGTGCGCCCCATCTCCTTTCAATCCTATCCGGCTGGTTCCAGGATCCAGGCTCTCTGGAATGGCACCTACTATCCCGCTCGCATTCTCAAGCAGGACGGCCCTTTTCATTTCATCCATTACGATGGCTACACTTCCCAATGGAATGAATGGATTACATCTGTCAGGATCCGCCTTCCACAATAACCGCTCAGGGAATCCAGGGAATGACCGAAAGAGAATTATGTTCTCCTTCTTTAAAGCCGATGAACCCGAAGTCATAGAAACGCCCCCCCGCTACTTCATTTCCCTGGGTGCAGGCCAGCACCAGATCCCGGTCATCAAAGCGGCGCGGGAGATGGGATACAGTGTCATTGCTGTGGATCAAAACCTCTCAGCCCCGGGTTTTGAACATGCCGATATCCACTTGCAATGCAGCATCACACGCCCGGGCCGCATCGTGGAACGCATCCAGGAAAGTTTCCTGCCGGGAAGCATCTCTGGCGTGGGCTGTCGCAGCTTTGGCCGGGCCAACCTGTCGAGTGCGCTCATTGCCCGGCGCTTTGGCACGCCAGGCATTGGACTTGAGACACTGAAATTATTCAAAAATAAACGGAAACTAAAGGAAAGGCTGGCTCAAGCCGGTGTGCTCGTCCCGCGCAGTTACAGCTGGCGCAACTACTATGAAAAGGTGGGCCTGCGGGTTGCTGCCCTGCCATTGCTTGTGCGCCCAGCCATCGGTCATGCCAAACAGGGAATCTCGCTCCTCACGTCAGAGAAAGAGCTTTTGCGCTTCATCGATCAAAACGCATCGGATAAGCAGCAATGGCTGGTTGAGGAATTTATCCGCGGCCAGGAAATCACCGTAATGGGATACTGCCGCAATGGTATATACCATCATGTTTGCACCACAGACAAGATCACGTCGGATCATCCTCCCCTGTATGCGGAGATTATGCATCGCTTTCCCAGCCAGACTGGAAAAGAACGCAGAGAAATCATCGAAACAACCATGCAGGCTGTAGTCACGGCAACAGGGATGAAACAGGGCCCTATGGTGGCTGAATTCATTCTGGGCCGCGGGCCCAATGATCGCGAGGATAAACTTTACCTGATCGAATGCGCCCCGGAAATTGGTGGCGAACTCTTAGCCGATTACCTGGTGCCGGCAGCCGGTGGAAAAAACTACTTTCAGCAAATCATCGCTTTGCTCACCCGGAATCTTGACTTTCACCTGGAAGGACTGTCGGAGGAAAGGGCAGTGCTCATTCGCTTCATCCTGCCAAAAGATGGCCGCCTGCTTTACCTGCGCTGGCCGGAAAGCCTTGAGTCTCACCCCGGCTTTCTTTTTGCCCGGGAACTCAAAGCGCCGGGAGACATAACCAGAACCACAGCCGGCAATCTGGACCGTCTGGCCGTCTTTGGTCTGACCGGACCGGCATCGCAATTGAGCGAACTGGAAAGTGCTGTTGAAGAAATTGCCAGCAGCATTCTGATCACCTATGACCGTTAGTGGTTGCCACAAGGCATGGGAGAAATTACGTTTACTCTATGTCTGAAATGACGGGCACGGAGACCCTTTGCTTTTTTTCGGCGGACCTCTCCGAGCGTCTGGAAGGAGTGCTTCCCTCGCGCACCATGGAGGAGCTCTTTACGGCCATCCGCTCGGGGGAGCTTAAAAAAGGTGCCGTTGCCGTCCTGAGCCACGGTTTTCTTTCCGGGCATGAATCCCTGCTTTCCGGCTGGCTTACGGACAGTCCAGCTTCGCGGCTGGTCATTCTCTCACCGGAAAGACGCCAGGCAGCTGATTATGCGCCCATACCGGCAGGCAGCATCCATACCATTGCACCCTCCGCTATCGAGAATGACCTGCTGGCCGAGCTTATCTCCGGTGCCATGCAGATCACCCTTCTGGAACGGGAGAAAGCGCAGCTCAGAAAGGAACTCACTTACAGTCAGGCAGATCTGGACAGGCTTGCCAGAGTGGGTCAGGCTCTGGCCAATGAACACGACTTTGAAAGACTCATCGAACTTATCTTAAACCAGGCCCGCGAACTCGCAGCTGCTGATGGTGGCTCCATCTATGTGGTAGAACGGGAAAACAATAAAAAACCCACCCATCTGCGCTTCAAGAAATCAGCGCTTCATCTGAATGCCGATGAGTTCCTCCTTCCCATCAACAGCGAAAGCATTGCCGGCTATGTGGCCTTTCAGGGCCAGCCCCTGCTCATCGATGATGTCTATGCCCTTTCCGGACAGGAAGAGTATCGCTTCAATCTGGACTTCGACCGACTGCATGGCTACCATACCAAATCGATGATGGTCATCCCCATGAAAAACCATCGCGATGAAATCATCGGCGTCATCCAGCTGATCAACCGCAAGCGTAATTTCCAGCAGATTCTGGGTCTTGAAGACATGAAGGGGAACGCGGTCATCCCCTTTGATCAACGCTCTTTGAAACTTGTAAGCGCCATGGCCGGACAGGCCGCTGTGGCCATCATGAACAATAATTTACTTTCAGATATAAACAATCTTTTTGAGGGTTTCGTGAAGGCATCGGTAACGGCTATCGAACAACGCGATCCCACCACTTCCGGTCACAGCTTCCGGGTAGCAGAACTGACCGTAGGACTGGCCCGGGCCGTGGATCGGTTGAGCCAGGGAAAATTCGCCACGGTCCACTTTTCGCCGGAGCAGATCCGCGAAGTTCGCTACGCTTCCTTGCTTCATGATTTTGGCAAAGTCGGCGTGCGCGAACAGGTACTGGTCAAGGCACGAAAGCTTTATGATTCCGAACTGGACATTGTGCGCTGGCGCTTCCGCTACATTCGTAAAACCATTCAAAAAGAATATGCCGATCGCCTGCTGGCACACATTAAGACCAATGGCATTGAAGACCTTGATGTTTTTGAAGGGCTGCTGAATGCGGAACGCGATGCCCGCCTTGCGCGTATTGATACCATGCTGCAAACCATTCTTTCCAGCAATGAGCCGGCCATCGTGGAAGAAGGCAACTTTGATATGCTGGAGAAGATCGCTCGCAGTCGCATCCGCCTGGAAGACGGTCAGGAGGTCCCCTTTCTGTCAGAGAATGAGCTGGTCAGCTTATCCGTCCGGCGGGGCAATCTCAACCAGAAAGAGCGTCTGGAAATCGAATCCCATGTCAGCCATACCTACCGCTTTCTGGTTCAAATCCCCTGGACGGGGGACTTGAGCCGGGTGCCCGATTTGGCCCATGGACACCATGAAAAACTCGATGGCACGGGCTATCCACGCGGTCTATCCGGCGATGAAATTGCTATCCAGACCCGGATGATGACCATTGCCGACATTTACGATGCACTGACTGCTCCCGATCGGCCCTATAAAAAATCTCTGAGCGCGGAGCGTGCGCTCGACATCCTACAAATGGAAGCACGTTCAAGCCATGTCGATGTTGACCTTCTTTCTCTTTTTATCGATGCAAAAGTTTTTCAACTGATAGAGAAACGTTGATGCGCGGCAACTGCCTTCTGATTCTCTTTGTGCTTTCTGGCATTCTTCAGGGTCAAGCTTTTGATCCCGCCGATTTTGCCCTCGAATCCGAGCTCCTCGAAGAGGAACTGCGAATCCGCGAGAACCGCGCCCAGAAAAAATTGGATCCAGCCCCTTTTCGTGAGCCCGCTGTCGCACCGGCTCCAGGTGTTCCGGTAGCCACCCCGGCCGTTCCAGGCCCCGCATCGATCCTGAAAGAACCGGTGAGAACGGAAGAATCGCCCGCAACTCGCACTTCTGTGCCGCAAAGCACACCCGCCCCTCCTGCTTCTGTTCCAGAAAAAAAAGTTACCGCCGCTATAGCTGCTCAAAAACCTTCGCCGCCACCGGCAAAGGCCCCCGCAAAACAGCTGACAAAGACCCGGCAGGAGAAAGCGGAGCGCAGCTTATCGGAGCAAAAGGCTCTGGAGGCTTTTCAATCGGCCTATCTCAGCGCTTGCTTTGGACCGGATTTTAAGCCTGACGTGCTTCCTGCCAGACGCAATCTCAGTGCCCCACATTATGTGGTCAGCAATGAGAATCGCCTTGATCTATTTTTTCCTTACATTGAGAATCTGGGGGGCTCGTACATTGGCGTGGGCACGGACCAGAATTTCATTCTGGCCGGTCGTGCCCGCAGCCAGACCATCTACCTGCTCGATTTTGATCCACTGGTTGTGGAACTCAATCAAATCCACGCCCTTTTCCTGGCAGAATCCCCCGATTTTGCCGGGTTCCGTCGACTGTGGACCGATCCACAATCAGAAAAGCTGGTCAGTGCACGGCTCAGTCTTGCTCATGCCGGAAGTCTGCGGCGCTGGCGGACCGCTATCCTTGGTCGCTTTCGTGATGTTGATACCTCGGCCAGAAAATTTGGCTGGCAATCATTCCACAATCTACCCGCGGACTTTGATCATCTGCGCCGTCTGGCTCAGGAGAGAAAGATCATAGCTTTACCCGGGGACCTTCGCGGCCACCAATCTCTGCGCGCCATTGCCCGGCGCATGAAAGAAGAAAAACAAACAATTGGTATTCTTTATCTTTCCAATGCTGAAGACTATTTTCGCAGTTATGCGACCGGAATGATTCAAAGCGTGGGTGAGCTACCGACCACGGAGAGCTCGGTGGTACTGCGCACCACGTCAACGGTCCGCTTTTTGAACAAACCGGCCGGAGAAAAATTTCCGCGCATTCCCTTTCATTACAATGTGCAGAGTTTATCCTCTTTCCAGGCCTGGCTTAAAAAACCGGCGCGCCTGGCCATCATGCTAAAAAAAGCAAAGCCCGTAAAACAGGGACTTTCCCTGCTAACGGCCGGGCCGTGATCCGGCGCATCCTCCGACCAGGACTGCTTAGCGCGTGGGCTTTCAGTCTTCTGGCGATTCTTGCTCTGGCCTCCATTTCCGGACCCCTGCAGCCGGAAAGCTTTGCCCGCTGGGATTCGGGACACTATCTGTCGATTGCCAGAGACGGTTACCGGATACGTAGCTGCGATGGACAAATCTGTGGCAATGCCGCGTGGCTTCCCGGGTATCCTCTGCTCATAAGAATGCTTCGTCCCGTCTTCCCCTCCCAGGAGTGGTGCGGTTTTTTTATCTCCAATGTCTGTCATCTGCTGGCCCTTCTGCTCCTGGTTCAGGACAGAAAAGAGAAAGCCTGGCTGGTCGTTCTATTCCCTGGATCAATCTACTTTCATGCGATTTTTCCGCAAAGTGTATTTCTGCTGTCCTTTGTTCTACTGATTCATTATTTGAAAAATGAAGAATTTTTCTATGCCAGTATTGCACTGGGAGCGGCGGTGAGTCTGTACACATCCGGACTTGCCCTCCTTTTTCTATCTAACATAGTTCTTATCTTCAAGCTGCACAGCCACCGGGTAATCACTCAATGGATCAGAGAACTGAGTCGGCTCAATCTTCTGCCTGTGCTCATTTTTGCCGCGCTTCTTGTTCTCTTCCAGAAGGAAACAGGCAATGCATTCACATTCTTTGGCCAGCAGGAAAGTTACGGT
Source organism: Spirochaetales bacterium (assembly GCA_015075425.1). Classification (GTDB taxonomy): domain Bacteria; phylum Spirochaetota; class Leptospiria; order Leptospirales; family Leptonemataceae; genus H5-SPI1. The sequence continues at coordinate 1,360,082 of JABTUL010000001.1, read as the reverse complement.
CGCAGTCCCGAGAATCCTTTGAGCATTCTTTACTGGATCGTAGAAATGGCAACCACCACGCCCTACCCATCCGTGCGGACTGCGGCTCTGCAAAGTTTACTGGTGGTTTTTTGCCTGCTACTGGCTGGCTCCCGCTTTTTTTTGCGGCCATCCGGATTCCGACGAGGTGACGGATTGATACTATTTTTATGTAGCGGACTGTATCTTTTGGCTCTGACCACCGGAAAAAATATCAGCCTGTACCGCCAGGAAGCCCTGCTTGTGCCGCTGGCCCTGCTCTTACCGGAGCGCCGCTTTCTTGTTTTTGCCTTCGCAATCCTTTTCTTACTTATGTCTCATTTTTTCTTCCGCTCTCTGCTGGTTTAATACTGGTATTTTTACGGATGGATTGATTTTTCAACCCCATGGAGATTTCAGGCTATGCCTTGATGGAGGAAATCCATGCAGGACCCTCTACCCGGATTTTCACCGCCAACCGCATCCAGGATGAGACTCCCGTCTTGATTAAAGCCCTGCGGGCGCGACACCCATCTGAACAGGATATTTCCCGAATCAGACGGGAATACCAATTCTTAAAAGAACTGAAGCATCCTGGTATTATCCGGACACTGGCCCTTGAGCCCAGCGATAATGGCCTGGCGATGGTGATGGAAGATGCCCGTGCTGTGCCACTTTCCCGGGCGCGGATCGAGTCCTGGGAAGACTGGTGCCAGATAGCCCTCTCCATCACGGAGACACTCAGTTTTGTCCACGATCACCATATCATTCATAAAGATTTAAAACCGGATAACATCTTAAAAACAGCCGATGGAACCCGACTCATCGACTTTGGCATAGCTGTCCGCCTGGAACAGGAAAATACCGCTCCCCTGCCCCCGGCCCGTCTGGAGGGAACTCTCAGCTACATCTCACCGGAAGCAACGGGCCGGATCAATAGACCGGTCGACGCTCGCAGTGATCTTTACTCCCTGGGTGTAACTCTCTACGAAACTCTGTTTGGCCACCCACCCTATCAGGGTCAGGATCCTCTGGAACTTGTTCATGCCCATTTGACGGGAAAGCCACGCTTCCCGGAAAGCACAGTCTTTGGGGCTAAAACTCCGGCCGCAATCGTCGCGATCATCGAACGAGCCATGGCCCGGGACGTCTCTTCTCGCTACCAGAGTGCCCGGGGATTGGCTCATGACCTGCGTGCCTTTCTTGAGCTCGCTCGCTCCGGTAAAACCGACCAACCTTTCACCGCTGGCCTTGTCGATCATCCCACAGATTTTCACCTGCCGTCCACTCTTTTTAGACGCGAAAACGAAAAGCGCGAGATCGGGGCTGCCTTTGCAAGAGCTCTGGCCGGCGGGCGGGAAATTCTATTTATCAGCGGTCACTCCGGGACCGGCAAAACTGCTCTCATTTCCGAGCTTGATCTTTCCGTCAGCCAGTCCCGTGGAACCTTTGCCCGCGGAAAATTCGAGCTCCTCAAACGAAATATTCCCTATAGCGGTCTTTGCAGTGCCTTTGTTCCTGTAATCACATCGCTACTCGGCGAATCGGCACGGATACTGGAAGAAACCAAAGAACGCATCATCCAGGCGACAACTCCTTCCACGGGCCTGCTCACGGCTCTGATTCCTGAACTCGAGCTCATCACCGGACCACAGAGCCCACCGGCCGCTCTACCTCCTGTTGAGGCAGAAAATCGTTTCAATGAAATCTTTGCGGCCTTCCTGCGCACCTTCACCCGGCGCGGGCGTCCTCTGGTGCTCTTCCTGGACGATCTTCAATGGGCCGATCTACCCACCTTCAAACTTTTGCGCTTTTTGCTGGCTCACCCGGAAACGTCCCATCTGCTCCTGATCTGCGCTTATAGAGATAACGAAATCGAAGACAGTCACCCGTTGAATTTCTTCATGAAGGAAATCCATCTCCTACCGGTAGAGGAACGCCGGTTGCAACTCCTGCCGCTGAAACTTCCGGATGTGTATCGCTACGTGGCCGCAGCCCTGGGTCACAGGGAGCCTGAAGAAAAGCTACTCATGGAGTGGGTCCGTCGCGGCGGCAAACTGGAAGATCCGGATCCGGACAGCTTTGGAGAAGGCGGCCCTGAACTTTTACCAGGACATGAACTTGCGCTTTGGCTCTTTGGCCGAACGCGCGGCAATCCGTTCCTCCTGTCGTCCATGTTGCGCGAGCTGCACCGCAAAAAACTGATCGTATTTGATGGAGCAAAACATTCCTGGATCTACAATCTCCTTGCAATCCGCAGCAGCGCGCAGAATCTCCAGCCACAGGTCATCATTTCCAACATTCTTTCATCCAGCTCAAAGAAGACCCTGGACGTGGCCCAGCATGCCGCCCTGCTCGGGCACCGCTTCCGTCTGGATCATCTTGCCGGCCTGCTCGACACCAGCCCCCTGGAAGTCCTGCAACTACTCACCCATCTCATTGCGGAAGGCCTGATTGTACCGGAAAGCAGTGACTACAAATTTATTCTGAGTGACCGCAGCAAGAAGCTGGACGTTTCCTTTCGTTTTGCCCATGACCAGATCCAGGAAGCCATCCGTTCTTTGAGTTCAGAGAGAGCCCTCGAGCTTCTGCACCTGAAAATTGGTCAGTATATGTTAACTTCTCTTTCCGAAGAAGAACAGGCAGAAAAACTGCTGGAAATCACGGCCCATTTGAATCATGCGCGCAATGCCATCACCGGCCCCATGGATCGTCTGGCTCTGGCCAATCTCAATCTGCGGGCTGGCGGGAAGGCTCTGGCTGCGGCCGCACCGGATACAGCCCGGGAATTGTTTCGCACCGGTTATGAGCTGGCCCGGGGTCAGGAAAAAGAAAGAGAGTTACTGTCCATGCTCATCCGCACGGAAGTGATGACCGGAGAGAATGCTGCCGCAGAAAGTCACATTGTGGCCATTCAGGGTCTGACGCGGGACAGGAAAGAATTACTAAAAATCTATGAACTCCGATTATCCTTACTCCGCAGCCGCGACGCCAATTCCACTTTGCAGGCCGGCCGGGAAGCGTTAAATCTGGCCCGGATGCGGCCCCCTTTCACCCGCAGCGGGAGCCGCAGCGCCATCAAAAAACTGGCCCGGCGTTACCTCAAAGACAAGACCCTGAAAATTCTCCAGGATCCCCAGCAGGAAAAAGCTATCATACAGAATATACTCATGCATATGGCCCTGCCCGCCCGGGAAAGAAACGAACCTTACCTGGGCTGGATCATAGTGTCGATCCTTGAACTGGCAGAAAAAACCGGACATGCTGAGGCTTCTGCATTTGCCCTGTCTTTACTCGGCCCGCTGTTACTGGAATCCGGGGGTTCTCCCGCCCATGCCGTAACTCTGGCCGATCGAGCCCTCCAGCTGGCCCGGGAGCGCAATGCAACGGCCGTTCAGGCTCGAGTCCTCTACATTCGGGCCACGTTCGTATCCCAGCACAGGGGCCATATCAGAGGGACTCTGGAGGAATACCAGGAAGGATTGGTGCTCGCCCGGCAGAGTGGAGACCTGTATTTTCTGGGTCGCAACGCCCACGGCCGGGCACTGAGCGGTCTATGCAATCTGTCTTTACGCCTGGGACGGGCACGCACTTTACTGGAAGAATCAGAGGTCAGCGTCCATCGCGCCGGGGAGAACGATCTAAAAGAAAGCTTTGATTTGAGCTGGCAGTTTTACTTCAACCTTGTCGGCGTATCGCGCAACAAAAGTCGGTTAAGCGGTGATCGGTTTCTGGAGGAGCAGAGTCTGCCACGCTGGGAGGAGCGAAAATTTCATCAGGGCCTCTACCTTGCCTATTACTATAAGACGGTCCTCGCTCTGCTGTTCAGTGAATTTGATCAGGCCAGGGATTTTGCCCTGAAGGCCCAGGCTTTTGAAAGCGCAGTCCACGGCAGCTCCTTTTTACCTTCCCACCGTTTCCGCCTGGCTCTGGCCTTTGCGGCAACCGAACATAAAGAAACTGAACATCGACTCCGGGGTGCGCTTCTTTTTCTAAAGAATCATCAACTGGAAGAAAATGTCAACTACCGTCACATGGCTCTCTTCCTGCAGGCAGAACTGGCCCGACGCGGGGGCGATGTTCACGGAGCGATTCGTCTGTATGATGAAAGCATTGCTGCCGCTTTGAAAGAGGATTTCTGGTGCGAAGCGGTTCTGTGCATGCTAAGATCGGCCAGTTTTTACCGGGAGCTGGAAAGGCATCGATTTGAAGCCATTTATATTCTGGACGCTCTGGCCACAAGTCGCAAGTACCATGCCCGCGCCATCGCCGAGGATATCGAACTGCGTTACCCTGACCTTTCCCGCAGGGAAGAAAAGGAACGCAAACAACAGAGTAAAAAAGAAGAACGCACCATCCAGACCACGGTGAGCACCCAGACCACAGGCACAGCCGATCTGGATTTACTCAGTGTCATTAAAGTATCGCAGGCCATCTCCGGTGAAATCGAGTTCGAACAGCTGCTCAAAAAACTCATCAGCCTGGTCTCAGAAAATGCCGGAGCCGAGAAATGCCTGCTCCTGCGACCGGCGGCGGGACAGGAGCTGCAGGTTCTCGCCCGCTACAGCAGCGGTGAGCTGTCTCTGGATGCTCGATCGGCACAGATACAGGAGATAGGCGGATCCGTATTTCATCTGGCTCGTAATACGCAAAGCACCGTTGTGGTCGATGACGTGGAGAAAGATGAAAGAACCCGGCACGAGGCCCATCCAGCGCAAAGGCGGTCTTTGCTCATTCATCCCATTCTACAGAAGAAAGAACTCAAAGCTTACCTGGTTCTGGAAAACTCAAGCCCCGGAGTTTTCACCGCTGACCGGGTTCAGACCCTGAGTATTCTTTCCACGCAGATCGCTACTTCCCTGGAAAACGCCGAGCTGTACGCCAATCTGAAAGAAGCTCTGGCAGAGTCACAGGCTCTGCACCAGGCCAGCAGTCGTTTTGTACCGAACGAATTTCTTCATTTGCTGGGTAAAAAAAACCTGGTCGATGTTTCCCTGGGTGACAACATCCAGCGAGAAATGGCCGTTTTCTTTTCTGATATCCGCGGCTTTACCACACTGTCCGAGCAAATGACACCGGAAGATAACTTTCGCTTTATCAATTCGTACCTGGGTAAACTTGGTCCGGTCATTCGCGAAGCGGGCGGTTTTATTGATAAATACATAGGAGATGCCATCATGGCTCTCTTCCTGGACGCCGGGTCCGCTGTCTCAGCCGCTCTTGAAATCCAGCGCAAGCTTGATATCTACAACAGGGCTCGCCTGGTGAAGGGCTTTCTGGAACTCAGAACAGGCATCGGTATCCACGCCGGCCCGCTCATGCTTGGTACCATAGGCGAAGCCGACCGCATGGAAGGCACCGTCATTTCCGATACCGTGAACCTTGCCTCCCGATTGGAAAGTTTAACCGTGCACTATGGCGCTGCCATCATTGTATCGGAACATGCCCTGAAGCAGCAGAAAAGCCCGCGCCTGCAGCGGGTTCTCGACCGGGTCCTCGTCAAAGGAAAGAAAAAAGCGCTTGAGATCATTGAGATTCTTGATCCCGAACGCAACGATGACCAGCGACTGCGCCTTGAAACGGCTGTTCGTTTTGAGGAAGCACGACAAACCTTTGCCCGGGCTGCCTTCGCACAGGCTCGGGAGCAGTTTTTAGCTATCAAAGCGCAGAACCCCGCTGACCGGGCCTGCGACGTATTTCTTGCCCGGATCAATCGCCTGGAAGGTCGGGAAATTCCGGCCGGTTGGTCCGGCGTGAATGTTCTTGATTCCAAATAGCGCAAAAGAATCAGGGTTTGTGCCCGGGAGAAACGAAAACAGCGGCTACTTCCGGTCTTTTGACGGCAGCAAACTTTTCTTTCGGGCTGTAATTCCAGAAAACTATTCTTTGGATTGCATCATCCATCACGGCCTGGGGGAGCACCAGGGTCGTTACGACGATTTTATCCACGATCTGGATCTTCCCGGAGTGCGTTTTTTTCTCATGGATGCACGCGGGCACGGCCAGTCAGCGGGCCGGCCGGGTTATGCTCACCACCTGCTGGATATGGTCCGCGATCTGGAAAGCTTCCTTTACTTTCTGCGCCTCGAATTCGGAGCCGCGAAGCCCTTTCTTCTGGGCCACTCTCTGGGTGGGCTGATTGCGGCTTCCTTTGCACTTCATTTTAGCAACCAGTGGGAACTTCTGGGCCTGTTTCTCTCTGCTCCGGCCTTTGAGCCGCATGTATCCGTTCAAAATGCTATCAAAAAAGAAGTGGGACGGATTCTTGCCCCGGTAGCCGGAGATCTGGTCCTTCCCTCGGGCCTCAATGCCCGTTATTTGAGCCATGACGAGCGTGTCATTCGCGCCTACCGGGCCGATCCTCTGGTTCATGACCAGCTCGGGCTACGGCTGGGACTCTCTGTGCTGGAAATGGGCAAGGCAGCCCTCCGAAGGGCGGGAAACCTGAAAATCCCGCTGTGTGTGGCCCATGGCAGCGAGGATAAGATTGCCGGTGTCGATGGCGCCATAGCCTTTTTCCGTGCGGCCGCCGCGGCAGATAAGAAGCTTCTGGTCTATCCGGGCCTTTTCCATGAAATTTTCAATGAGAGTGAACCTGCACGCAGCCGGGTCATTCAGGACGCCCGGAACTGGTTTTTGCGCCAGATGGACTCCATCCCCCTCAAGGACACAACCCCCCAGGAAACCGATGAAAAAACCACTGCCCCGGCCGCAAAAGGCGGGAAATGAGTTGCCAGGAAAAAGATGGGCCGGGAGAATCGGCCGTGCAACGGAGCCTGGCTCCGGTAGAAAAAAAACTTGACTTCGTGGTGCGATGCACAAACGATGGTCTTGTGCGTTGCTCAATAACACTAAAAGGGGTTTGAATTTATGGAAAAAGTATTACACGATGTGCTCAATGCAGGCATTGCTCTGTTTCGTGCCGGTGAAGGCACTATCAACAACGCTGTGAAGGAAGTGCAGCGCACTTATGAAGAGCTGAAGTCCAAAGGTGCAACCGATACCAGCGAACCCGCTGTAAAACTGCGCAAGCTGCTTGACGATGCCGTAACTCAGGCCAATGACCTTTCTGGAAAAGCGGGATCTGCCTACCATGAGGCGATCTCTAAACTCGAAGAGCAGTACGCTGCCATCGTCGATCAGATCCAGCGCCTGGTTCCGCAAGAACAGCTCGACCAGATCAAAGACAAAATCGAAGAACTGACCCGGGTGATCAAAGAAAAAACCGGTCAGGCTCAGGCTTAATTTTGGATGGGGCGCCACCGGCGCCCTTCCCTTCTCCATGGATTCTACATACGAAGGCCGCCAGACTGAGATAAGGGAACTCAAGCTACCCTCCATTGAGGTTTTTGCCAATATCTATGCGGATCGCCGCTATCAAATCACTCTGGAGATCCCCGAATTCACAGCCATCTGCCCCAAAACCGGTCTGCCAGACTTTGGTGAACTGCGACTGACGTACTGGCCCGACGAACTCTGCCTCGAACTCAAAAGTTTCAAGGAATACCTTTTAGCCTACCGGAACCTGGGTATCTTTCATGAAAACGTGGTGAACCGCGTGCTCGATGATGTCCTTGGAACTGTCCGGCCCCACCGCGCGGTTCTTACCGCTACCTACAATCCGCGCGGGGGCATAACAACGACAGTCCGGCGCTCGTTTACTCGACCCTGATTTCTTCGTTCCATTCCACAGCAGCCCTCTCCACGACTTTGTGTCCGCTGGCAGTGTAAAAGCGCACTTTTTCCTGTCCGTTGTCCTGGATGTCGCTGTAGCGTCTGTACCGGATCCAACCACCTTCGGGGAAAAGAGCGTGCGGCTTTACATAGATCAATCGTTCCGGGCCTGGTCGGAATTCTTCCCGTTCAAAACCGCTGCGAACCACCGGCTGGTCCAGTTGCGCGGCTTCCTGCACTTCTTTGGGCCAGAGGATCCGTTCTTGCTGGGGAGGACTCTTGATTTCCCTATCTTTTTTGACAGGCACTTCTTCCTTCAGGGGTTTGGGCAAAACCGGGGCCTGACCTGCAGGGGCATCCCGGGCAGTCTTAAAGGCAGCCTTCTCCGACACCCGGATTGTGGTCCGGACTGCGGTCTGCGCGGGCAGGTCTGGTAGAATCCGCGTCGGACGCGCTGGAACGACCTTTTCACTCCTTTCCGGGGCTCCGGCCGGCACAGTCGTGCCGGCAAGGGACTGCTTCTCTTTGATCAAAGCCAGGGTGACCAGAAAGGCCACAACCCAACCCGATAAAGAATAGACTTGCCAGAATCGTTTCATACTTACTCAATCGGCAATGGAACGCTTCCAGCTCAGCTTGTTTCTACCGGCGCTGGCATTTGCTCTTGGCCTGGCCGCTGCGACCCTATCGCTTTCAAGCAGCAGCAGAAGGAGTCTCCCCGTTCTGCTGCTCGACTCCCGCATCGTGCTCTGCAATTCTGGCAGCACATGCTCGGGCAAAGTCTTCCGCGGCGAGGAGCAGGAACTCGTTTTCCCGGCTGCTCCGCCGGAAGGAACCTTCCTGCTTGCCGATGCTCACCTCAAGAGTGTGCAGGGAAATCCATCGGCCGGAAAGGCGCGCCTGTCGATCCGTAACGGTGGAAAGAAATGCCTGGAAAAAGGGCGCATCAAAAAAGCCCGACTGGAAGTGCTCTACCGGCGGGCCAATGATCCTGACCGGGAATTCGTCATCCCACCGGCCCACGTTGTCTGGAAGCAGACGGTTTCTTTCCCCGATCAGTGTGCCTGGCATACCCTGGATTTCATTTTACCCGACGTGGGCCCGGGAAAGAGCTATGAAGAAACGCAGTTGCTCATCATAAAAGTCAGCGTGCTGGAAATCTATGGCAGTGGTCCGGTTGTACTGGGAGGGCTTATACTGGACGGATGAAAATGGCTTTTCGCACAGGGGGTATTGCCCTTCCTGACTGCTGTGAAACCCCTTCGCTACCCACATGACTGGATCCGTGCTCGCGCAGAAGGCCGCAAGCTGACTGTTCTCACCGCTTACGATGCTACCATGGCACGGCTGCTGGCACGCAGTAAAGTCGACGCTCTGCTTGTGGGCGATTCGCTGGGCATGATAGTGCAGGGGAAGCGATCCACCCTGCAGGTAACACTGGCGGAAATGATGTACCATACACGCATGGTCCGGCGCGGGGCACCGGATCATTTTGTGATCGCCGATCTTCCCTTTGCCAGTTTCCAGACCAGCCGACGGACGGGAGTGGAAAATGGCTTACAATTACTTAAAAAAACAGAAGCAAGTGCCATCAAACTGGAAGGTGCCAACCGACTGACCCTCAAAGTGATTCGTGCTCTGGTGGACGCCGGCGTCCCCGTCATGGGACACATTGGACTGGAACCGCAGAGCTATCTGACGATGGGCGGCTTTCGGGTGCAGCGGGCAACGGACACACTGCTGGAGAAAGCCCGCGCTCTGGAGGAAGCCGGTTGTTTTGCGCTGGTGCTTGAACTGATTGAAAGAAAAACAGCAGAAGCCATTACAGCCGCCATTCAAATTCCCACCATCGGTATAGGGTCTGGACCGGGAACTTCAGGCCAGGTTCTGGTTACCCATGACATCCTGGGGCTTGATCCTGATTTCCGGCCCCGCCACACGGCCCGTTATGCGAATCTGGCAGAGACTGTCCAGAACGCAGCCAATCAGTATGTCAGAGAAGTTGAAGAAGGAATCTTCCCCGGGCCAGAGCAAAGCTTTTCTCCCTGAGGAGCTATCAGGAAAGGGAGCCGGCTCTTGCGGGATGCCGGCACTGCCGGTTGTTCTGCACGTGAGCAATAACCAGTAGAAATCCTCCCAGGGCGCTGAGCGAATGCACGGGTTCATCGTGCTGGAAAAAAAAGCCCAGCATCAAAAGGAGAATCCCGCAAGCAAAAAGGAGCATGGTCAGAGGCCTGCCGTGCAGACGAAAGCCACGAAACGCGCTCCAGGCGGCAATGCCACCGGCAGTCAAAAGCATACCCAGCTCAAAAGAACGTGAAAGCAAAAGATGCAGACCGAGCAACGGTAAAAGAGTCAGGAGAATGGGGAAAAGCGCACAGTGTAGTGCGCATAAAAACGATGCAAACGCTCCCAGAATATCCCGATCCCATACTTTCATTCTTAAAATACTTCCTCAAGCACATAAAACTGATTGTCGGCAGTGCCAAAAATCACCGTCCTGCCGGCAATGACCGGAGCGTTCAGGGGTGCTCCCTCCACTTCCACCTCCCAGAGCACATCGCCGCTACGGGCCTCAAGGCAAACCAGGCGGGCCTTTTTCCCCAGACCTTCATGGCCATGAACGCCAAAATAAATACGATCTCCGGCTATGGTAGGGGCGCTGGACACAGGCAGGTCAAAGCGCTTGCGCCAGACCGGAGCACCATCGGCTGCACGCATGGCTCGAACAACCGTATCTCCAGAGGTAAAAATAACCAGATCCCGGTAGATAGCCGGAGCCATATAGTCCAGTAGCGGGACATGATTGAAAAACATGGTATTGCGATTTGCGGCCACCAGATCGCCAAGGTCCATCGTATCTTCCACTTTCCAGATTTCCCGCCCGCTTTCCTTATCCAGGGCGTAGTAGGCCAGCCGCGATGTACGATAATTAAAGAAATTCCCGCCAAAATACAGAGTCTCGTCCGCCAGCGCAGGGAAAGAATACCAGACAACGTAGTCCGTTTCCGTGTTAACAAGCCACAACCATTTTCGATCCTTGATGCGAAAGGCCCCGAACCGCCGTCCCTGTGGCGCCCAGTAAATGACTCCATCGTAGACCTGAAACGTATGGTGAGACCAGACCGGATTGGGCAGGGGCCTGTACTTCTCCTTCCCATCTGCAGAAAGAAAATAGGTCGCACCCGTGTCGCTGGTGAAGATAATTGTGTCATCCGATTTAAGGACAAGTGACTGAACTGTATTGTAGGTCTGGAAGCGCCATTTTTCTTTGCCGCTTAGGCGGTCCACAGCGTACAGCCGGCCGTCATTGCTTCCAAAATAGACCAGCTGATCGTCCGCAAAAGGAACAGAATTGACCTTCCCGCGGGTCTTGAATATCCAGTTCATGTAACCGGATTCCATATCAAAACTATAAAAATTTTTATCATCAGAACCAAAGTAGATGGTCCGGTCCATGACAATCGGTGGATTGAAGGATTCAGAACGTTGCCCGCCTTCTTGCAGCAGGATCTTCCATTTCAATCCCAGCGGAGGATGGATCGCGTTGGAGGTAAAGCCTGCCCCGCCCGGTCCACGGTATTCTACCCAGTCAAGGTCTGCTCGACAGACCAGAAGCAGTAAAGACAATAGAAAGACACATCGCCTGCTGTTCATGCCAGATAAGCCAGCGGTTTTAAACTGAAAAGTCGGCGTAAAAAGGCCAGAAAACCGGGACGGACCGATTCGCGAGCCAGCTTTTCATACTCACGGTGCAAAAGTAAAATAAGATCGGCACGCTCGGCCTGAGTGGCCTGGCTGCGATACAGATAACGATTGTATCCCAGGGCAAAAGGTTCCAGATCCGGGAAGCTGCGACTGTATTCCAGCAATGTAAAAGCCGGTGCCCGCAAAGGCCGACCATCGGCTGCAAGGCGGAGCACAAGCAAACGCGCCAGGGCGCGCACTCCTTTTTCTGTTGGTGAACGCGACTGCCATGAGTAGAGAGCTTCCTGACCGTAGCGCAGGGCATAGAGCAATCCCAGCAGAGTGAGCAGGGCAATCAGGGCCACCCGGGCCATAGTGCGGTAGGGGATGCGGAATTCCTTTGCTTTCTCGTTTTTCTCCGGCTCGATGATTGGTATCAACACATCTGCGTTGTTGGGATCAAATTGCGGTTCCGGCGGAATGGCAAAGGCGGTGGTTTCAAAGTCCACCCAGCCATAGCCCGGCAGATAGAATTGCACCCAGGCATGGTGGTGTCCATTGGTAATCAAATAGAGCTCTTCGGGTTTGAAGTCTTTGAGCATCGGTAGCTGCTTTTGCATCACCCGTGCACCACGCCGGTGGGCCGGAGTCTGCGTGTCTTTGCTACCCAGGTATCCGTGCACCACTCGCGACGGGATTCCACTGAGCCGACCGAGCAACGCTGCCGAATGGGCAAATTCGGAACAATCACCTGTTTTATCTTTTAGCAAAAAATCCAGCAGACGCTCGGTGGCCATTTCATCGCTAAAGCCAAGCCTGTATTTGTATCTTTTGTAGCTTTTCAGAATTGTTTCGATGCGTTTGCCGTGAGAATCAGCACCGGCCATGATTTGGCCCAGATACGGACGGATCCGCTGCAGATCATCGGGAAGTAGATTCGCCTCCAGGAATTCAGCAAGATCGCTTTTTTCCGTGTCCGAAAGATTCGCCGCGCGCACGTCATCGAGAGTTACGGTGCTCACCATACTCCATGCGCGATAGGTCAGATCAAAGGGTTTGTAACGAATGTCCTGAATGGTGGGCTCAATCTTAAAGGGCCGGTAGGGCAGAGCACGATCAGGCAGAGAGGAAACATAAAAAAACTCCTCGGCCTTGCGTTTGTAATCATCGTAACGCAATGGGTCCGTCCAGGTGCGGGCCAGAGGCATGCGACTCAGATGATTCAGCCGCGAGTCTGTGCGTCCAAAACCGGCCCGACTGTCGAAAGTTTCCAGGTATTCTTCGGCGGAATACACCGGATCGATCTTGCTTGCGAGAACCATAATGGCCCGGGTCAGTCCGGGGCCTTCGCCGCCCTGCCCTTGACCCTGTCCCTGGCCTTCACCCTGCCCTTGTGATTGATTCCATTGCTCGGCATCCGCGCCAAAGAGACGATTGCGTTCGCCACTTTCCTGACCTTGCTGGCCCTGACCCTGCTGACCCTGACCTTGCTGACCCTGACCTTGCTGACCCTGACCTTGCTGACCCTGACCTTGCTGACCCTGACCTTGCTGACCCTGACCTTGCTGACCCTGACCTTGCTGACCCTGACCTTGCTGACCCTGACCTTGCTGACCCTGACCTTGCTGACCCTGACCTTGCTGACCCTGACCTTGCTGACCCTGACCCTGTTGACCCTGACCTTGCTGACCCTGACCCTGTTGACCCTGACCTTGCTGACCCTGACCCTGTTTGCCAGCCCGTTCTGAGGGCAATTTTTCCTCACCGCGGCCGAGTGGCAGGCCATTACGATTGTGATTTTCCTGCCCGCCCTCGCCCTGGCCCTGGCCGGCCCGATTGCCCTCTTCACCGCGGCCGCTACGGCCACCGGGAATGCCCTGATGGTCGAGTTCTTCATCAATGGGCTCGGGGTTGGGTGGCGGCTCCTCTGTCAGCAGATTGTTGATGATCTTATGTTTTACAAAATTTCCCGGAAGGATGATCACGGCCAGCAGTAGAAGCGGGACAGCCAGAGCCGCAAACATGGATATTTCCCGCAACTTCCCCGAGCGCATGGCCGTAAAGGAAGTGCGATAGATGACCAGAGCGTGCATAAGAAAGCCGAGCAGGGCAAGAGTGAAGAGAAGAGGTACAACATAGGTACTTTCTTCAGCAATCTTCTGCCCGGACCGGGAAAAATTGAGCATCCGGTAATAGATGAGGAAAAAGAAAAAAAGTTCAAATACCGGCAGAACGGGAGGGCCCTGGCGGCGCCGGAAGACAAGCAGAGTCGATCCATAGGCTAAAATTCCAGCCGGGACAGTCAATCGCCAGGACACCTGGCTTGAGAAAAGAAGAACAACTAATGCCGCCATCACCGGCCCGTAATAGATACGAAAGCGCGGCGGCCGCATGTAAAAGGCCAGAAACATCAACCCGGGGACAAGCAGGAAGAATGTCAGCAAACTGTGACGATCATAGGAAACCACAACTCCCGGGTGCAAATACGGAGTGGCGGCGACAAAAAGGTACAGTAGAAGACGGGTGAAAAAGAGCGCCTGCATAGGCTAAAAGATACTCACTTTTAACGGGTTGTCCATCCACATTACAGCCGGACCCTTCTGTGTCCGGCGCGGCGGGGACCGCCGCAAGAACCAGAAAGCCGGTCTCACAGACGTCTCTGAGGGAGGATAGAAGTGGATCAAACGCGCATCCTTTCCCATTGCTGTGGTTCGAAACACGTTGCAACGGATCCTGGCCGATTCTGCCAGATAGGTAAGCAGGCTGTGATCAAATATGGTTGTAAATATGAATTTTTCTTGATGCGTTGATGCAACCTGCCGCTCCCATTCCTCCTGATAGGTTATGCGGGCCAATTCCGGAACGTAGGCTTCAATCTCTGTTTCATTGCGCAGCGTGCAACTGCTCCGGGCCGAGCGTAAAAAAAACTGAAAGGCAGGATTTTCGCGGTGAACCTGAAGCATAAAACTCAGAAGCCAGGATTTCAAATAGTTCAAATGCATGATGGAAAGCGGACTGTCCTCCCGGCCCGGAGCGATATTGCGCAGCTCAAGACAGATGATATAGGTACGCTCCGGTGAGTAGGGGGAAATGCGAGTAATGAGCTCCTGCACCCGGGCGGACGCTTTCCAGTTTATATCCTTGGGACGATCGCCAGGAATGTACTCACGCATATAGTACTTCTCTTCTTCTGCAACGCTCTTGCGCTGGCCGGTTTCTGCATTGAACTGCATTTCAAAGCGCAGGGGAACAGGATCGGGTACGGGTGGGGGCACCACAACCGTTTTGAAGTGCATGGGCGCGTTCAGCTGAATACGGGTGAGTAGAAATATATCGCGGATGAGAACCTGGGTTGTTCCCTCGATCTCACCGGCAACGGGGAAAAATAGCACAAACTCCGCCAGGGATTCCGTGCCGTCCTGACATACAGTCTCAAGGGCAAAGGACAGATCAGCAGAGCGACCGGCATGCAGATGGCCCCTGATTCCCACATGCAGACGAAAAAAAGGCATGGGTCGAACACCGGAAACAGCAAACCACAGCCGCGAGTCGGATTTACGGGCAACAAGACGCTCACGCTCAATGATACGCAGTTCCGCAAGTCTGTACAGAGCATACTGAACATAAACAAAAACGATGATCGCACCAAGAATCACAAGGCCCAGCAAACCAAAAAGCAGAGCGTAAGCATTCCGGGTGGCATAGGCAAGACCCAGAAGGTAGATCGAACCGCCCAGAGCCAGATTGCCGGTCAGAGCGAGCGGATACAACCGCAAAAGTTGTCTCATGCCGGAACGCGTACTTCCCGCAAAGCCTGCTCAAGTGCCTGACGCCGATCGGCTGACGGGTCCTGAAGCTCGAGCCGATGGGACAGAACTGCCGGAGCAAATTCCTTAACCAGATCAACGGTCACGAAATCCTGGCCGCGGATCAAAGCTACAGCACGGCAGAGGCGCGAAAGCTTGATCCCGGCCCGCGGGCTGGCTCCGGTGACAATTCCAGGCAGGCTGCGGGTCCGCCGCACCAGATTGACAACATATTCCTGAACACTGCCGTGGATGGTAACGCCATCGACAAGCTTCTGCCAGGCAAGCAACTCAGCCGCGTTGACCACGGGTTTGAAGCTGGCCCAGGAGTCCTCTTTTTCATGGCGTCTGAGAATCTCAAGCTCGCTTGGCCCGTCCGGATAGCCCAGGGAAATCTCAACCATAAACCGATCCAGCTGGGGTGCCGGTAGAGGGAACAGGTGCTGGCCGCGCAAATTCATGGTCGCTATAATAAAAAAGGGATCCGGGATCTGGTATGTCTTGCCCTCAATGGACACTCGCTGCTCTTCCATGACCTGGAAGAAACTGCCCTGTGTCTTGGGGGTGAGGAGATTGATCTCATCACAGAGGACAAAGTGAGAGAATATGGGTCCGCGATTGAAAATGTAATCACTTCCTGAAAGTTCAAAGCGATTGAATCCCAGGATATCCTGGGGCAGGAGATCCACCGTACACTGGATGCGATTGAACGGCTCCACAGCGATCCCCTGTGAGGAAACTTTAAAATCCTCCCATTCAATCGATTCGGACAGCGCCCGGGCCAGCGAAGTTTTTCCGACTCCATGTGTATCGGCGAGAATGACGTGACCCCCGGCAACAAGTGCAGCAATCAGAGTTTCCAGGCGTTGTTCCTCAATGACAATGATCGAGCGAATATTGGCCATGAGTCGTTTCGCACTCGATGACGCAGCCTGAATGTATGCGGGATCAAAAGTCTCTGCCATGAACCAGCCTTCTTGCGATGAGCTGGGGGGCAACCATTCTAAACTTGACAGGGGCAGAGTCTTTTCCCATCTGCAATGGGAGCTATCGTTTTGGAAGCCACGGCATTTGTTCAATCTCTACAAGGAGCTGGATTCGACTTTTACACAGGTGTCCCCTGTTCGTACTTAAAACCGCTCATCAATTCCGTCATCGATGCCTCAGAAAGTGGACTGCAGTACATTCCGGCTACCATCGAAGGGGAAGCCGCAGCTCTGGCCGCCGGTGCCTGGCTTGCCGGAAGGAAAGGAGTTGTGCTGCTGCAGAATTCCGGACTGGGAAACCTGGTTAATCCATTGACATCCCTGCATTTGATCTATGGCATACCGGCTCTCTTTCTGGTAACCTGGCGGGCAACACCGGGACAGAAGGATGCCTACCAGCATGAGATCATGGGCCGCATCACACCGGACCTGTTGCGCCTGATCGGCGTACCTTTTACTATTCTGGAAGATCGTCTGGACGGAGAGAACGGTCTACATGCTGCCCTCGCTGCGGCCACTGACAGTATCGATAAACGCCAGAGTTATGCGTTCATCATCAAAAAAGATCTGTTCAGCGGTCAACCGCTAAAATTCAAACCCGATTACCGCCGGGAAAGAACCTTCGCCCGTCACCAGGCTGGACCAGACGAACTACCGGACCGTGATCTGGCCATGAAATCCATTCACGAGGCCACAGAGAATACGGCTATCGTGGCCACTACGGGTTTTACCTCGCGCTCGCTTTTCAATACCGGGGACCGGCCGGGCCATTTTTATATGCAGGGCTCTATGGGCTTTGCTCTGTCGATCGGTACGGGCATCTCCCTATTTAACAAAGGTCCGGTAGTAGTCATCGATGGCGATGGCTCCCTGCTCATGCGCGCATCAACCATCTTCACCAGCGGGCTTTTCCATAAAGGAAATCTACTGTACATTCTACTCGATAACAACGTCCATGACTCAACGGGCGGCCAACGAACCATTTCCAGCAATGTGGACTTCAGCGCTCTGGCACAGGCAGCGGGATTTGATCATTTCTATGCTGCCGGTAGCGCAGCGGACCTGGGGCAGGGGGTTAAGACACGCCTGGGTCAGCCGGGCCCTCTGACCTTTTTCTATCTGCGCATTGCTCCGGGCGCCGGGAAGGACATGGATCGGCCGGATCTCCATCCGACAACCATCGCCGGGCGCATGCGTGCTTTTCTACAAAACGGGAATGGATAAGGCGACCGGAAGGGCTCTGATCCTTGCCGCGGGCCTGGGCAGTCGTATTTCCGGCACACACAGCCTGCCCAAAGGCTTTCTAAAACCAGGAGAAGAAACACTGATCGAACGCTCCTTGCGCCTCCTTGGCCGGAACGGGATCACGGACATATACCTGGTCACCGGATCTGGATACAATCATTATGAAGAATTAAAAAAACATTTTCCCTTTACTACGATTCACAATGCAGACTATGCAAAGACCGGGAGCCTGTATTCCTACATGGTAGCTGCGAGGCAGGTAGAGCCTCCTTTTCTGCTCCTGGAGTCGGATATTCTCTATGAGGAACGATCTTTAAGCATTCTTCAACAATGCACAATGGAGAACGCTGTCCTCCTCAGTGGAAGGACAAACTCGGGCGATGAAGTTTATGTTTCGGGGCATGCCGGAAGAATTCACGCCATCAGCAAAGATCCGCAGAAGATTGAACATCTGGCCGGTGAACTGACCGGCATCTCTCTCATCGGTAAGGAAACGCATGCGGCCATGATCCGGTATGCAGAGTCCACCTTTCCTGCCGGGCGTAGCGAACACTATGAAACAGATGCTTTAAACTCCCTTGCATCCACTTTTCCCCTGTACTACCTGCTTGTTCCGGACCTGATCTGGTGTGAAATTGATGATCCCGCTCATCTGGAAAGGGCCCGCACAAAAATCCTTCCCGCCCTCCGCTCAAAAGAAAAAACGCCCTGATGCAACCGCCGCGCAAGATTCTTCTGAATCCGGGACCGGCCACCACCTCTGCCACCGTGAAGGAGGCTCTGGTCCAGAGTGACATCTGTCCGCGGGAGCGCGAGTTCGGTGATCTTATGCAGGAAATCGCCACGGATCTGGTTCGTGTCGTTTCCGGAGACACCGACGAATATGTCGCTGTCCTTTTTGCGGGCAGCGGCACGGCTGCCATGGAAGCCTGTGTGGCCTCTCTGCCCGGACCCGGTAAGAAAATCCTGATTGTAGAGAATGGCGCTTACGGCACCAGGATGCGTCAAATCGCGGAAATTTATGAAATTCCGGTGGTTTCCTACCGTATACTATACGGCGATTATCCAGACTTAAGCCAGGTGGAAGCTCTGATCGCGGCAGACGATATCAGCCATGTCTTTGTCGTTCATCATGAAACCACAACGGGAATGCTAAACCCGGTCGCAGATATTTCCCGCCTGGCCTTCCGCTATGGGCGGGAAATTGTCGTAGATGCCATGAGCTCTCTGGGTGGAATTCCCATCAACGTACAAGAGACTCCCTATGATTACATTATCAGTTCCGCTAACAAATGTCTGCAGGGAATGCCTGGCCTTTCCTTTGTGATCTGCAAAAGAAAAAGCCTGATGGCGGGCGGCAAAAAAAGGCGCAGCTACTACCTGGATTTGCCCGCGCAGTATCAGGGTTTTCACAGCACTCATCAGATGCCTTTCACTCCACCGGTGCAGGTGGCCTACGCCTTACGCCAGGCGTTGCGCGAATTCTTCGCGGAGGGACAGGAAGGCCGTAGCGCCCGTTACCGGAAAAATTTTGACATTCTTTACGCAGGTCTGAAAGCCCTGGGATTTGGTTTTCTTTTGCCGCCAGAACAGGAGTCCGGAATTCTTCTGGCTGTGTGTGAAATGGATCACCCGGCCTTTAGCTTTGATGATTTGCACGATTTCCTTTATGCAAGAGGATTCACCATCTATCCCGGCAAAGGAGCAAAAGAAGCCACCTTTCGCCTGAGCATCCTGGGAGATCTGTATCCCGAAGACATTCATTCCTTCTTGAAGCATCTCAAAGAGTATCTCGTCCAGTCAGGTATCCCTCATGGAAAAAACGAATCCGCATAAAAGCAAACTGCTGCGTGATCTGCTGTACCGCCCGGAAATCGGTTTTCTTATGGAAGCTCATAACGGACTCTCGGCACGCATAGCGGAGGAAGCAGGATTTGAAGCCATCTGGGCTTCCGGGCTTTCCATTTCCGCAGCCCTGGGTGTGCGCGACAGCAACGAGGCCAGCTGGACTCAGGTACTGGAAGTATTAGAATTCATGTGCGATGCCAGTCGCATACCCATTCTCCTTGATGGCGACACGGGCTATGGCAATTTCAACACCATGCGCCGCGTGGTTCGCAAACTCGAAAGCCGCGGCGTTGCCGGAGTCTGCATAGAAGATAAGATATTTCCTAAAACAAATAGTTTCATTAAAGGAACAACCCAACCACTGGCAGATAGCCAGGAATTCGCCGGAAAGATTAAAGCGGGTAAAGACGCCCAGAGCGATGCCGACTTTTGCATTGTGGCCCGGGTGGAAGCGTTCATTGCCGGCTGGGGACTCGATGAAGCGCTGCGGCGGGCAGAAACATACCATGCGGCCGGAGCGGATGCCATCTTAATCCATAGCGCTCTGGCCAATCCTTCTGAAATTCTTTCGTTTAAGAAAGAATGGGGCAATCGTTTACCGGTCATTATAGTACCCACCAAATACTACACAACACCAACAGATGTTTTTGTGGAGCAGGGCTTTGCTGCCGTTATCTGGGCCAATCATCTGATGCGCTCCGCTCTAAAAGCGATGCAGGATACAGCCAGACAAATCTTCCAGGAAAAAACTCTGATCAATGTTGAAGATAATATCGTTTCCGTTGCGGAAGTATTCCGTATTCAGGGTGAGGATGAGCTGGCGGAAGCCGAGAAACTTTATCTGCCAGCCGGCACCGGCAATTTCAGAAGTATCATTCTTGCTGCTTCTCGCGGACAGGAACTGGGGGAGCTGACGGTTTCACGGCCCAAGTGTATGGTAGATATTAAAGGCAGGCCCCTGCTTGCTCATATTGCTGACTCCCTGCGCAGCATTGGAATCAAGGATTTAGTCTGTGTGCGCGGGTACGGTAAAGAATCGGTTAATTTAACCAGCATCCGTTATTTCGACAATGACGATTTTGAAAGCACGCAGGAAGTCTTTTCCCTGTATACGGCTCGCAGTTGCCTTAGCGGAAATGTTATTGTTTGCTATGGCGACGTCCTTTTTAAAAAGTACATCCCGCAAGAACTGGCCGATCTGGAAGCAGACTTTGCCGTCGCCGTGGACGCGGACTGGCAGACCAGTCGCAACCGCAATCGTGTGGCCGACTACATCACGGCCAGCGAACCCAACTCCAGATCGGCTTTTTATCATCCTGTCTATTTAAAGAAAATCCCGGCAGAAGAGGGGCATGGCATTCACGGCGAGTGGATGGGATTTTTACGCCTTTCCGATCGCGGCTGTCAGACAGTAAAAGAGATCCTTGAGGAAATGTCGTCTGAGGAACTGCGGCGCAGCAAGATCCCCGACCTTCTCTGCCGCCTTCTTTCGCGTGGCGAGCATATCCGTCTGGTCTACAGTACCGGGCACTGGCTCGATGTGGATAGCGTGGATGATGTTCTGGCTGCCAGCCGATTTTAGTGCTGGCGCAATTCCTCAATGCGGCAGATTTTCCGGAGTATTTCTTCCGCCTCGTTAAGAGCACGGTCGTTCTCGAGAAGAGCAAACCGCCCGCTGTGCGGATTGCTGAGCTTTTCCCGGGCCGGGCCGCAAAGTAGTTCCAGCTCATCGGCTACCATCGCCTGGAAGCGGCGGGACATGTTTTCACAGATGGGGTCGATTGTCGCGGCTTTGTGTCCAACCAGCACATGAGCCACCAGAGCCGGCCCGGCCCTGGATAACCAGGTTTCCCGTACGATGACGGGAAGGTCCATAAGAGAAGTTAGATCCACTCCGTGGGACTGCGGCAGGAGAGTCCGCAAAAGCTCACTGCCGGATCCAACCTGTGCGGGAAAGAAAAGACCAAGCTCGCGACCGCGAATGGCCCGGGCCAGAGCCGGTTCGCTCAATTGCACAAGGCCCTGGATTTTACCGTCTTTATTGTGGATAAAAGATTCTGTACTGATCGTGATTGATAGGTCCTGGGCTTCCAGACGATACAAACCAAAGCCCGTCTTTTGCAATTGAAACCGATCTGTGCGTAGAAGCAGCCCCTTTTCTGCCGATCTTCCCGGCAAGAGTTTCGCATAAGACTCACGGGCCTGAAGGATTGCCCGGCGCAGCCGCTTGAAGTCAGCCCGGGGCTCGGCTGGCTCTGGCGGCGGACTTTTTTTGCGGAACAGATCAAAGAGACCCACAGCCTTCCATCCGATCGACTATTTCTCTGGCAAAGGGCAACGCGCAGGTGAAGGCCGGTGATACAGCATTGAGGACATGAAAGGACCCTTCATCGCCCTCGGTTACAAAATCCATCTCCAGCTTATTTTCCTGCAAGTCCAGAAGTTGAGCACGAATCCCTGGACGACCCCACTTTGAGTAACGAAACTCTCCTTCCATCAGTTCACCGGCAAACCCTGCGAGTGTTTTCCGGCGATACTTGCGGATTTCTGTGAGGGCCAGCCGACGAAAGTCAAAACCTGAGCGCAGAAAAAGCCGCGCCTGCAGCCGGACGATCTCAAAAAATTCAGAAAATTCAGGATGGCGGAAGTCGTATTGCTCTCTCCAGAAAGCCGGGATGGCCGTGGGTCCGATTTTCAGTCGGCCATCGACCGTCCGGGTGTAATGAACGCCAAGGAAAGGCTGCCCGGGATCCGGTACGGGATAGATATGACAGGCCAGACTTCCACCGTCCGCATAGAGGTAGAGTCCCTTGAAGGGTAAAATCGTATAACGCTGGCCATGGCCAAAAACATGGGCAATCCGATCCGCATAAAGCCCGGCTGCATTCAAAAACTTGGGGGCTGCAATGGTGATCCTTTGTTTGCCCTCTCTGAATTCGTAACCATTTTTACCGGCAGAGAGAAACGTAAGCCCGAAGCGAAATTCGATTCCCAGAGAGCGGGCATCCTGGATCAACGAAGAAAGAACGGCCAGCGGATCAACGGTGGCTGTTGAAGGGGAATACAGAGCCGATTCAAAGGTGCGTACGCGCGGTTCGATTGCACGGGCTTCATTCGCCGTCAATCGCTCAAGGGATACTCCATTTTTCTTGCCGCGCTCAAGCAAAAGCTCAAGGACAGGAAGGTCCTGTGGGCCGCGACAGACAACAAGTTTGCCGCAGGCAAGCAGAGGGAGCCGGCGATCACGACAGTAGGCCGTCCACAGGGCATTGCCCTCCCGGCAAAAACGGGCCTTCAGGGAATCCGCAGAATAGTAAAACCCGGCATGCAAAACACCGCTATTGCGGCCGCTGGCATGAAGCCCGGGCTCTGCCTCTTTTTCCACCACAAGGATGCGCAGGTTGTGCCGGCGTTTGATTTCCAGAGCAGCAGCAACGCCAACAATTCCGGCGCCAACAACAATAAGATCAGGATGAGTCAACGTGAAGCCGGTGCGGGCTCCAGATCCTCATAGTGAGCCAGAAAGTCCGTGTAAGCCAGCTTCAGTCCCTCACGCAGTTCAATCTGGTGACGCCAGCCCAGGCGATGCAGTTTGCTCACATCAAGAAGCTTGCGTGGAGTGCCGTCCGGTCGCGATGGATCGAAAACCAACCGGCCTTCATAACCTACTACAGATTGAATCGTTTCCGCAAGCTCACGAATGGTCACTTCCACACCAGAACCTACATTAACAATGTCATTTTCTTCATAATTTTCCATCAAGAAAATACAGGCGCGGGCCAGGTCATCAGAATAAAGGAACTCCCGGCGTGGCTGCCCTGTCCCCCAGACCACAACTTCCGGGAGGCGACTCAGTTTGGCCTCATGGAAGCGCCGTAAAAGCCCTGGCAGAACATGCGAATTTTCCGGATGGTAGTTGTCGCCGGGTCCATAGAGATTGGTGGGCATTACGCTCACAAATCGTGTGCCGTACTGACGATTGTAGCTCTGGCACATGATGATTCCGGCTATTTTAGCGATGGCGTAGGGTTCATTGGTGGGCTCAAGTTTTCCCGCAAGCAGCTGATCTTCGGACATGGGCTGGTGGGCATACTTGGGATATATGCAGGAGGATCCCAGAAAAATGAGCTTTTGAACGCCCTGCCTGTAGCTGGCATCAATAACATTGGACTGGATCGTGAGATTGCTGTAAATGAATTCAGCAGGATAGGTACTGTTGGCGTGTATCCCGCCCACCCGCGCTGCGGCCAGAAAGACCACTTCCGGTTTTTCCCGGGCCAGAAAGTCGTCCAGAGCAGCCCGGTTACACAGGTCCAGTTCTGCGTGCGTGCGCCCCACCAGATTTCTGTAGCCAGCCGACTCAAGCATCCGCCACAGGGCGCTACCGGCAAGCCCCCGGTGGCCGGCTATATAGATTTTGCTTTCTTTTGAGAAAGACATTACAGGCCCAGCTCTTTTGCGTGGGCGAATTGCGGCCTCTTAAGCCGAATCCATTCTTTGATGTCGGTTTCGCGACTCTGACCATCAGCAAAGTAACGGATTCTTTTGAACTCACCCCGGGAAACCAGATCGCGCAGGGAATCATCGCTCAGTTTGCTGAATTGAAATACGGTCATGGGAGGTCGGATTTTTTCCATAGCTTTAAGGAAATGAAAAGGGCCTCCCCCTGCAAGCAAAAGACAAAAAACCTTTGCCCTGCCAGGCCCGGTTCCCAGAAACAACCATGCTTAAAAAAATCCTGCTCGCTTTGGCGGGTTTCCTCCTTGTTCTTCTGGTCTATATTTTCCTGGACACCGGTCGGGGTCTTGATCCGGCCGGGTCAACACAAACAGCAGCCACCCTCCCCTACCAGGCCTTGCGGGAAGAAGCGACTCCCATTCTACAGGAGCTCCTGCGCATTCGCAGCATCCGTGGCAATGAAAGGGCCGTAGCGGAAAAACTCCGCAGCATTATTGAACGAGAAGGAATTCCGGTCCGGCTACTCCATAAAAAAGGTCACCCCGATCGGGTGAATCTCGTGGCCGAGCTCATTCCGGAGCAACCGGGGGAAGAAGGAATCATCCTTTCCTCGCATCTGGATGTTGTGGAAGCAGACGCCTCTGAATGGACTGTGGATCCTTTTTCCGGAATCATCCAGGATGGAAAAATCTGGGGACGGGGGGCTCTGGACATGAAAGGACATACGGTCATGGAACTGATGGCTTTCCTGCATCTCAAACGGTCCGGTGTGAAACTCAAAAACAAAGTCATGTTTCTGGCCGTAGCCGATGAAGAAACGCTATTTGAATACGGCAGCAAATTCCTGGCTCTTGAACACAAAGATCTCTTCCAGGGTTACCGTTACGTACTCAATGAAGGCGGACTGGGCACTCTGGATGTGGCGGTCAAAAATAGTAAAATCTTTAATATCCAGTTTGGAGAAAAGGGCCTGCTCTGGCTCAAACTCGAATCTGAAGGCGAATCCAGCCACGGGGCGCGCCCTCCCCAGGATTATGCCGTCAAGAAGATGATCCGTTTTTTAACTGATGTAGCGGATATGGAAAAAGGAATTACAATCACAAAGGAAACAGAGCGATTCTTTTATCAGATGGGTACGGCCAGCCCCTTTCCCAATTCTTTTTTCCTCAAGCGAGCCACCAACCCGCTCGTAGGACAGATCCTTGGCGGAATCATCCTGTCCAATCGTTATCTGACAGCGATGACCACCAATACCCGCTCCATCGCCGCTCTTTATACCAACGAGGACCAGGGGCCCAACGTAATCGGTAACAAAGCCTACGCGATGCTGGACATCCGCCTCCTGCCGGGTGAAACACCAGATAGCTACCGCTCGAAAATAGAAGAAATTGCTGCACGGCATGAGGTAAAAATCACCCAGGAAATCTCCCGGATCACCCCCAATTCGTCGCCCATTGACTCTCCCTTTTTTCAGGCTCTTGCCGGTGCGGCAACCCGCGCCGTTCCTGGCAGCGTGGCCACACCGCTCCTGACCCCGGGGAACACAGATAACACAGTATTCAGGCAACTCGGGCTGGATTGTTACGGCCTTACCCCGGTACTGCTCACGGAAACAGAACTGGGCAGCACACACAGCAAGAATGAGTATCTGAGCCTGGAGAATCTGGAACTGGGCATCCGCATCATTCTCGATGCAATGCTGTCGTTGAATTGACGGCGGAACAGAAATTCAAAAACAGCAATTCAAAAAAGGAATCGTTCCACGGAGTCGTCATCGAGGAGAGGCGACTCCCCGGATGAGTGCAGATCGCAATCGGGGTGTAAAACCACCAGATACAGCGATTCCACGCCCGTAGCCAGAAGCGTCAAAAGTCCAGTACGGCGGATTGTGGATGCACAGCGATCCACGTCCTTTTTCTTATAGAACTCATTCTTATTGAGCTTAAAACGATAACGATGGGCCCAGCGCTGAATCAACAACTCAAGCAGTATGGTTTCATCAATGGGGCCGCTACGCACAAGAAGAGCAGCAAGCAATAGGAATTCAAAAGCATCATCCAGGACGGCCCGGCTTTGCTCAGCCGAATAGTCCGACACGCGCGGCAGACCTACGTAGTTACAGGTAGAAAAAGTAAGCGTAAAGGCAAGTGCCCCCGCAATCCACCGGGCGGGCCTGGCCATTTACTTGAGCTTGTATTTCTTTTTGAATCGATCCACGCGACCGGTGGCATCCACAAGGCGCAGTTTACCGGTATAAAAAGGATGGCAGGTGGAGCAGATCTCCACACTCATGGCTTCCTTTGTACTTCTGAGCTGGTAGCGGGCGCCGCAAGCACAGGACACGGTGCAATCTTTGTATTCAGGATGGATGCCGGCCTTCATAAGCGGTCAAGCTTTCCCGGGGGGCGGCCGTGTCAAGTCTTCCCCTTAGCCAGTAACAGCCGCCCGGCCTCCAGGGTCAGTTGGTACTCCAGCTCCGTCTCAAAGGTGCCCCCCAGAATCAGCTGACCGAGCAAATTCCCCACCTCCTTCTGGATCAAACGCTTGAGCGGCCGGGCACCAAACTGCGGATCGTACCCGCGCTCCGCCAGGTAATCAATGGCTTTTGCATCGACTTTTACCTTCAATCCCTGCTCCCGGGCTCGCTCCATCAATCGTTGCAGCTGCAAATGCACAATGGATTGCAGGGCCAATCGGTCTACGGGACGGAAAAAGATAATGTCATCCAATCGATTGAGGAATTCCGGCTTAAAAAATCGATGCAGTTCCGTGCGTACGTTCTGTTCTTTCACAGATTGATCGAGATTTTCTTCCATAAGATAGGAGGAGCCGATGTTGGAAGTCATGATGATGATGGAATGTTTGAAATCCACCGTGCGCCCTTTGGAATCGGTAAGACGACCATCGTCAAAAATCTGCAAAAACAGATTGAAGACATCCGGATGCGCTTTCTCAACTTCATCAAAGAGAATGACCTGGTAGGGCCGGCGGCGCACTGCTTCCGTAAGCTGTCCACCCTCATCATGCCCGATATAGCCCGGCGGCGCGCCAATCAAACGGGAAACGGAATGCTTTTCCATGTACTCGGACATATCAATGCGCAGCATGGCATTTTCATCATCGAAAAGAAAACCTGACAGAGCTCGCGCCGTTTCTGTCTTGCCCACACCTGTGGGTCCCAGAAAGAGAAAAACCCCGGCGGGCCGATCCGGATCCGAAAGGCCGCTGCGCGAGCGCTGGATGGCTTCGGTGACCGCCTGGAGAGCGTGATCCTGACCGATCACTCTTTCTTTGAGTTTATCAAACATGCCGAGGATACGTTCCTTTTCTCCCTGCAGCATGCGGGTCACAGGAATCCCGGTCCAGCGGGCCACAATCGCGGCGATATCCTCAAAGGTAATCTCTTCCTTCACATACTTATTGTCATTCTCCAGCATCCGCTTTTCCGCGGCTTCCAGCTTGCGTTCCAGTTCGACAATACGGCCGTAGCGAATCTCGGCCACGCGGTTTAAGTCTCCACGCCTCTCTGCTTCCTTTTCTTCCAGGCGCAGCTTTTCAATTTCTTCGCGGATGCCTTTGGCCTCCTCCATGCCAGCTTTCTCTGTTTCCCAGATGCCTTTCTTACGGCGGAATTCTTCTTCCAGATCAGAAAGCTCACGTTCCAGCATCGCCAGCCTTTCCTGACTGGCCTTATCCTTTTCCATCTTCAGGGCTTCTCTTTCGATTTTGAGGGACTTGATCTTTTTCTCCGTCCGATCGAGCTCCTCCGGTAAAGAATCCAGCTCAATACGCATGCGCGAGCAGGCCTCATCAATCAGATCCACAGCCTTATCCGGCAGGAATCGATCTGTGATATAGCGATGAGAGAGGCGTGCGGCGGCAACAATCGCTCCGTCTGTGATGCGCACTCCATGGTGCAGCTCATAGCGATCTTTTAACCCGCGCAGAATGGTCACTGTATCTTCCACATCAGGCTCGCTGACATAAACGGGCTGGAAGCGACGCTCCAGAGCGGCATCCTTTTCTATGTATTTCTGGTATTCCTTGAGGGTGGTCGCACCAACACAACGCAGCTCACCGCGGGCCAGAGCAGGTTTGATCATGTTGGAAGCATCCAGGCTTCCCTCTGCCGCACCGGCACCCACCAGGGTATGCAATTCATCAATAAACAAAACGACCCGCCCATCGGATTTTTGCACCTCATCCAGCAATGCCTTGAAACGATCCTCGAATTCCCCCCGGTATTTAGCACCGGCTACCATCGATCCTAAATCCAGGGCATAGAGTTCTTTTTCCAGCAGGCCTTCAGGCACTTCACCGGCCACGATCTTGCCCGCGAGGCCTTCCACAATCGCGGTCTTGCCCACTCCCGGCTCACCAATCAATATGGGATTGTTCTTGGTTCTGCGTGTCAGCACCTGCATGATGCGCCGGATCTCTTCTTCGCGGCCGATGACCGGATCAAGTTTCCCCTTGCGGGCCGCTTCGTTGAGATTGCGGGCGTATTTGTTCAGGGCATCAACGGAATCTTCTGGATTTTCACTTTGCACGCTACGGCCTCCCTTTAAGTCCGCAAAAACCGTCTGTGTAACCTGAGCATCGAGTCCCAGCTTTTTTAATTCTGCAGATAACGGACGACCGCTATCGCGAAGGTAAGCGAGTATGGCATGCTCCGTACTCAGGTAGCTGGCTTTTTCTGCACTGCGAATCTTTTCGGCCTGGTTCAAAAGATCAATGAGCGACTTACTGGCCCGGGTTTCCGTTCCCGATGCTGTGGGCAATCGCCCGAGTGACGTACGAATAAGTCCTTCCACTGCTGCAGCATTGATCTGCAAGCGATCGAGCAACATACGTCCCATTCCACCCGTCTGAACCATCAACTGGTAAAGAAGATGCTCCGGTGTAAACTCCGGATTGGCCGCTTCTGTCGCTGCTTTCTCTGCATCAATCAGAGCTTCCCGCATTTTTGCTGTTAAATTTTCCAGTTTCATCTGTATCCTTCATCCGCAGCTATTGAGATTTGTTCTCAAAATTCTCCGGAAGATGTTATCTTACACTTACGATAGCAATTTTCAGGCCAGCGAATCAGGCAAGAATGTAACGCCATCGGGACATTACCAGCGGTCAGCTGTCAGCACGTCAGGTTTACTGCCCTTCTGGCAGAAAAAAACCAGATTCTATTGACAGCAACTTTTTGCTAAAATTTCTGGCCCCAATTGGAACAACACGAATGGCCATAATTCGCATCGCAAAAAAACACGGAATTAAGCTTCTCCTGCTTTTGATTCTGGTGGGAGGGCCCATTTACCTGATTGCCAGTGATGCCAAGTATGAAGGGTACCAGCCCGACCAGCCGATCGCTTTCAGCCACAAAATTCATGCCGGTGACTTACAGATCAATTGCCAGTTCTGTCACTATGGAGTGGAAAAATCGCCAACGGCAGTCGTTCCGGATCTGGCCACCTGTATGAAATGCCATGAGCATGTAGCTCCGGACAGCCAGGATATTCAATACCTTAAACAAAGTTACCGTCAGGGTAAACCCGTGGCCTGGGTGAAGGTGCATGACCTGCCGGACCATGTTCGATTTGCCCACAAGCCACACATTGCTCGGGGCCTGTCCTGTGAGCAGTGCCATGGCGATGTCGCTGCTATGGATAAAGTGCATGTAGCGGTAGATTTCAATATGGGCTGGTGCGTGAATTGTCACCGCGATTTCACGGAACAGGAAAAACCGCCCGGAAACAACGTAACAGTCAAAATCACAGAATGCGGCACTTGTCACTATTGAGAAGGAACAGGAATGGATAAAGAAAAGAAACATTACTGGCTGTCGCTCGCGGAGAGATCCGGCCAGGCCAACCAGTGGCAAAAGCCGGAATTCCAGACTTCCCGCAATGAAATGGCTGCTGAAGCGGCGGATTCCCGGCTCAGCCGGGCGAACTTTTTGAAATTCATGGGCGCGGGTGCTGTGATGACCACGGCAGCCTGTCGCAAACCCGTCGAACGCATCGTGCCCGCTGTCATCCAGCCTCCGGAAATGACACCCGGCGTGCCGCTTTTCTATTCCACCACGGCGCCGGACGGAACCGGGCTGACCGTGCGGACCCGGGAAGGCCGGCCGGTGAAGCTGGCCGGAAATGCTGGCTTTCCCGGAACAAATGGCGGGGCATCAGCATCTACAATCGCTTCTTTACTGGACCTTTACGATCCGGATCGCTTGCGCCGGCCGGTTCTTCTGGAGAAGGGAAAAAAGAAAAAGGCAGCGCCTGCTGAAGTCGTTGCCGCAGCTCGCAATCTAATAAAAAAAGGTAACTACTTACTCTGGACCAATCCTTTGCAGGGGCCATCCAGTCGGGCCCTGGTTACAGAATTTTTACAGGCCAATCCCGGCGGAAAGCATGTGGAGTGGTCTGCTGATGCCACCTGGCGCCAGGTGGCTCAGGGTCAGGAATTGAGTTACGGTCAGCGCCTGCTACCCGACTACCGTTTTGACCGTGCCAATCTTGTCGTTTCTTTTGATGCCGATTTTCTGGGAACACACATCCAGCCGGCCCGTTTCACCCATGCCTTTGCTCAGGCCCGCAATATCCGCCGGGCTAAAGAAATGAATCGGCTGATCGTAATCGAATCCATGTTCAGCGTAACCGGAGGCAATGCCGATGAACGGTTTGCCGTTCGTCCGGGTGATGCACTCATCACGGCTCTGAGTATTGCCGCAGAGCTTGATGAAAACCATGGTCTTACCGCAGGCAAAGATCTTTCCGCTTTCCTTCCCGCCCGAGTGGCTGACTACCTGGGCATCCCGGCAGATGCACTGAAAAAGATTGCCGGCGAACTATCCCGTGAGCGCGGCAGGAGTCTGGTGCTGGCAGGCGGAGTGCAATCCGGGCCGGAGCTGCAAGTGGCCGTAAATCTTTTAAACAGCATGCTGGGCAACGATGGAATCACCGTGGACTACCAGAATTCCCTCTTCCTTTCTGCGGGGATGAACGATCGCGAACTTAAGAACCTCCTTTCTGAAATCAAGCGCGGCGCTTACGGAGCCATTATTCTATCCGGGGTCAACCCGCTCTACCACGTACCGGGACTCAAGGCGGAGGACCTGGGGGGCACGCCCATCGTCCAACTGACAGACCGGCTGGATGAGACGTCCGTTGCCGCTGCTATGGCCCTGCCACTCAATCACTACCTGGAAAACTGGGGTGATCTGGAATTTCAAAAAGAAATTTATGGTATTGTGCAACCGGTTATCCGGCCGCTGTATGAAACCCGGTCGTTTGAAGATTACCTGATTGCTTTCTCCGGAGGCTCCCTGGGCGGTGCGACTCGTTTCTATGACTTCCTGCGCGGGCGCTGGGCCGCAAGGGGAGAAGCTTTCTGGACTTCCTTTCTGCAAACAGGGTTTTATGCTCCGGGCCAGAGCAGGAGAAATGGTACAGCCGCCAATCGCAAGGCCGGTGCTCTGGACACATTGCCCGCCACATTGCCCGCAGCCGGGGGGATGCGCCTCGGCCCCTATTACAGTCTTTCGATGCTCGACGGTTCCGGAGCCAACAATGCCTATCGCCAGGAACTTCCCGATCCCATCACCAAGACGGTCTGGGGCAATCACGTCTGTGTGCTGCCGGAAACGGCGCGCAAGCAGGGCTGGAAGCAGGGCGAAATCCTCGAAATAAAAACCGGCCATGGCAGTCTGCGCCTTCCGGTGCTGCTGCAGCCCGGACTCCACCCGGAAAGCCTGACTGTGGCTCTCGGGTATGGACGCGAAGCCGCCGGAAAAACGGGCAACAGGGTTGGAGCCAATGGACTGGCTCTGGGCGCACTGGAGGCAACAGGTCTTCAGCTAAGCGGCCTGTCAGTGAGTACGGAAAAAACGGGCGACCGTGTGGAGATTCCCTGTACGCAAACCGTCTACCGCGACGGATACAATAAAGAAGATAAAGCATTTTTTGCGCCTGATTCCGTGCCCAATGCTCCCTACGGCGGATCCAGCCAGTACGACAGGCCAATCATTCTGGAAGCGAACCTGGATGAGTTCAAGAAAAATCCCGGCCAGTTCAAACCGGAAAAGATCCACTACCCCAAGGATGCCAGCCTCATGCCTGCCTGGCAGTACACCGGTATGCGCTGGCACATGGTCATTGACCTCACCTCCTGCACAGGTTGCAACGCCTGCGTAACAAGCTGTCATACAGAAAACAATGTCCCCATGGTGGGTCCGGATGAAGTCCTGATGGGTCGGGAGATGCACTGGTTGCGCATCGATCGCTACTACAGTGGTGATGAAAAAAATCCCGATGTTGCTTACCAGCCCATGCTCTGTCAGCATTGCGAAAATGCTCCCTGTGAAACTGTCTGCCCGGTGGCCGCAACCACCCATGACAGTGAGGGCCTCAATCAGATGACCTACAATCGCTGTATAGGTACGCGATACTGCGCAAACAACTGCCCTTACAAAGTCCGTCGTTTCAATTTTTTTGAAAACTGGATCTACATGGATGGCCTGGTCCGCAAGCTGCGTTCACCGCAGCAACTGGCCTTGAATCCCGATGTGACCGTACGCAGCCGCGGAGTGATGGAAAAATGCAGTTTCTGCGTCCAGCGTATTGCCACAGCCCGGCAGGAAGCAAAAGCCAGGGGCAGTGAGTCTGTCCGCGACGGAGATATGGTGACGGCCTGCCAGGAAGTGTGTCCCACCGGGGCCATTTCTTTTGGCAATATCAACGATGAGAAGAGCCGCGTGAACCGGTTGTCCAGGGATGAACGTGCCTACAAAGTGCTCGATTTCCTCAAAGTTGAACCATCCGTTACCTATCTTGCGAAAATCAGGAATAAGGCCTAAGTATGCAAAGCGTGTCCACAGAACTGAATGCCCCCCTGGTAACGGGCGGCAAAACGTACACAGATACAACCCGGGATATAGCAAAGCCTGTTGAGACTTTTCCCAACCGGCTCTGGTGGATCTCCTTTCTCATTGCCTTCTCCATCTTTGGCATGCAGACGGTGGCGCTGGGCGTTCTTGTCGGTGCGGGCATGGGTATGAGCGGCGTCAACGTTCCGGTCAGCTGGGGCTTCTACATCATCAATTTTGTCTTCTGGATCGGTATTGGACATGCGGGGACTCTCATCTCGGCCGTTCTCTATGTTTTCCGCCAGCAGTGGCGGACGGCGATCAATCGCTCCGCTGAAGCCATGACGATTTTTGCTGTGGCCTGCGCCGGACTGTATCCCAACATCCATGTGGGACGGGTCTGGTACATCTTCTGGGCCATGCCCTACCCCAACGAACGGGGCGTGCTCTGGCCCAACTTTCGTTCTCCGCTGGTCTGGGACGTATTCGCCATATCCACGTATTTGATCATTTCCCTGGTGTTCTGGTACTCAGGACTGGTGCCGGACTTTGCTTCCATACGCGACCGCATCAAACCAGAAAATGCCTGGCAGAAATTCCGTAAAAGCGTCTATTCTGTTCTGTCTTTAGGCTGGGTAGGATCGAGCCGCGCCTGGGCCCATTATGAAAGCATGGTGATGATCCTGGCAGGCCTTTCCTTTCCGCTGGTGCTTTCCGTGCATTCTATCGTATCCTTTGACTTTGCCACCTCAGTCATTCCGGGCTGGCATACCACGATCTTCCCGCCCTATTTTGTGATCGGGGCCATCTTTTCCGGTTTCGGTATGGTACTCACCCTGCTCATTATCATGCGTGAACTATTCAATTTCAAAGACTATATTACAGAAAAACATCTGGAAAATATGGCCAAAATCACCATGCTCACCGGCTCCCTTGTGGGTCTGGCCTATGGCACGGAATTTTTTATGGCCTGGTACAGCGGCTCTCCTTTTGAAGTCTTTGCTTTCATCAACCGGGCTTTTGGCCCATACTGGTGGGCCTACTGGATCATGATGAGCTGCAATGTCATCACACCGCAACTTTTCTGGTTCAAGAAGATCCGCACCAATCCCGTTGCACTCTGGATTATCAGTATCTTTGTCAATATCGGGATGTGGTTCGAGCGTTATGTTATCGTCGTCACTTCCTTACATCGCGATTTTCTGCCTTCTTCGTGGGGGATGTTCTTTCCGTCAGTCGTGGACTACCTGATCATGATAGGCTCTTTTGGCATGTTTTTCACCTTCTTCCTGCTGTTTGTGCGATTGTTCCCGGCCATTGCCATTGCCGAGGTGAAAACAGTGATCAAATCCCCGGAAGCAAAAGGGTTCGGGCACTGAGGCTTCTATGAATAAAATTCTGGAAACAATTGAGAAAGCTCTGGATGCATTTTTTGCGGCGCCGGTAAAAGCCTGGGCACGGCTGGAAGAAAATTTCTTTAAGTACACCTACAGGGAAACCGAGTCCGGGGTTTTTGGCCTGTTCAATACACCGGAAGCCATACAAAAGGCTGCACGCGCTGCACGCGACAAAGGTTACACGAATTTTGATTGTCTGACGCCTTTTCCGGTTCACGGCCTTGAGTTTGATATGGGACTGACCCGCAGCAAAGTTCCCTATGCTACGTTTGTTGCCGGAATTACGGGAACTATTGTTGCTTTTTTAATGATGTTTACCGTGCACGAGCAGGTAAGTACGATCCCTTACCTGAATTCCTATCCCCTGAATATTTCCGGCAAGCCCACGTTTGCCTGGCCAGCGATGGTCCCTATTATGTTCGAATTGACCGTGCTTCTGGGCGGTCTGACCACCGTCGCTGTCATGTATATACTGGGTCGAATCCCGAAAGTCTCTCGTAAAGTATTGCACCCGCGCATCACCGATGATCGCTTCTGTTTATGGATTCCTTCAGATTCCGCCAATTACAATGAGGCGGACGTTCAGGCCTTTTTAAGTGGTCTGGGCGGTAGCGAAATCACCGTGGTAAAGGCAGATTCATGAAGTATTCCGCAATCGCTCTTATTGTCTTTTCCCTGCTCTATTGCTACCGGCCCCGGGAAACCCGGCTACACTGGCTGCTCGATATGCAGGATTCGCATGCTGTTGAGGCACAGGAAGAGGACTATACCCAGACAGAAGTTTTCCGGGAGGGTTACACCCGCGGGGCCGATGAGCTGCCAGCCTGGGGGGGAGATCATTCTGGAATTCGCGTCCCGCCGGAGGGAGCAACCCCTCGCAATTACGCGCCTTATCGTTATGCTCAGGCAGACATTGAAAAAGCCGGGGCAGAACTTCGCAATCCCGTTCCGCGCACGGCAGAGGCTCTGGCACGTGGTAAAGATCGTTACGAAATCTACTGCGGTGTATGCCACGGCCTGACTGGAAAAGGGGATGGCCCGGTGACGCCGCGCTATTCCATCGCGGTTCCAGCTTTTTCCACAGCCGATGCACCCACCCGCGAGTGGAGTGACGGCAAGATTTTTCATCTTATGACCACGGGCCGGGGAGCCATGAAAGGCTACGCGGCCCAGATCGAACCAGCGGATCGCTGGACGATCGTGCACTATATCCGCGCTTTGCAGGCCCAGAAATGAATACCGCCGAATCCAAGTTACAATTCAAGATGCCTTCAGGTTTACGCCTGACTGCCCTGGTCCTCATGGGTGTGGGGCTCTTAACTCTTGCCCTCCAGGTCGTTTTTCCCTGGCATTCCCATGGGGCTGAAGGAGCCAGTTACAGCCGACTTTACATGTCAGCGTACATGGCCATTCTTTTCGGAATCTTCCTGGTCGCCGGTGCGATTTTTCTTTCCGCCATAGCTCATGTGGGTGGAGCGGCCTGGGTTGTCACCATGCGCCGGCTCATGGAAAACTACGTCTGGTTTCTGCCTGTCCTCATCGTATTACTTCTTGTGCTTTTTCTTGTGGGGTTTGATGATCTGTTCAGTCACTGGACGCGAGCCAGGCCCGATGATCATCTCATCAACCATAAGAAACCCTGGCTTGATAAGTGGTTTTTCATCATTCGCAATCTGGCTGCCCTCGGTCTGTGGGTTGTATTCGGCCTGATTTTTTACCGGATGTCCGTGGCCCAGGACGAGCATGGCGATGTCTCAACGACGCGGAAGCTGGCACGCATTTCCGCTGCCTTTCTGGTGCTCTTTGCCCTGACCTACTGCATGTCTTCCTGGGACCTGACCCTGAGCCTGGAACCGCACTGGTTCAGCACCATGTGGGCCGTTTATATGTTTGCAGGCACCGGTCTCTCCGTCTATGCTTCGATCATCCTCTGGATCTGGTATCTGAAGAAGCATGGTTACTACGGTGAAACCCTCAACGAAAATCATCTTCATGATGTGGGAAAGTACCTCTGGGGCCATACGATTTTCTGGGGCTACATAGCCGTGAGCCAGTTTTTACTCATCTGGTACAGCCACATTCCGGAAGAGACCATCTTCTATTCCATCCGTGGCGGATACAAATGGGACAGTGGCTGGGCCTATGTGAGTTTCCTCCTGCCCGTGCTGCGCTTTGTGCTCCCATTCTTTCTCATCATCAAGCGGGAATCCAAACGTAATTTCAATTATATGGCCGGGGTTGCGGTTCTCATCCTGGTGGGCCAGGTTGTGGACCTGTACTGGATAGCCTACCCCACGCTGGATCACGGACATTTCGTGATGTTCAGCTGGCAGGAAGCTGGCGCTCTGGCCTTCATCATCGGTGCTTTTCTGCTGGTGATGGGCTATGCCCTGGGCCGTTCTTCGCTGATCCCCAAAAAAGATCCCCGCCTGGAAGAGTGCTTGCACTTCCACCAGTGAGAATAATATGAGAACTGTAATTTTAAGTACATTCATCCTGCTCGCCTGCCAGCAAAAAGATCAGTTCATTGAAAAGCCCACCCGCGCTGATCTACGCTCCGGTTCGATCCACTATGCTTCAGCCAATTGTGCAGGCTGTCACGGAATCGATTTCGATGGCAAAGGAAGCGAGGCCAGTAAACTGCAAAGCCAGGGTTTAGCAGCCACGAACTTCACGACCGATCCATCCCCGGATGCCACACCCGTGCGCTATTTCAAAGCCATGACCCAGGGCACGGCGCTGATGAAGTCTCACACCTTCCACCAGCTAACGGATAAAGCTCGCTGGCAGATGGCCCATTTTCTTTTCGGGCAACACAAGCCGTTAAGCGGTGAAGCCAGAGATAAGCAGGTGGAAGCTCTGAGCAAAGACTTCAGCGAAGCCCGGGAGGCCTATACAAAGACAGCCGACCGTCGCTGGATCCTGGGATTCAACCTGCCGGCAGAGCGTGAAAAAGCACCCGATCCCTCAATCCTCAAAGAAGCTATCGATTTGCAGGTCGCGCCAGCAGTAACTGCCACCAGGGCGACTCGTGAGCTGTATGATTCATCAGGCGCACGGCTTTACCAGGCGAACTGTGCCGGCTGCCATGGTCTGCGCGGCGAGGGACAAAACATCCGGACGGGCTTTGTTACCTGCAGGGAACCGGGAAATCGCCTGTGCGGCAAATTCATCACCACATCCGGACTTGATCTGACCCGGGATTTCCACGGGGAAACGGGCTGGTTACCCGATTTTTCGTCACTGGTTCAGGAAGACCTGGATCAGATCCGGGACTATATCAATAGCACAGGTCAAAGGTAACATGAAAAAATATTTAGCTTATCCGGCGATCCTTCGGCTGCACCTTCATTTCTTTGCTCTCTGGGGCATCGTCGCTCTTTTTCTGGAAATCTTAAACCAGTTGCAGCTTATCTATCAGATTCCGGACAACTATGTCCTGGGATATGGCCAGATTCGGCCAGCGCTGGCCACCGCCCTGATTTTTGGCGCAGGCCTGAATCTCCTGTTTGCCCATGGTTACCTGACTCTTTCCCGAGCAGAGAAACAAACCGTGGCCTGGCCTCCGGTGGGTCTCGCTGCCGTTGCGTTACTCAACCTGAGTGTGACCGGTGGGATTCTGGCCATCTGGCTACGGTTCAACAGCGGCCGGGAGTACGGAGAATTGCCTTTCCTTCTGGATAACGGCGTTCTGCTGTCGTTGGTCCTTTTTCTGGCCGTGGTCCTCTTTACAGTGGGAAAAAAAACGCAGGTGCAATCTGCCAGCGGCTTGCTCATCTTCATCAGCGCTTCTTTGATCATCGTCTATTTCCTGGGCAACATAGGGTTACCCATCCATCCCCTGCTGAGTATTTCGTTATTTCAGGGAGTACAGGATGCAGGCCTGCAGGAATACTACCGCTTTGCCCTGCTCGGTACGGGAATTGTACTACCTTCGGTGGCCATGCACTCAGTCTGGCAGAGGAACAGTTCGGATGAGAATGCGCTCTCCCTCACCGTCATTCTTCTGGCCGTTACGGCAGCCCTGGCCGGATGGTCCGGGCTTCTGATGGGCCCGGCCCACCCCATCTTGCAGACTCTGGGCAGTGTAACCGGCCTCGTATTTGCCATCAGCGTTCTGGCCGCTGCAGTCCTCCTCTGGCGGGCTGGCCCCGAACCGCTGGCACGTTTCAGCGCCGTGGCCCTGGTCGTACTCGCGATCGTCTTTTCCATTTCATCACTACGCTCAGGTGCAGCCCACTTTGGCTTCACCTACCTGACCGGCCGGGATCTGGTTCAGGCAGCCTTCCTGCTTCTCCTGCCCGCGGGAATTTTACTGTTCTCGCGCGGTTTGCAGATTCCCGTTTCTGCACGCACCGGGCAGCTGGTTCTCCTCGGCCTCGGCTTGAGCCTCGGGGCCAATGTGATTCAGGGTACGATTCAGGCCTTTCACTCATCGGAGAATTGGATTTCTGTTCTATTCGCCGGGCAACTATTCGTCGATCCGACCGACTCAATGCCCGCACAGTACTGGTACAGCCTGCGCAGTGTTTACTTTCTGGGTCGTGTTTTGACTCTGGCCGGAATGCTGCTTCTGCCCCTTTCACTCTTTGGCGCGCGCAAAGAAGATTCCAGCTCACAGGAATATTTGTTAGTTGAGGAAGACCGATAATATGGATCGACTGTATACATTTGCCAGAAGCGTCCTTACCCGGCCCGTGTCCGCTGTGGTTTTCCCCCTGCTGGTGTTCCTCTCTGGTTTCCTGGTTCAGGTTATCCTTCCCTATCTGGCAATCAATCTGTCCGGACAGGGTTCTCTGCTTTCACCTCCCGACCCGGCGGTTATCCAGGGACAGGAAATCTATGTTACGGAGGGTTGCCAGTACTGCCATACGCAACAGCTCCGTCCCGTTGCTCTGGACCACAAAAGGTTCAGCAAACTTGAGGAATTCGGATATTTTCCACAGCCCGTTGCCGCAGAGTACGATTATGATTCACCGTCCGTTGCCGGCAGTATCCGCATCGGTGGTGACCTGTCGCGAAGCGGACTCAAAAGTAAAAGTGAACTGGAAGCCCTGCTGGCCGGTAAAGCAAGCGGCCCGGCAGCGGCGCTCCATGATTATGGCTATCTTTTTGACGAGGAAGCCGGAGACGGGCTTTTTCTGTCCTGGAAAATCAAAGCGATGATCGGCAGCGGTGCTTACCTGTCTGAAGCTTACCAGATTTCCGTTTTTGAAAAATTAAAAGAAAAGAGCAAAGGTGACGCTCTTGTTGCCTTTCTTCTGGATCGCGGCAAGAAGCAGCGAGAATTTGCAGGGAAATACTACCGAGACTGATCATGGAAAAAAACAACGCGACCGGATTGCCCAACTGGATACTGTTCCTGTTTCTGGGAGCTCTCCTCTGGGGTTTGCTCTATGGAATTTTCTATCATGGCTTTCTAAACGAAAACCCGGAAAATGCTCTGCTGGATGAGACCGGGACCTTCGTTGTGCGCGCTGAGGTGCAAATCCCGGACCGAACAGCTGACGCAGTGACGGCGGGGGAGACTGCCTACAAGACCGCCTGTATTGCCTGCCACGGCCCCAATCGTGAGGGGGGTGTGGGCCCTTCCCTTGCCGATGCCACCTGGCTTCACGGAGATAAGGAAAGTGACATTTTCCGCGTGATTACAACCGGGATTTCGGCCGCAGATTCGAAGACCGGCCAGATCATGCCTCCAATGGGTGGGGCCAGTCTGTCAAAAGCTCAGGCCTGGCAGATCCTGTATTTCCTTGCCGACCGCAACGGCTCCATCAAAAAGGGTGAATGAAAACACTCATGGGCATAATGCTCATTCTGTCTTTTTCCACCATGGTTTTGGGCCTCTCAGCGGTGCTGCTCCTGCTGCGCTCCCCGGGAGCTGGCCAGGCGGTTCCCTTTGAAAGTGTAAAAGCTTCCGTTAGAACACCGCTGCATCCCGTGGGGGGTACAGCATCGCCCTACCACAATAACGATAGCTGGCGCTGGATTCAGTAAGGGCAAGCCTGCCCACAGTTTTCCTGAATCCGGGCCAGGAAGAAGCGATTTCAATTCTCCGGCTCCCCGGAGAGACTGTACTCCTGGACCCTGAACTGTAGCGTCCGTCTGCCGGCAAAAGTATTTTTTTCCAGGTGCCCTCGCAGGCGTAATGTGGCGGCCAGCCCGCCGCGTTCAATGAAATCTGCGCCCCGATGCCAGAGCACAAATTCCGCCGGGCATTGGGCTACTTTGAACTTCAGGTGAATGGATTTCATTACACTGTGTTTGTGTACCCGCACTCCAGCAAGCTCAATGAGCGGCGGGGGATTTCCCTGGCCAAAGGGTTCAAGACGACTGAGTTCCAGATACGTGCGAAAGGAGATCTGCGACGCGGAAAGCACAAGATGCGCACCCGAGTCATGCCTTTCCCCGGGTTGCCACTGCGCAAAAAGTTCCCTCAGATGATTTTCCAGAGGATCGATTTGCTCGTAGGCAATAGAAAAACCGGCAGCTTCTTTATGACCGCCATACTGCTCGAAGAACCGGGCGCTCTGACGAAGAATTTCCAGCACATCTTCATTTTGATAACGCCTGATGCTCCCGCGCGCATGAGCGCCATCCGGATTGATAAAAATCACCGGCCTCCTGTACTCCTCCACCAGCCGGGTTGCCATGATTCCCGATACACCGCTTTTCAACGCCGGATCAAAACAAAACAGGATGCTGCACTCTTTTCGCGCCGGATTTGCCTGTAGCATTTCCCTGACAATCTTCCAGTTTTCCTCTGTGCGCGCTTTGCG
This sequence comes from Spirochaetales bacterium, assembly GCA_015075425.1. GTDB lineage: Bacteria > Spirochaetota > Leptospiria > Leptospirales > Leptonemataceae > H5-SPI1. The sequence continues at coordinate 1,319,351 of JABTUL010000001.1, read as the reverse complement.
CTCTTCATTCAGACGTAACAATGCACTGGAATACTCCCGTGCGTCCTCCTTCTTCCGTGCGGTCAAAAGTTGCACAGCCAGTTCCGTTTTTCCCATGCGGCCGGCAGCATTGAGCGCCGGCCCCAGGGAAAAACTCAGATCGCGACTGGTCAGACTTTCCTGATCGAGCCGCTGGGCATTCATGAGTGAAGAGAGACCCTCACGGAAGGATCTTCGCCGGGCAAGGGGCGAAAGTCCAAGTCCCAGCCGCACCAGCTTTCGATTCTCACCGCGCAAAGGAACCAGGTCCGTCATCAGGCCCAGGGCCACAAGATCGGTCCAGGCGAGCACCAGCTCAAAGAGCCGTGGCCGTGCCGCCAGTATGCGTGCAAATAGAATGCGACCGTTACGTCGCGGATCCCGGCGCAAAAGATCAAGCTCCAGTGGCCCGAGCCGATAATCCTTCACCGGTAAAGCTTCACGGGGCAGCGGACTTTCCCCGTCTATGTAAGCTCCCAGACGAAAGTTCAGGTCATCTAAAGTAAAAAGCAGATTCCATTCGCGGGTAAAAGAAAGAGCATAGGCCAGGATGAATTTGAAGGCAAGCCCAACTGTCGCAATCTTGCAATCAGGGTGAATGCGAACGGGATTCACCAGGGCATAGTCGCCAATCCAGGTGGAGTCTCCCAGCTGGTGGTGATCGAGCACTATGACATTAGATCCGCGCGCGCGCAGTTCCTTGATTTCCGCGCCATTGGACGTTCCCATGTCCAGAGTGATAAGAAGGTCGGCCCTGTGGGTTTTAATCTCCTCATAGAAGGCGCCGGATAAACCGTAATCATCTCCCTCTGAAGAAACACGAAGGGTTAGAGAGCCCGCGCCGCGCCGCTCTTGCTCCGACCTCAGAAAATGAGCCAGAAGGCTCACCGAGGTCACGCCATCCACGTCCCGGTCGCCACAGAGCAAAATGTGTCCCCCCTGATCCAGGACCTGGCGCAATAAGAGCACGGCCATCTCCATATCCGGTAAAAGCAGAGGGGAATCGATTTCCAGATCCGGTGAAAAATAATCCCGTTCCTGAATATGGCTGAAATCCGGATGCTGGCTCAGACGGTTGAGCAAAAGGGAAGAAGGAGACACGGCCACATAATTATTGTCTTATGTCCCTGTGACAATCTCTTTGCGCCTGAAAATCCTCTTTTAGAAAGGAAGGTCTAAAATCCCGCCTGAGCTCCTCTACCGGGTCCCAGTAGCGCAAATCACAGCTCAAATTACCAGGAGCGCGGTGGTAACGCCGGGACAGCGTACCCCATTCCCGAAAAAAGAAGCGATCGGCTATGTAAAAGGGAGCAAGGAAAGGACGCTCCTCCAGCAATCGGCGGGCATAGGCCACGCAGGAGGGAAACATGGGGCAGCGGGGCCCGTCCAGATGGGTATGGCGGGCATGGCGATCCAGAATCAACCGCAGCGGTTTTGACGTTTGACCGCTGCCGCAGCTTCCAGAGAAAAGCAGAATGCAGCCCATCAGAAGCTGGAACCAGGAAAACGTGGACCAGCTTTTTTCCAGTCTTTCGGGTGGAATCCGACCGGCCTCACCGCTGGAAATTCTGGGTCTCTTTGCCGGGCTCGTGCTGGTTCTCCTGCTCTTGATTCGCCTGGATCAGTTGCGCCGGCAGTCACGGCGAAAGCGACTGATCCAGCATTCCCGGCTGAATTTTGAAGCTATGGTCGAAGAGCGCAAAATTACGGCAAGCGAAATCGATTTACTTCAGAAAATTGTCGCCTTTACGCCCGATCCGGAAATATCCCTGTCTCTCCTCTGCCGCGAGGAACAGACATTCTACCTGGCCCTGCGACAATATCTGAATAGCCAGGCTGAAGCCGAACGTATGGCGCGCACCCCACAACTCGCCCGACTGATTTACCGATTGGATTTTCCACCGCGCAAAGATGGACTGGAAGCCTTTACCTCCATCGATTTGCCACCGGGAACGGTTTTCTACCGGGACAATCAGCAAGCAGGAAGACTCCAATCGCAAACCGCCGAATACTTTGTGCTACAGATGAGCAACCCGCTCAGCGGCGAGGCCGCAATCCATCGCACAGAGGGAAGATATACTTTGCAACTCATGCCATTGGGGGAATCACGCTACCAGCACACTCTTCTCTGGCGCGCCCCCCAGAGACGGGCGCATGTTCGTTTTCCCCTCTCCATCCCGGCCACTTACAATAGAGAAAGAGTTGAATTGATCAACGTGAGCGCTGGCGGGGCCCTGATTTCTGGTTCGGAAACTGCCGCGGACGGAAGCTTGCGTTTTACTCTGCAGGGATCGAGCTTTCTCTTAGAGGCTCGTGTTGTGTCTATAAGCCGGCACGGAATTCATCTACAGTTTAAGGATGGACAGATGGCCATAACGGATCGCCTGTTCCGTAACTTGATCCGGGGTAAGCCTTGACCCAACTGCAGTTTTTTTGCGTGGCTCTTCTTTTTTTGGCTCTGCAATCAACCCGTGCCCAGGATTCCTTTGCCCGGGAGCTTTATCGTGAAAAGAAATTTAGCTTTGCCGCCCTGGAATATGAACGACTGCTGCGTCGGCCGCTGAGCGCTGGGCAAAAGAATCACTACGCATTTTATCTGGCTTTCGCTCATTTAAGAGATTTTAATTATTCAGCCAGTGAAGCGGCTCTCGATACCTATAGCGATCCGGGTTTTTTTCCTGGCAGACTGCTGCTGCTATATTCCAGTCTGCGGGATGGTCGCATCTCCCGCGCTTTAGACTTACGACGGCAAATCGAGCAGGGCAATTTTAGCGTTCCTGAGAAGGAGAGTGCCGCTCTCCTGTCCGGAACTCTGTTTTTGGAAGATAACAGGTTTTCCGACGCCATGGCTTACTATGAAAGGCTGTCCAGAGAATCCCGGGATGAGTGGATAGTGGAAAAAGCGCAGAAGCTATCCAGCAAGGTGGCGGAGTACAGCCAGAAACCACAAAAGAAAGCCTGGGTGGCCGGTCTCTCCTCCGCCCTCTTGCCTGGAAGTGGACAGATCTATGCGAACCATGAAATTGATGGACTTGTGGCTTTTGGATTTAATTTTCTTTTTATCGGCTCGGCGGCCCTGCTTTACCAGATGGAAAAGGAGACCGGACGACCTCATACGGCATCCATTGCTGTAGGTAGCGCCGCTCTTTTCTTCTACACCACGAATATCGCCGGGGCCATGGCCTCTGCCCGACGCCACAACCACTACCACGCCCGTCATTTCCATAGCGAGCTACGCTCTGAACTCTTCGATTGGGATACACTGGAACGCTTGAGTCATGCCCGGCCACCTTAGCTTTTGGCTTGCGTAATTGCTTTGCCCTGCCCCTTTGCACCATGAGTCGGGCAAAAGAAGATATCAGCGAACTTTGCGCTCAGTTTTACCATCAGGGCTGGGTTAGCGGGACGGGTGGAGGGATTTCCATTCGCGAAGGAAATCGAATTTACATGGCACCCAGCGCTGTGGAAAAAGAAAAGATCAAAGCCGATGAAATCTTCACCCTGGATCTACAGGGGAACATAGTAGACAGGCCACAAAATCCGGCCCTGAAACTTTCTGAATGCGCACCTCTTTTTATGGCCGCTTACGAATTGCGGGATGCTGGCGCTGTGCTCCATTCGCATTCACTACCTGTTATGCTCGCAACACGACTGGCCCGCACAGAACAGTCCATTGCCGTGCTGGAATGGACGGAACTTGAGATGATCAAGGGCATCGCCGACTTTGGATACTACGATACCTACCAGCTCCCCGTCATAGAAAATACAGCAAGAGAATGTGATCTCACCGCGCAATTGCGTGAGGCGATCATCTCTTTTCCGCGCTCGCCCGCAGTTGCCGTGCGCAACCACGGAATCTATGTCTGGGGCCCCACCGTCAGCCGGGCCAAAACACAGGCCGAATGCATAGATTACCTCTGCCAGGCCAAACTTCTCATGCGTCAGTACTCTCTGGAGACTCCAGCATACGTTTGATTGCTTTTTGAAAAAGCGAAGGTGCGCACAATACCTTTAGCCCGGCCAGAGAAACAAACTGCCATTCTTCTGACTTCAAGTGGGGCCTCCTGTGCAGGACCAGGCGTCGGGGAAAGACCTGTAATCGGTGCTCCGTAATACTGTGCAAAAATCGAGGCATTGCCTGTGCGCTTATCTCGTTGCCCAGGAGATGACTTAGCTCGGGCAGTGACCAGTCCTCATGCGGCGGCTGAAAGCGCAGTGGTAGAGACCATAAATTTTTAAAAAATTTCACTCTGGGGCTGCGCACTATCAAAAAATCGTCTTTACTTTGCAAAAATAGAACTTCCATTTTCACATCAATTTTCTCTGGTTTCTGAATAAGAAACTCCGTCTGACCGCAAAGACGAGCTTTGCAGATCGAACGTAGAGGGCAGGCCTCGCAACGCGGACGGCGCGGCAGGCAGATCAGGGCTCCCAGTTCCATCAAAGCCTGGTTGTGATCTCCGGCGGGAAAACTGCCTCGCTCTTTTATCAAGCGCTCGGCAAGGGCATCGACGGCATCCCGGTCTAATGAGAGCCGACTGAGCAACCGGCGGACATTGCCATCGACGGCCGGCACCGGTATGCCATAGGCCTGGCTTAAGACAGCGCCGGCCGTGTACTTTCCAACTCCTGGCAGACGGATCGCCTCTTTCCAGGAGGCCGGAAAATCCGAGCCTTTTCCGGTCAACTCCCGGGCTGCCCGCTGCAAATTGCGGCAACGCCTGTAATAACCAAGGCCCGACCAGGCGGCCAGCACGTCCTCTTCTGGAGCCCTTGCCAGTGATTCCTGATCCGGAAAAAGTCTGAGGAAATTCCTGTAGCGATCTTCCATCGCTGCAACCCGGGTCTGCTGCAACATCACTTCCGCTACCCAGACGGCGTAGGCATCCCGGCGCTCCCGAAAGGCCAGTGATCTTTTGTTTTTTTGATACCAGAGGTACAGTGGTTTAAGATCCACGAACCACCTCAACGCTGGATTTCAATTTTTCATAACCGGCCCGGCGCAGAGCGCTGCCTGTGGCAGTGTATTCATAAACATTCTCATCTTCCAGATACCCTTCCATCAAGGGAAGCAGGCGCTCACGAAATTGAAAAGCTGGATGCGTGGCGTACACAGGCTTTCGATTGTAGGGGCAGACTTCCTGACAGATATCGCAACCAAAGACCCAGCCGGCGGATGACCCGTCAAACTCGCCTGGAGTCCGGTCTTCAATCGTCCGGTAAGAGATGCAACGGCGGGCATCCAGTTGATAGGGCTTGAGGGCACGGGTTGGACAGGCATCGATGCAGCGACGACACTGACCACACCCATCGGCTACGGGGGGAGTGGGCTGCAACTGCTGATCCAGAAGAATCACAACTAAAAAAAAGTAGGACCCTTTGCCCGGATGAATCACCAGAGTATTCTTGCCCTGAAAACCCAGTCCCGCCCGCGCGGCCAGAAGCTTTTCGGCAACGGGGGCTGTATCCACACAGATGCGAAATTTCAAAGTCGGATTCCCGGGCAACAGTTCCGCCAGGTAACGATAGGCTTTTTTCTTTAAAATTTTATGATAATCGCGCCCACCCGCATAGCGGGCCACCTTACAGACCGCTTCCTCTAAGGCCTGATCCATTCTTTCACTCCGGTAAAGAACGCCAAGCACTACTGCGCTGCGGGCATCCTTTAAGTACAGGCCCGGGTCGAGACGCTCCCGCAGCGTGCGGGCCAGATACTGCATGCTGCCATGCTGACCGGAAGTGATCCACTCTTTGTTGTAGTCTTTATGTGGCAGCGGCTCGCGCAAATCGGCAATGCCGGCCAGATCAAAGCCATGCCTTGCGGCCATTTGCAGGACAGTATCAGCAGAGAGCATCACGGACCCTCTCTGCCAGAAAGCGCCCGTTCGGGCTTAAAGACTCGAGCCGCAAATCAAAAATATCACCGCGCCAGGGATACTCTGCCCGGCGACGGGCAAATTGGCCGGGATCTGTACGCAGGAGCGCGTCTTCTACGGCGGGTGCCGTGAAGCCGCTGAATTCTGTGGCTCTCGAACGCAGAGGCGGCCAGGAAATACACTGCCCTTTTGTCGAAAGAAAAGCATCAAGAACCATTTGCAGCCCCCTGTGGCGGGCACTGGCATTGTATCCGGCTACATGGGGGCTTGCGTAGCGGCAACCATACAGATGGCCTGGTGGCTCCACAGGAAAGACATCAAAGCAAAGATCGAGATGAGCGGCAGAAGCCAGCCCGTCTTCCGTCCAGATTCCCCCTCGGGCCGTATTGATGATCGTGCGACAGGATCGCAGTTGCTCGATGTACCGGGAAGTAACCATACCCTGGGTGGGAAAAGGCCCATCGCGAGTGAGCGGAACATGAAAGCTTATAAGCGTCGCTTCCTTTAGCACGCCGATATCGGGATCGCCAAGGAACGGATCATAGAAAGAAAATGGCAGTTCTGCGGCCCGGGCAATCTGACCCAGCAGTTGCCCAATCCGCCCGTAGCCGACAATGCCCAGATGCTGGGTGCGCAGATCCTCAACTTCGGGGAAAAGGAGAGCAAGCAGGCCCGCGCAAAATTCCGCAACGGAAGCTGCGTTGCAACCGGGAGCATGAAAGAAGGAAATCCCTCGCTCTTTTAGCTCTAATCGATTGATATGATCCGTTCCGGTGGAAACACTGCCCAGAGCTCCCTGGAAGCCCGGAGCAATCCACTCCGTTTGCAGCGAAAAAGCGGCCGGAAAAATCAAGAGGTCCGCTCCCCGGCCACTGAGTTCTCTAAAATAATTGGCATTCAACCTGGCCGGGTCATAATCCTCAACGTGGTAGAAACGCTCGAGGAGGCTCCGCCAGGCGGCCACTTCTCCTTCCCATAAAAGCTGTGGGGCAATGATTCGCCCGGGATTTCTGGCCATCAGTTTCCTGTGCTGGAATAGGCTCGAGTGCCGGCCCGCCAGAAAAGGAAAGCGATGCCCATCATCAAGATTCCGGTGGGAAAGGTAAGATAGATGAAAGCGGGATGAATCAGCGTGCTCGCATCACGACCGAGAAAAAGATGGGCCGGATAGAAATTCACAAAGGCAATCGGCATGATGAACGTAAGCATGTACTGAACCGGCCGGGCATAGATACTCACGGGATAAAGTAAAAATTCCCGGCTGGAAAAAACAAAAAGATGCTGCAATCCTTGATTGGATACAGTAAAAAAGGCAGTGGCCGCAACCATAATACGGATGGCCGCAAGAATCAATGCTCCGCCGGTGATGCTCAAAAACATATAGAAAACAAAAGAGAAGCTCCAGGCCAGGTCGAGCATACCGTTGGCTATCACCAGAGCAATGACCCCTAAAGAAAGATGAGTAATGCCGGCCGGATCGAATTGCAAACAGAGAATCTGTAACATGGGAGAGAGAGGCCGCAGGAGCACGCGGTCAAAAGAACCCTCGCGAACGTACGTCGAAAAATCAATGAGGCCGGCAAAGAGCATGGCTACAATACCCTGAGAAAGAACGAGCAGCGCATATAGAAAGGCAATCTCCCCTGCCGTCCAGCCGCCAATGCTCTTGAAACGATAGATCATGACCCCGATGACTGCAACCTGCGCTGCGTAAAAACCCACAAGGGTTAGTATAAAAACGATAAAACTTCCCCGGTATTCCATCCGGGAAGCTATTGCCGCCAGAATCATCTTACCGTAAATCATATCACCCTCCGGCTATAGATAATTTGCGCAGACCCAGATAGTATGTTCCGCTGCAGAGAATGCCCATCACCGTCAGCTGGGTTAGATAGTACAGGATAAGCTCTGGATAAGAAAACACGGTCATCTTACCAATCAGGATCATGGTAGGAAAATAAAAAAGATAGGGGAATGGCGTGGCCAGCACCAGCTGGCGCCAGATATCCGGGAAGAAATCAATGGGGATGATCGCGCCAGAAGCCAGGGTGATCAGGGCATAGTAGAAAATCCAGAAGGGAAAGACCTCAACAAAAAAGAAAGCCATACTGCTGATGAAGAGGGAAAGCAAAAAAAAGAGGGCAAAAGAAAGAACAAACACCGGACCGAAAGCCAGAAGTATTTCCGCATCGACAAGCAATTGGATTTCAAAAAAGAAAATGGAAAAAATCAGAAGCGGCAGAGCTCTGGCCAGGAAATGGAAAAGACTGGTCCCAACAGTATCACAGAAGAGCATAAAGGGAATGCTGTACGGTTTCATGAGGTCAACGGCGATCTCACCCGTCTTCACCCGATTTCCCAGCAAAGAATCATTGCGAGCAAAGGTCACTTTGATGATGGTACCGAGAACGGCGTAAGCGATCATGTGCGACCGGCTAAGGCCGCTCATGGAACCATCCTCCGGGATCAAGGCCTTCCATATAGAAGTAAAGATAAAAATATAGAGAAATGCGTTTAAGATGCCGGTAAAATACTCCACGCGGTAGGCTGCCTGACGCTGGAAGGCCATGGAAATGAACTTAAAGGCCATCAGAGCTCCTTCTTTGAATTGCCATACATGGCTTTGAGCGTATCTTCCAGATCCCTGTGCCTTACACTCATTTCCGCAATGTGGCTTCCAGCGCGCACAACAGAATCGATCAGCGGACCTATGCGAGCATCCACCGGAGCCAGAAATTCATAGTGCAGCGGCGAATGCGCTGCTTTGATAGTAAAGCCAGCTGTCATGAGTTGAGCCTCTTCCACCGGACTTTCCAGATGAAGTGTGATGACTTTATCCGGACTCATTCGGGAGGTGAACTCCTGTAAACTGCCATCATAATGAATTTTACCGTGGTCAATAAGGATCAACCGATTGGCCAGAAATTCCACATCCTGCATATCATGGGTGGTAAGCAGGATTGTTGTTTTTTCACTGCGATTCAAATCCTTGATGAATTTCCGGATGGCTTCCCGGGTGAGAATATCAAGCCCAATCGTCGGCTCATCCAGGAAAAGAACGGGAGGCCGGTGCAGAAGTGATGCCGCCAGGTCTGCGCGCATGCGCTGGCCCAGCGATAGTTTTCGCGTTTGCTGGAACAGAAAATCGCGCAGCCCCAGCAGGTCAGAAAAAAACTCCATGCGTTCCCTGTAATCTGTCTCCGGTATGCGATAAATAGATTTTAGTAAATCGAAACTTTCGCTAACCGGCAGATCCCACCACAGTTGGGTCTTCTGGCCAAAAACGACGCCCATGCGATAAGCTAACTTCTGCCGATTGGCCTGCGGATCTTCAATGCCGGCAACTTTGATTCGACCACTGCTGGGACGCAAAATGCCTGTAAGCATTTTGATGGTAGTCGATTTGCCGGCTCCGTTGGGACCCAGATAACCCACCAGTTCGCCCTGCTGGATGCTGAAGGATATACTATCAACGGCAAGCAGCTCACTTTTCTGCGCATAGAAAAGTCCCTTAACCGCTCCTGCAAATCCCGAACCGCGTTTGCGAATGTCAAAACGCTTGCTCAGATCCTGAACGGTGATGATTTCAGACATTTTAGCACCATTTTCTTGCCGGAATTCCCCTTCAACTGAATAATCGTCCCATGGATCGCTACCTGGCTACAATCGACATCGGTACCAATTCCGTACACATGGCCATCATGCGCCTGGATGCGACGGGCCACTACGAGATCCTTACCCGGGAAAAGGAAGCGGTACGCCTGGGCAGCGGCAGCCATGACCTGGATTTGATCAAACCCGAGGCCATGGAAAGGGCCCTCCATGCGCTCGAACGTTTTTGCCGTATCGCACGCGACTATGAGGCTGAGATCCGCGCTGTGGCAACATCGGCAGTGCGCGAGGCCACAAACCAGGCGGATTTTCTGCGCGAGCTTGAAAAGCGCTGCCAGATTCATTGTGAAGTGGTTTCCGGGACGGAAGAAGCCCGGCTCATTTACCTGGGCATACTGATGGGCATGCCCCTCTTTGAGAGAAGGATTTTAGCCATTGATATTGGCGGTGGCTCAACGGAATTCACCGTGGGAGAACGGGGACTGACTCTTTTTTCCGTGTCTCTCAAACTCGGTGCCATACGCCTTACAGATCGATTTTTTTCCCGGGAACCAATTAGCAAAGAAAATGTAAAACAATGCCGTAGCTTTATTCGCACCGCACTTTCCGGTCTGCAGCAAGAAGTTCGCTCACACGGGTTCGAAGTCGCCGTGGGATCAAGCGGCACCATTGAAACGCTGGCCGCCATGTCAAACAGGGCAACGGAGCTTCCTGAGTCGCTTACAGCAGCAAGGCTCAATCAAATCACAGAACAGATCCTTTCCATCCGGCAGGCCAGCGAGCGCGCCAGGCTACCGGGCCTTGATGGGAAACGCGCAGATATCATAGTCGGTGGTGCAGTTCTACTTTCTGAAATCATGAATACTTTGCAGATCAAGGAATTGAGAATATCCCGCTATGCCCTGCGGGAAGGAATTCTTTTTGACTCACTGGAACGGCTGGGCCTTAGAAAACACACGGCCGATATTCGTCTTTCTTCTGTGCGCAATCTGTGCGGTCGCTTAACTTTGCCGGGACTTCCGGGTCTTGATGCTCTCGAACATGCGGCTGGACTTGCCCGACAGATTGCCCGTCAACTCCTTGAGGCGCAGCGCATAACTATCAACAAAGATCAAATCTTCCTGCTCCACGCGGCCACCCTGCTATGCAACATCGGCCTGATAGTAGCTCACTCCGGCCATCACAAGCACAGCTATTACATAGTAAAAAATTCTGATCAAATCCTGGGTTTTCAAAACCAGGAAATCCACACCATTGCCCTGCTTACCCGCTACCACCGCAAAGCTTTCCCTTCCCTCAAACATCCAGAATTTGCCCTGCTGCCCACAAAAGAACAGGATCAGGTCAGACAGATGGCCGGAATTTTGCGTATCGCTCTCGCCCTGAATCGGTCCGGTAAAAACAGCATCCAGGAAGTCCGCCTGAAAAGCAGCAAAGAGGGAATCCATTTAGGGCTCCTGCCTTCCGAACAGGCCACGGAGGACAGCCTGCAACTGGATCGCGAGGCTGCGGAAATCAAATCAGATTTGCTTGCAGAAACTTTAAGAATACCGGTTGCCTTCGCCATTATGGCTCATTCTGGATGACATGATCTCCAAAAGCTTCCCGGATGACCCGCGCATTGACCTTGCGCGGTGCATCCCTTTTGAAACGGGCCATGACCCGAAACGGTTCAATGGCCAGCAGGTCTTCGGGCTTTTCGAGTCGTAAATGGACAGGAAGGTCAGGAAGGGTGTCGGAGGGAAAGACCCGGCCTGCATCTTCGTCGTAACGCACCGGACAGGGAATGGAGGGAGTCAGATCCTTTTCCGCGATTTCCGCTTCGTCGCGAATGTAAATCGTTACCAGAGGTGGATCATCCAGAGCAATGCCAGCCGGTGCCGGCGAACAGCGCACGGCAATTTTCTCAAAGCTCCGGTAGGCAAGACGCTCCTTCCATAGAGCCGGCAGCAGGCGCAATTGCACTTCTACCTCAAACGATTGGTTGGGTGCGAGAACAATATGCTCGGGCATTTCCCCGAGCAGAACGCGATGGGTGTTCAGATGTAAGGACGGCTCAAGGCGGAGCGTGCGCGTACTCAGACGAACCATCTGTTCCAGACGACCGCGCGGCCCCTGCACGCGCAATTGTTCCGGCTGTACGGTAACAAACCCGGGCTGACTGCCCGGGATGCGACTTTCAATCAGAGGATAAACAGGAAGGCTGCGGGTGGTCAGAGTATCCAGAGCTATGGCCATGTCTTTGATGTATTCAGCCTGAATGCCTTCCGGTAGTGGCGGTACCAGTCGCGTTTGAAAAACATTGCTTCCCGGTTCCGGACCGGGGTTGTACAGCTGGATTCGCAGGTCATCAACGGGAAACTCCATCAGTTCTACAGGCCCGCTCAAACGGACATGGAGGAAGGAAGGTAAAGTTTCACTGAACACAAGATTGCGACCCAGAGCCGGTTTTTCCACTCGCACCTGCAACACCCGGGTATCTGTTCGGGCATACTTGACATAACTGGCCAGCATAATGGCTGTCAACAAACTGCCCAGCATGGATTTCCAGCGCATCCGAATCATGTTCGCTCACCACGCAGAATGGCTGTGATCTCTTTTTCTTCTGCTTTAAGCAGACGTGCAATGGTTGGTTGCAATTCCATGTGTTTTACGGGTGTTTTCATTTCCCCGTTGACGAGCAGAGCAATTTTCCCGGTCTCTTCTGACGTAACAATGACGATGGCATCCGTCTCTTCAGAAATGCCCATTGCTGCGCGATGACGGGCTCCGTATGTTTTCTTTAGAATCCGGGCTGAAGAGAGGGGCAGATAACACGATGCGGCCACAATCCGATTGGCTTCAATCACTACCGCCCCATCATGCAGGGCTGTATCTTTGTGAAAGACAGTCAGCAGCAATTCACGGCTGATAAGAGAATCGAGTTTTACGGCAGAATCAATGATGGATTGAGCGCGAATATCGCGCAGGATGACAATGATACTCCCGATCCGCTCCTGGGCCATGATCTTCACGGCTTCGCAAATCTCCGTCAGGGGCACCGAACGGGGCGGCTGCAACCAGCGGAATAACCGCATATTACCGATTTCAATCACCATGCGCCGCAGTTCAGGTTGCAAGAGAACAATGATGCCAAAGACAAGATAGGAAGAAACGGACTTGATAAGCCAGGAGAGTGTCTCAAAACTCAGGCGCTCTGCCAGAAGATCAAGCAGAAGAATCAGGCCAAATCCTATGAGCAACTGGATCGCCCGGGTCCTCCGCAGTAGTAGATAGACCCGATAGATGATAAAGGCAACGATCAGTACATCGATAATAATTAGAAAAATTTTAAGATCATCCAGCTGCATCAGCCCAGAACATCCTGCATCCCGTAGCGACCGGCAGGTTTGTCACAAAGAAAGATTGCAGCCTGCAGGGCTCCCCGGGCAAAAGTCTCCCGGCTGGTGGCACGATGCGTGATCTCGATTCTTTCACCATCGGCAATGAAATACACCGTATGTTCGCCAACGATATCGCCACCGCGCAGTGCATGGATTCCCACTTCTCCGGGAGATCTTGCCGTCTCCTTGCCTTCTCTGCCGTAGACAACCTGGCTATCCGGCCGCGATTCCAGGATAATATCGCGTAACCTGACCGCTGTCCCTGAAGGTGCATCTTTCTTGAAACGATGATGGGCTTCTGTAATTTCCACCTCATATTGCTGGAGAGCGCGGGCACTTTCCGCGACCAGCCGGAACAGCCAGTTCACCCCGAGTGACATATTAGGTGATTGCAGCATGGCTATGCGCCGGGCACCCTGGTCCAGACGCTCCTGTTCTGGCAGGGAAAATCCGGTGACTCCAATCACCATTGCCGTGCCTGTTGCTTCGCAATGCTTGAGCAAATCGAGTGTGGCTGCGGGAACGGAAAAATCGATCACAACCCGCGCACCCCGAAGCGCTTCTTCTGGATCATCGCTGATCGTCAGCGGTGTTTTTCTGTAATCTGATATATCCGCCGCTCGAAGGCCTTTGCTCACCGGGTCCAGCGCTCCGGTCACCTGCACGTCCATACCCTCTGCCAGAGAAAGAATGGTACGCCCCATACGACCACCCGCACCGGATACGGCCAGAGAAATCATTGATCGGCACCCAGCCTGTCCATAAGATCCGACAGAGCTTTCTTTTTGGGCGGAGGAAGCTCCGTCAGGGGTAAACGTACACTTCCAGTACACAGACCGCGGAAGGCCAGGGCCGCTTTCACCGGAATGGGATTGGTTTCCCAGAAACAGGCCTCCATAAAGCCTCGCAGTTCATAAAAGAGTTTCCTGCCGGAAGCGTAGTCACCGGAAAGAAAAGCAGCCACCATGCGGCCGGTACGCCGCGGGTAAACATTGGAAATGACGGAAATCACACCGCAGCCGCCAATGCTCAGGACGGCCGGAGTCAAAAGATCATCACCAGAAAGTAGGGCCAGCCGATCTCCGGCCTTTTCTTTCAAGGCGGCCATCTGGAGTAAATCTCCGCTGGCCTCTTTCACGGCTACAATACGCTCCACGTCCAGCAAGCGCAGCATCGTTTCATTTTCCACATTCACAGCGGTTCTGCCCCGGATGTTGTACAGGATGACCGGCACGCTTGATGCCCGGGCTACAGCACGAAAATGCTGGTAGAGACCCTCCTGGGTCGGTTTATTGTAATAAGGATTGACGAGCATGACGGCATCCACACCGGCTTCGCAGGCTTGCTCCGTCAGCCTGATGGCCTCAGCCGTGGCATTGGATCCGGTCCCGCCAATCACCAGAGAGCGCCCCCGGACCAGCTCCACCGTCTTGCGAATCAGTTCCTCATGCTCTGCGTGGCTCAGAGTGGGAGACTCACCGGTTGTGCCGCAGGGAACAACACCCCGAACTCCGGCCTCGATTTGTTTTTCCAGAAGCGCTGCATAGGCCGTATAATCGATTGACTTACCGTCACCGGTAAAAGGAGTTGCGATAGCGGTGAAAAGCCCGGTTGGATCAAAGGTCATGCTATACTCAGCCGAACCGGCACAAATCAGGTCAACATTTTAACGATGGTAAAGGCAAAAAGCTAAGATGCAGCTGAGTTCGCAGGTCCTGCTGGTCCTCTTTTCCTTTATGCTGAGCTTCATCATCTCTGGACTCCTGGCTCAGTTTCCGCGCTTTCTACCGGATGTCCCCAATGAGCGTTCGGCGCATAAAAGTGTTGTCTCGCGGGGCGGCGGGATTGCCATCATTCTGCCGTTTTTAACCTGTATTGCTCTCCTTGTGGCCTTCAGTCCACTGCAACTGGGCGTACCTGTAGTAACTTTGATCATTGGCAGCACGATTATCTGGATTGTGGGCCTTGTCGACGATGCCATATCGCAGCCGGCCCTGCCGCGCCTGGTCATTCAGGTTGTACTTGCGCTGCTCGTTGTCACCGGTGGCCTGCCGGCCTTGTGGAGTGCAGGGGATCTCTTTGTTCTGCAGGGGTGGCCCGCCCGGCTGGTGCAGGTCTTCTGGATTCTTTTATGTATAAATTTCTTCAATTTTATGGATGGCCTCGACGGGCTGGCTGGTTTTCAGGCACTCATTCTTACCGCGGCCGCAGGGATCTTGCTGCTCATGGACTATGAGACCCTGCTCGCCCAGCCCCCGCGCGGTGACCTGCACCCGGCCATCTTTTTCAAAATGATGTCCACCGTGCTCTTCAGTCTGAGCGCGGCCATCCTGGGTTTTCTGGTCTGGAATCTGGCTCCGGCCCGGATATTCATGGGCGATAATGGTTCCTATCTTCTGGGTTTTGTCACCGGTTATGTGTCGCTTCTTTTTCCTTTTGCTGACGTTTATCCCGATTCTGATAGTAAGTTTATCTTTAACTGGAATGCCCACCCACCCGCAGCGGCCGGCTGGATCAGCTTTCTGATTCTATTTTTCCCCATACTCCTCGATGCTGGCCTTACTCTGTTCAAGCGACTGCTGGGCGGTCACAATATTTTTCAGGCCCATCGCAATCATTTCTTCCAGCTCTTACACCGCAGCGGCCGCA
Source organism: Spirochaetales bacterium (assembly GCA_015075425.1). Taxonomy (GTDB): domain Bacteria; phylum Spirochaetota; class Leptospiria; order Leptospirales; family Leptonemataceae; genus H5-SPI1. The sequence goes on along the minus strand of JABTUL010000001.1, from coordinate 1,303,813 downwards.
GTCCCATGGAAATCCTGTTCTTTCTGGCCTGCATCAATGGAGTCCTGCTCCTCCCGCTATGGACAAGCGTGATCCGGGTAGAAAGCCGGATCACTCTGGGTCTTTTGATCTTCTTTTTGACACTGGCATCATCGTTGTATTTTATTCTGGGTCGCTCTCTGGAAATGGCCCTCTCGAGCAAAGTCCTGCCTTTTGTTCCGCGAAGAACAAGAAGCCTTCACTGAGGCGTTGTGGGCGGAGGCGGCAACTGGATGACCTTTTCCAGCAGGCGAACAAAACCGGCCGGTTCGGGTTGATAAAAGAAAAACAGAAGCCAGACGATCCAGAAGCAGGCGGTGAAAGCCACCAGCCGGGCCAGACTTCCTGCCTGATCGGCTGCGGAACGAAACCACCCCGAAAGGAGAACGGCAGGCCAGGCAATAAATAAAAGAAGGGAGAAAAAGGGCAACAGGCTCTGGAAAGCAGCGCTGACGATCGTGAAGAGGGGAGTGGTCTGCAAATACTTCAGGGAACCCATCCATTCTTCATAGTACCACAGAGCGTAAAAAGCGCTGAAAGTAAAGGCCAGGAAACGATGGGTCAAAGAAACCTGTCGGCGCAAAAGAAAAGTCAGAAGGCCCAACCACCACAGCGCAAAAACAGGAAAATAATAGAGTTTCAGTTCCAGATGGCACCTCCTCCCACAAGCAGCTCCCAGGCTGCCCTGGTCGATAAGGCGCTGGCCCGACCACTTCCAGCAATATCGAAGGCCGGCCCGTGATCCGGACTTGTGCGCAAAAAAGGCAGACCGATGGTCGCATTGACCCCCCGCTCCCCTTCCAGAGCTTTAAACGGGATCAGGCCCTGATCATGGTAGCAGGCCAGAACCAGGCGGGCGGGCGCCTTCCAGGCAAAAAGCGCATCAGCACTCACGGGACCATCCACATGCAAACCCACCCGACGCCAGCCCTGAAGAATCCTTTTCATCACAGCTTCTTCCGAACCAATCTTACCGTTTTCCCCCGCATGCGGGTTGAGACCGCACAGAACGATCGGTTTCCCGGCAAAAATTCTTTTCTGTGAAAGCGCAAGCAAGAGATCACGGAGGGCCCGGCTGCGCAACCGGCGCATGAGCAGCTCAGAAACTCTACACAGAGCAATGTGTTCGGTAAGTGGGATGACACTGAAGCGACGTCCGTGCATGAGCATCAGGACTTCGGGCACGGCAAAAAACTCCCTGAGAAATCCTGTATGTCCGCTGAATTGCCGCTGCCCGCTCCGTAGCACCAGCTCCTTGGAAAGCGGTAGGGTTAAAAGACCACGCACCGGTGTAGTCCGGCTGTAAGCACAGGCAAGAGCGAGCGCCTGGATGGACAGTTGGCCGGATAATTTCCCGGGCCTCAGACGCCGACCACCCAGCCGAACAATGGAAAGAGAAGCGCTTCCCATTTGTTGTCCGCCGCGCAGAACTTCTGCGCTAACACCTTTCTTTTTTGCTGTTGTCTGCAATACTTCTATATGATCATCCGGCCCGGTGCAGAAGTAGCGCACCGGATACGCAGAGCGTAAAACTTCCGGAAAGATCGACTGCAAACATTCGGGACCGATTCCGGCCGGGTCGCCACCGGTAATCAGGATCTCAGGCTGTTTTCTGGCGTGCCCCAAAGAGTCGCTCAAGGGACAGATTGTCGCGGCCGTACTCGGCTTCAATGTAATCTTTGGCTGAATGTTTGAGATCGTTGGAAATCATGCAGCGGCCTTCCAGAATCACACCATTTTGAATGATGAGTTCCGGCGTACTGATATCACCCAGGATCCTGGCGGTGGGCAGTAGCATCACGCGATTGCGGGCAGTGATATTGCCAACGATGATACCCTCCACGATTACGGAAGAGGCCGTAACGTTAGTTTTGATCCGACCGGTAGCACCAATGTAAAGCTGCTCAGCCTGAAGGCTCTTACCCTCAAACTTTCCATCAATCTTAAGCGATCCATTGATAAAAAACCGACCGTTAAAATAGGAGTTCTCCCCGATGGTGGAATTGGTTACTTCTGTTGCCGAACGGACCAGTGCCATAAGACCAGCCCACCAGCAGAGATATGGATGGCAATGCTTTTTCCGCCCCGATCACGACTTCAAATCGGGCAAATTCAGACGGGTTATCACTTCATTCACAAACTGCTCAAATTCCAGCAAAGCATCGGGGAGGCGGCGTCCTTCGAGAACCGTTCCCTGGTCAAAGCGGGCATTGAAACGAATGGTGGATTCGCTATTCAGGACCATACCACCGCCACCGCGCAGGTCCTCATTGATCTTACGCAGCAGGCCGCGGAGCTCTTTGAGTGTATCATTGGTTTCCAGCAAAAAAAGCCTGGTTTGCTTGTTTTTCATTTTCAGCAGCTGTTCCCGGAAATCCTGCTTCTCAGCGCCCGCATATTCCTCAATGGTTTCGATGAGGATTGTCTGGCTGCGCAAACACCCATCCAGCTTGTAACGAATGCTATCGCGATCGGAGGCGCAGGAAAAATCCAGTTTGCATTGTTGATCGGTCAGGACCGGCCAGTACTCACGCTGCAGCACTCCGAGCATTGTTGAAAGAAAATTGATATCGGCATCCGTACTGTGCGCGGAGGCCTTCTCTACGGGAAAGCGATCGAGTATACTGTGTCCGGCCGCAAATCCCGGGCTACTTTCCGTCCCCGCCTTTGGCGTTTCGGCAGCTGCAGGCGCACCTCCAGTACCGCGCTCGATTTCATCCAGATTCAATCGGGCCGGATTCGAGCCCGGAATCAGGCTACTGAGCTTTTCGCGGTACTTTTGCAGTTCCTTGCTCACCCGTTCGCGCTGTTCCCGTGAAGGGCTGGTCTTGATGATTCCTTCCATCTGCCGAATGTATTTAACGAGCTTCTGGATTTCCTGCGGATCTGCGTTCACCGTTCCCTCTACTTTAGCTTTTCTCTATGCTTGCAAGACATACAAATTTTCCAGCCTTGGCCTGGCTGCCTCTTCATCCAGCTCCAGGGCTTTTCGATACAACTGAAACGCTTCTTCTTTGCGTCCCCGCGACTCAAGGAAGATGCCGTAGTTGTAATAGTAAATACCGGTAACGGGGTAATTCTGTATCGCTTTTCTGTAAATCCTTTCTGCAAGGGAGAAGCGCCCTTCCTCGGTATAGATCTCTGCCAGTGCATGAAAGTAAAAAGGATGGCGCGTCAGGCATTTTTCCAGGTACAGCTGCGATCGAAAGTAATCTCCCCGGGAAAAATCGTAAAAGCCGCAGGCAAGGCGCAGGGACAATTGATAGCCGGCCAGGTCGCGCATCGGACCTATCCACCGCCCGAGCATCGAGAGTGCATCCTCCAGCGGACTGATGAACACGAGCGCATCGCTTAAGGCTACCATCGCCTCTTCCCCGCCCTGATCGAGCATTTCTTCCAGCAATTGCAGACCGACCGGTAGATCCTCTCGCAATTTTTGTTCCACAAAAAGTCGGCGTAAATGAACATTGGCTCTCTTCTGGCCGGGGGCCGGCTTGAAACGTTGTGCAGAACGGAGCAATTTTCCACTGAAAGTATCCAGATCAGCCGGACGATTGCGCCGGCGTGACGGTTCAATCGTTCCTTCCATGGCAGAAAGGTCATCGAGGTGGCCGGACGCAAAGGCGGCGAAAAGCAGACGATACCAATCGCCGGAGAAGAGCACACCTTTCGCGGACAGCAGCCGATTCAGATAGCGTATGTAGCGACCATTTTCAAAAAGAAGGCTACTGAACATTCGCTCCTTTTCTTCACCGGGAAGAACACTTTTCATTAAAAAGCGAAGACCGGCATAGAGGTGCCCGGCTCGGGTGAGATAATGGACAAACAAACGCTGATAGAAAACATCGCCGGTGTTCAGCACGGCCCGGAGCAGCTTTCGCAGTCCGGAACGATCGCTGTGCAAGGAGACGTAAAAATAGATCAAAGGCAATCCTTCCCGGCCGCTCTCTTCTTTGCACAGTCTCTTGAGCTCCGCTTCATCCCGCCGCAAATAGGGAACAACGGCGCGTAAAGACCCTGATAGTTCCGGACTCGACGCAAGCAGCCGCATACCCCGCTCTTTTTCGCCGGAGACAATCCAGACCAGGGCCTGAAGTCCGGCAATTTCCGGAGCATTCAAGAATCCCGTAATCACTCGCCCGGTCAGGTTGGCCAGCCAGTCCTTCTTATTGTAAGCCATGGCATAGTTCACCACAGCGCAAAGGATACGTTGATTCTCTGCCGTGCCCTTCCAATGATCCAGACGCAACAAATGATAGACAAGCCCGGGCATGACATCGCCGGCCAAATCGATCAGATCGGGGGAAACATCACCGCCCTGAAAAAATGCTGCCGGGGTCCCGCCCACGATCAGCCCTTCACCCAGGCGCGGACAGAAATAGTATTCCCGGCGATAGTCCCGGTGGGTAACACCATCAAGTCGCTCTTTGAACATTTTACAATAGTATTCATAGCGCTCGCGGTGCTGCGCGGGATCATAGAAGAAGTTGAACTCTTCGATCTGCGGTCCTTCGATCTCAGGCAGAACCTCTGTGCCCAGGGCAGCCGATTCCGCCAAAGGAGGATCAACGGGCACAAAGGCCTCGGGCACGTCGAGAACCACTTCTTCAGGCACTGCCTCAGTGACTTCCTGAGCAACATCCTCAGTCTGTGGCGAAATCGGGCCCGTTTCTGCCGGTTCTCCGGTTAAATCAGCCGGTTCGGCGGGCGGGCTGACTGGCGGGATCAAAGAAGCTACGTCCGGGACGCCCGGCCTCCCGGACCGGGTGCGTCCGGCATAAACCAGGGCAAAGAGCACGAGCAAAAGACCCAGGGCAAAAAGAACTGCGGGGAGCGGATACTGTAAAATGATTTGCGACATAATCAGGATAGAAAATTTTGCCCTAACGCTCTTAGTATCGGTTTCCGAGCCCTCCTTTGACCATGGAACGCTGTAAACTTATCCCCTCAGTCCTTTTTTTTCCACTGGCAGTTGTGGCCTCACCGGCCGAATGGATCCGCCTCGGGCAGCATGCAAACGTCATTTCCCACTTTGAAAGGCGCAGCCCCGCAAGTAGCCTTGAGTTCCACATGCAGGCCCGGGCCCTGAAGGAAACCGGTCAGATCTCCCAGAGCGTGGCCGCCTACTTGCGGGCTGCGGGCCTCGGTTGTGCGGCCACGGATGCCGGCTGCTTTTCCCGATACAAAAAAACGGTCAAAGGAACCCTCCCTGTTCTGGCTGTGCTGCGCGCAGCGGAGCAACTGGAGCCGGAAATGCAATCGGCATTGCTCGGCACCCTTATGCTCACCGATTCGAGTCCGGTTGCCGTGGACGCTGGACTTGCTCTCCTGTCCGGGAAGGATCGTAAACTTGCGGAGGAAAGCGCTCTTTTCCCCGTGCGCGAAATGCGCTTCCTGCTGCGCAAGGGCGACCTGTTGCTCGGCGTGCAGAAGGAACAGGCGCTGCGGGCTTACCTGGAGGCAGCTCTACTGGGAAGCGCTGTACGCAAATCGGTCCGGGAAAGACTGGAGAAGCATTTTCCTGCGTACCTGACAGACGCGGAGCTGATGCGGCCCATCCGTCGCAATCGCATGATCCTGCCGTTATACGATGAACTGCCGCCCCAGGCACGGGAGGCCCTGAAAAAAGCCATCAGTGTCCGATCGCTGCATACGACGGCTTCTGCCGATTCTCTTGGCACGGATGGCCGTTTTCTCATCGAAACAGGGCAAAGCCATGCCCTCCCCGCGCTGGCCGAAAAATTCCGCACCGTGATCGAGAACAATCCAGAGATACTTCTCCCCTGGGTGAAGCTTGCCCGCGAAAAGAAAGAAGATACTTTGATCGGCATTTTGCTCGATCGCTTTGCTTCCAGCCTGCACTACAGTTCAGAATTATGGCGCTTTAAACTTTCCTGGATTAAAGCCACCCGGGGAGAGAATGCGTATTTTGCAGAAAAGGTGCGCTTCTTGAATACCTTTGGCTGGAACTTTGAATGGAGCGATGAACTGGTCAGCGAACTCATCGGAGATTCTGCTTCCATCCGCTGGGCCGGTCCACACATCTGGAAAATCGTCCAGGAAAATATCAAACCGGCAACCAGCAACGGTCGGTTGATCTACTGGTTGCACCGCTATCTTCTGCATACCGGCCAGAATCAAGCGGCCAGCGCACTACAGCTGGATTTCTGGCGCCTGGCGCCAGGATCCTACTATGCGCGCAGCTTCTGGGATAAATCAAAAGAGGTCGACTATGCGCGCGACTGGCAGCGCGTAATCCAGCGGGATCGTTACCTGGAGTGGATATCCAGACACGGCGGCAACGCCCGTGCCCTTTTGCATATTCGCTCTCGCAATCTGAATCGTTACCGCGACCCTGCTGCCGCAGCTCTTCTGGGTCGAATCAAACAGGCGCCCCCCTTGCCTGCTGATCTATTGAATCTGTATATCATTGGTGAATTGACTCTTGCGGAGAGAACCTACCTGCACTATTTCAATGGCAGGGTTTCCCCGGCCATGCACCATAAGAATCGGGCAGCAATCGGCCGCCGGATCAATCGTCTTAACATGTCGGTTTACTACACACGGCAGCTTCTGCGCCAGGAAATGATCCCGGAAGACCCTTTTTCTTTGCCACCGGAACTGCTGCGAATTCTGTATCCAGCGCCGTACCGCAACCTTGTGGATCGCTATACCCGGGAATATGGCATCCAGCCAGAAATGGTCTATGCCATCATGCATCAGGAAAGCCTGTTCCGGGAAACAGCGATCAGTCGATCGGGGGCCCGTGGACTCATGCAGGTCATGCCGGCCACGGGCAAATGGGTAGCCGGTGGCCTGAAAATGGAAAACTACGATCTTCTGCACCCGGAACACTCCATCCGGATTGGAACCAAATTCTTTGCCGATTTGCTGCGTCAGTATGACAATGACTTTCGCTGGTCTGCGCTGGCCTACAATGGTGGACCGGGAAACCTGCGCAAATGGAAACGACAGCACTACGACAACGACTTCAACCTGTTCCTGGAACGCATTCCCGTAGCTGAACCGCGCAATTACTGCCGGATCACCTACCAGAACTACATGCACTACCGGGTAGCATCCCTTCTCTCACCGTAGCAATTGACAGGACCTGACCCCGGAGAAGCTTGACCGGCGGAGGAAAGATGCCGATTCGCTTTATCAACTCGAAAACGGGCCAGAAAGAAGCCTTTGAAACAATCGAACCGGGCGTGGTTCGCATCTACAACTGCGGTCCCACCGTTTACAACTACAATCATATTGGTAATTTCCGGGCCTACATGTTTGCAGATCTCTTGCGGCGATACTTAAAACTGCGCGGCTTCCGGGTGGAACAGGCCACAAACATAACTGATGTTGATGATAAAATAATAAAAAATTCAATAGAAAAAAAATTATCTATACAGCAATTTACTGCCACTTACATTCGGGCTTTCCTGGAAGATCTGGATTTTCTGGAAATTGAACCGGTGGAATACCGGCCGCGGGCAACAGAATATATAGAATCCATGATAACAATGATCCGTGAACTGGAAGCTCGCGGGCATACCTACACCATGGACGGCAGCGTTTATTTCAGCTTGAAAACCTTTCCCGGCTATGGCGGACTCAACCATATCGAACCGGAAAAACTACGCCAGGCGGCAGATGGTCGCTTTGAAGCCGATGAATACGAAAAAGAGGATGTGCGCGATTTTGCCCTCTGGAAGAAACCTGGAGCAGGAGGAGAGCACAGCTGGGATTCACCGTGGGGACCTGGACGGCCTGGCTGGCACATAGAATGTTCTGCCATGATTCGCAGCATCTTTGGTGAACAGGGAGTGGATATCCACGCCGGGGGCATTGATCTGCTCTTTCCCCATCACGAAAATGAACTGGCCCAGAGCTGTTGCGCCTATCCCGAAGACCACTTTGTGCGTTTCTGGCTGCACAATGAACACCTGCTGGTCGCCGGTAAGAAAATGTCTAAATCAGCCGGCAATTTCTACACACTGCGTGATTTGCGTGAGGAAGATAGGGCCCGGGAACTGGTTGAAAAGAAAGCGGCACCCGGCTTCCTGCTGGAACTGATCCAGAGTGGCAAGCTGGCGCGTTCCCTGCGCTACCTTTATTCGAGTTTTCACTACCGCACCAAATTGAATTTTACTTTCGATAACCTCAAAGCGGCCAATGCATCCTGTGAGAGAATAGAAGCGTTTCTCCTTGAGCTAAAAGAACATTTCGGGCTTACTCTGGATCCTGTCTTCCAGAACGATGTAAGCGCCCGGCAATTCTCCCCGGTAGTTTTGAAAAAAGATTGGGCGGATTTTCTGGATTCCCTGGACGATGATCTGGGCACTCCACGTGCCCTGGCCATCGTTTTTGAATGTCTGGGTCGCTTGAGTCGCGAACTCCACCAGGGGCAGCTATCCCTGGAGGCGGCGCGCGAATTTACTATTTTTATGGGATTTTTTCAGGAGCTCACCGGTGTTCTCAAGGCACCGGAACAAAAACAGGCACTGTCCCAAACCGTTGAAAAATTGATTGCAGAACGCGAAGCTGCTCGACGGGCCCGGGATTTTGCCCGCTCCGATGCCATTCGTGATGAATTGCAGGCCATGGGCATAGCGCTGATTGATACGCCCCAGGGCACTACCTGGAAAAACCTTTGAGTTTTTTGATCCAGGGGCGGCGACCTGTACTCGCCGCATTGCTCTGTGTCCCGCCGGAACATATTAAAACCCTGTACTGCACAGAGAAAACTCTGCCGGAAATTCAGGATGCAGCTCTTCTTGCCGCCCGCGGGAAACTGGTACAGCTTCCCGGTGCCGATTTCCGCAAGCGTTTCCCGGATGGTAGGGGGCTGGCTCTGGAACTTCTCTCCCGGCCAGCCGGGAAGCGCACACTGGCCCAGGCCACAGCGGAAGGTCAGGGTCTGATCGTGGTAACCGATCGAATCCAGGATGTGCAAAACCTTTCTTCTATTGTCCGTTCCGCAGAAGCATTGGGAGCCAAAAGTCTGATTGTTACCGGTAGCGGAGCCAGAATGGATGAAACAGCCTACAGAATTTCCGCAGGTGCGGCTTTTTTTCTGGACCATTTTTTTCATGGCAGTCTAAAATACATTCTGGAAACATTAAGGAATCATAATTACACCATCTTTCTCTCAAAAGCCGGCGAGCAAAGTGCCCCGGCCACCCTCCCGCCCTTGAAACAGAGGGCCCTTGTCATTGGCAGCGAATACCACGGCATCAAATCCGGGGTAGAACGCGAAACGGACATAGTCCTCTCCATTCCCATGCGCGGCCACACAGAAAGCCTGAATGCCGGAGTAGCGGCGGGCATTTTGATCCACCAGCTCATGGCCTCCTGAAAAGCCAGGAGACTCACTTCAGGGTGACAAGGTAGGCATAAAGAGCGCGAAGCTCGGTTTCATTCATATTTTTTAAAATATCTGTGGGCATGGGAAAGCGCATTTTTTCACCGGTTGTCGGAGTGATACCGGTCTGCATGACTTTGAGAAACATTTCCTCCGTCCAGCCGGTGGCACCCAGACGAATCCCGGCAGCCGCAATCCATTCCGGGGGAGCACCGGGAATCGGGCCTCCGGCAAAATCCGGACCATGACAGCCAGTGCAGGCAGATACGGCCAGATACCTGCCAAATTCGGCTTAGCTTCTGCGGGCTTATCAGCGAATCCCTTACGGGTATCTATAAAGAAACTGGAGAATAAGGCAGGCATCTGCCCGGTCGCAAATAGAATTCGGGCCATGGGACCAATACCCAGATCTGACCCGTGACAGTCCACGCAACCATTGCGAACCCTCACGATGCGTTCACCGAGAGCTATGTCTGCCCTGGCGACCAGTTCATCCATTTCCTTCCCAGGCACGTCGAATCTGTGCTTCAGGGCAGAGTTCGTCTTCCAGTGAGCCCAGCCATAAAAGGAAACCGCACCCAGCAGGAAAATCGCGATTACAGAAATTACAATCTTAATAGTTTTTTTCGCCTGACACTCCCCGTTTTTACGCCAGGGTGCTACCGGTCAGGCAAAGAGCAATCGGAAAATTAGCCCAGCATATCACGGATTGCAGAGGGAGGCCCTGGGATCCGACTTCCCATTTGGTCTGGAGCCAGTTGCTTGTTTCTTCAAGCAAGCAGGCCTCAGGTTGCTCAGTAAAAAAGAAGTATACATAAACCGTGAGCTTTTTACTTTCTGAAAAATAAGAGGCAGGTATGTCGGATAGCAAAGCAACAATCTTGATTGTGGATGATGAACAGGAAGCTCGGGATATGTTTGCCAAATTCCTCAATCGCCATGGCTTTGAGGTGCAAACGGCATCGCAGGCCCTGGAGGCCATTCGGAAGCTGAAGTCCAGAGCAGTGGACCTGGTGTTGACAGATTACCATATGCCAGAAGTCAATGGTCTGGAACTGCTGGAAGAAATTCGCAATATGGATGCCCACCTTCCTGTCATCATGATGAGCGGTGTTGCCGATATGCATACGGCACTCAAAGCTATCAAAAGCCATGCTTTCGATTTTCTGACCAAGCCGGTGGACTCCAGCGAGCTTTTGAACACCATCCGCCTGGCTCTGGAACACAACCGCCAGCATCCGGCTACAGCCCCGGAAACGGTAGACCGGGGTTTTGGACCTGTTCTGATGCACATTGATCCAGCTCAGACCGACCAGTACATCCTGCATATAAATCGGGCTCTGGACCAGCACCAGCGCGGAACCATTGACAATGCCCTGCGGCAACTGGAGGCAGAAGGGCATCTGGGCCGGAAGCTCATTGTTTCTTTGCACAATGTTCCCTACATCAATAGCACGGGTTTGAACTATCTCCTGGATTTACTGCAATCCTGGAAAACCCGGGGCTTCAAGGTTGTGCTTACGGAGCTTTCAGAACCTGTGTACCGTTACTTCAAGCCTCTTGGATACCTGGACTACCTTCCCTACAGACCCACCCTGGAGGAAGCCCGGGCTCATTTGCGCGAATTCTGAGCCGCTCGCAGGGTATTGCCAAGCAGGGTGGCAATCGTCATCGGACCGACTCCGCCAGGAACAGGCGTGATCCAGCCTGCTCTTTCGGCGCAGGCCCCGGTATCGCAATCCCCTACATTCCCGGCGTTGTAACCGGCATCAATCACAATGGCACCTTCCTTAATCCAGGAACCCTGGACAAAACGAGGACGCCCCACTGCAGCTACCACCAGATCAGATCGGGAAACAAGATCAGGCAGACTCCTCGTCCGCGAATGAGCGATCGTCACCGTACAGTTTTGATTCAGGAGCATCATGGCCATAGGTTTACCAAGGATGGGCGAGCGACCAATCACCAGTGCGTCCAGACCGGATAGATCCAGCTCATAGTGCGCAAGCAAAGTCATGATGCCGGCCGGAGTGCAACAGGCAAATGCCGGCTCACCCAGAGCAATCAGGCCAAAATTCAGCGCGCCCACGCCATCCACATCCTTGCCCGGCGCTATGCGATCAAAAGCGGCTCTCTCGTCCAGGTGGCCGGGGATGGGATGCTGCAGCAGTATACCGTTGACTTGTGCGTCCTCATTGAGCCCATCAATGACCTCTATCAGCTCCTTTTGACTGGTGCTGGCCGGAAGAACGATTTTGCGGCTGCCCATCCCGGCCCGGGCGCAGGCCCGGCCCTTCATCTCTACATAAGTTGCCGAAGCGGCATCATCGCCCACAAGAATGGTCGCCAGAAGCGGTCGAGCAAATCCGCGCGAGAAATCCGCTTCCACCTGCTCCTTGATTTCTGCCTGTAGCTTGCCGGCCAGAAGTTTGCCGTCCAGAATTCTGGCGCTCAAACATTTACTCCACTGTTCTGAAAAGCAAACTCCTGTGCATAGCGCTGCTCAAAAGCATCGATTTTCGCAGCATGACGCTCCGTAAGGCCGATGTCGTCCCAACCATTCAGCAGGCATTCTTTTCGGAAGGCATCCACAGAAAAGCTGTAACGTTTTCCAGCACACACAACCTCCTCGGATCGCAGATCCACAGTGATTTCCTGCCCGGAGCGCGCAAAAGAAAACAACTCTTCCACTGACTCGCGACTTAGAACAACGGGGAGCATTCCATTTTTGAAACAGTTGTTATAAAAAATATCCGCAAAAGAAGGAGCGATGATGACCACAAAACCATAGTCCAGCAAAGCCCAGGGAGCGTGCTCGCGAGACGATCCGCAGCCAAAGTTATCGCGAGCCAGAAGAATCCGGGATCCGGCATACTGCGGCTGATTCATCACAAAAGAAGGATCAGGCTTACTTCCATCGTCGTCCAGGTACCGCCAGTCATGGAAGAGATGCACACCAAAACCTGTGCGCTCGATTTTCTTCAAAAATTGTTTGGGAATAATCTGATCGGTATCAACATCGGATCTGTCCAGGGGAACTGCTTTGCTGGTAATTTCAATAAATTTTTCCATGTTATCCTTTCCTTATGCTCAAATCTCACGAACATCAACAAAATGACCGGCCAGAGCGGCAGCTGCGGCCATAGCGGGACTGACCAGATGGGTGCGCCCCCCCTTACCCTGGCGGCCTTCAAAATTGCGATTGGATGTGGAGGCGCATCGCTCGCCGGCAGACAGGACATCATCGTTCATCGCCAGACACATGGAGCAACCGGCCAGGCGCCATTCAAATCCGGCCTGCTCAAAGATTTCTCCAAGACCTTCCGCTTCAGCCTGACGGCGCACTCGACCGGACCCCGGGACTACCATGGCCTTGACTCCCCTGGCTACTTTTTTGCCTTTCACGATAGATGCGGCAGCGCGCAAATCCTCAATCCGGCCATTGGTACAGGAACCGATGAAAACTTTATCTATTTTTATATCTGTCAACCGGGTCCCCGCCGTGAGTCCCATATATTCCAGAGCCAGCCGCGCTGCCTCGCGGGCCACCGGATCTTTTTCCTCTGAAAAATCCGGCACCTGACCATGCACGGGCACAACCTGTGCAGGATTCGTACCCCACGTTACCATGGGAACAATGCTCGCTGCTGGAATTTCGATATCCTTATCAAAAACGGCATCCCTGTCAGACGGCAGTGTCTGCCAGTAGTCCAGAGCCACTTTCCAGTTCTCTCCGGAGGGGGCAAAGTCACGCCCCTTGAGGTAGGCGAAGGTGGTTTCATCCGGCGCAATGAGCCCGGCACGGGCTCCGGCTTCAATACTCATATTGCAGATTGTCATGCGTTCTTCCATAGAAAGACTCTGAATCGCTTCACCTGCATATTCGATCACATAGCCACTGCCTCCGCGCGTGCCGATATTCCCTATTATATTCAAAATGATATCTTTAGCAGTGACCCCGCGCCCCGTCCGGCCACTGATACGAATGCGCATATTTTTGGCGCGCGGTTGCTGCAGGGTCTGTGTTGCCAGCACATGTTCCACCTCACTTGTGCCGATGCCAAATGCCAGCGCGCCAAAAGCACCATGCGTGCTGGTATGACTGTCACCGCAAACAATGGTCATTCCCGGCAAAGTCAGCCCCATCTCCGGCCCGATGACATGCACAATGCCCTGATCGGGATGATTCAAATCGAAAAGGCGGATACCGTTCTCCCGCGCATTGGCAGCGAGTGTTTCCATTTGCTTGCGAGAGATTTCACCGGCCGCGCCCCAATCGCGAGAGCGGGTGGAGACATTATGATCCATGGTGGCGAAGGTCAGATCCGGACGTCTTACCCGGCGACCCGTGAGCCGCAAATTCTCAAATGCTTGTGGAGATGTCACCTCATGGACCAGGTGCCGATCAATATAAAGCAAAGAAAGCTCCTCATCCTCATGCACCAGGTGGGCCTCGCGGATCTTGTCATACATGGTTCTTTTCATGAAGAAAAAGGTAGCACATCCGGCCCATAAATGCAAATAATTTGTTGTTATGGATGCCATAACGGATCCTTATGGCTTGTGGAATGGAAGCAAATCGAATATTTCCTGGCCATCAGTCAGCACGGCTCCTTTTCCGGGGCCGCCCGCGCCCTGCGTCTGACCCAGCCCGCACTCAGCCGGCAGATCCAGTTGCTTGAGAAGGAGCTCCATTGCCAGCTCTTTGACCGCCAGCCGCGTCGCATCAAACTCACCACGGCCGGTGAATTGCTTTACGGTCAAGCCCGTCAGCTCCATGATATCTGGCAGGCCACCAGGCGCATGATGCTGGACAGCACCGATGAGCTTATCGGTGACCATGCCATATCGGCCGGGGGCGTTGTGGCCACGCGCGTCCTTCCGGCCGCACTGCGCAAAGTACGCGAGCGTTATCCGCGCGCCAGCTTCCGAATCATTGAAGGAGACGCCCGGGAAGTCCTCGGAGCGTTAAAAAACGGTAGTGTTCAACTGGGAATTGTGGCCGGGCCGCTGCGCCGGGAGGGAAGCCTGGCATCCACTTACTTCTTTACCGATCGCATTGTTCCGGTCATGGGTCGCAATCATTCACTTTCCAGACGCAGACCGGAAGCGGCACGGGTATTCTTTGACCAGGACTTTGTTATGCTTCATCCGGATTCCGCCATTCGCCAGGCCGTCGAGAAAACCCTGCAAGGACGCCGATTGAATGTTGTGATGGAACTGCGCAGCATGCAGGCTGTCGTAGAAAGTGTATCGGCTGGAGCGGGCTTTGGCTTTGTTTCCGAGCTTTCGCTTACAAAGGATCTCATCAGGCTTCCCGTGCAGGAAGTATGGATCCAGCGCGATATTTTTTTTGTGCATCGCCATCCCGGTCCGGATGTGCGCCGGCTTTCAGCAGAGATTCTACAGGCAAGCCTGCCCATCATTAGAAAATTCCGCAGATCCACGGAGGAAGCAATTTCAAGCTGATTCACGCAGATTGCACCGTTCCGCGAAATCGACAAATGCTTCAAAGGACAGAGGGCGACTGAACAACCAGCCCTGCCCCAGATGACAGCGACGTTCTGCAAGGTAGGTGGCCTGATAAGCATGCTCTATTCCCTCTGCGGTAAGCTCGAGCCCGAGGGCAATGCCCAGAGAAATGACCGCCTCCATCACGGCCAGGGATCCCGGCTGGGCACCCGGCTCAATGGCATCCACAAAGCTCTTATCTATTTTAATTGTATTAACAAAAAATTTATTCAAATAATTCAGTCCTGAATAGCCGGTGCCAAAGTCATCGATAGCCAGCCGCACACCCAGCTTCTGCAACGCAGCAAAATTTCCGCGAACATGTGTATCATCGTCAATGAGCATGCGTTCTGTTAGCTCAAGCTCAATCTGCGAAGGCGGCACAGCATACAATTCCAGAAGACTTTCCAGAAATTCGACGAAGTCCGGCGCCCGCATATCCACTACAGAAATATTGATCGCATAAACAAGGGGACGGCCGCCCAGCTCCAGAAGCGATCTACCTCCCACAGTAGAAAGTGTGCGGTGGATCACCCAGCGAGTTATTTTGGAGATACTACCATTTTCTTCTGCAAGAGGAATAAAAAGGGCCGGACTGATCTCCCCTTTAGACGTGTTCCAGCGGACCAGCACCTCCGCTCCCGAACAAACACCGGTTTCCAGATCTACCTTGGGTTGAAACACAAGGTAGAGTTCATTCTCCGGCACCAGTCGATTCAATCGGGTCATGATTTCAAAGTGTTCGCTTTCGCTGCGGGTTCGGTGCGGATCGTACAGTAAAACTTTTCCCGGCGCCGAATCCGATCGCTCACAAAGCGCAATGCTGAGTCGAATTAAGTTCTGCCGGAGCAATATTATCTTCTGGATAGCGTAGTATCCCGCAGGAAAGCTGCAAATATTCTATAGAATCGCGACCGCGCAATGGATCATACAACGTCTCAATCATCTCGCGGGCTCGCCCGTCGGCTGCCGGTTCTTCCGGTAACACCAGACCAAATATCGATTCACTGATCCGCCCGACGATGCCATGCGGAAAACACAGATCGTGCATTCTGTCGACAAAGCTCTGCAGAACTTCATTCAGATAATCTACTCCCCGGTTGCCACTGATCCGGGAGAGGTGATGCAACTTGAAAGCGTAAAGGGTAAACCCGCGGCCACTTTCCTTTGAACGAACTACTTCATCGCGCAACAGTTCCTCAAACTTGGCCCGATTGGGGAGACCCGTTGCCTGATCACGATAGGCAAGACTGCTCAAACGCTCCTCAAGCTGGCGCATGCTGAAATTTCCCACCACACCCAGAAAGCTCGATAAAGCAAAGGGAATCAAGACTCGAGTCGCAATGTCTGGATCGTTATAAATGGACTGTGGATGAAAATCGCCCCACTGAAGCCGCAGGGCAAAGCCGGCAAAGAAATAGACCGGCAGGGCCAGAGCCATAAAATAATCAAAAAGTAGATAACCAAAAGCAAAGGCCACGAGAAAATACAAACTTCCCAGCCCGTACAGTCCGCCGGCATCAAGAATGGTCAGAGTGCTGCCCAGAAAGAATCCAAGGCCCATGAAGCGGCGAGCACCACTGAGTCGGCGGGTGCGAAAAAAGGACACCAGCGCCAGACTTCCCACAATCAGGCTCAAGCAGAGCAGAAGGGCAACCGCATACCGGCCAGCACGAATTACAAGCATCACATTATAGACCGTACTCACAATAGCCGGCACTATGAGGGCGTAGAGAACCATCAGCCGGAGGCGCTCGAGAAACTCAATCCGATCCGGCTCCGGCCGGATATATAGCAAAAAGTCTAAAATTCGTTTCCCCATAGGAAGGCAGCACCTGATGGTTCGGGGTCGGCCCGGGATCGTCAAGATTTATTGAAAAAAAGACAGCTCAGGCTGATGCGCGCGAGCTTCAGGCATCAATGTAATCTTTAAGCTTTTTGGAGCGGGACGGATGGCGCAGTCGGCGCAGGGCCTTGGCCTCAATCTGCCGGATACGCTCGCGGGTTACCTTGAATACGTAGCCCACCTCTTCGAGAGTATGAGAATAGCCATCGTCCAGACCAAAGCGCATGCGCAACACTTTCTGCTCACGAGCCGGCAGGGTATTGAGCACCGATTTGATTTGCTCTGCCAGAAGCTTGTTGGCCGTACTGTTCAGCGGGGATTCCACCTCCGCATCCGGAATAAAATCACCCAGCTCGCTATCCTCTTCTGAGCCGACAGGCACTTCCAGGGAAATGGGTTCGCGGGCAACGTTTTTTACGGCTTTGATGCGGGCCACGGGCCAGCCCAGACGCTCGGCAATTTCTTCATTTGTGGGCTCACGCCCTACCTCCTGAAGGAAGACCCTGGTTTCCCGAACCACTTTGTTGATCTGCTCAATCATGTGTACCGGAACCCGAATGGTGCGCGCCTGGTCGGAAATGGCCCGGGTGATCGCCTGGCGGATCCACCAGGTGGCATAGGTAGAAAATTTATAGCCCTTCTTGTATTCGAATTTATCCACGGCTTTGATCAGCCCAATGTTTCCTTCCTGAATCAGGTCAAAAAAATGCATCCCACGATTGGCGTAGCGTTTGGCGATACTGACCACCAGCCGCAAATTCGCTTTGATCAGTTCGCGTTTAGCTTGAGCAATTTCCCTTTCACCCCGGGTGATGGACTCTCCCCATTGTAGAATCTCTGAAACAGCCGAGCCCGCTTCCTGTTCCATTCGGCGCAGCTTGCGTTCGTTGTTGCGAATATCCTTGATGACCTCACGGACCTCATCTATATCCACGCCCATCTCTTCTTCAATTTGCTTGAGATTCTCATTCTTCTCAATGAACCGGTTGTATCCTTTGATATCTTTAATATCAAGTCCGTAGCGCGCTTTCAGGGTGTTGAAATGGCGATGAATTTCTTTGATCCGGAAAACCATGGATTTGATTTTCTGAGAAATCCTCTGAATTTCTTTCTGCGAAACGCCCACCCGCCGGACCGATTTATTGATCGCGCTGTAGGCCTCATCGGCTTTCAGTTTATATTCACGCCACTTCTTGGAGCCTTCAACGTACTTCTTGAGTTTTGAGCTGGCTTCGACCAGTTTCTTTTCATCGTCTGAAATGGATTCCATGGACTGAAAGAATGTTTTCTCAAGTTTCTCCAGTTCCTCGCTATTCATGTAGTAGGCCTTATTGGCCCGGACCACTTCCGTCACCCTGAGTTTGCGGGCCCGAATCTTGGGCATCAGCTTGAAGAAATTGGAACGCAAAAGGGAGGAATTGAGAATCGTCTCTTCAATGATTTTCTCTCCGTGCTCGATGCGCCGGGCCAGAAACACCTCTTTATCACCGGATATAAGAGAAACCCGGCCAATCTCTTTGAGGTAGAGACGGATGGGATCATCACTCGCGGAGGCGGAGGTTGATTCTTTCCGGCGAACTTTGCGGGGACCTTCCTTTTTAGGCGGGGCTTCCTCCATGAATTTGCGGGAGTATTCCTCCACCACCTCAATACCCATCTGATTTAGCAGGGTAAAGACGTCTTCTATGCGCTCACTGTTGACAATTTTCTCCGGCAGGTTGTCGTTGATTTCATCGTAAGTGATTTCACCGTTCGCTTTACCAATCGATATGATTTTCTGAATTCCCGGTAAATCCTCAATGGCCATCTTTCAATTCTCCCGTTTGTACGCCGGCAGGCGCAGCTCTTCCTCAAGCGCCTTGACTCTCTTAATTAAATCAAATCTCTCTTCCAGTGCATCCTTTTTCAGTCTGCCCAGCTCCTCATTGAGTATTGCCAGTTCATGCTTGAGACAGAGTTCCCGTACCTCTGCAACAGCCGTCTCCACAGAACCGTCTTCTGTGCCGGCGGCGGACAGGAGGAATCCCCGGAAAAGAGCGGCAATTTCCGGCGGCAGGTCACCTGACTCAGTGATTTCCTGGGCAAGCCAGCTACGGCCTCCACCCGCCCGATATTCAAGTAACTGAAATAGTAGCAGAGCCGGATCATCCCGCCACTCGATGCGAGATAGAGTTTCATATTCCTCACGGAATGCCTCCGGCTCCAAAAGGCAGAGGACCATCAGTCGCCGTTCAATGGCGGCAAACGGACCGGAGGCCGGCAAAGCCGATTTACGCACTGCTGCCTTTGCCACGGGAGCATTCCGGGTTTCCCCGCCCAATTCCTCCTTCAGGGCCCCTCTGGACATCCGTAAAAGCAAGGCTGCGTGCTCCAGGTAAAGCTCTTTGTTGGAAGGCCGCTGGATGTTGCGGTACAGTTCAAAGAAAAGATCCCGAGCTTTTTTACGACCGCCCAGATCTCCAGGTAAAGCCAGCAGATTCTTACCCAGGTAGTAGTCCTGCAACTCCCGGGCCTGTTCCTCAATTCCGCCCGATGCTGCAGGAACGATATCCGGAAACATAGTCTCCATGATTAGAAAATAGTCCGTGGGAACCGTCCTTTCCAGCAGATTGTGAACTTCCGGCGGAGAAAGAGCCTGACATAGATCAAAAGGATCCAGGCCCCGCGGCAAGAGCACCAGACTGGCCTCCTCTCCATGATCGACGGCCAGCCGGGCAAATTTTAAGGCTGCTTTGCGGCCGGCTGCGTCTCCGTCATAGATCGCCACGATTTCGCGAGCGTAACGTTTGAGAATTTGTAAATGACGGGCATTGAAGGCCGTGCCCAGCGGGGCCACCGCGCCCTGCGCCGCCGACTGCCACAGTCCCATTACATCCAGGTAACCTTCCACAACGTAGACACGCCCGGAGCGGCGAATCGCCGGCAATGCGTCCGACAATCCGTAGAAGAGGTCATTCTTGCGGAAAATCGCCGATTCCGCCGAGTTTAAGTATTTGGGGCCAAAGTCTTCGTCGGCAATTTTGCGGCCGCCAAAGCCAGCTACCCGGCCCGAATAGGTCCGGATGGGAAACATGATCCGTCCTCGAAAAAAATCATAGCCGTTGTTGATAAGCCGCAGAGACGCGAGCCCTTCCTCTGCGGGAAACTGCTTTTGTAAGGCGTTCTTTTCCGGACTGCTGTAACCGATTTGAAAATGCTCAATGGCCTCTTCCGTGAGGCCCCTACCTTTGAGATAGTCGCGCGGCTTCCCCTGCAGAAGGGAAGCGTAATACAGGGCAACGCGGCCGTTTAAATCATACAGTCTTTTATGCGAATCACTGCCCTGGCTTTTCAGTTCAATGCCAGCGTACGCCGCCAGAATGGCCAGGGCCTCGGGAAAGGATACGTGTTCGTAGTCCATGACAAATCGAAACAGATCTCCGCCCTTGCCGCAGCCAAAGCAATGGTACAGACCCTTCTCTGGAGTGACAGTAAAAGACGGCGACTTCTCCTGATGAAAGGGACACAGACCGCTGTAGGATTTGCCGGTTTTCTTAAGTTTTACGTATTTACCAATGTAGGATTCAACAGGGACAGCACGAACGATCTCATCTCTAATCTCGGATGAGTCCAAGGATCAAAATCTTTCCTGAACCAGTTTCTTAACCAGGGCCCCGTCTACATTCTGACCTTTAAGTCTGGCCATTACCTTACCAATGACCTTGCCCGACTCTGCTGCCGTCGCCGGCTTTACCTCAAGCCAGACTTCATCAAGCACCGCTTTTACTTCCGCTTCAGAGATAGCAGCCGGTAAGTATTTACTGAGAATTTCGTATTCGTCCTTTTCTTTTTGTAAAAGTTCTGGACGATTGGCGCGCTCGAATTCCGCTATGCTATCTTTGCGTTTCTTGCAGGCCGTTTTGATGACCGCAAGGACCTTTTCATCGTCCAGATCCCGAACTCCGGTCTTGTTCATCTCGTATTGCAGATCACTTTTGAGCAGACGCAGCGCCTCAAGCTCGGCGGTACGCCGGGCCTTCATTGCGCTTTGCAGGTCAGACTGAATTTTTTCCAGCAGTGCACCCATCGCCCTGCTCCGTATTAATGAGCTTTGTCTTTTTTTAAGAGCAGAATGCGTTTCTTTTCCCGCTTGCGAACCGCAGCTTCGATCTTACGTTTCTTCTGCATGGATGGCTTTTCATAAAATTCGCGTCGTTTGATTTCCGACTGGATTCCTGCATTCACACATTCGCGCTTGAAGCGCTTGAGAGCCGATTCGATGGGCTCTCCATCTTTCAAAATTACACCTATCATGGATGCGGGACAGGCTCTGGAGGGCCCCCTCTGCGCCAATCATTTTTTCCTGCCAGGAGGCCGATAAAAAGGCGGTGGAGAGCTATTCAACTCTGCGCCTCATGCATCTTCTGGGTATGGGCCTGCTCCTGGCCGGTTCCCTGGGAGCCATTGTCTCCATGCGGCGAGCCCTGCGTAGCCAGGATGCCCGGACTATCGCTTTTGCGCGCAGCCTGTCGTTTCGCCTGGATTTTTATCTGTGGCTGCCCGGCCTGGCCCTCCTTGTGGGCAGCGGGCTTTCATTTGGTAACTTCAAATTCGTGGATTACGAGTCTCTGTGGCTGAAGGCGGGTTACGCCGGCACCGCTATCCTTTTCCTTCTCTTCCTCCGTCTCTGGCAAAGGCAGCTTTCTTTGTCCCGCATTGCCCTGGGTTTTGCCGGCGGGGGCAGTGTCCCCGCAGATTCCATTGCCGCCGAACGACGCCTGCTCCTTTTGCGCTACCTCCAGGTGCTGATCCTGTTACTTGTTGCTGCCATGATGGTCTTTCGCCTGCCCTGACGCTTTTGGTTGACAGAGCCTGAGTCCAGGGTTCGATGAACCCATGCAGGATCTCCCTGAAGAAGGCCGGGACGCCGGCGGGCGGGTCATCCGACTGGACCTGGATGGGGATTGGCCGGCTCTCTCCCCGGAGGAAGAACAGCGCATTCAGGCGCGCTTCGATTATGCGCTCAAACACGCAGCCTTTAATCCCGATCATAAAGATGCCATCATTTGCCGCAATTACTTTCAAAATGCCAGCGGGCTGGAAGGGTACAAACGGGTCCGGCGGGAACTGCGGGTCATAGGAGAATATATGCAGGAAAAATCGGGTGAAACAGCCCTGGCAAACTGGAAGGTAGAGGCAAGTCGCAGTGGAGAGCACTATGACCTGGTCATTGAACGCCGGGAAAGTCCAGGCGTGATTGAACTTCCCGGAGAAACGGCCCCCGCCGTACAGGAAGCCGGAAAGTCTCCAGTCGAGGTCGAAACTCGGGAACCCTGGTACCGCAATCGAAAGATTCAAGTTGCTTTGATGGTGGGCGGAACGATTCTGGCCGGCCTTTCTATGGATCTGTGGCGGCGCTTCCAGCGCAAGCGTAAAGCCTCAGAAGTGGCTCGCCTGCTCTCTCAAGAAACCGATATCACCCAGAATACCGTCAACCGCATCTTTGGTGAAGACTGGACGGAGGAACGAGTCAGCCGCTTTCTTGCTTTTATTCATGATGAAAAGCAAATGTTTGGAAAAATTGTCGATCTGCCGGAAGAATACTCCCTTGGCAATTCCGGTCTTACCCTGGCCGCCTGCACGGCAGACAGCCGGGGACGCATTGCCGCTCTGGAAGAAGAAGGGATCCTTATCGCCAGCGACCTGGAACGGGGGAGCCGGACCTATCTACTCAAATCCGCAGACAGGATTCAGACGATTTTCAATGAAAACGGTGCCATCCAGGAAAGAGGGTATCGCTGGTTTGATCTGAAACGCATGGACCTGCGATCTCTGGATCATGTCAGCATGACACGCCCGGGAGCGGCCATCCTCTTTGCCATTCTGGGCAGCGTGGCCAGCGGACTGCTGGTAGAAAATATCTGGAAGGAAATTTTGCCGCCGCTGGCGTCTCTGGCCATCATCGCTACTGCGGCGATAACGGTCCGCTCCCTTTTTGAAATCTATAGCCTGGTAGAAAAGGGTCGTAGCTTGAAGAAGCGTTTGATTCGTTCTTTCCTGGCATTCAAGTCGCGCTCGGCAAACGATGGCTTTGTAGAAATGCAGGCCGCATCCGACACGGTTCTGAGGTTATTGATTGAAGAATTTGTCTGTATTCTGGATGATCTCAAACCCGGTGAAAGCATCTTCGTACAGCGCAACCATCACGGTGACGTCATCCAGATCTACAATGAAAATGGTAAAAGTATTCGCTTCTTTGACTACGAGGGGCTCTCCTCAGGGGATGCCGGAAACCTCCGCTTCCGTGCCGACCCGACGACCCGCACCCTCCTGCTTGTGGGCGGCACGGGCCTGGCTCTTGCCACGGGGTGGCTCCTCTTGAGTGCAAATCTTATCCTCGGGCTCCTCTTTGGAACTACGGCTTTCCTGACGGCGGCCGCCCTCATTCTCTACTTTCTGAATTTTTTGAAACATGAGCGCAAGAGGGTTCTCGTGTCTCGCCTGGTCAGCAGCTGGCACCGCTTGCGACCGCCGGATCAACCTGGTGGACCTGGTGGAAGCGTTTAAAAGACCCCTGCTCTACCTTGTTCTGGGCGGCCTGATGGCCGCACTGCCCCTGGGGGAGGAACCCCATCTGTTGGGAAAATTGAAGCTACTCCGGACCGGGCATCTGTACGGCTTCATGGACTGGTTCGATCTGGCCCTGCATGGCCTCCCTTTAACAGCTGCATTGCTTTACCTGCTGATCAGTCTCCTGCAATACAGGAAGGTCTCATAGGGCGGATAGAAACTCTCCGTAGCCTTCCTCCGCCATCTGTGAGCGGGGGATGAATCGCATAGCGGCGGAATTGATACAGTAGCGCAAACCTTCCGGCGGTGGGCCATCGTCAAACACGTGCCCCAGGTGGGAATCGGCAAGTTTGCTGCGCACTTCCACCCGCTTCATCCCCTGAGAGTTGTCCGGAATTTCCTTGATCAGTTGCGCAAGGAGGGGCCGGCGGAAACTGGGCCAGCCCGTGCCGCTATCATATTTGTCGCGTGAACTAAAAAGCGGCTCGCCCGAAACAATATCCACATAGATGCCCGGTTCTTTTTGATTCCAGTACTCGTTGCGAAAGGGCGGCTCTGTCCCGTCCTGCCTGGTGACGCGGAACTGCAGAGGATTCAACCTGCTTCGCAGCTCTTTGTCGGCGGGGCGCAGGAATTCTTTCCAGGTGGTTTTAGAACCCCAGTGCTTTTTGAGGAAAGCATCGCGTCCAGAACCGTTCCGGTAGCGGTAGTAGTTATCCGGACTTTTCTTGTAGTAATCCTGATGGTAGTCCTCCGCGGGGTAAAACCGAACTGCCGGTAGAATTTCTGTAACAATCGGCCTGGAAAAGCGACCGCTACGCGAAAGCTCACCCAGAGATTTGCTGGCTGCCGCCTTCTGTTCTGCCGTATGAAAGTATATGGCCGTGGTGTATTGCCGGCCCCGATCCACAAACTGACCACCGCCGTCCGTGGGATCGATTTGTTGCCAGAAAACTCGCAGCAGCTCTTCATAGCTGATCTTTGCCGGATCGTACTGAATCTGCACGGCCTCGCGGTGGGTGGACTGGCCCGAGGATACCTGCTTATAATCCGGATCCGGGTCCTTACCACCTGTATAGCCACTCTTTACAGAATGAACACCGGGTAGTTTTTCAAACGGAGGCTCCATACACCAGAAGCATCCTCCGGCAAAAGTGGCAAGACTCTTGCCCCTTTCCTCCTGGGAGGCCAGGCGGCCACAACCCAGGACAAAAACCAGCACCACAAACCACTTCATAACATTTCTACCTCAGGGAAAAGCTTCCCGCGCGAATGCACCGGGAGAGGATTTCCATGTAAAATAAAAGAATCATTTTCTTCTTCCAGATATGTGGAAAGAGCGGCCATGGCCAGCGGACTGAGCCGAACCGGGATACCTTGAAAGAAGGCACCCAGAGTAGTATCATCACTCATAAAAAATTCGCTCCAGGCCACCATACCGCGTTGTCCACCATCCAGGGAGACTTCACACCCTTGATCCAGAGGATGGGCAAGAAGTAGATGCAGGGGAAAGCCCTCAACAGCCTTCAGGTAAGCCTCCTCCTTCAAGTTTCCGTGCCGATTTGCGATGAAGTAACGCTGGCCATCAAAATGCAGATGAGCTTTGAAATAGGCCAGAATCGCTTCATTGCTGATGATCTGACCGGCAGCCCACCACCGATCCTGCCGGTCCACGCAAATGTCCTGCTCCGTCTTCAACCTGCCCTCCTGGCAGCTATATTGACTTGCCAGAAATATGGCAATGGAAACGCTGGCTGTCAACTCCAGAATCAGGAAAAAAAATGTCCGCTGACAAAGTCTATTGTGCCAATTGCGCTCATTGCATTGTGGTGCGCCAGTTTGAAGCAGAGAAAGATAAATACGTGCTGAGAGTCCGTTGCGAAAAAAAGCAATGGTCCAAGCGTTCTGGGGAAGAAAAATTTTATAAATATTTCACTGTGGCCCGCCGGATGCAGCCCAACTGTGAATTCTATGAAGAAATGGGGGACCCGCTTCCCTTTATTAAGAACCTCAAGCGGGAACTGCCCATAAAAGACGAGATCTATACCATCAAGAAAGCTTGAAAGCGGGAAAAGCCGGAAATCACTCGTTCCGGGCGTATCCTCTGGCGGCGGCGTTCTGCTGTGCTTTTGAGCCAGTCAGCTGCTCGATCATCTGCTCATCAAGCGTGAAGAGTGGATCCCGGGAAAGCTGCAGAGCATACTGATCAAATAACATATCTTTAAAGATTTCCTGTCCCCGGCCGCCGCCCAGCATATCGTTTTCCGGTTTCAGAGTGGCACGCATGCTCGATAGCATCATCTTAATGAAAAGAGACTGAAATTCCTGCGCTGTTTCCTGCATTTTTTCGTCAGGTGTGCGAGCCTTACTGTCCGGGCTCAGTTCTCGCTGATGGATTTGTGCACTGGACACGCGCCCATCGTACAATCCGGGGAAATACTTTCTCATCTCCATACCACTCTCCTACATTACCACAATCTCAGCGTGCAGGGCTCCCGCTTCCTTGAGTGCTTCTAAAATGGCGATCACATCCTTAACGGAGGCACCGATAGAATTAAGAATCTGCAGAATGTCGTTCACACTGCTGCCGGACACAAGGTGGGTTTCTCCGCGCACCGCTGCATCAGGATGTCCCTGCCCGGCATTCCCGGTGACGATGATCTGCAGACCGCCGCGAGTGACAGAAACCGGTGAAACATACAGATCCCCGCCCATCACAATCGTTCCGCTGCGTTCATTGATGACAACACGTGAGGCGCTGGAAGGTTCGATTCGTAAATTTTCAATTTTTGCAATAAAAGAGACCGGGTCCTGTCCTTCCGGCACAGCCAGTTCAAGGGCCCCATTCTTAAGTTCCAGCTTATCCTGTCCCAGCGACTCCCGCAACCGCTTGCGCAGTTCTTCCAGGGTAGTGAAATCAAACTTCTTCAGGCTGATACGAATCACACTGTTCTCGGTCAGGTTGGCGGAAACATCGCGCTCCATGAGCGCTCCGCCCATCACCGCACCCACCGTTTTACCTGGAGCTCCTGCCCGGTCATCGGGCTGATTGGCCTCCGCCGTTGTAACCACACCCTGGGCCGCCGCATAAATAGTCCGATTGGCTCCGTACAGCGGCGTTTGAATCAAGACTCCGCCGGATAAAGAACGGGCATCACCAATGGAACTAACGGTCACCGCAAAGCGATCCCCTTTGCGTGCAAAAGCCGGAATCTCTGCTGTTACAAGCACTGCAGCAATGTTACGCGCGTCCAGATTGAAATGGGTCATATTCTGCTCCAGAGAGCCGAGCAAATTCTTAATCGATTCGCGGGCAAGACCGCTGCGTGTATCTCCACTTCCCGGTAGACCAACCACCAGGCCGTAGCCGAGCAATTGATTGGTGCGCACTCCGGAAATGGTTGCAATATTTTTCAAAAGAACACCGGAGATCTTTTTAGCTACAGGGGTTCCTCCGGCAATCGTCTCAGGCTGTCCAGCTGGCCCCACCGGTCCGCTTCCATCCGGAGGCGGAGCCGTCTGGGCGGCCAGAGTGGTTGCCAGCAAAAGAAAGAACAGGGTCTGCCTCATTTCAAACCGCCCAGAATACGGTTCAGGTGTTCGAGTAAAATGCGCTCCTTCTCCTCGCGAGAAAGTTCGGCACGGGGCTGTCCGTCATCGCCCTGTTTCATGGTAAGCCCGGCCTGAAAAGGCAGCGGCGCTCCGCTCACTAAAAGCTCCAGGTCTGCAACCTGTGCGGAACGAATTGTGCGATCACCGGATACATCGCGCCGATGCACTTTTCCGCTGACCGAGAACAGTTGCTGAGCCCGCCCGTTTTCATAGATCAGACTTTTCTGACCGCTGATTGTGGCCAGTTCGCCGTCCACGCTGCGCACGATCACGGCAAGTTCCAGGCGTAATGCAGTTTTGGCCCGCACCTTTGCTTTGCGCGAACCCACCTGGCTTTGATCGCTGGATGCATCGCTCAAAAAATCAGCAACTTTTTTATCCGGGACGATTTTGATCGTGGCTTTTGAGTCAGCCGTCTCCTCGTATTCGTACTCGACAAGGACGGGCTCATGCACAACCAGTCGCAGCACCGCTCCCGGAAGTAAACCCGTTTGACCGGCATAAGGATTGTGGTCTTTCCATAAGTCTTCTGCCAGAAGGAAGGCAGGAACGGCCAGCAACAAAAGAAGTTTGCCGCTCACGGACCCTCCAGCACCGCATGATCTTCATCAATGACCCGGGCGGTCACACCGGAACGATTCTGCCCCCCTGGCAAAAGGGGACGGACACGCAATGTGCCACCGCTTTCTGCGTCGGAAAGGGCGACAGAACGCGACTTGAGAACGATCCCGGGTTTTTGCACAACCAGAGTCAATTGCTGGCCACGCCGGATCAAAGGCATTGCCTGGACCACGGACCGCAGAAGCACGTCGCCGGTCTTTACGTTCTGCATAACGCGCAGGCCCACCAGATTTCCGCTGGCGTAGCGCGCGTCATCACCATCAATTTCCTTTTCCACCAGCTCAAAATCGTCGCTTTTGAGCCTGTGGCCCATAGCCAGGTCATGCTTTGCTACGGCCACTTGCTTTTTCTTATAAATCCATAAACCGATTTGCTGGCGGTGCAGCACCCGGGGGTTTTTTCCCGGCTTTTCCTGTCCCATAATATCCACGGCCAGCACGCGCCTCCCCGCAGAAAAACTGCGCAAGCTGGCCGGGAACTGAAAGATCAGGCTTCTGGCAGAGACGGGCAAACTGAGCCTGGCTGTGGAATCGAGTCTTACCACGTGGCTTTGCAGATACACGTTCCCGCCCTCGCGAGTGCGAATCTCCGCTTCCAGCCTGTCCTTTAATCCTGTTCCTTCCAGCGTTCCGGTCAACGGCACCACCCAGACCCCTGCTCCAAAAACTCTTTCCAGAGGCGTGTCCTTCAGGGCTTCCTTAAAACGATCCGCAGTCAAATACAGGGGCTCCTCAAGGGAAGCGATCACAACCTTCTGGGAAAGTGTCTCCGCGTCCTGGCGTGCGTGTTCCACTCGCGCCAGATCCTGGATGCGGACGGGGAAGGTCTGCACCAGCACTTTGTTTCGTAAATATAAAGAATAGGAGAGGATCGGATCTAAAGCAAAAAGACCCAGAAGAAAGACGGTGCAAGTTTTATTTTTCATCAACGCTTCATGGAGATGGCAGTATTGAGCATGGAATCGCTGGTCACAATCGACTTGGAATTGGATTCATAGGCTCTCTGGGCTACGATCATATTCACCATCTCTTCCACGAGCTTTACATTGGACATTTCCAGAAAGCTCTGGAGAATTCCACCCATGCCTTCCAGCCCCGGCGTCCCCTGGATTTCCGGACCCGAGGCTACCGTCTCTTTGAATAGATTTTTACCAATGGCCTGCAGGCCGGCCGGGTTCACAAATCGGTACAGGTCAATCTGTCCAATGCGAGTGGGCCGGATATCGTCACCGATCTTCACCGTAACCTCTCCGTTTTCTGTCACGGAAAAGCTGTTGTTGATGGCATTGGGCGGCAGAGTAATGGGTGGTTCCAGCAAATACCCGTTGGACGTTACAATCTGCTGGCGGGCGTCGATCTTGAAGCTACCGTCGCGAGTGTAGGCAAAACTTCCGTCGGGCATGAGAATCTTGAAAAAACCTACTTCGGAGTTGACTGCCATGTCAAATTTGTTCCCGGTATTTTGTAAACTTCCCATTTCAAATAACTTCTGCGTGGCAGCAACCCGCGTTCCGGCACCGACATACACACCGGTGGGAATTTCTGATACTGCGGTTGCCGGAGTTCCGGCAAGCACCTGCTGCTGGTAGATCAAATCTTCAAAATCGACCCGATTCTTTTTGAATCCAAAGGTGTTCACGTTGGAAAGATTATTGGAGATGGTATCGATCTGGTATTGCTGGGCGATCATCCCTGTTGCGGCTGTCCATAAAGAGCGTAGCATATCAGTATGCCTATCGGCAGGAGAGGCAGAGACATAAGTAAAAGGCTTGTCGGTGGCCCCTTTTGCAGCCGTATCTCCGCATGCCCCGATTCCCCTGTTCTATCGCTATGGAGGACCTCAAGGTAAAACCATCAACCATACGCGGAGCCGGCCAGGGCCTTTTTGCGGGAGTGGACATTCCGCCGCTGGCCCATCTGGGCTACTACACCGGCCTTCAGCTAAACGATGCGCAGGCCAGACGCCTGCCCCGGAAAGACCAGAAGTATCTGGTGCCCATCGGCCGTAATTTCCATATTCTGGGAAATACCAGACTGCGGTTCATCAACCATTCGCCAACACCCAATCTCTGGATGGTCTACTCCTACCGCTGGAAAAAAGCCCGTTTTGAAGCGGCACGTTTCATCCGGGCCGGGGAAGAACTCTTTGTGGAGTACGATCCGGCCTTTATGAAAAAAATGGGGATGATGGCAGCCGATTAGCGGCGCGGAGTGGTGAACAAATTCCCTCCTCTTGCCTGTGCTAAAGGAAAACCCGGTTCGCTGTGCTGTTTGGCTCATGGGCCCGTCAGGCAGCCCGCCCCGTTTCTGACGTGGACATTGCCTTCTAACTTGACGAATTTTCCCGGGCTATTGCCGGATTTATTGCCGGCCCTCCCCAGAAGCATTCGTAACAATAACGATTTTCCCGATGTGATCGGACCGGCCAAATCGCTCGAGTGCTGCGGGAACATCCTCCAGGCCAAAAGGCCCGTCGATTAGCAATTTGATGGAAGTGGATTCAAAAAGACGATGGATTTCTTCGAGTCCCTGATTGGGTTTCAGCGCCAATATCTTCAGGCGTTTCCCGGTCATTTTTCCGATCACCGGGCCAAGAAAAAGTAGCTCGAGAAGCCGCGGCACGGACCCGCCCACGCTCACGTAACGCCCTCCAGGTTTTAGCGCACCGGGATAACGGAAGATCGAGCGAGAAGATTTGGCATCCAGAATCAGGTCGTAACCTTCTCTGTTCCTGGTGAAATCAACTTGTTTATAATCAATAACTTGATCAAAGCCCAGCGATCGTAGCGCATCCAGTTTACTTTCCCGATCCACTCCCGTCACTTCGCAGTCATATTGTTTAGCAATTTGCAGACCGATGGTTCCTACTCCCCCACCGGCTCCGTTGATGAGCACACGATCGCCGCGCTGGATCTTGCCCGCGCCAACCAGCCCCTGATAGGCCAGGAGGGCAGCATGCGGCAGAGCGGCAGCCTGTTCAAATGTCATGCTGCGCGGCATGTGCGTCAAAGCATCCTCTCGCACAGATACATACTCGGCGAAGCCTCCAAACCCAGCCTCAGAGATATCGCCATAGACCCGGTCTCCCCTCCGGAATTTTTTAGCCTGCGGTCCTGTGGCCTCGACGGTACCGGCGACCTCCGCACCCAGCACAGACACCCTGGGCCGGAGGAGTCCAAAAATCAGTCGGTATATGTATGGCTTACCGCGCACATACGCCCAGTCCCAATCGTTGATAGCTGTTGCCTGAACTTTGACCAGGACTTCATCACCAACGGGCTCAGGGCGAGGAATTTCGCGGACGGTCAGGATATTCGGCGGGCCGTAGTGGTGCAGAACAATGGCTTTCATAAAGACGCCTTCATGGATACCCGTATAGGCGCTGGCCAACGGGACTGTCAAGGAGCAAAAGCTTTCAGCAGGTCAGCCATCGGTCAGACGATCATCTGTTTTCCCGCTTGATTTTTTGCCGCGGCATTGCTGTGTAGGAATGGGAAAGCGTTTCGCATTTTCAATCATCCCCTGGAGTGCTTATGAAACTCATGAAATCCGCCTGCCTGCTTGCTTTTACTTTAACTCTGACCTGTGGTTATTTACCAGCAGAACTACAATTCCTGGACCGTGACCGCGCCAAAAAGGAACGCAAGGATGAGGAGCAGCGGCTGCTATTACTCTGGGCTCTGCTTTCCGGTGGGTCCTCGAGTTCCAGCTCGAGTTGCCAGAACCAATCGGGCCTTGTGATCTGCATTCCTGCCGGAGTCCGCAAATGAAGCGTTTGGTGCTTTCTGTCCTCGGCGTAGCCCTTTTCTTTAGTTTTTCCATCCGCCTGGTAAAGGACGATAGCTCAGGAAAGGGTTTGCCGCTGCCGGTTTTTTCCGATCAGATGGCTCGTCTACTGGCAGCGGCCGGCGGACAGCTTTTCATTCGCACGAATCCCGGGGACTTTACACTGGTGATCGGTTCTCTCGAAAAGCTCATGGCTGCGGAAAATGCCTGGGGATTCGTGCGTGGTTCGGCACAGTGGGCCAATAACAATTCCATCTTCGCTGATAACATCATTGTTTCTTTGAAAAACTCCGGACTGCTTAAAAATTCAGGAACTATTTCTTTTTCAGGATTAAACATCAACGGGACTTCCCACAAGCTAAAGCTCATCACTGGAAACGATATCGCCGTTAGCTCGAGCGCTTACACCGGAACCAAAACCTTTTCCAATCGTCTGGTCATCTGGAACGCCAGCGATACTAAAGTATTTGAGCTCCTTTTTGACGATATTTCCTCTTCCTCCGGCGACGGAGTGCTCATGAACTATCGCATGTGCTCCCTTGACCCGTCCATCTGCGATAATTCCAATGTGATTGTAGAAAGCTACATCTCAGGATCTGCCGGCAGTCGCCGACAAACCTACTCCTGGGGCGCACAACTCAAAAGTGATAATACCTTTTCCACGGATCGCGGACGCGTTTTCGTCAATGAAATGCCGATTACCCTGGCATCAGGCAGTGTCACCAACAACGCCATCTGCGTGCGCATCGTTACGCGTATGACTTTTGCCGCCGCTCCCACCAGCATTTCTGCGAATTGCACCAACGCCGGCAGCTATTACTATGCCATGGGTTACGGTCAAAGAACGGACGCTGGCCTGGAAGCAACTGCTCTTTTCAGTTTTACGTTCAATGCCATTGATAGTAACACGACTAACGAAGGCAATGTTTGCGGAAGTGCTCATACTCTCAGACACGGCATATTTAATGCCGGCGGATTTGTTCAGGATGGCGTAACTGCCGCTTCCATTCCCGCTACCTATCCGCAGAGCGCGGCCCTGATCACGAACAATTTCAGCAAAACAGGGGCAGCGGGTGATGGCGGCGCCGGAGGCTATGACGATACGCAGAAAACGACCATTGACAATCTAAGTGCAATCACCTTCCGCTCGGCCGATACGCCTCCCTGAAAACTCAGAGCTTCTGCAGCACCAGACAGCGATTGGTGTTGGTCCCGCGGGCATTGTTAGAGACTTTCCAGCAGTTGGCCAGTTTGGTGAAACTCTGCTCATTGATCCAGACCTCTTTACCCTGGAGCTTCCCCCATGACGACTGCAGCGGCAGCAAGGACACCAGCAGCTCCTCGAGATTGAGAGGTTTCTTGCGGTATTCCACATCCCCGACTTCAATGATCGCTCGCCCACCCGGACGCAGGAGCCGCAACATCTCATACATAACTGCCTCCATGAACTTCAGCCAGTCTGCGGGATGCTCAAGGATAGAGAGTTCACGGGAACTCAAAACCTCTTCCAGATTCAAAAACCAGGCACGCATCCAGTTATCCTGAACATAATTCACCTTATCCAGAAAAGGCGGTGAGGTGACGATCAAATCGATGCTCTGATCCGGCCAACGGATCTGGCGAGCATCGCAGTCCAGATAGTGATTGTGGGCGGAAGCCGCGTGGTACGTCTCCGGTAGGTCATCCTTAACGTCTCTTTCCAGCTTCCGAATGATGCGCTCTTTTACGTTCCTGTACTGCGGGGCCACTCCCTTGCGTTCATTGTTCAGACGCTGACGCTGCGGCAAAATGGAAATCTGCGGAAAAGTATACACGGAGAAAAACCCATCCGAATGGCCATAGAGGCGGGAAAGGGCCGTAAGACCGATGTAATTGAGTTCCGGGTCCTCAAATCTCGATTCCAGCAGGATGGTGCGCAAAGCCAGAATTTCGCGTAAGGTTTGCGGGTGGAAAAATGGCAGGAGGCGATCCGCTTCGCAGGGGTCCAGGTCGCATTCCCCGGAAAGGTCCAGGGACTCCACTCGCCTGACCAGTCGGTCCAGGGGCGCAATTTTCTGCCTGGCCTGTCCTAAAAATACGGCCACCGGATTGATGTCGTTGTGGATGGCCCGGTGGCCCATAAGATTAGCTTGAAAAGCGGTGGTCCCTCTACCGCCAAAGGGATCAAGGACAGTAGATCCCCGAACTTTGAGGTAGCGGTTCATAAAAAAGGCAGGAAGTTCCGGTTTGAAACTGGCCCGGTAGCTCACGGCGTAGTGTGCCGGATGCATCTGGCGCTGCCGCGCTGTCCATAGTTCTCCGCGCCGGATGGCCAGCGCACGGTTATTCAATCTCTGTCAGGACATTCAGTGGCAGGCATTGTTCTCTCTTTATAGACATCGGTATCGGTCTTTTGCTTGCCCTGCCCGTCCAATTTTCTTTCTAAGACTTGATGTTGCGAAGGGTTACAGTAAACAAGGAGGACTGCACTTCCTGCAATCAATGCAGCGACCGATCACCGGATTACTTCCAGATGGATGAAAGCGATGTTGCGGAAACCCATCGTGGCGGGCAGTATATCAATGAAGCTCCTGTAGAAATAGAGGACGAGACGCGCATCAACCGGGAAATCAAAGATTGCCCCGGCGAATGCATCCACTGGCTGGATGAAAAAAAACCTTGAATGCTCGAGAAAAAATGTAAAGGGAAATTTTCCCACTCTCCCGATCCTGTTACCGGGACAAGGATTGTCCAGGTCGCAAGACGATAGAACAGGTTCAGGGAGGACCCTAGATGATTATCAACCACAACATCAGCGCTATCAACGCGCATAGAGCTTTAAAGTTCAACGAAGTTGATATGTCGAAAGACATTGAGAAGCTGTCCTCGGGAATGCGGATCAACCGCGCTGGTGACGATGCAGCCGGACTGGCCGTTTCCGAGAAAATGCGGACTCAGGTAAAGGGTTTGCGGCAGGCCACGCGTAACGCGGAGGATGGAATTTCTTTCATCCAGACCACGGAAGGCTACCTGCAGGAAACACAGGATATACTGCAGAGAATTCGTGTTCTGGGCGTGCAGGCTGCCAACGGTATCTATACCGATGAGGACCGCCAGCAAATCCAGGTAGAAGTCTCTCAGCTTATTGACGAGATTGACCGGATTGCATCGCAGGCCGAATTCAACAAAATGAAGATGCTGACCGGTGCTTTTGCCCGACTCAACCCTTCTGCCTCGATGTGGTTCCATATTGGTCCCAACATGCACCAGCGTGAGCGGGTTTTCATCAACACCATGACAACTTCTGCGCTGGGATTACGCAATCCGACAGTGTTGACTTTTATATCCATCAGCACTCCGGATAAAGCCAACAGTGTGATTGGACTGGCAGATGAAGCATTGCGTCGCGTCTCCAAGCAAAGAGCCGACCTTGGTGCTTACCAGAATCGTCTGGAACATGCTGCCAAGGGACTGATGAATGCCTATGAAAACATTCAGGCTGCTGAATCTCGTATCCGCGATACAGATATGGCAGAGCAGATGACCAGCTTCACTCGCTACCAGATCCTGCTGCAAGCAGCAACGGCGATGGTTGCCCAGGCAAATATGAAGTCGCAGACTGTTCTTCAGCTGCTCCGATAAATAAAAAACTCCACAGTAGATAAAAAATAAAAAGACCTCTGCTCCCGGCAGGGGTCTTTTTATTTTTCACGGGCCTTCCGCCTTCCGGTCACCACCTTCCCTTAAAAGGCACATCGGCAAAAAGCGTGGTCATGAAGTTCCGGTCCTCCTGTGTCAGCTTAACAGACAATGCCCCGGCATTCTCCTCTACCTGCTCCTCCGTACGTAGCCCCACCAGAGCAGCGCATACCCCGGGCGCGCAAAGAACCCAGGCAAGGCAGATGCAAGAGAGTGAAGCTTCATACTTTTCTGTGAGACCCTGCAATCGCCGGAGTCTTTCATGGACGCCCGTTACATAAGTCGATTCAAAAAGCGGCGCGTCACGACGATAATCCGTAGCACTCAGGTCACGGGGTCTCAGAAAGCCGCCGGCCAGCAACCCCTGGGCCAGCGGCCCGTAGGCCAAAAGAGGCAGGTTGTTCTTCCGGGAATACGGCAAGTTGCCCTGCTCTATTTTGCGCTCCAGAAGATTGTACTTTTCCTGGTCGCTGGCCAGTGGCAGATCCCCGGCCAATTTTTTCCAGGCCAGGATTTGTTCCACACTGAAATTGCAGACCCCGGCGTGCCTGATTTTCCCCGTTTGCTTGAGAATCTGCAAGGCTTCCAGGGCCTCGTCAAGGCCGGTAGACGGATCCGGCCAGTGAATCTGATACAGGTCAATGACTTCCACACCCAGTCGTCCCAGACTTTGTTCACATTCCCTGAGGATACTCTGTTTACTCAGGTTGCGGTAAACGGTAACCGGCCGGCCGGAAGGAGAGCGTTCCGCGGGTATTTCAAAAAAAGAACTGCCTCCATCGCCATCCCAGACAAGACCGCATTTGGTAGCCACAAACCATTTCTCTCTTTCTGCCGGGCCTTCACTCTGGAAATAGCGACCAATCACTTCTTCGCTGTGGCCCATACCGTACATCGGTGCTGTATCGATGGCCGTTATACCCAGCTCTCTTGCCCGCTTCAGCGCTCTGTGGCTCCGGGCATCATCGACTCCGCCCCAGTACCATCCCCCGGTAACCCAGGCACCAAAAATGAGTTTACTGAATCGTGGATCGTCTGTTACAGAAACACCATTCATTCCAGATTCTTTACCTTCTCCAGCCTTTCACGATCCTGTGTCTTTTGTTGCTCCACTTTTTCTTTGAGCTTCAGGCGTTCCTCTATGACTCGCTCAAGCTGAGCCTCACGGAATTTCATAAAACGTTCTATTATAGCAAACTTTTGCTTTTCGTAGCGGTCCAGAATCTCCGTACGCACTGCATCATCCGTGCAGATGGCCTTGTTTCCCGCTTTGACTGCCGTGCGGAATTTGCCTTTTGCATTGCTTACATCCACGGTTCCGGAATTGACAAGCACTGCGGCCTGCTCATCTGTCGCTTCAACAATCAATTCCGTTCCGCGCACAGAAGCCACCGCTGTGGGCGTATCTATGGTCAGATCGGCATAGTCCCCCTCCGCATGCAGGGCCAGATTGCCGCGTACACTCAAGCGAACGGATTTACCGCGAGTCAATTGCAGCAGCCGCTTGATCTCAAGAGTTGTATCGCCCGCCGCCTGACAGATCAAACCGGAGGTGAATTGTAGCGTCAGCCGGCCATTTTTCTCTGTCCGTAAAACATCGCTTTCTTCGATGATATCTTTATTTTTTACAGCAACCTGCTTCTCCCCACGCATAAAGAAAACCTTGCCACTTACCTGCACTACCAGTCCAGCCGATCGGGCTGCTGCAACTGCATTCCATGATACGCTCAGAAGGCAAAGCAATAGAATTCTTCTCATATAACCTCTAACGTTTTTTTAGAATTTGAACATTGGAGCGGCCGTGTAAACCACCGTAACCATAGAGGAAGGGCAGCGGGCCGGCAGGCCCTTTGCTATAGGCCAGGCGCAAATCCGGCTGCGAGGGATGAAAAGGCTGGTCAGCCAGCGGTGTTGCTGCGAAGTAAAGGCCGTATAGCTTCAGGTCCGTCGTATGCGGATCAAAGTAACGGAAAGGAATACCGGAATCATCCTGAATTCCGCAGGTGGCCCGGCCAGCCAGAAATCGGGCCAGCTTTTCACTCTGGGGTCGGTGTAAAAAGTACGATGCTGATTTGAGCATATAGCAAAAGGAAGGTACCCGGGTCAGAAATGCCTCTGTGGCTGTCCCGGCCGCTAAGAGATCATCGGAAATCCAGAGACGTAGAAAGATAAGCTCCCGTTCCTCTGTCTCACCAGAATTGCGAAAGGAAAAGCGCAGTCCTTCCGGTTCGTGCTCCACATTTTTTTGCAAAGACATGAGCGTGTAAGGGGCCAGGTAGTTGCTTGTCTCCGTGGAAACCGCAAACGTGCCATCGCCCTTCAGTTTTACCCGCTCGAGAGCCAGAAGCTCCTGATCTTTCAGGCCCATCTGCATGAGCAAAACGCCCTTGACTCCGCGCAGCGAATTAGTCGCCAGTTGCCTGCGCATATTCTGTGTCATTAGATAATTGTAATTGGCCAGAGTGGCAATGGACGCATACAGTCGCAGCAACGCCTGGTTGCGCGCAAGCGGCGTCATGGCGCGGATGTCCGGAATCTCTCCTGGCTCCTCAAGGGAAATCATCACATATCGGCGAGCGTCAGGAAAGAACAAAGACAGATTGAGCCAATCCACTCCACTGAAAAAATACAGTACCGTTTCCGTCCGGTCTGCCAGGTGTTCATCGCGCCAGGGGCGAATGTGGCTGACATGATTGGCCTGCATTCGATTCCAGAGGTTTTCCATATTCTGCCGGTGGTAGGCGTAGCCGGGCTCCTGCACAGGCCAGCCTGTCTGCGTCGCGTCCATTCTGCCGGCCAGGTAGCGGGAAAGTCCGGTAAGCTCCGGGTCAACAGAACGGGGCTTTTCCTTTACTTTTGCCGGCCCCGCAGGTTTGCAGGAAAAGATAAGAAAGAAGGATAAAAGAACGATTTTTTTCACCGCTGATCCTGATCCAGGGCTTCCACCGCTGTTTTCAAGCCCGATTCAATCCAGAAAAAGGTGTGGTAACCCAGGGTCCGCAAATACTGATCCAGGTTGCTGCCCAGATCGGTCAGCACCACACGGAAACTGCGATCTTTCAACCGATTCACCATCTCCACCAGAAAGTTCAGACCCACATTATTTATATATTTAACATTTTGTAAGGATAGAACAATATCCTTTTCCAGAACATTCTGCCGCAATATATCCCGAAACGCTTCCTGGATTCTGGGTGATTGAAAATCATCCAGATCCACATGTAGAGTCAAAATAGAAATCCTGCGATTCAAACCGGTTGTCGTTTCATGCTCCATGGCAATGCCACGGCGAACAGGCTCCACGGCCGCGCTGCGAACCCGCTCCATGGCTTCTTTGACCTTGCGCTCAAGCAAAGTCAGGTCCACCGGTTTTTCCAGAAAGTCAAAGGCATCAGCCTTCAGGGCATCGACAGCCACACGGATGCTGGCCCGACCGCTGACGAAGATGACCTGAGCCATCCGGTTGATCGCTTTGATTTTTTTTAAGAGTTCTATGCCGTTGATTTCCGGCATACTGTAATCGGTAATAACAACTACAGGCTTTTCCTGACGGTAGAGCTTGAGCGCTTCTGTAGCATCAGAGGTTGCAAGGACGCGGTAGCCTTTGCGATTGAAGTAAACGGAAAGCTCGCCACAAATTTCCAGCTCATCATCGACAACCAGAAGATCGTGGGACACGTCCCCAGTGCGCTGACAGTTCCTCTCTGTGTCAAATAGTTTCTCCTTTCAACTGAGCCAGCTCCTTTTTTAGACGGGTAAACTCAAGACCTCTTTCAATGGTATGCTTCAGAAAAAAAAGATCCAGGGGCTTGGAGAAAAAAGTAAAGGCGCCAGCGGAAAGCAATTCCAGCGCATCACGGTTGTGGATGGTGCCACTGATCAGAATGATTTGCGTGTAGGGGTCGGTCTGTCTTATGGCATCCATAACAGCGCGGCCATCCATTCCTGGCATACGCATGTCAAGAAGCACCAGATCGACCTCCTTTTGCAAAAAGATTTCAAGACCCACGGCAGGCAGAGCTGCCGTGAGCACTTCAAAACCATGACGCCGTAAAAAAAGGGACAGCTCGTCCAGGATATGGACATCGTCATCGATGATCAGTATGCGCCCTTTCACGATTCCCTCTTCACGGGCAGACAAATCCGGAACTCGGTGCGTTCTGCATCGCTTTTTACGTCTATATGACCCTGATGATCGCGCACAATGCCATAAGAAAGGGAGAGTCCAAGGCCTGTTCCCTGCCCCACTTCCTTCGTGGTGTAGAAGGGCTCAAAGATACGATCCAGTTGATCGGCGGGGATCTGCGGGCCGTTGTTTTCAAAACAAGCAATGACTTCATCAGATGGCTGGTCGTATAGAGTCGTTACCTTCAAACGGGCATCGGCCGCTGTCCGGTTTTCCAGGGCATCCCGGGCATTGAGTATGACATTGATAAAAACCTGCTCCAGTCCAGATTGACTTCCGGCTACCGGAGGCAATTCGGCGGCCAGATGCAGATCCAGATAGATCTCATGAATTTGCAACTGACGCGAAAGCATGCTCAGGGCTTCTTTGAGTGGTTCATTGAGATCAAAAAATCGCCTGGTGTCGCTTGTGCGATGAGCAAATACGCGTAAGTTGTTAATCACAGCGCTGGCCCGATCCACCTGACCAATGATCCTCTCCGTGCGTTCGAGCAAAAATTCCGTGGTACAATCGCCCTCGCGTACCGCGTCTTCAATGAGTTGTGCTGCCATACGAATGATGTGCAGAGGTTGATTGAGTTCATGAGCCACACCGGAAGCCATTTCTCCCATGGTGATCATCTTGGAAGTGCGGGCCAGTTGAGCCTGCATTTCCTTACGATCTGTAATGTCCCGAACCACAATCAGAACTTCATCCGGACCACTGACTTCCGTCCGGGCCT
Organism: Spirochaetales bacterium; assembly: GCA_015075425.1. Lineage (GTDB taxonomy): Bacteria > Spirochaetota > Leptospiria > Leptospirales > Leptonemataceae > H5-SPI1. The sequence continues at coordinate 1,263,928 of JABTUL010000001.1, read as the reverse complement.
CATAGTAACGAGTTTGGCCCTGGACAGGCAGCTGATACTCATAGGTCTGCCCCCTGCCGGTGCGCAGAGTTTCTTCAATGTGCAGAAGTTCCAGCCTGGCCACGTCAGGGGGCAGATGATCCTTCACCGACGTTCCTATGGCGGATTCGGGGATGAACCGGTCCACTGCCCTGCCCGTCTGGTAATCCAGGTAAAGACCATCCCGGTTGATGCGGACCAGCATATCCGGCGTGGCCTCGAGAAAGGCACGCAATCGAGCTGTCAGGGAATCGGGCAATTCCATCAGCAGCATCTAACGGAAGAGGACACAGAAGTCAATTCTTGTTAGCAAAAGTCGAAATCAAATGTAACCGGCCAGATAGTAGGCCAGAAGCCCGGCGAACTCTTTAAAGGCAATCATACTGACAGAAAGGCTCTGAGGAGATGGTCCGTACGCTTCGGGGAATGGGTAGCTGGACAGGCCGTAGTAATCGACAGGGAGGGGAACAACCGTCAATCCTTGAGATTGAAAAGAGAGATCCGAGCGCAGCATATGAAATGCCGACGTAATGAGCAGAACGCGGCGAAATTTTTTTTCGCGAATGATGCGCGCGCTTTCAGCGGCGTTTTCTGCGGTGTTACGCGAATACGCATCCAGAATCAGTTGCTCTGCTGGAACGCCTCTGTCGATGAGCCAGTTCCTGAGCAACTCCGCCTCGCTCTGTCCGGAAAGCATCAGGCCCGAACCACCACTCAGGATCAGGTTGGCTACTTTGCCCTGGCGCAGCAGCTTTTCTCCCAGAAGAATACGGTCCACTGCCCCCATGAATTCCATATCCCCGGAAACCGCCAGGGGATTGATCATTCCAGAAAGGACAACGGCCACATCGGCCTCGACTGTGGGCGGCCTGCTATAGACCGATTCCAGCCGGCCAATCAGAAAACCGGAAACAATGCCCGTGGAAAGGAAAGTCAAGCTCACAGCAAAGATCATCAATGCTTTGCCGATCCAGCGGTAGCGCAACGTCCAGGCAGCAAGGAAGGCCAGCACAAGGAAAATCGGATAGGGAAAAAAGAAGGCCGCAAATATTTTAGACAGGTAAAAGAACATTTTTTATGAAATCAGGGCAAAAGCCTTTTCCCGCACAGCGGCTGTATATTGCTCCTTTTTTAGATCTGCAACCAGCTGACCGTTACGCATGAAGAGGAACCGATCCACAACGGGTAGCAGTTCCTCGTCGCTGTGAGAAACCAGCAGAGCCAGCCTGTCCTCGCGCTTCCAGCGCTGCAAGCAATTCAGAAAGAAGCTAACCCCGCTGCGGTCCAGTGAATTGAGGGGTTCATCAATAAAAAGGAAATCCGGTTCGCAAAGAAAAAGTCGTAAAAAACCCAGCCGTTGCTGCATTCCCCTGGAGAAGTAACGTACCGGCCGATTCCAGGTCCCTTCAAGGCCAGCCTCTTCCAGGTGCACCAGCAGAGCCTTGCGTGAAATCTTCTGCCCGCAAAGACCCAGGAAAAAATTTAGATTCTGTACAGCGGTTAGATCCAGATAGAGTCCAGGCTCGTGGCCCAGATACCCGCAGCGGGAGCGCATCGCCTGGCAATCGCTATAGTGGCGCAGCGGTCGACCGCCCAGTAGAAAAACGTCGGGAAATAGATCAGGCAGAAGCATAGCTTTGAGCAGGGTCGATTTGCCGGCACCGTTTGCGCCCTGTAGCAGACTGATACTTCCCAGAGAAAGGGTGAGATCTATATCATAAAGAAGGAAACGCCCGCCCAGAGAATAGCTCAGGTGGCGTATGGAGATCATTTACGCAGGAGGGCAAATAGGGAGAGCAGGAGCAGAAGGGCTGCACTGAAGGCGATCAGGGCCACGGCACTTTCCCATCGGCCTGGAAACAATGCATTGCGATCCATGCCGGACAATGTGGACAGAAAGATGCCGCCCTGATCCATAACAATCCAGACCGGCGCGCTGCCATAGGAAGCGCGCAAAGCCGGACCGAGTCCTGGAATACTGAGTTCCTCAAGCGCTGCATTTTCCAGGCGGGGCCTGGCATCGGCGGGCTTCCAGAGGATCAGGACAAAATTGTGGGCGGCCTGAAAAGGCGGACTGGCATCCAGAAACCGATCCCCGGCAACCACATACTCTACCTCCAGTTCTGAACGACCCGGACGCAGTGTGCGACGAACAACCTGGTGCGAACCTTTCTTTTCCAGAGAAATGGGCACGGGCATGCCTTCCGCCCCATGCTTGAGCGATGCTCTAATTTCCCGGGCATTTTCAGGCAGGTAGATCTCTGGTCCCTCTTCCAGATCAAAAGCCTGTCGTGAGTCATTCTGCAAAGCATATAATTTAACGATACGTATCTGTCCCGCTTCCTTAACCAGTTGCAGAATGGCAGTGGACTGAATTTTCTCAAGAGGAGCGCCGCGCTCATACACTTCAAGGGTTGCCTGGAGCGCTTCCTTTTCTTCCCCGGCAGGTGGCGGAATCATTTTGTTGTATGTGGCCCCTTCAAATGTGGCCCGCAATAGATGCGGCTCCTGCGTCTTCAGTGTTAGTTTCAAACTTGACTCCGGGCGGTCAATGGTTTGCACAATTTCCATTCCTTCTGCCAGACGCAGCACTTCAAGCTTTTCAACCCGGGCCGGCCTTTGCACGGTTCCGTTGCGGATGCTCAGGTCGATTTCCCGCGCGCCCAGTTGTAGACCTGAAAGACTTACAAAAAAAACAATATAATAAGTAAATTTCATAGCAACTGGCCGCAACGCAAACAGGCCTTCTCCTCTTTCAGGGCATAGCCACAGGCCGGACAGCATTCTCTGCCAGAGTTTTTCTCCGGAAGTGACCTGGCCACCAGATCTTTAGCGAACAATTCCAGCTCCTCTTTGCTGATTTTTCCCTGCTCATGATCCAGATGAAGATCCCGGAGCGCCATAAGCGAACGCTCCCTTTCATAGTTGCCTGTGGATAGAAAAAAGTCCGCAGCACCCTGCCAGGAAAGAAGCGGCAGGGCATACACCGCCAGGGCCAGAACGATGAGCAACGTGATTACAATAATAATGAGTGTTTCCATGAATTACCGGTCCAGCTCTGTCCAGTCATCGATCTGCGCGCCCTTTGCCAGGCCGCTCTCTTGCGGTAAATTTTTTGGTCTGCGATTTTTTTGCCAGAAAAGGCGCAGCGTGAAGAAAGCAAGGACCAGTGCCGCCACGGACAGCGCTATGAGGAAGTAAGGAGGCGTTCTGGCCCGTATAGACGGTCCGTACCCATCGCGGAACTGCGCGTAAAGATCTGCCCTGCCCTGCATGAGCAAAGAGCGCGCCACAGGATCTGTCGTGAGCTTATCCTTAAAGCCCTGTTCAAAATCGGCAATGACCTGGGCTGCCGTATCACCGGACTGGATGCGACTTTCAATCAGCCGACGGGCCGGTATTCCCCAGGGACACTCCGTATGCGGGCAGGAAGAAAGGACAAAGTTACACCCACACTGGCAGATCAGGTTATCCGAAACTTCTGTGAAGGCGCGGACCTCCTGTGGCCGGGTTAAATCAGTATAGACTTTCTGGGCCACTAATGGAAAGGTCATAGTGACGCAGAGGAGGAAAAGGCCGTATCTCATTCTTTAATACTTTTCTCCCCGACAGGCAACCAGAGGATAAGGCCGCCCAGAAAAAAGAGAACCGATCCCAGCCAGATGAATTTCACCAGCGGATTGATCCAGATTTCGATGGTTGCCAGCAGAGTCGGCGGAAAAAGCGCCTGCCGCGCTCCCGCAGATCGGTCAGTGAAAAAGTAATAGTATTCATATAAATGATTCCATTCCGGGTTGCGATTTGTCGCCGCATCCATCAGCGATCCCAGTTGAATGTAAAGGTCTTCACTCCAGGTGCTGCGGATGTCCGGTTTGGAAGTTGGTATGTGCAGGGCAGAGCCATCCGGACGGCGTTCCACCGCTCCGGCCAGCGGATTGATACGCGGATGAAAGTGACGTTCGGTTTTCATGCGCCCGTCCAGGATAAAACCGGTGGTAAATTTTAGCCAGTTTTTCCAGGGCTCTGCCGGGCTCTCCGCAAGAGTGAGCGGATCACCCGCAGCGGCCGGCGTCTGACGACGCGGGCTTCCTGTATCCTGCGCATAGATGTGAGCAGACTGTGAAATCGTAAAATGAACAGGATCATCGGCACGGGCATTCTTCTTATGCTCTGGTTTGAAAAACAGATCACGTGCTGTGAGCTCATAGCCTTTGACATAGGCCCGGTCCTGGCTGCGGTAGTGCACGTAGTCCTTCTCCCCCTCATGCACCTGTAAGTAGTACTGAAACTTTAACTGTTCTGTGGTTTTGAATGCCGAACCGCTATAGCCGATAAATAAGAAAACGATGGACAGATGAACCAGGTAGCCACCGTAACGGCGCTTATTGCGCAGGACCACGCGCACAAAGGCCACAGGATAGCTTTCCGCATAACGATTCCTGCGCAAACGCACGGCGGGAATGTATTCTTTGATCAGACCGATCACCGTAAAAACACAGAGCCCTGCTGTGACCGCGGCAAAAAAGCGATCAAGCCCGGGAGAGCCGGCAGCATAGGTTCCGCTGCCAAATGGATCCGGTGGAAAGAAATAATCCGCAGTGAAAAAGAAGCAGAGAAATGCCACCGTTCCGGAGACGAGCGGTAGAAGCAGGGTACGGACAAAGTGACCGGATGCTCCTTTACGCCAGGTAAGGAGCGGGGATGCACCCATCAGAAAAAGAGTGAAAAGTCCAATCGGAATCATGATACGGTTGTAAGCCGATGGCTTCCATTCCGTTGCAAAGCAGGCAAAACCCTGATCAAAACGACAGTCAAAGGGCAGCCGCTGCGAAAAGACTCCAAAGAGCACAATCAGGACGCTGACGGTCATGATCAGATTGTTGAAGAGCATGCTGCCCTCTTTTGAGGTCAGAGATTCAATCTGGCCACGCGGGCGGAGTGCAGCCCGGCGGAAATACAAAAAACGTAAACAAAAAACTAAAGATAACAATAGATACAGAATAAAGGGGGGCCCGATGCTGGATTCCGCAAAAGAATGGGGCCCCTCCAGAATGCCGCTGCGAGTAATCCATGTGCCCAGAAGGCAGAAGTGGTAAGCCATAACAATCAAGAAGACATTCCAGAAACGCAGCATTCCACGGCGCTCCTGAACGATCAGGGAGTGCAGGAATGCCGTTCCAAAAAGAAAAGGCATCAGGCTGGCATTCTCCACCGGATCCCAGGCCCAGTAGCCACCCCAGCCCAGCTCCTCGTAAGCCCATTTGCTGCCCAGAAGGATCCCTGTTCCCAGGAAAAACCAGGCAAAGATGGTCCAGCGCCGCAGGACGGGTAAATAGTCCTCAGCTGTATTCCCGGACAGGAGGACAGCCATTACAATGGCAAATGGTATGGCAAAGCCGACATATCCCAGGTAAAGAACCGGAGGATGGATAATCATCCCCCAGTGCAATAGAAGTGGATTGATACCACGCCCTGACTTAACGGAGACAGGATACTCGCGAAAGGATTGCGCATCTTCAAAAAAGATATTTAAAAGCACAAACAGAAGTTGCATCACGATCAGCATGAAAATCAGATGCGGTTGCCGACTGCCCAGCTTACGCCCGGACCAGAGCAAACAGACGGCTGAGAAAAAGGCAAGTAGCGCATACCAGAAGAGTAAACTGCCAGCGGAACCAGCCCATGTGCCGGTGATGCGAAAAAAGAGCGGCAGGTCAATGGCGGAATTATTGACCACATACACATTTGATAAATCCATTCTTATCATTTGTATGCACAGAACCAGGAAAGCCAGCGCCGTCAAAATGGCATTGGAATAGAGAGCCTGGCGACTGAGCACGAGAGCAAGTGGCCGGAACGGAATTCTTGAAGAGCGAAACAGGCTCTGGGCAAGAATTCCTGTGCCATGGTAAAGCGGACGAAACATCTGCCGCTCAAGGGCGGGAAAAAATCGGGCAAGAACCAGGCTGCGAAAGACGGCGCGGTACTGCCGATAGGAGAGGCCCATCAAATTGAGCAGCAGCCCGGAAAGAAGGACTGCACCGGAGAGTACCAGCACCAGCGCTCCAATTGCGTTCATACAAGAGCTGATTTTACTCACGCCTCCTGTGTCAATGCAATCTATTCTTGACACTGAAGTCGGATTGCAAACTCTGGAGAGGCAGCGCCCATAGCTCAGCTGGATAGAGTGTTTGACTACGAATCAAAAGGTCGGAGGTTCGAATCCTCCTGGGCGCACGTTTTGCCAATCTCACCCTGCCAGTTCTGCTGCAATCATTTCTGCCTGCTTGAGCACAGTTTCCGTAGCCAGGAGTTGCATGTCTGGGGGGTAGCCGTACTCTCGCAGAGTGCGTTTGACAACGACTTTTAGCTTTGCCTTCACGCTTTCCTTGATGGTCCAGTCGATGGAAGCATTCTCTTTCACGCGCTGGAAGAGCACAACGGCCAGCTCCCGCAGCTTATCTCTGGCCAGAAGTTCGCGGGCGCTCTGGTTTTCAGCCACAGCGCAGTAGAATGCATACTCAATCGCCGAGAGACCCATTTGTTCCGGTTCTTTGTCTTTTTCCTGAATTTCCCGGGCCAGTTCAATCAGTTCATCAATGACTTCAGCGGCTGTGATGACTTTATTGTGGTAGCGTCGGATCGAGTTTTCCAGCATCTCCATGAGCGTGCGGCTCTGGATTAAATTCAGGCGGGCCCGACCTTTGATTTCGTCGTTTAAGATTTTGCGCAGCACTTCCAGAGCCAGATTCTTGTGCTCCATGTTGGCCACTTCCAGCAGGAACTCTTCTGAAAGGATAGAGATGTCAGGTTTTTTGAGGCCGGCGGCGCTGAAGAGATCAATCACATCGCCTTCGACGGCAAGGGCTTTGTCCACAACCTGGCGCACGGCTGTTTCCAGTTCTGCGTTGGTGATGCCCGCTCCGGTCGTATCGAATTTGACCAGGCGCGCTTTGACAGCCTGAAAGAAAGATATTTCTTCTTTGGCATCCATGGCCTGATCATGAGGCAGCGCGATGGCGAAGGCTCTGGAGAGGGCCGTTACTTCATTGATGAAGCGCTTCTTGCCGTCTTCCAGGCCCAGGATATGGTCTTCTGCGGCGAGGATCATGGAGAGCTTTTTGCCTGTGCCTGCATCGAAGTAGTCTTCATAGGGGAAGCCATGGAACATGTGGCTGACGACTTCCAGTTTCTCGAGCATGAGTCGCGCCGCTTCTTCCTGGGTGGCGGCTGGATCGCCTTTGCCGCCGCTTTCCGCATAAAAGGCGAGAGCATTCTTTAGGTCTGAGGCGATGCCCAGATAATCGACCACGAGGCCGCCCGTTTTGTCTTTGTAGACGCGGTTCACACGCGCGATGGCCTGCATCAGGTTGTGGCCTTTCATGGGCTTATCAATATAGAGCGTGTGCAGAGAGGGCACATCAAACCCAGTGAGCCACATATCGCGCACGATGACCAGTTTCAGTTCATCGTCAGGATCTTTCATACGCGCAGCCAGTTTGCTGCGCTCCTCTTTGGTGGTATTGTGGCGAGCCATCTCCGGGCCATCTGAAGCGGCGGCCGTCATGACGACTTTGAGGGCACCTTTTTTCAGATCGTCGCTGTGCCACTGCGGGCGCAGCTTGATCATTTCTTTATAGAGTTCTGCGGCGATGCGGCGGGACATGGCCACAATCATGCCTTTGCCTTCCAGGCCCTGCTGTCGCTCTTCAAAGTGTTCGATGATGTCTCTGGCCACAATCTGGATACGCTGCTCGCTGCCGATTAAGGCTTCCAGTTGGGTCCATTTGGCTTTGGCCTTCTGGGATTCGTTTAGCTCATCGTCTCCTAGTTCCTGGTCCAGATCCGCTATGAGCTTTTTGCCTTCTTCTGTGAGTTTGATTCTGGCCAGGCGGCTTTCATAGTAGATGCGGACCGTCGCGCCGTCTTCGACGGCCTGGGCAATATCGTATATATCTACATAGTTGCCAAAGACAGCCGGAGTATTCTTATCCGTGCTTTCAATGGGTGTGCCGGTGAAGCCCAGATAGGTGGCGTTGGGCAGGGCATCGCGCATGTATTTGGCGAAGCCATAGACGATCTTTTTGCCAATGACGTTGCCCTGGGCGTCTTTATCATCAATCGTTTTGGCTGAAAAGCCATACTGGGTGCGGTGGGCCTCATCGGCGATGACGATGATATTGGAGCGATCGGAAAGCTCGGCGTACATATTGCCCTCGTCGGGCTGGAACTTCTGGATGGTGCTAAATACCACGCCGCCGGAAGCCACTTTCAGGAGTTCTTTCAGGTGGGAGCGGTCACGCGCCTGCACGGGCTCCTGGCGCAGGAGCTGGCGGGAGGCGGCGAAGGTATCGAAAAGCTGATCGTCCAGATCGTTGCGATCCGTGATGACGAGTATTGTAGGGTTATCCATGGCCAGCACGATCTTGCCGGCATAGAAAACCATGGAGAGCGATTTGCCCGAGCCCTGCGTGTGCCAGACCACGCCCGCTTTGCGGTCCTTGAACTGGCGCGGGTGTTGATTCTGGATACCGTGGAGTTCGGGACTGTGCCGGAATAACTGATCATTGTCCAGGACACGCTTCCCCAGTTTTGCAAAGCCGGCGGCGCGCAGGGTGGAATCGACGGCGCGATTGACCGCATAGTACTGGTGGTAGGCGGCCAGCTTTTTGACCGTCTGGATCTGGATGACGCCAGTGTTACGATCCTCGCGTTTTGATTTTTCAAAAACGATGAAGTGGCGCAAGAGATCCAGCAGGGTTTGTTTGTTCAGCATGCCATGGATGAGCGTTTCCATCTGGCTATGCAGGCGGGAAGCCTCGGTGCGGCCATCGGCGCTCTTCCAGGTCATAAAACGATTCAGACCGGCGGAGATGGTGCCGGCGCGCGCTTCATGGCCGTCTGAAATCACAATAAAGCCATTGTAATTAAAGAGCGATGGGATCTGGGCCTTGTAGGTCTGGCACTGCTGAAAGGCGGATTCAATGGTGGCCTGCTCTGACGTGGCGTTCTTGAGTTCGATCACGATCAGGGGCAGGCCATTGACAAAAAGAATCAGGTCCGGGCGACGATTGATGTTTTGTTCCACGATAGTGAATTGATTGATGGCATGAAAGGTGTTGTTTTCGGGATGGGCAAAGTCGATCAGCCAGGCCAGTTCGCCCCGCTCGCGCCCATCCTTTTGCACGGTGACCTTCACGCCTTCCGTCAGCAGGCGATGGAAGGTTTCGTTGTTGGCAATCAGTTCGGGCGAGGCAATGCGCTGGATCTGGTTGAGGGCATCCTGGCAGTCGTCGGGCTCAAGATGCGGGTTGATGCGCTGCAGGGATTCTTTGATGGCTCCAGTTAGCAGAACTTCGGAGAAGCTGCTGCGCTGGAGCTGGCTGCTGGTTTCTGCATCAGGAGCAATATCGGGCCCATGGATGAATTCAAAGCCCTGTTCTTGCAAGAGGTCAATGGTCCAGGCTTCGATCTGGGATTCGTTGAGGTTGGTCATTCAGCTTCGCGCAGCAGAGGCGCTTCCTCAACATCAATAATCAGGCTGTGATAAACGACAAAGAACCAGTCCTTGAACATGGGATAATTTACATCTGCAGGCCAGAGGGATTCATCGACGACCCATTCTTCCAGCAGGCGGGCAAAGAAATATTCATAGTTTGCGGCCAGCCAAACTTCAAAATCTTCCTGGCCATCGACTTCTTCGATTAAAAAGAGGGAGCCGCTTTCATGCGCAAAAGGATCGACGGGCGGATAGTCCTCGCTTTCCTGCAGGGCCTGATTGACCCAGGCAAAGAAAGGCGCGCGCGGATAGACAAGCATGGCAGAACGATTGACGACACTCACAGGGCTACTCGGACTTCGCCGGACATGAGTTTGGGCAAGAGAGTGTCGCGCAGTTTTTCGAGAGTATTGATCTGAAGCTTATTAAGCAACAGGCGATTCCAAATGGGCGTTGCAGATTCAGAAAATCGTTTCCTGATATTTTCAGGTGGAATAGGTATGTTCAAATCCCCAGTTTCAATTGGGCTCAAATTTGCTTGCGCAGTGCCTTTTGCGAGATCAATCAGAATCTGCTTTGTTGATTCAAGACGGAAGAAAATGTAAGCAAACGCACGATCGGCTGGATGTCTTGGATGAATTTTTGCAACACGCTGGTTTAATAATAGTTGTTCTTTGTCAACAAAGCAGCAGCGGCCAACATTGCCGGTCAAGGACAATAGGATATCACCCAATTTGAGACGACAATGTTCTGGCATTCTTGCCGGCAACTCTTCTATGTAGCTCGCATTATTTAGGTCTAAGGCGGCATCTTTAACAGCTTTAATTGTAATTAGTCTGAAGGGCCCCGAATCAACAAAAGAATCAGATTTGAATGCAAAGCCAGATTGCAATTCAAAGAGGGAGGAAAGCTTCCCTTCCTCCCAGCTATCATCAGCTTCCTCCACAAACCACTGGCGAAAAAGAGTTTCGGCCATGGCTTCCAGGGTTTTGTTCTGACGGTGCAGCAGGTCGATTTTGTCATCAAGGCTGGAGAGGACTGCGGCGATGGCTTTTTGTTCGGGGAGGGGTGGGAGGAGGATTGGGAGCAGCGCCAAGATATCCTGGTTCAGGGAGGGCATCGTCGCACCGTGTGCATGCTGGATTAACCACTCCTTCAAGGTTCCGAGCTGGTGGGCAACGAAGGACGAGTTCACTTCTGAACTTAGGCGCAATCTGATACAATCACTTCCCTGTATCCATCCAGCCTCATGGGCTGAAACAATTGCACGGCGGTCCACTGCGCCCTTACGACCAAAGACAATATCTCCGACAACAACACGGTAGCGGTTCAGTCTCTGAGCGGTCTCATGGCTAATGTAGTTCAGTTTCTCCCGGTGAAACCTATTGTGCCCTATGTCTTGAACTGCAATAACAGGCACCCCAGTGTGTGTATATTCTGCGGCCTTCAGCATAGTTCCGAAGGGTCCGGTCTGCAAATCTGCTGTCCCTTCCTGCAAGAGATCGCCCAAAGTTCTTTCCAGATAGGATCTCATGTAAGACTGATCCGTTTCAGATGTCTCTTGTCCACCGGTCACCGAGTCTGAGACCTTCCATTTTGCTTTCGTGCTCATTGATGACTTTTGAAACCTTCATCCAAAAAGCTCCGGTTGGCTAATCGGCTTTGGCCGAAAATCGCCAATGAGTACAAAAGGGTTATGAGCTGTAAAATGATGCAGCTCCCATGTGTCATGGGATTCTGTCGCCTCAGAATTATTTTTAATGATATTTTTTATCATGCCGACCTTCCCTGTCCAGCACTTTTTTTATTTCGTGGATTCAGTGTCACTTTTCAGGTCGATCCCATCTCCGGATTCCTCTCGACCACCGTTCTGGATGTTTCTCGCGGGCTTTCAGATATGTTTCCTTTCGTTTCTTGAGAATCAAGAGGTCCGCACCAGAGCGGCGCTGTGACGGCCTCCCCAAGAGAGATTTCGCGCCAGCTTTTCATTTATGGATGCCTTCGCGGCTCATGACAACGCCTGGAGCTTCTGCCGCACCGTGGCAAGCCCAGCTCCTATAGCGGATTCTTGCCAACATTTGTACCATAAGGTTAGCAGGGCCCATCAATTCCCCTTGCTTTTCAATTTAGATTTTTCCTGCTTCAACGCCTCGATAAGAACTATTTCGACAAATCGGGTCAAAGTGAGCTGCGTGTTGCGGAAGGCTACAAAGTGCAAACCAAGCAGGACGCAACCGATCAGGACCGTAATGAGCAACCCGTAAAATTCAGGGGCGGCTCTCCATACGGTTGCGCAGAGAATGAATATGGCGGCAAAAAACGTCGTCATTAGAAAACCTATCAATGACGCACCGGCTCCGTGCATCATATCGGATAGCGATTCACTCCGCTTTGTTGCGCCCTTGATCGCTGGGTTGGATTCTGAGCGCATATGCCATTCAGCATTGACTATAACCCACGCGGCTCGGGGTTCGATCACAGGCCTCTTTGCGTAATACAGTGGATTCTTGAAATCAAATCTTTGATCCCCTGCAAGATAATCCTTCTTTATCAAATGCTCAACGAGGTCTCGGTGATCGACCCGCATCCAGGGATTTGTGCGATAAATCATTTGCAGAAAATAACCATATCCAACGAGCAAGATTGTAATGATTGCGGCTCCCCACAGAGTGCCGGAAAGATCCGGGATTTGGGCAAGGAGGCAACGTCCGCTCTCGAGGGGAGTAAGTAACAGCGCAAGCTCAAGGATGCTCAGCGCGGCCGGAATGATATAGCGCACTAAGGTTTGGAGATCATTCATAAGTCATGCTTCCCAGGATTCTGAGTGCGCGGAAGATCGGTTGAATTTCCTGAGCCAGCACGACCACCCATTTGTCCAAATTCACACCACAGAGGCGGAGAGCAGGCGGAGAAATCATCGGATTGTTCCGCCGCTGAGATTTTTCTGGACGGGAAAATCGCTCCGCAAAATCAAAATCATCTTTGTCTTCCGGCAAACCCACATAGCGACCAGGAGTAAGTACATAGTCCAGTTCCTACACTCGCTTCAAACTGGCTGAATTACAAAATCCAGCTTCGTCTATGTATTTTTTGGGCTGGAGCCGCCAGTTGTGGTACGTTGTGGCGATGTGCTGGATGTCCTCATCGGAAAATTCCAGGGTGCGCCGATTGATCAAGTGGCCGATGTTGCGGGCATCAATGAACAGGATTTCGTCTTTGCGATGGCCTTTGTTTCTGCCCCGATGCAGGAACCAGAGGCTGGCCGGGCGGGATGGGCTTAAGGCCGCAAAATCGAGATCGTCCTTCATTCGTTGTGCTCCTGAGTCAGAATCCCAAATAAAGCGGTGTTGATATAGTAACTGGCCCGGCCAATTTTTTCCTTCTGCAAGAGCCCATCCTTGCAGAGCGTGTCCAGATATTTCGTTGCTGTCAAACGCGAAACGTCCAGAGCCCTCTGGAGAAATTCAATTCGGGTATAGGGGTGGTAGAAGAGATGGTCGATCAGGTCCTGGCTGTAGAATTTGTGCGCGGCACGGATACGCTCTTTGTAGCTTTCGATGGCAAGAGTGGTCTCCTCCACCATCTGGATGGTCTGGCGGGCGGTTTCTTCAACGCCCCTGAGCATATACAGGAGCCAGGGTTCCCAGAGGCGCGTCTCCCGCACGGCCTGAAGCTCGCGGTAATAGATAGCCTTGTTTTGCACCAGGTAGCGGCTCAAGTAGAGGACCGGAATATCCAGAAGCCCCTCGAGCACGAGGTAAAGAACATTGATGATTCGCCCTGTCCGGCCGTTGCCATAGTAGAAGGGATGGATGCTTTCGAACTGGTGGTGGATGATGGCCATCTTTACCAAGGGATCAACGGCGCTGACTGAGTCATCGTTGATGAACCGTTCCAGATCCGCCATGAGCTTCACGATTTCTTCCGGATGCTGCGGAGGCGTAAAGACGGTCTGGCCGGTTTGTTCGTTCTTGAGGACGGTGCCAGGCAATTTGCGGAAACCTGCCCGGTTTTTTTCCAGTTCGGCTTGAATCGCCACGATATGATTGCAGGTTAACAGGCGCTGTCCGCGAATCAGCTCAAATCCGATTTTCAGGGCCGTGGCATAGTTGCGCACTTCCCGAGCTGCGGGATTCGTGGCTTGCTCCGGGAAAAGTTCTTCTTTGAAGAGTTCGTCATGGCTGGTAATGATATTTTCTATGGCCGAGCTGTCTTTGGCTTCACGCAGGGCCAGGGTATTGATCAGAATGCCCTGATTGGGGATGGTCCTTGAGACTCCCTTCAGTTCCGCCAGGTAGCGGTGGGCGGAAGCTGCCTGGCGCAGCACAGGAACGGTCTCAAGCTCGAGCCCGGGGAGTAGATCTGCAAGGGAACCCGTCATCGGGCCCGGTCCAGGGGCAATGTGCAAAGAAAGGGGGCCTTTTCTATACACAATCCGCCAATATATATAGAAAACGGCACTTTTCTATATATATGGAGCGCGGTCGGCCTCCTTATTTTACTTTTCCGCCCCAACCTACAACACAGATTCCCATATTTTACTTTAAGCCCGGAAAGTAAAATAAGAACGGCCATGCTCACTTTCCGGCTGGAAGCTCGATCCGGGCCAGGTTCTCCAGAATGGCCTGATTCAGGCGGGTTTCTTCTTTGAGTTGTGCCTCAAACTCGGTCTTGAGGCTGGCAAATCGTTCTTCAAAATCAAAGTCATCTTCCTCTTCCGGAAGGCCCACATAGCGGCCGGGCGTGAGCACATAGTCCAGCTCCCGCACGCGCGTGAGGCTGGCCGAATTGCAGAAGCCCGGCTCGTCCTTGTATTTTTTGGGCTGTAGCCGCCAGTTGTGGTAGGTGCTTGCGATGTGCTGGATATCCTCATTGGAAAATTCCAGGGTGCGCCGATTGAGCAAGTGGCCGATGCTCCGCGCATCCATGAACAGGATTTCATCTTTGCGGTGGCCTTTGTTTTTGCCGCGATGCAGGAACCAGAGGCTGGCCGGGATCTGCGTATTCAAAAAGAGTTTGCCCGGCAGATTCACGATGCAATCCACAAGGCCGTCTTCAATCAGGGCTTTGCGGATCTCGCCTTCGCCGGATGTTTTGGAAGTCAGAGATCCTTTGGCCAGCACAAAGCCGGCTATTCCAGTGGGTGCCAGATGATAGATGAAGTGCTGAATCCAGGCAAAGTTAGCACTGCCCGCCGGGGGTGTGCCATACTTCCAGCGCCCATCGTTTCTTAAAAGATCGCCGGACCAGTCCGAATCATTGAAGGGCGGATTGGCGATCACAAAATCGGCTTTCAGATCTTTGTGCGCATCGTTCAAAAACGAGCCCTCATTGTTCCAGCGCACCTGCGAACTATCGATGCCGCGAATGGCCAGATTCATTTTGGCCAGCCGCCAGGTGGTCTGGTTGCTCTCCTGTCCGTAGATGGAGATGTCATTGACCTTGCCCTGGTGGCTCTCCACAAACTTTTCCGATTGCACGAACATGCCGCCCGAGCCGCAGCAGGGATCAAAGACGCGGCCCTTGTAGGGCTCGAGCATATGGACCAGTAGCTCCACCACGCTGCGCGGCGTGTAGAACTGTCCACCCTTCTTGCCTTCAGCCAGCGCGAATTCGCCCAGAAAGTATTCAAAGACATGGCCCAGCACATCGGCGCTGCGGGCCTTCGCCTGGCCCATGGCAATGTTGCCAATGAGATCGATCAGGCCGCCCAGGTTGGCCGGGTCCAGGTTGCCGCGCGCGAAAACTTTGGGTAGCACATCGCGCAGCGAAGGGTTGTCCTTCTCGATGGCATCCATAGCGGCATCGACAATCTTACCAATGTCCGGCTGTTTGGCTTTCGATAGCAAAAAAGACCAGCGCGCTTTCTCTGGAACATAAAAGACGTTTTCCGCCTTGTATTCGTCCTTGTCCTCGGGGTCAGCGCCAGCGAGGTCGCCTTTGCCTGCTTTGAGCCGATTGTAGAGCTCCTCAAAAGCATCTGAGATATATTTTAGAAAGATCAGGCCCAGAACAATGTGCTTGTATTCAGCGGCGTCGATGTTCTTACGCAGCTTATCAGCGGCCTTCCAGAGCTGCTTTTCAAGCGGCTCGGCGGCGACTTCTTTGGGCTTCTTTGTGGTTGATCTGCTCCCTTTGCTCATCCTGCTCTACTCACACGCCTTCCTTAACTCATCCAGACGATAGATGCCTGTATCATGATTATCTGACCAGGTGAATTGCAATGCATAGCGGCCCACCTTCTTCCAGGCATTCAGTTTGATTTCCTTGATATGCCCGGTGGCCGCGCCAATGCTACCACCATGCCCGCCCATGCACATGGCGCAGGGGCAATTGCGGCGCAGTTCCAGCAAATTGTAGGAACACTCCCGGCCATCCCTCCAGCGGATGTACAGTTTTTCCTCATCGTAGCGGATGGTGTCGGGAATCTGATCGGTCATAAACCATGAGCAAACGGCCTTGACAGCCGGCAAGGACATACAGGAATCAAGCATGAAGCGACTCGTTCTCCTCAATCCCAAAAGCAATCACGGCCGGGCGGCAAACAAATACTATAAAATGCACCCTAACCTTGTCCGGGAGTTTGGTGACTTTGAACTCTACGAAACAAAAGGGCCGCTGGACGCTACCCGCCGGGTCCGCGAGGCGCTTTCCGGACAAACCCATGACCAGATTCTGGTGGCCGGGGGAGATGGATCCATCAACGAAGCCATGAATGGCTACTTTGACAAAGGGAAGATCATCAGTCAGAAGATTCCACTCGGCATTCTCAACCTGGGGACAGGAGGCGACTTTTATCGGACGGTAAAAAAAATGTCTCCTCTGTATGCTCAGGCCATCTACAGCAACACCTTTCGCCTTGTCGATTGCGGCAAAGTCCAGGCCACCGACCAGACGGAGCGATACTTTATCAATGTCACCTCTGCCGGGATGGCCGGCAACGTGCTGAAAAGCCTGAAGAGTTCTTCCTTCCAGCGCGGCAGTGGAGCCTACTTCTACCACACACTGAAAGGCCTGGCCGGTTACAGTCCGGTACGCTGCCAGATCCAGATGGAACTGGCAAGCGGCAGCAAAACCATAGAAAGGGATATCCTCAACTTCTTCATCTGCAATGCTTCCTACAGCGGCGGTGGCATGCACTGGACACCGCAGGGCAGCCTGGAAGACGGCTTTTTTGATCTGGTGCTCATCAGCGGTGTGAGCAAACTCAAACTGGTTCTGGAAAGCTATAAAATCTATATGGGTCGCGTGGCCAATGTCAGTGGTGTCGAGCAATTCCAGGCTCGTAAGCTCTCCCTGCGGCCCGCCGGGCCGCTCACCTATGAACTGGACGGAGAAATCGGGGCACAGTCGGGATCATTAAAGGAAATCAACTATACAATCCTGCCGGCGACCTTTCCACTCGTGCTCTAAAAGATGCGGCGGCTCATTCCTTCTACATTGCGGCAAATCCTCTCGTACAGAGTGATTCGTTTTGGCATTACCGGCGGCCTGGCATTTTTTCTGGAGTTCGGCGCTTTTTATCTCTTGCTACACCACGCTTCCCCGGAACAGAACGATCTATGGAAAAACATCTGGCACATCGTATCCATGGAACTCTCCATTCTCTTCACCTTTCACATGCATAACTTTTTCACCTGGGCACACGAGCACGAAAAGACCTATCTTCAGAAAATCTTGCAGTTCCACGCCGTAACCGGTTTTACGATCCTACTGCGTCTTGTGGGTTTCTATTTTATGAATGCAGCCGATATCCACTGGACGCTGAGCAAACTACTTCCTCTGATCGTGGCCATTCTCATCAATTTCATGACCTACAATTTTTTTGTTTTCAAAAAGAAGGAAGTCGCATGAAAGAATTGTACTTTCTTCCCGCCATCTTTCTTATCACCTTTTCCGCCCTTCCCGCAGCTCCTGAGAAAAAAAAGGCCGAAGTCGTCTTCGAAAAATGGATCGCCTGGCAAAAAGTGTGTCCGGACATGGACCTGAGTAAACTGGGGCTGCCCTCAACAGACAGGCTCTTATCTCTGGAAAAGCGCTGGAATCCGGAACTAAAAGAACAGACTCGCTTTCTGGGGCTGGCGGAACTCAGTCGCCTGCCAGCGGGAGAAGTAGCCGATTCTAAAGCGCTCACGCTTACCCGGAGTAACATTAACAAACTCTGGCAGCTCATCGATAAAGATACGCCGGGATTTGTAGCCTGGCTTAAATCGCGCGGATTTCTCACCCCGGAGCTGAATCAGAAAGAGAAAAGCCGGGGGACCTCGCAGATCACAGAAAAGTATCGGTCCTTTATTGAAGATCTTCTGCCGGAGCTGGATCCAGAAGTAGAAAGCTGCGCGCTCATCGCAGTCGCCAACCGCTTTTTTGAATATTCTTTTTCCCGTGGCGGCCATGAGAAACTCGCCGCAAGTGAGGAAACCTATCCTCTGCTGCGCATGCTCTACGCTATCATGTGGTACCACCTGTCGGGAACGGGCTGGAAAAACTGGCATGCGCACACCCTGCACTCAATCGGTAAAGAAAATGAAGAAATCGCCTACATTGCCGGGGGCTCTGACCTTTACCTGCCGCTCAAACACGGTTTAAAACGACTGCACCTGATTGATCCGCAGTTGCCCACACAAACCAAATACTATGCAGAAGGCTGGCAATTCTTGCTGCGCGGTAGCGCGGCAGACGGCGGACTCGGAGATGAGATTGATCTGGGAAAAATTCTCCTGCGACGCAGCGCATTTCGGGCGGGGCCTGCCTTCAAACTTGGAGAACACAGCATACCGGCCAGTGAAACCCGTTGGGACATACTCCAGAGCTGCGTCCGGGGACACTGCCCGGCCGGACAAATCCGCCTGGACCGCCGCCCTGTTGTTCAGGCCGATTTTTCCGGGGATCGTACCTATCTGATTTCTTTCAATGAACTGTACTATGTGGCTGCGGCCGATTCAGATGGCTGGGGCATCGATCCGGAAAAATTTCCCGACTCCATCCGCATGCTGGTCAAACAGTTGCGCCGCCCCCTGGGCAAGAGGGAACTCACCGCCCTTAGAGCCACAAGAGACAGCAACTTTTCCTATATCAAACTGGGCACATCCGTAGACTGATTTTTTTGTCCGGAACTTCTGGTTTTTTTCGTCCACTGAAACGTGCGCTGGCTACTCTGGCTACTTCCTCTGCTTGCTCTCTTGTTCTCACTGAGCTGTCAGCATGCCCGGCTGCGCTTCGATGGCTGCGCCGAATGCAAGGGCGGCAGTGATCCCAGCAAGACAACGGAGCTGCACCATAAATTCTATGTATGGGGCCTGGTGGGCAAACAGGAATTGTATGCCCGCGATCTGTGTCCGGGTTCAGGGATCAGTGAGATCTACCAGTACACCTCAGCAGTGGATGGAATTCTGGAAAACCTTACTCTGGGAATGTATATGCCGCGCACTCTGCGGATCACCTGCAACTAAAAATATGAAAATATTTAGTTTAATTTTGCCGTTTTTTTTGCTGTACTCCTGCCAGACAACCATCATTCATTTTGAGCAGAGTCAGGGCATTCCGGCAAAAGAACCGGAATTCACCCAGGTTTACGGCAGCGTGGGTCTTGGCATCCTGGAAGTTAGCAAACCTCGCGAGCTGCCCTGTGCCCGCAGTCCGGCTACCGTTATTCTGACCCGCCGCTTTGTGGATGTGCTCGTCCATATTTTTGTAGGTGGAATCTGGGCCCCCTACCGAATTGAACTTTACTGTCAGTGAAATTCAGCCACCAGGCTCGGCATGGATGATGACCTGTAGATCGGGGAAGCTTTCCTGTAAGCGCTGCATCAGCGCCTCAACCAGAGCGTGGCTTTCGCGGAAGGCCAGAGATCCTTCCAGTTCCAGGTGGAACTCCAGAAAATGCATGTTCCCGGCTGTGCGCGAACGTACATCATGAAACCCATAGACAACGGATTTATTTTCCTGAACAAAGCGCGCAATGACCGGCGCAAAATCCGCAGAAATATCGCGATCAAGCAGCACAGCCAGAGAGTCCCGTAAAATATGCAGGGCTCCGTAACCCAGATAGAGCGCGAGAAGGAGACCACCCAGAACATCGGCTCCTCTAAAAGAAAAGAAGCCCTCAAGCAAAAGGCCGACAATGACCAGAAGGCCAGAACCCAGATCTCCTAAATAATTCAAACGATCGGCAGCGATAGCCAGGGAACCGGTCTTCTTCACAACATGGCTCTGGTAGAGAAAGACTGTCAGTGTCAGAGAGAGGGAGACGATCATCACAACCAGGCTCTCCGTAACAAGGGTGAGCGGCTCCCCTGTTTCCATGCGCAACAGACCCCGGTAGCAGATATAAAAAGCTGAAAGCATCACAAAGAGGCTGCGCAAGAAGCTGCCCAGGGCCTCATACTTACCGTGGCCATAGCGGTGTTCATTATCCGCCGGACGATCCGACCCGAGGATTGCGAGCAAGAGAACCAGAGCGGCGGCAATATCTACCAGCGAATCCACGCCGGAGGCGAGCAGCCCCACGGAATTGGACTGATACGATTGATACAGTTTTATTATAGCAAGTAAGGTCGCGAGAAAGAGTGAGGCCAGAGCGGCCCCCACCTTCTGCCGATTCAGAAGTTACTCTTCAGCAATTTTGCGCGTTCCATCCTCAAGATAGAACACAGCACGCGTCTTTACAGAGGTGCAGGGGCGATCTGAGGAGATGGTGAAACTGCACTCCTGCGAAGCTTCACAAACCTTAACATCACTGCGTTCACCGGTGAGAAAGCCGTAGAGGTAAGCGCGTTTATAAGGAACAGGGGATCCGTTTTCATCTTTGAGCGCAGCACTGAAGGAATATTGACTGGGGTTGCCACAGGCGGGCGAACCGCTCACACTTGCCCGTGCTTCCCGCGGTTTTTCTTCAATTTTCCGCTCTTCCTTCTGTGGCGCAGAACACACAGCCAGTACGAGGATTGTTGACAAAAAAAGCGATTTCTTCCCGAGCATAGACGATTCTCCCGGCTCCTTCCCGCCGATCAAGATTATTTTTCATGCGCATAGATTTCATCGATTTCCCGGGCGTACAGGTCAAAAACCACGTTGCGCTTGATTTTCATGGTCTCCGTCATTTCCTTACCTTTCTCAAATTCCCGGGGCAGTAACGCAAATCCGGTTACCTTTTCAAAAGCCTTGAAACCATTGGATGAGGATATTTTATCTTTCACGATTTCCGCAAAGAACTGATGCACTGAGCGATCCTGTGGCCAGTTGGCCATATCTTCCGGAATGCTCTGGCCAGCCTCCTGAAAATGTTGTTTCACACGCTCCACATTGGGAACAATTAAAGCACCCAGAGTTTTGCGATCCTGACCCACAACGACCACCTGAGCCACGTATTCACTTTCTGCCAGCTTCATTTCAATGGGTCCGGGTTCAATGTTTTCGCCGGAGGCCAGAACGATAGTATCCTTGGCTCGTCCGGCGAACTTCACTTCACCGGTCAGAGTCCACATGAATAGATCCCCGGAGTTGAGCCACCCGTCGCGCAGTACGGCGGCCGTCTTTTCTGGCTCCAGATAGTAACCGCGCATGATGTGCGGACCTTTATGCCAGAGAACACCTTTTACACCGGGCCGGGTAATGATTCGCCCATCCTCTTCGCGAATTTGCAGCTGCACTCCCTGTAGCGGCTTGCCCACGCAACCACGCCGGGGCATGGGCAGGGATGCCGCAGCCGACACACCGGTTGTCTCCGTCATGCCATAGGCATCAAGAATGGGAATGCCCACAGAACGGAAAAACAGAGCCACGTGTTCTGGCAGAGCGCCGGCTCCAGAAATCGCAAAACGCAGCTTACCGCCAAAGATATTTTTCACTTTGCTCAAGATAACCTGGGCGACCAGGTTGACCGGGAGATAGAGAATCAGCACCCCAAAAGAGATGACCTTGCGGGCCAGGCGCGTGCCCTGTGCTTCCACTTCTGTTTCCGCAAAGCGGTCCAGCAAATTGTCCAGCGCGTCCGTGTAGATGGAGGCTGCATTCTGGGCAAAACTAAAGATTTTTTGTTTTTTCTCCGGCTGTTTGCGCACATTATCAAAGATTCTTTTATGCAGTTGCTCCCAGACGCGGGGGACGGAAACCAGAAAAGTCGGTTTGATGGTTTCCAGATCATGGGAGAGAGTCAAAATTCCTGAAGGTGCCATGCTGCCACCGCAGGCAATGAGCGTTGTCTCAAGAAGCCTCTCGGCTATGTGCCAGGGGGGGAGGAATACCACCACGCGATCATACTCACTGATGGGATAGGTGAGCTGGATCTGCGCCACTTCCCAGCAGAAGCTACGATGTTCCAGCATCACACCCTTGGGCTGACCGGTCGTGCCGCTCGTATAGATGATCGTGGCCAGATCGGAAGGCTTGATCGCTTCACCGCGTTTCTTAAGCGAGGCCTCCCCGTGTTTGGTCAAAAGTTCATCGCCCTCCGCCAGAGCATCGACCAGGAAATGCAGCTTCACCTTTCCGAGTTTGCCCTGATGGGCCTCAAGTTTTTTGAATTTTTCCGGACTGTTGATACAAACGATGGATTTGAGATCCGGCAGGTCCGGCAGCACCGCGATGAGAGTCTGCAGCATTTTTTCATGCTCGATGACCAGAACCTGGCAGCGGGTGTGGTTGAGGATGTAGCGGATGTCGTCCGTTGTGGCATCACAGCCCCGGGGAACATCAATGGCGCCGATAGTAGTAATGCCCAGGGATAAAAGATTCCATTCATAGCGATTGTCGCACAATAGTCCCACCCTGTCCCCGTGAGCGACTCCCAGTTTATGAATGAGAAAAGCGGACCAGCGCTTCATGTCGGCCCGCCAGTTGAAGTAACTGATGCCGACAAAGTTCTGACCGTCCGGTTTCACCCAGTAGCAGGGCCTTTCAGCAAAAGTAGCCACCGTATCACGGACCAGATAGTAGAGGGACTCTTTTTCCATGCTTAAGCTTCAAAAGCAGGGTTGCCCGGTAAAGTGCAAAACCGGCCTCCCGCGGGCTTTTTTTATTTCCCTATTCCCGCCCGGGCAGAAAATCACTTGCCTTTCCCACGGAAAGAGCCACAACATGACCTGTTCGCATCAAGAAAGACCGGGTGTTGGTTCGAAACTGAAACGATGGACACAGACCTTCCTGAAAAGAAATCCGCTACAACGTTGCGGATGAAGTCAGCCTTCAGAAACATTGCTGTCATCTGCCTGGTTTATACAGTGAGTTTTGCTCTGAAGTCCCCGGGCCAGGACAGTCCCGGCCTTGCCGCAGAGGAACGGGAAACGGCGCTGGCCCGCGAGCAAAAGAACCGGATCCAAGAAGCTCCCATTGATGATCCGGCTGTGCGCCAGGCTCGTGATGAACTGCTTGCCTGGCTCGAAAGCCATACGGGGCCGCGCTACAATGCTCCCAATGCTGTACTGGTCATGGTACACAAGGACCGGGTCATCATAAAACAGGCGGTGAAGACAACAAGCACCCACGTCTTTAATGCGGCCTCCCACACCAAACTTTTTACTCTGCTGTCCATCATGCAACTCGCAGACAGAGGGAAAATCGATATCGATAAACCTCTGAGTGAGTATATGGAGGAAGACCTTACCCGCCCGGAGATCGGTTCGGCTCCCGTAACCATTCGCCACATGCTCTCGCACACGTCCGGTTATATGTGGGGAGCCAAACAATCTTTCCGTACCGGCTATGGCTATCACTACTCCAATGAAGGTTACAACTTGCTGGCCCTGCTCATTGAAAAGGTGAGCGGCAAGCCGATTGCAGAATACGTAAAAGAAAACATTATTGATCCTCTGGGAATGCCCTATGCCGATCCCACGGAAATGAAGGGAGCAGCCTTTCTACGCTGGTCTCTGGAAGATATGGCCATCATGCTCAAGCTCATCCACGGTCGGGGCAAATACAACGGCAAGCGAATCGTAAAAGAAAAATGGTTCGAGCGCGAGATTTACCAGCCCGTTCAAGTCGGCCTTTCGCTGGCCCGTAATCAGAGTTACCGCGGCCTGGCATTCCGGGTTTACACCGTGGATGAACGCCCCTTTGCCATCAACCATGCTGCTCTGACTCCAGGGTCGGGTGGATACTTTCAGTACTATCCGCAGCACCAGATGGGTTTCATTTTGATGACCAATTCACCAACGGCGAACCTCATTGATGAAATTGAATTTCGCAATCGCGGAGACCGGGAAAAAGAAAAGGAGGAGCGGGCTAATAATCGTCGCTTTCTCCCCCGCGTTTACCTGGATCCTTATTTTGGTGCCTGGTATTCTTCTTTCACCCGCGAAGTCTATAAGTTCATGCGCGTGGCAAGCAATGCAGACATAAATCCGGCTGACTACAAGGAAACTTCGGCGAGTCCAGAACTTGCCGCCCGCTACACCGGCCGGTATGTGCACAATGACAGCAGCGAAGCAATGGAAATTTCTGCAACCGGAGCCAATCTCTTCGTTGAGGGTGCCACACCGGGTCGGGCGCCGCTCCTCGCCAGTGGCCCGGAGAAATTCTATCTAAAAAATAACGATATAATTTTTTTCATACGCTCCGGTGAGCGACTGCACAGCCTTTTGCATGGAAATAAGCTTTTTGTTAAAGAAATCCAGCCAGAGCGCCAGGAAGCGGCTGGCAGGCAGAAATCCAGTGACTCGTAGTGATTAACTTTCTGTATCCGGAAGTGTAGCCAGCTGCGTCTCCTTTTCCCGGAGAAGGCGGTTGAGAGCGCGAACGTAGCGACTGGCCATATAACCAATGCTGTGATGAAACTTCTGGTAATCTTCAGCCCGGAAGTTTTGCGGGCGCCCGAGATACACAAGATAGATGTCCTCGTCAGGAAAATAGCCCAACCGACCACCGGCCTGCGTCCAGCGCCCATTGTGATAGATTTCTTGATGGCTTCCTTCATGGTAGCTGACCCGCACACCCAGTCCCCAGAAACCACCGGTTTTCTGCACATTGCCGGCGAACTCAGGGACTTCTGTCATTTTCTCAAGCGATGAGCGCGAAATGAGCGGCACAAGCCGACGTTCCGGATGCATCAGGGCACGGAAGAAAAGATGCATTTCTTTTAAGTTGGAGTAAATCCCGGAAGCAGCGTTGGCGGAAGGACTGACATAAGTCTTCTCCATTCCGACTGGCCGCAGGATCCTGGCTGTTACGTATTCCGGGAAGCTCTGGCCTGTAACCGATTCTATGATGGCTCCCAGGATGTAAGTATTCTGATTGGAATAGACACCTTCCTGACCGGCCGGCCTGCTCTGAGCAGCAATGCGGTAGCTATTTTTGCGAACGGGCATGGTGAGAAGGTAGCGACCATCACCATGGTAGGGAATCCCGGAGCTATGGCGCATAAGATCAGCGATGGTGATGGGGCGCCCATCGCGTGGCTTGAGGGCCAGGGCAAAATCCGGCAAATGGGTGGCAACATTGTCCTTCAGGGTAAGTTTCCGCTCTTCCATGAGCTGCAGGATAGCAACGGAAGTAAAAATCTTGGACACCGAGGCCAGATGGGCCACCGTATCCGGGTTCATGCCCTCATTTGATAAGAAAATCTGTGTTGAATCTTTATAAATAGCCACAGCATACTGATTCAGCCCTACAGCCGGGCCCTCTGAAGCAAGGAAGCCACGCAGACTGCGGTCACGGGCCTGCAATTCCTGAACATCACTTTGATCCGGCACGGGACTTAAAGTATTGCGAATGTCTGTAAGCCATCCGGCAAAACTCTGACCGCCGTTCCCTGCCCTGTACCTGTCCACTATGGGATGAGACGCCAGCGGAGCCACAGCACCTGCTGCCGGCAGGGCCTGACCACCCGTGGTCTGGCAGCCCTGAAAATGCAAGCTGACAGCGGCCAGGACAACCGTCCCCGGACCGATCAGCCAGCGGAATGGAAGAAAAGACTCTTTCATACCGGTTGGTGACCATATTTTTTGTGCTACCTATAGTGTATAGTTTGTATTTTTGGCTCATTCTACCCATTTCCACCTGTGACGGGCACTACAGAATCTTGCCCTGGGTGGAAAGACAATACGCCCCGGCCGCCTCGATAGCCGCCCGGGCTTCCGCGCTGGCACGGTAGCCAAAAAAGATTAACCGGATTTCTCCGGAAAGTATAGCTCTTGCAGCATCTGCAATCTTTAAGAAACGAATGGCCAGGACGACATTTCTTTAGCTCCCGAAAGTCCGACACGCGAACAAGTTCATCGTAGGCAGCATGAAGGGGACCGCTACGGTTGAACAGGTCCCCTTTGTGTTTTTTCTTGCACAAACACTGCCAGGAAATTCGACCGTCCTCCTGTGAAAGAATCAGAGCAAAGAGTTCGTTCCCTCTTCATGTTCGGTGCCCTGCTACTTACCTGTTGTTCGCAAAGAGTGGAATCGCGCCAGACCGATGTGCAAATGCCACGGTTGAGCGAGGTACTCTCCTCCGGGACGGATGAATCCCTTAAGCGTGAAATGCTTGAACTGGTCCGGAAAAAATGGCAGGCTTACTTGAGCATGGACAGGGAAGCTCTGCAAAACCTGCTCGCGCCCGGAGCTATTCGCGCCAGCCAGCGAACGCGCAGGATTCAAAGGGGTCGCGCCAGCATCTTAAAGGAGCTACCCGCCGAATGGGAAGCTTTTGAGCGACCAGGAGGACGCATCGCCGAGCACATAACGATCCGCAAAATGCGCATTCTTCCGGGGAAAAGCGGAGAGGCCGCTCTGGTAACATGCTGGATGGAAATGGAAGGGGGAGCGCGCTGGAAGTACGACGATCAGGCTTTTGCCGCTCTGCTGGCGACGCGCGAAGGCAGTGCCTGGCGCATCCTTTTCTGGACAGACGCTCTGAACCTCGACTACAATTTAGACGAAGAACAGCCTGGAGATTCTCCCGCCTTTGATTTTGACTATGTCTATCCCGCGCAAAATCTAAAGCGAGCCGTTGCTTTTTATGCACCGATTCTGGGAACTCCGGAATTTCAGAACAGCACTCGCGCCATCTTTTTGCTGGAAGGTGCACGCTTTATCGTAACGACAGACACCCTGAACGGTGTGGCGGCCGTTCGCTCTGGAAAGCCCAATGGCTTTGCAGCCATCCATGCGGCGGATCTGCCCAGGCGACGCAGCCGCCTGGAAAAACAGGGAGTCGAGTTTCTTCTGGGCACAAAGAAACAGGATATCAACTGGGCAGGCAGGCCCGCGCTGGTGACGCGCGATCTGGAAGGGAACGTGATTGCCTTTACCGGAAGGCCAGAGAACACAGGCAGCTATTCGCGGGTCAGCGGCCTTGACTCAGACGATGTGGCCCTGGACCCTGCCCGCCAGATTGCCCGTGCCTGGGTCGAGTCCGCTCCGGAAAAAATCGCCAGCCTCATGACAGAGAACGCTGAGTGGTTGGATTCCACGAAGGTAAAATTCCGCGGAGCGGAAACGCGAAAAAGTTTCCCGGCGGCATTCAGAAAATACTATACCACTTCTTATGCCGACGCGCACGGAAAGCTCGGCGTTGATTGGCACGCGAATGCGATGCAGAAGCTGAGTGTTGATGGCCTGACCGCAATCGTCTATCTCAGGGAACTTTCAAATAGTACAGTTCGCGAGAAAGCCCTGGTAACTCACTTTTTGAATCCAAATGCGCAGGTGGAAACAGCCGTCATCTTTGAGGCGAACGTCAGTCCCGCCATGGCCGTAGCTCTCGACTATGCCGGACACCCCGTTTTGAAGCTCGGCAATTCCTCTGCTTTTTATGAAGAGCGCCTCGAATTGGGAAAACCTTACAAAGACGAATCCTGGCGCGGCTTCTGGGGCAATGATGCGGTGCTTGGCATCTTCGAGAGCGAAGAGAAAGATAAGATCCTCGAACAAAATCGGGCCAACGGCTACATCAGTTTCTGGGTTCGCTCCGCTGATCGCCTCTATGAATATCTACAAAAACAGGGAGCAAAGTTCCCGCGCATCCCTTCCATCAACAACAAGAGCGGGATCGAATCGCATCCAGGCTATCGCCAGGTGGTAGCGACCGATAGCGAGGGCAATGTCGTCGTATTTACGGAGTACACCGGACGACGGCGTTAGCGTGATGGCTATTTCTGCCATAAGTAAGGAAAAGTGTTCTGGCTGATCAGTCTGGCCCGGCTTTCATGACAAAAACATTACGAGTCGGTGACAGATTGCAAAATTCGCACCCGGGATAGCTTGATTTTCCATATGGAGGTGGACTCGTGCTTGAAAATGCGGGCTTCCCCCAAATCTGCCTTGCATGACGAAATTTAGTGATAATAAATTTTTCATAGTAGGTGCGGCCAAAAGCGGCACTACAGCGATTACCGCACAGCTGGGAAGACACCCGGAAGTCTTCATCTGCCCCATGAAAGAAACTAAATTTATATCCTCACAGTTTCTGGAATACCCGTTGCGCGGGCCGGGAGATGAATGGGTGGATACAATTGCCATTACCACGCGTGGTGAATACGATGATTTATTTCGAAACATGCGGGGAGAGAAAGCGATCGGCGAAGCCAGTGTGGAGAATCTATATTTTTATGAGAGAGCCATCCCGGAGATCAAGAAGCAATTCGGCGATCCGCGGATTGTGATCGCCTTGCGCAATCCGGTCGAACGCGCTTTTTCTGCTTACATGCATCTGCGGCGGGACATGCGCGAGACGCTGAGCTTTGAAGATGCTCTGGAAGAAGAAGAGTGCCGTATTCAAAACAACTGGGATCACATCTGGTTTTACAAATCGAGCGGCCTGTACTACCAGCAGGTCAGGGCATATCTGGAATCATTTTCCCGCGTCAAGGTTATGATTCTCGAT
The DNA here is from genome assembly GCA_015075425.1 of Spirochaetales bacterium. Lineage (GTDB taxonomy): Bacteria > Spirochaetota > Leptospiria > Leptospirales > Leptonemataceae > H5-SPI1. The sequence goes on along the minus strand of JABTUL010000001.1, from coordinate 1,235,600 downwards.
GATATAAAATCGCAGGCGTCCCATTTTTTCCGCGATCTGTTTCAATTCCTGGATGTGAGTCCAGAACATCCCCTGGAGCATGTCCAGACCACAAACATCTCAGGCGTCCCTAAATCCGATCGCATCCAGCTACTTTTTCGTCCCGGGCGTTTCTATGCAAAACTGTATCGAACGGTGGTCCGCCGCTTTGGATGGCCTGAAGATAAAATCCTCCGGTTTGTAGAATCCTTATGGAAATTTAATTTGAAGCGCATCTCGATGCGGCCCGAGACGCGAACCCGCCTGACCCGGTATTTTGCCGAAGACGTTGCACGCCTGGGTCTGCTCCTGGATCGCGATTTGAGTCATTGGTTACCGGCTGAATCTACCCGGTTCTCTTCCCGGCAAGAAATGGCTCTACCTTACCGCGTGGCCTCTTGAAAGCCCATGCTTTTATTCGTGCATGGATACAGCGGCAGCCCTTACGACTTTGGAACTGTCCCGCAAGCCCTGGAGCAGGAACTGGGAATGGCCGCGCACGTTCCGGTGATCGCCGGCCACGACAGAGGCGTCTGGAAATTACGCAACACCAGCATCAGGCAAATGACACAGACCGTCCTGGACGCCATGCAATTGAGCCCGGATCCGCCCATTCTCATTGGAAATAGCCTTGGAGCCCACCTGGCCCTGCTGGCTGCTGTAGAGCGGCCAGCGCGTGCGGTGGTTTGCGTTTCGCCGCCGCAGAGCCTCAATTCGCCCTGGGAATCCTGGTGGATTGCCTATGGTTGCGCCCTGTTCCTGCATAGCGCGCGAAAACGCGGACCGGCTCCCCCGGCACAGCGGGTCTTCAAGCGCATTCCGGGAAATGCAATGATCCGGGTCTATCAGGCTCGCAGGGCTGTAGCGCAAATCGCTCAGCAAGTGCACTGCCCGGTATTATGCCTGGGTCCCCGCGATGAATTCCTGATTGCACCTGATGCCCATATTAAGCTGGCAAAACTCCTGCCGCACGCGGAATCCGGCGAAATCCCTCCCAACCCGCTACATGCGCCGTTTTATCCTCCGGTACAGGATGCTGTTGTGGAGCAAATTCTTCGTTTTCTCTCACCCTTTGCGAAAAGGGAAAACAGTAAAAAAGTATCCTGGTTTGCGCGTACTGAATAGCCGGAGGGTTGCAGGTTCAACCCGGTGCCGCGGGACTTCCTTCCAAATTAAAGCTTGATTGCCGGGAGGCTATATTTCCTTCCTCTCACAGGAGTCCCATGACATCAACTTTACCATCCATAAAGCCGATGGAACAGATATGCGCACTCAGGAATGGCTGGCGGGCGAATGGCACATTGAAAGCGTCGCGGAAAGCGAGGAATAAGGGCGCGCGTCCATCTTTGCTGACGCCTGAGTTAAAAAAAACGAATTGTTATGATTTGAGAGGAGTGTCTTATGAAAATTGACAAAGAAGGTTTGGCGACAAGATCCGTTCATTCCGGCGAGAAATCATTTGGTGGTTCTCCCCATACCCCGGTCTTCAACACCACCACGTTCGCTTTTGAAACCACGGAGCAATTGCTTGATGTGGTTGATGGCAGAACACCGGGCAGCCTCTACACTCGCTATGGAATGAATCCATCGATTGTCAGCCTGGAAGAGAAAATGGCTACGCTCGAACAGGCGGAGTCGGCGCTCCTCTTTGCTTCGGGTATGGCTGCGGAAGCGGCTCTTTTTCTGGCTCTGGGCCGTCGCGGCGTGGTTTGCCTGGGCGATGCCTACGGCGGAACCATGGAGCTTTTGGGAGTGCAATTGCGCAGCCTGGGTATACCGGTCCATTTCTTGCTGGGCAGCGAAATCGACCAATTGGGAGAACTTCTGAAGAAGGGAGCCGGGATGGTATTCTTTGAAACCCCGACCAATCCCACTCTTGAAATTTTCGATATCCAGGCTCTGGCCGGACTGACCCGGGCGCATGGGGCACTGAGCGTGGTTGACAATACGTTTGCGACTCCGGTAAACCAGAATCCCCTGCTCCTGGGTGCAGACCTGGTAGTGCACAGTGCCACCAAGTATCTGGGAGGTCACAGCGATGTGACGGCCGGAGTGGTGATGGGTCCACAAAACCTGCTGGCCGAAATCCGGCCCTGGAGAAAAAATCTGGGCCAGGTACTGGCACCGGAAACGGCCGCCCTTCTGGCCCGCAGCGTGCGGTCCCTGGTGCCCCGAGTGCGCTGGCAAAATCAGTCGGCCCTGCAAATTGCAGCTGCCCTGGAAGGCCACCCTGCCATCCGCAAAGTTCTGTACCCGGGGTTACCCGGTTTTCCGAATCATTCACTGGCCGTACGCCAGATGACCGGTTTTGGCGGAATGATGACTCTGGACCTCAAGACGGATCTTGAGGGCTGCACCCGGATGGCGGATGCTTTGCGCATTTTCCGAATCGCGCCCAGCTTGGGTGGAGCAGAAAGCCTGGCGACGCAGCCGGTAACGACAACCCACCACGGTCTGGATCCAGCGGAACGCCTGCGTCGGGGAATTTCAGATACAATGATACGATTGTCTATTGGTCTGGAGGATGCTGAGGACCTCCTGGCCGATCTCAACCAGGCCCTGAGCAGGCTGAAGCCAGGATTCGATTGATCCTTGAGAAATACCACAGGCACCTCAGCCAGCAAGAATTCAGCAGCGGGCGGCTTCTTATAGCCGGACTATTTACGCTGGCGACTCTCGCGCCCGTACAGTAGTTGGCACTCATGGCAAAAAATTCCTCGCATGGCGGAAACGCTGTATACGGCCTGGGTCTTATCGGAGCGGCAATTTATTTCATCCAGAGCGCTACCGGATTCTGGGATGGAATACTGGGACTGCTTAAAGCTATGGTCTGGCCCGCAGTACTGGTTTATGAGATTTTAAAGATTTTAAACATGTAACTCTTGCCAGAAATCCGCCCAACGTGCTGGCCAGACAAAAATACATGTCCAAACCAGCCGTTGGACAACGCGTTCGTGCCGGCCATCGCGAACATTGGATATCCCTCTATATTCCAGAATGCGGCGTGTCTTCAGATCATACTTGATATCCACATTTTCCGCAAAGAAACGCTCATGGCCCTGGCGCCAGGGGACGCGAGTGTCGCCGCACGAGCAAGCCGCGAACCTGCGCGTGTCTGGCCGGGTTCCAGGGCGTAAGCAAAAAGATTAGCGCACCTGCGATAAAGAGCAGGCCTACACCGGGCCCAAATAAGAGGGCCAGTCGGAATGAAACCTCGTCGGGTTGCTCGGTGAGCGCGGGTTCAAACCCGATGCCGGCAAGCACAAAGCCTGACATCGCCAGGCTGAGTGCTCGAGCTATTTTTGCGCTCATGCGCCAGAAACCGAAATACAGGCCTTCGCGGCGCAAACCTGTTTTGAGCTGATCATAATCCAGGATATCGGCTACGATTGCATCCAGAAGAACAACGGAAGCTACCAGAAATCCTCCGCCTAACGCCATCATTACAGGGCCGGTTAAGTCGCCGGTTGGAAAGAAAGGATATACAATAGAACCAACGGCACCCAGCAAACTCACACTTATAAAGGCCGGGATCTTCTTGCCGAATCGTCTGGAAATTATTACCCAGACAGGGATGGATATTGAAATTGAAATTACAAACGGAACAAGGATATTCAGAACAACGACTTCCTCTGTCAGATCCAGGTAGTACTCATAATAATAGAGTGCGATCGACGAGTTCAACGTTCGGCCAAAGGTGGCGATAAAAAAGGCCAGCAGGACCGGGATAAAAATGCGATTGCTCAGAACAGAGCTCCATTGCCTCAGGAGTTCTTGCGGACTGACCAGCTTGAGCAGAGTCGCGAATCCTGCTTTCTTTTCTTCCCCGGTTGCCGCACCTGCATGTCCGGAAGCTTCGCCCAAGCGCGAATTTTGCGCCGGAGTAGAACCATAAAAGCTGCCCGAATCAAATCCTCGCGTGATAAAGAAAGAAATGGCCGCCGAAGCCAGAACAAGCACTGAAATCAGCGCGGCGGCGCCCAGGTAGGCTCCATCGTATCCCGCCGCCAGAAGGGCGCCCGGGATCAAAGTACCGGCAAGAAGACCGATGTTGCCAGAGAATAGACGCGAGGCGTACAAAGCTGTGCGCTCTGAAGGATCCGGAGAAATCTCACCGCCCAGAGCCGCATGCGGGATGCTGAGGACAGTCAGAGATGTGTTGACCAGAATGAAAGAGCCCAATAAATAGCAAAACTTCAACAACTGGCCCGCATCCACAGGCGGCAGGAATAAAAGCGGAAATACAAAAGCGAGGAGTACGGCCCCCGCCATAATAAAGGGACGCCGGCGGCCGGCACGAAAAGAAGCCCGGTCCGAGATAGCTCCCATCAACGGATCGGTCAGAGCGTCCCAAACTACGGCAAGCGCCAGGGCGATTCCGGCGAGGGCCGGATCCAGCCGGGCATACGAAATATAGAATTTCAGGACATAGAGCTGGATCATCAGCTCTACAGCTGCTACGCCTGCCTCGGCCGCGCCATAGCCGATCTTGATGGACCGTTTACCCTGCTGCATGCACGGTCAGACGGCCCAATGAGCCACTTGTCACAGCTTTTTTTCAATCCTTGGACATTTTTCCGAAAATTGGGTCGGTTAGTCCGCGACCGCGCCCCGACGGAATGGCCGGCATGCGGGCGCGAGTTCCGGCCATTTACAATTGTTTTTGCCGGAAATTCGCTTCGGTTCCGGGATTGCAGGAAGATTTATTTCGCTCCCGGCCACCTGCTCTGCTCCAGCACGTCATAAAAACCCTCAACGTACGAAGGGTAAAGATAGTCGCCCAGCATTTTGCGCGCATACTTGCTTTCCATTGCGCGTCCAACAGGCATATCTCCGCGCCAGGAACCAGGCAGTGTCTGCCCCAGCAAATCCTCCAGATAGGCGAATGTTTTTGAGTTCGCAGAGGGACAGGCATCAACTGCATTTACGAGAGACGGAGTATTTGCGCCAACCATGGCAATGGCAAGGCGAAGTAAATCGGCTACGTGAATGCGCGAAACAACTCCATTCCCGCTCAGCAAGCGATTAAAATCCTTTGCCTGAAACATAAGCGGTAGCGCGCGGCCGGGGCCATAAAGTCCTGCGCTGCGCAGGATCCGGGCCTGCGGGTACGATTCCAGAATTAACCTCTCCAGTTGCAAACGATTTCGGGCACCGTCTGTATCCGGCATGGGTGGAGTATCTTCATTCAAGCAAGGAACTCCTTCATCCAGAGCTGGAGGGTTCGCTGGATATACGGAAGTGGTGCTGATGTGCACATAGACTGGAGCGGATTTTCCGGCCATTAGTCGTGCAATACTCTCCGCATAGGCCGGACTTCCAGCAGAAGCTTGCGGAACTGTGTCCAGGACAAGATCAAATTGAGAGCGACAGGCTTCGTGGGGTTCAAGCACATCAAAGCCCAGAGAACGGTAAGCATCAATACTCCGCGTAACCAAACATACCCTGCTAATCGAATCAAAAGCCTGGCGCAAGTCCTCCCTGACGGTCAGGGCGCGCTTTATTGCCGATTTTTCCGCATGCACTGCGGCAAGGTATCGTCCTGTGTAACTTCCTCCAAGAACCAGAATGCGCATAATAATTACCAGTTATGGCTTAAAGCCTGACGGCCACGGTGCCCGTTACGGTCTTTTGCTTGCCCCCTTATCTAAAATAATCCCATGTCGAGGGATACACGTTTCTGGCCGCAACAAGCGGCAGGAGATAAGACATGCGCACATCAGAACACAAACAAAACAATAAATTAAAAATATTGTTTAATAGAATGGGGCTCCCCGGAAAATCAACCGGGGACGCTCTCCTTCTTGAATATCTGGACAGCGGACCCACAGCCCACATTGCCATCCGTCTGGTGAAATGCAACCATTTTGGTCAGTCTGAGCCGGAAATTCATCTGGAATACAGGAACGGTCTCTGGCTCCCTTTTTATTTTTTCAATGAGGTTTCCGGGAATGAAGTCCACCTGTACCGCATGGAAGGGGAAGACCTGGTCGTGGACTATGAGGCCGGATCCTGGCTCATTGGCGTAACCGGCGTATTTGAACTGAACCCTTTGCGGATGGTTTTCTTGAAGAACTGAACGGCAATCTGTAACAGTCTTTGCTGGCACTCATGGCGAGCGGCATAATCAAGAAGCCTGAACCTCCCATCGGAAGAGATTATCTGTCGGGAATGGTGCGGCATTCCGGCAGTCGTGGGCGCGGTAGTTTTGTGGAGGGACTCGATACACTTTATGATACCCTGATGTTTCTGGCAGAGCTGGATTTTCAGGAACTGGCTCCGGAAGGTATTCCCGAACACAAGAGGAATGCATTCTTTTTCACCGGATACCGCTATTTCACGGCCGCTCTGCCGTCCGGCCGAATCGCCCATACGATGGTCATGGCGCTGGAACAGGCGCAAAAGGCTCAGCATTACATACAGAAGCGTGCAGGCCTCCATGGTGAGGAGCTTTACCTCGAGGTCACCGGAAAGGATTGGTCACATACCGCGGATCAGATCAGTCTGGTGGTCCAGAAGCACCCGGACGGGGATTTTGCCGCTACCTGGTATCCGGGAGAATTTATGGCCCCATTGCCGGAATCACTGCCGGCAGCCGTAGCCGACTGGAAACCGCACTGGCCGGTGAAAATTATTCGCGGCCGCACGGGTTGACAAGAGGTGCGGCGCAAGCCCGCCGCGACGGCGGGGGGACGCTGGCATTACTCTGGCGCAATAAGCGTTGCCATTGCGGATGGGAAGTCCCTTTGTCTCGCGCAGTTCAATTCGGATGAGCATTAGCCCTGCGGGCTGCCCGCTTCTCGGCCTGCGCGGCAATTTCATCCAGCTCATCTGCTCTCTGGAGGACCATTTCCAGAGCCATATTCTCCCACCGTAGAAACTATCCTGCGCTCCAGCCTCAGAGTCCTTTCACGGCTGGCGACCGGAACATCCGCCAATGGGCGACGGTGATCGGGGACTCTGTTTTTTCTGCCCCGGTTGTGTCCGGAACTTTCCCTGGGCTTTTGCATCAACGGAAGTTAATAAATCACGATGGATATGGCAGTACATTTTCATTTCGATGCAATCAAGAAGGCGAAAAAAGAGCTTGCGCGGTTACGGGCAAGGGGACTGCGTACAACCATGATCCGAACAACGAAGGTGCGCCTTGCCCGGGCCCGCAGTGTTCTGACCCGGGTTATGGGAATCTTACAATATAAACGGTGGGCCTTTTTCTATAGCCGGTGTCAGTCTGATTTTTGAAGGCCAATTTTCCGAATGCTTGCTGGGCATAGCCAGCGGAGATGGTCTCATTTATTTCTATTTCCGGTATAGAGAAGAGCAGCGTGAAAAAGAAGAACTGGAAGCCCCAAGATTGGAAGCTTATTCTTAAAGATTACATCGAATATTGTGCACCCGAGCGGAAGAAACACTTAAGTCTTTTTGGTAAAATTAGACACCTTCCTTCCAAGCAACTGGTAAGACGTGCAGCCGTTGAAGACCTGATTAACGGCGAAACGGTGCATCCCCATCAGAGACGCATAGGTCGCGAGAAACTGAGAAAATTTGCGGAGAAAATCGCGGCCTCCCGGGCAGTCCAAACTGCCCGGACATACGAAGCGATCCATGCCGGGATTTCTGATCTGATTCTAAGAGCGTTGGGACGGCGTATCGCTTCTACTTTGTAGCGCTTGACCGGGGTGAGCCGCCGCATGTGCATGTGCACCGGAAAAAATTCGTAGCAAAATTTTGGCTGGACCCGATTGTGCTCGCAAAGGGAGGCGGATTTTCACCGGCAGAGCCCAGGACGCTCTTCCGTATTGTGGACGCCAATCGGACTATTTTTTTGGAGAAATGAAATGAATTCTTCACTACTTGATCGGGAAATTCGGGCAAGCAGCGTTTCCTGTGACGAAGATACCTTGCGCCTGGACCTCGCGGACGGACGCACGATCATTGTCCCCCTGCAATGGTATCCACGCCTCTGGCACGGTTCCCATGCTGAAAGGGCCAACTGCGAGATCATAGGTGATGGTGCCTATCTTCACTGGCCGGACCTGGACGAGGATCTGACCGTTGCAGGAATTATGGAGGGCAGGCGTTCATCCGAAAGTTTGGAATCGCTCAAGAAATGGCTGGCCCTCCGACCGGTTGCGAGCTAACACACCCAAAACTGGACGAGAACCTGCGAGAGCGAGGGAAGAGTCCGGGCAACATGGCCCATGCATTAGGGATCGGAACCGCGCGTATTTTCTTTTATGCGAACCGAACGTCATGCGGCCGCCTCGACCCTTTCCTTCTTCCTTCCGAGTTTCACATTGTCAATGTATTTCCAGGATTTCGTATTCCGTGACCAGCGTTCAGGATGGCGTTCCCGTGCGGCCTCGAATGTGGCACGGCGTTTTTCCAGAATGGGCCTGTCGATGCCGGAATGCCTCTGCGCCGGTGTTACGTAACCGATGCCCGAATGCCTGTGGACATTGTTATACCAGTTCACGAAATCAGCAATCCAGCAGCGGGCCGAATGCATCGTGGCGAAGGCCTTGGGATATCCGGGACGGTATTTCAGCGTGCGAAACAACGACTCGGAGAACGGATTGTCCTCGCTCACGCGCGGCCTTGAAAACGAGGCCGTGACCCCGAGTTCATAGAGCTTCTCCAACATAGTGGAACCCTTCATGGGGCTGCCGTTGTCGGCATGCAGGATGGTGCCCTTGAGCGGCATCGTGCCCGCGAGGTGATCCATCATTTCGGCTGACAGTGCGCTGAGCTCCTCCGAGTGCACTTCCCATGCCACGATTTTGCGGCTCCAAACGTCCATCACGAGATACAGGTAGAAGTAGACGCCGCGTATGCTGGAGAGCAAATAGGTAATGTCCCAGCTGAGGAGTTGCCCGGGTCCGGTCGCCTCATGCGATGGACGTTCACGCTTCGTTCGCGCTCGACCCGGCCCGCGGTGAGCCAGCTGGCCGTTCTCCTTGAGCACCCGGTAGATGGTGCGTTCGGAGCCCACATATTGCCCCCGTTCGGCCAAAAGAGCCACGATCTCGGCCGGGGCCATGTCGCGGTATTCGGGCAAGTTTACGACACGGAGGATTTCCGCGCGCTCCGCGTCGGTGAGTTTATTGTGCACCTTGCGGACTGCGTCCTTGCGGCCGTCACCGGCCGGGTCCTTCCGCCATCGCTGCAGAGTCCTGTGGTCGATCCTCAGGTGTTCTCCGATGACCTTGAGGCGGGCACCGGCGGCCATCGCCTCCGCGACCAGGGCCACGAGGTGCGATCTGACCGACGACGAGGTCAAGGCTCCTTTTCCTCGCCCAACAAGGTCTCCAGTTTTTTTTTGAGTACCACGATCGCGGTCAGCTCGGCCAACGCCTTGTCCTTGCGGCGCACTTCCTTCTCCAGGGCCTTGATCTCCCCGCGGCTCTGCGCGAGATCCCGGCGGGTCGCCGAGCCACCTGACTCAAGAGCCTCGCGTACCTCGGTGCGCCACAGCTTCAGGTGCTCCTCATGGACTCCCCGTCCGCGAAGCCATTCACCCAGTGCATCCGGTCCCAGGTTCGCGGATTCCATCAGCAGTTCAAGCTTCTCGCTCAGGCTCCGCTCGTTCGGACCGGTCCTGTCTTCTCCCATCTCCACGGTCCTCCTCAGCTTCCTGATCCATCCGTAGAGGGTCGGTGCTGAGACACCAGTCTCTTCCGCTGTGGCCTGGACCCCCTTGCCACCGGGCAGCAGCATCTTTCTGACGACCGCTTCCTTGAAATTCACACTATATCTTGCCATGTTCCTACCTCATTTGAGGCGGCAACTTTGCTGGCAGAGAGGGAAAATAGATGAAAACCTTCCGCAGGAGATCAGCGAACTGCTGAAGGTCGCAGGTCACGATGCTCTCACCGTCCGCCAGCAAGGGCTGGCCGGAAAGGGGGACGACCAGCTGGCATCGATCTGCAGGGCTGAAGGTCGAGCACTGGTCACGCTTGATCTGGATTTTTCGAACATTCGAGCCTATCCACCTGCGGAACATCCCGGTATCATCGTCCTTCGTCTTGATCGACAGGATAAGCAGACTGTCCTGAAAATTATGGAGGGTATTTTGCCTCTGCTATTGTTAGAGCCACTGAAAGAAAAGCTCTGGATCGTGGAACCTGATCGTGTACGTATCCGGGGCCAAGAAGAGGGCCTCGGTCAGCCGTGAGCCAGATGAGCTTTATCGCTCGTTAAGATGTGTTGGGCTTGACTTCCAACGAGCTAATTCGACTCCAGAACAGGAAGGCGTCATGCAATCCTGCCGCAGCTTGCGGCAGGAGACAGAGCATGGAAATGCAAAAAAACAAATAAATAAATATAAAAAAATACCATATCAGGTATTTTCAGCAACCTGGCCAGGGGATTTTTCTGGAGTATCTGTAAGCTCCAGTCTTGCGATACACCGAAACTTCAGTTCAGGTGGTGATCTTCCCCCGATAAAACGGACACCCCTATCTCTTTGAAAACTCCACCGGACTCCTGTAGCCCAGACGCGAATGTTTCCTCCTCCTGTTGTAGAAGCCTTCGATGTAGTCAAATAAATTTCTTCTCGCATCCGAAAAAGTCTTATATTTGTTTCTATAAATCTCCTCAACTTTTAGCCTGCTGAAGAATGATTCGACCGGGGCATTGTCGTAGCAATTTCCCTTGCGACTCATGCTCTGGCGAAAACCGTGACGTTTCAATTCTTCCTGAAATGCTTCTGATGCATACTGCTTGGGTTCAATCGGTCGTCGCAACACAGGCATGTTGAATGGATCGTAGATAACCGTCAAGCACCTCTGCGGGAGTCCTCCATCCCAGTGTCTTGCGTGGTCGCGTGTTAAGCGTATGAGCAACAGCTTCAATCTCGTTAGCTGACCAGCGTGACAGATCAGTTCCCTTCGGGAAGTACTGTCGCAAGATGCCGTTGGTGTTCTCATTCGTTCCACGTTGCCATGGACTTTGTGGGTCCGCGAAGTATACGGGGATACCGGTCTCCACCTTGAACGCGACATGCGCCGAAAGTTCTTTGCCTCGATCCCATGTCAACGAACGACGCAGTTGCTCGGGTAAGGTCGTCATCTGCACTGCGAGTGCGTTTTTCATCGTGATTGCGCCGAAGCCGGCGAGCGGCGGTCCGTTCTTTCTTCGTGGAATGATCCCAAAACCCTCCTCTCTTGGGAGGTGAATGAGCATTGTGAATCGGGTGTTACGCTCGACGAGTGTGCCGATTGCCGATCGGTTCAGGCCGATCAACAAGTCGCCCTCCCAATGCCCTGGCACTGCGCGGTCTTTGACTTCCTCTGGCCGCTCGCATATCATCACTTCCGGTGTGACGTGTGCCCAGGCTTTCTGACGAGTGCGTCCTCGCGGGACGCGCAGCGCTCTACCGGTACGCAAACATGTCACCAGCTCACGTTTTAGCGCACCGCGGCATTCGACGTAAAGGGCCTGATAGATCGCTTCGTGGCTAATGCGCATGGACTCATCATCGGGGAAATCGACTTTCAAGCGCTGCGATATCTGCTCCGGGCTCCACGCCATGACCCAGCGGCGATCTCCACGACGTGGTTTGTTGCGCCCTTGCCACGGAGTCTCCGTCGGGCCTGCCACCCGTCTTCCGTTCGCCCGACTGATTCGACCCGATAGGCGCTCTTGCACGTAATGGCGCAGGCGTGGGTTGATGAGCAACTTGGCCTGCTTCGGGCGTTGGGCAACGAGTTCTGACTTCCACTGTGCAACTGACGCTCGATAATCGAGCTTGCCGCCGCGAGTTGCGGCATTTCGGCGCAGTTCTCGCGAGATCGTTGACGGCGAGCGATTCAATTGACGTGCAATGTCTCGAACCCCATACCCCTGTGTTTTCAGCAACGAGATCTCCTCGCGTTCTGAATACGACAAGTAGCGACCCGATGGATCTGTGACGGCAAATGGTGGCATGCCGCCACCCTGTCTGAACCATCTACAGCCGACAACCGGAGCGACGCCGACCGATTCCGCGGCGCTCTCGCTCGTGACCCCCGTTGCAATCACTCGCCAAAACCGTCGTTGTATTTCCCGGCGATGCGCAGGCGCCCCCGGCGATCTCATCGGTGATCGCCCGGTAATTAATCTCATCCAATTTCCGGTCTTTCCCATTCCCACCTCCATGACTGAGGTGTTGCGACGGCCGATTGAATTCACCCTGGACTCCGCGATCTGAATGAAAGATGATGCTTCGACGCGGTTTGCGACGGAATACAGCATGGCGAAAAGCTTCGAGAGCCAGCTCTGTTTTTAAATGGCGCTTGAAAGACCAACCGACAATCTTCTCATCATACAGATCTTTGACCACACACAGATAGCCGAAGCCCTCGCCGGTACGGATATAGGTGATATCAGAACACCAGATCTGGTTAGCGCGAGTTGCTTTGAACTTCTGATCAAGCAAGTTCGGAGAGATCGGAAGATCATGCTTAGAATCCGTGGTCTGGACCTTGAATCTGCGCCTGAATGAGGCAGAAACGCCAGATCTGGCCATAATACGGGCAACACGGTTTTCGCCGGCCTGAATCCCGCGATCCTTAAGTTCACAGGTCATCCTCGGACTTCCGTAGGCGCCTTTAACCTCAGCGTTGATAGCTTTGATCACCGTAAGGATCGCCGCATTCTCACTGGCCCGACGAGAGGGCTTGCGATCCAGCCACTCATGGTACCCACTCCGCGAAATTTCCAGAATCTTGCACATCTTCTTCACAGACAATCGGGAGCAATGCGCCTTCACGAAGGCATACTTGTCCTGTGTGGTTTCAAGAAGATGGCCACGGACTTTTTTAAGATATCACGCTCCTGTCTGAGTTCTATGACTTCCCGGCGCAGGCGTTCGTTTTCCTCCCTCAGGTGTTGCCGCTGTGGACCTTCTTCATCCAAATATTTCTTTCTCCAATTATGAAGACTGGCTTCAGAAATGCCCATGTCCGATGCAACCTGGCGCACGGACTTTCCGTGGACAGTCAGATCGACTGCATCCCGCTTGAATCCATCATCATACAATGGAACTCCTTCCTTTCTTCCCATATTTTCGTTCCTCCCATTTGGTGTTGGGGTGTCCAGAAAATCGGGGGAAGATCATGGTTTCATTTTTGTAGAAGTAGGGCATCCAGAGCCACCCCCGCTGCTCTGATTGAAGATTATGAGGCCGGGGCCTGGATCCTTGGCATGACCGGTCTTCTGGAACTCAATTTGTACCCAGAGGGCTTCATTGACAATCTGGACGGGAACCTGTATCAGTCTTTGCTGGCACGCATGACGGGGGCAGCCTAATGGAAGCCATATACCAGAAGGCCCATGACAGATTGATGCAGGAAATGCGCCGTCAGGTCCGGCTCAAGAACCGCAAAGGTATTGAGCGCACCGGCAGAAGGCTCTGCCGCTTGCGCAAAAGATACAAAAAGCGCCTCGCAGCCTGATGGCCAGGGAGAAATCAGCCACCGGCGGACACCAGGTCCACCGGGTGGCCTTCTATGTCCGGGTCTCCACCGAACGCCAGGCGCAGGTTCAAGAAGGTTCCCTCAAGAACCAGCAGCAGATGCTCCAGGCAGAACTGGAACGACGCAATACCGGCGAAGCATGGGGCCGCCTGGTTGATACATACATTGATGGCGGGTTTTCCGGCAAGAGCATGGACCGCCCGGAATTCAAGAGACTCCTGGCCGATGTCGAGCGCGGGGCCGTCGATGCCATCTTCTTCACGGAGTTGAGCCGCCTTTCCCGCTCCCTCAGAGACTTTCTGAATATCTTTGAGTATGTCCAGCAGCACCAGTGCGATCTGGTCTGCCTGAAAACTGTCATAGATACCACTTCCCCTTTCAGCAATCTTGTGGTGAAAATCCTGATGGTCTTTGCCGAATTTGAACGCGAAATCACCGCAGAACGAACCAGCCGCAATGCCCGTGAACGGGCAAAGCGTGGCCTGGCCAATGGCGGCCTACCTCCCCTGGGATACAAACGAGATCCAGAGCGCAAGGGCCATCTTCTTGCGGACGATTCAGCACAGATAATCCGGGCCATCTTTCGCAGCTATGTCAGGCTGGGCTCAGCGGCCAGAACGCTGGAGGAAATACGCCGCAAATTTCGAGACCATCACGATCTGAAGCGCATCACGCGTTCCACCTCTGGTCTTCAGTCTCCCTGTGTATCAAATTCCCGGATACGCTCCGAATCTATGATCCATAGGCGGCCGGTCAGATTTTGTCCAGTCGATGCCGCCAGGAAGCGTTGAAGCGCATTTTCAATGTCTGGCAGGGTGAATGGTTCAGCGAGCCTGAGCACTATGACCCCTGCGTATCGTTGCGGCGGGAAGCGCAGAATGCTGGAGAAATCCTTGTCAAAGGTGATGAGAACGCGTTCTTCAGCGCGGCATATTTCGATCAGTATATCATCTGATGCTGAGGAAAGATCTTCGTCGACCACGGTTGCCACGTCGTGGCCGCTTTCCTTTAATAGCTTCAAACCTCGCGTGCCGAGGTTCTCGTCAAGTTTGATCTTCATCTACCGCTCAGCAATATGCACCATGCGTTCCCGGGTCATTTCAGATCCATAAGCCATGCAAGCCCGAATATCTTCAGCCGTGAGCTGGGGATATTCGCTCAATATGTCATCAGTGCTCATCCCGGAAGCGAGAAAATCAAGCATCAGCGAAACCCAGATCCGGTGTCCTTTTATACAGGGCTTGCCTCCGCAAATGGCCGGGTTGATCGAGATACGCTCAAGTAACTGCTTATGTGTTAACATGTCCTTCCACGGCCACCCTTAGATGGCTCCTGCCGCAATTTCCAATGAAAGCAAATCAACTGAATTCTGAGAGCCAGAGCGATATTTTTTTAGATCAGGCCAGAATTTTTGTGCAACTCCGGCAATTCGGGGCGTAAGCATTCTGGCCGCAACAAGCGGCAGGAGATAAGACATGCGCACATCAGAACACAAACAAAACAATAAATCAAAAATATTGTTTAATAGAATGTGGCTCCCCGGAAAATCAACCGGGGACGCTCTCCTTCTTGAATATCTGGACAGCGGACCCACAGCCCACATTGCCATCCGTCTGGTGAAATGCAACCATTTTGGTCAGTCTGAGCCGGAAATTCATCTGGAATACAGGAACGGTCTCTGGCTCCCTTTTTATTTTTTCAATGAGGTTTCCGGGAATGAAGTCCACCTGTACCGCATGGAAGGGGAAGACCTGGTCGTGGACTATGAGGCCGGATCCTGGCTCATTGGCGTAACCGGCGTATTTGAACTGAACCTTTTTGCGGATGGTTTTCTTGAAGAACTGAACGGCAATCTGTATCAGTCTTTGCTGGCACGCATGACGGGGGCAGCCTGATGGAAGCCATATACCAGAGCGCCCATGAAAAGCTGATGCGGGAAATGCGCCAGCAAGTGCGCCTGAAAAACCGCAAAGGCATTGAGCGCACCGGCAGAAGACTCTGGCTGTTGCGCAAAAGATACAAAAAGCGTCTCGCAGCCTGAGCATGGCCAGGGAGAAATCAGCCACCGGCGGTCGAGTAGCCGGGGGCCGTCTCCCGCCCCCGGCTCTCACAGAACCGGACTTGTGGATCTCACATCCGGCTCTTCGGGATTCCGCCGTTCCGTCAGGTAATGCGGAAACTCCAGCGCTGGGCTGGACTCAGTTATTCAAAGAGCAGTAATTGCCCTGAAGCGATGGTTTTATGAACTTTTGCCACGGGATTCCACTCATCCCACAATGCAGCAAGAGAAAGCAGGCCAATTTGCGCGAAGTAGCTGTTGTTCAAGGCCCTGTCGACTGCATAGCAGTGCGATAGAGCCCAGAGTTTTCCTCTTGCGCGAGTAGACCATGCTCGCCGTCTTCGGTTTTATTCCCAGCTTGATTAGCTTTCGATAAATGAAACGACGTCTCTTCCATTGCTTGAGGTGAATGGCTCGAAGCCGTCTGCGTGTGTGCGCATCCCAGAGTCTGAGAAAATATTTCTCCGGCTCAGAACAGATGCGAAAGAATCCCATCCAGCCGCGAAGGTATCTATTCACGTGCCGAATACAGCTGTCGATGGAGCCGCCCCAGTTTCTGGGCGTCAACTCAACAATCCTTCGGGCTATCCGCTCATGGGTTCTGCGCGAGAGTGCCACAGCAACTGATCCGTCTGCCGCATCATACTTCAGGGAAAATCCCAGAAAATGACGCGTATCCGGTGCAGCCACAGCACTTTTACTGGCATTCACTTTCAGTCGCAACTTCTTTTCGATGAATCGACTGACTGATGCCATCACGCGAAGACCGGCCCGTTCACTGCCGACATAGATGTTACTATCATCAGCATAGCGAACGAACCTATGCCCTCTGCGACTCAGTTCCCTGTCCAGCTCATCCAGAACAATGTTGCTCAGGAGAGGAGACAGAGGACCACCCTGCGGGACTCCTTCTTCCACGCTTTCCACCAAACCATCAGGAAGCACCACCCGCGCTTTGAGCATCCTCTTGATCGTCGTCATAACTCGTTTATCTGTTATGCGCCTTTCAAGGCGGACGATAAGCCGCTGGTGATTTACTCGGTCGAAGAACTTTTCCAGGTCTATATCAACGACCCAGGTCAATCCTTCTTCCATGTAGCTTTTCGCTTCCGCAAGGGCCGTGTGACAACTTCGACCGGGTCGAAACCCGTGACTGGAATCGTGAAAGGTCATTTCGTAATGGGGCTGTATGATTTGCAGAAAAGCCTGCTGCACAATGCGATCGATGACATTGGGAATACCCAGACCGCGCTTGCCACCTCCCGGTTTTGGAATCCAGACCCTGCGTATCATACCAGGGTAGTAGTTCCCGGAAAGCAGCTCGATGCGAAGACGTTTCACAACATCGTCGATTTGCTCCTTTACTTCTTACACGCTCTGTTTGTCCGGACCACCCGACCCATGGTTGGCCCGCACATGTTCAAAAGCGACATAGAGATTGGGCAGTGTTGCTATCTCTTCCATCGCCATCGCCGGCAGATCTTTGCTGTCGATGCTCAAGCTCAAAGGCCGCTTGAACCTTCCAGAAGCAGATGGGTCTGCAACCGGTGGGCCAGAGCTCCCTTTCGGGTTTTCAGCTGAAGCCTGAAACAGTTTCAGTTGATCTGCATCTTTACTGGCCGCGACTCCCTTCCCTGTTCCCTTGCGGGACGCTTTCGACTTTCGCCGACTTTTCGGTACTATGGAGTCGTCCGACTTCTCCTGTCCCTTCATTGTCTCGTCCTCCTCGACAATTACCACTCCTGCGTGGAGGCCAGGAGATCTCAGTGGGTAAGACACACGCAACTTCATGGACTACCTGCCGCCTCTACCTGTGCAACACCAACGGATACAGGACTTCGCTACCAGTCGCTAACTCATCCATTTGCACAGGCCTTCCAGCGGTTCACGCTGAACGCATTCAGGCTTCCATTTCACCATAGGCTTCCACCAGACCAGACCTCACAATCTGGCCCTTGCCATCATAGGTGTGGAGTTCCCTCCGTCAGGGCCTCCTCGGGACTTACACCCTTTGTTACGTGGCCATGCCACTCGCACGACACCAGGTCCGCCGGGTGGCCTTCTATGTCCGGGTCTCCACCGAACGCCAGGCGCAGGTTCAAGAAGGTTCCCTCAAGAACCAGCAGCAGATGCTCCAGGCAGAACTGGAACGACGCAATACCGGCGAAGCATGGGGCCGCCTGGTGGATACATACATTGATGGCGGCTTTTCCGGCAAGAGCATGGACCGCCCGGAATTCAAGAGACTCCTGGCCGATGTCGAGCGCGGGGCCGTCGATGCCATCTTCTTCACGGAGTTGAGCCGTCTTTCCCGTTCCCTCAGAGACTTTCTGAATATCTTTGAATATGTCCAGCAGCACCACTGCGATCTGGTCTGCCTGAAAACTGTCATAGATACCACTTCCCCTTTCAGCAATCTTGTGGTGAAAATTCTGATGGTCTTCGCCGAATTTGAACGGGAAATCACCGCAGAACGAACCAGCCGCAATGCCCGTGAACGGGCGAAGCGTGGCCTGGCCAATGGAGGCCTGCCGCCCCTGGGATACAAACGAGATCCTGACCACAAGGGCCATCTTCTCGCGGACGATTCCGCCCAGATCATCCGGGCCATCTTTCGCAGCTATGTCAGGCTGGGCTCAGCCGGGAAAACACTGGAAGAAATACGGCGCAAATTTCGAGACCATCACGATCTGAAGCGCATCACCCGTTCCACTTTCTATTATATTCTGCGCAATCGTAGTTATCTGGGGTTGCGTGAAATCACTGACGAGGACCTGACCTCAGAAGTTCAGGCAGCCTGGCCCGCTATCATAGACCGGGAAACCTTTGACCAGGCGCAGCAGATTCTCATGAAGGGCAGAAATCAAACGGGCAACGCAAAGTCTTTCAACTACTGGCTTTCGGGTACGCTCTTTTGTGCCGCCTGCAAGCAACCCCTGAGCGGCCAGAGCGCCCGCTCTGCATCCGGCAGGATCAGGAGATACTATGCACACCGAAAATCCTGCCCCGAGCAGGGCCTGCATGAGCGCATCCCGGCCGATGACGTGGAAGCCCTGGTCTGCCAGCATTTACAAAAGTTAAATGGCTTCCGCCAGCTTGACTCTGAACTTCTGCGGCAGATTCAAAAGCAGGTGAACAAGCGAACGGGAGAACTTGAAAAAAAATGCAACCAACTGGAGCAGGAAGCCAGAGAACTTTCCGGCCAGATCGAAGAGCGCCTTTCCCAGCTCAGACTGGTCACTCTGCCGGAGGTGCGCCGCAATCTGGAAAACGAAATCGCACAACTTCAGTCCGAGCACCAGCTTCTTCTCATCTCCCAGCAACACACCCGGACGGCCATCGAAGGACTGGTCGCCGCCAGCAAACAGCAGCCCCATACGCTCCTGAAAGTCTGCGAAAAGAACGCTGCCCAAAACATTCAATCAGGCGAAATGACTCGTCAGAAAATCAAGGCCTTCGTGGCCAGCATTGACCTCAAAGATACAGAACTCTTGTTTCGCCTGCCACTCCTTGTGGCCGGAAAACCTGGCAGCCTCAATGCGGAAACGGAATCCGCTCTTGTGATCGAAGATCGAGTCAGCCTTCCGGGACTCCTTCTCCTGCGCAGCCGTGCGGTGCTGGAGCATCTTCTGGATAAAGAAAAACTCAGTCGCAATGAAATTGCACGACACCTGAAAACTTCACCAGCAGCGGTCGGCACGGCCATCTATCGATTTGGTCTTTTAGGTCCAGAGGGAAACTCTGGTCGCACAAGACGCGCTCCATTCGGATTCGACAAATACGCCGGAAAGCTGGTCAAAAACGAAGCAGAACAAAAAGCAATCATGCTCATGAAACAGATGCAGAAGAATGGAGAATCACTGCGGGCGATTGCAGTTGAATTAAATAAACGCAAAGTACCAACGAAACAGGGCGGGAACTGGTTTGCCCGCACGGTTGCAATTATTCTGAACCGGCCCAATTAGGACTGGAAAGCTTTGCGTGTAACTATTCAAGAGATTTCTTTGAGAAGAAGGCACGATGCGTTCAATCACCGATTCTCCGCCAAAATCAGCCGAGTTTAGCGTTTTCGTGTGTAACTATCGGTCCTATGTTCGAGCGTGTCTATAATGCTCCCCCGGTGTGCACGGCGCACCCCCAGGGCAAATTGCTAAAATTGTTTGTCCCCTTCCTGGAGAGCTGCGCTTCCTATCGCACCAGACCCCAGCGCTGCAAATGCATCCGTAAGGCCTCGCGCCGTTTCTTGCGCTCCCGCCACCGGTTCAATCGCATTTGCCAGGCCAGATCGTAGTAGTTAATACTCACGAAATTCCCGGCTTTTGTCTATCAAACTTTCTGTCAGGGCAGTGAAACGCTCTGCGTCCGCAAAGAACAGGGCTTTCAGCTCCTGAATCATCCGATAGCGATGCTCCGCAAAGAGCCGCAATATTTTCCGCTTCTGTCTGCATCTTTTCCTTTTACCTATCAATTTTGAAAGCACCCTGCAATCCTCAACCTACCAGAGCCACTTCCTCTTCCCGTATTTTTTCCACTTGCTCCCACCCATGTCGGAGCAGCGGCCACTGGCAGGAGGAGCCGGCGGGGAAGAGTGGAACTTGAAGTTCCAACCTCAAATTGGTGCGAATTTTCTCTGGACAGAGCATCCGTTTCACTTCCGTTTCCATCCATGCCTCTCAAACTGTACAGGCTGCTTCGTAACCGGTCAACTTTTATTTTGATTTCTCTCATCTGTTTTCTATTGATTCAGCTCTCATTGTATCGCCGCCGGCACCGCGTCTCAAAGCTCAAAACTCGGGAACGGTTTCTCCTGCGTCAGGCATGTCGTCTGCTACCTGCCGATCTCTGGCCATCCTTCCTTCTCATTGTCCAGCCTCAAACACTGGTGCGCTGGCATGACTCCCTCTGGAATCTCATCCATCGCCTGAAATCTATCATCAGACACGGCTCTCCCGCAAACAGACCGGGCGTCCCCTGCAATACAGGAAATCATCCGCATTCTCAAACAAATCGTTCCGGAAAATCCACTCTGGGGAACGGTGCGGATCCAGTCTGAACTGATGCATCTGGGCCATGCTGTTCCACTGACCACATTGCGACGCTATATCAAGCGGCTGTTTCCGCAAGACCCGCGTCTCATCCGCTTGCGTGACCGCTGGAAAACCTTCCTCAAAAATCAGGCTACAGCCATCCTCGCCATGGATTTTTTCACCATCAAGATATTCCCGGGTCGGACTCTGTATTGCTGGTTCATGATCGAACATGCCACAAGACGTATCCGTCACTTCAATGTATCCTTCCATCCCACAGCTTTCTGGGTCACACAACAAATCAAAGAGGCTCTCTCCTGGGAGCATGAGTTTCGTTATCTTATCTTTGATCATGACTCGATCTTCAACACAGCTGTGCGGGACAGCATCAAAAGCTGTGGACTCACACCCTGTCGCACGGCCATCCGCTCCCCCTGGCAGAATCCTTTCGCGGAACGCTGGATCCGCTCCGTGAGGACAGAACTTCTGGATCAGGTTATTGTCTGCACAGAAAAGCATGCAAGGATCCTCCTGAAACAGTACGTCCGCTACTATAACCATCCGCGCCCACACATGGGCCTTGCTGGCCAGACACCCCTTGGCCGCCCCATATCGCGGGGATCACCCGAGTCCATCCTCGTTTCACAGCCAGCGCTGAACGGTCTGCATCATATCTACAGCTGGCAAAAGGAGCCCGCATAGCGCTGTACATTACTTCTGGCATATTACACCAGATGCATCAGTTCAGACTGGATCCGCACCGTTCCCCAGAGTGGATTTTCCGGAACGATTTGCTTGAGAATGCGGATGATTTCCCTGTATTCCAGGGGACGTCCGGCCCGTTTGCGGGAGAGCCAGGTTCCGATGATAGATTTCAGGCGATGGATGAGATTCCAGAGGGAATCATGCCAGCGCACCAGTGTTTGAGGCTGTACAATGAGAAGGAAGGATGGCCAGAGATCGGCAGGTAGCAGACGACATGCCTGACGCAGGAGAAACCGTTCCCGAGTTTTGAGCTTTGAGACGGGGTGCCGGCGGCGATACAATGAGAGCTGCATCAACAGAAAACAGATGAGAGAAATCAAAATAAAAGTTGACCGGTTACGAAGAAGCCTGTACAGTTTGAGAGGCATGGATGGAAACGGAAGTGAAACGGATGCTCTGTCCAGAGAAAATTCGCACCAATTTGAGGTTGGAACTTCAAGTTCCACTCTTCCCCGCCGGCTCCTCCTGCCAGTGGCCGCTGCTCCGACATGGGTGGGAGCAAGTGGAAAAAATACGGGAAGAGGAAGTGGCTCTGGTAGGTTGAGGATTGCAGGGTGCTTTCAAAATTGATAGTAAAAGGAAAGATGCAGACAGAAGCGGAAAATATTGCGGCTCTTGCGGAGCATCGCTATCGGATGATTCAGGGCTGAAAGCCCTGTTCTTTGCGGACGCGAAACTGCCCTGACAGAAGTTTGATAGACAAGCCGGGAATTTCGTGGTGATGGCGATCAGAAAAATGCGATTGAACCGGTGGCGGAGCGCAAGAAACAGGCAAGAAACTGCCCTGTTGCTGGGGTCTGGTGCGATAGGAAGCGCAGCTCTCCAGGAAGGGGACAAATAATTTTAGCAATTTGCGGCTGGCGGGTGCGCCCTGCATACCGGGGGAGCAGATTAGAACACGGTCGAACCTACGACCGATAGGTTAACAGAAGAATTGCTGGAAGGCCTCAATTCCACAAATTAGCGCAGAATTTT
This sequence comes from Spirochaetales bacterium, assembly GCA_015075425.1. GTDB lineage: Bacteria > Spirochaetota > Leptospiria > Leptospirales > Leptonemataceae > H5-SPI1. The sequence continues at coordinate 1,213,299 of JABTUL010000001.1, read as the reverse complement.
GCAGACCGGCAGTTTTCATCTGATATGCTTCAATACTGGACTTTATAGGTTAACACCGGACCAGATAGTCCAAAAACTACCTCTCATGATCCGGTTGGACTCGCAAAATTTTATTAATAGTGTTTGCTTGCCATTTTCCACCCTGCTTTGTCGGTATCCTTCGCCTGTTCAATTCATCTGCAATGGCGCGCAGCAGCTCCCCACTTTTCTGCATCTGTCGCATTAGCATGATGGCCTTTTGCTCTTCATCGTTCATGCGACCAGCTTTCCATCGTGCTTTCAAATCCGAAAGGAGCGCGTCTTGTTAATCCTGTGCTGCGCGCTCTGGCCCCAGAAGTAAGCCGGTAGATGGCTGTGCCCAATAGCGGTGGGAGAAACCTTTAGTTGTCGAGCAATCTCATTACGCTGAGGCCATTTCGCAATAGCTGTTCCAGCAGGGCACGGCTTCGTAAAGAAGATACCGGCAGAGCACTTTTTCTTCAATCACAGGCGCAGAGCTATCCTTGTCATGACTTTTGGTGCAAACAAGGGAAGTCGGATACTGAGTTCTGTGTCTTTAAGGGCAATGCTGGCCACAAGGCTTTGATTTTTGGCGGGTCATTTCGTTTTCCTTTAATTCTTGCGCGGCCTCCTTGCTGAAAATCTTCAAAGGTGAAGCAGGATTCGCTTGCTGGACGCCAAGCCTTTCCATGATCTCTGTTTTGATTCTTAGCCAGCAGGAGAAGCTGGTGCTCTGACTGAAGCTGTGCAATGTCGTTTTCAGATTGCGGCGCACCTCCGTCAAAGTGACCAGTCTGAGCTGGGACAATCGCTCTTCGATCTGGCGTGATAGTTCTTCCGTCTTCCGGTGCAATCGCTCCTGTTCTTTTCCAGTTCACCGGTTCTCTTTTAACCTGACCACTGGATTTTCTGGGCCAGAGCTGGATCAAAGCTGGCGTGATCTGGCAATTTTTCTAAATAATTTAGAACCAGTGCTTCCACGGCTTCGGAGGAATGCGCTCATCCAGAGCATTCTCAGGACAGGATTTCCGGTGTGCGTAGTATCTCCGGTAGCTGCCGGACTGGAGCGAGCACTTTTCCCGCTCAAGGGCTCTTTGCAGGCAGCACAAACTAAAATTCCTGAGAGCCAGTAGTTGAAGATTTTGCATTGGGTTATTTTTCGGCCCTTCTGGAGCAGTATCTGTGCTTCATCAAAGTTTTCTGGTCAATGAGGGCTGGCCATGCAGCCAGGACTTCTGATTGCTGTTCGTCGCCACTCAATTCACGCAACCCCAGATAGCTGCGATTGCGCAAAATGTAATAAAAGTGGAGCGACTGATACGCCCAGATCGGGATGGTCTCGAAATTTGCGCCGGATTTCTTCGAGTGTTTTTCCGGCTGAACCCAGCCGGACATATCCGCGAAAAATAGCCCGGACCATTTGTGCTGAATCATCCATGAGAAGATGACCCTTGCGTTCTGGATCTCGTTTGTATCCCGGAGGCAGGCCACCATTGGCGAGCACGTTGGCACGTTCACGGGCATTGCGGCTGGTGCGCTCTGCCGTGATTTCGCGTTCAAATTCGGCAAAGACCATCAGGATCTTCACCACGAGATTGCTGAATGGGGATGTGGTATCAATGACAGTTTTCAGGCAGACCAGGTCGCACTGGTGATGCTGGACATATTCAAAGATATTCAGAAAGTCTCTGAGGGAACGGAAAGACGGCTCAACTCCGTGAAGAAGATGGCATCGACGGCCCCGCGCTCGACATCGGCCAGGAGTCTCTTGAATTCCGGGCGGTCCATGCTCTTGCCGGAAAATCCGCCATCAATATATGTATCCACCAGGCGGCCCCAGGCTTCGCCAGTATTGCGTCGTTCCAGTTCTGCCTGGAGCATCTGCTGCTGATTCTTGAGGGAACCTTCTTGCACCTGTGCCTGACGTTCGGTGGAAACGCGTACATAGAAAGCCACCCGGCGGACCTTCTGTCCGCCGGTGGCTGATTTCTGTCTGGCCATCAGGCTGCGAGGCGCTTTTTGTATCTTTTGCGCAAGCGGCAGAGCCTTCTGCCGGTGCGCTCAATACCTTTGCGGTTCTTGAGCCGGACCTGACGGCGCATTTCCTGCATCAATCTGTCATGGGCCTTCTGGTATATGGCTTCCATTAGACCATACCTGCGAAGAGCGGGAATTGCTCATGAGTGAGCTGGTCAAAGCCTGCTCTCAAAAGAGCCATGTCCCAGACCATGGCATGCTGTTCCAGACAGGCCCGCACAAAGCATCCGTATACATTGTGGACAATGATTTCCACCTGTTCCCGGATGCGCAGATAGAACGGGAGCCAGATTTCTGCCGTGATGGCAAATTGCATTTCCCGGTCTGTGAGATCATCCGTGGATTGTTCCACACAAATGGCTTCACCCCGGTGAATGCCATACTGGATGAATGTGATGTCCAGTTGTTGGTTGCCCTTGTGAACTGAGATGCAACCCTGCTGGCGCAGAGCTGACCATCCGCCAAAGGCCCCGATGATACGCTGGATTGAATTCATGTTTCCTCCTGTGCTGACTGTGCAGCGCGCCTGGATGACCTGTTTTCCAGGGGAGGTTGCTAAAAAATTTTCCTGAATCTGAAAATTTTTCGGCGAACAAGAATCAAGCTTCAGAGGGGCAAAGAGCAATATTGCTCTTAAAAGCTAATGATATATCTATATAGCCATTTGCCCCGCCATAAATCAGGGTGGCTTCACAGAGGCGAGGCCACCCTGATTTATCGTGAGCTCTTTCCGTTCCATAGCATGGGCGGCCAGTAACAGGCTCCCGCTGGGTACGAGCCTGTTACTGGCCGCACCTTGTCGGCAAAGAAGAGTCGATTGAAAGCTGTTTCCTTTAGCATCTGCAATCCCCATGCCAGGCCAAAGGCGAAAAGTTAATACTTAACATACTTCCTGAAGCGGCCTGGCATGGGGATTGCGGAGAACGGGACGGTTTGCAGAACGTTTCAAGCCAGTGGACCTCATCTCGCCTATTTGCAGTCAAATCGCTCCTGATTGCCCCAAAATCCCCCTGAGCCGGCCGGCTTCACCATGCGGGGCCGGCCGGGCTCAGGGGGATTGGTGGGTCCCGGTTTCATGGGGCCAGTCTGATGTTGTGGCTTCACAGGTGAGCTGGCAAGCTGCACGACTTCCATGTCCTTGGTGAACCCGCGCTCTTCTGAAACCCGATTGGCAAAAACCATGCCTGCCTCGCAGGGACTACCTCATCTTCAAAAGAAGCAAATTAAGGGCCGGCATGGTTTTTGCGACAGGGAGCGCATGATCTGTTTCTCAGGTAAAGTTTACCGATCGACGCCATTTGACAGCGACTGAGCAGAAAAATCAAATATGGATTGACGATATTTTAGATACATTTACTGTATTTCCAAACGGTTCGCCGAAAAATTTTCAGATTCAGGAAAATTTTTTAGCAACCTCCCCTGGAAAACAGGTTCTCCGGCGCTGGCTGCACAGTCAGCACAGGAGGAAACATGAATTCAATCCAGCGTATCATCGGGGCCTTTGGCGGATGGTCAGCTCTGCGCCAGCAGGGTTGCATCTCAGTTCACAAGGGCAACCAACAACTGGACATAACATTCATCCAGTATGGCATTCACCGGGGTGAAGCCATTTGTGTGGAACAATCCACGGATGATCTCACAGACCGGGAAATGCAATTTGCCATCACGGCAGAAATCTGGCTCCCGTTCTATCTGCGCATCCGGGAACAGGTGGAAATCATTGTCCACAATGTGCATACGGATGCTTTTGTGCGGGCCTGTCTGGAACAGCATGCCATGGTCTGGGACATGGCTCTTTTGAGAGCAGGCTTTGACCAGCTCACTCATGAGCAATTCCCGCTCTTCGCAGGTATGGTCTAATGGAAGCCATATACCAGAAGGCCCATGACAGATTGATGCAGGAAATGCGCCGTCAGGTCCGGCTCAAGAACCGCAAAGGTATTGAGCGCACCGGCAGAAGGCTCTGCCGCTTGCGCAAAAGATACAAAAAGCGCCTCGCAGCCTGATGGCCAGACAGAAATCAGCCACCGGCGGACAGAAGGTCCGCCGGGTGGCTTTCTATGTACGCGTTTCCACCGAACGTCAGGCACAGGTGCAGGAAGGTTCACTCAAGAACCAGCAGCAGATGCTCCAGGCAGAGCTGGAACGACGCAATACCGGCGAAGCCTGGGGCCGCCTGGTGGATACATATATTGATGGCGGATTTTCCGGCAAGAGCATGGACCGCCCGGAATTCAAGAGACTCCTGGCCGATGTCGAGCGCGGGGCCGTCGATGCCATCTTCTTCACGGAGTTGAGCCGTCTTTCCCGTTCCCTCAGAGACTTTCTGAATATCTTTGAATATGTCCAGCATCACCAGTGCGACCTGGTCTGCCTCAAGACGGTCATCGATACCACTTCACCTTTCAGCAATCTTGTGGTGAAGATCCTGATGGTCTTTGCCGAATTTGAACGGGAAATCACGGCAGAGCGCACCAGCCGCAATGCCCGTGAACGTGCCAAACGTGGCCTGGCCAATGGTGGCCTGCCTCCTCTGGGATACAAACGAGATCCAGAACGCAAGGGTCATCTTCTCATGGATGATTCAGCACAAATGGTCCGGGCTATTTTTCGCGGATATGTCCGGCTGGGTTCAGCCGGAAAAACACTCGAAGAAATCCGGCGCAAATTTCGAGACCATCCCGATCTGGGGCGTATCAGTCGCTCCACTTTCTATTACATTTTGCGCAATCGCAGCTATCTGGGGTTGCGTGAATTGAGTGGCGACGAACAGCAATCAGAAGTCCCGGCTGCATGGCCAGCCCTCATTGACCAGAAAACTTTTGATGAAGCACAGATACTGCTCCAGAAGGGCCGGAAAAATAACTCCAATGCAAAATCTTTCAACTACTGGCTCTCAGGAATTTTAGTTTGTGCTGCCTGCAAAGAGCCCTTGAGCGGGAAAAGTGCTCGCTCCAGGTCCGGCAGCTACCGGAGATACTACGCACACCGGAAATCCTGTCCTGAGAATGCTCTGCATGAGCGCATTCCCTCCGAAGCCGTGGAAGTACTGGTTCTAAATTATTTAGAAAAATTAAGCAGATCACGCCAGCTTGATCCAGCTCTGGCCCAGAAAATCCAGGGTCAGGTTAAAAAGAGAACCGGTGAACTTGGAAAAGAACAGGAGCGATTGCACCGGAAGACGGAAGAACTATCACGCCAGATCGAAGAGCGATTGTCCCAGCTCAGACTGGTCACTTTGACGGAGGTGCGCCGCAATCTGGAAAACGACATTGCACAGCTTCAGTCAGAGCACCAGCTTCTCCTGCTGGCTAAGAATCAAAACAGAGATCAAGTGGAAAGGCTTCTGGCGTCCAGCCAAGCGAATCCTGCTTCACTCTTGAAGATTTTCAGCAAGGAGGCCGCGCAAGAATTAAAGGAAAACGAAATGACCCGCCAAAAAATCAAAGCCTTTGTGGCCAGCATTGCCCTTAAAGACACAGAACTCAGTATCCGACTTCCCTTGTTTGCACCTGGGGTAAAAAGTCATGACAAGGATAGCTCTGCGCCTGTGATTGAAGAAAAAGTGCCTCTGCCAGGTATCTTTCTTTTACGAAGCCGTGCCTTGCTGGAACAGCTATTGCGAAATGGCCTCAGCCGTAATGAGATTGCTCGACAACTAAAGGTTTCTCCCACCGCTATTGGTACAGCCATCTACCGGCTTGGCCTTCTGGGGCCAGAGCGCAGTACAGGATTAACAAGACGCGCTCCTTTCGGATTTGAAAAGCACGATGGAAAGCTGGTCATGAACGATGAAGAGCAAAAGGCCATCATGCTAATGCGACAGATGCAGAAAAGTGGGGAGTCGCTGCGCGCCATTGCAGATGAATTGAACAGGCGAAGGATACCGACAAAGCAGGGTGGAAAATGGCAAGCAAACACTATTAATAAAATTTTGCGAGTCCAACCGGATCATGAGAGGTAGTTTTTGGACTATCTGGTCCGGTGTTAACCTATAAAGTCCAGTATTGAAGCATATCAGATGAAAACTGCCGGTCTGCAAAATTCTGCGCTAATTTGTGGAATTGAGGCCTTCCAGCAATTCTTCTGTTAACCTATCGGTCGTAGGTTCGACCGTGTTCTAATCTGCTCCCCCGGTAGGGCTCGAACCTACGACCAATTGGTTAACAGCCAACTGCTCTACCGACTGAGCTACAGGGGAGTGTCGGAAAATCCAGCCTGTTGCGGGAGTCCCTGCCGTCAAGGATTTACCCGGAGCCGCCTATCTGTGTCAAAAAGGTTTCGCCTTTGTTGCTGAGGCCGGAAGCTTTGCTGCTGTGTTGCACGATGGGCACAATATTCGAATAAGAGGAACCACTTTGATATTCAAACAGAAAGTAACGGGTCTTATGAGCGTCCTGCTCTTCTGCCTGGGAACCGGACTGACAGCCCAGGAAGCGGAGGTCACAGAAAACGCTCGCCTGACTGGTCTTGCCAATCGGATAGAAAATCTAATACGGGTTGCTAAAAAGCTCGAAGCAGACGGTAAGACAGAGCAAGCTGCCAGGCTGCGCGAACGCATCAAAACCGCAGAAGAAAAACTGGCCAAACGCAAAGAAGAAATTGCTTCAGGGAAACGGCCAGGCAAAGGTAAGGGCAAACCTGAAGGAAATAGTAAACCGGAGGGCTCTGGTAAATCGGAAAGCGTCGCTAAACCTGGCGGAAAAGGCAAGCCCGAGGGCAAAGGCAATCCGGTCAAAGGGAAGGAGAAAAACAAATGAGAGAAATTCTGTTTCTTTTTGTAACACTCATGTTTCTTCTGGCCTGCCCCAAAAAGAGCGATGATGCCGGAGTGGATATGAAACCGGAATTATCTCCGGCCATTTCAGAAGAAAATGCTATCGATGAGGCCGACAGGATTATCGAGGAATTGGACAGCCTCTAAGAGGCGATGCCCCGCTACTGCGGGGCTACCATTTGTTTTCCCAGTCAATGTCCGCAGTCTGGCGCATCAGCACTACAAAGCACACGATACTCGCCAGAGTGATCAAGAGGCCCGTATATTCCGGGAAGAAAAAGGCCAGAGAAAAGAGCCACTGAAAAATTCCGAGCGCAAGGGCAGACATTCTGCGCATGAAAAAATCTTTTTTAATTAGAAATACATAATAAATAACTATACTGCTCGAAACCAGAAGCGCCAAAAGAATGGCCACAAAAACCGGCACAAAGCTCAGAAGGTACGAACCAAGCAGATAAAAAACAAAGAAGCCCGCGGAAAGAAAGAAGACATGCACCGGATGGAGAATCTCTTTTTTGCCAATCGCCGTGACAAGGATCGTTCCCAGAAACAAAAACAGAGCCAGCGGCGCATAGTAGAAAAGACGCGGAGCCAGTTTACCCCAATTCCCCGGAGCTTCAAAACGTACGGCTATATTCTGCCCGGTGATGAGCTGACTGGCCTTCCAGCGCAGTTGTGATCCGGTTGCATCCTCCAGATGTTCATGGGGTGCCATGGCCTGATCGGGGAGACGGACATCCTTATATCCGCTGAGCAATTCAAAATCCAGTTCCCTTATCTCAATTTGCGTTTCGGCAAGGCCGTACGTGAAAGCATCGCTGCCTTTGGCCTGATAGGTAATACGAAAGGATTTTCCGTCTCCGGGCTGCAGCCGACCGTTCCATGTGTAGCCATCAGAAAAATTTACGTCATTTTCCGCAACCTGCCCGTCCATGCTCACGGAAAAGCCCGTGATATTGCCGGCCTGATCCGGCAATGCGAAATGAAAAGTAAAATCACGAACCACTTTATCCGTATTACGAATCGTATAATTGGATTCATACTGCAGTTCATAGCCCGCGTAGAACAAGAGACCCTTTTTACGTATACTGGGCCTCAGATTTACTTTGACTGACTGGGCCTGAAAATTCGCAGCATGATGCCGCCACACCTGACGCGTCTTTTCTTCGCCCGTTTTTTCCACGGTAAAATTTTCCGTGTGCAGCACCGCATAAGTAAAAGCCGGAGAAGGTTGTCGGATTTCTCCTCCCCATATTTTTTGCACAGCCTCTTTGCCACGCGAATAGGACTCAGAATGGCGACTGTCCAGTCGCAGGCCTATCGCCACGCAGATCGCCGAAACCACAGAAGCAATGGTTACGATGATACCGTAGCGTCCCAGCTTGAAGAGAGCGGCCGGATCTTCTTTGAGAAAGCGGACGCTGGCAAGGATCAGAGCGCTGCCAAGAAGGGACATGCCCAGGAAAATGAGACCGGAGAGAATGGCAGCGCTATCCATAGTAGCCCATTTTTTCTCAGTCCCTCCAAATAAAAAGACTTTTCTACCTTTCCGGAATGCCGAATTTTTCTTATGCGACCATGGCGCATAGTCCTCTCTATAGTTATGGCGGTCTATATAATTAGCCACTGCGCGGCCCCGGCCACAACAATTCTCACCTCCTACGGAAACATGGAATCGGTCCGGCTCATGCTCCGCCATACCGATTCATACTGGAACGAACTTGCCGGACACATGCAGGAAATCGCTTTGCCATCAAGCTTTGACGGAAAGCTACAGCGAATGCTATTTTACAACCCGGGGGGCAACAAACCCCGGCCGCTGCTTATTGGACTGCATAGCTGGAGTTCCACCTACAAACAAAGCTTCAGCATTCCCTACGCGCAGTGGGCCCAGGACAACGATTGGATTCTGGTGCTGCCCGATTATCGGGGTAGATTCCAGAGCCCCTACGCCCTATCGGATGCAGCAGAAAAAGATGTCATTGATGCCATGTCCTATGCCTATGCGAACGCGCGGGTGGACAAAAAAAAGGTCTATCTTACCGGTTACAGCGGTGGTGCAACGATGGGCCTCTTGCTTGCAGCCAGGCATCCTGACCTCCTTTCTGCCATTGCCGTCTGGTCTCCCATCTATGACCTGACCGAGTGGTACAATTCCGTACGCCGCCGGGATTGGCACTATCCAGACAATGTGGAACGCATCTGCGGCGGCAATCCCTTGCGCAGTACACGGGCCCATGAAAGCTGCACGGAACGGAGCCCGGCAAATTACCTGGACCGACGCAAACTAAAAGACCTGCATATCTTTTTAGCCACAGGCCTTGATGACAACTTTGTGCCGCCCATCCACAGTATATGGAGCTACAACCGACTTGTGTCTGCCGAGCATGCCATCAGTGAAAACCCGGCCCAGCTTATCGGTGATATCCAGCCTTCCGGAGAACTTGAGCTCTTTGGTGCGGCCGGCGCGGACATTTTGCTCAGCCGGGATAGAGAAAGAAAAGCGCTGCGGATCTACAGGGGCCGGCACGATGTAATTTACAATGCAGCTCTACAGTGGCTTTCTGGCAAAACCCGGCGTGCGGATGAGCCCCCTTTACTCAAATCTACTGCGGACCGAACATACTAATATGCTGGGGCGACTGATTGTACTTCTGGCGCTTTCTTTAAGCAGCCTGCATGCCGCTGGAGAATCGGCCCGGGGCATCGCCATCATCCGCTTAATCAAGCTCGAACACAAAGGAATGATTACTAAATCTTATGAAGGCATTGCCGACCGGGCCGGTTATGATGGCGGAGAAAAATGTGAGGAAAGTAACTACCAGTGCTTCAATCCTGTGCTGGATACTTTTGAGTTAAGCATCCGGGATACTCCGGAGAATAAGAATCTCATTAACTTCATGCTGTCCAACCTGGAAAAGGAAATGATTATTGAGTATAAGGTGCATCGGATTGCTGCCTTTTCTCTCTCCAGTCGCACAGAAGTTTTAGCAGCCTTTCCTCAGGCAGAGATCCTGCCGGAAAGCATCGACAGAGTTTTCAAAACTCCCAAGACCGGCGATAAATCAAGCTTTGATATTTTTGGCCGGGTTCTGCGCCTCGAGAAGCGCGGCCTTACTGTAAAATCCTGGGAGGGCATCTACCTGGATCGCAAAAGACGCAAGGTTCACCCATTCTCTTTGAGCAACGAAGCGATGGCTCAACATTTGCTCAAGCTGATCCGCTATCAGCCAGAATATCATATGGGCGTGTCTGTTCACTACTTCGCCACCGTTCGCGAAACCACGTACGACATATTTGAAATCAACTATGGCGGCCCCACAGGACGCCTTTAGAGTTTGTATTGACAGTGGCCGCCGTATTAAGAAAGCTGCTGACCAAGCGGGCGTAGTGTAACGGTAGCACAGCAGCCTTCCAAGCTTCTGGAGAGGGTTCGAGTCCCTTCGCCCGCTTACTCAGAATAACGAGAACGGCCAGTTCTCCGCATTCTGTGAAATTGCCACCCGAAAACGGGCGCAACGAACTGTGGGCGTGTGGGCATGGTCCATGCGCAGAAGCAAGGAGTCTGCCCGTGAATGTTACCCTGTACCGTCGAGGCCGCACCTACTACGTTCAGGTGAGAGAAGGTGGCCAAGTTGTCGCCCACCAGAGCACCCGCGAGAGCAACCGCAAACGTGCGGAAAAATGGGTCCGCGAAAATTACTCCCATTTTGCCACTCAGGCCAGAAAGCGAGCCAACCCCACGTTCCGGGAATTTACCGAAAACTTTTTTGCCTGGGATAGCACCTGGAGCATGGACCGGCGGACGTCCGGCAAGAGGCATTCCGAACGCAACAGCCGGGAGCGGACGAGAATTCTCGAACTCTATCTCCTGCCAGAATTTGCAGACCGACGGCTGGATGAAATAGCCACAATAGATATAAAAAGATTCCGAGATGTTCTCTTTGCCCGACTGAGCGGAGCCCGGGTACACCAGATCCTCGTCAGCCTGCGGCAGATACTCATTGCAGCCGAGGAAGCGGGTTACGTGGACCGCCTCCCCCGCATTCCCACCGTTTCCACCGAGCCACAAAAGCGCACCGGAGTCCTTACGATCGACGAAGCGTCGCGTCTATTCAGGGAAGGAACCTGGAAAGATTTACGGGCCAGAACGGCCTGCCTCCTGGCAGCTTCGACCGGAATGCGTCTGGGGGAAATTCAAGCCCTCACCTGGAAAGACGTGGATCTGGCTCGGGGAATCATTACGGTCATTTCCGATTTGTGCAAATGCCAGTTCAAATATTGATTCGGGTAGATTTCCGGACCGGACCAGATGCACAAGGGTATCTTTCTGCTTCGGCCAGGAGTAGAACGCTTGAGCAAAACCCCTTTCCCCTGGTCCGCCGCCGGACCACGTCTGCCGGCTCTTCTCCCAAAAGGATGGCCAGGTAGGCAGATGTGTCTAAATAGGCTCTACTCACGATCTTTCAGGAGGACTTCCAGATACGCGCCCTGTGATGCGGCCTTGCCTGCGGATTTCAATTCAGCCATTCCCAAGCGTGAGCCCCGGCGCAATCCGTCAGAAGATGCCGTTATCAATCGCACATAAGGCCGGTTATACCGCGTAATTTCAATGGTTTCTCCGGCGGCCGCTTCCTCTGCATACATCGCCAGGTTGGCTTTCAATTCCTTCAGCGGAACGATTTTCATAAGCAAAGGGTACACAATGGTGCCCCCTCTGTCGAGAAAAAATTACGGAGAGCCTTTCGCGGCCCATTGCCATAAGGGCGCTGATCGGGATCTCGAATCCAGAGCCGGTATTGCTTTACGGCCATCGCACGCACCGGTCCCGGGAGCCCGGCAAAATTTTCCCGAAATCTACGAGTTGTGGAGGACTTCATTCAAGGAAACGGTCTGGCCAGATTGGATTTCGGATTGGACTTCCGCGACTAAATAATCCAGCTTTCCGCTATTGGAATCGTCTTCGACCTGAGAGTCCCACGCTGTCCAGAGATTGGCAGCCAGATGCTCCACCAGCTTCCAGCGTTCCTCCACGGACAAGGTTTGAAATTCTTCCTCAATTCGCTGTGCTGCATTGACGCCCATGGAGAGCATGATACCATGTGAGGCGGGACTTGCACTTCTTTTTTCCAGCACTGACCCAGCCAAACGGGGAAAAATTCGGGCCCATAGCTTGAGCCATCGGCTCCTGAGCCGGACTTCTTCTGCGGACCCGGCTACCCGTTGCCGACGTCGGCCGGGAACTCGCGCAAGATGTTGGTCCAGGGAGCGATTTGCAGAGCCCGCCGGGTGTAATCCGTGACAATAGCGGGATCTTCCAGAAAGCCGGCCAGATCCGTTTCCCGCAGGTGCTTGTAGATTCCGGCAGCCACAGGAATCCAGATCACCTTTCCGTCTTTGAGGTGGCAATAGACAAATTTTGACGGCCGGTAATAGTGCAAGCGCCGTACCGTTACCGGACACCCTCCAGGTGGGCCAGCAGCGTGTTCCGGCCTGCGATGACTGACTGGACGGGGATATCCGGAGAGGGTCTGAGGTCTTTTTCGATCGCTTCATCCGTCCACAGCAACAATCTCTCGGAGAGCAGGATGAGGTCCTGCTCCAAAAGGTCCCGGGCTTCCGGCTCCAAAAGGTCCCGGGCTTCCGATCTCTCCGCTATGCACTGCACCTTGTCGGCAAGATAGCGATGCAATCCGATTCGGACAACTCCTTGGACACATTGCGCTGGAATCAAATCCGGAGGCATGACATCTTCAAAATTGGGAAGCACCTCAATCGTCACATACCTGTCGTCGGAAACGGATAATAGTCCTCGGAAGCCACTCGAATGGTTGCCTTGAACTCATCCTGACCTACCGACACCCTGAAGACAGGAGATGTGGGCGGACTCGCCGTCAATCGAAACCAAAACGTGGGCAAACTGTGGGCAGAAAGTGTGGGCATAACTGTGGGCATATTGCCCAAAAAAGCACTTGTAAACACAACCCAGCACGGGAAAATACGGCTGCGTTCGGATGCTGGTCTCTCTTCCAAGCTTCTGGAGAGAGTTCGAGTCCCTTCGCCCGCTTTGCTTCTATGATTGCCCGGCTCCTGATATTCACCCTGCTTGCCCTGCCCTATTGCCAGAAGAAATCCTTAACACGATTCTGCTCTGTCGGCTCCGCTGAAATGAATGCGCTTATGGATAACTGGAATCGGTTGCATGTGGCGGCCGGGGAACAGCCGCTTCAGCATGAAGGCCGCGGCAACGGCGTAGCGCACCTGGCGCTATCCAGCCAGACCTGCCTTTTTGCCGCTGTATCACGAAAGCTGACCAACCCGGAAATCCATCGGATAGTGCAAAAAACAGGCGATGAGGTGCAACACATTCCCGTGGGACTTGATGCCATCGCCATCATTACCCGCAGTGACCATAAAGCCACATCAATCTCACCGCAGTCAGTATTCCAGATTTACCACGAGGGACCGGAAAATTCGCAGTTCAGCCATGCCTATCGCATCAACACAGCCAGTGAACGCTACCAATTCTTTCAATCTGTTGCTGTTAAAAATGAGTCCATCGCGGACACAGTGCTTGAAGTGCCGGATACCGTTCGTGCCGTGGAAGCTGTAATCCAGAGCGGAGGGATTGCCTTTGTGCGGCCTGCAGATGTGATCCGTGGAGTCAAAGTTCTGCCACTGGAAATGGACTATCATCAGCCGGTCCAGCCGGAGGAACGCAGCGTGGCCAGCGGACTCTATCCTTACACTCGCCACCTCTACCTGGTCCTGCCGGCACGCCTCCCGGCCCATGAGGAATCGATCCAGGTGATTCGCTTCATGGAAACGGTTCTATCAGAGGAAGGACAAAAGATTCTTCGTCCTCTGGGATTTTTTCCGCTGGATGCAGCCAGCCTGAGCAGCAGCCGCCACCTGCTTGCTGATCTTAAAAAAAAGCAACAGCAATAAAACGGCCATGATGGCTGAGGGAGACAGGCACACAAAGATCACCCGAGTAAATCACCGGCAGACCATCGCGCTTTTCTATGCGCCCGGACATTCCGTATCGCCCGGCAAAAATTTCCAGGGCCATTTCCCTGACGGCCACTGACTCGTCTTTCCCGGGGGGTAATAGAGCCACGCGACCGGGTGGAACCTCTTTTTGTCCGGCGCGGACGTGGACATATTCTGCGGTCAGCTCCATCTCCAGGTTCAGAGAACCGGCCGGATGGATCAGCTGTCCCTTGAGCCAGGCCGGCAGGGGGATCTCCGGTTCTGCAATCCGGGCCACGAAGAGCTTCCAGCGGAAAGGCAATCCACGATCCAGACGCGACAGCACTTTGTACGCTGCTTCCTTTGCAGCCCAGAAAAGCCAGCCAAGCACCGTGGCATCGACAGCCAGGCGCAACTGCTCCTGTTCCTCCGGAGCGAACACCCGTTCCACAAATCGGGGGCGAAACGTATCCCGACAGGCACGTAAATCAACGACATCGTTACCAGGAATCTCAGGGTGAGGATGTAAAGAATTCATGCTCCAGCGCCTGCATTTGCGCAAGAAGTTGACGGGCATAGTAGCGCGCAAGCCGCATCCCGGTCAGGTCAGTTTGCCCGGAAGGACCGGACCGGGGCCGGATCAGGGAAAATCTATGTTCCAGAATGGAGCCACGCTCCGGCAAAAATCCGTATTCCCCCTGGCTCCGGCTGCGCAAATACAAACAGAGCACCTGCAAGTCGTCCACGGCTGCGATGATGGTGCCGGCCCCGTAGGTCCAGTTTTCCGCATCCAGTCGCCCGGTCCGGCTGCGACCCCCTTCTGGAAAGATGAGCAGCCGCTCCCCACGACGGACCAGATCACTGAGGGTACGCGTTAGCTGACGCTGCTCCTCCGGAGGAGCAGCGCGATTCACAGCGATACATTTACCCAGATAAGTGTAAAGAGACAGGAACAGTGTGGTCTTAAAATTCTCAGCCGCCGGCAGATTCCAGACCAGAAGTCGAAAATTCCGTACATAATCCTTCACGGACCCCAGGGCATGGTGAATGAGCAAGGAATCCAGCATATTGAGATGGTTGGCCACTACAATGACCGGCCCGCGCATCTCTTTGTAGGTCCGGCGAAGATGCTCTAAATCCGCAAAGTGGTAGCGCCGGACCCAGAATAGATAGGCAAGGGAACCGGCGGCCAGTACAGGAAAAGCAAGGTAAGAGAGAAGAATCTGCAGCCGCAGCCGAAACAAAAGTCAGCGTTTGCTTTTGATTAAATCCACGGCAGCGCCCACTGTGCGCACCTTGTCTGCTTCCCCGTCTTCCACCTCAATGCCAAACTCATCCTCAAAGGCCAGAACAATATCCACCAGACGCGAGGAGTTCACTTTCAGGTCCTTCAGGATGCTGGTTTCTGCAGTTACGGATCCCAGGGCCTCTTTGTTCTTGGCAAAAGGAGTCAGGATACCGACTACTTTAGTAAAAATTTCTTGATCTGTCATTCTTTACCCTCGCGTCCAGATTACCTGCAAGCGATGCTTTTGTAAAGTCATTTCCGACCAGGGAAACGCTGCCAGCAAAGCTGCAAGAATGAGCCAAAGAGTGCGTAGTTGGTAAACAGATAGCGTAAGCCGGAAATGATTGTAATCACCGTGGTGAGTAGCATCAAAAAATAGGGAACAAAGGAGGAAAGAGCATAGAAGAGCGATGTATATTCTCCACGGATCGTTTTGTTTAGATTCTCAAAGGCAACAGAGAATGTGTCCTGACCCTGAAGCGCTGCATTCAGATAAAACTCATTGATACTGGTTCTTTCTTTATACGTCACCACAAGAAAAGAAAAAACGATAACGACAATGGCAAACATTTGAAAGCCGGTTTTTATCTTACCAAAAACGGACGTGCGCAGACTCTTCCCCAGCTGAATGGCCATCCAGCGCATGATCGTTATGAGCATATCTCGCCCGATAATGCACAGGACCATCCAGAGTTCGGTTTGCTCGGTCAGGAAAAGAAAGGTAATGAATGCCCCGAGAACCAGAAATTTATCCGCCAGGGGGTCAAGAAACTTACCCAGCTCCGTTTCCTGGTTCCAGCGCCGGGCCAGATAGCCATCGATCAGATCGGTTACAGAGGCCAGGGCAAATAGTACAAACGCAATGATCCGGCTGTTCAGATCAGGCTGCAAAAGCAAGTACACAAAGAAGGGTGCAGAGAGCACCCGCAGAACGGTCAGGATGTTGGGCAAATTCACACAGGCCTGCCGCTGAAGTCATATTCGTGAAAATCTGTGAGTTGTACCTGTATAAAATCGCCTGGCCTTAAGTCACCTGCGTCTTCTATAAGAACCACCCCGTCCATTTCCGGTGCATCCTGCGGCCGGCGCAATACGGCACTGCTCCCCGAAGTGGAGTCCACCAGACAGTGCACTTCCTCACCGATTTTTGCCGACATCCAGTCTTTCTGCACCTCGCGATGGGCCTCCTGGATCCGCCGGATACGCGCTGCAGTTTCTGGATGCGGCGTAGTTCCGGCCGCTTTCGTATTTTCTTCCGGCGAAAAAGCAAAACAACTGACTCTTTCCAGCCGGTGCGCCGTCATGAAGGCAATCAGCTGATCGATATCCTTTTCCGTTTCTCCTTCGTAGCCAATGAGAAAAGCGGTGCGGATCTCAACACCGGGGATCAGTTCACGGGCCATGGTGAATAGATCGCTATAGAAAGAAGCATCTCCCTGTCGGTTCATGGCCTTCAGCACATGCGGGGCCGTATGCTGCAGCGGACTTTCCAGATAAGGAGCAACATCAATGCCCCGGCGAGCAATCCCTTCAAGGATATGGTAGGTACGCCGGTCCGGATACATATACAGAAGTCGTATCCAGCCCGGCGAAAAAGCAGTGCGAATCTCTTCCAGCAGATCCAGAAACTTTTCCGGTGCGGCCCAGTTGTTCGTATCCTGACTGACCAGGGCGATTTCCTTAGCGCCCTGATCGGCGAGCAGGCGCACCTGCTCTAAAATGTTTTCCCGCGTATTTGCGCGAAACGGCCCGCGAAAGCCCGGAATGGCGCAGAAGTGGCAGGCCCTGTTGCAGCCATCGGCTACTTTGAGAAAAGCATGCACCTGACCTTTCCGGTGAGCCCGCGGAAAAGGAACGATCCCTGGAGCAGACGGACGGCCAAATCTCTCGCCAACCAATTCGCCGGCCCGATGATACTGGCCGGTTCCAAACGAAAAATCCACTTCCGGTAGATCCACGGGAATGTTCTCCCTGTAGCGCTCGGCAAAGCAGCCGGCAAGAATCACCTTTTGCTCCGGTTGTTTCTTCTCCCGAACGGCCAGAGCCGTTAGAGTTGTCTCTATGGTTTCCATACGCGCCGACTCGATGAAGGCACAGGTGTTGATGAGATGAAGCTCGGCTAATTCAGGACGGCTGGCCGGACGAAACCCCTCGCGTTGCAGGCTTTCTTCCATGGCCCGTGAATCCGCTTCATTTTTGGGGCAACCCAAGGTTGTTATGTAATACGAATGGCTCTGTAGCTGGGGCATTCAGCGTGCTACTTCCAGGTCTTCCTGAATACGGAAGATTCCAGGATCCAGAGCATCCGGCACTTTACGATACGTTATTTTTACAATCTTTCCGGCCGGCCCGGCAATTCGTGGAGGTTGCCCTTCCCGGATAATCTGAACGCCACCACCGTTGCCCACTTTGATTTCCAGGCGACTGCGCGCTTCCAGTGTTCGCGTTTGACCGGCAGCCACGGAAGTTCCGGGCTTGCTCACTCCATCCACAGACCATTCAAAGTAAGAATCGGCTATAAACTGCAGCGTCACCTGAATCTGATCGGAGACGGCAGCACCGGTTTCCCCGCTTTCCATCTGGATGCGTACAGAGGCATCACCGATCACCCGCGGTGTTACCTGGATCTCTTTGGCCATACCGGCCAGACCGGGGATGGAAGCGTTGAGGGAAGTCGTCTCATTTACGGCGGAACGAAAGCGATGGTTGGCCGCCTCGTTGATGCGCAGGGCGAAGAAAGCCACGTTATTACCACCCGGAGACAGTTCTATGCGCTCCAGGCAGAATTTGTAGGTGGAGGTATCCATATTGAATTTCAAGGCATTGCTGGTGGTAATGTCGCTGAGTCGGGGAGCGGCTCCTTTCTGCGGAATGGTGATGAGCTCCACCGCCCGATCGTCACAGGCCACATCCGTTTTATCCACGGCAACTTCTGTGTCAGTTGATCCCGTGGAAAAATCGAGGATGCCGGAACTCAGAAGATAGATGATGAGCACAATCCCGGCAACGCCGGCAAGGCCCATCCATGTCCGACGGTCCAGCTGCAGAGCAGGCAGTGTGCTTGTAGGGCGGGTCAATTCCGCAAGGGGCGTCTGACTCTGGTCAATTTTATGACCGTGGTAAAGGTTCAGAAGATCGCCTACATTCAGGCCCAGAAACTCAGCATAAGTGCGCAAAAATCCCAGAGCATAAGTTTCTCCCGGGAATGCGCTGTATTCTTCATTTTCCAGGGCCGTCAGATACCGCGGCGTAATGTTGGTTTGCCGGGACACGTCTTTTAAGGTGAGCTTGCGGCCTTCTCTGGCCTCCCGGAGGGAGGTCCCAACTCTTTTCATGAGCATGGAACCGGCAGGAGGTGTTTCTTTTGTCGATTTACGTGCCATCAGTCATTGACCAGTGGATTATTGATAATGCGGACCTTTTCATCGGGCTTGAACTGGAAGAGGCTGCCTTCCAGACTTACGTCCAGATTGTAGTCTGTCAGGGTGATCGTAGACGTCTTGCCATACGCATCCTCTGCGATGGCCCGGTAGATCAAATAGCTGCTGGCATCCACAAAGAGGCGGATCTTCTCATAGCCGCCGATTTTTTCGCGTTGCTCAAGGATGAAAACAAAATAATCTTTACCATCGACCTTGCGCGGCTGCTCTGTTGTATCGAAAAAATAGTGATATTTTTTAAATAAGCGGACCAGCCCCTGGTCGGTTACATCCAGGAAGATTGCCCTGCCGTTTTCATCCGTCTTCTTGATCCTCAGATCCTGCTTACCGGCAGCATTCAAGCTTTTGATGTAAATCCACATCAGCCGACCATCTGAAACAATCAAGTCTCCGGCCGGCCGATCAAAGGCAAAACGAACCTTCCCGGGATTCTGGTAGTAGCTGGTGCCGGACATTTCCTTTTTCCGACCGCCATCAACGGTGGTCAGGGCAAATTGGGCGGTGTAGGACTTCAGGCTTTTGAATTTTTCCTGCACTTTGCGCGCAACGTCAGCGTGAGAATAACCCCAGCTGTGCTCCTGGGCAAGAAGAAGGCCGGGGAGAAGAAAAAGAAGGCCAGTCCAGCGCATCAATGCGAGGAAAGGTATGCCGGGCCCTCTGTCAATCTCTTTTCAGGATCTCTCTGGGCTTGCTACCCAGGGCAGGCGAAAGATAGCCTTTTTCTTCCAGGGCTTCTATGAGTCGGGCTGCGCGGTTGTAGCCAATGCTCATACGCCGCTGCAGGTATGATATGCTGGTTTTACCACTTTCCTGAATGATTTGCCAGGCTGTGTCCAGATCTCCCTCATCCCCGTCATAGTCTTCTTCGGAAGCATTGCTTTTTTCTTCCTCCAGAACTACGTACTGCGGAGAACCAAATTTCCGGGCCTCCCGAACAACTTTTTCAATTTCTGCTTCACTGATGAGCGGCGCTTGAATGCGCAACAAACCGGTTGCTGACGGTGATTTGTAAAGCATATCACCGCGACCGAGCAGCGTTTCCGCCCCATTCATATCAAGGATTGTCCGTGAGTCGGTACGCTGGGCTACATGGAAAGCCAATCGTGCCGGACAGTTGGCTTTGATCAGGGCCGTAATCACATCCACCGATGGACGCTGTGTTGCCATGACCACATGGATTCCCACGGCACGTGCTTTCTGAGTCAGACGGATGATTGAATCTTCCACTTCACGGGCAGCCATCATCATGAGGTCGGCGAGTTCATCGATCAAGATGACAATGTAGGGCATGGCTTCGTCAGGCATCTTCTGGTTGTAGGAGGCTATGTCACGAGCCTTCTTGCCCGCAAGATGCATGTAGCGACGGTCCATCTCTTCCACAGCCCAGGCAAGGGCCAGGCGGGCCCGATTCACATCAGTGATCACCGGCATGAGCAGATGAGGGATGCCTTCATATAAGGACAGCTCGACAAATTTTGGATCAATCATGATAAAGCGCAGCTCTTGCGGAGAAAGGCGATACATGAGGGATGCGATCACCGCATTCATATAAACGGATTTACCGGCACCGGTGGCTCCGGCGATCAAGAGGTGGGGCAAACGGGCCAGATCGACATAATGATTCTCTCCATTGATGTCCTTCCCCGCTGCAATCGAAAGCTTGCGCTCGGCCTGAAAGAATTCTGGGTCCAGACGCACCATCTGTCCTAAAGTTACGGCATCACGTTCCTGATTGGGAACTTCAATGCCGATAGTAGAGCGGCCCGGGATGGGCGCCACGATACGGACCGATGTAGCCGCAAGATTCATACGGATCTCGTCGGAGAGGCCGGCAATACGGGAAACTTTGATGCCAGAATCCAGTTTGATTTCATAGCGAGTCAAAACCGGTCCACGTGTTTCGGATACGATTTCTGCCTGAATATTGAAGTCTCGTAGAACGGTGGCCAGGCGCGTGCGTGTCCTTGCTATTTCTTCATCTACCCGGTAGGGGCTCACGACTTGCGGTAAATCGAGAAGCTCGGGTGGTAGATAGTACCCGGAAGTTCGCAGGCCCGGAGCGCGTAAGGGCCGCAGGGCTTCCCGTGGATAGGGCACGGGTTCGTTATCGGCGGCCGGCGCTGCGGCAGGGGCTTCCGTTAAGGGTCTTTCCGACCTGACGGGAATCAGCTGAGCTGGAAGCGAAGCCTCAGCGTCGTCTCTTTCTTCCAAATGCTCTGGAGCGTTTACGACTTCCGGCGGGAAACTTTCTTCCTCTGCGTCTTCGGCAATGCGACCGAGCCATTCATCAAGCGGTGCTTCGTCTGCGGTTTCACTTTGCTTGCTTTCCGCATCATAGGATCGATAGCTCAGAGGTCGACGATTCAGACGGGTGGGATCGAGAGGACGCGCCGTGGCAAAATCGGCTACAACGCCGACCCGGAAATCGGGATCCTGAAAAGTTTCCACACGAGCCGGACGAACGACGGGTGATGGTTCTTGAAAATGGTAGTTGGACTCATCATCAGAGAAGAAGCCGGAAAATACAGGCCGCTCAAGTCGCCCCGATTTTTCCGGACGGGACAGTTCACCCATGAGCCGGCTGATCCGCTGCGCCCGTCCGGAAACGAATCCCTCGCTGCTTTCTTTCAGGGATCCATCGTCCCTGGGCCCTTCCCCGGCTTCTGCTGCCATAAGCCAGGGACGTTTATGATCGAGTACGCGCTCGATTAAAGGGGTCTTCTTCATCGGTTCATCCATTTCCTGTTCTTCTATTTTTTTTATGGCCGCTACAGGATCATCGGCCTCCTCTTTCTTTTGCGAGTCCTTTTGCGGCCGGCGTAGTCGGTGAAAGATTTCGCCTCTATCCACGCGGGACCACTGGCGTTTGAGAAATTCAAGGGGTTGCATGGTTGCACCAAGAAACAGCCCGCACACCAGGAAACTCAGAGCCAGAATCAAGGCACCGTAGGCCCCGAGAAACACCGTGAGCAAATGGCCACCGCGACGACCAAAAATGCCACCACCGCTCTGGAAATCTCCCTCGCGGGCACCGAACAAAAGAAAAACCAGGATGGCCAGACTGCATAAAAGCGTTATCAAAGCCAGCAGGCGCAATGGAATATCGGGCAGACTGCGGCGGTAAAGTCCGGCAAGGCCGGTGAAAGTCAGGTAAGGACCGGCAACGCCGGCTGCACTGCCAAACAGAAAAAAAAGGCCATAGGCTGCGTAGTAGCCACCCACGCCAATCAAGTTCTCCCGATCCAGCTCAAAGGAAAAAAGAGCGAGAGTCAAAAGAAGGCCGGTGATGGCAAAGAAAAGCGACAGAATTTCCGTCAGTCCAAATCCGCGCTCAGAAGACACAGTCTATGGATCGGCAGTCTGCACGATTCCCGAAGCAAAATCGGCCTAAGCCAGGCCCGTTGAGCCAAATCCCCCCGCTCCGCGTTCCGAAGACGGTATTTGATCGATCCCGATGGCCTGAAACTCCAGAGGAAGGACAGCTTCCAGCAACATCTGGGCGATACGATCCCCGTGTTCTATCGTAAAACGTTCCTTTCCCAGATTGGCGAGTAAGACTTTAAGTTCGCCACGGTAATCGCTATCGATGGTGGCCGGGCTGTTGAGCAAAGTGATGCCATGTTTGAGCGCAAGGCCACTGCGCGGACGCAGGGTAACAGAGTAGCCGGGCGGTATTACGAGAATCAGTCCGGTGGGAATGGCAATCCGCTCCATGGGGTCGATATGAAAAACGGTGTCCGGCGGAAGGCAGGCAGATACATCATAGCCGGCCGCCTGCTCTGTAGCCCGCCGCGGCAGCTGAGCACCGCTGAGGAGGGCGACGCCAATGATGGTCAAGGGCGACGGGCCGGACGGCGGTTTCCTGGAGAGCGGCGGCCATCGTCGCGACGCGAGTCCCGGGATTCACGCGGCTCCGGTGCATCAACAGGCAGACCTGCTGCCTTCTGGAGCAATTCCTTGCGCGATAGATCGATCCGGCCCTGGCGGTCCACACCAATGACCATGACTTCCACCAGATCCCCTTCCGTGAACAGATCCCGCGGCGAGTTTACGCGCTGCAGATCCATTTTGGAGATATGCAGGAGCCCTTCCTTACCGGGAGATAGTTCAATGAAAGCACCAAAATCTGCAATCTTCTTGATGGTACCGGAATAGATCTGACCCACCTCCACTTCCGCAAAGATGAGTTCAATCATTCGTTTGGCCTTTTCGTTGGAATCACCATCCGGTGAGGCAATGGTCACCACTCCGGAATCCTCCACGGAAATATTGGCCCCGGTTTTTTCTATAATAGAGCGAATGATCTTGCCGCCTGGACCAATAAGTTCGCCAATACGGCCGGAGTCGATTTGCATGGTGACAATTCGCGGTGCGCGCGGCGAAATCTCCCGCGCTCCGGTAATGGACTGATTCATGACATCCAGAATGTGCTGACGACCCGCTTCCGCCTGCAGTATGGCTTTTTTCATGATCGCGAGGCTGATGCCCGTCACTTTGATATCGAGCTGAAACGCGGTGATCCCTTTTGCCGTCCCTGCCAGTTTGAAGTCCATATCTCCAAAATGATCCTCAAGGCCTGCGATGTCAGAGAGAATGGCAAATCGGTCTGAACCCGCTTCTGTGATAAGGCCCATAGCAATTCCAGAAACGGCACCTTTCAGCGGAACACCCGCAACCATCATAGCCAGAGACCCCGAGCAAACCGATGCCATGGACGACGAGCCGTTGCTCTCAAGAATCTCGGAAACGACGCGAATGACATAAGGAAATTCACTTTGTGGCGGAACCACGTAGCGCAGGGCTCGCTCAGCAAGATTGCCATGACCGATTTCTCGCCGGCCTGGCGGACCAATGCGCTTGACCTCACCCACAGAGAAGGAAGGGAAATTGTAGTGCAGCATGAAATGTTTCACCTGCTGCCCTTCCAGGTTTTCATAACGCTGGTAGTCGTCTCCCGTTCCCAGGGTAACAACACCGAGCGACTGCGTCTGCCCCCGCGTAAACACTGCGGATCCATGAACTCCGGGGAGGACATCAAGCTCGACAGAAACCGGACGTATCTCATCCAGCTTACGGCCATCTGCGCGGATCCCCTGGTTAAAGATTTGATCTCGAACAACACGTGACTCAATATCATGCAGGTGGTTTTTCAGCAGCCGCTGCAGAGCCTCACGGTCTTCCCGGTCCGCCCAGAGTTTTGAAAAATGCTCCATGGCTTCCCGGCCCACGGCATCGACGCGCGCGGAACGCTCCTGCTTGTCGCGAGCATTGGAAGCTTCCTCAACTTTTTTCAGGGCGTAAGCATCAATTTCTTCCAGGATGGATTTATCCGGCAGGCGAAGCTTAACATCACGCTTGGTTATGGCAAGCCCCGCAGCCAGGTCATTTTGGAAGGCAAGGCGTTTTTTGATTTCCCTGTGAGCAAACTCCAGCGCTTCCAGGACCTCTTCTGTGGTATATTCCTCCGCGCCGCCTTCGATCATGGTAATCGCATCAGCCGACCCGGCGACAACCAGTTCAAGAGTGCTCTCTTTCATCTGTGCGGAATCGGGATCAGCAAGCAGCCGACCATCCACCTTTCCAACGAGAACTCCGGCGATTGGACCGTGAAAAGGGATGTCCGAAGCCATGAGTGCAGCGGAGGCTGCGGTAACTGCATGTCCCTCAATAGAAATCTCCGGATCCGAGCTGAGAACCGTAACCAGGAGCTGCACTTCGGCAAAGTAGCCTTCGGGAAAGAGGGGGCGAATCGGTCTGTCGATCAAACGCGACAGGAGAGTCTCATGTTCTGCCGGGCGATTTTCCCGTTTGAAATAACCACCTGGGAAGCGGCCAACAGCATAACTTTTTTCCTGATAGTGAACCGTTAAGGGAAAGAAATCCTGCCCCTCACGGGCTTCCTTTTCTGCGCATACTGTCGCCAGAAGCACGAGCTTCCCCGAGCGATACACCACGGCCCCGTCTGCCTGCTTGGCCCAGTTCCCGGATTCGAGGGTAATTTCCCGATCATCCAGTGTGACCCGGGTTTCGACTTTATTCATGCTGCCTCCAGGCAGGCACTATTTGCGTAAGCCAAGCTCTGCGATGAGCTTGCGGTATTTATCCAGATCTTTTCTTTTAAGATATTCCAGAAGTCTTCTTCTTCTACCGACCAGTCGCAAAAGACCGCGCCGGGAAGAATGGTCCCCGGTATGAGTCTTAAAATGTTCAGTAAGTTCAAGAATACGGGCGCTGAGGATGGCCACCTGCACTTCTGTAGAACCGGTATCGCTTTTATGCCTGCTATGTTTATTAATGATTTCTTTCTTTTCTACAGCGCCGATCATGGTTGGTTAAGCTTTCCTCCAGCGGACTCCATTCCCAGGTTTTTCTGCCGCCAGACTCCAGTTTCCACAAACGCGTGGCCCTGCAAAGTAAAAAAAAGCCTGCCTGAAGAAAGGCGGCCCTCGGAAAGCTCTCCCAAAACGCATGGGCCGGCACGACCGCAAAACCTACTGGAAAACGCGGCGGTAACGGTAGGCATCCCCCGTGGAGACGCCCCAGGCAAGCAGCCCGCTATGATGCAAAAAGAAGAAATTGCGACCGGCACCAAGGCCGGGAACCGGGACAAATCCGCCCTGGCGGATCCGGCGGGCATTCTCGTCGGAGACGGGCAAGCGCGGCCAATCCGGAAAAGCCGATAGCAGGGAAAGAACGATCGGGCCCGCTTCTCCGGGACGCCAGGCATCTTTCTGGGAAAAGGGACCAACGGCTGTGCGACAGAGTTCGCTTAAAAGCACCGGAAAATCCAGTGCCTGCCCCAGATCGCGGGCCAGGGCCCGGATGTATGTACCGGAACTGACCTTGATGGTTGCCCGGAGTCTGCCCCCTTCCAGGGTAAGGACCCGGCTCTGGATGCGGACCTGACGGCCGCGCAACTCCACGGTCTGGCCACTGCGTGCATAGTCGGAGGCCCTTTTTCCAGCCAGCTTGAGGGCAGAATACTGCGGCGGGATTTGTGTGAGTTCACCCTGGAAGCCGAGAAACGCTTCAAGGATGCGCTCCTGGTTTGCCGCCACAAAGCGGGCGACCTCATCGGGACTTTTCTCCGCGACAACCGTTCCTTCGGGATCATGGGTGTCGGTGGCCCGTCCCAGTTCAAAAACGGCCTCATATTCTTTATCCATGCCCAGAAGAATTTCACTGATTCCCGTCGCCTGACCGGTAGTGAGAACCATGAGTCCGGAAGCAAAGCGATCCAGTGTGCCGCTGTGTCCTGTACGGACGCCTCCCAGCGCTTTTTTTACCATGGCCACGAGCCCTGTTGAGGAAAGACCACAGGGTTTATGGGCCAGGATCAGACCGGATAGATCAGGTGCGGTCTTTTTCAATGATCTCCAGAATGCGATCGCCTTCCTCAATGCTCCGATCCACTTCAAAAGCAAATTGCGGCGTCTGTCGCAGGCGGAGCTTGCGGCTCACCGATGACTGAATGAAGTGGCGGGCGCCCTGCAGGACGCTCAGGCTACGATGGTTTTCTGTGTCTGTCCCGAAAAAAGACAGATAAACGCGACAGCCGGACAGATCGGCAGCCAGATCAACCCGGGTGACGGAAACAAAGCCCACTTCCGCTTTGAGCTTTTGCTGGATGATCAAGAGGGCCACTTCACGCTGAATCTGGCTTTCCAGTTTCTTCTTGCGAATCTCATTCATGCACAGTGCTGCAAGCTTACAGTTTGCGGGCAACTTCCTTGATTTCGAAAGCCTCGATGATGTCACCTTCCACAATGTCATTGGTCCCGGTGATGCTGATACCACATTCAAATCCTTCACTGACCTCCGTGGCATCGTCTTTGTGACGCTTGAGCGTGGACAGAGAACCCTCATGCACGACCTTACCGGCGCGCAGCACACGCACTTTGCTATTTTTACGCACCTTGCCGGAAATAATCATGCAACCGGCAATATTGCCCAGCCGTGAAATCTTAAAGATTTGACGCACTTCTGCGCGGCCCAGCACATTTTCTACCCGATCCGGCTCAAGCAGGCCTTCCATGGCTTTCTTGATGTCCTCAATAACATTGTAGATGATACTGTAGCTATTGATTTCCACCCGATCCCTTGTGGCCAGCTCTTGAGCACGGGGACTGGGGCGCACATTGAAGGCCACCAGAATGGCATTGGAAGCGGCGGCTAAAGACACGTCTGTTTCAGAGATCGCACCCGTTCCACCAAGGATTACTTTTACTTTTACATCGTCGGTGGAGAGTTTGAGTAAACCTTCGCGGATGGCCTCCACAGAACCTTTCACATCTGCTTTGATAATCACCTTAAGTTCTTTATGATCCTGAACCCAGCTGCCCAGATCGGCCAGAGCCGGCTGGGCACGCTCCGCCGCCTCAGTAATCTGGCGGTAGTGCTGTCTTTTGGAAGCAATATCCCGGCCGATTTTATCGGATTCCACGATGTGGAAGGGGTCTCCCGCCTCCGGTACGCCATCGATACCAATGATCTCAACCGGCGTTGCCGGGCCCGCTTTCTTGATGCGCTGATGGCGATCGTTAAACATAGCCCGGATTCTGCCGGAAAATACTCCGGCAATACAGGGACTTCCTTCCTCGATCGAACCTTTTTGCACAAGGATTGTGGCTACCGGACCCTTACCTGGATCCACACGTGCTTCAATCACAATGCCCACGCCGCGCAAATCGAAATTGGCTTTCAGCTCCAGGACTTCCGCCTGGAGCAGGATCATCTCCAGCAAATTCTCAATGCCTTCACCTTTCAGCGCAGAAACAGGGCAGTAGATGGTGCTGCCACCCCATTCTTCGGGCTGCAGTCCGTGTTCAGCAAGTTGCTGTTTGACCCGATCCGGATTTGCAGCCGGCAGATCGACTTTGTTTACGGCCACAATGATGGGAACGCCGGCTTCTCTGGCATGCGAGATGGCTTCAAGTGTTTGCTCTTTTACACCATCGTCAGCCGCCACAACCAGAACAACGATATCAGTGATGGCCGCACCACGAGCACGCATGGCCGTGAAGGCTTCGTGACCGGGCGTATCCAGGAAAGTAATGGTACCGCGCGGGATGGTTGCCTGGTAGGCGCCAATGTGCTGGGTAATCGCCCCGGCTTCACTGGCAATGATGTTGGTATTGCGGATAGCATCCAGCAGTTTGGTTTTTCCGTGGTCCACGTGACCCATAACGGTCACGACCGGCGGGCGTGTGGTCCGATCCTCTTGTGCGTCGGCTTCCTCTTCAATAAGAGTCTCATCATAGAGGCTGACAACCTTAACTTTGCAATTGAATTCTGCAGCCAGACGCACCGCCAGATCAGCATCAATGATATGATTGATGGTGACCATTTCTCCCATTTTCATCAGACGGGAGATGATATCACTGGGCTTGAGGTTGAGCTTCTTGGCCAGTTCACCCACCTGAATATTCTCCATAATTTCAATGGAGGCCGGAACAGTTGTACCGGAGAGACGGACTTGCTTTTTTCTTTCTATTTCTGTATAGAATTTATTGATATTTTCACGAGTAGCCCGCTCCCGGGGATCGGGTTTACGTGCGGTTACCGGCGGCTTGCCGCGCTGCTGAGGTCCCCCCTTGCGGGCGGTTTCCACAACTGCGTCAAACGGAGTGCCGCTGAATCGGCCTGCGGAATTGTCTGCACCGGGAACATCGCGATTGATGTAGACGCTACCGGCATTGCGCATGCCACCGCGCGGAGGACCACCACTGCGCTGCTGCGGTGGCCGCTGTTGCTGCCCTCCGCGCTGCTGCTGTCCGGGTTGACCTCCGGACGGCCTTTGCCCCTGGTAGCCGCGCTGTCCGCCGGAACCACCTGGACCTGGACGTCCCTGCTGCGGTCCCCGATTTCCCGAAGGGCCACCGCCGCCGTAGCGACCCTGATTCTGGTCACTCCGGGGCCTGTCTGCTCCTGGACCCCGATTCTGCCCTCCTTGCGGGGAGGGTCGGCCCTGGGGAGCGCTATCGCGACTTTGCGGTGGACGAGTCTGGCCGCTGCTGCGGGGCGCCTGGGGTCTGGCCGGCGCCGGGGCCGGATCCGTAGCCCGGTGCGCTTTCTGGTATACATCGGCGATGTTTGAGCCCGAGGGCGCACCACCGGTTTTCTTGATGACCAGTTTCTTCTTTTTCGAAGGGGAACTCGATTCCTTTTCTTTCTCTGCCATAAGCTCGTCTATTCTTCCTCGAATTCCACCGACTCGGCCAGGATCTTGCTGATCAAGCGCGCTGTATTCTTCCCGACATTCGGGAGCTTCTCCAGCGCATCCGGTTCAAGCTCAATGAGTTCCTCTACAGATTTTATCCCGGCACTTTCCAGTAAACCAGCAATTCGGGCAGAAATTCCGGGCAACTCAGAAACAGGAGTGTAATCGAGTTCTGGCTCCACTTCCGGGGCGGCGAAGATTCGCTCAAGCTCAGCACGGGCTTCCGGACTGGTCATTTCTTCGCCGAATTGTGTGATCGTTTTGATCAAAAGTTTATAATCGGTCAGTTGCGAAGCAAGCCGGACATTGTGTCCATTAATGCCAATCGCAAGGCTGTACTGGTCATCGGGAACAATCACCAGGGCCTCGCGATTCCGCGGCTCAGCGCGAACTTCGGAAACCCTTGCGGGAGACAGCGCATTGGCAATGAGTTCAGCAGGCTGGTCGCTATAGCTGATGATGTCGATGCGTTCGTTACCCAGCTCACGCACGATGGACTGGATCCGCACACCTTTGATCCCCACACAGGCACCCACAGGATCTACATCAGCACGGTGCGACCGGACCAGAAGCTTGGTCCGGTAGCCGGCCTGCCGGACAATTCCCAGTATTTCTACGATGCCATCGTAAATTTCCGGGATTTCCAGCTCAAAGAGTTTGCGCACGAATTCCGGAGCGGCCCGACTCAGAGTGATAAAAGGACCAGGTTCACGGGAACGCTCCCGCTTGAGTTCAATGGATTTCACCAGCGCCTTGACCCGGTCGCCCGTGCGGAAACGCTCACCAGGAATCTGCTCGCGGCGCGGCAAGATACCCTCAGCGCGACCGAGGTCCACATACATGATGTCGCGATCACGCCAGCGCAGAAAATAGCCGTTGATGATTTCCCCTTCTTTCTTGATGAATTCGTTGTAGATGATTTCTTTTTCCAGCTCTTTGAGGCGCTGTAGTAATACCTGGCGAACATTCGCCGCACCCACGCGAGAAAATTCCATGGGATATTCTTTGAGCTCCACCACATCGCCAATGGCTGCATCCGGTTTGATCTGCCGGGCTTCCGTAAGGCTGACTTCGAGGGCCGGATCTGCGACCGGGTCCGCTACACGACGGATCACGGTGACGGATACTTCAGGTTTCTCCCGGTCCAGCACAACTTCCAGCTGTACTTCCGGGCCAAAGCGTTTCTGGTAGGCCGTCACCAGACTGCCCTTCACCACTTCCATAACCTCATCTTTATTGAGGCCTTTATCTACGGAAATATCGTGCAGGTACTCAAAGAAAGCCTTGAGGTCAGGTCCTGCTTCCGCCGCTGGTTTTGTTCGAGTTCGCGCCATACTTACATATCCAGATAAAGATTGGCCCGCAGCAGATCTTCCCCTGACAGGGTCACTTCTCTTCCGGGCTTCTTATGCTTTTCCTTTTTCCTTCTGTACTCCTGAAACACATAGGCATTCGCGGTCGCGGAAACGAATACTGCGATCATCGTTTCAACTTGCTCTTTGATTTGAAATTTTATTTTCAAAGGCTGTCCTCTAAAGCGCTCCAGTTCCCCGGGCAACCGTAGCTCCCGCTCTGCCCCCGCAGAGCTGATTTCCAGTGAGTAATTGTCCGGACCCAGATCCTCAGGCAAGAAAACCAGGGGGCCTTCTACCAGACTCCGGTCCAACAACTCTATGAACTGGCGACTGACCCGCTCACAATCAGCCAGGCTCACTCTGGCCGGTGGAGTGCCAGCTCCCTCCAGTTCAATCTCAATACGATAGCCTTTGCCTTCACCGCGCAGGGAAGCCCGAAAAATTTCCAGGTCTGGCCCCGCAGCGCTCTGACAGAAAGATATCAGCTCTGCTGAAGTATTCACAAAAACGAGTGGCCCCGCCACCCACAATGCAGCTAATGCAGGGTAGGCGACCCCGTCAATGTTTATTTTGGGAAACGGCCGCAGACTTGGGGTCATGTTCTTCTATACCAGACGCAAAACTGCCCATTCCATTCGCAGAGAATTGATTGCCGAATGCTGGACTCCTCGACATGTGGAAACCTCCATGATCAGGCTCTCTTGCCTTCTGCTCTGTTCCCTTACACTCTCCGGCTGCGCGGGCTTTCGGATTCAGGAACTGTCTCCGGGCCTCTTGCTTCGCATTCCCATCAGCTTTCCGGATGCCTACCGGACGCCAACCATCCAGACGACCTTCAACGGGCGGGTTGCTACCAATTTTCCCTTCCGGCCCTATCCTGGAAGTGAACTGGTAATCATGCAAGACGCAGCGCACAATCGTCTGCTGGGATTTGCTTATTCTGGAGAACTCGAACTTCTTGCTGCGAAAAAGAAATCGACAGATTTTAAAAATCGGCAACTGAATTTCGATATCTCGATTCCCGGTTTTGTGACCGGATTTGAAGATACGTATTACATAGAAAGCATGCAACCCCAGCCACTTAAAGACACCCGTCCGGCCTACTGGATCCCGGGCTCAAGCTCGCCAGATGCTCCTGCAGACCAGCGTCTGCCCGGCTCCATGGCCGGGAAAGAATTTGGCGGAAGCCTTTCACGCATCTACCGGATCGATGATAGCAAAAATGTGCGCGAGCTCAAACTGCCCGATGAGCGCTTTGAATCCATACTGGACCTGCAGGCAGGAGCACAGGACAGGCTTTATGTCTTTCATGAAATTACCCTCAAAGAGGGCAGGAAACGGCTGCTCAGCGTATTTGAAAACGGGAAATGGATGGAAGACATCAACTTTGAAGGATTTTCGGCAGAGGAAACACGCAACTATGTCATTCACATTGAGGCCATTGCACCCTCCTTTCAGAGCTACTTACTGACTGCTGTTTTCCGCAACAAGAACGACTACGCTCCGGCCTTCCGGAGAGTGTACCGCCTCCTCCCCGCCGGGAGCTACGAACAAATCACGGAAGAAAAGGATCCAGGAATTTTCTTTTTCAGCGCGGAGGAGGACGGAAGCTTCTGGCTGATGGAACCCTCCGAGGATAGTTCCAGAATCCTACTGCGTTATTTCACCGCCGCCGGCGACTACCAATCCAATCGGCTGATCGAATTTCCCGGTCTGCGGGCATCCTGGCGGGAAACCTACAGTGTCCAGGGCAGACTTTTTTCCACTCGCCTCTACCGCGGCTACTATGAACTCTATGAGTGGAAGTGAGCCGCTCTACACCTACCAGCAGTGTGCGCGCATCGACCAGTTGTCGATCCAGTCCGGCCTGAGCGGCCAACAACTCATGGGACAGGCGGCTGTTGCCCTGCTGCAGGCGCTCAGACACGATGGCTACCTGGATGGCCGGCCCATCTATATCGTATGCGGGCATGGCAACAATGGAGGCGATGGACTCGCTCTTGCCTGGACCTTGCTCGGAGCAACGGATCGTGATTACCGGCAACTGCTCAGTGTCTTCGTAACGAAAGAGCCCGCAACCAGAGAAGGACGCTACTACTTCGATCTACTTAAAAAGGCCGGTCAAACTATCCAGGATGCCCGGAGCTTTCCCGGCCTGAAACCTGCTGCCACCCTGATACTGGAAGCACTGCTCGGAGCCGGACAGAACCGACCGGCAGAAGGAATCTTTCTGGAACTACTCGAAGCCTTTCTTGTCTGGCAAAAGGCAGGGGCCAGCATCGTCTCTATTGATCTTCCCTGTGGACTGACAGAAACGGCACCTTACCTTGAAAATCTGCCGCGGCCGGAGCGCATCTATACCCTCGGAGTAAAGAAACTTGCCCTGGCCTTTTTACCTGATATCCCGGCTAGCGTATTGCCCATAGGATTTGTCCCCGCCGATTTTGCGCCGGCCGCCAGAGAAATATCTGTTCGGGATTCGCGCACATTCTTTGCTCGCCGCCCCCTGGATCATAAATATTCCGCTGGCAGCGCGGCCGTTATAGGCGGCTCGGCCGGGATGCGCGGTGCGCTCCTCCTTGCCGGCCGGGCTTTTTTTGCCGCCGGGGGAGGCATCCTGGCCGCCTGGTCGCCGGGTGGAGATTTGCTGGCTGTTGAGCCATCCTTCATTCAGACGGAAGGGACGGATATTCTTTCTAAAAAAATTACCGTTCTTTTAATCGGACCCGGCCTGAGCCTTTCCGATCTAAACCAGGAGAGGCCAGCAATCCTGAGAGTGCTGCAAGAAAAAGGAACCGATCTTCAGGGAGTGATTCTCGATGCTGCAGCCATCGACCTCATCCGGGACGCTGAATATCCTGCAGCCTTGCGTGAGCGAACGGTAATCACCCCCCATCACGGAGAATTTTCCCGAATGATCGGGCCACCGCCGGCGTGTGCCCAAAAAGCCCTAAATGCCGCTCAACTCATTGCGGAACTCGGCGTCTGGTGCATCATCAAGGGTCCGACCCTCTGCCTGTTAAGCCCACGGGGAGAACTGGAAATTCTGCCGGCCGCCCTGCCGGCGCTGGCCGTGGCCGGTAGCGGTGATGTGTTTGCGGGGATTCTGCTTGCGGCCGTCAGTCGTAGCTGCTCCCTGACCCTGGTAGAACGGATCCGGATGGCCCTGGGTCTGCAGCATGAACTGGGCCGGGAGGGTGGCCATCCGCTGGCAACAGAACTCATCAACCGCATTTCCGGAGCGCCTGGAAAAAAATGAAATACTACTATAAAACTCCGGAACAGCTGGCGCGCGATCTGGCCGTAGCTCCGGTCCAGAAATTCCGGTTCTTTGCCAGCAGAACATCGCTCATCATCTTTCTGGACCTTACCTTAATTTTTATCATAACCGGAATTCTTTACCACCACGGGTTTTTCAGTCGCAGCCAGGCAACTTCCAGGACGACGGAAATCCACGCCGGCCTTGAATGGAGTGCAAGCCTGAGAGAAAGCGGCTCTTTCTATCTGCACGTGCGTAACCCGTCAGCTAAGTCCGTGGACTTTCCACCACCGGGACTTATTTCTGCCCGCACGGAGATATTCAACAAAAAGGAATTGCTTGAGGCCAGGGAACTCGTTCTTTCGCCGGGAAAAGTGGATTCGTTTCAAACGGTGGACCTGAGTTTTGAGCTGGGAAACTTTCCGGAAACAGCAGTGGAAACGATCGTCTACCTGGTTTTTAAGGACCGCATTCTCCGACTGGAATTGCCTCCCGTACGCCTGCGCTAAACGTTCGCATTTCTGCCGGACAGAAAATCAGAAAACCACAGACCGCTGTCCTTGACCGTTCTCTTCTGACTGTCAAAGTCCACGTGAACCAGACCAAAGCGCGGCCGGAAGCCTTCTGCCCATTCAAAGTTATCCATAAAGCTCCAGATCATATAGCCTTCGACAGGGACACCTTCCTGACGCGCCCGTAAAATCTGACCCATGTATTCTTTCAAATAGGCCGTGCGGTCCGCGTCATGCACCCGACCGTTCACCACGGAATCCGGGAAGGCCGCTCCATTTTCCGTGACGATGATTTTCTTAATCTTGCCATAAGAGTGATAAAATTTAAGTATATTGTAGATGGCCTGTGGATAAACCTCCCAGTCCATCTCTGTATGCTTCACCCCGCGCAAAGAGGCCTTATGAATATCAGCCCACACAAGGGGAGTAAGCGCAGAAAAGCGCGCCTTTTCCCGGGTATAGAGCTGCACTCCTATAAAATCATAATCAAAAACCATATCTTTTTCATCACCGGATTTCAGATGAAAATCAATCCAGGGCTTGAGCCAGACATCATCGTTGGGAAAACCAAGCCCCAGAAGCGGTTCAAGGTACAGCCGATTCATTACCGCATGCAGACGAAGGGCAGCCTGCTGATCGAGCCAGCCATCGGAGGCCGGATCAATCCAGCTATTGGAAAAGGTTGTCCCGATTTGAGCCTGCGGCAGTAAATTCTTGAGCAAACGCCCCCCCCGCCCCTGAGCGAGAGCCACATGGGCCACGGCCGGAAAAAAATTCCAGGGACCCCAGAGGCCCGGAGCATGCACGCCGGCAAAATAACCGAGCCCGGTAAAGGCCATCGGTTCATTGAAAACCATCCAGTTCTTTACTCGATCCCCAAAGTAACGGGCCAGCACAGAGAGGTATTCTTCAAAGGGCTCAAGGATGCTGCGTTTCTTCCAGCCACCGCGATCCTGTAACACTTGCGGTAGATCCCAGTGGTAGGCGGTCAGCCAGGGTTCAATGCCCCGTGTCAAACAGGCATCGATGAGACGGTTGTAATAATCAATGCCTGCCTGGTTCACCCGGCCGTGGCCGTCCGGCAGGATACGGGTCCAGGCTGTGGAAAAACGGAAATGGGGTAGATGCAGGGAGCGCATGAGATCCAGGTCTTCTTCATAGCGCGTATAGAATTCACAGGCACGATCTCCTGTTTCTGCGGTTTTGATTTTTCCCGCAGTATGACTGAAGCTGTCCCAGATGGACGGCGACTTACCATCTGCCTGCCAGGCTCCTTCAATCTGGTAGGAAGCTGTGGCCGTTCCCCAGACAAAATCAGGACCAAAATCGGAGCGTTTCATAAGCTTAAGCTCATGAGATGCAGGAGCCGGTCAAATCACTTTTTGAAAGCATAAAGAACCATGGATGAGGTTAAGGCCCATTCGCCCAGAGCAATCTTTGACTTGAGATGGTACAGAGCTATGCGCGGCCAGGCCCACAGAGGCGTGGTACCCGCAGCCTTGCGCATCTTGG
The DNA here is from genome assembly GCA_015075425.1 of Spirochaetales bacterium. Lineage (GTDB taxonomy): Bacteria > Spirochaetota > Leptospiria > Leptospirales > Leptonemataceae > H5-SPI1. Next base: position 1,177,928 of record JABTUL010000001.1, on the reverse strand, counting down.
GCCACAAACCAAAATCCACCGGACGATACAGCACAAATCGCTCAAAGCCAGCCTGCCTGAGCAGCTCTTTTAAGTTCTGGCTCGAATAGTAAAACAAATGTCCTGGCAAATAGTAGTGATAGTCCGGTCCGGCCCGCCTGGCCTGCCGACCCAGAAAGTTGGCTGTCTGAATGACGGCCAGGCCGCCGGGACGCAGATAATCAAACAAAGAGCGGGCAAAGGAAAGGGGATCGCTTAAGTGTTCCACCACTTCGATCAAACTGATGACGTCAAAAGAAGCATCCGCAAAAAGTCCTGGACCAAAAGCTCCCTGGCGCACAGGAAGCCCTTTCGCGGCGGCGCTCTTTGCGGCAAACGGGGAAAAATCCAGACCTTCCACATCATAGCCCGCCGCGCGCGCTTCACTCAAAAAGCCGCCAAAGGCACAGCCCACATCCAGCAGGCGCGCCGGTGCCGGTTTGTACTTTCCCATCGTCCTCAGTCTTGCGCGCCAGACAAAACGGTCATATCTTTCTGTTTCTCGTTCATCGCGATAGGAATACTCATTTTTACCCTGATAGTAGGCTTCTGTATAGAGATCTTCCAGAACCGGAAAAGTCTCCTGACGCTGCAGGCCGCAGGAAGGACAGCGCAATATGGATATGGGAATAGCAAAACGATCAATAGTGTACAGCTTCTCAAACGGGCTCCGGCAAACCGGACAGCTGAGCGTCACGGGCGCCGGCAACGGAAAAACCAGTGGGCAATGATCTGAGTTGTATCCCCCAGAAGAGTGCGCTCCATATGCCCGATTTCACTCTCCGCAAAAACACCGAGGAGAGATCGAGCAGCGTCCTTCCCATAGTATTCGACAGATATACCCGGAAGATCGGCATTGCTTTGCAGATGGGTATCGCGATCGGAACGCAGCGTCCCGATGAGAATTCCACCGCTTTGCAGGAGGCGATGAAACATTTGCAGCAACTGTCGAGCCTCATCCCTGGAGTTGTAATGCAGCACCCCCCAGGCAACAATAACACTGAAAGATCCATCGCCATAGCCGGAAAGTTCATCAGGCGCTATGGTGCTGACCGGGCTATCGCCAAAGCGCTCAACCACCATCCGGCGGGATCGCTCACTGATATCCGTGGCTACGATGGGAGCAAAGCCCGCTGCCAGAAAGAGGGGCAGATGCCGACCGCTGCCGCTGCCAAAATCAAGCAGGGCTCCACTGCGACCGCTGGTGGCCAGAATGCGCACCAGATTCTCGTCGGGACAGGAAAGCACAGAACGGCTGCGGTCGTAATGCTGATCCCAGGTTTTGGAAAGAATGGCCGCACTCATAGTTGTTTGATCGGCAAATCGAGCGCAGGCTGAAAATTATTTGCGGTAGGTATGCACTTCCCGGGAGGAACGGGATAGCGTGGCCGAAATGTCATACCCCTGCCCCAGACGGGTAAGAGGCACTCCATCGGCATAAAAACGGACGCAATCAATGCCTTCCAGTTCCGTCAGTGTGAAAACAATCTGATCCAGACGGTCCCGAATCACATGGTTACCGAGTCTTCCCAGGGTGCTGTCCACTTCCAGGAGAGCACAGCTTCCTTCCTTGCGGGCAGAAAGAACCTGCGTCCGCTCATCAAAGGCGGAAATGAGCCCGCGTTCGGTAGGCAGAGGACCCTGGCGCAGCATTTCTATAATCCCCATGAGATCGGGGCCTGGCTTCTCACCGAGTTCACGCTCGAGGCGCACAAGCTCTGTTTCATAGGTCTTGATCTGTCCGGGTTTGAAACGAATGTAATAAAGAGTAACAGCCGGCGGCTTTTCCTGGGCGTCCTTGAGCAGTGCACCTTGCACAATCTGCGGTGGTACGCCCCGATCCAGATTGACCGGCCGAACCTTCACGAGAGGGACCGGCGCAATGTGCTTTTCCAGATCCACAGCCGGAGTCGAGGCCGGCGCTTTGCGGTTGCGGGCCTGCATATCCATAAACACGAAGCCCACAAGAAGGGCCAGGAGAACAAGCAGGAGCTTATTGGCGTTTTCTGCAGGCATGCTCACCCCTATTTTCGGCCGGGGGTGAGAGTGAATTCAGACAGGTCAGGAGCTATTTGAGCTTTTTCTTATGCCGATTGGCGCGACGCTTCTTTTTGCGTTTGTGGGTACGTATTTTACGACGCTTCCGTTTTCTACCGGACGGCATAGAACTCTCCTGTAATCATAGCACTCCTTTATTCAGCCTGTGCTTTTGAACAGTCAGACTTCTGTTAAAGGCAATCCTGTAAAGACGGATTTTCACGCAATCGGCCCAGCAAATCTTTAATCGAGTCCAGATGCTCTTCTGCGGCCACAAAGAGGGTCTCACCGCTATCCACAATCACGAGACCCCGTGTTCCCAGAAGAGCGACCAGTCTGCGGTCACTCACGACTGTATTTTCCGTGGCCGAGAGAGCCACAACCCGGGTCAGACCAACAGAAACATTCTTCTCTGAATCCGCCGGCGCTACCCGGCGCAGAGCTCTCCAGCTACCCACGTCATCCCAGACGAACCTGGCTTCCACCATTGCCACCCGTTTGCTCTTTTCCATGATGGAAATGTCAACGGGCAGAGACGGCAGCTCCGGGAATACCGGGTCAATTTCGGGAAAATGGGCGCGCAACGGTGCAGAAATCGATGCTGCATGCTCGTCAAACTCCGATAGAATGCGGGCTGTCTTCCAGATGAAAATTCCCGAATTCCAGTAATAGTTCCCGTCAGCCAGATACGCCGTGGCGCGCTCCCGATCCGGCTTTTCCACAAAGGCCTCAATGGCAAATCCGGGACTGAGCGGTTCGCCCTTTTTGATGTAACCATATCCTGTTTCCGGTCGTACGGGCCGCACTCCAATCGTTACCAGACGGTCCTTTAAGGCCAGTTCCATGGCCGCCTGTATCGTAGATGCGAATTCCGCATGGGTCTGGATAAAGTGATCGGCTGACAGAACAACCATCATGCTATCTTTATCCAGTTCTGCAAAAAATAGAGCGGCCAGAGCTATGATGGGGGCGGTATTGCGGCCTACTGGCTCGAGTACAAACTGTCCGGCCGGAACATCATGCGTCTTGCGTATAGCATCCTTGAGTTCTGGACTGCAGCCAATGTATATACGGCTGGCCTCTGTGAAGGTCAGGGCCCGATCTATCGTTTCTTGAAGTAGCGTTTTATTGGAATAGATTTTATGTAATTGTTTAGGAAAAGCCTTAGTGGAACGCGGCCAGAAACGTTCTCCCTTTCCGCCGGCCATAATCAAAACGTACGGTTTCACCGGGGCAGGTTTGGAAGCGGAGCCCACCTGTCAATCTCAGGGAGGAGTCAGGTCGCGAAACCCGCCCGGCAAACCAAATTCCGGCAGCACTCTACGACGCTCCGGCGGAGTAGCTTCAGCTTTTTCCGGCAGCGGAGGTTTCTGTCGTTCGCCGCTCCAGCGATCATAAGGAACCACCATGACATCTACCTGCTCGGATAGTTTATCAATTGCCAGATACTCACGCAATTCGGGAAATCTACGCAAAAGCCCGCCCATTTTCTCCAGTCGCGCAAAGTAGTATTCATCTTTCTTGCCCGCGACCCGGGAGCGCATCAGATCTTCACTGGCGGCCTGTGCCTGACGTAAGCGCGAATCAATGATTTCATCGCTGCGGGCCAGGGCTCTCCGGTAGCTATCTGCGGGCGGAACATACATTTTTTTTATGAATACTTCCTCCATTTCTATACCGTAGGGACTCAGAACTCCGTTGAACAGACGCAAACACTCTGCGCTCAGAAGGAAAGCCTCCAGGTCCTCACCCAGATCCTCCAGGTCTGCGGGCGTGTCAAAGCGAGAGGCCAGTTCTTTTTCCAGCAAATGTTGCAAGCGGCTCTCTATAAACAAATCTAAATTGCCGAAACCATCAGATCCGAGGGCCACAAACAGTTGCGTGAGTCGATCCGGAATCAGACCAAAGGCAAGTTCCAGCTGAATCTGCACCTGAAAAGTGTCATCGAGAGCAAGAAATTCCGTCTGACCTGCCGGTGCTTTGAAATGAAAATGTAGATTGCGGCGTCCGGTGTACACCCGGTGCAACAGAATGCGATCAGGAAAGGCCCGCTCCGGTACAAAGCGCCATTCACCGGAGCGTACGACTTCGGGACTCAGGCCAAGTACGCTGTCTTCAATAAGAATAGCTTCTCTGGCTGGAGAAATTACAATTCCCAGGTAAACCCAGGCGATCGCACTGGCCAGAATTACAGCCCAGAAAAAAGAACGAAATAAACTACCCGTCATTCGCCTTCGTCTTCAGATATCTTCAGACTCCGGGATAATATGATTGTACTGATGGCATGCTTGTAGACCAGACTTTGCTTTCCCTCATTTTCAATTACGACGGTAAAGTTATCAAAGCTTATGACCCGTCCCTTCAAGGGCACTCCATTGGTCAGGTAGATGGTGATATCCATCTTTTCTTTGCGCGCTCCATTGAGCACGAGATCCTGGATGTTATTCCTGCTGGCCATGCAAAACCTTTTTTCCGAAAGCCTGCGCCCGACCTCCTGGGGGTCAACCTAAAAATTGTCGGGAAAAGACCCCCCCGCAAAGCCCCGAAAAAGAACTTCGCGCGTGAGGAGGCAAAAGCTTTCGCGTTTGAACCAGATCGCTTGCCGGCGCGCGTACTGGTAATGAGCCGTTGCCAGGGCATGGTGCAATTCCGCTTCCTTGCGCACTCCCAGGAGCACCTGGCAGGCGAGCGGATATCCCAGGGTTTGCAACGCCGCGCATTCTCCGTACTTTTCCCGCACCATCCTTGTTTCTTCCAGAAGGCCGGACGCTATCATCTGTGCCGCCCTTTCCTGGATGCGCTGCCGGAGTTCTGATGGATTGCACACGATCGTGTAACCGGTAAAGGTAATGCTCCCTGTATCCCGCTTCTGTATGCGTTCGCGTGCTTCCTGCCAGTGCAGGCTGAATCGCTTGCCCGAACTCAGAGTGAGTGCCAGGGCCCTTTCAATCCGGTAAGCATCATTTTCATGGATGTGCCCCCCTTTTTCCAGCAGGGCCAGAGGATCCAGCCGGCGCAGGTAGTCGAGTCGCTGCCCTGGCTCCATTCTTGCCACTTCCCGCTCTACCGAATCCGCAACAGCCGGGAACATGCCGAACATCAAAGCCCTCAAATAGAAACCTGCCCCACCGACAATGACCGGCTCTTTGCCGCGGGCCACAATATCCTCGATTGCCTGGCGCGCTTCCGTGGCAAAGCGGGCCGCCGAATATTCTTGATCGGGAGGAAGAAAATCAAGCAGATGATGCCGCAAACGTTCGCGCAACTCCGGGGGAGGAAGAGCACTGCCAATGGTCAGCCCCCGGTAGAGCTGCCGTGAATCGCAGGAAATGATTTCATAACGATCGGGATCAAGCAGTGCCGAGATTTGCGTTTTACCGCTTGCCGTTGGCCCGCAAAGAACTCGAACATTCATGCGCCGGGCAGCACACCCTCTTCCACAAGAATCGCACTGATTTCACCCGCTGCTTCTTCCAGCACACGATTGAGAACGGTATGATCGAACTCACCCGCGCAGGATAACTCGAAGCGCCCTTCTTTCAGCCGCCGTTCGATCGTCTCCTGTGAATCCGTGCCGCGGGAGCGCAGCCGCTCTTCCCATTCCCTGGGCCCCGGTGGCAGGATAAAAAAGGAGATTGTCTGGTCGCCGAGCGCCTGCCGAACACTGCGCATTCCCTGAACATCGATATTGAGGATAACGGACTGCCCGCTGGAAAGCCGCTCCTCAACCGGACGCCGCGGCACTCCATAGTAATTGCCATGAACGCGAGCGTGTTCAAGAAAGCCGCCTGATGCCAGCTCGGCCTTAAACTCCTCAGCTGATAAGAAAAAGTAGTCTACTCCGTGCTCCTCTCCGGGTCGCGGGGCCCGACTGGTTGCCGTCACGGCCACGTGCAACTCTGGATGCATGCGCCGCAGCAAACGAATGATGGAAGTCTTTCCGCCGCCGGAAACCGATGAAATAATCACAACGCGCGGCTTTAACACAGGTTCCGGGCCTGCTCTTTGAGTTCGTCTGTCACGGCCTTCATGCGCACAAGCTGGCGACGGATGGTGAAATCCTTGAGTTTTGCGGTTATGGTATTCAATTCGCGCAACAGCTCCTGAAAAAAGAAATCCAGCTCTCTGCCTGGAGCTTTCTGCCCGGCCAGCAGATTCGCAATCTCTTTTAGATGCAGATCCAGTCGATCCAGTTCCTCCTGGATATTCTGTTTTTCAAACCATTGTTCAAAGATTTCGCGCCGATCATCGGCTGAAGCAGTTTTTTCCCAGAGTTTCTGCCAGCGCTCCGGTTCCTTAGCTCGCAAAAAGCGGTAGCGTTGCACCACTTTCTTTTTCAGACGACCCAGCTCCAGAATCCGTTTCTGCATGAGTCCAAGCAATTGCCGACCTTCACGGATTCGCGATTTGCGCAGCAACAAACAGGCTCGCTCGAGAAAGGGCTGCAACGCAAATTGCTTTGACTCTTTGCGACTGCGCAGCACTCCCGGAAGCCCGAGCCAACTCATGGTGGCCAGACCATCCGGGGCCGGAAGGCCGGCCTCTCGAATCGCTTTCTTGTAGCGGGAAAGTTGCCGCACATCAATGTCCGGTATTTCCGATCCGTGCAATTCTATGCTGGCTTCGATTCTGCCCCTCTGGAAAAATCGCCTCAAAGCTTCCCCGGTCTGCTTTTGTAGGTCTGGCGGGCCACCGGAGATAATCAGATCCAGCCCACGCGAATTGGTTGAACGCAATGTGATACTTATGAAATCCTGCCCGCGAGAAAGTCGGGCGCTGGCGGAGCCGGTCATACTTTCAAGCATTCTTGCGATACACCACTCCCTCCGGATAGGAGACATATTCGAACGAATGGCGCATGAGGTGCAGGCTTTCCGAATGGCCTATAATCAAGAATCCTCCAGGCCGCAGATTCTGATGAAATGTCTGGATCAGGACTTCCTGGTCCACTCTCTGAAAATAGATCATTACGTTGCGGCAAAGAATGCAATCATAGGCAGAAGGCCTGCGGGCAGTGAAAAGGTTTTCCACACGGAAGCGTACTTTTTCTTTGATATCATCGCGAACTCGAAAGTAACCCGGTTTCTCCGGCTCTTCTCTGAAATAACGACGGAGTATAAGCGGTGGAACTTTTTCGATCTTTCTACCATTGTAACGACCTTCGCGCGCCACATGCACCACTCTTTCTGAAATGTCGGAAGCATCGATTTCAAAAGAGAATACACCATGCTGCTTCATCGATTCTGTAAGCTCCATGGCCAGATTGTAGGGCTCCTCACCGGTTGAGCAACCGGCAGACCAGAACTTGAGCGGCAGGCGACCCTGCTTGAGCAAATCTGCCACCAGGTATTTTTTAATCAATTCATAGTTCTGAATGGTTCGCCAGAAGTAAGTTTCATTGGTGGTAATCACTTCCAGGAAACGCGATATTTCCTCCTTACCATGATTCATAAGATATTCATAGTATTCTTCAAAGCTTGCCAGCTCCAGTGCCTGAACGCGCTTGCGCAACCGATTGGAAAGCAGGGTCACTTTGGTGGGCTTGATGGAAATGGATGCCTGAATGTAGGCAAAGTCAGCAAAGCGCTGGAATTCTTCAAGAGTGAGCTCGGCCTCAGCCGTCATCTGCCTGCCTCCGGGTCCGTCGGGGTCGGTTCGGGCGCACCGGCAATGCCTGAAGGAATTCTACTTCTGCGCGGGAAAGACCGGTAACCTGAACTATGCGCATCGTCGGAGATCCACTCGCAAGCATGTCCTGGGCCAGAGCGCGCCTACCGGCCGGGGTAAGCTGCTCCACATCGGATGCGGAGCCGGGAGAATGAAAGGGCAACTCAAATTCATCGTCGGAAAGAATATCAAGACCCGTGCCCTTTTGCCTCGCAGCCAGTAGGTCTGCAAAATCGGCCGCCGGCTTCACAGAAACTGCGGGCTGCTGTCGGGGGGGCTGCCAATCCTTATTCACGCCAAACAGCTTCATTACAAACTGCCCGGTTCCTTCCAGAAGCCCGAGGAAAGGACTGCGCGAGGCAGACCGCCCTTCTGTGGCCGTGGCCACAGGCGGGCGGGAGCTCAGATCCAGACGTACACTTTCTTCCGCGGCAAGCAATCTCTCATACGCGGCCGGCAGGGGGCTGGGTTCTTCCGGTGCTTGCGGAGCCGGGGCAGGCAGCCCCTTTTTTTTGCGGCCTCGCTTTTCCACTGAGGCCAGAGATTGCCGCAGCCTTTCAGCCCGTTCGGTGAGCTGATAGAAAGTGGCATTTTTCCGGTCCATTTCCTTAAGGGACAGCTCAATGAGTTCCAGCGCCACCTGCACGTTGTCTTGAAGTTGCTTCCCCAGGGAATGATTCTCCAGACGCTTTTCTGCAGCGGAAACACGCAGGCTCAGCAGGAAAAACATGAGAACCAGGCAAAATAGATTGAATAGTATAAGAGCTGCCAGTTCCAAATCAGGCCACCAGATCCATGTTAAGACCTTTATCTTCCTGCTCTAGGGCCCGACGAATCACCGGACTTAAAAGAGTCAGGGAAGTCGGGCGGCGTTCGCGCTCATCTCTTTCCGAATGCTTTCCCCTCTGCCCGGCCCGCTCAAGGTCCGGATCCACCCGATGAAAGCGCGTCGCCTGGGCCTGGGCGCTTTCCGCCACACGCGAAGTCCTTTCCAGGTTTTCCTGGCGCGCCTGGCCCAGGGTAGCTACCTGACGATAAATGGAGCCAGCCTGTTCGGCACTGATGCTGCGTGCCTGCTCCGGCAGGGCGTGCAACGCCACCTGCATGTCCAGGGGACGAATCATCTGCGTTTCTCCGCTTTTTCCAGTTTATCAATTTTTACATATTTGTTATCGTAACGCAAAGTAACCGCTTTGTAACTATCGGAAATGTTTTGCGTGGCATCCCGAATGGTGACGACAACGCCCGGAAAGAGTTCCTTTTCCGCATGAACCTTCCCTTCCGCACCGAGCGTTTGCATGTATTCTTCCAGTTGGGCCACTTCCTGTTTAATATCCGTAATCTTGTCGTTCAATTTTTTCTGAGTGGCACGATCCGCATCAAGCTTATCCTTTTGCTCCGGAGAAAAACCATCTGGATCGGATTTGTAGCGAGCCTCCAGCGTGGCAATCTCCTTCTGCAGCTTCCGGCCGCGATCTTCATTTTCCGTGAGCATGCGCTGCAGTTCCTCTGCTTGCGATAGAACTCGCGGGTCGATGCCCACCACAACTTCCGTTGGCGTGTAGGCCTGTGAACCAATCATTCGCGCCCGGACTTCCTTTGTGGCCCGGATACTTCCGCCAACAATCTGAGCGCGGCGACCATTGCAGAGTATGGTGTTGCCTGCCTCCACGCGAGAATGCAGGATTCCTTCCTGAACAACAACATCCTGGGCTACCTTCACCTGAGCCGACTGAACGAATTTGGCAAGCAAGGACCCGCCTGTGCTTTCCACGTAGGCTTCATCTTTTCCCAGAATCCCGGCCTTGACAATGATGTCGCCCTCCGCTTCAATGCGAGCTTTCTGTACCGAACCACCCACCTCCACGTTTCCGGCTGCTTTGACTTCATAGTTATCAAGAACACTGCCACCGATCTGCACGGAACCCAGAAACATGATGTTACCGGTTTTGGGACCAACGTCCCCCACAACACGAAATACCGGTTCCACAGACAGCTTTCCATTGGAGTAGACCACCTGACCGTTGATTTCCGCTATCAGTCGGTCTTTTTCTTCCGACAGAATCGTGCCCTTACCCTGTTTGAGTTCTATATCGCGACCATCTCTTGCCTCGACGTACCGATTCATGAGAGTACGTCCTGGCTCGCCACGGGTGGCCGGATGCTTCTCAGCCAGGATCTGTCCAACTACAACATTTTCTACCAGGTTCATTTTCTTGAAATCTACCCGACCCTGGGAATCTTCTTCAAATTTTATTTCATCTTTTTTAATCTGGACCTTGTAATCGATGTACGCATCCTGGCCGTGCCGGGCCGGAATGCCTTCAGCAGCGATAATCTCCTCCATATACCGGTCTTCCACCAGCGCCTTATGGATTTCATCTTCTTTGAATCCCAGAACAACTCCATAGGACTTGAGCGCATTCACAATATCACTGACTTCCAGATGCCGCCCGCCGGGCTTCTGCGGCGTGACCTTGATGATGGCCTTCATTTCATCCGCAGATATTTCCACTTTTACGGTGGAATCGTTTTCCGGGCGCGGCTCGTACTTTCCAATTTTAGTGGGTTCACCACTTTTTTCCTGAATCGCCCTTTCCACCACCGCTCGATCAAAATTTTGCACACCCATCTGCTGGATGCGCAGCAATGCCATATCCAGAGTGACGCTTGCACCATGACCCAGAGGCGGAAAGACTGTCATAAAACATCCGGCGCGGTAGATTCGCACCAGTACGCGCCCGTCCATATGCCGCGGAGTGACAAATTGATCCAGCTCCTCACTTAAGAGCCGGCCACCGACTCCCAGTTTTTCCGACAGCTCCTCAAGTTCCTGATAGCGGTCCTCCTCCGGTAAAAGGGTTACAAGAATGCGGTAAGGCCGCGGACTGAGGAAAGATTTCTTTCCTTTTTCCAGAATTTCATAATCCAGCCGGGAAAGGTCCACGTTCAGGTACAGGGCGCCGCGATTCAGGCATGAGGCAATACTCTGCCCGACAACTTCAACACGATCGCGGACTTCTGTCGTGGTCTGCTGTTCCACATCCAGAAGAGCCGCCTTCAACCGGTCCATAGAGTTAGTCTGCCTTGCCTGCTTCTGAGCGGCAAGTCTTTTCAGGAGAGATAGGTCAAACGGACATTCCCGAGCCGCACCTGCTGCCGCAGTTCTTCCGGGCTATAGCCCGCAGTAAGCAGATCGGCAAATTGCTGCCGCGGTGTCCGGTAGGCTGGTTGAAAGGGTAGAACCAGACGGGCAATGGTCTTTCCGCCGGTGGAATACAGGACAAAATTATGCCGATCGAGGCCCGCCTGCTCCAGAAGAATCTCAACCATAGCAATACCCATGCCAGCCCCTTCTGTGGCGTCACCATACTGAATAAAAAAATCGTATAAATTGTCAAGACTGCGCGATTGCTGAAACTTTTCCCGAATGCGCCGCTCCTCCGCCGGCATAAGAGGGAAATGGTTCACAACACTGACGATCAGCACTTGCGAGGAATGCAAAAAAGAGACTTCAAACTGCATACCCAGCGCCTCCAGGCGGGGGCGATAACGAGCCAGCTCAGATTTTACCAGGTGCTCCTTAAAAATGCTCATCCCTGCTTCATAGTCCAGGGAATTCTCCACGTTCAGCCCGCGCTCGGCAAAAAGAATTCGCTTCAAATTTGCTTTGGAGGCATTCTGAACAATCTCCCGAATCGCTGCATGGATGGGTCCGGCGGAATCCGCCTGACCGTAGTGGTTCAGGATTCCATGAATGATCCACTCCAGTTTCTGCTCACCCTGATCGCGCAGCACATAGGAACGGAGCTGAATTTCCCGGCCCGTTCGGAGCGCTTCCTGCAAGAGTCCGGAATTCAAAGTCTCTCCAGAATAACCTTGCGAACGGCATTCGCATCTGCGGGCAGATCAACGGGCAGATTAGCCAGGCCCCCTTCGATTTTTCCAAGCACAGAGGCAGTTTTGAATTCGGAAAATTTCAGGCCATGTGCTGTACTTATAACCACAACACGATCACCGCGGACAATTTTACCGCTGGCTTTTAATTTGAGAAAAGCTCCGAGCGCCACACCCGTGTGCGGATCATGGAAAAAACCATACTGATCAAAGAAGGATGCCGCATGGGTAAGTTCTTCTTCGAGGACGGTTTCCACAAAACCCTCAAGGGCGCGCAGGGCGCGGATCGCTCTTTTGTAGCTGACCGGATTGCCTATCTGGATGGCCGAGGCATGTGTTTTTTTCGCGGGAAAAGGTTCAAAACCGGCGTAACCGGTCTGGAAACTTCGGTACAGGGGGTCGGCGGCGCTGGCCTGAGCCACACAAATCCGCGGTAGTCGCTCTACAAGCCCGGCAGCCCGGAGCATTAAGAGGCCCTCCCCCAGAGCGCTGACATTACCCAGATTCCCCCCAGGAATGATGATCCAGTCCGGCAGCTCCCAGTCCAGTTGCAGAGCGATTTCAAAAGCGATGGTTTTCTGACCTTCCAGCCGGAAAGGATTCATGGAATTGGCCAGGTACAGTCCGGAATCTTTTGTGATTTCTTGAACGATTTGCATGCAGCCGTCAAAGTCCGTATCGAGACTGAGGACCAGCGAGCCGGCGGCCAGCGGCTGAACCAGTTGCGCCGGTGAGATTTTCCCGGCAGGTAAAAAAACACAGGATGGGATGCCGGCAGAAGCTGCGTAGACCGCAAGAGCAGCGCTTGTATCGCCTGTGGATGCGCAGGCAATCATGCGTATATCCTTGCCCGCCTTTCGCAAAGCATGGACATGACTGACAAGTACGGTCATTCCCAGATCCTTAAACGATCCGGAGTGAGATACACCGCACTGCTTGATCAAAAGCTCAAGACCCTCCTGCTCATTGTAGCCGCGCACGGGCAAAAGCGGAGTGCGACCCTCGCCAAGACTTACGATCGATCGGGGCGGCAAACCGGGCAGGACCCATTCCTTAAAGGCCCAGACCCCGGAAGAGCTTTCTTTCAGGGAAAAATCGCCCATCCGGCCGGCAAAATGTTCCTTCCATTCCGCTGCCGGAGTCTGGCGAATCAGGGAAAGGTCATGGCGAACGTCCAGAAGACCACCGCACTGGCAGGAAAACACAACTTCATCAATGGGATACGACCGCTCACAGTCCAGGCATTGCAGCCAGGTCTTCAGTTCAGGCTGCAGCACTGTCCGCGTCCTCCGGACCTTCCCGCTTGAGCCGGCCAAAAAGAAAAACCCCGCGCTTATCCCTTGAATCCAGATCAATGGACGGATAAATCTTGTTTATTTTCAATAAAAATTTCATCTTTTCTTCACCGGAATTGTTGATGTAAAACCGGGTAGACATCTCGAACTCCACAAACTGAATCGGGCGATGGTCCCGGACCAGAGCGGCCAAGCGCAATACTGCCGGATGACCGATCAATTCACTGGATTCAAAACTTTCCGCACCACTCATCAGCTCAAATGTCTTTTGATGCGGAGCACGATAGAATACGGGACCGCCTGGAGACAGCGAAATGGTATAGCTTTCCACCTCTGGATCCCGACGTAACTTGATTACCAGATGATCCTCTTTGATGCCATGCATTCGGGTTTTGAAATCAGAATCGATCTGTCCAATACCCATAGTACGGATTCTGCCCGTTGTAATGGTAATTTCTTCTTCTGACCCCTCTCGCGGCGGCGGACTTAAAGTATCAGCGAGCGCTTCCCGGGCAGGCTTAAGAATAAGGATGTAAAGGGTCACTCCCAGCAGGCCAAGAGCCAAAAAGCCTGCAAGGGCCATGAGCAGGCTGAGAGAGAATGGAATGACCAGGAGCAATTTAGAGTTCGCCTCGCAAAAACTCAAGCGCCCTTTCCCGGGCCTCTTCATCAGTCATCCCGGCACTGCGCTTGATACGTAACTCATAACGAACGCGAAAATTGCGCGACCTGACCTGGCCCGGGTGATCAAAGCGATAGCGGGCAAAATCATTCTGAACCAGTTTACCGAATTGCCAGGTAGTTGGATTCTCTGTGGAAACAAATTCCAGATTTTCCAGGTTCCCGGTTTGCGGATTAAGCCGTACGCGCAGAGTGGCTGTCATGATCCAGTCTTTGAAAGCATAACGATCATGAAACCTGGAAAACACTTCGATGGCGGCCCGATCGCCTTCAACATCTCTGCGCCTTTTGATTTCATCTTTTTCTGCAATTTGCCGGATCTGGTAGTTTTCGCGGGAAATCAAAACCCTGAAAACTTCCTCTTTTGCCGGCTTGAAGCGGAAAAATGCATCATCGTCAGCCACTGGATAGAGCGGCTGCTCGGGGTCATAGCTCGTACTCAAGCGTGACGGCGAAGCACACTGCAATAAAAGAAGGATAAAAAGAAGTCGAATCACAAAAGACACTCCAGGAGTTTTTCTTTGGCCCGCCGCGATAGTTTTTTGAGTTCCGCCTCCCGCTGCAAAGCCCGCGAACGATCCGCACAGGTCTCTCGAAACACAATGCGTTCCGGCCGATCAAACCGGAAGTAGCGCGCTCCCTGACCGCGTGCATGCTGGGCAAAGCGGCGCTCCGGATCGGTGGAGATTCCGGTATACAGCCGACCTTTTCTGGTCTGGATCATGTAGACCTCCCAGCACACCGGGGACGTTTTTCCGTCTTTGTCTTGCATTACAAGCATTTCTATAATGCAGATTATTCCAGCAAGGCAAGCATCTGCTCGGCACCCGGGATCTCCTGGTTTGAATGAATCTTACAGGAATACTGAGCTTCCACAGGGGAAGAGGCCATCAGTCGCAAGCGGCGGAGCTCCGACTGAAGCTTCTCACTGAAAATACCGGCTTCGGCTTTTGTGCGGCCGGGTAGCAGAATGGCAAATCGTCCCTGTCCAATGCGGGTTAAAAAATCGCCTTCCAGAAGAAATCCACCGGTCGCCCGACTCAGTGAAAGCAAAAATCGACTCATCTCCTCTTTGGGATTCAACGCGAGCAATCGCTTGATATTTTTCACTCGAAAATCAATCAAACACAGAGGCGAACTGAATTCCCGGGCCCGATCGAGTTCAATACGTAACCGATCTTCCAGCGGACTGAACGGATCCCGGAAAATCGATTCCCTTTCTTTGAGAATGATAGCATTGGCAAAAGCTGGAGCCATGATTTCCACAAGAGTCACAGCAAGCTCACGTTCGGTTGCATCCCAGGGTCGGCTCAGACGATGGACAGTAACAAAGCCCACGAGCCAGTTCAGATTGATCAGGGGCAAAACCCAGTACTGCTGCATGAGCGAAAGATCATCGTTTGTATAACAGCTCTGAATTTCCGCATTGTCGCGAAAAGCCGTCACTTCATAGATATGTGTTACGTTCGAAATCATGCTCACCAATTCCGAATCACTTGATAGCTGAAACTTCTCCATGCTCTGAGGGCTTATGGCATTCCCGCCAAAAATCCGATAGGTTCTCTGTGCCGGACTGAGCAGCACCAGGGAAAAAGACTCCACTGCGAAAGTCTTCTCCAATCGCGACAGCAACAAATCATAAAGTTCATCGAGGCTTCGCGCCGCAGACGTGGCCCGCGAGAAAGCAAAAATCTGTTGATGCAGATCGGTTCGTCGGCGCAGCTCTTGTGTGGAGATGGCAAATTCTTCGCGAGCACGCAATCGATCCAGCCCGGCGGCCGCCACCGCACCCAGCAGAGTTAAATACTCCAGGTCTTCCACGGCATAATCATCACCGGAAAGTTGTTCCCCGAGCATCACGATGCCATACATGGCACCGTGGTTCCACAGCGGAGCGAAGATCTTAAAGCGCCCTCTGTCGATAATCTCTCGTTCCAGAGGCGAAAGGGCCTGTGCCTCAAACTCCGCCACATAACGAACGCCTTCCTTTTGCGCCAGACTTTCATAGAGAGGATCTCCGGGGCTCAGCACCCAATCCGCCCTCAGTTCCAGTCCGGTTGCTGCCACCGGTTCAAAAATGCGCGGATCCTGGACTGAGCCAGCAAAGATGGCAATGCTATCGGAGCCCATCTGACCAAGGATGGCATAGAGCACGGCGTCCCAGAGATCTTCCAGAGAATCCAGGGCATTGATTTCGCGGGTAATATCGAACAGTGCAAGATAATTATCAATTTTCTTCTGGCTGGCAATGTGTTGATCTTCGGGGACCGTTGTTGTGCCTTCATCGGCAAACAGAAAAGTATCTCCGGAGGTGACTTTTGCCGGCTTCTCCAGCAGCTTCTCTTCCACCTGCTCGGAGGCTTCTTCCTTCCAGCGGACAAAGGGGTCCGGTTCTTCATCAAATGCGTCGGCCACAGATTCTGGCAGCTCCCAGCCCGGATCGGAGGCGGGTTCGTCAAGAGATGGCCGGTCAAAAGCCGATGCGTCGAAAGAAGACACGGCAGGGGCAGGCTCATCAAATGCTGGTTCGTTCAGTGCTGGTTCGCTAAGTGCAGGCTCGTCGAATGCAGGCTCCTCGAATGCAGGCTCTTCAAATGCTGGCCCGTCAAATGCTGGTTCGTCAAATGCTGGTTCGTTAAATGCTGGTTCGTTAAATGCTGGTTCGTTAAATGCTGGTTCGTTAAATGCTGGCTCGCCCAAAGTTGGTTCCACCGGGACCGGAGCATTGAGCTCTCCGGCCTTCTGCGCCTGCATGGCCCGGGCTAAAAGTCCACTCTCCGGTTTGCTGACCGGAGCGGTTGCGGTTGTTTCACTCTCCGATTCACTGGCCGGTGCCGTGTTGCCGCGAGCAAACTCCATGGCCCGGGCCCGCAGACCACGGACTCCTTCCCGGAGCGCCATGGCCCGACGCAGCAGTCCGGTGGCCGGAGGCGCGGCATCGAAAGTACGCGCACCCATCCGCCAGGCCGATGCCCGTGCCAGCAAACCCTGCCCCTGGACTTCGGCAACGGGTTCTTTTTCTTCTTTAAGGGCAAGGGATCGCGAAAGGAGGCCCACCGGCGCCTCCTACAGACCCAATTCCGTCATGATTTTCTTATAAAGGTCAAAATATTCAGAACGAGAAAATTCTTTTATGGTCTCTTCCGGGAGCTTATCGAAAAGCTGGTCCAGATATCCGATCATCTTGCGCAACTCCTGGGGTTCAAGATGCAGATCCCCCGCCGTTTGCAGAATCATCTCATCGCGGGCAGGCTCCACAGCCACAGCAGTTGCGGCAGCCGCAGCAGCCGGGGCCGGTGCGGAATCCTCTTCGTATTCATCCAGGACGATGATGTTTTTTTCGGCTTCTGCTGCGGGGGCTTCAGCCACATCCTCAAGAATCAGACTCAGTTCATCCTCAGAGAGAGCGACCGGTTCTTCATCGTCATCATCAAGAATCGACGGCATGGCAGCAGCTGCAGCCACAGGTATCTCCGGGGCCTCTTCAGATTCCAGATCGGCCACGATATTGCCCAGCTCATCTGCGGTCAGGGTAATCGGCCCGTCATCGTCCAGTTCATCGAAGGCGGATGGTGTGGCTTCCTGAAGTTCTGCCTGAGCTGCGGGTTGCAGTTCATTTTCATCAAAAAGAGCAGCGCCCAGTTCTGCGTCCGAGAGAGTGATATCTTCCTCCATTGCGGCGGAGGCATCAAGAACGGCGTCCTGGTTTACATCGGCTAAAATATTGCCCAGTTCATCTTCAGACAGTGCTACATTTTCTTCATCATCATCAAGGGCCGGCGGAAGGTCTTCCAGAATCACCGACCCATCTGCACGAGCTTCGAAAGGTTCATCACTGAGCGTGATCAATTCCTGGTCCAGCTCGGATTCCGGGACGCCAGCTGTGAAGGGGTCAGAAAGACCAAAGTCATCGTCCGCATGCGCTTCTTCCAGATTAAGTTCCGTCACATCGTCACTGAAATCGGGAAGTTCATCGCCTGCGGCTTCCAGGGATTCGTTGCCGGTGCCTTCCAGCTCATGATCTTCCGGAGCCGATTCAAGGATCATTTCCAGCTCATCATCGGAAAGAGCGATGGGCTCCAGCTCTTCAGCATCAAGGTCCACCGGTTCACTGAAATCATCGTCAGCTGCAGGAGCCGATTCACCGGCCAGAAAATCATCGCCCAGTAAATGGTCGGAGGAAAGATCCAGGTCCGAATCCAGCGGTCCATCGTGTCCCGACATATCATCCGACAAATCCAGATCCAGGTCGGCCAGATCCATATCATCCAGGTCGGAAGGGGGAAGTTCGTCCAGTTTATCTTCAGCCATGCAAGCAGATCCCTGCGTATACTTTAGTTTCGACCCTGCAGGCCCTAAAACTGACGGCCCTTAAGGGCAGCGGCCACGTTTTTT
The DNA here is from genome assembly GCA_015075425.1 of Spirochaetales bacterium. GTDB lineage: Bacteria > Spirochaetota > Leptospiria > Leptospirales > Leptonemataceae > H5-SPI1. The sequence continues at coordinate 1,159,938 of JABTUL010000001.1, read as the reverse complement.
TCAGGAATGGAGGTGTTTGAGGCGGGCGCGCTGAAAAGCCTGCTCTTCCAGCCGACGATTGATCGCATGATCGCCCCGGGCCTCCCGGGTCCGGGCAGCATCCAGAAGGGCCTGCGCGTCGCTGCCAGCGCCGGGCGTGGCAAGTTCAGCGTGACCGGCCAGAACGGTTACACGATCCCGGAGAACTTCCAGAAATCCATCACGAATCAAAAAACGCGGCTCCTGCCCGGCTGTGGTTTCCAGGGTGAGCAGCCCGGGCCCCAGAAGCCCCAGAAGGGGCGCATGCCCGGGCAAAATTCCGATGAGTCCGGCGCTTGTCGGAATCCGCGCCCAGCGGACCTCCCCTTCAAAAAGGGACGCATCCGGAGAAACGACGGACAGGTGAAAGCGATCTTTCATCTAAGCCGCACTCATTTGCCGGGCGTTCTCAAGAACCTGATCAATGGTTCCTGTCAGGAAAAAGGCCTGCTCTGGCAGGTGATCGTACTGCCCGGAGAGGAGTTCTTCAAAGGAGCGAATGGTATCCTCAAGCTTGCAGTAGATCCCCGGCCGTCCGGTAAACGGTTCAGCAACATGGAAAGGCTGGGACAGGAATTTCTCAATCTTACGGGCACGTCCGACAAGAATCTTGTCATCCTCGGAAAGTTCGTCCATACCCAGGATGGCAATGATATCCTGTAAATCCTTGTAGCGCTGGAGGATACGCTGCACTTCACGGGCCACCCGGTAATGGCGTTCGCCCACAATGCCGGGCTGCAGGGCCCGTGACGAAGAATCGAGTGGATCCACGGCCGGATAGATGCCCTTCTCTGCAATCGAGCGCGAAAGAACCGTTGTCGCATCCAGGTGGGTAAAAGCTGTGGCCGGGGCCGGGTCCGTCAGGTCATCTGCGGGAACGTAGATGGCCTGAACGGAAGTAATGGAGCCATTGCGGGTGGACGTGATCCTCTCTTGAAGCGCGCCCATCTCCGTGGCCAGCGTGGGCTGGTAACCAACGGCTGAAGGCATACGACCGAGCAAGGCGGACACTTCCGATCCGGCCTGGGTAAATCGAAAAATATTATCAATGAAAAGTAAACAGTCTGTTCCAGCCGTATCACGCAGGTATTCTGCCATGGTTAGAGCAGAAAGCGCCACGCGCAGCCTGGCTCCAGGCGGCTCATTCATCTGCCCAAAGCAGAGGACTGCTTTATTGATAACACCGGACTCTTGCATCTCAAGCCAGAGGTCATTGCCCTCGCGGGTACGTTCCCCGACACCGGCAAAAACACTGTAACCCCCGTGCGCTTTGGCAACGTTATTGATGAGTTCCTGAATGATCACGGTCTTACCCACTCCGGCACCGCCAAAGAGGCCCGTCTTCCCGCCGCGAGTGTAGGGTGCCAGAAGATCGATGACCTTAATGCCTGTTTCAAAGATCTGCGTTTCCGGTTCCAGGTCTGCCATGGCCGGAGCCTTACGATGTATGGGCATTGTTTTACCGGCTTTGAACTCACCCTGCTCATCGATCGGTTCACCCAGAACATTAAAGATCCGTCCCAGGGTTTCTTCGCCAACGGGCACAGAGATCGGGGCGCCCGTATCGAATGCGCCCTGGCCGCGAATCAGACCATCCGTGGCCCCCAGAGCAACAGCCCGGACAATGCCTCCGCCCAGATGCTGCTGAACTTCAGCCACCAATCGCTCTCCCTTACGGTCAATATCAAGAGCGTTATAAATCTCCGGCATTTCCCCTTCTTTAAAGGCAATATCCAGAACCGATCCAATTACCTGGATGATTTTTCCTTCTTTCCTGCTTCCCATTTCTTTCCTCACTAAAGCGCGTCTGCGCCGGCCACGATTTCTGCCAGCTCTTGCGTGATACTGGCCTGTCTGATCCGATTGTATGTTCTTGTTAACAGTTTTATCATCTGCTTTGCGGCATCCGTTGCCGCCTTCATGGCAATACGCCGGTAGATTTGTTCGGAAGCTATGGCTTCCAGAAATAACTTAAATAGACTCACTTTCACAACCAGGGGCAGCATTTGTGCAATGATTACCGCCGGATCCGGTTCAATGACAAAATTGACCGGCCTTTCTTTGATGGTGAATTTCTCCTGACTGTTCAGAGGTTCGCCATTCTCATCGAAACGCGCGGGTTTACTGCTGACGGGGAGCAGTCGCATCATTCCGGGGCGCTGATTGGCGGCAGAAAAGTAGAAAGTTGAGATGACTTCCACCCGGTCGTACTTCTTTTCTACGTACGCTTCAATGAAGAAGTTGGCCAGTTCTTCCGCCTGCGCGTACTCAAATTTGTCATCAATGTCAATAATGGACCTGGCCACAGGCACCTTCACAAAGCGAAAGTAGGCATTTCCTTTCTTGCCCACAACAAAAAGATCGAATGCTACAGAACGACTCTGATAATCTTTGATTTTGTTTCGCGCCATTTTGATCACATTGCTATTGTAGCCACCGCACAGGCCGCGATTGGCGGTGATGATAACCAGGGCGACCTTCTTCTCCGGGCGCACTTCCAGAAGCGGCGACTCTTCCTTTCCCTGAATACCACCGAGTCCGGCCATGACAGACAGAATTTTTTCACTGTACGGCTTGGCCTTTTGCACCCGGTCCATCAAACGACGCGATTTGGCGGATGCCACCATCTCCATCGTCCGGGTGATCTTACTCGTGTTCTTAACGGAAGCGATCCGCTTTTTAAGTATCTTGCCCGATGCCATGCTTATTTCTTCAGAAACTCATCCGCAAATTCGATGATCAATTTTTCCAATCGGCCTTCATCTTCGACCACTTTCTTTTCGCGGATACCTTGAAGAATGCTGCCATGGCGCTCGCGCAGATACTTTACCATCTGGGCTTCAAAGCGTTTCACATCGGCTACGGGAATACGGTCCATCAAGCCCCGGGTTACCGCGAAAATCGTGGCAACCTGCTCTTCGACAGGCCAGGGCTCGGACTCATTTTGCTTAAGTACTTCCAGGACACGATAGCCGCGATCCAGCTGGGCCTGGGTAGAGGCATCGAGCTCTGTGCCCAGCTGGGCAAAGGCTTCCAGATCACGGAACTGCGCCAGGTCGAGTTTCATACGGCCGGAGACCGCTTTCATCGCTTTGATCTGTGCGTTTCCACCAACACGGCTTACGGAAATGCCCACATCGACGGCCGGTCTCTGTCCGGAAGCAAACAAATTGGGCTGTAGATAGATCTGCCCGTCCGTAATGGAAATTACGTTGGTGGGAATGTAAGCGGAGACCTCCCCTTCCTGCGTTTCAATCACGGGCAGAGCCGTAAGACTACCGCCGCCGTATTTGTCATGCATACGGGCCGCACGTTCCAGAAGCCGGCTGTGCAGATAAAAAACGTCACCGGGGAAAGCTTCCCGGCCAGGTGGACGCCGCAGCAGCAAAGCCATCTGCCTGTAGGCATTGGCCTGCTTGGTTAAATCGTCATAAACGCAAAGTGTTGCCATCCCTTTATCATACATGAAGTACTCAGCCATGGCACAGCCTGTATAGGGGGCCAGATACTGCATGGGTGCGGGATCGGAAGCGGAGGCGGCCACAAAGATCGTATACTCAAGGCAGCCCATCTTTTCCAGACGGGCGTGTACGGAGGCGATCTGCGCCGATTTCTGACCAATGGCCACGTAAACGCAGATTACGCCCTGACCTTTTTGATTGATGATCGTATCGATGGCGATAGCGGTCTTCCCGGTTCCCCGGTCACCAATGATAAGTTCACGCTGGCCGCGACCAATGGGAATCATGGCGTCGATGGCCTTGATTCCTGTTTGCATGGGTTCCTTTACCGGCTGTCGCCGGGGAATACCCGGAGCAATGATTTCCACCGGACGGGTTTTACTGGTATTGATGGGTCCTTTGCCATCAATGGGCCGGCCCATGGCATCCACAATGCGACCCAGAAGAGCCTCACCGGCCGGAACTTCCAGAACGCGACCCAGTCGCTTGACTTTCATTCCTTCGCGCAGCTGCGTATACTCGCCGAGAACGACGACACCCACAGAATTTTCTTCCAGGTTGAAGGCGAGTCCCAGAGTCCCCTCTTCGAACTCGACCATTTCATTGAACATGGCCCGATCCAGCCCGTACACGCGGGCAATTCCATCGCCGACGGAAATAACATCGCCGGTTTCCTCAAGATTCAACTGCGCGTCGAATTTTTTGATTTCACTCTTAAGAACGCTGGTGATTTCGTCCGTTTTAATTTTCATAATATTCCTCACCAAATATTTTATGACCCAGCATGGCTTCACGCATGAGAGCCAGCTTCCGCGACACACTGCCATCAAAGAGCAAATCGCCGGCAGAAATTACCAGTCCGCCCACAAGCTCCGGATCCACGGCGGCCTGCAGCTCAATCTCCGCTTTCAGTGTGTTGCCCAGTACCTCACGCAGGCGCCCTTCCTCTGCAGACTCCAGCGGACGAACCGAGCGAACCTGCACTCTTCTGCGACTGATCTTTGCATCCAGCAGTTGACTGTACACCAGAGGAAGCCCCGGCAGTATCTCCATCCGCCGCCGCCGGGCCAGCACACAAAGAAAGTTGAGCAAGATGGGCCTGGCCTTTCCACCGAGCACCTTCTTTAAGAGGGAGACTTTGGCTGATGGTTCAACAACAGGAGAGCGAAAGTAGGCCCAGATCTCCGGGCCGCCCACGATCAGTGCGCAGAGATCTGACAGCTCTGTTTCCACTTCCCGGAGCGAACCGTCTTCTGAGGCCACCCCCAGCAGAGCTTCAGCATAGACAGCAGCAACTTTGGATCCTGTTACCATAAATCAGGGAACTGCCCGCAGTTTTTCAAGACTTTCGTCAATAAGCCGGACATGGTCACCTGCTTTCAGTTCGCGACCGATGATCCGGCCGGCAACCGTCACAGAGAGATCCGTCACCTGCCGGTGAAAATCAGCCAGAGCGGCATCACGCGCCAGCTCCAGATCCCTTTTACCGCGCCTGCGGATTTCCGCCGCATCGGCTTCTGCTTCAGAAATCATTCGGGCCCTTAATTTTTCCGCTTCCTGGCGCGCCTCTGCCACGATCTGCAATCCCTCTTCGCGCAGCCCGGCCAGTTTAGCCCTGTACGCGGCCAGACTTTCTTCCGCTTCCTTGCGAATGGAATCAGCTGCGGAAAGGTCACTCTGGATACGCAGACTGCGCTGATCGAGCGCCCAGGTAATGGGTTTCCAGGCAAAAGCTCGCAGCACGAGCATCACTACAGTAAAAGTGATGAGCGTCCAGATGAACAAGCCTGGATTGGCATCCAGGAGCGATATTCCGCCTTCTCCGGCCAGAAATTCAAGACTCACGGAAAGTCCTCCGCTTACTCAACTTGCTGAACTTGCTTGACGGCCGTTTTCTCAGCAAATTTGGTCAGGATCTCAGGGGTAATACGCCCACCGAGTATAAAAATAATCACCAGACCAAACAGGGCCGCACCTTCGATCAAAGCAGCCGAGATAAGCATGGCCGTCTGAATGCTTCCGGCAGCCTCAGGTTGACGGCTGATGCCCTCAACGGCCTGTCCACCAATTCGACTGATGCCAATTCCGGCTCCCAGAATGGCAAGGCCGGCACCCAGTCCTACTCCTAAAAATGCTAATCCTATCATCTTTGTTCCTCCTGTTTCTTTAATATGATTCCATTAATGGGCGTGCATACTGCCGCCCACAAAGATAGCTGTAAGTAAAGAAAAAATAAAAGCTTGCAAGAAGCAAACAAAAAGCTCCAGCATCAGAATGGCCGCAGCTCCTGGCACGGCAATAGCCGAGACAAAAACGCCAAACTGAAAAATAAAACCAAGCAGCGCCAGAATGATGATATGGCCGGCTGTCATGTTGGCCAGGAGTCGTACGGTAAGGGCGAATCCTTTAGCCAGGGGCCCCACCACAAACTCCAGCACAAAGAGCATGGGGTACAGAATGACAAACATGATGGGGTTGAGCCCGGCCGGCATAAAGGACCAGAGAAAATGGATCCCCTGGTAACGAAACCCAGTAATCCAGATGAGTAGCGTGGTGATGGTTGCAAGAGCCGCCGTGACGGCAATGTCACCGGTTGCCGTCATCCCGGACCAGACTCCCGGTATGAGACCCGTGGTCTCTCCAACTTCTGGATGGGCATGAGCATGACCGCTCAGGAAAGTCTGCACGGTCACGATAAACTCACCGGGTGGCGGAATCAGACCAAACAGATTACTGAATAGTATAAAGAAAAAAAGAGAAAGAATATAGGGCTCAAAGCCCTTGCCATGCCCGTGCATGTTCTTGGAAATCACATCTTCACGCACAAATTCAATCATGGATTCCGCCAGCGATACGAAACCACCCTTAACCTGGAAAGGATCCCGGGCAATGGCCCGCGCCGCCAGGACCATGAGCACAATAAGAGTCCCTGAGGCGACGAACAGCATAAAAACGCGCCGGGTAAGATGAAGCGGCAGTCCACCCTGGTATTTGTAGAGACCTTCTGCGTCTTTAAAGATAAAGCGACGGTAAGGATCGTTTGCGTATTCGGGGGTGCCCGGGCGGACCTTTTCGCCACCAGGCTGCCATTCAACGACGACATCATCCATCAGATGGTGGACCAGAATGCTTTCAAAATCGAACTCAGCGGCCGCCAGAGGCAGCGTGGAAAGCAGGAACGATACTGTCAGAATGAATTTTTTCACGTTCGAGTGCGACCAGAGATTCTTAATAAGCCCTTGCTGACAACTTCAAAAAATAAAAAAAGTCCCACGCATCCGCAATAGGCGAGAAGCGCCCTTTCTGTCACAAGAAAGGCCAGCGGAAATACGGCAAAGAGGCGCAGAACCGTTCCGCCCAGATAAATGCCAATCGCAAGCCGTGGCCTTCGCTTTTGCCAGAGCGCATACCCGAGACAGGGCAGAAAGGAAAGGACCGCAGCAGCAATACCGGCCTGCCATTCCCCGAGGATAAGTCCGCAGACGAGGGCCAGAAAAGCAAAGAAAGCGCAGAGAAGGCCGTCTTTCACTCCAGCTCTTTCTTCAAAGCATCAAGTTTCTGGCGCGCTTCCTTTATTTGTTCGCTCCGGGATGGTCGGGCCGGCGGAGAGGGCGGCGGACGCTTTATCTTTTTCAGGGTCATCCAGATCCCGCCTGCAAAACCCAGAAAAATTCCCGCGATGAAAAACCAGGAGGGAGCCTCACCCAGAAAGCGATCGTCCAGGATATAGCCCAGAAGCGCGCCGGCCGCAAGGTAGCTGGCAAATTCCAGCCCGCTCTGCATCAGTTCAGAATGCTGCCGATTCGGCTCCAGCGCACCTTCATGCGCGGCAGACGAAAAAAAATGGTGTTGTACAGGTAACCGGGAATGGCTGCAACCAGGGAATCCGTGGCAAACAGGTCTCCGCTGTGGCAGTATTCCTTTTGCTTTTCCGGTGGAAAAGAGGGCAGAAGAAAACCACCGACGACCGGATAGCGGGCCTGATTTTCCATGTAGCGCTGACAGATTCCGTCATACCAGTTGATGCTGAAGTATATGAAAAGGGCTTTGCCCAGAATATCACTGCGGTTCACAATGCCAAATACTCTGGAGTCCTGGGAATTATCGCGATTGTCCCCCATCACCAGATACTGATCTGCTTCCAGCTTGCACCCGGAGGTTTCGATTGTAGGGCAGATACGATTGAAAACGGGCGCTTCCAGATTCTTTTCCACGGTATAATGGCTGGCCCGGCCGGTAGTCTCCGTAAAAAGCACGGGCACGGAATCGGCATGCCAGGCGTCCGGGATCATTTCCGGATACAACACCTGCGCATCATCGGCATCCAGGAGTTCTTTGCGACTTTCTGTGGCCGGGAGTTCTTCCGGATTGTAGTTCTCCCAGACAGTGCTGCCTGCCGATTGATACTCAACAAGCGCTATGCGCGGTTCCAGGAACTTGAGAAAGGGAAGCTCACAATTGAATTCACGGCTATCCAGAGCAGGCCGCAAATCACAGGCACCGACACTGCGGATGCGCAAGGTATCGCCGGGTACGCCCACCACTCGCTTTACGTAATTATTGGCGCTGCCACCAGGTGGCACAAAGGTCACGATATCGCCACGGGCCGGATCATCAATACGCAAAAGTTCAATACCGGTAAAGGGAATGCGCAGGGAGTAACGCATTTTATTCACAAAAAGGTAATCGCCTACTTTGAGCGTCGGAATCATCGAACCGGACGGAATGTTATTGGCATCCAGAACGGAACTCTTGAAAGCCAGGACGACAAATAGCAAAAAGGCAAAAGACAGACTCACCGCGAAGGGCTTCTCTTTTTCCTTTGTCCGGGCCATAGGCCAGACTACAGAAAGAGGCTTCTCAGTCAAACATATCCGGCAGGATGAGCCGCAACTGCCTTCCTGCTTCACCGCGGCCGGACAGCTCGAGCAAATCGTTCTGGTTACGCAACGCCGGCAGGAGAGCCTCTGAATGCCTTGAAGACCAGCCGGGCCAGAGCTCCAGCAGCGTCGTCCCTCGATCCGCAAAATGTCTGGCAAAAGCCTGATCCAGCGCTGCTTCTCCGGCCCGCAGGCGGTATGCCAGGTAGCCCGGACCGCGGCCACTGTGGAAGCGATCCAGATCCCAGAAACGCAGTTGACTGCGGCCGCAGAGAAAATTACGCAAATACACAGGCCGTTCCGATTGCCTGCTACCCACACGGCGGTCCAGACCCGGTGGCCAGAGCCACAGGGCCGGTTTTAGATCACCGGAAGCAAGCAGCGCCTCAAAAGAAATCGATTGCGATCTGAATCCGGGCGGGACGGCACAGCCACCCACGGTTAAGAAATCCCCGGAAAATCCCCTGCCGGGATGTCTCTGAGTGGCATGAACAAAGTAAACAGGACGCCCCGAATAGGACAGGTAGCCGGACCAGTCCGGATCAAAATCGGCATCGTATTGCACAAGCAATCGCTCCGCAGATAGCACCCTCCCGCCGGGCGGCCGGAGCGTGCAGGGACTGCGGCAGGCTCGCAAGGCGCGCTCTTCCTGTACCCCCAGCTCTTCTACAAGCACACTGTGTGCCCGACCGGACGGCAAAAGACTCACAATCGTCCGACCCAGGTGACGGGGAAAGGTAAAAAGATACGCTGATCCCGGGCGGAGATTGTTGGGCTGGACATGCACACGGGTGGGCTCGGCAGAACGTTCCTGCGCCAGCGTGCGGGCCAAAGATCCTGGCTGCGGAATCGTGCCAAAGAGAGCCCGGGGAGCCTGCATTTCCAGTAAATTCTGGATCCAGCGCATGCTGGTGTCGAAACCGCGAAACCCGCCTGGATTGCGCCCCGGCGGGAAAAAGGATGCGGCCACCCGCTCAAACTCCAGCATGGCATTGAGAGCACCCCAACCGTCACGCCGTGCCTGATGGGTTAAAGCCACTTCGCGAGCCAGAAATTCCGGACCAAGGCCGGCGATGAGCCAGTCCCGGAGTATGTAGATCGATTCGTGATAGGGATGGCGCTGCAGAAATGCATTCAAAGAAGCAATCTGCGGACGGTGGTTTCCCGCTGGAGCCATGGCCCGCCGGGCAGCAAAAATCCCCAGCAAACGTGAATAGTCAGATATGAGCCGCCGCTTTTCACCCTTGACAATTCCTTGAGATTTCTGAAAATTGATAATTGCTTTGTAGTATTCTTTCTGGAAGTAGCGCGCCCAGCCGTCGAGCACCGTTGCCTGATACTCTAAAATATCCCAGCCATGCTCCTGGGCTTCGTAGGAAATATCCTCGGCGATTTTCTGGGCCAGCGCCGGATTGTCGCGCATAATCATCTGCACCAGGCGTAAACGCGCAAACATGGCTTCCGGCTCGCCTTCCGGTGTCTTCCCTTTGAAGTCTTTGATTTTTTCAAGGGCCACAGCTGCATCGCGGGCCTGACCATTCAAATAAAGGAGCATGGCCGCCTTGAGCCGATTTCCCTCCGCCGAGACGGGGAAACGAGTCCAGTAATCCACATAACCGGTCCGGATCAATTTCTCCGGGCCACGTGCTGCAATCAAATTCAGAGCTTCATTGTACTCACCGGCCAGAATCAACCAGTCCAGGCGAACCAGATCGAGCAGTGTACTCTGCGGGTGAGTGCGGGCGGCAAAGCGGGCTGCAGAAGAAAAGTCTCCCGAGCCGGCCAGGTAGACGGGAATCTGGCGCTGGAGTTCCTTCATATCAAAGTGATCTTCACCGTGCGTCAATCGATCAGCAAGGAGAGCGGCTTCCAGAGGAAGTCCTGAGCGGTACAGTTCATCACAGATGCGCCGGGCCTGCAGTCGAAAAAAGGCCGGGAATAAAGGATCGCCGGAAAGAAAGCTCTGCCCGGTAACCAGCAATTCCTTGATTGCCGCCAAATCGCCGCCGGACTGTTTTGCGGGACTCTCCAGTGCGGCCAGAAAATGGGCCAGACGACAACTGGCATTCTCCGCCGGCAATTTGCAGATGGCCAGCAGCTTCTCCGCCGAAAATTTGCCCTGTGACAATTCCGTGAGAGCTATATGAAAATCAAGAATAGAAGCTTCCAGAGGACGATTGCGATACACCTGAAGCTCTGCAAGCCGGCCGCTCAAGGTGCGGTGGAAAAAGTAGGCGCGTCCGACGGCCGCGAGCGTGCGCAGCACCGGATCACTGCCTTCCTCAAGCCGCTGCAGCAGTTGCCTGCGCTGACGATCATCGTAGTACTGCACGCCGTATTCTATGAGATAGGAAGCAAGAAGTCGCTGTTCTGCCAGAGAAAAATCGTTCAGCTTTTCCGGACCGAGCCTGGACAGATTGTAGGTCTTGCCGCGCAAAAGGATTTCACGACCGGCGAAGAGCGGTTGAAGCGCGATACAGAAAAACAGGAACAATCGTTTACAATCAACCAATCACAATGCTCGAAAAATTGTTTTGACAGCCAGGAGTGAAAAAGGCAAAAGCCATACAACCGTCATGACAAAGAAGTTGAAGCACCCCTGCCGGCAACTGAAAATAGCCGTGGCATTTCTCACGACTTTCCCGCTCATGGCACAGCCTGCCGGGGCGGAAAAAAAGGCACTGGATTCCCACCAGAAAATCTCCTATCTGGAACTTGCCCATGCAACTCGCCGGGCAGAAGTCCTGCAGGAACGTAACATTGCGGACATTCAGCGCCTGAAGATCCTCATCGCCAATTTTGGCAGCAAAGTTTCCGGCAGTAATGAGGCCTTTGAAAAAATAAAGAATACCTACAAAAAAGCTACAGAGAGCTACTACCGCAGGGACTTTGGTGAAGCTCGCGACAGGCAGGTGGAGTGCTTGAAGCAGATTGAGGAGCTCTATCAGGGTTTTGTCACGGTCTTCAAGGAAGACCTTTCCGCCCTCCTCACAGAATGTTCGCTGAGCCTGTCTGATCTGGAATTCACCCAGAGTCTTGAACCCGGCCAGAATTCTGCCCAGTTAAGTGAACGCATCCTGCGCAGTCAGTTCAGGCTGCGCACCGCCTTTCAGCAGGCTTCCATGGCAGAAAGCAATGCGGGAGATCGGCGTTATGCTATGGCCATAGATCACTACCGCCTCGGAAAACTCTACGCCATCGGTATTTTAAAAGACCTGGCTCAGGCTCCGGAAAAGGCAACAGAGATTGAAACAAAATATGCTGTAGACTTGCGTGATGCGTACGGACGCAGCGCGACGGCGGAGAAAAAGTAGTCGCTCTGAAACGATCTCTCCTTCTTTCCCTCGTTTTTTTTCTGCCAGCTACGTTTCGGGCGGAAAAAGAACCACCGGCCCGCTATACCGTCGTAATTGATCCCGGCCACGGCGGCGCCTCCAGCCGCATCAAAGATGAACGCTGGGATCCGGTAACCCGGCAGTATCTGAGCCACTACGCTGCCGGGATGCGCCACGGCCAGTTGCGCGAATCTACAATTATGTTTTCTCTGGCCCGCAAAGTGAAATGGTATCTGGATCTGAGTCGCTCTGCGGAAACCTGGCCGCGCTTTGCAGAGATTTTGCAGGCTTTTTCCGTGCAGACCCGCTTTGAACCGATAGCTTTTGATAGCGTTCTGTCGCGCACTACCAATTATTCGGGAAACGGAGAACCCGTGAGCGATCTGAACACGAATGCACCCTACCGGCTTTACGATTTCCCGGACAAAAAAGGAAAGATCCAGGAAGGCCGGATTTCTTTTATCAATCGTCAAAAACCTTATCTTATCCTTTCACTGCATCTCAATCCAGCGGGCAAAGGTCATCCGGGGGGCATGGCTGCCGTGCTTTCGCCCGGTTACCGCACTTTTGAAACGCTACGCAGGATCACTTTGCAGAAGAAACCGCGCTCGGCATTTTTTGCACTCAAGGGCTGGCAGAAAGGCTGGCTGGGTTCGGATCCGGGTTTTGATAAAGTGGACTCTGCCCTGGCCGATGCCTGGGTTTACTTCCATGGATTTCGTAGCAATAAAGGCGCAACGGCTCCCATGATGGATAAGAATCGTGGCATTCGTCAGAATTTTTTTACCTGGCGATACGCGGATCCGCCGGGCTGGGAAGTGACTGCCCGCGGCTATCCGCCGGGGCCTTACGCCCTCAAATACGAAGACTGGAAGCCAGAGGGAAAATTCTGGGAAAGGGAACAGTCAAAAGCAGAGAAATGGCGCCGCGAAGATGGACCGGTGGGCTTTGGTGGGGACAACCACTATGCTGCTGATGAACTCATGCGCTACATCCAGTACGGCGTTCGCCTGCAGGTACCTTCGCGGCGCAATTCTGATTCCGTCCATCCGCTGATAGACCCTTTTATTTCCGCCTACACGCTGCCCATTTACAGCAACGCCATCGTTGCTTTCCTGGAAGTGGGACACTTGAACCGCTCTCTTGATCGTGAAATCATCATCGGTCAGGAGGATGCCGTGGCCCGGTCACTCGCTGTCGGAGTCTACAGTCTTTTTTCCGGTCTCAAGCTTAAAAAAGGATACGGCACGATCAAACCGCGCGGGAAAAAACTGGATTTTCATAAGTATGAAAAGCTCCCGGAAGGTAACTACTTTCAAATCGTCACCGATTAAGGTGCCGCATTTTTCCCCAACTCACGGAGCGTGGCCTGTAACCTGGACGTCTGTTCTTCTTTCAAATCCTTGAACTGAATGCCAATGCGATGAGCCTTCTCAAGAGAGCGGGCATTGGCCACCACGCCGGGAAAGGCCAGTGCGGGCATACGCGGAAAATGCAAGTCGAAAATCACCTCATCTCCCACCTGAAAATCGCGCAACACACTGGAATTGTGCGGGTGCATGATTCCGATCCCGCCCAAATTGAGGTCCACCACCGGGCTTTTTTCCGGATTCGACGGAAGAAGGCCCTGTGACTCAAGCTCCTTTTCTAAAGAGCGAGCATAGCGTTCGATAAAAATGTAATCATCAGCCTGAAGGTTATGCGTGGAAAATACCTGAATGAAACCATATAAAAAAATATTTCGATAACTTAATGGAACATCAATTTCGCTCTGCATACCCGCCGGTATATTACCATACTGATCCAGGGAACGGTAGTCGCCGTAGCCAATGAATTGCTCCTCAAAAGCCACCCGCGCTGACAACTGCCATTTGTCAGCATCAGTGCGATCCGGTGCAAAGATGGGCTTCTTGAGAGAATCCATCAGGCGCATGCGCGCCTCCATACGATAACTGCGCCGCAACTCAATACGTACAAAATCATACTTCTGCTTGAGCTTATCAATACAGTATTCTATAATCGTGTCCCGTTTGTGGTTTATGGATGATAATCGATCGATGAAGGAATCCAGAGAAACAAGCCCTGTTACGTAGAGCACTTTTTTTTCCGGAACGGCAGCACGCTCACCGCGCGCAGCGCGATTTTGCAGATGAAGCCGAAAGGGCTCAAGTTCTTCGATTCGATCTGAATTGCGCGCAACCACCCGACATTGCAGAACCATCTGATGCTCACGGGTGAGCAGACGGAGCAGCCGTTCAGGGGCACTTTCCACTTCCCGGGCATACACCGCTGTGATCCGCCCTCCGTCCAGATGTGTAAGCGTGACCGCCATCAGGCTTCCGTTCAAGCTCAGGTTCACTTCACCCTTCATGTAGAGCTGATCCACTACTCTGGCAATCTGAGCGACATCTCCTATATGGCGGGTTTCGCTCACAGTGACCTCAGGTAACGTTCCAGTCGTCGCTGTCTTTTTTCACGCAGGGGCGCGGGGCAGGTTTTCTGTTTACATTGATCGGGATGAGGAAGCAGGCTGATTAAAAAAGCGATTTGACTGAGTGAAAGTCGAGCAGGAGGTGAAGCAAAATAGTAGCGCGCTGCCCGCCCGATACCGCTTTGATTCTTGCCCCAATAGACATGATTTAAATAAAGTTCAAGGATCTCCTGTTTACTCAGATGCAATTCCAGAAGTCGCGCCAGGTAGAGTTCCTGCAGTTTACGCTGCAGCGTTTTCTCACGACTCAAAAAAAGGGTCCGCGCCAGCTGTTGGGTGATGGTGGATGCGCCGCGCAGCCGGCTCCCGGATGCAAAATCCACGAGGGCCAGTCCCATCTCCCGCAAATGGTAACCACGATGCTCGTAAAAGGCCTGATCCTCCTGAAACAGGAGGGCCTGCACCAGGGCCGTCGGCAGCTCTGCGAGCGGATACTCAATATTCACTTCTTTGGCCAGGTACAGCTCCCCACCGTACACAAGGAGCCTCTTCTCCTCCTTCTTGAGGAGCAGGGGCGGATTCAGGAATTGAAAGAACTGCCAGGCAGACAGGCAGACCAGCATATGAAGGAAGAACCAGCGGCTCAGTTTGAGAAATCTACTTGCCATATCCCGGACCGATAACACTGCTGCAGCATTGATCGGAAAAATAAACTAATTTATGCGCTTTGACCTGATAAAATCAAGGCCGGAAGGCCGCGATTATCTACTGCCACCTTCAAAGCCGCAACTGCCCTGTGACCTGATCTTTGAAGACGGCTGGCTGGCGGAGCCGGAGGGCCACAGTCATGCCCTGCATTTTGACCGGTCCGATTTTGACACAGAGGCCGCCTGGACTGCACTCTTAACCGTTTATCCGCTCCATCGCCTGGATCTGGCTTACTACTCGGCAAGGCATTCCGATTTGCCTCCGGGCCCCATGCTTCTGGCGCTCGGTTTAAGGAAGAACTATCAGAGCCTTGCAGAATGGCGCGAGGCTGGCCTTCTCTCCCATCGAGGGCGTGGTCTGGGTGTCCTCTACGACTTGCCTTTAGCCACCATCCGGCTGTACGACCGCTTTGGGGAAGCCGACCAAAACACCTGGGATCAGCTCTGGCAAAAAAGACGGGTGAAAAAAAATCTCGTCCGGGAAATGATTCACGACTTCTATGATCTGGGGCCTGTAGATCGGCAGGAGTGCCTTGCAGAAGTCCAGGCCTTTGAGGAGAGCTGGGCGGCCCGGAGTGCCCCCTTTCCGGCGGAGACGCTGCGTGATCTGGTGCGGGCCAGGCGCTTTCCGGAGCTTACGGCCCTCGGGCAACGCGTAAAAGAGAAAATCCGCGAACTGAAATTGCCACCGGGCATTCATATTCCTCTGCCCGCCGATCTGGAGGCCACAAGCCTGGAGATTCGCTTTTCTTTTAGCTCCGCCAGGGAATTGGAGGGCTTGCTCGCAACTCTGCAACCGGATCAATGCCAAAAACTGGAGGAAATCCTCGCACTGCTATGAAGGAACCTGAAATCCCCCCGGAATCTTTAAGCACAGAACGCTTCCTGCTTCGAATCGGCCTCTTTTTTCTTGTTCCCGTGCCACTTCTTTTGCTCTACCTTGCGCACTTCCTGCAAGAAGCCGGAGCCATGGCGCTATGGCTCCGTTCTGGGCTGCACCTGGGTGCAGCTCTGCTTGCGTTTTCCGGGATGGCTTCCGTCCTTTTTGGACATTACAAAAAGCTTGAGCGCAGCGAACGCAGCAACTACCGCTCTCGTTGGTTGTTCGCCTGGATCCTTCTGGCCCTGCGGGCCATCGCCATCGTTCTTGCTCCGAACCTGGAATTCCCCGAATTTGAACCTTACCGGGAAATCCTCTCCGCTGCTTTTGCCATCGGTTGGTTCGGTGTTTTTCTCTTCTACTGGGTCACAGAACTGTCTTTACGCTGGCAGCGCAAAGCGCCTATTCCTCCCGATTTCTATTTCTGGGGGGCAACAGCCACGGCTCTCTTTTTTGGTCCGCTCCTTTATTAAAGAATGATTTGCCAGATTCCGCCTGAACAGGGTTTCTGAAATATGTTCACGCAGGCTCAGGACAACTGGCTGATCCTCAAGGGCTACCTGGCCCTCATCCGCACCGCAAAAAAAAGGATGAGTGAAGCGGACCTTCCTCTGATCCGTAAGGCTTTTCGTTTCGCCGATCAGGCGCACAGCAAGCAGCGCAGACTTTCTGGCGAACCCTACATCGTGCATCCCCTCGCCGTGGCTACCATACTTGCGGATCTGGGGATGGATTCCGAAACGGTTGCTGCGGCCCTCTTGCATGATGTTGTCGAAGACACAGCACACAGTCATGATACCATCCAGAGCGAATTTGGCGCCGGAATCAATCATCTGGTTCGCGGAGTCACCAAGATTTCAAACATGAAAAACCAGCGTCAGCTTTCTGAGAAAAAGAAAAGCCGACTCAAAGAACAAGAAGCCGCAGAAAATATAAGACTCATGCTACTGGCCACGGCAAAAGATGTACGCGTGATTCTGATCAAACTCGCAGATAAACTGCATAACATGCGCACAATCGATCATCAAAAGCACGAAAAAGTCCAGCGCATTGCTTCAGAAGTTCTGGAAATCTACGCACCGCTTGCCGGACGACTGGGGATTTTCCGCATCAAAGGAGAACTGGAGGATCTGGCTTTCAGGGCTCTACAGCCGGAGGAACACACCCGGCTTGTCGGAATGCTGGCCTCCAGTCGTAAAGATCAGGAGGAAAGAATCGAAACATACCGGCGTGTAATCCAGCAAAGACTTAATGAACATCAGATCAAAGCGCAGGTCTCCGGAAGGGCCAAGCATCTTTATTCCATTTACCACAAGATGAAATCATCAGAAAAAGATATAAATGATATATATGATTTGCGCGGCATTCGCGTAATCGTCTCCCAGATCACCGAATGTTACGCGGCCATGGGCATTGTGCACAGCCTCTGGCCTCCGGTTCCTGGCCGCTTCAAAGATTACATTGCCACACCCAAGACCAATGGCTACCAGAGTCTGCATACCTCAATCATTGCGCCGGATGGCAATCCGGTGGAAGTGCAGATCCGGACGGAGGAAATGGATCGCAATGCTGAACACGGAATTGCCGCACACTGGACTTACAAAAGTAACATCAACGCCAATGAAAAAGCGGCAAGACTTTCCTGGATCGAACGCCTGGCCAGCATTACGGAAAGTCGCGGTCGCGAATATATAGAGGATTTGCGCGAGGACCTGTCCTTTGATGAAGTCTTTGTTTTCACTCCCCGGGGCGATGTCATTGCTTTGCCCCAGGGAAGTACGGTGCTTGATTTTGCTTTTCGCATCCATACGGAAGTGGGCCTTTGCTGCAAAAATGCTATCGTAAATGATAAAAATGTTCCGCTGCACACAGTTCTCAAGAGCGGAGACCGGATCCGGATTATAACAAATCGTCATCCCGCAGCTTCACCTAACTGGTTGCGTTATCTTCATTCCAGCGGGGCCCGGCAGAAACTGCGTTCTTTCTTCCGGCGCAAGGAAGAAGAGGAACAGGTTGAAAAAATCGTAGAACCGGAGAAACCATCGGCTCCCCTGCTGCGCATCCGCCGTAAGAAAACGAGCAATCCCAAAGAGGTGCCTATTGAAGTGGCGGGATCCCGGGACATTCCGGTTCATTACGCTGGCTGCTGCACTCCCGTTCCCGGTGACCGTATTGTAGGCTTTGTGACCCGGGGCCGCGGCGTTACCGTCCATCGCACGGATTGTGCCATGCTACCGGAGTCGGCCCCGGAAAAAAAACGTCTGCTACCGGCAAACTGGGCCGGACTTACGGAAAAGTATCCGGTCAATATCGAAGTGAAAGCGCATGACCGCCAGGGCCTTTACCTGGATCTGGTGAGCACCATCACGGCAACCCATACAAACATACTCAAGGCAGAGGCGGATATCCCCCGGCACCGCGGTGGACTGATGAAGGCAGAGTTCATGGTTGAAGTGGAACATGTCGATCATCTGAGCGACATCATGGAAAGCCTGCGCAGGGTGCCGGGTGTGGAATCCGTGCAACGGATGAGTAAATGAACCCGGAATTCAGGGCTTGTCGATGATCACCTGATTACGACCCGTATTCTTGGCCTGGTACAGTAACTCGTCCGCGCGCTTATAGAAGGATTCGGGGGTATCTGTGGGCCGCGCCAGAGTTACTCCCAGGGAGAGATTGATGTATACCGATTCACCTCCCGGCATGATAAATGGTTGAGCACCGACCAGGCGACGGACGGACTCGGCGACATAGTAGCTGTCCTCCGGGCTCAGGTCAAAAAGAATGATGCAGAACTCTTCTCCGCCCAACCGGAAAACATGGTCATCGCGTGAAGTGCGCAGGATCATATGGAGCAATCGAGAAAGTTCTTTGAGCACGGCATCCCCTCCGTCGTGCCCGAACCTGGAATTGAACTGCTTGAAGTGATCTATATCAATGGCCAGCAGCGAAACCGGGCCGCGCTTTTTATTTTCAAAGATCCCCGCCATAAATTCATTAAAGTATTTGCGGTTGAACGCCCCGGTCAATTCATCGCGAATGGCTCTTTCATTGAGCCGCGAAAGAACCTTCACAAATTTGCTTAAACGCAGGAGTCCTGTTGTTGGATCGACACCGGTAAAACTTTCAAATTCACCGTCATCCAGATAGATGCCGGCACAATTGGTGCACAGATCAATTTCTATTTTATCGATGTTCCGGCTTTCCATAGCTGAGCCGCATTTGGGGCAATTCATGAGTTCAGGATTGATACCGGGAATCTACTGTCAAGGAAATGAACTATCGGGCAAGGGGCCCCTTCACAGGGGGCCTTTGGGTAAATGTAATGCAGGATCTCTCTGGCAGTCCTGTGTTCGGCAAAGCCGCAGTCTACGTATGCAGCACCATCACTCTGCCCTCTCCGGGAACAAAACGAGTATAGAGAAAAGACGGTTTGCGCTCCTGGACATAGCGACGAATCCCGGCACCAAAAGTAATTTCCACCCCGGGATAGATGGCTTCCAGCACGATAATTTCAGCCCCGGCATCCGGCTCAAGCGTTGCGTAAATGCGTTCCCGCTGCTTCTGTAAATTTTCTTGAATACTTCGATAGTGTTCCGACAGGGTTTTCAATTTATCATAGGTTTCCTGATCCGATTTTCCGTGCTTGCGCTGACTTTCTTCAATTTGCAGAAGGTGCGCCTCGATGCGACGCAGAGTTTCCGTGCTTTCACGCAGCTCATTCTCCATGCGCAGCAACTCCTCCATAACCTCTGGCTTGATTCCCGCCGTGAGTCCGGTGCGTGTTTCGGCTCTGGAACCGGCTTTGCGGCATACAATTCTTTGACTGGCAACCGATTCGCCGCCCATCAGTTCGCCGCGGCCCGTCTCCAGAAGAATGGCCGCGCCTGCTGTTAGCCTGCTGTTCATAGCCATTTCCTCAATCATAATGGAACCCTTACTGGACAGGGTAGAATTCTGCACAAAGCGGGCATAGATATCCCCCCCGGCCTGGATGATGGCATTTCCGGCAGCTCCACCGGAAAGGATGATGTCACCGGCAGAAATTAAAATGACCTGACCCACACTTTTCCCGGCTATGATATCGCCACCGGCTTCAACCTTAAATCCCTCGAGAATGCGCTCTTCCACAAGCACGGTGCCCGGAAAATCTATATGACCGGTGGAAAAATCAACATTCTTTAATTTTAGAATTTCTTCCACACTGATGGTTGTCAGGCCATCGCGTTCGCTGATGCGCACCTGGCCGGCAATGTCAGCAAAAAGCGAATCGCCTTCCATGCGCGCCCCATGGCCCGCAAGAAGCGTTACTTTATGAGGTTCGCTCAGGGTAATGGGCTCACCTCTTACCGTTAAACCCATCTCGCCGGAAAGACCGGGCAAGATCCGCGCCAGGAGTGTGTTTTCCTCACAGGTTTGAATCACATGCAGTTTACGAAAATCGACCCGACTGCTCGGGTCCGCGTCTGGTGCTTTGCGGGGGGCCGGGTCAAAGGAATGTTTGATTTGCGCGGGCTGGCCCGGCCGGGGTGCCGTACCGTGGGCAACAGTCAAACGTACGGCACTTCTAAAACGTAACGGCAGGGCCCCGGCCCCGGGCTCTTCCCCTTGCATTGCAAGGAGGCGGTCCAGACTGGATTCCTCAATACCATGCAGCACACCGGCCGTCTGAAGGGCAACATGGAGATCAGCCAGAGTTGCCTCCTTCCCCTGAAAGGCCGGAGGAGTGATTTCGATATCCGCAGACATCGCATCTTCCGCGATCAGTACATGCACCTGAGCATCAACGGGCGCGGGCTCTACCCAGGGACATACGGCATGCGGTCGACCATCGCAGACGGCAACGATTTCTGCTATCCGCGCTTTGTCCCAGCCAGAAAGACCCATGAGTTCCAGGCGGGCAATGACGGAGCTTAAAACGACGGGCTTGCCCTGCGCTCCCGGTGGATGGACGGTAAGCATTGCCTGTCCCTGATCTGCGGTGAGTGAAAATCGTCCGGGATCTGAGGCATCCAGACGCTGCAAGAACTCCGAATGCGAACTCATGCCAGCAGACTGCGAAATACAGAAAAATAGTCCGGAAAGGTTTTGGAGACGCAGCCTGGATCCAGAATGGTCAGGTCCGTCCCGTAAGAGGCCAGGGAAAAAGCCATGGCCATCCGGTGATCCCGGTAGGTTTCGATCCGGGCGCTGTGCAATGCTCCACCACCGTCAATGGTCAGATCGTCCACACCGGCCCTGGCGGGAACACCCAGCCGATTGAGCTCTGTTGCCAGATTGGTCAATCGGCGTGATTCTTTTAATTCCAGGTTGGCAAGGCCGCGCAAATGACTCCTGCCCTCTGCAAAAGCAGAGAGGACTGCGGCCGTCATGGCGGCGTCAGGCATGGAATTGAAATCCATATCCAGCGGAGCAAATGGCTTTTGCGAATGCACAACCAGCCAATCGTCCTCAAAGGCACATCTCCCGCCCATTTCTCCAATGACTTTCGTAAAGGAAAGATCACCCTGCGCTGAATCGGGACGCAGTCCACCGATACGGATGGGCCCGCTTCCAGGAAAAGCTCCGAGCCCCAGAAAGTAGGTGGCCGCCGTAGCATCGCCCTCCACTCTGTAGCTCCCCGGAGATCGCAACTGCCCGGGTTCAATCCGGAATAGTTCGTAACCCTGACGTTCCACGCGAACGCCAAAATCGGCCAGCATACTGATAGTTAACTCAATGTAGGGTTTGCTGACCACGGGTCCCACGGTGCGAATTTCGATCGTGCCGGATGCCAGCACGGAAGCCATTAACAGAGCGGAGATGAACTGGCTTGAAACCTCACCCTTCACTGCAAACTTCCGGGAGCCGGCCCCGGGACTATCAATGGCAACGGGGGGAAAATTTCCATCCCGGGCGGAGCAGCCAAGGCCGGCTGCAGAAAGAGCGCGGGTCAAGTCGCCCACAGGACGTCTTTGCATCTGCTCATTGCCCGTGAGAGTGTAGTAACCTCCGGCAAAAGCCAGAATGGCAACCAGGGGACGGAAGGCAGTCCCCGCATTTTCAAGATCCAGGAATGCCTCGCGCCGGGGCAGCTCTCCCGCGCAACCACGCACGCAGAGGGCATCCCCCTCCCGTGACCATTCGATGCCCAGCACCGTGAGAGCCTGAAGGAGTACCCGGGTGTCATCGGCATCCGGCAAGTGGAAAAGAAGAGTATCCCCCTGGGCCAGTGCGGAAAGAAGGAGCGCTCGATTGGCTATAGATTTGGAGCCTGGCAGTTGCACGGAGCCACGAAAGGATATCTGGCGGGGCAGGAAGAGTTCCGGGGGACTGTCCACTGAATGGAGTATGCTGCCACGCCCGGTTGCGCCGTCGAGGCTTTTTTGATTGCAAGGGACCCTCCCCCCGAGCGCTTAAGAACATGAGCGACTTCCCCTCGCCTTTGATTGCTGCAAATCAGAGTCGCATTGCTGAAGCTCTGGCTCACACGCTGCGCGAGCATGCGGCAGTCGCAGAGGCCTATCAAAAACAGGCCCGGGAAATGGCGGCCAGCGATCGGCTGAAATCTTTTATCGAATATACTCTTTACCATTTTTGTTTGCAGAGTGGTTTCATACATGCGCTGCTAAAAAATCACAGCGAACCTCTGTTTGAGTTTGGTGTGCCCCTGCCGGACGGCGCAATAGAGACGGCCCGCATAAGTATGAAGCAATCCCGCAAAGACATCGAACTGTCCTTTGAAGCTACGGTTCCGGCCTCCATTGAAAGTCTTTGCTCGGCAATACTCTCCCAGGAACTCATCCCTTTCATCAGCAACTACTATCTTTACGCTCCCTCCCTGATGGAAGACCGATTTATCGATATGTACACAGAAACCTGGCAGAAAATCGGTGATCTGCTTGACTCTGCGCTGCAACAAACATCCGTTGCCACCCTGTCTCATGTTCGCATTCAAGATTTGCGTCCCTATTTCACGGCTTCCGGAGAATACAGTAGCGCTGAAATGATTGAAGAAATCAAAAGAATTCTGGAAAGAAATCTAAAACAAAGCGATGTGCTCTTTGAGCTCAGTCCCTTTTCTTTCGTTTTGCTATCACCGGGAGTTCATAAAGAGAAGATTCTGGAACGGCTCAACAGACTGCAATTTTCTGTGCGCAATATGCCCATTGATTTTCGTATATTTGCTGTAACCATCAGCGGCCATTACACCGTGGCCACCCTGATCAAGGAACTGGAGCTTTAATGGTAGATCAACTCTGGAAAGGCCGGCAATCGGGTCCCTCCGCCTCCATTCTGGTACGCATGGGACAGTCCATCGACCTGGATATCAAACTCTTCCGCCAGGATATCCTGGGCTCCCGGGCCCATACCATCATGCTCCATTCGATTGGCGTCCTCAGCCAGGAAGAAAGCCAGACGATCCTGGCCGGACTCAGGCAAATCGCAGAAGAGATCGAGGCCGGAACGTTACCGCTCCGGGCAGAACTGGAAGATATCCATACTCACGTGGAGAATCGACTCATTGAACTGACGGGGGAGGCCGGACGTAAGCTGCACACCGCACGGTCGCGCAATGACCAAATAGCCCTGGACACCCATCTGTATGTGCGCGACCAATCGGTTTTTACCTGCCACAGTCTTCTGGGACTTTTGGCCGTGATCCTCAAAAGATCTGAAGAACACAGAGCCACCATCCTGCCCGGCTACACCCACCTGCAAATTGGCCAGCCCGTGCGTTTGAGCCATCATTTGCTGGCCTATTTCTGGAAATTCCTGCGTGACTTCGATCGCTTTTTCCGGGCCATGCAAACTGCCAATCGCTTGCCGCTGGGCAGCGGTGCACTGGCCGGCGTCAATTACCCCGTAGACAGGGAGATGGTGCAGAAAAAATTAGGTTTTTCTGAATTATACGAAAACTCCATGGATGCAGTTTCCAGTCGTGATCATATTCTGGAATTTCTCTTTGCGGCATCGGTGCTTGCCGTCAATGCCTCTCGCCTGGCAGAGGAAATGATACTGTGGATGAGCAGTGAATTTCAATTTCTGGAGCTACCCGACAGCCTCACCACCGGCTCGAGTATCATGCCCCAGAAGAAAAATCCCGATTTAGCCGAGCTGGTGCGCGGGAAAAGCGGCCGCTTCATTTCCCACTTACAGAATCTTCTGATCAACTTAAAAGGGTTGCCTCTGACTTACAATCGGGATCTCCAGGAAGATCGCTTCCCGCTCACCGATACCGCAGAACAGCTCGAGCTGCTCATTGAGGCTCTGGGTGCCCTACTTGAGCAGGCACAATTCCGACCGGAAAACATGCAGAAGTCCCTGGAAGCCGGCTTTGCTACCGCCACAGACCTGGCGGATGCCCTGGTAAAAGAACATGGCATTCCCTTTCGTGATGCCCATCACATTACAGGACGATTGATTTCTTATTGCCTAAAGAACGGCAAAGTTTTACAGGGTCTTGAAACACAGGAAAGAGCAGCCATCCACGGTGCTTTAACGAACGATGCTTTCTACTTTCGGGCTATCAGCCTGGAAGCCAGTACGGAAAAGAAAATTAGCAGAGGCGGAACAGCGCAGGGTTGCCAGGAAATGCAGACAGGACTTGCCAGAATTGAATTTGAAAAAAGAAGCCGAATATCCTGGCCCGGGCCAGCTCCCGATCTTCTATGAGATTGAGCAATCCGGGATCATAACCGGCTTCCCCTACACAGAAACCATCTTCGAGATGAAAACGGAGTTCCAGAAGGCGCTCTGCATTCGGACCACGGCGTTTGGTCGGGCCCTCTTTCTCGATGACATCCTGAATTCCACAGAATACGATGAATTCATCTACCACGAAGGCATCGTCCACCCGGCCATGCTGCGGGCCCCGTCCCGCAAACGCGTGCTCATTATTGGAGGGGCTGAAGGGGGCACTCTGCGCGAAGTGCTCAAATACAGAGACGTAGAACAGGCAGTCATGGTGGATATAGACGGAGAGCTTGTAGCAGCTTGTCGCGCGCATCTTTCTGACGTTTATGGTGATCCCTTCAGTGATCCGCGGCTGCTTCTCTTGCATCAGGATGGCAGAAACTACATAGAGCATGCAGCCACAGAGAGCTTTGATGTAATCATTATGGATATCAATGAGGCCATGGAAGATTCCCCCGCGCAACTGCTCTTCACCAGAGAATTCTATCTGCTGCTGCGCCAGGCTCTTACTGACCGGGGAATCGTATCCATCCAGGCGGAGTGGCTGCACATGCCGTTCCACCAGGATTTGCTGGCAACGGTGCGCTCCGTATTTGCCGGAGCCAGACAGATAGAAGTGAATATCCCCAGTTTCATGATGCCCACCGCTTTCATCCTGGCCAGCCCGGATCCGGCATTCTATGAGCTGGAAAAGAGCTCGCTACAAAAAGAAATCGCTTCCCATGACCTGCGCCTGAACTACTATTCGGTGGATATGGATCGCAAGATCGGGGTCCTGCCACCCTACCTCACCTCCCGCAAAAAAGGACGCATCTTCACCGATGAAGAACTGCCTGGCTACATTTAATTTTTACAAACAATCAAGGAAATGACATATGAAATTCTTGTTCAAAATTCTAACCATGGTGGTTCTAACCACACCCATTTTCTCCTGCCAGAAAGAAGTTCCCACTCGTAGCGGACTTTTTGCTGTCATTGAAACGGACCGCGGTGATCTGATTCTCGAACTCTACCCCCAGGCTGCGCCTAAAACCGTGGAGAATTTTACCAGACTGGCCCAAAAAGGATTTTATAAAGATATCAAGTTTCACCGCGTGATTCCGGACTTCATGGCCCAGACCGGAGATCCCCAGGGAACCGGCAGCGGCGGACCGGGCTACCAGTTCGAAGATGAAATCAGTGCTACGGCACTGGGTCTGGACAAAACCACTTTGCGCGAAGCTCCCCACTACGCCCGACAGGCGCAGCAGTATCTCTTAAGAAAGCACAGCGTGGGCTCAGAAGAACAGTTTCAGAAAATGCAGCGCGAACTTAACAAAGAATACGAAAAAATGCTGGATTGGCCCGTAGCGCGGGTGCTCGAGCTTGCTGGCTACAAGTATCAGAATGAACTGCCCAGCAAGAAAGCGCTCAAAGGTGCACTGGCCATGGCCAATGCTGGTCCCGCTACAAACGGTTCTCAATTCTTCATCAATCAGGTCGATACCCCTCACCTGGATGGTCTGCACACGGTTTTTGGACAACTGGAAGCGAAATCCTACCCTGTTCTTGATGCTATTATTGCCGCCGGAAATGGAAACAGTAAAATCAAACAGGTATCGATCATCGACCGGCGCTAAAGCGCATGGATTCAGAAATCATAAGCGGATACAAAAAGATTCTCCAGAATCTTGCCTTACGTTTTCGCGAAGACCAGCTTCCCACGCTGGTCACTCATATTGAAGCTCTGGCCGATCCCTGCGATGATTTGATTGATCGCTTCAAGAACGGAAATCCCGGGATCCCCGGACACTACATAACCGTAATGCGTCTGCTCAAACTCAGTCTGATTGAGCGCAATAAAGTCCTTACGTTTTATGAACGATTCACTGAAGTCTATAAAAAGCTCTCGAAACGAGTTGAAGTGCAAGAGGAAGAGCAGGAACTGAGAAAGGAAATGCTGGAGTTCTTGTCCCGATTTGATGAACTGTCCGGCGCCCATGACCGACTGGTCCTGCGCATCCTCACGCTCGCCCGTCTGCAACTCGTGGAACTTCTGGGTAACAATGAAAATCCGACCGATTCTTTTTTTCGCACGCCTATTCACGACATGGCTGAATTGCGCCTGACTCTGCTCGAATTGAACGATATCATCATCGAATGCCAGAAAATGCAGAAAGTAATGTTCGGACTGGAAAGGATGAGTGAGTTGATACTGGGCAATACACGCGATGGGTACTCTTAAACCCGGATTATCATTCAGGGTGCCCGCACAAATTACAAACAGGCTATGAACTCTTCATCGGTCTCCGAGAATACAGCCTGAAAGAATTCCTGGCCCAGGCCCTCTTCTCTCCGCAAGGCCAGAAGGCGAAGTGGGCGCAGGGGAGATGCTTCCACAAAGTGCTCTTCTGTTTTGCTAAAAGCATCCGTTTTGATTTCGCCATAGAATCTCTTGAGCGATTGTAGCCGCCCGGGCAATTGCTTCACCGGCACGGGTGAAGCAATGATCATCAGCATATCCTGAACCAGACGTGCCCTGGATTTCAGCGATCGCCCTCCCAGAAGCAAGAGAGCCTGGCGCAGGAAAGAGTCGAACTCCTTCATTGGAATTGCACGACGATCAAAACACAGAACATACATGCTTTCGCCTTCTTCGCTGCGGCTGTCCGGGCCACGCAATTGCTCCACAAGCCGGGGACTTCGTGCAAGCAATCGGTCTACACGTAAACGCACTTCCCTCAGGTCCACGGGTTTGAACAAGAAGTCATCCAGGCCGGCAACGAACCCTTCGTAGAGAAGCTCACGGTTCTGATGAGCGGTTAGTAATAGCACGGGCCGATGTCGCAGATGAAGATAGCTGCGGATGCGCGAAAGCAACGCAAGCCCGCTCGGGCCGGGAAGGTCATAGTCAAGAAGAATCAGAGCCGGATCGTTACGGCGCACATAGCGCAGGGCAGGAGCCGTTCGGTAAAAGACATGAAGATCACAGGGAGGCAATGCAGCGGCGAGAGCATCCACAAAATCGACATCATCATCAACCAGAACAATCGGCGGACCGGAAGGTCCGGTCATTTTTTATATTTCAAAGCCCGACGCAGTTCTTCCGTAACGATCCGTAAAATTTTAATGCGGGCAAAAAGTTTGTCGTTCCCCTCGATAACATGCCAGGGAGCAAAGGGTGTCGCCGTACGCAGAAGCATCTCATCAATCGCCATTTTGTATGCCGGCCATTTTTCGCGGTTGCGCCAGTCTTCAGCGGTAAGCTTCCATTGTTTGAGGGGGCTGGCTTCACGGTCTGTAAAGCGCTGCAACTGCTCATCCAGGCCAATGTGCAGCCAGAATTTAATGACCGGGAGCCCCGCCTGAATGAAAGACTTCTCAAAGCTGTTAATCTCACGATAGGCCATTTCCCATTCCGCCTGAGACGCAAATCCTTCCACCCTTTCCACCAGAACGCGGCCGTACCAACTGCGATCAAAAATATGGATGACCGGACCGCGTTCAAGAACCCGGGCAAAGCGCCACAGATAGTGACGGGCCTTCTCTTCTGGCAAAGGAGCGGCAAAGGGATACACAGAAAATACGCCAGGATACAGTCGACCGATCAGGCGACGTATGGCACCGCCTTTGCCGGCCGCATCCATGCCCTCAAATACAATCAAACAGGAACGCTCTTTGCGATGGTACTGTAGTGACAGGAGTTGCAATTCTTTCTGTAATGCGGGCAAAGCGCGGTCGTATTCCTCCCGCGTAATTTTTTGACTCAGATCCAGTTCATCCAGCATGGCCAGGCCTCCTGCCGCGCAGAGCTTCCATGGCCTCATCAAAAACGGCCGTGGCCTGCGCTGAATCGACCTGCAGATCTTCTTCGAGACGGGCGACAAGAAAGCGCAGCATGGCCACTTCCAGTCTGGCGTACTTCTTGAGTTCCGGCTTGAACCATGGCTCTTCTGCCGCGGAAAGAAAAATGCGTTCCATACTGCGGATGTAGCGGCGTGGTGCGCGGGCAATCTCTGCCTCGGTCTTTGCCAGAAGATCTTCCACGGGCCGGCTACCAATCTTGCGCATCTGTTTTTTGAACTCACGAGATGGAACCATGAAAGCCAGATGGTAAACCAGGCACCCCTGCTGGAACTGGCTACGCTCAAATTCTTCAATTTCCTCAAGTATTTCTGAAAACCGATTCTTGCTGATATCTTTGTTTAAATATTCAACAACAGCCCGGTGACAGTATGAATGGGGCAGAATGAGCAGATCTCCCCCCGGTGGTAGCGCCCGCCACCAGGGGAGCAGGAAGGGGCCGCGTGGTGCTGCATTGTCGCGGTACACCCGGTAATGGCGGGGATCGAGCAGACCCATGAGCGTTTGGACAAAACGTTGCAGGCCCAGCAGGTCGTTGCCATCGCAGAGCAGGATGACATTGCGCCTCTGTTCAAAAGCCGAGCGAAAGAGTAAAGACAACCGATCCTTGAGCCGGCGCAGTTCGCTACCGGTCATTTTGTTACCGATCATCCCTGATCCACACTTTCCGGCTGCTTCTCCGTCACATTAGCAGAACCGGGCCGGCGTCTTCTGCGCCCATCCCGGCGGCGACGTCTTCCTTCGCGAGGCTCTCCTTCTCTGGGGGTTTCACGATCGGGGCGGCGGGCACTGCGTTCAGTACGTTCAGTACGGTCAGTACGGTCGCTCCGCTCACCGCGGTCACCGCGCTCACGGGGGCCACGATCCTGGCCACGGCTGAATTTGTCCGGCCCGCCATCACCCAGGCGATCCATGGAATCATCTGCCAGGGCCCTCTGTAGAGATCTTTCGTAGGAGGCCCGGTTGAAAATGCTGATGATACGATTCGCTTCTGGCGGCCGTGTCTTGGGTCCGATTTCCCAGAACATAGCTTTCTGCACCAGGGCCTCATTGCCACGGGCCAGGGCGTTGATCTTGAAAACCATAAAGGCTTCATAGAAAAAGGGCTTTTTACGAAAAACATCCGGTCTGGATTTGCGATTGTCGGACTGATTGAAACGACTCTGACTGGCAAAGATCTGTAGCATCCGGTCCCTCTCCCGGGCCGGATACTGGATCGCTTTCCAGGCCGGCATCAATTTTTTCTTAATATGCTCAATAACGTTATGCTTTACCCGATCATCCAGAATGCTGCTTACCAGATCAGCCATGATGAGCGACATGTAGATGGTAGCCGTCAGGTCTTCGCGCTCATTAAGCATTCGGTCCGCAATAGCCAGCCTCTTGCCAATGCCGCTTTCCGGAAAGGGAACGCGACCGGCATCACCGGCATCGAATGCATCGCCAAAGAGGATCCGCAAAAGTCCGGTGTCCGCCAGCTTGTGGAAAACCTCTGTAGTCTGACCGGTTCTAAAAATCTTAGTATATTCCTCCAGCAATCGCGACTGATTGGCTTTCAGGATTTCCTGTTTGTTGCGGCGAATCGCTTTAAGCAGAGAAGACGGTAGTTCAAAACCCAGAAGCCCGCTGAATTTAGCGGCACGTAACATCCGCACCGGATCTTCACGGAAAGACCGGTCGGCATCGCCGATGATTACAATGCGCTTGTTCCGAATGTCCTCATAACCGCCAACATAATCAATCACACTTTCATTGCGCGGATCGAAATAAAGAGCATTAAAAGTAAAATCGCGCCGGCTGGCATCTTCCTGGGGTGTGCCGTAGTGCAGCTCCCCTTCCGTATCATCGTCACGCGCACCGGCGCGACGCGAAGGACTGCGAAACGTACTGACCTCAATGACTTTTCCGCGAAACAAAATATGAACAATGCGAAAGCGCCGGCCAATGGATCGACTGTTAGAAAACAACTTACGAATCTGTGCTGGAGTAGCATTGGTTACGATATCAAAGTCCTTGGGTTTACGCCCCATCAACATATCGCGGACACAGCCGCCCACAAAGTACGATTTGTAGCCATGACGACTCAGTCGATTGACCACTTTGAGCGCATCCGGATCCATCTGCTCACGGCGCAGACCATGCTGCTGCCGGTAGTATCTTTTTCCTTCCGATTGTTGAAGAGCCCGGTTTTTCAGCAGGGGCAGCCGTTTCACGAACCCCAGAATTCGATTGAACATCCTGATAGGAAGGGAAACAGGCCGGCGGCTTTAGAGTCAATTGCTTTTGTTCTTGCCGTCCCATACCCACGAAGGGTATTTTGTCTACCGTGACTCTTGCCGAGCGCATCCACTTTCAACTGGAAGAATGGCGCAAGAATGCCCGGAAGAACAAAAACCGGGCCTGGAGTGGAATCTCGATTCTGGTCATGGAAACGGAGGGAGCGGCCCCCCCTTTGCGGATCCGGGTCAACTATTTTCTCCTGCTTTTTCTCGGGCTTTTAGGACCTGGTCTCATTTTTTTAACTTTCTTACAGAACTTCCGGTCCAGCAGCGCCCGGCCCATCATTGCTCTTGAGAACCGCAAATCATTGATGGAAAGTATGATTCTGGCCACGTCCGAGCGCCAGGGTCTTTTGCTCCAGATTTCCCGGCAGCTGGAACTCTACCGTGCCCTGAGCAATGAGCATCAGGATTTTCAGCAGGCTCCGGAGAAAGTAGAATACGAAGAGAAAGCCGGTGCAGATGAAGAGATTGCCAGCCGGGTACTGCAACTGGATCGGATGAAATATGAACTACAGCACTTGCTGGCCGATGCCTACTATAACCTCCACTTTCTCTGGCATCGGTCCGTGCTGCACCACAATACACCGCGTGGCTGGCCGCTCAAACCCGGTAAGGGTAGTATCACATCCACTTTTGGTTCGCGAGAGGATCCTTTCGGCCATAAAAGCGGAGACCGTCATAGCGGCATGGACTTTGCCGCTTCTCCTGGAACGCCCATCATTGCTACAGCTCCGGGGGTTGTTAGCACATCGAGTCAGGGAGAATCCGGATATGGACTGCATGTCTGGCTCCATCACGGCAACGGCATTCGCACGCTTTACGCGCATTGCTCGGAGATTCTGGTGGAAGAAGGACAGCGAGTCAAGAGGGGTGACGTGATCGCTCTGGTCGGCAGCACCGGGCGCTCAACAGGCAATCATGTGCACTATGAAGTTAAGGTGGGTGAGGGCCACTCAAGCGATCCTTACCCTTACGTTCTGGAAAAGTAATCTCAGGAAAGGAGAATCTGCTGCCCGTCCCGGGCGGCACTGCCGGGCCAGACCTCTTCCAGCCGGGCGGCAATTGCATCCGTCAGGTGGGTGAAGAGCATTCGACCGGCGCGGAAAGATTGGCGGGCTCCGAGGACCTCACTTAAAGCAACATGCGCCACTCCCGGTTCCGGTACATGCAGCGATACTTCAAGCAGACCCAGGTCCACACCATCATACAGATCGAATAAAACCGGGTCAAAAGCTGTATCGCCGCTGAAACTCAGCGAGCGTCCCTCGCTTTCACGTATCCTGTAGCCCAGGCTTTCCGGCCGATGCCGGACAGGCACAGGCTCAATCTGAAAGCCGCATAAATGGGCCGGCCCGGTCAGGGGATGATAGCGCAGCAGAAAAGGCGGTCTGTACTCAGGGTAGGCCAGGTTAAGGAGAGCTTCGCAACGTTCCGTCAGACCTGGCGGGCCGGCAATATCAAGAGGTCTTTGCCGGTGACACAAAAAGTCCAGCTCCAGAAGAATAAAGACAAGGCCCAGGAAATGGTCGCCATGAAAATGGGTGAGAAGCACAAGATCGAGGGAGCCAGGATCCACAGCAAAGGTTTTGCACTGCTTGAGGGTAGTAGCTCCGGCATCAAGGAGCATGGAGGCGGAACGGCTTTGTAGGTGAAAGGCTGCCTGCGCCCTACCATCCGAACAAAAAGCATTGCCCGATCCCAGCACCGTTACCTTGAGCATCAGTTGCCTGCCTGGATCAGCCGGGCATATTCTTCCTGCATGAGTTCCATCCCCTGGTAACTGAGGTGGTGGGCGTCAATAAAACTCCGGGCCGGCAACTCAAAATCTGCCAGGTTCACAAATCGAACCCTTTCATTGGACAGATTTTTTAAAAAATTGAGATATCCGGCATACCAGACCGTTTTTCTGTACACTGAAAGCGTCAGGGGACTTTCCGGATTGTTGATGAGCAGCACCGGTCCTCTGTAATGCGTCAGAAATTGCCGCAGATAAGCAAACTGACGGGTCTCCTGAAAATCGGCCCAGCCCAGAGCGTATTTGGCCAGCCGCAGCGTATGAAACTGCCGCAAATGCCGGAATTCTGGACTCTGCCAGCCATCCGCTTCGAGGCGGGCAAAGAAATCGGCCCTGTAGGCCGGGTAATTCAGATCTGCAAGGATTTGATCTTCAAGACTCTGCCGGCGCACATAACGGTCCGGTAAATCGATCCGGGACCGGCCAAGGTTCCCGGGAAGACGCACTCCGCGACCCTGGTAAACGGCAGCATCCGGACGCACGGGAATCCGTTTGCCATCTACAAGCACGTGACTCAGCAGAAAAAATAAAGGCTCGGGGCCTGCCGTGATTTTCTGCCAGCCGGACTTTTCCAGAGTTAAGCTGCCGGATGGAGCCCCGGGAGGCTGACAGGTTTGGCCCGGTCCATTTCCGGGCCTGCCGGGGCGGTGGTAAGCAATCGTAACGGGTTCGAGTCCTTCCGGTACTTGCAGAAGAAGCTGCCCGCCTGCCATTTGCGAAACATCCAGACTAAAGCAGGCCCCGGTAAGTCCTTCACGGAAAATCCCTTCCGCAATGTCTGTGCCCTGGTAATTGAGGTAACGTTTGAGCGGACCGGCCTGCCACTCCTGATTCCAGGAGTACACATCTCGCCAGACCTGGCCCCAGCGAAGCCCGTAAAACACTCCCTTGAGTAAAAGCTCACTGCGACGCAGCAGGGGCAAATCCTGAGAGAGGGCATACTCAAGTGGATAGAAATAGCTGACCGGATGGCGCGCATCCAGATAGGCCCGGACCGCGCCCTGAGCTTCCTGCGGACCGGCTTCCCAGGGATACGTCATTCTTTCCAGATCAAAGTCCGCCGCATTGAAAATGTATACCAGTAGATCCGGACCGACGGCTTCGATTCGCGAACGATAATGGTACAGATCCACCGGCATTAAAGCGGCATGAGAGAAGAGCATACTGCTACGTCCGGTCCGCCGGGCAATATTTTCTGGCTGCACGGCATACTGGGCTACGCTCGATCCAGCAAAAAGTAAATCCGGCCCGGCAGAACGGGCCTCGCGGCTGGCGCGCTCAAAGCTATACCAGCGGAAAGCATCCCAGCCCGTTCTATCCTCAAAGGCAAAGATGAGCCGGTCGTAGATCAGACGATCCAGGGCCCATAGAGTCAGGGCAAAAAAGAAAATATAAATAATAAAACGGAATTTCTGGTTCAAGATTTCACTGGAAACGAATCCATAGACCCCGACCCGCTTCGCCCTTCCGCAACAATTTTGTCAGAGCAGACATTTTCTGCGAATCTTTTTTGGACAGAAGCTTGAATATTGCAGCAGCCTCCCCGGCTGCCGGACGGCCGGGTAAAAGCAAAATTTGATCCTCAGCAGAAAGACGGCCGCGCATCATCCGTACACCGTCCTCACTCTGGTAGTGCGATTCACCTCTGGCCCTGTAGATCAGCGGTCCGGCGTTACATAGAATAGCCCGCAGGCGGCGATCGGATCGAATTTCCAGCACCATGCCACAGAGTAGCGGTTCATCACGGAAGAATTGCGAAAAGTCCGCCTGGCTGCGACAGCGCAGAAACGGTTCAAACCGACGCTTGAAAGCTTCCTTTCCCTGCGCTGCCGGCCCGCTGAGCATGCGGACCAGAACTCTGTCTTTAGATTTTTTAATAAATACTTTCTGACAGAATCTTTCCCTGCTGGCTTCACCCACAGGATCCAGCCGAAAATCCCCCGGATTATGAGGCAGGAGCTTTTGCGCCTGAGGCAACGCCAGAGATTCTTTCCAGATCGTAAGCGCATCAACAGGCCGCGCGGACAAAAAGTGTTCCAGCGGGGGACGCTCCATCGCCCAGAGGATGAAGAGCACCGGTCGGTCTGCGGAAAAACCAAAGCGACCGGCCAGCCGGCTTGAAAGGGGAAGGATGATAACGTCATCCATGACTTTACGACTTTGCTTGAGAGCAAAGCTGAGCAACCGCCGCAAAGATAGATCCAGAAACCGTGATCGTTCATCAGGGATCAAAGAGGCGCGTTCAACAATCACCAGAGACCGAAGCGGACGCCGATCTCGCAGAAGAATGCTGCCCTGGATTTGAGGCGTCAGCTGTATCTTCTTCATTAAGTCAGAAAATTCGGAAGGCCAGTGCAGGTCCTCGATCAGCTGATAGCCGGGATATTCTTTAAGTATATTTTCTATAATAAGAGGAATGGGCAGAAGCCGGATTACAAACTTTCCTGGCAGTCTACCGACTCCGTGAAGTTCAGAAGCCGGGAGCCGGCGACTTAAGCTTTTAACCGCCATAGTGCGCCTGGACCTGACCGAGCGCCTGCTGGATACGCCGGCCCAGAGCCGTCAGAATCTTGAAGGCCCAGCGTGGATGTGACTTAAAAATTTTTTCAAAATTCTCTGGAGACAGGGCCAGCACTTTGCTGGGCAGAGCAGCAATCAGAGTAGCCGATCGTGGCGCTTCCTCAAGGACAGCCATTTCTCCAAAGATCTCCCCCGGACCCAGGGCATTGAGCACGCGATAGGAACCGCGATTGAGCCTTTCCGTAACAACAACCTTTCCTGAGATAATCAGGAAAACTTCGCGGCCAATTTCCCCTTCCTTCAGGATGATTTGCTTGGGCTTATAGGTCCGTCCGTATTTGAAGAACAGATCGGCGGTAATCGCCTGCTCGCCTTCAAAGCCGAGCTTCATCAAATCAAAATCGTGAGTACCTTCGAGTGCCACTTTTAGCCCAGAGCCTTTATTTTTTGATTAATCTGTCTTAACATTTTGCTGAGAATACGGATCGCTCCCAGGGCGAAGTTCAAATTGCTGATCATGGCCTTCTCGAAATTTTCCCTGGTAAAAGCAACTGCATGCACATCGGTGACGGCATCAGCACTGGTAATGCGATTCCCCCCCGTGTACAGCTCAAGCAATCCCACCAGGTCACCTTTTTTATAAACGAAGACTTCTTTCTGCAGGGGGTTGTACTTATGAATGATCTGCACTTCCCCGTCCAGGAGCAGATACACGGAGGGGTCCGTCACCAGATACTCCGGCATATACAGATGCTGACCGCGCGTGAACGTGACGGTCTTGCCGAATTCGGCCACGCTTTTTTCCCGACTTTCCAACCCTTAGATTATCGGAACTTTTTCTTTGCTTTACGCCCCCGGTAAGCAAAGAGAGCTGGAAATTTCATGGTTCATTCCTTTGACGAATGTTTTAGCGCCTTCCCGGAGCTGAAGATCCCCGCAGACTACCAGGCTTTCTGGGAAAAAGCCGAAGATTCCCTGTCCGGGCAGCCACTGGACATCCAGCAGAAACTCAACCTCAAGAAATCCCTGGGCTGGGAAAGCCTTTCAGACGTCTCTTTCAGCGGAGCGGGAAACCTGCGCTTGCAGGGAAGTTTGAGCGTGCCCCGTCGTCGCGGCCTCCCACCGGTTGTCATTTCCTTCCATGACTACCATGCCACGCCGGAAATCGACCGCGAGTATACGGACCAGGGCCTGGCCCACCTGGCCGTGCAACTAAGATACCATCACCGGACCCCTCAAGAAGATCAGGACGTCCTGAGCATTCCGCTGTTCCAGCGTTACGGTCTGGCAGAAACACAGAGCAGTTTTCCTTACCAGTGCTTTCTGGATGGCTTGCGGGCTGTGGATTACCTGACCACCTTGAAAAACCTGGCCCATGACCGGATCGGTATTGTGGGCCGCGGGTTCGGGGCCGCCATAGGCGCTTTTGTAGCCTGGAGGAGACCGATTCGGGCGCTGGCGCTCGAGCAGATGGGATTTGCAGCCTTCCCTTTGTGGCTCAAGGATGCCAGTGTAGACTACAGCAACGAACTGCGCTTCCTCTTATCCAGGAATGCCCCGCAGAAGGCACGGGCCCGCAAAAACCTGGAATACCTGGATGTTCTGCATCTGGTTCCGGATCTGCGCACACCCACGCTTTCTGTCATTCACATGCACGACGCCCTCAATCCCCCGCGACCGGCTTTTGGCTTTTTCAACCGGCTGCAATGCGAAAAGACCATGGAGCTCTTCATGGATGAAAAACCTCCCACATTTAAGGAGGTACGGCGCAAATCCCTGATTTTTCTGGGGGAAATCCTGAAGGAAGGCTGAACTATTTTTTCAGGAAAGGCAGCAGGTTGATCTGGCGAGCCCGCTTGATTTCACGGGAAATTTTGCGTTGAATCCGGGCAGTTGCTCCGGTCATACGGCGGGGCAGAATTTTGCCTGTGCGGGAGATAAATCGTTCCAGTTCCTCTGGTTTGAGAAAATTGATATCTACAGTACGGGTATCGAGGACCTTCTTACGAAAGCGACGCGCCGGCGGCTTCTTACGATCGCCACCCTCTTCCGGATTCTGTTCTGAGACGCGCTCTTTTTCCTGCATCCCGGTCAGTTACGGTAAGCAAACCTATCCGGCAATCAAAAAAAGCATCGCTTTCTGCAGCGCACTGTCCCTGGAATTCCGGCCGGTCTTACCTGCTGGACTCCTTCCGGAATACCTTACCCAGGCTCTCAAACAAAGTGGCAGCGGCCGACAGTCAACAGGTCCATCCCCCCGGGTAAATACTTTCCAATCGCTGCCCTGGAAAAACCCTTCATTTTCTTCTCAAGGTTTGATTGCTCAATAATACGCCGCCGAACGGGAGCATACAGGTCAGGGAACTCCGGAGCGTTATGCGGAATCAAGAGGGAATTGGCGCTGAAGCTTTTGTCAAACCAGACAAGCATTCGGGCCAGAAGATTAATATGTGGAGATAGATAGTCTTTAGGATCTATTGTCTTATTGCCCATCAAGCGGACCGGAACCATCAGTTCATAGACCAGAGGATCAAAGACGACCGCTACTTTCAACTGACTCAGTCCCGCATGTCGGGCCGGTAGATACGGCCGTAGCCTGGCTGAAAGATCATCAAGAAAACGATTCAAACGCCATACAATATGCACGACCCGACTGGTAACCAGAAAATCGCCATAGATCAGGGTTAGAAATCCATCGCCCATGCGATTGGCCGGATAGGCCGGTGCCACACCGTGGCTTGACAGGAGCGCAATATAGCGATTGCGAAATTCATTCCATCCCTCAATAAAAGCCGCAAGACCCGCAGGCGACGCTTTAAGAAAGAAATGGTTGGTTGTTGCCGTAAAATTGCTGACGTCAACAAGCATCGCCGCACCGGGTGCTGTGATTTTTGCATCGGACACAGTCCCCCCGGCACAGCAGCGGCCGTACTGTCCAGTGCTTTTTATAGGACGATGAACCGATCTAAAACTGAAAATAAATATAGGGTCTGCCCTCCTGCGTGGCGAACTGATGGAGCAGCACCAGGGCCCCGCTTGCCAGGAGTGCCTTGAAAAGGACAGGCATGTTCAGAATCCTGGCTTCCAGCTGCTCACGTAATCGCTGTGGAGAAAGATGCTGCACATACCATAGGAGCAAAACAATGAATGCCTCCCAGGTTGTGTTGGGAAGACGCAGATCCAGTCGGCTGATAACGGCAAGAAGGCGGGACAGCTCGGAAAGATCCTGTACGCGAAACAGTAGCCAGCCCAGAAGAATCAGGTGAAGAACAAGAACATTGCGGAGGAGTCGATATCCTTCCAGCCGATCCAGCTTGAAGCGGCGCTCCACAACAAGGAGCAGACCATGATAGGCACCCCAGAGCACAAAATTCCAGGAAGCCCCATGCCAGAGTCCGCCCAGGACCATCGTTACAAGCAAATTGAAGTACAGACGCTGGCGCGATCCACCCAGACTGATGTACAAATAATCGCGCAACCAGGCCCCCAGAGAGATATGCCAGCGACGCCAGAATTCCGTAACCGACAGGGACTGGTAGGGCCGATTGAAGTTATCCGTCAGGCGGAATCCCAGCAGCATCGCACTGCCAATGGCAATATCCGTGTAACCGGAAAAATCTCCATAGATCTGCAGTCCGTAGCCGTAAACAGCCAGAATACCTTCCAGAGAAGTGTACATGGAAGGTTGATCAAAGAATCGGTCCACCAGTTGCAGCGCCAGAAAATCGGCCATGACCTTTTTGAAAAGGCCGCGAAAGATTAGCGTAAGACCGCTGAAAAATTCCATCTCACCCACGGCAAAATGAGTCAGATCAGGACGCAAACCGGGCAGGAATTCGCGCGCGCGCACTATGGGCCCGGCTACCAATTGCGGAAAGAAAGCCACATAAAAGGCAAAACGGGCCAGATTGCGTTCTACCGGAATTTGACCGCGATAGACATCAATTGTATAGGAAAGAGTCTGAAATGTATAGAAAGATATACCAACAGGTAGAAGCAATCCCAGCAGCGGCAGGGGTTCTACCGACCAGCCGGAAAGCAAAGAATTAAGACTTCCAATGGCAAAATCCAGATACTTAAAACTAA
Source organism: Spirochaetales bacterium (assembly GCA_015075425.1). Taxonomy (GTDB): domain Bacteria; phylum Spirochaetota; class Leptospiria; order Leptospirales; family Leptonemataceae; genus H5-SPI1. The sequence continues at coordinate 1,121,024 of JABTUL010000001.1, read as the reverse complement.
ATAGCAGCCCCAGGTTCGAAAATAGCGAGAATAATAAAAAGAAAAGTCCCCGGCCCTTACGCCGGCGAGCCCGGTCGATTCCCAGGCAGGCCAGGTAATCGACCAGTGTGGAGAATACGATAATAAGGAGCGGCCAGAGTTTCCAGGAAGCATAAAAATAGTAGGAGGCCAGAAGCAACAGAAGCAACCGCAAAGCAGGCCAGCGGAGCAGAAAATTTCCCAGGAAGAAAACTACCACAAGAAAGACTGCATAGGAAAAGGAATGAAAATGGATAGCGCTGCTGGCTTCCGTTTCATTCTGTACAGGTTCTGGCGCTGCGGGTCGGTTCTCCTTCGCGTTCTGGAGAGCCTCAAAAAAGGTCCGGGCCAGTAGATCGCCACCACCCATCGTTAAATGAAGTAGATCACTTTGCAGCAATCGCCGGGCCAGCAGTCGGCCTGCCTGACCCTCACCACCCAGCGCTTCGTAGGCATCAAAATAGATGAGGCCCAGGTCCGCTGCAACCTGCTCCTGGATTTCCCGAATTTCACGATGGTAGGCCGGTTCTTTTCCGCCGCGCGTATACTCCAGAAGTCCAAAAAGCAGGACAGGAGTGGCCGGGGCGGCTTTCTGGACCCCCGCTAACCACTCCGTTAATTCTTCCCGGTAGCGCCGTGCCGTAAACCCGCGGTAGCGACTGCCCAGGGAAGCCGACTCATTGATTCCGTAATGCAAAATGATGAGATCCGGCCGCAGCCACTTCAATCCACAAAAAAGATTGGGCGCACGGATGGCCGTTTGCCAGGCGCCGTGCAGACCCATATGCACGACCGAACTCAAAGCAACGCCCTGGTTTCTCTCCAGCAGGGCACCATCCACGTAGACCGGATCTCCCCGCAGAGTAAAGTGAAGGCGGTCTGTATCCACCGACCGGACAAGGGAATGGCATTCCCGGATGATAAAGTCCTCCTGACTGTTGTTTACAGTCAGAGAAAGCCGGGCCTGGTCCTTCACCGGCCGCAACAGCAATTCAAAATTATGCCAGGGCCGGCCGGATGGATCCCTGTACTCAAAATGGGACTCAACGCCGCTACGAAAACTCCGGCCGCTAAAACCTACAGCCGGCAGGACCCGGCGATCAAACCATTCGTAGGGAATGCCCTCGACGGTAAAACCACGGGAACGGAGAATTTCGTGACCCATTTTGGCCCGGGCTGGATCACGGGTTAGTTCAAGAAGACCGATGCCCCCATCACCGTACTTCTCCTGAAAAAGTTCACGTAACTTTCCCGTTATGTTATCGCCCCAGAGCTGAGAATCTCCCGAAAAAAATATCCTGACGGTACGGCGATTCGATTCATCCAGACCCTGAAAAAAATCCTTCAGTGCATCAGCACGGTGCAACGGGCCTGTTGGTTTTGCCGGCGCTACCGTTTTCTCTGCGGATTTTTCCGGTCCGGTCGTTTCCTCGCCGGCTTTTCCTGAAAGCCAGGACATTTCCGGAAGAGAAATCAAGTCAAGGCCCCACTTTCTCTGGGCCAGACCAATGGTTACAAGAATGAGCGCCCAGAGCAGAAGGAAATAAAACCGCGATGGCATGCGAGCCTTCCGCCCTAAAAGCTCTTGCCAGCCGGTCAACCAAAGTACACCGTGTCGCTTGTGAAAGGAATCCTTTTCTTCCTTTTATTTGTATCGCTGTCGCCGGCAGCCTCAGAGAAAGATAGAATTTTGTATCTAACGTTTTCTTCGCAGGCCATGAAGCGGCGCATGCCGTATGTAGTTAAACTTCCTCAAACCCTGAGCGGCCCCGTGCCGCTGGTCTATCTTTTGCACGGATGGGGCGGGGATGAGAAACAGTATCTAAGTATCAATCGCTCTCTGGCAACCGACCTGTCGCTTATCCTTTTGCAACCTACGATGGAAGCGGATGGCGGCTGGATGGACTCCCCGCACCATCCCGATCGGCAGTACTTCCGCATGCTCACAGAGCTACTGGGCGCGGCTGAAACTACACTGAGCGCAAAGAATGTTAAAATAATAAAAAGAGCCGTAACCGGATACTCTCTGGGAGGCCAGGCGGCACTGCGTCTGGCGGCCATGCATCCCGAATATTTTGCCGTGGCCGGCAGCGTGAGTGGCATTGTAGATGTCAGCCGCCACCGTGGACGCTGGGGACTCGACAGTATGCTTGGAGATGATCCGCTAATCTATAAAAAACTATCGGTCCTTTATCATCTGCCTGCCCGCATGGCCCGCATTCAAGATGCTGTACCGCTGCGTATCATCCTCGAAACCGGTCCGGACGATTTTGCCTTTGAGGAGAATCAGGAACTGGCCCGGTCTTTTCGCCGGAACCATGTGCTGTTCGAAAGCCATTTCAATCATAGCGGCCGGCATTCCCTGAAATTTTTTGAGCAGGTCCTGCCAGGTCACCTGAGCCGGCTAAGAAAGAGCCTGCAACCATGAAGCCCCTCTTTTGCCTGCTGGCCGGACTATTCCTTTTCTGTCAGTCAGACCGTAAGGGTGAAGAGCAGGAGATCGACCATTTGCATGGGCGTGGTTTACGGAGCTTCTTTGCCGCACTCCGCACTCTGGAAGAAAAGAGAGAGGGAGTCGTTCGCATTCTTTTTATAGGTGATTCCACAATTTCCGGGGATAATCTCACCCTGCAATTACGAAATCTTTTTACGGAGCGATTTGGCCACGGTGGCGCAGGGCTGGTTACGCTGGGACGGGAAGCACATCTGCGGCAGCAGGAGGCCAGGCATCTGAGTACAGATGCGATTCGCGTAATGCGCATTCCCTTTTCTGTTTTTCATTTACCCGATTTTCCCGGGCTCGGTTTCACGGGTTTTAGCTACAGCTTGCGTTCTCATACGCTTTACATCAAATCACGAACCGTACCGGATCAGGTGAAACTCATCGTTCGCGGGGATCTCAGCCCGACAAAAATCTCCGGGCAGGAATTGGTTGGTCTGAAGCCAGAAATGAAAGGTCCGTGCCGTCTTTTCAGGCTGGCGGGATCTTTCACAAAAGAAATAAAAATACAAATCAAAGGGAACCGTGATACCGCGCTTCTGGACGCAGTGATTTTAGAAAAAGCAACGGGCGTTACCCTGAGCCCCCTTGTGCAAATGGGGCTTCATCAGGCCTGGATGCAAGGGATTCCTGACGAACATCTTCGCTGCGGCCTGGAACTGTACAGGCCTCAGCTGATCATTCTTCAATCGGGAATCAACGAAGCGGAAACCATGCGGGCCGGTCGCCAGCCTTTTGATACCGATGTTTACCGCGAACAACTCAGACTGTGGTTTGAAAAACTAAGAAATGCTTATCCTGGAGCAGTGCTGGTCTTTGGTCCGCCGGAACGCCTGATTTCTGTGGGCGGCCGTCTCAAGGCCCAGGCAGAAATTCCACTCATCAGTGCCATCCAGGCGGAACTGGCGCTGAAACAGGGCTTTGCTTTTTTTGATACCTACAATGCTCTGGGAGGAGAAGGCGGCATGCAACGAATGATGGCCCGGCAAGAAGCTCACCGGGACGGGACCCATTTAACCTACGCTGGAGGTGAACATCTGGCGCAGATTTTTTTTGCAGCTATCCTGAAAGCGTACCGACTTTGAGCGATTGCTCGCGTTCGTATTGCTCACGTAGAGAAACGTACGAGGCATTCAAAGGAAATTCCAGCCGGGCCATGGTCCGATCCACCTGATTGTAAATGCGAAAGAGCTCTGGCTTAAACCCCAGGGTGCGAATCAAAAAGACGATCATGGCCAGTCCCAGCCCGCTGCCTTCCGTCTCATCACCGTACTGAACGCTGAATTCCAGTAGATCCGGCGCTGTCATGGCCCGGGCCAGTTGCCGCCGGATCCTTTCCTCCTCTGCGGTGAGGAGCAATGTATTGTTTTCCACAAAGACCAGCAAGCGGTCCTGGTCCAGGTCCACTTCCACAGAAACCATGAGATTGAGATCTTCGAGCGATTTGCGATAGTCTTCCTTGCTTACGCTCGGAAACTCACGTTTGAAATGACGAATCCCTTCAGAGTAAGAAGCGGGTTCATCCAGGCGATAGCCATGCACCTGAAAAAAAACTCGTTTCAGATTGGCTTTAACAGCGTTCTCAATGAGTTCAAGAATGGCTGTGGTCAGGGTTGCTGCCAGCCATTCGATGCCCAGCTCAGCCTCCAGCCGGTCAAAAGCCGTCTGCAGTTCGCCGCGGGCGGACTCGTCGAGTATCCGTACCGAAATCTTCTGTTTCCCCATGAACGCACCCCCCGTTTACAGGGGATGGCATTCCAGGCCTTGTAAAGAGTTTTTTGGTAGCCTGGACTATTTTTGCTCCAGCGCCTGCTTTTCGATGCGCCGCAGCCTTTCCTGCAACTCTGTCAACTGCCGATTCAACTGAAAGAAGTCGTCTTTTAAATCCGGCTTTCCTCCCAGATCCGCCACCCTTGCATCTTCCTGCTCTGATTTAGCCTCTTCCATCCCATTCATAATGACACCGATGAACAAATTGAGGATCACCATTGTCCCGACGAGTACAAAGCTGATAAAAAAGAATGCGCCACCCACCGGCATCGCCCGGGGATGCAGACACTCCGCTTCGCCTCCAGGACCTGGATACACATTGCAACCAAACATTTGTATATACATAATATCTGTCCATCCCTCAAGGGTAACCACTCCAAAGAGCGTCACAAAAGCGGTTTGTAAATCTTTAAAATGCCAGGGGTCGTTGCTGCCAAAAAGAAATACGGCAGCCACAGCATAGATGTAAAAGAGCAGCCCGAGTAACACTCCCACGTAACCCATGGAAGGAATGCTTTTTAAAAGCGAGTTGACTAAAATCTGGAGAGCCGGCAGAGCCCGTAAAAGACGCAGGACGCGAAGCAATCGGAACAGTCGCACAACCGTCACGGCTTCTGAACCTACAGGCAGGAGAGAAAGGGCCACAATGACAAAGTCAAAAACATTCCAGGGATCCTTGAAAAAGGTCCAGGGGCGCGGCATAAGCGCTACCCATTTCAATACAATTTCAATAATAAAAATCCAGAGGATGATAGCATTGGCCAGGTGAAGCTCATCCCCCCATTTTTCCATGTTGGCGGGATATGTCTCCAGTCCAACAACCAGGCCCGCAGCTAAAATCACCGCCACAATGGTGTTATTAAACCAGCTGGCTGCAGTAATATTTCGAGCAATCGATATCATGGGGCCCTTTAACGGAAGGGCCCACCGCAGGCAAGCCCCTTTTGGCCGGGACGTTTTTTTGGTGTACATTTTCTTGCGGTACAATGCTACTGACGCCATGCACCGAATCCGGGTCACTCTTCTGGCGATCTGGTTGCCACTCCTGACCATCCGCGCGGATGCGACCGAAGTCCGTGCCGTATGGATCGTACGCGATCAGATCAAAAGTCGTGCAGGCATACGCGCCGTTGTGGCCATGATGCGCGACTACGGTCTGACCACAGCCATAGTTCAAGTGCGGGGCCGGGCTGATGCTTACTATCGGTCCAGGCTGGTGGTTCCCGCGCCAGGCATTGAAGCGGATCTGGATCCTCTGGCGGAATTCCTGCGCGAAGCGCGGCCGCACGGCATTGAGGTGCAGGCCTGGGTCAATGTGTTTCTGGCCGCGGACAGTTCAACCCGGGAATATGCTCACCCGGACCATATCAGCGCAACGCGGCCCGGCTGGTTTTTAATGGATGGCGAAGGGCGTTCCATGCTGCGTTACTCGCGAGCTGAGCGCCGCCGTGCCGGCGTGGAGGGGGCCTTCCTCGATCCGGCTCTGCCCGTTGTCAGACAGTACAACCTGGAAATCATCCGGGAAATTCTTGACCATTACCCGGTTGCGGGCATCCATCTTGACTACATTCGCTATCCCACGAGTCGGCCAGGCAGCCGGGATTTTGGCGTGGCCTCCGCGTTGCGCAGCGCCTCCGTAAAAGAAGCCGACCGGGCAGCCAGTGCAGAAATCCGCAGCCGATTCGTTAGCCGGATGGTCCGGGACATCCATCGTCTGCGCAACCATTACAGTGTGAAGCTCACCGCAGCGGTCTGGCCCAACCGCGCAAAAATGAAGGACGAAATCTTTCAAAACTGGCCTTACTGGGTGGAAAAAGGCTGGATAGATCATGCGTACGTTATGACCTATTACAATCGTAAAGAACTTTTTGATAGCCGAATGCAGGAACTGGCTCAACCCCGCCTTGAAAGAAAAATGGTGATCGGCGTGGGCCTTTACTTAAAACCGGGACCGGAAATGACCTGGTATCAACTACAGCACGCACGGCAGAGGCGGATGGCCGGAATTTCCTATTTTGATGCACGCTTCTTTCTGGATCCGGCCAATCGGGACCTCTTACAGGGCCACAATTTCAGTGAAAAGTTCGGTCTTTCCCTGCGCCCGACAGGAGAAAAAAAGGAAACACAGGATTAGATAAGAAATATTATCAATGGAATACCTGTATTTAATCACTGTGGCCCTTTTTCTTGTCGCTCTGGGGATTTATTTTTTCCGCCGCTCAGCTGCCAGAAAGCGGAGCGTGGTCCGGCCTCCCCGGCTTCCCAGGATTTCCCGGCAACTATCCGCAGATGAACGGGAGGCGATGCTGGCAGCTGCACGCTCCATGGCCAGAGACGAGCCGGAAAAGACAGCTGCAGTACTTCGCCAGTGGTTAGCTGTGGAAACGCCGCCGGAAAATCAAACCAAGGACAGAAAATAAATAACGTACATTATCAAGAAAACCAATCGATTCCGTCTCCCCGTAGGTCTGATAATAGGAAACGGGGATTTCAATACAGCGCATATGATAGCGCATGATCTGGATCATCATGTCTGTTAAAAAAGTTTTATCCTGAGCGCTCAGGTCTTCCTGCAGCCTCAAGTAGCTTTCTTTCCAGAAAGCGCGGTACACACAGCCAATGTCCGTGTAGCGGGGCTCCTGACTCCACCAGAGCAACTCCACAACCTTGCCCAGAAAAACGTTCAGCCAGCGGTAGAAGGGCGGCAGGTTGGCACCCTGTTCAATCAACTGACGGGTGGTTCGCGTTCCAATGACCATATCGCAATCCTTGAGGTACTCCAGAAAACGCGACAGATCCAGAGCGCGAAAACTGCCGTCGGCACTGACCATGACCAGAATATCTCCCCGGGCTTCCTTAAAGGCTCCGTGCAGCGCTTCACCGTTAAAGAGAGAGCGCGAGGGGAAGGAAACGACCTTCACCGGGAACCGACGGGCCACGGCTGCCGTGTCATCCGTTGAACCCAGATCAAGGACGATGATCTCCTGACTGCGGCCCCGGAAATCTTCAAGCACATCCGGCAGAGTCTCTGCATTGTTGCGCGCCGGAATAATAATGGAAATCTTATGTTTATCGAATTGAATACTGCGCAGTGCGTAGGTTGCCGCATAGTAGTCGGCAAGAGAATTGATATTGAAGTATTCCCCTTTGAGCTGTACGGCATCCACACGGCCGCTACGGGCCATGTGATCGATTACGTCCGTCAGCTCCACCACTCCGCTACGGGCCGATTTGGCGGTGCGATCAAAATAATCGAAGTAGCGCTCATCAAAGACGTAGGTCCCGAGACCCAGATTCCGATTGGGCGGATTACGTGGTTTCTCGATGAGCTCGGTCACTCGATTGCCCCGCAGCTTAACAGAATAGTTTTTGCGAATGGAAGAGATGAGTCGGCTCTGCATGATGGCAATAAGGGCCAGCTGATCCTTCTCCCAGGACTTCTTCAGTATCTCATGGTTGGTATCCAGATAGCATTCATCTCCCAGAATCAGAACAAACGGCCCGCGCAGCCGATTCCGGAGGGATGCCACATCCGCTGCGAGTCCCCGCTGTGTCCAGTCAGCTGTCTCGATTTTCACGCGGGGATACTTACGGCGCAGATTTTCGATTTCCTCACTGACCTGCTCTTTTAAGTGCCCGATCAAGATAATGACTCTCTTGAGCTGAAGCTTGCGGGTGAGTAAAACAAGATTGCGCTCAAGCAATGTCTCTGTACCAAATCGAAAAAGCGGCTTGGGAATGAAAGATGTCCGTGGATAGGCACGCGTTCCCTTACCGGCTGCAGCTATCACCCCGGTCTGGATTGGCACCATACAAACGATTTTTCGAAAAGCCGTAGACGGGTCCATCGGAAAAACTTTACGCAACCGGGCCCACAAGCATTCTGCCTGGATCATGATAGAATTGCCGCGGACTCTAAGAGAATTGAAAGAGAGCAAGTATCGCTATCGACCCGTAAAGACGGAGATGGCCAGCAATCTGGCCAGGCGCATCCAACAAAAGGAAAAGATTTTCCCGGAAATCCATGGCTACGACGACACAGTAATACCACAGCTCATGCATGCTATCCTTGCCGGGCACAACCTCGTCATCCTGGGAGAAAAAGGTCAGGCGAAGTCCAGGCTTATGCGCGCGCTGACCAGCTTACTGGATCCGCATTTTCCCGTGATCGATGGCACGGATATTCCCGAAAGTCCCTTCCAGCCGGTAACGGCAAAAGGAAAAAAGATTCTCGGTCTGCACGGCGATGAAACCCACCTGCGCTGGCTTACTGCAGAGGAGCGCTACGGCGAACGGCTGGCTCCCGGCAGCCGCATCGCCGACATCATCGGTGATATCGATCCCGCACGGGTTATGGAAGGTGGCTCCCTTGGCAGCGAAGATGTTCTTTTCTACGGGCTGCTGCCCCGCATGAATCATGGTATCTTTGCCATCAATGAATTGCCCGATCTGGATTATCTGGTGCAGGTGGCGTTATTTAATATTCTTGAAGAATCGGACATACAGATTCGGGGATTGCCGCTGCGCCTGCCGCTGGATGTTTTTGTCTGCTTTACAGCCAATCCGGCGGACTACTCCCGCTCCGGGAAAATCATCACCCAGCTCAAAGATCGTATGGGCTCTGAGATCCGTACCCACTATCCGCGCAATCGCACAACGGGCATTGCCATCACCCGCCAGGAAGCCAGTTTACCGCCGGTCGAGCCACCGGTGAATGTGCCTGAATTCATTGAGCAGGTAATCGAAGAAATCACGGCGCAGGCGCGGATCAGTCATCTGGTCAACCAGAAGTCCGGGGTTTCCGCGCGACTCAGCATCGCCAATTACGAGACGGCTATAGCGTCCGCACGCAGACGGGCGCTTGAGCAAGGACACAGCACCGGTGTTGTGCGCATGTCGGATCTGGGCAACCTGTTCGCTTCGAGCTCCGGAAAGATTGAACTGGATCCGTACAGGGATGAGGCCATCACCGAGTATCAGGTGATTAATAAGATCATCGATCTGGCCATCAAAGAAGTTTTCCTGGAATACTATCCCCTCAAAAAATACGAAGACCAGTTTGATGAAATCGCGAGGCAAGTTTTTGTAGCAGGCCAGCTGGAAATCTCCGATCACATGCCGGACGCGCACTACAGCATTTTACTCAAACAGGTGCCCGCACTGTTTGATTTACTCAGCGACCGCGGCTGGAAAGAAGCCAGGGAGTTGCCTTCCGGCATCGAATTTATTCTGGAGGGTCTGACAGTGAATCAGAAGCTGAGTCGTCGTCGCCTGGGAGAAATAGCATCCTTTAAGTCGGTGGATGTCTATTGACCGGTACGGTAGGTTTTTTTATTGTTTTTTCTATACAGTTCAATTGCCTTTCAGATGCCCCGTTATTTATCTCTGGTCTGCCTGCGCTCTTTCTGCAGTGCCGGAGGCCTTACCACGCCCAACGACGCCTTTTATAACGGCTTCGATGATAGATCTATTGCATGGAGTTAGCTGGATCACAGCGCGTATATCGTATGCAATCGGATGGTTCGAAGCTGGAAGTTCTCAGCACGGGTTTCACCGGTATTATCCAGTGATTCCCGGCGCGCTATTCCGTCGAAGCGCACCGGGCCGTGTATAGAGTCCCGAGAGGGTTGTTCGCCATGCCGCTGCCATCGAAGTTCGTCGCGAACGTACCATCTGCGGGGCGCGTTGTCGAAGTAGCGTAGCGGCTCGCCGATGTGTTTGGAAAGTACGTCACGTCTACATTGTTGCCGGTGTTGCCAATGAAGGTGATGGAATAGAATTCATTTACGTTGGGAAGTCGCCAGCTGGAAGAATTGGCATGAGAGCCGAGGGTGAGCCCATCGCAGTACGTCAGGTTAGACTGCCAGTTCCCCGTTGTGGCCGCACCGCTGCAACTGCTGTCATTGGTCTGGCCCCGCGAGCATTTTTGCCAGCGCAGGCCCGTGCGGAGGTCCGAAATCGTTCCGTCGCCGTTGTCGCTGAAGCCAGGCAACTGGATTGTAGCAGGCGATGAGACACACCGCACGCGCGCCGTGGTAACGCCGTCCTTGTTGTCCGAAGCGCCCTGGCTGGTGCCATTCAAGAATCGCACCTGGTATCCGCGCGTGCTATTCTGAAAAGAGCCCGATGCCCAGTAGGTATCACCCACCGTTGCCGGAAAGTTGGCCGCGTCGATGGACGGGTTGGTCGCAGCAAAGGATACGATGGAGGTCAGTTCCGAGCGCGTGGGCAGCCTCCAATTGCTCAGTCCCCAGTACCCGGCGCCGCTGTTGGCCTGGTTGAGACCAGCGCAGGCATTCACCGAATCTTCCCAGACGACAGCCGTGGCGGCGCCAGTAGCGCACGTGGCGCCCGAAAGCCCTTCCGTGCAGGACTTCCAGCGGAGCCCCGTCAGGTTGTCGATTGTGGTGTAATCGGCGGAGTAGGTTGCATGCGCGGTGGGTCCCGTAAAACTGCGCGAGTTGGGAACATTGGTGAAGTCTCCGTCCTGAGAAGGAAAGCCGCCCCCGGGACAGGCAACCAAGCCCACACCACCATTGCTGCACAGGGCCATGCCGGTATCCGCCACTGGAAAGGTCTGCTTGTTCCCTGTAGTATCGAACGTTTGCTGAATATCAGCTGGCTGATTGTCGCCCACTGTGCTCTGAAATTGAGAGGCGGGCAAAGTAAAACGAATTTTTGACGTTTCCGGAAACCAGATCCAGCTGATGTAGATATTGAGCGTGTCATTTGGCCGGAAGGTTTTGCTCCATGCAAACCTGGTGCCGTCTGTGGCAACTGGATCAAACACGGTTCCATCCCATATTTCAGCGGTCAGGCTATGCGTGAGATCGGTGCGCATGGGTCGCGTGAAACGCACGCGCATATTGCCCAGACAGGGTGATCCATCGCAGGGGGCAACGTTGGTGGCATCTGCTGCGGGATAAACTGTAGCAAGTGCAAAAGATGGCTCCAGCAATACGGGCAGAAAAAGTATTACCGGGTTTTCCGATGAATCCAGAGGGCTCGGATCGATTTGCAGGCAGGAGGGAAAGAGTGCTGGAATAATAAAAAAAATCCTTACAAATAGGCTCGACATTTTGCTCAGGAAGGTCTTAAGTTGAAAATCAAGCATGCAATTCTCCATCCGGATTTGGTCCATATTAAAACCGAAACCCCAGCGCAAGATTAAGCTTCTGGCCCTCGAATCGTCCTGTTGTGGGATTCTGATCCGGCACAAGCGCCATCTGCCACTCGGGTTGCCAGCGCGCAGGTTCCGTATCTTTATCAACTATTAAAAGGCCGTTTTCCCAGGCGATACCATTGTAGATGATATGCGCCACTTGAAATAGATAAAAGCTCTGCAAAGCGTAGAGCGAATTATGGTAATCGTTCACTTTTCCCTGGTAGTGGGTGAAAGCTTTGGCGTTGGCATAATAAGACAGGAAGATGCGCGTGTTGAGGTCGGCCAGATCAGGCTGGAGCGAAAGCAAGAAATTCCGTTCTACCTGGTGATGGTTCTCATTCACAGCTCTCAGGGCAACGCGTCGGCGCTCGTAGGTGTTTCCGGCAAGTCCGGCCACGCTCAGTGCATACAGGGAACCGACGACCGGCTTGCCGATATAAAAATGCCCCCAGCCTGGCAGGAGAAGAGAATGCCAGGCAAAGTCCCAGTAGGAAATGGGTTCGCCAATACGATTCTCGAACTTACCTTCTTCTTTGAGATCGCGCAAGGCTGCAGCCCGGTCAGCCACCTCGCGCGCTTCTTTTTGTTTCTCCTCCTGAATAGCGGCTTCGGCTTCTTGAATTTTCCGGCGTTGTTCTGCGGCTTCCATCTGTGCCTGGCGCAGTCTCTGGATGCGTTCCCGGTATGCGGCAACTGCCTGGATGTAAGCGGCGCGCTGGGTCTGCTTCTGCGCTTCGGTGAATTTCACATACTGGATACGGGAAATTTGTGACTTGGCCAGGGTCTGCACTCCGCTTGCACTACTGACTTTTACACTTCCTGGATCCTGACTTAAGATGCGCCCGGAGATTGTGGTGCCATTTACCAGCAGAATTTCTTCAGAAGCCAGTCCTTCTAAAGACAGGATCATAAAAAAAACAGAAAATCTCCATTTCAGTTGCGAAAACGGCACAATCAAAAACGACTTTTCCTTATTGCAAAGTCAAGTTGTTTCATTTCTAGAGACCCCCTAAAACTGGGGGTTTGTAGAAGCAGCGCTGCCAGAAATCAGCGCTCTATGCAAACAGCCCGGCCAGCTGGATATTTATACTCATCACTTTCCCCTCCTGGAAAGCCCGGCAGGACCCGCCCATCAGGCGAACCCGGTCCCTGATGCGCTGCCCGGCTTCTAGCTCCCGGCGCACAATTAGCCCGGGCTCCACATCAATATCCTCCTGGATCTGGTTACTCTGGCTGAGGGCCACGCCGCCGGGAAGAGCAGAGATAGACCATTGCGATTCTCCTCTGCCATATTTCAGATCATTCGTGCAAATTTCCTGGACCAGCAAAAACAGATTCAATCTGGCTTCCGGGTCAATTCGGCTGTTTAAGGAATCACGCATGGAATCAAGCTCCGGGGCCACAGCAAATTCAACCTCGCGACCCGCGTCTGAATAGCGCCGTAAAAGATTCATTTGCAGACCGGTCAAAATTTCCTCAGAAGCCAGCTCAAAGTCTTCCATGAAAAGAAGCTGGGCCCTGAAATTTTGCATGGTCGCCTGCACTTTTTCCTGTAGCCTCGTTAAAAGGCCGCTATCCGGGATGCCCGCCCCTGCATTTCCGACTTGCTGCCCCAGGCGGCTTAAAAGAATCTTTAAATCTGTCAGGTTGCCACCTAACGAATCGTGTAGATTGATTTCTAATTCCTTGCGCTGGTGCGCCAGGGCAGCTTCGGATTGGCGCAATTTCGCCAGCAAACGTTGACTGGCCAGCATCCGATCGGTATAAACCTGACTGGCCGCAATGGATTGAAAGAATACCAGCAGGGCAAAGCCAAAGATGGCATAGATACCGGATTGCAGTCCCTGCCAACCGGCGATAAGCGTGTAAATGAGTAGCGCGGAAGAACTAAAGATGCCTGCAGCCATCCACAGAGATCCGGGATAGCGGCGTAGCGCTACTTTGCTAACGATAACGGTCATATAGATCGCAGATGGTGAAACTACGGTAAACAAATAGATGTACATTGCCAGGGTAAACACAGTGGGGCCAAAAATATATGTCAGGAAGTAAAAAGGAATCGACGCAATATAGAGCTGGATGGCCCACCGATGCACTGAGCCGGGGAATAATGATCCGGTGAAAAGCATAATCAACAACGGAGAAATTACATTGATGCCATGCATGATGCGAATGGTTACATCAAAAGGAATCTCCAGAAATAAAATCAAAGGCTTTTCATCAAAAAATTGCATTCTTATCAAGAAACTAAAGCACAATAATATAAAATATATAGATGATTTATCTGAGCGCACACGCAAATATATAAGAACATGGTACAAGAATATTGCCAGGACAAATCCCATCAAAAGCAAATCAATAGCAATGAAGCGCAGCCTGGTCTTCTGAATAAGATCGGCCTGCCCCAACTGTACATGGCCGCGCATACCGCCGCGAAAGGTATAGTAATTGGCTACATGAAAGATGATTTCCAGTTCTGTACTTTCCGGGGTAAAGTACACATATTGATCAACGCGATTATTTATAGTTTCTTCTTTTGTTTTCCCTGGCTGGCCATTAGCAGCAACCTGCCGATTATTGACAAATAAGCGATAGCTGGTAAATTGCTGAGAAACCCGCAGACCCAGTCTACCCGTGTCTTCAGGCAACTTAACGCGCAAACGATAGGTGCCATAGCCCTCGGCCCCCAGCCTCTGGTTCTTCACAGAATTACCGGTCCAGACTTCCAATCCATGAAACACCAGATCCGGCACCGGTGCTGCTGGAGCTTTCCAATCGTCAGAAGTTAGAAAGCGCTTCCAGTAAAACTCCCAGGGACCGTTCAGATTTGTCCGTTGCCGGGAAAGATCTACGCCAGCCAAATCCAGCCAGCCAGTGTGAATCCTGTTTCCATCCAGGTCCTTGCAGGCCAGAACACCACAGCAGAGCAGAAATATTGCCGCCAAGCGCATTTTTCGAGACAGAAAGAAAATATGCTGATTTTTTGCCATGGATAATGTAGAATCACAGCATTTCAAGATGGAATTACCCACTGGCCTGGGGCCCTGCGCCTCCCCCGTCTTCCGGGCAATCACATGAGCCTGAGTTCCCTGGCTTTGAGCGCCAGACCTGCGCGATTGTGAACATTGAGCTTTTTATACATCGCCTTTACATAGCCCTGCACCGTATGAGCCGATAGATCCAGAAATTCAGCTACAGCGACCACCGTTTTGCCGCGGACCATGAGCTCCAGCACCTGACGTTCTCTTTCAGTTAGATCGGGAGCGTTCTGCGGCAATCTTCTGAAACTGGAAAATACGCGCAGAGCGATGGTGGGCGTGATTATGGCCCCACCCCTCTGCACGGTTTCAATGATAGACTGCAAATCCTCCAGTTCCGACTTGAGCACATAGCCCAGCGCGCCATTCTTAATGGATTCAAAAATAAGACCATCTGAATTCATGCTGGAAAGCATGATGATTTTTAAATCCGGTTGCTTGTTGGCAATTTCCCGCGCCAGATCCACGCCGCTCATTAACGGGAGCATGATATCCAGGAAAACAAGGTCCAGCTTGCTGCGTTCCGAATCACGCAGAAATTCTTCCGCAGAATGCCATTCCTGGACCCGGCTGACCATTGAGATTTGCTCCAATTGCTGCTTGACCGTCTGCCGGTATTCCTGATCGTTTTCAACAAGTCCGATGAACATCCATTTTTTCCCCGGCCAAAAAGTACTGCCCCCCTGTAAGAAACAAGCGTTGTTCGGTCCAGCGCACCCCCAGAACTGGGGGGTCGTGTCAAAAAGCATTGCTGACCCAGGTATAAAGCGCACACCGGGAATCCGGGCGAGTTAATCCCGTCTCCAGTAATCAGCGAGCCAAACCCTGCACCCTGCATATCATATTTCAGGGCCGCGATGTGATGCGCCGGCCGGCTCCGCCAGGCGGGCAGCAATGGCCCGGGCCAGGCGCGCATGTCCCTCCCTGTTCAAATGGGCATCGAAGGGAAAGTAGCTCTCTTCTGCATTATTAAGAAAAACTTCTTGCCCATCAAGCAGCTGCACTCTTTGATTTTCAAGATTTTTTAACATCTGATAGAGCGGGTTGCTGGCCCGTAATTCTTTCAGGGATGACCGCCCGGGGAACAGGCCGCGAATGCCGCCGGGGGCGAGCACCTCCTTGGCCGGAATGTACACGAGAAGGACACGACTATCGCTATGGCTCTCCTGCATCAGCTGCTTGAGTGATGACTCCATGAAATGGAGACGCCGCTGCCAGACGCCTGAAGCAAGTGCAGCCGGGTCATAGAACAGAAACTGGCCATTATAAGCTTTCTGTAAATCTTCAATGGGGCGCAGCGGGCCGAATTCTTTCAGGGCCCCTTCCTGATCGAGGACCTCTATGGGTGGCAACCGATCGGGTTTGTAGTACTTAATGGGTTGTGGCTCGCCCCGGCCTTTGTAGTAGGCACGACGAAGCATACGATACAAGGAAAGCTCTTTAAGGAAACGGCTCAGCACAGGAAAGCCAAGCAAAGGGGCCGGCTTTGCCTTTTCTACTGCGTCGTTCTGCCAGTGGATATAGGGGTAAATCTTATCAACATCATCCAGATCATTGTCAAAAATCTGTATGATCAATATTTCATAGTTCCACTGCTTCTGAAAAACGCGGTGGCGTAACACATAGTAAGGCGCAGTGCCACCGTGGATCCCTGCGTTCCAGATTTGCATGCTCTGCCCCAGAATCCCGGCAAAGCTGGCCGGGCATTCGACTCCCCAGCCTTCCGCAAAAGAGTCACCCAGAACAAGGACTCGCGGTCCCCCACGGGCAACAGGGCAGAGACGCAAACCACGATGATCTGTCTTTACCAGAGCTGAATACTCCCGGGAGACAGCGCGCCCTTCCCGGTTGGGATAGAAACTGTAAACTTCTTCCTGGTCATCAGCGCGTACAAGAACAGCTTCTGGATCAAACAAAGAAAGGATCCCTTCAGCGACCGCGAGCAGCACTGCCAGGAAAACAAAATAAAAAAGTATAAACCATCGACCGCTCCGGGAAGACTCTCTCATCACCCGAACACGGATCATACAAGCCTCCTGTCAAGCCTTAGGGGAAAATGTTGACTGAAAGCCGGTATCCAGCTTTCCTGCCACCATGGATATCATTCGTGAGTTCTGGGACTTCTTAAAGGTACGCAAAAAGTTCTGGCTCCTGCCGATTATCCTGATGCTCGGGCTTGTGATTGGTCTGGTAATCGTCGGATCGAGTGCTGGAAGCCTGTCGCCTTTTATCTACGCCCTGTTTTAAGCGGCGGGCCTTACATCACCAGCCCGGAAGCGATATTCGGGCTGGCGGGATTCACAACCAGTTCCCTTTTGAGCGGGTGGACCAGAAGATCCATGTCTTCCAGCGGAATTGCCCCCAACAGGATTTTTTCCCCGAGCACAAGAGCCCCCGTATAGCAGCTGCGGTTGGCGAAGCGCACCATAATCGGTCCAACATAGGGGCAGAGTTGTTTGCGGTTGTCCGCGAGAGTCACTTCGCGCTTCTCGAGCTCCTCAAGGCGGAGTTGAATCTGCACATGTTCGGGAATGCACAGCAGAAATGCCCCGGTATCCACGAGGGATTCGCCCACGTAAGGAGCAAGGCCAGGCTCCCGGGGATTGAACAGCTCAATCGTCGCTAACGCGAGCCCCATAGTAGCAGAGTGCGCGACCCGGAAGGCGGGTCAAGTCGGTTTCTGCCTGATTTGCTGGAGGTATGTATAAACAGGAAGTGATCGATTAGCCCCTGCAGATTTTGCTCGACCATACCCGGCTTGCGCCTATCCACAAATCCATGCAACAATTAACACTTGTAAAGCGCGGAATCCTGGAGTGGCGGGAAGTCCATCCGCCCGTGCTGAGTGAACAGAACGCGGCGATTGTGAGGCCACTCGCCGTGGCTCGCTGCGACCTGGATATACCCATGCTGCGGGCGCAGACTCTGTTTCGCCCGCCTTTTCCCATAGGGCATGAATTCGCAGCAGAAATTGTAGAACTCACCCCGGATCTCAGCTCTTCTTTTCATCCCGGCCAGCGCGTGGCCGTGAGCTTTCAGGTGGCCTGCGGCAGTTGTCCATCCTGTAGCGCGGGCCTTTCCCGGGCCTGCGAAAGCATACCAGGTGCGCACGATTTTGGAATGGGAGCCGGCGGCCGATCCTTCGGCGGTGCCCTCTCAGATCTGGTGCACGTACCCCATGCGAGCCATATGCTGCTGCCCCTGCCCGATGAAACGGATCTCATTGCCGTGGCCAGCCTGAGCGATAACATCAGCGAGGCATTCAAACTGGCCGGCTTTCATCTAAAGAGCCATCCTGGAATTCCTCTGCTCATCGCTGGTGGACACGCGGGAAGCATTGGACTCTATACAGCAGGTCTTGCCATCGCGATGGGCTCGCCTGTGCTCTATCTGGACTCAGACTCTGATCGCCTGGAAATTGCCGTGGCTCTGGGGGCGGAGGTGGAACAGATAAGGGAGTATCCCGGAGCCTGGACAAAGAAATTTCCCCTGGTCGTCGATGCCACCGGCCAACCCGATGGCTATCGCTTCTGTCTGCGTTCCGCGGCGGTCGAAGGACTGGTAACTTCAGCTTCTATTTTCTTTAGCAATGACTTTCCCCTGCCCTACATGGATCTGTATGTGACTGGTGCGACAGTGAAAATCGGTCGAGTCGATTCCCGGGAAACGATGCCGGAGGCACTGAAGTGGATTCAAAGCGGAAAGTTTAAGGCGGGAAACGTGGTAACGAAAGTCGTAAACTGGAAGGACGCGAAGGAAGCCTGGCTCGAACCTACCACCAAGCTGGTCGTGACCCGGTAGCTTGACCGCAAAAGCGAGCTTCCAGATCTGGCCGCATGCGCCTGGCCGGACCTATTCTTATTACCTCTACTTTAATCGCCGCTTCTGCGTGGGCCAACTTGCGGCCACCACAAATCCTGAACAGCCACGCGAGTCGGCTTGAGGCCAGCTGGTCCGGAACGGTTCTGTCAGAGGAATTGTCCTTCGATTGCCCGGCCGTTCATAACGGAAGGGCCAGGCCGGATCTGCGCTTGCATTGTCAGGCCCGGGCCATCTACAGTATTGACAGCAAAGCTGCGGAAGATGTGCGCTTGCGTTTTCTTTACAGCGGAGGAGAAAAAGTTCACTGGTCTATCGGCTCACGCCAGGAGAGCAGTGCTGGCAGGAACCTGCCAGTGAAAAATCCAGAGGGAGAGAATGCCGGCAATTGCAATTTCTGCGATGAGTCCATTGTCTTAAAAGAGGCTACGATCGAAACCCCGCTGCCACCGGGCCTCCTGTCAATAGGTGTTACTTATGATCAGTTGCTCTCGCTGAAAGAAGTGGGGCATGGCTACGGATCCTCAGGACGCTTTGAGCAATCCTTCGCATATGAAATCTGGCCCATCAAAGGCTGGAAACGCAGTCCCGATTTCGCGATTAAACTTTCCATCAACGTACCTCCCGGGAAACGCTGGCTCGGACTGGGCAGGCGACCCGTAAACCTCAAATGCACCGGTGAAACCGCAGGCCAGAGCGAGCCCATTGATCTGCAAACAAACTCCGGGTACAGCAAATTTGAAGCAAAGCTTTCAACAATTCCGGACCGACTGCAATGCAGCTACAGGAATCCTGACTGACCTGTCTTATGGAGGGAAAGATGAAATACTCTGTCACCGGTCTTTACCTGATCTGCCTGCTTGCCTGCGGCGGCAATGTCCGTAAAGCCGATAGTCTGGACGTACGCATCGGGGCTCGAGTGGCTTTCCTTGATTTTCAGGTCTATGACCTGACGGACCCGGATAAACGCTATGTCAATGTCTCAAATGAATTCATGGATGCCTTTAATTCCTGCCTTGTAACCGGTCCGCTTGTCGTGCTGGATCGACAGCATATCAAAAGGATATTAAAAGAGCAGTTGCGCTCAGAAAGCGGACTCTTTTCCCCGTCAGAAATCGTACGCATGGGTCAACTTTTGCAGGCCGAGTACCTGATTCTGGGGAATGGAAAAGTAGCACAAACCGGTGCCGATTTATTCCTGCGCGTAGCTTCTGTACGCATGATCGATGTAAACAACGGACAGGTTGTCCTCTCTGGCTACCTGGAAGGCGGCGGCGTGCGCCCCGCACGTCGGGGACATGCTCTGGGTTGCGAAGTTCAGCGCGCACTATCCCGCTGATTCTTTTTAGTCAGGCGCGCACGGGGGCATCCACCTGATAGTTCAGCGTCCGCCGCAGAGGATTGAATCCGTTTTCTGAAATCAATTCGCGCGCCTTCTCTTCAGATTTCAGCCCGTAGCTGCGCAGCACATTCTCTTCCAGAACAATCGAAGAAATATCATCGGCTCCGGAATGGAGGGCCAACCCACCCACAGCCGGTCCCAGGACCATGATCGATGTTTCTATATGACGAATGTTATCGAGAAAAAGCCTGGTGATGCCCAGCACCTTGAGATACTCAGGCGTGGTTACATTGCGCACGAAAAACTTCTTCGTCTGCTTCTGGAAGGTCCAGGGGATAAAAGAGAAAAAGCCTCCCGTGCGGTCTTGAAGGGAACGGATAACGTTTAAATGTTCGATGACTTCCGCACGGGTTTCCTCGCTACCAAAAACAATATTGGCGCTGCCGGGCAGCCCATGCTCATGGCAGGTCTCCATGACCCGCACCCAATCGGCAACGGATGCTTTTTGCGGAGCGAGAATGGCGCGCATGCGCTCGGTCAAAATCTCGGCTCCGGCACCGGGAACAGAATCAAGGCCGGCTGACTTCAATGTTTCCAGCACCTGCCCCAGAGACAACCCGGTAATCGTTTCCATGTTCATGAGCTCCACCGGAGAAAAAGCACGGATGTGCAAATCCGGGCCAAATCTTTCCTTCACAGCGCGGAGGATATCCAGGTAGTAATCAAAAGGTAACTCGGGGTTTACACCCCCCTGTAAAAACATCTGCCTGGCTCCCAGGGAAACAGCTTCCTCCATTTTGGTAAGAACCTCATCGCGACTCAGAACGTAGCCCTGCCCTTTGCCGATTTCATCCATAAAGCTACAAAAAGTGCAATGGACATTGCAATAGTTGGTATAGTTCACCACACGAAACATCGTGTAGGTCACGTCAGCCGGTGGATTGAGACGCATTCGCATCTCACGGGCCGCATACTGGATTTTTAGAAAGTCCCCCTCATCATATAAAAAGAGAGCTTCGGCTGGAGTCAATCGGCCGCCGGAGAGAACATTCTCTAAAATCCGATCTTCCGGCCCGCTTTTCCACAATACCATACCATTCTCCTCAAGCTACATCGCTTTTTTCTGGACAAGCCTTTAATTCAGCAAAAATTGGCACTTCAAACAGGAGTCTTTTACATGCTTGGTGGAAGTGAAATCGCAATCAATCTGTTTCATCTGGCCTTTTTTGGTCTGGCCCATGTCATTTTCATTGGAGCAATCGTTTACAGACTGCGGCTGATCTTCAAGGGTCAGAAAGTTCCCAATCTGGCCGGCATGGAAGCCCGGCTGCGCAGCTTCATTTTCAACGTCATCTTCCAGAAAAAGCTCTTCAAAGAGCCGGTTCGCGGCATCATGCATGCCTTCATTTTCTTTGGTTTCATTGTCTACAGCCTGCTGCACACGCCGTCGCAAATGATTGCCGGAAATCTGTGGAGCGTCCTTACTTCCCAGGGCATTGACCCTTATACTTTCTTCCTGTCACAATACGTAGGTCTGGAAACAGGCCTGTCTGCCCTCCAGACCAGCCTGGCCATTAGCGGGATCATTGTGCTCATGATTGCCACAATGGGTATCATGAATGCCATCGATCCCTCTTATAACGCGGAAAGCAAGCTCCCTGCCGCCATGCAATGGGTTTTTGCGCTGGCTCTACTGGCTTTGTTTGGAGCGGCTGTTGCCCTGGTAACTTTATCCGGCCATCATTTCTATGAAGCCTTCCTGCACTACTTCTCTGTCCTTGTTCTCCTTGGCCTGGCTTACTTTGCTTACAGGCGCTGGATCCGTCGGGCACAGGAACTCGATGTTCCTTCACCGGCCTCCGTAATCGTGCTCTCTTTGATCGGCACGCTGATGCTGGCAACCATCGTCGGAGCGGGGGCACAACTGTATCTGGATGGTGGCAAGTATGCTACACTGGTAAGCCAGTGGATGCTGGCCGCCCTGCAGTGGCTGGGCATGAGCGATGCGCTCACCGCCACTGCCGTGCGCAATTTTTCCTGGTGGATGCACATCGGCACTGTGTATGCCTTTATGATCTACCTGCCGACCTCCAAACACCAGCATTTAATATTTGCACCGATCAACTATTTCCTGATCAAAGACCAGCCCCGGGGCATGATGAATGCCATGGACCTGGAGAACAGTACGGTTTACGGTGCGGGAAACGTGCAGGAACTCCCTTTCACCAGTCTGATAGATGGCCTCTCCTGCATTGAGTGCGGACGCTGCACTCTGGTCTGCCCCGCCAACAGAACCGGCAAACTGCTCAATCCCAAACGCATCATGACAGAAGTTAAGCATTCCATGCTCGACCATGCCGGAGCCATCCTGGCTCACAAAGGTGAGGATTCAGTAGAGGCGCCGGTCATTGGCGAACCATACATTTCTGAAGAAGAACTCTGGGCCTGCACTACCTGCTACGCTTGCGTTGAAGCCTGTCCCGTGGGCAATAACCAGCTCGAATCGATTCTGGAAATGCGCCGCAACCTGGTGCTGGTCCAGTCCAGCATGCCGCAGATGATCCAGTCCGTTTTTGTGAACTATGAGAACAATGGCAACCCCTGGGGCATTGCCCGTCATAAAAGAGGAGAGTGGGCAGAAGGACTGGGCCTGAAGACACTCGCAGAAGATGCAAACGTTGATGTCCTCTACTGGGTGGGGTCTTCCGGTTCCTACGACGACCGTAACCGCAAAGTAGCCCGTGCCTTTGTGGAAATACTGAAAGCCGCAAATGTTCGCTTTGGCATTCTGGGAGAGGAAGAATTTGCCACCGGGGACACAGCCCGACGCACCGGCAACGAATATCTCTTCCAGACTATTGCCGCAGAAAACATTGCCACGCTGAAGAAGTACAATGTTAAAAAAATCGTGACCACCAGTCCGCATTCTTACAACTGCTTGAAGAACGATTACCGGCAGCTGGGTGGGGACTTTGAAGTTTTCCACCATACGGAATTCATCGCCATGCTCATGGAAGAGGGAAAGCTGGATCTGGATCCGGAGCGGATGGAAAATCTGGGACACCGGCGGGTGGTGTATCATGATGCCTGCTACCTGGGTCGCTACAACAACGTCTACGCCCAGCCGCGTTCTATTTTAGAAAAGGCCACCGGGATGTCTGTCACGGAAGCTGTAGATCATCACAGCAAATCGCTCTGTTGCGGTGCCGGTGGGGGTCAGATGTGGGTGGAAGAAGAGCATGAGCGCGTCAACCTCAAGAGGACGCAACAATTGATTGATACGGGAGCTGATCTCATCGCTACAGCCTGCCCATTCTGCATGACCATGATCACGGATGGAGTCAAAGCCTCCCATTTAGAGGAGCAGGTAGCGGTCAAAGACGTTGCTGAAATTCTTGCTGCTGCCCTGAAGGGTTCACAGAGCAAGGTGGAAGGCGGCTTTGAACTCGTCGGCAGTGCTCACTGAAAATTGAACGCTGACCTCCCCGGAGGGCACATGACTGCGCTCGCGGACGTGAACCTGCCCCTCGTGGCTGATGGTCAGAAGCGTGGTGCAACGGGTGCCGTAGAGATCTGACGCAATAAAAATGGAACTGAGCAACTGTTCACGATCCTGACCGATCCCCGTATCCGGTAACTCGTCCGGAAGGGCCTGGCGGGCATCTTTAAAAGCCGTCAAGAGCTCCTCTGGATTGGCTGACGAATCCTCCAGGATTTGCCGGGCCCGGCGCACCTTGGGCCAATCAGTATTGAGTGCATGATTGGAAAGGGCGTGTTTCCCGCTCAAGATTTTTTGCAGCTCCCCTGTAGCACTGTGAAAAGCCAGAGCTTCTTCAGCGGAGAAAAGAAGCAAATTGAAGCCCCCATACAAATGACTGACCGGCCTGATACGCTCCATAAAGGCTTGAGGCTCAAGGCCGCTCTGCAAAAATTCGAGAACCAGTTCGCCCCGTGAACGCCGCGCCGGTTTAAAGAAATCCGGATGTCTGATGTTCGTGATGGCAGCCATCTGACCCAATCGGTTTACTCCCAGCCAGGTGCCCCCACCCAGCAAGTCGCGCCCGGAAAAGACAAAATCACCGCTGTGAAATGCGGCCGGGAGGGTCGGTCTGCTGTAGAATTCATCTCGATTGGCAATAAGAACCAGTCTATAAAGAGGATGATCATTGAGGGAAAAGGCGACCAGACACATACCTGAAAAATGAGAGATCCGGGCTTTTTTGACAAGCTTTTCTAAAAAAAGCTTGTACTTACTGACCGTCCCTTTGCCTTTTGTCCGGTGGAGCGGGGCAAAGTTTTTCTGGTGGGGCTCACCGGCGGTATCGGAGCCGGGAAGAGCACTGTACTCGAACTCTTTGAAAAAGCCGGCGCTTTCTGTGTTCAGGCCGACCGATTGGCGCATGCTGAACTCAATGAACCCGCGGTGCAAGAACAGATCCGGACCATTTTTGGCGACAATTTGCTGACGGAAAAGGGTGTGGATCGGCAGGCCCTGGCGCGCATCGTTTTTGAGGACCCCGAGCTATTGAAAAAGCTCAATGCCCTCATCCATCCCGGAGTAAGACGCAGACTGCAGGAAATCCAGCAAAACCAGAAACCGGGAACTGTCCTGGTCTATGAAATTCCCCTCCTCTTTGAAGCCGGCCTTGAAGGTGATTTTGACTGTACCATCACCGTGAGCGCACCGGCAGAACTGCGCCGGGAGCGGGTCCAGGACCGGGGCTGGTCTGATAGAGACTGGAAAGCTCGTGAAGCAAGCCAGCTTTCACTTCGGGAAAAAGAAAAAAGGGCCGATTCAGTAATTGAGAACAGGGGAAATCGGGAAGAACTGAAACTCCGGGTGGATGAACTCTACCGGGAGTTCAAAAAACGGACAGGATACTATGAAACGTAGAACATTTTATGTGGTGAATCTGGATCGGGGGAGGATCTTTACCTTGAGTGTCTTGACCCTATCCTTCCTGATCCTCGCTTATGCTACAGGATACCGGATGGGCCGTCAGCATCCCGAGCCACCGGATTATTCCCGGTTAGAGCCCCCGGGGGACCCCCTGCAAAGCTCTTTACTGATGCAGGATGAACTCAAACCAGAAATGGACCCCTCCGCTGAGACGATTCTTCCTCCGGCTTCTCCGCTATCCGCAAGTCCTGCTCCAGAAGAAAATGCTCGACTCGCTGATCAGCCAATGCAGTCACCCGTAGCATCGGAGATATCGCCATTGAGGTCTGTGCCTTCGTCGGCCATAGAACGGGAAGCAACGGCCGCCATCCCGACACGGGAAGAAAAGCGCAGCCGTATAGCTGATGCCATCAATCGCCAGAAAGAAAGTGAAAAACCAAAAAAAGAAGTGCGGCCTGTTCGGGAGAAAAAGGTTACCCGGAAAAAGGAAAGCGTTCGCAAACCTTTAGCAATGAAGAATACAGCGCCCGCAGAGAAAGAGAGCGTGGGTGTTACGGAAAAACCGGAAAGTACCACATTCAGAAATACAGCAAAGGGAAAGGACCCGGCATACCACGCCCTGCAGATCGGCAGCTACTATTCAGAGAAGGCCGCCTCCTCAATGACAGAAACATTGCGCAAGCAGGGCTTTCACCCTTATGTCGAGCAGAGCAACGGCAAATACAATGTCCGCCTGGGTCGTTCTTCTTCCAGAGACGGGGTCAATCAGCTGGAAAAGAATTTGCGAGCCAAATTCTATGATCCAGTTCATGTCAAAATACCCTGACGTTTTTACTTGTCACAAGAGCAGCTTTAGAATTCGAGTTACGAGTGACGCCGGAAGAGATAGAGGCCAAAGCCAGGGTCGTCCAGTTGACGATCGACCGGCTTGAGACCACCTACGCTGATCTGATATCGCAGAAAGGCTTCGATCAAATCCCGGATTTTTTCCGCAAGCACCTCTACAGTCCTCCCAATAAGGAGGCCAGGGACAAAGCACTCGACAATCTTTATGAAAAGCTCAAATCCGTCACCGGTGAGGAGATGACGGCCAGCATTCACAAGCTGATTTTGCTCAACAAGTTGACCGATGATCTGGATCTGGAAACAGCCAGGGTTCTTCTGAAGGGACCGCTTAAGAAAAAGAAGGCTGCTGACATTGCTACCATCAAACTCGAGCATTCCCAACTGCTCACCGCAATCAAAACCGCAGGACGCAAGGAAGATCGTTTAAACCAGGTCCGTATGGTTGCCGAATCGCTCACCTTCTTTTTCTCTCTTTCCAAGCTGCCGCTTATCAAGCTGGTCATGGCACCCATCAAGGTGGCTGCGTCTCTTGTGGGCGCTATGGAACTGGTAGAAACAATGGAAGCCGGCTATACATTGTCCCGCGGCATTAAAGATATGAAACCATTCGTAGAACAGTTTCAGCTTCGAGAATCGAACAATCTCAACGAGCTTTTTGGCTGATGGCCAGATTACGCCGTGATTCGCAGATTCAACTGAGCAACCCGAATCTTTTTCTCAATCGGGAGCTATCCTGGCTGGCCTTCAATCTGCGCGTCCTTGAAGAAGCGCAGCGCAAAGACAATCCCCTCCTGGAACGTCTCAAGTTTCTTTCCATCACAGAATCGAACCTTGATGAATTTTTCATGGTCCGGGTTGCCGGCCTCAAACAGGTTGTTGCCTCATCTATCAATGAAATACAGCTTGATGGAAAAACAGCAGAAGAAACGATTCAGAGCATCTCTACCGAAGTGCATCGGCTGGTAGAGTTACAGTACCGTTGTCTGCGTGATATAACTCTGGGACTGCAGGAAACAGGAATCGAGATTCTTGAAAACTTTGAACAACTAACCACGGAAGAAAAGAAATTCTCCCGAAAATATTTTGGCCGGGAACTCTTCCGTGTGCTTACTCCGATGGCCATCGATCCAGGTCATCCGTTTCCACACATCATAGCCGGGAGACTCAACCAGGCAGTCACCCTGCAGAGCAAGAAATTTGGCGATCGCAGTCAGATCCTGTATGCCATCGTTGAAGTTCCTCAAGTCCTGCCCCGGTTTCTGGAAATGCCACGGCAACGCAGCAGTGCCCCGCTACGCTTCCTGCCCCTGGAAGAAGTCATCAAGCTGAACGCCCGTGATCTTTTTTCCGGAACGCCCGTCCTCTCCATGCACGGCTTCACCATTACCCGCAATTCCGATCTTTCGATTGATGAGGTTGCCTCAGAAAATTTACTGAGCACGATCGAAGACCAGCTGAAGAACCGCAGGTGGGGAGAGGCAGTCCGCCTGAACTACCGCAGCGGGATGCCGGAAAGTATTCGTGAATTCTTGCGTTTCCAGCTCGATCTTGATCCTATAGAATTGTATGAACGACCGTCACTTTTGAACCTTTCCGACCTCATGGAGATCTACAATCGTGCGCCGGAAACGAAAGAGCTACGCGACGTTGTTTTCATTCCGCGCAATGCAGTCCTGCTTGATAAGACAAGCAGCATTTTCAAGAAGATCCGCAAAAACGATATCCTTCTGCACCATCCCTACGATTCTTTTCAGACCGTTGTGGACCTGCTCTCCAGCGCGGCCCGCGACCCAAAAGTGCTCGCAATCAAACAAACGCTGTACCGGGCCGGCAAAGACAGTCCCATCATCCAGTCCCTGATTGAAGCGGCAGAGAACGGAAAACAGGTAACAGCACTGGTAGAACTCAAAGCGCGTTTTGATGAAGAGCGCAATATCGAATGGGCACGGGCCATGGAACGGCATGGCATTCATGTCGTTTACGGGCTTGTTGGACTCAAAATTCACGGCAAA
Source organism: Spirochaetales bacterium (assembly GCA_015075425.1). Taxonomy (GTDB): domain Bacteria; phylum Spirochaetota; class Leptospiria; order Leptospirales; family Leptonemataceae; genus H5-SPI1. Next base: position 1,093,614 of record JABTUL010000001.1, on the reverse strand, counting down.
ATGCTGCAGATCATTCGCCGGGAAAACGATGAGGTAAAATCCTATGTGCACCTGTCAACCGGCAATTACAATCCGGCCACTGCCCGCCTGTACACAGATCTGGCCCTGATCACTGCAGATGCGGCCATCAATCAGGATGTCACCAACCTGTTCCACAGTCTCACCGGCTATGCATCCGTGCCGCGTATGACGCGCATTGCTGCTGCACCCATCAATCTGAGAGAAACACTGAGCCGACTTTTCCAGCGGGAAATCAACAATGCCCTGCACAAAAAGAAAGCTTCCATTACCATCAAAGTAAATAATATTGTAGATCCGGAAATGATCCTGATGATCTACCGTGCTGCCCGGGCTGGCGTGAAAATTCAGATCTGTGTCCGCAGCATTTGCTGCATGAAACCCGGAGAGGAATTGCAGAATATCCGCATTGTATCCGTAGTTGGCCGATTTCTGGAACACTCTCGCATTTTCATGTTTGAGAATGAAACAGAACAGGATATCTATTTATCATCTGCGGACCTCATGCCGCGCAATCTGAATCGACGCGTGGAGGTTTTCTTCCCCATCCAGGACGTGGATCACAAGAAACGCATAGTTCAGATTCTGGAGAGCTATTTTCGTGATAACCACAACGCACGGGTCATGCTGCCGGATGGCAATTGGCGCCGGCTGCAACCCGCCCGCGGTGAAGGCCGATTCTCTGCACAAAGGTATTTTCGCGAAGAAGCCATGAAGGAATTCGATGAAAACGAAAAGGCCCGTCAGGAAAAGCGTAAAAACATCTTTCAGCCGGTGATGAATCCGGAAAGCATTTTGAGTCCTGAGCGCGAAACAGAAACGGCTTAAGTTCCCAGCTCATAAATGAAATAACCTGACCGTAGCTTGGGTTCAAACCAGGTGGATTTCGGAGGCATAATCGCATTCTGATCAGCGACGGCAAAAAGTTCTGTCAGAGACGTGGGGTACATACTGAAGGCCGCCCGATACTTTCCACCCTCAATCAGCTGACGAAGGGCCGGCTCGCCGTGGATGCCACCAACAAATTTGATGCGTTCAGAGCTGCGTGGATCCTCAATACCAAAAAGCGGCCTTAAAATATGTTCCTGTAAAAGGCTTACGTCCAGCGCAGATATAGCATCAGCTCCGGTATAGAGTTCGGGCTTAAAGGAAATAATATAACTTTTGTCCGGAAGAAAAAAGCGGACCATGTGCTGCTCTAAGGTCTGCCCCCTGTCATCCTCTATATTCGCCACTTTCTTCATGGCAAGCAAAAGGTCGTCAGCACTGTGACCGTTCAGATCAGACAGAGCACGGTTGTAGGGTAGAATGTTGAGCTCGGTATCAGCAAAGATTACGGCAAGGAAGGCACCGCGGCCATTCGAATTGCCCTGACTTCTTCTTTCCTGGACAACATGCGCGGCCGAAGCAGCACGGTGGTGGCCATCGGCAATGTAAAAATAGTCAAGTCTGCGCGCTCGTGAACCCAGCTCTTCCATGAGCGCCGGATCATTGATGCGTACAACAGAATGCTCTACACCATCAAAGGTATCGCTGTAAAGCAGGTCGGCCCGGTCAAATAGGCGATTCACCATTTCGAGCAGGTCCCCGGCGGTGCGCTCGCGGTAGGCCAGGAAAACCGGGCCCGTGCAGGCTGATAGTGTGTCGATATGCTTGATGCGGTCCGCTTCCTTTTCCCGCCTGGTAAGTTCATGGCGTTTGATTTTCCCGGAACGATAATCGTCTACTCCCACCAGGCCCACAATTCCCGTTTGCACCCGAGAATTCCGCTTCAATCGATAGAGATAAAATGCTTCCTCAGAATCGCGAATGAGGATCCCCTGATTTTGCAAAGATTCAAAGTTGCTTCTGGCCCGTTCATAGATTTCCGGGCCGTAAGGATCCGTGCCCGCCGGAAAATCAATCTCCGAGCGCACTACATGATAGAAGGAATGCTTTTGCTTGCGCGCCAGCTCCCGGGCCTCCTCTGTCTCTACCACGTCGTAGGGAAGGCTTACCACCTCCCCGGAAATCCCTGGTCGCGGGCGGATAGCCCGAAGTGGCCAGAAGTCCGGCATCAGGATTCTTCTTCCCAGTAAAAACTGGGCTGGCTTGAGCCTTGAGCGGTATAGGAAGTGTAGGACTCAAGAAGCATCCGATTTTCCTGCTGGAAGTGAGCCAGGCGCTGGAACAGATACTTGATTCCTGGATCATCAAAGCGGTCAGCCATGCGCGTGTAGAACTCCGCAGCATCATCGTGCTCCTGGTAGGCAAGGCGCAACGCTTCCAATTCATCCGTGGCAGCACTTTGCATTTTATTGCGATCCAGGCGACGCATCAGGAGGTTCAATGAAGTCGTATGAAATTTGTGAACCTGAGAGGCAAGCTTGAGATTGGGCAGAGCCTCCCCTCCCTTTACCTGAGAATAAATATCACCGATCAGGGCAATGTGTTCATCAATGTCTTCAGCAAGCTGATGGAACAATTTCCGCACCGGACCCTCCGGCAGACTTTCTGCGTGCCTCTCATAAAAACTGAACAAATCTTTTTCATGCTGAATGACGGCTGCTACCGCTTCCAGGAAGGTGGTTTTTTTGACCGGTTTGAAACTCATCCGTTACAGATGACATAAGGCCGACTGGGAGTAAAGCACTTCATCGCTCCAGATACAGCAGATCGCTTTTGTGGCCGTACTCAGTAAGGAGCGCCCGGGCTCTCTCCAGAAAATCAAGGCGACCCAGGGAGCGCCCGGCACTGTAAAGCAAAAGGGCTCGCTCTCGAACAAAAGGATGTTCGAGCAAGGCAAGTTCCTTCCAGGTGTGACGATCATCCCGCAGAGTAGCCAGATGCCGCTCGCGGACCAGATACAGGAGAGATCTGGCGGGTAGAGTCAGTCTCCGTAGTTTGAGTCGCAGGGCAAACTGAGGCACAATACTCAGTACCCCTGGACTGGACTGAACGTCAAGAGCGCAGGCAAGGGCCGTCTGCATTTCCAGGGTCCAGAGCCGATGATTTGCCGCTGCCTTCCACACAGCCCGGGCATGATCGCGAGCCTGATTCAGGAGACCCTGCCTGCCGGTGATGACTCCCAGAAACGACCGACACAGCGCTATCGACATCCAGTCGTCGTACCCCTCCGCTTCACGATGGATACGTGACAGTACCTGTTTGATACTCTCTACCTCCGGCGAGCCAGACAGATACTGACACCAGGATAAAAAGGCCGTGGCCCGCCGGGTGTGAAACGAGGCATTGGCTTTTAAGGCTTCCCGCATCACACGACTGCATTCCTCTTCAGCTCCTGATAAAAGACCGCGATGAAGTAACCCCTGAGCCAGGACCAGTCGGGCTTCCATACGGTCCCAGGGATCATTGGCCGGCCGCGAGCCGATAAAATCACGGATATCTGGATCACCTGCGGCGAGCCTTGTCTGAGCATCAACGACGGCTTCCGTTATCCGGCGTTCAGGCTCGAATATGGCAACCGTCTCCATCTCACTCGATTTTCCCGAGAGGACCCGCAAGGCGTTCAGCCAGCGATGGGCCACACGATTCTCCGGCAGTCCGGCAATCTGACTGCGATAAAAGTTCACATGCACAGAGTAGATGAAGCGCCGGTAATCGGTGAACTGGTAAAGTCGTATCAAGAGCCCGAGGATTTCGCGAGCCAGACGATGGATCACGATCTCATCAAAGTCCAGATCTGCCGGATGAAAGCGAAGCTTGAGTCGTTCGATCAATGCGAAGGCTTCCGGGAGGTGACCGGCAACTTTGAGTCCGGCCTGACGGATCGCTTGCTCGAGCAGCATTGCGTACTCTTCAATTTGACCTTGATCGCGCCGGGTCAGGGCAAGTCCCAGCATGAGTTCAAGCGCCTTCTCCCGCCGACTCTGCCGGGCAAGAAGAGCTTCATAGAGCTCTGCGGCCGAATCGCCCTGCCCATGACGTCTGTAGGCCTCCGCAAGCTCCATACGGATCTGTTCCCGGGTTGCATCGTCAAAAGCCAGCTCCACCGCCCGGTTGAGATGATGGATGGCTTCGCCAAAGGCCAGCTGTCCTTTGGTTTGCAGAGCGGCCATAAGATGGTATTTAAGCGCTTTCTCGCGCGCTCCGGAGAGGTCATAATGATAGGCCAGAAACTCCGCAGTATTCTGATAGTATTCGCTGGCCTCCGTTTCCATCGCCTCTGCCAGTTGCCGGTGCAAATCACTGCGCGTGCCCAGCAGAATACTGTTGTAGATGGTATCACGCACAACCGGATTGACAAATTCATGCATGCCGTCTGTAAAATTTAAGAATTCGCGTTCGCACAGCTCCTGCAGCGCCCCGGCCAGATCAATTCCCGGAGGTAAAACGGGCAGAAGACCGGCCTGACTGATGCGACTGCCCAGAACCGCTGCCGCTTTAAGGGTCATCTGCAGCTCTTCACTCAATCGATCCAGCCGCGCCAGGATGATTTCTTGCAACGTACCCGGTAAGGAAAGATGATCGATAGGAGCGGACAGCTCAAAAGCACCCTGCGCGAGTTCACGCAGTTGACCTGATTCTTTCAAATTGCGCACGATTGCATCCAGGTAATAAGGATTCCCGCGCGCCAGTGAAAGGATCTGCCCTTCGAGCACTTCATCCGGGGAATGAAGGGCCAGCCTTCCCCTCAGGAAGGATCGTGCTTTCTCTTCCTCCAGCGGGCCGAGCTCGATCAGGTTAAAATGCCAGCGCTTGCGCAGAGCCCAGAGATCCCTTTCCGGTCGGCCGGAAAGAAGCAGGAGGACAGCCGAATTTTTGATGCGCGCCGCCATGAATTCCAATAGTTCAAAAGAAATATCATCCATCCACTGCATATCATCAAATAATAAAAGTAAAGTTTTCTGACGGGCACGCTCTTCGAGGAGGTCGGCAACAATACGAAATATCTGCTGCTTGCGAGCGGCCTGGTCCACGCCGGCTACAAGTTCATGGTCTGGCATCTCTATGGAAAACAGTCGCATAAAAAATGGCATCCAGACGGCAGCCTCTGCATCAAGCAGTGCAAACGAATCCACGATAGCAGCCGATTGTTCAGACTTGCTCTGCCCGGGGTAAATACCAAATAGCAGTTGCAGCACCTCCTTCCACGGATGCAGAGCGGTATTACGTTCCGCAAAATGACAGCGTGCGCTCAGGGCCTGTACACGAGATACATCAAGAGAAAATAAAAATGATTCAAGCAATCGGGATTTGCCGGACCCCGCACTTCCAGTAATCATACAAATCTGTCCGGACCCTTCCGTGGCCTGATCCAGGATGCTCTGCAGTTCCAGAAGTTCAGCGCCGCGCAGAGTGACGGTATCCTGCCCGTAGGGGATATAGCCGACGATTTGTTCCACCGGCCGCTCAATTTGATACACTTGATGGGGTTGCTCAAATCCCTTGAGCTGGATGAGTTCCAGACTCTTGCAGAAAAATTCCTGCTGCACACGGCGAACGGTTCGATTGTCCGCAAATACACCGCTACCTTTACCCATTCGGGAAAACCGGGCAGCAATATTGGCGATTTCTCCAAGGACTGTATAGCCTTTGCGAACGCTCGCTCCCAGATCACCGCAATAGGCAAAGCCCGTGGTGATACCGCATTGCATGCGAGACAGGGGCTGAACATCCAGCAGAGGCTGCAACTCCAGGCCAAATCGTGCGGCCATCCTTTCCTTCTTTTCCTGAGCCGATGGAGCGCCAAAGAGAACCAGAAGCATGACTCCCTTGTCGCTCATATCCGTCTGCACCAGGTTGCCACCGTACTTCAGGCTGAGTCTTTGCACTTCCAGGTAACATGCCTGGATGCAGTCAAAATCGTCATGGACTGTACTTTGAAAGTGTACAAAAACACAGGTGATCTCCCGGAACGCACCCAGAAAAGAGCCGCCACCGGAGACTACCTTATCATAGAGTGCCGGCAACAGAAGATGGCGGGCTGCCTTTTGCCCGGCATCGGGGTCAAAATCCATGCGGCGCGACCGGTCGGCAGTCTGCCTCTTCAATTCCAGCAAACGATAGTACTGGCCGTGACTTTCTGGAATCATTTCCAGTCGTGCATCCGGCAGGTAGGGCAGAAAGGATTTCCCGAGCAAGAGCTCAGCGCCCGCCGTAAAAGCTTCAATCCCCACCGCCTCCTCCACCGGGTCCCCCACAATTACGGGAATGAGCCAGTACTGCGGCGAACCCAGAAGTACGCTGCGGAAACGACCCAGACTTGCGCCGGCGCGAATTGTTAAATAAAATGAACGATCAAATGCCTGCGCTGCCGGTGCTGCGTGAATCTTCTGCATGATACGCCAGGCAGCGCTGGCCAGGCGCAAGGCCAGCTCATCCCACTCTTCGCTTTTTCTCATGGCAAAGGCCACAAGGATGGAGTCACCGGCAAACTGGTAAACAACTCCGCCGTGATCATGGATGAGGTCGATAATCCCGGTAAAAAAATCACTCATAATACCCTGCAGGGCTTCAAGGCCTGCAGCTTCATGAGCACCAAGGCTTACACAGAGAGGCGTGAAACCAACCAGGTCGATAAAAAGGATACCGCCTTCCCATTCTTTGAGGCGAGAGGGCGTGCCGGGTAAAGCTTCAATGCTACGGGCCAGCTCTGTCTGAGGAATGTAGGGGATCAATTCCCGGGACACCATAGCCAGAGTCACAACTCACATTCATGGTTCCCTAAATTCTGGCAAGTTAAAGTCAAAAGGCACAAGGTGGCTCTGCGAGAGACACACGGGCCATAGTTCAAGCTTTCCAGAATTTCAATAGCAGCGCCTCTCCCTGAATCTCCAGAGTTTGCTCCAACAGTGGCTGGCCCTTCTTCTCGCCAATTACTGCCAGAGTTTCCCTGGCCAGGGTGGCGGAAAACTCCTCAAGGGCCCGGGCCAGTTCACCCCCGGCGTGAAGAAATAGAATGATGCGGTCAGTGATCAAAAGACCGGATTGCTTCCGGCTCTCCTGGATTTGCCGGACAACATCGCGGGCCAGCCCTTCCCTTTTCAGCTCATCGGTCAGTTCCGTATCCAGAGCGACAAGAAGGCCGGGGGCCTCCGCGCCGGCGATTCCAGGGCGGGAAAGAGAGTCGATCAGGAAGTCCGCAGCGGTGAATTCTTCCACCCGGCCCTCAAGCTCAAAGGCAATCCGGCCCAAAGGAGAGCGGAGACTCTCTACGATATCGCGATGAGGGCGTCGCACCAATTCTTCCTGCAGGGCTTTGATCCTGGGCCCGAGCCGCTTCCCGAGGACTTTCAGATCGGGACGCACACGATAGTCCAGAATACCGGAAGAATCGTCCAGAAATTCAATTTTTTTAACATTTAATTCTTCCAGTAAAATTTCCGCATTTTGTTTGAGTATCTGCCGGTCCTCACGATCAGCGGCGTGGACCAGCAACAAAGCCAGAGGCTGTCGCACTCTGACGCCGGCTTGCGTTCGTGCTGACCGTCCCAGGCCCGCGGCTTTTTGCAGCAGATTACCCTCGCGGAGCATCGTTTCATCAAAAAGAGTCTCTCTTTGAGAGACTGGCCAGTCGAGCAAATGAACGCTGGCAACGGCTTTACTCTTACCCTCTTTCTTTTTACAGAGCGACAACAGTTCCTGAAACAATTCCTCGGCAAAGAAGGGTGTGAATGGGGCAATAAGACGCACCAGCGTCATAATAGCATAGAACAAAGTATCATAGGCAGCTTTCTTGTCCGCATCCAGTTCACCGCGCCAGAAGCGCCGCCGGTTGCGACGAATGTACCAGTTGGAGAGCTGATCGGCAAATTCTTCGAGCAAAGCGCCGGCCAGCCTCGAATCATAGGACCGCAATGCCCGGGATACTTCTTCAATGAGAACCTGGGTGCGGGACAGTAGCCAGCGATCCATCGCCGGCCGGTGGCCAAAAGCCGGGGCTCCCCGGACAGCCTGCTTTTGCCAGGACGATGCAACGGTCAGGCCATCGACCTGTGCATACATTCGCAAAAAATCGCAACTGTTACGGACCATATTGAAGAAACCGTGGACCACAGCAAGCGGATCATTCGATTCCCCCGGCCGGCCCACTCGCCTTGGCTGACCAGGCGGAGCCGCCGTAAGAAAATACCAGCGCAAAACATCGGCTCCGTGGTGCTCAAAAATTTCCTGCGGGGCAACAGTGTTGCCCTTACTTTTGGACATTTTCTCACCTTTCGCATCGACAACGTGGCCCAGACAGATCACATTGCGATAAGGGGCGCGACCGGATATCATAACACCGATGGCCAGCAGTGTGTAGAACCAGCCACGCGTCTGATCCACTGCCTCGGAAATAAAATCGGCAGGAAACGCTTCTTCAAAACGATCCTTACCGCGAACCGGATAACCCCACTGAGCATAGGGCATGGCTCCAGAATCAAACCAGCAGTCGATGACCTCGGGAACTCGTCGCATCGTTTTGCCATTCTTATTCTTCCATTCGATCGCATCGATGGCCGGCCGGTGCAAATCCAGCCCTTTGAGTTTTTGACCACTGAGCGCTTCCAGTTCTGCCCTGGAACCCACAACGACCATATTGCCCTCTTCATCACTCCAGACCGGAAGGGGCGTGCCCCAGTATCTTTCGCGGGAGAGAGCCCAGTCCCTGTTACTTTCCAGCCAGCGACCAAATCGACCGGCTCTAATATGCTCGGGAATCCAGCCGATGGTTTGATTCTGAGCTATCATTTCCTCGCGAAGGTCCGTGGTGCGAATGTACCAGGCATGTTTGGCATAGTAGATCAGCGGCGACCCGGTTCTGTATCCAAAAGGATATTCATGCTCAAAGCGTTCACTTCTATGAACACAATCTTTTTCTTTAAGAATTTTAATAATTGCAGCATCGGCATCCTTGAAAAAGACACCGCGAAAGGGTAGATCTACCTGAAACGTCCCATCAAGGCCCACGGCATGCAGAACCGGCAGCCCATTCTCCTGCCCGACATTCAGGTCATCAGCACCGTAGGCCGGGGCAATATGCACGATTCCCGTTCCTGTATCCATGGTCACAAAACTTCCCGCAATGGTGCGGTAAGCATCTCTGACCACCGCCGGATCCTCCCAGGGAAAAAGGGGCTCATACTCAATCCCCAGGAGATCCTTACCTTTCCATGTTTCCAGAATTTCCAGATCTTTCCCCAGCACAGAGCGGGCAAGTGCTGCCGCGCAAATGCATCGGTAGTTCTTACTCTGGCAGAGGACATAATCTTCGTCCGTATTCAGAGCCAGAGCTACATTGGAGGGCAATGTCCAGGGAGTCGTGGTCCAGACCAGGAAAGACGCGTCCGCAAATCGGCTATCTTTAATGGCAAAACGCACCGTGAGGGAAGGATCACTTACGGTGCGATACCCGAGAGCTACCTCCGCATCGGACATGGTGGCTCCCATCACCGTATCATAGGGAACTACTTTGTAGCCGCGGTAGAGCAGACCGCGTTCATGAATTGTTTTTAGCAAAGACCATACGGATTCGATGTAGGCATCATCCATGGTAAAGTAAGCATCTTGCAGATCGATCCAGAAACCCATGCGCTCGCTGAAGTGGTTCCAGTCCCGCACATATTCGAGCACGGACTCCCGGCACATCCGGTTGAACTTAGCAAGACCGATGCGCTCTTCAATCTCAGATTTGGTCTGGATTCCCAGCTTTTTTTCCACTTCCCGCTCCACGGGAAGGCCATGACAGTCCCAGCCCGCTCGACGCGGAACGTAGTACCCCAGTTGATTGTAAAATCTAATATATATATCTTTATAGACACGCGCCAGCACATGGTGAATACCGGGTTTGCCATTGGCTGTTGGGGGCCCCTCAAAAAAAACAAAGGGGGGCTTGCCCCGATTTTTGCGCACGCTTTTCTGGAAGATGCCATTTTCCTGCCAGAAGGCAAGGATGGCCCTTTCCTTTTCATCCACGCTGGCTTTCGCAGGAGGGGAAGTCATGCAAGGCAGCGTCTAAAAAAGGCCGGCTCTGTCCAGAAAAAGGCAGCCCTCGTGCCGCGGGGCGGGGTAAGGTCGCCTGCGGCGACCACTGTTGTCACGAGTAATCCGGGCTAATGGTCCGGGTTACCGGCTTCCCAGCGGGCAAATTCCAGAGCGTGATAGGTTAAAATGACATCGGCTCCGGCGCGTTTGAAAGAAAGCAGCACCTCCCGCACCGCTGTTTCGTAATTGAGCCAGCCTCGATCCGCCGCTGCTTTGAGCATGGAATACTCACCGGATACATTGTAAACGGCAACAGGTACAGTGGCCGCATCCCGCAGCCGACGCAAAACATCCAGATAAGGCAGTCCGGGTTTCACCATCACCATATCTGCACCTTCTCTTAGATCAAGTTCCAGTTCACGCAAGGCTTCTATGGCATTGGCCGGATCCATCTGGTAGGTTTTTTTATCACCCGAGCGCGGGGCGGAATCCAGGGCTTCACGAAAGGGACCGTAAAAGCCGCTGGCATACTTGGCCGTGTAGGAAAGAATACCTGTAGCACTGAAGCCGGCCGCATCCAGTGCATCGCGAATGTAACCGACACGACCGTCCATCATATCTGACGGGGATACATAATCGGCGCCGGCCCGGGCCTGGGCAACAGCCATAGAAGCGAGCAGCGGCAAAGTTTCATCATTTAAGATTTCCCCGGCCGGCGACACAAGACCATCATGACCATCGGAACTGTAAGGATCCAGAGCCACGTCACTGAAGATCAGTAGCTCGGGATAATTTTCTTTTAACAAGCGGATGGTCCGTAAGTACAGTCCGTCCTCGCGCAGAGCTTCACTGCCTGTCCGGTCCTTGAGTCGATCCTCAATAGCCGGGAATGGTGCAATGGCACGAATTCCCAGCCGCATGAGTTCATCGCATAGCTCAAGCAGGAGATCCGGTGTGTAACGGTAAAAATCGGGCATGGCCGGAATGGGTACCTTCTTCTGCTGGCCATCAATTAGAAATACGGGAAGGATCAAATCCCGAACCGCTATATGATTTTCGCGGACCAGATCGCGTATGGCCGCCGTTCTGCGGTTGCGTCGCGGACGTTCTTTCATGGTTTCTTTCCCCTGCTGCGATTTTGTTGCGCCTGACGGGCTGCTGCCTGCACTGCTGTTTCTGGATCTTTCAGAAATTTCTCGATCCATGAATCGATGCGCGGGTCCTCCGCACGAATCCAGCCCAGCACAAGAATTGCTTTTTCCCGCACAGGGGCCTCGGGACTTTGCAGATACGGCTCAAGAGGATCGATCACCGATGGACCAAATGCTCCCAGGCTTTCTGCGGCCACATAAGCCACCTCTGCACTGGGGGAACGCAGATTGGGTAGAAAATCGAGCATGGCCGGCTGCCCGGCCGGTCCCAGCCGGGCTATAGCTCGCATAGCTTCCAGCCGCACCAGATCGGCCGGATCAGATAGCATGCGGCGCAGATCGGCAAGGCTGGAGGGACTCGCAATCTGCCCCAGCCCGACAACAGCTTCCGTACGCACCCGGGCATCGCCTGAACGCAGGGCCCGGCCCAGATGGGGTAGAAGTTTTTCCCCGGACGGGTCTACCCGACCCAGAGCACGTATGGCTTCCCGAGAGAGGGCATGGTCTTTTTCATAAAAAATATCAAATAAAAGTGGTATCAGCTCTGCGGCCTCCTCTCCCATAAGCCCGCTGATCCGCGTGGCCATGCGCCGGGTACGCATATCCGGATCTTTCAGTGCCCTGCGTAGAACGTTTAGCTTTTCCGCACTATCAAAGGGCAATGCCTGCAAAAATCCCACGGCAAACTGCCGCGCTTCCGGATCTTTATCCGTAAAGAGAGCCTGGAAGGCTTTCTTCCTTTCCTGGTCTGCGGGATCAAGACGCAGCAGGGCCATCTGCATAAAGGCCCGGGTCCGCGGTTCTTTTTCGCCTTTCAGAGCAGCCACAAGCGGCGCGTCGGCAATGCGCGACTCCGGTAGCAGCAAAGCCAGTGCGTGTGCGGCCTCCGCCCGGTGGCCAGGAATTTCATGGCCCAGAAGTTCGATGAGAAAAGGGACCTCCGAACGCGCACCGACAGTCCGCAACCCCTTAATGCCCATCTCCCCCACATGAACAAAGCGGTCCTTTGTGACTTCCTTGAGGAAGGGAATACACTGCTTTCCCTCAGGATCAAGAGCCACGACAACGGGGACGATTTGCTCGCGAATCTTCAGGTCTGAACCCCGGTACAGCTGTTCTAAATCAGGTAGCGCCTGCGCCGCATCAGGGCCGATTTGCCCCAGGCGACCGAGCGACGCTAATTTTTGTTCTGTCGTGCCCTTTAGCTGATTGCGCAGGCGCTCCACTTCCCTGTCCCGTTCCGTGGCACAGGCCAGGCTCAGGATGAAAACAAAGATGAAACTCCTACTCACAATTGGTGCCAATCTGCTTGATATCGGATACCATTCCCTGCCTGCCAAAGATCCTTTCGGGCTGAACCAGAATCTCCGGAGCGGAATCTTCCTTTTCCCGGTGGTACATTTCTCCGGTGGGGGAAATCGACAGACCCCAGCGGGTCGCTGGCTGAAAGCAGCGCGGGAATTGAGGGGCACGTGCCACTGCATCGCGCCCATCCCAGCTTAGAACCTCTCTGGAGCGCCGGAAAAACACATGCGAACTGTCAGGATGCCAGGCAATTTCTGTTACTTCATCAAGGACCAGGGGCTTTGCGGCTATTTCCCGCCAATCCATGACAAGGAGGAAGGCTTCGCGTCGTTCTTTCTCCAGACGTAGCAAAAGCCTACGACTGTCCGGTGAGAGTAGAAAACCGCGCAGAGTATAGGCGGCAATGCTGTCGGGGAGGCGCTGCCGGAAGGACCGGCTGTTGCGATCCCAGGCGTAGAGCCGTGGCGGCGTCAACTCACCTCCCGGCAAAGGAGAACGCTGTAAGAATATGATTTCACCCTGAAAGAGTCCCAGATCATATTCAGGCTGTCCCGGCATATCGGCGGATTCCCTCTGAACCTTGAATGCCCCGCCCTCACGAACCATCTCATAAAGCCGCGTCCGCAGATCTTTCTTGAGGGTCGTTCCCGCCAGAAGATCCCAGGGGGTTTTTTCAGAATAGAGCAAACGCACTTCCATGACACGATGGGCTTCGATCCAGTGTGCAGAATGAAAATCCGAGCGCTCGCGCCAGAACAGGCGGTTGCACCCGGCAAGTAAGCCCGAAAGGGCCAGCCCGATACCGAGCAGCCTAACGCTCACTCTCAGCTGCCTGCAGGGCGGATTCTTTGTCCTCGCCCTCGTATTCTTTGTCAGAAAAGGCATCCAGGGTGTATGAGGCAGTTATGTATTCGCCCGCGTAAGGGAGAAGCCAGCTGGCCGGAGGCTCTTTTCCGGCGACCACCGGAGCGGCTTCCCTGTGCTTGAGCTTATCTGCGCCAGCCCAGGGGCCGCGATCGGGAAGGTTGTGCCTTTTTCCGCGCGGATAGCGCAATACAAACCGACCCTGCCTGTTCTTATCATGGAAGATTTTACCAAAAAATAAAAAGGGAATATTTTGCACGCCCGCAGCAAGATTTCCATAGTGGAAGGCCACGTGCGATGCCTGTCCACTCTCCAGATGAATCAAGTTGGCTGCCAGCTGGTAAAAACCCGCACGCGTAATATCTACCTCAGCATAGATAACCAGGGATCCATCTTCGATTGCCTCGCGAAATCTTCCCGTAAAGCGACCAACCATCTCCGGGGTGGAGTGGAAGGGGATCTCATGTTTGAAAACCTGCTCCCCGGCTTTAAGTTCAAGCGACAGAGTAAGCTCACCCCAGGCGAGTCGAGTGGGAGCAATGGCCTGCCAGCTCATGACATAGACCATATCCCCGGCCTTACGGTCACCATCACGTCCATCATCATTGTAGCGCGGTTCATCCAGTGCCACCCGGCCCGTTCCGGAATCAGAAAGAACCCGCGCCGATACGATTTCAAAAGGTACAGCCGTGTTCTGTCGATCGCGAACGCTCAGATGGCACAAAAAAGGTTCGCCGACAACGATATTGCGGGGCACTTCTTCATGGATGAAAAAGAGGGGCTCATCCGACTCATCCGGTTTTGCCTTTTGATAGAGTGGGCGGGGTGGCTGCACAACACGATAGGGATCCAATAGATGGGGCATGTCATCGTTTAAGGGCCGCGACAGATCCGGATAACGGTAGTAGAGGCGGACATGAGCTTTGAGATTTTCGCGCCCCGGTTCCCAGCCCCCGCGCATCATCCGCTCCAGCTTGAGAAAATTCAAACCACCGGAGCGATCCACCTCACTCTCCAGCTCGCGCAAGAGGCTCTCCTGGGACAGAGCATCATCCCCCTCGTTCCCGGAGGTCAGCACAAAAAACAAAACAACGACGAGCAACACGCTCGTCGCAACCAGGGCCCACAGGATACGGCGCGAAGAGGCTACAGGCATTCACTGGAAGTAAGACCGGAAGTCGTACCGTCAAGCGTTTTGCCCGCAAAAAAAAAGGCCGCAGCAAGCGGCCTTTCATCCATCGGCAGAAAGTAAAGAAATCAGTGGCTGTAGTTGTATACGTTTCGACCAACGGTTTTCATGTCAGAATGGTTGGCTTCAAAAGCTGTTCCACCATAAGAGTTGGTCCAGTGATTGTGAGCACTCTGAGCCCACTGATAGCCGCCCACAGATGTGTTATGCTGGCCCAGGCTTGTGGATGCATACCAGTTGGAATGTCCGCTCCACTTGGTACCGGTGCTACAGGTAGATACATCAGAAGCAGCGTTGAGTCCGCAACCGGAGTGGAACGCCACCGCTCCATCGTCTTCACCGGGAAGGATTCCCGATCCCATATCCCAGCTGGGGTCACCCATCAGGTGCTTCACAGCAATGCCCCGGGTGCTATCATGCATACCAGCACCACGAGCCACGCCGACTCGCAAGGAAAGCGTCATGGGAGTACCATCCACCCCCCACCAGTCCGCAGAATCGGCCAGCTCTGAGCCACCGCTGGCGCTGGAAAGGGCCATTACATAGGTGATTCCGGTGAGGTGTTTAGTCTGGATGGTGCCGTACCCGGACCCGGCATAGGTATAGTAACCGACATTCGCGGATAAATAGGTGTCGACGGCGTAGCATCCTGCGCTATGGCAGATAACCTTACAATAGTTACCGACTGACGAATCGCAGCGAGTAGCCACAATGTAATCCAGGTTGTCCCGGGCTCCATAACCGCAATCGCCATAACCGGACCAGCTACGCGGATCAGAATCACCGTGGTAGCCAACAAAATACCGCTGCGCAGTACTTGTAATCCAGCTATTCAGCTCGATATCCTTACTGGAACCCCAGTAGTTGCCTACATCCGTTGTGCCCCAGCCGCAATGATTGTTGCCGGAACTGCGGCCATGAACAAAAATAACCGTATTCACAGCTGACAGGCCGGAAAAAGCCATAAAAGCTGCTACAATGAGAAATTGATTTCTTCGCATTTCCATCTCCTTACACCGGAAGATACTCATGCAATTTCAGTACCAGGGCAATTCCTTCGAGTACGGGCAAATCAGCGGCCTTCCAGGCAGCCGGCCCGGAGAATTGGCAGAAAATGGCATATCTAAAATTTGACATGCGTCAATTATCTGACTACAGCGCCCGGTGTTTGGCCAATGGAAGCGTCGCAAGGGGCGCCTTACGGTTTTCCAGGAAGCGGGCCCGGGCCTGGTTCCGCAAAATCAGGAGCGATTGGATCCGACACCGCTTCCGCCATTCTGCGATTCCCCGGGCCGGCATTCCCGGAACATCGGCTCCCCCCAGAATGAGATCCATCCGCCCGTCACCGTCCAGGTCTGCCGCATCCAGGGAAACCCAGCGGCCGCATTCTGTGCCCGCAATTAGATGCCTGGAAAAAGAAAAGCGATTTTGCCGGGATTCATTGAGAAAAAGGACGGCGTTCTGCGGTGGACGGGACCCAAAGTCGGCAAAGAAAGCGGTAGCTGCTATGTCCAGATCGCCATCCCCGTCAAAGTCCGCAAGAGTTGCCCGGTAAGCCCCGTTCAACGGCAGAAAGAACGCCTCCTCAAAACCTGTGGATCGATTCAAATACAGACGCAGACCGTGGTAGGGCTTGGGTGGCACGGACAGAATCTCCGCATTGTCTCCATTCACCGTGAGAATATCGAGCCTTCCGTCGCCATCAAAGTCCCCCAGCTGAAAATCCGTATAACCAAAGACCGGTGGCTGCTCCACAATAACCTGTTTATCCCAGCCCCGCCAGGTTTTGCGAAATACATACAGCCCCTCACGCGCCTGAGCCACAAGAGCAACGATCGATAAAGAGCCATCCCCCAGATCCACCGCACGCGCCCTGACTGTGCCCGGTAAGGGGAGCAGGACCTCTTCCTCCCAGTTTTCTTTTTCATCGGGAGAAGAGCGATTTTCAAAATAGGAAAGGTGCCCCAGCTGATGGCCAAACTGAGCGGTGAGAATTTCCGCCCGACCATCACCGTTCAGGTCAATCAGCTGGGCCGAGGGAACGCGATAAAGGTTCGTAAGAACGGGCCGCAAAAATAACTGGCCACCATGAAGCCGAGCCTCAAGAATCTTTCCTTCCCGTGTATTCTCAGTCTTCCAGCTACCCAGAAGCGTCAGAAAAAACCGTTCATCCGTGAACTGCACGTCCACAGCAAGCCCCGGCAGGGGATCGGAACGAATGAGTTTACCGCTATTGCTGAAGAGATAAAGAATTCCGGCGCGGGCATCGGCTGCATAGATACGCTCCTTATGGGAGCGAACCAGAAAAAAGAGCGACTCTGGTCCGGCTTTCTCCGCTGCGATGGCCCGGAAGAGATGCGCTGTCTCCAATTTTTCCGTCCGGGCCGGCGTAAAGGAGGCAGGAGCATTTTCTCTATAGTAGGCGCGTATCTTCTGCCAGTCCACAGAAGACAGGGCTGGCTTTTCTGGAATCAGACGCCTGTCAAACATGGCCTGCCGGTCCATCAATTTGGCCGCAGAGGGGGTCCCGGTGAGCAGACCGGCATCGTCATAACCCAGATAGATCCCCATAACATCGAGCACATCATGCCAGTCCTGTTTGCGCAGCAGGTCCGCTTCCGGAAAGAGGTGGCAGGATGAACAATGGGAGCGGGCCAGGGAGCGGCCATCCTCTTCTGTTTTACATACAGATAGGAGGAACAGGCCGATCAGCATATAGAAGCGCATTTCAGGATAACCCCAGTTCTTTCATTTGATAGATCAATCGCGTTCGCTTCATTCCCAATCGACGGGCAGCCGCTGCCTTATTACCGCCAGCCTCAGCCAGGGCCTGCTGGATCAAGGAACGAGCGTGTGCCTGCATCAGTTCATCAAAGGTTCCGGTCGGCAAGCCATTGCTTGCGGCGATGCCAGGACCCGGTTGAGTGAAAAGCGCCTGCTGCACACTCATCGGCAGGTCTGTCAGGCGAATCATTTCACGGCTGCGGCCGGCAAGCAGGCGGTACATCACATTTTCCAGTTCGCGAATGTTACCGGGCCAGTCGTAGGCAACCAGTGCAGCCAGCGCGCTTTCTTCAATTCCAGGAGGCTCCGCTCCCAGCTCAGCTGCGAAGCGCAGGAGAAAGTAGCGCACAAGTGGAGCAATCTCCGACCGCCGCTGCCGCAGAGGCGGTAAAGCAATCTCAAAAACACTGATGCGATAGTAAAGATCCAGCCGGAAAAGGTTGCGGGCCACAAGCTCAGCTATGTCGCGATTGGTGGCAAAAAGGAAACGACATTCAGCCCGGAGCTCCTGATCCGACCCGAGCATAGTGTAGGTGTTCTCCTGGAGCAGACGCAGGAGCTTGGCCTGAAATTCCAGGGGCAACTCCCCCATCTCATCAAAGAAAAGGGAACCCCGCCCGGCGGCCGCGATCTTGCCCGCACGGTCCGAACGCGCATCCGTAAAGGCACCACGTTTGTGACCAAAGATTTCATCTTCCATCAGGTGCGCCGGGAAAGCTGCACAGTTTATGGCCAGAAACGGTTCCGTTCCTTCCTGGCCCTGATCGTGCAACAGCCGGGCCACCAACTCCTTCCCCGTTCCTGTCTCACCGGTGATGAGTACCGGCCGCCGGCTTTCGCGGGCCTGAGCGCTGAGTTCCAGAACTCTCTCCATTTCCGGGCTGCGTGTTAAAAGCAGCCGATCACCCACGCGGGTCCGCTCAACATTAGCGGCCGGATCAAGCCACTCCGGTGGATGCATCAGGCCGGTCGGAAATCCAGCCGGCATTCCAGCAGGGCGGCCCGCACCTTCCCCTGAATAAGCAGCCGGCGCAATCGTTCAATGCGCTGAAAGTACAGTGGAGTATGAGTGCCAAATGCCTGGGGCAATAACCGTCTTTCCAGTCGCGACATTTTGCCATCAAAAGCCGTTGCCACACAGAGAAGATCAAGAACAAAAAACCTTTCCGCTTCGGGAAGTAGAGCCAGTTCACTTAGAAAATATTCCCAATCATCAAGACGATCAGGGCGTTTGCGCTCCAGTATCTCAAACATTTTGAGCAATAGAACGAGCATGTTCGGATGAGAGTTCTGGGTGAGGACCACGGAATTGCCCACGGCACGCAGACAGGCCATCCGGGCGCGCTCTGAGAGTCGGCCCAGATCTTCAGCAGTTAAAATATCACGGCCCATGGACTGGACCATGAGATGGCCGGCCAGACGCAAACGGGCATCGCGCGCCACTTTCCAGATCACGAAAGCATTCCAGAGTCCGGTTATGGGTACGGCAATGTAGGCTACACTGAATCGGAACAGACTCTTACCAAAGAGGCGCCGGAGGAGCAGTTTGGCCAGGGTGTTGGAGGCCATGATTTTCATCTTATAGAGTAACCCCAGAAGCAAAAGCTTCCAGCGCGAAACCCGCGCCAGCGGATTGATGCCCAGCGCCCGGCGAACAGGATCGGGAATTTCCAGGGCAGCCCGGGCCAGCATATTGGGCAGAGCGACAACCGGATCTTCTTTCTCAAAAAGGAATCTCGCATGACCTGTAGCCACAGATATGCAATGGACCGTCCTTAAAGACAAATAAAATAGAACAATAAATTCAATGGCCGTCAGCACTCCCGTTACTACTGCAACTTTAGTATAAAGCAGGACGGCCGGATCATGCTCGTAAAGTTCCTCAGTGATGACCGTGCCGGCTGCGGAAATTGCACCAACCAGGAAGGCAAAAAAAGCATGCTGATAGGTTATACGACGAACGCGGTCCGTCAGCTCTTCATCAGTCTTCGCCGGTTCACCGGACACCTTCTTTTGCAATCGAGCAATGGCCCGCACACCCCAGGATTCAAACCAGCCCGGATTCTCCGGCTCCAGATCCGGTCCTGGTTCCGCACCCGGCATATCAGTCTTTGCTGCGGGCAAAAAGTTCGGCAAAAGCCGATTCCTGGCGGTAAAAGACAGCAGGAGAACCGATGGGCGCTGAAACTGAGAAGGTTTGCGAGCGACTGCGATAGATCTTTCCGCTGAAAAAATGCACCCACTCTCCCTCCGGAAGATGCAGGCGAACATGGGACCGCCCGGGATCAAGAACCGGAGCCATGATGATATCAGGACCCAGCATGAATTGCTCCGAATCAATATGGTGGAAAGCTTTCTCCCCTGGATAATGAAAAAACATGGGCCGGACCACAGGGTGTCCGTCGCGGGCTGCCTCCTCTATCAAGAGCTGGCGGTAGGGGGCGAGAGCGGCAAAAATGCGGGCAAAACGGGCAAAGTGGGACAATGTCCTTTCATTGGAATACACCTGAACGTTTTCATCGGGACGATTTCCTTCATGGGTCCGGAAAATGGCATTGAAAGCGGAAAGCTCGGCCCAGCGGAGCAGCAATTCTTCCGAGCGATGATAGTTTTTCAGCGGATTGTTGATGGTCGTGTATCCGCCAATATCACTGTGGTTCAGCGTATAGCCGGAAAGTCCCCCGGTCAACAGTCCGGTAACTGCAGTTTTGATTCCGTCGTAACGGTCCCAGCTAACCAGCTGATCGCCCAGCCAGAAAAGGGTACTGTTCTGCGGGCTGCGCGTAAAGCCCGCGCGCATAAAAAACACGATGTCCTGACCGCGTCCTGCTTCGTTTATGGCTTCTCGATTGACCCGGGCCCATTCTTCCGGATAACGGTTGTGATAGGTGGCCGGATCCCCATTCTGGAGCACAGAATCCATGGGTAAGGCCTCGCCAAAATCGGCCATCCAACCGGAAGCACCCTGAGCAATCATCTCTGTTTTGATGATCCCTTTGATCCATTCCCGACAGGCCGGTGCGGAAAGATCCAGAAGACCCGCAGAAAAAGAAGTGTTTAATATTAAATAGGGCTTACCGTCAGCTTTGCGCACCAGACATCCGGCTGCCAGGGCCTCGGGATACAGGTTACGTTCCTGGCTGCCTTTCTCTGCAATGTCCGCCAGAAAAGGATTGATATAGAGCAGCACCCGGATGCCATCCTTTCCCAGGGTTTGCCTTAAATCCTCCCAGCCAGGATAGTGTTGCCGGTCCAGCTGCCAGTTCCACCAGAGCTGTTTGCCAAAGGTTGTCTTACGCTGCCCGACCCAGTCCTGCAGCCAGAAGGCAGCTATCGGTGTGTTGTGTTCCTTAAGCAAGGATAGCACCCGCCGGACCTTCTCAGTGCCCCCCTGCATGCCGACAATCGCGCCAGAATGGACCCAATCAGGCAGGGCACGCATGCGACCGGTTGCTTCCGTATACGCCCGGGTCAATTCTAAAGGGTCCTTACCGGCAAGCAATTGCCCGCGCATTTGCGCTGAGAGGACATAGATACTCAGGTGATTGGCCGGTCGCATATCGAATACAGAGTATTCATAGTTTTCCAGAAAAAGGGAGCGCATGCGACTGCTCAGAAAATGGGGCACACCGGCGTAACTGGTGTGCCACTTCCCTCCGGCATCAGCGGTGAGATCTGCCCCGGTTGTAATGGGCTCGGCCCCGCGTCCGATCCCCTGCTCCATCACAAAGATGGGCAGAAGTCGCCCCTTTTGATTGAAGTAGGTGAATTGTTCACCAAAGCCAAAGAACCCTTCCTCCGGAACACTGGCGGCTATCAGCATGGCCCGATTGAGTGGCCCGGCAAGATTGAGCTCGAAGCCCAGGCGCTGATCACTCTCTACAAAGAATTCCAGAGTATAGGCCGATTTTTCTGCTGCACACAGCAGCTCTCCACTCAGCGCGTAACGGTCCGGACCGGCCTCAATACGCTCAAGGAGCTGTGTCTGGCATTCCTTCTCTTTGCTTTCTTTAATGAAGAACATGCCCCGGCTTTCGTGAAAATCGGCCTTGCCCTGAAATCCGGATACGAAGGCCACGCCGGGCAGACTCTCCAGGAGAATCTGCCCCCCGGGTCCGCGGACGGTAAATGTTTGATTCGCGGACCACTCAAAGGCAAAGGCACCCAGAGTATCCGTCCGCGGCTGAACATCCGAACGCAGCTGTGGCAGCTGACTGGAGCAGGCCATCAGGAAAAGAATCGCCAGGAGGCTTCCGGTCCTTGCTTTCATGATTCCTCCTGCCTCAAACCCAGAGCGGCATGTGCCGCGAGGCTATGTGCAACTCCTGCTCCATAGCAACATAATCAGGCTGAAAACGGGATACCAGCTCCCAGAAATCCCGGGAATGGTTCATATGAACAGTATGGCAGAGCTCATGCAACATTACATAGCGCACGGTTTCCGGCCGCAGAAAGAGCAACTTAAAATTCAAACTGATGGTTCCCATACTGGAGCAACTGGCCCAGCGCGTCTTTTGTCCACGCATCACCAGTCTTTTGTAAGAAAGACCCGTCCTCTGACTGACGTCTTCTAAAATGGGAGCAAACGTGGCATACGCCAGGGCAGACATCCAGCGCCGGAAGGCAAGCCGGCAGGCTGCGGCGTCCCGAACGGCTCCGGTCAATTTCAGCACATCCCCTGCTTCCTCCAGCTGAACCCCTCTATCTTTTGTAAACCGATACTGAACGGTTATGGTCCGCCCGGCCGCGAGAAGCTGCATTTTGCGGGGCAGAGTGTAGAGATCCCTTTTTTTGAGCTCACTGCGCTGCCTGTTGATACGTTTGCGCGTAAATTCAATCCAGGTCCGCCCTTCTGTAAGGATATTCTGTATGGATTTACGGGGCAGCCTTTTGTTCTGCGGAACTATGACTTCCAGACCGTCCAGCAGCGAAAATTTCAAACTGATATATTTAGCTTTTTTGCTGATTTTGATGCGATACTCCGGTAGCTCGTCCTGCTTTGATTTTCCACGTTTATTTGACCCTGAACTTTTTTTCATTTCTTTATAATCAGGTGATTCCCTTTTGACTCGGCTCTCCGGGGAGAGTCCGAGTGTACTTTTTTGACGGCCCCTATCTTTTCAAAAAAAATTCGAGCATTCTGGAAAAAAATTTTTTCGATATCCAGCCGGGACCAGCCCTGCTCTTCCATAGACTTTGCCAGAGCCTGATAATCCAGACTGCTTTTCATTTGCTGCGGTGGAATGATAAAACCATCCAGATCAGCACCCAGGGCAATCTCATCCATTCCTATTTTTTTCTTCATGTAAGCAAAATGCTTGATTACATCAGCGTAGCTGGCCCGATTCTTACAGGCAATGAAGGGTGCATGAAAATTGATGCCTACAAGACCTCCCGTTTTCTTGACAAGAGCCAGAACTCTGTCACTTATATTGCGGGGATGATTACAGACAGCCTTAATACTGGAATGAGAAAAAAAGAGCGGCATCTGTGGCCACATCTCATGCACATCCAGGACGGTCTTCTCGCTGGCATGACTCAAATCAATCAGATAGTCATATTTTTTGAGCAAACGCACCAGCTCTTTGCCCACCGGGGTTAATCCGTGCCACTGCCAGTTGGTCCCGGCGTAAGGATTCTGATAATTCCAGGTGAGCTGAATGCTGGAGACCCCCAGATCGCGAAGCTGCACCAGCATACTCTCCAGTTCATCGACATCGGGCGGCTTTCCTTTATGGAGCAGATGGGTTCCCTCTATAGATATGGAGATGGATCCTTTGTCCAGGTCAGGAAAGCGAGTGATGGGTCTCCCTGTAGCTTTGAGCGCGGCAATCGCTTCCAGGACATAATCATAATGGCTCTGTTCCGTAAGGGCGCGCACCCTCTCCCGGGATAGCAGGAACACCCCTCCCGGCCGGTAAGGAGGCTGGGGACGAAAGATAGAAAAAAAATAACTGGCATTCTGGTAACGTTCGGCACAGATATGCACCTTCTCACATTGCTGCCAGGGAATCCGGGCAGCGGTCAGATAGAATGCCCGGTCGTTGTGTAAATCAATGACCGGTAGCGGACTTTGACCCGCAAGAGGCAGGGTAAACATTGAGAAGGCAAGGCAAATGAATCTGTATCCGTTTTTCTTCCCGGAACTTAAAGGCCAGAACATTGCTCGCTACCAAATTGGCCTGAAGCATGAGATCAAAGACTTTTTACCCTCGGGTTCGTTACTGGCCATAGTTGCCTGGCTTCCTTTTTACTGGATCGACGCTTACATGATACCGGAAAGAGCTGTAGAACTTGCGATACTGCGCAGCGGGCTGCCTCTGAGCGGAATTCTACTCTACTTTCTTTCCCGCACCCGCAGTGTAAATGATTACGGTTCCCTGTACGGTGCCTCAGTACTTCTTTTGCTTCAACTACTCACGGCTACCATTACGCTCATGACCGGCAACAATCCATCTTATCTGGGTGGTTACTACATAGCCATTCTGATCACGGCGCTGTTTCCTCTCCCTTTTCTCTGGGTTGCCGGAATTCTTGCATTTTCTCTAGCATGCTATTTCACCGGTCAACTGATTCTTCCGGCTACACACCCTCTCAACGCTTACGATGTCATCAACCTTGCCATAGCCACAACAACAGGAACGGTTTTTTCTTTCTTCAATGAGAAACTAAGACTCCGCGCCTGGTTGCGGGAACAGGACCTGGAAACAACGCAGAGTGAGCTGGCCCTGCGCATGAACATCGTTGATAACGATCTGTCCCTTGCCCGGGCCGTGCAACAAAATCTCCTGCCTTCCGTTTTCCCGAAGAACAGGCAAATTGTTTTCGACGGCCTGTATCGCAGCATGGAAAAGGTGGGCGGGGACTTCTATGATATCGTATGCATTGCGGAAGATAACTCCATTGTTGAGGCCGGCACAGAACGCAACATCAATTCTTTTCTACTCATCATAGCCGATGCCGCAGGCCACGGAGTTTCGGCTGCCCTCATGTCAACCATGGCTCGCATGGCATTCCACCACGCGCTGGAAAACCAGTTACGCTCCCCGGCGGAAATAATGAACTTTATCAACAAACAAACCTGCCGCTACCTGCTCGCGGAGCACTATCTTACCGGCATCGTCGCTCTCATCAGCAAAGATCAGGTCAGCTACGCAATGGCTGCACACCGCCCGGCACTGCTCCTGCGAGCAAAAGACCAGAGCATTGAACAACTCGAAAGCGAAGATCTGATGATTGGGATGTTTTCTGATCAAAACTACCGGGAAATGACGGTCAAATTGGATCCGGGAGATCATCTGCTCTTCTACACTGACGGAATCATTGAATTGCGCAGCCCTCGCGGGGAGGAGTTCTCCGCGGATCGGCTGTGCGCATTGTTTCGCAGCTATCCCGGGGATGACTTTTTGAAACAACTGGAGCGCGACGCCCTGCGTTTTGCCGCAAGCCGCCCCATTGATGACGATATAACGCTTTTGCGCATCCGCATTGCGGACGACTCACTGCCTGGCGCGTAGCAAAAGTGGCTCGCGATGCCTGAGATGGCATTTCAACAATTGCTGCTGTCCTCGCGGTTGTCGGGCATGATGGTGCGGCAGAGTCGCGCTCGACTCAAATCACCGCCGGAAATTTGTGCGCGCCGCAGGTCAGCCTCTTCCAGATTCGCATCTTCCACAATGGTATTGCGCATACTCACAGAAAACAGACTGGCATTACGCAGATCCGCCGCCCGCAAGATAGCCTCATCGAGCCTGGCATTGCGCAAATTGGCCCGGTGCAGACTGGCCTGAGTTAAATTGGCGCGGGTCAGGTTTGTAGTCAGATAGGAGCCGGTCAGATTGGCCCGACTCAGATCCGCGCCGGTCAAATCAGCACCCAGCAAATTGGATCGCGAAAGGTTGGCGCCGGAAAGATTGGCTTCTCGCAAATTCACGCCAATGAGATCCAGATTGGACAGGTCAGCGCCGCGCAGATCGCAGCGCTCACAGTTACGTGTTTTCTTGAGTCGGTCTATGGGTGACGTGCAGGCTACCAGACTCAAAAAAAGGAAAGCGACAAAACGAAGCATGCGGGAAAGTTATGCTGACCGGCACTTCCGGTCAAGAGATTATGTCGTTTTCCCTTTTTCCCTGGCGCAAAGGGGGCGTGGCCCTCTGTATGAATTCTTCCTTCTTTGGTTTCTATGCTCATGCAGGATTTCTGCTGGGACTTACCGACTCCGGTCTGAAGTTTACCCATGTATCCGGCGCATCGGCCGGAGCTCTGGTGGGCGGCCTGTACACAGCGGGCCTCTCCCCGCGCCGTTTGATCCAACTCTTTCTACAACCGGACCTTCTGCATGTTTTTAAAGAATTCAAAGCACCGCTACGATTTTTTAAGATGTTAACCGGATCCAGGGGCCACACCGGAATTTTTGCCGGAACCATACTGCAGAACCTGATAGAAAATGAAGTCGGCGTGCGCCGTATAGAGGATGCCAGCCCGACTTTCAGCCTTTCCGTCCTGGATCTCAAGCATCAGGAAAGCCGGGTAGTCCAGTCAGGTCCGCTCGCCGACTACATCGTCGCCAGTTGCGCTGTGCCCGGGCTTTTTGCTGCGGTCGAAATCGGCAATGGACATTTCTGGGATGGCGGCGTGGCCGACCCTCTGCCTTTTGAACACCTGCTTGATGATTCACGCATTCACACCATTGTGTTGCATCTGGTACAGAGCTCAAGCGATGAGCCGACCTACAGCTTCTATGGGGCCCTGGTGCGTTCCCACAGTATCATCAGTTCGGAAATCATCCGGCTCAAAACCGAACTGGCCCGGCACAAGAAAAAAAAGCTTATTATCCTGGAGACCCGCACTGCGCCGCCGCGACCGGGCAATCGCCAGGCGGGCATCCGGGCCATCAATGCCGGTCTGGCCACAGCGCGCGATAACAGCGCAACCTGGAAGAGACTCAGGCAGGATTCTTGAAAAAACGAACAGCCAGAAGGATCACGACCGCTCCAAGGACTGCCGCCGGAATTCCTGCCTTTTCCGCACCCGCGTACCAGCCCCATTGCTGTCCCAGGTAGGTGGCCAGAAGAGAACCAAAAAGCCCGAGAAGGACGGTCAGCACAAGCCCCAACTTCATCTGAGCGGGAAAAAGGAACCGGGCCAGGCCTCCAATGATAAGCCCGATCAGGATTGCAGAAAGAAAACTCACAGACCGGAACTCAGCTTTACGGATAAATACACAACTACAATGCCCAGTTGCATATAGCCCATGGACCGGAGTAGAAGGACAGGGGATAGCTGAACAGCGCGGCGTGCACCCAGAAAAGCTCCAGGGATGGCACCGGCTGCAAGCATTAGACTTAAAACCAGGTAGATCTGTTCATGATAGATATGCTGCAGGAGCGCCAGAAGGCTGGTAACAAAAACCGCCAAAAGGCCGCTGGCGACCGCTCCCGCCGGTGTCAGGCCACACACGTAGACCATCACCGGAAAGGAAAAAAAACCACCGCCAATGCCCAGCAGTGCCGAAAAGCAACCGGCCAGCAACCCGGAAAGAACCAGAAAAAGCGCTTCCTTGTTTCGGGATACTGCCCATCGTTGAAAGTTTTTACTTTCACCGGATCTGCCGTGTTCGCCCGCCTTTTTCAGGTTGTAGATACCCTGCATTCCTATAAAAATGCTAAACGATAGAAGCAGCACCAGATCACTGGCCGTCAAACGCCCGAGCCAGGGCTCTGAAGCCCAGGCGCTGCGCTGGAATAGCGCCATAGCATAGACGATGCCCTGAGATGCAGGAATGGAACCCAGCAAAAAAAGCAGAACCGGCCGCAGTTGAATCAAACCTTCCTTTAGATAGCCGAAAGTGCCCGAAAGACTCATGAAGGGAATCTGGCCCAGAGATGTTGCTGAAGCCAGAACTGCCGGCAAATGAACCACGCTGTGCAAGAACGGTGTAATAAAAAAACCACCGCCCACCCCAAAGATGGCTGACACAAAACCTATGGTGAAGCCGACAAAGATCAGGACCAACGCTCCAACTGGCACGCCACCCAGTGCATCCAGTGCAGAGACATCCAGAAGCATCTCTTCATTTTGGAATGACCGGGCAGCGGGCAAGAGAAAAAGGGGACGTGCGGCTCACTCTCCTCCTTTGCATTGCCCTTCAACCTCTGCTGGCCGGTCCGGATTGGCTCATCGGCCGGCCTATCTCTTTTTCTGCCTGGCGGGAAAAAGCCACGCTCGACTACATTGTCCATCGTCTGGATGCCAGGGCGACTTCCATCAGCATGGAACCTGCGATCATCGTAATCCACTGGACGGGGGATCCCGATCTGGAACGATCCTTCCGCTACTTTGACCGGGAAAAAGCTGAAAACAGTCGTAAAGAAATGTTTGCTGCCGGAGAAGTGAATGTTTCTGTCCATTTCCTTGTAGGCCGCCGCGGCGAAACCTACCAGCTCATGGATCTGCATACTATGGCAAGGCATACAATTGGGCTGAATCGGTACGCGATCGGGATTGAGAACGCCGGCAGCCGGGAGCACCCGCTTACCTGGCAGCAGCGCCAGGCCAACGTCCGTTTGATTCGTTATCTCAAAGGAAAAATCCCGGGTATCCGCTATTTGATCGGCCACTACGAATACTTAAATTTTGAGAACAGTCCGTTCTTTGAAGAACGTGATCCCAAATATCGCTCGGCAAAAGAGGACCCCGGCCCCCTGTTCATGGAGCAGTTGCGCCACGACCTGTCTGATTTGAAATTGCTCAATCGGCCTTGAAGGAAAATTGACATCGCTCATCCCCAAAAGAGCGTGACCCGTGGTCACGGGTCTGGCTGATTTCCTGCGCATGATCAAATTTTCGCACACGATCTTTGCGCTCCCTTTTGCTGGCATTGCTATTTTAGTTGTCTGGCCGGAAATTACTGTCGGTCCACAGTTGTATCTGGACCTGTTTAAGATTTTCATTTGCATGGTCACACTGCGCACCGCAGCCATGACTTTCAACCGCCTGGCGGACCAGAAGTATGATGCACAGAATCCGCGTACGGCCATGCGGGAAATCCCTTCCGGAAAAATCACCCCGCGCATGGCCGTTTTCATTACTCTCTTCATGCTCATAATTTTTGTTCTGACAGCTTTTGCCCTGAGCAACCTCTGCGGAATGCTTTCACCGCTGGCCATTACGATCACACTGGGCTACTCCTATGCCAAGCGTTTTACCTTCCTGTGTCATTTCTGGCTGGGCCTGGCCATTGGCCAGGCCCCGGCGGCCGCAGCCATCGCCCTGACCCAGGCCGTGCCACTGAGTATCCTTTTCTGGTCGGCAGGCCTTATGTTTTACATAGCAGGCTTTGACATTCTTTACAGTCTTATGGATCAGGAGTTTGATCGCCGGGCACGATTGCATTCTATCCCCGCCCGTTTTGGCGCCAGGGCTGCCCTCTATCTGGCCCGATTTTCTCATCTCCTGTCCCTTACTTTTTTCCTGCTGGCCGCCCAGGGAAGTGGGCTACTTTTTTACGTGGTTCTGGGAATTGTGGGGATTCTTTTTTTTACCGAGCACTACCTGGTGCGGGGTAACAACCTGGATAGAATTCCCCTCGCCTTCTTTCACATCAATGCTATCATCAGTACGGTTCTTTTCACTGGCCTCTTGCTGGATTTCTACTTCCGGTACCCGACATGAATCTCATCATTGGTATCTCTGGAGCCAGCGGTGCGCTCTATGGAAAATCATTCCTGAAGCATCTGGTCACCCATCAGCCCGGAGCGAGCGCCCTGATCATTTCCGATGCAGCACTGAAAGTCTACAATCAGGAGTATGGCACGAAGATCACTTCAAGGGAAGAGTATCTGGAACAGGTGCTGGAGCAGACAGGGAACACTGTCCATTCCTTTACACTCTATCACCCGTCAGATTATGCTGCAAGGCCGGCCAGCGGCTCCGCACGCTATGACGCTATGGTCATCGTCCCCTGCTCCATGAAAACGTTAGCCGGGATTCGCCATGGTTTGGCTTCCAGTCTGATGGAACGAGCCGCAGACGTTTGCCTGAAAGAAAAGCGACCGCTCATTTTAGTTCCCCGCGAAACCCCATTCAACGAATTTCAGCTGGAAAACATGCATGCCCTGAGCAGGGCCGGTGTTGTTATTGCTCCGGCAAGTCCTGGATTCTACCAGCATCCGCGCAACCTGGAAGATCTGGGACGATTCATGACCGGGCGGATCTTTAATCTATTAAAAATAGAGCATTCTTTATTCCAACCATGGGAAGGTCTGTCTTGAAAACAACATATTTCAATGACCCCGGTAACCGATCCCCCTGGCCATCAGGCCGGCCAGGAGAGGCAAAACCATAAGCAGGAGCAGAGCCGCAAGTCCGTAGAGGCTATCAATGCGCACCAGGAGTGCAATATCCGCGCGAGTCAACTCCTTCTTCACGAGCAAATGCTCCGCCATTAATGTTCCAAAGATCAGTAAGATACTAATAAAATGCAGGTAGCGCAACAGGATTTCCATACTCATTCCCCGGAGTGTACGCTGACCTGACAGGTCCAGAAAAATCAGCACATAAAGTTCTTTTCCGGGAGCTTCCCCCTGACCCCGTGGACGCATGGGCGCGAAAAAAAAAGAACCGGATATCGACTTGCTCTGTCGTGGCTGCGTGGATGTGATCTCCAGGGAAGATTTATCCCTGCGACTGAAAGAGAGCGCCAGAAGTAAAAAACCTCTGCGCATCAAAGCTGGATTCGATCCCACGGCGCCCGATCTGCATTTGGGCCACACAGTGCTACTGCGCAAGCTCAAACATTTTCAGGATCAGGGACACCATGTCCTCTTTTTGATTGGAGACTACACCGGTCTGATCGGCGACCCTACAGGTAGATCGGCAACGCGGAAAAGAATGACACTTGAAGAAGTGGCCAGCAATGCCATTACATATAAAGACCAGGTCTTCAAAATTCTGGATCCAGAAAAAACAGAGATAGTTTTTAACTCTACCTGGCTTGAGAAACTCTCTTTCCAGGATATGCTGGAGCTGACCGCGCATTATACCGTTGCCCGTATGATTGAGCGCGATGATTTTGCCAAAAGACTGAAAAACGGCGATCCCGTGGGAATGATTGAACTGATGTACCCTTTGATCCAGGGTTATGATTCCGTTGCCCTGAAAGCAGACGTGGAACTGGGTGGGACGGATCAAAAATTCAATCTGCTGGTCGGACGCGATCTGCAGCGGGAGTACGGTCAGCCACCCCAGGTTGTAATGACCGTTCCTTTGCTTGTAGGTCTTGATGGTAGCCGCAAAATGAGTAAATCCTTTGGCAATACGGTTGGCGTCAATGATGGTGCCTACGACATGTTTGCCCGGATCATGTCCATACCGGATAACCTGCTCAAGGATTATTACCTGCTACTTACAGACCTGTCTGCAGATCTCTGTGCGGAAAAAATTGCTGCGGATCCCTTTGCTTCTAAAAAAGAGCTGGCCGCTCGCATTGTGGAGGACTACCATCCGCCCGGATCGGGAGGTGCGGCTAAAGAACAGTGGGAAAAAGAGAAATCCGCTGCGGGTCGCACCGTTATGGTCCTGCCTCCGGATACACCCGTTCATACCATAACGGCCGTAATGCCCTGCCAGCTCCCTCTGGTGCAACTGCTTGTGGAAGCGGGGATTGAAAAGAGCAACAGTGCGGTGCGGCGTCTCATTGAAAGTAAGTCGGTGAAAATAGGGGAAGATCTGACCACAGTAGAAAATGTACAGCATACCCTGGACTTTCCGGGGGAGTATCAGCTCCGGGTCGGGAAAAAGAAATACATTATTCTAAAAGGTTAGTTATTTTTTCTTTTTCCCGGTCTTCTTTTTCCCGGTCTTCTTTTTGGGAGCATTCTTCTCTGGCTTTTCCTTTTTTTGTTTCAGTTCCTTCTGCGGAGCCTCTACGGCATTCTCCGGCACTGCTGCAAAGTTTGCCGCCAGGTCCCTGGCAAAAGAAAGAAGTTTACCGTCTTCAAAATACATGCCGGTCAGCTGCAAGCCCAGAGGAAGACCACTCGCATTCTGACCGGCCGGAATGCTCACTGCCGGCACGCCGGCCAGATTGGCCGCCACGGTCAAAACATCGCTCTGGTACATGGCCAGAGGATCTCCCGATTTTTCTCCAAAACGAAAGGCTGCCGTTGGAGTGGTGGGCTGCAAAATTACATCTACTTTTTTAAAGAAATCCTGATACGTTGCCTTGAGACTCTCACGCAGCGCTTGCGCTCTTTTGTAGTAGGCATCATAGTAACCCGAAGAGAGAACGTACGTGCCCGTCAGGATCCGGCGCTTAACTTCTGGCCCGAGTCCCTCCGACCTTGAGTGGGTGTAAAGATCAAGCAGCGTATCCTGACGCTTACTGCGATAGCCATAGCGCACTCCATCAAAGCGACTCAGATTGCTGGAAGCCTCAGCCGGAGCCAGGACATAGTACACGGGAATCAATACATCTTCCATAGGAAAAGGGAGATCCACAATGGTTGCACCCAGGGAACGATAGTAGTCCAGGGCTTCATCCAGGCGAGCCACCACGGCCTCTTCACAGAGAGAACGATTAAAGCCAGGCAGTCCGATGCGGACCTTTTTGTAATCCGGGCGGCGTAAAGTCAGATCAACCTGATCGGCCAGCACAGAGGAGGTAGCATCACGAACATCACGACCACGGATCACGGACAGGGCCAGAGCCAGATCATCAACGGATGCGGCCATGGGTCCAATCTGATCCAGACTGGAGGCAAAGGCAACCAGGCCGTAGCGCGAAACCATACCGTAAGTGGGTTTCAGGCCGGCTATGCCACAAAAGGCAGCCGGCTGGCGAATGGAACCGCCCGTATCCGAACCCAGGGCCAGCGGCGTGATACCGGCTGCAACGCTTGCTGCCGCACCGCCCGATGATCCACCTGGCACGCAATCCTCATTCCAGGGATTCAATGTCTTCTGAAAGGCAGAATTCTCCGTTGACGATCCCATGGCAAATTCATCCATATTGGTCCGACCAAAGAGAATCGCGCCCGCATCCTTTAAACGAGCAACGACCGTTGCGTCGTAAGGGGATACAAAATGCTCAAGCATCCGGGAAGCACAGGTGACTCGTTCTCCCTTTTCACAGATGTTGTCTTTGATGCTGATGGGTATGCCTTCCAGAGGTCCAGCAGTGCCTTTCTGCCATTTTTCTTTAGAGGCCCGGGCCTGCCGCTCGATCTGCTCTCCATCCAGGCGTAAAAAAGCTCCCAGCGACTGCCGGGAGCGGGCACGCTCCAGGCACGCCCGGGCCACGTCCAGAGGGTCGGCTTTACCGGACCGGTAGGCAGCAATGAGTTCCAGAGCAGTTTTCATTTCCTACTCCGCATCAATCACTTGAGGAACAACAAAATGGCCGGACTCCCAGGCAGGCGCCATAGCTGAAAGCACGTCCGCCGGCAGGGAAGCTTCCGGTTTGTCTTCACGAAACGTTTCCGGAAGGCCGGTCAGAGCAGGTGTCTTTAATACCGGAGCCTTCTGGATCCGGGCGACAAAATCCAGGATATTCACCAGATCCTTCTGCAAACCCTGCAAGGCAGGATCATCGGGACTCAAGCGGGCAAGGTGGGCTAAATTGGCGAATTCTCTGTCAGTGAGCACCTCTGCCTGATCGTGGGAACTCAAAGATGCGTCAATTGAAAAAAGCTATGACGAACTTTTCGCATTCGCATACGCCTGACGCAAACGGGAATAGTTATCCAGCCGTGAAGCTGTGAGACTGCGAATATTTTCTGTCCACTCCGATCCACTACCCCGCGCCGGCAGTCCGGTCAAAAGCTCGATCGCCTGGTCCACGTGCTCTACGGAATAGATATGAAACTCTCCTTTTTCCACCGATTCGCGGACAGACGGGCGCAACATCAAATGCTTTTCATTAGCTGCAGGAATAATAACTCCCTGCGTGCCATTAAGAGTGCGTTTTTTGCAAATATCATAAAACCCTTCTATTTTCTCATTCACTCCTCCAATTGCCTGAGCCTGCCCGCGTTGATTCACTGATCCGGTCAAAGCCAGATCCTGCCGCAAAGGAACACGCGCTATCGCGGAAAGCAGCACACAGAGCTCGGCAAGCGATGCGCTGTCACCTTCCACAGCTCCATAACTCTGCTCAAAAACGAGACTGGCCGATAAACAAAGCGGTGCCTCCTGCGCAAATTCGTTCGCCAGGTAAGCTGTTAAGATCAGTACTCCCTTGGAGTGGATGGGTCCACCCATCTCGGTTTCCCGTTCAATATCCACGACATGACCATCGCCCATGCGAACGGTCGCCGTGATGCGCACAGGATAGGCAAAGGCTGATTCCCCTGGATCCACTACGGCCAGACCATTGATCTGACCGACCACGCTCCCGCTGGTTTCGATAAGAAGCGACTCACGCAAAATCGCCTCATGGATGCGCAATTTCAAACGATCCGCTCGCCGGGCACGCATGAGCAGGGCCGCATCAATATCGACGGCATCGACTACGGAACGTTTTTCCTGGCGCGCATGGTGATCGGATTCACAGAGGAGATCGGCAATCCAGCGTGTCCCGGCAGACAACCGACTCTGGTCGGCAGCGCGACGGCCGCTCTCTTCCACGATCCGTGCTGCGGCCCGGCGATGCACAGGCAGCAGGCTATGGGTGGAAACGAGTGTGGTGATAAGTTCCCCATACAGACGGATGTTCTGGTCGCTTTTTTCCAGCTGATCTTCAAAATCAGCCTCCACTTTGAAGAGGTCCGCAAATTCTGGATCCAGATTCCGGAGCAAATAGTAGATCTGACGATCCCCGATCAAGATCACTTTGATCTGCAACGGAACGGGTTGCGGCTCGAGAGAAACCGATCCCGACAAACCGTACAGCTGTGTCGTTGATTCAATCTGTATTTGCGCGGATTTAAGCGCTCGCTTGAGACCCTCCCAGGCAAAAGGAGCGGAGAGTATCTTGTGTGCATCGAGCACCAGATAGCCCCCATTCGCCCGATGCAGTGAACCGGCACGAATCAAGGTAAAATTGGTCATTTGCATCCCGAACTGGGCCATGGTGTCCACACGACCGATCAAATTCTGATAGGAGGGATTGTCCTCATAAACCACGGGAGCACCCTGTTTTCCTGCGTGTGATACGAGCAGATTCACCTGGTAGCGCTCGAGAGTGAGACCGCCTCCCTGAAACGGCCCCTGGCCCGAATCGCGATCCCGTAGAGCCTCACTCAAATCAATGACGTCCTGCATGACCTCGTCCAGAAAGGCTCCAATCTCCGGCAGGTCCTGGTATTCTGCTTTCAGATCTTCAATGAGATGGCCCACAGCCAGAGTGATAGCTTCCCGGCTGGCCTGGCGGATTTTCTCCTGCAACTCTTTACGCCAGCGCGGAAACTGGTGCAGTAGTTTTTCCAGCTCCTGCCCAAATTTCTGCATACTATGACCCAGACGTTCACGCTCTTCTTCCGGAAGTTTCGCAAACTCATCTGCATCCAGGGCTTCCTCTCCGCGCAGTGGAGCAAAAACAAAACCCTGGGGCGTGCGCATGAGAACCACTCCCTCACTCACGGCTGCCTTGCCGAGTTCTGTCAGAGCCCCGTCCTCACGGCCCTTAAATTCACTCTGTAAAGATTCGATACGACTGCGGAATTCTTCGCTCTCAAACGCGGCGAGAGTGGCGGTCGCCAGGTCCTGGACAAACTTCTGCATCGTCTGCCGGAAGGCCAGTCCGCGCCCGGCCGGGAGACTTAAAGAACGCGGCCTTTCCGGATCAGTAAACGAATGCAGATACACAAGGTCCGGGGGCGTCGCCTCTGCTCGGGCCCTGCTCTCCAGCGTGTGGCGTACCACCGTGTGCCGGCCCGTCCCCGGATCACCCAGAACGTAAACATTGTACCCGGATCTGTCCATGGACATCGCAAAGGCCAGTGCTTCATGAGCACGACTCTGACCAAAAGAGTCGGAGAGCCCTGTAGCTGTGGCTGTCGTTTCAAAAGGAAAGATCAGCGGATCACAGGAAGCGAAGAGGGATGTAGCTTTGAGCAAGCGAGCCGGCATGTAACAATCAATGAAAGGGGCGCAATTCCTGCAAGGTCTTCATCCTCAGACCATCCGGCTGCGGGGCGATTTCACCGGTTTCATCCAGCTCCAGATGGCCTTCCACCGTCTCAATGGCAAAGCCGGCCCGGGACAGACGCTGGACTGTGGCATCGGGTGAGCTACCTTTCACGTTCAAATAGCCGGAAACAAAAAGCGAGTTAGCCAGTTGCATGGCTTCCTCCAGTTCCCGATCCAGATAGAGTTCCCGACCGGCAGCGAGTCGCACTTCCGCCGGACCCAGAACCATCCGGAACATGGCAAGAACGCGCAGACAGTAATCCGCCGTCAAACGGGGCTCTTCTTTAAGTCCATGACCGGGTACCGGAATAAAAAAATTCACCGGCACACTCACCGCACCCAGCCCGGCAAGGCGTGCAGCCAGAGCAATCAACTCGTCCGGCTCTTCACCAAGGCCCACTATGACTCCACTGCACAGCGAAACACCCGCACCCTGCATGGTTTGCAGAGTGGCTTCACGATCGGAATAACTGTGCGTGCTGGCAATATTTTCATAGTTTCTTTTAGAAGTATTCAAGTTATGATTGTAACGATCCAGACCGGCGTTCTTGAGTTCCAGCGCCAGCTGCCCATCCGTGAGAATGCCGGCGGACAGGCAGATCTCCAGAGGATAGCGCTCTTTGATCTTGCCTATGACCCGGCTCACTCGCTCAACAGTATTGCGGCCCGGGCCACGACCGGACATAACCATGCAATAACGATACGCTCCCGCCGCATGGGCTGCCTCTGCTTCTTTCAGGATTTCTTCATCTGATTTAAGGCCATAATCCGGTAAATCCTCTGTGGCCGTCCTGCGCTGGGCGCAATACCCGCAATCTTCCCGACAATTGCCGTTACGGACATTGTTGATGATATGAACCTGTATCCGATTCTGCCAGTACTCTGCGCGCAGCTGCCGGGCCCGGGAAAGCAACCGCGCATCTTCCTGTGCGGTCGTCTGGCCCAGAAGAAAGGCCAGTAGCTCATCGAAGGAAGTTTCCCCGGCACGGTTCATAAAGCAAGACCTCTTGAGGGACTGCGCCGGGCAAGTTGAAAATTCCGAAGGCTTGACAGAAATCAGCGTTTGTTTTCCCTTCCCTCCGATGCAACCAGGAACCATAAGCCACCTTTACGATTTTTTAGCCCGCTCGGCCAGAGATTTTCCGGATAAAGTGACCTTCCGCCGGCGGGACAGCCGTGACGCCTACCAGGGGCTTACTTTTGCGCAGATGAAACAAATCGTCGATGAAATCGCCGGCGGACTCATCCAGCGCAAGGTACAGAAAGGAGATCGAGTTGCCCTCCTCTGTGATTCCTCACCGCACTGGATTCTGGCCGATGCCGGCATCCTGGCCTGCGGTTGCGTAAGTGTGCCACGGGGAACGGATGTTACCGACGACGATATCCTGTATATTCTCAACCATTCAGAAAGTAAGATTGCCATCGTTATGCGACCCAGAGACCGGATTCGACTGGAAGGCCTGAAGAACAAATTGCCCCTGCTGGGTACGATTCTTGTGCTGGAAGATGATACCGGACAACTGGCCACTGGACCCGGAACCGTTGCCGAACTACGGGCAGAAAGCAAGAATATCGCTGACCTTCCCGGCTACATCGCCAGATACCAGCAGGAAATCAATCCCGATGATCTGGCCACGCTCATTTATACATCAGGCACGACCGGTGAACCCAAGGGAGTGATGCTGGCACAAACAGGCTGGATCCGCGCCATTGAAAGAGTCATGGACCGCCTGCAATTCACAGCCGCCGATCGCGGCATAACTCTGCTCCCACCCTGGCATGCTTTTGAACGGGCACTCGAATACGGTGTGATCTCCAAAGGCATGGACTGCCTGTTCACGGAACCATCGCGCATCAAAGAAGATCTGTACTCCTTCAAGCCAACGGTTTTCCCTTCTGTTCCGCGTATCTGGGAATCGGTTTACAACGGCATCATTACCAAACTGCAGAAGGAATCGCCCGCCAAGCAAAAGATCTTTGCTTTTGCTCTGGCAGTGGGCGGGCTGTGGATGAAAGAAAAAAGCATCCTGCTGGATTTTAACCCGGAAGTAAAGAAACCTTCCCTCTTGCTCAAGGCCCTGCGGCGACTGCTGAGCGCTTTCCTTCTTTTATGCATCCTCCCGGCCAAAGGAGTGGCGGTGCTCATCTTCAGTAAGATCCACGGGGCACTGGGTGGCGCTCTGCGTTTTTCCATTACCGGTGGAAGTGCCTTGCCGGCCGTTGTGGATCATTTCCTTTCTGCCATCGGCATGACAGTCATGGAAGGATATGGCATGACAGAAACCTCAGCGGTCATTTCCATTCGCAGCCTGAAACGTCCCACTCCCGGGACTGTAGGCCGTCCCCTGCCAGGCTACCGGATCAAACTTAAAAATAATGAGGGTCAGGATATTAGCAACACTCCCGGGGAAAAGGGCACTCTGTGGGTGAAGAGCGACCAGATTCTGCTGGGCTATTACAAACGTCCGGAACTCAATTCCGTCGTTTTTGACAGCGATGGTTTCTTTGATACCGGAGACCTGATGCTCGTTTCCCCGCGCGGGGAACTCATGTTTGCCGGCCGGGCCAAGGATACGATTGCCCTTGCCGGGGGGGAAAATGTAGAACCGGTGCCCGTTGAGGATCGTCTGCTGCTTTCGCCCTACATTGACCAGGTGATGGTGGTAGGAGACGATAGAAAAACTCTTGGCGCTTTGATCGTTCCGCATTTTGACCGGGTGGAACAAAAACTCAAAGAGGATGCACCCGGGGTCGCCGTGCCGCCCCGTGAAAACTGGAATGAGCATGCAGCCGTGCGCAGCCTTTTCCGCGCGGAAATCCTGCGGCTCATCAATCAATCCAGCGGTTTTAAGAATTTTGAAATCATACCTGGCAACTGCTTTTATGTGACACCCAGGAATTTCGATCCGGATCTGGAGATGACCCGGACGCTCAAGATGAAGCGTCCGGTCATCAAAGAGCGTTTTGCCGCCCAGATCAGTTCTATGTACCGTTAATTACCAGCCCAGCTCACTTTTGAGTTCGGCACGGAATTCATCCTGCTCTGCTTTATCTGCGCCCTGGGCAGCGATGGATTCCACATAACCATCCAGCATCTGGTCACGCATTTCCGCCGGTGTGGAATCTTTGGCGGCTTTAGCGGCCATGATGATGGTTTTCTTGGCTGCTTTGCGGGCAATGGAACCGCCAATGCTTGAACCCTCGGCCGCCTGAGCACCGGAAACATAATAGCTTCCCAGTTTTTCCATCAGCGATCCCAGTTTTTCCCGTCCACCCGGCGCCTGGGCAAGAGAGGAAAGACGACCACCGGCTTCTCGCGACATCGTCTGGATATCCTCACGAAATTGTTCCACTTTTTCAAACTGACTGGCCTTGATTCCGCCGCCCAGCAATTTGCCGTGTTTGCCAAGTTCGTCCTTCTTACTTTCTATGTATTTTTCGCCTTCCGCAAAGGCTGCTGCCGGATTCGCCTGATTTTTCTCAAGCACGGCAAAAAAACCGCTGTAAACATCCTTAATGCCACCGATCGCCTCATCGACATCTGCGTCAGAGGGTCCACCGCAGGCAACGAGTGCCATAACAACCATCGGTCCAATCATTCGTCGTATCATCAGTAACTCCTTTTGTGATCTGTCAATGCCATGGTCTACAGCGAAACGATTCCACAAGAAAAAAAGCTGGCCAGAAGGTTGCCACGGCCTCACCTGCCCGCATGAAACGCGCCTTTTTTACCATCCTGTTGACCGGCCTGCTACTCCCGACGGCCCCCTTCGCCGGGCCGACTCCCTGCCAGGGAGTCCACAAAAAAGAAGCTCTGGCCTGCTATAAAAAGGCTTATACGGTGGAAGATCGCCGGCTCAATGCCCTGTACCAGAGATTGCGTAAGTCCCTGACGGCACCAATGGCCCAGGAATTGAAAGAAAATTCGCAACACTGGGTCGCTTTGAAAACAGACAGTTGCCAGCGGGAAACCGGTGCCGAGCATTTCCAGTGCCAGCTGGATTGGACCGTGTCCCGCATCGGCTTTATCACCGAGGTCTTTGAGCGAAAGGTCCCGCCGTCCCTGAATCCTGTGGGCCATTTTGACGATGGTGCCGGCGGAAAACTCGATATTCGTAGCGCAACGGGAGGAACTCAGTTTCGCCTGGAGGTAGTCCGCGGGCCAACGGCTCACCTGGGGGAGGCAGAGGGCCTCATGGAAAGCACAGGCAAAAACAGTTACACCTGGGCCGAATCGGAAGCCTGCGGTGATGAAACCTGTTGTCGTCTGGGTTTCCAGATTTCCCCGGATCGGATTCAGATTGAAGAAGAGAATTGCACGCACCTTTACGGGGCCCGGGCCTATTTCGCTGGCAAATACTACCGGCGCAAATAGGATACAGAATGACCGCCTCCACGGAAACGCAGCGCCCGCGAAAAAAACAGCTCTGGGTGAAGCTGCAAAGCTACCATTTTGACCACTTGGTTCCGGCCCACCTCTGGGACCATGTCAGTGCCGCCTTTGGCGGGCCGGATGCATCAAGCCGGGCCTTTGCGGATAAGCTCAGCCGCAAACTCGGATGGAAAAAGGACTTTGCTCTGCGCGCCATCCATGAATACAAGAAATTCGTCTATCTGGGCCTTGTGAGCGATTTCGTGGTCACACCCTCGCGCATCATCGACCAGGTCTGGCATGAACATTTACTTTTCAGCGCTGGCTACCGCACCTTTTGTGATGAGATACTGGGCCGCCGATTTGATCACAGTCCGGAACTCATTCCTCACAAAAATCAACTGGCCATCTATGAAGCCCAATTTCAGGCAACCCTGGATCTGTACCGCAAAGAATTTGGCTACGCACCGCCGGAAGATATCTGGTCTGCTTCTAAATTTAAGAAAACAAAGCATAATTATGAAAAACCGGTGGCGAAGGAAACAGGTGGCCCGGACCTGATCTATGAAAGCGAGCCTCTGCATTCTTTTTTTTCGGGTGAAACCGGTGCTTTAAGCTCAGGAGGTGAATTTGGCGGCGCCGGTGCCTCCGGCAGCTGGGACAGTGCAGACGCATCTGATTCTGATTCCGGCAGCTCCAACGACAGCTCAAGCAGTTGCAGCTCATGCAGTTCCGGATGCGGTGGTTGCGGTGGTGGCGACTGAAAGGGCATGCCAGGCTGGGCGTAATACTTTACATTACGTAATGGCGTACGGCGCAGAGTTCACGAGTCAACTCCTGGCGCACATCTGGATGGGCTATGCTTATCAAAGCTTCGCCGCGTTCGCGGAGGGTTTTCCCATGCAGGTTGACCGCTCCGTATTCTGTAACCACGTAGTGCACATGCCCGCGCGTGGT
This sequence comes from Spirochaetales bacterium, assembly GCA_015075425.1. GTDB lineage: Bacteria > Spirochaetota > Leptospiria > Leptospirales > Leptonemataceae > H5-SPI1. The sequence continues at coordinate 1,052,939 of JABTUL010000001.1, read as the reverse complement.
CACCACCCCGCTACCTTCTTTCAGGGCGCAGGTGATGCGTGAGACCTTGCCGCCCGCGGCTGTTGATGGCAGGGCAATAATGGCCTTGCCGCCAGGAGACAGGGCTGCGCCCCGAATGAAATCCATCTGGCCGCCAATGCCAGAATAGATCTGGTAGCCCCTGGAGTCAGCGCAGATTTGCCCGGTCAGATCCACGGCCAGAGCGGAATTGATTGCGACAACGGCCGGGTTCTTGCGAATGAGGGCCGTGTCATTGGTACGGTCACAGGGATGGAATTCTATCAGCGGATTATCATCCACAAAATTGTAAAGTCGCTCTGTCCCGGCCACAAAAGAAGTAACCAGGCGACCTGCATGAACCTTTTTCTTTTGGTTTGTTATTACGCCTGATTCCACCAGATCAATTACGCCGTCGGAAAACATTTCTGTATGAATGCCCAGGTGGTTCTTGTTTCCCAGACGCCGGAGGACTGCGTCCGGGATGGCGCCAATGCCCATCTGCAGGGTTGACCCATCGTTTACCAGAGCCGCCACGATTTCACCAATCCGGGAAGTTACCTCAGATTCAGCGGCCGGTGGATGCTCATAGATGGACCGGTCGATAGCGCTAAAGGCCTGCAATTTACTGAAGGGAACAGTACTATGACCGAGCGTTCGTGGAAACTGCCTGTTGATCTGGGCGATGACCTTGCGCGCGGTCATCGCAGCTGCCAGCGCCGCGTCCACAGATGTTCCCAGGGAACAATTGCCGTGGCGATCCGGCGGCGAAAGTTGCAGAAAGACAGCGTCCAGCTGGATGGCCCCACTGAAGAAAAGTCCGGGAATATCGGCAAGAAAAATGGGCATGAAGTCTGCATGACCCTGCTCAATAGGTTTGCGCAAAGGCTCACCGGTGAAAAAAGACACGGAGAAGAACCGCTTCTGTAATTCTGGCGTGTCGAAAGGCCAGGGACCCGCCGTATGCAAATGGTAAAGAGTAATCCGCTCCAGGTCAGTTCGCCGGGAAAGTGCCTGAAGCAATTCCGTTGGCACGGCCGCAGCACCATGAACAAAAATCCGGTCGCCACTTTTGATCGTGCTTACTGCCTCGTCACAGGAGACGGCTTCCTTCTGGTAGTTCATTCCATCCCCGGGCGATTATCAAAACGATTGATCTGCGGCGTATAAGCCAGCCGAAAAGAATCCGTTGGACCATTGCGGTGTTTGGCGATGATAATCTCAGCCGTGCCTCTTTTTTCCAGAGCTTCCGGGGAGCTATCTTCCGGGTCAAACTTGTCATGATGGATAAACATCACAATGTCCGCATCCTGTTCAATGGCTCCCGACTCACGCAAATCAGAAAGCATGGGTCTGGCGGACTCACCACGCCGTTGCTCAACGGAGCGATTCATCTGACTCACAGCGATGACCGGAGCGTCCACCATACGTGCCAGTTGCTTTAAGTTGCGCGATATGGTGGCAACTTCGTGCTGCCGACCCTGAGCGCGGGACTGCGGGTCACTCATGAGTTGCAAATAATCCACGACAATCAAACCAATGGACTGCCCCTTTTGAGCCAGCTCGAGGGCCAGCTTGCGCGTCCGTGCCCGGCAATCCCAGATATCAACCACGCCACTGTCATCGATATAGATCGGGGAGCGGAATAGATTTTCGATCGTGGCCGCAAGATAGTCCATGCGGGTCCCGAAGTGCCCGCGCTGTAGATCGCTCTGGCCAAAACGTGCCTCCGCGCAAACCAGTCGCATCATGAGTTCAATCCGACTCATTTCCAGAGAAAAAACGACCACGGGCTTTTGTTCGCGCAGGGCGATATTGGCGGCAATATTCATGGCCAGAGTGGTTTTTCCCTGCGATGGCCGGGCAGCAAGGATGAGCAATTGTCCGCCTTTTAAGCCGGAAGTGAGTTGATCGAATTCGGTGAAATGTGTGGCCGTTCCGGTCAGCCCTCCGCGGGCCGCCTCCAGATGTTTAATGTGTTCAATGAATTCGTCGTGAAATTCACGGGCCTGCAAAAGACCATGAGAAAGATTGGCATTGGTAATGCTTAAAACTTTATCTTCAACTCCTTTTAAGAATTCAGATTCGTCTTCCTGGGGATGGGCAGCGTCACTGGCAATCTGCTCGGCAAGGAGCATCAGGTCACGGCGAACGGAAATGCTGCGCAGGCGACGGGCCTGAATGAGCGCACTACCCGGAGCCATCACATCTTCCACGAGTTTCATCACATAGGCAGACCCACCGGCCTGTTCAATAAGTGATTTGTCAGATAGAAACTGGATGACCTGCAAAGCATCCAGATCTTCATTTCTCTGGTGGTACAGCTCTGAAACGGCATCGTAAATCAATCGATGCGATTCCAGATAAAGATCTTTTTTCTTAATTACCGGCTCGACCTGAAGCATCAGGTCCGGCCGCAAAAGCAGAGCGCCCAGTAGCTGGCGCTCCGATTCAGCGTCGTGCGGAACGCCGGTCATAAACTTATCCTGCGGCGGCTTCTACGTTTTCTTCTTCTCCAGCAGGCACAACTTTGACGGCCAGAGGTACAGTATTGCCTTCTGCCAGTTTCACTTTGACATTGCTGACTCCCAGAGATTTAATGGGCTCTGAGATTTCCACTTTGCGCTTGTCCAGGGTAAAGCCCTTCTCTCCCAGCGCCTGAGCGATCAAATGCGGCGTCACCGAACCAAAGAGCTTACGGTCAGCGCCCACGCGCATGGCAATGGTGATTTCTCCCAGCGACTTAAGTTCTGATGCAACCTGCTGCATTTCCTGCACACGCTTGGAGCGCTTGATCTCCGCCAGCTTCTTCAAATGCAGGGCCGCTCTGGTGGACCCGGCTTCAGCCAGAACTGCAAGCTTACGCGGTATCAGGTAATTGCGCGCATAGCCGGCCGCGACTTCCTTGATGTCTCCGGCATCACCCAGACTCTGCACATCTTTTTGTAAAATTACTTTCATACAAATCCCTCAAACTCTTTAGTCGTGCCGGAAATGCCGGCTTAAAATGGTATATCGTCGTTTTCCATGTTACCATGAACATCTGAATAGTCATCCATGGGCGGTGCTTCAGAGGAGGCTTCCGAGAAATCCCGGCTGCCACCCTGAGCGGATCCCAGCATCTGCAAAAAACTCACCACAATGTCTACAGAGTTTTGCTTCTGCCCGTCCTGGGATTGCCAGCTACGCTGCTGCAGTCTGCCCTCTATGGCGACCTGCTTTCCCTTTTTACAGTACTGATGAATGATCTCAGCCTGCCGGCCCCAGGCAACACAGTTAAAAAATGAAACCTCTTCCTTTCTTTCCCCGCCGGCTGTATAGTTGCGATTATTTGCCAGACCAAAGCGCACGTAAGCCCCACCATTCCCGGTATGCTTGAGCTCGGGATCGCGTGTCATCCGACCCACGAGCATCACTTTGTTCAGGTCACTGGCCATCAGGCTGCTCTTTTGAGCATGAAACGCAATACGTCGCTGTGTATCTTGAGCTCATGCTCCATTGCCGCAATAGCTTCCCTGTCCATTTCACAACTGATGATGAGGAAATGTCCCTGCATCTGATGGTCAATCTCTGCATGAAGGCTACGAACACCGCGATCCGTCTCCTTCTGCACGTTAACGCCATTCTTTTTAAGAATCCCGGTTAGCAGCTCGCGATCCCGATCAAAATGGGCAGCTTCTGTGTTGCGCATAATGGCAATCAACTCGTATTTCTTTGTCTTTTTGGCCATGGTTTATTCCTGAAAAATACTCAAAGGAGGCAGACTCAGGCAAAGGCCGATCATGTCAATCCAGAAGACACGGTGCCTGAAGGGAGCACGATTTGCTACCGTTTTTTGGGGCCGATCACTTCCAGCCGAGCTTTTCCGTGCCATCCCAATTGTCCGGAGGCGCTTTCTGGAGGAAATACTCTATGCGGGCCAGAAAAAGCAAAATAAAGCCCTCTTCATAGCGGATGCGTGTTTGCTCCAGAATTTTGCGGGCATCCTCAAAATTGCGGGCCAGGTACAGCTCAAACGCTTCGCCAAACCATTTTCCGTTCTCGATTTTGGCCGCAGTGACTTCTGGCTCATCCCCTCCCAGCGCTTCAAAAATATCGACGGGGGCCAGTCGGCCACGAACAGCCACTCGATCAATACGCCGGATATCACGAAATTCCCGCAACTCGGCTGCCGTTTCACCGGAAATGAGCACGGGCAGATTGTAGTGAGCAGTCAGACTTTCAATTCTCGCGGCCAGATTCACCGTATCTCCAATGACCGTAGTATCGAGTCTATTGGTACTCCCGACGGTTCCCAGCACCAGCGGTCCGGTGCTTATACCAATACCCACGTCAATCGGCAGGAAATTCTTGCGTCTGCGCACTTCATTAAAGATGGCCAGTTCCTGACGCATTTCCAGGGCTGCGGCGACAGATAGATCAGCGCTACCTTTTCCGCCTTCCTTATGAGCCGCGTCGTCAAACAGTGCCATTATGGCATCACCTATGAATTTATCCACAAATCCATGTTGCCTGTTGATTGCCGGTTCCATGAGGGATAGATAAGAATTGATCAACTCTATGTTCTGGTGAGGCGTGAGCAATTCAGAAATGCGGCTAAAGGATCGCATATCGGAAAAGAGTACAGTCATCTTTTTAAAAATGGAATCGCCCAGATCGATTTCGTGTGCCGTTTTCTTGCCCAGTATCTCCAGAAACTGACCGGGAACAAAACGACGAAAGGTATTGCGCTCGCGGGCCAGATCCTGGGCGTAGGCCTGCTGGCTCTTCAAAAATTCCTCCCGTTCAGCAATGGTGGCCGCGAGAAGCATGGTCATGACAGTCAAAGCACCAATGTAAAGTTCGAGAAGCAGTAACGAGCTGTTGAGAGAAAGCTGCACACCATCCATGATGGCAAAAGGCCCGCGATGGTTAATGGTAAAGTATATTGATGTAAAAGAAACAATACTGATTGCGGTCACGGCTCCGTGCAGGCGGAATCGAAAGATAGCCCAGACGATAAGTGGAATCGGAACGTAGGTTAAATGAAATTTTGTCTGAAAAACAAGAATACTCACCAGAACAAGCAGGGCGGTCAGAAACAGGGCTTCGAGAGAACGCCAGCCGGCGAGCGCTATCCGCGGCCTTTGAGACCATGTGTAGATGAATGGAGCAACGATAATCAGGCCCTGCATCTCTCCTGTCCACCAGGTGAGCAGCACGTTCCAGTAGGCCACATCCGGAACAAAGCCATAGATATAAAGGGATGTCACTCCCAGAGCGGCGCTGATCAAAGCACCGGGCATACTGCCTACGGTCAGGAAATGGAGTACACGGCGAACTGTCGAAAAGGGGCTCCCGGCATTCCCGCTGCGCCGCGAAAAATAAGCAGCCCAGAGAACACTCGTTGTGTTGCCCGCACCAATGAGCAGCGCCGTGGGCAAATGGGGATTGTGCAAAAAATTCGCAATAAATGCTCCCAGAAAAACTCCCGGTAGAATCCGGTACCCGCGCAAAAGAACGAGCGCCAGGGAAATGCCCTCCGGTGGCCAGACCGGAGATACCTGAGAATGTAAAAATGCGAGAAAGAAACCCACCTGCGCTCCGGCCACGTAGGCCACAGCAGTGAAGGCTATCTCAAGCCAGTACAACCATTCGCGCAGGAAGGGCGGAATCCGCCAGGAAAGGGGCACAGAAACACACCTGTGACCGGGGCCCGGAAGGCAATAAAAGAAAAGCTAACAGTTCCTTCCTAAAAATCCATGATCCGTTCAATCTCTATATTGCGCTCGAGCTGACGCACCCGGATCATTTTGTACAGCTCGCGGTCAATGCGGCGCAGGAGCGTCTTGTAGCGGTTCAAAATGCGCACCTGCTTATCGTAAACGATCGGCTTTTCCCTGTCATTGAGCACGGCGCTGGCAATCGGCTTGATCTCAAGAGTGGTAACGGGTACGCCATCTTTTCCTTCCCAGGCGGGTGCGACAGATGAGGGTTCCTGATAGCTTTCAAGGGTTAGATCGCTATTGTCCAGAAGCTGGAGTTCCGCTCCCAGCGGCTTCGAGCGCGCCTGGGCCTGGTCCACGGGATTGGGATGAATGAAGCGACGGAGTTCGCGTTGATAAACGGTGCCGGAATAGTTGATGCGGTAAAACTGAAATAGCAAACGATCGACCTTGTTTTTTTCTGTTCCGGGATAAATGTAGCAATGGGCCCGCGCAATAAAGGGACGCGGGAAAACCTCTGTGCTGTAAGAAAAGCCTTCATTTAACGTAATACGTAAGAACGACTTTCCTTCCGCATCCACACCTTTGATGAAGGGCCGGCTGCGGGCCTGAAAAATCAGTTCATCATAGTCTCCGGTGCCTTCGACCAGCCCCCCGAGTTCGAGCAACTGATGCACCTTTTCACCGATTGCTCCATGCAGATTGTCCACTTCCAGATCGCCAAAGCCGGTTTTGCGGGCCTGTTCCGTGGCCTCGCGTTCTACAATATTCACTTCATCCTGCTGGGCGAAAGCAGGCAGGGTGGTAAAAATCAAAATGAAGGAAATCTTGCGGATCGTCATCGTGCTTCTTCTTTGTGTATTTTTGTTTTTCTACTTTCGGAGACGGAATCCCTCTTTCTTTAACCGGTAAAGCACTCTTTTTTCCCATTTTTCCATGACAGCCTCTTCCTGGACAGAACGTTCATGATCAAACCCGGCCAGATGCACCGTGCCATGCACAATCAGGCGCTCGAGTTCTTCGGCAGAGGTAACTCCATACCTCCAGGCCTGCCGGACAGCGCAGGGCCAATCGATCACAAGATCCCCGAGGAGTAACGGGACTTCCGGGGGTTTCTTCCTGGACGGGACAAAACGCCCGTTGTACAGCTCCTGCTGCGGGAAGCTCAAAACATCCGTGGGCCGGTCCAGCCCCCGATACTGGCGATTGAGCCGGCGCATGGCCGCATCTCCACAGATCCAGCAGGAAAGAGCCAGCTCAAAAGACCAGCCCAGCTCGAACGAAAGTGCCGCCAGCGCCTGCCGCAGAAAATTCTGTAGCCTGCTGCGCGGTAATGGGAACTGGCGCACGCTGATGCGCAGATCAAACGAATGCATCAGCGTTTGCGTTTACGTTTTTGTTCTAATGCCGACGTGGATTCCGAACTGGGATATTGCGGACGCGAATGCAGAGAGCTGAGCAGCACATCCCGGAAGGCTTCTTTGATCACCGTCAATTCACCAATCGTCAAATTACATTCATCGAGTTGATTTTCAGCAACCTTGATGTTGATGATTTTCTGAATAAGCTGATCCACAGATTCTTGATTTACTTCCTGCAAGGAACGCGAGGCCGCTTCCAGGGAATCGGCAAGCATGACAATCGCTGTCTCCTTGCGTTGTGGACGCGGACCGGGATAGCGAAAATCTTCGCGATTTACCTTTCTCTTCATTTTCTCAAGGGCTTTATGATAAAAGAAAGCCATGGTTGAAGTTCCATGATGTTCCGGTATAAAATCAATTACCTCTACAGGCAACCGGGCATGACGGGCCATGGTGATGCCATCCAGAACATGATCGATAATGATTTTCGCCGCCAGATGCGGATTGTTTTTATCAATATTTTCAATTTTGGGAATGAGATGCTGGTTCTCCACAAAGAAGCCAGCATTTTTCATTTTTCCAATATCGTGATAGTAGACCCCGGTTCGAGTTAAAATCGTATCGAGATTGAGCCGCTGGCAGGCTTTTTCACTCAGGGCCGCGACCATCAATGTGTGGTTCCAGGTGGAAGGTGCCCGGGAAAAAAGGTCTTTGAGCAGGGGGTGCGATGGATCGGCAAGTTCAGCCAGACGAAATCGTGTGGGGATATGGAACAAAGACTCATACACCGGGAGGATCAAAATGACAAAGCCGGCGGGCAGCGTGGAGTAAAGGGAAGCCAGAAGCAGTTTCACATACGCCGGGGCAAACAGACTGTCAGTTCCCAGAAATGGCCGGTTGTTGAAAAAGTGGGCCACGGTCACCATGATCACATTTACCGCAGCTAAAATGATGGCCGTGGAAATGAAGTCGGACCGCCGGTTCAGTCGCGAGCCCATAATGGCTCCCAGCATGCCGGTCACAAGCACAATGAGCAAAGAATTGCCATCAAAACGCGCGGCGGTAAAGATGATCAAAGCCAGGTAGATCGACATGGGTACGGCAATCACTTCACCCAGCAGGATAGAAAATAGCAGGGTGAATACAGCGATGGGAAACCAGACGCCGAAGAAGTAGGTGACCTCATTGACGTTGGCATTATCATCCCAGATTGATATCTGGACGCTCAGAACAAGCAGGAAGAGCAAAAGATTGAAAAAAACCAGTAGATTGCTGGTAATATTTCCAAACCTCCGGGCCACGAATCTTTTAGCAAAATAGATCAAAAAAGCAAGCAAAATCCCCTGCTGCAATAGGATTGTCAGTGAACGGGCCGCCGCATCACGGAGACCGGCACGCGAATGCATTTCCAGCGCGGTTATCTTACGCTCGGTTATGATTTCCCCTTGCTTGAGAATTGTTTCTCCCCTTTTGATTCTGTAAATAAATTGATTGAGCAATACCTTGCTCATCGCCTCATCGCGCGCCTTTTCAGAAAGTTCAGGATTATAGACAACGGCCGGATAGCGTGACAGGTAATGGATCGAAAGACGGATCAAAGCAGAACGTACTTCCGGTGCAATCTGAGGCAGACGCTGGGCAACTGTATCTTGAAAGCGGCGCAGCACATCGAATGTACGCAATTGACCGGCCAGCAGGATGGTATCGCGAGCATGATTCGTCGTTTCCGCTTCCGATCCTGTGTTCGTGTTGACCACACTGACCAGATTGCCGGCCTGCTCACCCGGAGGGGCTTCGCTCAGGATAATAAAATCTCTAAATAAAATGGCCAGCACCTGGCGTAGCTGATTCCCCGTGGTGCGATCATCAAGGAGAAGAAGATTGTCCAGATCCGTTCGCGCCAGAAAGCGAAAAGGTTCCATCCGGAACAGACAATTCTGAGGGGCGGGATCCTGTCTGCAGGCCTGCAAACCCTGAAGCTGCAGGGCCACTTCGTTTTCGAGCTCAGAAAGTTCACCCTTGCGATTGGACTTGAGTACGGAAAAATCCCGGGTGAACACCATGGGTGCCTGGCGCCCCGCTTCCTGCCTGGCCTTCTCATACTCATCCAGCAGAGGAAACTCAATATCGTGGTAAGCTACCAGATTGGCCGGTGCAAGCATACCGATTGCCAGACCCTCATTATCGAGAGCAATGGGTTGTGTTTTGATGTTCGACCATACAAGCACAACCATAAGCAAGAGGAAATAGCTACCCAGCAGGTAGGCCTGCAGTCTTTTGATGAAACTTGCCGATCGGGGTCGGGTGAGAATGTCGTAGGTACGGACCTGTAAACGCGGCAGTATGTCTTTCATTCCACGCCCTCGAAGGCCCGGACTATCTTTTCCACAAGGGGATTGCGAACAATATCTTCCAGGCCCAGGCGCATGATATGTACTTCGGGCAAAGAGGAGAGCAACTCAATCACCCGGCCAAGGCCGGAACGCCCGCGCTGAATATCAACCTGGGTACTGTCACCATTGATGCAGAGCCGCGCTCCCTCCCCCGGCCTCGTCAAAAACATCTTGAGCTGCAGGAGAGTACAATTTTGCGCCTCATCCAGAATGATCATCGCCTGGTTCAGTGTCCTGCCACGCATAAAGGCCAGCGGAACGACCTCAATCTGATGCCGGGCAATGAGATCATTTACCCGCTCAAAGCCCAGGCATTCATAAAGAGCATCGTAGAGTGGCCTTAAATAAGGATCCACCTTCTGGATCAGATCTCCAGGAAGGAAGCCCAGGTTTTCACCGGCCTCCACAGCCGGCCGGCACAGAATGATTCTTTCAATCTGACCCTGTTGCATCAATTTGCAGGCAGCGACCACGCAAAGGAACGTCTTTCCTGTTCCGGCAGGACCCTCACAAATGGTTGCCTCACCTTTCATCAATTGCTCAAGGAACAGGGCCTGGCCCGGAGTCCGCGGCCGGATCAAACGACCATTGTAAGCTTTGAAAAAATCCTCGCGGAGCACTTCCATGGCACTGGCACCGGACATACGGTAAAAAAGCATGAGGTCGTCCGCTGTGGGAACCCTTTTTTGGTAGCTGGCTTCCAGGCCGGTCAGAAAAGACCGGGCGAAAACGATGAGTTCTGGATCTTCTGTCTGAAAAAGTAAAGCATTGCCCCGGGCAATCAAGGAAAAACCCAATCGCTCTGACAGAACAGCAATGCCCCGATCGTTGATCCCGCACACGGCGCGGAACAGTTCTTTATTTTGAAACTCATAACGGGGCAGACCATTCGGACTTTCAGGAGTCATGGCCGGTCGTCCGGGATTCAACTAACATCGAGCAACGCTCCCATTGCCTGGTTCAGGAGGAAGGCCTCGTATTCGTCAAACAGACTGGCGATCTCCCGGAAATGCTGCTCCATTTTTTTTCTTCCCGCTGCAATGCCAGCAGAATCATCGCTGACAATAGCCTGGCGGATGGAGACAGCACTGGCATGCAATTGTATATGAGGCTCTTCCATCCGCCGATGAATATCGGCCTGGGATGGGTCCGCTACCACCGCCTGATAGTACCAAAGACCCATCTTGCAGCGGGTGTGGTCGAGCTCCGGTACCCTGTCAGCGTCCATACTGCGGATGGCTTCATCAAGCGTTCTGACCCAATGAATGTGGTCGGTTCTGCGGGCCGTAATGAATTCATACAGCCACAGCGGATTTTGATTGGTGATACTTCTGACAGAATCCTGAACCTCTCCCATCAGGCGCTCTACTTCAGTGATGACTGTTTGCTCCGCCTTTTCCAGGGCCTGCGAAGAATCAGAAATCCTGGCTGCGTTGCTCGAAATAAAAGTCGATGCTGTCTTAATTTCTTTCAGCTGGCCTTCCACTTCCGCAAACACTCGCAGAATGGCTGCCATATTCCTTGATGTCTCTGCGCCCTGATCCTGATTTTCCTTAAGCAAATGTTTGAAATTTTCTATGCTATCCAGAATACTGTTCACGGCAGCAATGGTTTCCAGCGATTGTGCTTCAAAGCCAGCCACATCGGCTTTTACATTTTCTACAGATTTTGTTACCAGACTCACCGCTTCACGCGCTCGATCAGCAAGCCGGGAAACCCCGTCTGCAACAATAGAAAATCCCCGGCCCCCTTCTCCGGCCCGGGCTGCTTCAATAGAAGCATTCAAAGCCAGCAAATTGGTACGATCCGCTATGTCATGAATGAGGGACATGTTCGTGGCGATTTCATCGACCAAACGACTCACTCTGCGCACGGTCTCCTGACCAACCCGGTTCTTTTCACGAATAAGTGTGGAATCTTCGTGCACCCGGTTCACCAGAGTCACGGATTCACCCAGGCTCTTGACCAGCCGCTCTGCGTCGTTACCGGTAGCCTGCACCGTCTGCCGGGACAAATCCAGATCGCCGAGTATTCCATGGACCACGGCATCCAGTTGTTCGGAAGAACTGGCCAGCCCCCGGGCAATGTCAGCGCTGGAAAGCAGGTTTTCATAGAGCTGCTGTTCCACTTCAAGAATGAACCGCATCCGGCCGGGGAGTTTCATAAGCGAGATGGCCAGCGGATCTGAACTGCGCAACATGCTGGCGGTAATCATATGGGCTATCCCGGCCAGACCGTCCAGAGGGGCTGGCAACTCAACGCCCTGCATGCGTACCACTGCTTCCGCAAACTTTCTTCGGTTAGCCGCCACCCAGTCGTAAAATGATTTAAAGAAGAAGAATCGCGTATCTGTCAAAAAATCTTCCGTTAGCGCTGCCAGAACCAGCGCTTACCCTTGAGCCGCTCAAAGGCCTTAAAACCCGCCTGAAGCCCCATATCAATGTTGCGATTCACTGCCCTCTCATTGGTGGTTATGAGACCGGCCGGTGCGCGCTCTTCCGGGGCCACCAGGGTCACTTCCACGCCAGCGGGTGGACGATGCAGAATCTCCAGGGCCCTGTTGTATTTCTGATGGTATTCACGATGCAGACGGATGCGAATATCTTTGTTAAAAGGATAGCTGAGAAAGCTGACCATCTTGCTGATCTGTCGGGCGCGAAAGCCCACAGGATCGTTGAGAATCACCGTCAGGCGGCGATAGCCGGCGCGAAGGACGGCCTCGACCGGCAAGGGATCCAGCACTCCCCCATCCGTGTACGAGTTATTGAACAAAGTCCACTTCCCGGACGTAGCAATGGGAATGGCGGTGGCCGCTTTCAATAATTGCAGAATATTGGAACTGGTGGCTTTGACGTACTCCGGAACAAAAGTACGCAGGTTACTGACAACGACATAGAATTGCGTCTTGATTTCATCAAAGGCCTCAGCGCGCAGCCGATATTTGCGGGCAAACAAACGATCCACCAGGTACTCCTGATTCAGGAAAGGTTTCCCGCGCAGGGGATTGAGAAAATTGATCAAGCGCCTGCCCACCAGTTCCTGGCGCCAAATATTTAGCCGGCTCATGGCCAGATCCGAATCCGATTCGTCAGCGGTAACATAGTAGGCAGCGTCACAGCTCCCCGCAGAAACACCCACCACCAGACTGAAGTTGATGGCCGGATAGGTCTGGGTCATGGCTGCGAGGACCCCTCCGGCAAAGGAACCGCGCATGCCCCCGCCTTCCACAATCAAGGCCCGGGCTTTCCGATGGGGTGCTTGAGGTAACATCGCTCTTAGCTATACACCGTATTGCATCGGCGGCTGGCAATCCTTTTTGTAGCTTGCCAGGCAGATCTCGGACAGAAATTTCGGCCATGAACCAGGAGCTGATTTCACGGCTGGCCCGGCAAACTCTGCAGCGCTGCGACGAACTGGCGACCTGCACCGAGGACAGCGATCCATCACTATTAACCCGCACCTGCCTGGGAGAGGCCATGAAAAAGGCTCATTCCCTGACGGCAGGATGGATGGAAGAGGCCGGACTCACCGTGCGTCTGGATGGGGCGGGGAATCTTTGTGGCCGCCGGGCCGGGCAGGAGAAGCGGATCGTCGTCACCGGTTCCCACCTGGATACGATTGTCCATGCCGGTCGCTACGATGGTATCCTGGGTGTGCTCCTCGGCATTGCTCTTGCCCGATTGATGGAAGAATCCAGGGTAAAGACCAGGCTCGGCTTTGAAGTAGTGGCCTTTGCGGACGAAGAAGGAGTTCGTTTCAAACAACCCTACCTTGGATCCATCGGCTACATGGAAGGTTTGCGACCGGGACTTCTGGAACTGACCGATGGTCAGGGCATCAGCCTGAAAGAGGCGCTGCTGCAATTTGGGGTGCAACCCGATGAAATAGGCCGGCCGTCTATTGCAGCGCAGGACATGCATAGCTTCTTTGAATTGCATATTGAACAGGGACCGGTCCTTGAAGCCCGGGGGCTTGCTCTCGGCATTGTCACAGCGATTGTCGGTCAACGCTGGTACACCGCCCGCTTCGAAGGCCAGGCCAACCATGCGGGTACCACACCCATGGAGCTGCGTCGTGACGCCCTGTGCGGGGCCGCCGAATGGATCCTCTCTACGGAAGAGCTGGCCCGCAGCACCCCGGATTTTGTGGCAACGGTGGGCCGGATCGAAGCACAACCGGGAGTAACCAATGCCGTTCCGGGACGGGTGGAGTTGACCCTGGATATACGCCACCCGGATGATACCAGGCTCCGCGATCTGGCCAAACATCTGGAAGAGCGGGCCCGCACCATTGCCGGGAGGCGGCAACTGGATTTTTTCCTGGAAGAACGCAGCTCGCTCCCCGCCGCCCCCTGCTCTTCTGACCTCATGGATAAGTGGGAAGATTCGCTCCAGGCGATGGGACTGCCGCCATTCCGGCTCCTTTCCGGTGCCGGCCACGATGCCCGCATTGTGGCGCTCAAAAGCCCGATTTCCATGCTCTTCATCCATTCCCCCCGGGGCCTTTCACACCACCCCGAAGAGTCCGTACGCGAAAACGATGTAGCGCTCTGTCTGCAGGCCGCCTGGCGGTATTTCCAGTCGCTCGGCTGAAAGCTTCAAAAGGGCTTGTCAACAGGCCGATGCCCGGGAGTCTGCAGCTCAGAATGACAGCTCTCCATGTCGATGGCTATGAGGTTGGATCTTTTTATGATGAAATGTTCCATAGCTCCGGAGACGTTCGCGAGTTCTGCCGCCCGCTACTCGATGAGATCCGGCAACTGCCTCTTGCCACGCTTCTTTCGCGAAAGGATGCCATTGAAAAGGCCATGTTCCGCATGGGCATTACCTTCAGTGTCTATAAAGACGGAAAGACACAGGAGCGCATCTTTCCCTTTGATATCCTTCCCCGGATCATTGCTGCCCGCGAATGGCAAACGCTGGAAGCGGGTCTCAAACAACGAATCAGAGCCCTCAACTCTTTCATCGCTGACATCTACAACGAAAAGCGTATCCTGAAAGAGAAAATCATCCCGACAGAAATCATTGAATCGGCCAGCGGTTACCTGAAACCCTGCCAGGGTTTGCGCCCACCGCTGGATGTCTGGTGTCACATCGCCGGCACGGACCTCATCCGTCACGGCGATGGTCAATACTATGTTCTCGAGGACAACCTGCGCTGCCCCTCCGGTGTTTCCTACGTACTGGAGAATCGCGAGCACATGAAGCGGACTTTCCCCGATCTTTTCCGGGCCATGGGAGTCGCACCCGTATACGACTATGCGCAACATCTGCTGGCCACCCTGAAAAGTCTGACGGAAATTGCCGACCCCACCATTGCCGTGCTCTCTCCTGGAGTATTCAACTCGGCTTATTTTGAGCATGTGTATCTGGCCCGTCAAATGGGCGTGCAACTCGTTGAGGGCAGCGATCTTCTGGTGCAGAGTAACCAGGTTTTCATGAAAACCACCGCCGGGCCAGAGCCGGTCCATGTCATCTACCGGCGCATCGATGATACTTTTCTCGATCCGCTGAGCTTCAGGCCGGATTCCATGCTGGGTGTTCCAGGTATTTTTTCTGCCTTTCGCGCCGGGAATGTAGCTCTGGCGAATGCGCCTGGCACCGGTGTCGCCGATGATAAAGTCATATATTCTTATGTTCCGGATATGATTCGGTTTTACCTGGATCAGGAAGCCCTCTTGCCCAATGTGCCCACCTATTTGTGCTGGAGAGATGCCGATCGTCAGCATGTTCTGGGTCATCTAAGCGAGCTTGTGGTGAAAGCAGCTAACGAGGCCGGGGGTTACGGCATGCTCATCGGACCGGCATCGACTAAAAGTGAACAAGAAGAATTCGCCCGCAAAATCCAGGCAAATCCCCGCAATTACATTGCACAACCGGTCATGGCCTTATCGCGAGTGCCCATTTTGCTTGAGGATCACCTGGAAGGTCGTCATGTGGACTTGCGTCCGTTTATACTCAGCGGAAAAGATATCTATGTCATGCCCGGTGGCCTCACCCGTGTTGCCCTGGTGAAAGGTTCCCTGGTGGTCAATTCTTCGCAGGGCGGTGGAAGTAAAGATACATGGGTGCTGCAGCAATGAGTGTGCCCATCCTGAGTCGGGTCGCTGAAGCTTTTTACTGGATCAATCGTTACGTAGAACGTGCGGAAAGTTATGCGCGCTTCCTGGAAGCAAACCAGAGCATCCATCTGGATATGGGTCATTCGAGAAATGAACAATGGTATCCCTTGATTCAGACGATGGGAGATCAGGAAGCCTTCACCGATCGCTACCAGGGCGCCACAGCTAACAGTACCATCCATTTCATGGCCTTTGACCGGGAAAATCCCAATTCCATTGTGTCCTGCCTGGATCAGGTGAAATGGAATTCGCGCTCGGTGAGGGAAATGGTCTCGCAGGAGCTTTATGAACATATCACTCTATTTCATCAAATGGTAGCCATTGCGGAAGCAAAATACAGCAACAATGAAGCCGATGATTTCTTTGGTCTGGTGAAGTTCTATGCCAGCGCGTTTGAGGGAATCATGGAGGCCAGCATGCTGCACTCCACAGGCTGGCACTTTGGGCGCATGGGCCGCTACATAGAACGGGCGGATAAAACCACGCGTCTGCTTGATATGAAATACTTTATTATTTTGCCGGAAGGACATGCCGTTGGTTCGGCGCTGGATATTTTGCAATGGACGTCCATCCTCAAATCCATCAGCGGCTTTATCGCCTTCCAGCGCCGGCGCACAGCGCTCAGCGCATTTCATATTGCGCGATTCTTACTGCTCGATCCTGAATTCCCCCGCTCCCTGCGTTACTGTTTGAACAATATCGTTCAAAGCCTGGCTTACATCAGCGTAGAACACGAGCATGCCAGAGAGCTGGTAGGCCGGGCCCGTTCCTTCCAGCGTGAGCTGGATATTTTGAATATGGAGCAAATCTTTCAGACCGGCCTGCATGAATATCTGGATGAGACGCAGCGTGAGCTGAACGAACTGCACCGTCAGATCCATTCCTGCTTCAACCTGGACCAGCACTGAAGGCGGGGCGGTCGATTTATTTCGATTAAAGCGCGATCTGCGTGAAGCCTTGCACGGGGTTACTCGATCCCCGCAGCTTAGTCTTATGCCCGGTGGCAGCGGGAAAGTGCCGCCAGAGCCCGCTCCAAACTCGGTGAATGCTTTCTTGCTACATCCATTCGGAAATCCGTTTTGAGAAAATTGATCATGAGGCTATTGTATTCTGGCCCGACATGCGATCCAGACCGCGGCAAAATGCCCGCTTTTATTTCGCGGCGCCGCGATTTTGAAGCAATCGTGGTGAATAGATAGCGCTTTGGATCCCTTTCCGCATCAGGATAAAGCGGTAGATTTGTTGTAGAGAATCCAAGAAATTCCGCAAAGGCATCCCGGTCCGCCATCAACCAGGATTCAATTTCATGCACACAAACGCGTAAAACCAGTCCTTGAGGAATACCAAGGCCCTGCGACCATTCTCTGAGAAGACTCGGGGCGCAATCTCTCTGGTCCAGATCTGTGAGGATGAGAACCTTGTTACCTTTTGCTGCAAGATTACGATACTTATCGAAGTTTCCCTTTAGATGGGACCAGCCCCCCACGAATTTGGAGAATGCTATCTCAAATCCCAGCTCAGCAACCATCCCTTTGGCGAAAGACTCACTGAGGAGATCTTCAGCATAAATAAACCATCCAGTCATTTAATCCCGGTTACCATTTTCTCGATATCGCCAGGATTTGTGAGGGGAATCGCAGATTCTGCCAAAGAGAAACCTGAATCCACCATGGCTTTGATCTCTGAGAAATCTGAGGCCTGCTTGATTTCAGTCGCCTCGCTGCCCGGCACAAGCAGCAGTACTTCTGCCATCCCAATCGTGGGGGAGCGGAGCAACTCAAAACTATGGGTTGAAAGGATGACCTGACGCAGACCAGCATCTTTCTTTTTCTGCATTTTGGCGATAATTTCTGGAAGCCAGGCAATAACACTGGAATGTAAGGAAAGCTCCGGCTCCTCGAGCAGGATCGGTTTGTTGCCGTCCTGTAATGCCCAGAAGAGACCAATGAAGCGCAGAGTACCATCCGAGAATTGGCGCTCATTCTGGCGCGCTCCCTTGTCGCGCCAGTGTTTGTAGCGCACAATCAGGTGCGGAAGACCCATCTCATCCTTTTCTATTTGCAGATCCTCAAAATGGGGCAGCAATTTGGAGAGAGCTTCGTTAATGCGCCGCAAAAAAGAATCCCTGGTGCGCAGATTTTTTTTCTGTATCTTCTCAATCAGTCCACGTCCAAAATAATCATCCTGGCCGCCCGTAGACTGAAAGGACTCCGGACTGCGAATCAGCTGAGGAACGACGTGCAAGTACTCGATCGATTGAAAAAATTCGACCAATTCCCGAAATGGGCCATTTACGGTCGGCTGTTCCAGGTGAGTGTACTGTAGTAATGTGGGATCATCCTTATCTGCGGCATTCGGTCGTTCAAGAACCAGATTCGATCCTGCGTGCACTTCCTCCTTTTTTAGAATCGCAACTGAGCCTCCCCCATTGCCCCCACGCGCGCCTTTGCCCTGTTGCGATATGGCCAGCTTGTACCTGTACAATTCCCTGCCGCTGTCATCCGCTACAGAAACCTCAATCTCCACATCTGTATTGGGCGCTCTGGCCGCAAGGCAGCGAATTTTGCTCAGGCCCCCGCGTTCCTTGTTGACCGCCTCCTGCAAACCGCCACCTGTGCGGGCTATGTCTTTCAGAAAACGGAAAGCATCCAGAAAATTGGACTTACCCGCTGCGTTGGCTCCTATGATGAACACGCGTTCGGTCAGCGCCGCCTCCGCGCTTTTGAAATTCTTCCAGTTGCGAATCTTAATGTGCGAAAAATGCATCCTACTCCTCCATCGAAATTTGTCCGGCTGGTGGAAAATCGTGCCGCGGCGCTCCATGCGCGGCAACGCCACCAAAACGCAAACCAATCTGAGCGCGCCTCCAGAATCTTGCCCTTGATTCACAACTACGCATTTGTTGAATATCCTCAATCCGCGATCGATTTTCTCGGATCTCAAGAAAATCCCTCCGCAAAAATTGATCTAGAATATTATACAGCTCATCTTGACCGATACCGATCGTTTTCGCGCCAGACTTCAGATGCTCCAAAGCCAACCAGCCGTCAGCATTGGCACCAAGGCTGCGCACAAGCTCCAATATTTGCTCAGACCGCGGGTATTCAGCTTTAACTTCAGCAAGAATGCTCTGCTCCAGGAAGGTCCGGTAGGATTCGCGCGCATAATCCCAATCAAGTCCTACAATTCTTGCGCGCCCATGGTTCGCCGCAGATTCGAACAATCGCGCAAAAAAATAGATCACATCGCGCGGTCGCGGAACGACGGATGACTGCACAATGTCCAAAGGAGTCTGCTCTGCATTGAAGCCTTCGAAGTGCTGGCGCCAGACCTCTCCCAGATCATCATGCTCAGGTAACGCCAGCAATATCCGTATTCTTTTTTCTACTAACAGTTGAAGCAAGTGTGGCGTCCGGCCCCAATCGATTTCCTGTGCAGCAGCCGTTAGCTTGTCAGGTTCGCGACTGCTGCGTCTCAAAAATTCAAAAATGTCCTTTCTGAGAAGGACAAGGCAGCTGTATTTTAGTCCTTTAGAATCAACTATCCGCAGGTCCTCAATGATTTTTTCTCCGTACTCGAGCAATTTAAGGATCATTTCGCTTTGGGCGCCAAGGTCACTTCTGACATCCCAAGATTTATCCAGATTATCAGCGAGCAATCGAATGGTCACAAAAGATCGCCGCTCAAAATAGTTCCGCAATAGACGAATTGCGGACGTTAGGAGGTCTTTGTAAAGCGCCTGTATGGTCCGAGCAGTTATCTCACCCGAAACCTCTTCTGCAAATCGACTCATCACGCCAAAGAAATTCAGAGAAAGCAATTCCCTGTGTTTCAGGCAAAAATCAATGATTTCAGTTTCCATCGCATCAAATTGTGCACCGGAGCGCACCCTTGATTCCAGTTTCTTCTCAATCGCCAACAGTAATTTCGATAGAATTACAAAGCGCCAGACTATAGAGAAGAAATCTCTACGCGTCGCATCTGACTTTAATCGCCCCGCGAGCTCGGCATTTTGTACGAGCTCGTCAGAATCGGGTTTAAGAACGACCGTCAGCGATTGGGGATCATCCGCTAAATCATGGAGTAACTTTATGAACAGCGCACTTTTGCCAGAACCTTTACGGCCCACAACGAGGCTTAGCCGACGGTCAAAAGCCTTGGAGTATGCATCAATAGTGACAAAATACTTAACCAATTCGGATCTTTCCTCTTCAGCCACTTCGCACCCAAGTCCGAGCCGAATCAGGTTTAGTTCAGTACGGTTTTCGGCTCCTTTCCGCAGGATGTGCTTTACGTGATCAGAAAGCCAATCGTCGGCCTTGATGGCGCAAAGGGTCGCGCTATCGTATTCGATCAGAAGATCCCCATAATCAATAGGTGCATTGTAGGGCGCAGGGGCCAAGAACACTACTCTGCGACCGAGACCAAGCGCCATCCCGCCGAACAGAGCCCCCATTTGATTACGTGTGCTTTCATTTCCATGGTGAGAATGATGGACAATAACGGCCTGGGCTTCGAAAATCGACCCCACGTACCACCGAAAGGTCTGATACTCAACCTCATAAGAATCATCGCTGATAATCTTGAAGTCACTCTTGGAGAGATGTTCGTACAATTCGACGCTCGCCTGGTCGTTTTGACCGTTTGTTATTAGGAGAACATCGGAGCGCTGCAGCGCACTCTGATTTGCGTCCAATTCTTCAAGGAATACATGGTGCTCGGCCTTCAGCTGTGTATTCAGCGTCGATAATATATCGCGAGCATTCTTATACGGCGAATACCCGACTCCTTTCAGAACGCGAAAGGAGGCATAGTTGACTTTACCCTGCGGAACATTTTCGTTCAGGAAAATCAAAATGCTTTTCCTGAGTCCGATAGCATATCCCAATTCGAACAGCACATTCACATTCAGCCGCGACAGATCACAAATAAAAATATCGGCCTCCTGAATTTCTTTAAGAATAGCCGCATTGATGAGGCGGCCGTTGATGTGTAAATCCTCCCAGGTTATTCCTTTGAAATTGTGCTGGTGATGATTGAAATCACGCACTGCCTTAGTAATTGCATCCTTGATCTGCGGTTCAGCCGCTGGATAAGCAAAGAAAATCTTTTTCACATCCCCCATACCCCTACTCCCCCAGCTCCCGGAAAGCTTCCAACACTCCGGCCTTCACATCTTCTGCCACCAGCGGAAAGCTGCCGAGAACATGCTGGAATTCCTCCTCCGTCAGCCCATAGATCCGCGCCACCATACCATCAATCGCATTCTTGAGCTTCTGCCGCTCCATTAGGTCCGTCACCCCATGCGTCTTATGACTGGCCTTGCCACCAAAGACCTCCTGTAAAAGCGCATCGAAGGCCGCCGTCGTGCCCACCAGCCGCGCCGCCGCCTCAATCAAGGCCCGCTCATAACGCCGGTAGGCAGCTTCGTCAGCACCTGGTTTTTTGGATGGGGCCGGCGGGAAGCGGGGGATATGCAAACCTTCGACAAAATGGTTTTGCAGGTTCTTATCGATTTTCTTGCGTAACTCCCAGTCGACGATGAAAGAATTCAAAAAGGTCAGCAGAAAGAATTCACTTTGATCCAGAGATACAGACAAGAGCCCCAACGAGTTGCCTGTGAAGCCCTTTTCAGGAAGTGCAGATACAATCATATTCCGTATATTTGTATTCTGACCGACTTTCCTAAATGCCAATGATAATGGTCCTTTTTTTTGACCGCTGGATTTCCTATCGCAGTTTACCCAATACATGAGAGTGCCATTGGCAATTTGCTCATACTGCCAAATCATCTTTCCTTCATACAAGGGCCACCACTCCTCTTTGCCCTTTTTCCAGATCATGCTCTCTGCATCATACGCCGCACCCTTCTTTTCGAGTTCCGCGCGCGTCATAAAGAGATGCGCATCGTTCGTCATGTGGAATTCTGCAGAGAGTTTCACATTCCAGGTTCGGGGCAGTTCCTCCCCCAGACGCGGGAAGCGCGCCATTTTTTCCACGATAGCAATGTCCGTGGCGCTCTTGAATTCCATGAGACTCAACGCTTCAGGACTGAGCCGGCGAATGAGTTCGAGAGGCAAACGCAAAAAGCGGCCCGGGTCCTTGCGCGGATCTTTGTTCGCAGCGTGCGCCTGGCGCAGTTCGCTTTCCGTATGGAGCATGAAGGCGGCCGGGACAGCGGTCCCGGGTATTTCCGAGCGGGAAAGCGAAAGCAGGATGAATTTGAAACTGCGATGCACATTTTCAAAAAGAGCCTTCGCATTCTCAAAGCCATACAGAAAATTTAGCCGACTTTGTTCAAAGCAGAGCCTGCGTAGATCTTTGCAGCCCAGATCGGAATACAAACCCGAGGGGACAACCATGCCCAGGGAGCCGCCCTCTTTCAAGAGGTAGAAGGCACGCTCCAGAAAGAGTTTGTAGAGATTGATGTCCCCGCTGCCACGAGCCGGAAAGAAATCCGAACTGCGCCAGAATTCGGCCATAGAACTGGTCAGGGCACAGTGCTGTAACCATTCCCTCTTGAGAGCCGGCTCCTTCTTGAAACAGGTCGCAACGGCCTTACGTGCTGCATTCTTGTCCAGTCCCCGGAAGTCGGCTATGTGACGCTCAAAGAATTCCTGGGAATTGGGTTTCCAGACCTCCCAGGGCGGATTGGTGAGGATGACATCAAAGCCCGGCGGGTTGGGAGCTGATGGATGCAGAACCCGGCTGAATTCGAGGCCCCAGTGCAAAGGCGCGAGGTCCCGGGCCTTGAGCTGGAAATTTTTGAGCGCGCCGCTCGCTTCTTCATCTTTCTTGAAATCAATAAAATCGACCTTGTTCTTGGCTTTGACTTTCCACTCGCCCAGCAGCTGCTCCAGCCGCTGATCCAGAACGGCCGCGAGTTCCTGATCCAGAGCGCGGATCTCCCGGCGCAGCTCCAGGGCCCGCGCCGTATTCTTCTCATTGGTGTAGAGAAAAATGAGATTCTCCTTCTTTAGCATCTTGTCGGGCGCGCCGCCAAAATCGAGCACATGCTGCTCAGCCGGGCGGGCCTGTTTCTTTTTTTTGGGTAGAGCGGAGAAGAAATCCTCCGGCAACTGCAAGAAACCGGTCAGAGCATTGCCGGTGCGGATATGAAAGTCTATATTGGGCAAAGGCTCAATGTGTGCATTTCCGCTAATGCCCTCGACCATGGCCAGAAAAAGCCGCAAGCGCGTGATTTCAGCGGCCTCGGGCAGAATATCGCAGCCAAAAATATTGTGGGCGGTGATAAAGCGCCGGATGGCATAGATGACTTCGCCAGCCAGTGTATAGTCTTTCTCCACGTGGGCCTTGAGTGCCGGACTGTCGGTTAGCGCACGCTGACTCAGGGCCTGATGGTAGGAAGAGAGAGCATGCAGGGCCTGCACCAGAAATTGGCCGCTGCCACAGGCCGGATCCGCAATGCGCTGGCTCCGCAACAGCTCATAGAATAGAATCAACTCTGCCTCGGGCGCTTTCTGGATGAAGTCCTGCGTATCCCTGTAATGCCCCGATGCACTGATACGGTCGGCCATAGCAAAGGTATGGGCCGCCAGCGTTTCGTCGGTCAGGAATTCGGACAGAGCCGGAGGCGTATAATAGACACCGCCGGACTTGTTCTCTCCCAGCGTATTTTCAAATATGTAGCCTAAAATGTAGGGATCGATGGCATCTTCGTCGGAATCCGAGCGCTCGCTCACATTCCAGCGCCAGGACTCAAAGAAGCGGAAAAGTTCGCCAAAGGATTCATTCTCCACTTTGATGCCCGGGTACTTCTCTTCCAGCTCATGCTGGAGAAATAAGCCGCCGTTCAGATACGGAATGCTCTGCCCAACGATAGCCAGAGTCTCTGGCCGCCGCTCGCTCTGGCAGAGGGCCGCAAAGAATAGCTCCTTTAAGAAAATTTGATAGAAACCGTAGCGCTTCTTGCTGTGTTCAACAAAGCGCGTGGCAAAATAGCGCTCTTCTCCATTGAGGAGTCCCCGGGATTGCAGGAAGAAGAGGAATATCAGCCGGTCCAGCAGCACCTGGGCATATAAACGTTTCTCCTCAGGATCAGAAATACCCTGAATCGCATGACCCAGCGCCGCCTTCTGTTTGATGAATTCGCGGTAGAAGCGCTGCGAAATATCCTTACGGTCAAAGAGATCCTCAAATCCAGAAATCTGACCAAATTTCAGCGCGGAGAGACGCTGCAGGGGCACGGCATTGGGGTTTTCGCGCAATGCCTGGCGCTGGACCTTATAACGCTGCAACCTGATCCGGTCCTCCATGCCGCGCCGGATAAAGATCCATTCCTCAAAATCGGCGGAAAGAGCCAGAACCCCGGCCCGTTGGTACAGAAAGGTGCTGGCGCGGCGGGCAACCTCTGAGCGCTCTGCAAAAACAAAGACCTCAAGAAAGCTATTGTCATCGAGCTCTACGTGCAGGCACTCATCTTCCCGGCGCACCGGGAACTGCAAATAGGTAAAGAGTTCGGCCACGCCTTCAAGGGAATGGGCGGCCAGAATCCGGCTGCGTATTGGGTCCATCTTGCTCATGTTGAACCTTCCAGAGGCATAGCGCAATGATGAACTGTAAGTATTTCAATAGTATGATCTGTAATCCGATAAATGATCCGAAAGTTACCGTAGAACCTCTCCCTTAGCGCGGGATCGGACACTTCAGGAACCATCCGCCCGAGCTCCGAGCCATTTTGTTAGCTTTTTCCGCGCATTTTCATGTTCTATGCCCTGACCGGCGTCAAGCTGTTTTATACCGCGCTGAATCTTCTCGAAAATGATTATCTCTTCTATCAATTGTTCAGCAGACACATTTTCCGGTAACCGTTCAATCAGGGCTATAGCCTGTTGCTTAATGGATTGCATGCGCTTTTGTCCTCCTCTCTTGTAAATACTTCAGGCATAAATAACTAAAATCTGACGACCTTCAATTTCCTGCTGTTTGTAGATGCTGCCCCGCAAGCCCGGATCAGAAATAATATGCTTGTTGTAGAAATCGAGCAGCACACCCGCAAAATCTCTATATTGCGGCGGACTGATCCCACGATCCAGACCCAGCCCGACTTTCTGCAGCCCACGGCGTAAGTACGTGAGCTGAGATTGGGCAAAAGGATGGCGGGCCATGACATCGGCAATCTCGGGAACGATGGCTGGATCAAAACCGGGCAAAGACCTTGCGACCTGGGCAAAGCTCTCTACGCCCGGCAGGTCCGCCTCTTTCTGTAGTTTTGAGAGCACAATCAAAAGATCCGCCTGGATCCGCGCCTTGATGTGTTTGAGTTTGCTGCCCACGGCCCCCGGTTTGAAGCGTTCGCGCCTTTCTGAAAGGAGTTTCAAACAGCGTTCCTGAATTGCCTGGTCGAGCGGCTCCAGAGCCACTGTCTTCTGGAAAAGAGGAACACTCCCCACCGCATGGCGCGTCTGGATGAAAGCATACGGGAAGGCAGAGCCCTCCTGATCGCGCACGCCATGACCGGAGCTTTCCACAGCCAGCCAGTGACGCGAGAGCAAATCGCGGTGCTCACGTCTCTTGCCATAAATTTCAAAAAGCGCAAAGGCCTGCCGCGGCTCAGGGGAAAGCACCGTGTAGTAGGTCCGGCTGCCGCTTCTCTGCACAAAATCCTCAGGCCGAATCTGGTGCTTGAGAGCAGAAAATTGCAGGCTGGCACGAAAGTGGTCTTCTTCCGTCTCTCCTTCCATGTTCATGAAAATACGCGATTTGTGGGCCAATCCTTCCAGTGCATCGACCGTCTGCGCATTGCGGACATTTTGCAGCTCCACGCCGATTTCTTTGATGTCGATGACTTCGTCTTCGCTGGAAAGGATGGCCATTTCTTTGCCGAGCAGCATGGCCACCTGCTTCACCTTGGCCGTGAGAATTTCTACCAGACCCAGGAACTGCGACAGGACTTTATCGGATGGCGTCATGTTGAGCACCATCACCCGGTTTTCTGAACCAATTCTATTCACCCGACCAACGCGCTGCACAATGCGCATGGGATTCCAGGGCAAATCGAAATTGACCAGGAGGTCCGCGTCTTGCAGGTTGACTCCCTCAGCGAGGACATCGGTGGCAATGAGCAGATCGAGTTCGTCCTCTGGACGCACCTCCATGCGCTGCCCCCGGGGAGCAAAGCGGCCCAGCTTTTCTTTCAGACCAGCATCTCCGGCTGTGACCATGGCACTGCGTACCTCCACCTCCGCTCCCACATGATGGGTAATGTAACGCGCCGTATCACGGTACTCTGTAAACGTCATACATTTCCGGAAGCGTTCGCGGCCCAGAGCAGACAGATAGACAGAAAGCTTGGGATCGGCCAGCGTTAGCGGATCATTAACATCCGTCATGAGCGGATGCAGGTATGTTCCCACAAAGGTGTCAATGCGCCTGGTATCCTCTGCAATCCAGCCCCGAACATCTTCCATGGTGAATCCCAGGGCAGGCTCCGGTGCCGCGGCCTCAGCGTCGGGCTCGGTTGGGGGCGCCGCATCGAATAGTTCGGGCTCCTCTTCTATGGGCTCCCGCTGCAGCCAGGCCCGGTTGTAGGCTTTGAGTAGTTCAGACAGATCGTTGCCCGAATGAATGGCTGCCTGTAGCTCCCGCTCGCGCTCCTTGATATTCATAAGCGACATATAGAAAGCATACAAACTCGATTCGATGCGCTTGAAAAGAAAAAGCACAAAAAGCCCCGAAAGCGTACTGCCTGATTCAGGGTTGGAAAGTTTTATGTGCGGCAGATGAAGTTCGGTAAGAAACCCGGACAGGTTTTCAAACAGATCATGGTGCTTTTCCGAATAAGCATAAGCGAGCCTGCGCACTTCTGGATCATAAAACACCAGAGGCTTGCCGGCTATGCTGATGTCTTTGTATTTTTTCTTAATAGATGAGCGCATGCGCAGGAGCATCACACCGCCCAGAATGGCATGAATTTCCGTCATGGCTTTCTGGAAATCGCCGTCGGTCTGGATGGCCACCCCACCGTCCCTGCGTAGATCCCGCGAACGTTCCGCAAACCGATCAAAGGCATTGGGTGTGAATCCCGCCGCATAGAGGCGTGCCTGCGTTGTGCAAAGGTCGACCAGATTCTGTAAGTCCCGGATGGAGTTGTTGAATGGCGTGGCGGTGAGGAGCAGCACGTGAGCACGGCGCTCCGTTGTTTGCGGCTGCAAGGCCTTGAGATTCTGGTACAGCCGTGTCTGGGCATTGCGCGCCCGGTGAGCTTCATCCACTACGATCAGGTCAAACTCCTGTCCTCCCTTGAGCGTATGCACTTGCTCCGTGGCCACCTGGCTCAGCTTGCCCTGTGATAGAAACTGAACATATTGGGACTCAGGAATGCCAAACGATTCGGAAAGGGTTTCCTTCCACTGCGGCAGAAGCGTGGGCGGCACTACGATCAAAACCCGGGCATCTGCGGCACGCAGTCGGCGAATCACTTCGCCCGCAGTGAAAGTCTTGCCAAGTCCCACAGAATCAGAGACAATCGCACCACCTAAAATCTCAAGTTTGCTGAGTATATTCTCAGCACCCACCTGCTGAAATTCGGCCAGCATATCGGCCCGGTCCAGACGTTCGCGAGTGAGCGCGCCCAGGTAGTGCTGCGTCAAGAAAAGGTAGAGGTCAAAGGGCGAAAGAGCGACTTCAGATGACAGATTTCTCTGTCTGGATTTGCGCTCACTCTCCACGATCCGAATCAGGTGTGGACTGAGCCCTACTGTGGCCCCATCCCAGATCTTATCGAACCATTGGAGCAGATACCGGTAATGCAAGGACCCTGAGTTGGTCAGATTGAGTTCACGATTGTCCGTGAAGCCGGAAGCGCTGAAGTTCGACGAACCTACTATAGAGTAGTAGTGCTCCCCATTCGGCAAGGAGACCTGGGCCAGATACGCTTTGGCGTGGAAGAAGTCCTCCGTATACAGTCTCACATCAAGGATTTCGCGCTTGAGGAGTTCCAGAAAAAAATCGCTATGCTCCACATCGCCGGCGGCCACATCTTCTTCTATCCGGGCCAGCACAGAGTGCAAGAGGCCCTTTTGTAAATCGAGCCCTCGACTCAATAGATCCGCCGTAGTCCGGTCCGTGCGCGGACTCATGATGACCCGTAGAGAATGAGGCGGGGCCTGGAATAGACTGAACAGCGGGTTCTGCCGCAGGGCCGGAGCAAGCAGTTGAAAACCTGAATAGTAGAAATACCCTACCGCCACCTGCATGCGCGCCGTATAAGGCAGGATGGCGCGACTCAGCACCGTAGAAAGACTCGTCTCCTCCGACTGATTGTCTATGATGGTGGGAAAATCCATGGTCCTGACTTTCCCATCTTAGCGGACTGGTGTGACAGGGAAGAATTATTTGAGCCGGACAAGGACGTGTTAACTCACTGGACCGGCGCCGTGGTCGGCCCGCCGCAGAGCCCATGCTCTATTTGACACAAACTGCCGGCATTGCGCCCTGACCGTATGCCTGAAAAAGCCAACTGGAACAGCAAAATTATCACGGAGGGCGATACCCGTGCGCCCAACCGGGCCATGCTCCGGGCTGTGGGTTTTGCGGACAGTGATTTTGGCAAGCCGATTGTGGCCATTGCCAATGCGCACAGCACCATCACGCCCTGCAACTCCGGCCTCAATGAACTGGCATTTGCGGTAGAAAAAGGGGTACGGGGCACCGGCGGAATGCCGCAACTTTTTGGGACCATCACCATTTCTGACGGCATTTCCATGGGCACAGAAGGTATGAAATTTTCTTTAGTGAGCCGGGAAGTCATCGCGGACAGCATTGAGACCGTTTGCCGGGGGCAGAGTATGGATGCGCTGGTGGCCATTGGTGGCTGCGATAAAAACATGCCCGGTGCCATGATGGCCATCGCCAGGCTCAATATTCCTGCCATTTTCATCTACGGCGGAACGATAAAGCCCGGGAACCACAAAGGAAAAGATTTAAATATTGTTTCTGTTTTTGAAGCGGTTGGCGAATACAACTCCGGACGCATCTCCCGCGAAGATTTTGAAGAAGTGGAAAAGAAAGCCTGTCCGGGTTCGGGAAGTTGCGGCGGCATGTACACGGCCAATACCATGTCCAGCGCCATTGAAGCTCTGGGCATGGCCCTCCCCGGCTCCTCCACCATGGCCAATCCGGACCAGGAAATCAAAGATCTCGCCAGCCTGGCAGGGGAAAAGGTTTTAGAACTTCTGGAAAAAGGGATTCGCCCGCGCGATATCATGACCCGCAAAGCGTTCGAGAACGCCATCGCTGTGGTCATGGCCACAGGCGGATCCACCAATGCTGTACTGCACCTGATAGCCATTGCCCGCGCCTGTGACGTCGATCTGAAACTGGATGACTTTGAAACGATTGCCCGCATGGTTCCACACATCGCCGACATGAAACCGTCCGGTAAGTATCTGGCCGTTGACCTGCACCGCGCAGGAGGCATCCCCCGGGTGATGAAGGTTCTGCTCAAAGCCGGACTCATCCATGGCGATTGTCTGACGGTGACCGGAAGAACCGTGGCGGAAAATCTGGAAAACATACCGGACAGTGTGCCGGAAAATCAGGATCTGCTCTATCCGCTGGGCCGCCCGCTGTACGCGAGGGGACATCTGGTGATCCTGCGCGGAAATCTGGCGCCGGGCGGTGCTGTTGCCAAGATCAGTGGCGTGAAGAATCCGGCCATCACCGGACCGGCGCGCGTTTTCAATTCGGAAACCGATTGCATGGAGGCAATTCTCGCAAACCAGGTGCAGGCAGGCGACATTCTGGTGATTCGCTACGAAGGTCCGCGCGGCGGCCCGGGGATGCGGGAAATGCTTTCGCCTACATCGGCTCTCATTGGCAAGGGTCTGGGCGATTCTGTGGGTCTCATCACAGATGGCCGCTTCTCCGGCGGGACCTACGGCATGGTTGTGGGACATGTGGCGCCGGAAGCGGCCCTTGGTGGACCCATCGCTCTACTCCGCAGCGGAGATACCATTACCATTGATGCCACGGACAATCTCTTGCAGGTCCACTTAACCGATGAAGAACTGGAAGCGCGCAAGGAAAGCTGGCAAACACCGCCGGCCCGTTACAGGCGGGGAGTTATGGCCAAGTATGCGCGGCTCGTGGGTTCAGCGGAGTTCGGCGCTGTCACGGATGAATTCTAAATAAAGAATCGAATCCCTCAAAAAGAGCGCACTCTTTTGCGTTCCGCGCGGGCAATGATCTGCTGCATGATTTCTGAAGTGCCACCTCCAATTTCTGCAATCTTTACATCGCGATAGAACTGCGAAACACGGTACTCATCGCTATAGCCGGCCCCGCCGTGGATTTGCACGGCCAGGTTGGCCACTTCACGGGCATGCGTTGAGGAAAGCAGCTTGGCCGCTGCCATCCGGGCCCCCAGATCCACACGGTAACCGTTGTGCAGCACGGGACCGGCTGCATTTCCGTACTGATCCAGCAGCCACGCCGCTTCGTGCACCACAAGCCGTGCCGATTCATAGCGGGTCAGCATATCGGCCAACATGAATGCCACACTCTGCTGTTTGTAGATGGGACGTCCAAAAGCACGGCGTTCACGACTGAAGCGCCGGCTTTCACGAAAACAGGCAGCCATGGCTCCCAAACAGAAGGCGGCGAGCGCCAGCCTTTCGCGGAGGAAAGCATCCATGACCATGGCAAAGCCATGACCGCTCCGGCCGAGAACTTGCTCCGGAGAAAGTCGCACATCGTCAAAAAAAAGTTCACCGGTGGCCGAGCCATCAAGACCCATCTTGCGCAATTTTTGCCCGCGACTTACTCCCGGCGAATCGGCCGGAACAATCAGGCAGGTAAGCCCCGGCTCCTTCCCTTTTTCATCTTTCAGGCGAGCCAGAACAAGGATCAAATCACAAACGGGTGCATTGGTGATGTATGCCTTCTGCCCCTTTAGAATCAGTTCTGACTCCGAGACCCTGGTGACCTGACTTTGAATCGCCCGCACATCAGACCCGGCCCCGGGTTCCGTCACTGCCAGGCAGCCGGTTTTTTTCCCGGCGATGATATCCGGCAGGTAGCGTTGCTTCTGCTCTGGCGTCCCCCAGGCAGAAAGCGGCAGGCCAAAAAGCCCCACGGAAGCCCCGACAGAGAAAAAGGTGGAAGGACAGTGCTCGGCCAGGATTTCCTGGGCGTGCGTGGCCAGAAGATAGGAAGCGGCTGAACCGCCCATATCTTCTGCGTGCAGCAAACCATTGTATCCGCTACGATAGAGTTTTTCAAAATGGCTGCGCGGAATTTCACCGCGTAACCGCACATCCGGGCTTTCCGGCTGGATCTCTTTTTGACAGAAGCTGCGGAAGCCAGAAAGAAACTGCATCTCTTCAGGAGTCAGATCAAAATTCATGGACCGGTCTCAATATTCTGTAAATTGGCTGCAATGATCGATCGCATAACTTCAGAGGTTCCGGCACCAATGGTTCCCAGCCGGGCGTCGCGATAGGCACGCTCCACGGGATACTCATGAATGTAGCCATAACCACCAAAAATCTGTCCCAGATCGTAAGCCACAGCATTGACCGCTTCAGTGGTGTAGAGCTTGGCCAGTGAACATTCGAGAGGCGCTGCCTCTCCTGCATCTTTTTTGAGGGCGCTGCGGTAGATGAGCAGGCGGGCTGCATCCAGTTTACAGCGGGCCAGGGCGATCTTTTGCTGCACTGCCTGAAAATCGATAATCGGACGCTGAAACTGCATCCGCTCCTGGGCATAGCGGACCGCTTGATCGAGCATGGACTGCATGGAGCCCAGCGAACTGGCCACCAGTACGGTGCGCTCCCATTCGAGTGTGGCCCGGCCCACTCTGGCAAATCCTGAATTTTCCCTGGAGATGCGATTCTCCTGGGGCACCACCATATCTTCAAAAATAAGTTCACTGGTCAGACTGGTGCGCATTCCCATTTTTTCCAGTTTGCGGCCGGTCTTAAAGCCTGGAAAGGTTTTCTCTACAATAAATACAGAAATACCCATAGCACCGCGATCTTTGTCGGTCACAGCCATCACCACAAAGACGTCACCGATGGGTCCGTTCGTAATAAACATTTTACTACCATTCAAAATGTAGGAATCACCGGAGCGCACCGCACGCGTCTGCATACTGCCGGCCGCATCGCTTCCGGAGCCCGGTTCCGTGAGCCCGAGTCCGGCCACCTTTTCGCCGGAAGCAATTCCTGGTAAATATTTTCTTTTTTGTTCCTCCGTTCCGCACAGAACGATGGGCATGGCGCCAATGATGGAATGCGCACCCCAGGCCAGTGTCAAGCCGCCGTCCGATGAACCCTGAGCAAAAGCTTCCGTGGCCACGCTGGTAAGCAAACAACTGCCGCCCTGGCCCCCGTACTCTTCCGGAATGGGAAGTCCCAGCAGGCCCACTTCACCCATTTTTTTCCAGAGAGCGGGGTCCCAGATTTGTTCGCGGTCCCGCCTTTCCGCCGATGGATAAATTTCTTTGCGCGCAAATTCCCGGACAAAATCGCGGTATTCCAGTACATCAGCGGGCAGACGGAAATCCACAGTCAATCTCCCGCCGCAGAAGATGGGGAATGAGGCTCAAGAGATGGCGGCAAAACACGACAGCTGCCCTTACTGATGATTTCGCCACGCTGGTTGGTCCAGGTGATCTTCATTTCTACCACTTTCAAGCGGGAAATCTTGCGTATTACCTGCACGGTTACCGTTATTGTATCGCCAAAGTAAACCGGCCGGCGAAACTTCTGCGTAATCTCAAGGGCTGTCGTCCCGAGTCCCGGAAGCTTCATCCCCAGCACTCCGGCCACAAGAGAAGCAGCAAGTCCTCCGTGAGCAATGCGCCTTTGAAAGGGTGTGCGACGAGCATACTCCTCATCTACATGCAGAGGATTGAAGTCACCGCTGATTCCGGCAAAAAGGTAAACGTCCGTTTCACTGATCGTTTTGGTGAAACTGGCAGTTTCACCGATAGCAATTTCCTCAAAGGTTTTACCGCGCGAGTAGCTCATACCGGATGGAAGTAACGAATGTCATGCAGATTGCCGCGCCGCTCCTCTGGCGGTGCCCAGAGAGCGCTGACGCGCAGACCCACGCGCAGTGCCGACTCTTCTATGCCATCAATGAGATGGTACACATGGGTATGGGCCCCATCAAGCTTGATATAGCCATACGTGTAAGGGGGTTTC
Organism: Spirochaetales bacterium; assembly: GCA_015075425.1. Classification (GTDB taxonomy): domain Bacteria; phylum Spirochaetota; class Leptospiria; order Leptospirales; family Leptonemataceae; genus H5-SPI1. The sequence continues at coordinate 1,020,191 of JABTUL010000001.1, read as the reverse complement.
ATGGGTTGACCGGGAAATTCCATATATACAGTCGTATAACTTTCCAGAGTACCGATATTGGGAAGTTCAAGCCACTCCGTGCATTCGACAAAACAAAGCCCGCAAAAGGACTTGGGAGGACACTGAACCTTCCTGCAGCGGGGACAACGGACACCGTAAAATTTTCCTTCATTTTTGAGCCCCGAGTAAAAGCGCCCCAGAGCATTGCCATAGACCCAGCGATAGGGGACCTGAACGCGGCCATCGACCCGGTTGACCAGACGCGCATGACCGGAATAATCCTCGGCAATTTTATTTTTCTGTATTTTGCCCGTCGCCGTTTTGGGTAGATCCGTAACCAGTTCAATAACGCGTGGAAATTTATAGGCTGCGATTTTGGGCCGCAAATAGTTTTTAATATCTTTCTCTTCCAGGCTGGAGCCACTGCGGGGAACAATAAAGGCACCAACCACTTCACCGTATTTTTTATCCGGCAAGCCAACAACGGCACATTCGAGTACACCTTCATGCTTGTAGAGAACTTCTTCAATTTCTTTAGGATAGATATTCTCTCCGCCACTGATAATCATCTCTTTTTTGCGGCCGACAATGAAATAGTAACCATCCCTGTCGCGGTAACCCAGATCTCCGGTATGCAGCCAGCCCTGCTGGATGGTCCTCTCTGTGTCCTCCGGTCTTTTGTAATAGCCCAGCATCGTGTTGGGGCCGCGAATGGCTATCTCTCCGGTCTGACCATCCGGCAGCTCACGGCCACTGTCGTCCAGAATAGACATCTCCTGACCCGGAATCGGGATCCCGATCGATCCTATCTTGCGCTGGCCGTGCAGGGGGTTGAGAGAGGAAACGCAGGTTCCTTCAGAAAGGCCGTAGCCTTCAATGATTTTACCTTTGAACTTTTCCTCAAATTTCTGAAACACTTCTACAGGCATGGGTGCAGCTCCACAGATACAGGCCTTGAGGAAACCCAGATCCTCGCCACGAGCTTCCGGCATTTCATTGAGATAATTGTAGATCGTGGGCACACCGCTGAATGTGGTGCAACGGTATTCTTTGAGCGTGGCAATGAAGCTGCGCGGCTTAAACATTTCTTCAAGAACCACAGTTGCGCCGGCCTGCATGGTGGCCATCATGGATGCTATCTGCGCATTGACATGAAACAGCGGCATGATGCAAAGCGCTGTATCCTCAGGAGAAAGATCGATCAATTGGGCGGCCACATAACTGTTGTAGAGGATGTTTCCGTGGCTGAGCAAAACTCCCTTGGGATGACCCGTTGTTCCCGATGTATAGATCATGGAAGCCGGTTTTTCCGTGCGCGTATCTGCCGCAAAAGTCGCCGGGGCTTCTTCTATCAGTTGTTTTAGCGATCGGGCTTCCGGATAGTCCACTTGATGATCACCGGCCAGAAGCGTGTTTTTGATCCCTGGCAGAGCATCCCAGAACGGATCGAGCATTTTACGGTATTGGGGCGTGGTACACAACACACTCGCATCGCAATCATTGATGATGTATTCAAGTTCATCCGCTTTGAGCAGGGTGTTCAGGGTAACGGCGACCAGACCCGCTTTCATGGCCCCAAAATAGCAGAAAAGAAATTCGGGTGAATTGGGTATGAGAATAGCTACATGCTGCCCGCTCTTTAGTCCCAGCCCCAGAAATGCCGCAGCCGCCTGGTCCGTGATTTTCGAAAATTCCGCGTAGCTGAAGCGACGGCCCTGAAAGATAAGATAGGTTTTGTCTTTTAACGAATAGGCCCGATCCGCCATCAGTTCCGGGATGGTCGCAAAGGGGCACTCTGTCCGGTAGTTCACACTGCCCCCTGCGGTTCAAAATAGAGTATATCACGAATGGTGCCGGTCCGCTCCTCTTTCCATTTGATGGAAAGAGGACTGCCCGGCCGTAAAGATTTTAAAACAGGCTCACTGGCGTAGACGATGTGCAACAGTTCCGTGTCCGCACCGGCGAAGCTGATGCTTGCATACATATAAGGCGGTGTAATTCCGGCAGGGAGGTTCCAGGGAGCACGATAGACGATAGAGCCGGCTTTAAGTCGAGGCGCGGAAGCAATGGTTTGAAAGTGATCCATTTTGACCTGACCGTAAGGCGACCATCCCTGTGGCGGCAGATAGACCAGAGACGTTACCGGACAACGCACAGCCAGAAGTTCTTTTTGATCGCGAAGGGCCGTGAGAAAGCGACCCACGGTGCTGCCTGGCGCCCACTTGTAATCCATCTCAATAGATCCCTCAAGAATTTTTACTGATTCTTCTGCCATGCCCACTATCTCCGCGCCGCTCTTTTGCGGAACGAATCCTCCATTTCTTTCTCTCCCGAAAGAATCATCACCGTGTGAAACTGAATCGCACCTCCCCAGCCATGAGCAAGACCGATTTCTGCACCGGGAACCTGACGGTCACCCGCTCGATTCATTATCTGCAGGGCCACTTCAGCCTGACGGATCATTGCCGACCCGCCGATCGAATTGTTGGAAAGTACTCCGCCCGAGGGATTCACCGGAAGCTTCCCATCCATGGCAATGGCCCCCGAATCAATCAGATCCGGCGCTGCCCTGCCCGGTTCACAGAGCCCGAGACCCTCAAGCCAGATCAGATGCTGGCTGGTAAAAGCATCGTAAATTTCCACAACATCCAGATCCTCCAGCGGATTCTTGATCCCGGTAGCCTCGTAACAGGTCCGGGCGGCTTTTTTTAAGGCGATGGGATCCGACCAGTCCCGATCGGGATAATTCACTCCATCTGCGACTGTGGAAACGGCCTGAATCCAGGCGCGGGGCCTGGGATTGGCAAGCGCATTCTCGTCACTCTGCAATATCATGGCGCAGGCCGCGTCACTGGTGGGACAGGAATCGAGCAGGCGGAAGGGAGTGGAAAGCCAGGCCATGTTCAGCATCATCTCCTCCGTGATCTGCGGCAATTTGAGCGTTGCATGGGGATTGTTCAGAGCGTTGCGCCGCATCATGGTGCCGATTCTGGCAAAGTGCTCATCGCTTACTTGAGGATATTTATTCATATATACGCGTGTTTGACAGGCAACGGCAGAGGGCGCACCCGCAGCGAAATCACGACCCATGGTGGGAGAATAAACCATGGACAGCCCCTTTTGCACCGAGCCCTCCGTCAGCTTATCGCCGGAAACAACCAGGACATTGTTGTACATTCCCGACGTGGCCAGATACCAGCCCGCAATGGTTGTCGAGGCACCCACCGTTCCGCCGGTCTGGATGCGGTAATGGGGTTTTAACACTCCAAAGGTAAAGTCTGTGGCCCACATTTCCGGCTCACTGAGTCCCTCGAAGAATTCCGGGCTGCTCGAGCAAACAACACAATCAATCTGATCAATGGAAAGGCCTGCATCCTGCAGGGCCGCCCGACAGGCTTCACCCATGAGTTCGGGAAAGTTCACGTCCTTTCTTTTGAGCTTGGTGCGTGTCTGGCCAATTCCGGTGATCGCTACTTTTTTTCCCATATTCAACTCTCCAGGACAAAGGCAATATTGGCCTGCATGGCAAGCCCGGCCTGAGCATGAGCGATGGCCCGGTCTGCCCCCTTCACCTGTACGGCTCCTGCCTGACCGGTCAATTGCAAATGGCATTCCAGAACGCGCGTGAGTCCGGCAGCATAGATGACATTGCCACCCAGAACGCCACCCGAAGGGTTCACCGGCAATCGACCTCCCGGCAAAGAGTGACCATCATTCAGAAAGCTAACGGCCTCTCCTTCTTTGCAAAAACCCAGCGCCTCATAGAGCATCAGCTCCTGGTGTGCATAGCATTCATGAACTTCAGCAAGACGGACATCAGCGGGAGCAAGGCCGGCCATCCTGGCTGCAGCCTGCATGGCCAGTTCTGCACTTTTGAGTCGCGAAAGGTCGCGGTAGGTGGGATAGTAGGCATCGGAAATGAAGCCGACTCCGGTCAGAAAACTGGCCTTCTTCTGGTTTTGCCGGATCCAGTCTTCTGTGGCCAGGAGCAGCACCGTGCAACCATCGCCCACCCGGGCGCTGTTCAATACATTGATCGGAGTGGCAATAGGCTCTGCGGCCAGAATTTCTTCTATAGAAATTTCACGGCCTTCGCCGCGCATACTGCGAGGATTCGCAAGAGCAGCGCTTCGGTTCTTTTGAGCGATGCGAGCCAGGTCCTCTTCCGTTGCTCCGGTCCGGCCACAGAAGTAATGCGCCTGAATGGCTGCAATGCTATCGGCATCCGTGCCTACGGGACGCAAATAAAAGGGATCTGCGGAAAGACCGCTGAAGGCGGAAAGGCTGCTCTGGCTGCCCTTGGAGAAGGCGACAACCATTGCCGTCTGGAATTTGCCGGATAAAAGACGCACCATGGCATACTGCAAGGCCCAGGCACCATCACGTTCGACCTTGGATTCTTCTTTAAGAAAAGCTCCCGCCGCTTCTATGGTTTGTACGTGGTTGATGGCAATACCGTCAAGGACGTCATCGGCCGCCTGAACCACCGTATCGACCTGACCGATTTCCATGCCGGCAGATTCCAGAGCCTGACGCACCGTGTAAAAGACGGTGTCTTCGACGGACCAGTCATCGTTCTGCCCCTCCATGGTGAGGGCATGACCGATAATTCCCATCCGCATGAATGATTCGGGGCTCTCTGGCCTGTGCTGTCAATTCCTTTGTAACCAAAGAGCGTCTCGGGAAAAAGAGCTTGCTATTTCCCTGCACTGACTTCACGCTTTAAGCAGTCATGCTGGAGAACGCGGAAAGCGCTATCTTAAATGAAGTACTGGGCAGTCTGCCCGGAATCTTTTACATGTTTGATAAAACGGGTCGTTTTGTGCAATGGAACCGGCAGTTTGTCCAGGTCAGTGGCTACTCAGATGCAGAGATGCTTGAGAGGCACCCGCTGGATTTTTTTCAGGGAGACGACCGCGAGCTTATCGCCAGCCGCATCGCTCAAACGTTTGAGCATGGCGAGGCCGATGCCCAGGCTCATTTCATCAGCAAAAACGGTGCCGGCCGGCCCTACTTTTTTACCGGACGCAGACTTTACCAGCAAGAAGAAGTCTATCTACTGGGGGTCGGATTTGATTTGAGCCGGGTACAGACGGCGGAGACGGAGCGGAGAAGATACCATGAACTGCTCATGGCAGCACTCAATCAATCGCTCTCAGCCATTCTCATCGCCAGAGCCCCGGACGGCCGCATTGAACTGGCCAACCCGGCCGCCCTGGCCATGCGTGGCGGCCGGTCGGAAGACCTAACCGGTATCGCCATTGAGGAACATTCCCAACGCTGGCAAACCTTTCGACCTGATGGCAGTCCCTTTCCGCCGGAAGAATTGCCCCTCTCGCGGGCCATACTCAAAGGAGAAACAAGCAAAGCAGAGGAAGTCATCGTTCGCGACCAAGGCGGGAAGGATCACATCGTCGTGGCCAATGCTTCACCGGTTCGCGATGCAGACGGCTCCACCATTGCCGGAATCGTTGTCTTTCATGATGTAACTCAGGAACGCGAGGCACTGCGAGAAGTCGAAAGAGCGAATGAAGAATTGCTGGCGATAAACCGCGTACTCCTCCGGGCGGTAACGGCGACCACGCATAAAGGGGTCTTCGATGCGGCTCTAAAGGAACTCACGGATCTAACGGGAATGGATGGGGGACTCGTTTGCCTGAAGGAAGGCGAAGTTTTTGCGGTGGTTGCGTCCCGGGGTGAAGTCCCCTGCGAACACAGTCGTGATTGCCCCATGCTCTGCTGTAAGGAAAACCGCTCCGTGCCGCTGCCGCTTTTTTTGCGCAGCACAGCAGCCATTGAAGAACAAAAAAGAGGTCCTGGAAAGCGATGCCCCCATGTTTTCGTATTTTTGCGCCGTTCCCATTCCACGAAAAGCAGGAGAATCCGGTCACCTTTGCCTGTACTCGTATCGATCCGTCACGGCCAGCGGCCGCTCAGAGCAACTCTGCGAACTCATGGCCGGACAACTGGGGATGTTCCTCGACAACCTGCAACTCAGGCAGAACGTTGCAGAACATCTAAATCAACTGGAAAATCGTGTGGCCGAACGCACAGCTGAGCTCAAAACCAAAAATGAAGAGCTGGAGGCTTTCTCCGGCTCCATTTCTCATGACCTGCGCGCTCCGCTGCGCGCTGTGCAGGGTTGGGCCCGCGCGCTGCGCGAAGACTATGCTGATCTTCTGCCTTCCGGGGCCCTCGATCTTGTGGGACGCCAGGAAGTTGCGGCCATGCGGATGATGGAAATGATTGAGGATCTGCTGCGTCTCTCACGCCTGAGCAAACACCCACTGCGATTGCGCAACTGGGATCCTGCTGAGACGATCAAAGAAGTCTGGCAAATGGTTATCGCAGCAGACCCGGCCGGAAATCGGGCCCGGCTTTTGCAATCCGGTGATCTGCCCGCATGCGAGGCAGATCCTGCCCTGTTACGCCAGGTACTGGGGAACTTACTGGAGAATGCCCTCAAATTCTCCAGGGATAAAGACATGCCGCAAATCAAAATCCAGGGCTGGATCGAGAGCGGTGAATGCATCTATTCCATAGAAGATAACGGCATTGGTTTTAACCCCGCGTATGCCCGCCGCATTTTCCAGCCTTTCCAGCGATTACACAGTCTGCGCCATTTTGAGGGCAATGGCATTGGACTCGCTACGGTAAAGCGCATCATCACTCGCCACGGTGGCCGCATCTGGGCTCACAGTGTTCCCGGTGAGGGTGCCACTTTCTTTTTTGCCCTTCCTTTGTCCATGCCTGCGCTGGAAGAGGCTGCCCCGACAGGGAAGGTGCGATGATTCGAGTGCTGATGCTTGAGGATTCAGACGATGACGCTGACCTGATCCTTCGCGAACTGGAGCGCTTTGAGATTTCCTTTGCCCATGAACGCACAAGTGACGGTGATAGTTTTACGCAGATGCTAAAAGACTTTGGCCCCGACATTGTGCTATCGGATTACTCACTTCCCGGATACGACGGAATGGCAGCTCTGGCCCATTGCCGGGAGTTGTATCCCGATCTTCCCTTTATATTCGTCTCCGGAACGATGGGCGAAGAAGTAGCCGTTGAAGCGTTGCGCGAAGGAGCCACGGACTACGTGCTCAAAGATCGGCTCAAAAGATTGGGACCCGCCGTCCGCCGGGCCCTGCAGGCCGTCAAAGATGCAAACCTTGCCCGGAATTTCCAGAACGAACTGCGGTTGCGTTCCGCTGCACTCAACGCGGCAGCCAACGCCGTGATGATTACAGATCGCGAGGGACGGATTTCCTGGGTCAATGCAGCCTGGGAAAGGCTGACGGGATATTCGCCGGAGGAAGTGATCGGAAAATTGCCCAGCATCATCAAATCCGGTGCCCACGAACCAGAATACTACAGAAATCTCTGGACCACGATTCTTGAAGGCCAGGTCTGGCGGGGCGAACTCATCAACCAACGCCGCGATGGCTCCCTCTATACAGAGGAGCAAACAATCACACCACTGCTCGACGAGTCCGGTCAGATCACCCACTTTATTGCCATCAAGCAAGACATCACAGAAAGGAAAACGCATCTGTGGCGGATCGAGCGCCTCTCGCGCATCCACGAAGTTCTGAGCAGCATCAACAGCCTCATCGTTCGGGCTCCGGAAGAAAAAGAACTCTTTGAGGAATGTTGCCGCATTGCTGTCGAGGCAGGTCGCTTTGATATAGCCCTGCTGGATCGAATCATCGACGGGAAATCCATTGAAAATCAGGCGGCCAGTGGGCATCCAGAGGAGCACGTGCAGCGCCTGGCCCGGGCCACCCAGATCAACCTGGAAAATCCGGACAGCCTGATCGGCCAGGCAGTGCGGAGCGGACAGATTGGCTTTTCCAATAATATTGATACAGACGCGCATTTTAAAAGTGATCGACGCGAGCTGGCCATTGAAATGGGATACCGCTCGCTTGTTGTGCTGCCACTGAGCGCAGATAACAGGGTAGTGGCCACCCTCTCACTCGTTAGTGGGACGGCCAATCTCTTTGACCAGGATGAGCTGCGTCTGCTGGGTGAACTGGCCGCAGACGTATCCTTTGCCCTCGAACACCAGAAGCGGCGGGCGCAGGCCAATTTTCTGGCCTTTCACCATCCATCAACCGGACTGCCCAATCGGCTGCACTTTGAACAGCAACTGGGCATGCAACTGCGCAACCGGGCCGTTGAACACAGGCAGGCGGCGCTTGCTGTTCTTGATCTCGAACGATTTCGCTACGTTAATGAAACCCTGGGCCGACACGCCGGAGACCTCCTGCTGCGCTCCGTTGCCCGCCGCCTGACAGAAGCTGCTGGCAATGATCTACTGGTAGCCCACCTGGAGCGCGATCATTTTGGTCTCTTCTTTGTGGACATTGTGGAAGCAGAAGAAGTGCTGCAGAGACTCAATGATCTGCGAGAGCGTTGCTTTGCCGCTCCTTTTGATATTCAGGAACAGGATCTGCTGGTTTCCTGCCGGGCCGGAATTGCTCTTTTCCCGGATGATGGCACGGATGCCGATGTTCTCCTGCGCAATGCCGAATCCGCGCGCATCCGCGCCCGTAATGAGCGCGAAAGCGTTCTCTTCTACCGCTCAGAAATGAATGCCCGCGTCACCGAACACCTGGTGATGGAAAATAATCTGCGACTGGCTATCACAGAAAAGCACTTCCTGCTACACTACCAGCCGCGAATCGATTTAACAAATGGTCGGCTCTGCGGACTTGAAGCGCTGATCCGCTGGCAGCATCCCATTACGGGGATCATACCTCCGCTAAAATTCATCCATTTGCTGGAAGAAACAGGACTCATCCATGCCGTGGGTGAATGGGCTCTGGAAGAAGCTATCTCTCAATCGAGGCGCTGGCGGGATCTGGGTTACCGCGTTCCGCGAATCGCTGTGAATGTCTCCGCCCTGCAACTTTCGCGTCCCGATTTTATCGACACCCTCCTGAAACTCCTGGGCCGCTACCCGGGTGCGGCCCAGGAGCTGGAAATCGAAATCACGGAAAATATGCTGCTGGGCAATGTAGACCGGGGCGTCGATACACTCAACCGGATCCGCTCTGAAGGCATTGCCATCGCCATAGATGACTTTGGTACGGGCTTTTCTTCGCTGAGCTACCTGGCGCGCCTGCCCATCGATTGCCTAAAAATCGATCAGAGTTTCATTCGCGGCCTGGGCAGCGAAAAAATCGAAACGAGCCTTGTATCCAGTATCATTGAACTGGCCCATCGCCTGGGACATCGTGTTGTCGCCGAGGGAGTGGAATCAGCGGATCAAAAAGCGCTCCTTGAGGAGCTGGGCTGCGACGAAGCGCAGGGCTACTATTACAGTAAGCCTCTGCCGGCCAGAGAAGTCCTTCCCTGGCTGGAACTACGATAGACCGTCGGAATTTTTTACTGTAAAAGCCCTTTTTTTTGAGACATATCCGCATCCCGGAGGTATACACGGGTGGAGTGTTGATAAAAATGAGGAACCTTTTCTGGATATTGATTGTCCTCCTTTACGCCGGATGTGGCGGAGGTGGCGGCGGAGCCCCCGGCTCAAGCGGTAGCACCAGCAGCCCCGGCAACGGGGACTGCGCCGCACCCTGCTCGACAAAGATCAGCTGGCTGGGAAACCCGGAGACGGCTGTCAACTCAGCGGGTGGAGGCTACAGGGTTTACTACCCGGGCGCAGCAGGCGGAAGTAGCCCGGTTCTCGACGTTCCTTACGTATCGGGTCCCGCTGCACCTACAAGCGTCACACTGAATCTGGAGAGCGCCGGCACCTATTACGTCCGTGTCGTGGCCTACTCCAGTATTAACACAGCGGGCAGTGAAGCCTCAGCTGAAACCACAATTACGGTGTACAACCCATGAAAAAAATCGTTCTCTGTATAATCCTTCTGGTATCCCTTTTCGCCGGAGTTCTGCTGGCCCGGCCCTTCCTGCGCCAGAGCAGCCTGTCGCGCCCCGAATTTGTCCCCGGTGAAATTCTGGTGCAGCTGAAGGCAGAAGCCGCGCCGTCCTCTACCCTGCAGTCTCAGGGCGTCCGGATGCGTCCTCCCCGGCGCGGCGAAGGCGGTGTGTGGCGTTTGCGCCTGCCTGCCCAGGCCAATGTCCATGCCATGGCCGATCATTATGCCGCCATGCCGGAAGTAGAATTTGCCGAACCCAACTACCTTTACTACCCATCACTCGCGCCCAACGATCCCTCCTACGGACAACTCTGGGGTCTTTTCAACGATGGTTCCACCGCCATTACAGATCCCATGGATACAAGCGGGCTTTATTCGCAGACCGCAACCAATCCGGGAACGCTGGGCCGCGATATGGATATGGAAAATGCCTGGGATGTTGCGACAGACTGCTCCAGTGTGATAGTAGCGGTCATCGATACCGGAATCAATTACAATCATGAAGATTTAAATTCTGTAATGTGGGATGGCTCAAGTTGCGTGGACCACAATGGTGCCGCTCTGGGTGCCTGCACACATGGCTACGATTACGTGGATTCTGATAAAGATCCCATGGACAGTAGCGGTCATGGCACGCATGTAGCCGGAACGATCGGCGCGCGCGGCAACAATGGTGTTGGTACGACAGGCGTTTGCTGGAATGCACAGATCATGGCCCTGCGCGTTCTGGGCCCATCCGGTGGCACAGCGGCCAACACAGCCAATGCGATTGACTTTGCCATCCAGAATGGGGCTGCCGTCATCAATATGAGCCTGGGAAATTCGGTGGCCAGTGCTACACTGGAAAATGCCATCATCAGAGCACGCAACGCCGGAGTACTCGTCATTGCCGCAGCCGGCAATAGTGGATTGAATCTTTCTTCAAACGATTTCTACCCCTGCGAATACACTCAAGACAATATCATCTGCGTGGCTGCTCTGGATCAAAACTTTGGTCTGGCAAACTTTTCCAACTACGGACTGACCGGTGTGGATGTGGGAGCACCGGGCACGAACATTCTGAGCACCTGGTCAGGCTACCAGGAAACCCAGAACGACTCTTTCACAAGCGGCTGGAGCCTCAGTGGGGGTTGGGCTAAAAGCACGGGAAGCGACTACTGTCCCACCGATGGCGCGCTGGCCAACCCTTCCGGCTGGTGCACGGCACCCTCCGTCAACTACGCGAACAATACGAACGGTCTGGCCAGCAAATCATTCACCGTAGATGCGGATGCAGATGCCGTTACTCTCAACATCTATACCGACTTCTATTTGAATGACGCCGGGGACTCATTTTCGATCCATGCCGATAGCGATGCCGATCCCTTCGACGGCAGCACTCTGGCCACCTTTACCGGCACTTACGCGGGTAGCTTTGTAGGCTATGGATACAACCTGGCAGCCTGTGCCGGATCCACGAGCTGCAGCCTGGGTTTCCGACTGATCACCAATGCCTCAGGCCAGAGCTACGGTCCGGCCGTTCTGGCCGGGGATTACTTTTCCCTGGTTTCCATGGACACAGATCAGACCAATCGCTATGACGTGCAGAACGGTACTTCCATGGCCACGCCGCACGTTGCCGGCCTTGCCGCCCTTTTAAAAGCCTACAACCAGAAATACACCTACGCAAATATGCGCGATGCGATCTACCGCAGCGGCACAACTCAGGCCTCATTGACGAACACAACGCAAGGACGCTCGGTCAATGCTTCCGCTGCCCTGCGCTACCTGCATCCGGTGAATTGCGTGTTTCCGGCCGCCCGCGCGGCCGGAACCGGCAACCCCTGCTATACATCCTTGAGCACAGGTGTCAGCGCCAGCAACCCGTCTGCGGCCATAGATTCCACGAACAGCAAGCTCCTGGTAGCTGTAAGGGGCGCGTCAAGCCGCCCCTGGCTTGTGCGCTGCGACCTGGATGGCTCTAACTGCAGCGGTGTGGATATTTCTGCGGGCCAAGGGACGAGTTCCGGCACCAACCCTTCTATGGTTCTGGACACGGTAAACAGCAAAATCCTGGTGGTGACTACAAACGGAGCCAATTCTTCGCGTCCGGGACTTTTCCGCTGCAACCTGGATGGATCCAGTTGCAGTTACGTAGATATTTCCGCAGGCCAGGGGGCCAGTTCCGGTATTACTCCGGTGGCGCTCATCGACACGGCAAACAACAAGCTGCTGGTTGTGACCATGAATAACGCCAATGCTTCGCGGCCCGCCCTCTTCCGCTGCAATCTTGATGGATCGTCCTGCACCTACACAAACATATCCGCCGGACAGGGCACAAGTTCCGGACTTGAACCGGACGCTATCATCGATTCGGCAAATGGAAAACTTCTGGTCGTGACTCGAAACAGTGCAAATTCCAGTCGGCCCGGTTTATTTCGCTGTGACCTGGACGGAAGCAACTGCACCCATTCCGATGTTTCAGCCGGACAGTCCGGGCCACTGTACCACCCGTCCATAGCAATCGATTCAAGTGCAGCAAAGCTTTTGATCGTGGCCCGGAGGGGAGTGTCGTCCAATCGCCCCGGGCTTTTTCGCTGCAACCTGGACGGCTCTGGCTGTGCTTTTGCTGATATTTCTGCGGGTACAACGAGCTCCGGCTACGAGCCCAAACTCTTGATCGATACAACCGCTTCCCGGATGCTGGTTGTAACCCAGCACCAGGGCAATAGTTCCAGACCGGCCCTGTTTCGCTGTTCACTCAGCGGCAGCAACTGCACCTATACAGACATCTCCGCCGGGCAGGCCGCTTCATCCGGACTGGATCCGACTGCCCTGCTCGATACAGCAAACAATCGGGTGCTGGCGATCACACGCAATGGAGTAAGCACCAATATTTTAGGCCTGTTTAAGAATTGAAGGGCACCGCCCCATACTTTGCGATTCTTCTGGCTGGACTGTGCGCCGCAGCCTGCCAGAAGAATCTGGACCGGCCAATGGACAGCCACCGCCCCCCTCCCGCCACCGATGGCACAAGGGTGGCGCAGGAGTATCTCCTCCGGCTGAGTCCCGGGCACAGCATAAAAAATTTTGTGGATTTTTATGGAATTTACTTGATAAAGGAACTGGGACCGGATCTCTATCTTGTGCGTATCGATCCCGATCCAGGACCACAGGCCGTTTCCCGGCGATTTCTTGGAGCAGCAGGCCTGGTCTATATCGAACCCAATGTAATACTTAAGGCGCAGTAAAGTTGAAGTCTTTTATGCATTACCGTCGCGGGATTCTTTTTATTTTCTACTGGATTGTAATGGAATCGATCCCGGCGCAGGAGGAAACCCGGCAAGCCTACTATGCGGCCATTCTTCCGGACGGTACAGCATATTCTTTGAATCTTGCCTTTTCACCCGCTCCGTCCTGGCGGTTCGGAGTGGCTGGAATCGCAGATCCCAATTTGAGAAAGGCCGATTCTCTGGCAAGGCAGCGGGTCCTGATTGAGGAAGGCGGATATTCCGTCTCCTTCTTCACGGAAGGCAGGCTAAACCAGCGCAAGGTGAGCGGCCTGGCTTATGCCCATTATCTATTCCCCGACCTGGACCAGGATTTTATCCCGTTTGTCGGTATCCATACAGGAAGAGCTGACTGGACGCTTGAGGAACGTCCTCTGGTGGTCATTCGTCAAAGAGAAAGCTGGCAGTTGAACGACGTCAGGCTGGGCAGTTCCCCGCTGATTTTCCGTTCCGATCTTTCCTATGGATACTCAGGTGCTTCGCTGGGGGTCATCGTTGCGCCTCGTGATCTTAAAGGTTTTTTTGTTTCGCTGGAATTGGGCGTAAACGGCAACTGGGGCATTCAGGAGAAGCGCCATTTGTATATAGATCCGCTGCTTCTGGACCGCAATCAGGTGATTTCAATGGATTCTTATGTAAAGCAGTTCCTTTTTTTTCAGGCCCAGCCTCCGCTGCCGCTATCCGGCGGTTTTGTGATTCCGTGGATCGGCTACAGGGGAGTATTATGAATCGTTTATGCGTATAATTTTCATGGAAAAACACAAAAAATCATTGACTTAATAATATGAAATAAAAAATTATCAAAAAGGAGATTCTCAAAATGAAAATCAACATTGCACTATCGACATTGGTGTTTATGGCTGCCTGCACAAGCGGTCATATGGTACCCAAGCCGCAAAAGGGTACACTGTTCAATCATACCACTTACAATGTGAACTGCGGGGCAACCAACGATGGCTGCGTCGGCAAGCAGCTCGGGCAGAAAACCGGGCAGGCTTGTTCCCATGCCATTCTTTTACGCCTGATTTCCTGGGGTGACATGAGCGTGCCCGCCGCTGCAGCCGACGGCGGTATCACCCAGATTGATACCATCAACGTGAAGCATACTTCCCTGTTTTCCTTGTTTGCCCTCATGCCCTACACTGAATATGTAGGTGGTGATTCCGGGCTTCTCTATGATCGGAAGTGTTTGATCATCACAGGGCAGTAAAGTCAGCCTGGCTGCCTCGCCTCCTGCTCTTGCCAGGAGCATTGCTCTGGGGTTGCCTGGCTCCGGCCCTGAAGCTTGAGCCGGGCCGGGCTGCCCATTGCCGTTATCTGGACCTTTATCTGGAACAGGTCTGCGACGATGAGCATTCTTTCTTTCAAAAAGTAAAAGATCAATACAAGCATGTAGAATGGTCTGATTTCTTGAAGGACGGGGTTCTTAGACCCGACAAAGAACATTCCGTGGATGCGTTGAGCGCTCTGTTCTTTCTGCGCTCCGTGGAATCCCCGCAGCAGAGAAATTTTCGCAAACAAATTCGAGAATACGAACAAAACTTTCAGGCTGCCCTGCCCCTTGTCCAGGATGGACCGCTCCTGGCCTTTGTTCCGGGAATGTTCTATCGCGACAACCCGCACAGTGGCGCCGATGGTCGCACTCTGCGAAATCTGGCCCAGGAGATGGGACTGCGCGAGACGTTGATCGCTGTGGAACAAACAGGCTCTGTAGAACAAAACGCCACCATCATTTGTGACTTTCTGGCCGATCGCCAGGAGAAAGTAATTCTTGCTTCTGTCAGTAAGGGCGGAGCAGACGTTCAGGCTGCCTGGTCTTTGTGCGGGAATAAACCTTTCATGAAAAACGTCGTCGCCTGGCTCAATGTAGGCGGACTGCTTCGTGGTACCCAACTTGTAAATTATCATGAGGACCGGCTTCTTTCGCGCTGGCTGACTCGCCTGGAATTCTACCGCAGTGGCTATGACTACGCTGGCTTTCTCTCCCTCCGGCGCCCGCCAACTCCCCCGCAAAGAAAAATCCCCGCGCACGTCCGCGTGATAAGTGTTGTGGCGGCTCCACTGGAGCGTTACGTGTCAGCACGATCCCGTGCTTACTACCGGATCCTGAAAGATTACGGCCCGAACGACGGTCTTACACTGGCCGCTGACGCCATGGTTCCGGGGGCTTTAACCTATGTGAGCTATCGCAATGACCACTATTTTGGTCTGGATATGCCCGCAGCGCGAATTGCCGCCATGCTGGCCTATCTGGTCCAGGACACAGGCTAATGGAATTCGACCCGGACCACCCTCTGGGCGGGAACAAACATTTTCCCCGTGCGCGTAAAAACTACATAGCCGGACCCATCCGTCTGGAGAATGGCTCCTTGCAGAACCTGCCCGCCCCTTAAATAGATACTCGCATTTCGCAACTTAATATTGAAATTGTTTTGCCGGGCAGACCGACCCTTACGGGCAAACAGAAAACGGTGTTCTTCATAGCCCGGCAGGAAAACCGACATGTACAGATCCCCATCTGGCGCATCCGGCTTTGTCTCAAACTCAAGGTTCGCTGGAGTCTGACCGCGAGCCAGGGGCTCACCCTGGAACGGCGCACGCTCCTGCGATCTATGACCAATCACAACCTCCGCACCGGATGGGTCCGATTGCACCTGTACCGCATAACGGGTTGTGCAGGCACTGATCAAAAAGGTAGATAGAAAAGCAACTGCCAGATTACGCATCACCGATTCCCTCTGCTGATGGATTTCACTTCCCGTTTGGATACCTCCGCCAGTCGGCGGCCATCGGCCCCGATGATCACTACAAAATCTTTACTGATCAAAGTTCCAACATTTTCATAACGCTTGCCGCTGGTAAGCTCCACCGTGTCCCCATAACTTTGAACGGTTTTCTCCGATGCGGCAGGCACTTCCTGGAGCTTCTGAAAATCTTCTTCTCGCGGTGCCTCATTCCCCAGCTTGATTTCCCTGGCTTCAGGCGATGTCCCGGCGGCCGCAGGGAGGACGGCCGGCGCTACCGGGGGCACCGCAGCCGGAACAAAAGTACGCTGCGGAGCCGGGGGCTTAAGAGCAGGAGGGACGGTTCTCTGCGGGCTTTCCCCGGCGGTGACATCTCCTTCCGTCTGCAGTCGGAATTCCTTTTCATCAATCTGAACCGGAGTTGCAGCCGGAGCGGCTTCGCGGGTACGGTCCGGCAAAGCCTTGATGCCCTCCTGAGTTCTATCTTTCAGGTTTTCCAGCTCTGCAGCTGCCTTTACTGGATCGGTCTCTTCCAGCGCTGGCGATTTTTGCAATTCTTTAATTTCTATGGGCAGGCTTTCATTGTAGGCCATGGCCTCACTTTTCGTGATTGTTCCGGCCTGGCCGGCAGCCACCGTCGTAGCTCCCTGATCGGCAGCAGCCAGAACGCCTCTGAGCGTCTCACTGTCAGCCGCCAACTGCGGATCCACAGCATCCAGCCGTTCAATGCGCGGCCGCATGGCCACCTGCCCCTGGGCTACCTTCACTTCCGTAGATTCATCCTGGCCCACCGCTACGCTGAACTTGGTACCGCGCACGGCGGCCACAGTCGTCGGTGTAATCACTTTCACGGCATCGCCGATCTGTGCTTTATCCAGATCAAAAACGCCCTGGCCCGCTTTGAGTGTGCCCGTCACGTTAAGCGGTGAATCCAGCGCCTGCCGCAACTGAAATGTGGCCCCGGGCCCCAGCCTGAGGCGCAAACTGCTCTCACCGCGAACCACCGCCAGGAGGCATTGCGAATCGGCACCCACCGTTATGGTTGCATTTTTTTCCAGTTTTTCTCCCGTTCTGGCAGGGCGGGAATCAACCGTAACCGTTCCATTCAAAGAGACGATGGCTGCAGCACTGACGACCTTTTTAGGTGCCTCCTGACAGCTGGTTAGAATGACTCCGGCCATGAAACCCAGGCAAAATCTAACGCTCCAATTCATCGCTTCCTCCAGATAGAAAGAAGGGGGCCTCAGGCCCCCCGTCCGTTTCAGTCCCCTCTTACGACGGTGCATGCCCGGGTAAAAATGGGCCCGAGCAGGCTAAAAAACTTGCGATCGACGCTGGTAATATTGGTTATCTGACCTTCGACAGCAGCTTCCTTGATACTGGCATCACCTACGGCAACGAGCATCAAGATGGTATGGCTGCAGGCCTGTCCAACCTTATTTCCCTGCGCAGACGTGGCGCCCGTACCAATGGTAACACCGTTGAACAGAAAGCCCTGAGGGCCAATACCGGTAACACTGCCCATGCTGAAACAGTTCAGCAATGACAACGATGCCAGCACAATAAAGAAAATAGTTAATCGTTTCATCATTGCCCCCTTACCACGACACAAAAAGCTTGATTGATAAAACCTTTCATGTCATGCCGATAACTGATGCTATTGATCCGGGTCATCCCGGCTTCAGCGGCAACCTTTTGGACGGATGCATCGCCAACGGCAAAAAGGCCAAACCAGCTGGAAATGCAGCGCTCAGCCGTACGGTCCGTGGAATTCTGAGCCGTGGCGGACATACCGGTGGACGCAGAATTGGTAATGATTGTTGTTGTGGGAATACCCATCTGCACTCCGATACAAGAAAAAAGGAGCAGCAGGGGTACAAGCAAAAGTAAGCTTGTTCTCATGTTCAATCTCCCTGTACAACAGTGCAGAGTCTGCCCCAGACCAGGATAGATAGGCCATGGTAGTCAATGGTGCGAATATTGGTAATTCCACCGGCGGCGGCAGCAGCCTGGATGGATGCGTCGCCCCAGGCAACCAGACCCAGAACGGTTTGCGCACAGGCCTGTCCAGTTTTAGCGCCCTGGGGCTGAGTGGCAGACACGCCGATCTTAGTCGATGTGTAAAATCCGCCTGCGGGACCAAATCCCGGCGAAGCGCAGGCACCCATAGAAGCGACCAGAACCGCAAGCAGTGTTTTATGAAGAAGGCTCATTGTTATCTCCAGAATGAAAATCAATTCTAAACTCAGATCAATGAGTATGGAAATCCATGCAAGCTCTTTTTGCTTGCGTGCTGACCGCACAAAAAGAGCAAAGACATGTGAAACATCAGATTCTGGATAATGGCCAACCGGTAACCGATAAACCCTGGATCTTCCGCACCTATGCCGGTCATACCAGCGCTCGAGCTTCCAATGAGCTGTATCGTTCCAACCTGGAGCGCGGACAGACCGGTCTATCCATAGCCTTTGATTTGCCCACCCAGTGTGGCTATTCCTCGGACCACCCCATCGCACGCCCGGAAATTGGCAAAGTAGGCGTTCCCATCAATTCGCTGGATGATTTTGCTCTGCTTTTTCAGGACATCCCTCTGGACAAAATGAATACCAGCATGACCATAAATGCGACCAGCATGTGGCTTCTGGCCCTGTACGTAGCCCTTGCCCGTGAACGCGGCATTCCCGAACAAGCACTATCCGGAACTACCCAGAACGACATCATCAAAGAGTATCTGGCCCGCGGTACCTACATTTTCCCGCCGGAAGCCAGTCTCTCGATGATCGCAGAAATGTATGAATACTGCCTGCGCAACATCCCCCGCTGGAATCCATCAAATATCTGTAGCTATCATTTGCAAGAAGCGGGAGCCACTCCTGTCCAGGAACTTGCCTTTGCTCTGGCCAACGCCATCAGCCTGCTTGATTTAATTAAAAAAAGAAACAAATTCTCAGAAGAAGAATTCGAGCAATGCACCGGACGCATCAGCTTTTTTGTCAATGCCGGAATCCGTTTTATAGAAGAAATGTGTAAGATGCGTGCCTTTGGCGAACTGTGGGATGAGATCACCCTGACTCGCTTCAACGTAAAAAATCCGCGCTACCGTGTCTTCCGCTATGGGGTGCAGGTGAATTCTCTGGGGCTCACGGAACAGCAGCCGGAAAACAATGCCTGGCGAATCCTGCTGGAAACTCTGGGCGTTACCCTTTCGCGCAGTGCCCGTTGCCGGGCTCTGCAATTGCCCGCCTGGAATGAAGCGCTTTCTCTGCCCCGCCCCTGGGATCAGCAGTGGTCTTTGCGATTGCAACAAATTCTTGCCTTTGAAACCGATCTTCTGGAATATCCGGATCTATTTGACGGCAGTCCGGTCATCGAATCTAAAGTAGAGAGTTTGAAAACAAAAGCCAGAGAAGAGATTGCAAAGATTGATGGCATGGGTGGCATGAAAGCAGCTATCGACTCCGGCTACCTCAAAACAGCCCTGGTGGAATCCATGACCCGTAGAATGGGACGCATCTCTGCGGGTGAGCAGATCGTTGTGGGTGTAAACAAATGGACCGATGGACTGCCCTCCCCGCTCATGACCGGCCAGGACGGTGGCATTTTCAAGATCAATCCAGCGGAAATTGAAGAAACTTTACAAAATCTAGAGAACACAAAGGCCCGCCGCGATAACGGAAGGGTTCAGGAGTCGCTCGCTGCCCTGCGGAGCGCCGCACAGACAGGTCAGGGCCTCATGGAAGCCTCCATTGAATGCGCCCTTGCCCGGGTGACAACCGGGGAGTGGGCGGGAACTCTAAGGGAGGTGTTTGGAGAATACAGACCGCACACAGGAATCGACGGCCAGGCATTGCGCGTTTCCTCAAGCAAACTCGAAGAGGTACGGCAGCGGGTCGCAGAACTGGCCCGTAAAACGGGAAGTCGACCGCGGATGGTTGTGGGCAAACCCGGTCTGGACGGTCATTCCAACGGAGCGGAAATGATTGCTGTGGCTGCCCGGGACAGCGGCTTCGATGTCATCTACTCCGGTATCCGCCTGACTCCAGCACAGATCGCTCATAGCGCCGTGGAAGAAAATGCCGACGTGATTGGCCTGTCCGTACTTTCCGGATCCCATCTGGAGCTGGCCAGGCAGCTACTCGACGAACTCAAAAAAAGCAGAGCAGAAACCATCCCCGTGGTTCTGGGTGGCATTATCCCGACCGGAGATTTTGAAGAACTTAGAGCCTGCGGCATTGCGGAAATTTTCACTCCCGCTGATTTTGACCTGGTCTCCATTATGGACCGGATCACTGCCGTTGTCGAAGCACATAAAGCCCGTTGAAGCTGGGAACTCTGATTGAAGGAGCGCGCGTGCGTGATAAATACAGTGTCGCGCAGCTCATCAGCGTTTTTGAAAGCAACCATGCCGATAGCCTTGATCAACGCAGGCAAGTACTTGAGGAATTCAAGGACCGGCCCGTGGCACCCATCATTGGCTTTACGGGCACTCCGGGGGCCGGTAAATCCACGCTCATCGGCAAGCTTGCACTCCTGATCCAGGAAACACAGAAAAAATCTCTGGCTATCCTGGCCATTGATCCCAGCAGCCAGACATCGGGGGGCAGCCTTCTTGGCGATCGCACGCGGGTCCAGCTTCCTCCGCTGGATGATCTGTTCTTTCGCAGCCAGGCAACCGATGGACAGATGGGCGGACTGGGGCGCAGCACGTTTCAGGTCTGCCGCTTACTGGAAAGGCTTTTCGATCTCATTATCATTGAAACCGTGGGCATTGGCCAGAATGAAATCGAAATCCAGCATGCAGCCGACCGTGTGTACCTGATCCTTGCCCCGCTTGGCGGTGATACGCTACAATTCATCAAAGCCGGGATCATGGAAATTCCCGATGCGATTATCATGAATAAAGCGGACCAGCCCGCTGCGGAAAAAAGCTTTCATGAACTGAAATCCAGTTTGCCTCTTGCCCGGTCCGGAAAGAACATTCCCATTTTCCAGGTAAGTGCCCTGTCTGGCCTGGGCCTCGGGAACGTCCTCCAGGATCTGGGTCAAAATCTCATGGTCCGGACGGATAAGGCAGCTTACTTTCTGGAGCGCTGGATCTACGATGAATACGGCCGTTCGGGATTGCGCTTCCTGCCAGACGCGGATCTACGGGATGCCCGCACCTTTGAAGAAAAGCAGCTTGCCTTTCAGAGACTCTACCGGACAGGATTCCAGCGCCATGTCTCCTAAAAAGGTAGCTCTGATCTACGGTGGCCAGTCTTCCGAACATGAAATTTCTCTGTTGTCCGCCGCCAATGTGTACCGGGCTCTCTCGGGCCACCAGGTGGAGGCCATCTATATCAGTCGAACAGGAAGCTGGCACCTGCCCGACCGGCCCGCCTTTACCGCGGAAGACGCAAGTTCTCCACAAGTCACGATCCGGCCGGGAGAGAAGGACCCATTCAGCAGTGAAAAAGGCCCCGTCTGTGTTGAGGTCGTTCTGCCCATTCTGCATGGACCAAACGGTGAAGATGGCAGTCTGCAGGGGCTCATGCAATTGCTCGGTCTGCCCTGTGCCGGAGCCGATGTTGCCGGATCGGCCATCAACATGGACAAAGAAATCATGAAGCGATTGCTCAAGGAAGCGGGCATCCCCACGGCTCCCTTTCAGGTTTTCCGCAGCCCTCCGGAAGCTCTGGCCCTCGATCCGCAGCTGTATCCGCTATTTGTAAAACCCGCCCGGGCCGGCTCTTCTGTCGGTGTATCGAAGGTTACGGTTCGGGAAGAATATGCGCCGGCCGTACAGCGGGCCTTTGCGGAGGATAGCAAAATCATTGTGGAAGAAGGCCTGAGCGGCCGCGAGGTAGAATGCGCCGTGCTGGGAAATGCAGAACCGGCCGCTTCAACGGTAGGTGAAATCCGGCTCAAAAGCGGTTTTTATGACTACGAAACCAAATACATCAAAACCGATGGAGCGGAACTCGACATACCGGCCCGGCTCACCGATGAAGAACGCATGGCCGTGCAAAAGATTTCTTTACAGGCCTACCGGGCCCTGCTCTGTTCGGGAATGGGCCGTGTGGACTCTTTTCTACTGCCCGACGGTCGTGTTTTCATCAATGAAATCAACACTTTACCTGGCTTTACCAATATCAGTATGTACCCCGCTCTGTGGAAAGCGAGCGGACTTCCTGTCGAAGAGTTGCTCGGTCAATTGATGGATCTGGCCCTTGAGAAAAGGCAACCGGTATGAGTGAAGAATTCAACAAACACCTGGAAGAAAAGCTTACCCGGGAAATCTACCTACATTCGGGCATACACAGCAATTCCCGGGTTTTACAAACGGGAGGGGGTGACGGGCATTTAATCGGTAAATTGCATGATTTCAATCCCTGCTTCTGTTATGCTCTGGAAAATGACCCCTCACTCATTGAGTCGGCAAGGCAAAACTACCCGGCCGTACGCTTCCTGGAAGGAACCCTGGAAAAAATTGATTTTCCCGATCACTTTTTCCACCTCATTTTTTCCGTAAACCGGCTGGCATCATTAAAAAAACCAAAACACTATTTCAATCAAGCTTACGACGCTCTGCAGCACAAGGGAATCTGTATCCAACTGGCTGACGTGGACTCCTTATTTGCTTCCAATAAGGATTTGCTGCTCAAGCAGATCGAGAGCAAGGAAGGCTTTACCATGCCCGTGCTTGATTCGCTCGAGCGCAGTATGAGACGGGCCGGTTTCAAACATTTGCACCGACAGTTTCTCTGCATAGAATTCCACCAACCGCAACAGGAGCGGTTCATCTACTACAGCCTCTCCGGGGTCAAAGCATGAACATCGGCTTTTTAGGACTGGGTAAAATGGGTTCTTCTCTGGCCTCTTCATTGCGGCAAACAGCCCACACTCTGATCGCGTTTGACCCGGCGGGGACAGCAGATCTGGCTGCTGTGCAGGATGCTGTAGAGCTGGAAGAACGCTCGGACTTTCTTTTTCTGTGCGTCAAACCGGATCAACTCAAACAGGCCACGAGAGGAATGCGCGGCCATAAAACGTACCTCTCCATCCTTGCCGGGACCACCACAGATCAGTTGCACGCTGCCCTCGGAAATACCGGCGCACGGATTGCCCGACTCATGCCCAATATCTGCGCGGCCAGCGGGAATTCGGTCAATGCTGTATTCTGCCCCCATGCGGATCTGCGCA
The DNA here is from genome assembly GCA_015075425.1 of Spirochaetales bacterium. Taxonomy (GTDB): domain Bacteria; phylum Spirochaetota; class Leptospiria; order Leptospirales; family Leptonemataceae; genus H5-SPI1. The sequence goes on along the minus strand of JABTUL010000001.1, from coordinate 997,109 downwards.
GCACCATAAGCGAGCTTATCAACCCTTCCGGATCCGTGGTCTGGATCGATCAAGAGAAAGATATGCACGTGGTCACCGCCCTTTCCGGATCGGGACCGGCCTATGTTTCGCTTTTCATTCAGGCCCTGGCAGAAGGCGGGGTGCGCTGTGGCCTGTCCTACGCGACAGCTCTATCTCTGGCCCGGGCCACCGTGGGCGGAACGGCAGCGCATCTGACAGGCACCGCTGAACATCCCGAAGTTTTGCGCAATCAGGTGACTTCTGCCGGTGGCACGACCATTGCCGGACTCATGGCCCTGGAAGAAGGCGCCGTGCGTGCAGCCATTGTCCAGGCCGTAGAAAGAGCCTTCCGGCGCAGCCTTGAGCTCGGCTGATTTTTTCTGGTTGGCCGGCAAAGAGAGCGATTTTTTTTGCGTTATGCAGGCTGGCGATTGCTTCCGCGTCTTTGATCGCTCCATACTGGACTACCATGAGGAAAATCGTATCGACCAGCCGCTGGCCAACCCGTATCCGGCAGGTACGCTGGAAGAATTGCTTTATACCAAGAACTGGATCGATACAGTGCAATGGCATCTGGAAGATCTGACCCGCGTCCCCGATGCCCCGGATAGCGAAATCGCCCGGATCAAAAGGGCCATAGACCGCTCCAATCAAAATCGGACGGACACTGTGGAAGCCATTGATGATTGGATATTGAACCATCTGAATCTGCCGGGAAAAAAGCCAGGCGCCTTCATGAATTCTGAAACTCCAGCATGGCTTCTGGACCGGATGAGTATCCTGGCCCTTAAGATCTTTCACATGAAGGAAGAAACGGTCCGGCCCGATGCCAGCGCGGAGCATAAAGAACGTTGCCAGCAGAAACTTGAAGTGCTTCTGGAACAGAAAGAGGATCTGTCCCTTTGTTTTGATGAGCTCCTGACCGATCTAAAAACGGGGAAGCGTTATTTCAAGCTCTACCGACAGATGAAAATGTACAACGATAAAAATCTGAACCCGGCTCTGTACGCCCGCAAATAATGCGCCTTCTGGTATTTCGTTTCTCTGCCATGGGTGATGTTGCCCTGCTTTCACCGGTTATCAGTTCCCTGGCTCGCAAGTATTCCAGCCTGAGCATCACTCTGGTTACCCGCAAAGCCTTTGAGCCCTTCTTCTACAACGTTCCGGGTGTGGAAGTGATCGGTGTGGACGTAGATCAGGAGTATCGCGGGCTGCGCGGTCTTTACCGATTGTTCCGGGAACTGTCCAAACTGGGGCCTTACACCCGCGGCATTGATGTGCATGCTTCGGCCCGGTCCCGGATACTGAAGTTATTTTTCTATTTTTTGACCGGACTGAGCTTTGAAACGATTGTCAAAGGTCGTCGCGAAAAGAAGGCGATGATTCGCTCCCAGAACAAAATCCTGCAACCACTTCCTCATGTTGTGGACCGTTACATGCGCGTGTTTGAAAGAGCCGGTCTGGAAGCGCCCATTGGTCGCGCGCCCTGGATCAATCCTGACACACAGGCCAGGGCTCTGGCGCGTGCCTTTCTGGTGGGAGAAAGCGTGGAAAAAAAAGCCGGTCCCTGGATTGGTATAGCACCGTTTGCCCGCCATCTGCAAAAAACGTGGCCGCTGGCCAGTGTGCGTGAGCTGATGCGACTGATTCTAAATAACAGCGATTATAAAGTATTCTTGTTTGGCGGAGGCAAAAGCGAGCTGGAGGCTCTGCGGTTGCTACAAAAGGAATTTCCCCAGGCGCATCTGGTAGCCGGTAAACTGAATCTGGAAGGCGAGATGGCTCTCGTGATGCGTATGGATTTGATGGTGGTCATGGATAGTTTTAATATGCATATGGCCACACTTCTGGGAATTCCTGTCCTCTCCATCTGGGGAGCCACCCATCATTACTCGGGCTTTGGTCCCTACGGGCAGGGAGCAGAAGCGATTGTGGAAGTGCCGCTGGAAAAATTGCCCTGCCGGCCCTGCTCCGTTTTTGGAAACAAACCCTGTTCGCGCGGAGATCTGGCCTGCCTGAACTGGATTCAGCCGGCTTACGTCTACCGGCGCCTTGAAGAGCGACTGGCGGAAAAACGCCTGAAAACCCAGAGCGCCTGATCCCACCGGCCCCGCAGTACCTGCAAACGCCGCAACTCACCGGCAAAGCGGATGCTTTCTTTTTTTAGCACCAGACTTATGCGGTGGGGACGAATGGCGGAAAGCTCAAGGAGAAAACCTTCCTGCCGGCAGGAAAAGTGATCGGCCTGAATCTGGATGTCTTTTAGATTGAAGCGGTAAACGGAAAGGACATTGCGAAATCTTTTCTGCCAGGGCTGCTCCTCTGTACGGCCATTACCGAGTAACTCAAGCTTCATGGTAAGTCCATCCGTCTGCATCCTGGCATACCAGCCCGCCTGGCGGGCCAGCGGATCACTGTGGATACCCTGACCAAACCAGATCCCGCGACTGAAAGTGGTGAATTCGGAAATGTCGTGAAAATAAAGATACTGAATCATCTTTTGATGCGCATGACCATGAACACAGCCCCGCCGGCAAAGATCAAAGTGGGCAACCAGCCGGCCACGACGGGGGGCAGCAGCTGATTTTTCCCCATGGACTCTCCCAGCCGGAAAAGCACCTCATAGGTCAGCATGGTTCCCATGGCAATGAGCAAGGAACGAATCAAGGGGCCGGTCCCGCGACTGTGCGGCGCACTTCCGGATAGAGCGCCCACAAGAGTCACGATAAAACACATCAGCGGAAAGGAGAGATTTACATGCATCTGAACTTCATAGTCGGTGGCCTGAATACCGGCGGACCGGCGCAGATCCACTTCTTCCATAAGTTCAAAAAAATTCAGTTCCAGCGGGGAACGGGCCGGGCGCGCAAAAAATTCAATCCCCTCCGGTAACTCCTGTGTTTTCTCTTCAAAATTCTCAATCCGCACCCGATCAAAGGACCCTTGAAAGGAAATAACCGATCCTTTCTCCAGCCTCCAGAGGCCCTCCTCATAAAAAGCTCGCGCGGCACTGAGCATCTGCACCGGTTTTCCTTCCTTGATCTCCAGATAGTTGAAACCACCAACAATCCTCTTTTTTTCGCGATCCAGATAGTAGATGAAGTAATACCCGTTACGACCCTTGATATTCTTCTGAAAAACGATGTCCTGCACAGTCGCTGTATCTTTTTTTAAAAGTGCGTAATGGGAAAGCGATAGTCTCGTCGCTCCGGCTACGATAAAATTCATGAAAAGAAAAACCAGGAGCATGGCAAATGCTCCACAAAGAAGAACAGGAAATGCGGCGCGGTAAAAGGAAATGCCTGCGGCATAGATGGCAGTCAACTCCTGATTTACAACAAAACTGGAAAGGGTAAAGGAAACACCAAAGATCAGCGCAGCAGGAATGACAAACATAATCGTCTGTGGAATGGAATAGATAAGATACAAATACAGATGCTGCTCTTTCCCGGAAATATCCAGGCGCGTTACGTCCATTACTCGGGAAATGAGGACAATAAAGGTGAGGGCAGTCAAAGAAAGCAGAGCCGCCTTTAGAAACTCAATGCCCAGGTAGCGATCAAGAATCTTCACACAAAAAGCCGATCCACCGCAAAGAGTAGTGTTGACCAGGGAAGCCCGGCATAGTGACCGGCCAGACAAAATCCCAGCGCTCCGGCCAGGGGCACGCTTAAGTTGTCGTCATACAGGCCGCGCAGAGCCGTCCAGGAAAAAAATTCGGCAACGGCCGCAAAGACGGATCCACAGAGTGCAGCGAGAAGGAGCGGCCCGGGATTCTGGAAAAGCGCATAAACGCTTTGCGGAAAAAACAACCCGTGCAACAGGAGAAAAAGAATAGCGGCCAGCGCTCCGGCCAGAATGAAAGCGAGCAACCCTTCCAGAGACTTACCATTGGCAAATCGGAAACGCCCGGTCCGTCCGCCCACGAAAGCCGCCATCGGATCGCCAATCATCAGATAAAGACAGGCAATCAGTGACAGCTCTTTGCCAACAAAAAGAAATAGCAGCAAACTGGCGACAAGGTAGGGGATCGTCGCATTGAACCGGTGCGCTTCTTCTGCTTTCATCAGAAAGCCCACTGTGTTGTACCAGAATCTTCGAAACGGCGGTAGAAAAAATCGGGCAAGGTCCAGCGCAAAAACAAGAACAATCAGGCAAAAGAGTATCACGATTCCCCAGAATCGGCTGGCATGCTCTCCGATACTGGAAAGAAGATCCAGATAGAGAAACAGGGGAATCACAAGGCCGAGCATATGCCAGAGTTTACGGTAAGGATTAAAAACCCGACCCGGGGTTGGTTTCATGGGGACGATTTATACACACGCGCCTCCCCTTCCATGCTTTTTTATTTTCCTTTACAGAACGATACAAAAAGAGAGGTCTGCACTGCATGGTGGTCAAAGCTGTACATCTGCTCAAAAGCCTGGAACAGGTAGAACGCGATCTGAATGAACTTACCTCCTTAAAGATGACCATTCAGTCGGATCGCAAGTATGCGGATCGGTTGCAGACCTCTCTTAAAGAGGAAGAGATGCGCCTGGAGGGACTGCGCAAAAAACTCCTCTCTCAGGTAGTCAAAGGTTCGCCGGCCCCGATTCTTGCCGGGCAGGAAACCGCAGAAATTACCATCCATGTTCCGGAAAAAAAGAAGACCGTTCGTCGGGAGAAATCAGAGAAAAAAGAACTGACTGACCTGGACGAACAAACTTTCCGGTTTCGCTATCAGAAATCGTCCTGAAAGGATCTCTATGACAACTGCCCGCATATTCTCTATCCTGCTTTTTAGCTTTACCCTTGCCTGCCAGAAAGAACTGGCCAGCTTCAAGGATGGTTCCGTTACCCGCGATGAATTGCGCATTATCATGGAAGCAACCGGACACAGCCAGACAGATGCAACGATTGAAATCCAGGATCGGACTATCCAGAACATCGCTTTTATACGGCTGGCGGCCCGGGAATACGCAAAACCGGCCGGAAACGCTGCACTCAATGAGGCAGAAGCCTTGCTGGCAACCGTCTCTGTTCTGCTCAAACGGCAGGCCAGCGATGCCACCTTTTCCATGGCCGATTATCAGTTTGTTTTTCTGGGCAAACATCCAGCGCATGAGCATCGACCGGGAGATGATCACAAACATGAGACCCCGCCCATGGATCGAATGGCGGAAGCCAGAACCCTGGCGGATCGGCTCAATGATGCATCCTTGAGTGATCAGGATATTGAAGATATTATTTACGAAAAAAATGAGAAACAAAGATACCGCTTTCTGGGCGGCTATCTTGACCCCCACTGCATCAGCTGCAAACCCAATCAGCTGGATTTCCTGAGTGAACCACTGGCCAGCGCAGAGAAGCGTAAGTTCCAGGTGATTGACAGTCTTGACGGCTACTGGATAGCCCGGCAACTGGAAGTACGGGAACTGGACGCAGACGAACTTGCCGGAGCGTTTGAAGACTATCATCGCAAAGTCACCCGCATCGCATTGCGGCACATCAGCAAATTACCGGAAGCCCAGCAGAAACAAATGCGCGAGGGCCTTATGAATCAGGAAATGATAGAGAATCTTTCATCCCGTCAGGCTCAGGCACAGATCCAGCGCGGCACCCAGGCCGGCATTCAGGAAGCGCTGGAAGAATTGCGTAATAAACATAAATTCCAACCGCGCGAAATTGATGTAAATAAGCTCAAGGACACAACAGAACTGTACGAACTCGAAGGTAAAGTTTTTACCTATGGCGATTTAAAGCCTCTTCTTCCGGAGGATTCTACCCATCCTGGTGAGCACATGCAGATTATGCAGTCCGTGCTGGTGCCGGCGCGGCTGATCAAGCTTGATTCCCGTTTCAAAGATGCAGACAAAACACCGGAATATCGTTTTCTGCTGGAACTCAAAGGTATGGAAAGCCAGGCGCGCCGCTACTTTGGTGCAAAAATGGCAGACTTCAAAGTTACTGAAGACGATATTTCAGAATACTATGCCTTGAAGAAAGGCAGCGACTTCTCCGGGAAAAGCCTCGCGCAGTCCCGCGCAGAAATAGAAAATACGCTGAACCAGAGTCGCTCGGCAGATTCCATGAAAAAGATACGCGATGAGCTGGCCGCGAAGTATGAACTGCGTATCCACCGTGATCGTTTGAAAGCAGGGAAACTATAGATTCTTCTATCCCGGTCATTGCCGCAACAGAACACTTTGTCTGCATATACAAACGACCGGGAATACCATTTCATTCCGTAGCTAATAAAATCGGCATCCTTGAGCTTTTGCGCCGCAGTGGAATGTTTGAGGATCGACTCTACCCGGTGCATCGGCTGGATATGGTGACATCGGGCCTGCTCCTGTTTGCCAGAGGAAGGCGGGCCACCAATGAACTGGCCAACCACTTCCGCTTTGGACGAATTCGCAAAATCTATCTGGCTTTGAGTGATCGACCGCCTCATAAAAAACAGGGCATGGTGCGCGGCGATCTGGAAAAGGGACGCAACGGTGCCTGGATTTTGCTGCGTAGCCAGAACAATCCGGCGCGAACGGTATTCTTTTCAACATCCCTTGCCTCCCAGAAGCCTGGGCTGCGGCTCTTTGTTTTGCGACCCCTGACCGGAAAAACGCATCAGATTCGCGTGGCTCTCAAGAGCATTGCCGCGCCCATTCTGGGCGATCCGCTTTACTCGCGCTATGACCTGGCGCGAAAGGAGGAGCGTACGTATTTGCATGCCTGGTTTTTGGGATTTCGCCTTTTTGACCGGGACTATGCCCTGCACTGCCTGCCCCGGGAGGGGGAACATTTCTTAAATCCGCTCTGTCGTCAAAAAATCAAGGCCCTGGGAGATCCGGCGCTGCTCGCTTTTCCGGGTGATAAAGATGGTTACACGGCCGGCCGGGAAAAATCCGGGTAGATCACAAGGGGCGATTCTTTTTTAGTTCTGGTAACTTTCCAGCGCCTCACTTTCCGTCTCATAGATTTCAAAAAGATTGTTAAGTTTAGTGAGCTTGAGGAGCGTGCTCACATTGGGTTGGAGGTTACAGAGCTTCAGCGATCCGCCTTCTTTGCGACAGCGGGTAAGATGGGCGATGAGCACACCGATCCCCGATGAGTCCAGGTAGTTCACACCGTCCAGGTTGAGAACCGTATCCAGCTTACGATTACTTTCCAGACGAGTAAAGGCTCCTTTCAACGTTGCCGTATGATAGAGAGACATCTCTCCGGAAACATCCAGAATCGTTACCGGTCCGGCTTCACGCTCACGGATTTCCATTACGCTTCTCTTTGTTGTTTACGGGCCCGTTCATACTCGTTCAATATAAGCTGGATCATTCCCGGTGCCACCAATAAATTCAGCAGAGGTAACAAACAGATCACCTCCGGTACACTTCCACTTTCCTGCCGTACCAGCTTTTCCGCACGACGATAGAAGCGCAAGAAATACATTCCGACAAGCGGTGGCATCATAATCGCTGAAGTCACCACACTGAACACATCGTAACCCATGATACGCGCAATCCTCGCCAACCAGAAGTAAGCGTAAAGTCCACCGGACAAAAGGAGCAGCGTGTGCAGCACCACCAGATTTTGTTCCAGTTGCAAAGGTCCAAATGTGCTCACGTAGCCTTCGGGCAGATCTTCGGCTACGCTTTCCCTTAAAATTCTGTATACAGAGGGAGGACCAGAAATCAGTCCACTGCCTGTTGCCTGCAGAGCCGCACTGAACGCAAATAACCGCTCGATTGCAGATAAAAGTGTTTCCGGAACTTCTGCACGCAGAAGAATCAAAAGCCACAGGACCGGCGATAAAACTGCAGTGAGCAGCCATAGCATCCCGGAAAGGATATACCAGGGAAGGAGAAACAGGCGGCTCAGGCCAGTGGTCAGCAGAAAAAAGTGCAGGGGTCCAACAGATCCACTGCGATAGCCAAAAAGGAGCGGGTAGGCACTGGCTTCGCGTGAAGACACATCAAGATGGGGTCGCGCATCCGTCAGGCCCAGCAAGGACATGCATACTTTCAGCCGGAAGTAAATGCACTGGCCCAGAAATCGGTCGATGTCAGCCTGCGATCGACCCATGAGTTGCCCGTGGATTCCGTTCAAGAGGGAAGAGAGAAATGCTGATAATCCGTATACCAGAGCAAAGAAAAAGTAGGGTAAAAAGAGAAGGGCCGGCAGCATGGCCAGCACCGGAATCCAGCGCGGGAAGGAAAAACCCTCGAGATCGACCGGCCCTTCCTTCACTTCCTCCGTGGCTACAAATCGAATTTCGCCGCTGGCCAGTCGCACAGCAAAGCCCAGTGGTTGACTCGTAATCTGCCCCTCAACGATAGAGCCGTCCTGCAACTGGATGCTACGAGTGAAGGGCTGCTTCTGTGCCGGTATGAGGAGATAGATACTGAAGGAAAAAAAAACAAGCAATCGGAGAGCAGCGCCCCACCGCGACAGAGGCGCCACTCCAAATTTCACATAAACGGAGGACACTACTTTCGTCGGGCCACCTGTAAATTAGAGTAGTGGGTCCCCACCCGGGCCCCGTAGCCATAGTGAAAGGCAATCGGTTGTGAACGCAGACGATAAGCAGCGGCAAGATCTGGCTGGGGATGATAGCCCACAAGACCGATCGGCACAGGTCGTATATAATTGCCAAACAATTCAACATTAAAATCAGTCAGATCACGAAAGGGGATTCCGGAATCATCCTGAACAATGAGCTTACTGCCCTTTAGAAAATGCTGTCGCAATGTATCATATTTAGGCCAGTGCAAAAGATAAACGGCTGCCTTGAGCATAAGTGCCCCTCCCTGGCGGCTGGCCAGAAACTTCCCTGTAGCTGTAGAAGGATCAACAGCCTCATTGGAAAGCCAGATGGGCAGATAGATCAGTTCACGAACGCGACCATCGGCACGAAACTCAATGCGATATCCCTGGATGGCTCCGGTCAGACCCGGTTCGATACGACCGTTTTCATTGATCACAACATCCTCTACCTTCAGCGGCGTATGTCCCATCCGGGCCATCATGATGAGTACTACGGGCATCGTCCCGCCGTACACATAGAAGCCGTCCATATAGCGGCGCATATAGGCCGAATACAGATAGTTGTACTGGGCAATACTTGAAATCACCATACGGATTGCGCCCAGAGAGGCAATGCGTTCTTCCGGACGGAAGTTATCCGGATGCAAAACCCGACCGGGTCGTTCTGTGGCAATCATTAAATACTGCTTAGCATCAGGAAAAAGATGGTACAGGTTGCCAAAATCCGCGCCCGAAAGCGGGTAGACGACACTGTCCGGAGCGCGCTTCAGGTGTTCGCGCTGGAAGGCCCGTATGTGTTCATTCTCCGTCCGGTTTACCTTCTCCCAGAATCGGTCCATTAAAAGAACGTGTGTGGAATAGCCTGGATCGGAGGCGGCCCTGTAGAAACTACTCGTGGGTCCAACCGGCAAACCGGCCAGATAGCGAGCCGCATCGTTCCAGAAGATGGCCTCTTTGCTGCCCTGCCCGCTATCCCGAATCGTCGTTTCCTGGCAGGATACAGCCGTTAGAGCCAGAAAAACAGCCGTCCGGAAATAAAGGGAACTCTTACTCATTGCCCTATTTTCGCAAGAGTCCAGCATTTCATAAAGTAATTTCCCGGACGCTAAAAGCCGAAAATTCGACTTTATGGCCGACGCTGTCCGTTTTTGCGCCCAATTTGCCCGATCCGGGCCCGATGAGCAGATCCGGCTGCTGGAAGAGTGGCGTTCCGGGCATGTAACCTCCGGTCAGCTGCGGGAAGTCAGAGAAATTCTCGCCGGATTTCCCTTTTACGTCAGTCATCGTTTTGAAATTCTCTATGAACCCAACAATCAGCGGATGTTGCAGTCGGCTTTCGAGCGCCGATTCAAGCAAATGTACAGTCGTGGTCTGGATAGCTCACTTTCCGCTCTGGCCCGGCTTATCGCTCTGTGCCAGCAGAAGGAAGGGGACACTTTTGTCGATTTCCTGCTGCGTCACCTGGCCCGGAGCCACAAAGAACAGGCTGCTGTCCTCATCGATATGGAAGAAATCGTACGACGACTCAGAAAAGAGGGCGGCCAGCGCGAGGCAGTGGATCGTGAATGGAAGACGTACAGGGAGCTGCACCCGGAACTGGCACCCGTCTTTTTAATCCGCCTGCAGGCGGACAGTGAACTCCATCTGGAAAACGATGGTGGCCTGCTCTCCTGGACAGAAAAACATTTACGCGAATTTGAAAAAACTCCGGAGCGTCTGACGGATCTGACCTTAAGACTCTTTCACAAAATCAAACATGACACCAGTCTCGTGCAATCCGTCGAAGTGCTCGAGGAAATGTGCCGGCGACCTTTTTCTGGAGAATTGCTGGCTTTGCTAAAGAAAATACATGCAGCCACCCTGCGTGTCTCTGAACAGCAACCAGAACCAGAACAGCCGGCGGCCATGGAAGAAGATACGGCAGCTATCCTTGCGGATTGTCTGGCAGATTGTCTGGCGGAAAGCCAGGGGCGGCTGCAATCCATCCAGTCCTTGAGCGGAGAAGAGAAGGTTGAAGCGATTATCGCAGTCTGGCATGATCCGAGTTTCTGCCATCACAGCGCGCTCGATGGCCTGCTGGAAGGCAGTGAACCGATCTTTGCGCGCATCATGGCTCTACTTTCGGAACTGTCCCGGCGCCTGACCATCCCCGAATTGCGAAAATACCTTGATGGACTCCTGGAGAAAATTCAATCGGACCCGGCAATCATGAAAGGGAATCCGCACCTGATTGATCGATTGCGACACTACCAGAATAGCCTTGAGGAAGACCCGCCCGAGCTCTTGAAGGCAGTACATCAGGAACTGCGCAGAATCGAATCGCAGAAGCTACCGCGCCCGGCCACTCGATCCGCCCAACTAAGCTATCTTCATGAAAGACTCAGCGATCCCCAATTCCGGAAAGTTCGCCTGATCCTCTATAACATTATCGCGAACCTGAAAGCAGAAGAAATTCCGCTACGCTACTATGCTTCCCTGCCCATGGAAACAGAAAGGTCTGCACTTTCGAGCCTCCTCTTACTTTCCCCGGTTAAAAGAAAAGAAGAGATTCGACAGGCCCTGCAGCGGAGCCTCAGATTGCGTCCGGCAGATAGCCCGCCCTTAGCCGATTTTGGCGCGGTCGAATCCTATTTTGCCCCCCGCAGTCCATGGAGAAATTTTCAGAGCATTGTTAATACGGCGCCGCCCACCAGAACGGAAGAAGACAAAATAGCCGAGCTGAGTTCCACACTGCCTCCGCGCCAGGCCGTCGAAGCATTGCAACGCCTGGCCCGCAGCAAAATGGAAAAAGGTGAACTCAGCGCCGATCTGCGGGAAAGAATTCTGGGCACCATCCAGCGCCTCAAACGCGATTTCACTCTCAACCGGCCGGAGACAGAAGTGGGCCTGGATGCCCTGCTGGATGCGGCTCTGAGCGATTCTCTGGACCAGGATATTCCGGAAATCGAAAGCGAAGCCGTTCAGCGTGGTTCATTTAAAGAAATTTATGAACAACAGAAATCGGCACCTGCCCGGGATTCAAAAGAAAATCCCGATTCCACAACGCCCGGACCTGCCTGGGACGATAAGATCAGCAACTCCGTGGCATCTTTTGTGGGCCGACTGCTTCCCTCACGCAAGGAAACCAGAGAACGCACCACTATGGAGCCGGAAAAAACGGTCAGCATAGGAAAACTGGCCCTGCGGGTAGAAAAGGATTTCTTCCCTTTAACAGGAAAAGAAAAAGCCCGCACTGCTTTTCAAAGCTTCACCTCCTATGAAGGCATGCTGGAAAAAGCGTCACAGGTAGCTGAAATAAAAAATCAGGATGAGAAAACCCGGACCGCGGCAAGCGAAGCCCTCGTTCGCGCGATCGCGGTGGTGGTCCGCATTCCGCCGGATATCCGTGTGCCTGGATCAGCAGAGACCATTTGCTTTCCCCGCAAAGCGTGGGCCCAGGAACTCAAAAGGAAATTCCTGATCAAATGGTGTCGTGAGATGGCCAGACAGGAAGCTCCCGGCAGCGAACGGTTTCTCTACTACACCTGGCTTGGTGATGAAATTGAATTTAAATACTATCTTTCACAATACAAACGGGGGAAGCTGGATTGACCCGGTCATTTTGCCAACCAGGGTTTTTCTCGATAGATGCGTTCCACCTGAGCACCATAGACAGTTGTTCGCTCCGCTCGAAGATTGTTGTACAGCGTAGCGATTTTAAGCACGGAAGGTTTATGGGTCCGTCGCTGAATTTCTTTAATGATCCAGACGCCTGCCCGAATATTGCTATCCACTTTCTCGAGCGATGAACGGTCCCAGTCTTTCCGACTCCAGAAGGATATGTTGACGTTCATGGGCTGGATCGTGCGCGGTGGGATCAAAATCCCGGTCAAAGAATCATACCAGCCATGGGTCGTTTCCATATGCAGGATGGCCCGGACCAGATCCACATCAACACCTTTTGCCCGTGCATAGCGGCGAATCAGGGCATCGCCCCCGGGGACGCCGGACATTCCGGGCAGTTCATAAAAGGGAGGCTCAAGCACGGGGCGCATCGACTCTTCAAGCAGGAAAAGCGCCGGGAGGTTGGAAACAATGACCCGCCGACGATCCACACCAAGATCAAGTACCGGGAGGGCAAAGAGCTTGCCCTCCATCTGTTCTTCTGGAAGCAAAAGAACATCATCATGTAAGAACATCTGCTCCGGCGTGAAAGCCGTACCGTAGCGTGCATTGAAACGGTGAGCCACCCGCAGGGGAGAATCCTCCCGGCTCAGGCGATAGAGAATAAAAGACTGCGGGCAGCGTTTTTTTCCGGGCAGTGCCGGGAAGAGCACGGCCTTCTGGCAGCGGGCTTCCTGATAGCTTGCCAGGCGCTGGCGAATCTGGGGCAAGAAGCAGGCCACGACAAAAGCGATCGACAGAAAATGTAAGTATCCCGGAGAAGGCCGGAGCCACGGACGCAAGTGAAACAGGAGCTGCCGTATCATGGTAATCCGTTTTGCTCAAGAATCTGACGCCATTTCAGCACGCGAAGCCGGGATCTGTCAAGTACTTTACGGTCCAGTCCTCCCTCACGAAGCAAATCGTAAAAAACCTCAAACAAACGACGTTCATGATGAGAAATCAAAATGAAGTCCACGCCCGCATTGAGTGCCCGGCGCACCGCCGGGGAAAGGCCGCTACGCAATGCGGGCCCCATACTCATATCATCGGTGATGAGAATACCGTTGAAATTGCGACTCTCACGGAGTAGACGAATGGTAGCGGGCGAGCTGGATACGGGCAATCCATCCATTCCGGCAAGCCGGACATGCGACAGCATGATGGGAAAAGAACCGGAAAAGGGGAGCCAATCACGCAGGGCAAGTTCCTCAGCGGAAATTTCCAGCTCCAGGTCAAAGACGTGAGTGTCACCGGTCACCCGGCCAAGACCGGGAAAATGTTTGCGCACGCAGGATACGCCTCTCTTCTCCAGCTCCTCACAGTAGGTTTGCATGGCACTGGCAACCAGCTCCGGATCACTGCCTATGGAGCGATCATTGATAGAAGAATAAAAATCCATATAAGAATTTTGTGCATCGAACAGGTCCACAACCGGTGCAAGGTTCCAGTTGATCCCGGCTTTTTGTAGAGAGTCCGCATGATCCCGGGCAAGCCGGCGCAGCTCGGCCAGACCACCGTCAACAGCCAGAGGATCGAGAGCAGTACGCAAATGGGCAAGCTCGGGCAGAGGTGGTGATAGATGATTCACCGGCCCGCCCTCCTGGTCGGCACAGATTAGAAAGCCGCGCTCCCGGAGCCGACCGGTCATTTCCTGAAAGGCCGCTAATTCCAGATTTTTCACCAGAGATCGGGGCAGATATACACCGGCCACAGCCTGTTTGGCCAGTAAGTCCTGAATGGCAGCACTCTTGCTGTGACGCACAATGAAGTGCGCCCCCAGAGAATGCAATTGATCCGGATCGGCCCGGAGGACATAGCGCTTCTTATGCTGGAAATGCCATTCCCGGGCGTCAAAAAACAGGAGTCCTGGCAATAGCGCGAGAGCCGGCCAGAGAAAGCCGCGCCGGTAACGGGAAAACCAGAACAGAGCAAAAGTCAGGATATGCCAGCCTGCTAAAAAATAATTAATAAATGACAGTAATGAATACGAGTAAAGATAGGGTACCAGAGAAAACATTGCCCCGGACAGAAGGAAGAACCCAATCACTCGCAAATAAACCGCAATCCTGCTTGCTTGCACCACGCATTTCCCTGCATGGTCAGGGCAACACTCCGGGTCGCTGAGAAAACGAATAAATGCCCTTCCAGGAAAAAATATCCGTAGCCCCCATGATGGATGTAACCACCCGGGAATTTCGCTATCTGCTTCGCAAGCAGACCCGCCACACAACCCTGTACACGGAAATGATACCCGCAGAAGCAATCGTTCACGGACGCAGTGCAGAACTCCTTTCCTATGATGAGCCGGGCCCGCCCGTGCTTCAACTGGGCAGCGCGGATCCGGAAAAGATGGCCGCGGCCGGGGAACGGGCCAGAGAAGCAGGCTATACTACAGTCAATATCAATGCCGGATGCCCGAGCCCCCGGGTCCGGTCCGGTGGTTTCGGTGTTTTTCTCATGGGCCAGAAGGACATGGCGGCGGAAATGGTAAAGCGGCTCAAGGCCCGGAATCTGACGGTTACGGTCAAGCATCGACTCGGCGTGGACTGCTACGATCCCACCGCCCTGCTCGAATTTTGCCGGACTCTCATTCATGCCGGAGTGGACGCCCTCATTGTGCATGCTCGCATTGCCCTTTCCCGGGGGATCAGCCCCGAAGAGAATCGCACCATTCCGCCTCTCGATTACGATGCCGTGTATCGCCTCAAAGATAGCTTCCCGGACCTGCCCATCGTGATCAATGGAGGAATCGCCGGCAAAGAGGCTATAATGGCCCACCTGGAACGGGTGGATGGCGTCATGATAGGCCGGGCCGTGGCCAGAAATCCGGCCATCGTTTCCGCTTATGACCGGGATTTCTTCGGTGACCCGGCCCCGCCATCCGATTTCTGGGATGGCACAGGCGAGTACCTGCGCCAACGCCACCTGGCAGGAAGGCCACCCGGAATACTCTGCCGGGCCATTATGGACTGGATGCATGGTCGGCCGGGCGGGAAACTCTTTCGTCAGATCCTTTCAGAAAGCAAAGTCCCTTTCCTTGAGCGCTGGGAACAGGCCGAAGCACTGGCCCGTACTTCTACGGATCAGGATCGGTACTCTAACCTGTGGTCAGATGTGAAACAAAGGGTTACACTGAACGGAGGGGGGACTCATGATTGAACAACGCAAAACATACTGCCAGGATTGTGAAGAGCGCTGCAAAAACGCTTTCGCTGCGGCCCAGACCTCTGCCCTGCGTGCAGTCGATGAACAAAAACGAACTCTAATTTTTGCCCGCGGAGAAAAGATTTTTTCCCAGGATGATACAACCGATTCCTTCTATTGCGTACAGAGCGGTACCGTTCAAATCTATCGTAACTCTGCAGAGCGGGAGCATAGCTTCAGCATTGCCGGTCCGGGACAGTGGATCGGTCATCGCGACGTATTGCTTGGCCGTCCGCGCAGCCACAACGCCCGCACGCTCAATCGGGCCGTGGTCTGCAAGTTTCCGGCTCGGTTACTTGCTGAATCCCTGACCCGCGACCCTGCCGTGCAAATGAGCCTGCTCAAGGAAATGGCGGCTGGCTGGGAACAGGCAGAACGGCAGAGCTACAACCTTGGTGCCCGTAGCGTCACCGAGCGATTGGCAGACTTCCTCCTGGCTTTATCTCACGAAGAGGAAGAAGAAACGGAACTTCCCTGCACGCGCGAAGTGATCGGCAGCCTTACCGGTACCACCACGGAAACGGTCATCCGAACGCTCTCTGCCTTCAAAGCCAGGGGCTGGATCGACACGAGCAAAGGTCGTGTGCTTTTACGCAAGAAAAATGAACTAAGAAAATTGGTGGCTGAGTCCTGACATTCTGTGGATCTCGCCAGCGAACAAGCTAAGATCCTTGATGCCCTGCAAGGCAGGGGGGATCTACTGTGCCGGGGGACAGGAGAGGTGGAAAGCATCAGGCGAGTGGAAACCCACATTTCCATCGTGTTAATCGGTCACGACCTCGTATTCAAATACAAGAAACTGGTTGCTTTTCCTTTCATAACTCAGGACACTCTACAGCGACAATTGCAGAATTGTCAGGCAGAGGTGACCCTGAATCGCGAACTGGCGCCTGAAGTTTACCTGGGAGTGTTTGACCTCATCTGGCAGGAAGGCCGTCTGCATCTTGTCCAATGGCAGGGAGGAGGAGTCAACTGTCCGGGAGTTCTCATGCAGCGCCTGCCGGAAAAAGACAGTCTCAAGCACCTGTCAGGCCACCCTGCCTTTTTCACAGAGTATGAGAAGCAGCTGGTCCGGCTGGCAGAAAAGCTGGCTCTATTTCACAGGGAGCGCGCAAAAAATAAGTTCACCGCCTCCCAATTTATAAAAAATTACAATGACAATCTTGTCCTGATGCAGGGCAGCCCGCAACTCAAGGGGGATTTGCTGAAGCGTATTTCGGCCCTGCTGGATCGTCACAGGCCGTGGATCGAAAGACGAATGCGGGCAGGCCATGTCATTGCCGGCCATGGCGATTTAAGGCTGGACCATATCTACTTTTCCTCTGACGAACCGGTCATCATTGATTGCATTGAATTCAATCCCGAGCTATCCCTGGTGGATCCTTATGAGGACCTGGCTTTTCTCACCCTGGGCTTACAGATGGAACAGCAGCACCGGGCCGCACGCATCCTCAGCGCCAGTTATGCTTCGTTCTCTCTGGATGCGGGTGGTTACAACCTGCTCCCTTTATTCGAGGTCTATCGGGCCTGTGTTCGTATTAAAATCGATCTCATCCAGAGCCAGACCGCCAGTGCCCCGCGCCAGGCCGAACTTTCTGAGAGGATTGCCCGCTACCAGGTTTTGATCGAACAGTGTCTGGCTGTCCAAGCATCGCCCCCTCAGCGCAAGATGCACGTATTTTATGGATTGCCGGCAACCGGAAAATCAACCCGGGCAGAGGACTGCCGCCGCAGCGAAGGATTGCCCGTTGTATCTACAGACCGATTGCGTAAAAAGATGCTGGGCCTGCAAAGTTCGGTGCGAGCGCGCCCCGAGGACTACAACCTCTCTGTATCCAATCGGGTTTACCGCAGACAGGCAGCGCTGGCCCGGCAATTCCTGCATAGCGGCGGGGTCATCCTGGATGGCGTCTTTGGACGCCGGGCAGAACGCAGTAGAGTCAGTAAGCTGGCCCAGCGGGTCGCCGCTGACCTGGCCTGGAACTACTGCGAGGCCAGCACAACGGAGATTGAGAAGCGGCTGGCCCGGCGGCGGGAAAATCCGGGTGTATCTGACCTGACCGATTTTGAAACCTGGCAGATGATAAAGGATCGTTTCGAAGAATAAAAAACAGTCCTTTTTTTGCTGATTATGATTTAAATCATAGCCTTTCCCTATTCCCTGTGTCCCGAATCCGCAATTATGGAAATGAGGGAACATGAATAACCTGAAATACGACAATGCCATTGTGCGCCTCTGGGTGGTGAGCGCAATCGTATGGGGGCTGGCCGCCATGCTGATTGGAGTGATCATCGCTTTCCAGATGGTCTATCCGGAACTGAACACCAGTTTGCCCTATTTTTCTTTCGGGCGACTGCGACCCATTCATACAAACGGTGCCATCTTTGGATTCACCCTGAGTATAGTATTCGCTACCTTTTACTACGCCATCCCGCGACTCGTCAAGACACCCATGTGGTCCGATACGCTTTCGCGTGTCCATTTCTGGCTCTACACACTGACGATCATCGGGGCCGTCGTGACTCTCATGGCCGGCTATACCCAGAGTAAAGAATATGCGGAACTCGAATGGCCGCTGGATATCCTGGTAGCCGTCTGGTGGGTGATCATGGCCGTGAACGTTTTCATGACTCTGGCCCGTCGCCAGGAGAAGCACCTGTATGCGGCCATCTGGTTTTTCATCGCTACGATCCTGACTATTCCATTGCTCTACATTATCAACAATCTGTCAGTCCCGGCCGGTCTGTGGAAAAGTTACTCGATCTACTCGGGTTCGACAGATGCAGCCATCCAGTGGTGGTACGGACACAACGCTGTCGCTTTTGTGCTCACCACACCAATCCTGGGTATGATGTATTTTTACTTGCCCAAGCATACCAACCTGCCCATCTTCAGCCATCGCATTTCCATTATCCATTTCTGGTCGCTTATTTTCATTTACATCTGGGCCGGACCGCATCATCTACTCTATCATCCCATTCCCGGATGGGCTCAGACGCTGGGCATGCTCTTCAGTCTGATGCTTATCGCGCCATCATGGGGTGGGATGCTCAACGGCTTTCTTACCCTGACCCAGGCAAAAGAGAAGCTGCGCACAGATGCCACTCTGAAATTCATTCTTGTAGGGATGACTTTCTATGGCATGGCAACTTTTGAAGGACCGATGATGTCGATTCGGGCCGTCAATACGATCTCTCACAACACAGACTGGACGATCGGTCATGTCCATGCCGGAGCGCTGGGCTGGGTGGCCGGACTTTGCTTCGCCGCCATGTACTACCTGGTGCCCAGGCTCTGGAACACAAAACTCTGGTCAGAGAAACTGGCAGAAGTGCATTTCTGGACGGCAACTATAGGTATACTGCTCTATGTTGTTTCCATGTGGATCTCCGGAGTAACGGAAGGTTTGATGTGGCGTGCTGTAGATGCCTCGGGCTCCCTGCAATATGCAGACTGGATTGAAATCGTTCAGGAACTCAAGCCTTACCGTCTGGTGCGGGCCATTGGGGGCACACTGTTTCTCAGCGGTTTCCTCATCATGATCTACAATCTTATCCAGACCATGCGCACAAAAGGTCAGGGTTTTGCCGCAGTGGATCTGCGCATCAAGGAGACAGCCTGATGAATAAAGATAACGATCCTAAAACGTTTTATGAAAAACTAAGTGAAGCGGTTGAATCAAAAGCATTCAAGTTTTCCGTCTTTACTTTCATCGCCATACTGATCGGCGGTCTTGTGGAACTGCCGCCTTTCTTCTTGCGCGACCAGGTCAAAAAACTCGAGGGCGTGACACCCTACAATGCACTGGAACTGGCCGGCCGGGACGTCTACCAGCAGGAAGGTTGCTTCTACTGCCACACCCAGCTCATCAGACCCTTCAAATGGGAAACGGATCGCTGGGATCGTAACCGCGAGTACGGTGCCGAGCCTTTTTCCCACGCCGGAGAATTCATCTTTGACCATCCTTTTCTCTGGGGATCCAAGCGCACGGGACCGGACCTGGCCCATGAAGCAAGCCTCAATCCCAACCCTGAGTGGCAGCGCAGGCACTTGATCAATCCCCGGGAGACGACGCCCGGCTCAATCATGCCCGCCTACCCGTGGCTATTTGAAAAAGATCTGGATGGTGCTACCGTGGAGAAGCGCATGCGCGCACTGCGCTCCATTGGTGTGCCTTACTCTGAGGCAGATATTGCCGGCGCGGCAACACTGGTGGCTGGAAAAACCGAAGGCGATGCCCTGGTGGCTTATTTACTCAAGCTGGGCCGCGATCGCATCCAGAAATAGAGGTCTCAATGGAAGAATACATTGCCATTTACAAAGGATTACGGCTGCCCCTTCTGGGGCTCGTGTTTCTCTTTATCACAGCTTATATTTTCTGGCCTTCACGCAAGCAGAAAATGGAGCAGGCCAAACACAACATGCTAAGAGACGGCGACGAAGAATCGCCAAACAGGTGAGGTTATATGGATAAATTTGAAGAATACCCGGACGATACCGATATCAAAGAAGGACGGGGTTGGTTGCCCGCCTGGTGGATGTACCTGCTCTTTTCAAGCATAGTATTTTCCATTGGCTATGTGCTTTACTATCATGTCGCCCGGTCCTGGACTCAGGAAAAAGAATACGCTGCAGAAGTGGAGGCCCACAAAAGGCTATCCGCATCCATTCTACCGGCCACTCTGACGGCTGACGGTCGCAACCCTCTCGCCGGAAACCCGGAAGCCATCGCCAGCGGTATGCGGCATTTTCAGTCGATATGTGCCGCCTGCCACAAGCCGGATGGCACAGGACTGATCGGTCCTAACCTGGTGGATGCTCAGTTTCTGCATGGCAAAAGCGATCAAGAGATCTACGCTGTCATCATGGAAGGCGTCGTGGCCGATTTCAAACAGGTGCCGCCCAAAGGACCCATGCCCGCCCACAAGACCAGTCTGGGCGGCACGAAGGTGCTGCAAATCATGGCCTTTCTCGCCAGTAAAAATAGTGCCATGGAACAGGCCCGTCCTTAGCTTGCTTAGATGGTTATTCCAAGGCCCATATCCGGCACCTACCGCAATAGAAAGAATATAGCCAGCGTGGTACTGCTGGCCATACTCTTTGGTCTCCCTTTTGTGCGCATCGCGGGAGACCCGCTCATCCTTCTTGACATACCGGCCCGGAAATTCCATATCTTTGGACTGACCATCTGGCCGCAGGAACTCCACCTGCTGCACATGCTGCTCATCATTGCCGGACTTTCTCTTTTCTTTTTCACCGCTCTTTTTGGCCGACTCTGGTGCGGTTACGCCTGTCCGCAGACAATTTTTACCGAACTTTATGATCATGTCGGCCGACTGTTTGGCGGCAGTTCCTATGGCAAAAAGGCTGCCGGGAGGCGGGTCTGGTGGAAAGTCTACCCGGCATGGATCATCTTATCTTTTTTGCTTTCCTTTATTTATTTAAGCTACTTCCGGCCTTTTGAGGAACTGGCTCATGATCTGGCAATGTTCAATGTTTTCCTGGATGGAGCGCCGGCACCCTGGGCCATCGCTTTTCTATCCCTTACGACTTTTTCCTTTGTGAATGCAGCTTACTTTCGTGAAAATGTTTGCAAATACGTTTGTCCTTACGGGCGATTCCAGACCGCACTGCTTGATCAACATTCACCGATTGTCAGCTACACCCTCAGGCGCGGCGAACCCAGACGGGAGGCACACCAGAAGGTAGGTGATCACGCTGGCGATTGCATCAGTTGCAACCTCTGCGTTGTTGTCTGCCCGACCGGAATTGACATTCGCGAGGGTTTGCAGGTAGGTTGCCTGGCCTGCGGCCTCTGTGCAGACGCTTGCACTCAGGTAATGGCCAAATTCAAGAAAGAAACGTTAATCGACTATCGAACCATCAAACAGGTTGACGAGCCCACCGCTGCGGTCCCGTATATCCGGCCAAGAACGCTGATCTATGCCACCTTACTCCTCGTTTTCAGTACTGTGTTTGGCGTTGTGCTCTACAATCGATCTATCTTACATACAACTGTACTGCGCGACAGACAACTGCAATCTCTGTTCATTGCCGATATTGGCTACCAGAACGGCTATGAGTTGCATGCAGTGAACAAAAGCAAGGAACCTCTAACCATCTCTGTTCGGGCTGCTGACGGATTTGAGCTGATCCAGCCGGAGGAGTCCTACACCGTTGCAGCCGGAGAATTACAGAAAATCCGCGTCATCGCCCGCAAAAGGGAACGCCCCCCGGGTCGCTTTGCGGAACCGATTGAATTTAAGGTCCAGGGACCGGACGGAATCCAGATAAATAAGAGTGTTTTCTCTTATCCCGAGAAGTGATATGTCCGGACAGTTGCGCACCGCATTCATAAGTATCGGAGTATTCTTTGGCCTCATGTGGGCAGGGCTTGCGCTGACCATCTACCTGGCTTTCAAGGATCATGAAGCACCGCTGATCGAGCATCCAGAGCTTTCCCGCCAGAGTGAGTTGCGCCGGGGAACGGCAGATCTTTTAACCGACTGGCCCGATTCACTGCCAGCGGGGAAGCATGAGATTCGTCTATCGCTTAACACAAAGGAAGCGCTCCGTGACTCGCAAATCAGGATCAGCATTGAGCGTCCGGCCAGCCGCAGGGATGCCCTGGAACTGCATCTGGATCATTCGCAGAGCACTGTGGATGGGAGCGGTATGCATTTCACTGTACCGGTAGAACTCCGGGTAAAGGGATCCTTTGATTTATCCATCCATGTTATCTACAATAAACAATATGAAACGTTTTATCAGAAACGTTTCCAGGTCCTTTGATGCCCGGTCTTGCCATCACTCTGCCCGTGTCCCTGATCATTGCCCTTATTTTTCTGGGATTTTTTCTGTGGAGCGTCAAAAATGGGGACTTTGAAGACTCGGAGGTAACCGGCGAGAAAATTTTGTTCGACGAAGACGAAGCAGACAAGAATGGACCTGGCGCTCTATAGTTTCGCCTTTTTGCAGGGTCTGGGTGGCTCCCTGCATTGCGCGGGGATGTGCGGCCCTTTTGCCTGCCTTGCCGGACAGGATGCCAGCCGGCCGTGGTACACCCAGACTCTCTATAATTCAGCACGCTCCATTTCTTACATCAGCATGGGTGCTTTGCTTGGCTTGAGTGGAAACCTTTTCAACCGGACCTTTTTTAGCAGTCTGGCCGCCATCATCGGCGCCGTCATGCTGACAGCCCTTATCCTGCTTCTCTTACGCCGGCGCCTGTCCTACCGCTGGACCGGCAGACTCTTGCGCCTCTTGCCTTCTGCGAACTTACGAGCCATCACCTTTGGTCTGGTGGCGGCTTTTTTGCCCTGTGGACTGCTCCTTTCCGCCTATGCTCTGGCCATGAGCACCGGTGAATTCAGCCGGGGCGCACTGGTCATGGCTTCCTTCAGTGTGGCAACGTGGCCCGTTCTTTTCTTTGTGGCTTACAGCAGCCACCGCATCCCGGCAAACTGGCGGCGCCTGCAGCCGCTTCTGAGCGGAGTCTTCCTTATCTCCGGGTTATCCGTGCTCCTGTACCGGGCTTTTTTTCTACCCGACCCCTTCTGTCAGTAATGCTTACTGTATCCAGAAATCAATGCTACCACTGTGGCGAAGCTCTGGTTGACGGAATACTTTCTCAGGAAAACGCGGAACATTCCTTTTGCTGTCCAGGCTGCCGGACGGCCTGGGAAATCATCCATTCCACCGGCCTTGGCGATTACTATATCAAACGTAATGATTTTGCAGCCCGTCCGGCAGACACGGACAACGATCTAAAATACGATTTATGGGAGGAAGGCCTCGCCACGGAAGCAGGAAAAAAAAAAGGCACCTTCAGTATTCCCGCCCTGCACTGCCCCAGTTGCATCTGGCTATCAGAACGAATCCTGAAAGATATACCGGGCATCGAGAGCTACCGGATAAGTCTTACAGCGATGCGGCTATCCATCTGCTATGATCCCGCAAAGGTGCGCCTGCGTACCATTGCCGGCCGGCTGGCCCGGACAGGCTACGGACTCTTTCCCGTAAGTCAGGGTGGGCGTGCCGACCAGGAAAAGCAATCTACCAGAGATCTTCTGCAGAGAATGGGGGTGGCCGGCTTTTTCAGCGGCAACATGATGATCCTGAGCCTGTCCCTCTACGCGGGCTTCTTTTCCACAATGGATCCCCATATCAAAAATCTTTTTCACATTGTAGCTTTTCTTTTTACTTTACCGGTACTCCTTTACTCTGCCCGGCCGATTTTTCAGTCTGCCCTGGCTCTCTTCCAGAAGAAGCTACCGGGCATGGAGATACTTACAGTCAGCGGCATCGGCATAGCTTTTTTTTACAGTTCCTGGGTTATGCTTTCCGGGAATGGAGAAGTTTACTTTGATTCGATAACCTTTGTAGTCTTTGCTCTTTTGTGCAGCAGATATCTGGAGCAAAAGCTCCGCCTGCAAACCACCTACCACCTGGAAAATCTATACACGGACAGCGTTCTTTACCTGCTCCCTGAGAGAACAATGCTTCGTCCAGGGGCCATTGAACCCGGGATGCACCTTGAGATCCCGGCGAAAACCATAGTTCCCGTGGACGGCATTCTTCTGGACAGTAAAGCCGAGCTTGATGAGTCCTTCCTGACCGGAGAATTTCGCGCCGTAGAGCGCTTTCGTGGCCAGAAGATTTTTTCTGGATCCAAAACCATTCATCCCATCACCATCGAAGCTGAAACAAGCACAAAGGACGGAACACTGGCCCGCCTGCGTCACTGGATAGATCAGGCCCTGGTAGAAGATCCCGCAGAACGTTTTTTTAAAATCACCAGCCAGGTTTTCACCATCGTTGTACTGGCTATGGCCTTTTTGACCCTGCTCTTCTACTGGCAGGTGGATCTGAACCGGGGGATATCCGCTACCATCGCTCTGCTCATTGTTGCCTGCCCCTGCGCCCTGGCCCTTGCCGTGCCCGTTGCCCGCATTGTGGGTCTGAGTCAGGCTTATCGCCAGGGGATCCTGGTAAAAAATGCCAGCCGGGCATTTACTCCCCTTCGTTTAACAAAACTGTTCATCGATAAAACGGGCACGGTAAGCCAGGGAAGACCTGAATTAAAGAAAACTGAACTTTACAGCAATGTAACCGTCAGCGGGGCTATTCTCCTGGCAGCTGCCCTGGAAAAAGAAGCGCGATCCGGACATCCTTTAGCGGAAGCTCTGCAACGGGCGGCAGCTGATGTGGAAGGTACTGCCGTTCCCCTGCCTTCCCCTGTGCATATACACACCGGGCAGGGACTTGGCTCAGAGGACGGGCAGTCATCCATTCTCCTGGGCAGTCGCTCGTTTTTAGATACTGCCGGGATTGTCGTGCACGGTGAACAAACCCCTGAACTGGAAACGTGGCTCGCGCGCGATGGCAAAATCCTCGCCCGTTTCGTCTTTGATGATGCTCTGCGACCGGAAGCCCGGGAGGTGTTGAGAAAAATCGGCCTGCCGGTGGTCCTTCTCTCCGGTGACCGGCGGGAGGCCGTAGCTGCCATTGCAACCGAGCTGGGAATAGAGCATTTTCTTGCCGGGCAACTGCCCATGATGAAAAAGGAGCAAATTCTGAAGGCCCGGCAGGAAGGCCGGGTGGCTTTTTTTGGCGACGGACTCAATGATACGGTGGCCCTGAAAGCGGCTGACCTCAGCTTTTCTTTTGTGGGACGCCATGAGCTCTTGCACAATTCTGCCGATGTCCTTTTCTTACGCGAGGAACTCCCGCTCCTCGAACGATTTTTTGCCATCCGCAAGCGTACTGCAGGCACCATGAAACAAAACCTGATCCTCGCCTTTCTGTACAACCTGATTTTGCTGCCCCTGGCCATGGTTGGCTGGCTCGCTCCGGTAGTCGGGGCCATTTTCATGGGCCTGTCGAGCATCAGCGTTACCGTGAACGCTTTGCGGCGCGGCTAATTTTTTTCCGGGACCGACCTTTTTTTCCTTTGCAGCACCCTTTCTTCTGGTTAATTGATCGTCGATTGGTACGGGAATGAACCGTCTGCCCAAAATCGTGCTCTGCCTGGCCCTTCTTCTGGCCTGCCAGTATCAGGAGGATGATACCCAGAATCTGGCGGTGCTCATGCTCTGGGGCGGGCCCAAAAGCAGCTCTACCTCAGCTGGCAGTACTACCACGACAAGCATTCCCAATGAATGCACGGACCTGTGCATCAATGAAGTCTACTTTGCAACAACCCTTCCCAATAATGATTTTGTGGAAATTTACAATCCTTCTTCCAGCACGGTAAATTTGAGCTCAGAGGGCATCTATCTACATGTTGACGCGGCCTGCAATGGCGCGGATCAAATCATCGCTTTGAGTGGTAGCCTCGCGGAGAAAAGCTATTTCGTGATCGCGCCTTCCGGGCACAATTTACTGAAAGTGAACCAGATCGGTCTGAGCAATGCTCTGGCCGACGGTCACTGCTTTGCTCTGGCCCGGTCCAGTTCTGCCGTCGCCGGACCATCGGATACCACAGTGCTTGACTGGGTCACGGTGGGCGGTGCGGGAACAACGGAAAACGGCGTTCGCGCCACCTATCCTGGAAACGATCAGGCCGCTGCGCGTTTCCCCAATGGAACTGATACCAACAGAAACAACGATGATTTTCGCGGACAGGATCCAACCATCGGCTCTTCCAATGGAGCCCGTTTGACGACCGTTGTGATCAATGAAGTGGGATCCGGTGCTGCGAACAATGATTTTATTGAGCTTTACAATACAGGCACGGCAGCCGTGGACCTTGCCGCAAGCAATGCCTGGATCCAGCGTGACGACAATTGTGACATGGGCTCGATCAGCGGAAAACATGCCCTTGTAGGCACCATCCCTGCGGGGGGCTACTATGTCATTGCCCGTTCCGGTCATGCACTTCTCAATGTCAACCAGGCTGACCTGGGAAACATAGAAGAAGATTATTGTATTGCTCTAACTGTTGGTAATTCTAATATTACCGCTCCAACCGATGCTCATGTCATTGACTGGGTTACTCTGGGAGGTAGCGGGACCACGGAGAACAGTTCACGTGCCCCGTCGGTTGGCGACTCTTCCGGTATTTCCCGGTGCACCAACGGTTCCGATACCAATACCAATGCCACGGATTTCCGCTACGCGGTCAAAACCCCGGGTGCGACCAATGACTGCACAACACAGCACATAGGAAACCTATCGGCTGGAAGTGTGCTCATTTCAGAAGTACTCTATGATCCCAGTGGTGCCTGTAGCACGACAGCGGATGAATTTGTTGAAATCATCAATACGACAGGTTCAGCGGTTCACCTGGAGGGAGCAACATTGCGCTGGATCAACGGTGCCGGCACTGTGGCTCTTATGCATACGTTTGGCGCAGAATCACTGGCGGCCAACGGGCGCGCTGTCCTTGTGGCAGGGGATAGCAATTGTTATACTTCTGCCAGTCTATCAGCGGTCACGGCCTACTTTGATACAGCCACCTGGAGCCTGACCAACGGTGGGGCAACGGTGTCTTTGCTCAAAACGGACCTGACCCTGCCCGCTCAAGCGTGCGGCGGTGCCCTGGCGCCAGGAGCCACCGGACCGGCGGTAATGGATTATGTAGGTTGGGGGACCGCCTGTGTTTTCCAGACGGCAGCCACCACAGGGTGTTCTGATCAACCATCGGTGCGCAGCCCGGCAACTGGCAACACAGGCAATAACAGTACGGATTTTAGCTGTGATGCGGCCAATCCCAACGGAACCCCGGGCCAGTGACCCGGGATTTCTCAAGCGTTAGCGGTCGCGATCCCGACCACCACGTGCGGGCGGTTCGCGGTCGCGGGCTTGATTCACTTTAACATCGCGCCCATCGATATTCTTGCCATTGAGTTCTTTGATTGCGAGCTGTGCTTTGTCGTCATCAGGCATGGTAACAAAACCAAAGCCCTTAGAACGACCGGAATACTGATCTTTAATGATTTTAACGCTTTCCACGTCACCAAATGCCCCGAACTTATCGCGCAGGGCTGCTTCTGTCGTATTGTAAGAAAGGTTTCCTACATAAATATTCATCTGTCTTAAATCCTGAAACAATTTCTCTCCTGACGTAAAGGGGCCTTTTTTCTTTCAAACTTGAGAATCATAAATGAGCAGAAGAAAAACCGGGGGACTTTGCGCCTGTAGAAGAGTAAGCCACCCTAAAAGAGCCCCGGAGAAATGCAAAGCTCTTTTTTCAAGCCCCCGGCGGAGCGCTGTCAGCGAGTGAGGCTGTGCGCTATGTCGATCGGCTGCTGGAAACGGGAAAATCAAGGCCAGCCCGCTTCCTGCCAGAAAGGAGCCGGGTGCCCAGGGCCGCTACCATGGCCGCATTGTCCGTGCAAAGAGCGCGGGATTGCGGATAAACGATTGTCCAGCCGGCCTTATTTGCCAGTTCATCGAGTCGGCCTCTCAGGTTTGCATTGGCCAGAACCCCCCCGCCGGCCACGATTTTCTGGCATCCCGAACTTTCTACACAGCGCACCAATACACGCAGCACCAGCTCCACGGTGCGCTCCTGGAAGCTATAAGCCAGCGTAGTGGGATCGGCTCCGGCACGGATAGCCTTCTGCACAGCGGTTTTGATGCCAGAAAAAGAAAATCGCGGTTCCGGCATTTCACGAAGGAGCGGCGGCAGCAAAAGAGGGACCGATGAATCGCAACGGGCCGCAAGAGCCTCGAGAGCCGGACCTCCCGGAAAACCAAGCCCCAGCATGGAAGCACATTTATCGTATGCTTCTCCCAGAGCATCGTCATGCGTATCGGCCAGAATGCGCAAATCCTCCAGGTCTTGAATTTCAAAGACGGCAGAATTGCCCCCGGAGAGCAAAAGGCCAATCAACGGATACTCCATCTCAAACCCCTCCAGACAGGGAGCATAAAAATGTGCTTCTACGTGATCGACCGGGGCGATGGGCAGATCATAAACCAGAGATAAACAGCGAGCAAACTGAGCACCCATGAGCAGAGATCCCGGTAGACCGGGGCGGTTGGCCACAGCAATACCGGACAGATCTCCGGGCTGGACACCGCTTTCCTCCATTGCTGATTCATAAATAAAATTAATTTTTTCCAGATGGGACCGGCTGGCGATCTCCGGCACTACCCCCTGAAAGGGGGCATGCTCGGCAATCTGGGAATAGGTTTTTACAGAAAGAATTTGCCGACCATCGCGGACAATCGCTATGGAAGTTTCGTCACAGGAACTTTCAATTCCCAGCACCAGCATCAACGAGAAAATTCTGCGATGGTTTTCTTATCCGACGTTCGAGCAAAGCTCTGCCGACAACTGGAGCAATAGAAAGTGATCTCACGGGGCATGGCAGTGATACCCACAAGACCCAGTTTGATATAACCCCACAGGGAGTAGCTGGAGTGGATCTCAACACCATCGTCTCCCGGGCCGCGCCCGCATGAACATCGATACTCTTTCATTTTCCTGTCTGGATAAACTGCACAGCCCGAGATAGCTGGACATCTGTCTCAAGATCCACCTTCTCCATCAAGCCGTATTCCTGTTTCAAAATAATGGTCAACAGCTGCGGGCGGATTCTAAAGCCATGGCCTTTTAACTCTTCCTGAAATCTTGCCACGGAAGTTTCATTGTAAGCTCCCCGGGTCCGAAAGTTTTCAATCAATCCTTTCCGGCGAATCTGTTTGAGATAAAACACCTCTTCCTCGTCCGGTGCGATTTCCGGAACAACAATATCCGGCATGAGTCCCTGCCCCTGCAAGTTGCGCATGGATGGCGTCAGATAGTGCTGGGTAGTGATAATCAGTGCACTGTCTGCTGGCAGGGGACGAATGATCCTTTGCACGCTTGCCTTTCCAAAAGTTTTTTTACCAATGATCACTGCTCGACGATGATCCTGCAATGCTCCGGCCATAATCTCTGAAGCGGAAGCCGATCCTTCATTTACCAGAACGACCAGCGGTGCGTTTCCTGCCAGGTCCACCTCTCCCTGGGCCAGAAGACTGCGCTTGCCCTCTCTGCCCTGAGCATGGACAATCGGCTGGCCCTCTTTGAGGAAATACGCCGTGAGAGTGGCCGCCATAGAAAGGTGCCCGCCAGTGTTATTGCGTAAATCTAAAATCAAGCCCTTCAAGGAGCGGTATTCAAGGAGCAAAGCGCGGAAACGAGTTATGGCGCCGGATTCTTCGCCATAAAACTGCGTCAGTCGTATGTAACCCACATCATCGATTTTCTCTCCCGTGCAATACTCCAGATCAAACAGGCCACGCTCAATATTTACGGTAAAAAGATCATCACCGCGCTTGATACGCAGAGCAACAACACTGCCCGCCGGGCCCGAGATCAGGTCCAGAATGCGTCCGAACTCAAGCCCGGTCATACTTTGCTGATCGATGGCAACAATAATGTCACCTGTCTTGATTCCTGCCTTTTCTGCCGGGCTACCGGGGACGGGTGCCACAACCACAGGGTAACCGGCCCGGAGAGTAACCTCAACACCAACTCCGATTCTTTGACCTCCCTCTGCCTGATTGAACTCTTTGTGCTCATCCGCGTCCAGGAATCGTGTATGCGGGTCGCCCGTGGCACTGAGGAGGCCGCGAATGGCGCCTACAAATAAGCGATGATCATCTATCTCGATGGGAAAGAGAGTCCTTACATAAAAAAGTACATTCTGAAATATTTCCTGGTAGCGATGACTGCCTGCATTGGCCCGGGCTGGCAGAGCCAGCAGGAATACATTCAATCCTAAAGAAAGGGCAAGGAGCATCCTTACAGCCCGCGGGGAAAATTTCATGGCATTTCAAGTCGGCGGTAAAATTCTGGATCTTTTTCCTTAAGTTTCTGCAGCACATGGTTACAGCGCACGCCGACTCGCCGGCAGGCCTGTTCAAAGAGCTCACGATCGGGAAGACCCTGATTCTCGTCAGTTGCCGCAGATTGAAATCGAAGGGCCAGAAACGTTTCTTTAACCCGCTCTACATCTACATCACTGGGCAGAGCGCTGCAGGAAAGAAGGAGAAGAAGCGGAAGAACACGATGAAGGAGCATTCATCCATTTCTATCCAAGTTATTGCCTCGTCTGCTCTTTTTCAAGGTAAACTCAGCCTGCTCCAACTAAGCCTGAGAACGGGCCAGCAGAGCGTTGATGGTCCGATCTGCCGGCATTTCTTTAGCCAGAGCCCCAAAAAGAGTGACCGCAGCCAGATTATTGCCTTCAGCCATAGCCTGGACGGCTGCCTCAAATCGGTTCCGGGACGCTAATTTCCAGGAGCGCATGGAATCGGAGTCTGCGGAGAAGACCTCATAGATCTGCACTTCACTCGACTTACCGCGAATGGGCATGGGACCCAGATAGCGACAATCTTCCCTCTGTGCGGGCTGTAGTTCGTTATAGGTTACAGAACTGATCAGGATGCGGCAACCGTACGATTTGCTCAGACTTTCCAGACGGGCCGCAATATTTACAGCATCACTGATCACGGTACTGTCCATGCGCATCTCTTCACCCACAATTCCCAGCATCATGCGGCCGGTATGGATTCCCACTCCAATCCGCAGGCGACCAAAGCGGTTGACATCCCAGGATTCATTGTAGTGGTTCATGGCTTGCTGCATGCTGATAGCGGAGGCCACCGCATCCTCTGCGGCCTGTGGAAACAGAGCCATGATGGCATCTCCAATATATTTATCAATAAATCCTGAATGATCTCTGATACGGGGACCCATAGTTTTTAAATAATCATTAATGAAACGGAAATTTTCTTCCGGAGACATAGCTTCAGAGATCGAAGTAAAAGAACGAATATCAGAAAACAGTATGCTCAAAGATGCCTCAACCTGATCGCCCAGACGGATCTGGGTGAGATCTTCGCGATTCAAAAAATGCAGGAAATCTTGAGGCACGAATTTGCGCGAGGCCTCATTGATCCGTAAAATGTGCGATCTGGCAGCCTCAAGGCTGCCGGCCATCGCCGTCATGCTCAAAGCCAGTTGCCCGAATTCATCCGGACTGTGCCAGGCCACGGGCACAGAGAGATCCCCCCGCCCAAAAGCGGCCACAGCCTGAGAAAGGGCATTGATGGGACGATTGATAAACCGGGTAAGAAAAATCGCCAGAGCAAAGGAGAGTAGCAGCGCCACCAGAAAAACTCCCAGAGACAGAAAAGCCAGAGAACGGTTGAACTCTTCAATGGCCACAACGGAAATGTCCAGGGCCAGAAGCCCGCTCACCTGCCCTGCATTTCTGATGACAGCCCGGGCAGAAATATATTCTCCATAACTGGTTACCCGCAGTTGATCTTCTACCAGATCATTACCGGTCTGGATCTGCTCGAGGAGCAGACGCACACTCTCTTCGTCGTCCACGTATTCCGAACCAGGATCTGAACCTGGATCTCCCGCCGCACTAAAGGAGAGCGACCATTCGACAGATTCCCCGCCCTGAAATTCCATATTTTCTTTAAAGCTCACAATCCGATTTTGCGCGTGCACCTGAACGCCCTTTGCGTCTGCGGCAAGGATTTCCAGGCGCAGAGGGCTGGACTGTGAAATCCGCAGCAGAGGAACACCGTCTATTTCTATGAGCCGATCCCCCGGGTCGTATTCGATCCGGGCCCCGTTCAAAGCCATAAAAGAGTCGGATTGATCACGTTCATTGTAAACCAGATGCAGGGAGTCATCCGTTACCCGGTTGATGTAAAAAGACACCGGCTCGCTTTCGATCCATACGGTATCAGTGGGAACATCAGTCGCATCCACTCCGTAAAGCAGAACCTCTTGTTCTGTATCGTAAGAGAGCGAATAAAGATAAACAATCTCGGGGTGCTGCTCGCGGATTCCGCGAAAATAGGACAGCAAACGCTGATAGTAGGGGTCCTGTAAAGAATCAAGAGATCGAAAACGGTCATGGGCCGCACCATCCACGGCTCGCGCCAGGGCACGTGCCAGAGCCAGCTTGCTCTCTTTAAATTGCGCAAAATACTGTGCGCGGAGCAGGACATGCATTCCCAGCGAAATGCCCAGAGAGAGGAACACGTTGAGTCCCAGAACAACAAGAAACACGCGAAATCCAATCCGATTGTACCAGGAGATCATAAAAGAATTAGTATTGCAGAGCATGAGCCGGCAGGAAACCGTCAACCAGAAATGCGTCTTTACACCTGTAACGATCTGAGCACTCTCTGCAATTCCCTGCAGGAAAATCTGCAGGCGGAGCAAGTAGCGCAATGGGACCGTTCGCCTCTGCTCGTCGTACCCAACAGAAATCTGCGGCGGTTTATTCAGCTCAGGCTTGCGGATCGCCAGGGGATTGCCGCTCACATAAAGTTCTTGTTCCTGGAACAGGCTCTCCTTGAACTTCTGGGGACCGATCGCTCACAGCTCCTGACCGAGCACGATCTCTTCTTTCTTTTTTCTACTGCGCTCCTTGAATCCCGCAACCGGGAATGGCAGATCTTCCGTGACTACCTGGGGCCTGACGATCATCCGGCGCGAGCCGGACGCTCGGCGGGCCTGGCTCGCTCCCTGGTCCAGGCATTTCGACGTATGGAATACCAGCGTAATTTCTGGCTCGCTGAAGCGCTGGAGCAAAGAGCCATGGATCTTCCTCCCGCACCGGCCCGACCGCAGTCCAGAACATTGCAGGCAGAGCTTGCTTTCTTCGCTTATGCACTCCGTGAATTGGGCCCGCGGCTTTATCCAGAACGCAAAATCCTCAGCTCTCTGGTTCTCGCCTCCTCCGGGGAAAGGGACAGACCACAACCGCTGCATGTATTCGGCTTCTCTCAAATATCCCGTTTTCACCTGGCATGGCTCAAAGAATTAGCCGGAAAACAAAATATATCTCTGTACATGCTCGAACTCACCACTCCTTCAGCCGACGGGCGGGCCATACAATGGAGCAAACCTTCCCGGGAAAATCTACAATTGATACAAAATCAGCTTGAACCGGAAAGCATTCGGTTGCCGGCCACAGAATACAGAGAGCATTTACTTGGACGCCTGCAGCGATTCTTTGCCCTGGGAACAAAACTGCAAACACAGAAAGATCGCTCGATAGAAATCGCCGCCTGTCCCGGCAGGCGGCGCGAAGTAGAAACAGTATATCAAAATATTCTCTATAACTTAAAAGAGGATCCTGGCCTGCAATTGCACGACATTGCTGTACTCACTACGGACATGGCATCCTACAGGCCGCTCATTGAAACCGTCTTTGGAGCAAGCTATTCAAATGATCAATTGAAACTTCCTTATAACTTGACTGACTTTTCTCTGAGTGATAGCAGCCATCTGGCCCGCGGTGTGCGTACTCTTTTTAAGATCATTGACGGCAATGCGTCCAGAGAAAACCTGTTCGAGCTTTTTTTTAACCCCTGCTTCCTTCGGGCACGGGGACTGGCCTACGATGACGTGCAGACCTGGCTGGGCTGGGTAGAAGAACTGGGGGCCTTTCACAATCGGCCCGGCTCCCCCTTCAACTTTGATCAGGCTCTGGAGAGACTGACTCTGGGTACTATTATGCAGACCGAATCCGTCGCCGACCCATTCCAGCAAAATTCTTTCCGCGACCGAATTCCCTTGAGGATGCTCCGGGAAGATCCCGAACTGGTCTCCGCCTTCACCGATGCTGTTCATGATCTGCTTGATCTTAGCGGGAAAATGAAAGAACAGGATCCCGGGGAATATTCTACTATCTTTATTGAACTCCTGAACAATACCCTGAAGCCCACAACGCATCCACTGGAATTGGCCATGGACCAGAATGTGCGTGATCGCCTGCGTCGCTGGCAGAACTCGCCCGTTCCACCCGGAATGGATAGCGCCTTTTTTCGGGAGTTTATTCTGAGCGGGCTGGACGGCCCGGCCGGCGGTAGGGGGAGCTATCTGACGGATGGCATCACCATATGCAGCCTTCAGCCGATGAGGCCGCTTCCGTTTCGTATCCTTTATATCATGGGCCTTGCAGAAGGACAATTTCCCGGACAGCTCCATGCCTGGGCTCTGGACCCTTTGACCGAGTCTATGCGCAGTGGTGATGCGACCGGCGTCGATGAGAACAAAAATCTCTTTCTGGAAATGATTTTCGCGGCCCGCGATCGGCTGATTATGACTTACACTGCTGAAGATCCGCATGATGAAAGGACTTTTAATCCCTGCTCCGTGCTGCTTGAACTCATGAATGCCCTGGAAGAAATTACCGGAACGCCGTTCCGACCTGTAGCGGTGCCGTTGCAACTGTGGGATCCACCGGACCGGTCCCATGAGTTTTATGCCTGCCTCACAGCGGAAGAACAATCCCTCGCAGAATTGTCGGCGTCACAACCTCGCCTTCCGGCTGTTACCGCATCGCAAAACTTCAAAGAAGGTTCGATCATCCTTACACATGGCGAATTGTATTCCTTTTTGAGTTATCCGGTCCGCGAACAGCTCAAGCGCCGCTGCGGATTGCGTTCACCGCAAAGGCCTCTACTGCACGGCAAAGACGCCGAGCCTTTGTATTCGCGCCCAGGCGAACTCTATGCTCTGGCCAAAGAGGCCTTTCATGAAACTCTGAGAAGAAAAATTCTGGGTGCCACTGGCCCGGACCTGGAAGAAACGGCCCTTGCGCTTTACAGGCGCGAACAAAAAAAATCGCACTTACCGGAACGGCACTTTGGCGATCTGGAAATGGATTTGCTCAAAAACCTTCTGCCGGAGCTACCCGACATTGACGGCAGCTGGATGCTGAGGCTGGAAATAACAGGACCGCAGTCGGGCCCGGAACTTGAGCTGGCCGGACCTGATGGACGTGCCCTTCCGGTGCGGTTTGAGGGCTGGCTGCCCTTCTATCGGATTTCTGGCAACAGACTGGAAACAATTCAGTATGCGCACAAAACAAACGATCACTACTTTCTATGGCCTTTCCTTTTTTTTCAGATCTGGAACCTGACCCGGGAAGATGGGCCGCATATTTTTCAATCCACCATCGCCGCACCGGACGGCCACAGAACGCTCTGCTGGGAAATGACGCCGGTCGAATCGCATGATTATCTCCAGAATCTCAGTTATTCGCTTTTGTATGGTCCGTACTACCCGCTTGCTGTCTCCTTTCTCCTCAAGCAAAAGGATCTGATAGACCCGGATAAAAGAAATCCATCCTCTTTCATACGTAAGTTGAAAGAGGATGCGGAAGAAAGTCGCTACCCCCCGGGCCTGGAAGAACTTGTGGAAGTTGTCATTGATGACGGAGTGGTTGCTGAGTCCTGGCAGCGAATCGGACCATTTCTGCGCTTCCAGGACTTTACGCCGCAAAGAAAGAGCGCGAGAAAATCTACTTCATGAGTTCAGCGCACCGACATACCTGGGTCGAGGCCTCAGCCGGAACCGGCAAGACCTACTGGATTGTACAAAAAGTTATTGAAATTTTAAAACTAAAAGCGGCCCGGCTGCCGGAAATCCTTCTGGTAACATTCGCGGACAAAGCGACAACAGAACTAAAGAAGCGGATTCACAGTGAGCTTATGAGCAGCGGCCTTGACGATGCGCTGCTGGATTTTGAACTCGCTGAGATTCACACCATCCATCGTTTCTGTCATCGAATGCTTACAGAATATAACTTTGAAACCGGAGTGGGTTTTACCAGTGAGCTGATTGAAGATCGGTCTCTTGCTCTGGAAATGCTACCGGCAATATTACAGGATCTCCAGCTCAAGATTCCGCTGGATTTTCGGGATGGCTTGCGAAAAAGTCGCTTCCCTCAATATGAGTATTACTGGGATTCCTCCAAATGGCTTAAGACCTGCGCAGACCTAACATTGATGTACCGGCCTCATTTCGATTCTCTCAGTCCGACTCTGACGGAAAATCTGGGAGATCTGGACTTCCGACTGCTGACCTGGACAATGCAGGAAGCTCAACAGCGAATCAAATCCTACAAGCAAAAATGGGGACTTACCAGTTACGATGACATGCTACTGCACTTTCTCGAAGCGATCGAGCGATCCGATGACCTCAAAAAAAAGATCCGCCAGCGCTTTCCCTTTGCCATAGTGGATGAATTCCAGGATACAGATCAGGTTCAATGGAAGATCTTTCGTGAACTATTCCTGAACACCGACACTGCCCTTATGGTTGTGGGGGATGAAAAGCAAGCCATCTACAGTTTCCGCGGTGCAGATATCTCAGCATACCGGGATGCTCGCCAGACCTACCGGACACTGGAAGATAAACAATTTGATGAAATCATTTTAGGTACAAGCTATCGTAGCTCGCAGGCCCTGCTCGATTCGCTGGGCCTTTTGTTCAAGCATCCATGCTGGTTTGGTCCGGATTACAGGGATGTAAACGCGGCTCCACCACAAACACACAAGTTTCAGGAGGAGTGGCCGGGCGAGGCGGTGCAACTGGTAAATTTGCAGAAAGAGAGCAGAACGGTCACCGCGCTCTGGGCTTACCATCGCTTCATTGCCCAGGAAATCAAAGAGCTCCTGGGCGGGGGGCTTACCTTTAAAAGGGATGGTGAAAATCGACAGCTGGAAGGAGGAGATATCGCCGTTCTGGTGCGTCGCAGTCGTGATGCCAGTAATCTTGAGAAAATACTGCGCCAGGCAAACATTCCCTTCAGTTATTATAAAAAACCTGGACTTTTTACTTCACGAGAGGCAGCCGAATGGGAGCACCTGCTCTGCAGTCTTGCCAACCCACGAGATGCAAACCTCAAGCGCATCGTTCTTCTTACGGGATTCTTTGCCGTCCAGCCGGTAGAAATTGAAAAATTCGGGACGGATCAGCCTTTATTTCGGGAACTGTTCGATCGCTGGTTGCTCTACTCCCGGGAGGGGCAATGGTCGCAAATGTTCCGTTCCATTCTTTTTGATTCCTGTGCGCTGCAGGGCGAGCGTAATTTTTCCTGGTCACGCCGACGTGAAAACTATTTTCAAATCGCTGAAGAACTGGAGCAACAGGCGCTTTCCAGTGAGCATTCTATTGTTTCTTTACGGGATACCCTGCTCCGTCTGCGCCTTGAGGATCGGCAACTCGAAGACGAGGCAGCATTGCACCGTCGGGAAACACAAACAAGCAGAGTGCAGATCATGACCATGCATGCCTCCAAGGGGTTGGAATTCCCGGTGGTTTTTGTTTGCGGTGGACTCAGTGAGCAGGCGGCGCATCGGCAATCTCTTTTGACCTACAGGGAGGAAACAGAGGGGGGCACACGCCGCGTCTTCACTGTTCCGGTAACGGCCAGTCCTTTTGCTTTTCAAGAGCAGGAGAAGGAACGGTGGAGAAGAGAACAGGAGGAAGAAGAAAAGAGACTTTACTACGTTGCCTGCACCCGGGCGGCCATTCGTCTGTATCTGCCTTATTACTGTCCTCCACGGAAGAATCGGGCTTTCCTTTCCACAACCGTCTATCCCGCCCTGAAAGCGCTTCAGGCGGTCGAACGAACTCCTCCGGCTTTTGTCGAATCTGGAATTTCCGCAGAGAGACTTCCGTCCATGGCCCCTTCGTTTGATCCACCCGTGAGTTCTGATTTATTGCAAATTCCACAACGATCAACCGGACTGCTCTCCTTTTCCCGAATCCTGCACTACCGTCGCCGGCGCAAAGAGCATTTCGAAACAGATGATGAAAAGTCTGACGAAAAATCTGGCGAATTACGCACGGAAACGGCGGCCGTCCTGGATGTAGAGAGCCGCCGCCTGCGCGGCCTTGAAGGAGGCTCTTTCATCCACAGCCTGCTTGAGCGCCTGGACTGGCAAAGCCTGAGCAATGGCTGGACGGAT
The DNA here is from genome assembly GCA_015075425.1 of Spirochaetales bacterium. Classification (GTDB taxonomy): domain Bacteria; phylum Spirochaetota; class Leptospiria; order Leptospirales; family Leptonemataceae; genus H5-SPI1. The sequence continues at coordinate 959,005 of JABTUL010000001.1, read as the reverse complement.
ACAGCCGATCTTCTGCTGAGGGAACTCTACCATCAGTATTTTTCAACTCAGGCTGACGAAGGTGACAGGGAACTTGCCAGAGGGTGGATTCTCAAGACACTCAGCACCATCCCCGGTCACCAGGTGCCTGTCGCCATTGCTCAAATTGAGCAAACCATAAAGGAAATGGAATTTATTTTTACCTTAAGCAAAGAGCAGCTGCAGACACTGAAGCAGGTAGAGGACATCAGGATCGGCCGCGGCTATTTACAGGGCTCCATAGATTTAGTATTTTCTTACGAGAACCGCTTCTACCTGGCCGACTGGAAAACCAATTTTCTGGAGGATTATGCAAGTGATAGCCTCTCAGCTGTCATGCAGGGGTATGATCTGCAAGCCCGCATCTACTGCGCAGCGCTGGTTCGGTTTTTAAAAAAATGCCTGCCGGACTTTGATTACGTCCGGCATTTTGGAGGCTACTACTACTTCTTTATCCGTGGACTGGACCCTCACAGGCCAGGGCAGGGCATCTATTTTGCGCGCCCGGAACAGGACATGATAGAACGGATCTTTGATCGATGATGCAACGCACGATCTCGCAGCTTTTTACCGATCCCGATCTGCGAGCCCTTTTTGAAAGGGCCGCAGATCTCGACATTGTGCGGCCTGCTGATCTGTTCTTGATCAAAAAATTCCTGTATGATCAGCGTAAAGAACCGGGAGCCGGTCGCCTTTTTGGGCCACTCCCGGACAGAAGGGAATCCGATGCCATGGCGCTCCTGTTTTTGGGCCTATTCATTGCCCGCAGTCAGGGCAGTCTGACCATGCCCCTCTTGAGCGCGGCGAAGTTTGCCAGTTATCTCAAAGATGTTCTGGAGTTTGAACTCACAGATACTTTAAAATCAATATCAAAAAAATCCATGCAGATCTTAAATCAAGGACATGAATGTCTGGGCCAGCCCGGAGAATTCCGCCCTTTAATCGTACACCGCTACGCGGGAACGGACTTTATCTATTTCCAGCGCTACCACCTGGCCCGTTCTCTGATTGCCCGACGCATTGCAGAGCTGGGCGCGCGTCCCTCCCGCTCTCTGCCGGCTGCGGACAGGATGCAAGCGGTTTTGGGCAGCTTCCCCTACACCGATCGACAAAAACAGGCCTGTTTGACCGCTTTTAGCTCTTCTCTTGGCCTTATCAGTGGCGGCCCCGGAAGCGGGAAAACGACGGTCATTCGTGGTCTGCTCGGACTTCTGCGTGCTTCCGGGTTCGGGCCCGCAGACATCGCCATCGCGGCTCCAACAGCCAGAGCGGCAGATCGCATCCGGGAAACGTTAGGTGCAGAGGAAGGCAACGCGGATATATCCTGTTCTACGGTGCAAAGGCTGCTTGGTTTCCGGCGTAACGGCTACATGTTCCATGCCGGTTTTCCGCTTCGCCAGAAGCATATTATCATCGACGAGACTTCCATGCTGGACGTGATCGTTCTTGCCGATCTTCTTTCGGCCGTTGATCCCGGGACAACTGCTCTCACCTTTCTTGGCGATCCAAACCAGTTGCCCTCCGTTCTGGCCGGCACTGTCCTTTCTGATTTGATGGAACCAGGCGGAGTGGAGGGTCTGGATGCAATCGTTCTGGAAGGCAGTCACCGCTCAAAGACAGGGATTGTGGAACTTGCTCGCTGGGTTCAGGACGGGGCGACCAGGAAAAGACCGGAGGCGGCAGAGGTCCATTTCCTTTCCGGGATGAAGCTGAAAGAGGCCGTGCAGACCTACCTGGAAGAGCATTGGGGAGAGCCCTGGCTTGACACGATCGTCGAGCTTTCCGGGCTGAGTACCGCAGAGGCGCTGGAAAGTGACGGAATGGCTTCGCTATTTCAAATCCTCCATGACAATAGAATCTTAACCTTAACGCACCAGGGCCCATCGGGCGTGGATAAAATCAATACTCTGTGCCGCCACTGGGTAGGGAATCGACTGCAGGGACGAATGCGCTACGTTTCTGGTTTTCCCGTGATGATGCTGCGCAACGACTACGCTCTGGAATTGTACAACGGGGATCCAGGGATTTTGCTCTACCTTGGCGGTCAGGAGCAAATCGTTTTCCAGCAGGAGAAAGGATTTCGTAGCCTGCCCGCTCAGGATCTCATTCAGTACAGCCTTGCCTTTGCTCATACTGTTCACAAAAGCCAGGGTTCCGAGTACGAAACGGTGCTTTTTTGCCTGCCGGAACAAAAGGTACGTAACCTCCAGCGTGACCTGGTGTATACGGCGATTACCCGCGCCCGGAACAAACTCTCCATTCACGGGCCGCCGGAAATGCTTGAGCTTGCTGCCCGCATTCGCACCAGTCGGCAGAGCGGCCCACCGCTGAGCGCCTTTACAAAGACCGGGTGAGCCGATCCTGAGCGCGTTTCCAGAGCAGAGGCAGGAGAGACAATGTCAGGAGGATAAGGCCAATGCCCAGAGCCCACCCGGAACCCTCATCGCCGTCCTTATACATAAGGCCGGCTCCGGAGAGCATGAAGAGTCCACCGACAGAAGTCAGCAAGAACAGGGACAGGAAGGCAACCCGCAGGAGTCTGGCCGGCCAGCTATCCTGTCTCCCTGGCAATTCTTGCAGGCGCAGGCCGTCTGCAGCCAGCGCGGATCGCAATATGCCTGCGGACACAAAGGCAAGCCCCAGCACGACAAAAACAGGGAGAACAATGAATACGCCTGGACTGTCCCCGTAAAGCAGGGGCGCATCAAAAGCCCCATGGCAGAACACTGCCAGAAAGAAAAGGGAAAAGAATACTCCGGGCCTTCCCGAGAGCTTGTAGCGGGCCACCCCGTGACCAATCAAAACACCGCAGAAAATATGCATGGGAACGGACAAAGCAGCTCGCAGGAATCCCACGGCAAAACCATGCTCCATAACATAAAAGATGTTCTCAAGGGTGGCAAAACCGGCAGCAACAACAGCTCCATAGACCGCGCCATCCACGACTTCATCAAAATGGACAGTCCGTAGCGTAATCCAGAGGATAACCAGAAGTCTGGCCACCTCCTCCACCGGAGAAACTACCAGAAAAGCCTGCATCACGGATTCCGTTAAATCGCGAGGCTCCTCCGGCCAGATCCAGGCCTCCAGAAGGCCTGCGGGAAACACGGCAACCATTCCCAGAAAAAAAGCATAGGCAAGCAACCGCAATGGTTCACGATTCAATTCGTCTTTACGGTAATAGTATAGAAAACCAACGCATCCCGGCAGGAGGGCCAGTCCAAAAAGCAACAGTGACTGCATGGCAGCACAGAAATCGACCGATTGCTTCGTCCACTCTTTTTGCTTTTTGCTTGTAACAGGATGCTCCGTCCGTAGTTTCGACAGCGTGCGGCGTCTGCCTTGCCTGCTTATCCTGCTCGCTCTATGCAAGCCGCCTCTGGATCGGGATAGCGCCACCGGTTTTCTCGAAAAAGTACACAGCGCGGACCGGGCTTATGATGACCAGGCACGCTTCATGGCCGGATTACCCGGCAGGCCCGGAAGCCCCTATCTCATGCGGGAAAATTTGCCGGCCTGGCGCAATCATCAACAGAAAATGAGCCTGGCCTGGCAGAAAACTATGAGCAATCGCTTGCAGAAATTTGCAGACTGGTCCGCTGCGGAGAGAAAAACGCACGCCATAGCGGATCGCGTTGTACTGTATCCCTTCTCCGGACCGGACACCCCCAGCATGCTTTCCCTGTATCCGGACGCCCCTCTTTACGTAATGGCCGGACTCGAACGTCCGGGCCTTTTCCCGAACTATCTACAGTGGAATGATCCGGCTCTGAGCCAGGCCCTGATGCATATCGATCGTGCTCTCTACGATTTATTTGTGCGCAGCTATTTCATCACCAGTCACATGCTCAAACATTTGCAGGAAGGTCAGGCGGAAGGGACGGTACCGCTGATGAGTCTTTTTCTGGTCCTCCAGGGTTATGAAATTATCAATGTTTTTGATCTCGAATACACCCCTGAAGGTAAATTCCGTCAACTACCGTTCGGGCAACTGGATCGGAGAGCGCCCGTGCTCTTCGCGCGCATTGTGTTTCGGCGTAGCCAGGAGAAGGCCCCTTCAGCGCGCGAACAGTCCATTCTGTATTTACGTGCCAACCTTGCTGATGAAAAAGCCACGCTGAACCCGGCCATCATGCAATTTCTTTCGCGGCTGCCGCCGGCCAATTGCTTCCTCAAATCTGCGGCGTACATGCTGCACAGCCCGAATTTCAACGTCATGCGCACAACACTTCTGGATCGCTGCCAGGTCATTCTCCAGGACGATTCTGGCATTGCTCTTAAGTTCTTCGCCCCGGAAAAATGGAAACTCAAGATCTACGGATCCTACGCCCGACCCATCGCCTCATTCTCCGGCTGGACGTACCAGGCTGACCTGGCTTCCCTGTATCAATCGCAAACAGCGCAGCCCCTCCCCTTTAACATGGGCTACCACTGGCAGGATGGCGCGCAGAACCTGATGCTGGCTCTGCGGCAGTGAAATACCTGCTGCTCTGGTTTTTACCGCTCGCAATTCCGGCACAACCGAGCACAAACACAGAGCTCGAGCAGTTCTTGAAACGCATCCCGTCAACGGCTGTGCAAACCATTCTGCACGATCCGGCCCGCTATCGCTTTCAACTGTTCTATACACCGGAAGGGGCAGCCCATCCTGTCCTTAGCTTTCGCTCGGGAGAAGAATATTTCTACCCGGCAAGTCTCGTAAAACTACCGCTCGCACTTTTGCTCCTTGAGAAAATGAGCAAGGGAACCATCCCGCGCCTCACTCTGGATTCCCTATTACAAATCGAGGGCAAGAACGAATGTCGATCCACCATGCGAGAACTCCTTGAGAAGATGCTCGTCGTCAGCGACAATCAGTCCTACAGTTGCCTTTTCCATTTTCTGGGTGCGCGGAACATAGCCCGAATATGGAAAGAAAAAAAATTGCCCGTAGTTCTCTCGCGACCCTTCGGGGAAGAAGCGGGGAAGTCTCCGGCCATCCGCATTTTCAGTGGTTCTCGATTGATTTTTGCCCTGGGTGAAGTGCGCTATCCTTCGCCTAAATCTTTAGAACCCATCCGCATTGGCAGGGCTTACTACGATGGGACCCGCTATATAGAAAAACCCATGGATTTTAGCGCAGAGAATCAACTGCCCCTGGAGACCCTGCATGAACTATTCATCGATGCCTACAGCCGGGAAGCGGTCCATTTTCAGCTGGGCCCCGAGGAAAGAAAGTTTTTGCATAGCACGCTGCGGCTTCCGCCCTCACGGATTCGGCACGGGCGAGGCCGTATCCGATGCAATTCGGAATTCAGGTATTTTTTCAGGAACCATCCCTGCCGGAATCTGCCCGATCACATTGAAGTCTCAAGCAAAGCCGGTCGTGCCTATGGATTTCTATCCGACTCCGCTCGTATAAAAAACCGCGCAAGTGGAAAGGCATTTTACCTCACTGCCGGTCTGTATGTAAATGCCAATGAAACGCTGAACGATGACATCTACGAATACGAAGAACTGGGCTGGCCGGCGCTCTACGCCCTGGGGCAGGCTTTTTTTTCGCTGACTTCCGGGGAGGCACTCTCGCCCTGAAAATTTTGCGTTTGTCCCCCCGGGGTGTGCGGGCCGATTGGCGCTGTGCAACCGCAAATGCCCGTCACCCTGACCATTGCCGGATCGGATAGCGGCGGCGGAGCTGGCATCCAGGCGGATCTAAAAACTTTCGGGGCTTTTGGGTGCTTTGGCACAACCGTAATCACGGCGCTCACGGCACAGAATACTCAAACGGTAAGCATGGTCACAGGAACGGACGTGGCGATGGTGCGCGCGCAACTCGAAGCAGTACTTTCCGATTTTCCTGTGCGAGCCATCAAAACAGGCATGCTTTTTTCGGAAGAAATCATTCGCGAAATACATCCCTTCCTTGCCGATTGTCGGGCACGGAACATTCCGATTGTCATGGATCCGGTCATGGTTGCCGCTACCGGCGCGCCCCTGCTTAAACCGGAAGCCATGCGGGCGATGGCGGACCTGGCACGGGTGGCCTCTTTACTCACTCCCAATCTACCCGAGGCTTCCGCACTCACCGGCCTGCCACAAAAGAGTCGGGAAGACATGAAGGAAGCGGCCCGGAGGCTGCAGGAAAGCACGGGAGCCGCTGTTCTCATCAAAGGCGGCCATCTGCCCGAATCAATCAGTCCGGAGTGGGTCATGGACATCCTCCTGCACGAGGACGGTGAAGAAGAGATACGGGCCCCCTGGATCAAAGGGCAGAATACGCACGGCACAGGATGCACTCTGTCCGCCGCCATTACGGCAGGCCTGGCACATGGCCTGTCTTTACCGGTAGCCGTGAAGGAAGCCCGTAAATACCTGGAGAAAGCCATGCTATCGGCTCCGGGGCTTGGCGGCGGCAGCGCAAAACCACTCAATCACCTGATCGACTGGCAGGCGCTTTCTGGCTCAACTTGACGGCCTTCCTGACTTAAGAAGTCTGGAAACAATGAACTTGAAACGGCTGGAAAGCCTTGATGTATCCGGTCAAAAAGCTCTCTTACTTTTTGATAGCTGCCAGAGCCACGAAAAACAAAAGCTGGATCCCGAACAAATCAAGCGAGTCATTCCCACAGCACAACTGGTTCTCGATCGCGGAGGCAGCGTCCTGCTGTGTACCCATTTTCAGCCATCCCATCAGGAAGTTGCTCAAAAGGAGATGATGGCAGAAATAATCAGTATTCTTAAAGACCTTTCCTCAGAAATCATTCCAGTCCTCGACCCCTTTACGGACGCGAATAAGATTCGCTTCAAAAACGCCGGTCCCGGCAAGGTTTTCCTTCTGGAAAACCTTGCCCATTTTCCGGATGAGCAAAAGGGTAAGGCGGAGTTTGCCCGGGAGCTCGCCCGTCTCGCGGATCTGTTCATTCATGATGCTCCCGGGATGGTCCTTGCCAGTACAGCCAGCAACCAGCATACGGGGGGGCTGCTACCGGCCGTGGCCGGCCTGCGACTCCAGAAGGAAATCGATGAATACACGCGGGGATTTAAACAGGCCCGTCGACCGGTCGGCATGGTCCTCGGTGGACAGAATCCGGCACGCAAAATCGAGCTTCTCCGTAAAATCATGCCTTCCCTGGATTATCTGCTCATCGGTGGTGGGATCGCGACTACCTTCCTGAAAGGACGGGCCCTGCCCATTGGCAATAGCAGCTACGATAAAACCCAGGAGGTGACCGCATTTCAGATTCTGGAGCGTGCCGAACTGGATGAGACGGCCTATCTTTTGCCGCTCGATCATGTCGTTGCGGAGCAATTTTCGCGCCAGGGGAAAAGCAAGACGGTAGAGCGGATCCCCGACCATTTTCTTGCCATGGATAGCGGCCATCGCACGGTCTCTGCATTCGAGAAGGTTTTGAAAAAATGCAGCACTGTGTACTGGAACGGACCGCTCGGTGTGATCGAGTTCGAGCCCTATCAGGTAGCCAGCCGGAATCTGGGCAAATTTCTGAAAAAAACTAAGGCACGGACGGTCATCATCGGGGAGCAAACCTGCCAGTTCCTGGCCCAGGAAGGGATGCTTGACCAGATGGGCCATGCAAGCTTCTATTCGGATCTGCCCTTTGCACTGCTCAGCGGGAAAGTGCCGGAGAGCCTTCAGCCACTGCTGGAGTCTTAATTCGACTTTACTTCAAATCGCCTTCAGAAATGCAGGCTTATGCAAATCCTGCAGGTCAGTCTTCTTGTACTCTTCTTTGTCTGCTGCGCCGTACTCATCTTTCTGGTCCTCATTCAGGCGGGCAAGGGCGGCGGCCTCGGAATACTGGGCGGAAGCTCCTCTGGATCGGCCTTTGGTGCGTCTACCATGGACATTGTCACCCGGGCGACTTGGTGGGGAGCCGGGCTTTTCTTTGCGCTCTCCATCCTGGCAGCCATCGCTTTTGCCGACTTTGGGCCGCGCATCCCCATCGATGAGATGGAGGAAATGGGCCTTGAAGAGCCCCTGCCCGGAGCCACCGACAAACCGGCAGAGACTCCTGCAAAACCCGCCACCCCTTAAGGCCAGGCGGGTTAAAAAAGCCTTTTTTTTTGCCGCGTCCCGTAAATTTCAGGGAAGCTGATGCCAATAATAGTCTACAGAGATAAAGAGAGGAGCTCTGATGAAACGGATGAAACTTGCAGCTTTAGCCTGTGCCCTATTAATGAGCGGGAGTATTCTTGCTCAAAGCAAACGGATCAACCGCAAAACCGAGGCTGAAAAATATCCTGAGCTGCAAGCCACGGAAAAACGTCAGGAATTGAATGTCAAAGAGGTCATGGAGAGACTGGGGAAATTCGGCCACCTGGTGGAACTCACCCGCCAGGACCGGGTCAACGCTTTTCGGGAAACCCAGGAGCCCAATAAATTCTCCCATACTTTCCGGTCGGTGAAATTCACACCGCGCAATACCTATGTCCGGTTTGTCTCTAACAGCGATAAACTTTCTCTCGTCGGCCTGGGAAATGAACAGGAGCTGCTCAAGGAGCTGGATGAAAGGGTCAAGCTGGCCAATGGAGTCGGTGTCCCCGTCAAGAACCTGCAATTTGCCCCCATGGACGGCATTGAAATCACTCACTTTGATTTTATCTATCAGAACGACGGTTTTGAGCGCCGGGCTGTTGGCTCGACCCGCAAAAGCCTCACTTTGTATTTCAAGCCAGCAGGGGCGGGCCCGGACAATGAGCCTGTATTCAATCTGGAAATGGCCATAACCCGAATCGTCAATGACCACCTGCGCGACGGAGTAAAAGACGTGGAAGTCGTTGTCGATCCCAGTCCACTAACAGAAGACATGGATGACATCGTGGTCTTTCATCGTTACAACCAGAAACCTACGGATATCGTACTGGTAGGCACTATGTCTAACACACCCAACGATCCACACCGTACACAATTCAAACAGAAGTTCTATTTCAAGGTTCTGGACCATTTCTACCGACTGATGACCATGGTAAATGACTATGCGGCCCGGGAAGGAAATGACGTGAACCGTTCGCAGCTCGACCGGCTGGATCGCTCTCTCTCCTATTAAAAAAGCGCTAAGTCGCCAGCTTAAAAAAGGCAGCTCCGGGCTGCCTTTTTTATTGCCAGAGCACAAGCCACAACTCCCTTCTGTTCTGTGCCGGACTCAGCGGACATCATTCTCACTACCCTGCCTTACCCCATCGTAGGCATTGGCCGCAATTTTCAGATCCTGCGTCTGAATCAGAGCGCCGCCGCCTTTCTGGGCAACGACCCGGAGTTGAGCGGGAACTGGGAAAGTATCAAGCGGGAAAAATTGTGCTACGAAACTCTCTACGGCCGCAGCAGTATCTGCCCGTACTGTCCGGTACTTGCAGAATGGCGATCCGATGCTTCCTACAGAGCGGAACGTACCGTCCATGTCACCCGCGGAAAAGAGAAGGTTCTGCATCTGACCATGTACAATATCCAGGGTGGTGATCCGGCCATGGTGGAAATGATCATCGACATCACAGAAAAAAAAAGACTGGAAGAGGACAATCTGCGCAAAGAAAACCTGGCATCACTGGGAACCATGATCAGTGGCATTGCTCACGAGCTCAACAATCCTTTGACGGGAATGAATCTGACCCTGCAAACCCTGGAAGCCAGTCTGCCCGCTCTGTCCCCGGAAAGCATTGCCGCGCGCCTGGGAATGTTGCGCAAGGATTTAAGCCGCGCCTCCCTCATGGTTGCTGACATTCTGGGGTTCTCCGCAACCGGAGAAGTCAAACGCCTGCGCACCAATCTGGGACAGGTCATTCAGAAAGCCATCCTGAATGTGAAACGTCTGTACCCCGTTCTTTCCCGCCAGGTTGATTTTCGTCTGCAAATTCAAGCCGACCTTTTTCTTTTTCTCAATCCTCAGAAAATTGAGCGCTTATTCATAAATATTTTCAAAAATTCCATACAGGCTCTGGATTACCGGCCGGGTTACATCAGCGTGGAAGCGCGCACTTCCCGGCACTGGGCGCAGATCATTATTGAGGACGATGCCGGGGGCATCCCCGATGAATACATTCAGCGCATTTTTGATCCCTTCTTCACAAGGGGACAGGGAGGCAAGGGACTTGGCCTGTCGATTGCCTACAATACAATCAATGAGCATAAGGGTAAAATCCGGGCCAGTTCCAGCGACGGGAAGACACGGTTCAGTATCCTTTTGCCACTTGAAACATGAAAACCGTTCTGGTCGTTGATGACATCGATTCCATTCGCGTAGCCATCAAAGAATATCTGTCCAGCAGTTATCGCATTCTGGAAGCCAGCAACGGACGGGAAGCCCTGCGCATTCTGGGCGAACAGGGAGCAGATCTGGTTTTGACGGATATTCGCATGCCAGAACTCGGGGGGCTGGAACTCATTGAAGAGATTCGCATCCACCATCCCGAAAGTTCTTACATCCTGATGACAGCTTACAATGTGAATGATTACATCCAGTATGCGCGCATTCGCAAGATCTGGAATATCATCCCTAAAACTTCCTTTCTGAATCTGAGCCACATCCGGGTCATGGTGGACAAGCTGCTGGGCCCGGAAATCTTCGGGGTGAAACTCTACGCACCGGGTCTGAAAGAAGCCACGGGATTTTACGAAGACTTTCAACCTGGATATCTGTTCTCTGAACTCATTGAAAATAGTGCGCAAAAAGATCGGGCCTGCCATCATATTGACCATGTTCTGCGCAAACAGGGGGCCAAGCGCTCCTGCCGGCAGATTCTCGATGAATTGACGGCCAATGCAGCGGGAGCGCAGGATCCCTTTTTTTTACGATTTGCTCTGGATGATGGTCAGGTCTTTATCGTGACGGAAGATTTCCGTGGAAATTTACGGCGCGAAGATGTCCTTTACAGTCTGGAGCGGCAAGTGCAACTCGATCCCGATACCGGTCTGCCCATTGGTGTGTTCGACCATCGGGGGCGCGGACTGCACATCAGCCGCGAGCAGGTGGATCACCTGGTATTCAATATAGCGCCCGGTGAACGGACGGAAGTGATTGCCATGTGGGGATTTCATTCAACCTACCGGGCACGGGCTATTTCGATCTACCAAAAAGAGAGGAAGAGCGAAATACGACCCCCTCACGGGTCTCTTCCGCAAAAAGATCCTTCCCTGCTGTAAATTGAACCGGTCCACCGTCCCGCCGACTGTAAACCAGAAGCAGGGATCCTTTAGCATCCAGAACAAAGGTCGCATCACCTTCAGCGAAAAGAAACAGGCTGCCCGTCGAAAGGACGGCCCGGTAAAGGCCACCGCTTATGGGTCGCTCGAATTTTCGCGCACCATCCAGATAAAACAGGGTTCGATCCGGCAGCCCGAGGAGTAATCCGTTTTGTTCAACAGCCATCTGGATTGTATGCGGGTAGACCGCATCGAGTACAATTCGGCCCTGCTCTTTCAAACCATCTGCCGTACGCCTGAGCAAAATGATCCGGTCCTGATCCGTGTCCAGGGCATGGACCGCAACGCGTTGCCCATCGGTCGACACAGCCACACTTTTGGCGAAAAAGAATCCTGAGCGCGAAATCGTATGCTCGAGAACCTGCGCTGTTTCAGCAAGAATCAAGCGACCGTCCGAAAACACCACTGCAGCCCGGGGCACCCGGGCTGCAAAGGCGTAGTCCATCACCATGACTCCCTGCACTTCTTTTTGCACCATCCCGTCAGAGTCCAGAACCTGCACTTTGTTGTTGTCACTGGACAGACAGAGGGTAATGCCACCGGAAGGGTGCGGGAGCGGGTAGCCGCGCAAATCCCTCTTCCAGAAGAGCTCACCGGACGCGGCATGAAAGGCCACTGTCCTTCCGGCAAGAGAATACGTGAAATATCCGGGGCCAAAAAGAGGAAGGGCCAGCTCTTCCTCCGTGGTCAGACTGCTTCCATCCCGGAAGTACGCCTGCTTGTGGGGCGCATGGTAAATACCATTGAACGAGGTCTGCCCGAATGTACCCGCTTTCCAGTCTTCCACCGTATGAAAGGACGGGGCGAAAGTCCTTTCATGCGGTGGATAAAAAATCAGAATTCCGCTGAATAAGAGTCCAAAGAACAAAAGATAGCGCAGCACATAGCCTATCCTAAGTAAGCAACCAGATGAGCAGCCTTTTTACCGGTCCGTATCTTACGGATCGCTTTTTTTTCAATCTGCCGTATGCGCTCCTTGGAAAGACCGATTTTCTCCCCGATCTTCTGCAAGCTGAGCACAGGATGGCCAGCGAGCCCGAAGCGGAATTGCAGTACCCTTTTCTCCCGACTGGTGAGATTTTCAAAAGATTCGGACAATTCTTCCTGCAGCTCTTCCAGCTCCATTCTGTCTGTGGGCCCGGGTTTATTGGGATCCTCAATGGTCTCCGCAAGAGACCCATCCTCCCCTTCCAGTAGCGGCGCGTCCAGGCTCAGCTGATCCCGACTCATAGTCAGCAGGTGGTGCAAGTCCCGCACATCTTTATCCATTAAGTCGGCAATAGAGTCCAGACTGCCGGAGACGTCGTCCTGGTTCTCTACCCAACGCTCCCATTCCTCCAGACGCCGCAGCTCCGCTGTGCGATTGAGGGGCAGCCGGATCAGGCTGGATTTTTGCTGGATGGCAAAAAGAATGGATTGTTTGATCCACCAGACGGCATAGCTGATAAAATGGTAGCCGCGCTCGGGATTGAAGCGCTCGGCTGCCTTAATGAGACCCATGTTTCCTTCATTAATAAGGTCCATCAGCGAAAGGCCGCTGGACTGGTAACGCCGGGCAACGGTAACAACAAAACGCAGGTTGCTGCGGACCAGAAGGTCCCGCGCCTCACGATCACCGCTGCGGGCCTTGAGGGCTGTGGCATATTCCTGTTCACGGTCCAGCATGGGGATTTTGTGAATCTGGTTCAGGTACCAGCTCAATATCGAACCACCGGTTTCCGATTCCCGGCGGGAGCTGACCTGCGCGATCAGGGGCTCGGCTTTTTTTTCGAACATAATAAACACTCCAGATTTAAAATGATTCTAAATTGAGACGTTCTTTAACTGTGGCGGTTTCTCTTTTTTTCCTTTTTTTGGTTGAACCTCCGCTCTCTTAATAGACGAACGGAAGGCCATGCGGTTGCTTTTTTTTAGCCGACTTTCTGCCCTGGGCCTCACGCTACTCTGGCCCGGTCTACCGACAGGGCAGGAACTCAAGGAAAGCTATTCTGCCCGGGGGCAGGCCTATGGTGTCACCTACGATGGCCAGAATTTCTGGTACTCTGAGCCTGCATCCCGGAAGATTTTCCGAATCGATGCTTCCGGGCGCGCCCAGGGATTCTACCTGGGAAACAGGCAGATTTACGGGCTGCAATTCAACGTCGCCGACGGCCTGATCTACATCGGTGCGGAAAAGGAATTGCTAAAAGTGAGTCCGGCAACGGGCTCTCTGGTCGGCAGACAGCCTGTTCCCGTAGATAAGGTTGCTGGACTCGATTTTGGCAGCAACTTCTGGTATTTGCTCGAGAAGGACACCGGGATCATCCATTTCTATGATCCAGGGCTGGGCCGCATTGTTTCCACGTTTGCCACCGGTGTTAAAGATGCCCGCGATATAACCATCAACAGGGGGGCTTTCTGGCTTACGGATGGCCGCGCAGGACAGATTCTACGCTTCCACATGGAAGATCGCAAGCTCACCGGCAGCATCCGGGCCCCGGAGGAAGCGCGAGGCTTATCCTTTACGCGCAACCAGCTCTGGGTGGTGAATCGCTCGCGACAGGCCATCGAGCGCCTTTCTTATTCCGACAGTTCTTTTTATATAACAAGCGATGAGGTAAGGCACCGGGTCCGCATCCAGGTATCCTTCTCTCTGTCTTCCAGCGGCACCCTGCATGTAGTGCAGGCCGGCAGCAGCGTCTACCAGACTGTGCGGAATGTTAAGACCGGGACGAGTGGCTTCAAAGAAGGGTATCTGCCCTCCGGCCAGAAATCCTTCCGGGCAGTGCTTGGCCCGGGTAGCCATAGCTTCAGTTATGAATGTCTGATTACAGCACGCAATGTTAACTACCTGGTCCCCGACCCCTATCCTTCCTCCACAGAAACTCTGGCAGATTCTCCGGCCAGGCATTACAGCAACGATGAAAGCGGATTTTTGTCAGCTCCTCTGCCCGCAGCATTGCTTAAGGCCACGAATGAACCAACGCTGGCCGCCAGATCGCTGGCTTTGAAAAAGTCCGGGCTTCCCGTACGCGAATCGCTGGACGTCAGGAGGCAGACCGACCGCTTTTCTGCTCTGCAACGTAACCTGCAGGTGTACCTGCGCGGACTTGGCTGGTTGCCCCTTGCTGGAGCCAACGGCGGTGGCGCCTTTACGCGAACAGCGGAAGATCTGGAACTCTTTGTGGCTCCAGGAAATGCAGCCGCTTCCCCCGCCTACCTGGAGTCCAACGGTACGCTACAACCGATTGACGCCACAGTGACAGTCGACCTCATCACCCTTTAGCATGGTGCAGCTCGAAAGGGAACGCTGGGCCCTCCGCAGTCTCTTTTTCCGCGCCGTCCGGGATTTTTTCCATGACCGAAATTACCTGGAGGTGGAGACCCCCCTGCTCTGTCCTGGACTCATTGCGGAACCGTTCATGGACTACTTTGAAATCCAGCGACCGGACAACCTCAAAGTACCTTTTGAGCACGACAGAGAATTTCTCCCGGCCAGCCCGGAAGGGTATCTTAAAGCCGTACTGACCCGGACAGGCGGGAACATTTTTGAAATCTCCCATGCCTTTCGGGCTGGCGAACGCTCCGACCTCCACACCGAAGAATTCCTCATGCTTGAGTGGTACCATGTGGGAGCGGACCTGGATAGTCTCATGGACGAAGCCTACTCCCTCATGCAGCATCTTTCCCGTCCCTTGAAATGCCCTCTGCCGCAGATGCGCATGCAAAGCATCGAACAGCTCTTTTGGGAGCATTGCCGGTGCAGCACCGCGGAGAGTAGCCTGGCAGAGTTCCTGGCAAAAGAGCGGCCGGACACTTCAGCGGGCCGATATGATGAAATGTTTTTTCTGATTTTTCTGCAATGGATTGAGCCACACCTGGGACGGACCCATATAGATTTCATTTACGACTATCCGCCACAGCTCGCAGCCCTTTCTACAATAGAAGGGAATCATGCCCGACGCTTTGAAATCTACTGGCAGGGAGTTGAGCTGGCCAACGGTTATCAGGAATTGCTTGATCCCCAAGAACAGGACAAACGTATGGCCGGCGCTGCCGCAATGCGTAAAGACCTGGGTCGACCGGAAATTCCCATGAATGAGAGCTTTGATCGTGCCTGGCGTAGCGCGAACCTTCCCCTTGTTGCCGGCATAGCCATGGGCATCGAACGGCTGCTGATGCTCCTGTGCGGGGAAACATCCCTGAAGACAGTCAGCCCCTTTTTTCGATCGGTTCAGAACTGAAAGTAAAAGAAATCATCTTTTTGATCCCCGGCGAACAAAGCGATAAGAATCAGAGCGAGTCCCAGAAAAATTCCGCCCGTCAGAGAACTCTTCAGGGTGCTGATCAGCTGCCGCGGGCGGTGCATCTGCCAGGAATCGAATGCAAAGAGCGGCGCGCTGAGGAAAAAGATCGGAAGCAAAGAACCGTAAAATTCTGTTCCGGGAAAGGACAGCGTAAAAAGGATTTCTTCCTGACGGAAATGCAGCAGGCCCAGGGAAAAGGTAAAAAATGTGTACAGATGGCCGGCCCAGGCCTGACGCATAAACAAGCCATCCAGCCACAGGCGCGACAGCACCAGAAAAAAGAAACAATGCAGTCCCCAGAGAATAAACCCGTAGCTTGCCCCGTGCCACAGTCCGGTCAGAAACCAGACCACAAAAAGGTTTCGCAGGGAGCGCATGAGTCCAAAGCGATTCCCTCCCAGGGGAATGTACACATAGTCGCGCAAGAAAGCACCAAGGGTAATGTGCCAGCGGCGCCAGAATTCTGTCGGGGTGCGGGCAAATAGCGGAAAGTAAAAATTACGGCTCAACCTGATCCCGAGAATGCGACTGATCCCGCGGGCCAGATCCGTATATCCGGAAAAATCGGCATAGATCTGTAGAGCAAAGGCGCTCGCACCAAGGATGGTTGCCAGCATATTTTTCTCAAGGAGAAGAACGTTCACATTTCCGGCTAAAGAATCGGCTATCACAACCTTTTTCACCAGTCCGGAGAGGCAGAGCCAAAGACCGCTGCGAACTCTCGCCCGGGAAAGCCCGGGCTTCTGTAGCCGGGGGCCCAGCTGATCGTACCTCTCTATGGGACCGGCCATAATCTGCGGGAAGTAAAAGCAAAACAAAGTGAAATCCAGAAAACCCGGAACCGCCCTTTGAGAAGAACGGTAGTGGTCCACAAGAGCGGCAATCATCTGGAAAGTATAGAAACTGATCCCGGCAGGCAAAAGAATCTCGAGCCGTGGCAGAGAAATCCGGGGAAAGATGTCCGCCATAATTCCAAAAGAAAAAGAAAGATATTTATAATAGAAAAGAATTCCCAGATCCCATGAAATGGCAGCATAGAGCAAGCGGACCTTGCCGGGGCCGCTCGCTTGCTGCATGACCCGCAAGCAGCGTTGATTGAGCCATGCCGTGGCCACAAGGAGCAATGCCAGAAAAAGCGAAAAGTAGGCGTAAAAAAAAAGAGAAGCCAGAAGGAGGATCGGCCGGCGGAGTTGCGGGAACAAAAAAAAGCAGGCTACAGAAACCAGGCAAAAGAGCAGAAAATCAAATGAATGAAATGTCAAGGTAACCGACCGGAGTTTTCAATCTTTGGCTTGACCCCTCATCCGGCGTGCAAAAAATCGTAAGCCACCTTACAACGGGATCCCATATGAGCCAATCAGCCAAACTAAGCTTCGAAAATCAAGAACTGGAATTGCCCCTGATAACGGGCACAGAACAGGAGCGGGCCATTGATATAACCAGGCTCCGCGGGGCCACCTCCCTCATCACTCTGGATGAGGGCTATATGAATACGGGGGCCACCCGCAGCAAGATTACTTTTCTGGATGGAGAACGGGGGATCCTCCGCTACCGGGGCTATCCCATTGAACAACTGGCAGAGAAATCCAGCTTTCTGGAAGTTGCCTATCTCCTCATCTATGGTGAGCTGCCCACGAAAGCAGAATTTGAGGCATTCCGGGAATTGATCACCATGCATACGATGATCCATGAGGATCTTAAAAGACTTTATGATGGCTTTCCCAAGGACTCCCATCCCATGGCTATTCTGGCATCCATGATCACATCCCTCTCCGGCTTTTACAATGATTCCATGGATCCGCTGAACCCGAGGCATCGGGAAATATCCATGGTCCGCCTGCTGGCCAAAACACCAACCATAGCCGCTTACTCCTATAAAAAGTCTGTCGGCCAGCCCTTTGTGTACCCGCGCAACTCGCTGAGCTACATAGCCAATTTCATCAACATGATGTTCTCTGTCCCGGCCATGGATTACATGGTCGATCCCGTTGTGGAACGTGCGCTGGATCTGCTGCTCATCCTGCACGCTGATCACGAGCAGAATTGTTCCACGTCAACCGTAAGACTTGTGGGATCCAGCCGGGCCAATCTCTACGCCACGATATCAAGCGGCGTCTGTGCCCTCTGGGGCCCTCTGCACGGCGGAGCCAACCAGGCTGTGATTGAAATGCTCGAAACCATTGAACGCGAAGGCGGGGATGTCAATCGCTTCCTGGGTTATGCTAAAGACAAAGATTCGCCCTTCCGTCTGATGGGTTTTGGCCACCGGGTGTACAAAAATTTTGATCCGCGGGCCCGGTTGATCAAGAAGGCCTGCGACGACGTCCTGAGTAACCTGGGTGTTCGCGACCCGCTGCTTGATATTGCCAAAAGACTGGAAGAAAAAGCCCTGGAAGATAATTACTTTGTAGAACGTAAGCTCTACCCCAATGTGGATTTCTACTCGGGAATCATCTACCGGGCTCTACGCATCCCCACAGAAATGTTTACTGTCATGTTTGCTCTGGGCCGCATGCCAGGCTGGATCGCTCAGTGGAAGGAAATGATTGAAAACCCGGGCAGCAAGATCGGTCGGCCCAGACAGATTTATGAAGGATATACGGAACGCAACTACGTGCCCCTTGATCAACGCTGATGCGACTGCGTATTTCAGAAATCAAAACGGGAAACCGAATCCGGCGGGAACTGGGAGATCTGGGAGAACTGGAGAATTCCCTGCAAAGGCTCGGGTTGCTGAACCCGCTGCTCATTGATCCGGATAACAACCTCCTGGCCGGCTACCGGCGGCTCACAGCAGCTAAAAATCTGGGCTGGGACGCTATTGAGGTAAGGCTGATCGAAGTCGATTCTCCGGAAGCCAGACTGATCATTGAAAGTGAAGAAAATACAGTCCGAAAAAACTTCACCCCCGGTGAACTCGAACGACTGGAACGGCTGCTGGAACGCCACCAGCGTAAAGGCTTCCTCTGGAACATTTTAAACTGGATCCTTGACCTCGTGGATCGGCTTTTTCGGCGGTAGCCGGGGAGAAAAAACCTGTTGCAAGCTTCTTTTTTAACCGACTTCATTACCATGGGAAGAATCATACGCCGGACGCTCTTTAAGATTCGTCTTGTTCTGATGGTGGCCCTGTTGCCTGTAATTGCCTATCTTCTGCTTCAAAATGAAACTATGCGCGATCTGGCCTGGACTCTGGGGCCCTTTAAATCTTACCGTGCCTCCGATTACATCAATACGCGGCTCAAAAAGCAAAGTTGCGAGGGTTGCAATCTTGCCGGCGCCAATCTCAAAGGTTTGAAGGCCAACGAAAAGGCTTTCAAAGGGGCCCAATTGGCCGGTGCCAATCTCAAAGCCAGCAAGATGGATGCCAGCGATCTCACTGACGTGAATCTATCCGGTGCCGACCTTGATCAGGCAAGCTTGAACAGTGCCCGGCTCAATTCCGCGAACCTGCGCGGAAGCAGCCTTGCAGGCTCGCAGCTCAGAGCCGCGGAGCTCAGCGGTGCCGATTTGCGTTATGCCGATTTGCGCTACGCGGACCTTTCCGGTGCGGATTTAACGGCAGCCGATCTTTCCGGAGCGGACCTTTCTGGAGCTCGCCTGCGTGATGCCGATCTGTCCGGAGCCAACCTGGAATTTTCCCGATTGAAAGGCGTGGATTTGACCGGAGCCCGGCTTGATGGCGCGACCTTTCTGAAAACGGATATGCCTGATGGCACACTTTGCAGCCAGCACTGCAGCAAACGCTTCTAAGCCATGTATAAATCGGTCCTGATACAGTTACTCTTCTGCACCCTCTTTGCCCTGCCCGTTCAGGGGGAGTCGAGTGCGATCTACCATAAAGTCAGACCGGGTGAAAACCTGAGCAGGATTGCCGGACGCTATCGAACATCTGTCGCAAAAATCAAACAATGGAACAAGCTGTCCCGCAACCAGATTCAAACCGGAAGGGTCCTTAAAGTCGGTGAAAAAAAGAAACGAAGCAGCAAGCATGCGTCGACGCATGCAACGGTCGATCAGAAAGAAGAACGGCTGCCCGCAACCAATGGACCTACAAAACTGACCATCGCTTACAATTACCTGCCGCCCAAACCCCGGCTGGAAGAACATAGCGATGATCATTTTCTGCTGCACATTTACGCAGAAGATTTTCGTCAGAGCAAGGCTGCCTATCTGGAAATCATTCCCGCGCGTGACTCTGGCTTCAAGAATCCCTCCATTACCTTTTACAAAAAAAAGGTCCCACTTACCCGGACCTCCTTTGGTTATCGTGGTCTCTTTGGTTTTGAACCGGAGATGAAAATCGGCCTGCACTGGCTGGAAGTCTCTTTTGTGGCCGCCGGTAAAGCACAGATCCGTCGTTACCCCATAACGGTTAACGCTACGTCCTATGAAAGCTATAGCCGCCGTGTCTATCTGGGTGATTGGTCCAGGCCGGCACCCGAGGTAAGTCCGGAGGTTGCAGAAGAACGCCGTCGCAAAGCCAAAGAACGCGAGGAGAAAATTGCCCGGGCCACCGCCAAAAAAAATAAGGTCTTTGCCCGCTTCAGTGCAGATCAATTCAGGGCGGAGCTTTCCCATCCACGCGGGCAGCACAAGATTACTTCACCATTCTATGTGAATCGTACTATTGTACAGTATTACAAAAAAAACGGAAAGATCCATTATAAACCGCCGCGCTCCGTTCGCCATCGTGGGCTGGATTTACGGGGACAGCATGGCAAACCCATCTATGCCGTTGCCGATGGGACGGTGGTCATTGCTGAAGATATGGTCTTTGAGGGCAATTTTACGGTTATCGATCACGGGCAGGGCATTTTTACCGGATACATGCATCAAAGTCAGCTGCTGGTCAAAGAAGGAGAACGGATCCGTGCCGGCCAGTTGATTGGCAAGAGCGGGAATACCGGCGCATCTGCCGGACCGCATCTTCACCTGTCGCTACTTATGCGCGGCGCTTACCTGGAACCGCTGAGCCTTCTGGCTCTGCCCATCCGCAATTGAACTTTTTTTCAGTAAAACGGCTTATACAGCACAATACCGATGGCGATCAGGGCCAGTAGCGGAGTCAACCAGTAGGCAAGTTGTGCCGGCAGTCGATACGCCAGAGCAAGAGCCAGTCCCATAAAAAGCCAGACCAGAAGCTTGAGCCAGACCCAGATGGGAAAACCAAGATCCATGGCCTGCATGAGCCCGCCCACGAGGAGGAGCATCATCCCAACACCATGAACCAGAGCGACAAAGCGCCTTACCTCCAGATCATTTCTGTGACCGCCGCGGAAGCGATGCAGAGCCACTCCACCCAAGGCAAAGACAACGAGGACCAGTCCTGTATGATGCAGCAATCGATAAAACAGAATCATTTCCATTTCAAACCATCTTCAGGGCGAGCATACCGCAGGCACCATTAATTTTTTTTCCTGGATTGCCCCTGTTGAAGGCCAGGATTCCGGCCTGCCGCAGGGCAACCTGGAACTTTAGCGCTTCCTCATCCGTGGGCGGCCGGAATCCTTCAAAATCCGTATTGAGAGGGATCAGATTGATACGGCAGGGAAGCTGGCGCGCAATCCGAATGAGAGCCTGCAAACTCCGGCTGTCCATGTTGTAATCGGGCATCATAATGTATTCGAACGTGATTTTCCGTTTGAGCTCTTTCGTGTAACGCACCGCAATTTGCAGCAGATCTTTTAAACCATAGCGCTCATTGATGTCCATCAGTGCAGAACGATTCTCCTCCAGAGGTACATTGAGTGATATCGCCAGATTATAGGGCCTTTTCTCTGTGATGAACCGCTCAATACCGGGAATAACTCCGGCAGTACTGATCGTAATGTGACGGGCACCGAGTCCCAAACCCTGGGGATGGTGTAAAAAATCTGCAGCCCGCAATACAGCGTCGTAATTGTAGAATGGTTCGCCCATGCCCATGAATACGATATTTGTGGGCAATTCTTTGCGATGACGAATCAGGCTGTAAACCTGAGCTAAAATTTCCGCGGCACTCAGATTGCCCTGAAAGGGAAGCGTGGCCGTGGCGCAAAAACGACAATTCAGACTGCAGCCCACCTGGGAAGAAATGCAAATGGTCCGTCGCTCTCCTGATACAATCCAGACACTTTCCAGACGACGGGGCCTCCCCCGCGGATCGGGGCGGGCTTCAAAAACGACCTTCTCTGTGCCCTCCTCCGTTGTGTTGCTATGCAGTATGTTTAGATCATCCAGCGGACAGATTTCGCTGAGTTTTTGTCGCAGGGGCAGGGGAAACTCAAGGCATTCTCCCCAGGAGGCGGCAAATTTCCGGTGCAAACGATGGAAAGCCTGCGTGGCACGAAACGGCTTCTCTCCCAGGGAGGTAAAGAATTCCTTCCATTCCGATTCCAGAGCAGCGAGACCCACGGCCATACGCGATTCAAAGACCATTCAGGACAATCGTTTCATCCTGAGAATTTTCTATCCTGCCGATCCAGTAATGCGGGCCGTTAAGGAGATCTGAGAGTATCGCCCGGTTCTGTGGATCCACGACGAGCACCATTCCAATCCCCATATTAAAAACATGGAACATTTCCCGTAGGGTCAAATTGCCCCGGGAACGCAGCTCATCAAAGAGAGACGGCCGGGGCCAGCTCTGGACATCGATGACGGCCTGCAGGCCAGCTGGCAACGCACGGGGGATGTTTTCAAAAAAACCGCCGCCGGTGATATGGGCCATTGCCTTGATCAGCCTGCGTTCCCCCGATTGCCGGGAGAGAATGGGCCGCAGCAACGCCTCATAGATCTCCGTTGGGCGGAGCAGCACTTCCTCACGCAAGAAAGCCTGCTCCTTCGCTGTCAGCCTGGCCAGCCAGGCCTCCGGTTGCCAGTCCCCGTCCCCCAGGAAGATCCGTCGCACTAGCGAAAGACCGTTGGAATGAATTCCCGATGATGGCAGTCCCAGAAGCAAATCGCCCGCAGCAACATCCGCTCCGTCCAGCAGGTCTTTTTTTTCCACGACGCCCACCATAAAGCCGGCTAGATCGTAATCATCGACAGCCATGACACCGGGATGTTCCGCGGTTTCACCGCCCAGGAGCGCTGCACCGGCTAATTTACAGCCCTGCACAATCCCATCGATGATTTCAGCCATGCGCTCTACCTGCAAGCGTCCACAGGCAATGTAATCGAGAAAGTAGAGGGGCTGTCCTCCAGTGACCAGAATGTCGTTGGCGCACATGGCCACAAGATCCACTCCGATGGTGTTGTGTCTGTTGAAGAGGCGGGCCAGTTGCAGCTTGGTGCCCACTCCATCGGTTCCGGAAACGAGAACCGGTTCTTTGTAATTCTTTAAGAAGGAAAGATCGTAGAGCCCGGCAAAACCGCGCAGGGTGGATAAAACTCGGCCCGGTCCCTGGTTGTAAGTAGAATGGACGCGATCTTTGATGGTGGAAACAAATCGGGCTCCGGCTGCCGTACTGACACCTGCTGCCGCGTATGCATCACTCTCGTTCCCGTTCAATCAGTATATTCCGTTTTTGCTCAGAGCTGCGATTGCCGGCCCTGTCCGTTGCATACCAGGCAATCGCATACGTGCCCGGTTCGGCAAGTTCGATTTTTTGCCCCGGCACTTCTTCAAAGCTGCCTTCATTGATACGCACAAAGATCCGGTCCAGTCCTGAGACAAGATCTTTTGCATCAAAGTACAGGGTCAGTTTCTTACCGGGGAGCAGGCGATATTCTTCCTGCCCGCCCACTGGTTTGCGCACCGTAATCTCCTTCTCCTGAGTCTTTTCTGCCACGGGAACGACCTGTGCAGCCAGAGCCGGCCGATCCGTATCTTCTGGCAGCTTACGGGCGGCGGGATTCGCACTTTCTACTCGTTTCATCTCCGCCACCGGCGGCGGGTTTCGTTTGTAATGTAATTGCCGGGGGATGGACCAGTGCCCGCGCCGACCTTCACGGTCAAAGGCCCGGACGCGCCAGAAAAAAATTCCGGGCTCAAGCTTCAGCTCCGTGGACGGATCGTAGCTGACCATCTGGAGGACGGTACCGGCAAAATCCATCGCGTCCGCCAGCTGGATTTCATAACCGGCTGCCCCATTCACAGCCTGCCAGGAAAAACGAAAATCACGCCCTTCTGCCAGGTACGGAAAGAAAAAGAGTATAAACCATAAAGCCAGCTTTTTTCCCTGAAGGGAAAAGGAAGCCTTCTCCTCATCACGAGACATGGCTTCTGCCAGAAACTGGTCTTCTACCTGAATCATCCTCCTGCGGCATTTGCTGCAACGGGACAGATGGGCCCGCACGGCCAGGGGCTGGCTGCGGCCCAGAAGATAGTTCATGATATCTTCCGAACTAATACACAGATCTATTATCGATCAGGTCAGGCGCCCGGACTGAATAATTTTCCGGTACTGCAGGGCTGAAGGCCGCAGACTGCGCTCCTGAGTCACATAGTCAACGGCCACAAGGCCAAAGCGCGCCGTAAGCCCCTCGGCCCATTCGAAATTATCCAGCAGCGACCAGTGGTAGTATCCTTCTACCGGAATGCCTTCCTCAAGGGCACGGACAACAGAAGACAGGTGGGAGCGCAAAAAAGAAGCCCGTTTCTCATCGCTGGCATCGGCAATGCCGTTTTCTGTGATCCGGATGGGTAAACCATAGCGCGCATAGCTGTCGCGTATCACCCGGTAGAGTCCCTCCGGGTAGATTTCCCAGTGCAAATCGGAACGCTCTACATTATCGGGTTCCATTTCCCGGATGAAAAAGCGACGCGGGGAAAACAGATCAAAGGCAATGATCCTGCGGCTGTAATAGTTGATTCCGAAAAAATCAAGCAGGGAACCATCAAAGATTTTTTCTCCGCGCCCGTACGGGGCCAAAAGTCGGCCGGCGTGAAGGCAATCGGAAAAGGCATGATTGAATAGAAAATCGACCCGCCCGGTCCGGTCCACGTCCATAGCATTATCCGGACGATAAGGTTCCAGAGCCAGAAGATGCATGGCCAGCCCTATTCTTAAATTTCCCTTACCTTTGCGTGCGTGAATCTTGCGGATCCGTTCCACCATACCACAGTGGGCCAGAACCATGTTGCGACCGACGGCACGACTCAGACGCAGCCCGCGTAGCCCGCTTTCGCCTGGGGGCCACTGACCCGTGAGGTAGGCCATATAACCGTAGACGTTGGGTTCGTTGATGGTAATGTATTCATCTACCAGATCCGCTACTCCTTCCAGAAGAAACTCAACAAAACGCAAAAATGGAGGCAGGTTCTCTCTTCGCGTCCAGCCACCGCGGGCCAGCCACCAGGCCGGAAGGGTAAAGTGATTGATGGTTAAAAGCGTTCTGATTTTTTTGCGCCGAAGGCTATCCAGCATACCCCGCAGATGATCCAGAGCCTGATGATCCCATTCCCCGGGACGAGACTCAAACCGTGACCAGTCCACGCCCATCCGGTAGGCGTTAAGGCCAAGTTTTGTAAGGATCCTGTGATCTTCGGGGTATCGATTCCAGTGATCAGCGGCAATCAGGCAGGAGGAACCATCGCGGATGTTGCCAGGCCGCCCGGAAAACTCATACCAGTCAGAAGCCCGATCACCACCATCGATCTGCGTGGCCGATGTCGCCGCACCAAAAAGAAAGCCCCGCGGAAAATCCCGGGCTGCTTTCCCTGGGTGCGGAGCCCTGGCCGGCCTCTTCTTAGCCCGTCCCGACTGCGCTTTTTTTGTAACCTTTTTTGCCTTACTGGCCATCCTTTCTTGACTTACGGGAAAGGGCCAGCAGTCAAGGAAAACCATGCAGCGACTGGCCATAGCCCTGTTCATCCTGCCACTCATGGGACAGGAGAAACTCAGTCAGAGTCAATGTGAAGAGTGGACCCGCCATACGCTAAAGATCGCCAGAGAAGATCCAGAACATCCTCTACATGCAGCTCTACGTCTGGAACTATCAACAGAGGCCATCCAGGCCCAGGTATCCTACTGTCTGCAAGATATCAGCCCCGACCAGGCTCGCTGCCAGCTCGCTGCCACGAATTTTGCCGGCCTTATGGCTTGCCGTGCCGCTCCGCCACCGGCCAAAAAAGAGGAAGCAAAAACCGCAAATGAGAATTTCTACAGCGAAATCAAGCCCGCAACGGGCATCGCTGTGAACGCAGAAAGTTGTGACTCCGGCTACAATCATCTACTCAAAGTCTTTCGCTCAGCACCGGCCTTGCTGGCCCTCCGGACCCACCAGGAGATCCTGCGAAACTGGGAAAGCACGGCGGCGCGGAATGCCTTCCGCAATCGCTGCTTGAAGCGATTCAAAGAGCATGATCTGGGCTGCATAATGGGAAGTGAGGACGCGGAGCTGATTCAGGTGTGTTTGCTAAACGTGCCGGAGGACTGAGACTTGCGTGCGCCCACTCGTTTAAGGAATAATCCGCCTTAGCGGTACAATCGCCGGCTGAGCGCCGCTATCTCCGTGGGGCTTTCGCTGCCGCGGAACATATGCCGGACCTGACCTTTCTCATCGATCAAAAAGATCCGACTCTGGTGAACGATCAAGGCGGGGTCAGAAGAATCAAAGAAGGTTGCAAAGAGGCGCGCGGCCTGGGCGATCTCTTCCCGGCTTCCGGTCAAACCTGTAGCTTGGCGAAATCTGTAGCGCGAAAGATAGGCCTTGAGCACAGCAGGTGTATCGCGAACGGTGTCCACGGTGATGAAAATAAGCCCGATGTCTTCTCCCAGCTCTTTTTCACTTTCCGCAAGGCGAGCAAGGGTTGCCGGACAAACATCCGGGCAGGTAGTAAAACCAAAGAAGATCCAGGCCGGCTTTCCGCCAGAAAAAAGCCGATACGGTTGTCCATCCTGGGAGGTGAGCGTAATATCACCGCCCACCGGGAGTACGGGCAATTCTTCGCGGCAACTGCAAAGGAAAAGAAAAAAAAGTGGCCACTGCACAAGCCTCATCGTCGCTTTCACCAGGACAGTATTTTGCTCCCAATGCTCCGGCTCAAGAAAAATGTATGCTCTGTCCTGGTTCTGGGTGCGATTGCTTTCGCCGGGAAGCTCCCTGCGCAGACTGATCCCGTAAAGCCCCTCTATGTGGAAGATTTCACCGGAAGCCTGACTGAAGCTGATCTGGCCCGACTGACGAAAGAGCTGGCCCAAAAAGAAAGCGAACAGAAAATCAGTATCAAAGTCGTTCTTCTGGAATCTGAATCAGAACCGGCAGAGACCGCTGCGGAACGCCTGCTACAGCAATGGAGAGCGGGAAGAGAAGCAGAGGAAAGCATCGTTCTTGTTCTTTTTAAGAAAGAGTCCAGGGCTTTGATAGCCGCTACCTACTCTCTCGAGCATCTGCTGCCGGCCGGGCAACGAACCCGTCTCCTGCGCCTTTACGTCCTCCCTGAACTCAAACAGGGACAAACTTTGAAGGCCATTGACCAGGGCCTATTCTGGATGGATCGTATTCTGAACGGGCAGAGAATTCAGGAACGCGAGTGGGAACAGCCCGCCTGGCTCTTTTTTCTGCGTTTCTGGCCGGATCTTTTCACCCTGCTCAAAGCATTCATTTTCATTCTGGGCAGCTACTTCTTGTTTCAGCAGGATTACCGGCGCGCCCTGCTCATCCCCACGCTCATCTATTTCTTCCTGGCGATCAGCCTCGGGCTGACCCTGGACCAGCGTATCTTAGAGCAGCTTACCGCGCTGCCCGGTTACTATATTTTCTGTATCATCGTCTGGTTTCTTAGAGGGTCACGCAGCCTGAAGGTAGCGCGCAACGGACGGAAAGAGAATAAATGAAAGCTCAGATTTTCTCCTGCTTCAATTCCCGGCCCATGAGATCGCGGGTAACTTGCAGCGGATCTTTCCCTTCATAGAGCAGGTGGTAGACTTCTGTGGTGATGGCCATCTCCACGCCCAATTTGCCTGCCAGCTGGTAAGCCGATCTTGTGGTCGGAACTCCTTCTGCCACCTGTTTCATTTCCTCCAGGATATCCGGTAGTTTCTGACCCTGGCCCAGTTTCATACCCACCGTGCGATTGCGGGAAAGATCACCGGTGCAGGTAAGGACCAGATCTCCCATTCCGGCAAGGCCCAGAAACGTTGTGGGCTGGGCTCCGCGCAGGACTCCCAGTCTTGTGATTTCCGCCAGACCGCGGGTGATGAGTGCAGCCCGGGTATTGTGACCGAATCCAAGACCGTCACTCACTCCGGCAGCAATGGCAATAACGTTTTTCAGGGCACCACCCACCTCAACACCGATTACATCATCCGTCCAGTAGGTTCGAAAGTAACTGTGGTAGAAGATTTCCTGAACCCGGCGGGCCATCTCCTGGTTGTGCGAAGCAATGGAGACGACAGTCGGGATTTTTTTGATGATTTCCCGGGCAAAACTCGGGCCGCTCAAATAGGTAAGATACTTATGGTAAGCACCGGGTAACTCTTCCTCAAAGATTTCGCAGACAAGCCGGAGGCGGCCTTCTTCAATACCTTTGGCGGCCACAACAATCGGCACATCACGGGGTAGAAACCGACTGTAGCTTTCCAGAACTCCGTGGATGGACTGGGTGGGGATCGCAGCAACCACCAGATCCGCTGAAGACAGCACCCTTTCTATGTCCGTTGCAGCAAAGAGCGACGGAGGTAAAGCGAGACCCGGCAGGTAGCGCGTATTTTCATGACGCTCGTTGATGTCCGCTGCCTGATCTTCACGGCGCGTCCAGATCCAGGTTTCATTGGCCTTATCGGCCAGAACGGATGCCAGAGCCGTGCCAAAGGTTCCCGATCCGAGTACAGCAACTTTCATAACCCAGAGAGGATCTCCTGCCCGCCGGGGTCAACGGCAAAAAAATCAATGTGCCTCCAGTCGCAGCCCATCCTGGACCATCCCGAATAGCCCCTGCCCGGCCACTTCCCCGGCAACGAGGACATCAGAAGCGCCCAGCGCGAGCAAATCGTCGCGGTCCACCTTCTCTTCTCCGACCATGACGATCCGCGCTCCCGGGGCCAGTTGTTTTAGATTCTGTAGCAGTCGCCGGGTTGTGATTCCTTTGAGGAAAGTATCAGAAATGGTGCAGACAATTACACGAGCCGATTCAATGCCACAGTGAGAGAGAGTCTCAGGGTGGGATAAATCCCCGTAGGCCCACTGAAATCCCTCAGCCTCCAGTTTTTTGGAAAGAGCAACATTAAAATCCACTATAAGAGTTCGCCCGCAGAGTTCCGGCTTTTCCTGCTTGAGCCGCTCAAGAAAAGCCCGGGCAATGCGAAAATACCCGAGCACAACGATATCCGCTTCATGGGCGTGCCCATCAGGACCGGATTCTGTATGTGTGGGCGTGTCGCGTAAACCTGTTTTCGCAAAGTAACGCATAAAAAACGAAGCGATTTTTTCATTAAAATTGATTACATAGGTGGATACTACGGACGTCAAAATCATCGCAGAGAGTACAGTTGCGGAAAGTCCGGAGTCAATGTGACCGTAACCCACGCCCAGCGCTAAAATCACCAGGGAAAATTCGCTGATCTGAGAGAGATTCAGCGCGGTCAGAAAGCCCGCGCGCAGGCCATTGCCCAGAGCCACGGCAACAGGCACAATCGTCAGCAACCTGTTGGCAAAAATGTAAAGGAGCAGGAATCCAGAAATGCCAATCGTAGTCATGCCGGGTACCGGTATTTGCATGCCCAGAGCTACAAAGAAAAGCGTTACAAAAAAATCGCGAACACCACCGAGTTTGGAGATCACATCATTGCCATAAGGGAAGGCGGCAATGCTCAAACCGGCAATCAAAGCTCCCATCTCCATGGACAGACCCAGCTTCTGGGCAACGCCACTGACGAGAAAACACCAGGCTATAGATGAAAGCAAAATAAGTTCCGGTGCCCGGGCAGCCCAGGAAAATAGTCGGGAGAGCAGGAACCTGCTGGCCAGAAAGGCAATCCCGATGAGAACGACGACGGCTCCGATAGACTGAGCGATTTTTATCGGGTCCGGCTGTTCCAGATTGGGCTGGATCCCCATAAACAGAATGGCCCAGATATCCTGAAAAATGAGTATGCCTATGGTCAGGCGACCGCCCAGAGTTTTGGTTTCAAACTTATCCTGTAAGAGTTTTACCACAATCAAAGTGGAGCTCAAAGAAGAAGCGATCGCCAGGTACAGTATCCCGAACTGTCCGGCCGGCAGAAAGTCCCCCAGCAACTGAAAGACAAGGAGCCCAATCGCAACGGACAGGGCAAATTGGCTGAGTCCCAGGCCAATCATGGAGCGGCCCATCCGCGCCAGTTCACGCAGATTGATCTCCAGACCTATAATAAAGAGCAGAAAAATGAGCCCCATTTCCGAAATGAGCTTGATGGATTCCTCACTTTTTACCAGCGACAGACCCATGTGGTGGCTCAGCAGAATGCCTCCGCCCACATAGCCCAGAAGTAAGGGCTGTTTGAAAAAACGGGCTACAATAGCTGCGGCCACGGCAAACATGATACCCAGGGCCATGTCTGTAAGAATGGTTTGCTCATGATGCATCAGCGTGTCCCCGGCCTTTTAGAACTGTCTGAATTAGTATCGGCGCAAAATAATACTCCAGAGAGAAGAGCCGGAAGTCCGGGCCAAAAGAAATCCGCTTTTACGGCCAAAATCCAGTCCCTGGACAAAAAATCTGATCGTATGATCTAAATCATAGAAATTCCGGAGATCCTCATCCCGGATTATCCCTATCCATGTTACCCCGATTGTTTGCCCGACTGCAGCTTCCCTTCCGCCTCTCCATCAAATACAAGATCAGCTTGCTCCTTTTGCCGCTTTTTGCCCTGGGAGCCCTACTGACCGTACCGGAAATACAGAAGCGGATCTTGGAAAGTCGGCGGATGCATGAGCTACAGAAAATGAGCGGGGCAGTAACTCTGGTCAGTGATTTGATACACAGCCTGCAAAGAGAACGGGGCCTGTCCTCCGGCTTTTTGCTCAATCAGGAAAACCGATCCCTGCTCGAACAAGAACGTTTCCAGACGGACACCCGCTTGCGCGTACTGCATCTATTCCTTTCTGATCCTGAAGTGGGCGGCGCGGTCAGGGGACACCGCGACAGGTTGCTCGAACTGCTCAACCAGCGTTTTGAACTTGAAAAATTGCGGTCGGATATTTCCAGAAAAAAAGTAACGGTGGAGGAAACGTATCGATTCTATACGGCCTTCATCCAGCGATTCTCCCGGATCGTGGAAGCATTACCCTCCGGCAGTCAGTCGTCTCGGCTGAATTCCCTGATCAATGCCCAAATTGTTTTGATGCGGATTAAAGAATCTCTGGGACAGGAAAGGGCCCAGGGATATGCAGACATCCTGCGCGGCAATCGCGATGCATCCGCGCCGCTTGGGCTTATAGCCCAGCGACAGAGTTACTCCTTTCTGCTTCACATGCTTCTGGAACAGGGAGGCTTAACAGAACTCGCTTCACAGGCAAAAGATGCACTGACAGAGAACCGCGCTATCTATATTGAAGCGCAATTGTTAAGTCATCCTGAAAGCGTTTCCGCTGATGCGTGGTGGAATGCTTTTACCGATTTGAGCGACAACCTCAAACGAATCGAGCAAAAACTCCTGCAGCATCTATCCCGCAGCTCCCTTGAACTGGCGGCGGCCGCCCGAACCGAGCTGATGGTGTTCAGTGCTTTTATTGCAACTCTTCTGGTTCTGTGGGCCGCAATCATCCTTCTGATCCATCGCCTTTTAATAATACCTCTGGAAGAACTATCGCGGGCGATGGACAAAAGAACCGCGGACCACCTGTCAGAGAAACATAGCTCGCGCCACGATGAGATCGGATCCCTTTACCAGCACTTTGCAAGTATGCAGGAGAGAATCTTTCAAGCTCGTCACAATCTGGAAAGTGAGGTCGCTGCACGGACCAAAGAGTTGAGCAGCATTACCACGCTGCTTTCCAAATACCTGGCTCCACAATTGTTCAACCAGATTTTTACAGGAAAACACGCCATCCTGTCGGAGCACCGCAGAGTTCAGCTAACAGTATTCTTTAGCGATATAGTCGGTTTCACACGCATGACCGAACGTGTGGATCCTGAGATTACCAAAGATATTTTGAATACTTACCTGGATGAAATGTGCAGAATTGCCCTGAAATGGGGCGGGACGATAGATAAATTTATCGGCGATGCGATAATGGTCTTTTTTGGAGATCCCGAATTCACAACCGATAAAGATCATGCCCTGCGGTGCACCCGCATGGCCCTGGAAATGCGTGATCGGCTCAGC
Organism: Spirochaetales bacterium; assembly: GCA_015075425.1. Lineage (GTDB taxonomy): Bacteria > Spirochaetota > Leptospiria > Leptospirales > Leptonemataceae > H5-SPI1. The sequence continues at coordinate 927,275 of JABTUL010000001.1, read as the reverse complement.
ACCCTCAATGATGAATTCCAGAATCGGGGATTGCCAGCTCAGCTCAGTGTGAGGATGGGAATGAATACCGGCTATTGCACCGTTGGAAATTTCGGGTCCGAGCATCGACTGGACTATACGGCAATCGGCAGTCAGGTCAATACCGCCAACCGCATCCAGGGCAGCGCCGAACCAGGAAAGATATGCATCTCACTGTCAACCTATCTCCTCATCAAAGATGATTTCGAGTGCCTTCCTCTTGGTGAATTCCAGTACAAAGGAATTGCCTCCCCCATTGAAGTGTATGAAGTCATTCGTTCAAAGGACGCAAGGGAACGCTTTCTGCTTCAGGGCGATGGTTTTCGCATTGAACTGGACGGCGTGGCCATGGATCAAACCACAAAATCCAGTGCGCGCAGAGCGCTCAAAAAGGCCTACCGGTTGGTGGCCACACCGGAAGAACTGGAAAGACTGAAGTCCCGACCCGGATAACAGTCGGTCATTTTTCCAATAGAACGGAATGGATCGTCTTATCCTGGTAGTATATGGTGGCCCGGTAGGGTCGGGCCGTGCGGTACATGAGAGTGGCTTTGATCGCATCATAGGCCATGAAGGATATATCAATCAGGCTGACCAGAGCAGCCGTGCCCAGAAAACGCCCCTGAACCACAGGTCTTTTTTCCGCCGTTTTTGCCGCGACCAGCCACTTGTAGAGCCGGATCGAACCACCCATGGATTTTAGAGTGGCCGGCCGAATCGTCCCTTCAGGGAGCACGGCTTCCTGTGCCGGAAATGTGATCGAGATCCGTTCTTTCCCGGATTGCAACTGCTGGTGCAGGGCCGCATCAAAGCTCTCATCGTCCAGGTAGGTCACTACCTCACAGCGGGAAATCAGCACACGGCAGGGATCCCCGGCATTTCTGTGCATGAAGTAGGTATACAGTAAACGGCCATCGGCTGGATGATAAACGATTTTGGCATGATAGTTTTCTGTTCGACCGTATTTAAAAACAAATTGCACGCGGCTGATAATGTTATAGGAAACAGACAAAATATCTTTTGCAAAAAGGATACCGGGAGTCCGGGTGGCCACGTAAAGAGGCTCAATTACGACCCGTCCGCCGTTTTGACCCACTGCCCGCACGATGGCCAGGATGGCTTCATAATCTTTGTCCTGTGCCTGGCGGCCTTCACCGTGTTCCATTAAAAGATAGGCTCGACCCAGTTCCATACTGCCAAGGATCACCTGCTCTGCTTCGCCATCATCAGCAACACGCAGGCACTCGGGCGAAGGACAGTGCAGCTGAACCGGCACTGGCTCCGGCATCTGCTCGGCGCCAAGCAAAGAAAAGCCGGTCAAAAGGAATAAGAGAAAAAAACGCTGCATACCTCTTTGGACGGGGAAGAAGAAGAGCGGGTTCACTTTTGTTTACTCCGGAGGTGATGCGGCTCTGTAATCGGGGCGCAGATTCGACGGCCTCTCAAGGTTCCCCCGGGATAACTCGTATAGCTTGGCCCATTTAAGAAAGGTGGAAAATGCGCTGGCAACTGCGATGATGAAACCCGGCATTCCATCCAGAAAACCTGCTTTGAAGAGATACATCTCAAGGAACTTGGCCGGCGGCTTAAGAAGCAACTTGCCCAGGCGGAAGGAACGACCTTTTCCCTTCCGGGTGAAAGCAACAATACTGGAAAATTTATTGATTGTCTGGATTTGATCGGAAAGGTCCAGAAAGGAATAATGGACAAGGTCCCCCTCAAGGAGCAGGGGCCTGCCTTTCCCTTGCGGTATAATTTCATCATGCGGATTTTCTCCGCCCCACAGGCCACTGCCACGACGCAGCAAGCGGATACGGGCATTGTACCAGCCCCCATGACGAATGGGCCGACCCAGATGATAGGTGAGGCGACGGACGCGGGCCATGCTGCCCTTTTCGGATCTACAGAATTCCTGGATGGACCGGGAAAGGTCCGGGCTCACGCGCTCATCGGCGTCCAGACAGAAAAGCCAGTCGCTAACGGCCAGGGCCATGGCCCTGTTTTTTTGTTCTATATGACCATCAAATGGATGTACAGAAAATTTTACTTTGGGAAAGGAACCGGCAATCTCGCGGGTCCGGTCCGTGGATCCAGAATCCAGAACAATAATCTCATCACAGAAATCATGCACGGAAGCTATACAATCATGGATATTTCTTTCTTCATTAAAAGTAATGATCACCGCAGCCAGGGTCATGTTACATAGCTTCCAGCTGGCTTAAAACGAATCGAAATCGGCTGTCCTCCTGTGCCACAAAAGGGACACTTTCCATGATCGGTCCGAGAAATAAATACACAGGCCGCAGAGGCCCGGTGCGAAAAAAAATCGTTTCCGGCGTCCCGGTTATGAAGGCACCGGGCTCAGCGGTTCGAAACGATTTTTCCATGATTACCACCGGAGAGGCAATTTTATAGCGCTGGACATCAGCAAGAAGGCGCTCACGCAGTTGTTCCTGTGTGGCCGATTCAGGCAGCCCGTGTTTTTCCGGGGCTCCGTCCACCAGAAGAAACAATGCACCCTCCTTTTTGCGCAATTCTCCGGCCAGAAAATCCAGCGCCGGCAATTCATCAATGCAGGGCACGCATGTGGGACTGTATACATTGGCCACTACAATGGCAGACGGCACGCTCTGGAGGTCAAAAGGCCGGCCGTCGAGGGTCTTTCCTTTCCAGCTCAAAAAGGCGGGTGGCGCACAGGAAAGGCCTGTCATGAACAGCAGGAATGGAAGGCGGGTGGAAAGCATAAGCCAGAATGTTCATCGCAGCCGCCGCCGCAAACGTTTTTGTTTGACAGATGGTCGTTCCACGAGCGGCTGCGCTCATGCAAAAAAAAGTAAGCCTGCAGGCACTGCTGAAGATCATTCAGCAAATTGAGAAGGATCCAGAGAAAGCTCGCGGAGATTATCTGGTGGGCGACACTCGTGTGCGCATACTGCGCGCCGGCGCCACAACTAACGAAAGGGTCCGCGCTCTGTACCGCCGGCGTCGGGCCAGCGGCCTCTGTATCAATTGTGGCGCAAAGGTCAAAAAGAAAAATCCGTATACGGGTCAACTGTACCGCCTGTGTGAAACACACCGCAGCGAGATCGACCACAATCGCCAGCGGCGTTAACGGGGCCGGGCCAGAAATAAAGTCAGCATGATAAGGGACCACAGAAATGTGGCCAGAAGAATTGGCATGAAAAGTAGAAAGAGCCAGGACTGAACGGCCAGGGGAATGGCAATCATGAGCACAAGTGACAAAAGAAAGAGGATGCTCCAGCCCACAAAGTAAGCGCGGCCAATGGTTACGGGTTTGCGACCGCGGCGGAAAAGCCCGCGCTTACCATCCCGTTGCTGACTCCGCCGGTCCTCTGCGGGAAGGATTGCTCCGGGATACTCTTCGTGTCCTTCTGGCTGTAGAAAATCAAAATTGATGTTCCCCTTGCGGAACGATCTCTCGACCGGATCTTCCTCCCTCTCAGCCACTGGATTTTCCCTCCCCTGCCCGATCCATAAGTACGCGAACCAGTTCCTTGTAGCGATCCACTTCCCCCCGCAGATGCTCAAAGCGACGGGCCAGATATCCGGCGTAGATACCGACCAGCCAGACTGCTGCCACTTTAAGTATCTCTGCCGCAAATCCGGTAATCTCTGTCGACGGGTAATGCTGATACAACAACATCAGGGTATACATAAGATTGAAAGCGAAAACCCCGACAAGGGCCAGTCGCATACCGTAGCGCATGGCGTTGGAAACCACGACAATAAAATACAGAAAAAACAAAAGACTGTGACTGCCGCCGGTTGGCACAAGGACGGCGGTGATGAGCGCCATATCAAACAGCATTGTAATATACTTCAACCATTCAGGGATGGGACGCGAAACCTTTTCTGCCCGGCCCAGCAGAATACTGGTTGCTGCAGAAAAAACGGCACCGGTGAGGAAAAGAAGCCCGATCCCCTGCCAGCTTAAGAGGTGAGCGGGACCCACCTCGTGAGCGCGGCCGCTGTATTCCAGGTAGCCCAGATAGATGGCAACCAGGCAGATGAGAAGCCAGCGAATGTGGTTCTTGTTTTTTTCGTTTTTAAGTTCCCAGTGGGGACCGTGCACCATGAAACCTCATGGGATCTCCGCTTTGTTTGTCAAATCAGTTGCGCACAACCATACCGCTGTGCCCGTCCTCTTCCAGGGTGCGCTTGAGCCGGGCAGCGTCCGCTTCCCTGTTGAAATTGCCGATGCGCACGCCAAATCGATCTTCTGTGCGCACAACATACACGGGCTGACCAAAACGTCGCAGGGAATCACGAAACTGCTCGGCATTGTACTGACTGGAGAACACTCCGGCCTGAACGCTAAACTTTCCGCGGATTTGTGCGGGCACAGCCGGGGTGTTTGCCGGAGCACTGGCCGGAGTCTCATAGCGCGGAGAGGTTACATAGGGGTCTGCATCGGCGGGCCGATTTTGAAAGCGTCCGGTGGCCGCCGGAGTTCCATAGGAGGTGTCCAGACGTTCTTCCAGATTGTAGGAAGAGCGCCCGGCGGAGCTTTCCGGGAAATAAGGCTCGGTTGCTCTTTCCGTAACCGGTGCCGGGGCCGGCTCACTGGCCGGAAGACCCATACTCGAGCTATTTCCTTCGCGAAGCACAGTTATACCGATGCGCGCGAGGCCCTGACGTTTGTAGTCGAGCAGTTCCGCGCCGTATTCACTTACATCCAGAATCCTGTTCTGTACATAGGGACCGCGATCATTGATCGTAAGAACCACTTCTTTGCCATTGTCGAGATTGCGGACCCGAACCGTACTGCCCAGAGGCAGCGTGCGATGCGCGGCAGTCAGACGACGAGAGTCAAAAAGCTCCCCGCTGGCTGTTTTCTTCCCATCAAATTCACGACCATACCAGGAGGCCATGCCCTCTTCAGAAAATCGCTCCGAAGGGCTGACCGGGCGCGGCGGACCTGCATTCTCTACTGGACCGGACTCAAAGTAGTTACCGCTTTCTTTCTTGTAGTCGCACTGACAGTCGCCGGGTGCACCGCTACGGCGATCGCGCTCGGATAACGGAATAAAAAATTCCGACTCATCGTCATTGGGATTGCTCCGTGGCTGGGAGCTCGCGCAACTTCCGAGCACAATGAGAACGAGGGGCAAGATTAGAGCTTTCATCATTAATCGTATCGACCGCTGTGCCCGGAGAGCCGACTTTTTTCCTGCCCCTGGCTGCCCGTAGGGAAAAAACGATTCAGAGAGTAGCAATCTGTAGAAGCGCCTCCACCCAGTAATCACTGGAGTTAAGGCAGGGCACATAGTGCATCTCCCGGTGGGCGGGGGTGGATTCATAGATTTCACGCAGTTCCCTGTTGATTTCATAGAGCGTTTCCAGGCAGTCGGCAACAAAGGAGGGAGCAAGAACGGTGACACTCTCTCCATTTGCAGCGGCGTCTTTGAGAACATCGACAAGCGCCGGAGTGGTCCAGACATCTCTTCCGAACCGTGATTGAAAGGCCAGTTGCACCGGGCGTCCCAGCCTTTGTCCCAGCGCTGCGGCCGTCCGAACACACTGGGCCCTGTAGCAACCTTCCCGGGCCGCAGCATCCGTGCAGCAATCCCCCACAAGGCAGGCCGGCCGCATCTTTTTTAAGTGGCGCTCCGGCAGGCCATGAAAGGAAGCAATGATCCGATCAGCCCGCAAGGCCTCCGGATCACTCTTTAGCCGGGTGGCCAGCGCATCCAGATACGCCGGGTGGTCATAAAAATCAGAAATCACGGAAAGAGACACTGGAAAGCGCATACGGCCTGCCACCCGGTAGCATTCTTCGAGGACAGACCCCGTAGTTGCATCCGCATACTGGGGAAACAGAGGCAGGACCGACACATGGCGCACTCCGGCCTGCTGAAGCTCATCCAGGCCCCAGGCGATATTTTTCTTTCCCAGCCGCATCACCACTCGCAGCGGCAGCGTCGTTTTTTTTTGTAGAGCACTTTCCAGCTCACGGGAGTGGTGCAGCAAGGGCATGGGTTCGCCTTCCTTGCGGGCAATGCTACGATAAGCCTCTATCATACGGTAAGGCCGAAAGGGAGCAATGAGGGCGTGCACGAGCAGGGCCCGCAGGGGCCAGCTTACATCCAGAACACGCCCATCCATGAGGAATTCTCTGTAAAATGAGCGAATCGCCCCAGTGGTTGGCGCTGCCGGACAACCGGTATTGATGAATAGAAGACCCCGCCCTGAATGCATAGCATGCGGATTATTTTACTGGCCCGTGCGGTCGCGAAAATTTTTCTGTCGAGCTATGAAAGCAGAACTGGATGAAATTCAAGAACTGACACAGTCCACGATTTCTGAGCTGAGTCGTGCCATGGCTGGCAGGGCCCTCGAGAATGGCAAACTTTCAGTGGAGCGCATGGATGAAAACCAGGTCGCCCACTACAATCTGTCCTACCACACGGCGGAAGCTTTCATCAGCGAACACTTCCTGAACCACTACGCTTTTGATTCCGTAGCCGGAACCGGTGAACTCGAACAAACCATGGCACGCATCATCACTGCAGAGACGCTGCAGCGCCTGCGCACAGAAATGGCCGCCCATCCTTCTGACTATGGCATCTCAAAAGAGACGCTTTCCCGCCTGTTTTCAGAAAAAGCAACGGCTCTCCTGGAAAAACACACGGCAGCGTCTGTGTATGACAGCGTGGCCACGGCAGCGCTGGAAGGGCGATTTGGAGCCCTGAATCTATCCGCAGATCACGAAGCCATGCGCGACGCCTTCAAAAGCTTTGCGGAGGATGTGGTTATGCCTCAGGCTGAACATGTTCACCGCGAAGACGACTTTGTGCCCGAGAACATCCTGCAGGGCCTCGTGGAAATGGGCGCCTTTGGCCTTTCCATACCGGAAAGCTACGGCGGTTTTCAAAGTGATAGCAAAAGCGATAATACATCCATGCTGGTGGTAACGGAGGAACTTTCTCGTGGTGGCCTTTCCATTGCCGGCAGCCTCATTACCCGTCCTGAAATCTTAAGCAAAGCGATCCTTAAGGGGGGCACGGAAGAACAGAAAAAAAAGTGGCTCTCCCTTCTGGCCAGCGGAGAGAGAATGGGAGCTGTAGCGGTGACGGAACCGGACTTTGGTAGCGATGTGGCTGGCATGAAGGTTACGGCTGACCCGGCACCCGGCGGCTGGGTACTCAATGGTGTAAAGACCTGGTGCACGTTTGCCGGCTACGCCGATACTTTGCTCGTTCTGGCGCGCACGGAAAAGGATCCAGCCCTCAAGCATAAGGGACTGTCGATTCTGCTGGCAGAAAAGCCGCGTGATAGCGGCCATAAATTCACCTTCACCCAGCCCACGGGCGGTAGCATCAGCGGATCGGCTATTGCCACGATTGGCTACCGGGGCATGCACAGCTTTGAAGTGAACTTTGATAACTACTTTGTGCCCGCAGAAAATCTCATCGGGGGCGAGGCTGGCCGCGGCAAAGGCTTCTATTTGCAAATGGAAGGCTTTGCCGGAGGTCGTGTGCAGACCGCTGCCCGGGCCAATGGTGTCATGCAGGCTGCTCTGGAAGCGGCGGTACGCTACGCATCTGAACGCAAGGTCTTTGGTAAGGAACTGGGAAATTACCAGATGACCCGCTGGAAGATTGCGCGCATGGCCTCTATCCTCCAGGCCTCCCGCCAGTATTCCTATGCTGTAGCCCGGATGATGGATGAACACCAGGGCCAGATGGAAGCCACCCTGATCAAATTCTATGCCTCAAAAATCGCCGAATGGGTCACACGGGAAGCCATGCAAATCCACGGCGGAATGGGATATGCGGAAGAGTATGCGGTAAGCCGCTATTTTCTCGATGCGCGGGTCTTTTCCATTTTCGAAGGGGCAGAAGAGGTCATGGCTCTCCGCGTGTGCGCCCGCGATATCCTGAGCCGGGCGCTTGCATAATTTGTTGACAGCCTGGCGGGCTACCCTTATCCCTTTTACTCAGGAAGCCTATGGAAATCAAAACGAATACCCAGCTCGGTCATATTCCGGTCCAGCCGGACCCCTTTAAAAGATCGCCCAATTTTGCTCATCTGCCCGGACGGGACATCAACAACAAGCTGGTGGATACCACGGAGCGCTCTATGGGGGCTTTACGGCCGTCCGAGCAGCACGATAAATTTGAGGTGAAGGGAACGCACGTCAACTTTCAGGTGTAAGCTCAGCTTTCACGGTAGAATAGTTCGATTAGATTGCCGTCCGGATCCGCAACAAGGATCGACTCGCCATCCGTGATGGGCAGCGGTCCGTCAAGGATCGTGATGCTTGCGGCTTCCAGCTCATTGATGGCATCTGTGAAATCGTCCACATCCAGAATGAAAGACAATGAGAACTCCGCCGGGTTTTTAGACCGAGCCTTGTAACCGGAGATCTTATTCAGGCGGATGCTGACCGGATCGAGCCGCAGCAGTGCATGAGACTCAGCCTCTTCCACCAGTTCAAAATCGAGGATATCCCGGTAGAAAGCAATGGAACGGGATAAATCCGCCGATCCCAGGGATATATGGTGCAGGCCTTCAAGAAGTATCATAAGCTCGGAACCAGAGTCCAGATAGCCCGCAGGCGGTAAAACGATTTTTAGCTTGAGGGCGCGGCGGGCCAGGAAATTAGCTGAAGGAAGGAATAAACTCGCCCGGGCGGGGTGTCAAGCAGCTCCCAATTTGGTCGAAGTTCAAGAAAGATGCGCCCGATCCTTCATTCACTCCTCTGGCCTCTGCTCCTGTGGCCCGCTCTGTCTGGAGCCGAGGTTAAGCTACGCTTCAAGCTCGAACCGGATGATGTTCTGACGGTAGATAAATACCAGGATATTGTGGTGATGGAGGGTGCCAGACGATCGACCCGCGAAGAAAAAAATCGCATCGTTTTAAAAGTCAGCGGACAAAAAAGTAATGCTGCTGTCATGACGGGTCTCTTTGCCCGCTATGCGCGCAGTCCCCGGCAAACCGGCCAATTCCACCACATCCAGGATTTTCCCTCGGAATTTGCCATCCAGCCGGACGGGACGTATCTTGTGCCCGAAAAGGTTCTCATGCCCAATTTGCAGAGCCTGCCCACCTTCCCTGACCATCCACTCAAAGAAGGTGATCGCTGGCAGGCAGCGGCCACGGAAATCATTGAAATCGGGAACCGTCGGCTGAAAGTTCCCCTGACGGTAAATTATCTTTATCATGGACAGGAATCCTTTGAGGACCATGATGGTAAGAAGCGGTTGCTCGACCGTATCAGTTACCATTATACTTTCCTTTTGCCCGTGGGGGTGGATGGCCTGCGGCACATCACCGGATTTTCCGCAGATCGGCTATACTTTGATCGCGAGGCGGGTATTCCGGTTTTTGACAGCAATCGCCTGCAGTACAGTTTCGTTTACCAGGATGGTCGGCTGACAGAGTACAGATTTCTCATCGATTCCTGGTGGCAAAAATTCAAAACCGTTGCCGCCACAGAAAAAGAGGCTATGCGCAAATCCATCACTCAGGAACTAAAGAATCTTCCCTCCGTACGCGTTCGCGAAAACGAACAGGGAATCGTTCTGGATCTGGATGCGATACTCTTTGACCATGATTCTGCACAACTGAGTCCGCGCGCTTTACGCGAAATTGAGCAAATAGCGCGGGTCCTTGAGCGTTATCCGAGCCACGAAATTCGTATTTCCGGTCATACGGATAGCACCGGGCTCGAAAGTTACAACCAGACATTGTCTGAAAAGCGGGCTCTCTCTGTTCTCACAGAGCTGGTAGAAAAACACAAGCATGATCCGCGTCGCTTTTCCTACCGCGGCTTTGGTGCGCGAACTCCCGTCGCCCCCAATACAACAGCAGAAGGTAGGGCGCGCAATCGTCGGGTTGAAATCTTGATTATGACGCGATAGCCTTGCCGGCCAAGCATCCTGATTGTGCCTGTTCCGGGCAATGTTTCGATCATCTGCCACTTATCGGTTGACGTTCTCCCGGATCATAGCCACCTTGAATCCGTGGGACTCATCTATGCAGACATAGAACTGATCAATTCCGGCGATATCGCGCTGGCGGATCGGGGTATAATTCCATCGCAAGACATTCGCAAGATGGATTGCAGGGCCCTGGTTGATTCGGGTGCCTACATGCTCTGTATCAATGAACTCATCCGCCACAACCTCGGACTCAGAAAAGTTGCAGAAGCCGGATTCGAGCTGGCAAACGGGACCATTGAAACTCTGGATGTGGTCGGACCGGTTGAGGTGATTTTCCAGAACCGGAGCACGAGCTGCCGGGCTGCCGTCCTGCCCGGTGAATCAGAGGTTCTGCTGGGAGCGATTCCCATGGAGGATCTGGACGTAGTGCTCGACCCGAAAAGACAGACTATCGAAGTAAATCCAGAAAGTCCCTATATTGCAAAAAAGAAATTAAAATAGAACTAAATCCTTCCTGAGCCAATCCATAGTGGTTCCTGAATACACAGCGAAACCGTAAGACGAACCATTTCCCATTTTTCCAGGTCAGGACAAAACGAGCTCTGCGAGCACCTGATCTGCAAGGAGATTGCGAAAAAATCGCACCCTGCCCCGGGCATTGAAATAGGCACTGCGCAACTCACGGATGTTCTTGGCGGCCAGAAATTCTTCAAAATCATCTATGGAAAATATATGGCGATTGGGACTGCTGTACCAGCTTCCTTTGCTGAAGGCTGCAACAGGAGTCTTGCCCTTGAGCATGAATTCAAAACGCAGCCGCCAGTAGGAAAAGTTATGATAGGCGATGATCAAGCGCCTGCCCACGCGAAAGGCTTCTTCCAGAGTATCCTCCAGGTCCACCAGCTCCTGAAAAGTACCCAAGAGGAGGACAAAATCAAAGGACGACGTGGCGTATTGATCCAGGCCATCCATGATATCTCCCTGGTGGACCACAAGCCCCCGCTCAATGCACTGCGCCACAAGCTCGGGATCTTTTTCAACGCCCTCTCCGTGTACGGCCTTTTCTTTGATGAGGCTGGACAAAAAACGCCCCTCACCGGTGCCCAGATCCAGAACGCGGGAACGCTCACCAATCCAGCTGGCTGCCACGCTGTAAAGCGCAGGATACAAGTTAATTTACGGCCTTGAGCTTCTGGTTTTCGTATTCATTGAGCAGAAAGTTACTTACAATTCGACTGAATTCGGGATTGCGAATCAAAAAGGAATCATGTCCGTAGGGAGTATCCAGGTTGCAGTAGGTGACCGCCACATTCTGTCTTTTGAGGACGCGAACCAGATCCCGCGATTGATCCGGCGGATACAGCCAATCGGAAGCAAAAGAAACCACCAGAAAACGAGCGCGGATGGACTCAAGAGCATCCCGCCCGTTTAAAAAATCGAACATATCCAGGGCTTTGGTAATATACAGGTAAGAGTTAGGATCAAAACGCCGTACAAAGCTTTCGCCCTGATGCTGTAAATAACTCTCCACAGAAAAAAACATGGGAAACATATCATCAGCCTGCGCCTCACGCTGCAGGTTGCGGCCAAACTTGGTCTTCATGGCAAATTCCGACAGGTAAGTGACATGACCCACCATCCGCGCCACAGCCAGGCCATGCTCCGGACGCTGCGAACCGTAGTAATTGCCCTGCTGCCAGTTGGGATCGGAAGTAATCGCCCGCCGGCCTATTTCATTAAAAGCGATCTGCATGGCTGAGTGAGCGATGCAGGTGGCCAGAGGAATGCAGGTGCGCACGCGCTCCGGGTAGTAGAGAGCCCAGCTCAGAGCCTGCATTCCACCCATCGACCCGCCGATGACAGCAAAGAGACGATCAATACCCAGTGCATCAATCAGGGCCACCTGAGCCCGTACCATATCTTCGATGGTCACGGTGGGGAAAGCCATCGCATAACGTTCATTGGTTAGAGGATTCAGGGATGCCGGGCCGGTACTGCCATTGCATCCTCCCAGAACGTTGGTGGCAATCACAAAGAAACGATTGGTATCGATTGTTTTACCGGGGCCCACATGGTAGTCCCACCAGCCAGGACGACCGGTCAGGGGATCGAGTCCTGCCACCTGAGCATTGCCGGAAAGAGCGTGGCAGATCAGAATGGCATTGTCCCGGTCAGCGGACAATTTTCCCAGAGTAAGGTAGCTGACATCCACAAACGGAAAGTGGTAACCGTTGCCGAGGGTCAGATTTTCAATGCGGTGGAGACCCGGTGCCTGGACGCCCAGTTCTGATGTGTAGGCTTCGCCTGCCTGATCCTGCAGATCGCGGAAGTCCTCCTCGCGGGTCATGGTCCCTGACAATTCTTGTCTGCTTGCCTTTTCGTCAATGTTAATTGCCATAGAGGATCCTCTGGTAGAAATCGCTGACCGGCTCCTGGCCTGCCCCATCCCGGGATAGATCCGATCGTAAATAGCGCGGAGCAATCCAGTCCGGTCGAATCAATTGATCTGTTGTGCTGAAAAAATTCGCGACAGAGGCAAAAAGGTCAGTTTGGATCCACAGGCGGTAAGGAGATAGACTCGACGATGGGACCATCTCCAGTACGGACGGAATGGTAAAGGCTGGCCAGCCGGTCAGCAAAAAATACGGTTGCACGGTCGCGGATAAAAGATAGGCTTCCAGCTCGATGCGTTGCCGCATCTCCTTACGCGCCTTCGCCTCCATCCGGTGCAGGAGTCCAAGGACAGCAAAAAATACCTGAAAGAACTGCACTTTGAGAGAACCCTGCTCTGGCATAAATGCGACGACGGGATTTCCAGGGACACTGACCTTAAGATGCCGGTCCTTTAGCATGGTGCGTATAGCCATTTGCAGTTGATCCCATTCTCGCTGTGAGAAGTCCTCTTCTCTGGATCGGCCAGCTTGCGGGGCCAGACCATTGATTTTCAGGACAACCAGAAGACCCGTTTCCCTTGCCCATTCCCCGCGCTGGAAGGCGGCCCGGTCCAGAGCATCCGCAAGACCGACCTGCATGAGCTCCTCATGGGCCCTTTCCACTCTTTCAAGTTCCCGCAGACGCCGCCGATGGGCCAGAATTCGCAGTTGCTTGCGGTACAGGAGGGAGCGCCCCTGGAGCAGCACAAAGATGACCAGCAGTATGGCGAGTGTCGCGAAAAGGATCCAGCGCAACTGCAGTGGTGCCGGAGGGACTTTCAGCAGGAGACTGAAGAAAATCGAGCCGCACAGAAAAAAAGCAGCGTAAAGGATCAGGCGTTTCCAGCTAAAAAGATGCCCCAGCCATAAAAGCACAAGAAAAGCCCGCAAAAAACCAACAAAACCGGACTCCAGAATGAAAACCGCAATGGAAATGGGCAGGGAAACAATCAAACGGATCCAGTATTCCTGACGCACCATGGCAGCGGGACTGGCCTTCTTTCCGTTCCAGATAGAAAGAGCCGATTCGCAAAAACCCACCACAAAAAAGAGGTAACCGGGTGCGGGCGCACCCAGCAGATGTTCAACCAGGCTGTAAAGAGGGATGCCAGCAGCAAAGAGAAGGTTAAAGCGAACCAGCCGCCTGAATTTCAGAGGCCTTCTCTCTTGCGCGCCCCGACATAGATCTTTTTCACACCTGCCTGGCGCGCCAGGTCCAGCACTTCGATCACCCGGCCATGGGAACTTTCCCGGTCCGCATTGACCACAAGAGAAAGATTCGCACCGGACCGGGTCACTTCTTTTTCCAGCCGGGAAAGGAGGTCCCGGCGATCCACTTTCTGTCCGTCCATGGCCAGTTGACCGGAACGATCCAGGGTAAGCACCAGCTCTGCAGCCTGCCCCGTCTTTCCCGAGGCAGCCCCCGGCAGATCAATATCCAGCCCGGATTGAATAAGACCGGGAGCTGCAATCATAAAAATAATCAATAAAACAAGAACGATATCCGTGAAGGGAGTGATGTTGATCTCACTGAAGGGTGCCTGGCGGCCCAGGAAGCGCCTGATATCAACCACGCCGCATTCCGATTTTCAGGCGGCTGGCCGCAATTTCCATGTCCAGAACCAGATGCTCCACCCGCTTGCGAAAGTAATTGTAAGCAATCGTTGCTGGAATGGCCACGAAAAGTCCTCCAGCGGTGGCAATCAGCGCTTCCGCTATGCCCTGGTTGAGCCCCGCCATACTGCTGCCCGCAACCTCACCTAAAGATTGAAAAGCGCGAATGATCCCCACAACGGTTCCCAGAAGGCCGATGAAGGGACTGACCGCACCGAGCGTTGCTTCTATGTTCAAATAGCGCTCCATTTCCGGCAGCTTCTCGGCAATGGCCCGACTCTTTACTTCTTCAAAATCGGCCTCCTCAGCAGAAAGAAGTTCATTCAATACATAGGAGAGCGGTCCATCGACAGCAAGATCTTTACCGGCTTTACTCTGCCGCAAAGCTTCCGCAACAAGACCGGTCACATCTTTGCGTGTAGAGCGAAAATAGATCCAGCGCTCAATCATCACCACAAAGGATACGATGGAGCAGACCAGAAGAACCAGAAGAGTGGGCCCTCCGGCTCCAATCAACTTATCCCAGGCAAGATACTCGTTCATGCATCCAGGGCTCTCTCTTGGACCTCAAAGGCAAGCTTTTCCCTGCTCCTCGAGGACAAGAGCGGTCAGGCAGGCCCGACAGCGACTCTCGCAGGTGCCGCAGCCGGTACTGCAACCGGTACGCTCCTGCAGAGCGTCAAAATCCGTGATGCCTTCCTGCACCGCACGGCGGATATCCTGCCGGCTCACACCGCGGCAAATGCAGATGCGCTCGGGACGCATGAGAGCAAACAGCTCGGCCGGATCCATGATATAACTGACGAAAAATCGGGATGAAGAGACAATCAAAAAAAAAGCGCCGCTTACACGGCGCTTTTTCCCCGTTTACGTCCTGGTTGGACTTAGCGGAATTCTATGGCAGCAACCTGCCCTTTATCCAGACGAATCACACCCTGTTCTGTATGCACAACCAGAACGCCACCGGTTTGTGCAATGACAGCACCGTGATGCTGGGTTCCGTTGGTCATGATCACAGTTTCCAGTTTATTGTAATGCTGACGAATGGCTTCTTGAGACTTGAGTTCCGTTTTAGCCGCTTCCTTCTGGATATCGGCAACGATAGCCTCTTCACGCTCTTTGCGCTGCTCACGCACTGCTTCCACAGCAGTTGCCTGCCCTTCACCGGCAATCACCTTCTCAACCAGATCACGATCCACAGCAACCAGAGTCGCTTTGTCCGCTTTTTCTGCGGCTGTAACCGGCGATTCTTGCTTGATCACAACTTTTTCCGAAGCGGCCAGATCGACAGACATCTGCTTGATATTGTCAGCCTTTACAACTTCATCGATAGCCCGATTTTGCTGCTCAGCCTGCTCAACGGCAGCATTGAGTGCCATGATCTTGCTCTCAACAGCACGATCCAGTGTAGCAGACGTTGCCGGCTCAACGATGACCTCGTTTTTGCGCTGGATTTCAGCCAGACGACTCAGTGCCTCATCTTTTTGAATGGTGGCGCTGTCCGCTTTTTCCAGAGCTGTAATCCGCGGAGACATGGCTACTTTGCCATCAAGCACCTTGACGACAGGGCTTGATTGCTCGTCTTCCATTTCCACAGAGAAGGTAGTTCCGCGCACACCCGCTATGGCTGTCGGTGTAACCACAGAAAAATCCTCATTGGCGCTGGATTTCTTGACATTGGCCAGAAGTCCGCCGTGCTTCATGGAAATTTTAGTATCCCCATCACCCAGCAGCGTTGCTACTTTGATGGTGGTGAATTCTTTTACTCGAATGGCGCTTCCGCCGCGAGTCTGCAGATCCACACTTCCGTTAGTTGTCTGAATCTCATCGTTCTGGGCTACCAGAAGTCCTACCCGGGCCGGGATTCTCTCTGCGCCTTTTACGACGGTCGCTTCACCTGAAGTAAATACTATGACCATCGAAGTGGGTTTTTGCGATACTTCTTTCTTGCCGCAAAATGCCAGCCCCAGAAGCACCAGCAGAGCTACCAGCCCATGTGTTACTTGCTTTCTCATCTTTTTCTCCTTATCTATCTTTCCTCTCATAAACTATAAACCATCGCCTCTCTTTTTTTTAACTCTTTTTTTACTGAGTAAACCGAATTTCCAGCACCTCTGCCCTGGACACAACAAATGTGCCATCGGACACGGTCTGGATGATAAGTTCATTTCCGTGCTGGGCGGCTACGACTCCCCGTAATTCCCGACCGTCGGCCAGAACAATCAGATCCGGCTCCCGGCCGTAGATCTTACGCAGTTCTGCCTCCGAGCGAACCGATTTCACCGCAGCCGCTTGCTGGAAAAGTTCCGGGCTAAAGCCACTGCCCGATTTTTGTAGCTCCGACTTTTGCGTCATCATATCTGCCTGCGTGCTCAGGGGACGCACCTCCAGACTCTCTTTGACCTCGACCTCTTGCAGAGGCTCCAGAGTTCTTTCCCCGGATTTGCTCTTTACGGCCAGGCGGCCGGACAAAAGGGCCACTCTGGTGCTGCCGGGCCTGGACTCCACCAGAAAGTCTGTGCCCCGCACACCGGCAATGGCCGTGGGTGTGTGCACTTCCACTCGATCGTTTTTTTGCAGGCGCTCCACGCTCAAAAAGACCGCCCCCCCATTCAAATCCACCTGTAAATCCGTCCGGTCCTGAAAACGCATGCCAGTAAAGGTGAGCTGACTTGCCGGCCTGATGCGCAGAGCCAGGCCGCCTTTCATCATAACATCCACTGTGGAATCCGCTGCCGTCTCTATCCGGTCCAGAGAACGAATCATGACACCCGCGTAGAGTCGCTCCCGCTCCTCACCGCGCAGCAGGAAAGACTCCCCCTGGGTTTTCAGAACGACAGCTCCCGGTGGCTCCTCCGTAAGAGCCGGCCCCGTGTTCAAATTCGAATAGATCAGGTAACTCACAATTCCCAGAAAGGGCAGCACAAGAAGGGAAGCGACCCGGGCCAGCGGGAAGGCCTGTCCCACAAGCCTGCGCAGGGTCCCGCGGGAAAGGACGGTGGCTGGCTTGCGCCGCTCCAGTTCTGAAAACCCGGGCCAGGCCGGTTCGGCGGGGCGCAGGGCAGCCATCAGGGACGATAATTCACGCTTCTCTTGCATGTAGCTGACCTCTTAACAACCGTTCAGAAATACTTTTGTCAAATTTTTCCAGATTTTCATGATTCTTTTCAGGCCTCAAACCGCAGTCCCTGCTTGAGCGCCTCAGCCTTCAGTTTCCTCAGGGTTTTCTCGATCAGCCGGGAAGTTCGGGAGATGGACACTTCCATGATGTCGGCAATTTCTTCCAGCTTGAGGCCAAGCTGGTAGCGTAAAACGATTACAGTCCTTTCCTCCAGAGAAAGGACCGTTAATGCCGTTTCCAGCACTCGCCTGGCTTCCTCATCCCCCATCTGGTTTAAAACCTGCTCCTCCGGCCCGCTGTGCCCGGAGGCAAAGTGCAGTTCATCGGCCAGCTGCACCTTTTTCTGGTAGGAGGCCCGGCTCCAGTTGATCACCAGATTGCGTGCCACACGAAACAGATACTTGCGGCATTCCAGGTCTGGCGGCAGGGGCCGACTTTCAAAGGCCCTCATGAAATTGACATAAGCGTCCTGCACCAGGTCGCTGGCCGTCTGCTCTTCACGGGTGCAGCTGTACAGGAAGGCATACAGGTCACCGCGATGGTCGAGATAAAGTTGCTCGAATGGATTGGGCATAGCCGCGCGTTCGGGTAAAACAAGACGTCGCTTGCACGGGGTCTATCAAAAAAAAGCAACACTTGCGCTCCTGACAACCTGTGTAGTATGTGCGCTCGAACGTACTTTGCATTTTGCTGGCCTCCCCCGCGGTCCTTGCCGCTCCAGTGGAGCTGCGGACCACGGCCGGCGCGAGCACCCCGGGCTCCCGAATCTATAAGGAGCGCTATCAAACGAACGCCCTTGGCGAAATTTCCTGGCAAAATGGGGAAAGCAGCCTGAAGCTGGCCCTGGAAAATCGGGATCTGCCAGAACAAAGGAACGTCCAGAAAGGATCTCTGGAGCTGCGCCAATGGATTCAAGTTACTCTTGGGTATCGCTACCTGCCCGCTTCCTACAGCAGCTATTTAGCCGACCCCGCCTGGTGGAATCCTCTGGGGCAGGCGGGGAGGCACACAGGTAGCGCCTTTCTGTCCTTTCCCGCAGGTGGACTGCGGCTCGGGCTGTACGCTGTAGAAAAATCGGCAGGAGCCGGTTTCTTCCTGGTGCATCCGGACATTTTTCTGGCCGTGCATCCAGAGCACGGTTCGGCGGCCCTCGCATCGCGCTTCACAAAAGATAACTTACGCGTCTACACCGATATCTCTTTTTTTACCCGAACCGAACGACTGAAGAACTACCTCCTGGAACAAAAAAAAAT
Organism: Spirochaetales bacterium; assembly: GCA_015075425.1. GTDB lineage: Bacteria > Spirochaetota > Leptospiria > Leptospirales > Leptonemataceae > H5-SPI1. Next base: position 908,929 of record JABTUL010000001.1, on the reverse strand, counting down.
GCACAGAGACGGTGAAGGATCGCTTTACCTGGAGCACCCCGCATTCCGGCTGGAAGCCGTGCGGCGGGCCAACTGGGACCTCTTCCCGATAGAAAATGGCCGCCGCGAAGAGAGCTGTCAGAAACGCTGCGGAAAAAGTGGCTACGGAAATATTCTGGGGAGTTTGGCCTTTCTGCAAATGCAGGTGGTCGGGCAGGATCGCGGAGAACATCACTTCCGCCTGTTGAGCCTCGGCGGGAAAACAGGAGAACGGTGGCAAGTGAGCGGTGAAGCGCGCTTCTATCGCTACCGGAGCTATCGCGAAGAAGATCAGGCGGCAAGACCCGGATCGCGGCCCCTGTTGAAAGAAGGGATCACCCGCTCCGCAGCTCTGTCGCTTGGCTGGCAGAGCGATGAAATCTTTCTGCAACTCACCGTCGAAAGAAGTTACGAGGAGCGATTGCAGGGGCGCGTGGGCTTTCGTGCGCGAACCTGGAATGCGGCGGCCGGGTTCGCCTTTAGATCCGGAAAAGAGGAGCGGGATTTTTTATTTCTGGATACCTCCACTCACCCGGACGGTCGTGTCGTCTTCACCCGCACAGGCCGATCCCTCACCTTCCTGCAGCTTGATTCCGAAGTGTTCTATACCCGCGTCCTTGCGGAATCCGGCCCTGAAGGGATGAGCTACCGCCTCCAGCTCTATGGTCAGTTGCAGTTCTAATCAGGCCCCACCCAAGATTTCATTGACCGCTAAAATCGGCTGGCCCTTGCTGCTCTGTGCAACGCTGGTTCTCCTTCCTCTTACAGGCAGTATTCAGCCTTGCCGCACTCACCACTCTGTGGGATTTCGAGAGCCGCCGGACTCTGATACTTGAAAACGGCGCTGCCGCGCTGCTCATCCTGCTTAGCGGAATGGCCTTCCGGCTTTACAGGCGTCAGAATATTCTGCCTGCGGCTGCCCGTAGCGTTGATCTGCTTGCTCTGCTCCTGCTTTTAGCGTTTGCGGCAGAAAGTGCCGGTTATGCCAACCGGGCCATGATTGTCCTTGTGCGGCTTTCCTTTCTGGCTTTTTGCATCTATACCGTGTTCCGTCACGAATCTGAAAACATAAGTTTCACTATACTTCTTGCAGGCGTCCTTTTACCTTTCACAGCCGGCTTTTTCGCCTGGAATGGTTACCTTCTGGCCGCACTGTGGCTCCTGTATTCCCTCACCGTTTTATCCCGGGAGAAATTCCCACAAACCATCTCCCTCTGCTCTTTCGATTTCCTTCTCCTTTCCTGGATCCTTTTATTCATCGGGGCTCTCTTCTGGGCGGTGAACGTGCAGGATGCTCTGGCGCGCATTGCGTTTACAATCACGGGAATGGCAATCCTCCTGCTGGCCCTGCGCTATCCTGATTTCTTCAAAAGCCGGGTGGCCATCATTGGTTGTATATATATAGCATTTTATATTCTTGTGCACATTGCCGGAATGCTGGGAATGGAGGACGGGTACCGGGTCTCCAAAGAGCTCAAAGGCCGGCTGATCACCACCCAGCTGGCCCAGCATTTCATGTTTTTTGCCCCGGCATTCTTTGTCCTGAAAGGAACTCGGAGTAGGCTCTCAGCCATTCTTGCCCTTCTGTCTCTGGTCGCCCTTCTTATGACTTTAGCCCGGGGTTCATTGCTGGGATTCCTCTGTGGCATGACCGCTGCTCTGGCCATTGCACTGGTTCTGCGCGCGCGCACAAAAAAACAGAGAATGGTGGTGGGCCTGCTTTCCCTGCTCTTCTTTGCTTTTGTCGCTCTGGGTATTGTCCTGCTTCGCAGCCAGATAGAAGGTTATTTCCAGACCTGGACCATGGAGCAACGCCTGGCACTGTGGCACATGACCTTCCGCAGCTGGTTACAGACCCCGATTGCCGGCAACGGCACATTCATTGCTTTTAATATTTTCAGTACCACGGCAGGTACGGCCTTCGCCGCTCTGGTGCAGGAGCATGCCGCCATTGTTGACCCCTGGATTGAACCGCACAATTTGTATCTGGCATTGCTTCTCTCGGGCGGGATCCTGGGTTTTCTTTCTTTCCTGTCGATTATGGGCTACATTATCGTGCGTTCCATAAAAGACCAGTCTGAGAACTCCCTCTATCTTCTGGCCATCGCAACGTCGTTTCTGGTCGTCGGACTCACCGAATCGCTTATTTCCACTTACGTTCCTCTGTTCCTGCTCTGGATTTTATGGGCTCTGGCGCGCATCGACCTGAAGGGCCGGATCCTCTTACAGGTAGCGTTGCCCCGCTGGACGGGCCACGCTCTTCTGGCTTTCCTTTGTGTGACCGGGAGTCCTTTTTTTCTGGGCAACCTTTTTATCTACCGCTCGCAGGTGACGTTCGGCAAAATCCAGACCTCCGTCCGTGGCCTTCCCTTACTGGAAAGGCCAGCAGACGCCATGTTGAGCAGTAACGTTCTGAGTGCCCGAACATTCGCTCCGCTGGATTGGCGATCATGGCAGATGGCCGGGGAAATTGCCTTTGCCCGGGGACGGAAAGCCCAGGATAAGGAGTCTCTTCTGGAAGCGCTCTACTTTTACAAAAAGGCAACGGCACTCAACACGAGTGCACCGCTTCTTGCTCTTCGCCGGGCAGAGATAGCGGAGAATCTTAAGCGCTACGACCCTGCCTTTGCCGCCGAGGAAAAAGCGGCCCGACAGGAAGCTGCCCAACTGGACCCATACCGGGTTTTCAGCCGCTACTATAGCAAATAGTACTGTTCAGGGAACTCTGTCCGCCGGAAAATCGCCTGATGAAAGTGCTCATCACCGGCACCGCGGGCTTTATCGGCTTCCACCTGGCAAGACAAATGATCCAGGAAGGCCATCAGATTGTGGGTCTGGACTCCATCAATGACTACTACGATGTTCGCCTCAAAATGGACAGGCTGCGCGAGGCCGGCATGGATCCCGATGCCTTACGCGCAGGAAAACTTACCGGAGATGGTCCGTATCGCTTTATCCAGCTGGATCTCACCGATCGCCAGACATTGCAGTCCTTGTTTGAGAAGGAAGCCTTTGATACGGTGATCCATCTGGCAGCCCAGGCCGGTGTGCGCTACTCTCTGATTAATCCCCACGCCTACATGGACAGTAATATATCTGGATTTATGAATATTCTGGAATGTTGCCGCCATGGGCGCATCAAACACCTGGTCTATGCCAGTTCTTCCAGTGTTTATGGTTTGAATACACACATGCCATTTTCCACCAGAGATTCTGTTGATCATCCGGTCAGCCTTTACGCGGCCAGCAAGAAAGCCAACGAACTCATGGCCCATACGTACAGCCATCTCTTTGGATTGCCCACAACGGGACTTCGTTTCTTTACCGTCTACGGCCCCTGGGGTCGACCGGACATGGCCCTTTTTATCTTCGTGCAGAAGATACTGGCCGGTGAAACCATTTCTGTTTTCAACTCAGGCCAGATGAAAAGAGATTTTACTTTCATTGATGATATTGTTACCGGTATCATAAAAGTGCACGATCATATTCCGGAAGGCCGGCAGGATCACGATCCCCTTGATCCCTCACGGTCCAGCGCCCCTTACCGCATTTACAATATTGGCCGCAACCAGCCCGTCGACCTGATGGATTTTGTGAGGGCCATTGAAAAAGCAGTGGGTAAAGAAGCAAAGATCAACTTTGAGCCCATGCAACCCGGAGATGTGGCCGCAACCTGGGCCGATTGTTCGGATCTTACCCGGGATACAGGCTACCGGCCGACCACAGAAATCACGTCCGGGATTCCGGCCTTTGTGAAATGGTACCGTGAGTATTACGATTCCAGAGAAAAATCAGACAGGAAGCAAATCAATGGGTGAGGAGCAAAGAGCCGTAGCCTGATCGGGAAAAATTTTGAACAGGGATGACAGTCCGTTCATCTCGAAAATTCGATTCACGGAAGGCAGCAGCCCACAGAGCGTTATTTCACCGCCACGGCGGTTGATTTGCGACTGATAGGACATTAAAGATCCAATGCTTGCTGAATCAATGTAGCGCACTCCTGAGAAATCAAGGAGTATTTGCTGTGCCTTTTCTTGCTCCAGACGGGACAGGATATCCTTGAGTTCCTGGTTCTGGTAGAGGACCACGTCTCCATAAAGGGTTACCACCGTCACTGGCCCTTCCTTCTCTACCGTGACCTTCATTTCAGCCTCACCGCGCCATCCGGCCAAAGCCCGCCCTGATTCTTCAAGCATTTTTTTGCCTCGCTTTCATCCTCGGGTTTTGAGAACCTGGACTCAACGGGCCCTGGAAAATTTTGAGGCCCGCCGTACACAACTATGACCGCCGCTCTTTTCATCTCAAGCAGTGATAACACGCGGGATGTTTTCGAGCAGATCTTCCCGGCGCTCCGCAAATTCTGGCCGGACTGTCCTTTTCCGATCTATGCGGGCTTCAACACCATGCCCGAACAGACAGAAGGATTTGTCCCCGTCCTTGCAAAAAAAAGCTCCTGGCGCGAAGAAATTAGAGAACAGCTACTACAACTGAAAGCCTCCCATATAATTCTCCTGCTGGATGATTTCCTTTTGCGTTCTCCGGTGCATACAGCCGAACTCGTGGACCTGGTCCAGCTCTGTCAGTCAGGGGATGTTGCCTACCTCAGGCTCATTCCCCGGAGCCGGGCCTTCCTGCCCTGGCTCTGGTTGCGATGGCAAAGCTACCGGGGCCGGGCCAAAGGACTCGAGGAAATCCCCCGCCACTGGCCGTACTATTCTGCCTTACAAATCGCGATCTGGCGCAGAAGCCATCTTCTGGAGATGCTCCAGGCGGACGGCAACATTTGGGATTTTGAACACCAGGCCATCCCGGGACAAACACACTACGCCCTGACCGGCAGGCCACCCATCGACTACGGTCATGTTGTGGAGAAGGGCGTCTACCAGAGTGACATTAAGGAATTGATGAACTCTCTCGGCTTTACCTTCCATGCGGGAAATCGTCCCGTTGCCAGCCGGGCCAGTTCCTGGAAGCTGCGCTGGAATGCATGCAAATTTCAGCTCATCGGCTACAGTTTTTTGCGCCTGCGACGGCTGCTGCGAAGTTGAAAAACAATGGCCACGATGCACGGCCCCGGCAGATCGGGTCTGTGAAAGTATCCGTACTCGTTCCTGTCTTCAATGAAGAAGACACCGTAGCTCAGATCTTGAATCATCTGACGCGTTTGAAATTCATAACACAGATTGTTGTCATCAATGATGCTTCAACAGATAAATCTCTTGCTGCCATTCGCTCTGTCCGTTCTTCTAAAATTACCCTGATAGACCAGCCCTTCAATCAGGGAAAAACAGCAGCCATCTGTGCCGGACTCCAGATCATCAGCGGTGATATTGTGTTGATTCAGGACGCCGATATGGAATACGATCCGGACGAAATCGAAAGCCTCATCGATCCCATCCTCCAAGGCCGTGCGGACGTCGTCTACGGCAGCCGATTCCTGGTAAAGAAAGCGGCGCGAGTACTGTACTTTTACCACTACCTGGCCAATAAATTTCTTACCTTCCTGTGCAACCTGCTCACGAACCTGAATATGACGGATATCGAAACCTGCTACAAAGCGTTTCGCGCAGAGCTTGTCAAAGGACTTCCGCTCACAAGCAAAGGCTTTGGTATGGAAGTGGAGCTCACGGCTTACATAGCGCGATGCAACGTGCGTATCTATGAAGTGCCCATCTCCTACTACGGTCGCACCTATCACGAAGGGAAAAAAATCGGAATCAAAGACGGAATAGCTGCAATTTATTATATTCTATACTACAATCTGACCGGTCGATTCAATCGTATCTGGAAAACAAGGATCCAGAATATGCAGGAGAAAATTCCGTGAGGAAGGAATTCCGCTAATTCTTGATGGGAATTCCTTAATGGCAGGCCTGCGCGCTGACCTTTATCTGCTGCTGTGTTCCATTGCCTGGGGTGGAACCTATATCGCCATCAAGGCCGGCCTCACGGAAATCAGCCCCGCCGCCCTTCTGGCCTACAGGATGACCGGCGCGGCCCTGCTCTTCTGGATCTGGAGTTTTGCGCAGGCCGGAAAAATCCGGCGAGCGCTTGTGTGGCGCGGTGCCATCCTTGGTGTCCTCATGTACGTTTCCTTTGGTCTGCAGACCGTGGGCCTGGTTTATACATCTGTCAGCCACTCTGCCTTCATCACCGGATTTTTTGTTGTTTTCACAGCCATCTTCAGTCGCACCGTTCTGCGTAGAAAGTTGCGTCCCGGTGCCCTGCCGGGCGTAGTCCTTGTGACCCTGGGGCTCTACATCTTCACCGGCATGGAGCGATTCAGCAACTTCAACGTGGGTGACTGGCTCACCCTGGCTTCCGCCGCCGGCTTTGGTCTGCACATCGCTTTGATTGATGAGTATTCGCGTCTGGAAGAAGGAGAATTGCGTCTGCTGATTACTCTGCAACTGACCGTCTGCGCCCTCATTGCGCTCATCTTTCTGCCCTTTTTTCCTGGCCGACTGGAACCGGGCAACAGCGCCATTATCGGTTTGCTATTTTTAATTTTTCCCGGCACTCTGCTTGTTGCCTATTTACAGGGACGCTACCAGAAAGAAACAACACCCACAAGGGCAGCATTGATTTTTGCCCTTGAACCTGTCTTCGCAGCCCTTGGTGGTTTTCTTTTTTTTAGAGAGGTTCCAGGAGTATACCAGTGGATCGGTGCGGCCATCATGATATTTGGCACTCTCTTCAGTGAATTGTTTCGTTACCGGGAAGCGAGTCGTTCCAGGTAGGACTGCCATTCTGCCGGTAAGAGGTTCTTCTTTTCCGTATTGCACTTCTTACAACAGGGAACCAGGTTTTCCCGCGTTGAAGCTCCCCCACGGCCCAGAGGTATTTTATGATCCATGGTCAATTCCGATGGTCGGAAAGTGCCGCCACAATAGTGACACAGGCCACTGGCCGATTTGCGCTTCCACCAGGCGCTATCGCGGAGCTTCCGCGCCTTCGCTTTTTCTTTTTTAATATGGTCTTCCGACAGATCGACTTCAAATGCGGCCGGTTCGAACTTCATCATGGGTATTCCGATACCATGTAACCATATCAACAAGGGAGAGGATGCCCCTGACTTCTCCGTCTTCAAGGACAGGAATGGTCCGCAACCGGGCTTCGAGCATTGTATTCAAGCATTCACGCAGGCGAGTACCCGGAGCCACCGCAATCAGTTCTTTATCGGCCACCAAGTCTCCCACACGCATGCGGAAAAAATCGCGCGATTCATCGAACGCTTCATCGTAGGATAATTTTAGCAAATCAAACGTGGTTAGCATTTTGTAGGCCTTACCATCCTTGAGCACCAGCAGACCCAGGATACCATTCTCTAAAATGATGCGAGCGGCCTTAGCAACCAGATCGCCGCTGTCGACCGTCAGAAGACCTTCCACGCGCATAACATCATCAACCGTGGCTTCCAGCATCTTCTGCGTACGCTCAATAAGCCTATTTTTTTTATCTTCACTTAAATCTGCTACTGCCATATCAACCATCCAGTGCGAATTTGAATACGCCGCGTTTTACCAGTTCCTGATGAATCCTCTGCTGTATGCGCACACGAATATTCTCCGCAACTTCCTCCAGAAAATCCATATTCTTTGCGTCCTTCTTTCCATACCGGTTCAATCTCACCGGTTTCATAAAAATGATCTTCCATTTCACGGGTAGAGGAATCAGATTGAATGGCAGAGGTATGCGAGCACCGATGTACTTTTCCGTCCAGTCCAGGGTTCCCAGATTCAGATGGGTTTCCTCCGCTCCAATGATGCAGGTAGGAACAATCGGGGATCCGGTCAAAATGGCCAGGGAAACAAAACCCGGGTTGAACTGTTGCAACTGATACATTTGTGTGCTGGGCTTGAAGTTGCCCGCTTCTGCTTCCGGAAAAAGGATGAGCAAATTGTTGCGGCGAAGTACTTTTATGGCCACTTTAAAATCCTGAGGAATGTAGGCCATCCGCGCGGAGAGTCGCTTTAGAATCTCATTCTGGTGCCAGAAATTATGACTCATGGTTCGGGGAATGCGCTTACCGAATTTCAAAATCTCATTTTGCAGAACGAAGGCATCCCAGCCCAGAACACCGCTGTGGTTGGGGATGACAATCACCGGCCCACTCCGCGGAATGTTTTCCAGACCCACCGTTTCGAGTCTGGTGTAGGCGCGCATGGCATCAAGTGCCCAGTGGGAAAAGCCACGGAGTACACGATATTCCAGGTCTCTGCCCTGCAACTCAGACTCCGATGGAGAAGAGAAATACTTCTTGTGGCCCAAATCGTCCCTGCCTCAATGGATCCTGCCAGTTCAATCGCAGCAGTCAACACTTTTGCTGAACTGAATGGCGGCCGTATCGTCTATAGAAGCATGAAGCGTTTACTGGAAAGCCTTGTTTTTTGTTCCCTGCTTCTTTTGCCCTCCTGTGAGTATTTGCTCAACCAGGAAAAGGAGGAGAACAAAATGAGTCTCCTGCTTCTGCTTCTCAAAGAGGAGAATCGGCTGACCAAAACAGCCTGCAGCTCCAGTCTGGGAAGCTTTCTGGTCAGCCAGACCCAGAGCGACTCAACCGCAAGCGGCCAGTACGATTTTCTACGCTTCCTCAGTCAGCAAACGCGGAATTACAAATTTACGCTCACCTACAATAGCCCGGATGACAATCCCGATATCTACATTGGTGGAGAGGAGGATGAGATGAGTGGGGATCCAAGGCTAAAGCAGGATTATCTGTTCAGCAATGAGGAAGAAACCAGTCCTGTTGTTTTCAACTCGCTTTTTGTGGCGGAGGGTAAGTGGCGTTGTATCGCCATCTATGGCACGCGATGCGATGGGTTATGCGAATATTCACTACTGGTAGAATGACTGATCAGTCGGAACTCCTTGATGAACTCAGTGCAGGCACGGTTCACCAGACCCTGTTCGCTCACGATCAAAGGCAAAATTGATCTCAGCGGTCGGGGGAACTGGCAAATGTGCCAGAAGTTCTTTAAAGAACGGCCGGTCTCAAAACGCATCCCGGGAGAGAATACATCTACCCTGTAGCCTGGATCCAGTCGGTAAGTTCGGCTCTGGCCGTTGTACGCCACCGGCCAGCGCCCCTCACTGATTGGTCCGATGCCCGGCGGCCGGAGAATGGGCGCGTCCTTTCTAATGAGCCAAAGCGGGCTCTGAGGGGAGGCCCAGAGGATCAGTTCCTGGTTCTCCATATAAAGCCGCCCCCGCGCCCATTGTCGGCTGAACTCCAGGAAAAAGGCCCGCGAAGGAGGAGGGACGGATAGAACGGCAAAGGCCCGGGCAAGGACCAGACGTCCGGGCAGGAGGAGCCGATCCACGCACACGTAGGTGGCCGTGGAAATCGGCTGGACCAGAGCATCTTCGCCGGTTTCCGCATGCGCTTGCAAGAATTGACCCGCAAGGCGAGCGGGATTCAGACCTTCCGCTTTAAGCGCGGGCATGATCGTTTGGCGAATACGATTGCGTTTATAGTCCAGAGAGGCATTGCTTTCATCTTCCGCATAGTCGATGCGGGCAGCCTGACACGCTTGCCGTATTTCCACAGCTGTAAAAGTTAACAGTGGCCGCCACAGCCACAACCCGTCGACGCAGGAAAAGCGCTTCATCCCACCCAGGCCCGCCGGACCGGCACCGCGACACAGGTGCAGGAGCAGGCTCTCCACAAAATCGTCAGCATTGTGGCCTGTGGCGGCCACAGGTGCCAGCCGTTGCAACTGTCTGTAGCGGACCTGCCGGCCTGCCGTTTCCACGGAAGTTCTTAGCCGCCGCGCAAGGCGAAGCACATCCGTTTCCCGCAGATAGAGCGGCAAGTCCAGGCTCCGGGCAGCGTCAATGACCAGTTGCAGGTCGCGGTCAGCCGTGGCCCGCAGACGATGGTTCAAATGATAGACGAGCAGTTCTGAGCGTAGGGAACCTTTTTTTTTTAGATCATGCAGCAGATGTAACAGAAAAAGGGAATCGGCCCCGCCAGAAACAGCAACGGCTATTTTTTCCGGTTCCTTGCCGGGCGGCCATAGTTCTATCTGCCGGGCGTAGTCGACCAGCATCTAAGAACCTGGACTTTCACGGTTCCTGGAAGCTGGCCCGCTGCCCGAAGCACCCTGGGCGGCAAGACAGAGCTGGGCAAAAAGACTCATCATACTGAAGGTACCGATGCTCTGCTCAACGATAATGTCTAATACATAAAGAATTGTTACCAGAAGAGTCGGCGCAAGAAATAGCAAGTCCGCCCACCAGCCGCGCCCGGAAATTTGCTGGAATTTGCGCCGCAAATACACAAAGAACGGCCAGAAGGGATGGAAGAAAAACAAATTGGCATTGTGCTGGAAAAATCCATCGGAATTCAGAACCCACAGGGACAGCAGCAGGACGGAAAAGGCACTGGCCATGACGATCCAGATGCGCAGGCTGATGCGTTGAAATACCTCGCTATGCAATAGAAGGGGTAAAAGAAAAATCACTACAAAGATACTGAGATAAATAATTCTGGCCGGGGAGCCCGAATCAAAAACAACCGCTTCGTCCGGGGCATACAGTGTCTTCACTTCCCCGATCAGATGACTCTGCGGCCGATTCGCAAGGCGATACTCTTCGAGTCCTTGCAGGAGCAGCTGCGGCACGAATTGGGCTTCCTTAAAGGAAATCGCTCTATCAGCGCGGCCGTTGATGATTAGATCAATACCAAAGTGGAAAAATGGCATGCGCTGGACATACGCCAGGCTTTCTTTACGGAATGTGGTCCCGCCGGGCCTTGACCAGAATTCACCGGGGTCCCCCCCGAGCAAACGGTCAAGCAAATCCCGGTAGATGGTGGTACAATTATTTAAATAATGATCATAACGATAGGCACGGTTTTCTGGACGCATGTTGTTCTGCAAAAAAGCGGCAAGCTCCTGGGCTTTCTGTGGCGGTAGATAGATCTCCTGGGCATAAATCGCTCTCTTTTGTTTTTCATAGTAGGCCTGGGTCTGTTCATAGGTGCGCACGGCCAGGTAGTACACAGGGTCACCGCTCAAGAAACGCAGCACAAAATAGCGATCAAAGGTAAATGTTCCGTAGTCAAAGACCAGGCTCTGCCCATCCCGGCGGCTCGTCAGGCGCAGAGCTGTGTGTCCCCACGCATTGTAGATCTCCTTACCAGGTAGAACGGTCAGCAGCTCAATGCGGAAAGGTCCGCTTTCGGAAGCCTGCCGGGCTTCTTCCTTCTTTTGTTCCGGACCACTCTGTTCCGGCGCTTGTGCGTAGAGCAGCACCGGGCAGAGAAGGAGGGCACAGATCAGGATGGATGTGGATTTCAATAGGTTGCGTTGCTCGCTTGACAATTGACAATAGCAACCGAAGCGCTGGCCCCGATCCGGGAAGCCCCTGCGGCAACCATATTCAAAGCTGTCTCGTGATCACGAATTCCACCGGAGGCTTTAACACCAAGTTCCGGACCCACCGTCTCCCTCATGATCCGAATGGCCTCAACGGTTGCGCCGCCTTTGTTGAAACCGGTGCTGGTCTTTACAAAATGGGCACCGGCATCCCGACAAATTTCTGAAGCACGTTTGATCTCAGCAGGGGTCAAAAGACAGGTCTCAAGGATCACTTTGCTGATGACATTTCCGCGTGTGGAACGCACCACGGCCTGAACATCGCGGGCCACATCCTTCCAGTTCCCGGATTTGAGGGCACCCACATTGATCACCATATCGACCTCATCGGCGCCATCTTCAATGGCCACCCTGGTCTCAAATTCTTTTACACGCGTGGAACTCGCACCCAGAGGAAAGCCAATGACCGTGCACACCTTTACGCCGCTGCCGCGCAAAAGCTGCTGACAGAGGCTGATCCATGTGGGATTGACACACACACTCATGAAACAGTTGGCCCGCGCTTCGGCGCAGAGCTGGCGCACTTCCTGTTCTGTCGCCTCTGGCTTGAGCATCGTGTGGTCGATAAGCCGGGCCAGCGTCTTGTCCGGGCAGCTTCCCAGGGGAGCAATTGCTGAAATCCGGCTGGCCCCCGCGGTCAACATGGCCGTTACCGTACCCACACCATCCCAGGCGGGGGGACATCCTTCGCTGCTGCAGCCTCCGGTAGTTTTCAGGTCCCCACCTTCTCCGAGTTTTTCCATGACCTGTCTGGTAATAAGTTCAATAGCTTTTGATTGTTCCATAAATATTCCTTACAATTAAGTGGTGCAGGAGCAACTGCTTTTCTGGCACTGGCAGTCATCCAGCGCATTGATTTTATCCACCCTCTTCTGGTGTCTTCCTCCTTCAAACTCTGTTTCGAGAAAGAGCTTGACCAGAGATTGTGCTTCTTCGGGCCGATGAAATGGTGCCCCCAGCGTCAAGAGATTCGCATTGTTGTGCAGCCGGGAATTGAGAATGGTTTTTTCATTGTAGCAAAGAGCGGCACGCACCCCCTTGACTTTGTTGGCCACCATGCAGGAACCGATACCGGCCCCATCGAGCATAATTCCCCGGGCGGCAGCACCTGACGCCACTTTACGGGCCACGGCCAGTGCGTAATCCGGATAGTCAACAGCATCGGCTGAATAGGTACCGGCATCCATGACCTGATAGCCAATATTTCTCAAGTATTCGCGCAGCGATTCCTTGAGGGCGAACCCGCCATGATCGGCTCCAATAACTACGGTTTTTCCCGGAGATGCAACTGAATCAGGACTTCCGCCGCTTTCTTCCGCTGCACTCATTCGGGCCAGCACGTGGGCAACGATTGCCCTGACTTCCGGTTCGGAAATATTCACGCCTTATCCCTGTCGATAGCATCAACGATTCCAACAGCAACGGCGCGCACCGGCGCCTGCATATCTTTCAACACCGTGCGCGCGGAATTCCCCTCATCGACGTAGATGACAACGTCACCGGGCCCGGCCTGCACCGTATCCACCAGGATGAATGCATTGCCCGACACCTTCCCCGCTGTGGTAACCGGTTCAGCGAGAAGCAGCCGGGCCTGATCGTAAACGGGATGCTTGATCGTCGCAACCACATTTCCAGCGATCCTGGCCAGTTTCATTTTTTGCCCTCCCGATGAACGGAATCGACAATAGCCATGACGGTGGCATCCGATACGTTAAATGTATTCTCAAGGGCGATAGCCGCCTCACGACCTGTCTCATAAAAAACCAGATCACCCACTCCAGCCCGGGTAATGTCTGTGGCCACGAGCTCCTGGCCCACCTCTTTTCCCTTTTCATCTACGGGCTGCAGAACCAGCAACTTCTCCCCGGCAAAACATTCGAGCTTTACCGTTGAGACGACCGTTCCCTTTACCCGTGCAAAGTTCATGCTACACAATCCGGAAATAATCAACCAGGCAACAACGCCGCTCCCGCGAAAATGTGAGGCAGGTGGTCAGTCCATCGCCTGTGGGTGACGCAATCGTAAAGGAAGTGTAACCCGGGCCACCCTCCCCGAGACCGGCGTAGTGCGGAGCGTTCTTCACAAAGATCGATCCCTGAAAAGCGCGGGCCATTTTGGAAAGATATTCAACGTCATGGGAATGCATCGAAGCGGTATGATTGCAGCGTTGCTCTGCCCGCACAGCAAGATCGATGGCTTTATGGACGTCCGCAACCCGCGTAATAGGCAAAAATGGCATGAGCTGCTCTGTCCAGACCATGGGGTGATCGTTGTCAACATCAGCGATGATGCAACGGACATCGTCATGGATATTGATGCCGATTTCGCGCAGCAGCACGCTGGCATTTTTACCGACAAAGTCTTTATTGGCGTGTCCGCCGCAGCCCGGTTTGCCTTTATCGCTGAGAACGATGCCGGTCAAACGATCTGCCTGCGTCTTGTTAATCATATAGGCACCGCTGGCACGCATGGCTTCAATGAGGCGGTCCGCAACACTGTCCACGACGATCACTTCTTTTTCATCGGTACAGATAATATTGTTATCAAAAGAATGTCCGTTTACAATATCACGGGCAGCCTTTTCGATGTTGGCTGTGGGATCAACAACGCTGGGCGGATTTCCCGGCCCGCCGCAAATCACCTTTTTTCCGGATGAAAAAGCGGCCTTGACCACGCCCGGGCCACCGGTCACCACAATCATATCAATATCCGTATGCTTCATGAGGGCCCCGGCGGAGTCGATAGTGGGCGTACCTACAGCCGTGAGGATGTTCGCCGGGCCGCCGGCACTGATGGAGGCTTGATTGATCAGCCGGATGCAGTGCGCGGAAACACCTTTTGCCCCGGGATGGGGATTGAAAACGCCGGTGTTGCCGGCGGCGATGAAACCGATTCCGTTGTTGATGATGGTTTCTGTGGGATTGGTGGTGGGTGTGATGGATCCAATTACACCCCAGGCCGCTCTTTCAATTAAAATCAGACCGGAATCATTGGTGAAGGCATGCGTTTGCATATGCTCCACACCAGGGGTTTTATTGATAACAACTAAATTTTTGATGATTTTATCTTCATACCGACCAAGACCCGACTCTTCTAAGGCCATACGCGCCAGATCCTTGACATTGTCGCGCATTACCTGGCGGATTGTTTCGATGATTTCGATTCGTTTGGTGAGCTTGCATTCCTGAAGTTCGTGAAAAGCTTTACGAGCCGCGCGCACCGCTTCATCCACCGTGCCAAAAACCCCATCGCCTGCATTTCCCGCCTTCAGGGGAACGCTCCCGCGAGTGCGAATCTCCCGCACCACCTGATCGACAATTGTTGCTATCTGGTCCTGTGAAATATTCATGAACTATCCCTGAATCCGCACCGCAGCTATGATCTGGCCAAAGGAATCTACATCCAGCGAGGCGCCGCCGACGAGAACTCCATCGACGTCAGGTTTTGCCGTGAGAGCGGCAGTGTTACCGGGCTTGACCGAACCCCCATAAAGAATCCGTACCTTCTGAGCAAAATCTGCTCCGGCCGTTCTACCCATAAGCTCGCGAAGAAATGCATGAGCTTCCTGTGCATCTTCCGGAGTTGCCGTCTCACCGGTACCTATGGCCCAGACCGGTTCATAGGCGATCACAAATTTGTCCGCCGCAGGCAGATCAATGCCCTCCAGGCCGTAGAGAATCTGTTTTTCCAGCACAGAACGCAACTGACCGGTCTTCCTTTCTGCCAGCTGTTCGCCCACGCAGAAGATGGGAAGCAGCCCCTCTTTCAGGGCAAGGTTGCATTTTTTATTGATATCTTGATCACTTTCCTTAAAGACATGCCTGCGTTCACTGTGACCGAGAATCACATGGGTTACGCCACTGGCCCGCAACTGTGCCGGGGAAATCTCCCCGGTGAAGGCCCCCTGATTCTGACTGTAGCAATTTTGCGCGGCAATCTGCACAAAAGTGCCCGCCGATTCGGATACAGCGGCGTCCAGGCACAAATAGGTGGGAGCGATGACTACTTCGCAGGAAGGCGGTGGGAGGGATTTGATAGCACGCAAGAACTCTCTGGTTTCCTGTGGCGTCTTAAACATCTTCCAGTTCCCGGCGGCGATTTTCTTACGCATTGTATCCGTCCTTTTTTAGCTTCACTCAAAGAAAGTTTTTCCGGGCCCCGAAGCCTGTCCTTCATTATAGACCAGCCTGTCACCGAGCGCTACCTGATCGATAATGCCGGCAATCAGAGCATCCACCGGCCGATCCCGCGTCGCTTCCGTCTGGCGGACAGAGGAACCCTGGCTTACAAGAACACGTTCACCGCCACGGGCTCCCACCGGGTCAAGGGCAATGAGTGGTTTACCCACTTTCTTTCCTTCACTTGTAATTTCCTGAACGATCAAGAATACCGGATCCACATACCAGTCCGTTTTGCGATCACAGACAACGCTGCCAATGACTTCTGCCTGGATCATACGTCCTGACTTTTGTTATACGTAATTTTGCCCTGCACTTCCACCAGGTCCACAATGGCCGCAACCACAGCGTCACAGGGTCTGCCAGTAGTCAGCGCTGTCATGCGCGCAGAACTACCGGAAACTACCAGAACGACATCGTCCTTACCGGCACCCACGGCGTCCATGGCTACCAGAGGTTCCTGGCCGCCTTTGCCGCCATCCAGTTCAACACGTTCCACCAGGAGCAATTTCAGGTCAGCCAGCCCTTCGTCCTTGTGGGTGCTGACAACATTGCCAACAACCCTGCCAAGAATCATGCTTACTTCTGACGACCCAGAGGAAGAGCTTTGTCTACGCTGGCATGCGGACGCGGGATCACGTGAACAGTCACCAGCTCTCCGATACGCGCAGCAGCCTTACTTCCGGCATCTGTCGCGGCCTTTACTGCTGCAACATCGCCGCGGACCACTGCGGTTACATAGCCTCCGCCAATTTTTTCGTAGCCAACAATTTCCACACGTGCTGCTTTTACCATTGCATCAGCAGCTTCTACCATAGCAGCAAAGCCTCTGGTTTCAATCATCCCCAGTGCATCCTGAGATATCTCGGACATAATTCCTCCCGCATCCTAAACGGCGCATTGTGAATTTGAATCTTGCGCCTGCTCCAGAAATTGCAGGTACTCCTGGATTTACAATGACTTTTCCAAAAAAATGGAAAGGCGAGCTGGAAGTTCTTCGCATCCATGCGCCGTTAAAAAAAGCTGCTTGCCAGATGAAGGAAGGGCCGCAGGAATGCCGGAGGTAAGGAGCAAAAAATGGCTGGATCAGGCTATCAATTAAGAACCTATTCTTTTCTGGATCAATTGCAACCGCAACTGGCATCCTATGTAGCCAAGGACAATCGCGCCTTCGACCCCAGTGAATACGATGCTGCCATGTATATAGAGATAGCTCCGGCCATGGACATTCATGTTATGATTGATCTGGCCCTGAAGAACACCAGAGTTCGTCTGGGCGTGGTAATCACGGAACGCCAGTTTGGCCAGCTGGAAATCCATCATGCCGATCAGGGAGAAGTGCTGGCTGCTGGCAAAGCAATCCTTGACGCTACGGGCCTTGCAGAAGGTGATCGCACACCCTGCAAGATGTTAACGGACAAAGTCTTACGGGGCATTGAAGGCGACCATGCCATCGCTCTGACCAACCTGGGACCGGGCAATCAGGTTCTGTCCGGTGAATCCATTCTCATCATGGAGTGCGAGCCGGCCGCCTATATGGCTTTCATCTGTAATGAGGCGCTCAAAGCAGCCCACACCCGACTCAATCTCGTAACCACCTGGGGCGCTACAGGCCGCCTCATTCTTTCCGGCGATGAAGCAAACATTGATGCCGCCGCGGCAGCCGCTCGCGCTGCTGCCAATACATTGAAAAAATAATGAGCTTTTACGATCACCGCGTTCGCACCCTGAAAGGATCAGAACAAAACCTTTCTGACTTCAAAGGAAAGGTCTGCCTGGTGGTCAACGTGGCATCAAAGTGCGGCTTTACCCCACAGTACACTGGCCTGGAAGAAATCTGGAAAAAATACCGGGACCGCGGCCTTGTGGTGCTGGGATTTCCCTGCAACCAGTTTGGATCCCAGGAACCGGGCACAGCGGACGAAATCGAATCGTTCTGCCAGTTAAACTACGGTGTTTCTTTTCCCCTCTTTGAAAAAATCGATGTCAACGGAGCTACGGCCCACCCCCTGTATGCTTACCTGACCGGGGAAGGCTCCGGGCATCCGGGTGAAATCAAGTGGAACTTTGAAAAATTTTTGATCGATCGCGAGGGCAAACCCGTCCGCCGCTTCAGTTCCCGGATCAAACCGGAAGGCGCAGAAATGACCTCAGCCATTGAAGCGCTGCTCGGCTGAAAATCACAGGCCCAGCACACTCCCCGACTCCACAATTCCGTGCTTCTTCAAAGACCGCAGAAGCTGGGGCAGAATGCGGCGGGCAGAAAGTCGTCCGGCTTCAATGATCTCCTGGCCGCGGCGGTGATCCGTTACACTGAAAGTATCCACATCCGGCTTGATTTCAAAATCCGTATGATCAATGTGATCCTTTATTGTCTGCTCCATAAAAATATCAAGGGCCTGAAGCATGATCCTGCCTATCGAACCTGGCTCAAAAAGACTTCTCGCCGGATCTATGCTTGTGTTGATACTGATGACGTAGCTGGTGTCCCACTCTTTGAGAATGTAGGCCGGGATATTGTTTACCATACCGCCATCGGCCAGAACTCCCTGTGACGTGATCACCGGAGGAAAGACACCCGGAACAGAGCCAGATGCCAGCACGGCGTCGGCGATTTTCCCGGTCTGAATGATCACACCTTTGCCGTTCTGCAGATTGGTGGCCAGGGGGAAAAAAGGCATCTCCACGGTGGCCATATCACGGTCCCCGAAAGCCCGCCTCAGGAGATTGTGGTATTTTTTGCCGCGAATCAGAGCGCGCAAGGGCAACGCAAAATCATTGAAAGGATGGCCGCGCTTTTCCATCACCTCGCGACGAAAGTACTCAAGCATTTGCTCACGGGAATAGCCACAGGCGAGCATTCCTCCTACATGAGCGCCAGCACTGGCTCCAGAAATCATATCGATCTGCAGGCCGATTTTCTCGAGCACCTCAAGAACGCCCAGGTGCGAAAGAGCCCGCGCGCCACCTCCCCCGAAAGCTATACCCACCGACTTGCCGGCAAACCAGCGAGCTATGCGACCGGCCGTTATTTTTTCATTGGAAGGCAGGATCAGGTGGGGCACAAGCGACTGAACGCATTCCCTGGTCAAAAGATTGCGATTGGCCAGATCCCGGCCGGGGTTCCCCGTCGCCAGCTGGTAGATCCGGTCCCTGGTTCCTTTGAGAAATTTCAGATGGTCGGGAAACTCATGGCGCACAAGGATTGCCGACCTCCGGCAAAGGCCCATAATGAACCGGCGAAATTCGCGACTGCCGGGCGAGGCTAAAAGGATAATAGAACTGTATTTATGAACAATGTATCGCAGGGCGTCCGCTGTCCGCGTATCCACAATCGCGTTCTGTTCAATTCTGCGCATACCAACAAAAAAAATGTCGGGCCGCGAAGTAGGGACAGGGACAGCAGAAGGTACATCTGAAGAGCGCTTGAAACGTACGCCGGTGGGCTTCCAACCGGGCAGAGTGGACAGGATCAGGGAGTTGGGCGGCAGGGTATCCAGTAGATTTTCGTAAACATGGCCTACCATTCGCCATTCATCGTCCGCGCGTGGCGCCACAAATAAAATGGATATCTTGCTTTCATTGATTCGCGTCCTGTGACGCAGGTGATGAATCGCATTCTGGTAGATCTTTCCCAGATGCTCTGCCGCCACGCGCGCAACCGTACTGTCCTGAGTCACCAATCGCAGGAAGTCCTGATTGCTGATCCGCCAGATAACCGTATCCGTGATGGCCAGAGCATTCTCCTGGCGTACACCGCCAGCCATTACCCCCGGTAAGCCGAAGAGTTCTCCGTTCTGGCAGGATCCGGTGATCCGATTTTCCTGCTTGATGTCGATCAAAATCCGGACCAGACCCGAATCTATGATATAAACGCCGCTACTTTTGTCACCCGAACGGTAGACATACTCTCCGGCCGTG
The DNA here is from genome assembly GCA_015075425.1 of Spirochaetales bacterium. Classification (GTDB taxonomy): domain Bacteria; phylum Spirochaetota; class Leptospiria; order Leptospirales; family Leptonemataceae; genus H5-SPI1. The sequence continues at coordinate 889,431 of JABTUL010000001.1, read as the reverse complement.
TAGTACTTGTAAGTGAGTCGGCTGCATATTTTGCTCAGCTCTCTTGCAGGCAGATGAGCAAAAATAGGGATGCGCTTTAAGGTGTCACGCAATTGCTTCTGATCAAATTTCTGATTTTCAAAGCGCGTTAACCAGTCGCGGAAAGCCCCGGGATTTAATGTACCGGTCTTCTGGAAAATGACCCCCAGGGGAATCCGAAAATCCGAATCGATGGTTTTAAGTTCCGCCAGTTCCCCTGGTGCCAGAAGTTCCAGGGCAAGCAGGGCCTCTTCCAGAGTTTCATCGTTCACCTGGAGGCGTGCATGAAGGACCGCCAGTTCATCTTCCGCAAGGAGGGACTCGGCCAGTGATAAGAGGCTCAGGTTGTAGCTGATGCGCCTTTGCTGCTCGAGAGCGTGAGAGAGAGCGGCGGGCCGAAGTACCCGGTTGCGAACCAGAAAATCGCCCAGTAAGTGGCTGGCTTCCAGTCGCTTCACCGGGCCCTACTTTTTTTCGAGGACAATGAGATCGTAGCGGATGAGGCGGGTGAGAAAACCGATGACCGTAATCTGGGTGGAGACTGCCATTTTCCAGAGCGTCCTGTAAGCCTGTCGGTCCTTCCAGCGGAAGTGCTTGAGAATCATTCGCAGCAGTATTCCCACAGTCTGTTGCGCTCCGGGGATCGTTTCCCGGTGGATTGTCTGCAGGCGACGGGTGTGAAAATGCTTTTCCCAGGATTCTTGATTTTTTCCCAGATAGCCCACCCGCTCCAGGTCATCGGCCAGCCGGGTGAACGCTTTCAGGCGATCGCTGAAGGTAATGTCTGCGAGAACCAGTAAACCGCCGGGCTTCAGCACCCGGGCCGCCTCAGCGTAAAAACGCGACCTGTCGAAATAAAAAGCACATTCCACGGCCATCACCCGATCGGCCTGGCCTGAGGCCATTACAGCCATGCTCTCCGCCTGACCGTGGTGGAAATGAAGCTTTTTCAGACCAAGAGCAGCGGCCCGACCCTGAGCGTATTCTACCTGCGAGGAGGCGATGTTAAAACCATGCAACGCGGCAAATTGGTAGCGATTGGCCAGAAGAAAGTCCTGTTCACCGCTACCAAATCCCACGTCTATGAGGATATGATGCGGCTGAATTTCTGCAGCATCGTAAACCAGAGTGCAGAGCTGTTCCTGTTTTTGTTCATAGCTGTCTGAGCGACTCTTGCGGTAACCATAGTTCAAATACTTGCGTTCTTTGTTCAGTGCTTCGAGGATTGTCTGGAAGTCATCGTACTGATGGGCAACAAATTCCGTCAAAGGAGAGTCCAGCGTGGATTGTTCCGGCATAGATCCGGCAAAGCTCTCGATCCAGAGCGATCGGGCAAGCCGATTTTTGGCCAGAAGGCTGGTTAGCAGGTATCTACGGGAATATGCAACCTGTGAAGCTGACCCGCTCTGTCCTGAACTGAAAGCTTACAACACCAGATTCTTTTCAGAATTCTGGAAAATTTGCGTCGAATACGGACACAGAGAACCACCCTACTGGTCCATAGTTTGGCCGGGCGGGCGGGCGCTGGCCCGCTTCGTTCTGGATCAGCCGCAAAACTTTAAGGGACATAAGATTCTCGATCTGGGTTGCGGAAACGGCCTGGCCAGTCTGGCTCTCTGCCGGGTTGGAGGTGTGGTGACAGCTGTTGATGTTTCTATTGCCGCCCTGCTTTTACTGCGGCGCCGGGCCCGGGAGTATGGCTACCCGATAGATTGCGTTCCCGCCAATTTCTTGAACTGGCCGGATGAGCTGTTTCGGGGCTTTGATCTGGTGATCATGGGCGATCTCTTCTACGAGGAGCCGCTGGCAAAAAGAGCCACTGCTATCTTAAAATTTTTAAGCCGGGAAGGTATCGCGCACTACGCATCTGATGCCCTGCGTCTGTACCGCCCGCAAAAGGACGTCCGGACTGTGGTAAGCTACTCCACGCCGGTGTTTCCAGAAATCGAAAGCGTGAAAGAGCGCACCGTGCAGATCATCCAGATGGTTCAAGAAACATAGGGATTGGAGTCTGTTTTTGCCGGTGGAGCCGCTTCCTCCGGACTTTGCAGATTCTGATCTTTGAGTTTATTGAGCTCATCCTGCTGGATGGCACTGGAAATGGCAAAGGTGAGCAGATTAAAATAAGCCGCAGCATCGAGAATGAGCACCAGTATGGTTGTATCCGAATTCCGCCCCAGACGAGCATTCACCTCTTTCAGCCGTACAGAAATCATATAATCTACATAGATGGCCCAGAGCCCGCAGGTAATCACCATGATCACAAAATCCAGCATGAAGTCGTAGCCGGTAGGTGTTTTGCCGGTCAACCATTGAATCTCCTGGTAAACCCTGTAGTACCAGTAAATCAGATAAATTCCACAGGTAAGGATGGCAAAAACAAGCACAAGGCCGGGATTCCGGTATTCAAGAAAGCTGCGGTTGTCCATCTCTCCCCCTGTGATGAAAGAAGATCTCTGTCCAGACTTTTTCTTTACCGCAACAATCGGCTGGCCATCCCGTTGAAAATCCTGGCTCTACAAAAGCTTGACGAACTTATCCGCTGCCGTTACCTCGCACCGTGCGTCTCTGGCTCGCTTTGCTCTTCTCTGTGCCACTTGCGGCAACGGATTTGACCGGGGTTTATACCATCGACCGTGAGGGTACCCGCGTGGAGATTTACCGCTGTGGCGTGGAGTATTGTGGTAAATTGCTCTCCTTCACGGCTCTGAGCGAACACCGCATCAAAGAGTTCACACCGCTGGAAAAGCGCCACGCGGGAATGAAGATGCTCTGGGGAATTTTGCCCGCTGGCAAAGGAGCCTTCCGCGGGCAGCTCTATTCACCGCAGGATGGCAGAATCTTCTATTGTCGTATAGAGCCGACCAGCAGACATTTACGGGTCCGCTCCAGTATGGATCCCTGGGGGATTGTGGGCCGGACTCGCACCTGGAGTCGCATCTGATGTGGCTGATTCGTGCTGTTCTGGAAATGGTTCGCGATGATTTCCTTCATCTAATTAAAAGAAGAGACCTGGAGAGTTTCCTGAGAATGCTCCTGTATTTTTCTTTTTTTCTATTTTTGTTTTTCTTGTTCTACAGCCGCGAAACACCTGAAATCCTCCCGCCGGTTACGCCCATTATCTAATCCATGGAATGGCTTTATCTGCTCCACGGAACCGCACGGGACTATGCCTGGGGGAATCCTGAGCCGGAAAGCCTCATCGCCCGGCTGCTGCGCAGCAATCAAACGCAAACGGGCCCGGGCCCCTGGGCAGAATTGTGGATGGGTGACCATGCAACGGGGCCCTCCCCCTTAAAAAACAGAGCAGGCGATTTGCGCAGCTTACGCGCCGCAGCCGGCAGGCCTGAACTTCCTTTCCTCTTTAAGATCCTTGATGCTTCGCAGGCGCTTTCCATTCAGACACATCCTGATAAGAGCCTGGCAGAGCAACTGCACAACTCCGATCCACAGAACTATCCGGATAAAAACCACAAACCGGAAATCGCCATCTGCCTGTCCGGTTTCAAGGCACTGAGCGGATTTCGCCCTCTGGAACAAATCAATGAATTTCTCCGGCGCCTGCGTCCGTTCCAGCAACTATCCGGCCTTTCCTCGCTCGGGAAGCCTGAAGACCTGGGAATGCTGCTGCGCTCGATTCTATCTCAACCAGCGGAAATAGTCAGGGAAGCCGTGGATGATTTGTTGGGCCGCGGTCGGTTGCAGGGCGCGCCTTTCCTTCCTCAGCTGCAAAAGGCCGCAGATACCTTTGGCCCCGACCCCGGACTTTTTGCTTTTCTTTATCTGAATTACATAGAACTGCAACCGGGAGAGGCACTCTTTGCCGGTCCGGGCCTTTTGCACGCCTACCTGGAAGGTCAGATCGTCGAATGCATGGCGAATTCAGACAATGTCATCCGCGCCGGGCTGACCGGCAAAAAAAAGGACGTCCCGGCTCTTCTGGCCGCCCTTCGCTTTGACCCGGGTCCACCGGAAATTCTGCCAGCAGCGGATCTGTATCGGCCGCCCGTGGCTGAGTTCGAAATCGAAAGGATTCGGGAAAATACCGTCCAGCCGGGCCGGCCGGCTATTGGTATCGTCATACAGGGAGCGCTGGAAATCGAAGACCCCCGGAGCCGGACCGTTCTGTCTGCGGGAAACATCTACTATCTTGCCGAAGATCGGCCGGAGTTGACTTTGAGATCCAGCGGTTTGACCTACCAGGCCATCCCGAATGGCGCCTTCTGATGCTACTTCGCGTTCTCACCCAGCCCACATTCCGCCAGGCTACTATGGGCACCCTCCTGCTGGCCGCTTTCTTTGCGGTCATTCCCGTGCTTGATCCATCCGCTGCGGAACGTTTGCCCGGGTATGAAGCTATCTTTTTTTGTCTGCTTGTTGTGCTTCTGCCGCTCTACCCGACCTGGCGCCTGGTATCCGGCAGGCTTTCGCTGAACAACTGGGCCCGCTTTTTTTTCTGGTCCGTGATCGCTCCCTGGGGAATCATTATCGGTTACTCTGGCGCGTTTATTCCCGAATACACCCCGGTGCTCTTCCTGCTCTTTGTCGGTGGCGGGGGTGTGGGCGTGGGAATCATGCCGCGCTGGACCTATCTGGCCAACACTGCAGTTATGGTGATAATCTATTTAATCGGTGTCCACTTTAGAAATCCCGCATTGTTTCTCACCCCGGGCGTGCTCCTTCCTTCCGCCGCAGTCCTTCTGGGATCTTTATGGATCGGACAGGCATCGGATTACTATTTAAAACGCAATAAAGCCACATCAGCTCTGCTGCGCACCTCACGGCGCGACAAACGTCTGGTAGCCACCGAACGTCAGAAGTCGGAACAGTTGCTGCTCAATATTTTGCCGCCCAGTATCGCCGCTGAACTGAAGCGCGAAGGCCACAGCAAACCCGTTCTTGTAGCGGATGCTACCGTTCTTTTTACAGATTTTGAAGGCTTTACCAAAATTGCCGAATCATTGCGACCCGAAGATCTGGTGCTGGAACTCGATCGCTGCTTTTCATACTTTGATACGGTGATTGCCCGTCACAAACTGGAAAAGCTCAAAACGATCGGTGATTCCTATATGTGCGCGGGCGGTGTTCCCACCCCCAACGGAACCCATGCCATCGACGCAGTTCTCGCTGGCCTGGAAATTCAGGCCTTTATGAATCAAAGTAAGGCGATCAAGAAATCCCAGGGCCTGCCCTACTGGGAACTCAGGCTGGGAATCCACAGCGGTCCGCTTGTCGCCGGTGTCATCGGGGAGAAAAAATTTGCCTACGATGTCTGGGGGGATACGGTGAACACCGCAAGCCGCTGCGAATCATCGGGAGTTGCTGGCCGAATCAATATCAGCCAACAGGTGCGCGACCGAATCGACGATTTCTTTGTTTGCAGCTACCGGGGCAAAATCCCGGTGAAGCATAAGGGCGAAATCGATATGTATTTTGTGGAATCTATCCGACCGCATCTGGCTCGGGACAGTGAAGCACGCATTCCCGGGCCCGGCTTTCATTCCCTGTACGCTAAACTGGTCCTCTCCGAAAATAGTTGACAGAATCAATGACGCCTGACCACTGAGGCTAATGTGACATAATCTCTATGTGACATAATACTGCCGAGTGGAACATTATGGCCCGACATCTGTACCAAACTGAGAAAAAAAATGCGCCCATTGAGGCGGCAAGGCCCACCCTTTCCCGCCAGGATCTGGAATCTGTCCTTGATTGTTTGATTCATGATAATTTGAACACCGGAATGGTTGCCGGCCGCCTGGAAAAGCAGGTTGCCCAGGCCATGAATTTCAAACAGGTGACGGCCCTCAATTCTTTGAGTGCGGCTTACCACATGGCACTTCTCGGTCTCGGGATTGGGCCGGGGGATGCCGTACTTCTTTCCGTAATTGCACCGGTTCAAGCAGCCGATGCCATCCGCTACTGCAAAGCCACGCCTGTGCTCGTTGACATTGATCAAAATAGCTTTCATCCGGCCGCATCGGCCATCCTGGAAAAGAGCACGGCTTACGAAAGAGAAACCGGAAGGCCGCCTGCTGCCTGCATCATCGATCATACGTTCGGCAGTCCGGCCACAGCGGCCGTTGATGCTCTGCTGGCCCGGAAGATTCCCGTCCTGGAAGACATCACCGGGCTTTTTGGAACAGAACTAAACGACGCTTATGCGGGGAGCAGAAGTCTTGTCGCTGTCTGTGGCATGAGCGAATTCGATCTCATCACCACCGGCAACGGAGGTCTGGTTATCACAACCGATCCAGCCATTCATAAAAAAATTCAAGAACTGCGTTACGGGTCTGCCCGTCAACCGGGCTCACTGGCTTACGACTACAGGCTGGAAGATTTTCAGGCAGCCATTGGTCTGGTGCAGCTTTCTCGCCTGGGAATCACCCTGGCCCGGCGGCGCAAAATCGGACTTCGCTATCTGGAAACAATCCGTCAGACCGATCATGAGACCTATTTCCAGAATCCGGGAATCGATTCTTTTTTGCGTTTCCCTGTTTTGATCCATAAGAATTACGAAGAAATCAAACGCTACTTTGCTTCCCTGCACATCGGCATCGATCGAGCCATTGCTGAGCCTCTGCATCGGCTTCTGGACCTGCCGCGCATGGAATACCCCAATGGAGAACGTCTGTTCCGCAAAGCGATTGCTATTCCGCTCTATCCAGGCCTGACCGCCGCCAATGTAGAGCGAATCGCTGCTTCCCTGCGGGGACTGATTTGAGTCATGCGCGCGCTCTGTGCAGTGCTCCTTCTAACAACAGGCAGTCTGGCCGGTGCCCAACCACAGAAAGATAGGGAGACTTACACTCTACCGGTCAAAGTCACCCTGGGCGACGGTCGTACTGTCCAGGGAAAAGTAGAATTTCAGGCCCCGCGGGAAATGCTGCTCCAGCACACACGCGATCAAATAACCTATGAAAAGCTGCTTCGCATAGCCGATATTGGCAGTATAGAATTTTTACAATGGAACGGTCGCAAAGTAAAGGATTCACGCGACGGAAGCGTCTTTGAATTCCGGCCGGCAGAGCTTGTGCTAACCCTGAAAAGCGGACAGGAACTCCAGCGTTCCGGTGAGCTACCGTTCCTGAACGAATTTGTGTTGAGCAATGAAAACGGTCGGGTAAAATTTTTCACCTACTGGCTGGATTTGCGCAAAGCGGATGGAACATGGTACACGGCCATTGAAGGACCGCAACTGAAGCGCAAGGTCTGCCACAAAGATATCATAAAGAAAATTGACTTCAGCACCGACCATCCCTGAGTCACTCAAGAGACGTAACGACCAGATAGATGCCCAGGGCCATTCCATTGGCCAGCGCATGGGTGATAACCGGAGCCAGCAGTGTCCGGCTGTATTCGCGCACCAGTGCCAGCCCCGCTCCCAGGAAAGCAAGATAGGACCAGGCCAGAATCGTTTGCGGATGCAGGCTGGCAAAAAAAAGACCTCCCAGAATGAGTGCCCAGCGCAGGCGCATTACCCCGGCAAGAAGACTGTGAATCCAGGTGCGGAATACAAGTTCCTCCACAAGCGGCGCGACAACAACAGCCAGAGTAAAGGACAGCCAGAAGCGCTCTCCCAGCTCAAAAGCAATGGGGTGGGCCCCACCCGTATCCACCCCCTGCTTCCCCGAAGCAAGCAGTGTAAAAAACAATAGGATAAGGCCTGGGGGGACGATAGCCAGAAAGCCCAGAATCCCGGCACTCACTTCACGCAGGAATAAACCCGCAGACAAAGGTACATCGGCAAAAAATCGAAATGTTCCGGAAGTATGCTCACGAAAGTGGAGGAACGCCATGAGGGCACCGGCCAGGCTAATCGCAAGCGACAGGGGCAGCCGCTCCCCATCCTCTGCCATGAGTGCAAGCACTCGACCCAGAGGAAACATGAAAAAGAAGAATATCAAAACGGACTCAAGTGCTGCCTGACGCTCGCCCGCTATCATACTGCGGGCTACGGGTAAAAATCTCATGGAAAGGCTGCGGCGAGCCCAGATGATAATAAAAAAAGCCAGTCCGCAGGCCAGAAAGAAGCTTCCGGAAAGAATCGTGATTACAGCCATAAAACGAGTTGCTTTTCTTTGCAGTTCTTCTTCCAATGAGCGCAGTGCGCCGGCATCGCCGGAGTGCTGCAATTGCTTGCGACGGATCAAGGGTTCGACTGCCAGAGAAAAAGAGATGTCCTTAACGGGAAGAAGGGTCCCGTGATCGTACAGATTCTTCAGTGAAACATAGGGGCTGCTTCCCTCAATGTCTGCCTCCTGACCCAGCTCACGAAGCAAAACGAAGCGTTCCGCGCTCGCGGCTGCGCCCGTAAAACTCTGGGCCCGGAGCGCTGTCTGCAACTGCCCCTTGAGCGCTTCTCTCTCCTGGGCGGGTGCCTGTTCCACGGCCAGCAACTGGTACATAAAGAATATAAAAAATGTGCGCTCTGCTTTTTCCTGTAATTCGGAATGACTGACCGGCCTTGATTCTTCCTTGCCCGGAAGCACCAGCGCAGCCACAATGGCCAGACTCATCATGAAAAATGCCAGTCCGCGCAGACTAAAACCCATCCCGAACTCTTCACCGCCAGGCTACTTCAGTGCAAACTTCTTTTTCTCCTTGATGCTGACCTTAAGCGCAGGCTGCCAGTCCGCCAGAGTCCAGACAGAAGCTCCGCGGATCTATGAACGCGGATCGGTCAGATTTTCGCAGGCAACTCTCCCCGGTTGCGAAGCAACCAACGGACTCACCCAGAAGGAAGTTCGCCGGGTATATTCCGATGCGGAACTGATCGGCCATTACGGACTGTCTTTCTGGATTCGTTTCCGCGATCCTGTATCTCCGCCTCTTTATGGTGCACTCTACTACCAGAATGCGGCCACCAATATCTACTGCATGGCGCTGCCCAACGGCTACTTTGCCGCTTTTGCTGACCGGCCGCGAGAGAGGCGCTCCAATATCATTCAGGAAGTCTGCCACCCGATCCAGCACTGTCCGTTGCTCCCTGAAAGTAAGCGTCAAACTCTGCGTCAGCCCGTTCCCCAAAAAGGATCCGGCACGCTTCCATAAGACCTGGCGAGGCTCGTATGGCCCGGGTGGTTTCGAGCAGTGATATCTTGGAACGCCGGCGCAAGAAATCCTCAAGTTTTACAATCATTTCGTGACGGGCAGCGTAATGGATTTCAGCCCTTATGTATTCCGTCCCCTTGATCAGGACTTCGGCCATCGCGGGATCCTGTCGAATTTCTTCAAGCAGCTGCAGGGCAGGCGACTCATAGCGGCGCCATAAACGGGTGGAAAGGTTTTCCGATGATTCTTTCGCTGTCATCGCATCCAGGTCCATGAGTCGGGCTTGATGGAAGAATTCCTCGCGAACCGCATCTGCCGGTTCACCAAACCATTGGAAATCGGGATAGGGAATGTTAAAACCCAGGTCCTTCATGTTTTGCACTATTTCCTCACCGACATTGATGCAGTCGGTTAGCTTGCCACCAAAAATACTGATGTGACTGCGGGACTGGTCTACCTCAATGATATGCTTGCGCGAAAGTGAAACCCAGTCGCCCTTATCTTTAGATTTCTTTGTTTTATTTACAACAAGGGGCCGCACGCCGCAGCGCTCGGCAATGATGTCCTTTTCCGTAAAGGGTTGCTTCAGCACCAGCCTCTTGTTAATATTCTGCAGTACAAAATTCCGATCTTCAGGGGTAACCACTGCCGGAAGGCTCTCCGTTCGCGTGTCTGTGGTACCGACACATGATTTAGGACCCATAGGTATGATGAAAAAGAGTCGTCCATCATCAGCAAAAAACGTAAGCACCCGGGGCGATGGCGTAATCCGATCGAGCATCAAATGAATACCCCGTGAGAAGAGATGCCGGTGCAATGTTTCCACTTTAGCGCGATCATTGTGCTCGTCCACGTACGGGCCGCAGGCGTTGATCAGAGACCGACTGCGGGCCATAAACTCTCTGCCCGTTACAACGTCACGAAGGCGGATCTGCCACTGTTTGCCATCGAAAGTGCCGCCCAGAGATTCCACGTAGTTGGCGGCAATCGCTCCGTGGTTCATAGCCGTGCGTATAAAACGAAACACAAAACGGGCATCATTATCAACCAGATAGGCATCGGAATATTCAAAGCCTCCGGCACTATTTTTAGTATCCACAACCGGTTCCTCTGTGGCAATCCGTTTGACCGTCAAGAAACGGGGGGCACGGAGAAAGAAATTGCCAATGATATGATACAGAAGGCCGCCCAGATACAGGAAAAGAGGCGGGAAGCGAAAGCCTTTTTCAATATTCACAAAAAAACGGATTTCTTTAATGCTGGAAGGGTACTGCCTGAGCAATTGATTGCGCGACATACAGAGCTTGCGCACCAGTCCAAACTCCAGGGTCTCCATGTATTTAATCCCGCCCCAGACCAGGTTAGATGACTCCTGGGAGGTAAAACTGGAAAAATCGCCCCGATCGATCAAAGCAACGCGCAATCCCTTGCTTGCGAGAGCTGACGCACTCACGGCGCCATTGATTCCGGCTCCCACAATCAACGCGTCGAAGTCCATCTTCTCCAGCTTCTGGATGTTGTTCTCGCGGAAGTTCATAAAGTCAAATTTCCGCCCGCGCACCTGCTGACAATAATCTCTTGATTCGCTCTGTCAGCAAATCGTATCCTCCGGCCACAGTCCAGATCCGGGGTCTGTATGTCGCAATCCGCATTCTACAAGAGAGCGCATCGCTCAGGTTGCGTACAAAGGGAATCTTGAGCTGCCGGGAAATGGCTGAAGAAAGAAGGTCATGGTAGTCGCTGCCACTGGAATAGAGCAGCGGACGAAGCCCGCGTACGGAAAGCGATTCCAGAAAACTCTGCCCAAAATAGGTAAGGAAGTAGCTGCTTCTGCCCAGCTCCTGGCGAAAAGCTTCCGGTGACAGACGCCGAATGTAACGCGCCTTCAGAGGACCGGGTGTTCCCACCACAAGCACGGGGCAAGGGCGCAGCACATCCAGTAGCAACGCAACATACCTGGGGACCGTCAGGGCACCGCTGTAAATGAGAACCTGACTTTTATGAGGACGATAGGGAATTGGTTCTACGAGAGCCTGGCGGAGGACAATCGATAGATCCAGTTGTGGGTGCGGAATCGTATCATAGAAAGAAAACCGGCCACCCCTGCCCCGTGACGCAGACTGATTGTCGAGAGCCAGAATCGGTCCTGTGAATGGGATCCGTGCTGGATCAAAATCGCGCGCATCCAGCACAATCAAGGCAAAACTATCTTCCAGAGTATCTGTCTGCCACCTGCCCGATTGCAGATCCAGGGCAGCTTCCCGAACTTCAATACCCTGCGATTTTAGATATCGGGCAAGAATTCGACAGCGCTCCGCATGTCCGCTTCCGGCCAGCGGGCCGCGAGCGCTGATGATCAGGACAGAGTGTCGGTCAGGCCGGAAAAACCAGCTGCTCAACGTGTTGGTTCAGTAAGAAGAAATCATGCCCTTCGCCAAAAAGGTCCAGAACATCGCGCAATGTGAACTCGGCGCCCAGGACTTCGAAAACGCCGCGAACAACAGCCAGATCCTCTGCCGTATCAACGGTCAGACGCGGCGGCTTCAGGTCACCATAGTGCTTCATCAAAGGATGGGAAGCATGTTGCACGCAGTAGATTTGCGGGTTGTGCTTGATATGCAAACTGACATGCTCCCGATGCTGCGGGTCTTCCGCAATGCGGTTATCCAGCAGAGCTTCGCGGCGGAATACTTCAACAGCAACTCCCAGAGGCAAATTGTTGTAAGAGAAAAGATCACAGTCCAGTGTCTGAAAATGCAGCAGCGTATCCATAGCCACTCCCGGATCGACACAGGGGTTGTCGCCTGTCGCCCGGACAATCGTATCGAGATCATAGTGCAGAGCCGCCTGACGATAGCGTTCCCGTACATCCTGTTCGCTACCCTTAAAGAAATTGTAATTCCTTCTTTTTAGAAAATCAATTAAGAGTGAGTCGTTCTCGGGAACAATAAAAGCAACCATATCCGCCGCCAGAACACGCTGCATGCGGGCATAAATAAAATCGAGCATTGTGAGTGGTTGTGACAGGATCAGGCGCGAGAATATTTTGCCAGGCAGGCGCGTCGATCCTGAGCGAGCCTGGATCAGGATGCCGGATCGTTCGTTTCCCATACTGTTCGTATCGGTGGCGGGTGAAAAAACTAAAGCAGAATCTTTTCAGGCATTGAAAGTGTACCATTCGTCACAGGAAAGGCAGGGCATAGGAAGCAGCCCGTGCTCTCCGCGCACGGAATGGACATGGTAGGGCATGGTCCTGGATACGATTTCAGCAAGGGAATGGCTGCCAAGATCAAGGTGGGGGGCCCGCGTTCCCCAGGGATCCTGTTTGCAAAAGGCTACCTGACCGCTGGCCAGAACATAGAGATCCCGGGCCAGGTGCCAGCAGAAATCTCGATGCCGGGGAGCCAGGTCCGCCAGCCGTTCATCGGGCAGTAGATCGATGTAGCGGTTGTGCTTGTAAAGAATGCAGGGAATGCCCCGCGCCTTGAAATACTCAAAATAGGCATCAATATGTTCCTCTGTGGCTTTGATTTTGGGGATCTCCACATAAACCTGGAACGATTCGCGAACACTGCTATCAAGCCAGGCAAGGAGCGGATCCACATTAACCCCCATGAGTTCTCTATAGAGGGAGCGATCTACAGCAGGCAGTCGCAGAATCAGGGTCAACTTTTGCCGTTCGGGCACAGAAAGGAGTGCAGAGGATAGCCGGGGCAGATCAAATCCCCAGGTTTCGAGGAACAGACGTTCCACGGCCGGCGAGCTTAGAGCGCGGGCCAGTAAAACCAGAAGATCCGGATGAAAGAGAGGCTCGCCCGGTCCGCCCAGAGCGACCGTCACCGGATCCAGACGGACTTCTTCGATCTGTTCAATGAGCTTCTCAAATAATACAGCACCAAGGACCGTCTCGGGACGCGGGTCCACGGGCCATAGAGAGCTCTGCACCGGCCGGCGGTTGCACAACTCCACCTCATAGTAGCTGAAAGCCGGCCGCAGTATTTCTGGATGATTCTTTAGCAAAGCTTCAAGATCGGCATAGGAAAGATCATCCGTTAGCCGGGCCACATCAGAAGCCAATTGACGCGACCTCCGGGTGTTCAGGCTTACATTCAGGCGGTACTGACGCAGATCCGGTGGTTCATAAAAAATCTCCACTTCAAATTCATTTATATTCTTCAAAATGAAAGCCCGCAAATCGGGAATCTCCCGACCGCGAATTGTATCGCAAAACTCCTTGCTGATCAAATCCGGAACAAAACCGATGGGAATGTTTTCTGAGAAGGAATAATGGGCCAGATAGGGAAAGTGCACGGCCTGCAATCGCTCACAGATCTGCGCATCCAGAAACGGGTAAAGATCGTGAAAGTAGGCAATACTATCCTGATCCTTAGCTGAAGCCAGGATCTCTGCAGTGGAAGGGAGGAAGCCCCGGGAAAAGACCGTTGCCTCCCGGAGCGGCCGATTGGAATAGACGGGCACTCCCGCAAAAACCTGCCCCAGACGCTGCAAGGCCCGGTCCACGAGCTGTGCATTCTCCTGGCTGTGCTCGCCCTGTTCAATCCACACAGCGACAACGGAAGGGTGCAATCAGGGAACCTCACGGATTACAGTTTCTTTTTTGCGTTCCTCAAGGAAGGCGGAAAAGACCTCCTGTTCCTTCTCAAAGTAGAGCCGGTTGCGGATGAGTTCACGGATGCGATCGATGGGTACCGGTCGCTTATTTTCCAGGTATAAAATCACATAGTTGCCGCGGCGGTCACGAAATACCTCCGATACCTGGCCGCGCCGCAGGGTATGCAGCACGGCCGCAATGACCCGATCCTTTTCTGCCACTTCATGGATGGCCATGTAATCATAGAGTCCGCCGGCCGCGCGCCGCGGTGAGCTATTGTCTGCCAGAGTACGGGCGACACCAGAAAAAAGGGCCGGATTGCCCCGCAGAGCGCGCTGCGTTTCGCGGGCAATGCTGGAAATTCTGCGTTCCTCATCGAGAGAGCCTGAAGAAGGCCGCAGTAGAATTTCCCGAAATCGGACCTCCTCACCAATCCTGTGGCGATTTTTACGATAAAACGTTTCTACCTCTGAATCCTCCGGTCGCGGCACATTGAGTTTGATCTGTACCAACTGTTGCCGAATCAATATATAGCGCAATTCATCTTTCCAGAGCTTGAAATCCATCCCTGTATCGCGCTCAATCGATTTGCGGAATGCCTCCTCGCTGCTGATACCGGCCATCTGCATCCGTTGATTGATTTCGTGTTCCAGACGAGCATCAGAGACAATGATGGATTCATTGCGCGCTTCGCGATCAATGATGGCCCGTTCAATGAGCATCTGCACACTTTTCTCCTGCCGCTGCCGGGCCGTACCTTTGAAATGCAGGGCAATGCTTTCAATGTCCCGATCGGTAATGGCTGTTTCTCCCACAATGTAACGAACGGTCAAAAAAGGTTCCCCCGGAAGAGCGGGCGGGCCGGCCGGCGCCTGGTCTGCCGGGCTGCCCTCTGTCACCGGCTGACTGCGGCAAAACATCAGGGTCAAAATGATGATGGATAAAAGGAGTCCCTTCATTTTAACCCGCCCGGGCAAGCTCCCCGGAAACCATAGTCTGAAGTAAAGAAATCGGCTCCTCTGCGGTCAGAAGTGCGCCGCGATCCTGAGCGCCAAGGTGAGCAGCATAGCGCGATAGATATTTACGAAAAAGCACAATGGACTGACCTTCTCTTTGTATGAGTTCCCGGTGCCGACACAGAGTCGAAAGCCACTCCTGCCGAATCAAATCCCGCTCTGACAGGCCGGAGAAAATCCAGGGATTGCCGATGGCACCGCGCCCGATCAGAATACCATCAACGCCCGTGGTCATACGCAACTGCACATCAGCTGGAGAGCGTACGTCACCGCTACCAAAAACTATGATGTTCACTCGCTCCTTGATCCGGGCAATGGCTTCCCAGTCGGCCTGACCGCTGTATCCCTGAGCTCGCGTTCTCCCGTGAACGCTGAGCATTCGAATCCCGGTCTGGGTCAGTCGGTCCAGAAAATCCGTGAATGTGGGCCGATCAAGGCCCAGACGTATCTTGGCACTCACCGGAACAGAGGAAGGAAGGCCCGCCACCAACCGTTCTAAAATTTTGCAGGCCTGGGGGATGTCCCCGAGCAAGGCCGCACCGCAACCCTTGTGGACGATGTGCCGGGCGGAGCAACCCATGTTCAGATCAATCTGCCGGGCTCCCTGTTCCAGAGCAATTTCTGCAGCCTGAAAAACCTGATCCACCCGGGAACCAAAAAGCTGAACGATCGTCGGCTCTCCGGAACGTATCTCTGCGAGCACGGCCTCTTCTTTCTGGATGATTTTATCAGCGGATAGAAAAGGAGTGAAGGTTAAATCTGCGCCCCACTCCCGGCAGAGCTGGCGCATGGGATAATCACTGACTCCATCCATGGGCGCAAGCCCCAGTAAAGGTTTTTTAGCTTTGAGAAACCACATCCGCTCTGCCGGCCCGGACCATACCATAAAATTCGGAAAAAAGATAACGGGAATCGTGTGGCCCTGGACTGGCTTCGGGGTGGTACTGAATACTCAGAATTTGCGGACCGCGAAAGCCCTCCACTGTAGCATCGTTCAGGTTCACATGGGACACAACATCCTCACGGGAATCGTGCACGGCAAAACCATGGTTCTGTGAAGTGATCTCGACACGACCTGTCTTCTTGTCCTTGACCGGCTGATTGCCACCGCGATGTCCAAACTTCAACTTGTATGTACTCTGCCCCGTTGCCAGCGACAAAAGTTGATGCCCGAGGCAAATACCAAAAATGGGTTTGCCACCGGCAATCAATTGGCGAATGGTTTGCACGGCATACTGGAGCGTGGCCGGATCTCCCGGACCATTGGAAAGAAAGTAAGCATCAAAATGCTCCAGATTCCCTGCCGGAGTCCGGGCCGGAAATACCGTTACGTTAAAGCCTGCCTCATCAAGCAGGCGCAGAATACTTTCCTTAACGCCAAAATCCAGGCAGGCCAGCTCCAATCGATCCGGACGATGCACACCGTAAGCATAGCTGTGATCGGTGCTTACTGCACTGGCCAGATCCAAGCCTTCCATTTGCGGGAAAGCACGCACCTCTTCCAGCATTCCCTGAGAGTAGGCACCAGGAAAGATGCCTCCACGCATAGCACCCTGTGAGCGCAGCATCAGGACCAGACGACGGGTATCAACGCCTTCAATGCCAGGCCGGCCGCATTCCACCAGTAAATCATGCAAACTGCTGCGGGCCAGGTGGCTTGAGTGGCCGTGGACATATTCCCGGACCACGCATCCGGCCGCATGAATACGGCGGGACTCCATAAAATCGGGATGCACTCCGTAGTTGCCGATCATCGGATAGGTGAAGGTGATTATCTGCTTTGCGTAGGATGGATCCGTCAGGATTTCCTGGTACCCGCTCATCGAGGTATTGAAACATACTTCTCCAGCGGAAGCCAGGGCTGCGCCGAACAGCTTGCCGCGAAAGACCTCTCCATTTTCCAGAACCAGAACACCCGGTTGCCCGTGCATAAAACCAGAAAGCCGGCTCCCCGATGCGGGTCGAATAAAAAAGAATCCAGCTGCGACGATTCAGGAAAGATGAGGCCAAACAAAGATATCCATGCCCCTCAGGCCGCTTCCAGCGCCGGCTCATACTGGCCACGCGCTGCCATGGCATTGAAGCGTGCCCGGCGCAGGAGAGCCGACTGTGCTGCGGCAATCTGATCGCTTTTACCCTGCCAGGCTTTCAGCGCAGCCGCCTGCAATGCACGCCCATAGGAAAAAGACAATTTCCAGGGAGCAGCCGGTGCCAGTCGATTCATCAAGGAAAGGTGCTCCGTGGCCCGTTCGTCGGATTGTCCTCCGGACAAAAAGACAATGCCGGGCACGATGGACGGCACATGGGTTCGCAAACATTGCAGACTCAGTCGGGCCACGTCCTCTGCGCCGGCCTGAGTCCGGCAGGCGCTGGCGGAAATGACCATATTGGGTTTCAGTAGCATTCCCGATAGATCCACGCGCTGGGCGTAAAGCTCTGCAAAAACAAACTGGAGAGAACGGGATGTTACGGCGTAGCAACGTTCGATGGTGTGGTCGCCATCCATCAAGACCTCCGGTTCCACGATGGGAACCAGGCCATTTTCCTGGCAAAGGGCAGCATACCGGGCCAGAGCGTGGGCGTTTACGGACAGACAGTAGTCCGTGGGCAAATCAGCGGCAATTTCAATGACCGCTCGCCATTTGGCGAAACGGGCCCCCAGCGCGTGGTATTCCTGCAAGCGCTCGCGCAATCCATCCAGGCCTTCGGTGACTTTTTCCTGCGCACTGCCGGCCAGAGCCTTAGCACCGGTGTCCACTTTTATGCCGGGAACCATGCGGTTTTGTTGCATTACTTCGACAAAAGAGCGGCCATCGAGAGCCCGCTGGCGCAAAGTTTCATCGTAACAGATAACACCGCTGATCGATTCTCCAAGGCCGGGCGCGGTAAAGAGCAGTTCCCTGTAGGCCCGCCGATTTTCTTCTGAGTTGTTCACACCGATCTTTTCCAGGCGCTTTCCGATGGTCCCTGTACTTTCATCAGCAGCCAGAATTCCGCGACCACCTTCCACCAGGCTGCGGGCAATCGTGTGTAGTTCTGCTCTACTCATGCAGCGGACATAATCTGTGGCCGGGTGCCCGTCAAGCGTTTAAGGGGAGGGTTGTGCATCGGCACTGTCGCCAGACTCCTCTTCCCCTTCTTCTTCTTTGCGGGGCTCCTCTCCAGTTTCCAGGCTGATCCTGTAAAAGGTCGGGTTGTAGGGCGGCAGTACATCCTGGTCAGTGAAGATCAAGCTGGCAACCGGTGCCTGCGGGCTGTGAAAGGCCTCGCGGAACAGGGCTACCTGACCGGGAAAATCCCTACGGCAGGCAGTAAGAAGGTCGGACCAGTTCCCCGGGCGCAGTTCCTCCGGCCAGCTGACAAGACCCAGACAGCGCAGTTCGCCGGGCGGGATACCTTCCCAAACAGTCTTCAGCTGGCGGCCGTGCTCCCCCTGCTCCTTGCCTGGAATCTCCGCCGCCTGCAGACAACGCAGGTGCAGAAAATCGCGGAGCGGATCCACGGGAAGATCTATGAGCCGCTCCCTGGAACGGCGATCCTGTTTGATCATGCAATCCAGGCCATAGCGAATCGCTCGCATCTGGGGCGTGTAGAATTTTTCCAGACTCATTTCCGCAGCACTGTACAGCCGACGCGCTTCGGCAAGTTGACCGCGATGCAAATAAAACAGCAAGAGATCGAATCGCATTTGCGTGGTCGAACCGCGGGAAATCGCTCTTCTGAGCATTTGTTCTGCTTGAGCAAAGCCAATTGCACGCAGGCTGAAGATAAGGCCCAGACCATGAAGAAGCGGCGCGGACTCTTTTTCTTCAGCATAGGCACGGGCAAAGAATTCCATGGCCTGATCATACTCTCCAGCGGCCATTGCCGACTGGCCCTGCTCTATCAATCGCTCTGCATCAGAACAAACCAGAAGAAGGGTACACAGACCGCAAAGAAGGACCTGCTTCATGCTGAATATACCTGCCACATACTGCTCAGAAATTCACGCGGATCCTTGATCCGGGCTTCCCAGCCCAATAATTCGTGAGCTTTGCGGGCACTGGCCACAAGCTGCTCCGGATCCCCCGCCCGACGATCGGCATAAGTCACCGGCAGAGTTCGACCCACAACCTCGCATGCTGCCTGATAGATCTCAAGAACAGAAAGTCCCTGCTCGGTTCCCAGGTTGACCAGCAAGTTATCTTTCTTCTGCACAATGTAATCCATGGCCAGAACATGAGCACGGGCCAGATCAGAAACATGAATGTAATCACGAATGCAGGTACCGTCCGGTGTAGCGTAATCCGTTCCGAAAATTTCAAATCGGGAGCGAACACCGGTGGCCACTTCCATGAGTACGGGCATCAAATTGGCGGGATTTTTTTCCAGTCCGCGTATGCGACCCGCCGGATCGTAGCCCGCTGCATTGAAGTAACGTAAAGCCGCGTAGCGGAGTCCCCGCAGGCGTCCAAGCCAGGCAAGCTGCTCCTCGATCACCAGTTTGGTAAAGCCGTAGTAATTCTCTGGCCTGAGGGGGTGCGTTTCATCGACCGGCAGTTTTTGCGGGTTGCCGTACACGGCAGCTGTGGAACTGAAGACAAAATACTGACAACCGTATTCAGGAAGCCGTTCCAGAAGTTGCAGGGTGCCGCGGATGTTCTGCCGGGAGTATTTTTCCGGCACAAGCATGGACTCTCCAGCAGCTTTCGCAGCGGCAAAATGAAAAAGAACATCAGGTCTCCTGCTTAAAAAGGCGGAAAGAACGTCGGGAAGGGTGAAATCTCCTTCCATAAAAGACACGCGGTCATCATCCTGGGGGATGTTGAGCCGGCTGCCGCTTGACAGATCGTCCAGAATAACAACCTCATGACCGGCCAGAAGAAGTTCCAGCACCACATGACTGCCTATGTAACCTGCCCCACCAATGATCCCGGCTTTCAATATTCCAACCTCCTGACCGATTTACCTGCTTTTAGCGCAAAAGATAGCGATTTTTCTCTTGCCTCCCATAATCCAGTTGAAAACTATCGTGTAGTTTAGCATCACGATCGCTGAAAACCAAAAAAGGAGTGGTTCGAACGAACCGGCAAACCTATGGCAAAAACAGAAAGAGAATCTCTCATTGTTGCAAGTAAAGTCAAAGGATACATCAAGGAAAAGGGGTGCATTGTAAGTTCCGATGCAATGGGAGCCCTCAATGAAAAAATCTACAAGTTGCTGGATGAAGCAACGGACCGGACCAAAGACAACAAGCGCTCAACTCTACGCCCTTACGACTTTTAGTCCGCATGCCCGAAGGCGTAAAAGTCATCAAATGGCCGTATAAAGAAAAACCCACGGCAGAGTCTGTTGCGCGGGAGCTGGAAAAATACGGCTACCAGACGTATGATCTGCAGACCATTCCTCCCTGGTTTGAACGCAGTATGCATACGCATGATTATCCTGAAATTCGTGGCGCCGTCAAAGGCGTCACGACCTTTCATTTTCCCGATGGGCCGGTAACCATCGAAGCAGGCGACATCCTGTTCATACCTTCCGGCGTCCCCCATGAAGTAAAAACCCATAACGATCAGGAATTCACAGCTTACAAAGGTTCGACCACCGGTGAAAGGAAAGTCACCGAACTTTCTCCCGGCTGAGCCATGCTTTTTCTATTTTCTGATCTGGACGGCACACTCGAAGACAGCCGCGCCGATATGGCCGACTCCGTTCTCCTGGCCCGGCAAGAATTTGATCTACAGCCCGGCGTCCGCGAAGAATGGATACCTTTCGTCAATCGCGGCATGGATCAACTGTATGAGTCCTGTTTTTCAGAAATTCTGGCGAAAGATTCCAGTCTGGCCACCCGGGAGAAGATTCGTCTTACGTATGAATCCATCTATCACACTTACATAGCGGAAGAAACCGTCCTTTACCCCGGCATTGAAACCATGCTTTCCACCCTTGAGAACCATGCCGTCATGGCCCTTTACACCAACAAACCGCAGGAATTGTCCCGGCGACTGCTGCACGAACTCAAAATTTCCCGTTATTTTCAATACATCATAGGCGGTGATACTTTTCCCGAGAGCAAACCCTCGCCCGGGCCCATGCAAACCATAACGGCAGAGGCCGGTTTTGATCCACAGAAGGACATCTGCTTTTACCTGGGAGATACCGCGTCCGATAAGCTGGCCGCAGATGCCTTTGGCGCCCACTTCATCTGGGCCGCCTGGGGCTACGAAAAAACAGCACCCGAGGGCACCCGTTACAGCGCCACAGATCCGGCCCGGGCTCAAGAAATCATCCTCTCTCTTGGCAGCGTGAATTAAGCGGTATCTAAATACTTCCGCAGAGCAAGCCGAGCCGCATCAAGTCCGACGCGATCCAGATCGATCTCCTCTTTTTTTAGCCACTCAAAACCGGTAACATCATCGGCTGGTTGCAGGTCTGCTTCCCGGGCCAGAAATCCAAGGAAGATAACATCCAGGGTATGGTAGATAACACCGCAGAACAAATAACGATTGGGCACCGTGCAGAAGAAGCGCAGATTCTCCACAGAAACGTTCAGCTCTTCCTTGATTTCCCGGGCAATCGCCTCCTCCGCTGTCTCATCAGGTTCAATGAACCCGCCAGGTAGATCCAGGTAACCGGCGGCCGGTTCCTTTGCGCGAATGGTAAAGAGCAGCCGGGCCGACTCATCTTCAACGATAGCCGCCGTGGCTGCACCCACATTGAAAAATAGTATGAAATCACAGACATTGCAACGGCAGGCCCGGCCATGTTCCACGCGAACATCGGCTCCACAGCGAGCACAGCGTTGCATCAAATTCCAGGGAAAGAGTGTTTCCAAACGCTTACAAATAAAAAAAGCCCGCCTGGGGGCGGGCTTTTGGGATTACGATGATCTTTAGCTTACTCGTCGCGCGCTCTTTCTGCGGCTGCCTGGAAGGCCTTCTGACCACCAGGGAACTTCAGGTAACCCACGCACTGGCATTCAGACCAGGCCAGAGCATAACCCTGGGTACCCGGCTTCAGACATTCACCGGTATTTTTGTCCAGAGGGCAACAGTTGTAGATACCAATCCCGCTGATGGTTCCGCGGTATTGCTTCATGATCACAGATCCGGTGGATTCACCGTCTTCTACACCTGAGGTTCCCTCAATGAAGGCCCCGACTATCTTTTGCAGACCATCGCCTTGAACCTGCACCTTGGCAGCCTCACGGCAGGATGCCTGGATCTTGGCAATTCGGCCCTCATCCACGACAGACTGCTTGGCGGCCGCCGTGAATTTCATGTAGAGGTAGTCATTTTTTTTGATATCATCTGTATCGCAGTATTCTGCGGGGCTCTTGCCCTTCAGCGCTTCCGCCTGGTTTGGCGCACAGGCCCAGCCTTCAAAAACCCAGCCACGGTCCCCTACGGAAGTAGCGTCCCAGCGGCGGTTCACCCCGCACGATATGGCAAAAAGTGCAATGAGGAGAGCGACTATATGGTTCAGTTTCATGTTAAAGCTCCTTTGAATGACGAAAGCGTCCACAAGGGACAACCGTCAATCCTTTTGCCTGTTAGACAGAAATGACCGACCGGGGTTCGTTAAAAAGGGAAAAAAACTCCTGGCCATCACCGGACCCCCCGGAAGATCCATACATGGTCAGGCGGGCTGCAGCTCTTCTGGGTGGACTCTCTGTCCTGGGGGCGGGGCTCTTTTTCACTGTTCAGGACTACCGGGCCCTTCTTCTGGGCGATCAAGACTATACAAACATAAGTCGGGCGATCGCCCACTCCGAGGCAGGGTTGGGTCTCGATGGACTCTTGCCGGCACCCCATGTAAGCACCGGTTCCACAAAGAGTTTTCTGGGCCACCATTTTGCCCCGGCGTTGCTACTCCTCAAAATCGGCTATGCACTGCCCGGGGCAGGCCACTTTGTCTATGGCATCTTTCTTTTGATGGCGCTGTCTATTGGCGTTTTTCTGATTCTTCTGGATGGTAAGTCACTGCCCGCCTGGGCTTTTCTTTTTCTCTGGGTTAGCGTTGTTTTTTCCCCGGCTCTCTGGCAAATGATGCGCAGCTACCACTTTGAAGCGCTGGCCCTGCCGCTTACGATCGGCACCTTTCAACTGGCACGGCGCGCCGGGAAGCCGGCCAGGGCTCTGTGGCCGGTCCTCGTTATCTGGCTCATGGTCAAAGAAGATATGGTTTTCCCTGTTTTTCTCATGGGGCTCTATCTGCTTCTACTGGGTATTTCTGCGGGAAGGATCCTTTTGGCTCTGTCCATTGCCTATGGCTTTCTGGCTACTGGCGCACTGGCTTTACTTCATGAAGATTCGATTCGTTTGAGTTACTTCCAGAACTTGTGGGGGAAGGTGGATCCCCTCTCCTGGACCTGGATTTTGCCTCCTTTTCTTTTGATTTTTTTTTCGCGCTGGTGGCCGCTTTTCTTACCGGTATTTCTAATGCTCTCTTTGAGCCGGCATCCTTGGCTTGCCGCGCTGGAAGGGCACTACGTTTATACAGTCCTGCCCCTTTTCCTTCTGGCCCAGCTTGAGGGCTTGCGCCGTATCGTTCTGCTGGACCGATGGAAAGTGACCATTATTCTGGCCATCTGTATTCTGGGAAGCATTCACGGCTGGCTGAAAAAACCGCATCTTTTTGCCCGCGCTGCCGGGCACCCGGATCGCCAGATACTAATAGAAACAATAAATCAAAAAATAAAAATACTTCCTCGCGGGAGTTGCATCCAGGCTGCCGTCCCTTATTCGGCTCATGTGCCGCTCGACTATCCGGTATTTCCCCTGGTTGCACCCCGGGGCAGCCCCTTTCATGATTCCCGTCCCCCCTATCTTGCTCAATCCCATCTCAGCGGGTGCCGGAGTATGCACCTTCTCTTTGACAGCAAGGACCCACGACCACCTTACTACACCCGGGAGCATCTTGAGGCCCTGAAAGGCTACTACGCCGGAACCGGCCGCCTGATCGATCTGTCCGGGAAAAGGGTTGCCGCAGACTCGCTTGAGAAAACGATGTAGTATGCTCCATCTTCCCGAACCGGGCCAGCTGGAAAAATTTTCGAAAGCCGGGCCACGCTACACCAGTTATCCCACAGCCCCGGCTTTTCGCGATGATTTCACCGCACAGGACTACGCCGGGCTGCTCGGGCAAAATAGCGGCCCTGTATCGCTCTACTTTCATATTCCTTTCTGCGAATCTGTATGCTACTTCTGTGCCTGCTCGGTGATTTATACGCAGATGCACCAGAAGGCCCTGCCCTACCTGGAGCTTCTGGATCGGGAAATGCAAATGGTCCGGTCTCACTTTCAAAGGGAGCGACTGGTGGATCAGCTCCATCTGGGCGGCGGCACGCCCACATTTCTCTCTCCGGCTGAACTGGAAAAACTGTGGCAGTACATTCGTAAATACTTCAGTTTTACGGAAACCGCAGAGATCAGCATCGAACTGGATCCACGAGAAACAAGCCCCGAACACGTTAGCACCCTGCGCGAACTGGGCTTCAATCGGGCTTCCATGGGCATTCAAGATCTGGATCTGGATGTCCAGAAGGCCATCAATCGCATCCAGAGCGATGAAGAAAACCTCCGCCTTTACCGCAGCCTGCGCGCTGCCGGGTTTCAAGGAATCAACTTTGATCTGATCTACGGTCTACCCAGGCAGACGCGTCAAAGCTTCGAGCGCACGCTGGACCGCGTCATTGAGCTGCGGCCGGACCGGATCTCTCTTTTCAATTTTGCTTACGTTCCCTGGCTTAAGAAACACCAGCGCTTGATTCAACCAGCAGAACTTCCGCCCACAGATGAGCGGATCCGGATTTTCTACCTGGCCGTAGAACGCTTCCTGACAGCCGGATATGTTTACATTGGTATGGACCACTTTGCCCTTCCCGATGATGAAATCGTTCTGGCTCAAAATGAAGGAAGTTTGCGGCGCAATTTTCAGGGCTACACGACCCGGCGCGGCCTTGATTTGATCGGTCTTGGGGTCACGAGCATAGGCGAAGTTGCTTCCGGATATATCCAGAACCACAAGACCCTGCTGGAATACCGGCGCGCCATAGAATCGGACCGCCTCCCGGTACACCGCGGCTTACGAAAAACTCCCGACGATTGCCTGAGATCGGATATCATCATGGATCTGATCTGTAACTTTAAACTTTCCTTCGCGGCAATAGAAACAGCACATAACGTGGATTTCAGGACTGCTTTTAGCCGCGAGCTTGATCTTCTGTCTCCTTTTGTGGAAGAAGGGTTTGTGAAAGTTTCGGATTCGGAAATCCAGGTCACGGATACGGGACGATTTGTCATCCGTAACATCTGCATGGTTTTTGATGCCTACCTGGACCGGCTCGAACAGGGCGGTCAACGCTTCAGCAAAACAGTATGAGCTGGTATCAGGATTTCAAGTCCTTTGCAGAAGCCTTAAACCCACTCTCCGATGATCTTTATAAAATTATCCTATCCCTGGACGCGCTTCAGGACATCCTTGATACTTACGTCACCGCGCGGATCGATTACCTCAGTTCCATTCGTATCACAACAGCCAACCACCGGTTGGTTCTGAGCGGGGAATACATCCTGACCAGCGGGATGCTCAGCGGTCAGCGTGTCCGCTTCCAGGGAAACTTCCAGATCGCTGACGCTCAGGATAATAAGGTGATTTTGAAAATCCGCTCTGTCAAGCTGGCGCGGTCCGGTCCGGGATTTGACTGGATCGGTATGCTGGGTTTTGCTCTGCCGGGACTGCGTCGGCTGCTTGTTGATGCTCTGACTCAAGCCCAGCCTGAAATTTTTACCCACCGGAGATTTCAGGAAGTGTTCTTCCATACTCCCTATTTCTTAAATCAGGTGCCCGGACTGACCGGGGCCCTGGGACAGATCCGCATCGTTTTTGTGCGTGCCGCAAGTAAAAATCAGGTCCATTTTTACGTGCAGAGCAACCAGATCGTCCGCAGCCTGGTCGAATACTTTGGTCCGCAGTTTCTCACGGTCGAGACCATTCATTTTGATCGGGAAAGCCTCGCCATGCTCTGGGAAGAAAAGGACTGAAAAAGGGAGCTCAGGTTAGAGGGCCTGCATTTGCTTGAGAACTCCGCGCACAATCACCTGACGGGCAGCAAAAAAAGCAGATCGCTCCCGTGCGTATTTTTGCTGGGCCGCCCTCATGCAATCAAGGCGATCTTTCTCTTTTAGCTCCTGCTCCGTCCATTCCTCTGCCGGCGCAGTGGCAATTCTTTCGGCAAGCTTTGCCTCCTGCTCGCGAATACGCGCTTCTCTGGCCGGGTAATCTTCCTGCCCCTTTTCCTTTGCATGCTCCCTATGAAAGAGGCCGAGCATCGATAGTTCGCAGCCGTACCTGTCCGGAAATTCTACCGGATCGTAGAGGTCATCTGCGGGCTCATAAAATAGAGTAAAATAGATATTTTTTTTATTTCTCTTGTCTTTAACCAGTCCCACCCACCATACCTCAACCTTTTTCACTTTCAGTATTCCGCTGCGGGCATAAAAATCATACTGCTCTGTTGATTCCTGCTTGATCAGATCCAGAACTATCTCTTGATGCTTTCTTTCAAAAGGCAGACGATGGTGGGCCAGACGGCGTAAAAAATCGATCTGCTGTCCAGGCGTTATGCGAAAATGACCCCAGAGCCACCACTGATCCACTCCGGCCCGTAAATTCTGATTTCCGTAAGGAATTCTCGCCATATACTCGGCGATTTTCTCGCGCCCGACGTCACGGGCCGTCGCCTGGAAGTACCAGATGGCCGAGTCCTCCATAGCCGACCTGAGCGTATGATCCCGATTCCATTCCGGAAAATTCCGACGCACTTTGTCCCAGGGAATCGTATGATCCGGGCCTTTGAGCACGCCCGACTCAAGGCCAGCCAGGGAATTGAAAAGCTTGGCCGTTGACGCGGGAATATGACCCTGCTTGCATTCCGTATGGCTGGAAACGGATAGCTGACCCGTCCTTTCGTCCAGAATAGCTAGACATCCCCGCAGCCCGCGTACGCTAAAAAGACGATGCCAGTCTGACCGTAGCTGCGATGCCATGCCAGGATTGCCCATAGCAAGGCCCGTGGCTAAAAAAAGCAGAAAAAAATGATGAAAAGCAAACCGGGGCGACTTAACCAAACCGGCCGGTGATATACTCTTCCGTAAGCTTTTCCCTGGGAGCGCTGAAGATCTTCTGGGTCCGGTCGTATTCAATAAGGTCACCCTGGTAAAAAAGGGCGGTCAGATCGCCAATGCGGGCCGCCTGCTGCATATTGTGGGTAACGATAACGATTGTATAGTTGTTTTTTAATTCCAGCAGCAATTCCTCAATCTTCTTGGTGGATATGGGATCCAGAGCAGAGGTAGGTTCATCCAGAAGCAGAACATCCGGCTGCATGGCAATGGCCCGGGCAATACAGAGCCGCTGCTGTTGCCCTCCGGACAAAGAATAGGCGCTGGCTTTGAGTTTATCTTTGACCTCTTCCCAGATGTAGGCACGTTTGAGCGAACCCACCACCAGTTCCTCCAGATCACCGGTATAGCCCGCCAGCCGCGGGCCCAGAGCAATGTTTTCGTAAATGGTTTTGGGAAAGGGATTGGGGCTCTGAAATACCATACCCACTTTCAGTCGAACTTCGACCGGATCCACTCCCCGCGCGTAGATATCGTCGCTGGCAATGAGAATCTGACCTTCCACCCGGGCCCCGTCGACAAAGTCGTTCATGCGATTGAGCGCACGCAGGAAGGTCGACTTGCCGCAACCGGACGGACCGATCAAAGCCGTTATGCGCCGACGATATATGTCCATGTTGAGATTCTTGACTGCCGCAAAGTCCCCGTAATAGATATGCACATTCTGGCAGGCAATCTCCACTTCCAGAGCGCTCTGGTCATCGCCGGAAAATGGAGGAGAAATAGTTTGTGTGTTCATATAATATCCGTCAGTTGTATATAGCGCGATTCTTGCGCTTAAAATGATTTCGCATGATAATAGCAGCGGCGTTCATGAGGAGCAGAATGATAAGCAAGACGATGATGGCGCTGGCAGCAACATCGTGAAAATCTTTCTGAGGACGCGCAGCCCAGTTAAAAATCTGAATGGGCAGGACCGTGAAAGAATCAAGAGGTGACGTGGGCAAAAAAGCCACAAAAGAAAGAGCGCCGATCATGATCATGGGAGCGGCTTCACCAATCGCCCTGCTCAGGGCTAAAATCACACCGGTCAGAATGCCCGGCATGGCCAGTGGCATGAGCTGGTGCCGGATCACCTGCCAGCGGGTCATACCGATACCGAAACCCGCCTGGCGAAAACTATCTGGAACAGCCCGCAGCGATTCTTGCGCGGCAATGGTGATGACCGGCAGGATGAGCAGCGCCATGGTCAGGGAACCGGCCACAATGCTGCGTCCCAGCCCCAGGGCGCGCACAAAGATAGTAAGTCCCAGGATGCCATATATTATGGAAGGAATACCGGCAAGGTTGTGAATATTGAGTTTCACCAGCTTGATGAAGCGCGTGGGCCGGGCATATTCTTCCAGATAAATGGCCGCACCCACCCCCACCGGGATGGCAAAAAGGGCCGTCAGGAACATCATGGCAAAAGTTCCCACAGTGGCACTGAGAATTCCTGCCTTTGCCGCAAAGCGCGATGGATAGGAAGTCAAGAAATCAATAGAAAGACCGGACGCCCCACGGGTAAAAACATCAACAAGCAGAAAAAGTAAAAAAGCAAGCGCTATGAAATTGGAAACAAGACAAAACGCCTGGAACAATATGCCGTAAATCTGGTAACGCATCTTCATGAATAGGCCTCCCGATACCGGGCCACGATGCGCGAAGCAAGAAAGTTAAAGGCAAATGCAATGAGGAACATGGAGAGCCCCAGCGCATAAATGGTATAGTACTCGATGGAGCCTGCAGGCGTATCGCCCAGGCTTACCTGCACAATGTAAGCGGTTACGGTTTGAATTCCTTTCAAATAATTAAACTCCATATTGGGAGTCGATCCAGCCGCCAGGGCTACCGCCATGGTTTCACCGATGGCCCGCGCAAAAGCCAGAATAACAGAAGCTACAATCCCGGATGCCGCGGCCGGAATCGTAATTTTAACCACTACGTGGAACTTGCGCATTCCCAGAGCATAGCCGGCATTGCGAATGGCCGGTGGCACAAGCCTCATAGATTCCAGGGACAGCGAAGAGACCATGGGCAGAATGGCTATTCCCACCACGATAGACGCAGACAGTGCATTGAAGATATCCATCCCGGGGAAGATGGTCCGCAGCGCTGGCGTAATGGTCAGGAGAGCAAAGTATCCATAAACGACAGTGGGAATTCCGCCCAGTATCTCAACAATCGGCCCGATGGTTTCACGGACCCGCTCTGAAGCATACTGACTCAAGAATACTGCCGTACCCACGCCCAGCGGAACAGCAATGGCGCAGGATCCAAATGCGATCATAAAGGTGCCCGTTACCAGAGGCCAGATTCCGAGCAGCTTGGGCTCTCCAAAAGGCTCCCAGCGCAGCCCGGTGAGAAAGTCCCAGGCCGGGTACATCTGGAAAAAACGGATACTGTCCACAAGGAGGACCACCACGATAGCCACAGTCACGAGGATCGTCAAATAAGCCATGGTCCGCAGCGAGTAACGGATCACCCTCTCCCGGAGAGAGTACGAGGGCCTCTGCCCGTATGTCGTGAAGAGCTCCTTGCGCGTTTTCATTTACTGAAAGTTAACAAACTTCTGCTTGAGATCCGCGTAGCGTTCACTTTCCAGGGGAAAGTAGCCTGTATCACCGGCAAGCTTGCCTACATTGTCCAGATAAAACTTTACGAATGCATCCACTTCCGGTCGCGCCTTTGCTTTTTGATTTACGTAAATAAACACCGGCCGCGAAAGGGGAGCGTAGCTACCATCTTTTACAGTGACCTCAGAGGGAAGAACAGCTGCTCCCGTGGCAGGATTGACGACAGGCACAAGCTTCAGCCGATCTTTGTTTTCCTCATAGTAGGCAATGCCAAAGAAGCCTATTCCTCCCTTCTCGCCGGAGATACCGGTGACAAGAACGTTATCGTCTTCACTGAAACTTGCATCAGCTCGCACCCGGGCATCTTTACCCAGAATCGCCTCTACGAAGTAGTCAAAAGTGCCGCTATCCTGACCGGGCGAGAAAATCTTAAGAGGCAGGTCAGGATAGGCCGCGTTCACATCCTTCCAGCTCTTTACCTTTGAGCCACTTTCAAAAATGCTCTTAAGCTCAGCAACACTCATGGCCTTTACAAAATCATTCTCCGGATTAACAAGTACAGCCAGACCATCATAGGCAACGGGCAGTTCCAGATAATTTACTCCATTCTTCTTACATTCTTCTATTTCTGACGCTTTAATATGACGCGAAGCATCTGAAATATCGATTTCTGCATGGCAGAATTTCTTAAAACCGCCACCGGTGCCGGAAATCCCCACTGTTACATTAACATTCGGCGCAACTTTGCGATACTCTTCCGCAACAGCCTCTGTAATGGGATAAACTGTGCTTGATCCATCAATTAAGATCTTCTCTTTCTTGCCGCAGGCAAGAAAACTTAACGCTATGATAACTATGATTGTCCAGCGCATGTGCAACAGGTTCATTTCAAACTCCTTTTTCTACGGACGTAGTGTGGCATGAATTTGTTACATTTTTATGACGACGCAATTACGAAACTGTGTTTTCGCTTTCGCCTAACGAAAGCTCCGATTTCCTGCTTGACGGATGGAAAGAGCAGGACTTCATGTTAAACAACATTCGCACGAGGACCCAGGAAAGCAAGCATGATTCATCAGGACGTCTTAGAAAATCTAAAGAAAGAACTTATCATAATGGCACGCAGCGCTGAAAAAATCTATGAAATGGCTGTTCCGATCATCTGGAGTCGCGATACGGATGCCGTTGCAAGCGTCCGCGAACTGGATCGGGAAATCGATCAAAAGGAGATGAAGATCGACGAGATGTGCATCGGCCTTTTACTCAAGGAACCCTACGCTCATGACTTACGCTTGATTGTCAGCGCCATCAAGAATATTAAAGAATTAGAAAGAATTGGAGATCAGTCAAAGACGGTAGCCAAGTGGGCTCTGAAGCTTTCCCAGCCGGTGCCGCCGGAAATGCGCGAACTGGTGGAGAAGACACGCGAGGCCCTGAGCCTGGCCATCCAGGCCCTGGCTGAAGAAAAAACAGAGATTGCAGAGAAAGTGATGGAACTGGAATTTCAGGTAGATGAAATTGAAGATCGGATCATCGAAAAGACAACCAATGTTGCCGAAGCCTTCATAGCCAAAGCCATCGAACGGATCGGGGATCTGGCCACAAACATAGCAGAAAACGTCATTTTTTCCAAGAAAGCAGAAGATGTAAGGCACGGAAATTTCCAGTGACCGGCCGCCTGCCCGACCAGAATCCCTGACCCGGAAAATTCATCAGGGCAAGGATCGCGTGGCCCGCAGTTTTCTTGAATCCGGGCTCAGGTAATGTCCATAGTATAAATTTCCAATTCCGTGCTCTTTCCTTTAACCCGGGCCCGGCCGGCACGGCGAACGGATCCGTTTTCCCGGTCCGCCTTACTCAGTTGATCATACGTTTCTCTGGTGAAAAGAAGCGGCAGGCCCACCTTTTTGCACAGGCTTTCCAGACGACTGGCCGTATTTACCGTATCTCCAATCACCGTGTATTCAAGTCGGCTGGGGCTACCGATGTTCCCGGCTAAAACTCTACCGCTGGCAATACCAATGCCGATCTTCACCGTTTCAAAGCCCGGTTCGTTCTGTAAATCTCTGTTAGCCAGAAGCATATCACGGCCCGCAAGTACGGCAGCGCGCGCATGGTCTTCGAGTGGCAGAGGTGCGTTAAAAACGGCAAGGATCGCATCCCCTATGTACTTATTAATGATACCACCGCGAGATTCAATGGCCCCGGCCATAAGAGCAAAATGCCGGTTCAGCCATTGAACGACTTCAGCTGGAGTGTGCTCCTCTGAAAATCGGGTGAAGTTACGAATATCACAAAAAAGGACAGTGGCATCCAGAGTTTCACCCCCCGGGTTGAAAGTGCCCTGGAGCAGATGATCGCGCACCCGCGGATCGACTGCTTTGCCGAAAGTATCTTTAATTTTCTCCTTCTCCGCGAGCGATGCGGCCATCTCATTGATTCCCCGGGCCAGAAAGCCCACCTCATCCGTTGAAGTCACAGGGATATGAACAGAAAAATCCAGGTTGCGAATCTTCTCCACGGCCTGCTGCATGCGTACGATAGGCTGCTGTAAAAAGGCAGCCAGAAGGGCTGCAAGGAGCATGCCGGACAATAGAAAGGCACCGCCCAGAGCATAGAGGGTCGTCGGGCTTTGCGGGCTATCCGATTCATTAAGGAAATTCAGTGATGTCAGAGTAAGGATCAAAACCGGCGCACTGGCCGCTGCCAGAATGAATATCTCAAAACGCCAGCGCAAGGAAACATGGATATGCCCGGGCATATCGGGAGAGACCCCGTCCGGGAAAAAGAATGGGATGTAGAGCCTGCGATTGATCAGGTCAGAAGTGTAAAAGGAAACGACAAAAGTCATAATGCTCAGTGCCGTCGAGGTGATTACATTTCCAAGAACTTCCAGTCGCGATACATCTACATCATGAATGGTATAGATAATGTACTGAGTGCCCACACCCATTATCCATCCGGAAATGGCCAGGAGACTCATCACGATCGGTGCGTTTAAGAGCCGCAACAACCCCCGATTCTTCTGCTCTTCGCGACTATGGTTGTAAAGGAAGCGCAGGGGCAGTACATAAATCAGAAAACCCAAAAACACTACCGGGAAAGGCAACCAGTTGACCAGAATTCGATGCAGTGAATTGTCATTGATGACTTTTTTGAATATTTGTCTTGAGTCCGCCAGGTAGATGAGATCGCCGAGCACATACTGATTGGCTGTAACCACAATAATGTTGGAAACAAGCGAAGTGATCATGTACATCGCCATATGCACGGATGGACGAAGATACCAGGCCCGGGATCGTGGTTGCATAAGTAGAACTCAAAAGTAAGGAGGCTGGCTGGAGGGCAATGGAAATCTCAGGGCTCGCGAATGCGGCCGAAAATCAAAAAAACAAAATACAGCACGCCCAGAAGTTCCAGGGCAACCCCGACATGCGCCATCATGGAGAGTTGAAGCCAGAGACTGCCCGCGGAACGCAGCAGGACGCCCATATTAATCATGGCAATCAGTGCAAAGCCCTGCGTGTTGCTGTTGTAGCGCGGTTCTTTTTTGTATCGGGGGAACATCCAGAGGGCCACACCCATAATGAGCTGCAGCAGAAAACCGACGGTCAACAGGTGCACGTGGGTGGTGCGCGTTCCGCCTGGCAAAGTCAGATCAAACAGCGGAGCAAAGTACAGGAGTCCCCCGGCTAAAAGCCCGGTGCACAGCCAGAACAGGGCAAACCGCAGCAGGAATCTCTGGTAGGTAAACTTCATAAAAAAGGAGAAAAAGGCGGACACAGGGTCCGCCTTCCATCATGCGAAGGTGCGATGTCTTCGACTATGGTTGAACCGATATGATCTCATCCCGGTTGACCAGATTCACTACATGCTTGTACTCAGCTGACTCTTTGCCATACTTCAGCTCAGCAGCCCGCAGGAGATGCACATTCTTTTTGTAGCGAAAGCGGAACATTTGATCTTCCGTTCCCGTTTTGTATTTCTTAATGATGGCTTCCTGGAAAGCGTAGCACTGTGCCAGATACTTGTGCGCAGGATACTCCTTCTCATTTTCATCAATCTCCAGGTAGAGCTCGAGAATTGGGATGCACTGTGGCAGATTCTTGAGATCGAACTGATACATCACCCAGTTGCGATACACAGCAGACAGAAGTCTTTTGAAGGCCGGTTTTTCCCGCAAATTGGGGTTCTTGATTTCATCCAGGTGATTGACCGCCCGGGTGAAGTAAGTAACCGCTTCCAGTTTGGCTTTGTCCTGCATGCGCTGGATGATCCGCTCTTCGCGAGCTTTACGATCCACAATCTGCCAGTACCATTTTTCATCGAGATGCTTCTCTTCTGCTTTTTCTTTGCGGAAGAGCTCAACTTCATCACGCATTTTGATAATGGTGTTTACACCGGACTGATAGCTGGAAAGAGCCAGACGATACTTGTTATTTGCAAATGCATTGGATAACTGATGGAGTTCCGCAAAAGCACGATTGTAATCGCGATAGTCGGCATTTTTCCAGAGTTCCTCGGCCCGCAAATTGCGCTCCCGTACTGCTTTTTCTTCAGCCGAGAGTTTATCGAGATCTTCATCTTCCGAAACCAGTTCGCCCGGAGTCGCCTCATAGGCCGTTGGATTGGCCGGATTGGTCGTATCCTGGGCAAAGAGCGCTCCGACTGTAATAATGAAAAATCCCGTCAGGATTATTTTGTTCATGTCACGCACCTTCCTTTGAATGTGACGGTTGGAAAGCTTCCTTTCCTCCCCTGAGTTTATCGGGAAAGGCAAGGGTCAAATCAATAGCTTACGGCCATCCCGGGCAATTTTTTGAGTATTTTTTGGCTGCCAGGGATTGAAAGCCATTTTTGCTGCCGTATGTCCCTGGCTTCTGGCGGGCTTTTTACTGCCGACTTGATTCAAAATGCTCCGTCCTATGGCGAGCCTTCCTGCCGCACGTGCCTCGGTCTCGGGATTATCTTCGACCCCATGGGGGCTGGACCGCAGAGCGGGGCTTTTACCATCTGTGATTGCCTGAAATCGCGCTGCCTGTGTGAAGGTCGTCCACCCTACGATTACTACAACGCCGGGCAAAATGCCATGCTACCCTGTGTGGATCGGTCGGCCCGACTGGCCCTGGACCGCATCAGTTTCTTCCGTAGAAAGAGCGGCATCCCGAGTCGTTATCAGGATGTTTTTCTGGACCTTTCCCTGCGCTACGACCACCTCGAGGGACCGGCGCGGACAATGTTTCTCGTGGCCCTCGATGAGGCCCGGGAAGTCGTAAAGACCTACCTGAGCGGTCCGCGCGGTCTGTACCTCTATGGGCCCACGGGTTCCGGAAAAACACTGCTCTCCTGCGCCATCCTCAATGAAATTCTGCGGCTCTACCAGACGGGGGTGCAGTATGCCAAAATCAGTCGGGATGTTCTGGGCAAACTCAAGGCCACGTTCAACCCCAATTCGGAAAATTATGGGGAAGGACAGGCCATCGAGCAAAAGCTGGCCCGGGTGCCGGTCCTGGTCATTGATGACTTTGGTGTGCACCGCGACTCCCCCTGGGTCAATTCCGTGCTCTACGATCTCATCGATGCGCGCTATGAAAGTCAGCTATTGACCATTCTGACTTCCAATGAGCCACTGGAATCCTGGAAGGAGATTTCTGGCGGGCGTGTTTTCAGCCGACTCCATGAAATGTGCCGTGTAGTGCATATAGAAACACCGGACTACCGCCTGCGCGATGAATATGCCCCGGGCCATCCTTAGTCTTGGCTCCAATCTGGGCGACCGCGAAGGCTACCTGGGTCGTGCCTGCCAGGAGCTTTCCCTGGCCGGGCTCCTTCTCCTGCGCCGTACTGCGATCAAAAATACAAAAGCGCTCATAAAAGAAGACCAGCCGGATTTCTTAAACCAGTTGCTCCTGATCGAAACCGATCTGGGGGCCCCGGCTCTACTCATGCTGCTCAAAGCGCTGGAGAAAAAAATCGGCCGGAAAAAAAGGGAACGCTACGGACCACGGGAAATCGACCTGGATATCCTCACCTATGAGAACCTGCAACTGAGCACCCCTTACCTTACCCTGCCCCACCCTGGCCTCAAAGATCGTCCTTACTTAAAAGAACTCATGACCGAGCTAACTCTCAGTGAGCGAACTTGATAAACCGCGGACCGGCCCCGGCAGGAATGGTCCCGGCTGAGGTCAACGCTCCAGTGGTCTGATCTACATTATAGATGGCCAGATCCGCACTTCCACCGGCATAGTTAGAGCGAGCCACATAGAGGCAGCGCTCATCTCTATCGAGCTGCAGTCCGTACACACCGGGCGCGGAAAGAGCAATACTACCCTGGGCCGTTGCCGTGAGAGCACCCGTTGACTGATCAATCGTATAGCCGTACACCCCGCCCGCATTTCCATTATTGAAGGATCCAGCATAAAGGAACTTCTCTCCCACGGCAATGCCAATCGGGTTGGTCCCGCTCGCGATGGGAGCGGCAATTTGCGTTAGTTGCCCGGATGTCTGGTTGATAGAATACTGCCCGATGGTATTTGAGCCATAGTTGGAAACATAAAGAAAACTTCCTGACGAATGAACGACCACTTCCCAGGGATTGTTTCCTGTAGCAATTGTGGGCGTGCCCAGTGCCGTCAGGGCACCGCTGGACGAACTAACCGAGTACTGTTGCAAAGTTGCATTGTCATACCGGCTCGCATACAGATAGTTGCTATCTTTGCTTAACGCGGGAAACCACATGCGACTCCCGGCACCCGTGTCCACGTAGGCCGGATCCAGATGGCTGAGTGACCCGCTCGAATTTCGGGAAAACCGGCCAATGCTACCGTGGGTATTGCTATCGGTTGAGCCATCGGTTATAAAAACCCAGCCGTCTTCATGGATGGCAATACCGTAAGGTACAGCCTGAGAGGTGCCCGGACTTTGCTGGGTCACGCGCCCGAGGGAGGTCAGTGACTGTGCCGCGCTATCCAGACGAAACATTGACACATTGGCAGAACGATCATTGGAAACATACAAAACATTATCGCGGTAGGAAAGATCAAAAGCATTCTCCCCCACCGCATAGATGTTCAGCCGAGTCAGACTGCAATCTGTTGTACTTTTTCTGAACAAATAGAGCTCTCCATCCCCACCGGAATTGAACACAAAGCTGGTAACAAAAGCGAGTGGACTGGATGATCTCGATGATCCGGATGAGCTGCCTCCCAGAAGCAAAAGCCAGAGCGGAGAAAACGAATTGTCCTCCCTGGACTCAAAGGGGCTGGCAAACGGTAAGAGATTGCAGGCAGACAGAAGCAAAATCCAGGTAAGAAGCAGGATTTTCTGGAAGGATTTCATGGGTGCGAGTTCTTACCAGTTCCGCGGAAAAAGGGCAACCAAAAAAAGTTATCGAGTCTTTCCCAGCATGGATTCAAAAAGAGCGATGCCTTCTTCGATCGGGTCTTCGCCCGAGCGCGGAGCCCTGAGCATTCCCGTCATATCAAGGATGATCAGGCCAAACATCCAGCCCCACATGGTCCGGGCAATGGCTCTGTACTCCTGCCGCGGATGACGAATGGCTCCGGTCTGGATGCCACGACGAATTGTTTCCAGGAAAACACGATAGCTGGTGGGTAGAGAGGTGAATACACCGCGATAGTCATTTTCCGTGCCCACATTGAACATAAGCTGGTGCAAAGCGCGATGGTCCCGGGCAAAGCTCCAGTAAGTGGTGGCAATGGCCCGCAATTGTTCATACACGTCGCTTGATCCGTCCCTGGCTTTCTTGAGCTCAGCCGTGAGTTCTTTTTCACCGCGCTCGATCAGGATGCGAATGATTTCTCCCTGGTTTTCGAAATGTGCATACGGGCTGGCCACACTGCAGGAGAGACGCGCCGCAATGCGGCGCATGCTCAGTTTACCCGGTCCCTCCTCCTGGATGATGCCCAGCGCAGCTTCCAGGATTTCCTGACGACTCAGTGAGCCGCGCCCGCGGCGCATCCTTGGACTCTCCGGAGCATTCAAGGAGGGACGTCCATCTTCAGTGACTGCGCTCCAGTCGGAGCATTCCCAGTGCCTGCATGAGTCGCATGAGCTGGTAAGCTGGATCAATTTCAAACCAGCGTGATGCAAAGTTAGGCGACGTCCCCCGGCCGTGGTGGTTATTCTGGAATAGTTCACCCATGGTGAGAAAATCCACCGGCAAAGTATTCCGGGAACGATCTTTAGTATTTTTATAGTTTACATAGCCATACATATGACCACCCCAGTTGACAATCGCACCATGGATGGGACCCATCAGCCAGTGTACGGGAAGCAGTAAATACCAGCCCCATTGCCCCTCGGGAACAAAAAAAAGATAAAAAACTACGTAAACAGAACCAGCAAGTACCCGGAAAACCCAGCTCTGAGCCAGACGATCAACGGCCGGCCAGGACGGGGCGGGCAGATCAAATTCCCGGGGCGGTGCCGTCCGGCCGTAAGCGTAGCTGTCGTAGCGCTCTTTTGTTTGCCACATCATATCCAAAAAACCACGGGCATGATGCGGCGAGTGCGGATCTTTTTCTGTGTCACTGTAGGCATGGTGCATCCGGTGCAAAATGGCATAGCCTCTGGGATGTAAAAAAGAAGGTCCCTGAGCTACAATAGTAAAAAGGTGCCAGAAGCGTTCCCAGAAAGGCGTCAGGCTGAACATTCGATGGGCACCGTATCGGTGCAGGAAAAAGGTCTGCGCAAAGACTGACGAGAACCAGTGCAGCAGAAAGAAACTCAAAATGATGGTCATACAACCTCCCAAAATGAACAACGTTAGTTATGGCACGCCACTATCTAACGAAGCTAAATATGAGAGCTAAGTATCTAACGTAGTTAGCCATGTCAAGAAAAAAACGGGGAAGTGCCTCCCGGCTTCAGTAGCGTGCACAGGAACTGAAGAACAGATCGATCAAAAAGATAAAATCCCAGCCCATGCTGTAGTTCTGGATGGTGAAAAGATCCAGCTCCTGATCTTTCTTCTCCCAGATCCACAGATAGCGCAACCGGGGCTCGCTGCGCGGGGAGAGAGCCAGGAGCTTCAGCGCCCAGGTATCACTGCCACCACGGTCCAGGTATTCATAGTAGAGATTGGCGGGCATCGTTCTGCTCAGGGCAGCGGCAATTTCTTCGGAGGAGTGGTCCCACTCGCCCATACCCCGCCGAATCAGCAGGTCCGCCGCCCGCAGATGCAGCTCAAAACCGGAGGCCTCCCGGGCAAAACCAATGGTGATGGAACTCTGCGTGGATTGGAGGAACTGGTCGTACGCGCCCAGAATTTCCGCAAAGGGCGGCCCCTGCGGGGCGAGAATCGGCGAAAATCCAGCAAAATCGGCAACCCTGTTGTAGGTGCTCACAAAGGCTGGGGTCAAATTGCAGGAGAAATAGAGGGGCCTGTCCGGGCACAGCGCGCCGGTACGCATGATGTATGCGGTCCAGGCCTCGCCAAAGGCAGCATCCCGCGTTTTTACCAGATACATCAGCGCGCCCTTGGCCATGTCCCGCGAAAATGTAGGCCGGCCATGATTATCCCGCAGGCGCGCCAGTCGCGGCGACCGCCACACCCGGCCGTTTGCATCCTGGGAGCGACGCACGGCTTCGCAGGGCCACTCTTCGCGGCCGCCAAGGCAGAGCATGCCATTCCAGAGCGTCGAGTCCATGTCACCCTGGAAATAGGCGCCGGAACAAAATTCCGATGGCGGGGAGTCTTCTTTGGTCGCACTGCCTTCACAAATAGAAGAAAAAGAGGCAATTGTCTGCCGCAGCTCAAACATTTCATGCGCGAGCACGGGATTTACAGCAGGACAACGATCGACCGGAAATGTGCAGGCAGCAAAAAAGAGACTGACGGCCGGGCCTGAAAGCCAGCCGGGCAAGGTATATAAACTCAAGGGTTTCAAGGAAAGATCTTCAACCAAACTCTTACCAAAAATCCCGGTCAAGACAAATAAGCCGACTCGCAGACCGTAAAGCGCCGATGGTCCGCCAAAGCAGCCGCCGCCTGCTCTTTTTTACTTTCCCGACACAGCGGAACGCTGATCAAGCCTCATGAAACACAATAAATCCGAGCCTGTTGTCGAGAACCACCACAGCCTTTCCTATCCCATTCGTACCCTTTCGCCGGCCTTTTCTCTGGTGGACCGGGCCCGGGAGATCGAAGAAGCCAGCGCCTTCCTTGAAAGCACAACCGGTGGCAAACTTTCTTTAATCGCTGAACAAATCCGCGCGCTTCGCACACAGGCTGAAGGAATTCTTGAATCTGCGCGGCGCGACGCCGAACTTCATCGCCTGGAGTGCGCCTTTCAGAAGAAGATCGGTCAGACCATTTATCTGTATGAGCGCCCGACCGCCACCAGGTATTTTAGCCTGCTTTCACCCGAAGACTGGAAAGGGGCTCCACCCCATAGATTCATAGGCGCCTTCCGCCTGCAGGCAGATCAGTGCTTTGAAGAGGTTCGTGTATGACAACCATTCCGTTCCCATCAGATATCTGGGCGACAGTCGCCTTTCTGGAACTACTGATCATCCTTGGCCTTCTCTTTTTAAGAAAAAAACGACAAAGTCCTGTCGATATGCGAAATCCAGATCAAGTGCCCCCCGCCGCAACTCCGCAAAAAAAAGGCCCCACAGGCAGAATTGAAGACCAGCATGGCGATGCAATCTACGGATCCAGCGATGATTACGACAAAGACGATTATCTGGGCCGCTTATCCCGTGGCGCGGAAATCGAACTCGTTGACCGCCGGGTCCTCCGCAATGAATTCGATGTGCCCATTATTAAGGTCCGAGTGCTGAGCAATGAATGGAAAGACGAGCTGGGAAAAACCGGCTGGGTGGGTCTTGCCGCTACAAGTTACCGGTTGCGTTTCGACCCCGAAAGTCACACCATCATGGATGCAGAAATTCCGCCACCGGAAAGAAACTTGACAGGGCATACAAAGTAAAAAAGCTCGCAGGCACGGGATGTGGCGCAGTGGTAGCGCACTCGTCTGGGGGGCGAGTGGTCGCTGGTTCAAATCCAGTCATCCCGATTTTCTTTTCATCTTCCTGGAAAACTCACACTTTCAATCAGGGATCGCGCACGCTCAAGGAGAGAAACCATACTTAAAGATCCGGACGATGGATTTTTGACAGCAGCCACAATCTCATCCATCCTCGCCTGCGTTGCATCATAGCCGGCTGTAACGGCTTCCCGCACGCGATGGTAATCCATAAAACCAAAATCGGGCAACTCCGGCGCGATTACCACATCTGCCGGATACATTTCATAGTTCACCTGCCGAATCCGCTGCATCATCGCTTCAATGGTCCTGTCCATAATGGAGGCCACTGAGGTTGCTTTCTTCTGTTCAAAGTGCGTATTTAAGTCCACCGCGATGACAACGTCCGCTCCCAATTTCCGGGCCAGATTGACGGGCACAGGATTCAAAATTCCTCCGTCGACAAGCTGCCACTCTCCATTTTCCTCCGGCACCCAGAACCCGGGTACAGAGATGGAAGCTCGAATGGCCGGCAAAAGCGCTCCCTCGTAGATGTGGATTTCTTGCAGCGTGACCAGATCAGCGGCCACGATCCCCAGAGGGATCTTAAGCTCATCGAAGCGACGGCAGGGCAGGTACTCCTTGATGTACTCCACCCATTTTTTTCCGGCAAAGAGTCCAGAACTCGAATAGCTGAAGTCGACGTAGTTCAGGGTATCGCGAAGCGATTTATGATTTTCCGTCAGATATTCCAGCTGCCTCAAGGCATCAGCAGCCAGAAAAGCACCGACCACGCAACCGGCAGATGTTCCGGTTACAACATCCACCCGAATGCCGGCCGCATCAAGCGCATGAACAACGCCGATGTGGGCCCATCCGCGAGCAGCTCCGGAGCCCAGAGCCAGCCCAACGCGAGGGCGACCTGCTGTCAGGCGACGGCCTGCGGCACTCGCCGCCGGAACACGGCCCGATGACCGGCCAGAATACTTAC
Organism: Spirochaetales bacterium; assembly: GCA_015075425.1. Taxonomy (GTDB): domain Bacteria; phylum Spirochaetota; class Leptospiria; order Leptospirales; family Leptonemataceae; genus H5-SPI1. Next base: position 848,027 of record JABTUL010000001.1, on the reverse strand, counting down.
AGAATCCAGATGATACAGAAGAGTCCACTCCCCGGCCCGGGAGCGCAGAGCAGCGTCCTCCAACCGTGCCGTATTTCTTTCCATCAAAAGACCACAGAGAAATCTGGCCGCAGTCTCCACAACTTCAAAGCTGAATGTCTCCCGCTCCGCACCGCTCATCTCCCGATACAGATCCACAATCTCATTGAATTCTTCATACATTTCTTTTAATTCCGTACTGGCTGAAAAGCCGGCCAATACTTCATCTATGTACTCGCGTAAAAAGCCCGCCTGGCTCATTCCGCTCACCACACCGCCAATGGCTGCCACGATCTGCAGCTGCGTCGTGCCCTCATAGATAGTGGTGATGCGAGCATCACGATAGAGTCGAGCCACGTCATATTCTTCCGTATATCCGGATCCGCCATGAATCTGGATGGCGTTGTAAGCGACTCTATTGCAGATCTCACTGATGTAGTATTTGGCCAGTGGAGTGTAGAAGCTGGCAATCTTGTCCCAGCGCCGCACCGACTCGTCTTTGCGGATAGTTTTTTCATCCAGTCCCTCGTCAGCCAGATGTTCCATACGCCAGAGGTACATATCCACAGCCAGGCTTGCTTCTTGCAAGAGCGATCGCATGGCATAGATCTCCCGATTGCCATAGTCGAGCATCTTGCGCACGGCCGGAATTTCCTGGATTACTTTACCAAATTGCTCTCTTTCACGCGCATACTTCAAAGCTTCCTCCTGGGAGGCCACGGCAATACCCAGCGCCTGCGCAGCAATGCTCAGTCGTGCTGTATTCATCATTCCCATAGCATACTTAACCAGACCCTTACCTTCTTCGCCAATGATCAGTGCCGGTGAATTGTCATAAACAACTTCACAGGTAGGTGAACAATGCAGTCCCATCTTGTGTTCGATTTTGGCTACGTGGATGTCCTGCGTGCGCACCAGAAAAAAGGAAAGGCCACGCGCGCCGCCCCCTGGCTCACCTGTCCGGGCCAGAGTCAAAATAACGGAAGGCCTGTCGCCAAAGCCACAGGCATGAGTGATGAAACGCTTGGTACCGCTGATCTTCCAGTTGCCTTTTTCATCGCGAAAGGCACGTGTTTTGATGTTGGGCAGATCCGAACCATAATTGGGCTCGGTAAGCGCCATGGCCCCGGAGAGATCACCGGAGGCCATCTGAGGCACATAGGTTTCCACCATCTCCTTAGAAGCAAAGCGCTCAATGGTCTCAGCCAAAGCAAAACAGCCAAGCGTAATGGAAAAGGATGCATCCGCACGGGCCACCATCTCCATGAGAAAGCATTGCACAACAGCCGGCAACCCCAGTCCGCCATGCCCGCGACGGGAACTGTAACCGACAAGACCGGCTTCTTTGAAGGCCACAAACGCTTCCTCCATTTCTACGGGGAAAATCACTTTGCCGTTATCGTACTTCAGACCGGTATGATCCATTTTCTGCGCTCGTGCCGCCAGAATCTTTCCGGACAGCTCGCCCCCCGATTCCATAATGGCCCGGTAGTAATCGAGGGCCTCTTCCAGGTTTGACGGCGCCATGGAAAGCTTTTCATCGCCGCTCTTTGCGTAAAGGGCTGCATCCTGAAAGCCCATCTCGTAAGCATCCACCACACGAGGCCAGTCCACGCACTGATTGTAAAAAGAAAGCAGGTCCGCATTGTCGGTGAAGTAGTTGTTCTGGATCATAAAACCTCCGCTGCCAGAAGACAGATCAGGTCGGCAGAGCTGACCGTCAAGCCGGAACCGACTATGCTCCTGCCCGCCGCCGTCCAAGCAGCGGCTTCAAATAGCGACCGGTATGACTGTGCGGGTGGCGCGCAATCTCTTCCGGAGTACCGCTGGCCAGTACCTCTCCTCCGGCCGCACCGCCCTCCGGTCCCAGATCAATGATGTAGTCCGCCGTTTTGATCACGTCCAGATTGTGTTCGATTACGATCAGCGTGTTCCCCAGATCCACCAGCGAGTGCAGTACATGCAGCAGCTTCTCGATATCCGCAAAATGTAAACCTGTTGTAGGTTCGTCCAGAATGTAGAGGGTGCTTTCCGTATGTCTGCGCGACAGTTCTGCGGCAAGCTTCACACGCTGGGCCTCGCCTCCAGAAAGGGTAGTGGCCGGTTGCCCGAGTTTGATGTAATCCAGTCCCACGTCACAGAGAGTGGTCAGCTTGCGGTTGATCGCGGGAATATTCTCGAAGACTGCCAGGGCATCCTCCACGGTAAGCTCCAGAATTTCATAGATAGAATGATTCTTCCATTTTACTTCCAGAGTCTCTCTGTTGTAGCGCCGTCCCTTGCAAACGTCGCAGGTGATATACACATCGGGCAAGAAATGCATCTCGATTTTGATGATGCCTGCGCCCTCACAGTTTTCACAGCGGCCCCCGCTGACGTTAAAAGAAAAGCGCCCGGCCCGGTAGCCGCGAAGCTTCGCTTCTTTGAGTTCTGCAAACAAATCGCGGATGGGAGTGAAAAGACCGGTATATGTGGCTGGATTCGAGCGCGGTGTGCGGCCTATGGGCTCCTGGTCAATAGAGATCACCCGGTCTAAATGTTTGATCCCGTCGATTGAGCCGTGGGGCAGCGGCCGCAAAGAAGCGTGGTTGAGCCGATTGGCCAGGGCTGGATAGAGGATATCATTGATCAGCGTCGATTTCCCGGAGCCGGAGACTCCGGTTACAGCAATAAACTTATTCAAAGGAAAACTAACAGAAATATTTTTGAGATTGTGGGCGCGTGCTCCTTTGACCGTCAGGTTTTTGCCATTACCCGCCCGGCGTGCCGGGGGCAACTCAATCTGCCGGCGACCGGAAAGAAACTGTCCGGTGATACTGCTTTTATTTTTCTCGATTTCTGCGGGTGTGCCGGCGGCCACCACCTGCCCCCCATGCACCCCGGCGCCGGGCCCCAGATCAATGATGTAGTCCGACTTACGCATCGTATCCTCATCATGCTCCACTACGATCACGGTATTGCCCAGATCGCGGAGGTCTGTTAGAGTGCGCAGCAATCGGTCATTGTCCCGCTGGTGCAGGCCAATGCTTGGCTCATCCAGAATATACAGTACGCCGGAAAGAGAACTGCCAATCTGTGTGGCCAGACGGATTCGCTGCGCTTCGCCACCGGAAAGACTCCCCGCCGACCGGGCCAGATCCAGATAACCCACACCCACACTGGTAAGGAAATTCAATCGTTCGCGCAATTCTTTCAGGACGCGATCAGCGATTTTGGCCTCCTGAGCATTCAGTTTCACCGCCTGAAAGAATCTTTCCAGTTCCAGAACGGGAATTTCCGTGAGTTCATAAATCCTTTTGTTCTGAAAGCGAACACCAAGACTCGTCTTCTGTAGCCTTCTGCCGGCGCACTCGGCACAGGGGGCTTCCGCCATGTAGCGCTCCAGCCAGCGACGCACTTCATCTGACTGGGTTTCCCGGTAACGCTTCTTTAAGTGGGGGATGATTCCCATGTACGAATCTTCTGTAATTTCATATTCTTCCTCTGGATAGCCGTACAGGAGTATCTGGCGGTCACGGGCCGGGATCCGTCCAAAGGGCAGCGCCGGATCAAAGCCGCCTTCCTGTGATAGTTCATGGATATACTGATCCAGATACCAGTAGGAACCGCGGGACTTAAAGGGAGCCAGCGCACCCTCCAGAAGGGATAATTCCGGGTCGGGCACGAGCAATTTTTCATCAAACTCCAGAAGGAAGCCCAGACCATCACAGGCGGAACAGGCACCCTGTGGAGAATTGAAAGAAAAGCTTTGCGGGGAAATTTCCGGCAAAGATAGATTGCATTTTCTACAATTGAGATTGCGGGAATAGACCGCATCCTGCCCGTTCTCTTCAATAATGGCCGTCCCCTCTCCTTTTTCCAGAGCCAGCTCAATCGCCTCTGAAAGTCGGCTGCGCAGACCTTCTTTGATGACCAGGCGATCCACCACCAGATCCAGAGTGTGTCTTTTATTTCGTGCCACGGTAATCGGTTCATCCAGATGGTAAATCTCACCATCCAGACGAATTCGAGCAAAGCCGGCTTTCTTGAGCCCTTCTAGAACCTCTGCAAACTCTCCCTTCTTGTTTTGCACCAGCGGGGCCATGATCTGCAGCTTCACACCCGCAGGCAGAGCAAGCACGCGATCGACGATTTCATCGACTGTCATGGAAGTAACCGGCGCATCGCAGGAAGGGCAGTGTGGTTTGCCGACCCGCGCATAGAGCAGGCGCAGGTAATCATAAATTTCTGTAACTGTTCCCACCGTGGAACGGGGATTGCGATGGGTGGTTTTTTGTTCTATAGAAATGGCCGGAGACAAGCCTTCGATCAAATCGACATCGGGTTTTTCCATCTGGCCCAGAAATTGACGGGCATAGGCCGATAAAGACTCCACATAACGCCGCTGACCTTCCGCGTAGATGGTATCAAATGCCAGAGACGATTTACCGGACCCGGATACGCCGGTAATAACAACCAGTCGATCGCGGGGAATGGAAACCGATACGCTTTTGAGATTGTGTTCGCGTGCGCCCTGAACACGGATCTCCGATGGGGCAAAAGAGCGACGCGGCGGCCCGGAACTCTTTTTCTGTGTGGATCCCGTCTTCGCCATCGGTGTCAGCTCAGGGACGGGCTGTCATCCGGCAAGCCCTATGTTCCGGGCGGAGCGGAGAATCCTTGTTTCTACTGTTTTTCGATATACGCGCCCAAAAATCGCACAAATGCTTCCGGGGCGCGCTGGGGACGGGCCCGACTCAAAGACACGATCAGCTGTTCATCACGCATGGCCGCAACCAGGGTGGAACCATCGTAGACTTCCTGCATGAAATAAAAGCGAATCTTATCCACTTTAGAAATCCAGGTGTGGATCTTTAGCGTTTGCCCGGCCCGGGGCATCCGGGCAAGGACGTAGTCGCCACCCATATAGAAAGACGTAGTATCCATTTCCACGATTTTTTCATAAGTCAGCCCGGCGACCGTCGAAAAGAGCCAGCGGCCTTCTTCAAAAATTCGCCAGATGGCCGCCACAGGGTACTCGCCAAAAGCATCGCGTTCGCTGTAAGGCATCGTGTAGGAAGAAACCACCTGTTCGCAGGCACCGGAAAAGGAGGGCAGATCCAGCAGATGGATGGTTGGCTCCGCGTCCGTGGCCATAGTTTCGAGCGGCAGCGGCCCCTCCTTGCCTTCCAGCTCAGTGAGAAGTTGCAGGTGAGCCACCTCTGCTCCCTCCTTCTCCCGGATCACCTGATTCCATAGAATTTGCTGCTGTGGGCGCCGGAAGGCGTCGGTTTCTACCTGTAAGGTGGTGCCAGGATACTGCTGGCGCAGAAAGCGCACATGACCGCGCAGGGCCCGCAGTCGAACTCCCGACACAAGCATCGAATTCCAGTCATAACCACGATCGGCAAGGTAGAGGTAGCGGCCTTCCATGGCCATGGATTCATAGGTCCGACTGGTAACATGGCGCTGGGTATCGAGATCGGCAAAGCGCGTGGTAAGGGCAATCACCTGGGGCATGTACCCAGAGTTCGTCCTGGGCCAGGAGAGCAAGGAAGAAAGCCTATAGCCGGGGAATCAACCCGGCGTCTTCCAGGTCCTGACGCTCCAGTCCGGTGACTTCAAGAACCAGTGCTACATCCAGGCCACGCGCAAGCATCCGGCCAGCTGCCTCAATCTTGCCAGTGCGCCTCCCCTGCTCCAGATCCGCCTGGTCCAGATCAAAAAGCTCTATGCTGAAGGCCGGGATATAGGGACTGAGTATCGCGGCTTCTCGCTCATCCAGATCAAACCGGTCCATGAAATTTGTACCGAGTTTCCACTCCTGCCCACCATGATAAAAAACAAAAGGCAGAACGGGTATCAACTGACCTTGTTGGCTCTGTTGACGATAGATCCGGGCCAGGTAGGAGAGCAACTGGCTGAAGATACCTGGATCCAGGTGTGATTTGTGCTCAAACAGAATGTATAGATGGGCGGCTTTTCCCGAGCGTAATCGAAGCCCAAATGCTGCGGGAGAGGGGGATCTGTCAAGTCTCAGGCATAGCATGCTTTTCAATTCTATACAACACTTCAGTCAGTCGAGAAATGAGATGCCGATTCCATGAGCATCCGTGCGCACAACGCTACCTGGCCGCGCCTCCTCTGCCCCGGGCAGAATGATTTGCACCGCCTGTCCCACAGCATAGACCGATTCCGTTTGCACGTAAGCACCATGGCTGCTGATGTTCGTCGCCGTACGGGACTCGCCATCGAGAGTTACAAGGCCCTCCGTTGTCCGCCGCCGGCCGGCGCGAAAGCCACGCACGCTGTGGGCAAAGAATGGTGCCATGGTATCAGGACTGAAGAGATAGTAAAGGAGCAGACTGCCAGCCGCCGTCTGCACGGAAAAAACGAGCTGCAGCCAGCCCGGCTGGGCCAGGAGCAAAAAAGCGTTGTAAAGAGTCAGAAGAAGAGCGTAGCCCATGGCCGCATACCAGCCCCAGCGCGTCACAGACAATAGACCGATTCCAGCGATGATCGGGAAGAAAAGCAAGAAAAGCTCGATCGGACTTAAACTGCCCAGGATGAGCTTGTAAAAAGCCGGATCGATGTGCAGCATCCGGGCAACAGCTACGTACTGAATTCCAGGCAGAAGGAGCAGAAAAAAGCCCGCCACAAGCAGTGGCCAGGGTCGTCTGACCCTGAGCTTGAAAAGCCGGTCCCGTTTGCGCAAGCTCAGGGGCTGTAGTCCCACCAGTGCCAGAAGCCACAGGAAATGGGCACATATTCAGGCTGTCCGAATGGGACGCCAGAGCGAGGAGTCCCATTCGCCCGTTCGGCTGCCAGAAAGGCCCGCCAATCCCCGACCAACATCATTCCATGGTCATCCGTGCAATAGATGTTAGGATCGGAGACCCCTAACCAAGAGCATTTCCACGACTCAGGATCAGTGACCGGGGAACTGTAGAAATGCCTCTTCGGGTAGTTTGATTTAGTCATGTATTGATTCAGATACCAGGGCAGTTTGTGCCACCAATCCGTTTCGTGCCAGGTTGCCGTCGGACCATGGGCCACCGAGTTTTTGTCCTCATAGCACCAGTCTTTGGTTTTGTGCTCATAACCAATCTTTAGTTTCACCTGGCCGGAGGCACCTTGCGGTGAACCCTGGCAGGACCCTGGATGGTCGGTGAAATTCAAGCGCACGGTGTATTCGCCGGGCACATCCGGAATGAAACTGGCCCCGTTAAGAGAACCGGCACTGGCAATGCTGCCCGTGGTCACAGCAGATCCACCGGGTGCGCTTACGATTTCCCAGGCAATCTGGTAGTCCGCGCTGTTTGCATTGCAGGCACCGGCGTCCGGATCCCAGGCATAGCCGTGGGCATTGAGGCTAACCGGCTGGCCTGACTGGAAGTGCAGCCAGCGTTCGTCGCCCATCTGCACTTGCGGTGGCAGATTGGTTTCGTGGCGTTCTCTGATTTCAGGACGACTGGCCCAATCTCCGGGCAGAGAGTTTGTTTCTTTTATCTGCAGGCCGCTCGCTCCAACCTCAATTCGCGTCAATTTCGGGTTTTCATTTTCAAAATGCACAAGAAACATATGCCCCAACGTTGAGACAGAATAGTGACCGAACAATGAAACTGTGCTTTTTAGGGAGAAGGTGGAATCTGCGTTGAATTGAGCCAGGGATGTTCCGTTTTGGAAAATATGACCCAGAAAGTAGATTCCATTGAATTCGCCATCCAGGATAATGGCAGGAATAGTTGTGCTATCCACAAATTCAAAAAGATTATCTGGCGTAACCTTATATCGATGAATGCGTGTACCAGTATATGGCCCTAAAATATCGTTCTGGATAACATCGAAGATATATACAAGATTACCAGAAATACTAAAACTCATTGAGGTTGGACTTAACAAATTTAAGTCCATGAGCGGTTGAGAAGCGGTTTCTATAATTTGCCCTCCGGAGAAACGCAACAACTTGATATAGAAATTTTCATCCGCGCTCAACACAGCAACGAGCAAAGTAGAATTATCTGGGCCAACAACCATATTCTGTGGATCGAAAGCGCCACTCGAAAACTGGCTAATGGGAATTTCTGACAGGAGCTCCAGAGAATTATTTTCGGTTATTCTATAGTATTTAATCTTTTCTTGCTGCGGTGCACCGTCAACAGACCATAAATATTTACGATCACGCGACATCCTCAGAGCATGGGTAAGAGTATTCAAATTTAACTCAACAGTTTGCCCTATCTGGCCTTCCGTTATGGTCAAGTTTGAAATGTTTCGAGGGTCCCATGATGACGGCCCCCCGAAAAAGCAACAGGTGGTATTCGCATTCCATACAATCAGATGTTCTTCCAGAGTAGCAGGGGAAAATAGTTGATGAGGGAGGATAGAATATTGTAAAACGTTAATATTTGGAGCTAACTGCAGGGGGTTTTCTACAATCGAGATATGCGGATTTAACGTCTCCCCGGTCAGCAGATTTGGCCAGGGCCCAGGCGTATTAGCGTAGCCTGGTACATAGACTTTTTCGACCACACTGATCCCATCCAGGTGCACCACAATCGGCGCATAGGGCAAACTCACATTGCCCGCTTCATCGCGCACCCAGAGGTAGAGGCTGTTATCACCGGCCGTGGTCAGTTCATATTGCACAGGAACATTCGAGTCCCAGCGCGGATCCGTGGATAAAGGTGGCAGGGCCGACTCCGTCACCAGCCACCCGGTTACACCGATGTTGTCCGTCGCCTCCGCAATCAAGGGAACTTGCGGATTGTAGTTAGGCGCGGGTAAAGCTACGGTTTCAAAACGAGTCACCACTGGCCGGATGCCATCACCCCCGGTGGGGTCGGTGCCCAGCAGCCATTCCATCCCATCGGAGACGCCATCGCCATCGGAATCGGCTACGTCCTTATCTGTATAGTAAGGCGCGGGGGATGCAGGAAACGAGACCAGGTAGTTGTGTACGATTTCATAGACATCGGAGAGACCATCGCTATCACTATCCGGGCCGGTCGAGGCAGCAGTCGCCTGACGCGGACCCACATTCTGTCCGGAATCCACGGCAAAAACAGAATAAAAATACGAAGCACCCTGGACCAGACCTTCATCGCGGTAGGCGGTGGGCGCAATGACTGTTCCCCCCGGAGCCTCGCCATCGTTCACCGTGGCCGGTGGTGCCACCTGGCTGCGACGGATGACCACTCCGGCAAAGTTCGCTGCCGTGGGCAGATCCCAGCGCAGATTCACAACGGTGGAACCGGGCGCGGCCTGCAAATTGGTCACAACCAGAGGTGATGGTCCTGGGGGACTTGCCAGACACATAGCTCCCGGTGGTTGGGCTGCGGTTACGCCCGCGGGCTTGAGAACCACCCAGTAGTTGGTTTCTACTTTCTTGCTCGATCCCAGGCGGTTGCCACCCAGAGTTACCTGTTGCCCGGCCGTAAAAGTCTTCTTAAATACATTATAGTTTGCACCGGGATCCGTGGTGCCGATGTTGTGGCCCGTGAAAACATACCCCTCTGAATTGAACCAGTCCGGGACGTGGCCGGGCACGGGATTGGCCCGATCGTCATACATGATGTAAACATCCATGGCCATGTGAGCCGTGAACTGGATATAGGTATTGCCCTCAAAAAATTTATGCTCCGCAAAAGTGCCGCAGGCCGAATTGCCATTGCACGTACTTATGCCCAGCGCCCCCTGAAATCCCAGAGCATCAAAAGAAGCATTGCCAGCGTCGATGATATAATTGCGATCCTGGTAGTACTGGTAGCCGGAGCCCACAGTCATGAATTTTGCTTTCCCGCTACCATCAAGACCGGCCGGGAAGTCACCGGCTATACAGGCCGGCGGATCCGTGGGATTTCCAGTTACGGCCGGTAGCGCGGTGAGAACGAAGGGCGTGAAGTGTGTGGTGTAAGCGGTTACAGTGCCCGCTTCTGTATCTACGGAAGAGCGCTCCAGCGGAATCCAGCCCTGCGTGGCCGCATCGTAATAAAAAACCACAAAATCTTCAATCAGGCCGGCTGCTTTGAGCGCTGCGGCATCGTACTTGTAGGTCAGGGCTACCTCTTCCCCGAAATACACATGCTCTCCCTCGGGGACTTCCACACCCTCCAGAGTGATGTTGTAGACCTTCCCGACGGCCTGAAAGTGTAGTCCCGCATTGCGCGGCGCTTCCTGTTCCGATACCGTCACAGACGCCGTATAACCGGACAGACTTCCAGGCAGACTTACACCGGGTTCAGAAGAAAGATGGGTGGTCGGGGAAGCTGTGGCGCTGCCTCCGCTACTACCGCTGAAAAATGCCAGAAGGTAGGCGGGTAGACTGCGTTTTTCCTGACCCGTCTGGAAGACCCCAAAACAGCCGGTAAGGCTCAAAATAAGAAAGAATACGAATAGTTGTACGGTTTTGTGTAGATTTCGCATGGCAGCCAGAGGATAGCCCGGAGGCGACGATGGTCAAGAAAAAAAATGGTCCATTTCGCCGGCTTTAGCCCTGCACAAATTGTCAATTCAATTGCCAAATTGTGCACATTCCAGGGCTCAGTATCGTATTGTATCCAGATGACCATTCAAGGAAACAAACCGATCCGCCTTCTTCTTCAATTCCGACGCAGCGTGTTCCCAGAAAAGCACATGGACTTCATAATTCTTACCATGTAGCTTATCTATCACCGGAACGTAATCAACATCCCCGGCAATGATAATGAAAATATCACCTGGAGACGCTATTTCATACATATCAGCCATGATATCGGCGACCATTGAAGAATCGACGCCCTTCTCTTTACCTCGAGCGTTCTTATCCAGAATCGTCAGGCGGAACCCGGCGGCCTCGGCTGCCTGCCATACGGAATCGGCAGCAGGCGGCCTTGAGCCGTAAAATCGGGCAGCGCGTATGGGTAGATTATTAGCAATTTGCAGCACGCGGCCAAAGTCCAGCTTGAAATCCTGGTCAAAGGTGCGCGTCTCCGTGGCCTCCCAGATATCGAGTGCCATGCCACGACTCACAGCGCTCACCTTTTTTCCTTCGATCCAGAGATTCGAATCATCCAGGTAGACCAGGGCACTCATCCGGGCACACTCCGGGCTGCAGATGCTCTGTCAATTGTATGGTGCCCCATCAGCGCTGCTTGAATAATCCGGTCCAGGAACGAATGCGCAGAAGTTGGGCCATTCCCAGATAGAGTAGCAGCCCGCCACCGGCGCCCGTGAGCACAGTGAGAAGAGCGCGTTCTCTTTCCACATTCAAAGGCAGGAAAGCAAAGACTTCACTGCTGTGGTCCGCCAGTTCCGGAGCAAAGTGGGCCACCGCCAGGAGATAGAAAAAGAGCCCGCACACCGGCAGGACGAGTTCGCGCAGATGAGAGAAAAAAAGCCGGAGATGGATAGCCATTTTACGGCCCAGGGCCACAAGCAGCAGGAGCGAATTCAAAGGTGCAGAAAGAGAGCTGGCCAGAGCAAGGCCACCCTGATCCAGCCAGGGAATGAAGAACAGATTGAGCAGGAGATTAACGGCAATGACGATAAGCATCATCCGCACCGGAGTTCGTGTATCCTCGTAAGCAAAAAAGCTGCTGGTCAAAATCCGATTCCAGCTAAAAAAAATCACCCCTGGAGCGTAGAAGGCCAGAGTGTAGGCAGTCAGTCGCGTACTTTCAGCAGTCCAGGCACCGCCGGAGAAAAGCAAATCAACGATGGAATCACGCAAAAAGAAAAGGCCGAGGCAAGCAGGAAGGGTCAGAAAAGCAGCAAAGGAGAGAGCGCGCATGAGTTCTTCTTCCGTGCGGCCCGGCCTGTCCTCGCGCAGCAGTTTCAGCAGGGCCGGCAGTATCACTGTGGCCACGGCCACACCCACAATACCAGTCGGCAACTGGATCAGGCGCTGAGCAAACCGAAGCGTGGGGATGGGATCTTTAACAGGATCGATCAAATAACCGGCCAGGAAAATATCAGTAAGCTGATTGAGTTGAAACATGCCGGCTCCCAGAGCCGCCGGAGCCATCAGATTCAAAATTTTTTTTACCGCCGGGTGGCGGGGAAGAAATCGGACACGAGGGAAAAGTCCCAGGCGCTGGATATGCCAGGCTTGCAGCAGAAATTGCAGGATTCCGCCAAACACCACAGCGGACGCCAGAAAAGTCAGCTGATCGGCGGAACTGCGGTCGGCCAGCTCTTCATGGCCCAGAGCCAGGAACGATAAAATAAAAACAATATTTAACAGTATAGGACTGAGCGCCGGAAAAGTAAAAAGGAGATGGGCATTGGAAATACCGGCAAGGATGGCTGTCAGACTGGCCGTCAGAATAAAAACGAACATAATCCGGGCCACAAGAACCAGAAGGGCTGCTTCCTCCCCGCTCTGCCCGGCGTAGGCCGGTAAAATCCAGGGAAATAGCAATATGCCGCAGACGACAAAGACCAGAAGAAAGAGAAAGAGCATCCCAAAGATCACACCGGCCACTTCCCGGGCCTGCTTTTCGGATGCCTTCAGCTCCGCCGAGTAGATGGGTTGAAACGCCTGAGACAGAACCCCTTCTGCAAGTAGGTTGCGCAGCATGTTGGGCAAGAGATAGGCCACTTCCCAGATGGCTGCGTAGACACCTGTACCAAAGAAATGAGCCTGAAAGGAATCCCGCACCAGCCCCAGCACCCGCGAAATGATTGTCAGGAAGGAAAGCTTGATCGACGAGCGGGCAGTGGCCACAGACCAGTTTTTTTCAAAAAGGATGCCGTTAAAGGATTTTTACAGCTTCTCCAGAAAAGATAGCGTACCATCCCCGTGCACCTCAATATTCACCCGGCATACAGGGCAGACATGGGGGCCGGCCTGATAGGCGCGCAGGTTGGCTCCGCACTGCTCACATATAAAGATACGGGGTTCCGTGAACGCACCGCGCTCCGTCTCAAGGGACATCTTCAGTCCGCCCGGTTGCGGGGAGACTTTTTTGGGTTCAGGCTGTCGGGGCATGGGCGGGCGCTCTGGCTGTGGTTGTTCCATCTGCGCAAGCGATGCCCTCCAACGCTCGCGACTCTCCGCCCAGCTTGCCTGGCGTCGTTTGAGCTGCTCAAGCCGGGGGAAACGTACCTTTTCCGGATCTTTAATTGAGAACGTCGGGCGTAAAACAGGTGCTGCCGCAGTGAAAGGCTCCTTTGTGGGTCGCAAAGGAAGGGGCGAGCGGCCCGCATTCGGGACAGTAGCCTCCGTTGGCGACTCTGCGGGAGGCTCCGGCGTAACCGGCCGGGCACTGGCTTCCGGCAGGATGCTTCCCATCGGCCTGATCTCAAAACTCTTCTCTTCTTTCGTGGCCAGACGGCTCAGATGGCTTCTGGCACTTTCATCGTCCGCAAAAACAGGGAGGGAAGTTGCCAGTCCAAAAAATTCCATCAAATGGGAGATCTCCTGGTTCACATGCAAAAAGCAGGCTCCGCCACCCACAGCGTCCAGACGCCGGATGAATTTCACCAGAGCAGCGATGCCCGCAGAAGAAATAAAAGCAAGATCCGTGCCATCCAGAATGAAAAACCGCTGCCCCATCTTGAGCATGTCTCCAAAGAAATCCTCAAAATCCCTGGCCGTGATCGAATCGATTCGCCCTTTCAAGCGAATAATATAGATTTTTCTTTCTTTTTCTGTAGAGACTTCTAACATCAGCGGCGGCTCGCTTGCAGGGGAATCGCATCAAGAATGGTGGGCGTCAGCGGCCGATGCGGTTTTTCCTGGACTTCCGCGACTTCAAAGTCGTCCTGGTCATCCCGGTCTTCCAGCTCATCCGCGTCTTCTTCATCCCCGGTTTCCGGGGGATTGCCCTCCAGTGTTGCCGGTTGCATGTAGTTACTCTCCCGCCGACGTCGGGGCATGAGCACAAAAGTCAGCACGGTCAAGATGATGGAAGATAGGACCACCAGTGCCAGAGCCACGGCACTGACCACGAGGACCTGACCCACAAAACGGTAGGCCATGGGAGCCAGCCCGCGGATTACAAAGCGCATCTGGACGGTCCCGCGGGCATAGTTATCATCGCTTGTGCGAACTACAGCACCGATCAAATACTTCTCCGTCAACAGATCCGGGTAGATCTCTTTCACCAGGGCCAATCGATAGCCTCTGGCCGCTACTTTTTCCTCTGGCCGGGCGTTGCCCACGGGACTGAGCTGAGTGAGCGTCAATGTTTCATCGTTAAGAGATGTATCAAAAGTTCCGCTGGAATCGCGGGCTACTTTAATAAAGTCGCTATGAGCCTGGATGCGGTTCTCACGATCGACAAACAAAACTTCTTCGATGCTCATAAACTGTGCGGCCGTCCGCGTCTTTTCCACCAGATACCCCATGGTGGAAGAGAGCGTAACCATTCCCTGTGGTGTCTGATCTTCCTGAGCCACGCGGATAAGAGCAATTAGAATGTTCTCCGCACGTTCCCGGGCGCTGCGGTCCACAGCGGAAAAAAGCTCCTGCCCTTTGCGGTACTGCACATAACCCAGAGGCAGAAATACAGCAAAAGACATGGACAGAAAAATGAGAAAACCGATGACCATGGACCGAAAGATATTCATTGTCTCTATGAGTTTCGGTAAGTAGTGAAGCGACCTGCACTTATTTTATTGTCTCCCAGGCCGGCCTGAAAGATGCATCTTTAGCAATGGAAGAAAGCCGTCATAAAAGCTGGATCCCGCATGGCTTCGATTACCGCAGCGGGCCTGAGCTTACCCGGCTACAGCGCTATACAGAACAGTTCCGCCAAATCACGTCGGCTGCGGGCTTTGCGGAAATCGTTCCACCGCTTCTGGATTATGAAGCAGCGCTACGGCTGCCCGGCGACCTCTCCTTCACCGTCAAGGACCGGCGCGGAGAGAGACTGGCCCTGCGCTCGGACATGACCATCCAGATCATCAAGGCCGTGGCCAACGGGAGGCTCGCGCCCTCCGGGGAGGGAGTCTGGCAGGTCTCTTACTGCCAGCCGATTTTCCGGGACAGCAGCTGGGGCCAGGGACACAGGCGGGAAATCATGCAGGCCGGCGTGGAAATCATCGAAACCGGAAAGGCAGTCGATCCCGCAGCTCTGCTGCAACTGGCGCTCCGGGTTTTACGGGAACTGGGCTCTAAAGTTCGCATTCTTTACGGTGATAGCCGGGTCGTGGAAGCGATGCTCCGCCCGTGGCCTGAGGCTTTGCGCGGCGACCTCAGGTCCGCCCTGCAGCTTCGCGATGTTTCCCTGATAAGGCAGATCTTAAACGGTGACCACAGTCCGGCAGCAGAAATCCTGTACAGGCTGCCTTTTCTTTTTGGTGGACGCGAACGCCTATCAGAACTTATGCAGTTGACTTCGGATCCCGGGGTGAAAGCATACCTGAAAGAGGCAGAGCAAGTCTATACAGAAGAAATCGTTTACGATTTTGCCCTGATTCGTCCGCTGCCCTACTACACGGGACCGATTTTTGAAGGCTACATGGAAGGATCGCGTGAAGAAATCCTGGCCGGTGGTGTGTACGACGCCCTGTTTGGCAACTTCTCCCATGGCAAAGCCAGCTGTGCGGGCTTTGCCATCAATATGGGGGAAATCGTCAGTCCTGATGGCAAAAGTATTTAAGGAAAGAAAATGAGTGCAAAACTGATTGTTGGAACGCAGTGGGGGGATGAGGGAAAAGCCAAGATCATCGACTACCTCTCCGGACAGATTCATATTGTGGTGCGCTACCAGGGCGGAGCCAACGCCGGCCACACGGTTAAGGTAGCCGGTAAAAAATATGTCTTCCACCTGATTCCTTCGGGCATCCTGTACCAGGATGTGAGTTGTGTGATTGGCAACGGAGTCGTCCTTGATCCCCAGGCCTTCCAGCAGGAAATCGAAGAACTGAGAAAAGAAAATATCGAAACAGAGGGACGCATCCTGATCTCTGATTGTGCTCACATCCTTCTGGACTATCACCGGACCATTGATGAGCATCGCGAGACCAGTGCCGGAGATAAGAAAATCGGTACAACCAGAAGGGGCATTGGGTCCTGCTACGCGGACCGCGTCAATCGCATTGGCATCCGTGCCGGGGACCTTCTGGATGAGCATACATTAAAACAGCGTCTGGAACATGTCCTGGAGATCAAAAATCGCGAACTCGAGCGTATCTACGGCCAGCCCTGCTGTGAAGTGAATCGGGTCCTGGACGGACTTATGTCCTTTCGTGATCGTTTCCAAAAATACATCATCAATACATCTTTTTTCTTAAATGAGTCCCTGAAGGCGGGCAAAAGCGTTCTGCTTGAGGGCGCCCAGGGAACGATGCTGGACATTGACTTTGGCACCTATCCCTATGTAACCTCAAGCAATCCCACGACAGGCGGTGCGATCAGCGGCAGCGGTATCGACTTTCGTTACCTGGATCAGGTGATCGGCATAGCCAAAGCGTATGTGACCCGTGTGGGCGAAGGTCCCTTCCCCACAGAACTGGAAGCTGCCCGGGCGGAAGAGTTACGTGAACTTGGCGGAGAATACGGAGCCACAACGGGCCGACCGCGCCGCTGCGGCTGGTTTGACGTGGAAGTGGTAAGACATGCGGCGCGGGTCAATGGTCTGACCTCCATCGCCCTAACTAAAATCGATGTCCTTTCTGCCTACGACCGCATTCCGGTAGCAGTTGCTTACAAAAGCGGGGGCGAACGTCTGCCAGCCCTGCCTTCTGCGGGACTTACAAATATTGAAGTGGAATACGAGTACATGCCCGGCTGGAAAACAGACATCAGCCATGCCCGCTCGCTTGCTGATCTGCCCCGTGAATGTCGCAACTACATCGATAAACTGGCCGAATGGACAGATGTCCCCATAAGCATTGTCTCCGTGGGACCCGGGCGCGAGGCCACGATCGCCGCAGGCTGATCCCGGTTATGGAAGGAACAAATCATGCAACTGGATGAGTGGGGTGAGCACGCACGCCGGGCTTTCTATGAACTGAGGAAAACTACAAGCAACAAGCGGAACGCAGCGCTACTCGAGCTGGCCAAACGACTTGAGGACAACGATCAACAGACGCAGATTCTGGCTGCCAATGCAAAGGACTTGCAGGAGGGAGAAGGCCTGTCAGGGGCGCTCAAGGATCGGTTGCGCCTGGACAAAAACCGCCTGCTGTCCATGGCTCGCGCTGTGCGCGAGATCGCCGCTCTCAAGGATCCTGTCGGTGAAATCATCCAGGGACACCGCCATCCATCCGGAATGGAAATGGTCCAGAAGCGCGTACCTCTCGGTGTTCTTTTTGTGATTTTTGAATCACGTCCCAATGTAACCATCGATATCGCGGCGCTCTCCCTCAAAAGCGGCAACGCGGCCATCCTGCGCGGCGGAAAAGAAGCTCTGCATTCCAACAGGGCTCTGCATCGACTCATCACCGAAAGTCTGCAAACGGTCGGCCTGGCCACCGATTCCGTGCTCCTCGTCACCGATCCGGCCCGTGAACTGATGCTTGAACTTCTCAAGCAATCCGGCAGTATCGATCTGGTGGTCCCGAGGGGCGGCGAAGGCCTGATTCAATTTGTAAGCGAGCATTCACGGATTCCCGTGGTCAAACACGACAAAGGTGTATGCACTCTGTACGTGGACCGCAGCGCTGACCTGGCTCTGGCCACTCAGGTAGCCATCAATGCCAAACTGCAACGCCCCTCCGTCTGCAATGCCATAGAAAACCTGCTGATTCACCGCGAATTTGCCCGGAAGAAAGAGTTGCTGGAGGCATTAAATGAAGCGGGAGTGGAACTGCTTGGCTGTGAAGAGACGCGCCAGATTCTTCCGCAAATCCAACCCATCCCCACGGAAGAAGAATACGCTACGGAGTATCTGGATGCTCGCCTGTCGGCAAAAGTGATTGGCGGTGTCGCAGAAGCAATCGCCTTCATCCAGCGTTTTGGCTCGGGACATTCAGAAGCCATCATTGCCGAAGACCACAGGACCATTGAGGAATTTCTCACTGGATGTGATTCCGCAGCTCTCTTTGTGAATTGCTCCACCCGATTTCATGATGGCGGCGAGATGGGCATGGGTGCAGAGGTGGGGATTTCAACAGGCCGGCTGCATGTGCGCGGCCCTATGGGCCTGGGCCACCTGACCACTACCACCTGGGTTGTTCTGGGCAATGGACAGACCCGCTCTTAGTGTTTTTATCTTTGGCGGCAGTTTCGATCCTGTGCACAACGGACATATAGCCATCGTTCGTGAACTGGATGCAGCACTAAAGGAAACTTCCCGAATCCTTTTCATGCCCACCAATGCCTCTCCATTCAAAAAACATCGCCCGGCGGCGGCCAGCGATCGGCTTGCCATGTTAAGACTGGCCCTGGCCGGAGAAATGCTGCCCCATCTTGCCTGGGAGATTTCAGAACGGGAGCTTGCGGCCAGGTCTCCGGCCCGCACCATCGATACCCTGGAACTCCTGGAAAAACAGGAGATGCAGCCGATGAAGATCTCGCTCATCATAGGCGCGGACCACCTAAGCGAGCTGGAGCACTGGAAACGTGGCAGCGAGCTTATGGCCAGATATTCTTTTGTGGTTGCCCGGCGACCGGGAATCGATGCGCAACCTCTGTGCGAATCTCTACAAAAAAAATACCGGGCCCGGTTCCTGTTGCTCAACGGCCCCGATGTTGCCTGCTCGAGTTCCGGAATTCGGCAGAGCCTGGCAGAAGGAAAAACCGCTGAAGCAGCACAGTGCCTGCCGCAAAAAGTTCTGGATTTTATCATGGCACATAAACTGTATGGAAGCGCTGCATGAATGCTCGTACAGGACTTTTGCTCGGTCTGGGCGCCCTCTTGACTATCGTTGTCCTTTCCTTTTTGATTTCCCGTATGGGACGCACGAGCCTGGATGAAGTTCTCTCCAGCGGACAGCCACTGGGAATCACGCTATCACTATCATCGGAAGATCAGCTGGAGCATATCGTTCAGATGATTATCTACGGAAAGCACAAGCGTATCCTTTTTTACTTTCTGAACACAGAAGCCTTCTACCCGGATGAAAAGAAAGCCATCAAGTACATGAGTCCGTCGGCGGCAGATCGGTTCAAAGACATCACAGAAATTGAAT
Source organism: Spirochaetales bacterium (assembly GCA_015075425.1). Classification (GTDB taxonomy): domain Bacteria; phylum Spirochaetota; class Leptospiria; order Leptospirales; family Leptonemataceae; genus H5-SPI1. Next base: position 828,968 of record JABTUL010000001.1, on the reverse strand, counting down.
CCAGCTATCGCATCCATGTGGACCGGACCACACTCATTCGCATCCTGAATCTGGTGCGTCCTCAGATCTTCTTTCTGGAAGAAAATGAATTCTTAAAAGACGCTCGCTTCCAATATCCGGCCGGCATCGGGCACTTTTCCGGCGAACAAATGCTGGAGTTTGCCCTGCACAGGCCGCTCAAAGAGGGCGAATACGTTGGGGTGGACCGCCTGTACCGGGCTGAATCCCTGCTGCTCTCCCTTTTCTGGAGGCGCAAAGAAATCACCCAGGAAATTCTAAAAAATAACCTGCTACCTGTGGTCCATGAACTGAGCCAGGCCGGCCTGAACATCGCCGAACTGCAAACGCTTGCCGAAACCATTCAGGAAGACTACCACGCCTCTGTGCTGGAAGTCCCTCTCGAGCTTGTGCCGGGCAAAAGCAACATGATAGTGAAAGAGCAAAGGGCACACATCATCTATAAAACCTTCTTTGAAGAGATGCGTTCCGGGCGACTCAACGATGACACCTTTCCTGTGGCCATCCTCAATGGAACAGAAGAAGGCGGGCTGGCCAATCGTGTCCGTCAGGCCCTGTCGGATCGCGGCGTTCAGATTCTTACCGTCGACAATTTAGCCGTCAAACCCCTTCTTACTACCGTGGTGATTGATCGCTCCGGCAATACATTTCAGGCAGGAAAACTGTTGCAAACCCTGAGGCTGGAAGAAAATCGGGTGTTCTTCCGGCGGCGTGTATCAGATGTCGACGTATCTTTCTTGTTAGGCACGGATTTTGAAATCAAAAAAATCTTTAAGTAATACCCCGGCTCCCCGGAAGAGCCCGTTACCCCCTGAGGCTCTGGAACTGGCTACGGAAATCAAGACTTTTCTGGAACAGAAGAAAATCGATGATCTGAAGTGGATTGATCTTTCCCGGGTTAACCCGTATTTCCAGTATTTTCTCATTGCCACAGCGCAGTCGCCCCTTCAGCTTAAAAGCCTGGCCCGGGAGTTACAGAAACGCTTCCCCGCCCGTGGCAGGCTCCGTCCGGAGGATCTCGATTCGGGCTGGGTAATTCTGGATTACATTGATGTCGTTGTTCATCTGTTCTTGAAAGAACAGAGAGATTACTATCGTCTGGAGCAACTCTGGGGAGATGCTCTATTTCTGGCCTGAGGAGACTACCAATGAAGAGAAATGTATTCTATTTAATTGCATTCATGACTGGATCCCTGGCGGCCGGCCCGCAGGTGACCATATTCCATACCAATGATTTACAGAGCCGACTTCTGGGATTTGGTCCCAATGCCGAATACAGCCCTGATACCACGGGAGATGACGCGACCGTGGGTGGTTTTGCCCGCCTCGTTCACCTGCTGCAGGAAAGGCGCAAAGCACGCGCAGAGGACACACAGCTCACTCTGGATGGCGGTGACATCACTATGGGTACGCTGTTTCATACAGTGACACGGGAAACCGGTGGGGAACTGACTTTGATGCGCATGGCCGGTTATGATGCGGCCGTGCTGGGAAATCACGATTTTGATTTCCGTCCCCGGGGTACAGCACAGATGATTCGCTCTGCCTTAAAGAGCGGGCCCATACCGCGCCTTGTTCTCTCCAATGTCAAGCCAAGCAAAGAAAGCGAACTGGACGATGAATTTGAGGCGCTCTATACAGAAAATATAATCACTCCTTACACGATCATTGAAAAAAACGGACTGCGTTTTGGTATTTTTGGGCTGCTGGGCAAAGAGGCCTGGTTTAATAGCAAAACGGCCGCACCTCTTTTGTATACGGACCCCATTGAAAGCGGCAAGGCCATGATAGCCCATCTCAAGAAAGAAAAGGTCGATATGATCATTCTGTGCTCTCACAGCGGAATCGACGAGAACGCGCGCAATGAATTCATCGGTACGGGAGAAGAAATCGATTTTGCCCGGGCCATGCCGGAAATTGATGTCATTGTAGGCGGTCATTCTCACACGGCCATATTTGAACCGGCCATCGTGGGCGGCCGTACCCCTGTGCTGCAGGCCGGCTCAGAAGCGCGCTATCTGGGCGAAGCCGTTTTCACCCGCGATGGAGAACGCTGGAAGATGACAGAATACAAGCTGCATCGAATCGATGACTCCATCCCCGGTGACCGGGCCATTACCGCACGCATTGAAGTCCTTAAGACAGAAGTCAGCCGCCGCATTCTTGAGCCACTCAAACTCCTGTTTGACCAGCCCATCATTAAGACCGGTCAGGATTTGACCCGCGATTTTAACGATCCTTATCTCGGAAACATACTCGCCGAAGCCATCCGGCAGGCCGGTGAGGGTCAAATTGCCATTACCAGCAATGGAGTCATTCGTGATGATGTGATCAAAGGCAAAACAGGTATCCAGCAGGTATCGGACATCTTTCGTCTGTCCCCGCTGGGTATTGGGGAAGTGGACGATGCGCCGGGGTATCCCTTGATCAAATACCATTTCACAGGAAAAGATCTCAAGGCTATCGCAGAAATTCTGGCTGTGGGCTACCGGATGCGCGGTAACTCTTACTACCCGCGAATGGCCGGCATCCGGTTCTATTACAATCCCTATCGCATGCCTTTTGATACTGTATATAAAATTGAAATAGGCACGCCGGAGAGTGGCTACCAGGAAATTCCTTTTGACGAGGAGAAGCTATACAGCGTGGTTGTAACTTCTTACGTGGGTCAATTCATGTCTCTCATCCCGAACCTGAGCCGCGGCCTTCTCAACGCCACGCCGCGCCATGCGGACGGAAAGCCTGTGGAGAAACTGTCAGATGCGATCATCGATGCGGATCCGGGGCGAGCGGGAATCCAGGAAATCAAAGAGTACGCAGCGGTGATGCTTCATCTTAAAGCATTGAAGGATAACCCGGAGAATGATCTGGCCAGCTTCCCTCTGAATCAAGCGACCGGAGAAATTCGGATGGTGCGCTCTCCCGGTATCAGCACACTATTCAAGAATGCGGGCCTCACCTACCTCTATCTGCCGCTACTGGGCGGACTGGGGGCGCTTATTTTCTGGCTGATCCGACGCAGGCGCCGGAAACAGGCCTGAAGGTCAGGCCGACTCGGGCGGGATTCCGCCTAAATCCATGAGCTCTGTCACGGCCCGATCTCTTTCCCGCACACCGGTCTTCTTGACCGCTTTTTTCAGGACGGTCACCCATTGCTTGGCGGGCAGATCTTCTTTCATATTCTCCAGCACTTCAAGTACGCGGACATCTTCCTTTGTATTGAAAACTTCCAGTTCATCGTACAGGAAAATGGCGGAGAGATCATTGATGTAATCCCCGGCAGTTCTTGCCTCTCGTGCCGTTTTGCGACTCAGGACCATGGTTTTTTTTTCAGCCCGGCGCAGTTCGCGCTCTTTTCTTTCTATATCCGTGCGTTTCATAGGGTGACCTTTTTCCCTGAATTTTCCGCTTTTCAGGGGCCTTGAGGTAAGAAATGCAAAAAAGCCTGCCCGGTCAAGCCCTTGCTTCTGCCCGAAGGGCGGCCGGACGTACCCGGCTCTGGAAAGCCCTATTAATTCTTGTCTGCGGTCCCGTCCCCGCCAGGCTGGCGCGTGCAATTTCAAGCCCGGATTCTTGTCGCCCTGAAAGCTTCCATACTGGACCCGGCCGGTCAGGCTGTAGAGAAGGCTCTGCACGAACAGGCCTTCCCGGAAGTTCAGGATGTGCGCATAGGACGCACCATTACGCTCAAGCTCTCTGCTTCGAACGCCGCAGAGGCACAGGCCCGCGTGGAACAATACTGTAAAAAGCTGCTCGTCAATCCGGTCATTGAAAGTAGCCAGGTGGAACTGGAAGAAATCGGCTGATGCGCGCGGTGGTCCTCACCTTTCCTGGTTCCAACTGCGATCGGGATATTGCCACCATCCTGAGCAACTTCTACCATTTCCAGACCGAACTGGTCTGGTACCGCGATACCCTGCCCACCTGCGATCTTCTGGTTTTGCCGGGCGGTTTTTCTTACGGGGATTACCTGAGATCCGGGGCCATCGCCGGCCACACGCAGGCCCTGAGGGAAGTCCGTAGACTCGCAGCAACGGGCCGGCCGGTCCTTGGCATCTGCAATGGTTTTCAGATTCTCTGTGAAGCGGAACTCTTACCAGGTGCTCTCCTCCGTAACCATAGCCTCAAGCATATCGCTCGCACTGTTGGCGTGAAAACAGGGAACTGGCCCCTCTGGAAGGAAGAACGGCAGTTGCGCATCCCTGTATCCCACAGCGATGGCAACTACTACGCAGCAGCGGATACCATTCGCGAACTGGAAGACAATCGCCGTATCGTTTTAAAGTACACAGAAGAGGTGAACGGGTCCGTGCAGCAAATCGCCGGTATTTCTTCGGGCAATCATCGGATCATTGGTATGATGCCGCATCCGGAGCGTGCTGTGGATCCGCTGACCGGAGCGCAGGATGGGCAGGTGATACTCCAGGCTGTGGTCGCCCTGTGCGCCTGAGCCTTTGCCTGGCCAGTGTTAACCAGACACCGCTGGACTGGCGCGGAAATCTGGCGCGATTGGTTTCCGTTACGGATCGCCTGAGTGCGGACAGTCCCGATATCATTCTATTTCCAGAACTTTCTTTGTCCGGTTACGGCTGCGAGGATGCTTTCCTCTGGCCTGCAACAATAAAGCAAGCGGAGGCAGCGCTCCTGAAATTTTGCCGCAGTACGGCGGACATCCCGTCACTCATCCTGGTTGGCCTGCCCGTGCTCCATAAAGATCGCCTTTTCAATTGTGTGGCCCTGCTCGCGCGCGGCCGTATCCTCTGCCTGATTGCCAAAAGCCACCTGGCCGGCGATGGCATCCACTACGAACCGCGCCAATTTTCTGCCTGGAATGGTCCCTTTGAGGCAATCCACTACGCCGGGCAGACGACGCAGATTGGGCAGGGGCTGCTGGCCACGGGTAGTTTCACTTTGATGGTGGAAATCTGTGAAGATTCCTGGGTAACACAGCGACCGGCCGCCGAATGGGCCGGGCAGATCGACCTTTTGCTGTCTCCATCCGCGTCTCACTATGAGCCCGGCAAAGCAACGATTCGGCGGCGCATTGCCCGGGAAAGCTCACGCAATCTGGGCACTGCCTTTGCTCAGGTAAACCTTCTGGGCAATGAAGCCGGCAGGGCTATCTACGATGGTCATGCCCTTTTTGCCATGCGTGGAGAGCTATTGCTCGAATCCGATCGCCTCTCCTTTCGAAGCTACCAGATCCATCGGCTGGAAATCGATCTGACTGCAGTGCGCCAGGAGAAGCTCCACAACCACGCCCGAAAATCGGCACGGAAAAATCCGTCCGAGCCACTCCGGCTGGATATCTCGATTCGAAGTCGCTCCGGAAGTTTCTCGGCCGCATCCGTTGCCACGCTTGCGCCTTACGTTGAGTTTACACGAGCTGCGGCTCTGGGACTGTTTGACTATCTGCGCAAGAGTCGGTCAAATGGCTATGTCATTTCCCTCTCTGGCGGAGCCGATTCGGCTGCCTGTCTGATTCTTGTTGAGCGCATGTTTCGCTATGCTCTGCGTGAATACACTCCGGAAACACTCCTGCGCAGACTGGGCCGCAGTGATCTGGCCTTGCGTTTGAGTCGCTTGCAGAGTTCGGGAAAAGCAACGGACGCCGTATTTATTCGTTTTTTTATGCGCGAATTCTGCCACACCGTTTACCAGAGAACTGCCCGGTCGTCAGACACAACACGCGAGGCAGCACGCCTTCTGGCCCGCTCACTTCACAGCCAGCATATCGAAGTGGACGTGGAAGACATGGTGAGCCTGTACACAGAAAAAATCTCCACGGCCCTGAAGCGCACTTTCAACTGGTCAAAGGACGACCTCACCTTACAGAACATCCAGGCACGGGTGCGTTCTCCACTCGCCTGGATGCTGGCCAATGCTACTGGATCCCTGCTCATCAGCACGGGAAATCGTAGCGAAGCGGCCATGGGATATGCCACCATGGATGGCGACACATCCGGTGGACTTTCTCCCCTGGGCGGTGTCTCCAAAGCATTTTTGCGAAGATGGCTTTTGTGGCTGGAAGAAGAAGGCGACGAGTTTGGAACCATTCCCGCTCTGGGAGCCGTCAATGCCCAGGCGCCCACTGCAGAACTGCGACCACTGGACGCACAGCAAACTGATGAGGCGGATCTCATGCCTTATGACCTGCTGGAAGACATTGAGCTGGCCTGCCTCCTTCTGGGTCACTCACCGGCAGCCATCCATGCGCGGCTCTGCGAAAATCGGCCCGAAGATCCTTCCGTTCTGGCCGGCTACGTGGTAAAATTTTTTGAATTCCTGGCCCGCAGTCAATGGAAAAGGGAACGCCTGGCCCCGGGCTTTTACCTGGGTCCTCTATCACTTGATCCTCGCAGCTGGTTTCGGTTCCCTGTTTTGAATGGCGGTTTTTCCGAGGAACTGGCTGAAGTAAAAAGAACCATTCGGAATTGACAGAACCTCACCCGGGAAAAAGGATGAGCGCCCTGAAGGAGGGATTATGAAGCTGGTGGGAAAAATTGCAGGCGGGTTTGTGGCCCTGATCGTCGTTCTATTTGCCTGGATGTATTTTTCATCCTATGTCCCACCGGACCACATAGAGGAAGAAGTGGTCTGTCATGCAGACGCGCCAGCTATGAAGGCGGGCCAGAAGCTCAAGGTGCTCAACTGGAACGTCCAGTATCTGGCAAGTAAAAATTATGTATTTTTTTATGATCTGTCTGATGGCAGTGGCCCCGATATCTTTCCCTCCCGGGAACATATTGAAGCAACACTCGGGGAAATTGTACGCGTTATAAAAGATGAGAAGCCGGACATCGTCCTTTTGCAAGAATTGCACGAAAATGCGCGGCAGACTTATCGACAGGATCAGCTCCAATTGCTCGTCGATCGGCTGGCGGATGAGTATCCCTGCTACGCCGACAGTCTGTACTGGAAGGCGCCTTTTGTGCCCCACCCCAAAATTATGGGATCCGTTGGTATGAAACTGGGCACGCTGAGCAAATACCGCATGACCCGGGCAGAGCGCCAGGCCCTGCCACCCATTCCGGCAGATTTGCTGAGTGAAAGACTGGGCTTCCACAGAGCCATCCTGACAACCTACCACCCGGTCGACGGAGGGAAAGAATTCGCAGCGCTCAACACGCACATGGATGCTTTTTCTCAAGGAACCAATGTAATGGATGAACAGGTCGCCATTGCCATTCGCGTGGCGGAAGCCCTGGAAACTGCCGGAAACCCCTGGGTAATGGGCGGAGACTTCAATCTTCTGCCACCGGGCTGGGATCGCAAACAATTGCATCAGGACGTGTGGGACTACTACAATGACAGGACAGAAATCGAACCCCTGTTCGCGAAATTCCCGTCCACGGCAACCGTTGCCGATCTCAACGGTCCCCGCCAGGCAGCTTTTTACACGCACTTTCCCAACAATCCCAAAATCAAAAGACTGGACCGCACCATTGACTACATGTTTTATTCGCCCCGGGTCAAGAAACAGAGCTACTATGTTCGCACGGATGATGCAAAGCACATCTCCGATCACATGCCCATGATTGGCGAATTTTTACTGCCCTGAGGATAGAAGGATGTCCATACACACAGGAATCACTCGCAGCAGCGTCCAGCGCAACCATGCTTTGATAGCACCAGAAAGCCATGTCATGGCTACCTTCCCGGACTGGCACCAGGCAGAAGTCATCACACTCATCTCTGCTCATCTGGGGGCCCGTTTTACCCAGTATATGGTACAATTTCTCCCGCAGGGAGGGCACGGGCCAGCGGCCGGGCGTAACATCGAACGTTTTCTACTGGTCCTTGAAGGTCACATCCGCATCGAAGCAGAAGAAGGTCAGCATGATCTGACTGTTGATGGCTACGCCTACTTCCCGCCGGGCCACCATCACCGCATCGTATCCAGTGGCAGGGCACGCCTGCTCCTGTTTGAAAAACATTTTGAACCGATTGTCGGGCTGGATCACAGCACGCACGGACTGCGCAAGATCGTCGGTAATATGAATGATGTTCCTGGCGAAGCATTCCTGGGCGATCCCGATGCCATCTTAAAGCACCTGCTGCCCGATGAAAGCGGCTGGGATATGGCCCTCAATACCTTTCAGTTTGCTCCGGGAGGCACTCTGCCCCAGGTGGAAGTGCATGTTATGGAGCATGGTCTGTATGTACTGGAAGGCCAGGGTGTGTATCGTCTGGGAGACAACTGGTATCCGGTACAGAAAGGCGATACCATCTGGATGGCTCCTTACCTGCCTCAGTGGTTTGTTGCCTCAGGCAAAGGTCCCACGCGCTACATCTACTACAAAGATATGAATCGCGATCCGGCTCTACGCACACATTGATGAGTCGTCTTGACCTGGTAATCAAAAGCGCGGCGGTCTTTACCGGCAAAAAACTGGAACCGGCCAGCATTCTCATTGCGGATGGCAGAATCAAAGGGCTGGCCCCGCTGGACTTTCAACTCCCCGGCGAGACTGCCTGTAAGGATTATGGAACGCTACCCGTTCTGCCTGGGCTCATTGATACCCATGTGCACATCAATGAGCCCGGTCGGTCTGAGTGGGAAGGCTTTGCTACGGCGACAAAAGCCGCGGCCGCTGGAGGCATCACAACCCTGATCGATATGCCCCTCAATTCCATTCCTTCTACGGTGACGGTTGCCGCTCTGGAAGAAAAAAAAGCTGCGGCAGAAGGCCAGCTCTACGTGGACTGCGGCTTTTACGGCGGTCTGATTCCTGGACATGCAAAACACATCGGGCCTCTGGTTGATGCGGGAGTATTTGGTTTTAAATGCTTTCTGATTGATAGTGGAGTTCAGGAGTTCCCGCACGTAAGCCAGAGTGATCTCCTGGAGGGGCTGCCACTGATTGCCAGAAATAATGTGCCCCTTCTGGCCCACTGCGAACTCATCAGCGAACGCTCCCCTCTGCCCGCGCAAACGGGAGACCCCAGAAAATTCTTAAGCTTTCTTAATAGTCGGCCACCTGCTCTGGAGCGGGCCGCGATTGAACTTATGGCCCGGCTCAGTGGAGATTTTGGCGCGGCCGTACATGTGGTCCACCTTTCTGATGCAACGTCACTGGATATCATCGAAAAGGCCCGCAAATCCGGTGCCCGACTTACCGTGGAAACCTGCCCGCACTATTTGACCCTGAACGCAGAAAGCATCCCCGACGGAAATACACTGTATAAATGCACGCCCCCCATTCGTGAAAAGAAAAACCAGGAAGAACTCTGGAGGGGTCTCTCCTCGGGATTCATCGACATGGTGGTATCAGACCATTCCCCCTGTTCCATCGATCGCAAATTACTCTCTCAGGGCGACTTCTTCCGCGCCTGGGGCGGGATTGGCTCGCTGCAGTACACACTCTCGGCAACCTGGACCGGTGCGCGGGCTCGTGGATTGCCGCTTGAGACGGTTGTCTCCTGGTTCTCAGAAAGGCCCGCAGACTTTGTGAAACTGACCGGCAGGAAAGGCCGCATTGCTCCCGGTTACGATGCTGATCTGCTGGCCTGGGACCCGGAAGAAAGTTTCACCGTTACAGAGCAAAATACTTTCCACAAACATACGCTTTCACTGTACACCGGCCAGGTACTCTATGGAAAGACAAAGGCCACCTATTTGCGCGGTCAGCTGATCTATGCCGATGACCTGCACCACAAGCAAGCCGGCCGGATGATTTTTCGTTAAGGAGTGGCACGCCAGGCGCAGATACCCGCTCGCCTGCGGTATCGCGGAAAAATTTCTTGCCGGGGAAATCCGTCCTTCTTTGCTCCGATTGTGCCCGCGGACCTTGCTCTCCTTCTTGCCAGCCTTTCAGCGGACCAGATCAGGGAGCACCTTTTTCGTTGTTGTGGCTCCACGCGCTGGGTCGATTCCATGCTTGCTCACTCTCCCTTTGCGGATGAGGCGCAGTTGCGTGAGAAGGCCCGGGCACTCTGGAGCGGACTTGCTGAATCGGATTATCTGGAAGCCTTCAGCCATCATCCGCGCATCGGCAGTGACCCCGAAGCGCTACGCCAGAAATTTGGCAGGACAGCCAGTTGGTCGGCCGGTGAGCAATCCAGTGTGCAAAGTGCAACGGAGGAAACCATCATGGAATTGTCCCGTTACAATACTGAATATATACAGAAATTTGGCTTTGTATTTCTTATCTGTGCCACAGGAAAATCGGCTGCGGAAATGCTCGTCGCTTTAAAAAAGCGACTGCCCAATGACCGGGCTACGGAGATCCAGAATGCCGCAACAGAGCAGGCTCACATCACTCAGATCAGACTGGACAAGCTGAAGGCTGAATTAAACACAGAAAGAACATGAGCGCAATTACAACCCACATCCTGGATCTATCTACCGGAAGGCCGGCAGCCGGAGTGAGAATCGTCCTTGAGATCCTGGAAGGTAGTTGGCAGGCCCTGGGGCACGGAGAAACCGATGCGGATGGCCGGCTCAAGTCTCTGCTACCGCCGGGCACAACGCTCAAAAACTGCGTCTACCGTTTAACCTTTGCCACAGGAAGTTATCTGGAAAAAACAGCCGGGCATGCTTTCTATCCTGAGGTACAGATTTCTTTTCAGGCCAGAAGTAGTGAAGGGCATTACCATATTCCCCTGCTCCTTTCTCCCTTTGGCTATTCTACTTATAGAGGCAGTTAATGGAAGCACACCTTTTTGAATGGCTGAACCTGTCCCTCCGCTGGCTGCACATGATAGCCGGTATCGCCTGGATTGGTGCTTCCTTTTACTTTGTCTGGTTGAATAACCATGTAGAAGATCATCCAGAGAATAAAAGCGATGTCGAAGGAAGCCTGTGGGCGATCCACGGCGGCGCCTTCTACTATGTAGAAAAATTCAAAGTGGCGCCGCCCAGATTACCGGAACGCCTGCACTGGTTTAAGTGGGAGGCTTACACTACCTGGATTACAGGATTTTCTTTACTGGTTTTGCTGTATTTCTGGAAAGCCGATCTCTACCTGATCGACCGCCAGGTTTTTGACCTTCTGCCCTGGCAGGCTGTGACAGCAAGCCTTGTGATTTTAGCAGCAGGCTGGCTTTTTTATGATCTTCTCTGCCGCTCCCCTCTGGGAAAAAGCAATCTGGCCACGGGCGCGGGCCTCAGTCTCCTGACCGCTCTGGTCATAGTGGTCACCACCCAGATCTTTAGCGGTCGTGGAGCCTTCATGATAACGGCCTCCATGCTTGGCACCATCATGGTAGCCAATGTTTTCTTTGTGATCATTCCCGGACAATGGGAGCTGGTCCGGGCCGCTCAGGAAAATCGCTCGCCGGATCCGGAGCCGGGTCGGCGGGCCGCGCAACGGTCCTTTCACAACAGCTATATTACCCTGCCCGTGCTTTTTGCCATGATCAGCAATCATTTTCCGGTAACATACCAAAATGAATGTAATTATATTATTTTCATAGGGATTGCTCTATCCGGCGCTCTGATCCGGCACTGGTTCATCCAGCGCCACCGGGGAGAAGACCGCTTCTACCTGTGGATCCTTGTTGCCCTGATTTTTGCCGCTCTCTTTTTTCTGACTCTGCCTGAGTCGAAATCCGGTGGCGCGCCGGTGTCCTACAAACTGCAAATTGAGCCGCTAATCCAGAAGCATTGCCTGAGCTGCCACTCTCATACGCCCCGTGATCCAGCGTACAAAACGGCGCCCAATGGCACGGCCTATGATCGTCCTGAAGATGTAGCCCGAATGGCAGCGAAGATTGCGATTTTTGCCGTTCAGAGTCAGGCCATGCCGCTGGCCAACAGGACGGGTATGACAAAAGAAGAACGTGAACTGCTGGGTCGCTGGATTGATCAGGGAGCAGCGCTCGACTGACTGCGAAGCTCACCCCGCAGGGCACTTCCCCGGTCACGAATCTGCAGTAGCTGTGCCGCTATGCTGATGGCAATCTCTGCCGGATGATCGCTCCCCACAGGCAGACCCAGAGGACAGGTGAATTCCGTAGCCTTCTCTCCAGGTACACCTTCCAGAGCCTGGAGCTCTCTTTCCAGAACAGCTCGTTTGGCGCGGCTGCCAATCACGCCTACAAAAGCAAAGCGGTTCTCTTTCAGAGCCCGGGCCAGCACAGGCCGATCCGCTTCGTGTCCGCGAGTCATGCACAGGATGTAACTGCCATCGGGAATGTCCGCAACGCTTGCTGCTAAATCCTGTGTTTGATGGGGTTGAATGCCTTCGGGAAGGCGGGCCAGCCATTCCTCGCGCTCGTCGTAGACATGTACGGTAAAAGAAAGTGGGGCAAGAACGCGTACCAGCGCCTGACTCACATGGCCGGCGCCAAAGATGTGCACTCCCGGTCCGCCGCAGTGCCAGAGCTGCAAAAAGACACTGACGCTTCCGCCACAGGTCATACCGATGTCCCGATTCAAATGCCAGAAAAAGAAACGGGTGGCCGCAGCCCGACCCTGTAGCATTTCACGGGCCTCCTGCAGCACGCGTGCTTCGAGTTTTCCGCCACCGACGGTACCGGCTACAAGGCCCGTGGCATCCACGAGCATTCGCGCACCGGCCGTCACCGGCACACTGCCGTGAATGGCAACCACGATGGCTTCCACAGCCGGACCCTCATGTCCGTGCAGTGCCGTCAGGAAATCCTTCACCGCCGGGACAGGACGGCTTCCTGGCCCCCGGTATCCAGAACAGGAAGATCTCCAAGCGCGCAGAGGATCTCTTCACCCGTGGCGGGAAGCTTCAGGTCTACATCCCGGCCCAGAACCCGGCCCAGGGCATTCTTTACAGCGCACCAGACGGCCACACCCAGAAGGAGAGGTGGCTCACCCACGGCTTTACTGCGGACGATATTACGCTCATTTGTACTGTTTTTAATAAATTCTACATTGAATACTTCAGGCGTATCCTGGATGTTTGGAATTTTGTAGGTAGTCGGGGAATGACTGATGAGCGACCCATCCGTTCCGTAATAAAGTTCCTCGGCTGTAACCCAGCCCATCCCCTGGATGAAACCACCGGTAACCTGCCCCAGGTCAATCGCCGGGTTGATCATTTCTCCCAGATCCATAACAATATCAACTCGATTCACTTTCAGTTCGCCGGTCAGACGATGAATGGAGACCTCAGCAACGGCAGCACCGTTGGTATAGTAAAGGAAAGGATTGCCCTGACCCGTCTCTCGATTGAATTCTACACCAGGGGTGGCATAAAAACCGCGCTCGCTTAAGTTGATCCGGTCTCTGTAGGCCAGACGCACCATAGCGGCAAAACTCAGTGCTTCCGCCGGGGAACGTTCGTCATAGATCAAACCACCGGAAAATACAATATACTCCGGCGCAGCAATGAGCCCCCTCACGGCAGAAGCAAAATGCCTGGCCGCGTATTCTTTCAATCGCGCTTTGATTTTATCGCAGGCATCCTTGCAGGCAAAGCCATTCAAATCCGTTCCCGCTGACGCAGCTGTGGGTGATGTATTGCTGTTCTTCTCCGTTGAAGTGGCCATGACAAGCACATCAGAAAAGGGAATGCCAAATTCATCGGCAACAATCTGCGCCAGTTTAGTATTTACACCCTGCCCCATCTCCGTGGCTCCGGTGGAAACCTGTACCGTTCCATCCGTGTACACATTGACCAGAGCATTGGCCTGGTTCAGAAATCGTGTAGTGAAACTGATACCGAACTTCACCGGGCTCATAGAAATGCCCCGCAAATACAAAGGATCCACTTCTGCCATAATTTCTCGCGATCGGCGATCATAATCGGATTGGCGACGCACTTTTCCCACAACATCAGCCAGATAGTGTTCGCGGACAATTTGCCCGTAGGGCGTGACATTGCGACTCTCTTTGCCGTATAGATTGCGCTCCCGTACATCAAAAGCGTCCATACCCAGGTTTCGGGCTATTTCTTCCATAACGCATTCGATTGTGGCCACCCCTTGCGGGCCACCAAACCCACGAAACGCGGTGTTAGGTGGCAGATTGGTGCGACAGATTTCTGCGTTGATCCGAACATCAGACAAATAGTAAGCATTATCTGCATGGAGCATGGTACGCTCAAGAACAGAGGTAGAAAGATCGGCGTAGGCACCGCCATTGGAAAAGAAATCAAAAATAATACCTTCAATAACGCCATCGCTGGAAAAGCCTGCTTCGTAGAAAGCTTCATAGGCATGTCTTTTCCCGGTTATTTGCATATCTGTATCTTTATCATAAATCAACCGCGCCGGCCGCCCGGTCTTTTGAGCAGCAAGCGCCGCCAGTGCCCCGGGGATTCCGGCCTGAGATTCCTTGCCGCCAAACGCTCCGCCCATACGTTTGCAAATACAAACGACTTGATGGAATTTAAGCCCCAGCACTTCCGCGACAACATTCTGGACTTCTGTGGTGTGTTGCGTGGAAGAATATACGGTCATTTGCCCGTGCTCTCCGGGAACGGCCAGCGCCGCCTGGGATTCCAGGTAGAACTGCTCCTGCCCTCCAATAATGAGCTTGCCCTTGAGCCGATGTCGGGCCCGGCGCAACTGCTCCTCCGGGTTGCCGCGTTCAATCTTGCGTCTCCAGCCTAAAATGACGCCCGCCTTGCGAGCCTCATCAATGGTCAGGACCGGTCGGGATTCCGTGCAGGCGATTTTAACTGCCCGACGGGCCCGGCGTATGTGCCGGCGCTCTGTGCAGACGACAATGGCCACCGGCTGACCCATGTAAGCCAGCTCCTCATCGGCAAGTACCGGCTCGTCCTGAATAATGGTGCCAATCCTGTTGTGTCCGGGAATGTCGGCGGCCGTGTACACGCCCACCACTCCTTCCAGGGAAAGAGCGGCGCTGGCATCCACCCCCAGCAGTGTCCCGCAAGACACTGGCGAGCCAACAATGCCCACGTGCAACTCACCGGCAAAAGGACGCAGATCATCAATAAATATAGACTGGCCACTTACATGGCCGCGTGCAGAATCATGAGGAATACTCCGCCCCACCGCAGTTGTTCGATTTTGATTGTCCATTCGCGTCCTCAAGGGAACAGATTGCACCGGGAAAGAAAAGGGCAACTAAAAAGAAGAAAACAGCGACTCTGCTGTCCCCGAGGTAAGGTTCAGTCGATGATTTGCACGGAATCAGGAAGACCGAGCATCTTCCGCATATCTTCCCGCGAGGGGCGGCGCACCAGTAGCAGAACGAACAATACTCCGCCGATGATCAGCGCCGCTTCCGCTCCGGTAAGGTAGTAAACAACAGCCTGGTAAAGCCCGGCGCCCTCAAGGACAGCCCACTGGATGATCTTGAGCTGAAAATACGGGGCCAGAAGGTCTGTGGCCCGCACCGACCCGCCGCCCGGAAGTTTGAGTTTTCCGGCAAGGGCCGCCGGTAACAGGCGGGAGACAATGACGGCGGCCACAGCGATGAACATTCCCACATAGAAGAGCAAAGGCTCCGTCAGAGAGGGTTTGACCTGCCCGCTGGAAACCAGCCAGTAGAATACACCGAGCGGTATGACAAGGCCGACAGAAATGGCCAGGTGAATGATACGCAGATTCATCTCCCTCATGAATTTTCTCCCATGTGTTGATCCACCACTTTTCCATTCACCCACTCAGAAAAATCGGGCATCATTCCCTGTTCGACCAGAAAATTCAAATAGAGCGAATTCTGATAGATGGACCGGGTCAGGGCATCCTTGAGATCGGTGGACTGACCGAGCAAATAGTGCATGATCGAACTCGCACTGATATCGAGCCGTTCATCGAAACTGAATTTCTCATAATTTTGAAACATGAAGACCTCAGTGTTTCATCGGTCCAGGTTGGCCGGCGCGACATAAAAATTCCCGCTGAATAAGAGGTGTGCCGGACCGGTCATGAAAACAGAGGCCCCCGGAGACGCACGGTACTCGAGGAAAAGTTCGCCGCCGCGCAAGCGGACAATGCCCTGCGCACCCACCCTTCCGGAAAGGACTGCGGCCACATAAGCCGCGCAGGCTCCGGATCCACAGGCCAGAGTCTCACCGCTGCCACGCTCGTAAGTACGCTGGTACAGGGCGCCGTCACTTTCCAGAGCCACAAATTCTACATTTACGCTTTCCGGAAAAAGGGGGCTCTCTTGAATATAGCGTCCGATCCTTTCCAGGTCCAGAGCATCTACCCGCGATCGCTCCTCAAAAAAAATGACACAATGCGGATTCCCCATACCCACAGCCCGGCCCTCCAGAGTCAGACCATCCACGCTCAATCTCAGCCTTTCTGGATCCCCCTGCACCGGAATTTCAGCAGCCTCAAAACGGGGTACGCCCATATTCACCTTCACCCGTGCACCGGAGGGCGTAAACTCCTCAATCCATGCCCGGTACAGACCCGAGCCGGTTTGAATGCTAAAACTACTGCCACCGCTATCACGATGCAGGAGATAGGCCACGCAGCGCAGTGCATTGCCACACATAAAGGAACGCGAACCGTCGCTATTCCACATTTCCATACGGCAATCCGCATCTGCGGCAGGCAAGAGTTCAATCAGTCCATCACCGCCAATCCCGTAGCGACGATCCGATAAAAGCTGGACAAGGGATTCGTCCGGAATCAACGGACGATGGCGGCGATGGTCCAGGTAGACATAATCATTGCCAGCGCCTTCCATTTTATGAAAAGCAAGAGATTGCATCACTCCAGAAAAAATAGACCGGCAAAGGCGGACCATAAAAAAAGACTGGAAAAAGTGCGCAACAGATGGCCCTTTTGCAACCTGCTATGGATATGCAGGCCCTTAAGGAGTCCCTCGAAGATTACTACAGAACAGGCCGGGCTGATTCTTTTATGCATCAATCCTCGGCATGGATCATGCAATACTGCCAGAATCGGCTGTGCCATGATCCCGATGTAGTTGGTGATTTTTATCTTTACTTTTATGAACGGGCCCACCTGTGCCTGGATCGCTACCGTATCCGTCAGAATCTTCCTTTTGTGGGCTACCTGGCCACCTACCTGCGCCATGAATTCTACAATTTCCGCCGCCGTAGCCAGAAAACCATAGAAACCGTCCTTTTTGAAAGCATGGAGGATCTCCGGTCAGAAACCACTGCGCCAGCACCGGAAGCAGATATAGAGGCACTACCCCGGGACACCCGCCTGGCCTATAAACTGCACCGCGGGCTGCGCCTGCATCTGACCGATCTAAGACAGCTGATCGAACTCTGCGGCGATGCTCGCCGTGCCGCACAGGTCATGACCGATTTTCAGCTGCGCCTCGAGGCCAATCAGGGCCGGGCCCGCCACTTGCAAGAGCGGGTCATCCAGCTACAAAGAAGGATTGAAAAGGAAGACGATACGCTCCGCTACTCCCGCATCCGGCGCTTCAAAGATCGTGCTCTGGGCCTTATTGGCAAAACGGGCATCGTATTTTCCGTAACCGATTTAAGCCAGATTTTTGGCGTAAATAAATCCACCATTTCACGTAAACTCAAGGCCGCCGAGGCTCTGCTCTCCCGGCCACAGCTCAAGGAGGCCTGACATGATCAGAGCACAAAAAGGAATGCATCCAGAAATCTGGGATCTACTGGCCTACCAGCAAAAACAGTCCATCCCCGGACTTGAGGATCATCTGGCCACCTGCAGCTCCTGCCTTGCTGAATTCATGCAAATCGACCTGGACCAGACCGTTCTGCCCCAGGCCCGGAACAGAACTCCGCGTTTTCGTATCCGCCAGAGTACAGTTGTTGAAGCTCTGCGGGGCTTTCAGCTGCTCCCGTCTCAGGCCTTTCGCAGCCAGACGGGTCTGGCCACCATCCATTCCGCAATCGTGCCTCTGGGGGAGCAGTATCTGATCTTTGAGCTGCGCAGCAGTCCCGAAGCGCTCGAACTGGCTGTGGAAAAAGGCGGTCCCGGGCCGGCCATACTCCAGTTTTACTGCAATGATCGGCTGGTGGAGCAATCTTCCATCGAAGACAGGTCGGTATGGGATCTTCAGGGGTTCGCACCCGGGCATTACAACGTTTTTGCCGGGGAAAAAGGCCCCCGGAACCGAAAAATACTGGAATTTAATCTGCGCCAGGACACATTGGGCTCAAAAGAAAGGAACCATGCGACTGCATAAATTTTTTTATTTATGAAAATTAAGATTCAATCCAAATCGGATGTACACATAGTTAAAATCGAGGGGGCCATCAAAGCTGGCAATGAGTACGATCTGGCAGAGAAAATGGAAAAATACATCAAGCCCGGATCCGCGCCAAAATTCATTATCGACCTGAAAAAAGTGCCCTTCATCAACTCTGCCGCTCTGGGCGTTTTTCTCAACATCTTCAAACATGTTGAACAGATGAAGGGACGGATTGTATTTTCCGGTTTGAATTCAGATGTGGAGAACCTGATGGAGATTACCAAGCTTTCATCAGTATTCGAGATATTCAAAAACACGGAAGAAGCTCTGGAGAGTTTTGATTTTTAAACGATTATTCCAGCACTCCGCCGGCGGAACGCTCACGGAAGTAACCAGGAACATGCTGGAATCCTGGCAGGGCCCGCCGGTACGGTTCACGGTAGGCCGGTGCAGTCCGGCCATCATGGCCAATCACGTCACCGGAGAGACCGGCACTGAATGAGAGCAAAAATTGCGTTTCCCCGGCCGGACCGGTTCCGCGTGCCAGGGTGAATTTCATGTCCGGTAAAACCAGGTGGAGAAAGTTCAGCCCAATCGCCATGGTCAAACCATAACCGCCAACCCAGTCCTCTCTGTACGGATAGCGATCAAAAGATGCGCCATAATCAACAAAGGCGCCCATGGAAATACTGCGTAACATAAAAGAAGAATCCCCCAGGGTGCGTGAGGCAAAGAGCAGAGGCATGCGGTATTCATAGGTCAAAACTTCTGCGCCAATGTTGCGGGGAGCGCGGCGCCAGTTCTGACCGCGCACAAAACGGTAGAGGCTCACCTTTTCCGTATAGCGATCCGGGCCGTAGGTTGTGTAAGCATACACAGAGAGGTAATTCACATGATGATCGGCAAAGGAAGGAAGAAATGCCGCCGCTCCAGCCTCCGCAATCCCGTAGGACAGGGCTCGTCGATTCTTGGGTCGCAACGCCAGCGGCGGCAGATCCAGTTTCTCGTCAAAAAAGGACAGATCGCTCAGGCGGTACTCATCCACAACCGTGCGACTGCCAGGACCAAAATACTGGCTGTTCAAAAAGAGAATATAGCCATGCTCCTGGCTGATGGACTCTGGATAGAAAGCGGTGTCTCCGGCCACAAGAGTTAAGAGTGGCCCGACGCGGTCCAGATCCCGGACGGCATAGTCCATCGTCTGGATTCTGCGCGCATTCCGCAACCGTTCCCCGCTGTAACCCAGAAGGGACTGGAAAGATACTGTGCGACTGTCCTTTGCATAACGCAAGCTGCCTGAAGCCGCCTCCTGATAAACCGAATGCGCCTCAAGGAATTGACCTTCGTCTCTGGACAGTTTGTAATCACAAAATAGACGGTAGGCCGTCCCTTCTTCCAGACAGCCTGGGTATTCCCGGGCCAGATCTTTATTCACGGCATTGGTGGAATAGGTGAGAAGGAGTGCGGGATTGAAGCGACTGTATTCGTACATGGCCAACCCGGTGCCAAAAAGGCTCACTCCGCCCAGAAGCATGTGCCGGCCAAGAGGATCGCGAAGTCCTGCTCCCGCCGCCAGAACCAGTCCCAGATCGGATACAAGGATTCCGGAAATCCATGGCCGCAGCCGCAGAACACCGTTATAGGAGGAGTCTCTCACGGCCACATCCAGGTCTGCCGTGTCCGGGGGCTGGTTCTCCGTATTCGCAAAAAAATCGGCAGGCTCCCGGAGCAGGTCTTCATAAGCAAAACTTATGATATCGTATCCGCTACGGAAAAAGGCGGTGGCATACAAACGATCCGGGGCCGGTGCCGGTTCAAAAAAACCGGTCAGCGTCCTTGTGCGCCGCAGAATCGCTCCCGATGTCAGTTGATACGAATACAGATTGTATATCCCATCAGCATCAGAAGTAAAATAGATTTCTTGGCCGTTCGGACTGAAGCGCGGATGCGTCTTGGTTGCTTCACCGCCAACAATGATTTTACAGTTCAGCTCTGCTGTACAATAGACCAGATGAGCAAAGCCGCGAGTCCCGGGCCTTTCTACAAAAGCAAAGCCGCCGCCGTCCGGCGCCACAGCGATGGATTCAAGAATTCCCCCCAGGGGCACGCGCCGGACCACAGCGGGACTGGAAATTTTACGGTCGGTAAGATCGGCCCGGATCAGACGCCGTTCCTTTTCATCACGCTCAACGTAATAAACAACACTGCCATCCGCATTCAGAGCAGGATGCGAGGCGCTGGTTCCGCGAAGGAGCCGCCTGTCCCACCATCCTTCCAGGTAAAGCTCATTGCGATAGCCGTAGAAACCGGGACTGAAGAAATAGGGATCGGAATAAATGGCAATGTCCCCCGCCATGGCAAAGCCGGCTGACTCCGGAGTGCGGCGCAGACGCTCGCGTTCGAGAGTTGCCGGATTCAGAGCAAAGATTCCGGGACGCGCATTTCCGGGGCTGGCAAAGTAAAAGAGATCTCCCTGGTGGAAAACTAAATCGGTCTTAGAGTAACCATCCTCCGTTAGACGACGGTAGGGCGTTACACCCCGTGCTGACACTTCATCGATTACTCTCCGTGCTTCCGCAATCTCACCATCGGCATAGTCCTGATATTCCAGACGATACGGGCGCACGCGCAGGGTGCGCAGCCTTTCATCCAGGGCAAAAGGAAACTCCTCCGTCCGCCAGAAGGCGGCCAGCCGATCTGCACCATAACGGTCGGCCAGAAAGCCCTGAAATCGACCGCCATAAAGGTACACATGGGATCCAAAAGGGAAGCGATGCGATCCGGACATGATTTCGCCGCGATCCGGAAAGCTATTATCCAGAACTGCAGTCCGGGCGATCATATTGGTCAGCGGATCTTTCATCCGCCCCTTGCCCGCCTGGCTTTCTTCAAAAACGGCGATGCCTTCTATAAATCCCTGCGGAGCCAGGAAGTTCCAGGGAATGCCAAAGAGAATCCGAAACAGCCCCGAGAGATCTCCCAGGTCATAGTAACGGGTCGTAACGATATGCGTATACTCATGCACAAAAAGAAGCTCAAGCCACGAATCGTAGCGCGAGAACTGCCCCAGTTCCGGATGGTTCAGGTAGAGAACCACTTGATCCAGGCCATACGCTGTGCTGGCAAATGCATTGACCAGATCCGAATCAAAGACCAGCACAACATCGGTTTTTTTGCCGCCACCGCGGTAGCGTGCTTCAAGCCGCTTATGTGTCTTCTCCGCAAGGGGGGCCAGGCGCACAGCTGCGTCCCGTTGCCCCGATGGATAGTGGATGCGGAAATGTTCGGTTTCCAGAGTGTACCAGAAACGCATCCCTGGCCCCAGGGGAGATGCGGAAAGAGCACCCGTCGCGCTTAAGAGCAAAAAGTAGCACAGGACTCGCATGGGTGCCGACCTTTATGCAGCCCGGCCGGAAACTGTCAATTCAACCAGGGATGGAAATTTTGCTTGGGTAAATTGCTTTTGCGCCATTCCATCCAGGAACCAAGGTAAACGGAAATGTTACGATAACCACAACAATGCATGACCAGAGCCATTGTACAGGAACGAGCGCCATTGAAGTCATAGATGACGGTGGGGCGTTCCTGCATAAACCCCATTCTTTTGATGTCCATAATGATCTCCATCTTATCGCGGAGCACGCCCTCCTGGTTGTACAGCGAGCGCCAGTCCCAGTTGATTGAACCTGGAATGCGGCCGCACATACTGCCCGGTTCCGGACTGATCATTCGCGGTAGCTCCCCTTCATATTCCTCCGGCGTACGCGCATCGATGAGCTGCACACGGGTCAGTTCCTTTTGCAGATGGTTGATAAGCATGATCATCCCGGGACTGCTTCTCGCGGATGCTCCTTCAGGCTCAATCTGGCCCGGGCCGGCCTTCAAGTCCTGAGTGGAAAAGTCACTGAACTTCCGGGACAGGAGCATGGCATTCTTCAAGCCAGCGGAACGCAAAATCCAGGCCATGCGGCTGGCGTACATCCCCTGTCCTTCATCAAAACAAACAACTGTTTCCTTATCCTTCGCCAGCTTCTTCACGGCCTGAACCATTCCGTTAAGAAATTCCTGCGATTTAGGCCCGGAACCGATGGGTTTTTTGACCAGCGCTGCGCCGTAGGCCCCAGGAAGTGTACCTGCTGCGTACTGCGCTTCAGAGCGGCAATCGAGTAAGAGATCACGAGCAGATGTAGTGTCTTGGAGAAATGACCAGCGCATAATTCAGTATCCCGGATCCCTATCTGCATGCCACATTTTTTTCCACCCTTTCCGGAGCAAATCGGAATGAAAAAAACTGTCAGGCGAAGACCAGCATCTCAATAATGAATATCGCCCACGGCCAGAATCATTCCCGCTTCCTTCAGATCGCAACTGTGTTCTTTTAATAGAAACGCTGATTGAAAGGCTGCCGGAAATATCGACCCGGACTCTATTTCGCACACGGCCGGCGACAGCGGACAGGTCTGCAGGCTATCAAAGACACGGGCAACAACAACAGCCCCTCCCCGCTCAACGGTCCGACTGCACTGTAGCGCACTCTGCAGCGTATAATGGCCGTCATCGCGGACACCCACCATTCCCTTAAACAATCGGCCGGCCACAACAGCAGCCTGAGCTACCGCCGATTCCTGTTGTCCGGGCCGACCAAAGAGAAGAGCCCCCTGATAAAAAGCCCCGGTCATCTGACCTTGCAGCAGTCGGTTGAGATCTTTACCTTCAACGGTACCCGGTCCCTTCAAGTCCACCTGATGGAGCACAAGACAACCAGAAGCAAAAAAAAGGAATATCAGGGCGACAGGCCAGCGCATGACTGATCCTCTCCATAAAGGAATTCCTATCAAGCAAAAAGTCAGGCTCCTTGACGGAGGAAAGGGCGGCCAAAATGGTAGATAATGCTGGCTTTGATTCGTCTCCTGCGGCCTCATCAATACGTCAAAAATCTCTTCGTATTTCTGCCCGTATTCTTTGCCTTACAGATCTTTGAACTGACCCATCTGCTGGAAGCTACCGTTGCATTTTTGTGTTTCTCCGCCGTAGCAAGCGCTCACTACGTATTCAATGATTACATGGACCGGGAAGAAGACCGGAAGCATCCCACAAAAAAGAACCGTCCGCTGGCGGCCGGTACAGTACGGGCGGATCTGGCTCTCACGCTTGCAGCGATTCTGTTTATCGGGGCAACTGTAGCTTCCTTTCTATTTTCCTATCGGCTGGCCTTACTCCTTCTTTTTTACCTGCTGATCAACGTCGCTTATTCCATCAAGCTCAAACATCTGGCCGTGCTGGATGTGATGACAATCGCTTTTGGCTTTGTGCTGCGGCTCATGGCCGGATCTGTTGTAACCGGAATTCCTCTGTCTCCCTGGATAGTCGTCATCACCTTTCTCCTGGCACTATTCCTGGCCCTGGCCAAAAGGAGAGATGATGTGCTTATCTTCATCGAGAAAGGAGAACGCACAAGGCCCGTGATCGATGGTTACAACCTGGAATTTCTCAACGCAGCCATGGTCCTCGGGGCATCGATTACGATTGTAGGATACATCATGTACACTCTTTCCCCGGCCGTTGTGAACCGCCTGGGCAGCGATCGACTTTATCTTACTGTTTTTTTCGTCATTGGCGGAATTATGCGCTACTTACAGATCACCTTTGTGGAGAAGCGCAGCGGCTCGCCCACGGAAATTCTACTCAAAGACGGGATGATTCAGCTGTCTCTCGCCGGCTGGATTTTAACCTTTGCTGCGCTCATTTATATGCATCTGTGACCTTTTCGTATCAGGAGATTTCCCGGAAAAAAAGCAGGTCCTGTCCCAGATCGCAGCAAACCGGATAAGACTCTGCCTGGAAAAGAGATGGTAACTTCAGTCCGCTTCCCATCCTTACCTCTTTTGATTGCAAAAGTATAATAACATCCCCCTTTTCCGGAGAATCCTCCAGCCACCGGAAAAGGCCGGCACCTCCTTCAAGGAGAACGTCGTTACAGGCAAGTTCTGACAGGTAGGACAGAAATTCTAAAGGAGGTCGGCTTGAGTCAAAAGTGAGGAAGGGTCCCGGCAGACTTTTCTGCCTGCGGATAAAATCGGGCGCGGGCGGACGCGAAGGATTGAGGCAACCTATACGTAAAGGCTGGAGGAAACTGACATCCTGCTCACAGAGAAGCCGGGCATACTCGAACATACTCTGCAAAAAGATCGATTCTCCTTCCAGCGGACTGTAGCGGGGCAGATCAAAGGAAGGGGGGATGCGATAATTGAGCTGCGGCTGATCGATCTGAATCGTTCGCCCGCCAACCACAACAGCACCCATACGCGATCTGAGCAATTGCACAAAAGCCCCGGCTTCCCTGCCGGAAATGGGAGAGCGCCGGGGGGGCAGCGGGGCGATAAAGCCGTCCTTGCTGCAAGCAACCTTAAAGAAAAGTCGCGGGCGATGCCGGCTCACCCGGCGAAGGAATCCCTGCAAAAAAAAACTGGAGAGGTCCACCCGCTCGACAGGACACAGGGCGCTCAAGTCTTCCAAGGATCGCTGCGTCGGGTCACGGTGGAAGAAAACGATTTTTTTTAGCTGCCTGTACTTTTTCAGCCGCTGCGAACAGGGGCCCGTTCGGCCCTGGCGACTGCAAGGTTCAAGGGTAACGTAGAGCTGGAAGGGATCCTGGCAGCCACTCGCATCGTAGGCGTCCAGAGCAACAATTTCCGCATGACGACCACCAACCGGCTCCGTCCCCCCGCTGAAATACTGCCCCTGTGTTGTTTCAATCACGCAGGCAACCGGCGGGTTGGGCTTTGACAGACCCATTGCCAGCAGAGAATCCCGACAAAGGAGCCGGGCAACCGGGTCGGGAACCTGGCCTAAGGGAAAATCATCAGGAATTGCGCCATTCCACATACCATTGCACAAAATGGGAAGCAATGAAGATTGAAGAGTACGTACCCACGATGATGCCAAAAAGAATGATTGTGGCAAAATCGTACAGGCTGGTTGCGCCACCAAAAAGGAGAGCTACGATAACGAGAACCGTGGCCAGGGAGGTAATGATGGTGCGCGATAGTGTCTGCGTGATGGCCATATCTGTAATATCAGGCACAATGGATGCACCCTCCGGTAGGGTATCGCGTATACGGTCAAAGATCACAATGGTATCATTGATGGAATAACCGATTACAGTGAGCAGGGCAGCCACCACCGGTATGCTGGGCTTGATTTGCATGATACCGATAAAGGCAATGGTAAAGAATACATCATGTAGCAGCGCAAGCGAGGCTCCCAGAGCAAAGGGAAAAGTAAAGCGAGCAGAAAGGTAAATACCAATCACAATAATGCAGGCAAGCAGGGTATAGAAGGTCAGCTTTGCCAGTTCCTCTCCGTAGCTGGCAGAGATCTTCTCCCGGGAAATGATCCACTCCGAACCGGAAATCGGTAAAAAGGAAAGAAGTTCTGCTTCCAGAATTTCCACCGGACCGGGCTCGTTGACCTGGTCCTCCGCCGGAGGTGCTGCCAGCGTGCGGCCTTCCAGAACATCGGGCTCGAACTCCAGGTCAAATTGATTGAGGCGGGAACTTGCCAGCCGTATCTGCGCATCGGCAAAACCTTTATCTTTGAGCAGAGCTTCCAGGGATTCCTTGCTGACATCCGGATCAAACTGGATGGTGAAGCGAAACCCTCCGTTGAAGGCAATGCTGCGGGCAAAACCACCGTGATAGATAAATGTCGCCGCATAGCAGGCTATAATGGAAACCAAAGAAATCAGAAAAAATAGTGTACGGAAACGAGAAAACCTCACCGGCCTCCCTCCTCAACCGTCCAGCCAATCGACAATGTTTTTAAGCGATGAAATTGTTGCACGATATCATACATCCAGCGGGTCACAAAAAGAGCGGTAAACATGGAGGCTACCAGTCCCCAGAAAAGTGTTATGGCAAAGCCCATAATGGGTCCATCCTTGGTATAGAACAGAATGATCGCCGCAATGATGGTAGTGATGTTTGCATCAAGAATGGTCCAGAAACTCGAGGCATATCCGCTTTCGATGGACAGAGCCGGCGAACGACCCGCCTCCACTTCTTCCTTCATTTTCTCGAATATGATCACATTAGCATCCACCGCCATGCCCACAGTAAGGATGATGCCGGCAAGCCCGGGCAGAGTCAGAGTGAATTCCAGCAGGCTGAGTACAGCCAGCATAAGGACGACGTTGAAAAACAGAGCACTGATGGCAACAAGTCCGGAAAGCTTATAGTAAAGAACCATAAAGAGCACTACAAGGAAAAATCCCACCAGAATGGAATAGACACCGGCCGCAATAGAGTCCAGTCCCAGTGAAGGGCCAACAAAACTCACGCTCAGCACTTCAAGACTCAGGGGCAATGCTCCCTCCTTGATTACGCTGGCCACTTCTTCGGCTTCTGATTGCTCGAATTGACCGGTAATTTCTCCCATACCGCCGGTGATGGGCTCATTGATGTTGGGTTCACTCATCACTCGATCACCCCAGAGGATGGCCAGTTGCTTGCCGCGGTTGGCTGTGGTGATGTCAGCAAACTTTGTCGCCCCGTCCGCATTCAAAACAAAGCTGATCCGATAGTACGGTGTCAGCGGGTTGATACTGGCCTGAGCATCGCTCATGTCATTGCCGTCCATGACCACCGGACCCAGCAAGCGGAATTCACGGGGCAGAAGCGCCGAATTGGCCTTGCGGCCTCGCCGCCAGTAAAGAAAAAGCTGGCCATCTTCCGGCCGCAGTTCTGCTTCCTCCGCCACCTTTTTTAACAGGCTCTCGATTTCCCGGGGATCAGGGCGCACCTCAGCTGTATAAAGATCCTGCAGGCGCTGCAAATAAACATCAAAGCGCTCTTCCCGGAGTCGATCCGCAGCCTCATTTTGCTGCACGATGCGGTATTCCACGGTGACCGTATCTTTTATGCGCCGCAGAACTTCCTGGGAGTTACCGGCCCCCGGCATATCCACGGCAATCGAATGACTGCCGGGTTGTACACGCACCTCCGGTTCGGTCAGGTTCTGGGAAGCCAGCCTTTTGTCGATGACCCGTTTGGCTTCTGCAAGAAGTTCAGCCTTGCGCTCCTCGCTGATGGTAAACTTACTCTCGATATCTTCTTTTTGTAATTGCAAAGCCGGCTTCTCTGCAACCGGTGCTGCAGCAATCTTTCCTTCCAGCTCTTTCAAAGTATGTGCATAGTTCTCACGAAGCCGCTTTGCATAGTGCTCGAAATCGGCCCGCAACACAGCCCTCATGCCACCCTGCAGATCCAGGCCCAGTTTTATTCTCAAATTTTTAAATGATTTCTCTGAAAGGAAGCTAAAGAAACGCTCGATTCCGTCAGGCTGGATAAAGGTGCGATCCTCATCAATGAATTCCGGGAAAGCCTGAGACAGTTCGTTGACCTGAGCTTCTGTTAAAAACCGTCGACTGAGCGTGCACTGCCGCGGATTGTCCACAGCCTTCACACACTCATTGTCCGGGAAGTAAAGCCCAAGACCGTTCTCACGGTCCGCAATGAATTCATCTATCTCTGCCTGAGGAATGGCTACCTTCTCATCGCCTGCCCAGCGCGTTTCATTAAACACAACCGTCAGGCGGTTGCTGGTAAAATTGGGCGATAGACACAGAAGGGAAACACCCAGCACGCCAACAACGATAAGCGTTCTTGGTAGTAAATTCATAAGCCGATTCGCTGCCCTGTGTTACGCATGCGATACACCAGAAAGACAGCCATAATGGCGGCCACAATGAAGATGTTCCGTAAAGTGCGGGAGTTGGTCATTTTTCCCAGGACCCAGGCCCACAGGCCTTCTCCTTCCTTCTCCACTTCCCCTTCCTTCACGCCGTGCTCCAGATTGGCGACGGGGGAACTGCTTATGGTATAGTGGGTAACCTTAAGGCCTGGAATCAGCAGTTCCTCGGGCAAGTAGTGCGTGTCGGCAATGCCGGCGAGCGGACCGGTTGCTGTTGGCAGCGCGGGAGCGATTGCAGTTGCGGGGGCCAGCCCCTCAGCTGTCGGGAGGGGAGTAGCAGGAAGAACGGGGGGTTGAGCGGCGGGCGTCTCCATTGGTGGTCGGGCCGGTGCTACAACAGGGCGTTCCAGCATTCTCTGCGCCGGCCCAACGGGAGCAGCAGGCCTTTCCCTGGTCTCCACCCGCTTCACTACAGGTCTCTGTACGCGGCGCTCCTCTCTCTTCTTTCTTTCCAGCAAAACCCGGGCCGCCTCGGCTTTGCGCTCCTCTTCTGTTTTTAGCCGAATCACCGCAGGCTCTTTTTGGGGTTCTTCCGCTTTTTTCTCTACCCGGTCCGGTTTTTCTGTTCTATCCGGACCTTCCGGTGAAGCCGGCTTTTCAGCCTTTTCCATGGCCGGTTTTTCCGGAACAGGAGCCACGGGAGGAGTGACCGGTGCCTCTTCCGGTGGCCGGGCCGGTTTTACCTGCGGCGGTTTTGCGACGGGCGGTTTTTCAACGGGAGCCGGCTCTGGAATATCTTTAATTTCCTGAGCCCACAGTCCGCCCGCAAGAAGTAACAGTAAAAATCCGTAAAGATACAACTTCATGATCGACTCCTATTCTTTTTCCGTCTTCTCACCTTTACCAGGAGCTCGCAGGCTGGATATGGCAGAGGCCAGAAATTCTACTTTTACGCCTCCCACATTCAAAATGATGGTGTCATCTTTGAGAGAGGAGATGGTTCCGATGATTCCTGCCGAGGTCACTACCTGATCGCCCTTTTTCAAAGCAGCCATCATCTCTTTTTTGCGCTTCTCTTCCTTGCGTTGCGAACGGCTCATGAAAAACATAAATACGGCAAAGAGAGCAAAAATTCCGAGCATGGGCCACCATGAGGGCTGCTCCATGGGGGACGCGGCCGCGGGTGTTGCTGAGGGTTGCTCAATGACGGCTTGCGGTCTTGCCGATTGCTGAGCGAGTAAGGAATAGATTTCATCCATGAGGAACAAAGGTTCTAAGAAAGCTCAGGCTGACAAGTCAAAGAAGCCAGAAGGCAGTTGGCGCGCAGAGGCCTTTTGTAGGATTTTTAAAAAGCACCCGACAGGTGAATTTTTGTTGTACCGCCGTTCTCGGACAAAAGGGGCAGGCCCCCTGAAACAACAGCGGGCACGCCCTGGCGGCGCTAATTGGATGGGAGGGGGATTCTTTCAATCCAGCTTTTCAGGATACTTTCCAGCCGCCCGCTTTGCAGTTCAGAACGGCACTCCTCGTATGCATCTTTTAAAGACAGTCCGCGCCGTCCTCCATGCAGAAGTGCCGCATTCATCGCCACAATGGTTCGATCTTCTTCCAGTCCTGCTCCCCGAATCAGAGCCTGGGCCCGGCTGAAGGCTTCTTTTTTATCCGGCACCTGAATCCTGGACAGAGCAAAGGGGCGGACACCAAAATCCTCCGGTCGCAGTTCCCCCTTTTCTACCACCCGTCCCTGCTCCACGCGAATGTAGCGAGTTGGCACTTCCGGTGAAATCTCATCCAGGCCATCCTGCGAATGAATCACATAGGCAAGCTTCCGGTCCAGGCTGCACAAAACTTCAGCCATGAGCTCAAGCAACTCAGGATCAAAGACTCCCACGGACTGATAGGCCACCGGGGCCGGGTTGGTCAGAGGTCCAAGCATGTTAAAAACGGTTCGTATGCCCAGCGACCGGCGCACCGGAGCCGCATGCCTCATGGCTGGATGCCAGAGCGGGGCAAATAAAAAACAAATGCGGGAGCGGCGCAAATCAACGATGACATCCTCCACACTGCGATCGAGTTTGAGCCCCAGTTCTTCGAGCAAATCGGCGGAGCCCGACGTGCTGCTCACTGCTCGATTGCCGTGCTTGGCAACGCTGTGTCCTAAACTCGCCAGCAGCAGCGCGGAAAGAGTGGAGATGTTAATGGTTCCCCGACCATCGCCGCCGGTGCCACAAGTATCGCAAAGGTCCCCGGTAGCCTCAGGCCATACTAAAGCAGCTTTGCGCATGGAACGCACGAAAGCCGTTACCTCATGGGCTTTCTCGCCTTTGCAGCGCAGAGCCACAAGCAGCGCTGCGGTCATGGCTTCACCGGCCTCGCCGGTCATAATGGCTGTCATTGCCTGTGTGGCGCTTGCCGCATCCAGATCCTGACGATCGATGAGTTGCTTCAAGACGGCCGTTAGCATGAGCCACTCATGCCAGGCGCTGTCTGTAGAGCGAGCAGAAATCAGAATGCATCGGCCGGCTATTTATGGAGAAAGGGGATAAGGAAGGACAGCATCATGTGGGATCGTATCGATGAATGCACGCCGGAACCCTGGATCCTGCATCCGACATACCCGGGAACGTTTCCGGTAACAGGGATGACTGACTAATTTTTTCCACAGAGCAGCAATGCTGAACTCGGGAAAGTAGCCGGCATGTAGTGGAGTAAAGTCGCAGGGGCAGAAGGCACCGTTACTCGAAAGATAAAACTGGGTGTTGCCGGCAAAGCAAAAAGCGCTACCACGCCGGGAAGTAAGCGTGGATTGTGCTGAGATAGCCGGGCTCAAAGGATCACGCTGAAAGCGTCGGACCCGTTCATGCAGATCCAGGCGGACAGAATCGGAAAGGAAAGTATGGCGACCGTCCTTTAGACGACCGGTAGCAATGGCATCAAAGAAAGTCACTTCCATGGCCTTCGTTTCAGCAGCAAGATCCATAAATTTTTCCACATATCCGGCCTGCACACGTTCGTCCGTCAAATAACTGGAAATTCCCATCATAAGACCGGCGGACCGGCCGGCAGCTATGGCTCGCATCGCTTTTTCAAAGAGGCCGGGCCGGCCGCGCAACTCGTTGTGTTCCTTTTCCTCGGGAGAATCGAGGGAGATAAAAATTCCCAATAGACCTGCTGCTCTGAGGGAACTGGCACGTTTCTCTGTCAGCAGTTCGCCATTGCTGAAGGCTATCACGGAGGCCCGGTCTGTTCTGGTTTTTTCTAAAATCTTTTCCAGGTCACGCCGAATCAGCGGTTCACCACCCACCAGGATCAGGGTCGTTACACCAGCGTCCACACTCTCCCGGAAAGCCTGGACCATTTGATCTGTTGTTAAATCTTCGCGTGCTGAGGCCATGTGATAGCTGGCGCTGCAATGCAAACAATGGCATTGACAGTGCCTGCTCATACCAATGGTCGCTGAAGCGGGAATGCGTGCCCTCTCAAAGCGACGCTTGAGTCTGTGGTGGAGCGCACGATGCCCGGCATGAGACAATAGAGGAGGTTGATAGAGACTGAACAAGGGATCGCTGGCACTGCCTGCATTCTTGTAGCGATTGACTGCCTGTAAATAATCCTCCAGATAGAGGAGAGGAGCTTCCGGCAATTGATGACTTTTCACCAGGAATCGTCCAGCCTGATCCAGGGAAATGCTGAAAGGAATCCCTTCAAACACGATCTACCTCCAGATTGTCCCTATTCCACCGGATCAAGCGCGTCTTTTCATTAAAGAAATATACAGGTCTGGAGACAATCCCCAGATCAGTCGGGCCACCAGAGATTGCAGAGGCAGATACAGGCGAGATTTGCGTGCTTCGAGGGCGGCGACGACCCGGCTGGCCACATCCGATGGAAGCAGTGAGCCCTTTGTTCGCGGCAATCGATCCAGACATTCACTGACAAGACGTACGGGAGCAAAAAAATTCACTTCCATTACGGAACGAAAATCGACCTCATCGGTTTGCGAAAAGGACCGTATGCGGGTTATCCCGGCATTCAAAATCAAAATATCGAGTGGCCGGTTGAGCTGACGGGACAGGAACTCGCCCAGCGCGCGGGAATCGGCAAGATCGATCACCTCCAGGCTATGAGGAAAACCCAGCTCAGCGAATTCCTGCCCCAGGAGGCGCAGGGCGTCCCGATCGCGATCCACGCCAATTACCTCACAGCCACGGCGGGCCAGCTCGAAAGAAAGGGCACGCCCCAGATTTCCAAAGGCTCCCGTAAGCAGAGCCCTGGTTCCCCTCAGATCACGTTTTCTTCTGGAAAACATTGTGTTTACAGTAATAGTCAAAAACCTGCGCGCTGGTCATCTGCGGCAGAAATCCAAATGTTCTCTTCAATTCTCCATTGTCGAGTACCGGCCTGTATTGCAAAAAGCGCACCTGCTCCGGCCCGTAGCGAGAAAGTCCCAGAGGGCGGAGCACGGCAAATAGAAACCGCAAAAACCAGGCCGGAAAACGTTGCACCTTCTTCCCGAGCCTGGCCGCGATTTCGTCAACACTCAGATAGCCATCGCCGGCCAGATTGTAGATGCCGACCGGAGCCACAAAAGAATTCCGCTCTCTTTTCAGCGCATGCAGAATCGCCGCCATCACATCCTGGTCCCAGATGAATACAAAGGGGCTGTCGCTGCCGCAAACAGCCGGCAATCGTGGCCGCAAAAAGAGCGCTGTAATCTGATTTCTGGTCGTCTGGCCAAGGATCGTCCCGACGCGAAAAATGACAAGGTCAGGCTTCAGTCCGTTTTTCTTATGATCTGCCAGCAGCTCTTCAACCAGGCGCTTGTGGTGGGAGTACGGAAATTCAAAATTCCCCCGCAGGGAATCTGTTTCTTTGAGGGGTCGGGGACTATCCTTATGGTAACCGTAGGCGGCACCACTCGAAGTGACAATCAAGCGTTCCACATGCGTCTGGATGCTGGCATTGAGCACATTGGTTGTACCTCCTACATCCACCTCATACTCAAACTGACGGCTGCTTCCTTTCCCGGGATTCACAACCGAGGCCAGGTGCACTACAGCATCAGGCCGATACTCTGACCACAGTTCCTGCACAGATTCACGGTCGCGGATATCGCAGACGCGCCGGTTTTCGCGACCCTGCTCTGCTAAGAAGCGCACATCCGTGGCCATGACATCAATCGTTTCATCAGTGCAGAGGGACTGTACCAATTGACTGCCTGCATAACCACCGGCTCCGGTGATGAGGACTCGCATGCGCGGAATCACGATCCGGCCGGGAGCAACAGTATTTTTTGCGCCAGTTCGCGCAGAGGAATCCCTCTGCATATCAACGCCTTCCTGGTTCCAGATGCATGTCTTTGAAGTGACGCAGTCCGGGAGCCCACATATGAGCGACCGGATCTACATCGACATGCAAAACTGCCGGAAGGCCACTCTGGATACAGCGCTCCAGTGCGGGAAGGAGCTCAGAGTTAGTCTGCACGCGTTCTCCATACGCCCCCATCGCCCGGGCCACCAGATCGAAGCGAATTTCTCCCAGATCCGCAG
The DNA here is from genome assembly GCA_015075425.1 of Spirochaetales bacterium. GTDB lineage: Bacteria > Spirochaetota > Leptospiria > Leptospirales > Leptonemataceae > H5-SPI1. The sequence goes on along the minus strand of JABTUL010000001.1, from coordinate 795,662 downwards.
CAATTGTTTCGCCCGGATCCAGTCTTTTGTACAGAAGCATTTTCCACGGGCGCAAGGTAAAGGACTGGTTCATCTTTACCATGCCCCACTGGCGATCACACAGTACTACATACAGAACCTTTAATCCGTGCCGCACTGCGGTTTCGATCTCTTGCGGATGAAAGCCCATCGCTCCATCGCCAATGATACAACACACTTGCTTTCCCGGGCGGGCTACGGCTGCCCCCAGCGCCTGGGCCACGCCTGCACCCAGCATACCAAATTTGAAAGTGGAAAGCACGGTGCCGGCCGTACGCACCTGCCAGTAAAAATTGGCCCAGATCGCCGTATTGCCACCGTCAGCAACAAGGATGGTTTCATCCCCCAGGGTCTCGCGGCAGGCCATGACCGCCCGTGCAGGATGAACCAGCTGGCTTTCCTTTTGTAAGGCTCGATCCAGTCGGGCCCGATAGGCCTGCCGGTACTTGCTGAATTGTTGCATTTCTTTGCGACGGTGATTTTGATCAAGGCTGCGACTGCGAAGCTCCAGAGCAAGTAGAGAAAGCAGTACCTTAACATCAGCCTGAATGGCCAGATCCACCGGCTTATTGGCTCCCAGGATGAACGCATCCGTATCCACCTGAATCATCTGTTGTCCGGCGGGGTGCTTCCAGTAAGGAGCTTTGCCCCACCAGTCCGTTTCTCCGAGGCGCGATCCAAGCACCAGAACCAGGTCGGCGGCGTTTCGCACCCGATGATTGAGCGTTACATCCACCATAGGAATGGCCAGTTCGTGGGTTTCGCGCAGAGCCCCCCGCGCCGCCCAGCTGGTCGTGACCGGAGCATGCAACAAATCGGCCACCTCTTCTAAAAGAAGAGAAGCCCCTGAATGCAAAACACCACTGCCCGCATGGATCATGGGAAGCTTTGCTGCACACAGCATATCGGCGGCCCGGCGAACCTGATCTGTCGAGGGCGTCAGAGGCTCCATCACACGGTAACGCTCGGGGTGGCGCAAATCCGGGCTTGCCTTCACTTTTGTATTCATAATATTTTCTGGGATATCGACATGGACCACGCCGGGCCGACCACTGTAGCAGTGTCGCAAAGCGGAGCGCATGATTTCTGCCGTACGCTCAAAGGAAGGCACGGCCACACTGTATTTAGCAATTTTAGCGATTACCGCCACCTGATCAAAGCACTGGTAGGTGCCGCCGCGATCCGGGTACATGATCCCCGTACGCCGCGCACTCGTGATCAGCAGCAGACGATTTCCTTCTCCCTCTTCCACCACAAGGCCCGGCAATATATTGGCCACTCCCGGGCCATTCGAGGCCATGCAAACACCCAGCTTTCCTGTCAACCGCGCGTAGGCACCGGCCATATGCGCCGCACTCGTTTCATGGCGCGGCGTGATCAGCTGCATTCCTTCTTTTACGGCAGACGAGTAAAAGCCAAAATAGGTGCCATCAATGATCCCGAAGATCTTCTCCACTCCTTCCTGTTTTAAGATACGAGCAACGACGCTCCCGGCATTCCACGATTCACTCATTTGTTTCCCCTTTTTCCAGATTATCCAATAGTTCAAAAAGTGCTGCGTGCTCGGGTTGCCGATCGAGCATGGCCGCCGCTGTCTGCACAAAGGGGCCGGCTAAAAGATCATCAGGGCATTCGCGGATCAAAGACTCTATACTTTCCCGTGTGGCCTCAAGATGAAACTGAAGGCCCAGCACCCGATCCCGGTACAGGAAAGCCTGGTTTTTGCACCCTGGCGTGCTGCCCAGAAGATCAGCTCCTGCAGGCAGGTCAAAGGTATCGCCGTGCCAGTGGAATGCGCGCAGCCTGGCGTGATCACCAAACACCCGGCCTGCGGCCGGTTGGTGCAATGCCACGTCAAACCAGCCGATTTCTCGCTCGGCATTGCGAAAGACACGGGCCCCGAGCACAGCAGCTATGAGTTGCGCCCCAAGACAGACTCCGATTACCGTGCGGCCCGATGCAATGGCCTGATCGATCGCTTTTTTCTCCGGCCCAAACCAGGGGTACTTTGCGTCATCCAGAGCACCCATCGGTCCGCCCATAACTATGAGCCAGTCCGACGGGACCGGAATCCTATCACCCCGATACAGGTGCACAATACGCAAAGAATGGCCCCGACTTTCTGCCCAGGGAGCGATCGCGGCCGGACCCTCAAAGGGAACATGTGTAAACACGGTGATTTCCATAGCCTCAGCCCTCCCAGAGTTTCCATTCATTCCATCAATCACGGGCCTGCGATGTCATCTGTCGCGGAACCTGACTGAGCAATGATCCAAACTGCCTGTACTCATCCAGGCGACAACTGTGCACCAGCTTTCCCTGAAAGTAGGTCATATCGGGACAGCCGTCGCACATTTCAAATGTTCCATCGGGCAATTCATCCGGTGGCTGGACAATGGCCATAGCCAGTCCATACACAGGCCGGAAAATAAGGCCCCGCCGAATCCATTGCCAGAACGCACGCGCCATTCCCCGGTCAAGGAGAGCCATCCCCAGCGCCGTGTGCCCGAGAGGCCTGCGACTGCCCAGAGAGTAGCGACCAAACAGATAGTGATAAGCACTTTGAAACAATTCGATGGCCCGCGGCCCTGCCGAACCGATCATCTGCCTGCCGCTACAAATTGTCTGGGCAACAATCCACTTGAGACTTTCCGATCGCACGCTACCACCCAGATAGGCTGCCGGGCTGTATTCTGGAAAATTTTGCCTCAGTACATCGCGCACATCCGTGGCATACACATACTCACCACGAGTGGCTTCATCGGTTAGATAACCCAGAGCATCAGGCGGAATTTGCACCGGCCGGCCCAGGGCCAGATACGTATAGCCTTCACGCAGAACACCACCGCGCAAGACAATAAAGGTCAGCCCGGTCACCCGGCCGCGCTGCGACAAAGCCCAGCGCACCATACGCGGCACATGATCCAGATTGCTGCGCGTCACGGTCATGTTGAAGCCACATTTGATTCCTCCGGCCCGGTGGATCCTGTCCGCCAGCACCTCACGCAGAGCGTTGAGCTCTTCTTCGGATTTTCCGGTCCAGCCTGGCCGGATCTGGCCGGAGTCGACATGGAAACTGATGTGCTCAAGGCCAGCCTTTTTCAGGCTTTCCAGGAGGCCGGGCTTCTTCAGCCGCTGACCATTGGATATGATGCAGGGCTTCAAACCGCGCGCATGAATCAAACGCACAATTTCGACAATTTCCGGATGAACAAGGGGTTCGCCGCCAGCCAGATTGATCTGGTCCACATTGCGGAAGCGCTGCATGAAACCAATCTCCTCTTCAATCTGCGCCAGGGATTTATGCCCCTCCAGGCGGCGGCGATAGCAGCCCCGGCACTCAATATTGCAGGAGTCGGTGATTTCCACCCAGCCGACCGGGTTGTCTGTCAGAGTCCAGGGAAAGCGAAACATGTGATGCAGGCTTTTTTCCTTGTCAGTAGCCGCAATCAATTTCAGTTTGATGCGTCTGCAATCTAAAAATCGGAGATCCTCATGGAAAGAACACAGGTTGTAATCGCCGGGGCTGGACTGGCCGGCATTGTCACCGCTCTGGATCTTCTGGACAGCGGCCGGAAAATCATCATGCTGGAACGCTCTCCCTCATTCCGCCTGGGAGGGCTGGCCCGCGATTCCTTTGGTGGAATCTTTATCGCCGGTTCTCCCGAACAGAAAAGATTGGGGATTCCAGACAGTGCCGATCAAGCCCTGAAGGACTGGCTGGCCACCGCCTGTTTCGAAAAAAGCGATGAATGGCCGCGCCGCTGGGCTGAACTCTACACGGCGGCCAGTCGCAGCTCAGTCTATGATTACCTGCAGGGCCACGGCATCCGTTTCTTTCCTTTTGTGCACTGGGTGGAACGTGGACTCTTCGGACCGGGAAATACCTATCCGCGCTTTCACATGGTATGGGGGACCGGAAAACGACTTGTTGATCGTCTGCTGGAAAGGCTCGAGTCTCATCCTGCAAGGAAGAATCTGGAAATTCGTTTCCTGCATAAAGTAACCGGTTTGCTTTCCAGCCATGGTCGCATAACGGGCTGCAATGGCGTTATAGAAGGCAATGCGGAAAAAAATTCAGCGTTCGAAGCCGGAGGAGATTTCCAGATCCAGGCGGATCATGTTGTGCTCGCCTCCGGTGGCATAGGCGGCAGCCTGGAAAAAGTCCGTGAGTTCTGGGGACAAGGAAACCCTCCGGCAACCATCCTGAACGGATCCTACCCCACAGCCGATGGCCTTCTGCACGATGTTGCGGCTTCAGCCGGCGCCCGGATCACCCACCTGAATCGGATGTGGAACTATGCTGCCGGAGTGCGCCACCCGCGCCCTCTTTTTGAAAACCACGGCCTGTCTCTCGTTCCCCCCAAAACGGCGCTGTGGGTCAATGCTCGCGGCCAGCGCATCGGCCCTTTGCCGCTCATCACCGCTTATGATACAAAGTACCTTGTGGATCGCATCTGTGAAGAACCCGGCGGCTACTCCTGGCAGATTCTCAACCGCAAAATTGCCCTCAAAGAGCTGGCCGTTTCTGGATCGGAATTCAATGATGCCATCCGCGACCGGCGCATATTTGCCTTTTTGTGGACCCTGCTCCGCGGAAACAAAAAGCTTGTAGACGATTTATGTGCGCACTGTCCGGATTTCATCGTGGCTTCCAGTGTCCCGGAATTGGTTGAAAAAATGAACCGGACGGATTCCACCTCCCCCCTGCGCGTGGATGGGGAACTGCTCAAGCAGGAAATAGAAAAGTATGACCGGGCCATCCTGACAAAAGGGTCATTCCAGAACGATGAACAGCTGCGGCGCATCCAGCATTTGCGCCGCTACCGTGGCGATCGCCTGCGCACTCTCAAGAAACAGCCCATCGTTGCCAGAGACGCCCTGCCTTTGATTGCCATCCGGGAGTCCATACTCAGTCGCAAGAGCCTGGGCGGCATTCAAACGAACCTGGACTGTGCGGTGCTCGATCGTTCCGGCCAACCCATTGCGGGCCTTTTAGCCGTGGGCGAGGCTGCCGGTTTTGGCGGCGGGGGAATCCACGGTAAAGCGGCGCTGGAGGGCACGTTCCTTGGCGGTTGCATCCTTACCGGACGCCGGGCAGCAGCGGCCATTACGGGCAGGACCATTTCGTAGTTTATTAAAATTCCAGAAGAAATTCCGCCTGAAGGCAGAACACAGGAGACGATCATGCAAAAAACAGGGGCGCAACTGGTGGTCCATGTCCTGGAGGCCATGGGAGTTCGATTCACTTTTGGAATTCCAGGGGTCCACAACACCGAACTGTATGATGAGTTGGGAAAATCGGAATGGATTGAACCCATCCTTGTGACCCATGAAGGGGGTGCTGCCTTCATGGCTGATGCCATCAGCAGAACCACCGGACAGATCGGGACACTGGTAATTGTGCCCGCGGCCGGAGCAACGCACGCTCTGTCCGGCATTGCCGAAGCTTTTCTGGATGGTATCCCCATGCTCATCATCTCTGGCGGTGTGCGCACAGATAGCGGCCGGCATTACCAGTTGCATATGATCGATCAGGAAAAACTTGTTGGTGGAGCAGTAAAGAAATACTACAAAATCACAGACCATAAGGACATCGTGCCCACTCTCTTTGCCGCTTTTGAACTGGCCCGCGCTGGTGAGCCGGGCCCCGTTTTTGTGGAAATCCCTGTGAACATCCTGCTCTTTACGGGTAACACTCCCGGCCTTCCGCCTGGCCCGGAAAGGGAAGTAAAAACAAATGGCCCGGACCCGGATCTCATCGCCAGGGCAGCCCGCCAGATCTGCCAGGCAAACAGGGTGGGTCTCTTTCTGGGCTGGGGTGCTCGCGATGCCGTCAAAGAAAGCATTGCCCTGGCAGAGGAGCTGGAGGCCCCGGTGGCCACCACTCTACAGGGACTGAGCGTTTTTCCGGGCAACCACCCGCTCTTTGCGGGCATGGGCTACGGTATGTATTCTGTGCCCGCAGCCGATGTGGCCTTTGCCGACTGCGATTGCTTGATTGCTGTGGGCACGCGCTTTGCGGAAATTCCCACCGGAAGTTTTTCCATGAAAGTGCCTGAGAAGCTCATCCACATCGACATCAATCCAGATGTATTTCATAAGAATTATCCAGCAACCGTGGCCATAAAGTCCGATGCCGCAAAGGCACTTTCCCTGCTACTGCAGGCAGTAAAAGATGCTGGCTGGCAAAGAAAAAATAACGGAAAAGCCGCTGTGATCGCGAAAGCTCGCCAGCAATATCTGGAAAGCTGGCTGGCGCATGACAGCAAAGATCGCGTCAACCCGGCTCGCTTCTTTCAGTCCCTGCGCCGGGATTTCCCGGATAACGGCATTTTAGTTGTTGACGATGGGAATCACACATTCCTTACCGAAGAACTTTTTCCTGTGCATGAAAGTAAGTGTTTTTTATCTCCTACGGATTTCAACTGCATGGGCTATGCCGTTCCGGCAGCGATCGGTACCAGACTCGCCCACCCGGAGCGCGAGGTGGCAGCCATCGTTGGTGATGGAGCCTTTCTCATGACCTGCATGGAAATTCTCACAGCCACAAGCTATGGACTGGGAATCGTCTACTACGTCTTTCACGATGGAGAACTTTCCCAGATATCACAGGGCCAGGAAATTCCCTACAATCGCAAGACCTGCACTGTCCTTGGTAAGATTAAGCTTGATGGCATTGCCCATGCCACCGGAGCGCATTTTCTGTCCATGCCCACCAATGATTCTATCGATGAGGTAATTGCCCGGGCCCGTGAGCTGTCGGCCGGGAACCAACCGGTGATAGTTGATGTAAACATTGACTATTCGCGGCGCACCCGCTTTACTCAGGGAGTGGTTAAAGCCAATCTGGGGCGTTTTCCCCTGCGAGAAAAAGCGCGCTTCATCCTGCGGGCACTTACCAGAAAAATCACCGGCTGAACCGGTGGCCGGCGAAACATTCAATCCAGCTCGAAGAAAAGACCGTGAATCGGGAAGCGCGGCCCCCGGGATAGCCGCTCACGGAGGAGATCGCGACCGCTGTAGTAAGTAGAAAGATAGATTTCAAGTGGCCTCTGGCGCCGCGCAGAAAAAAGACCGAGCGTTTGGGCCGGCCGGGCCATAAAGGCCGGGTCAAACCATACGCCGCGCAAAAAATCGGCACGGGCGATACGATCTTTCTGCTTCTGCCACAAAGGGTCGTTGTGGTAAACCATTTTTCCCAGGCCACCCAGCAGTTTATCTTCTGCGGTCAGGATAAGATAGCAGGAGTATTCGGGACCGAGAGCCTCAGCCAGGCGCTCAAGGGTCAAAAGATCAAAGCTGGCAAATAGCAAACGGGGGCGGATCTTCTTTGCCAGGCGACTGCGGCCCACCATTCGATCCAGCAAACTCTTGAGCGCTGAAATCATGCGGCCCATATACTGCATATCGTGACTGAAGTAGCCACGCTCCCCGCGGAAAATCGGCTGTGATTTGAGCTCAATGCCCAGTGGGCCCATTTCATAAAATTTTTCTTTTATATAAGTATCCAGAAGTAACTCAAGTGTGGCGGCCTGTAAATATTCGCGAGCGAGGCTGCCCGCTTCTTCCGGATAACCCAGCGGATCGTGCGTGATGTAGATGGTCTCATCGCCGCGCAAAAAAAGGCGGATATCAAATTCAACACCGGTCAACCCGAAGTAGAGAAAAGCTTCGCGCATCAGCTGCACAACGGATTTGTAGCGACGTATTTCCTTTTCCTTGCGGAAATGCATGGGATAGTGGCGGTAATCACCCAGCCGATGCCCCATGAAGAATGGCTGACCGGGGGAATCGACAAACGCACTCAAGAAATCCCACTCTTCTTTTAAAAAGGAACCCGTCTGGTGAACACTACGAACAATTGTATATTTTTTCACTGCTGGATTTCATTCTCCAGGATTTCTGTATAAACCCCGGACCTGTTCCCCGCGTGATCACTGAATTGCACTGCCAACAATGAGCCTTCCGGATGAATGATCTGCGGAGCTATCTCCAATCTTAACACGTAGCGGTCGGCAATGTACTGTGCGTTCAAGGGTAGCCCATCCAGAGTTACCTGAATGCTCGCTTCATTGATTCCGCTGCCCTGGTCCCGCAAAGCCAGTTCACGCACAATTCTCCCGGGCAGGTCCGGCCGTTGCCAGAGAAAGGAAGGTAGCGTCTCCGGTGGGGCCATGTCGCTCAGCTGTGATAGAAATCCTTCTGCGCGGAAGATAAAATTGTAGTAGGCCCGGGTGGCATCGGTTTTATAGGGACGCGCCAGAAGCCTCCAGGCGGCCAGTGCCTCATCGTAATAGTAAAGCGCAGCTTTTTCCGCGACGGGAAAGACAGCCTCCCCTTGCAGGCCATCACGAAAAAAAGTATCCCTGGTCTGCAAACGAAATCCAGAACCACTGCGGGCAAACATCGGCCCTGTCATGGGAAGATCTTCCACCAGCGCCGGTTGAAAATTCAAAACGGCATCGCCAAACAAACTGCGATCGGTGGCAGCCAGGCTCATCCAGGCGTTGTCTGTACTGCACCGTAAAACCTGACCCGCAGAAAGCGTCGTAAAGCCACCCTGCTCCCTTTCCACAGGGCCCGCCACGGTATGGAAGGTCATTCGGGAGCAGTTGCCCGAATGATCACAGGCACTGACGCTGTACTCAGCCCCGGGCTCTACTTGAGGTGTCGTACTCCCATAAAGTAAGTACACATATTCCTGTCCAATGGCAGTACGGGCCACATGATAGACCTCCCCGGCGCGGGCAAATTCTTCCGGACGGATGCGACTGAGCTTTCTTTCAAAGAGCATTCGGTTTGCGGTCTCGAGCCTCAGGCTGTAAATCCCGTTGCGATTGCGTGCCGCCATGGTATCATACAGACCGATCAGCAATTTCCCCGCTCCGGGAATGGAAAATTTTTCCGGCAGAGTGTAACAGCCCGGTCCGCAACTTTGAACTGCCGCTTTTTTTACGGCCTTACCTTCAAAGTAAAGATTCTGAAAAATGGGATGGGTTCTGTCCTCAATCTCCAGACCGGGCTCGGCAAGCGGATTGATGTAGCTGCCATCGCGCAGGATTTCAAAATGAAGATGCGGAGCCCCCGTGCCGGATTCTCCACTACGGGCCAGACATTCGCCCTGTTTGTAACGAAAAAGCCCTGGCAGATGCATGGATAAAGTTTTCTGGCCTGTAAGCAAGAGATAAGCCTGACTGAAATGCTCAAGCTCCATGGTGCCGCAGGCAAAATCCTGCAAATGGGCAAAGGTAAAAAGATCCGCCCCCGATCGCACCCAGAGAGCATTACCATAGCCCAGATCAGAGATCTGCATCCTCTCCAGCGTGCCGTCTGCAGGCATACGTACCGGCACAGCCAGGCGATTGAACGTCTTGTAGTCCAGGCCATGATGGTAACGCCCGTATTTGCGATACTCGGCGAAGCTACCGGAAATATGAACGGGCTCAATGGGATGCAAAAAATCGCGCCCGGAAAGCGGCAGACACAAAATAGCGCACAGGCAGACAAACCGATTCATGCATCACGCCCGCAGAATACAGGTCCGGAGTCGATTCAAAAAATCGACTCCGCTCTGAAAAAAATTTAATTGATCTTAATATAGGAACAGAGTTCACGTCCCTCACAACTGCGGGTCTCGGGATTGTACGGATCCAGTTGCCAGACGCCATCGACCACCAGACGGTAAAGATATTCCCCCGATCCCAGCCGCAGTCGCAATCGGAACACTCCATCCTCACCCTTATCCAGGATATCATGCTCGGGGTTCCAGCGATTGAAGCTGCCTACGAGAGAAATGTTGCTCGCCCCGGGCTTGTATACGGAGAATTCAACCAGTTTCTCCTGTCCTGGACGATCTTCCCGGAGAATACGAACCGTTGTTTGTTTATTAACATCCTCTCCCTCGAGATAATACACGGACAGAGTTCCGCCCATACCATCGTCCTCGTAGGTACGATTCTCTGGATCCGCCACCCAGAGACCGTCAACGCGAAATTTATAGCGATAGCGGTCGATGCGCTGCCCTTTTTCAATCTCCCGGGGAGAGAGGACGGTATAGAAAACACCGCCGCGACTGCGTTCAAGCGCCAGGGGCTGCCAGTTGTTAAAATCACCGGCCAGAAACACCCTGCGGGCCTGGTAGGCTGCATAAGTAAAAAGAATGCCCTTTTTCAAAACGGGCTGACCGGCACCATAGGCCTGCCAGTCCAGGATCCGCACATAGCGCGGTGGCACGGCCCGGCGCAAAGAACGGAGCACCTGCATGGAATAGATTCGTTCCGACTGCGGCTTTGAAGGGAGCAGGGCAGAACTATAGGCCGTGTTTTCGCTCTGTAGCCAGACGGGCCAGAGCAGGAGGATGAGAGCAAAGACTTTCCAGAGAGCCATCTGGATAATTTGTCGATAATTTCAACGGACCATCCTGGTTTTTTTTTATGGCAGACCCTTCTTCATACTCGCCTGAAGACCAGGCCTTGATTACGGATCTGATCGGTACGCTCAGCGAGCCACCGCCAGACCTTTTCAAACCGATGGCCCGTCAGCTCAGGTCAGATCTAACAGAACTCCGCGGACCCCTGCCTGAAGATGCGGCCACAGAGCCGCCCGTAGTGGAGACTGCGCCGCCGGAAACGCCCGCAGCAGACTTTGATCCGGGCCCAGAAACGCCCGCAGCAGACTTTGACCTGGGCACGGATACGCCCACTTTCGACTTTGATCCGGGCACGGATACGCCTACCTCCGACTTTGACCTGGGCACGGAAACGCCCTCCTCCGACTTTGACCCGGGCACAGATACGCCCTCCTCCGACTTTGACCTGGGCACGGATACGCCCACCTCCGACTTTGATCCGGGCACAGATACGCCTACTTCCGACTTTGACCTGGGCACGGATACGCCTACTTCCGACTTTGACCTGGGCACGGATACGCCTACCTCCGACTTTGACCTGGGCACGGATACGCCTACCTCCGACTTTGACCTGGGCACGGATACGCCCTCCTCCGACTTTGACCTGGGCACGGATACGCCCTCCTCCGACTTTGACCTGGGCACGGATACGCCCTCCTCCGACTTTGACCTGGGCACGGATACGCCCTCCTCCGACTTTGATGCGAGCGGATTCGGCGAAGCGTCGGCGACCGATGATTTTGCGGCCTCCGCTGACTTCGCGCCAACCGATGATTTCGCCGCCACCGCTGACTTTGCACCAACCGATGATTTCGCCGCCACCGCTGACTTTGCACCAACCGATGATTTCGCCGCCACCGCTGACTTTGCACCAACCGATGATTTTGCCGCCACCGCTGACTTTGCACCAACCGATGATTTTGCCGCCACCGCTGACTTTGCACCAACCGATGATTTCGCCGCCACCGCTGACTTTGCACCAACCGATGATTTCGCCGCCACCGCTGACTTTGCACCAACCGATGATTTCGCCGCCACCGGTGACTTCACGACAACCGATGACTTTGGCGGCGACTTCTCTACTCCGGAGACTACGGCAAGTCCCGATTTTACGGCCAATGACGACTTCTCCGGGTCGGACTTCCTCGGGGATTCAGACGCAGCAGGAGGGGACTTTGGCTCAAGTATGGCCGCCGATGATCTGGCCGCCATGGCCGACCAGGCACGTCTCAACCAGGGCATTGGCGAAGAGTTTACGGATGAGGAACTGGCCAACATCCGCCAGTCGCTGCTGGACTACCCGCCCGGTATAAAGAAAAGTGTCATTGATGCAATTGTTAATGAAAAAATAACAGCTCCGGACCAGCGACTGCTCATGAATATGGTGGCCGACAGTGCTGAGGCAGCCACCATCGCGGATTTTCTGGAGACGCGGCTGGGATACCGGCCCGAAATCGCTCCCTCTGATATTCGCAAAGATGGCGTGCGCATCATCTATGCGGATGGCCAGAGCCCGGAAGAGCTGGCAGCACGCCGACGGAAAGCACGTCTGGTTCTGGCCGGCGTGGGGGCCGGTGTGCTTGGCATTTCCCTGCTCCTTGGTGGACTCACTCTGTACCGTTACTATTCTACCCGATCGCTGTATGAAAGGGGATTGAGCGAACTGCGCCTGGCCCGCGACGCCGAACCCGTCGCCCGCGAAGAACACCGCAAAGCGGCAGAAGAACTCTATAAGAAGGCACTGGGCTCTGACGGTGGCGAACACAACCTGGAATACTTGAACAAATATGGCATTGCCTATATGCAGGCCGGGTATCCGGATCAAGCTTTTGTGAAACTCTTTGGTGAAGTGGACCCGCCCTACGGCAGGGAGGAACCGCCACGGCCTGAGCTTGCCTGGAATGTACCGGGCAGGCGGGCCCCGCTCATTCGAATGCTTGAGGGATCGCGCTGGCCATCTCCGGAAGATTGGATCTATAAAGAAAAACAACCGCGCTTCACCGATCAATCTCGCCTGGAACGAAGGCTGGTGACGCCTGGCGCCTATACAGTCAGTCGACTGCGCGATGAAAAACTCGATCATACAACACTCATCAGTCTGGGACGTTTTCATTCCCGCACTCTGACTGAACAGGATCGGGGTACGTTTCCTCCGCTCACCACGGGAAATATCTGTAGCATCCCGGAGGCCGTCACCGCACAGCCGCGTATCGATGAATACAAGAACGATGGACTGGGTGTTGATTACTATCGTTTGATTCTTACTCTCATGAATCGTCCAGACGACGTAGATGCTATCGCTGGCATCGGCGATGTCTACTACCGCAACGATGAACACGCTTCTGCGGCAAGTGAATTCAATCGGATACTGGAAAAAGAACCCCTGGATGTGGGTGGGCATGCCGGTCTCCTCAACACCTATATTGAAATCTGGAGAAAGCAGAGCGATCCGCGACTGGTGATCGCCAGACACCGGCTGGTCCGTCAACTGGGCCTGGAAGATGAACTGCCCATTTACACACTGGCAAAGCTGGCTGCTTTCTACATAGATCTGGAAGCGGATGATCTGCGCATCAAATACCAGATCGATCCCGTCGATGTACAGAGCGGGATGGACATTGCTGACAATGCAAACTATCTCATCGAACGTATCTTCCTGACCGAACAATCACGCGACGGTGAAACCATCAAAGGGGACTCTTACGGCGAAGGCTTTTACCAGCGCGGGCGCTTTTTGATGAAACGCAAAGAAGCGACTCGTGCTCTGAAGCAATTCGAAAATGCCTTCCGATTTGATCATCGCCACTATCTTGCCGTCAATGCCATGGGCGAGCACTACCGGCGCATCCATGATTACGAAAAGGCCACGGAATATTTTATTGAAGCCCGACGTGTTTACGAACGCTTTCAACGCACTTATGGTTTACGACCGGAAGATGAAACTCTGATGAGTGGCGATCCAGCGCTGATTTTCTACAATCTGGGCAGCCTCGTGTATCGTTCCAGTGCGGGCATCCCTGAAGGGGCAGAAGGATTTCCGGCGGATCGAATCTATCCCGATCGATCCCGGGGAGTGGAAACGCCGGAAATGCTGGCCCGGCGACGCGACCTGCGCCAGGCGGCCAATTGTTTCCAGCGAGCTTTGCATGAGAACATTAAAGATACAGAAGCGGCCGCACACATTCGCTACTACCTGGGCTGGATTGATTACACTTCCTCGGATTTCGAAAACGCACTCTCACACTGGGAAGAAATGGATCCATCCTATTCTTATAAAGACAACCATCTGGTCCACGGCCTGGCCAATGCCTACTTTTATACCGGACAACTGCGCTCGGCACTGGGTAATTATCTTAAACTTAAACAAGAGTATACGGATCGATCCCTGACCATTCCCAATCCCGATCCCGATGATGCCCGCCACCGTCAGACCTTTCTGAGCCTCGCTGCTGTGCTCAACAATCTGGGTGCCAATTATGAAAAAGAAACCTACGCAAGCCGCGATCCGGCTCTACGGAAGCAGCTCGAGCAGGAGAGCCTCAAGCACTACTGGAGTGCCATAGAGGCAGCCCGACGCATCGGTCAGGATCATGAAATCGCACGTGCGAATGTGCAGCTGGCTTTCCGTTCCCTGGAAAGAGAACCCCTCCTTGACGACTGGGTGGCGCCCATAATGGAAGACGATTCAGCGCTGACGCTTTCGAGCTTTAAACGATCGCCACCAGACCAGTAGAACAAAATGTATGGTAGCCCAGAAGCGACCGGCAAGCCACGGGCGACTGATGGTGCGCCAGAGCCAGGCGAGTCCACGAAGCTGCCACCAGTCCGGCGCCTTTTTTTCCTCACCCGATAGCTGATCAAAAGCTCCATCAACACCAATAACAATAGACTGTGAGAGATAGGCCCAGTTGTTCTTGATCCAGATTTCTTGTTGCGGGAACCCCATCCCCAGAAGAATGATATCCGGAGCTGATTTGCGCAACGCTTCCTTCACCAGGGCTTCTCTATTTTCTTCAAAGTGACCGCCCTGCCGGCCTATGATACGAATACCATTGAATGATCTTTGCAGATTGAAAAACACCTTTTCCAGATGATCCGTCCGCGAACCCAGCAAATAGATGGTCAGTTGTTTGGATGTGGCCAGGCGAACAATGTCCATAATGAAAGAAATCATAGGAATTCTTTCTTTCAGGGGTGCGACCGTTTTCTCACTGGCCCAGACAATGCCGGCACCATCAGCCAGAATCAAACGCGCCTGTTCTGCAATGAAGCGCAACTTTTTTCCCGGACGGATGCGCATGAGTTTGATGGGATCGATAAAAAGCACATGGTGCGGCCCCTGCTTTTTCTCAATCAAATCAAGGATACAGGCAACAGCCTCATCGCGGCTTACATTATCCACCGGTACATCAAGCAATGTGAGTCGACTGAGCCTGCTGATGTCGATGGACTTGTACTCCAGCAGGTAGTCGCGATCATCGCGCGCTGATATGTATTCATTCTGCTCGGGGAGCGACATTATGTCTCCATCCTGTACAGTGCCCGCGCCTCTTCAACTTTTTTTATCAGACGCTTTAGCCCGCCTCTCTCGAGAGCGGCAGCGATGCCAGCCGGCACGGGCAGAGCCGGGTGCATAGGATAGTTGTCCGCCTGCAGTCCGCCAATCAAAACGACCGGTGGGCTGCCGCCTCTATGGGCAAGGTCCAGACAGATATTTAAGGTTTCGCGGGAAAGGAGGGGCTCCATCTGCTCTTTCTTACCGATTCCGCCGGCAAAGCACGGACCAAGGGCCACGTAAGACCAGCCCTCTGCCATAGCTGTCTGGAATTCCTCCACATTGTGGGTGGACAGGCCCAGAAAACCTTTTCCTGGCAGCACACCCGAATGCAATCGGTCACTCTGGCCCAGATGGCAGCCAGCAAAAGGATGGGCTTCCAGCAGGGAATAATGATCATTAACGATGAGTCGCAGAGGGCTCTGCCCTGCGAGTTTCAGGGCCAGCTGAAGGTAATCTTCCATGGAAAGGTTCTTGGCCCGCAGTTGGTAAAAAGTAAGGCCCAGATCCTCCCACAACTGCAATAACTCCAGTGGTGCCTGACGGCGCGCTTCGCACACGGCAAGATCCAGAATCGGGTAAACCGGCGACTGGAAAAATTCAGCCTCCGCCAACAAAGTGAATCACCTCAATACGGTCCGCCTCCTTGAGCTCAATCTGCCCCCAGCGACTGCGCTCCGGAATTTCGCCATTGTATTCAATGGCTACCGTCTGCGGCTTAATGTTCAGGTAGGCGAGCAAATCGAGCAGCGTCCAACCCGACTGCAAGGTCAGGGAATCACCGTTTACCAGCATGCTGCAGTCCAATTTTCTTTACACGGCCCGACAAGCGAGAAACCTGGAAAATATGCCTCTTAGAAAGAAAAAATCATTCGCCTTCCGTCTTTTTTGTAGCATCGCCTTTTTATTTTTCCTGGCCCCCGCCATCGGGCAGACGCCTCCGGTAAAAACTCCGGCTCCAGTTCCGGCCCCGGCCACAAAAGCTCCGGTGGCACAACCTCCGGCTGTCAAAAATCCAGTTGCTCCGGCTCCCGCTGTCAAAACTCCGGCTGCTCCGGAGACGCAACCTGCTCCTCCGGCAGCCCAGGCTCCCGCTACAGGACCAGTTCCAACCGGAGCACCCGGACCGGAAGCGACAGGCACTGAGGAATCATCGGCCGCTCAGGAAACATCCTCCTCCGGGAAGGAAAGTCTCTTTGGCCTGATCGTGCGCGGCGGCTGGACCATGGTCGGACTGGGCCTGATTGCCACCATCATCTGTGCGCTGGGCCTGGAACGCGGTTATGCCTTCCATAAGCAAAATTTACGAACCCGGGACTTCTTTCGCGATATTGAAGAAAAAGATCCCGCCGACCTTGAGGCCTATTTGAAAGGTGATCCCCGACTCATTTCGCGCATCTTACTCCAGGGTCTGCGCGAAGGCGATGGAGCCCAGGGATTCGTGCGCGGCGTGGAAACCACGGGCAGCGTGGAACTGGGAAAGCTCGAACGCGGACTGGGCCTCATCTCCAATCTGGGCAACCTGGCACCTTTGCTGGGTTTTTTTGGTACTGTTGTGGGGATGCGTGCCAGTTTCCTCCAGTTCGTGGAGAAAGCCGCACCCACCGCCCGCGATCTGGCCGGTGGCGTCGAGGAAGCCCTGATTACCACCGCCGCCGGTCTTCTCATTGCCATCCCGGCCTACATGCTTTACTATCTATTTACTTATATTACGGATCATTTCAGCGTGGAACTGGAACGGGCAACGGCCCATATCCAGAGTCTCCTGCAGCGCCCTTCTCAGGTGGCAGGTAACAGGCCAAAAAGTACCCGCAGGGTCCAGAATGCTGAAAATCAAGAATAGACGCCAGCGCGATCCGGCAGAAATCAACCTTGCCAGCACGGCTGATATTGCCTTTCTTTTGATCGTTTTCTTTCTGGCGGCCAGCGCTCTCCTCGAATTCCACGGGGTCAGCCTGCCCCTGCCGGTCAAAGATGCTCCGCCCATGCAACTGCTGAAGGAAAATCTTTTTAAGATCTCCGTCAATGCTCGTAGTGAAATTCTGTATGCCAACCGCAAAACGGAACTACCCGCCCTGGAACGCGAACTCAAAGAGGCCTTCGCAAAAAATAAAGAGCTGGTGGCTATCGTCCGGATCAGCGGCCAGGCTCGCAGTGAGTTACTGCCTGTGCTGGTCAAGTCCATTGAGAACGCCGGAATAAAGCGTATCAGCGTGGGGATGGATCCATGAATTTACGAAGTCGTCGCAAACAAACTTTGCTCCCGCTGGCCGCTATGGGAGACATTGCTTTTTTACTTCTTATTTTTTATATGGCCACAACCCTGGTGACAGATCAAAAACCTCGTGATGTCGATCTGGCCCGCGTCCGGGCAGAAAGCCAGCAGAGCCCCTTCCCATTGATCATTTACCTGGATGGGGATCTGGCCTCTCGCGGACGGGCCTTCTTCTTCAACCAGGAAGTGGCTCTTAACTCCCTGGCCGGCGAGATCCAGAGAGAGGCCAGCGGGTCTCCTGGAGCGATCAAAGTCTATCTGAACATCGACAGGAGTCTCCCCTATCGTTTCTTAAACCAGGTGATCGAAGAACTCAAAACAGCCGGGGTCAAAAACCTGATCATCACCACGCGCAGGACCGAATGAATCAGCTCCTTTCAATCGACGAATGGCCGGCGCGCAACTGGATTGGACTCGGATTTTTTCTGCTCCTTTTTCTTATCGCAGTTTCCGACCTTGCCATGCGCCTGGCTTTCCTCTGGTTTGGCGCAACCACGGGACCGTCAGCTCCGCCCCGGATTTCTGAACTCAGCTTTGTCGAATTCCAGCAGGTTCAAACCGATGAAGTGGTCAAAACCCAGGACCTCTCCGATCAAATCATAGAGAAAGACGCACTGACAGAAGAATCGCGGGTGAACTGGAACAATGCCGCGGACCCGGCTTTCGATTTTGATCAGCGTTACGATGCATCCCTTGAGGTGAATGTCAGTCGCAATGACTATCCGGCTGCCGCGCGTCGATCCAGCATTGGAACGGTCACCGCGCGGGTAGAACTCTACATAGATAAGACGGGTCGTATCCGCGATTTGAAGGTCAAAGAAATCCGCAGCCCGGGCAATGCGCACAAACCGTTCGAGCAGGATTTCATCGCCGCGCTGCGCCGCCTGTATTTACAGAAGGCCCGCCTGCGCAGCGCGCCCTACCAGAACAACGGACAACCGGTGGATTTTCGATGGACAACCGTCATCTCCTTTACCCTGGATTGATTCTCTTTCTGGGCTCTTGCTTTGCGCCCGTGCATGCTCCGGTGATCCGCAAACCGGTGAAAAACCTCTCCGGCCTGAAAAGTGCAGCCCTTTTTACCTTTGTCGAACGTAACGTGGCTGTTAGTTTCAGTCAGCGCAGACGCTGGACCCTGCGAATTCCCCTTGATGACACGGCAATCCTCAAACAGAAAATCCGGGAAAAGATTGAGAGCCACGTGGCGCTGCTCCCGGAACAAGAGATTCTTGCCTCACAAATGGTCCGTTCGGGTAGCTTTCCCTTGCGAGAAGATTTTTACTCGAACCCTGATGCCCTGCCCGTTGTAGCCACAAAGGAAGAGGCGAAACTGCTGCAACGTTTCTTGCAGCTCCATCCTGCGGAAGCGGCGTTCACGATTCTTGTGGACCATTCCCTCACAAAGCTGATCTTTTTACCGGTACGTTTAAAGACAGAATTGAAACTGGTTGTATACGATCGCCATCGCGGCGCGGTTTATTCCCTGGGCCTGAGTCGTACGCGCATCATTGCGCGGCCAGAGGCCAGAAGCCTCAAGGAAGAGCAGGAACTTTATGGGCCGCTGATCAAGAATGCCGCGCTCGATCTGCGTGAAGAGCTCCTGAAAGAACTGACGAAAAACCTGAGCGACCTGTTTTCTTCGTGATCGGCCGGCTTACAGCGGCATCCTTTGCGGCCACCCTGGCCGCTGCCGCCCTTTCTGTATCCCTTTCCCAGGCACTGCTCTTTCTTTCTTTCTGCTTCTGGATCGGGGGAAAGTGCAAAAACCTCCGGCAGTCGAACGCCCGCAGAACCCTCCTGCACCCCCAGCTTTTGAGCGGGCTCGTGCTGTACCTGTGTTTCGTTCCAGGCACCCTTTACCATTTTTTGCCTGTCCTGCCCGTCGAACTCATGGATCTCTCCTTTGTAATCGCGGGAATTGCATTTCTGGATTTTGTCCGCCATGCAAAGTCCAGTGAGCTTGCGATTCTTCGCGGCGGATTTTTGCTCTTCGGGACCATTCTTCTGGCCTCCGGGACTGTGGCCCTCTTCACCGAAGTCCGTCTGGCACGCCTTCTCACCGGGGAAGGATTTACTTTTCATGCCGGGAATCGTCCCCAGCATCCACTTTACCAGGGAATCATCCCGATCTACAGACCCGTTGGTTTTATGAACACCCGCCTGACCTACACGGGGTTGCTCCTTTTGTATCTGCCCTTCATCCTGCCACAGGGCAAGAAAGATTCTATTTTTTTTAGCAAACTTTTCCTGCTACTCCTGACTTCTTTACTGATTCTCGCTTCTGGAAGTCGGGCCACGGCAGCCGCTCTTTTTTGCTTGCCTTTTCTTTTCTTCCTGCGTGCACACAAGAAACTCCTGCCTGTTGCCCTGGCTCTGGTAGCTATTCTATTCATGTTTTTATTTTTCACGACCGACGGATGGCCTTCCTTCCTGCGCCATACCGATGCCTACCGCGCGGTGATCTACAGCGGCGCACTGGATATCTGGGAAGAGCATTTTCTGCTGGGAACGGGCAGCGGTCAATTCCCCCGTCACTTCGCCGCCTATAAGGCTGATCTTTTGCTTTCTTTACCACAAAACGCTTTCACGATTCAAAACACTCCAGTAAATCATGCACACAATGATTTACTCCATTTCCTGAGCACAGGCGGATTGTTTGCCGGTATTGCGTTTCTCTCCCTGGTAGCCTCTGTATTTTATCTTTTCTTTAGCGGTCAGAGCGTCTTTGCCGGGGCTCTCTGTCTTTTTGTGGCCGGACTTTTTCAGTGCTACTTACTGGACGATGAAGTCAGCTTGATTTTCTGGCTCCTGCCCGGACTTGCCGCACTTAAGATCACTCCACACCCAGAATCTCGAGCATCTTAATCCTTTCGCCAATGTTCGCAGCCAGGCGACCTTTTTCCTCTGCATCCCGTCTGCGCGCATCTTCCAGGCGGGCAAGGGCCAGACGCAGGTCCTGACGGGCAATGTGCACATCGGCAAGGTGGAGCAAAATCTCCGGGTTCTGCCGTTTTCCGGATAAGGCCCGGGCGAGTTGCAAATGGAACATCGACTGATTCCACTGGCCCTCTTTGAAATAAAGCCAGCCCATGCTGTCCTGGTAGGCCGCACTGGTGGGTTCGGCGGATAGCGCTTTTTCAATAAAAGGACGGGCCGCAGAAAAATGACCCAATTCAAGCAAAGTATAGCCCAGAGCATTGGAAAGGTCCGGCCAATCGGCTCCGCGAGCAACAAGACCACGCAGCTCTACCAGTTGCTCTTCTTTACGATCCAGATCGTACAGGAAAAAAGAACGAAAAAACCGCACCTGTGGCGTGTCCTTCCATTGCAGTGCCCGCTCCACTGCCAGAAGACCAGCCAGGGATGCACCCTGCTGCAAATGCCAGCGAGCTGCGAGCATAGCCCGACCGTATTCCACCTGCGCCAGCTCCTCTTTTTCTAAAGACACAAAAGTCAACTGCTCCAGTTCTGTCAGTGCTGTGGAATCATTTTGATCCAGCAAACGAACTTCGAGTTGCTCCAGCCTCAGCATGTACTTCTGTAAGCTATTTCCCGGTCTTAGATGCCGCAGAATTTGCAGCGCCTCAGCCGGTTTCTTACGCTTACGCTCAAGGCGAGCCAGATCAAAGCGGACCTCCTGGCTATACTCCAGGTTGTTGGAATGCTCAAAAAGCGCGTAGGCCCGCTCATAGTCCCCGACAGATTCAAAACGCTGAGCCAGCGACCGGTATTCCTGGGCCAGAACCTCTGCCTTGTTGTCCACGGCCTCCAGAGCAATAATCATATGGAGGCGCAGTAAAAGATCCTTATCACCGGCACGGATGACCGGCCAGAGAGACTTTAGAGCCTCACGCATTTCACGGCGAGCAAAATGGCGCAGACCCTGAACATCTGCCAGCTCCGGTTTGATTGCCAGCGCTCGATCGAGAAAACTCATGGCTGCCGGATCTCCGTGTAAAAGGAGCAGCGCACCCAGTCGGGCAAAAACTTCCACGGGCTGGAAATTCTCATCTTTTTGCCAGTGCTCCTCATCGCGAACGAGAGTCTGCAACTCCTGCTGGCTCTCCTTGAAGCGGCCCAGAGGATACAGGATTCTCAGGGCAAGAAAGGCCCGACCGGAATGCGATGCAGGATTGTGCCGCAAATAGTCTTCCAGATAGGTCCGCGCCGCATCCAGTTTTCCTTCCGTAAAAAAGATATTGGTCAGCCGCCACAGCGCAATGTTACGAAAAACGCTGCCCCGCCAGCCGGCCTGGTCGTAATGATGCAGAACGTACAGAAAATGCAGACGCGAGCGGGGCCATTCTTTGGTTTCATAGAGTTGTTCAGCCAGATAGAAATGCAGGGCGACTTCTTCGGGAAATCGCTCCAGGGCCTCTTTCAAAAAGGGGATGGCTACCTTATGCTTATCTGTATTACGAAATAAAGCGGCAAGCGATACGGTAGTCTCTACGTCCTGACTGTGGCCATAAGCTTGAAATCCCCGCTCCAGGGCTTCTGCGGGCCTGCCCAGCTCTTTGAGGCTATGAGCGTATCTTAAAAGCAGATGGGAACTGACCAGCCCCTGCTCAATGCAGCGGTCAAAATTACGAAGAGCCGCAAAGTGATCACCGGTAGATTGATGGTAGTAAGCTTCCCTTAAAGAGACTTCCGGATGAATAAAAGACAGCGTCAGAAAGACTGAACACAGTATAGCGACGCGCCGGGCAATCAGCCCTTGCTCGCCTGAATGGCAGCTTTCTTGAGCCGTTTCAGGCGCTCTCGATTCTTAATGTGTTTGCGGGTGACATTCTTGCGTTTGGAGTGGGCCATGACTCATGGCAGCGGACAGAGCGGTGGCCTGTCACCTATTTTTTCGTTTCAGCATGTAGAGATAATGCCGGTAAAATGGCAGGAGTGGTTCCGGAATGATTTCCTCCTGCACGCCCTTCCCCTGGCGGATCTCCTGGACCGTTTGCAGGGAAAAGTCGTAGTCCGTGCGCGCGGCAAAAAGCTGGAAACGGCGGATGATTTCCCGATCATTGACATCTTCTGCCAATCGATCCATCTCCCCCAGAAACCACTGCATGTGACTGGAGGGTAAAACTTCCGGACGTGGAGCCAGAGCTGCCTTCATAGTCATCTTTTCGGCAAGAATGAAAGGGCACAACCTTAGAATTTTTGCTTCTAAATCCGTTAATGAAATGTGTTCTTCCGGCTGATTCTCAGGCAAGTTTTCAAACACGGTGGGGCACTCAGCCTTGTCCTCCTGGCCTGGATCCTTGGCGGTTTTCTTCTATTCACTGCCCGTAACGACATGCTCGTTTTTTTTTCCCGGCTCTTTTCCTCTACACCGGACCATTTTGAGCAAAAGCCTGAGGAAGCCGCCAGACACTATCGCGCATCCAGGGACTTGCTCGAGCAGGAAAAGGTACGACTGGATTTGATGATCAAAGCCTGTCGGACCGGTATACCGGTCACGAGGGAGCTCTACCGGCCCCACTGGCTGGAACAGGCCCGCGAATGGAACCTGGGCACCCGGGACAAACCCGTTCTGACCACACCGGATAGCTACTTTGCTGAAAAACAGCCGATCGTTCTCGCAGCCCTGAAGTCCGCGCTTTCGGCCATGGCTTTCTCTTATACCATTCCTGATGAAAAAGGCCAGACCCTTTACCTCCCCGCCCGGATTGCGGAGTTGTCGGCTGCCGTCTGCCAGGGTCAGCTGGGAATCTTTGCCTGGGGGGACTACGCCCAATTTCAGGAAGATCGCCTGCGGGCGGGGCTGGAAAAGGACATGGCCGGCCTTTCCGCAGCCGCCCGGGAAACACTGCTTCTGGAACGCTTATCACAATTGCCCGAGTATGAACTGGCTCTCTATCATTACAGCGGACGCAATGCCAGCCGTACGGACTGCCGGGATCTGCAACTGGACTGCTTCACACTGGAGGAGGCAATCCGCGTTTTCAATCGAAGGCTGTATCTAACCCGCGGCGAACGCGGTATGGCTTTTCTGAATCTGGCCTTTCTGCATGGCCGGCGTTTTCAGAGTAAAAAGGAAAAAAAGGACCTGGACCTTGCTCTGGAATACTACTCGGCCGCCAGGAAGGATCCGGCACTGGCAGGCGATGCGGCCACAGAGACTGCCTTTCTATTATTCACGCAGCGCGACTATCGCGCGGCACTGGAAGAACTGGACAGCTACCCGGGAAGGCCCGATGAACGGATGACCGCTCTGCGCAAGAGAATCCTGAGCGCCCTGGGCGCCCACCGCTCCGCCGATTGCCTGCATCCCTTAAAGAGCAGGCTTTTACCCGACTGCCCCCCTATTTAGGGCAGGCATCCATGATTTTGCGATAATCCGGCAGGTTACGTAAATATTCTTCTTTTTTCTTTGTGTCCATGTGACGCTCGATGGCCACGCTTTCTTTTATTTCACTTACAATACGGGGATACTCCAGTTCCATCATTTGAGATTTAATCTGAAGTTCAGCCAGTTCCAGACATTGCTCGAGCGGAAGAGGTCCATAGCGGTTGGGTTGCGCTTTACGCAATTCGTCACATTTCTCTTTTTTCTTTTCAGCAGAGACCTGCATGCGTTCCATAATCTTAGAATTTACGTAGAGATGGGCCAGCGTCTCCATCTGCACCATTTGAATGATCTTTTTAATATCCGCATCAGAGTCGAAATTTTCTTTGCGGGCAACTTCCTGAACAATCTGCGCTTCTCTGTATTTATTGTAAGCCTCTTCCGGAGCCAGAGAGCGAATCACTTCTGCTGCCCGCGAGCCCTCTTCCGCCGGCTGGCAGATTTTGCGCTCGAGTTCTGCTTTCTCAATATTGAAAAATCGGGAGGTCCGACTCAAATTGCTGCGGTAGTACTCCTCGAATTCGGCAGTGGTAACCGTATGAGAGCCAATGGTTTCAATTTTTTCTCCTTTGCTGCAGGAGAGGGTTGCCACAAGGCAGCCCAGAATAATCACAAATAAATGTTTCATCATAACCTTCCTTAGGACGATCGCGAAGAGGACAGTGTCTTTTTTTTGAAAGCCCGGGAGGGCGCAAGCCTATTCCCGGTGTCAGCGGGCGCCCGCCGGGCCCGGTTATTCGCAAATACAAATCTGATTTTTCCCCGCGCGCTTGGCCCGGTACAGGGCGGCATCGGCCAGACGAAACAGCTCCGCACCATCCATAGCATGAACTGGATGCTCGGCCAGGCCCGCGGAAAGGGTAACCGGCGGACTGGAATAGGCAAGGGCGGCCGCTGCTCTGATGAACCGGTCTCCCACGACCATTGCCTGAGCTGTACGCGTAGCCGGCAGGATCACCACAAATTCCTCTCCACCGTAGCGGCAGCAAGAGTCTTCAACCCGGAACGTGGCCAGAAAGAGTTCACCCAGCTTGCGCAAAACACCGTCAGCCGCCTGATGACCGTGCTCATCGTTGTATAGCTTGAAATCGTCCACATCAATGATCAAAAGGCATAGATTTTCACCATGCCGGCGAGCCCGGTTGACTTCGCGACGGAAGGCTATTTCAAAATAGCGGCGATTGTACAGACCGGTCAACTCATCAGTCATGGTATTCATCAGGACTTCATCGAACATGTTGATTTCAATGATCATCGGATTATTGAGTATCTTGTTTTTATTAACAAAATAATCAAGCATAGCCACGCGAAACCCAACCGGTCGTCCCAGAAGCTGCGAAATCTCTATAGCATGCTTGTGGATTCCCTGCCAGTGCTGCACCGCCTCTGCCTGACTGAAAGAATGCTGGGTCAGCACCCGGAAAAAATCTACGTAGAAACCCTCGTGGGATTTCTTGCGAACCAGATCCAGATCAGAGAGAATTTTTTCTTCATTGCGACTATCTTCAGAGAGAATATGACGGATCCGCGCCTCCACGCTGGCGTCGCGGGACTCAAGACGGGAAAGTTTTTCATGGAGAGCCAGAATCTCATCCCGGCTCATATCAGAGAGTGTCTCATGTGCTTGAATGGTAGTCTGCGCGTCCAGAAGCTCGCGATGGCTGAAGTCACTGAGGCGTTCATATGCTTCCAGCAACCTTCGGAGTCGCTGGATTTCGACATCGCGAGGATCCATAGTTCTACGGAGTTTGACCGCCTACCGGAGGAAAGTAAAAATTCAAGTCTTGACAGGCAGGGGGGGATTCACAGGCTGGCAGGTTCATGGCAAAAGACTTCGATATTACCAAGCTTCTTGATCTGACCCGGGAAAGCAAGTATGCTACCACTGTAGCCGCCTTTGAGGCCATTGACCTGCTGGAGCAGATCAATGTTCCCCGTAAATACCGCAGCCGCAAGCCAGCCATCCAGGCGCTCTACGCTTTGTCGGACGGGTTGATCCGTTACGACTACATTTCTGATGAGCAGCGCACCGCCCTGGATGAGGAACTCAAAAGCAGCAAAGCTCGACTGGCCCTGAACAATATGTTCAAGTCAGCGGACTCCATTGCTCCGGCCGTCGCCGAGGAAGAAGGAGACCTGGAAGAAATCGGAGAAACAGAACCGGAGAAGGCTCTGGAAGACTCGGAATTTGATGAATTCGATCGAGAGGAAGAGGAAACAGCCTCCCGTGAGGAAGAAGAGGAAGAGGAAAGTGAAGACCTCGATTCAGATGATGAGGAAGAGGAAGAAGAGTAAGCTTCAGGCCTCATACAGGATTGAGCTTTTTTGAACTCCCGATCCGCACAGAAAACGTAAAAGGCCAGCCGGTTCTCCGTACCCCTCAGGGCTATCTGCATTCACCCCGCAGTCCCGACACAGAGGCGGAACGCTTCTGTGCAGATCTGCCCGCAGGCCCCGTTCTATTTGTCGGTCCCGGCGCGGGCCACGCCCTTCCCTTCCTGCGCAATCGACCTGATGTGCTCTTTTTTGAACCCATCCCGGCCGTGGCCCGGATCATGGAAAAACATCCAGATTTTGTGCAAATCCGCGAACGTTACACATCCACCATCGAAAGCCTGATCAGACTGCTGAAAGAAAAAGGGGGCACCATCGCAATCCGTTTTGGCCCGGCCTACAGCCGACTCTTTCCCGGACTGCCTGCCCTTTTGCCTTCCCTGCTGCGCGGTGACGGAAGTGCCCGCACCAGGCTGCACTTTGAGCGCACCTGGTATCGAAACGCTCTGCACCATACCACCCGGCCTGCTCTGACATTTTTGAGAAACATTGCCTTGAAGGGATTACCTGTATTTTTAGGTGCCGGACCGCAGGTGCTGGAGGATCTGCGTCCGCTGCCGCCCCGGGAGGATTGCTGCTACATTGCAGCTGACACCGCCCTCCCTTTCCTCTTGCGCCGACAAATCGAACCGGATCTGGTTCTGTCCATTGATGGTGGCCGCGGCACTGCCTTTCATCTGCAAGCCCTACCCCAAAAGAAAATTCCCATTCCTGTACTCACGTGGGTCGGCGGGCATCCCTTGCTCCCGGATTTTTTTTCTGAGGTGCTCTACTATCGATCCAGTTTCAGCTGGGATCAACTCGCTCTTGCCGCGACGGCACTCCCGGAACTGAACTGGAGCGGAGGAAACATCAGCGGTCTTTTTCTGGCCCTGGTAAATCTGGCCAGGGGGCGCCGGGTGGCCCTGGCCGGAACGCATTTTACTGCCACGCAAGAAAGCCACGTACCTGATACCGGTTATGCCCTCTACAATCGTCTGCAAACCAGGCGCACGGAACGCGAGAAGCAACCGGCCTATTTAAAGCATTCCGATGAATTGCGTAACTTTCTCCAGCATAACATGAATATTACAGGTACGGATCTCTCCGTGTCTTCCGACGGACCGGCAGGCATCCGCTGGGAGACAGAGGAGATCTCCTCGCAGATCTACCGGGATTCGCTGCTCAAAATCCCGGACGGCCCGCCGCTTTTCCAGCTGGAAAAGTATTATCAAGTTGCCGACATTCGGAAGAACAAAAATCCTGGCAGAAATTAGTTATGATCATACCCAAGCATGAACACTTTACCGATGAGCAGGTCCGCGAAGTAGAGAATATCCTGGCGGAATTCAACTGCATACTCAAAGCCATAAAGGGCCGCACCCGCACCATCTACGCCATCCACGGCGATGAACGTGAGGAGCTCATGATCAATCGCCTGGAAGGCCTGGATTACATCTCCCGGGTAGATACGATCCAGTCTCCATACAAGCTGATGGATCTGGCTTCGGAACTGGCACGACATGAAATTCACATAGCGGGAAAAACGATCGGTAAGGATTTTCTTTTTATTGCCGGGCAGTGTACCATTGATCCTAAAAATCCTTCTTATTTCTATGAGACAGCGGCCGGCGTAAAAGAGGCCGGCGCTGATGTGCTGCGCGGCGGCGTCTGGAAACCACGAACCAGCCCGCATTCCTACCAGGGCAATGCCGATGCGATCAAAATTCTGCTGGAGGCCCGCTCGCGCACCGGTTTGCCGGTGAATACGGAAATCATGGATGAAGAGCAACTGCGTATCGCTGTGGAAGCCGGGGTGGACATGATCCAGGTGGGGACGCGCAATGCCCTTAACTATTCGCTGCTCAAGAAAATCGGGGAACTGACCGCCCATACGGGCATCATCGTCCTGCTCAAACGCGGGATGCACATGGGTACCCTCGATGAATTTGTATGCGCCGCTGAATACATCGTCAGCTGCGGGAATCCCAATGTTCTTCTCTGTCCGCGGGGCACTGTTCCGGCCCTTGATGGCTATCGAAACCATCCCGATGAAAGCATCACACCGCTCCTCAAACAGAAAACCTGGGCCGGCGTGGTTGTGGACCCTTCGCATTCTGTCGGTAAGTCACGTTTTGTCCCGCAGTGCGCCCTGGCGGCTGTCGCCTATGGCGCGGATGGATTGTGCATTGAAACGCATTGCAATCCCAAAAGCGGCATAGGCGATGATCCCAAGCAGGCCATCACGCCTGACGTGCTGCGCAACCTGATTGGTGATGCCAGGCAGATGGTAGCCTTTCGCGGCAAGTACCTGAGCTGACTACAGTACGGCCTGATCCATCCCGCTCAGGTAGGCATACTCTTTTAAAGCAAAGCGGTCGGTCATTCCGGCTATATAATCACAAACGACTCGCTCAAGTCCGTGAGAATTCAGCTGCATGGCTGATCTTTCTGAAAGCATGCCCGGTCGGGCCAGATACTCGCTGAAAAGTTCACGCAAAATATTCTCTCCTCTACGAGACATCTTCAGAACACTGCTATGACGATACAATTTACTGAATAAAAACTTTCGTATCTCCTGTACGGACTCCTCTGTCGTCGGGCTCAGCCGGACCGGATAGCGTTCTGGAGGGAGGGCATAGACATCCTGGACGGAACCCGGGCCAACGGTCCGGATCCACTCCCCTGTAGTTTCTGTCAAATCCCCGATCCAGCGCCCCAGAAGCTGGCGGAGAATGACACGAATCTGGACCGGTCGCCGGGACCTGGCAAAGGCTGCATCCCGGCGGGCCAGCTTTTCCTCTACCTCCCAGGCCGGCAGTTCACGCACCTCATCGAAATCCAGAATTCCCGCATCCAGCCCATCGTCCAGATCATGATAGGTATAGGTGAGCTGATCACACAGATCCACCAGGCGGGCCTCAAGAGCGGGCGCCCCGGACTTTCGCTCCGCCAGTATGTCATGCAATTGCGTATCACAATCATAGACCCGTGGGTGCTTGAGCATCCCTTTGAGTGTGGCCCGACAAAGATTGAGTCCTTCAAAATGCATGTAGCGCTCTTCCAGGCGCGATACGATCCGCAAGCTCTGGCAGTTGTGCTCGAAACCACCATGCTCCTGCATGAGCATATGCAAAACATCCTGACCGGCATGACCAAAAGGGGGGTGGCCCAGATCATGGGCCAGGGCCAGACATTCTGCATAATCTTGATTGAGGCCCAGAGCCCTGGCCACAGAGCGAGCCACCTGGCTTACTTCCATGCTGTGGGTGAGGCGTGTGCGGTAGTTGTCACCCTGCGAATTCACAAACACTTGAGTTTTATAGCCCAGGCGTCTGAAGGCACGGGAATGAATGATTCTATCGCGGTCCCGGGCAAAGGGTGTCCGTGAGGTCTCCTCCTCCGGATAGTCTCGCCCACCGTGTTCGGTGTAATGCAAGGCGCAGGGCAGAAGTAGAGCATCTTCCCTTTCCAGGAGATTCAAATTAGTCTTCCGGAGCGTTCATCTCCCTCTTAAAGAGAGAGTAGGTATCACGTTTTTTGCCGCTCAGCCAGTCAGGCCCGCCCGTGCGCATGGCGCGGCGAAAATAGTCATGAGCATCAGAAAAATTACCGCGATACCAGTGATAGGCTCCCAGGTTCCAGAGAGCGGCGGCCGACTGTCCGGACGACCGGGAAAGGGCCTCTTCCCATTGCTCGGCCGCTGAATCCAGATCATCGTCTCTGGCAAAACGAAGCCCTTCTTTCAGGTAGGCTTTCACAATTTTGGCCGTTGGGCCCTCCAGCTCATCGACAGATTTTTCCAGAGCGACTTTGTGGATTTCCACCCGCGGCGAAAGAAATTCAGAAATTTCCCGGGCCGCTGCCTTAACCGAAAAATCAAAAGCCTTGAGCGCACCCGGACAGCGAGTATTTCCGACCGTGTTCACCTGACGGTATGGTTTGGCGACACTGTAGGCCACACTCTCACCGGTTTCCACATTTACAATCTTCCCCTGCAGGAAAAGGGTCATATAAAGAACACCGGTGGGCCGGCGCGTATTGCCCATATCTGTATCGATTCCCAGATTGTGACCCTGGCTGCGGGCGTAGATATCCACACCCAGCTTGAGCGCCTCCACAGCCACCTGCGCGCCATCCGTTACACCTTCAATCTTGCATTCCATTTTGGGCTCACGGTCCATGACCACAACGAGCAGGGCATCCACCGCTGTTTCCTGACCGATCATTTTGGACACGGAGGTAAGGCCGGTCTGTGTGCGGACCAGTTCCCGCAGTCGGGCCTTGCGATGCTTCAAATCAATAAAATTGTAATAGCCACGTCCGGTCATGGCCTTCTGCACCTCGCCTTCAGCGATTTCTGAAAAATCCAGATCCCGGGAAATGAGTGCAGTATATCCATCGCCCGGTTCCGGCGCTACGATACCGATATTCTTTTGTCCGGCCAGGACCTGCTGCAATCGATTGCCGTAGTTACCGGCCGGGTAGCGAGCAAAGCGGATGGGAATGCTTGGACCGCAGGAAATAAGGAGAAGGGCCAGAAAAAAAAGGCTTTGAGCTTTCATAGCATACAAACCCTGCATACATCAAGCATCCACGCTCCCCTGACAAACACTTTATGGTTGGACCACAAAGGTAAGAATCCGGTTCATTTTTTCACTTCAAAATCGCTCTGCGGCAAAGAACCATCAACGGGGTAAAAAAGCAGGTTTTCCGCAAGGACAGTGGTCTTGGGCACAAGAAAGGTCACGCCGTAGCGACGCAGCCACCAGCGGCCCAGCGTTTTGGCCAGAATCACGTCAAATCCGGTGCTGGCAACAATGATGGGCGCCCGCAGCCCCATCGCATGCATTTTACGCAGCATAGAAATCCCGGCCAGCTGTGATTCCATGGTAATGTCCGTGACCACCAGATCAAAAGCATCCACCCCTTTTTCCTGAATGATCCGCAGGGCTTCGTGGCCGTAGACGGCCCGGGTGGAACGATATCCGTGCTTTGCAAAATAATTTTCCAGTATCCGGGCGTAGCGATCATTATCATCGACGAGCAACAACTCTTTCATGCTAACCTTCACTGATCCGACTGATTTCCTGTAGCCTGGCGTACAGACCCTCCCTGAGCATCAAATCAGCATGGGTACCCTGATCGATAATCCGCCCGCCGGACAGAACAACTATGATATCAGCCTCTTCTATAGTAGAGAGTCTGTGGGCAATTACAAAAGTGGTTCGGTTGCGGAACAGTCGGCTCAGCGCCTCCTGAACCAGCCGCTCACTCTCCGAGTCCAGGGCGGACGTGGCTTCATCCAGAATCAGAATTTCTGGATCGCGAAGTAACGAACGGGCGATGGCGATACGCTGACGCTGCCCACCGGACAGCGAAGCGCCGCGCTCTCCCACAATGGTATCGTAACCATCTGGAAAGGCCATGATGAAATCATGGGCATGGGCCAGGCGGGCAGCTTTGATGACTTCTCTACGCGGAATGTCCGGCCGGCCATAAGCAATGTTTTCATAGATCGACCCGTAAAAAAGAAAAATCTCCTGGGTCACGATTCCGATCCGCGATCGATGATCCTTGAAGGTGAAATTTCTGATGTCTTCCCCGTCAATAGTGATCCGACCTTCCTGTATTTCAAAAAAGCGTGCCAGTAAATCCATAAGTGTGGATTTGCCGGCTCCGCTTTCACCCACCAGAGCAACCATGGAGCCGGCGGGGACCGTGAGATTGATGCTATGAAGCACAGCTGTATCAAGGCCTGGATAGGAAAAAGTCACGTTTTCAAAACGGATTTCCCGGCGCAATGGCTGTGGTTGCACCGGCTGGTCCGGATCCCGCGCTTCCATGGGGGTATCCATTAAGCCAAAAATCCGCTCTCCGGCAGCAATCGCTTGAGCAACTTTACTCACCATACCGGAGAGTTGAATCAGAGGACGTACGATGAAAAGCAGTATGAACAGGAAAGCCATGAACTCACCCACGGTGAAATTGCTCTGATCAATAAAAAGAGCCCCCAGAGCAATCACGCCCACCGTTACCAGTGCAGACGTCAATTCCACCAGATTAGGTCCGGCCTTGAGGTAGAATTCCTGCTTGAATCGTCGCCAGTACAGACGATAATTGATTCTTTCAAATTTTTCTTTTTCTATATCTTCCGCACCCAGCGATTTGATAACCCGGATCCCCTGAATCGTTTCATTAAGATGTGCATTCATTTCTCCCAGGAGATTCTGGCTGCGGTCTGTTGATTTGCGGATCTTGCGCGAGAAGAGAGTTACGGGTGCCAGGATAAAGGGCACGGTGATGATTGAGACCAGCAGCAATTTCCAGGAAAGGTAGGCCAGAAGCAGAACATGGACCAGCAAGTAAAAGATATTGGTAATTGCATCGCGCAAATTGCTGGAAATCACCGCAGACACGATCTCCACATCATTGATCAAACGGCTCATGAGAAATCCCGTCTTCTCCCGGTAATAGTAGCTCAGCGGCAATTCCTGGGACTTCCGGTAGAGATCCTCACGCAGGTCACGAACAGCCATGTAACCCGTGCCCGCAATCAGGCGTACGCAGAAGAGAAGCAGGATCAGTTTGAGTAGATATACGGGCAGGACAACAGCACAGGCAGTATAGACAACCTTGACCGGTGAAAGGCCAGCCGCATTGATCCGCAATTTCCCGCGGATCAGTGTGCGTAGATAGAAACGTTCCACCAGTTTGAGCTGATCGCCCTGCTGCTTGTAGGTGGCATTGAGGAACGTCAAAGCGAGGGCTGTTTCTATACGACCGGGGGCCGCCGGCACAACCAGGGCCAGACCACGACTCTGAAGCGATTTCTGTAAAATGCGCCGCTCTTCGGGACTGAACTGGATGGAAAAAACCGGCCTGCGGTCGCCCAGGGCATCAAAAAGCGGAACAAAAGCCGTTAAACTCACTCCGTTGAAAAGGGCCACGATAAAGGAAAGGGCCACGCCGGAAAAGAAGCGCGCCCGATAGCGCAGGGAGTAGCGCAGCAGGCGAAAGAAATACTGCACTTAAGCTGCGCCCGGGCTCTTTACTTCCGACCCTGCCCCGGGGCGCTCGCACCCACGAGGATAGACATATTTCCTGGAGGATGTTCGTTGCGCTTCATAATCTGATGGCAGAGCCCCGTTTCTTCGTAGCGAAAGGTCCGCGACAAACAGGGATCGATTTTGCCATCCATTACCAGTTGATTGAAGCCGGCAGCGTTTTCATCATTGGCAAAGTGTGAGCCCTGCAGGCGTTTCTGACGCATCCATAGATAGCGCAGATCTACCGTAGCATTGAAACCGGTGGTTCCCGCGCAAATGACAACCATCCCTCCCGTTTCGCAGACAAACATAGACGTGGGAATGGTAGTTTCACCGGGATGCTCAAAGACGATACGCGGGTTGTTCCCTTTTCCGGCAATGTCCCAGATAGCCTTACCAAACTCACGTGCAGCCTTAGTCCAGCGGGCAAATTCTTCCGGCTTGTTGATTTCACTGGTAAGGGCGCCCCAGTGATTGAACCGCTTGCGATTGATCACTCCGGCCGCGCCCAGCCGCTTACAAAAATCGACTTTATCATCTTCGCTGACGATTGCAATGGGAATTCCCCCCGCCGCTTTTACAATCTGGATGGCCATGGCCCCGAGACCGCCGGCCCCGCCCCAGATGAGCACCACATCACCGGGCTGCACGGTATTGGGCGTCCAGTGGTGTAGCATCCGGTAAGCCGTTGCGCCCACGAGCATGTAAGCGGCCGCTTCCTCCCAGGAAAGGCCCGGAGGCTTGGGTAAACATTGATGGTCCTGCACCTTGCAGAACTGAGCAAAGCTACCCCAATTGGTTTCATAACCCCAGATGAGCTGTGAGGGGGCAAACATGGGATCCTTTCCGGAAAGAACCCAGGGGTCCGTCCGGTCCCATATCCCGCAGTGGAGCACAACCTCATCACCTACTTTGACATTTTTAACATCAGCTCCGACTCTGTAAACGATCCCTGATGCATCCGAGCCACCAATATGAAATTCTTCCGGTTCTCCCTTTTTATTGCGCGCAGCGATAACATCCACCGGATAACCCATGGCGGCCCACACATTGTTGTAGTTCACACCGGCAGCCATCACTGCAACCAGCACTTCATCACTCTTGATCTCCGGCACCGGTATCTCTTCTGACTGGAATGCTTGCTCGGGTTCTCCGTAGCGGGCGGGACGAATCAGTTGCGCATGCATTTTGCGTGGAACGACTCCAGCGGGAGGTAGAGAGCCAATCGGGGTAATTTCTGGAATTTCTGCCATGGAGGCAAAAAAAAATTGTAGGGAATCGTCGTCAATTTTAGCTGAAACTCGAGAGGAAAAAAGTGAAGATCGCTTCACCCTGACCTATGAGTAAATTTGTTCCCTTCGACTTCAATGAAGAAGTCATCGCCCGGTTCCGCAGTGATCATAAGATCCCGGTCCATTTTTACAACAAAGATGGGCAGATCCTGATCTACAGTAAGGAAGGTGCATCAGATGCAGAAATCGAGCGCTTGCTGCGTTTTGTGGAACAGGGCATCTACTATGATGTGGACGATGCCCACACTCTGGGGCTTGCCAAAGAATCGCGAGAGGTTCCTGATGGCCTTTCCGACGTAAAACTTCTTACCGAGCAAACAGCAGAGGAGCTCACTCGCAACACCCGCGAACTCTTCGACCAGCTCAAACAATCCTCGGTGACGGCAGTACAGACACGGCGTCTGTCCGGACAACTCACGGAAGTCTGGAACAATTTTGAAAGTCAACCGGAAGCGATGACCGGTCTTGTGAACATTATCGATCTTATGGGCAGTCAGGAGAGCTCCTACCAGGTGCAACTCGCCGTGAAAAGAACGGTTGTGGCCATGGCCATGAAAACAAGAGGCCTCGCCGCTCAGAGCTATCGTGACAGAATACGCATTCAGGAGATGACCGGAATTCTCATGACCAGCGCCATGCTTTGCGACATCGGCAATACCAAAATCAAAATTCCCGATCACACGCCGCTGACCGCTGAAGAGATGCGTATGATCCGCCAGCACCCGCTCATGTCCTACATGATGCTCGCCCACGATCCGGGCATCAGTGAGACCATCAAACACAATGTTCTCTGCCACCACCGACCGCTTCGCGATGGCATGAAAGGCAATAACTACCCGGAAACTCGCTTTTTGCGAGGTCGGCTTACCATGCTTGCCGAACAATACCGCAATGAACCTGGGCGCCAGCACCTGGCAGACGATATCTCTCGCCAGCTGAGTATTCTGGATATTGACCCGCCCTATGAAGAAGATCTGAATATCCTGGCCCTGGCCAGTGAATTCGCCAGCCTGACATCTGATGTTCCCTGGCGGCCGGCCTACTCCCCCAGGCGCGCCGTGGAAATGATCATCAACAACTCGTTCTTTACTTATACCTCGCGCATTGTTCGTGAATTTCTGGATTATGTCAGCATCAGCCTCTGCGACAACCAGAAGATCCTCTCAGAGAGAGATTTTATCATTGTGGGCGCACGCACCCGCGATGAACGCTTCTTTTTCGAGGCCTGTCAGATCACCAATGCAACTCGCTACCAGAGCAAGCCCGGCATCAACAGACTGGCTACACTCTCACCGGTCCTCCGGACCGAGCCTAAATTTCATATCGCCGGCTTTGACCTCACATCGATCAAACCGGATCGCCGGCTGGCGCACTATGAACTGGCCAAAGACGATTCGCGGCACATAGTCTATTACGTGAATCCTGAGTTTGATGCCGATTTGCATGGCGCTCTCATGGAATTGACCCGGAGGCATTGAAGGATGCGCATCATCATTGCCGGAGCGGGAGACATGGGTTTTCACCTGGCTCGCGAACTGGCCCGCGACAACCACCACATCACCGTGATCGACATTGATGAGCAGCGCCTGCAATTGCTCGGTGCGGCCGCAGAAGTCCTGACCATAGCGGGCACGGCCACTTCCTTTAAGGTCTTGAGCGAAGCAGCAGTGAGTCAGGCAGATCTATTCCTGGGCGTCACCAGCAATGAAGTGGTAAATATTTGTTCTACCATTATGGCCCGTAAGCTTGGGGCACGACAGACACTGGCCCGCGTGAGCAATCATGAGTTTGTGGATGCAAACATGCCATTTGACTTTAAAGAAATCGGCATTGATCACACTATCTATCCGGAGGAGTTGGCCGCCCAGGAAATTGTAAAGCTTATTGAAAGATCGGCGGCCACGGACATTCATGATTTTGAAGACGGGAAACTGACCCTGATCGGCCTCAAGCTCATGGATGATGCGCCCATCCTGGGCCACACGCTGCAGGATGTAATGAAAGGAATCACGGATATTGATTTTCGGATTGTTCTCATCAAACGGGGCCACCGGACATTCATCCCGTCCCGTGATTTACGCTTACGCACAGCCGATCAAATCATTGTCATCACCAGACAGGAAGGACTCAAAACCGTTTTGCGTCTTTCCGGAAAACACAATATTAAATTTAATAATATCATGATTCTGGGTGGAGGCAAAATAGGCCGGGCCGTGGCCACCATGCTGCAAAACCGTTTCAATGTAAAACTGATCGACCACAATCCTGCCAAAGCGCTGGAACTGGCGGAAAAATTCGAGCGTGCCTTAATCATTTCCGGTGATGGCCGGGATGCCACCCTGCTCGCGGAGGAAGGGATCAGCGGGATGGATGTCTTTGTGGCCGTTACCCAGGATGCGGAGACAAACATCATCAGCTGTCTGATGGCCCGTGAGCTGGGAGTGAAGAAAACCATGGCTTACGTAGAAAATGCCGAATACTACCACCTGACCCAAACCGTAGGGATCAATGCACTCATCAACAAGAAGATCATTGGTGCCAACTACATTGCCCGACTGGTGCGCTCCAGTGATATCATCGCCTTAACCAGCATTCACGGCATGGATGCAGAGGTGCTGGAGTTTGAAGTCCCCGAGGGAGCCACCATTACCCGCAAGAAGATTCGTGACGTGAAATTTCCGGGCGGGGCCATTGTCGGCGGCGTTGTTCGGGGTGATGATGCCTTCATTGCCGTTGGAGATACACAAATCCTGCCAGGGGACCGGGTCGTTGTTTTTGCCCTGCCCGAAGTCTTAAAGAAAACGGAAGGATTCTTCCAGGCTCGATGACCATAAACATACGGCTCATTGCCCATCTGCAGGGACTCCTCTTGCTCATCATGGGGCTGATCATTCCACTCGGTATCCCCTTCAGTCTCTACCACGGCGGTAACGATATATTTTCTTTGCTTTCTTCCGGACTGATCAGCATTATGATTGGCCTTGGAATTCTTTTGATCTGCGGACCCTCTCTGGACTACAAGGAACTGCGCAAAAGAGAAAGCTACCTTTCTGTTACCCTGAGCTGGGTCCTGATCTCCGTCATTGGTAGTTTGCCATTCATGATCCACGGGTCCATACCGTCTTTCACCGATGCTTTTTTTGAGACGGTGTCTGGTTTCACCACAACGGGAGCCAGTGTTCTCACGGATGTTGAAGTCCTCCCCCACGGACTGCTCTTCTGGCGCAGCATGACCCACTGGCTGGGCGGTATGGGAGTGATCGTCTTCTCTCTGGCGATTTTGCCTCTCCTGGGTGTAGGCGGGTCAGAACTCTTTACGGCTGAAATCACCGGCCCCACCAAAGACAAAGTTCATCCGCAAGTAGCAGGCACGGCCAAGCGACTGTGGGCAGCTTATGTTTTTTTGACCGTTCTGCATACTCTGGCACTGCTTCTGTGCGATATGAATCTCTTTGACGCTCTGTGCCATGCGATGAGCACCATGGGCACAGGCGGGTTTTCCACAAGAAATGCCAGCATGGCGGCTTTCTCCCCGGCAGCACAGTACGTGGTAATGGTGTTTATGTTTCTGGCCGGGGTCAACTTTTCCCTGCACTACCACGCCCTGATCAAGGGTCGATTTTCCGCATACTCACGCGATGAGGAGTTCAAATTCTACGCCTTTGTGGTTTTCGTGAATATCCTTTTTGTGAGTACAACAGTACTGCTCTTTTCAAACCTGAGTGTCGAGCGATCGTTCCGGGATGGTGCCTTCCAGGTCATTTCCATTATCACCTCCACCGGGTATGTCACCGCCGATTACGAATCCTTTGCGCCCTTTACTCGCTTTGTCTTTTTTGTTCTGCTTTTTACGGGTGCATGCGCCGGATCCACCACCGGGGCCATCAAAATGGTTCGGCTGCTGATTCTGAGCAAAAATGGCCTGCTCGAATTTCGTAAGATGCTCCACCCGCGAGCGGTCATCCCCGTTCGCTACAATCAAAGGGCGGTACCCCAGCAGGTGCTCCATAACATTCTGGCCTTTTTTGTGCTTTATATCGTGATCTTTCTTAATGGCAGCCTGCTTATGTCCCTTATGGGACTCGATTTTGCGTCAGCAATGGGATCGGTAGCAGCCACCCTCGGGTCTATGGGTCCGGGAATTGGTGTTGTCGGTGGCTTCAACAACTATGCCCTGATCCCGGATGTGGGCAAATGGGTGCTCTCCGTCCTCATGCTCCTTGGCAGGCTGGAACTTTTTACGATTCTCATAATTTTCTCCCCATCTTACTGGAAAGCCTGAAAAGCGCTGGCCGGGAAAATCGGTCTGCGACTCCTTTACCCGGCGGATGCACCGGATCACCGCGCGGTCCCTTCGGGGAAGTGAGGAAAGTCCGGACACCACAGGGCAGAAGACCGGGTAATGCCCGGGCGGTCTCTGGTTTTTCGGAACCTGGGGCTGACGGAAAGTGCAACAGAAAGAATACCGCCGGAGCGGATTTTCGCGCCGGCAAGGGTGAAATGGTGGGGTAAGAGCCCACCGCCCGACCAGCAATGTTCGGGGCAGGGCAAACCCTCTTCGGTGCAATTCCAAATAGGCAACGGGTCGGCCCGACCAATGGTTGCGGGTAGGAAGCGAAGAATCGGCCTCGTAAGAGGTCGATCAAGACAAATGGTGGTCCACGACAGAATCCGGCTTACAGGTGCATCCGCCACCTAATATATGATCGATACAGAAGAAAGAACAGAACCGGACGATGAAGAAGACCTCCTTTCCCTGAAGGCAACTCCCGGGGCACCGGGTCTGACTCTGCCGGAACAGCCCGATCTCATCGACGAGGGGGATCTGAGAAATGCCATGGCACAGTTCAATCCCCTGGCCATGCGCGATATTGCCACGATTGAAAAAGGTGTGGAACACTTCTTTTTGTTTAACGGTTCCCACCGGGCATTGATTCGTGTCGATCAATTGCAATTCCTGAGAAGTGCCGATGCCCGATTCCTGGCAGAACGTCGCGTGGCTGCCGAATTTGAGTACCTGGACTACAATGTGCAGACGCGTCGCCTCACGCGCACTCCTGTGCTCATTCGGCCTGCCTCTCTCAAAGCAGACCAGGTGGCAAAAGTCATCCGCGGTTGCATCCACGGCAGCCTGTGTGCAGTTCTCGAATGGATTGCGGATCGCGACGATGATCTGTATGCAATGGAGGAAAAAGGGGAACTGGCCCGACACATTGGTTCGCAGTTACACCCCGATGGGAATGAAGAAAGTGGACTTGTGGCGCAACTTTCCCGCCTGAGCTTCCTGTCCTTCGAAAGCATTCTGGATGGCACCGGAGCACGGACGGAACTCTGTGCCCCGCTCCTTTCCGGCCTGCGTGGGCCGGTTGCGGATCTCATCACAGAACTTTCGGACCGCAGTGCATTCAGTCCAAAATGTCGGCTTGCCCTGGATCGACGTGCCGGACAGCCGCCTCTCCTTTCCATTCTGCCCGACTGGTCCCTTGTGCGGCCCGCTGCACTGAGTCTGGTGGAAATGAAAGAGGGCAATTTGCGCGAAATCCGCAGCGAGCTGGAATGGATACACCTGCTGTTTGTTCAACTCGCACGAAAAATATTACTGGAGGCCTTGCCCGCAGATGAGGCAGGATGGATTGAGCGGCGGGGCATATCTCAGGACGAACGTTATCTGAAGACCATTCGTAGCCACCCCTCGATTGAAGCCAGATTTGCTGCCGCTTCCAGCAACTTCCCTTTTGCCGATGCTTTTGAGGGGATCATCCGCGAGCAAAGGAAGCTGGGCAAAATTCGGGTCAACGGATTGGTGGAAATTCTTTTGCAAGAAGCACTGTCGCGGATGAATATGCGCTTTGAACCAGTCCTATTCAGTAAGGATAATTTTACAGTAAATAAATCGATTACCCGGATGTACAGCAATGAAGACGATCTTTATGAAGCGGTGATCGAGCGGCTGATGGCTCATCCAGAAGTACTCAAGACTCCCGAGCGCAGATCCGATTTAAGTGCCGGCCTTTATATCCTTTACCGCGCCAACCTGCCCCGGGCCTTCATCTCCGCCAGAAATCGTCGCAGTTTTTTGCACGTGATGGCCCGCGAAAGCGGACATCCCGGCGGCATCTATGACTTTGCCCGAATTGCGACGGACAATCCCACTCTACAAAAAGAGCAGTTGGAGCTTTCGCGGGCCATCAAAGAATGGGAGAACACTCTTGAGGCAGAAAAGCGCAAAAAAGAAAAAAAGGCAAGGGGCGGATTCTTCCAGCGGATCCTGGACTTTTTCCTGGCCCTGTTTGGTCAGGAGAAAAGAAAGGAAAGAAGAGCAGAGGATTTTAGTGAGGTCGGAGCCCTGACCGGACGTCGCGGGGTGATCGTGGGGCCCCGGCAAAAGGTCCGCAAAATTCCCCCCAGAGTGGAAGAGACCATTCAGGCTGTGGAGGAAACTCACAAGGGCTTTATCTGGCTGGATGAAGTCTTAAAACATCTCCCGGATCCCAAACTTTCCTCCGATGCCCTGGGCGACCTCTTGTTTTACGATCAAGAAGGCCGCTACACGGAGATCCGTGCCCTGCAAAACCAGCGCCGGGTATTCATTGCCAGAGAAAATGAGTCTTCCCGGGAGTGGCTTACCTCCACGCTGGACTATCTGGAAAATCTTTCCCGGCCCGGGCCGGAAATCCCGGACTTGCGCTCGGCGCTTCAGAAACGGCTGGAAAGTCTGTGATTTTGGCGGGCCGGGTCAATTCAGGGCCCGGGGGGATCGAAACTGTAATGAGCACCCATGTCCTTCCTTGATAAGATCCGCAATCGCGTGGCCGTTTCCCGTTCCCTCCGGGTCCAGATCGGTCTGTTCTATACGGCACTGGCCCTGATCAATATCGTCTTTGCCTCCGTCATGATCTTTGAAAACCAGACGGATCTGCTTCTCTCCAACTTCAAGTTCAATGCCTCCAATCTTGCCAGTGATGTGGTCCAGACACTGGGTCGCAGTCCCATCAGCAAAAAGAAGGATCCTGCTTACGAAGAGCTCAATGCCACCCTGAAAGCCAGCGGCGTGAGCGGCTTTGTTATCTTTGCCCGCAATGGTGAGGTGATTTTTCAGGAAGGGGACAGCCCCTTCGAGCGGACCGTTCCGGAAGAAATTCTACGCAAAACCCTGGAGCTGGGAATCGAAGGCTCAATCCTGCGCAAGCCCTACAACCTGGAACTCAATACAGAGGACTTCCGTCTGGAGTTCATGGCTCCCGTACAGAGTACAGACAAATCCGAACTCTACATTTATACTGCTCTCTCCATTCGCGCCATCCAGGAACGTCAGACCGATCTTTACAAACAGATTGCCTTAGCCGTGGTCTGGATGGTACTTTTTCATATCCTCTTTGGTATTTTTGTGTATCGCTTGATCTTTGTGCGCGTGGAAAAGCTGCGCACGGCCAGTGATCTTATGGCTGACGGAAACCTCAAGGCACGAGCGGACTGGAAAATGCAGCGCTCGGATGAGCTTGACGACCTGGGCGAGGCCTTCAATTCCATGGCCGGAAAGATCGAAGAAACAATCGAAACCATCACGCGCCTGAACACAGAGATCCAGCAGGAACTGGAAATTGGCAAAGAAGTCCAGGAACTTTTCTTGCCGGAGAAGCAACCTTTCGAGGATCAACTGGCCATGTTTTTCCGGCCATTACGCGAGGTTTCCGGAGATGTTTATCATTTTTATCAATTTGGATCGCGTTACCGGGCCCTCTTTTTTGCCGATGCTTCCGGCCATGGCGTATCCGCCGCCCTGATCACAACGATTACGGTTATGTCCCTGCACGATGCCGTTGCCCGGTCAATCAAGCCGTGGTCCATCCTCACCGACCTCAACAATCGCATCATGGAGCGCCTGCAGGCCAACTTCTTTGCCACAGCGGTCTTTTTCATCCTGGACGACAAAACCAGAACGCTGTACTACTCAAATGCCGGCCACAATGCGCCACTGTATATACGGCCTTCCAGCGGAGAAATTCTGGAACTGGAAAAGTGCGGCCCACCGCTGGGAATGATGGATGAGGTCGAATACCCGGGCAAAGGTATCAAAACGCGGCCGGGTGACCGGCTGCTCATATACTCTGATGGTCTGGTGGAAACCCGTAACGGCCTGGGTGAGGATTTTGGCCTGGACCGGGTAAAAGAAATTCTGCGCTCAGAAATTTCTCATTCCCCCCAGGAGCAGCTGGAAATTCTGTCGTCTACTTTTGTTAGCTATGTAACAGAGTACAAAGACGACGTCAGCATCATGCTTCTGGAGCTTCCCTGAGTGGCCCGCAGCCGTAACATTTTCCTGATCCTTGGGATACTGGGACTGTTTGTTTACAGTTCTCATTCCATCGTTCAAACCAAGATTCTGCAGCTCAGACTGCTACTGGCCCGCGAGCAATTGCTAAACTATGAGCTCTCTTCACGTATGCTCCGGGCCCGGTTCCGTCAGATGCTGCTACAGTCCGATGATACGGCGACAGAAATGCGTTTGAAAGTCCTGGAATCAAGTGTCCTCAACTTCAATGAGGAGAATCGTCAAAAACTACGCCTTTCTGCAGCGGAACGGATCGGACTCGGCCTTGTGAATGCGGTTCGGGGTCTGGCCTTCAAACCTTTCCTGCGCCTGGAAGAAGAGGAGGATGCCCTGCTGGTCTTGCAGTATGCCTTCTATATGGAGCGTACTCGCAAATACGATGTTGCCGCCGCTAAATACGAAGAACTGGAAGAACGCTTTGCCTCTCTGGGCGATGAGAACTACGCCTTTATTCTGTTGCACGGGGGTTTTTGTCTGGCTCTATTTGGCGAAACAGCAAAGGCCCTTGAGAAACTCGAACTGGTCCAGAAGGAATTTCCGGGCTCACACTATGAAACCAATGCCACAATACTCATAGAAATATTACGGGAAAGCCTGCAGAAAAAAGAGAAAATCGAAAAACAATACACCACCGATCTGGAACGGGCTCGCGCCTACTTTGCAGCCGGTCAGTTCAGCGAGAGTTTAAAAGCTTACGAAAAGGCCACGGGCAAAAACATCCGTGACAATTTCAATATGGCCCGCAGCTTTGAAGAGACCGGGCAAACGGGTAAAGCGGTTCAAGAGTATATGGCGCTCATGAATCAACCCGGGGGACAGGATCTGGCCCGCCAGGCAAACCGTCGCCTGCTCATGATCGGAAACTTTTATGATGGTGGCGAAGAACTCAAAACCTACGCAGAAGAAAAAGCGCAGGAACTGGGGGACACCGTCATTCTCAAAGATATCCAGGAGAGCGCCCAGCTGCAACTGAGTCCCACAGTCATCGAAAAAATTGAAAAAGGTAGCACGGACGTCAGCGAAGAAACGGTGGCCACGCTCAACGAATTAAAAACAGAACTCGAGCAGACTTTGAAAGTTGAAACGGCGGCAGTACAGAGCATTGTGATCGAAAAGAAAGCCGTGGAAGAAAAACAGGAGGAACGCAGACGTCTTGAGCTCAGGCCCATTGATAGCAACTATCGCCTGCAGATCGTGTTCCTGGACGGTCGTAAAATCCAGGGTCATCAGGCCGTTCGCAGCCGCAGCTCCATCCA
Organism: Spirochaetales bacterium; assembly: GCA_015075425.1. Taxonomy (GTDB): domain Bacteria; phylum Spirochaetota; class Leptospiria; order Leptospirales; family Leptonemataceae; genus H5-SPI1. The sequence goes on along the minus strand of JABTUL010000001.1, from coordinate 751,812 downwards.
TGTCAGCTCCGGCCAGGTATCGATCCGATTGCCTTTCAGCATGTTAAAAGAAATCAGTCTTCCTCCGGTAAATGACAATCTCGAAATTCATCTGAAAATCGGCTGGAGCAATAGTCGGAGTGCCCGGAGCATCGTTTTTGAGGAAGAAACGGCGCGTGTGGTTCTCTTCACCGGAGAAGAGATCATCGAGCGCGGGGATTTCAAATCAGCGGACATTGCTTTTGGAGAGAACGTGGATTTTCCCTTACGCGTGGAACTCGATTCGGGACGCATCAGCTATGCCCGATCGCTTTTTTTTCAGAACGGGGACATCATCCTGAACGGCCACCGCGGCACGATCACCTTCCCACCAGAAAGAATTCGACGAATCGGAATTCTTCCAGAACAAACCATTGAACTGTATGCAGCCAACGATGAAATGGCAGAAGCCGCAGCCACTTTAGATATTTCGAAATCAGGGCTCAGCACTCGACCGGGCAAAAAGGATTATGCGTATACCGATCTCAAAGCTGCTGTCCCGCGGAAGCGCTGATGAGATTTGTCTTTTTGTTCTTTCTGCTGGGCGCACAGGCTCTCCTTGCAGACATTCTCTATTTGAAGAATGGCAGTGAACTCGAGGGCTTTATCGAATCGGTAGAGGAAGTCGTTACGATCCGGACAGCTACGGGGACACAGCAGATCCCTTCAGATGATATTCGCAAAATCGAAATGGGCTACTCAGGCATTGCCGTTTGCTACACACCCCAGGGTGCCATCCTCGAAATCTGTGCCGGTATTTTGCATAAACTTTCCGTCGAAGAAGTCCTGATAGGCAAAGGGCGCGGCAACACAGAAGCCCGGACGTTTCCTCTGGGAGCCATCAAACGACTCTCCTTTAACAAGCAACCGGGGCAGGTTGTCGTACCCGTGCTCGGTATTGGCCTGAATTTGAGTTTGCAGACTTCCGGGGGAGAGATCAAGGGCCGCATCACCAGACGGACGGGCGACGCCATTGAAATGGAAACCGATAGCGGGCAAACACGGCTGGTGCCGGAAGCAGAGATTCAAAGCGGCAGTTACCGGAGTCCCTCCCCCTTTAGCTTTCGCCAGTTTGTGCCGGGACTCCCCCAATTCGACCGTGGAGAAACACTCAAAGGCAGTCTGATTCTGGGATCTCTGGGAGGTGTGGCCGCGATGGGCTTTGCGGAATACCTTCAGGCGAGCGCGGTCAACCAGGCAGCCAGTTCATCAATGACCTTTATGCTATTCAATGATCCCTCCTTTGAGGCCGCCTTTCAAAGACATCAGCAAAATCAACTGATCGCTGCCGGTCTTGGCGGGCTCATCTACGGCTATCACCTGTTTGATGCCTTTTACGGAACGGGCCGGGATAAGACCTCACAGCCAGGCGCAATTCTGTTCCTGGGACCCGATCATTATCCATCGTCCAGCCGATCCGGAGCAACCGTGGGACTGGCCATCACCTGGCGATTCTAAGGATGCATTTCTAAGCTATTTCAGCTTCTGAATTGTATATCTTAAAGAACTTATCGAGAGCAGCCAGCTTGAGCACATTCATGACATCCTGGTTGATGTTCAGAAAGCAGAATGATCCGTTTACGGATTTCATTTTCTTTTGCAACTGGGCCATGAGCGCAATGCCGGAGGAGTCCATGTGGCTGAGCTCTGTCATATCAATGACCAGGCTGGTTACGGTATCATCAATATGGCTCATGATATCTTTCTTGAGCTGCCCCACACTGTAAAGATCCACTTCACCTTTGATGGCTATGATCTTGTGTTTGTCTTTAGATCTTACACTCAACTCCATTTAGTCCCTCTCCTGCATCAATTTGTTCGGTGTGGTCATGTCAATGATTTTAGGTGTCAGAATCATAGTTTTCAAGTTTTACCCGCGGCACCACAAAAGAAGCCACTGTGTAACCCCGCCGGACCCCCACCCGAAAACCGCCCGGACCCACTCCCAGCCGACGCAGGCTCAAGATGATGAGGGGCAGGCCCAGGCTTGCCCCCTCTCCCTGTCCGGACTCGTCCTGCATCTCTATCAATTCCCCGAGATCCGTTATTGCCTGAGAACGCAGGATGGACCTTCGCAACCGCTCCAGCTCTACCCCGGAGGGAGTGCCCTCATTGACCACGGCAATTCTTAGCTTACGGGCCCCAAGGCGAATATGAACCTCTATTTCTGTGCCCATTTCCCGGACCACCCGGGCAAAATTTTCCGCATTGTGTTCTTCGATTTCCGTCTTAAAAAGCATCAACCATTGTTCATAACCTACATCGTCGAGCCCGATTTCACTGATAAAACGTTCATAGAAAATGCGCTTGTACACAGCCTTCAGGCCGTTGACCGTCAGTTCATGCGTGATGGTATAGAGCGGACCCATGAGATCGCTTTTATCCAGAGTTGTGGTGATGTCCTTGATTCCCTGGCGAATATCGTTCTGGCCACCGCTGAAGAGATCAAAGATGCGGACTGTGATGACATTCTGTTTTTTTGTTTCTTCTATCAATGCGGGCCGACTTCCTTGATTCCCATGACGGGGACAGGCAAAAAAAAAGCGGCCCTGGAAAAATTCGAGCGAATTTTTCCAGGAAGCGGAGAGCGGACCGGGCATTGAAGGCATTTTCTTGTATCCCATGATGGCAATCGATCCTTTTAAAGAACGCATATCCCGAGCACCGACGGGGCCGGGCTGCTACTTGTGGAAGAAGCAGGGTTCGGTCCTCTACATCGGCAAGGCGCGCAACCTCCGTTCCCGGCTCAGAAGTTATCTTTCCCATGATGGGGACCGCAAAACCTTTCACTTAATGCAGGAAGTGGATGATCTGGAATGGATCCAGACCGGCAATGTCGTGGAGGCCCTGCTCCTTGAAGCCAATCTCATCAAGAAATTCACACCCCGCTACAACATCCGCTTAAAAGACGACAAGCGCTATCCCTATATATGCGTATCTACCGGAGAGCCCTATCCGATGGTCTATTTGACCCGCAAAGTACACTCCGCGCACAGGATTTTTGGACCTTACACCGATGTGAAATCGGCACGCAGACTGCTGGCCCTGATTCATAAGATTTTTCCCATTCGCAAAACACCACTCAAACTGCCCCTCAAACAACCGGCCCGACCGTGTATGAATTTTCACATCAAGCGTTGCCTGGGACCCTGCCAGGGCAATGTCAGTGTGGAAGAATACCAGGAGCTGATCACCACCATCCTCCTTTTTCTGGAAGGGAAACACGAAATTCTGGAACAGTTGATCGGTGAGCGTATCGCCGCGTATAGCGCCCAATTGCAATTCGAACGTGCGGCTCTGTATCGTGACATGCTCTACCAGCTCCGTGAAACTTTAAGCTCACAATCTGTCATGCATATTGGTAGCGGCGATTTTGATCTTCTGGCGCAGACTCTGGATGGCCAGGAAGGTCAGCTGGTGCTCTTTGAAGTTCGTGGTGGTATTCTGCTGGGGCGGCGGGCTTTCCCCCTGGCCGCAATCGCTGATGCCACAGAAGAGGAACTTTACAGTGCCATACTACGTGATACATACAGTCCCGCCAGCCCCCCTCCCGAAAATATCTTCATTCCCGTCTCTCTTAAAGAGACCGATGATTTACAGAACCTCCTGTCGGATTTCCGGGGCCAGAAAACGCGGATCAAGAAAATCCGCCTGGCAGAGCATCGTAAGCTTTTTGACATGGCCCGGGAGAATGCTCGTTCTCTGCTAAGGGAGCGGATGCAAAGTCAGGAGTTTCGCAGTCGCGAGCGCGCCCTCTCTGACCTCAAAGAAATTCTCAGCCTGCCCGAGATTCCGCGGTTGCTGGAATGCTACGATGTTTCGCACACGTCGGGGAGCTTTACGGTGGCCTCCGGGATTGTTTTTCGCGAAGGCATACCACACAAGCAAAGCTACCGGCGCTATCGCATCCGCCAGGTAGAGGGCATTGATGACCCGCTCTCCATTCGAGAAGTGATCCACCGTCGCCTATCCGCCGTGTACTCCGGCAAAGTCGCCGCAGCCGATCTGTACGTGATTGATGGCGGACCCGCGCAGCTCGGGGCTGCCCTGAGTGCTGCTTTTGAGCTGAAGCCAGCAACAGAAAAGGGCCGTTTACACATGATCGGATTGGCCAAAAAATTCGAGGAAATTTATCTACCGGGAAAAAAGGAACCTCTGCGCCTTGATCCCAATCGGCCGGCACTGCGCCTTCTGCGCCAGATGCGAGACGAAGCCCACCGCTTTGCCATTACCTACCAGCGGAAATTGCGGGATCAATCCATGGCTTCTCATTCCCTGAAAAATATCGAGGGCCTGGGACCGCAAAAACTCAGGTCCATTCTTTCCGCTCTGAAAGAGCGCAGCCTGGATGAACTGACCCTTGCCGATTTACGGGCCATCCCGGGCATCCACCGCAGCCTTGCCGAACGGATTCTCAAAGCCAGAAGCTTGACATCACCGGACGATCCGGCAGACATCTCACATGAACGACTCAACTGACATGGTTTCCTTTCCGTCGCGAATCGACTGGTGGCTTGGTGCCATCCTCATCCTTTTACCCCTCGTTGTTTTTGGTTCCACCGCTCTCGTCATTCTCCAGGGAAACTACCACTGGGCCGCCGGGCTGGGTTCTACACTCATTGTGCTCCTCTATGCAGGTCTGATCTTTCCCATGCGTTATAGCATTTCCAGCGATGAACTCATCGTCAGGCACGGACTGGTCCGGCAGCGCATGAAACTTATGACCATCCAGGAAGTGCGGCCCACGAAGAATCCGCTCAGTTCGCCCGCCCTTTCTCTGGATCGGCTCGAAATCGTGACCGGCCCGGGCTTTACCGGGCGTATCATGATTTCGCCAGCAGACAAAGCAGGCTTCCTGAAATTGCTGGCAGAGCGGACCGGACTGCGCACGCAGGACGATCGGTTGGTGCGCTAATCAAGAGCCAGAGCAAAGGCTGGTCAGATCGCAGCCGACGTACGCGAAGATGAAAAGCTGGCACGCCGAGTCGGATTCCGGGGTGTTCCCTTTTTTTCGCCGGTAAATTTGCCATTTCCAGTCGGCTTATTGTAGCAAATACATTGCATTTCGTAAACAATTTGGCGCAACTCCCATTGTAAGTGCCATTTTTGTTACGGCCGATTTATCCGAACCGGCCTCTGCCTTTGGCCATACACTGCTCTTCAAATTCACGCCCCGCAGCAAAGAGGCACCCATGCTGTCTCCTTCTTTGCCCAAATCACTCATAGGTCTTTCTACCACTACGCAGTTTACGGCATCGGTGGATACAGAAGTGGCTGAAGGCAAACATGCACTGATGGCCTACGCTAAAGGCGGACCTGGGGTCGCCTGGAGTTTTCAGATCGCAGATATCGATGGCACATTGTTCACACTGGCACTCGCAATGGCAGAACGCGGCGATCATTTCCGAGCACAGTGGCGGGCCGGCCTGGAGTTGCAGGCAGGATTGCGCTTCGTTCTGCACGATCGTTTCACCTTGATTCTGCGGGGATTTGACCGCCTCTATGGCGCCGGGCAGAACGTGCGGATCACTTCGGGGGAAGTCGGCATGGGTCTTCTTTTCAGTAGCAGTTGGGCCCTGGAAATGAGTGCAGAGACCACACTAAAATCCGGCTATCTACGGGAACACCAGGAGGTCCGGGCCGGTTTGTCCTATCATTTTTGATGGGCCGGCGTCTTCTCGCGTCATTTTCGCTACAGCGCGGTGTGGCGTCAGCCTGATCTTTTGGGACGACCCGATTTTCTGTTTCCCGACGTTCGCACATGCACGAGGGTATTATGCCAACAGCCATGGAAGCGGACATCACGGACCTGGTCAGGCCCTACCTGAAAAAATCAGGGCGGAATGCGAACTCAGGGGCAAGCTTGAAGGCAAACTCGAAGGCAAACTCGAAGGCAAACTCGAAGGCAAACTCGAAGGCAAACTCGAAGGCAAGCTCGAGACAGCGCGCCGCATGCGCGGACGCGGCCTGAACCTTGAAATTATTGCCGAAGACACCGGGCTGACCCTGGAGGAGCTCAAAGCCGCCGGGATCGAGTAAAAAAGCTGCGCGGGCCAGCTCAAAAGACAATTCCGGGCTTGCGTGTCCAGAGATACAGCTTATCTATCGGAGTTTCCTTATCCAGGCTCGGTCTCCTGAGCCGCGAAGCTCCTTTTTTTGTAAGAATTCCACCCGGCCCGGCACTAATTCGCATGAAGACTCCCCGGGTGTCATTGCAGATCAAAGAGCGCCTTGAGAAATGATAAGGAAACTTATCGGGCAAAATCGCTTTCTGCTGGAGCAAGGACAGGAAATCTTAGAGATCCTTCCTGTTCCACTCTACGGTTTGTCAGAGGCGGAGACTTACGGATCAAGTCCAGGCGGACATTTTCGTCATATCGTCCAGCACTACCAGGCTTTCTTGAAGGACCTGCCCTCCGGCATGATCAACTACGATCAACGCGATAGAACATCAAGTATTGAAACAAGTCAAACCGAAGCATCTGCCGCCATCAGGGAAATCCTGGCCCGGCTCCGGGAGTTGGGCCAGGAGGATCGAGAAATCAAAATTATTCAGAACGTAAATCCCGTTGAAGGTCTGACACCGGTGCGTTCTACAATCAGCCGGGAGCTTACGTTTCAGATCAGCCACACCATCCATCACTACGCTTTGATTGCTGTCATTATGAGACTCAATGGCATTTCCACACCGCGCCATTTTGGCTTCGCGCCATCGACAATCTATCATCACGAAGGACAGGCTGCAGTGCTGAACTGACAGGGCAACGTGGCAGAATTTTTTGGTATTGCCTTATTTACTTTTTTTAGCGAAGACCTCGCTTGCATTGCTGCCGGCCATCTGGCCGCACGCGCACAGATGGGTCTGCCGGCTGCAACAGCGGCAGCGTATCTGGGCATTGTCACCGGGGATCTTTTGCTCTACTGGGCAGGTTATGCGGGCGGCGGACTCTTCACGAAGACCCGTCTGGGGAGACACCTGCTAACGGCTGAGACGCTCGCCCGCGGCAAGCGCTGGATTGAACAGAAGGGACCGGCGATGGTGATTTTAAGTCGGTTTCTGCCAGGGACTCGATTGCCCACCTATGTGGCTGCGGGAGTCCTGCGCATGCCGGTCCATCGGTTTGCAGCCCTGCTTCTTGTCGCGGCTTTGCTATGGACACCGCTTCTGGTGATTGTCTCGTTTCTTTCCGGCTCCTATCTTCTGGAACGCTTTCAGGAGACGCCGCCGCTGGTAAGATTTGTCAGTATGGCCGGACTCATTCTATGCATCTGGCTTCTCTCCAGGCTGGCGCTTTCTCTGAGTAGCTGGCGAGGCAGGCGACTGCTGTACTCCCGCTGGCAGCGCTTATTGCGCTGGGAATTCTGGCCCATGTGGGTCTTATACATTCCCGTAGCAGGTTACCTGGTTTATTTGGCCCTTCGACACCGCTGCTTCGCGGCATTCACCGCTGCAAACCCGGCAATCTTTGCCTCCGGAATTCGGGGCGAATCAAAGTCTGCAATACTACGCGGGTTGATGCCCTCCCCGCACAACTCCGGCAATGTCGCCCCCTTCATTACGATTCGACAGGGCACGATTCCAGAAGAAGGAATGATTCTTGTCCAAAAGTTCATGCGCCGCCAATCGTTAACTTTTCCGATTGTGCTCAAACCCGATAGCGGTGAGCGAGGGAACGGCGTTCTCATCGCCAGAAACCGGGCACAGGTAGAAGCCTATCTGGCAGAAACGAATCCCGACACCATCGTCCAGGAATACATTGGCGGTCACGAATATGGGATTTTTTACTACCGTTATCCTGAAGACCGGGAGGGGAAAATTCTTTCCATTACAGACAAAAGACTCCTGACGCTGAGGGGAGACGGCAGAAGCACAATAGAAGAACTTATTCTAAGGGACGGGCGGGCCATTCTTATGGCAAAATTTCATATCCAGAATCACCGTCTTGATTTAGATCGCGTGCTCGAAAAGGATAAACTGCATCCTCTGGTAAAAATCGGAACGCACAGCAAGGGAGCTCTCTTTCTTGATGGCAGTCACCTTTCCACCGCGCAACTGATCCGGCGCATCGACAGGATCAGTAAAAATTTTGATGGATTCTTTTTTGGCCGATATGATGTCCGCGTTCCCAACGAAGCAGATTTAAAAGCCGGAAGAAACATTCGAATCCTGGAGCTCAATGGCGTGACATCGGAAGCAACCGGGATGTATGATCCCCGACATTCACTGCTGCATGCGTTTAAAACCCTGTTCCAGCAATGGCGCATTGCCGTAGAAATCGGCCTGCAAAATATAAAGAGAGGGACAAAACCCGCCGGGTGTCTGACCTTGCTCAGCCTCGCTATCGGGAAGTTGCCGGAGTCGTCAACTACTCCTGCTCCGCCAGCTCAGCGAGAACAGGCCCGACAACCGGCCATTCCTCCTCAAGAATCGAATAAAAAACCGTGTCCCGATATCTCCCATCGTGCATGAGTGTATGGGACCGCAACACCCCTTCCCTTCGCGCGCCGATCTTCTTCAGGGCTGCACATGATCGCGGATTCGCATTGTCCGTTTTGAACTCCACACGGTGGGCTCCAAGCTGCTCGAAAGAGTAGCGCAGCATGAGAAACTTAACCCTTGTATTGAGCCCGCTTCCATGGTACTCCGTTGCCAGCCATGTCCAGCCAATCTCCACGCGACGGTCCCTGGACGAGACGTTTCCAAAGCTTGAACTGCCGACGATGACATCATTTGCACCGGCACATATCGCGAACGAATAGCGCCTGCCCTCGCTACGGTCCTGGATAGCCCTTGAGACGTAAGCGCTAACGTCCGCCTCTGTCGTCAGCTTCTCCGTCGTATACTGCCAGAGGGCGGGCTCTGTGACGGACTTTACAATCTTCTGTGCATCACCCGCTTCCCAGGGCCGGAGAATGACAGCCGTGCTCTGCAGTTTTATTTCCAGACCAAAATTAATCATTACTATTTTTATAAATCGGTCTGGCCGGAATCGAACAAACCGGACTCATGGCCCGGAATTCTATTCCGGAACGACCACGGCCGGTTCCTCGTCCATCTGCCCCGAACCTCTGGGTTTTAAGAAATACATGAGCGGTAAAGAAAGAGCAATGAGCAGGTAAGCCGCAGTAAGTTCAAAGGGGATGTGTAAGGCCCGTTCATGCAATCCCACGCCGGTTTCTTTGACCATGGTGGCGGAAATTTCCGCCAGATGGAAGGGCCAGTACAGATCGCCATTGGGCATGACCGAATGAATCAACCCGAAGAAGCTGAACAGGGCAGCGATTCCCAGACTGACCGCGGCCTGCCAGATGCGCCCATCCAGAACAAAGGCCACGCAGGCCCCCCAGATCATGGCCGTGAGAATGAACCCCTGTCCCAGGGCCCCGAGCAGCACGTATTCTTCTGCAACCGTCGCGGGGATGATCCTTTCAAGCGTGGTGATCCAGCCCTGAGCCGCCACATGACCTTCCGCAACCGCTCCCTGCATCTCCGCCGTCAGCCGCGAGACGGTCATGGCCACTCCGGGCAAAAGTAACTTCAGTTTAATATACCCATAGTTTAAGATCGAGGGTACAATGGCAAAGACCACGGCCATGGCATGCTTGCGCGGAGAATGGGTAAAAGCGAGAGTCATGATTTCAAAACCCACAAATACCAGTAGCGGCGCCACAGCTGCCTTGGGGATCAAACTGACAATGAAACCTACCAGACCAAACATCCCGCCCAGACCTACGGCAAGGCCGGTGAAAAGCGTATAGGCGGCCCGGGCTCCCATCTTTTTATAAGCCGAATGACCAATATAGGGAGTGGATTGTGACACGCCGCCACAAAGACCGGCAAGAAATGTGGCCGCTGCCTCTGTAAGCAAAATAGATCGTGTTTTGTAACGATCGCCCACCAGGCGAGCTCCTTCCGTTACATTGATTCCACCAACGATGGTGAGTAACCCAAAGGGAATGGCCACCGGCAAAAAAGCCAGCGCTTCGCCAAAAAGTTCATCAAAGGCCGCCATGGTAGGCAGCGGCAGAAGAAGAGAAAGACCCTTAAACTCCGGCATCCGGTAGCGCACAGGATCCAGAAACCCGGCATACAACAGTCCATAGTAGATGAGCGAACCCAGGACAACGGCGGCAGCGGCACCGGGCAATTTCAGAGGGAACTGAAAATGAGCCATTAAAGTAAAAATAATTATAATTAGAGAAATCAGCCCGACAAAAGGAATCTCGTAGATATGAATCAAAGAGTCCGCTGCCAGCCACACCAGACCTATCCCGGCCAGGGAACCCAGAAGACCGGCTGTGGGTACGATACGCTGGATGGTTTCACCAAAGAAGCTGGTTACCGTTTTGACTACAGACATCCAGATCATGGTTGCCATACCCACTTTCCAGGTCAGCATAGCAGCCGTTTGCTCATCCATCCCTTTTGTAAATTTGAAATAGAGGAAGGCCGGCCCGAGGACGGCAAAAACCATACCGATAGTCGATGGAGTGTCAAGCCCCAAAGGCATGGCTGTAACCTGCCGCCCCTCGCGTTTTGCCAGACGGAAAGCAAGCCAGGTATAGACCAGATCACCAAACATAACACCCAGCGCCGTTCCAGGAATCATGTAAGTATAAATAACATTTTCCGGGAAACCAAAGATATTGATCATAAAAGATGCCAGAAGCACCAGGTTGACAATATTATCGAGAAACAGCGCAAAGAAGGCGTTGAGATCGCCGGAGGTGGCCCATCGGTATTGCATGGGTCTTATAGCATTAGCGTGCTGCATGCTGTCATGCAAAAAAAGGACGGGGACACCTTAGAAAAATGAGTCTGAATGCGGGGAAAAACTTGCAGAAAGAGGACAACCTCATCTTCCTGCCGATTGTGGGACTGCCTGCTCATCCCTTGCGTCGTTCCTTTTACCGGGCCAGTACCAGCGGTCTCTCCGGGCTTTCCTCGCTGTTGCTGTCTATCTATCAGGCAACACTTGAGTTTGAAATCGAAGGGGATGATCACCTGCGGATCCTCGAAGCCCGATCGCGAAATTACGTAGCAGCCGTCTGGCATACTTTTGTGGATGCCGCTATCTTCTGCCTGCATTCGCGGGGACTGGTGGTGTATTCGGATCATCCACGGACGGAAGAGTACGAATCAAGCTGGACCCATTTTTTTCGGGAAATCGGGCTCAAAACCATACGCTCTCTGGGATTTGAAGTCCTGGACGCATCCCTTGGCAAACAATCAGCGGGCATCGTTAATTTTATTAAAATGATTAAAGCCGGTTCCCCCGCGCTGGTTGCACCGGATGGACCGCATGGCCCCATTTACAAAGCCAAACCCGGCGTCATCTACATGGCCCGTAAATCGGAAAGCGTTGTTCTGCCGGTGGGCTTCTCCTTCTCACGCTACGTTACCGGACCCAACTGGGATGATTTCTCTTTACCTCTACCCTTCTCGCGAGTGGCCATGGTGATTGGAGAGCCTATCGACCCTTTTCTCTACAAAGAAGATGAACTGGATAAAGCCGCGCTCATGATGGAGGAACGATTGGATCAACTGCACTTCCGGGCCAATGAAATCATTGGCAAAGATAGCGCAGCATCATAATGAATGTGTCCAGATCTTCGCTTTGAAAAAACAGAGTATCGCGCATTCCCGGTTTTAGTTTAAGGTCGCTAAAGGTTTGCAGTGCACTGATGAGTCGCTCTGCAGCCACACGGAAGGAAGTTCCGGACTTAAGCCGGATGTGCCCGCTCGTTTCCTGATACACCGATGCGAACCCGGCCTGACCGGCCAGCGCGCGAATGCGTTCCAGACGCACAAAAGTCATGGCCCGTTCATCGGCGGCACCAAAGCGATCCACCATAGCGGCGTACACCGCATCCACTTCTTCCTCATTCTGGGCTGCCTCAAACCGTTTGTAAAATTCGATGCGCTGGCGCGTATCCCGTATGTAGTCTTCAGGCAAATAGAAATCGGTTTTGAGATTGATGGCGCAGCGCACTTCTTCTACAATGTTCTGTCCCTGCTGGCGCTTGACTGCTTCCTCGAGAAGCTTGACATAAAGCTCAAAACCAACTTCCATGATATCGCCGGATTGCTCCTGACCGATAATGTTTCCGGCACCGCGAATTTCCAGATCGCGCATGGCCACCTTGAATCCACTGCCCAGCTCCTGGTATTCCTGAATTGTACTCAGCCGTTTTTGGGCCACCTCTGTCAGAGAGCGGTCCGGCGGGATGAGCATATAAGCATGAGCCTGACGGTCAGATCGGCCCACCCGGCCACGAATCTGGTAGAGCTGAGCCAGGCCAAAGGTGTGTGCCTGATCGACAATCAGAGTGTTTACGGCCGGCATGTCAATGCCGCTTTCGATAATCGTCGTCGTAATCAAAACATCGTAGCGCTTCTCCATAAAATCAAGTATCGTGTCTTCTATCGTTTCTTCACTCAACTGGCCGTGAAGCACGGCCAGCCTGGCTTGTGGCAACAGGGCCTGCAAACGGGCTTCCACCAGCGGCAGAGAATCGATACGATTGTGCAGGAAAAAAACCTGCCCCTGGCGATCCATCTCATGAAGTATGGCATCACGAATCAGTTCATCGCGATCTTCGACCACATGTGTCTGGATGGGCAAACGATTGCGCGGCGGTGTCTGGATTATGGAAAGGTCCCGAATACCTACAAGAGACATGTGCAGGGTACGGGGAATGGGCGTGGCGCTCAAAGTTAAGACATCTACCGTATTCTTCAGGCGTTTGATCTCTTCTTTATGAGCTACACCGAATCTTTGTTCTTCATCAATGATCAATAAACCTAAATTTTTATAACGAACATAGCGATTGAGCAGGGCGTGCGTACCCACGACAATATCCACCTGGCCCTCTTTCAGGCCCTGGCGTACCGCCCGGATTTCCCCGGCCGTCTTAAAGCGCGAGATTTGCTCGATGGTTACGGGAAAATTCTTGAACCGCTCAAGCATGGTGCGAAAATGCTGTAACACCAGAATTGTGGTGGGAGCGATAAACACTACCTGCTTGCCGGCCATCACCGCTTTGAACATGGCCCGCATGGCCACTTCCGTTTTGCCGTAGCCCACATCACCGCAAACCAGACGATCCATGGGCCGTTCCGATTCCATGTCTCCTTTGATGGCGGCTATGGCCGTGATCTGATCGGGTGTTTCCTCGAAGGCAAAATCGGCCTCAAATTCCATCTGGAAAGGTGAATCTGCCGGGTAGGCATAGCCTTTGCGGGCCATGCGCGCGGCATAGATTTCTATGAGTGTACCGGCCAGCTCCTCTACCCGGCGGGCAACTCTCTCCCGCACTTTCTGAAACGATGCTTTTCCCAGCGAATCAAGACGCGGCTCCTGAACCGGGGCCACATAACGCTGCACGAGAGAGATCTGGTCCAAGGGAACATAGAGAATGTCACCGCCTGCATATTCGAGCACCAGAAAATCACGTTCCTTTTGATCTGCGGTAACGCGCTCCAGACGCAGAAATTTACCCACACCGTGCTTAATATGTACTACAAAGTCGTTTTCTTTTAGATCGATGAAGGATGATAGGGCACTGGAAAATTCACTCTTAAAGCGGGCTGTGCGGGCGCTGCGGCCAAAGATTTCGTTGTCTGTCCAGAAATAGAGCTGCTCCTCCGGGAAAGAAAAACCCTGTTTTTGAAATGCCAGAGCTACGTAAAGCGCTGCGTCTGGATGGTCATTTAGCTCTCTGTACTGCGAAAGAAAATGCACGGGATTTCCTTCCGTCTGTAAGAAACTGGCGATCCGCTTCTGCTGGGCCTCGTGGGGAGATGTCACCACAATCCGGGCTCCCTGCCCAACCAGTTCCGCAAGAGCGGCGCGTACCTGGGGGATGCGTCCGTTGAAGGCAGTTGCCGGTTGAAATCCACTGGGACTTCCGGTTAAGGCACTGAACCTGTCGGCCTTATCTTCCAGCCAGTCCAGAGCTTCGCTGAAGAAAAGCCGGGCGGGTGGCAAACCCGTGGCACTGCGTTCATGCAAGGCCTGGATTTCCGTGAGCAGCGCAGCAAACCGCTCACGTGTTCGTTCCCACTCCACCACACAGAAACCTTTAATACCGGGAAGATCGGGCAGGGTCAGGGCTTTTGTGATCAAAGGAAAACCCAGAGGCAAAAAAGTCGACAGAGCTTCATTGTCAGCGGGCCATCCGCGCGAAAGACATTCCTTCCGGAAGCGCAGTCGCTCCTTTTCTTTAAGAACAAATTCCTGCACGGGTCCGATTGCCACAGAAGTGCGCTCCTGCCGGCGCCTCTGGGATTCGAGATCAAAGGTATGGATACTTTCCAGTTCATCGTCCAGAAAATCGAGTCGGAGTGGTTGTTCTACTTGCGCCGCAAAAAGATCCAGCACCGAGCCCTTAACGGAGAACTGCCCCACCGTCTCGACCAGATCTACCCTGCTGTAACCGAGCTCTACAAGAGATGAAAGCAATGCGTCACGGGCATAGAAATTGCCCACAGAGAGATCAAGGCCGGGCCAGCGTGTCGGATCCGGAATTCTTCCAAGCCATGCTTCCGGTGTAACCAGCAGAATATCCAGGTTCCCCGAGGTCAGCCTGGAAAAAGCCTGCATCCTTTGCGCGGCCACAAAAGAGTCCATCCGAATCGGTTCGTAGGGGATGATGCCGCGACCAGGAAGTATGGCCAGGGACAGATCCGGAGCAAAAAAATGAAACTCCCGCTCCAGTTCCAGCACCCGCACAGCGTCAGGAGCGATGAGAAGCAGCGCCCCTTCCCCCTCTGATCCTATCTGCCGGGATAAAAAGCAGGCTTCAGCGCCCACCGGTAGCTGGTAAACCTGCCCTCTGGTGCCCGTTTTCATGGGGAAATGGCAGAATATTTCAGCGGAGTGGACTGAGAAGCAAATGACTTGAACCAGATGGAAAGCTTTTTCCAAAAAAAAGCGCTGCATTCAAAAATTAGTGGCCCACCTCATCCGATAATACAACTATTGTCAGCCCAAGCTTACTGAGGAAATGTATATGAGACATCTGGCCTTATCCCTTGCCCTTCTGCCCGCCCTGCTCTGGGCTCAGGAGGAAACACGCCTGACTCCGGCAGGAAGAACTACCGGAAATAGACCCGCCCTTTCAGAAGAAGAAGTAAAGGTGCCCCGGGTTCGATTCATCAATCGGACCAATGCACGGGCCAGTGAAGCGGCCAGGGCCGGGGACGGTGCACTCGGCCGGGACCTGGCGCGTGAAACCATTGAAAAGAACAAAGCCAGCAAGAACCGGGTGGACATTCAGCGCATCTTTGATGAACAGCAGGCGGGCTTTGGTGCGGACGTGGTCGACGTCAACAATGCCTTTGGACACATCAACGTATTGCAGAGAGTTCTGAAAGGTTATCTACAAGAAGCTTTTCAGTACAATGAAGCGGATGCGGATACCCTCTCGCAATTTGTTCTCTATTACAATGCCCGCAATCGCGGCGAAGCAGAAAAACTCAAAGAGAAATACTCCCCGGCCGTGATGGCCGCTGTATCTCCGCAAAAAGTGGGTATCGACCGCTCTTACCAGAACTGGGCCGGCCGCACCCAGCTCCTTTTGCCGCTACGCAAAAGCATTGTCCGGCCAGGCCGCAAAGACATTGAAAATAAAGAACTGCGCAAAAACTCCGGACCCATCGATCCGGCTGAACTTAAAAAAATGCAAGAAATTGAAGATCGTCGGCGCACAGAAGACAAGAAACTTCTGGAAAAGAAAGGCGAGGAACTGAAAAAAGAAGCAGCCGTTGTAAAAAAAGAACAGGAAACCCTCAAAAAAGAATCCGGGGAAGTAAAAAAGGAACTGGCTGATACAGGCAAAAAGCTGCAGGAGCTGCGCAAAGATCCGGAAGCCAACAAAGAAGAAATCGCCAAGGCTGAGAAAAAAGAAGAAGAACTGCAGAAAAAAGAACAAGAGGTAGCTGCAGCCAGCAAAGAAGCGGCCAAAAAAGAAGAGGCCATCAAATCCGAGCAAAAAGAAGTAGCGGAAGCCAAAAAGGAAATCGCCAAAGAAGAAGGGCGTGACCTGGACAAAGAAAAAGAAGCTGAACTGGCTGCCATGAAAAAAGAGAAGGAAGAGCTGGAGAAGGAAAAGAAGGAAAAAGAAGAGAAATCAGAAAACGTCATGGGCGATAAAATCCTCTTCCTGCGAGTGGTCCGCTACATCCAGGGCGGCCACTACCAGAATGAGCTGTGGTGGGTGGATGCGGCCAAAGACGATGCACTCTTCCGTGGTCCCTTCAGCAACATCTGCGGCCGTGATTTCCTGGTAACTGATGGCGGCATCGTTGTGTCAGGCTACAAAGGTTCTGCACACAATGACACAGACCATAATCTGGTACTTCTCGATCCCAAGGACCTCTCTGTCAAAGCCCAGTCGGCTGAAAAAATCTTCTGGCGCTCATCTCTGGATTTTCGCGATGGCAAGATTTACAGCATCATTCAGGAAAACGGCAGCTACTACCTGGCCCGTCACACGCCGGCTCTGGCACTCGAAGCCAAATCCAGCGCACCCATTAGCGAAGATTCCAAGATCACATTCTTTCAGGAAAAGATCTACGTTACCGGGAAGGGAACGGCCGCCAACAAAGACACAACCATTCAGGTTTTCAATAAAGCAGACCTGAAGCAGTCAAGAGTCATCGTTCCCAAGCCCAATTGATCCGGACCGGAAAATCCGCTTAAGAAAAAGCGTCCCGTTAGTGGGGCGCTTTTTTTTTACGCGGAAACAGCAGTACCGGATCCCTGATACGACCCTTTTTTCAGTACAGAGCCATCAAGGCTATTTCCAGACCAACCGGGATCACCGGCCGTGAAAAGTCGGTCTTGTCCGCATAGTAAGCCCGCAGGTTGAAGCGCAGTCGAATGGTATCTGTGGAAAGCCCCTGCCAGCCCAGAGCCATGGTGGCCGCCGGAACCCAGCGACGGCCATCAGCCGGCAGCCATTGCAAATAGGTACCGCCGGCGCCCAGATCCGCGTAAAAATAGGCCAGTTTAGAAAATTTTATATCAAAGTAACTGTAGAGAAATAACGAACCGGCATTGATACGGCTGCGCTCCCCGGGCAGAACATAGGCACTGCCCTGAAAGCCAAAGCCCCAGAAGGAAAAACGGGCAAAGTGCGGCTCGAGGAACAGGCCCCCGCCGAGGCCATAAGGATAGGTCTCCCGGGCCGGACCCGCGTTGGCACCACCAAAAAGAAAGCCACCAATCCGGCCCTCGCGGTAAGCTCCTGTGTCTCGATGTTCGTATCGGTCGGGCAGGCGGGCCGTGCTATCGGGTAGATCGGCGAGTTGAAAATCACGGATGTCTTCCATAGGAATGCGGAAGAGCTTCCCGTCCTGACGTACGATCAAACTGTCAGTACGATCCTCCACCATTTCAACACGGGCCCTCTGGCCATCCTGCAACTCCAGAGTTGCGGGAAAAAGGAGCCCCGGAATGAGAAAAAAACACAGAAAGCGGGCAAGGGAGGAGGACATGTGGTCTTGATCCAGTGAAGTGGCGTAAAGGAAATCAATAAACCGGTCGTATCTAAGAATGTGCGCCTGCTCTCTTTGCTGCTAATTCTGGTTCTTTCCGCCTGCCAGGAAAGCCAGGCTTCTGAGGTGACCTACCCCGCAGATCCGGAAGGCCAGATCAAGCGCTGGGATGCCCTTCTGGCTCTCAAGCCCACCAACTACAATCTGGCCGTCGTCGATATGTTCGAAGGAGCCATTCCCTACCGCAGTCGCGCAGCCACCGCCGCTCTGGAAGATGTTCGTTTCCTTTATAGAAAGCCTGACGATAAGGCCTACCGCCTCGAAATGGATATGGTTTCCGGCTGGGCCAGCGGAGAAGTGGGTTTTGAAAAGTCGCTCTTTCTGCATACTTCCTTTGAACTTCCCGGTCGTCAGCACTACCACCTGCGACCGGAGCGGCCGGTGCGCATCGACGGTCAGCTTATCCGGGCCTCTTTGTGGATCCATAGCTCAGGTTCAAGGCATGGCTTTTCCCTGGTTTTCCGCAGCGTACGCGGCCGTGAGGTCCGGGTGCCGGTCACCTACCTGAACTACCATGGCTGGAAACGGCATGATGTGGCCCTGCCCGTCGAACTCTACCACAGAAGCCAGCGCGCCGACAATCGTTACGCCCATTATTTTACCGGCTTCCTGATTGAATCACACCCATTGGCGGAGGCTTCAGATTTTGCGATCATGCTTGACAATTTCCTGGTGCTCAGCGACATCAAGGAATTCGCCTACCCGGGCTATGAACAGGCAGACGTCTGGGAATGAGGCGGAAATAAAAAACAGCGGGAGTTATGAATCCTGAAATCCATCCGGGCTACATTGTCTCAGCCAAATCCATTCGCACCATTCCCATTGAAGTCCGATCCAGTCTCATAGAAGGCGCCGGTCGCGGAGTATTTACTCTGGAGGCCGTTCCCCGCGGAAGTTTTGTGGGCATGGATTTTTCCAGCGCGGACATGCTCATAGCAGAATCCGATGTTACGCCGGAAAGCCGCTATGGCTGCGAACGGCGCATCGAGCACATTTGTTTTGATACCCGCAAACGGGAACGCGAAGGATTTGATTTTCTAAATCATTCACTGGATCCCAATCTACATTTTCACCTGGGCTATTACTTTGCCTTGCGGAATATTGAAAAAAATGAAGAGTTAACCATTGATTATCGCTTCCTTGATTCTCCACAGTGGGGGCCGGACGGGGATCTTGTCGATGAAACCGGCGATCCACTGGTGGGCTATGAATGGCGCGAGTCGCTGATACGTTCCTGCCAGACAGTTCTGGCACTACTCAAGTGAAAAGTCTACTCCCGCATCCCTGGATGCGGGAGGATGTCCGTGTTTACTCTTTGAATGTTCCGGCAAAGCCCAGCGCTCCACCGGCGATGATAATATCTTTGAGCAGACTAACCATAGCCATCTGATCTCCACCAATGAGGGCCGGCAGATGAATGGCGGCCACAAAGATAACCATGAGCAAAGCCAGAAGCAAAGAGGCCAGACGGGCCATCTTCCCGGAAATAATGGCCACGGCGCCCGCAATCAGACACAAGCCGGTCAAATAGACCAGAAAGGTTGCGGCCGGCCAGCCAGCGAGCATCCCGCTCATATCAGCGCTGTTGACGAAGTGAAAAAGGCCAAAGATCGCCAGCGGTCCTGCAAACAGCACCCGGGCCACAGTTGTAGTTAGAATTTGCATATACATCTCCAGAAAGAAATTTTCGAGCCTCAGAGGCCCTGATACTTGGATGTCAAAGCACCACCGGGGTTACATTTTGCGGGAAAGAGGCGCCTTGCAGCGTCAATCTAACCTCCGGCGGAAATTTTTTTCCGGGACAGGCCGAACCACGGTGGAAAAAATTCGTCGCCTCTGATATATGCTACATAATCAGACTCTGGACGCTCCTCTTCTGGCTGGCTCTGCCAGCCGCCGTACACCCTTCTGGCTCAAACTCCTGGGCTCTGATGTGGCTCTGTGGGGGATCGAGACGGGCACCCTTATGCCCGGCTTTTTAGGCCGGGCCCCTTACCTGCATCCCTTCCTGGGCATTACGTTTGATTTCCAGTCTCAGCTGGAAGAAAAGGAAAGCCGTGCTGCCATAGCCGCACTCAAAACCGTCCTGGCCCAGGGGTGGCATCATTTCAAGCCCTATGAATACAATACCGCTGTCGCAGCCACAGAGTTTATGGAAGAGTTTCTGCGCTGCCTGCCTCTCATTCGCAAAGGCGAATCAGTGTCC
Source organism: Spirochaetales bacterium (assembly GCA_015075425.1). Classification (GTDB taxonomy): domain Bacteria; phylum Spirochaetota; class Leptospiria; order Leptospirales; family Leptonemataceae; genus H5-SPI1. The sequence continues at coordinate 732,025 of JABTUL010000001.1, read as the reverse complement.
GACTGGATCAAGCGCACGGAAAAAATGCAAATCGCTTATGCCAGGCTCAGACAGTACCAGGGATTCCGGGAATTTTTGTGCATTGAATTGCCTGCCTGGCTGGAGAAACACGAGAAAATGCTCCCCTTTGCCGAGCCCTGTCGCAAAGTCATGAATACCCTGGCACGCTACGATTCGCGCAACCCCCGGCTGGTGGATACCATTGTAGCCCATTATTCGTTGAAACTGGATCAACTGGTTCACTGGAAGGATCTGCAGAAAGGCTGGAATGTGGGTGAACCGGTCAGCGCCCGTTACCAGGCGCCGGACAGCGTAAAACCAATCATCGACGAGCACGTTGCCGCTCTCAAAAGCAAAACAAACCATATTGAATCCAAACTACAGGAAATCGATACCATCTCCCGTGAGTATCTTCATCTGGATGCCTCTGGCCGGGCAGTGCGTGAGGATTTTGCCGGACGTTTGAATTCACTCGCCGCCGCCCTGCGTGGCTCGGGAATCAACAGCGTGGAAAGCCTGAGTCGCCCGCTACCCCTGCTTTTTTTTCTGCTCAAAGATTTCGATGTAACCTACCGGCCGCTTCTCTCCGGCCTCATTCGTGTTGCACCGGAAAGAAGCGGTTCGACTTTTGAGGATGTTTTTGTCTTTAAACCAGATCTATTTCGTGGGGTTCTGGAATCATTGCAACTGGTGCTGTCCAGTGCGGATCGGGCTGTAAGTAAATACAAAGAATTGAACGAATACTCTTTTGAGGATCTGGCACGTGACCTGCAATCGGACAAGGAAATCGCGGATCAGTTGCGCCGGCATCTGGTAGATCTGGTCCACCGCTCCGTGGTTTTTTTCCGTCGGCTGGGGGCAGACCTGGACACCATCATCCAGAACCACCGCCTGGCACTGAAAGAGGAGTGGTCTGGAAGACGAAGTGAGGAACTCACAGCTTCTGCGCGTACTCCTATGGAAAAACTGGACAAGGGCATCCGCTACATTCCCTACCACAGCCGTACTCTCCTTGTGAACACAAGGCTGCGTGGTCTGAAAATAGAGGAAGTTCTGCGCGATTTATTGATCGATACGTTCTATTTCCGCTACGTTTTTCAGGATGCCGAGCTGCGGGATTTCCTGAGTTCAGCCGGGAGTATGCGTTCTCAACTTGAAGACATCGCTGCCCAGCTACAACACTACTGAAGTGGATCCGTCTCCCAGGAGACGGTTATCATAGAATGCCGCCGCCCAGCAGGAGGCGCAATCCGCCAATTACAATCGCTACAATGTTGATGATGAGTCCGCTCTTTTTATCCGAGAGAGCTCCCAGTATGACGCCAAAGGTAGCAAATCCCATCATCAGCCAGTTAAGCCACCCGAGGAGTGGAATAATACCAATGAGCATGACAAGGCAACTTATCAGCCCCAGCAAAATGGAGAAAAAGTTAAGCATATCTTGCTTTCTCTTTCCTGCTGGAAAAGTCAATCATTTACGATTTTTCCATTGCTCAAAACGCTCCAGTTGATCTCTTTTCAGTTCGCGCGCTTCATCCCGGCCCACAAAGATCTTGAACATGGCTGCGCCCCGGGCATTGAAAAAGATGATAGCAGCGCTGGGGCGTCCCATAAAGGGGCGTTCGAGGAAGACGACATGCTGGCAATTTTGCATACTCAGGTGGCCGCTCATTTCCGGCGTTCCGGAGCCGATTAAGTTATAGTAGCCCCGGCCGCTTTTTCCTTCCGGGAAGGGCCCTTTGAATTCAAAAATCACATCCTCCGTGTGAATGATGGTCGTGACATCGCCCCAGCTGGCCACATCAGCAAGAATATTCAGCGCCTCTGCGCCCGGTACCACTTTCCACATTTCTGCTGGCAGATGCCGGATGGTTGCAAAAAGAGAGAGTCCATATTGCCCGGCCACGCTTTCGAGAATTTCGCCCGGCTTCCGGGCCAGGTGTTCTTTTAAATCGGCATTATAGTCTTCTGCAATTTTTGTCATATTTTTCCTTATTCAGAGCTCAAAGCGACGAATCCCGGATCAAGCATGAGCCAGTCCCGCTCCAGCCTTCCCGTGTTCACCGCGCAGCCAGGCTATGTTACTCAGATCGCCTTTATCGAGCCTGTACGCTGCACCAAAGCCAATGACCAGAGTCGCATTCTCGGGCGATAAGCGGAAAAGATGAAAATCCTTCATATCCTTTAAGTGAGCGAAAAACTTGCCGTAGCGCTCGCTGAAGAGGTCAAAAACCCGGGCGGCCTGTTCTTCTTCACGGGGAAGCGGCTGCACAGAGCATTGCACGGTAAGACGTTTACGGGCAAAGATATTGGCGGAAAGCGCCTCATCCTCCACAAAAAAGGCACTGGCGCGGGAATTCTCTGTGAGAGTGTGGTAGTGCCGGGCCAGTTCACTCAAATAAACATAGATGGCACCCTCAGCGTCACGGACAAAAGGAGCGTAACTGGCATGCGGCTCAGCATTTTGATCGGCGCTTGCCAGGATAACCGACTTTGCCTCAAGCAACCGTTGCGCTTCACTGCGGGCCTCCTTGAGTTTTTGCTCTTCACTTTCTTTTTCCGACATACACTCTCCTTTTTCGCTTGACCGCAGCTTGCTTGATTTGCGACTCATTCTCAGTATCAATATTTGGTGTCAAGTATTTTGCGCACATTGAGAGAGTTTATGACAGAAATGGTCTCCCTTTTTGAACGCGGCGGCCCGCTCATGTGGGTGTTGCTCATCCTGCTGGCTCTAACGGTCGGAGTTCTTCTGGATCGGTGCATCTACTTTCTTTCCACAAGCCTTCCGCGCAGCTCCATGGCGGAACACTGGGAACGGCGACTGGCAGAGTACGACCGCCTGCCGGGTAGTTCAGAGAAACTTCTGGAACACCTGGATCTGTCGCTCAGGCCCATTGAGCGCCGGGCCTTCTTTTTATGGAAGGAAAACGAACCGCTAAGGCTGGCCCGCTTTTTACTGGATCATCCGGGCGTACACCCGCAGGAAGTGCGCCGCTTTGGTGAGGATTTAATCTGGCGGATGAATCGGCGCACCCCGGCCCTGGCCACCTTAAGCCAGCTTTCTCCCCTGATAGGACTTTTGGGCACAATTACAGGTATGATCGTCGCCTTTTCCACCATTAGCCAGACGGAATCACCCTCCATGGCCAGCCTGGCCACCGGTATCTGGGAAGCCTTGATTACCACGGCAGCAGGTCTGATTGTAGCCATCCCGGCTCAGGCAGGGCATGCGATTCTCGAACGCCTCGCAGCCCGGCGCATTCATCTGATGAACTCCATCAGCGGGCTTTTTCTGGCCGGGCCAGCGGAGGAACATCCCTGATGTTCCAGATGCCCGCGCCTACCGGGCGGCGCATTGACCTGGCACCCATGGTGGACCTGACTTTTCTGCTTCTCATTTTCTTCCTGTTGGCCAGCCAGTTTTCCCCGCCCGTTCTGGACATTGCTCTGCCCGAGGCCAGATCCGGCAGCTCCGGACCCGGGGAAGCGCTTATCATTCTTGTAGATGCGCGGGGTGACTATAGCTCGGCCGGTCGGGCCATCCTGCCGGCAGACCTGGCGAGTTTCTTGCAGAATCGGCACAAGCAGCCTCTCACCATCCGCGCCGATCAGGCAGTACCCTTCCGGCATTTTGTACGCCTGCTCGATCATGCACGCGCTGCCGGTTTGAAGGAGATCAACATTGAGTACCGACCCGCTCCATAGATTGGTTCTTCGCGGCCGGATCTACACCGTGGCGAGCCCGGCTCTTCTGCTTTCTCTCTCCCTTCTGGCCTATGGAGCCAGGCTACCGGAAAGCCCGACGAAGCAACCGGGCGCTATCACGATGGCCTTCCAGTTGCGGCCGCCGGCAGCTAAAGGACCCGGCCCGCTCGAACACAGTCCACCACAGGAAAGCGCGCCGGCAGGGCCGGCGGAAACCGCACTTCCCTCCTACAGGCTGCTCATTCTCTCCGCCCTTTCCCGATCGCGCTACTATCCAGTGGAGGAACAGGAGGCGCGCCATGAAGGGAGCGTCCTTTTACGCCTTGTCATCCAAAGCGATGGCACTCTACAAAATGTCAGTATAATCCGTCCCAGCATGCACGCTGGGCTGAACCGGGGAGCCCTCTACAGCGCACGTCGAGCGGCCCCATTCCCGCCTTTTCCTCAGAATATGCCTCAAAAAGAGCTAACCTTAGAAGTGCGGCTGGTTTATTCTCTGGCGGAAAATCCCACCATACCCGAGTCGACCAGCAAATGAGACCAAGACGCAAAATCTATCTCAAATAAATTGACTCTGAGACGCATTCTCAAATATATGCCGCAAATTCTTTTTTGGAGGAACATTATCTTGAAACCACAATTGGCACTACCTTTGCTACTCGGGCTCTTTTTGCACTGCACGGAGCTGGGCATTGAGCTTCCGGGGCAGGAAAAACAAAAGGGGGTAAGTCCGGCACTACTGGGGGCTGCTCTGGTCGCGCTCAGCGCTTCCAGCGACAGCGGTCGCAATCTGAATTGCGCCGTCACTGCAACGGCCGGTTCGAGCACGGTCACGTCTCAGGAAACGCTCATCATTCCCACATCTACGGCCTTCAACCTTTTCAAAGGAGACGATGCCCGGGCCCAGAGCGCAGTCTATGTGGTCTTTGACTCTGCGACTGCCGGTGAAGCGTGGCTGGTAAAGAACTTTGGATCCTATCCGGCCAATAGCGGTGAAGGAACCATCTCGGGCTACACGGGGAATCACTGCCCTCTGGACACCACATCAGGCGGCGGCCGGGCAGCCGGGACTGCGATTACTGTCGGCGGTGGAACGGGAGATCGGACCATCACTTTCAATACAGCCGGTGCCTACATAGTACAATTCTACACCGGTAGCGGAGCTGGCACGGGTAACGGTGCGAATGCGACTTTACAAAAAAATTAAACTGATGGCTGTCCGGTTTTTCGTCGTCCTTACTTTTTCCCTGGGTTTCGCGAGTTGTGTGAACAGCCTGAATCCCTGGGGGAAAAGGCAGGACCCGGGCGAAGACGGGGCAGCCATGCTGCTCATGCTGGGCATCCGCGTGCCGGACGACTTAAATAGCAACGGATGCAATACGGAACTCAGCGGTAACACCCGGCGCACAGTGGTAAAAGCGGTATCCGGTGTCAACTGGACCTACTGCGATCTGGGATCCCTTTCCACCGTGAATGCGGCGAGCACCGTCTGGGATCTACGCTTTCAGCGTTTTCGCATCAGCACAAACAGCGGCACGGCATGGAGTGGCAGCGGCGGCTCCTGTGATACAGGGTCAGACGACTTTGCCGGAGTAAAGAGCGTCACTTGCACCATCGCCATCGACCAGAGAGTCTCTGCCGAGTCCGGTGGAGCCTCAGGTAGTTCCGCTGTTGAATGGGATGGTGCAGCTGCCCTCGTGCAATGGTACGATTACAATTCCGACACGCATGTCCTTACCGCAAAAGACCGGGTCTACATCATCCGGGCAAACGACGGCACAGCTCATTACAAGCTACAGATGACTGACTACTACGATCAGGCCGGAACTTCCGGTTATCCAACCTTTCGCTGGGAACTTCTTTGAACCGCTCCTCCCTACTGTTCGCAAGCTCCCTCCTGTTCATGGCAGGTCTGTCCGGACAAGAAGTGGACGAAATTCTCGTAGAAGGGAGGGTCCGCGGCCGAACGCTGGATCGCACTGAAAATGTCGAAGTCATTGGCCGCAAGCAACTGGAACGGCAGAATGCACGGAACCTGGCCGAAGCCTTAACCTATACGCCCGGCATTGAAGTGCGCCCGGCAGAGGCCGGACAGAGAGGACAGGTCATTCGCCTGCAGGGACTTGATCCCCGCTATGTCTTGATTTTGATCAATGGGGCGCGTATTGCCGGACGATTCAGCGAAGCTGTAGACCTGACCCGTATAAAAATTGAAGAAATTGAACGTATAGAAATCTTGCGCGGGACCAGTACGGCCCTCTACGGCGCTGATGCCATTGGCGGAATCATCAATATCATACTGAGGGAGCCCGCTACCGGGATTCGTGCGGGCGCTGAAGTGCAGTATGGATCCGGCCGCGATCTGCATTTTGGATCCGGTGGAGAAGGGGAAGCCAGTGCATTTCTCTCCAGTCGATCAGAAAAACTGGCCTCTTCTTTCTATGCTGGCTGGCATAAAAGCGATGGATGGGATCTCACTCCCGATGCTTCACGAGGACCGGAAAATGACCGTATTGCATCCCTCTCCGCCGTGTATGATCCCACACGACGTGACCTGCCTGTAGAAAAAAAACTGGCCGCCCTGCACCTGAAGCGCCAGGACCTGATCGACAAAGAACCCCGGGAAGACACCACGGGCAATGCTTACCGGGATTTGACCGGCGGGCTTTCCACCACATATTTTGCCCGCGAGGACTACCGCTGGAAGGGCCTGGCCAGCTACCGCTACCTGGATCAGGAAGGTGTCGACCAAGCGCCACCTGCGGCCACCTTTGATCGCCGCTCGCGCACGCATGACACCATGCTTGGCCTGGGACCGGAATGGGAAAGTGACCGTTTCAAACTACGAACATTTTATACCTATTCAAGATTTCTGGATACCTATACGCTCCACCAACGTTATTCTGATGAACGCGACGTCAAAGAAGTAACAGATGATAAACTTTCTGAATTGCGTGTTGACCTGAATTATCTTATCAGGGATCATTCCCTGAGCACCGGAGCGGAAGGTATAGCAGAGGAATTGACCTCACCGCGCATTGCCCCGGACTGCAAACGAAAGTTCCCTTTCAAATGTTTTACAGAGGAACTCGAACTTCCCCCGGCGCAGAGTAGCGGCTTTGCCGAGCGTCGGCGCACCTCTGCTTTCTTACAGGACGAGTGGCGTTTGTCCCGGACATTCCATTTTCTGATCGGTGCCCGTCATGAGGCTGATTCGCAATTTGGATCGGCAACCCTGCCGCGAGCAGCCGTGCGCTGGGATGCCGCAGACGGGCTTACACTGCGATTGAGTGCTGGCCGGGGATTTCGCGCCCCTTCTTTCAAGGATCTCTACTTCAATTTTCAAAATCCAGGAGTAGGCTACCAGGTAGTGGGCAATCCCGATCTGCGTCCGGAAACTTCAGAAAGTGGCAACGGTGGCCTTGAGCTCAGCCTGAGTCGCAACGTCTGGCTTTCCTTCAACCTCTTTCACCATTCTATAAGAAATCTCATCGACTATCGCAGAACACCGGACCCGCAGTCTCAAGAACTCATCACCTACAGGGCCAGCAATTTCCGCAGGGTCCAGAGCCAGGGAGCGGAAACGTCAATTACCCTGCGACCGCTTTCTCATCTCAGCCTGGATTTGACTTACACTTACAACAACACCCGCGATTTGCAAAAAGATCTACCGATGGAAGGCCGCCCTTACCATCGCGCGACTTTTACCCTGGGCTGGGAAATCACTGCCTGGCAGCTGGGCATCTTCCTTGGTGGCAGTATCTACGGCAAACAACCCTACTACTGCGAAAAATCTCCCGTCTGGTGTGTGGATCGCGAAGCTTATACGGATTTCCGCTACAATCGGCGCGAACTCCTTTTACAGAAGCTGGATGCCAGAACCATCGAATTGTGTGATACACTCATCATTGCACCCTGCTCTTCTGAGCCTGACTACGGGATCGTGATGCGCAACCCCTATAATCTGATAAATTTCCGTATTCATAAAAAAATAGAAAATGATTACGAGCTATTTTTTGGAGTGAACAACGTTCTCGATCATTATCATACAACGCTCAATCGAATGCGGCCCCGTTTTTTTTATGCCGGGTTTAAGAGTACGTTCAGCCATACCCCCTCACCCGCAGCTGATGAGTTGCGCAATACGGACGATTTTCAGCGATTTCGCGAAGATCCGCACTACAACCGGTATCTCGATAGCCCGGAAAATAAACAATTGAAGGATGAATATGAAATACGAGAGTTTCACGATTTTCAGAATTTTAAACGCAAGAATCCTTAAGCTCAGTGTGGGCTTTTTGCTTCTGGCCTCTTGCAAAGAACAGGCAGGCTCTGCAAACGGCCAGCGAATCATCACGCTCGGTGGCAGCATCACTGAGATTGTCTATGCCTTGAACCAGGGCTCAAAGCTTGTCGCCACAGACATCACCAGCGTTTTCCCGGAGGAGGCACAAAAGCTGCCGCGCCTCGGCTACTTTCGCAATATCCCCGTGGAAGGGATCATCGGCTTAAAGCCCGATCTCTTGCTGGCATCCAGTGAAGCCGGTCCACCGGCCGCGATCGAAAAAGTGCGCTCTCTGGGGACCCGCGTGGAAACCATTCCCGAAGCCTTCACACCGGCCGCCGCGAAAGAACGCCTGAAAAAGCTGGGAGTCCTGCTGGGTAGATCAGAGCAAGCAGACGAGCTCATCAACAAAATGGAAAACGATCTCAAGCAAGCGGAAAAAAATCGGGCTGCGCCAGGCAAGGATGTCCGCAAAGCGCTGTTCCTTTACGCCAGAGGTTCAGGGCTGCTGCTGGCCGCCGGTGAAGAGACGGGAGCGGCCACGATGTTTGAGCTGGCTGGACTCCGGAATGCCATGCAAGGTTTTAAGGGGATGAAACCAACATCGGCAGAGGCCATTGTTCTTGCCGATCCGGACCTGATCGTCATGCTTCAAGAGGCTGTACAATCTCTGGGAGGCAAGGAGAAGGCATTGAGTCTTCCGGGTGTGGCCCAGACACGGGCGGGAAAAGAAAATCGGCTGATCGTTATGGACGATTTACTTTTCAGCGGCTTCACCCATCGTCTGGGTGAAGCCGTTCTGGCACTGCAGCAGGCGGCCGGCACTCTTCTGTGAATCGCTTCACACTGAGCCTTCTGCCCCTCCTGTTGATCGCCTGGGCAGCGGCGCTTTTTCTGGGTTCGATTCCGCTAACCCTCGCCGATATACGACTTAGCGATTCCCCCGGGTCGCGCCTTTTTTTTGAATTGCGACTGCCCCGCTTGCTGGGTGCTGCCATGGCCGGAGCGGCATTGGCTATGGCGGGAGCCGTAACGCAGGGACTTTTTCGCAACCCTCTCGCAGCGCCATCGCTCATCGGTATGACTTCGGGAGCAACCATTGGAGCCGTACTGTACATTGTGGTCCTTGGCACTTATCTGCCCGGGACGATCGGCCTGCCTGTGGCTGCATTTTCAGGTAGTCTTTGCGTGGCCGCCTTCGCTTATCGTATTGCGACGAGTGGTGGACAGACACGCACATCGATACTTCTTTTATCTGGAGTCGCACTCAGTGCTCTGGCGATGGCCGTCACAGGTTATCTGATTTTTCTGGCCGGGGATGCGCAACTGCGTTCCATAACTTTCTGGACTCTGGGGAGCCTGGGTGGTGTGGGCTATAAAGAGATCACCCTGTCAGCCCCTCCGCTTGTTCTGGGTTCACTGATCTGCTTGCTGGTAGCCCGGCCACTCAATCTGATTCTTCTGGGCGAGCGCGAGGCTTATCATGCGGGAATTCGAGTGGAAAGGATCAAGTGGCTGATCATTACTGCTGCGGCCCTGACCACGGGAGGGGCCACGGCACTCGCCGGCAGCATCCAGTTTATCGGCCTGGTTGTTCCCAATATTGTTCGCATGATTACAGGATCGGACCATCGCACGCTCATTGCCACGTCCGGGATTGGTGGCGCCATCCTTCTTCCCCTGGCCGATTTAGTGGCACGCACAACCGTACTCCCGGCAGAACTACCCCTGGGTGTGGTGACGGCCGGGATTGGCGGACCTTTCTTTCTTTACTTACTCTTACGGGAAAGGTCCAGGCTTCTATGAGTCTCGTGGTCGAATCCTTGTCCTATCGCGCGGGCGGCAAAAAAATAGTCGATAATATTTCATTTATTTCCGGGCCGGGTGAATTCACGGTAATTGTGGGTCCCAATGGAGCGGGTAAGTCTACCCTGCTTGCTCTTTTGACGGGCGACCTTTCGGGAGAGACAGGTTCGATACATCTGGATGGTCAACCACTGGAACAAATCATGCCTGAGTCCCTGGCACGCAAGCGCTCCGTCCTTTTACAATCATCAAGTCTGCAATTTCCCTTCAAGGCAAAGGAAGTAGTCATGCTGGGACGCTACCCTTACCAGGAAAGCAGCGAGGAAAGCAACAACCACGCCGATGCTGCCCTGCGGGCGACGGACGCACTCCCGTTCGCCTCCCAGGAATACCTTACCCTGTCCGGCGGGGAGAAGCAAAGAATACAACTTTCACGCACCTACACCCAGATTCTCGGGCAAAAACATCCTTATCTTTTTCTGGATGAACCCACCAGCGCCCTGGACATAAAACATCGGCTGCAAACCATACATTTTCTTAAAGAAAGAGCTGAGGAAGGCTATGGAATCATCGCCATTCTGCATGACCTGGATTTATGCTTCAACACCGCGGACAGGGTGTTGCTTCTGGCCGGCGGACGTATGGTGGCTTCTGGTCCACCCGCCTCTACTTTAACCGCAGAAACGATTCAGGCCGCCTTTGATGTCAGAGCAGAAAGGGCCCTGCACGATGGCCGGGCCCTCTTTGCCTTTCGGTTAAACGATGATAAGTAAAATTAAACTTATCGCTTCAGGCCGAGCAATTCCTGAATCATCTGATCACTGGTGGTGATCGTGCGTGAATTGGCCTGAAAGCCGCGCTGGGTCACAATCATATCGGTGAACTGATCGGCCAGATCCACATTGGACATTTCCAGAAGCCCGGCATTGATTTTGCCGCGACCGCCAATACCGGCTTCGCCGATGTTCGCATCGCCCGAGTTCATAGAAACGGCGAACTTGGTTTCACTTTCCTTGGTCAGGCCTCCCGGGTTGGTAAAGACTGCCATCGCCAGGCGAGCGATGGGTTCCTTGACACCATTGGAATACGTTCCCACGATCGTTCCCGTATTATCAATGCTGAACGCTTCCATATAACCCATGGGATAGCCGTCCTGCTCCTTTGCTCTTGTCGTAAAAGCCGATGCGTACTGGGTAACTCCGCTAACCTGCCCTGCCTCACCCATATTGAGCTTTACGGTCTGCACGGCCGGATTGCCGGGAATCCTGAAAGAAAGCTGAACATCCAGTTTTCCAGAATTTAAGCTATCTACACCATCACTGACAGACAGGAGTCTGCCGTCAGAAGAAAAACCCAGCTCAAATTCATTGGAACCGCCAATGGCCGTATCCTGACCTCCCGGACCAATCACATTCGCACTCACATTGGTAGCATCATCCAGCTCTGCCCGCACGCTCCAGCGATTGTCTGCAGTCTTGTAGGCCTCCAGACGCAATTCTCTTTTGTTGCCCTGGTCATCAAAGATATTGATGGTGGTTACATGGCCGCGACGCTTATCAGCGGCACCGTAAAGAAAGTCCCGAATCTGTTCAGGAGTGGCGTCGGGCGGAACCGCTTCAACAGCCTGGTTGAGGTTGGAGGCATACACAACTTCCGTGGTAGCTTTGGCCGGTTTCTTGGAATAGATGGGAATGACAATATCTTCAAGACCTCCGGCAGAGTTGATGGAAGTGTTTCCGTTCGCATCCGCGCGAGCATTCCAGCCCTGCACCTTAAGTCCCGTTCCCGGATGGACATAGTAGCCGTTGCGGTCCAGATCGAACTGCCCGGCACGGGTATAGTATTCTTTGTCGCCGTCTTTGATGATAAAGAAGCCATCACCGGAGATGGCAACATCCGTATTCTTCCCTGTGGTCTGCAGGCTCCCCTGAGTCATGATCTTATCAATAGACGCAATCATGCTACCAAGACCCACCTGTTGCGGGTTGATCCCGCCAATATTCTCGCGAGGCTCGGCGGCACCGGCCATTTCCTGGCTGAGCATATCCATGAAAGTCACGCGCTCGGTTTTGAAGCCATGCGTATTGACATTCGATACGTTGTTACCGATTACATCCATTCGTGTTTGATGATTTTTTAAACCGGACACACCGGAATAAAGCGATCGCATCATAGTATTTTTTTCCCCTTTCCCTCTTGTTACCTTTTTATTTAAATATTAATTGCTTTCCAGTGCAGCAAGCGTTCGTTGAAAATTGCGCAGTTGCCAGCCCGTTGGCCCGGCCGGCTGCTCTGCCTTTTTAACCGGCGCAGGCGGCACCGCTGCCGGATTTTGCTCCAGAGACTTAACCTCTGGCTTTTGCGCCGGAACGGCAGATACGGCCGGGGCGGCCGGGGCGGCCGCTTGGACGTTGGGTGAAGCCGGGGTTGCTGCAGGCGCAGCCGGGGCCTGTCCGCCAAATTCCTGGCGCACCTGCTCGGGCTCACTGATCATCTTGATATCTTTCAAGGCAATGGCCCGACCACTGACCTCAAGGAAGGCCTGACCCTCCTCATAAAAGAGAGCACGGGCCACACCGCTAACCGTCTCGCCGGTTTCTGCTTCTGTGCCGGCTACAAATTTTCCAACAAGCCCGAGGGCCTGTCGATCTGCCAGTGAGCTTACGGCAACCGACATATTTTGCATTTGTTCGAGCGCGGAAAACTGAGCCATCTGGGCGATGAAATTCTGATCTTTGATGGGTTCTGTGGGGTCCTGGTGGGTCAGCTGGGACACGAGGAGCTTGAGGAAATCATCTTTACCCAGCTCTTTGGCTTTTTTGCGGATCTCAATTCCGGCAAGGCCGCTGTCCTCCAGTTTCTCCCGTCGCTGGATGGTCTCCTGAATATTGACCGATTTATTCTGTCCAATATAGCGGTTAAGTTCCTGTTCTTTTGTTATCGCTTCCAGATTGTCCCCCTCAGGCGCTCACATTGATGAGGCCAGTGCTGTGCTGGTTATTGTACGGTTCGGTATTTTCTTCAAAATGATAACCATTAAAGTGAAAAAATCCGCTCTCTGCCGGCTCCTGATCCCGACCAGGCTGGAACTGCCCGGTCATCTCAAAGCCGCTCTCGCGAGAAAATTCTTGCGAACTGAAGAAGGATTCTTTGATTTTTACAGAAAATTCTGTTACGGAAATGCCCTGCAAACGTAAATCAGCCCGCAGGGTTTCGAGTTCACGTTCCACTGCTTTCAGCGCTGCCTGGCTTTCCACAATCACGCTGCCTTTCACCGTCTCCCCGCGCGTCTCCAGGTTGACAGTCATGACGCCCAGGGATTCCGGGCGCAGGCGAATGGAAGCAGTCGAGCGCCCCGTATCTTCCAGTTCAAAGCGAGCCTTCTCCAGCATTCCTTTGAAATCGCGCGGATCCAGCGTACGCATCGCCTCTGTGCGCAGGGCCTCTCCCTGACGGACATGCACCTGCTGGGAAAAAAGTAAGGACGAATTGCCCTCCTCCTTGCTGCCATGGAAATTCCTTTCTTCAGCACGGATGACCACTTTATCCCGGGAACGCGCGTCTGTATTCTTAAATATATCCAGGCGTTCTGCGGCTGCTTCTCTGGAATTCTGGCGCGGCTCTTCAAGGGCCCGCATCCGGGTGAGCAGTTCCTCTGTGGAAACCCTTGGGCTTTCCTGGGACAACTTATTCCATCGACTCTCTTTTTCCTGCGCCGAATTTTCCGGCCTGGCAGCAGTCTCCCGCCCTTTACCGGCGGGAATCTTACGATCAAGAGGCTCCTCCGGGCGGAGGATCTGTTTGACGAATGCCTTGAGCTCCAGACCTTCCGGTGCCAGGGCTTTGCGGGGGGAATCTGCGGACTCCTTCTCGGTCAAAAGGCGTTTCACCTCTTTTTCCGGGAAACGAAGCCCTTGATCGGGAATTACAGAAAATAGCTCATCCAGAGAGCGAACTTTCGCGCCTTTCGGTGCTATCGAACCATTATGGGCTTCGCCGGATTTTTCTTCCAGATCCTCTTTCTTCTTTTCTGACCGGGCGGCATCCGCCGATTTTGGCTTTTCACTCTCTTTGCTTGCTTCCGCTTTGCCCGCGCCAGCTTTACTTTCGTCTGCTTTGCTTTCGTCTGCCTTTTGGCCACCTTTAGACGCATCGGCTTTCTTTGCGCCCTCTTCCGTTTTATCCTCGTCAGGCTGGAGGCGAGCAGACTGGCCTTCCGGTGTTTCTTGAATGGATTTCTCTCTGGCCCTCATTTCTGCCGCAGATTCCTGGCCGCGCAATTCTTCTTTGACTTCACGAAGAACAGCGTCGAATGACTCTGCTGGTTCTGACTGACCGGAGAACGGCGCTTCGGGACTGGCAATAGGCTCGGATAGCCTGGCGGCAATTTTCACTTCCACATACCCAATTTCGATCAAAAAGGCAATTGCTTGAGTAGATTTGGTAAATATTGTGGCCCGGTAATGCGCCGGAAGCGACATAAAACCTGCCAGACCGGAAGTAAGAGGGAATGATTCCGTCGCTTGAACAACTCACCGCCACCCTCCGTGGCAAAGAGTTTCACTTCCGCTGCACGGCCTGCGGGCTCTGCTGCGATGGCCAGGGAGACGTCTTTTTCTCCCGCACGGAACTGGCAAAGATAGCACGATTTTTAAATAAAAGTAAAAAAGACTGGCAAGAATTGAAGCTGGCCCTCATCCAGGGTGTGCGCAAAGGCCTTTTTGTTCACAGTGCCGGCTCTGCCTGTATTTTCTTAAAGAACAATAAATGTTCAATCTATCCGGTTCGTCCGCTGCAATGCCGGACGTTCCCCTTCTGGCCATCCCATTTCCGCAGTCAGAAAACTCTTAAAGAATTGCAGAAATCCTGCCCGGGCAGCGCCAGGGAAAAGGGACCGTCCTTTAGCGCAGAGAAAGTATTCCAGCGGATCAAGCGCACGGAGCGGGATTTCCAGAAAGACCAGGAAGGAGAGGGAGCACCTGTAAGTTTATGATTTTACCTTCGCCTGACTACCGCGGGAAAGTTCGCGACATTTATTACATCGACGCAGATCGCATGCTGCTTGTGGCCAGCGATCGTATCTCCGCATTTGACGTGATCTTTGCGGAGAGGATCGCCGGCAAAGGGGAGGCTCTGACCGCCATTTCCTGCGCATGGTTTAAGGCGCTGCGGCAGAGCCCTTTGCCGGAGTCACTGGATTTCCAGGATCATCTCATCACGGATCGGCTGGAAGATTTTCCGGAACCTTTTTGCCAGGAAGAGGCGCTGCGGGGCCAGAGCGTCCTGGTCCAGCGCTGCCAGCGGATTGACTTTGAGTGCATCGTGCGTGGCTACCTCGCCGGGTCCGCCTACAAAGAATACCGTCGCTCCGGAAAATTCCTGGACCACAGTCTGCCGGCGGGCCTTGGGGCCGGTGATCGCCTGCCTGTGCCCATTTTCACACCCACCACCAAGGCAGACAACGGCCATGATCTGCCCATTGAGCGCCGTGCCATGCAGAAAGAACTCGGACCGCTGGCAGAGCGATTAGAAACAATTTCCCTGGCTATCTTTGATTTCGCCGCCGGAAAACTGGCGAGGCAGGGTCTACTGCTGCTGGACACAAAGTTCGAATTCGGCCTGCTGGGAGAAAAGATCGTACTGATCGATGAAATCCTTACTCCGGACTCAAGCCGCCTGCGCGAAGCCGATGATTCCAGCACAAATCCCTTATCCAGCAAACTCGACAAACAGTTCCTGCGCCATTACCTGGAAGGACTCAACTGGAATAAAGAGCCGCCTCCGCCGCCACTGCCACCAGAGATTGTGGAAGAAACCCGGCAGCTCTATCAGCATGCCCGCAAACGAATCATCGCGGCTCTATCTTGAACCACGCCAACCGACTGTGGAGTGCGTTTTCATAGGTCAGGCCTGACATTTTCGCTTGCCAGCCCGTCGGCCTTCCCTCTCGATTCAGGTATGAAATCGCGAAAGTCTGTCATTCTGATCCTCTTCATCTTCTCTCTTTTTATGGGCATAACGGCTGTCTCTGTTGGCCTGGGAGCTGCCTTCCCGGCCCTGAACCGGATAGCTGCTCCCGTGCTCTGCCCGGAGGGCAACATAGAATTTGCATCCCGAGTGTATCAACCCTATCCTGGTAAAAATGTTCTCACCGGCAACTGGTCCTGCGTGGATCCAGGCTCGCAGGCCGGCCGGAGCCTGAGCACATTTTCCGTAGGCATGGTTGCGGGGACCGTCTATGGAATCGGGATTTTTCTGATCCTGATCGGGCTTATTGTACTGAAGGGACGTAGAGCAGCGGAGTAGGTGCCACGGCCTCCGCTCCTGTAAGCCGTCAGTGTCAACCGCTGCATCCGACTTCCAAGCGCGGCCAAGCAGAAGATTATTGCGGAAGGAGATCGCGATGCCTACTGATGGAGCGCGGACAATGATCACTTCGGATCAAGCTAAGGCCTTTGGGTTTATGACCAAGCATTTAGGTCCGAAACCTCGTTCCCGTTTAGACTTGGCATCTCAAAAACACGATCTTTGACCATAGCATTTCAGCGATCAAATGGGGACTGCTATGAAATATTGTATACTGTTTGCAGCAGTTCTTTTAAGTTGCATTCCGCGCTCTATAGGCGAAGGTTCTCAGTTGTGAATTAGAACCGGGTGGGAAGCTGCTGGAATCAGGCGGCAACGGTATATAGACGTTTTAACGGTGCGAGAAGACCTTCCATCTGACCAGCGGCGAACGCATCAGCGGTGGCCTGGTATTTTTATGCACGCTACGGGTTTATTGCTACGGCGGATTTGATCAGGAAATTACGGGAACGCGATACAGGATTGGTTTATGAAATCAACCACAAACATATTACTGTTATTTGTTATTTGCGGTGGTGTGGTCCGTGGACTGCATCCCGCGCGAGCCCGGGGCTGGAGAAAAAGAGATAAATGCAACAAGGCGTGTGCCAATGGAAATGAAATTTCTTTTAAGGCATGGGCGGAAGCGATGCCTTTATGCTTTGTGTTGATCATTTCATATCAAATTGCGCACACAGCGCACGTAGTATTGTCCACTGCGTGCTGCCGCTGTCTGACCGGTGTAAAAATCCACAATTTTGTACTGGATGCCTGGATTGCTCAAGAATCGTGATGCCGTCCAGAATTTGTCGGGCGGACTGCCCGGGAAAAGATGCGGGTCCCAGTAGTTGCTTGCTGAGCGCTGGGTGAGCAGTGCCTCCAGTTCTTCTTGCAAGGGCAACCGCCCGCGGGCCCGACTGCACACACGACCTGCCTCAAGGATACTCAGCCTTTGCGCCGGACCCATGCAGGTGATACCACTGAACGTCTGGCCGTACGCGCAACGATCCCAGAGCAAATCCAGTTCATCGTCTAAAACCATGCGCCCCTCAAGCCGGAAACGCGCTGACGTTGCCAGCAACGCAAAAGTCAGCAAGCAACCGAACAGAACCCTCAAGGCCTACTCAACTGCCTCTTTCAATTTCTGAAGATCGCTCTCCATAAGACTTTGACGGCTGAGCTTTGTGGTGAAAGCTTTGACCGGTGCAAAGAACCCTTCATAAACAAGAGTCTCCTCAAGGCTTACCAGGGCTCCGCCATCAGCGCTTTTGATAACCACCTGTGCCTTCAAGCCATCGTAGGCACCCCCTTCCAGCTCATAACGGAACGATTCGGGGAAGCGGGTTTCCGTCACCTTGAGAGAGCTGGCCAGTTTTTTCTGCGTTTCCATCATCCCTTTGAGCAGCTTGCCAGCTCCCTGGCCGCCAGGGATGGGCAGCTGATCCAGAACTCCGGCTGGCAGTTCCGGCATATCTTTTAGCCTACTCATGCTGGCCAGAGTATTCCAGCTGGCAAGGATCCGGGCCACGGCAAACACCTTTAACGGATGGGCCTTAACGGACACCTCACGGCGGGCCTCATAGGTGCCGGGAAGGATCAGCATGGCACCCGCAGAAACGGCAGCCAGAACTATAATAAAAATAAAGATTCGCTTAATGAATTTCATGCGGTCTCCTCAGGCAGGGATCGATACACCACTATAATAATCCACAGTCCGGCAGCGGAAAGAAAAAAAAGCATTCCCGTAAGAAAGAGATCCAGCCCCAGCACAAAAGGAATTCCGCCCCCCGCACAGATAAGAAAGATACCATAGATTAATGCCAGGTGGTTTCCTCGCTTGCCACGGGAAAGGATCGCCAGCCAGCCGGGAAGAGCCGCCAGAACGAACATGATACCCGCTCCCAGCGCTGCGTGGGTTTGCCCGGCAAGAGATTGCCTGAGCCCGAGCAGGGAGAGGATCGCCGCAATGAGACTTAAGAGTCCGACCAGAGTCAGGAGCACGGCCGTCAGAATACAGAGCACACGGGCCAACCGCAGAGCAGGACGCATGAACCCTTGTTTCGGAAATGGACGGACTCGTAAAGCAGATTAGGTTCGCCTGAACACACACAGCAACGGATAGTGATCCGATCCGGAAACACCATTCTTATAGAATTCCGCACGATCGATCAGCAGCGGTCGGACCGGCCCCTGAAAGAAAATCCAGTCATCCACCTCCGGCGCTCCCTGATCCATTCCCGCAACAGGCCAGCTGAAAAGCGGGGAGCGCCCGAGAGCACTGTAAACATCTTCGAAGCCGGCCTCCCGTAAAATATGCACCGGATTTAGAAAATCGTTGAGATCGGCACCTAAAAGGAGTGGTGCACCCGGAAACTTCTGTAGCAATTCCTGAAGGGCAGCGGCTGTGCGCCGGGCCTGCTCAAGGCGCGGACTCTGACCGGTGCGCGCTTCCGGCAAAAGGGCCTGGTAGGTAAAATGGGCGGTGGCAATCAAACAGTCCTCTTCTCCCTCCCGCAGTTGCGCCCAGAACAATCGGCGCAGACCAGAAAGGCCAACATCCAGAGCACCGTATTCCATCAAAATAAAACGTTCACTATTATAGACGATATTTCCTTCCGTTTGAAAGCCAGGGAAAGAATCTTGAATGTAGCGGTACCCGGCACAGAGAACGGAGGCATCCAGATGGACCTGCCGGACCTCCTGGAGCGCCAGAATATCCGGACGATGACGCCGGAGAAAATCCAGGAATACGGGACGCCGCTCACTCCAGCGCTCTGTATTCCATAGATTGTATGTGCAGAAGGAAAGGTCCAAGTTTAAGAAGTTTGAAATCGAGACACAAGAGCTTTTAGCTTTTCTGCGACAGACAAAAGCTCCTGGGCCGATTTACTCATCCGCTCCGTCTCCTTCTGGAGGTCATCGGCACTGCGCGAAATGCTGGAAACAGCCTGGTTGATCTCATTGCCCCCGCGCGATTGCTCCCGGCTGGCGGCCTCAATCTCACCGGCCAGGGCCGTTACAGATTGCATACTCGAGGCAATTCCTTCCGAGCCCCGGGCAATGAGACCCAGCCGGTCCTCTACATCTTTGGTTTGTCTGGCAATCTCCGTTACGGAGCGAGCCATACTGACAAAAATTCCGGTGGATCCTTTGACGCGACTGGCGCCCTCGGAGACGGCCTGTCCGGTTTCCCGGACCAGTTCCTGAATGTGCCGGGTATTACGCGCTGTCTTTTCCGCCAGCTGGGAAATCTCTTCCGCAACGACGGCAAAGCCGCGGCCGTGCTCACCGGCCCGGGCTGCCTCAATGCTGGCATTGAGAGCCAGCAGGCTCGTTTGTTCAGAAATTCCATCAATGATTCCCAGTATTTCTTCAATTTTCTGCGATTTTTCCTGGATGGACTGCATGGCGTCTTCCAGCAGAGCCACGGATTCACGTCCCTTCTCCGTATCCCGGGCCGAATCATTGGCAACACTGCTCAGGCTTTCAATGGACAGACGACTGGAAGCAGTCGCGGAATTGAGTTCGGTTAGATTTTCATTGGCCCGACCCACGCTTTGATTCTGGTGTTGCACGGAAACAAGGACATTCTCAATGGAAGAGGTCAACTCCTCAATGGCTGCGGCGGACTCTTCTGTGGCGGAGGCCTGGTCCTGAGCAGCAGTGCTGAAGAGACCCAGCGCCCGACTCAGCCCCGCGGCAGCTTCCGCTACCCGGCCGGCCTCCGTCCCGATGGAGCGCACTATTTCTTCAAGACTTTTTATGAATATATTTATCGACAGGGCGATCTGGCCCAGCTCGTCCTGCCCGTCGTATTCTATGCGCCGGGTGAGATCACTTTCTGCCGAAGCCAGTTCATCAATTTTGGACTGAAATAAGGAAAGAGGCCGGGTAACGCTGCGAGCAATACTCAGCTGCACAAGAAAAGACAGAATGGCAATGACGGAAACAACGGCCAGATAAATGATCTCCCGGATCGTGGTCTGACGATTGCGTTCTTCCAGCAAACGCAGTTGAATGACGCTGCCCTTGTCATGAAGATCGTATAGAGCGGTAAGAGCCCGGCTTCCCACAGCAAAAAATTCCGCACTCTCAGGCCGGTCTGTTTGCTTGACAAACGTTGCATCCAGTAGCAGAAAAAAAGCAGAAACAGCCGCCAGAGATTCTTCCGTCCGCAGTTCCGTAGCCAGGGCGCCATCCATCCCGGTGATCCGCGCTACGCTTTCCCGGAGTTTTTCCTCCTGATAGAAGAGCATGGACTCTTCTCGAATAAAGATATCGCGAAGATTGTCGGCATTGTCTGCCGTAAGCGCCCGGGCACCACGACCGCGAGCATGGGCTAACTGTTCCGCAAGTTCCGGAAGGCGAAGAATGAGTAGATCAGTAAAAAAATAGGTAAGGCGCACGGGGTCAAAGAGCAGATTGGATCGGTCACCAATAACCTCAATAAGAACGAGCATACTTTCAAGACAACGACTCGAAGCCTCTGGAGTCTCGACTTTCCCTGGAGCACAGGGAGAAGTCAGTCGCTCGACATCTGCACCCAGTTCGAGGTGCTCACCGTACTCGGCGGTCAAGCCCATCAGCTCAGCCCAGGCGGCTTCATGGCGCCGCAATTCCTCTTCCTCCGCCTTTCCCTGGTAGCGTGCCCCACGAAGGTCCTGCACGGCATGCATCAGGATAACCGCGGCCCGATTGATTTTCACACCTTCGATTTCCTTGCCGGTAAAATCTCTTTCCGCCTCTTCCAGAAGCACGGAATAGATCATCATACTAACGAAGGGAATCATCACGAGTATCAGCGCTATATTGAAGCGACTGTTGATGCGGAATCGACGCCAGAAACTCATGCCCTGACATTATCGGATGGCTGGCCTCTGCAGGCAAGGCGGGCTTTTTTTTGTTTCTGGCAGAAGGGCCGGCAGAAGCGTGCACCATGGAAGAACGGATCAAAGAGGCTCTGGCCAAAATCAAGCACCCCACGCTCAAACAGGATCTGATAAGCCTCGGAATGTTTGAAAAAATCGAGCAGGAAGATGACAGAATACGACTGCTGTTGCGCACCCCGGATGAAGACAAACGCACGCAGATGACCCTGGAAGCACAGATCCGCGGCCTGCTCAAGCAGGATATTCCAGGCAAGCTGGTCATCAAATTCCGCGTGGATCCCTCTTTACGCAACGAACAACCCCAGGAAGGACGGATTCCCGGTGTTCGCACCGTGATTGCCGTGGCATCCGGGAAAGGCGGGGTTGGAAAATCAACTGTGGCAGCCAATCTGGCCATCAGTCTTTTGCGCAAGGGCTACCGGGTGGGCCTCCTTGACGCCGATATCTACGGCCCTTCCCTGGGGCGACTTTTTGGTTTTAGCGGCAAAACCGCTCTATCCGGGGATGGAGAGAAAAAGATCTATCCCATGGAAAAATTCGGTCTCAAACTCATCTCCTTTGCTTTCCTTCTGGATCCAGGTCAGGCCGTGGTCTGGCGGGGGCCAATGCTGGGCAAGGCCGTGGAACAATTCCTCTATGATGTGCTCTGGGGTGAACTCGACTACCTGGTGCTGGATCTGCCGCCGGGCACGGGGGATGTCCAACTGAGCCTGGCTCAACTCATCAGTCTGGATGGCGCGGTGATCGTCACAACTCCGCAGAATGTGGCGTTGCAGGATGCGGAGCGAGCCATCAACATGTTCAAGCAGGTCAACATTCCCATACTGGGCGTGATTGAAAATATGAGCGAATTCATCTGCCCCGCCTGCGGCACGGCCACGCATATTTTTGCTCAAGGGGGCGGAGATCACCTGGCCGCAGAAAGCAGCGCCCGCTTTTTAGGAAGCGTGCCCATTGTTAAAGCGATTATGGAATCGGGAGAGAAAGGCGAACCGCTGGTGCTGTCCGATCCTGAAGGCCCGGTAGCTAAAGCTTTTGAGCAAATCGCTCTGCAACTGGAAGTCGAAGTGGAAAAATACCGCTACTGAAACGAGGAAATCTGGCCGGAGATCCCGGCCAGACTAAAAAGAGGGGAAAGCTATCCCAGAAAACTTTCCGTAACGCGATCCGCTACGGTAGAAAGAACTTCATCGGAAAGATTGTCATAGGCACCGCTGGAAAGCTTTGCCTTGACTTCCTTGAGTCTATCTGCACGGCCCGTTTCTTCTGTCTCACGGGCGGCTCGTGAAATCCGGGCCACTTCCTGGGCCCGGCTGGCTTCCGCTGAGATCACGATATTATCCTGACCGGCACGGCTACCTGACGTATCCCGCGCAGCGTCCGCTTTTCTGGGCTCATAACTGGGGCCAATGCCACCGATTTTATCAATTACCATAGTTGAACCACCCTACACCCTCACTATCGGTCAAGGTGCTCGACAACATAATGCTTTTTTTTATCTTTTGCCTTTTCTGGCCCCAGAACGACCGTAAACTCGCCTTTCACAGCAGAAAACGAGTCTGCAGCGCCCTTCCAGAGCCTTAGCTCCTCAAATTTTTTGCTGATTTCCCTGGCAAGGAAAACTTCTCTATGGGGGAAGATCTGGCTCACCTGATCCAGGGTGGCCAGAATCCGGTGCACAGATTCAAAAAAGACGATGATTCCCGGAAAGTCCCGGTAAGCGGTCAATTCCCGCTCCCGACGACCGCTACGGGGTGACAGAAATCCCAGAAACACCATGGGAGAAGCGCTGAAACCACAGACAGAAAGAGCAGCAGTGAGAGCCGAAGCTCCAGGCAGCGGCCGGATCGTAAGATCGGGCAACGCCTCTCGCAAGTAACGCACCAGTTCCGCACCGGGATCGGAAATGCCCGGAGTGCCGGCATCGGATAGAAAGGCCAGGGCCTGCCCTTCCTGGATTTTGCTCAGGGCAAAGGCCATATCTTCGCGCAGCCGATGAATGCGAAAGGATTTCCGGGGCGTGGCGATGCCATGGTGATCGAGTAGCTTGACCGACTGGCGCGTATCTTCGCAGAGAATCAAATCCACCCGGGAAAGAAGATGGCGCGCTCGCACAGTCAAATCATCCAGGTGACCGATAGGCGAGGCAACCACATACAGCGCCGGTCGGACCAGCTCTTCCATCTTATAGTTTGCAGATACTGGTATCAGGACACAGGGAACGGTCTTTGGCAGCGCAGGCTGCCGCTTCCGGGCCGGCCTGCGACTCCACTCCGCTACGGGTGTAGGCAGCCAGTCGGAAGAAATACTTCTCACACAGGAAGAAGTGCTTCTCTCCGGGCGGGGGAATTTGATGGGTAATCCGACGGGTCCGGATGTCGCTGGCCTTGGTGGAAGTATCTGCGCGAGTGTGCGCGAATGATGGCTCAACGCCCAGTGGCAAATACGGCCCCACGCCAATACCGGTTACTGCCGCCTCTGCTGAAGTCGTGGAAGAAGTGATGTACAGGTTGTATCCCAGGAACCCCTCGTCCAGATTGGTGACGTAGTAGTCCAGATCGAATTGAATGATATACTGTCCGCTCAGATCGACTGCGTAGGATAAATCTTTGGATTCCTCACTCGATAGCCGCGGTGTCAGACTGACGATGGCCGGTGCCCCCACTACATTGAAAAAAGCACTGGTAAAGATGGGATATACGGGGCTGTCTGTATTCACCCCGCAACTGGAAAGAAAGAAGAAAAAAGAGACAATGGCAAACAGTCTCCTGGTCCTGCCGCGCTTCATCGATAGAACACCGACGTGATAAAATACCCGAGGACAATCACCATGAGAAAAGAGGACACCACACTCTGCCGCACTGCAATGCCCACGCCTATCGCTCCACCACTGGCGGCCAGACCCTGCTGGCAACTGATCGAGGCAATGGTGATTCCATACACAAACGCTTTGAGCTGCCCCACATAAATATCCTTAAGACCTTCCTTGCTGCGGAGCACCTCAAGAACCACGTTGAAGTAGGTGGGTAGTTCCACCCCCAGCTGCGTATTGGCCACCAGTCCACCACCCAGAACGCCGAGCAAAGTGGCGTAGGTGGCCAGGACCGGAACGATCAAAGTAAAGCCCACCAGGCGGGGTAAAACCAGATAACGCACGGGATCGATGGACATCACTTCCAGGGCATCGACTTCTTCCGAAACCGTCATCGTTCCAATTTCTGCCGCCATCGCCGACCCGACGGCCGCAGACAGAATCAAAGCGGACATAAACGGAGACATCTCCCGGGTCAGGGTGATCGTGATGATTTGACCGATTAAGTCCTGCTGCCCGTAGGTCTTGAGCGCGAGCCCTGTTTGCAAACCGATGATCATGCCCGTAAAAAGGGCCACCACGCTGACGGTGAATAGACTCTTGAAACCGGACACGTACATCTGACGCAAAGTCTCGTGCCTTTTGAACCAGATATAAGGCAGATGGCGGAACGTATGATAGATGAGCAGCAGCGTCTCACCGGAAGTTCGTAAGGGAGAAAGAATTGCTTCCCGCGCCTGTTTCACAAATCCATCCAGAGCAAGCGCACTACATTGTCCACCCGTTGCTCCGCCAGGTAGTCCCTCCTGTAACCCAGAAAGCCGCCCAGAATTTCAAAAGACCAGTACTCCGGCGTTCGATGAAATTCAAAGAGCCCCAGAAGAAACAGATGAAACTCTTTTTCATTCCAGTACTGGGAGTAAAGTCTAAAAAGGAGTGAGAAGTAACGATCCCCGTTCGAATAGCGATTGTACTCAATGAGTGAATAAAAAGTGCCCCAGACCCGCTCAAAATGGTCGGCCCGACCAGGCCAGAGCACCAGACTGCGGAAGCTGCTATTGCCTTCACTGTCGCGCATGTACTGGTAGAGGGGCCAGACCTTATAGAACACTTCCGTAGTCCGATCCCTCCGGAAAAAACGCTGGCTTTCATGGTAGAAGGGAAACAGGGAAGTGTAAACTCCCTCAAGGACAGCGGAGTGCGTGGCCAGCCGGGTAAAAAAAGGCGTGATAAAAATACCCTCCCGGGAGTAGGACAGGACATCGGAACTTTCTTCTTCAAAGGAACCAAAAGTGTAGCGCCCGTAAAATGGAAAAACAATCAACTTATCCATAAAAGGTTTACGGCTGTAGCTGCGCTGAAATAAAAACCAGAGCACTTTCAGATCAAAGGAACCGGCCTTCTTGTCCGACCCGTAAGCCACCACAGGCCAGATAAGCAGCGGGAGGAAAGAATGCACATTCAGGTTGCCGTCACGCGACCATTTGCGGCCGTAAAAAGGCCAGAAAAACACATAACTGCGCGGCTCTCTTTTATCCAGATCTTCGTGGCCCCATTGAAAAAAGGGCCAGAGGACAGAATAGCGGCGGTACTTCCCCGTGTGAACTTTACGGCTGTAGAAAGGAAAGATACGCAATTCATCACGCGCCTTCCCTTTACCCCACATAACAAAAGGCCAGAGGATGGCCGTGGCCTGATAATCGCTCCATTTCCAGCGTGCGTAGAGGGGAAAAAGCACATATTGAATCTCTGCGTAGGAAATCTTGTCCTTGACCTTGCCGTAAAAAGGAAAGAAGCCAAAGTAACGCTCTTCTTCCGTATCCCCCCGACCCCAATGCAATAGAGGACTGAGCATGATATCGCGGTCTTTGCCCTTATCTACATGGTAGAAATCATCGCCAATGAAAAGACCCAGGAATTTCCACTTACGCCAGTAATTGGTCCCGTGACTGTAGAACAGAGGGTACAGAATGTAATGATAGCTGTAAGCCGATTCCCTGTTGCGATAACGGCCATAGAATGGATGGATGATGAATTCCGATTGACCTGGTGCCCGCGTCTGTTCATAAAGAAACAGGAATTGCCAGTAGCTGCGGCGTAAATCACCATGGACAGTCTGCTCTTCCCTGGCCTCTACAAGGGCCGGAAGCAGAAAGAAAATCAAGAGAATGACTTTTTTCTGCACGGGGTCTTAATTATTCTGTCTGGCCGGGCTGGCTATCATGAAAACGACTCTGGCTCAAAAGATTCTGCACTGGCTGGAAAATCTGCAATTCAAAGGCAAGCTTCCGGCTTCGATAGAAATCCTCAGCCCTTACGCGCCGGGGAGTGAAGCCCTGCAGATTGCACGCACTTTCTACCATAAATACTACACCGCCCCCGGCCCCCGGCGGCTGATTCTGGGTATCAATCCCGGACGGCTGGGAGGCGGCACCACAGGTATCCCTTTCAGCGATACCCGCAGGCTTCGGGAGTTCTGTAACATTTCCACCTCCTTTCAACTGTATGAGCCTTCTTCCGTTTTCTTTTACGAAGTGGTCAGCGCCTCTGGCGGAGCGGAAAAATTCTATCACTCTTTTTTTGTGGGTGCAACCTGTCCGCTGGGTCTCATAAAGAAGGAATTCGGGACAATAAAAAATTGCAACTACTACGACTCACCGGAAATTCTACAGTCTCTTCTTCCTTTCATTGTAGAAAATCTAAAAGCCCAGCTGGCCATGGTGGACAGCAGGGAGGTCTTCTGCCTGGGCCGGGACAAGAACTATACTTTTCTAAAAAAACTCAATCGCACCCACGGTTTCTTCGAAAGAATTACGCCCCTGGATCATCCGCGTTTCATCATGCAATACCGTTCCCGCAACCGGGCCGACTACGTGCAAAAGTATTTAGCGGCTCTGGGGCAGGAAGGCGTCTTGTAGAAAGAGCGCCTGGTTCAAGAGCCACAGTTCCTGCCCCTGACGGAGTTTCTCCAGAACTTCAGGCGGTAGATCGGATTCATTGAGCGATTTCTCCTCCCGTGGATCCCGACTCAGATCAAAAATCCGCGTCTGGCTGCGCTCAATCTCATGACAGCGTTTGTACGGCCAGTACAGAGAACAAAGAAACTTTCCATCATAGGGCTGGGTGTACTGGATGAGTCTTTTTTCCGGCTCGCGTAGCAGGGAAACTCCGGCCATGTGGCTTCGGGCGCGCAGATTCAAAGCGTCCAGAATCGTGGGCATGATGTCCACCTGACTGGCAACCGGATGGCTTTTCCGGCCGGTGCCATGAATCAAAAGCACTGTGCGAAAGCTTTCTTCATAGGCCCGGTTTTCATTCCAGAAATTGCCATGCTCGCCGGCTGGAAAAGGATGGTCGCCCACAACCACAACGAGAGCATCACGATAGGGACTGAGAGTCAGCTCACGGAAAAACAAACGCAGGGCATCATCCGTTTTCCGTAACGATTTGCGGTACAGCTCATTCATTCTCGCGGCAGAAAGTCCCGGCGTGCGGTAAGACTCCTCTCCTTCATGAAAAGGCCAGTGGTTACCATTGGTGCCAATGGCTACAAGAGCGGGACGGGGATGCCCGGCCTCTCTTAGGAAGCGGAATACATCTTTGTAAAAGACGGCATCCCCCGCGCTCGACCAGGCGTCAGCGGAAGGACGGCGCTCTGATTCACTGCCCAGATTGTTGTGCACTTGCTCAAAGCCGATATGTTTTAAGAAATTGTAAGTGTTATCAAAGCCCAGATTGGGGATATCATAAAAGAAGTAGGTTGCATAACCGGCATCCCCCAGGATGCCACTCAGGCAGCGGTAGCGATTGTCAGCAAAATGCACAAAGGCCTTCTGTTGAAAGCTGGGGTAGATCCCGCAGAGAATCGACAGATAACCGCGCGGAGTATTGATAGACACGGAGTAGGCTTGATCGGCGCTAATCGATTCACGAACGAGGCCGGTCAGGAAGGGAGTATCTTCCGGGTACAGCCCGCTGAAAGATTCCAGGACCACAATGAAAACATCGCGCTCCGCCCGCGGATTTCCTGGCAGACTGCGCAGCAAAGGAAAGGAAGGATCGGACGCGGCGGGTAATCCGAGCGCAGAAACAAGAGGTGCACTGGCTTTGATGTCATAACTCTGCAGAGTTTTTTCCATCCGGTAAGCATTCCAGCCGGAGCGCACAAAATAGCCCATGTGGGAAGGGGCAAGCCAGCCCAGAGCGACAGTGAGCAAAGCGACAGTAAGAATTGCCCGTGCCGGCCAATAGTCCAGGTTGTAGTCCAGACGAAAGCGGGACATGCGCCGGCGCAACAGGAAAAAGGCCGCCAGAAAAAGGGCATACACCACAAGGCCCACGATCACTAACTGCAAAAGGCCACTGTAGATGGCCGTAGCAAAAACCTCTGAAAGATTGTCTGCCAGATAGTACACCGGAATCATCCGTCCTGTCTCTCTGTGGACAAAGATCAGGGCAAAGAAGCAAAAACTGGCCAGAGGGGAGATGAGCGCGGCCAGAGTGAATGGCGCGCGCTGCATGATAGTATAGAAACTCCAGTAAAAAACATAAGCACTGAAGGTACTGAAGCTGGCGGAAAAGCCATCATCGGGATGGGCCCGGAAAGCATTGCGCGAAAATAAAAACAAGGGAAGCGTGGCTCCCGGAAAGACATAGATCAGATAACGCAGAATGTCTTTCCATACCGGTCGCTTGGGACCTTCCCTGTGCGGCATGATGCCAACATTCCAGTCCGGACGCAGCCTGAAAGCCTTTTCTTTTTTACGATTGACCGCCAGTTGTGCCTTGACGATCCTCCACCGATGACTGTGCAATCCGGCCCTGTTTATTCTCTGGATAACCCTCTGCAAGGCTCAGAAAATGCCGATCTGAACGCAGCGCCGCCATCGCTTTATGAAGAAACTCTGGCGATGGGCCGGGAACTTCTCGCGCGACCCGGGAAAAGCGGCGGGATCGGGCGCGTCATGGTGCAGCACAGCAAGGGGCGCATGACCGTCTGGGAGCGCATTAAGGTGCTGACCACGGAGAATCCCAATATACTGTTCCAGAACTGGGGTCCCAATCTGGAT
Organism: Spirochaetales bacterium; assembly: GCA_015075425.1. Lineage (GTDB taxonomy): Bacteria > Spirochaetota > Leptospiria > Leptospirales > Leptonemataceae > H5-SPI1. Next base: position 703,111 of record JABTUL010000001.1, on the reverse strand, counting down.
GGAGCAAGCATAGTCACCGGGATCATCAAGATTGGCGGGCGCGATGTGGCCATCTATGGCCATGATTTCACTGTTCGGGCCGGCTCGATGGATGCTACAAACGGTGCCAAACTCGCCCGCTTGATCTACATGGCCGGTGAACATGGTATCCCGCTCATCGGCATGAACGATTCCGCAGGCGCCTATGTCCCCGCCGGCGTGGGAGGACTCGATGGCTATTCAGAAGCATTCTGTGCCCTGCGCAAGATCTCCGGTCTGGTCCCCAGTATTATGCTCATGTTTGGCTACAATGCAGGCGGAGGCTCCTACCTGCCTCGCCAGGGATCTTTCATGATCCAGCCGGAGAATACGTTCTTTGGACTGACCGGCCCTGGAGTGGTCAAGGACGTCCTGGGGGAAGAGGTGACGCCGGATGAACTGGGCGGACCGCGTGTACATGGACAGAGCGGCGTTGTCGATCTGGTGGCTCCGGATGAATTGGGAGCGCTGCGCAAGGCTCTGCGGCTGCTGGCCTACCTGCCGGACAATAATAGAAGCTTTGCTCCGTTCCACCCAACATCGGATCCTCTGGACCGGATCACCTATGAGGAAGATATCCTGTTTCGCAGGACGTTCAATTCTCCCACCGGATTCAATACGCCTTTTGATATCACGCTGCTCATTCAGTTGATCTGCGATCACGGGGAATATTTCGAACTGCAGCCGCAGCGCGCGCGCAATATGGTTACTGCCTTTGGGCGACTGGGGGGACACGTGGTCGCCTTTTTAGCCAATAACAGTGCCGTAGCGTCGGGGCAAATCGACATCGCTGCAGCCTATAAGGCTGCGCGATTCATCCGTTTTGCCAATCTTTACAATATACCGGTTATCTTTCTTGAAGACACGACCGGTTTTCTACCGGGCAAAGAACAGGAATCAGGGGGAATTGTTCAGGCCGGCCGTGCCCTCCTTGATTCCATCATCGACCTGCGCGTACCGCGACTGCTACTCATTGTGCGTAACGCCTTCGGTGGTGCTTATGCCACCTGGAACTCCTACCATACGGGAGCGGATATGGTTTTTACCCTGCCCACAGCAAGAGTGGCTGTCATGGGCCCTGCCGGTAAGGAATTCGTTTTTAAGGATGAGCTGCAGAAGGCCCGGAAGAAACACAGGGAGATGACAGCGGCCGGTGAGGGGGCCCGGGCTGATCAGGAACTCCAGGCAACTCTCGCTGAACTTTCCAGTCGCTATGAAAAAGATCTTATGAATCCTAAAGAAGCCCTGGCTCTGGGATCCATTTCCCGGGTCATTATGCCCGGCTACAGCCGCCAGGTGCTCAGTGAAAATTTGAACTATTTGATGCGGCGCTACACTCCAGCGGCCATGACCGGACCACAGCGCGAATTCCATTGATCCGGCCTTACAAATACAGAGTCATTGATCATTCGATCCTGACGCCCTACATGCGAAAGTACGTGGCCGGCCCCGTGGCGCGTATGCTGCCCGGATTTCTGCCGGCCAATTTTATTACCCTGTTCTCCAATCTTTTTATCTACTACGCTTTGTTCCGTCAACTGAGCTCTCCCGATCATCCCTACAACTTCTGGCTCCTGCCTCTCTGTCTTTTTCTGTACACCCTGGGAGATCACCTTGATGGAATGCAGGCCAAAAAAACCGGGACCGGTTCCCCTCTGGGAGAATACCTGGATCACTATCTTGACGTATTCAACAGCGGCATCGTTGTTTTTCTGCTGGCCAATGCCTATCCCGCCAGCCATTCCTGGTTGGTTGTGGTCCTGGCCGGCTCCACCTATCTGGCGCATGCTATGACCATGCATGAGCAGTATCGCACGGGATGGCTGGTTTTTGAAAAGATCGGCTCTCTTGAGGGAGTGCTTTTATGCGTTCTGTTTCTGGCCGGAAGCGGCATCGATGCCGTTCGCCAGCTGATGGCCTTCATTATTCCGCTGGGTGGTCTCTCTGTATTTTCCGTGATCTTGCTTCTGGCCTCTCTGGGCGGCCTGGGCACCCTCTTCACCATCAGTCGGCGCAGCGGTGCACCGGGAATCAAGTTCTATTCTTTTGCGGCCCTGCAGGTCACCATATTCTTGCTGTGGCAGACCGGTCACTTCAATGTACATCAGGCCATTCTTAGTTTTACTCTGGCTGCCGGTTCCTACATTGGCACGGTCATGTACGGTCACCTGATCAATGGTAAAGAATACTTTACCGATCCGCTGCTCTGGCTGGCAATTCTCTCCGTCCTTCTCTGGCCTGTGCAGGGCATGCTGGCCCTGTGGCTCTACGGCGCACTGACCATTGTGAGTCTGTTTACCTTCACGGTGTACCGATTGCGTTCTTTCTGGGTGTGGTACAATCCGCTCCGCCAGGCGGAAGAAGGTCAGGGGTAAGACCGGCGCGTGCGCCTACAGCTTTCATGGATAATCCGGGCTAATCGGGAAAGGACTGCAGGGCCTGCTCCTCTGTGGGAAAGATACCAAAGAACGACTGTAGGTTGGTCAATTCAAAAGTTTTCATGATGTTGGCCGGAACACAGGCCAGCCGTAGCGCACTGCCGGATTTCCGCAAATTTGTATGTCCGCTGATCAATGCCCCCAGTCCGGAGGAGTCGATGAAAGAAACGTGCTCCAGATTCAAAACGATGCGCGTACGACCCCGGCCAACCAGTTCATCGATACTTTCTTTGACTTCCGGACAGTTGAAGAGATTTACCTCACCCTTCAAATAGAGAACGTCAGCGGCTCCCTCTTCCCGGCGCTGGATTTCCAGATTGTTCACGGGCAGCACACCATGTGCATGATAGGTGGGCACCGGAAAGCAAGCTTTTTTTAAGCACTCTGGCTGGCGGCCTCATAGCTGCAACTTGAACAGCCTATGTATTTCCCTTTCTCCCGGCTGGATTTCTCAAGCAGCAGTTTGCCACACTCCGGACAGGTCTCCTCAACGGGCCGATCCCAGGTGGAAAAATCGCAATCCGGATAGCGATTGCACCCGTAAAAAGGCCGGCCACGCTTGGTCGCGCGTTTGACCACATCCCCATCAGTGCAAACCGGGCATTTACCCAGAGGAATGGCGCGGGCATTGCGGCATTCTGGAAATCCCGAGCAGGCCAAAAAGTAGCCATTACGCCCGATTTTACGGACCATCTTGCGCCCGCACTTCTCACAGGTTAAATCCGTATCAACGTCCAGTATCCCGCGCATTTCTGCAATATTGGTCTGTGCTGTTTCCACGGTCAGGGCAAAGGGATTGTAAAACTGGCGTAACATTTCCACCCAGTTCATATCTGACGTGGCGATTTTATCAAGATCATCTTCCATGCGGGCCGTAAAATCAATGTCCACCAGGTGGCTGAAGTGATTGGTCAGGATCTGATTGACCAGCATTCCCAGTTCCGTAGGCTTGAGGGCCTTCTGCAAACGAACACAATAGAATCGCTTGAGCAGGGTGTTAATGGTTGGAGCATAGGTACTGGGACGACCCACCCCGCTCTCCTCCAGAGTCTTTACCATTGAAGCATCAGAAAAGCGCGGCGGCGGTTGGGTGAAATGTTGTTCCGGACTCAGTTTTTTAAGTTCCAGGGGCTGGCCTTCATTCAGCTGGGGTAAATCGCTGCCACTTTTCTTTTTATCTTCCAGATCGAAGATGCGGGCAAACCCGGGAAACTTTACCGTCTTGCCGCTGGCTCGAAAGGTAAAGGTAGAAGGACCATCGCTATTTTCAATGGTAACCGTGGTATGATCGCTGATCTCATCTGCCATCTGGGAAGAAACGGCCTTCTGCCAGACCAGATTGTACAGCCGGTACTGATCGCGACTCAAAGAGGCGGCAATGCTTTCGGGAGTACGAAATACATCCGTGGGACGAATCGCCTCATGAGCTTCCTGAGCTGATTTGCCGGCCTTATACGTCCGCACGGCAGGAGACAGGAAATCCGGGCCCACTTCTTTCGTGATGAAATCGCGAATGGACGCAAGTGCCCCGTCAGATATGCGCGTGGAGTCTGTGCGCATGTAGCTTATGAGACCCACCACACCGGATCCGGCGATCTCGATGCCTTCATAAAGCTGCTGAGCCACCATCATCGTTTTTTGCGAGGTAAATCCCAGCTTGTTAGCTGCGTCCTGCTGGAGCCTGGAAGTGGTGTAGGGAGCAGAGGGCTGGCGTTTGCGCTCCTTCCTGCTGATTTCTTTGACCGAGTAGGTTTTTCCCGTGGCCTCATCCACCACAGCGGTGGTGCTGGCCTCATCACGCAGATCGATTTTCTGTCCGTTATGAAAGGCCAGAGTTGCCTCAAGGGATTTGCCTTTCTCTGCCTGAAACTTGCCGTCCACCGTCCAGTATTCCACCGGAACAAAGGCCTCGATTTCCTTTTCGCGTTCACAGATCAGCCGCAGCGCCACGGATTGCACCCTACCGGCAGAGAGACCGCGCTTGATTTTCTTCCATAGAATAGGAGAAATATTGTAGCCGACGAGGCGGTCCAGAATGCGTCGCGCCTGCTGGGCCTCCACTCGCTTGATGTCAATATCGCGGGGCTGGAGAACAGCCTCTTTCACCGCCGACTGGGTAATTTCATTGAATTCGATGCGTTTGATATCACTGTTTTTATCGCGCAGTGCATTGGCCAGATGCCAGGAAATGGCTTCCCCTTCACGGTCCGGGTCCGCCGCGAGGAGTACATTGCGGCTGCTGGAGGCCAGCTTCTTGAGACGATTTAAGATCTTGGCCCGGCCCCGGACCGTGATGTACTCCGGCTTGAAGTCATTCTCCACATCCACGGCAATCCGGGATTTGGGTAGATCAATGATGTGGCCCATGGAGGCTTCTATAATATAGCTGTTGCCCAGATATTTATTGATGGTCCGGGCCTTGGCCGGAGATTCCACGATCACCAGGGTCTTGTCCTTACCCGAACCCTTCTTGCGGGGCTTGCCCGCCTTCTTTTTGGTCTCTGCCTTAGCTATTGCCATGCTGGTTCCATCGGAAATTCTGGTTCTCTTCCGAATAAAATGTCAACGTTGATCAAGGGGAGCATCTTTTTTATGGCGGTTCTGCAGGCCAGCAAAAGATGATCCGCTCCACTTTAGCTTTCCTGCCCTGGCTTTTCTTTTTCCCGGCGATCATGGCCTTCCAGCTGGCCCATCTTTCTTTGTTTCTGGATCATGATGTCGTTGCTTACTATGAACATACCCGGCGACATTTTTTCTTCAACCCCCATCATTTGCTCTTCACGATCTACGGTCGGGCATTGACTCTGGCTCTGGCCGACTGGCCACACAGCACCATGTTCCTCTTTCAGCTGGTGCATCTGAGCGTGGCCACCCTTACCATTCTGTATTTCTGCTATACATTGCAGCAGCAGAGCCATTCCTTTTTTCTGGCTCTCTCTGTGGGCGGCCTGCTTTTTAGCCTGCGCGGCTTCTGGGTGTACAGCCACATTTATGACACGCCCATCCTGCCGACCTGCCTTGGCCTCATCACTTTTATCAACATTGCCAGAGGAACGGCCACCGTCCGGCAAACGATGGGCTCGGCTCTACTCATGGCCTTAACACTTGCCTTTCACCAGAAGCACTTCCTGCTCCTGTTCCCCGCTGCTTTGCTTACTGTGTACAAAAGTCGGGACTCTGGCCTCCCTCGATTTTTCCCGGCAGCTCTTTTCCTCTCCCTGTCTTTGCTGCTCATCGGTCTTTGCTACTTTTTTGCCGGTGCCATTCATCACGGTTATCCACTGAGCGGTCGCACTTATTTACCTGGCGTGGAAAAGGGCGGTGACTTTTTTGATTGGATTTTTCTGTACAGCCACTATGGCAACAGCTGGGGCAAGGACTTCGACCCGGTGGCCGGCTGGCAGGGATTTTTCCAGGCAATCGTCTACACCAGAAAAAAAACCTTTGGTGCCGATGATCCTGAATCTCTGCTGCTGGGCTTTTTTTTCTCTGTGGCTCTCTTTGCCCTGCTCATCGCTTTCTGGCGCCGCAATGCTGTGGCCCTGCTGGCATTTCTGTGGTTTCTGCTGGAAGCAGCCCTCTCCTTCTGGTGGGAGCCGATCTACTTTGAGCACTGGGTCAGCCCCACGGCCATACTGTGCCTGGCAACGGGACTCGGATTTTGTCAGAACCGGCGCAATTTCAACCCGGGCGGTAGACTGCGCCCGGAATCCCTTCTGGCAGTGCCTGTTCTTTGCCTGGCAATTCTCCTTGGCGGCTGGAATTATGAGCATGCTGTGCGGCCGGCAGCTTCAGCCGTCCACTTTGGTCACTGGGAAGATTTCTACCTCAAAAGCCGCTACGTGGGCCTGTGGAACTCGCTCTACTCCGAGGCCGTCCCGGCCCGGATGGAAAGTGCGGAACAGGCACGCAGCAAACGGCTGGCCATACTACAAAATTTACGATCCTCCATCCTCTCCGGCCAGGAAAGTCCTGCAAAAGGTGCCTGGAGATTTGAAAAAGCTCTGCGCGCGCTCGAAGATGTTGCCCCGGATGACCCGGCCTTGCCCGCTTTACGGCAGGAACTGGATGTCTTGCGCACAGGACGGGAGAACTACGCTACCTTTCATGGCCACCGGGAAGATTAGATTTATTTTGATTGACAAATCTGCCGATTCTGCCTTATATGAGCCTCATGTGCCACTCCTTCCGCACAGCATTGTTCCTAGCCCGCCAGGGCTAAATACATTCTTCTCCTATCTCTTTATTTTCTTTTACTACTTCCCGGCAGGGCAAAGGATATTTTATGCAGGCAACCAAATACAGACCGTTTCGACCCCTTCATCTGACCACACGTAACTGGCCCGATCGCACTTTAGAGAAAGCTCCCGCCTGGTGCAGTGTGGATCTGCGCGATGGCAATCAGGCGTTGATCATACCCATGGACCTGGAGCAGAAACTCGCAATGTGGCAGTTGCTGCTGGAAATTGGCTTTAAAGAAATTGAAATCGGTTTCCCGGCGGCAAGCCAGGTGGAACTGGAATTTACCCGACACCTCATTGAGCAAAACTTGATTCCCGACGACGTCCACGTGCAAATTCTCTGCCAGGCCAGGTCACATCTCATCGATGCCAGCTTCTCCGCACTCAAGGGTGCCCGTCACATCATCTTTCACGTTTACAATTCGACATCCCCGGCGCAGCGGGAAATTGTATTTCAGAAAAGCAAAAAGGAAATCATTGCCATTGCCGTGGATGCCGTCAAACAGATCGCGGATCTGGCTGCCCATTCGGACAGCCAGATCCGTCTTGAATACTCACCGGAGAGCTTTTCCGCCACCGAACCAGAATTTGCCCTGGAGATTTGCTCGCGGGTAATGGAAGCCTGGGGAGCAAGCGCCGGGCGCCGGGTCATCTTGAATCTGCCGGCCACAGTGGAAGTCACCATGCCCAATGTGTATGCCGATCAAATCGAATGGTTCATAGAGAATCTGGACCAGCGGGAATCGGCCATCATATCATTACACACGCACAATGATCGTGGCACCGGCGTTGCCGCATCAGAGCTTGCCCTTCTTGCCGGTGCGGATCGGGTGGAAGGCACTCTCTTTGGCAACGGCGAACGGACGGGCAATGCTGATCTGGTCACCATCGCTCTGAATATGTATTCTCATGGCATCGAGACGGGCCTTGATTTCAGACAGATGGATCACATTCAATCGGTTTATGAACGGTGCACCGGCATGCGTATCCCTTCCCGTCATCCCTACGTGGGAGAGCTGGTTTACACGGCCTTCTCCGGCAGCCACCAGGATGCTATCAACAAGGGCCTTGCACACCGGCAGAATGGCGGCGCCTCCCGGCCCTGGGACGTTCCCTACCTCCCCATCGATCCGGGAGACCTGGGCCGCACGTATGAAGCTATCATTCGCATCAACAGCCAGTCCGGAAAAGGCGGCATGGCCTATGTGCTGGAACAAAATTATGGCTACACTCTGCCCCGCGAATTGCAGATCGAACTGGCTGCACGCATCCAGAGAATCGCTGATGAACACGGCACGGAAATTCTGCCGCGAACCATCCTGCGCACCTTTGAAGAAGAATACCTGGAGCACAAAGGTCGTTTTGAACTGGTGGATTTCTTATCCGACACGGCAGCCGGGCGCACGACCACGACTCTTGTTCTCAAAGAAAACGGACAGGAAAAACGCATCAAGGGAAGTGGCAATGGCCCCATCGCCGCTGCCGTGGATGCTTTTGCCCAGAACCGCATGGCGGATTTTAAAATCCTGGATTACAACGAACACGCCCTTTCTCGCGGATCGGAAGCGGTTGCCTGCGCATACGTTTTGATTGAATCGGGTGCAAACAGGTCCTGGGGAGCGGGGAAAGACGGAAACATTGCCCTGGCCTCGGTGAAGGCTCTGTTCTCCGCAATCAACCGGGCTCTTCACGCTCCCACAAAGGATTGACGTGTTGCCGGGCGGTCGAAAAAGACTCCTGTCGTTTTACTGCCCCAGGGCTTTCTGTGCGGCTTTGAGCTTGTAGCACTCCAGCGTGGAAGAAGTGTACAGACTTCCAAAACGACCGCTGCCGCAGGGGCCTTCCGGGAAACCAACAGATGCACAGGTGTAAGCCTGGTAACGGCCTTTAGCGGCCTGACAACCGACTTGCGGGATAGCAGCACAGGTTGTGTTCCCCGGCAAAACGCAGGAATCTCCGGCTACTTTCGTTTTTCCGGATAGCCCCGGTAGCGAGGAACATCCGGCAATCAACAACAAAACAAGTAAAAACAGAATTCTCTTCATAAACAGAGTCTGCAAAGAGCGCGCCACCTGTCAAAAGGAAAAAAATGCCCTGAACGTCGAGCGCTATGAATGAGCAGGCCAGCGCTGGCCTGCTCATGCCGGGTTTAAGCGAATGGCATCAAAATCATGCGCACAAAGGCGAATAAAAAAACCACCACGGAACCTGCAAGAAAGCCCAGACGAATCCGGTCCTCTTTCAACACGCTGGCCATACCGGCGAAGAAAAGGGCTATTGTAAAATAGACTGTCATCAAGGTGAAAGCATCGCCGGTCATATTCGCCTTGATCCCCTCTTCCAGTTTTACCTGAGCTTCTCTGGTCATGGCATCACCCGTGCTGCGCTTGCCCTGCTTGTAAGAGTCGCTCTCCAGAAAGGGCAAATAGGCCACTTTTTTCTCCATTTCCAGAATTTCAGCAAGGACCTTCTCTTCCTCAGCCGGGGTCTTCGCTTCCTCAAAGGCTCCCCACTTTTCTTCAATCTGACCTTCCAGCTCCGCGATTTGTACGGCCGTCAGGGCTTGCCGCTTTTTATCGTAACTCGTATCCGACCAGGTGATTGCCCGGACCAGATCTTTTGTCATCATTTTATCCACATCTTCTTTGGTTCGGCCGTCTTCGCGCAGGGACTCCAGATAGATCATTGTATCAAATGATGTACCCAGCGCACCGTTCAAATACTCTCGATTCGCATCGCCAAAGCGAATTACGGCCTGGTTATATGCCGTTAGACAATTTCCGCCCCAGAGAGCTGACTGGTACGCCGCGAAGGCGGCTGCGATGGTGGCCAGACCAAGAACGCATGCCGCTATCACGTCAATGTGAAGTAGCAGCCTATCCTTCCATCCAGCATTTGTGTTGGTTTCCATTTTTTTCTCCTTAATCCTGGTGCTTTGATTCAGCCGCACCCTGGCCTTTTACTTCTATGAGGCAGCCTCTGTGACCTGGCGGGCCGCTCTCTTTCCCGATAGAAATGCCCCGTGAACGGTGGCCGGGTAGTCTTCATGTGTGGCCTCACCGGCAAAGAAAAGTCGTTCGGCAACAGGCCGGGCCAAATGCTTGTAGTCGGCAAAGCTTGCCCCCGGCGGAATGTGGGAATAACTACCCAGAGCAAAGGGGTCCCGACTCCAGCTACTCAAGAGAAAACCCTTCACGGCGGGAAGTTTACCAAACATGGCCTGCAGATCAGCAAGGGCAATTTTTAGAGCCTCTTCCCGGCCCAGGCCATCCAGGTAACGGGCAAAATCCCCGGCCGCCAGTCCTGCGATGACAGGCTGCCCCAAGATTTTTTGAAAATTGAAGAATTCTCTGAATTTAATGCCCTCGGGCCTCAGGCGGGCGAACATTTCCAGGTCAGCAGGCCAGAAGGATTTTTCAAAGAGCAGCACGATCTTGTTCATGGTGCCCATACCCAGTCGTCCAATGGCCTGAATTTTCTCCGCTGGCAGAACAGGGGAGAAAACAATGCGACCGGCTTTAAGAACACCCAGCGGGACAGTTACCAGCACACGATCGGTTTCCAGTATCCCCTGAGAGGTGGTAAGGCGCAGGCGTGAAGTTTTAGCATCAATACGACTTACGCTATGTCCGTAGCGAATATCAAGCCCGGCAGCCAGACGAAGGGGAAGCGCACCAAAACCATTCTTAAACAGGATGTCACCACCCTCAAAGCCATCGTCCTCCTCAAAATGCTTGAGCGAAAGTCTCGTGGCATCCTCTGCGTAGGAAATTTCCAGCTCTGAGGCGGCCATGAAACGCACGCCCTGACGTATAATCCCGGCCGGGACATCAGCCAGCGCGCCATCGAGAGCCCCGGCAAGGGACTCGTTCTGTCGGGCTCTGGATTTTGCGGCATTCAAAGCCCGATAAACCTTCCGGTATTCCCGATCCACCTGGCTTAGTAGCCCGTCCGTAAGGAATTTACCTTCTGCATGCAGAGCAAGCTCGCTGAAATCCCTGGTATGCAATGGCAGGCCGTGGGACCTGGCCAGTTCAAAAACGGGATTACCGCGCGGGCCGTGGATCCAGGCAGCCCCCAGATCAACAGGCACACCCAGAGTGGTATCGGTCCAGATCCGGCCGCCCGGACGACTGCGCGCTTCAAGGATTGTGACCTCAAATCCGTTGCCTTTGAGTTCGTGAGCGGCTGCAAGCCCGGCAATCCCCGCCCCCACAATCATTACCGATTCCCTTTTTTTAGCAGAGACAGGGATCGCCGTCGAAAGGATTACTCCGGCCGCTCCTGCCAGAAAACTTCGCCTTGAACTCTGCACCGCTGCGGGCTGTGTCATGGGCAGACTCCTTTCCAGGAGCGCTCAGAAAGGCAACTAAAACTCCTGCTTGCTCTGTTATTTAAGGGGGAAAATCCAGGTTGTGCGAACGATCCTCATCTGCCTTTACTCCCTGTTTCTTTTGCAGTGCGCCCGATTCACGAAGAAACCGGAGCCACCCCCGCCGGCAGTTCCCGGCCGCAACCATTTGCTGGAACTTTCGGCGCACGTCCGTGAGAGTGAGAAGCTCAAGGATCGGCTCATTGACCTCGCCGCTTTAATGAGCGTGCCCGCCGGCCAGAAGGGACTGTATTCGCCGGCGCAGGAAGAAAGAATCCTCGGGGAGTGGAGCCATTTTCTTTTTATCAATAATCAGCTCATCCGTATTCACAGCACTTACAAAGATTTTCATCGTTTGAACGGTACAGAAAGGCAGCTGGCTTTCAGTTCATTTCTGTTGGCCGGGCTGACTTTTTATCGCAACAGCCTGCTTGTGACCCGATTATTTGAGAAAAATAAAACAGCACGCGCCAAGCTCAATGAAGAGAGCATACCCTTTGGTATTGAAGAACATAGCTTCAATGTGCTCTACGGCATCGCTGCCGACGCACGCAATTTCAAGCAGGCTGTAACCGGACTTGAGCTGTACATGGGTGGCCGGGAAGAATTGCAGACCAACACTATGCTTTCCCAAACCATCCCGGATCTGGAAAAGCGCATCGAGAAATTACCGCTGGAAATTGCGCTTCTGCACCGGGAGATGCCAGGAACAGCCCAACTTCAAATGCCAGTCGACAGCATTTTGAAAGTGGTCCGCAAACCCTTCTACGCTATTCAATCGGGAATCTCCATGTTTTTTGGTCATACAAAATCTCCGACAGCAGAAAAAGTGTTCAATACCAGAGCTGTGCAGAATATTGAATCCTACTTACAGCCAGGCGATGTTTTGATCACGCGGTCCAGCGGCTATATTAGCAACCTGTTCCTGCCCGGCTTCTGGAAACATGCCATTCTGTATGCCGGTAAGGAAGGTGATCTGAGTACCCTCCACGCTGATGAGTCTATTGCCAAAAAAATCAAAGAATACGTGCGCAGCGGATCTCGCCCGGGAAAGGAAACAGGATTCACTGTTGAAGCCGTTGGCGAGGGAGTTGTGGTATCAGATCTGGCCACAAGCCTCACCTCAAATTACGTTGTGGTTCTGCGGCCCTCGGGTCTTTCCGCTGCGGAGCGGCTGGACGCCGTACGGCGTGCACATCATTTTCTGGGAACGCCCTATGATTTTGATTTCGATTTCTCCACCACGGCAAGCATCGTGTGCACTGAACTTATCTACCAGGTGTATGGCCGCCTGGGCGGGAAATTCAGCTTCCCGGTCAGCACCATTGCCGGCCGCCGGGTTGTAGCCCCCAACACCTTTGTTCAAAAGGGGCTCGGCGGAGATCGCGGCGGACTGCCGCCGGAGGCTTTTGAACTGATTCTGATTGCGCGCAGCGCAGGCAACGCCGGCGGCCTCAAATGGCTGCACGGACCGCACACCGCAGAGATATTAAAGAAAACCAGCGAAAGTATAAAAAATCTTTACATCACCGATCTGGACTGAGCGTCCCAAATTTCTCAGCCATGATCTGCAAATGCATATGTTCATGCCGGATCATCATCCAGATCCACTCCATCAGGCTGATCGGACCCTGGATGGGATGCTCATAACCTCTCCTCAATAGTGCATCGCGCTCTTTGCCGCGCACGGCTTTTTCAAAACGAGCCATTGCCTCAGAAAGTTTCAGGAGAGCTTCTTCACAGGTCCATTTTCCCTGCGGAGCCACAGCTTCGGGATTGCGAGCCGCGCCGCGCACGAATTTCCCGGCAAGGCTGCCATAGTCGGCCGTGGGATTCCCGGAAAAATCCTGCCCGAATTTTCCGGCCAGCACTATGGGAATGGAGCGCGCTAAAAAGAACTGACTTAAGTAAATATGCTCGGCATTCTCCGCAATGGTCCAGCTACCATCATCAGGCCGCAAAGCAAAATCGTTTTTATGATCTTCTAAAAATCCGATTGTATTCTGGCGTACTTCCTGCCAGGCTTCTACATACTCAGAGACTTTTGCCTGAGTGGGCTGCGTGAGTTCCATGGAACCATAAAACACGACCTGTTTGTTTCTGGCAATCTACTCCTGCCTGAGACAGGGCGTACCCGCGTTTTACAGGATTTATAAAAAGCACCCGACAGGTTTTCCGGAAACTACAAACAGCGGGTACGCCCGCTGAGACATTCAGGCCAGGGCAGGACGATCTCAAACGGCCCGATCATGGCGTTGAAGAGCATCACCTCTGTAAATCGTGCAAGGGAGTCACAAGGCAAATCGGCCTCCTTGATGAGGCTCTCCTGGAGCAGCGTCTCGCGTCGGGTACCGTAAAGCAAAGGGTTCCGCGGAGTGAGCCAATCTCCACCGCTGCGGAAAGCGACGTTGCAAAAAGTACTATCTGTAACAAAACCGCTTTTCACAATCAGGACATCATCAGCCTGACTGTGCGAACGCAGAACTTCCAGAGCCCGACGATCCGCAAACTTACAGGAGTAATCCAGCGCTGATTCTACTATTTCCAGAGTTCGGATCTGTGGCAAATCATAAGGAATGAAGGTAATCGATTCCAGTTGGGAAGAGTAAAGCAAACGACATTTGATGCGCCTCTTTCCCTCTCCGCCTGGCCAGACTTGAAATTTCTGCTCAACCGTATGCTCAAGCTCCGTCAAATCAAAATGGAGGGGTAACCCTAAAGCAGCAAGGGAGCGCTCCATTCGTTTCGCATGAGAGGGCCAGTGGCAAATCTTTTGATCCTGGATGCAGATCGTTTCAAGAAGAAGGGACATAGATTTTATCCAGGATCTCCCGGCACTCCCGTAAGGGATCACTGTAGACCGTTATTCCGGCCCCGCAACGGTAAGAACGATCTTTGAGATCCACAAAGCGAATCAATACAAAACTTACGAGCTCATCCCCACGAACAAAACCTGCAACTCCACAAAAAAAGCCGCGCGGTGTATCCTCCAGATCGGTTAAGATTTCTACCGTTTCCTTTTTAGGAGCACCGGTCACAGAGCCCGCTGGCAGGAGCTGATCCAGCAGGGAGCCAAAGCGATTTTCAAAGCCCGGTTGAAGCAGCCCTGAAATTTCCGAACTCGTCTGATACAATTGCCCCTCGCGGTGATCGATTTTTTCCACATAACGGAATCGTTCCACAGTAACATGGCGGGCCACGCGACCCAGATCATTGCGCAAAAGGTCCACAACCGTAAAGTGTTCTGCCGTTTCTTTGGGATCTTCGAGAAGTTCACTCAGTGGACGATCTGCTGCCAGTGTACCTTTCATGGGATAGGTGCAGATGCGCCCCGCGTGAACATGAATAAACCCCTCTGGAGAAAAACACAAAAAATGATCTTTCCAGTAAAGGCGATAAGGTGCTTGCACATACGGAAGAAAAGACAGAAAATCATCTGCCAGTTCCAGCTCAAAGCGGAAACACAGGTTGGCCAGGTAAGAGAAGCCAGCGCGTTGTTTATCCTGGAGTTGCTCTATGCAATTTTGCATCCGCAGAAGGTCCGACGCCGACTGCCTTGCTGCCCGGAAGGGGACGCCGGAGGGAGCGGCCGTGGCCACAGGCCAGTTGGAATAGAGCTTACAATCCAGATACAGGCCGGCCGGCTCGATTTCCTGTTCTTCCAGAAGAAGAGCATTTTCTTTGAGAAAATCAATTGCGAAAAAGAAATTCTTACCCTGCACGGATAATCTGTCCATCGCCCGGACCCAATCATGCGTGTGGATCAATTTGCACTTCTTCCAGATGCTCAACCGTCATACCCAAAAAGAGCTGCTCCAGCTGACGCAGCTGATCGGTTACATCTGTAAGGAGAATTCTGAGCTTCCCTCTTTCGCGTTTTTCAATGTGCTGTAACTTTCTTTCCAGAAGCTCCCGGGCCACACTGCGGGCCACTTCGACAGAAGAATCAATGAGCTGCAAATCGGGATAGATTTTCTGGATTGCCGGCCGCAGCAACGGGTAATGGGTACAGCCAAGGACAATGCTATCGATTTCTTCTCGCACCATTTCAGATAGGTACTCTTCAATCACCAGAGCGGTAATCTTTTTATCCATCCAGCCTTCCTCGATGAGCGGAACAAAGAGGGGACAGGCCTTGCTGAAAACGGAAAGTTCAGGATCGTGCGCTTTCAGGGCCTGCTCATAGCTGCCAGAACGGATGGTGGACCGGGTTCCGATGATTCCAACCCGACGATTTTTTGTTGCCCGAAGAAGCGCAGCCACTCCTGGTTCAATCACTCCCACAACGGGAACGGGCAACTTCTGTCTTAAAGATTTATAAGCATGTGCCGTAGCCGTATTGCAGGCAATTACCAGCATCTTCACGCCCTGTTGCATCAGGTAATCGGCTACTTCTAAACTGTAGCGCTCAACAGTCCGTGCCGACCGTGAACCGTAAGGGACACGGGCGGTGTCGCCCAGGTAGATAAAATCTTCATCCGGCAGCGTTCGGCGCAGCTCCGCCAGAACGGTCAGCCCGCCCATGCCAGAATCAAAAATGCCGATGGGTTTTTCCACAGGCCGCCGGCCTCCGGGTCTATGCCGGCCGCTCCAGACCAAATGCCCGGTGAACGGCTTCCAGGGCTTTCTTACCCTGCTCGATATGAACTACTACAGAAATTTTAATTTCTGAAGTGCTGATCATTTCGATATTGATATTTTCTGCTGCCAGCGCACCAAACATATCCGCTGCCACACCGGAGTGAGATTTCATACCCACACCCACAGCAGAGACAATGGCAATACGCTCATCGACTTCAAGGCTTCCCGACTGGATTTCTTTGAAAAATTCATCCGCCACCTGCCGGGTGAGGAGGAGATCCTTTTCCGGCACGGTAAAGGCTATCGTGTTGCGATTTTCCTTGCCGGAGCTCTGGACGATCATATCCACGTTGACACGCGAGCGCGCCAGCCGGCCAAAAAGGTTGGCCGCAAGGCCCGGTCGATCCGGAATATCCTTTACGGCAATGCGAGCCTCATCTGTTTTGAGGGATACTCCGCGAACCAGAGCTTTCTCCATAACATCCTCCTCCCTGACCACAAGGGTTCCGGGCAAATTATTGAAACTCGAGCGCACATGAAGAACAATGCCGTACTTCGAGGCAAACTCTACACTGCGACTGTGCAGGACTCCAGCACCTAATCGGGCCAGCTCCAACATTTCATCATAAGAAATCCGCGATACTTTGCGAGCACCCGGCACCTTATTGGGATCCGTTGTGTAGACTCCATCGACATCTGTAAATATTTCGCATTCATCGGCACTGAGAGCGGCGGCCATGGCCACAGCAGACGTATCGCTGCCGCCGCGACCAAGAGTTGTTATATTCCCCCGTGCATCCACACCCTGAAATCCGGCAACAATGCAAACGTAACGCTCCTGCAAAGCCTGACGCACCACGCCTGCATCAATGGATTCGATGCGCGCTTCCATATGAGCGTCATCCGTCATGATACGCACCTGCCCGCCGGTGAACGAGCGTGCCTTCACGCCCAGGCGGGAAAGAGCCATGGCCAGCAGGGCCACGGACACCTGCTCACCGCTGGACATGAGCATGTCCATTTCGCGCGGCGGCGGATTGTTCATAATACGCCTGGCCATCTCAATCAAGCGATCTGTCGAGTCACCCATAGCAGAGACAACGACAACCAGATCATGCCCCTGGTCATAGTAGGTTTTGATACGATTGGCAACGTTCATAATCAGGTCCGTGCTGCCCACGGAAGTGCCACCGTATTTTTGAACGATCAAAGCCACACGGTCAAAAATCCAGGGGCATTTCCCCTGGCAAGCCTGGATTTAGCGCTTTACACCCCTTGCTGATGATAAAGAACAAGAGCATGGGTCTTCTACAAGCAGAGCTAACTGACATCACCTCACTGGCTTTCGATGCCATTGTGAATGCAGCCAATGAAACTTTGCTTGGCGGCGGTGGAGTGGACGGAGCCATCCATCGTCGGGCCGGTGCTGAACTTCTCCTTGCCTGCAAAGAAATCGGCGGCTGTCCCACCGGAGAAGCGCGTATCACGCCCGGCTTTCGCCTGCCCGCACGATACGTAATCCATACTGTGGGACCGATCTACAAAGGTGGAAACCATGGCGAGGCGGGGCTCCTTTCTTTATGCTACCGCAACAGTCTGGCTCTGGCCCGGAATCACAGCGTGCGGAGCATTGCTTTTCCCTGCATCAGCACGGGAGTCTATGGCTATCCGCCCGAAAAAGCGGCAACGATTGCGGTGGACAGCGTCCGGTCTTACCTGACAGAGAACGGAAAGGAGATCTTTGAAACCATCCTGTTTTGTTGTTTTCAGGAGCGCGATCTAAAACTCTACCAGCAACTGTTAAAAGGGCCATAGTCAGGGCAGGGGCACATTTCCTGCTTGCAGGATACTCAGGCCAATGCCATTGCCTATACTGTCCGTAGAGTTGTATCCCAGTCGACCGCTGGTTCCGTTTCCCCAGCAACGCACGTTATTGTCAGCCAGCAGCGCACATACCGATTCATTGCCCACGGCAACAGCCGTCACCGGTCCACCAACGGGAATATCGCCGGCATCCATGATGCTCAAACCAATGCCGTCGCCTATGTTGCTGGCGTTATTGTGGCCCAGCTGACCGCTCGTCCCCTGCCCCCAGCAACGCAGCCCACCACCTTCCAGGATGGCACAGGTGGTCCCCCAGCGAGCAGCGATGGCTATGGCTTTCCCACCCAGAGGCACATCGCCGGCCGCGATAATGCTGATCCCACCATCACCAATGATGCTTGTATTTCCATAGCCGAGCTGACCACTGCCTGCCTGGCCAAAGCAACGGATGGAACCTGTATCCATCAGGGCACAGGTATGGTCCAATCCCAGGGCAAGGGCTGTGGCCGTTCCGCCCAGAGGCACATCGCCAGCTGCCATGATCGTCGTTCCGCCACCGCCAATATCCGCAGATGCATTCTGACCCAGTTGCCCTTCCGTCCCCCTTCCCCAGCAGCGTACCGCTCCCGTCTCAAGGAGGGCGCAGGTGTGATTGCCGCCGGCAACGATTTGACGGACCGTGGCTCCAACAGGAACATCTCCGGCAGCGCTAATACTCAGGCCGATTCCGTTGCCAACCGCTGCTGTCGCATTGTACCCCAGTCGACCGCGGGCCCCATTCCCCCAGCAACGCACGTTGCCGCTATAAAGCAGCGCACAGGTGTGACCGTTCCCTGGACTCACTTCTTTCACCGCCTCACCCACAGGAACATCGCCGGCCGCTATGATGCTCAACCCCAGTCCATTGCCCACAGCCACAGTAGAATCATAGCCCAGTTGCCCCAGGTTCCCGTCCCCCCAGCAGCGGATAGCATCGCGGTCAAACCGAACGCAAACATGTCCACCCCCGTTCTTGATCTGACCCACAGCCTCACCAACAGGCACGTCACCGGCCTCCTGAATGGAAGGGCCCACTCCATCACCCACAGACGTCGTGGTATTGTAGCCTAATTCTCCATTCGTAGCCGACCCAAAGCAACGTACAACGCCGCTGCGCACGGTAACACAAACGTGGGATGCCCCAGAGGTCAGGGTACGATGAAAGGAAGGACCAGGCCCGGCACCGGCAAAAAGCAGGCTGCCCCAGGGCTGACAGACAGGATCCCTTCCAGAGCAAAACCCTCCGTCAACGGCCTGACAGGAAAAAAACAGGAGCATTGCGAGCGCGCCGGCCTCACTGAAAAAATAGAGTTTCATACAGGACCCATCCGAAATACGGGAACAGGCAAAGAAAAAGTAAAGAAAAAAATGTGTTCCCGGCTGCCTGTAGGACCCGCAGGTTATAGAAAGCGTTCCAGGTGGTTTGAAATAAATTCATCTCCATTCAGCCCTACGGGCTGCAAAGCATTGGCAGGCAGGTCCGGGCGCTTATTCAGAAAAGACCAGTCGTGCAACAGCTCTTCCTGGCTAACCAGACGATGCCGAAAAAATTGCCGCAATGCCATGAGTAGAAGTTCTGTTTCTGCAAAACCCGGACGCTCGAGACAGTAAACCGTCCTGCCACCGGCCTGCAAAATATCGCTAAACATACCGTAGCCTGGCTTGGTAAACACAGCATCCACCAGAGGCAATAGGTCGCGGGCCGGCCAGTCTGCCGGAATCGTCCGTACGTTGGGTAGAGGAGACTTCTCAAAAGTTAAAAAAAGAATTTCAGGGAACTCCCGGGCTTTTTCCAGGGGAATGGAGAGACCCAGCCCGCCAAAAGCGCAGAGAATGCAGCGTTCAAATCGATCGCGATGGAAATACTGGCGCAACTCTTCGCTATCTCTCTGGCTCTTTTGTCCGGTAAGCGGCGTATCCATTCGTAGACGAAAGGCTTTCATCTCTTCATGGAACGGTAAACGAAACACCAGTTCTGCCAGTTCATAGTCTGCTCTGGCCTGCCGGGCGGCTGGAGCAAAATCGGGGCCCATGCTGCCGTACACAAAATCCCAGCCAAAATTGCCGATCATAAGGCAGGGAATGTCCGCTGCCCGGGCGATGCGGGCCGCAAGCGGGGGAATATCTGCGAGCATCAATCGGATATCATGCTCCTTGATGTAGCGCACCTCCTCTTCAAGGAGCCGGCTATCTTCCCCCCTCTCCTGTAACGCTGCAAGCGTGGCCCGCACATCGATGGTAAGTGCATCGCTTTGAACAAGGCCCACATCCAGGGCAACCGGACGGATGACAACCGATTTCGGAAAGAAGGCAGCGGGAGCCCTGCTGGCCACGTGAAAATCAAGGTCCGGTCTTTTTTGTTTGAGATACTTGAGTATGCCTCCCGTCCGGGCTGCATGGCCAAACCCGTGACCGGATAGAGCAACGTAAATGGCGCTCAATCCTTACGATCCCGATAAAGTATATAAATCATCTGGAACAAAAGGGCCGTGGCCATGACCATGAAAGAAAGAAAGACAACAGGCCGCAAGTAAATGAAAAAATGGAATCCATAGCGCACAAGGAGGGGAAAAGCTGCCTCCATAAAGGCCAGCAGCAAAAAAAACTGGCCGGGCCACAGTGGCTGTGGACGGGGGCTGGACTTAAACCAGTGCAGAAAAACAAAACCGCATAAACCAAATGCCAGGAAATGTCCGCTGGCAAGGCCGAGCAAAGCGGAAAAGGTGCGCGGGCTGCGGAATCGGTCTTCGCGATCCGGGAAGGCCACAAGCATGGCCTCAGACCCCCGGTAGGCTTCCATCACCTGCGCCGGATGAAAGCCCACTTTTTCCAGGTAAAGCAGAGCAGCTGAAGCAAGTTGCAGAGCAAAGAAAATCGAATAAACCAGAAGGAGCCGGCGCATGTTTTCAGGAACGATACATAAAGGTCGTCAGTCGGCCCAGACTCAGGAACAACCAGAGAAAAGCTGGAACAAAAAACCAGAGGACCATAGAATGCAGGAAAGGATAATTGCCCGCAACGAATCTGAGAATCATTATCAGAGCGATCGACAAAAGATCCAGCCAGAAGAAAAGTTCGTTTCCGCCTGGGAGTCGCAGGCGAACCGCTTCCACAAATAAGAAAAACGTACCGAAGAAAAAGGCATCCAGGTGAAGCGCCTCAAGCAAAGCGGCAGAAGGCAAACCTTCCGGCGGAATTTCTTCGAGGTGCAGACGCACCCATTGCAAGAGGAGAAATACCGCAAAAAATACCAGACCCAGAGTAACCAGTCGTCGCGGGCCCCGGGCTGATTGCAGGCTGCCTGTTGCCAGAAATCGCACTAAGGGGCATCCTGATGCAATGCATGCAGAGCAAGACCCAGACGAACAGAGTGTGAAACAGCACGGGCCGTGAGCGTCGCCCCGCTGATCCCTGGCAGGTCGCGCCCCGGAATCAGTCCGGCACCGCTACTTTTGCCCTTGAAAAGAGAGAGCCAGCGCCCCGGAGGCAGGTAGTCTTCCGGTTCAAAAAAGGAGACCACCTCAACACCCTGAACAATCCCACGGACATCAAAAGCTATAAAAACCGTTTCGTCTTTGGTGCGCACATTTCTCGTATCAAAGAAGCCGTATCCCACCATCTGACCACCCTTTCTTGCTTCGTAGAGGGAATACAGCCGATTGGAGGGCATAAAACCCAGCGTGCGGGCCATTTGCGCCTGTTCAGCCTCGCTCAGGTAGACGCTGCGGCGCACCACCTGAGCCTCCGGAAAGTAGGACTCCAGCAGCCGCTGCGGCTCATGGTAAACATGGCTACCAATGACCCCGGCCAGAAGAAGCAGAGAGAACACCCAGAGACTCCGCATGGGGGTCAGAAAAACCTTTTCCCCTGTACAGACAATTAAAATCAAGAATCAGTCTCAATTACCGGCGGCCGGTTTTTTGCATATAGCGAGCGCCGCGCCCCTTGCCGACCGCGATCAGATATTCCTGCTCGTTCAGCTTTTTCAGGTGTGCCTTGATCGTATTGCGGTTGGCCTGTGTCGCATCCTCTATTTCGCGCACGGTGATTTCACCGCGCCTGTCGGCCATTTCCAGTATGGTGCGTGAAAGGGCAGGCAAAGCTTCTCGCAGGGAGCGTTCCTCCTTGACCTTTAAGGCAAGATTATCTTTCTGCTTCACCATAGTTTTCAGATAGAAGGAAAGCCACGGCTCCCAGTTCTGAACAGCGGTGCGGATCGTCTGCTGCGTCCGGCGCAGCGCCAGATAATAATTGTCCTTATTCGCTTCGATTACTGTTTCCATCGAGCTGTAAGGCACATAAGAGTACCCTGCACGCAGCAGGAGCAGCGACGTCAGTATGCGCGAAAGCCTGCCGTTGCCATCCTTGAACGGATGAATGGCAAGAAAGACCACGATGAACACCGCAATCACCAGCAGCGGGTGCAATGCTTCCTCTGAAATCTGTTCGTTCGTCCACTCCAGCAAAGCTTTCATCATGCCGGGTGTTTCAAACGGCGTGGCCGTCTGGAATACCATGCCGATGCTTTTACCATCGGCATCAAATGCTTCGACGTGATTATCCACGGTTTTGTACTGGCCGCGATGTTCCTCGTCCCTGGTGCTGTATTTCAGCAATACACTGTGCAGCTGCTTGATATGATTTTCCGTTAAGGTGATGGATTCATGGCTCTCGAACACCATGTCCATCGCATCAGCATATCCGGCCACCTCCTGCTCATCACGAGTGGTGAAAGACTTCTGTTCCAGTTTGGAGAGCAATTTTTCCACTTCCTCATCAGTGAACCTGGCACCTTCGATCCGCGTGGACGAACCAACGCTTTCAATTGTGGCAACCCGCTTCAGGCTGCTGAGGCGATCAGGAGCGAGGTTCTGCGTGGCTTGCCATTTCCCCTTGAATTCATCTATATCACTGATAAATTTTAGAATTTCCGCAGTAATGGCTATGTTTCTGATCTGTAGCATGGGCGGCCTCAAATATCCATTTATACCCAATTGTATCCATTTCCACGCCCAATAGCAAGTACAATATCCATTTATGTCCGATTGAAACTGGACATAAACCCGGACTTTTTCACCTGTCCAGAGGGCGCTGGCGCATCCTGAGCTCTCTGCGCAAACGAAAAAACAATTGAAGGCAACCTACTCAGAGTTGAACCCTGCATTTTTGCGCCGGGAAATAGATGCCATTCAAGAGGAGTTGATACGCTCCATCCAGCCGCGTCCAACCTTGCCGCGGTATTGGCACTCAAAGAAATCTTGCACGAGCTGGAAGGTATCCCCGGATATGTTTATCTTCCCTGGAACACCCGCGGACTCCATTCTGCTGGCCGTGTTCACAGTGTCCCCTGAGATAACGTAGGCAAACTTGTTGGTGCCGATCACGCCACCGACTACGGGCCCGGGGTGGACGCCAATTCGTAGATCCCAGAGGGGATGACCCGGGCTCTTCTTCGTTCATCAAGACCGTTATTCGACAGACATAGGAAGCCGTGGGCAAACTATCAAAAAGTACCTTCATGAAATCGATGGAATCCCGGGCGGAGTGCCGTTCAATCCTTGTTGGCCAATGGCGCGGCAACTATTGGAACCAAGCTCCTGCCATTTTTCGAGATTTAGTTCTTGACATGCAAATTGCATGTGCGACATGCTATATACATGAAGACTCTTCAGATCCGAAATGTGCCAGATGCCATGCACCGCAAACTGAAGGAGCGTGCGCTGCGCTCAGGAGTATCTTTATCAGAATTTGTGCTGAATGAGTTGCGGGAAGTCAGCGAATTGCTGACACCAGCTGAATTCAGCAGGCGCATGCAATCACGGGAACCACCGGAATTACCCCTGGATAGTGTCGCCACCCTGCGTGCAGAAAGAAGCTCACGCTCATAATGGTTCTGGACGCATCTATTGCAATAGACTGGCTCCTGGATTTGCCACGGGCGCGCTTTATTCTGACCAAAGCCGGCCACGTCCGCCTGTTCGCAGCACCGCATCTGCTCGATGCTGAAGTGGGTCAGGTTTTGCGGCGCTTTGTATGGAGTGGCAAGCTGCGTAAAAGCAGGGCTGAAATGGCCCTTGCCGATCTACAACATCTACCTGTGCGCCGGTATGAGCATGCTCCTCTACTAAGAAGGGCGTGGCAATTACGTGACAATTGCACCTTTTATGACGCTCTATATCTGGCACTGGCAGAATCCCTTAGTGTTTCACTTCTAACAGGCGATGCAGCCTTGAATAAGGTTCAGGGATTGAAACAAAAAGTTATTGTAATATAATCTTTTAGGAACTCGCTGCCTACCTGTCCGGCCGGTTTAATGTGTTACCGATCCGCCGGTTTATTCATCCCCGGTCCACCGCAAAACGGGACTACTGGTTCTTATCGGTAGTACTGGCACGGCAAAACCCCCGATTTGGAGCCCCTTAAATTCGCGCCCCCCCAGAAATCGGCGTGGATTGCGCATAACCATCGGATCCACGGGTGTTTCTCGCCCCTCCTGAAAGACAGGCAAGAAAAAAATCGGCGGGGGGGGGGAGAAAAAATCTGGAATTCCCGGCCTCTCAGGGCGGATCGGCCGGAAATAGCGGATTATATGGCGGGCCGCGTGAGAAAAGACAACGCTCCTTTCCATGGGGGACGTGCAATCGGGGCAGTTTTCCGGTTTGTGTTCAAAGGAATGCTGGATTCCGGCTGACCAGGAGCAAGACTCTTTGTCCGGCGCCTCCCGAGTACATCATTTTCTTTACCGTTGATGGGCTGGAAGTAGCAGTGGAAACCCTTGCGGTAGGCTTTGCGAAAGGATGAAGACTCTGTCGGGCTGAGGATCTTCTTGCGGACCAGGTGGCGGAGGACCGCTTCTCGCCATTGAATAAAGAAAGAGCGGGACTCGATGAAATTAATTTCCCGAATCTCACCGGTCGCTACGTTCACCAGATCCCTCGTGGCAATCATGTGCACGTGCGGATTGAAATTGAGGCCATTGCCGCATTTGTGAACTGTGGTGAGCATCCCGGCCTTCCACTCCGGACCCAGTTCGCGGTTGCGGCAGATGAGGCCTGAGTAAAGAAGCCCGGCCAGCTTGCTCAGGTCTTCCGAGCGAAATCCGCGTTGAAAAAGCAAATGCCGGAGCCACCCGGGCAAGGTAAAGGTGACATGTGTATGGCGCAGAGCCGTATTCAAGATCTGCGAAAGGTTGATGGACCAGCCGAATAACTTCTTGCGATAACTCCGGGCATCCATGCCCTGCGTTGCCCTGAGCGGTGGCGCCCCATCCGGGGCGCAAAGAAATGCAGGGTAGCACGACAGGCAGAGTCGGCTTTTACAAGAAAAGGGGACGACCCCTGGTAGAACTCACCGATCCGTAGCGCGCTGCGTATTGGGCCGCATGCTCTGCCTGAAATTCTGGCCAGTAACGGCGCCAGATGTCCTTGTACAGCGTCCAGCGCTCAAGCCCTGGCCTGTATGGCGGGGCCGCAGAATCTTTGGCGCGGATGTAGATGGATGGGCCTCAACATGTAAGGTGGTGGCCGCGAATAAAGTTGCGCTCGGTGCTCGAAAACGGGCTGACGGGAAAGTCGGGTCGCGCAGAGGATTCAGAGGTGGATGCGGCCGGTCCGGATGGCCTGCGCAATGTGGCATCCTTCTTGCTGGTCACCGGGACAAAATTGCCCTGGCTTTTGTCGAGGACGAATACAGCACACTGCTCGGAACCTTATTGCATGAGCTCGGCCATGCTCTGGGATTTCGGCATGAGCACACCCGGCCTGAGTCAAAGACTTGTTTTGAGGATAACGAATGGCCCGCCGTAACCGCGTACGATGCCTACTCTGTTATGCATTATCCGCAGTGCAATGGCAAGGGTAACAATCTAAAGCTCACCCAGCTGGACAAGGATGGAGCCAAAAAGCTCTACGGTGCACCGGGTACGCCGCTGCCCGTGACAGTTACGGAAAAATACATGGGCCGCCTGACCAAAGGCACCATTAGCCTGTGCGTCTTTGATGGGTTATTTTCTGGCTAAATGGGTTGACCATCATCAGGCCCACGAAAGGTTGCCCCATGGCTCGTAGATGTCAGATTTCCGGAAAAGGTACCACAGCAGGCAACAGCCTGAGTCACTCGCACATCCGGACCAAAAGAAAGTTCAAAATCAACCTGGTGAAGAAGAAGATCTTCCTGCCAGATGAGAACAGAACTGTAACGCTGCGCATCTCGGCTCGTATGCTGAAAAGTCTCAATCGTACCGGAGTGAAGGCTCTTCTGAAAAAACACGGACAGGATGCCGGGATCCTTCGAAAAGCCTGAGATTCGCGATAAGACGGCTCTTGCCCGCCAGGTCTATACACTCTTAAAAAAGCGCTACGGGCCAGCACGTTGCCCTCTGCATTACAAAAAACCACACGAGCTTGCCATTGCGGTAATTCTGAGCGCTCAGTGCACGGATGAGCAGGTGAATCGCGTAACACCGGCGTTATTTGAGCGCTTCCCGGAAGCGATCGACTATGCTCGTGCACCGCTGGCTGTGCTGGAAAGACTGATTCATTCCACGGGATTCTTTCGCAATAAAGCGCGTAGTATTGCGGGCTTTGCCCGAATCCTGGTCGAACGCTACGGCGGCGTTCTGCCGCAAACCATTGCAGAGCTAACAGCGATGCCGGGAATTGGACGCAAAACGGCCAATGTCATACTTGGTGAAATTTACGGGAAAGCAGAAGGAATTGTCGTGGACACTCATGTTAAGCGAATCAGTAAACTTCTGGGCTTTACCCGCAGCGCAAATCCCCTGCAAATCGAACGTGACTTGATGGAAAGTGTTCCACAGACCTACTGGGTGGACTGGTCGCTCTACTTGATCTTTTTAGGCCGCGATCGCTGCCGGGCCCGGCAGCGCATCTGCGACGATTGCGTTCTAAATCAAATCTGCCCTTCTTCCACCGCTCAGGTTAGATCAAAAACCTGAAGCCCGTCTGCTGGCGGGAGCGGCAACGGTAGCAGGAGGCTGGCCCTGGTTTCCTGTCCCAGAAAGTTTAATTCATAGTCCTTGTGGGAAACCCCCCACCCGGAAAGGCAACGGACAGCTTCTTCCCGCAGCGGATCTTCGCGAATCAGATCTCTTTCCTCAAAAAAAGTGAAAATATCCGCAAAGCCGCTCGCAGATTTCAGTTTGCGGGAAAGAAGGGCCTGCTCCTCGCCAACCATGGAAAATGCATTCAGCACCTGGATGCGCAGGCCCGCCGGACCGGGCTCAAGATCCAGCTGAACCGTTAAATTATACTTACGAAATTTCTCCCGAAAGAGATTCTGCATGTCCGGCCGGTACTGGCTGCGGTATTCCAGAAGACTTACATAGTATTCCATTGTCTGTTCAGGATGAAGATCTTCTTCACGGGCGATCACTCTTATGACATTGGACTTCAAGGCATCGCGCAGCATGATTACCGCAACACAGGTAGCACAATCCGCATGAGGTCCCAGAAAGGTCAGATACTCCCGGATCCGGTCGTGCAGTCCCCTGTCCAGAGCAAAGGTTTGAATCCGCAAAGCCGGAGAACCGCTCATCGGGCCATCCTGCCATTCTATAAGGGCATGTCTGCCATTTTTCCAGGCGGCAGCCTGGCCCGAAAGGGGCAGCTTCCCGGAAACCTACAAGCGGGTGCGCTCGCCTGGCCCGGATTGCATCGCCTCGCGCATGACTGCTGGCCAGAAAGAAAGCAAAGTGCCCCGAAAAAGCCCGGAAGGATCATACTGCTGCGGATCTACCCCGTCGAAAGAGTCGTGCTCTGCGGAAAGAACAATGCTGCCGCTTTGTAGCAGGCCCCGGTAGCAAAAGCACAGGGCTGCGTAACCTCCATTGATTATCCGATGGGGAAAAAAGAAGAAGGGCTCCGTTTCCAGATCGAGAACAAGGTGATGACCGAGCTCTTCTTTTATCTCACGGCGGAGCGCCTCTTCCCAGGATCCATACAACTCCTCTGTGCCCAGACGACCACCAGGAAAGTCTCCAGCCTGACTCTCCGTATCTTTTAAGATGAGCAGGCGCCCGCCAGGGTCATACAGAAGGGCCTTGAGCGTGATTTGAAACCAGCCCGGTTCCATCAATGCGCATGCTTCTGCCGTCGCCCGGCAAAGTGGGTCCATAGATAGAAAACCGGCACGCCGCAGGCCACAGCACCGAGCGCTACCAGGCTTGTCGCCGTCCAGGTTATGAACGCAGCAACAATCATTAAAATGGAGAAGAAAATAAAGAAAACAGGGAAGAAAATAAAACTGGCATGCGGATAGATACTTTCGCCAGGAGACTGTCTGCGGCGCAGAAGGAGGCCGCTAACGGCAAGGACCGGAAAGATAGAAAGGGCAAAGATCATGAAAGTTATGATTTCTTCAAATGTACCGGTGATCACGTAAAAAATGGAAAGCGTACTCTGCAGGACAATCGCTTTAACCGGGGTACCGGAATGTGGATGGATCTCTGCGGCCATCTTGAAGAATAGATGATCGCGGGCCATGGCAAAATAAACCCGCGGACCGATCATGATCTGCGCAGAAATGGAAGCAATCAAGATCAAACAGAACATGAAATTCAGCAGGCTCGCCAGCCCAGGGCCAAACAGGTGTCGCGCGGCAAGCGCGGCCACCGCCTTTTCCCCGGAGAGTTCGGCCACGGGTGTGGATAAAAAATATAGAAGATTCAGTATCAAGTAGAGGCCCGTTGTCCCGATGGTGCCAAGGATGAGGGCGCGGGGGAGATTACGCCGGGGATCCTTGACCTCCTCCGCCAGATACGTTGCTCCATTGTACCCCGTGTAGGCAAACATCACCCACATGAGTCCAATTCCCAGGCCCCAGAAGCTACGCGGCGACTCCGTGGTAAATACCTGCGGGATGTCACTCTTTTGTACAGCCAGATAGAGGCCAACCAGCGCGAAGCCCAGGACAATGAAAATATTGAGCAGTGATAGAAAATTCTGGATCAGACTACCACGGCGCACTCCCCTTGTATGCACAAGAGTCAACAGGATGATTAAGCCGGCCGCCAGAAATTTCCGATTCCACATCCCGGAAAAAAAAATCGCAAGGGGAGAGTCTGGCCATATGGCGCGAAAGAATTCACTGGCATACTCTCCGGTGAGCAGGGCTGACGATGCAATGGGAGCAGAGAAACCGGCAATAAAAGAAACCCAACCATTCAAAAAAGAGGGTAACGGGCCAAATATGCGATTGATGTAAATGTAGTCACCACCGGCATGGGGCATCTGCACAGCCAGGTCTGCATAGCACAGCGCCCCGGAAAGGGCCACCAGCCCGCCAACGATCCACAGAAGAATTACAAAGAAAGCGCTGCCCACTTCTGCCTGAATGATGCCTGTCGTACCAAAAATTCCCGTGCCCAGCATGCTGGCCACCACGAGCAAAGCCGCGGAACGGACCCCCAGATCTCTCTGCAAAACGGTTTGCATGAATGTTACGGAGATGAATCTCCGGGCGGCGGAGCCGGGTCAGCAAGGTAGGAAAGCGCCACCTGACCGGTTCGGGCCATTTCACGGATGCCGAATTTCTGCATCATGCGCAAAAAACCTGCCATCTGGCGGGAGGAGCCATGAACTTCGATGAGCATGCTGTCTTCAGTGATTTCTGCAATCCGGCCATGAAAAACCTCCACAATCCCGAAGATTTCCGTGCGATCCGCAGGGCGCGCCTGAATGCGGACAAGGATCAGCTCCCGCACGATCGAGTCGTGGTAAGAGAGGATCTCAACCTTCACAACATCGGCAAGTTTGAGCAGTTGCCCATGAAATTGTTGTAGAGTATTTTCATCTCCGCGAAAGACGATCGTGACAATGGATACTTCCGGCCGGTCTGTTACACCCACTGCAATGCTATCGATGTTGTACCCGCGGCGAGTAAAGAGGCCGGAAACATGGCTCATCACTCCAGCCCGGTTCCGCACCAGAATGGACAAAATATGTCTCTCATTTTGCACAGGGCCAGATCTCCTGCTGCCAGAAGCCGGGCAACTGAGTATTTGGGGCCAGGGGGAAAAAATACTGACTCCACAGGCCAATGTCCTGCCCTGCCATTCGTGATTGTTTTTCGAATCCTGCTTTTGCCACTGCGCTTATTATTTTATTTCCTTTATTACATAAGGGATCGCTTCCCGGGAGGTAACGTACTGTTGCATCGCCTGCCAGACCGGTTTGTCATGGTCCGCCCGACCGGGCTTTTGAGCTACTTCATCCCGGCAACGGAGTTGCATTTCATGGAATACCTGGGCCTGTTGCATGTCATCCGGCAGTCGAAGCAGGTCAGGCGGCTTGTTCTGATGATTCCGGAGATGGATGCGCCCTGGAATCAAGTAGCGGAAATCCACGGTATGCTCCGGCGCATCAAGGAAAGCGGCAAAGAAATCATCGCCTATAGCGATGGCGGCAACCTCAAGTCTCTGTACCTCATGACTGCGGCGGACCGGCGATTGGCTCCCGAATCAGCCGCCTTCACCTCTGCTTTCCCTTCTGCCGAGCCTTTCTTTCTCCGCGGACTGCTGGATAAATTGGGCGTAAAAGTTGAATCGTTTACAGCAGGAAAGTATAAAAGCGCGGCGGAAATGTTCACTCGCCATTCCTATAGCCAGGAAGCGCGCCGTGCACTGACCCATGTCCTCTCGGATCTGAGCAGCCAGATCGAAGCCATGTTTCCCGATAAGAAGGTGCGACAGCTGCTCAAAGATCAGCTCCTTATTGAAGCATCAGATTTGAAGCGCGCGGGATTTCTTGAGGATTATCTGGAAGAAGGAGAAATCAAAGTAAGACTCTGCGGTCAGGAAGCGGATGGCGGAAGGGAGCACCCCTACCTGGAAAGCCTGTCGGACCAGGAAGAGTCGGCGGGCACAACGACCAACGGTGAAGAAGAAGAAGAAGAAGAAGAAGAAGAAACAACAACAACAACAACCGTCAAATGGAAATTAACAACGGAACTGGCCCTGGCCCGACGTTACCGGCGTCGCGAATTCCGGCCTCTGCAATTGCGCCGCAGACCGTCATTCGCCGTTCTGGCACTGGAAGGACCCATCACCATGGGACGTAGCGGGCAGGAGCCACACGCGGCCGGCATTGAAGCGCTGGCGCTCTGTGCAACGATCGACGCCCTGGGTGAGAGTCCGGAAGCTGCCGTTATCGTTTACATCAACAGCCCCGGCGGATCAGCCCAGGCTTCAGAAATTCTTTACCAGGCTTTGCGGCGTCTGGGCCGCAAAAAACCTGTGCTGGCCTTCATGGGTTCCGTTGCCGCGTCGGGTGGTTACTACCTGGCCTGTGCTGCCCATGTCATATACGCTTCACCTCTGACGATCACGGGTTCCATTGGCGTTGTCACGATAAGACCACAGCTTGAGAAGCTGTACCGTCGGTTGGGCATCAAACGGGAACGTGTCCATTTTCAAAAAACACGCGATCTTTTTTCAGAAAGTCGACCTCTGTCCTCCGCCAGTCGCAAACTGCTTGTCGACACGATTCGCAGTACCTATCAAAGATTCCTGGACCGGGTCGGGTCAGCGCGCAAAGTAAAGCCTGCCGCCCTCAGGGAACTTGCAGAAGGAAGAATCTGGACCGGGAAACAGTTTGCCGCCCACAAAATGCTTGATGATTGTACAGATTTTTTAACCATCATGGAAGAAACCAAGAAACGTCTGGGCATAGCGGAAAGGACATCCGTTGGCGTAAACTTCTATCCTCAGGTAAAAACCAATCTGCGTACCGTGATCGGTGAACACATGCCTGGCATCCCGGGGCTTGCCATGATATCTCTCTGGGCCCGGAAAATCGAACCGCTCTACTATTTCCCCTTACGCATCGAATGAAGTGGGCGATCTCTGGCCTCCTCTGGCCGGTATTTCTCTTTGCGCAGGTAGAACTGAGAAACGGCCAGGCCAGCGGGTTTCAGGAACCCCTGCAATGGGAGGCAGACTATTCCGGGGGATGGAGACCCATTGCTGTGCCCGGCTACTGGGTGCATGATCCGGGACTTCCACCCACAGGACAGCTTAACTACCGACTCAGATTCAAACTTAAAGAAACTTTTCCCTATGACGCTATCGAAGCGACCGAAATCCATGCGGCCAGTGTAATTCGCCTGAATGGCATCGTTATTTGCAGGACCGGGAAACCGGGGATTTCCCGCATAACGGAAAAATCTCGCATCTATCCGCTGATCTGCATCCTCCCTCCCGGGGTGCTACAGACAGAAAACGAACTGCATGTAGAAGTTACCAACTATCACACCCGTTCTGGAGGAATCCTGTCGCTGAAGATAGGACGACTGGACGCCCTGGAACGGGAGCAGCGCCTTGCCCACCTTGAGCAGGGCCTTTATATGGGCGTCATCGGTCTTGCAGGATTTATTTTTTTTATTTATTATTTCAGTAGAAAAGAAGTAGCCCACCTGCTCTTCAGCCTGGCCTGTTTGCTTATCAATCTGCGGGTCTTCAGCTCCAGCAGTTACCTGGAATTGTATTTCGTGGATCGGGACGTAACCGATCTTCGATTTTTCCTCGAATACGCAACAGCCGTCTCCCTGCTACCACTCACTTTTAGCTGGTATTTTCACTTTCTTTTGCGACCGGAAACCTACCTGGGAGTGGTGCTCTCACTTTTGCACCGTTCCTGCCTCTACCTGATCAGCCTGGGAAGCGTTAGCATTTTTGCCTTTTTACTCTTCAGCGCGGATGCCAGCATCTACGGAAGGTATCAGCCTCTAATGGTCCGGGGCCTCCTTCTACCCTGTGCATTGTTTCTTCTGCTTTTGCAGATTGCACTTGCCTTGCGGGGAAATTCAGATGCTCGCCTCACGCTCATCGGTTATCTTTTACTGGCCCTGGCCGTTTTCCATGATGGTGTGATTACGATCCGTGGAGCCGCCGGACCTTTTTACGTGCCTGCGGGCATGCTCGCACTCATTGCGAGTTTGTGTTTTGTTATGGGCAGAAGCCTGCGGCGAATGACGGAAAAGATCCGGCAATCGCATGAGGAGTTGCAAAAAGCACATGCCCGCCTCACAGAGCAGGACAGATACAGGGAACAGTTCTTGCAGGAAGCGGCCCGCGAGTTGCGCGGCGGCCTTGGACGAATGAACGAAACCTTACAGAATCTTTTTGTTAAAATTCCAGCAGCGCAGCACAAACCGTTTCTGCAAGCCCTGGATCCGCTGCAGGGCTGGATGAAGGATGCAGACCTTGTGATTCAGGATAGCGGACATCCCCCGGAAGGTCAGGAAAAGTTACCGCTCCTCCTGGAACGTCTGGCTGCAGAGCTCTCCCCTGATGGAATCGACCTCTCTTACGATGCTCGGGATACGTCCCTTCTGCCGGCTTCTTTGCGCGCCGTTCTCTTTCAGATCATCCACGTCTGTCAGCGGCAATGGCTCTGTTCACAATTTCAGTTTACATACAGTTCCGATGCCGTTGTGCGCGTTCAGGCGCAAAATCCAGGAGCGCCACCGCACCTGCGCGCCCTCCAGCGGATCCTCCTTGAACGGCTCACGGACCGGCAGGGCTGGATTTTTTCCTGGTTAGCCGATGGATTCCAGATTGTGCTTCCGCAGACGGACCGTTTTCAGAAACGTCATATCGCCTTTCTCAGGGAAATTGGCAGGACCAGGCAAGCAGACCGCGAAGAGCGAACTTCAAGTGCCGGCCGGTGACCTGTTTTTCCGCCAGTTTTCATAGCGGGTCAGGAAATATAGCAAAGCCGGTAGCAAAGCCAGAGAAACGCCAAGCATGATGGTGATCCCGATACTGGCCAGAAATCCCATGCTGATCAGCCCCGGATGGTCAGCTACGGCGAGCGAGCCCCAACCGGCAAGGGTCGTCAGACTGGAAGCCATCACTGCGGCACCGGTTTTCAACACTGTCTCCAGGATGTCACGATTTTCCAGGTAGCGGTGAAAGATAAAGATCGCATTATTGATGCCGTAGCCTATAATAATAGGGATAACGCATATATTAAAATAATTAAATTTAATATCAAATAGACCCATAACTCCCAGGGTGAGCACCATCCCGGTTATCAGTGGCACGCTGGCCAGGAAAACATGCAAGGGATTGCGAAAGCTGATAAAAAGAATAATCAGGACCAGACCTATTGTCTCCCAGAGAATGGTAGCCACCTCACTGTGAACTATATGGGTGAACTGGGCTACAAGAATCGTCGCCCCGGTGGCCAGAAATTCGCGTTTGCTTTCCAGGAGATCCGCTGCACTGGCAAAGGGCCTGCCCTTCAGGATCGTCTCTTTCTCAACCGGAAAGGTGACAATGCTGTCCAGGATGTTTTCCGGTAAAGTATTCGCCGCAGCCAGAATTCGATTGGTTTCGTATTCAGACATCCCGGGCAGCTCGCCGGATCCCTTTTCTTTGCTGCCGCCGATGGGGACGCCGCTGCCCGGCAGGACAGTGGGGCTTTTAAGCAATAGATCTTTCTGCAGTTGCCGGTTAATGATCGGGACTTTCAGATCCGCAATCATCCCTTCCAGCTTGTGCAAATCTTCCGTGTAGATCATTTTTTTTACACGGGGATAGATAAAAACAATCCAGCCTTCTTCCGAACTTTCCGGTAAGCTGCGAAACTGATTGCGTATGTACTCCGGCAGATCCTCTGGCGTGTACGGGCGTTCCTGCGACGCGATTCGCCAGAGATCCCAGTACTGGCGGAAACGCGGCGGAATGATTGATGCATCCAGATCCTGATTTTCTGCCTGGAAGTTCTGAATCAAACGGTGGTTGGCCTCCTGCTGGCGCAGTGGTGGAACAAAAGAAAAAATACTGACCGTACGGCTGATGTATTCTTTCCATTCCTCGGGTACCGGATGAATGTGCTGCCAGAGAAGGTACGCTTCTTCCAGAGAATCGGCGGCAAGGATCAATGGATCGCCGGCCAGATCAAAACGGTAGGCCAGCTCTTCAGAAAGGATACGCGAATCGACCGTCTTGATCATTTTGCGTGAATCGTTTTCAAAACGCACATTGCCAGTGAAGTACAGAGCGAAGGCAACAGCCAGCAGGGAAAGCGACAGGATGACCGGAGAAAGGGAAGGCAGCAAACGAAACCGATGCACGCGGTCAGCATGGGCCAGTTCATAGGGCCTCGGTTCCAGGTCCCTTAAGAATCGGGGCGAAATCTTATCGAGAATGACAATCTGTAAAGGTGTCAGAAGAAACATGGCCAGGGCGGTCAGAACGATGCCGTATGTAGAGAGCATGCCCGTGTGGCTGAATCCTTTGAACTCAGAAAACATCAAAACAACAAAAGCCGCAGCCGTTGTCGCCGCTGAAAATATGGCTGCCCAGCCCGTGGTGAAGAGCGCTCCCATGATGGACTTTTCCACATCCCGGGAGGCCCAGAATTCGTCGCGGAAGCGGAATATAAAATGAATGCCAAAATCAATGCCAAGGCCTGCGAGTACGCCACCAAAAAGGGAGGTGATGATGTTCAGCCGCCCCAGAATCAGATAGGTCGCGCCATAAGTGACTATAACGGAATATACCAGACTGACCAACAAAATGAAGATGAAGCGCTTGCGCCGGACAAAGAATACGAGCACGAGGGAAATGCCCACGAGACTGACCACCATCGCCGGCTTCAGGCTGGCCCGTACCGATTCATAATTTTCAATGTACTGGATGTAAGTCCCGGTAACACCGACCTGCACGGCTTTCTTGCGCAGATCGTATTTGAGAACGATGTCCTCAACAGTCTTAAGCAGGGTCTCTGTCGCGCCAATATCGTTTAACCCGAAATTGGGCTTGATCAGCATGATCAGCATCTTTCCATCGGCGGAAATAAAGTAATCATCGCTAAGATCTTTCTGGCCCACTGAGGTATAGTTAGCCAGCAAATCAGAAAGATCCAGGCGATACGGTGTCCGCTTCTCTTCCTCAATGATGTTTATGCCCAGTGGATCAGCGGAATCGATGAGATCTTGTTTTTTTAGATTGATGCGTCGGATGGCTTCCCGCAAATCTTCCGTTCGCCAGAAGAATAAAAACTTTCTCTTTATGAAATCCAGCGGCAGGCGGTACTGTATATACTGCACCTCCTTGAGGTTAGAAAGTTCTTTGTAAAGCGCGTCGGCGGCATCTTTAAGACTTTGCTTGCGCTTCAAATTATCCGGGCGTTCTTTTTCATCGGCCAGCCGGGCTTTCTCAAAGTATTTATCCGCCAGATTCTCATCGCCACCATGATAGATATCCAGGGCCTGTTTGAGTAACCGGTCACCTTCACTATCTCCTTCATGCTTTAGCGTGAGTATGATGTAGCCGGTGCCACCGAGCATCTTTTCAATACGGCGCAATTCCTTTAGATGGGGCAAATCATCGGGTAATAGATCCAGCTGGTTGCTGTCAATGGTCAGAAAGGAGGCACTGAACAATGAGGCGATGAGCACCAGTACAGCCACACCGGCGCTGATCTTATAATGGCGCAAATAGAGATGGAAGAAGCGTTCCGTGAGACGACGAAGCATTAAAATTATTTTTTTATAGATTTTTCCAGCCTGTCATTGAGGCCCGGAAGTCCGTAGCGCTTGAGCCCTGGCTGGATTTGTTTATCCCGATTGGTCTCCATCCCCGAGGTGCCGTCGCGCAAGTAATCCGTGATAACCCAGTCGCCGGCCTTGCGGCGGGTCAGCACCCAGGTCAACCGGAAACTCTTATAGGCTGAATCGATCTGCGCCTGGTTCCCGGAAAGAACCGGGCGGCCGTAGCTCACCTGGGACAGATCTGCCTTTTGTAGTATACTCATTGTTTTAGGCAGGGCATTCACCACCAGGTATTCTTTAATCAGCGAACAGAAGCGTTCTCTTTCTGCTGCAGCAGCCTTCTCATATTCCTGGTCCAAAAGAAAGCGACAGATCTCCGGCGCGCCAACCTGAGTCTCCAGCCTTTCATGCGCTCCATCCCTGGCATTCTGTAGAGCCGATTCCACCACAGAGAGCACCCGTTTTTCCGCAGCCCCCAGGGGACCGCCGGCATCAGAAATCGTGACCTGTTCCTTACAGGCAAAGGCCAGGAAGAGCAGGATCATCAGAATCAAGGCATGCTTCATCATCAGAGTCAGAGTGAATCCATACTTTACGGCAACCATAGCCCTGCAACCAATAAAAGCGCAAAGAAGTTTGTTGCCACGCCGCTACTACCGGTAAGCTCAGCTCATGAACGCCAGACCGTTAAACAGAGCGATCCAGAGCCTGCTGGCCGGCTTTCTTCTGATAACACCCGCTGCCATCTGGCCCTGCACGGACCCGGGCGAACACTGGCAGAGCTACTTGAGAACCGGGCTGCTTTTCAGGCCCGCCTATCTGGCCACGGATTGTCCCCTGCCCGCAGATATGGAGTTGCCCCTGACAGAAAGATTCGCCATCGCCTCCCGAGCAGAACAGCGCGCTCTTGTCCAGAAACGGACTTTCCTTTTGCCAGAAGCCATCCCCACACTTCTTTCCCTTTACTATGAGGAAAAAGACCTGCGCACGCGGTTGGTCCAAAACCTGAGCCAGCTGGCAACGGTTGCCCACAGGGAAGATCTGTATGCAGTGTTTCGGCAACACCTGATAGCCCGTGACCCCGCCCTTGAGGCTGCTTTGCTGGGTGTCGCCCGGATCGATGCCCGGCAGTCTCAAGTCCAGTTGCGCCGGCTGACTGAGGAACCGCTCTCCCTGGCCGAGCGTGCTGCCCTGCTCTATGCCCTGACCGTTTTTCGCGATCCGGCGGGACTCAGCCTGGCAGAGGAAGGTCTTTCTGGAAGTGATCCTGAGTTAAAGCGGAAGTCCCGGGCCTATCTCCTCCATCTGGCAAGCCGGGAAAGTGTTACCATTCTGCAGCGCGCCTACTACGCGGGACTCCTCAAAGAACCGGCAAAAAGTCGCGCTGCGATGCTTGTAAGGACGCAATCGCTACATGAAAGGGCAGATGGAGGAAGCCGGATCACTTCGGCTTTAAAAGAGGGCAGCATCCTTGACATTTTGAATCTGAGCG
The DNA here is from genome assembly GCA_015075425.1 of Spirochaetales bacterium. Taxonomy (GTDB): domain Bacteria; phylum Spirochaetota; class Leptospiria; order Leptospirales; family Leptonemataceae; genus H5-SPI1. The sequence continues at coordinate 665,587 of JABTUL010000001.1, read as the reverse complement.
ATCCTGGCTTCTGCCAGAAAAGCGATTGCCGCTGGGCCCAGGTTATGGACTACCACGGAGAGAGTGGCTGGGCTCCTTTAGAGAGCCTGGTTTTTCTACCCGGAACGGGCGAGTGATCCTTTTTGCTTTTTTTCTGGGTACCCTGATCGGGAGCTTCTACACGGCAACAGCCAGTCGTATTCTTTATTTTTTTTACGGTGAAGGCCGCAAAACTCCGGACCGCTGGAAACAGATCTTTTTTAGACCCTCATTTTGCTTTCATTGCAAAGAGAAAATTCCGCCACTGGATCTTATCCCCCTGATGGGATACTTAAGAAACAGAGGACGCTGTCGCCATTGCCACTACCCCATAGGCATTGTCACTCTGCTGGGTGAGCTCTGGCCAGGCTTTCTTCTTGCTTATTTGATTTATTTTAATTATTCAGTGGCCCAGGCTTTTTTTCTGGTTCTCCTGAGCGGGCATCTACTGATCGCCTTTGCCACCGACTGGAAGCACTACTCCCTGGATCATGAGAACACCATCTTTGTGGGTCTTTTTGCTCTGGCTGCGGGACTCGAAAAGTCTGCACTCAGCTTCAGTGCTTTCTGGCCGCTGCTGGCCACAAGCGCCGGCGTGGGCGTAATTCTCTGGGTCCTGAACTTATTCTTTCCCGATGGTTTTGGTTTTGGCGATGTGCTGCTGGGCAGCTCTCTTGCTCTGTATGCCGGGCTGCCCTGGACGATTGTGATTTTTGAAGTCGCGGCCGCAGGAAGCATCATCCACATCTACTGGATTCTAAAAGACCGTAAAGCACCGGCGCCCTTTGGCTCTTACCTGGTGCTCGGATTTTTTGTGGCCCTGCTTGCCGAGGCGATCTACTAATCAGCGCTGTAGACGTAATTGAGCCGCATATAAACGCCGGGATTGCGGGCAATGTAGTGGATCATATCCTGACGAACGATTTCGTACAGCCTGGCTTCACTGACCACTGTAAATGTATAAGTAGCATTGGTTTGCTTCTGCAACTTGAAGATCTCACCCACAAAATCACCGGGGCCCAGGGTTTCCAGAAATCGACCGCTCTTTTCCACGCGCACCTCCCCACTCTGGATGATATAGGAGTTTTCAAAGCGTTCATCTTCCCGGATGAGAACGGTCCCTGGTTCAAACGTTTTGCGTGTCATGATCAATTCAAGCTGGGTTTTTTGCGCAGAAGTCAATGTTCTAAAAAAGCGACTCTGCTCCAGGAGCTCCCATGATCCGGTGGAACGAATTTCCGAAAGCCGCTTGAAGCGCGCGTGCAGATCCGATCCTTTTATGAAATTCAAAAAGTAGATTTTGTCAATGGTCAGAGCTGCAACATCCGTTTCTGCGCGCACATTGGCCCCCCGGGGCTGATCTAAAATGAGCGATGCTTCGCCAAAATACTCATAGGTACCGTATCTTTTCCCGGAGCGATTTTCTACGTTCTCATTCTCCATTCCCTCTACCACGACATTGCCGCTCATAATGATAAAAAACTTGTCTCCGGGTGTGTCCTTGGCCACAATCAGTGAGCCACGCGGGAAAAATTCTTCCTTTACGATGTTGATGAATTCTCTGGCCCGGGCAATGGGGAAGTCCGCAAAAATGTCGATGCTGGCCAGAACATCCAGCAGCTTGTTAGCTTTTTCATAGCGAAGCGGCTGAATCGAAACATTCAGCGTGTTCTCCATACCAAAGCGCGCCAGCGTCAGGAGACTTCCCGGTGGCATATCTTTGCGGGCAATGTGATAAACCGTGATTCGCTTCTGGATATCTTCCGGCAGGGAACTCAGAAAATCAATGCGGGTGTGCAGGGGCGGAATGCCGGCTTCATGGTAAATGATCTTATGCTGCCAGGGAAACTCCATCAGATCACGCAGACGGGTTTTGGTGAGCACACCCTTGCGATACAGCTCGAGAAATTTTTCCGGGTCATTCAAATGATCACTGGAATACACAAAAGATTGATCTTTGTAAACAAACTGAAAGCTCAGACTGGGTATAGAGTGTAAGGCATAAGTAAAACTGAATTCGGCATCATTGATCACATAGCTGCGACCAATCATTACCGGAACAAAATCAAAAAGACTGTAGAGCTCCCGCACCGGGATACGGGTCAGGGCATGATACTTACGTATAAAGCTGTCCATGACCGTCTCCGTGGAATAGATGGTGATCCTTCCTTCTTCCAGAATTTTCTGGAAAGTCCCGGCATCATGATCCGCATGGCAGTGGGTCAGAATAATGCTATGGATATATTTTGGATTTACGTTGGATTTACGCAACCACTCCGTCGAATTGACCGGTGGATCCACCATGATTCCCTTATGATTGATCCATAAAATAAATCCAGAGGTATTCTCTTCCGGATCAAAACCATGACTGGGCCCAAGACAGGTAATGGCCAGCAGCGGGGGCTGATAAGGTTCGGGAAGGCGTTCTCCCGTATCGAAAATGATATTGAAGCCAATGTCCGCCGGGACCGCCGTCTCTTTTTGCCAGGAACGATCCACAACCCGGAATTCGTTCTGGTCCTGGAAAATGGTAACAGAATTGATGTCAACCTTACCTTCTTTGAAGATTACAAAACGGACCAGATCTTCGAGTTTGCGGTCACCGCGAAAATGAGCGATTTCTTTCCTGATATCTGGAAAGCCAAAACTGTGTTCACCATTTACGTACTCTGAACGCAGGTCCACTTCTGCCGGACCAAAAACAGACTCCTGCAAAACCACCAGCAGTTGATTGCGCTGCTCATGACTGCACACAATGTACGTCTTCTTTTTGCGCAAAAAATGATTGTAGTAGATGGGAAATTCCAGCTCGGCAACGGAAATGCCCTTATTCACATGAAAGAATGTATTGGGCAGGACAAAGATCTGCGGTGTGCTGCGGGGCAAAAACATGGTGTCTTTAATCGTTTCTGGAGGTGAGCCAAACTGTACATAGCCTGCCGAGGTCTGCACCAGGTAACCTCCCCGCGGCAGTGTAGTGTAGGGATCTCTGAGCTCTATCTGTGGAACGGGCATGTTTTTTTGACTTTACCTCAAAGGTGTAATGGGAAGATTTTCCTGCCAATGCTTTTTCAGCCGTTGCATGCAATAAGATCGGCCACTTGCCTGGCCCTTTGCATAAGCGGCCTCCTTTTTTCTACCTGCACAGGCTCCGGGGATGATCCGCGTATCCAGAGCAGCATGACGGCAGAATACGCTCACCGCCACGTGGTGGCCATCCGTTACCGACAGCTTCAGAGCGGACTGCGCACGTTTTTACTGGAAGAGAACGCCGGACACAACCACATTATCGAACTGACTCTGGAAGACGCTGGCCTCCTGGAGCTCGGCTTTCCCGTGATTGTCGAATCTTCCACCAATGCCCTGCACAGCCATCAGGTAATGCTACAAAAGTTTCAGCTCTAAATGTCCTGGCCAGCACTGGCCAGAAGAAGCCAGCGTTCCACGTAATCCTTTGGTATCAGACCTTCATGCTGCCGGGTAAGGGCTCCGTGATCGTAGGCTTGCAGGGTAGGCAGAAGTGACACGCCGGCTCTAATGGAAACTTCCTTTTCTTGTTCAAAATCCACCGAATAAAAGGAAAGAGCCGGGTAAGAATGCGACAGCTCACCAATCAGGAGCAGTAAGTTTTGCGATGCTGTGCTGAAAGGGGCATGAAAAAGGACGACGCTTCGCCCCGTGGCAAGAGCGGCAGCAAAGGATTGGGAATCCAGTGCCCGCATTATTTCTTTTTCTTTTTTGCTCCACCCGACTTTTCCGCCATAATGGATTCAATTTTCTCATTGATGCTATCGAGCGCCGTGCTGCATTTTTCCAGCTCGTCACGCTGGCCGGTCAGAATGTGGATCATTTTTTCCATTTCAAACAATCGGCGGATAAAAAGCAGGTCGGAGACTTCTTTGGTACTCAGTTCATATTTGCTACGGTACTCCTGAGCTGCGATTCGGGTTTCTTCTATTAAAAAGCGCAGATTCTCCTGATACACCCGATAGTACTGGTGATTGGGATCTTTGATTCTATCAAATTCCTTAAAATCAAAAAGGTTCCGGGTCAGCACGACCAGCTTGTAGTGCAGATCGGGAAAGTACCAGCGCCATTTGGAATTGCCCATCGTTTCTTTGATTTCACCGATGGACTCAGAAAAAGCTTTCTCCAGATGCATCTTCTGGGGCGGCGTCATAGCAGAAAGTTTCAAAAGGCCATCGCGATTCTCCGTCAGAGAGCCGTCGATGTCCTCGCCAACAATCCGCGTCAGATCACTGATGCGTGAGGATATTTCTTTGCGGGCGTCATTGAGGACTCCATCCTGCTTGAGATTCTGGATCTCCATAGAGAGCTGAGACATAGCCACCATGGTATTGGCAGCCTGAATGCCGAGGATGGCACACTTCACTAAAAAATAGGGCTCCAGATCCGGCCGTTTCTTGCCCGCCCCGCGTACGGTCGATATCTCCTTTTTGAGATCATCAAGGGTGCTCTTGTAAACCCGAATCTTTTGATTGTAGAGAAGCTTCTGTTCCTTCGTTACGGCCAAGCTTACACTCCCAAAAATTGCATGACATTCCAGACAGACAAAAAAGACAGTCTTTCAGGATTATTTTCGTCCACAGAGAGCCATGCACAACCTTCTTTTTATCCCCAACATCGGTCCCATGGAACTGGTAATCATATTTCTGCTTGTGCTTTTGCTCTTTGGTGGCCGCAAAATTCCGCAACTGGCGCGGGATCTGGGCTCAGGAATCCGGGAATTCCGCAAGTCTATTTCCGGCCAGGGCCAGATTGCTGATGTCCGGGAGGAAGAACCGGATGAGACGGAGCGGCCGGCCCGCAAGAAAGCATCCCGTAAAAGCTAATTCCCCCCTCAGGGTATCCGGCTGAAACAAAGAAAGATCGTTCGCAAAGCTCCCACAGGCGTGGAGCGCTTCGTTGCTGAGGATGAGGAGCATGAAGAGCGAGAAAAATTCATGTCCCTGGGCGATCACCTTGAGGAGTTGCGAATCCGGCTTTTTCTGAGTATCGGTATTCTGGTTCTTTTTGCCACTCTTTGCGGGATCTTCAGTTTCCGGCTGCATGCTTTCCTGACTTCCCCCTACCGTACTCTGACCGGACTGGATCTCTTCCTGGGCAATGCATACGGCCCTTTAGAAATCATTGTGAAGCTTTCCATCATGTCCGGCTTCACCCTGGCTTTACCGCTACTTTTTGCGATTCTCTGGGGATTTATTACACCCGCAGTCAGTCCCCGCGCTGCCCGCACCGGCTACGCGGTCATCCTGAGTTCCGCTCTGCTCTTCTGGGCCGGACTCGTATTTTGCTGGTACTACATTTTCCCCATATCGTTGCAATTTCTTTTCGTGGATATGCTGCCAGAAGGTGTACTGCCGCAATTGACAATGGAGAAATACTACAGTTTTTTATTTTTGCTGCATACAGGCTGCGGGCTTTTTTTCCAGCTGCCGCTCATCATTGTTCTTCTGGGGGCTCTCGATATCATCCCCTTTGCCTGGCACGTCCGCTCCTATCGCTATGTCATTGTGGGTATTTTTATTATAGCCGCAATAGTAACACCACCCGATCCCTTAAGCCAGATCATAATGGGTAGCCTTCTGGTTTTGCTCTACGGCATTTCCCTGGTGATTGTTTATGTAATAGAAAGAGTGCGCAAAAGATAAAGGGATCGTTTACATCTGACTCTGTAAGTAATTCTCAAGACCCACCTGCTTGATGAGCTCCAGCTGGGTCTCCAGGAAATCAATGTGCTCCTCCTCACTGGCAAGGATTGCGTTGAAAAGATCGCGACTTACATAGTCCTTCTCTGTTTCACAGAATGCAATGGCCTCTTTGAGGACCGGATGCCCGGCCATTTCAAGATCCAGATCGCTCTGGAGGATTTCACGAGCATTTTCACCAATTCTTAAGTCCCCCAGACGCTGCAGGTTGGGCAGTCCCTCGAGAAACAGGATTCTATCCATGAGCTGCTCGGCATGCCGCATTTCATCCAGAGATTCCTGCCGTTCTTTTGCGGCCAGTTTCGTGAGTCCCTGATTGGATAAAATCTTGGCGTGCAAAAAGTACTGGTTGATGGCCGTGAGTTCGTTCGTCAGAACCTGGTTCAGTCGTTCAATGATAGCGGTGTTGCCGTGCATGAAGCTACACAGGGGTAGCCACTGTATCTGTAAAGCGAAAGCTGCGCCTGGACTCCTGGCAGGAACGGACCATTTCATCGAGTCGCGGTAGACACTGTCCGCAAGCGGTACCCACTCCGGCGCAGCGCTTCAGGTCACCCACCGTCGTGGCACCCTGCTCCATTGCAGACCGAATGGTTTTCTCATTCACACCCTGGCAAATGCAGACATACATAGGACCAATCAAAACTGAGACTCAGTATCAGCAAACTCTTTTTCTGTCTCCAGGTCAGAAAAAAGTTGGGCTTCCTCGGTTAGATCCACCAGCCGACGAGGCATCCGTTTCCTGCTGGAAGCCCCCAATTTCCGCAATTTCTCCGCTGCGGCCACGGCATTTCCTTTCCCTGTGGCCAATCGCTTTAAGGAAGAATCGTAACTATCCTGGACCTGCCGCAGGTGGGCGCCCAGCTTTTCAAATTCTTCCGCCACCCCCACCAGTTTATCGTATAGCTTGCCACCCATAGCGGCAATACTGCGGGCGTTGCGTTCCTGGTTCTCCTGCCGCCAGATTCCCGCAACCACCCTTAAAGTGGCGACCAGCGTGGAGGCTGTGACTACGATGATATTCTTCTCCAGTGTTTCATGAAAGAAATGCGGCTGCTCGCGAGTCACGACCGTAAAGGCCGGCTCTACCGGAATGAAAAGAAGCACAAAATCCGGGGAGGAGAGTCCTTCCAGATCCTGATAGCTGCGCCTGGACAACTCATCCACATGCCTCTTGACAGAAAGCAGATGGTCGCGCAGGGCCAGCGCACGACTTTCTTCATTGTCTGCACTTGCGTAGCGGGTGAAGGCCGTCAGCGACACCTTGGCATCAATGATGATATTCTTTTCTTCCGGCAGATAGACGATGACATCCGGAATGAAACGTTCGAGAGAGCCCTGCTTCTTAAAAACCTTCTGTGTCTCATAGTCCCGACCGCGAACGAGTCCGGACAATTCCAGAATACGTGAAAGCTGCATCTCCCCCCAATCACCCATGGTCTTGCTTTCCCCTTTAATGGCCGTGGCCAGGTTGCGTGCTTCTGCCGTAATGGTTTGATTGAGCTGGGAAAGTTGTTGTATCTGTTCCTTTAAGGATGAAGTTTCTGCCAGCTGTTTTTCGCGGTTCTCATCCAGACGACGGGCAAAGATCTGCAGGTGGTCGGAGAAAGGCTGAAGCAAGCTTCCCAGTTGCATTTGCGAATTTTCCGTCAGCTGTTTGGAATTGGAAAGCAGGATTTCTTGCGCCATCTGCTGGAATTCCCCGCGAAATTGTTCGCGACGTGTGTCTTCTTCCGTGCGCCACTCGGCAAGCCGCTCTTTCAGATCCTGCACTTCCTGGCTGCGACGCGCCGCTTCAGCGTGCGCGTCAAGAATCTGCCGCTGCATGGTTTCGATCTGCTCTCGGGCCGCAAGCAGCTCTTTTTGCAGGGAAACCCGACGACTTTCTTCCGCGGCCAGCTCTGCCTGCAAACGGGCCAGTTCCGGCCCGGAACGGAAAAACAACTTCCGTCCCAAAAATATCCCGGCCAGAAGGGCAAGGGCCACAATTCCTGAAAAAACTGTTACTTCCATAGTTTCACTATACCGGAGGGGTGTGACACTGCCAGAGGAAGGCTCAGGAGGTCAAGGGGATTGATAGGCAGGAAGGTCCAGCCGACGCGCAATGCGAAAGGCAGCATTGATCAGGCCCACGTGGCTGTAGGTTTGCGGATAGTTGCCCCACTGTGAACCATCCAGTCCAATATCTTCAGAAAAGATACCGAGCTCATTGCGAAAGGTCAGGATCCCGTCCAGCGTACGTCGTGCGTCAGCGATACGCCCCACGGCCGCCAGAGCATCGGTGTACCAGAAGGCGCAGATCAAAAATGTGGAGCGCGGCGTGCCAAAATCGTCGGGATGCACATAACGGTAGAAAAGCCCCTGATCCGTGCGCAGATGTTCTTCCAGGTGCTGGAGGTGCCTTCGCGCCCGCTCAGAAGAAGGATCCAGGTAATTCATGGTGATGAGCTTGAGTGTACTGGCATCAAAATTTTCCGAGCCAATAGCCTGCATGTAGGCACCCGTCCGGGGGTTATAGCATTGTTCCAACTGCTGGCTGGCTCGTTCGGCCAGAGCGCTGGCCCTGTTTTGAATTTCCAGATCTGCCAGAGCTGCACCCATTTTGATGGCCGCCTTACTCCCGGCCCAGTGAAAGAGCATGGTGTAGGCATGTACAGCCTTGATGTTGCGAAATTCCCAGAGACCGGCATCCGGTTCCTCCATGGTGCGCTCGATCCAGAAAAGAAGCCGTAGAATCATATCCCTTGAGCCATTGCGCTTGAACATCAGTCGTCGATCAGCAAAAAGCGGCAAAAGGCTGACCAGAAGCTGACCGTAGACATCGTTTTGAATCTGGATGCAGGCATTATTGCCCACCCTCACCGGCTGATTGCCCAGATAGCCACTGAGTGGCAGATGCTCTTCTGGAAGGTCTGCGCGACCGCTGATAGAATAGAGCGGCTGAATCCGGTCCTCATTCACCGCTAAAATATTTTGTATATATTCAAAATACTTTTCCAGTTCTTCAAAATGGCCGATTTCATTGAATGCCTTGAGAGTGTAATAGGCGTCCCGGAACCAGCAATAGCGATAATCCCAGGTGCGTTCACTTCCGTGGTGTTCCGGCAAGCTTGTCGTTCCGGAGGCTATGATCCCGCCGGTGTCCTCATACTGGTGCATCTTCAAAACCAGTGCGGAACGTATCACTTCCTCCTGGTACAGATCGGGAATATAACTGCTCTTGATCCATTGCTGCCAGTAAAGACTGGTCTTGCGCAGAAATTCTTCTGCGGTGGACTGTAGCGGTGCCTCCAGCGGTGGCCCGTAGGTCAATACCAGATAGCGATCGTGAGCGCCCACAATCTCTCTGCCCTCCAGAATGTGCGTCAGCGGCAAATCGGTGGTGAGGCGCAGCGGCATCTGCGATCCCGTATATTCGATGTGATTGCTACCCATGCGCACCATCGGTTCCTTTTGACCGTACTCGAACCGTGGCTGACACAGAACGCGAAAGACAGGGCTACCGGTAAGGATCTCAATTTTACGCACAAGCATCAGCGGCCTGTACATCCTTTCAAAATGCAAAAACCGCGGGGCCATATCCACGACTCGAAAGCAGCCACGAACCGTTTCAAATTCTGTGCATAAAACGTTTGTATTCGGTATGTAGTACTGGCGTGAATGAAAGTCGCCAGCGGGAATAATGGCACAGGTGCCGCCGCGTTCCTCATCAAGCAAAGAGCCAAAAACCGATGCACTGTCAAACCTGGGCCAGCATAGCCAGCGTATAGAGGCGCTTTCATCTACGTAGGCAATGAACGAACAGTTGCCCACCACGCCCATTTTGTAGCGATGAATTTGATTCATGAAACGAATTTTCCAAGCAGACGGGTCACTTCTTCCTGAGATGGCACAACAAACTGGGCCTGGGTGACTCCGGAGCCAACCTTTACCGTGTGAGCCAGTGCGCCAATGGCCTGGAACATATCTTCATCGGTTTTGTCATCGCCAATGGCTAATATGTACTCCGGCCGGAAGTGTTCCACCAGTCGTCGGGCTGCGTGCCCTTTATCCACACCGGTCATACGGACTTCGATCACCTTATTACCATCAATGACCTGAAGCTGGGCATTGTGAATGAGTTGGTACAGATTGTCCAAAAGTTCGCGGGAACGGGTGAAGCCAAAATCGGCCTTCACATTGCGGTAGTGCCAGGCAATCGTATGACTCTTTTCTTCTATAAAAGAGCCGGGGATCCGTTCCACAAATAACTGCAGAGCGGGGAGGATGTTATCTTTCCAGGTTTGATCAAAATCGGGAAGATGTTCCCAATCGCTACCGGCAAGCCTGATGGATGCGCCATGCTCGGCAACAAGAGTCAGTGGCAATTCTCCAAACCATTCACTTAAGATTCGTGCATCGCGGCCGGATATGATAATCACCTGATTGTTCACAAGCGCGGCCAGTTGCTGTAATAGCTCACGCAAAGCATCTGTGGGACGGGCCTCCTGGGGCAGGCGCGCAAAGGGGACAAGCGTTCCGTCGTAATCAAGGAACATGGCACGATTGCCGGCCAGACGGAACTCCCGGACCATTCGGACCGCTGTGGAATCATCGAGCACTTTGCGCCGACGCCCCTGTTTTTGACTGTGGACCTCAGAGAGTTGCTCGAGGAAATAATTCACCCAGTGGATGACGTCGTAAGTACGCAACCGATCCTGCATGGCCAGCATCTTCTCTTTTTGCATTTCCAGAGGCATTTGCAGCGCCTGGTCAATGCAGACCGCCATTTCTGTTCCGTCCAGGGGATTGATGGAAGAAGCTTCGACCAGATCGTTGGCAGCACCGGCCAGCTCACTCAGGATCAGGACACCCGTTCCCTGGGTCCGGCTGGCAACATACTCTTTGGCCACCAGATTCATACCATCACGCAGCGGTGTGATCAGGGCAATGTCCGCTACCTGGTACATAGCCGACAGTTCCGTAAAATCCAGCCGACTGTAGCGGTAGATGATCGGTTGCCAGCGCAATGTAGAATACTGTCCGTTTATGCGACCAATGATTTCCTCTATTTCCCGCTTCCGCTCATTGTAACGCGAGATAATCTCGCGAGAGGGAACAATGACGATGGTGAAAATCACTTTTTCCCGCCATTCCACGAATCGCTCAAGGAACTTCTCAAATCCCAGCAACCGGTGGGTGATGCCCTTGGTATAATCCAGACGATCCACAGAGAAGATGATCTTTTTATCGCGAAATTCCTGTTCAATTTCTTCTTTGAGCCGACGGATGGCCGGTTCTCTCGCAGAATTGTAAAATTTCTGAAAATCGATTCCCAGAGGGAAGAGATCGATTTTTACCACTCGATCCTCAAAAACAATGGAACGGTAGTGGTGGCTGTGGCCGGCTACCATGCGCACAGATTTCAGAAAATGTTCTACATATTCATGTGTATGAAAGCCAATCAAATCAGCTCCCAGCAATCCCTGGATGATCGCTTCCTTCCAGTGCCGGTGCAGCATGCGGAAGATCTCATAGGACGGGAAAGGGATGTGTAAAAAGAAGCCTATGTTCGCGTTACGATTCTTTTCCCGGACGAGCTGGGGAAGCAACATCAGCTGATAGTCATGGATCCAGAGTACATCTCCCGGCTCAAGCAGGGCATGAATGCGGGCAGCAAATAGCTCGTTCACTTCCCTGTAACTGCGGAAGGTATCCTCATCATAAACGGCAAAACCCGGGAAGTAGTGAAAAAGCGGCCAGATGGTAGCGTTGGAAAATCCGTTGTAGAATTTATTGTAGGTTCTTGATTCTATAAAAAGGGGCAGGATTTGAAAATCCTCACCAGACCCGCCTTCTTGCTGGAACCGCTGCCAGCGCCGTTCCGGAAAATCTGCCGATCCCAACCAGAAACGCTCAGAGAAACGGAAGCGACCGCTATCCCCGGAAAAATAGCTCTGCAGCGCTGAAACCAGGCCACCATCGCTGCGGGTGAGTTCAATCTTCCCCTCCCGCTCCACCAGACTGAATGGCAGCCGGTTGGAGACAAGGATCAACCGCCGAAATGGCGCCTCCTCTGACATGTGGCACAAATCTCATTTTAGCCCGATCCGTAAACCGTTTTGCGGGACCAGTGCCAGGCAAGAGCACTGCCGATTAAAGAATGAATCACACTCGAAAGCGCACCGGGTAAGGCAGTCAATGGATCGGAAAAATGTTTGAGCGCCAGAAAGACAGCCAGTCCTGAATTTTGCATGCCCGTTTCTATGGATACAGTGCGGGCAACGATCGCTCCATCGGCATGATTGCGAAAGAGGAGCCACATAAGAGCATAGCCTGCGGCAAAACCCAGAGCATGCAAACAAAGGGCTGCAAAGAAAATCGGCAGGGCAGCCTGAAAAATGGCATCCTGGTTCTGGGCTGTAATCGAGGCAACGATCAGACAGATAAAAACAACAGCCACGGGTCCGGCAATTTTCTGCAGATGGGCACCCAATGCCGGGAGGAATGCATTGCAGAGAAGGCCAAGCAGCACGGGCAGCACCACGACCGTGGCAGTAGAAAGGGACATCTGTGTAAAAGAGACATCAATCTGTGTGTCTGTCAGTACATAGGTCCAGGCAGGTGTGATGAGAGCCGCAAGTAAAGTAGAAAGGGCAGTGAGAGTGACCGATAGCGGGACATCGGCGCGGGCCAGGAAGGCAATTACATTGGAGGCCGTCCCGCCCGGGCAACAGGCAACCAGTATGAGACCCGTAGCCAGCGGTAGCGGCAGGGAAATGGCATGGGCCAGAAGAAAGCCGCACAGTGGCATCACCGTGTACTGGATGACGAAGCCAGCCAGAACTCTCGTGGGCAATCGGAAGATGCGTTCAAAATCGGCGAAGGTCAGGGTAAGTCCCATGCCCAGCATGATCATGCCAAGCCCCAGAGGAATCAGATCTCCTTTGAACCAGACGACCAGCGGGGGATGGTACAGAGCAAGGCCAGTGCAAAAGAGAAGCCACAGCGGAAAAAGTCTGATAAACAAACTATAAGAATCCGGCTGAGAAAAGCGCCCCCGGCTCCAGCCGACATTGCGTCACGGACAGAGCCGCCAGGGAAAGAGCAGCCACTCCCGGCTCGCCCGCTGGCGGCGGCGAACAACCCACCGCATTACAGGTCTTACGAGAATCCAGATGCGTGAGCGCAATCACCTGGGCGAGTAGTCCCAGCCGGTCCTGGCAGCCTTTGATGGCCGGCACAGGATAAGAACGAGTAGCTTCCAGGCCAAGACGCTTGCGACTCTCCTGGCCGGCAAGAATGGCCGCTTCTGCCAGAGAGCTTCCCAGATTGTCATGACAGATGCTGGTCGTGAACTGATCGCAAAAAAGCCGGCCGCCCGCTAAAAAATGTACGGCGATGGTGTTTTCCAGGAGATCGCCTGCCTGCTTACCCTTCAAGGAATCCGGTAACTGAATATCCAGGGAGTCACCGATCTGACAGCAGGTCAGGGCAAAACAGAGCAAGAATGTCGGTGCGCGCATCAGGCGCTTTCCCTGTGCTCTGATTTGCTGGCCCGCAGGGCACCCAGCTTCTCCAGAAAGTACTGATTGGGCAGAATTCCAAGCCCGTCCACGGATAGTTCGGCAATGATACTGTGCACAAAGTACATCTTTACTTTCCCCTTATTTTTGGCTTCAATCTCCCCTCTGTACTGGCAGACAAAAAATTCCTTTACCAGCTCATAGGTGCTGCTGGAAATATTGATCCGGCCGGGAGCTCCGGAAGACTCCATCCGGCTGGCCAGATTGACCGTATCACCCCAGATATCGTAAGCAAACTTCTTCTTACCCACAATACCGGCCACAACATTACCGGTGTGGATGCCCAGGCGCAGCTCCCAGTAGGGTTCGCCAGCCGCTTCTTTGGCATTCTTTTGCTCTTCCATGAAAGATTGAATCTCGAGAGCAGCCAGAACACAATCGACAGCATGGGTCACATTCTTCCGGGGCAGCCCGCCAGCACACATGTAGGCATCGCCAATCGTTTTGATTTTTTCCAGTCCGTATTTGCCCATGATATCATCAAAATAGCGGAAACACACATCGAGTTCATGCACCAGTTGCTCGGGTGTCATCTGCTCCGCCAGCTGGGTAAAACCTTTAAAATCTGTAAAAAGAACAGTGATTTCCTTGAAGTGCCGCGGATCTGCACGGCCCGATTCTTTGAGTTCTGCGGCGATCTGTTCGGGTAAAATATTCAGCAACAGATAATCTGATTTTTGTTTTTCTTTTAAGATAGCTTCCTTCTCTGTATCAAAGATCAATGAAGCCTGGCGCGCGGACGTGCGGCGCGAATTGATCAAGGCATAAACGATGAGTGCCCCGGTACTGAGCATATAGAGAAGCTTGAGGATGACACCCATGGTGGCAATGGATACAATGGTGAATTTTTCCCCGGAACCAACCAGCTGCGGGACAATGGAATCGGTCAGGTCCGCCAGGCGGCCCTGGATGACATTCATCTCCGGCAGAAAATAGAAACACAGAAATCCGTACTGCACAAGAGTTAAACCCAGAGCAAAAAGGATTACGTTACGATCGTTGCGGATAGAGGCCAGAGCAATGAAAATAAAGTAAATCAAGGTTATGGCGCCCGTGTAGGGCATGGTGGGATTTTTCTGCGAGTAGGTCAAAAAGCCAATGATGAATGTTAACACGCCGATTTCCAGAAACGTTGAAAAATATTTCAAGAACGGATAATAACCCTGCGGGCGACGGAGCACCAGATAGGCGATGAGATTGTAGAACAACAGGACGCCAACTGCCCCGCTCAGGGTGATGAACTCAAAGATGGGACGACCGCCCAGGTATGAAAGAACAGCAAAAAGCTCGAGAAGTCCGTACAGTCCGAAGCGGAAGCCGGTGGCAAAGCGTTCGGCACGCATTTCCCCCTGGCGGGCAATTTCTCGCAGTCGCTCACGGTAGTATTCAGAAAGGCTGAACTGCCGGGCATCTCCCGCTTCGGCAGCATCTACCTCACGGATAGCCGGACCGGAAGCCTTTACGGAACTTAGCTCTTTGAGTACATCCATGAACCACATACCACAGAGCAAGGAGAATTGTGTAAAGCAGTTTCATGCAAAAGAGAGAGCGCTACCGGCTTTTCAGACGGGGGACAGCGTGGCCGAAAATACAGCATGGGTCTCACCGTCAAAGAAGCACTCACGCCGGAGGACCGGGAGCGGATCTACCGCTTGCGCTATCAGGTGTATGTTGAGGAAATGGGCCGCAAACAATCCTTTGCGGATCATGAAAATAAAAAGATTCGCGAGCCCTACGATGAAACAGCTCACCTTTTCCTGGCTGAGGAAGACGGAGAGATTATCGGCACCATCCGGACCAACTTCCGCCAGGACGGTCCCCTGGAATGTGAAGACCTGTACAATCTGGAAAGATTTTCTCCCTTTTACCCCGACAGAATTTCCATGACTACCAAACTCATGGTCAAGCACAGCCACCGCAATTCCGTGGCGGCCAGTTACCTGGCTGTCAGTGCCTACAAGCTCATGCGGGAAACGGGCATCAAACTGGATTTTATCGATACCAACCCGCATCTTGTCCGGCTCTATCAACAGATGGGCTACCGAATTTACAAAGAAAACATCAACCATCCCGACTATGGCAATGTCATTCCCATGGTCTTTTTACTGGACGATGTAGAATATCTCAAACTGATCGGCTCACCCTTCCAGCGCTACGCGCGTAACTACAACAATACGCGCGAATCCTGGGAATACTTCCGGCAGCACTTCCGCGAATATGCCTATATCAAACCTCTGTTTTCCATCAAAGTGGATCAGCTCTGGGAAGATTTCAGCAATGATCTGCACAAAAACCCCCGGGAAGTGCTTACATTTCTCAAAGATTTTTCTGAAGATGAATGCAAACAACTGCTCAATCAGCTGGACCTGATTCCTTATGATCCAGGTGACATAGTTTTCAAGCAGGGGGATGAAAGCTCGGGAATGTTCTGTATTCTTGAAGGTCAGGCAGAAGCTCTGGTCGATTCCCCTCAGGGACCCTTACCCGTCTCTATTCTCAACCAGGGAGAAATCTTTGGAGAGCTGGGATTCATCGCCCAGGGAGAACGCAACGCAACGATTAAGGTACGCCAGCCATCGAGGCTTTTGATCCTGACGCCCAATGAATTTCGTAAACTGGAGCGCAATTCACCTCATCTGGCCGTGAAACTCTTGATCAATCTTTTTAGCATTCTGGTAAAACGATTTCTGGACAAATCAAACGCTTATCTGGAACTGCGAACACTGCTTGATCGAATGATAGAGAAGCAAACCATGCTAAAGGAGGACGTGCCCGTGACGGAATCATCAAAAGGATCCTATACTGTAGAAGAATATGCCGATGGTGCGGCAGAAATCGAACGGCTCCGGCTGCAGGCCCGGGGAGGCTTTGCCCTGGAAAAATCCATCTACGATCGCCTTGGCTTTGCCAGTGCCAGGCGAATCCTCGATGCCGGCTGCGGGCCGGGGTTCGTGGCTATGGAAGTGGCAAACGCGTATCAGCCCGAGCTTTTGCACGGAGTCGATTTGAGTGAAACGCTCATCGAAATCGCTCTGCGCGAACACCGTCCTCCGGAATCGACAGGACTTTTGTTTCAAACCGGCAGCATCTATGATCTGCCTCTTGAGAATGACTTTTATGATCTGGCCTACTCCCGTTTTGTCTTCCAGCATCTGGAAAAACCGGCCCGGGCTTTGCAGAGCATGAAGGATAAAGTCCGACCCGGTGGCACTATAGTCATTGAAGATATTGATGATGGTATGCTCTTTCTGGAACCGGCTCCTGACGGATACGAACGTTTGCAGGAAAATGCGGAACGGATCCAGGAAAGCCTGGGAGGCAACCGCCGAATCGGTAGGGAGCTGCGCTCTCTTCTGGTCTCGGGTGGCCTTACCGGGGTCAGTCTCAAAGTCCTTTCCGTTACTTCAAAACTGATTGGCATGAAAGCCTTCATTGATCTGGCCTTTGGCTTTAAGTTCGACCATCTAAAAAGAGCAGGAGCCTCTGAACAGGAAGTCGAGGAAATCCGGAGCAATTTTTATGCGCTGACCGATCAGCCGGAGGCCTACGGGATGCTTCTGGTCTTCTTTGCTTCTGGCAAGAAGCCTCATTAGCGGCGCACAGCCTGTGGAAAAGAAAAACCGTGAATTTCACGATTTGCAGCAATCCGGGCGGGTGTACACATACGCCCAGTAGATCAAAAGTCCCTGCAGGGGCAGTCGAATCAACAGAACCCAGCCGGGTATATCCATGCCCGCTCCACCGGAAGTATAATGGTAGATGTTGGCCGGAAATACCGCCAAGAGGAGAGCGATGATTCCCCACGCGGCCAGCCGCCGCGTCCGCTTGAAGAGGAGAGCAAGTCCCAGAACGATTTCCGCCAGACCACTGAGAATGACGAGCGGGCCCACCCAGGCAGGCGGGAAGAATGGCGGCATGATGCGGGCGTAATAGTCCGGCTGGATGAAATGCATCAGACCAGCACCCGTGTAAAAGAAGGCCATCAGATAGAGTAGATAGCGTTTCCAGGGAACGGTTGACATGCCGACGGAATGGCCCGGACGGCGGGCGCGGCAAGAAAAAAGCATGCTCCGGACGAGCTCAGTCGGATTGGCCTTGATCTCCTGAACAGAAAGCTGCTCGATTTTCAAGAAACAGTGAAACCAGTAGTGAGGCAAATGTCAGGCTATCGCCTTCCCGTAACCAGCGATTGACATTTCTGCAAAAAATTGAGAAAGAACCCCTGGCCACGCGCTGAACGTGAGCCGGATCAAAGAGCAGAAGCTCGAAGCGCTGCTGGCGGCCCGGCCGCAGAAAAAGCCTTCCTGGCGGCCCTCAAAGAATCGCCTTACCGGATCAAAACCTCTTCCTGGGTATTGACATCCCACTGGAACTGGCTTTTGATCCGGTCGCGGAGCGCTACAAAGCTTTCGATTCCAGCCGGGTCGATCTTGCCGCTCATGTGATTAAGTTGCTGGTTTGACAACCCATCCATCTGCTACCATAAAAGCTGGCCCGGATGAGGCCGCCCTCTATCCTTGCCACCTGGACGTTAGAATAATGGAGACCTCCTAATGTTGGCAAAACTAAAGACGTTGAAGCACTCCATCATTGAGGTAGCCGGAGTCTACCACGCCAGAAACGTCCGCATCTTTGGATCTGCTTTAACCAGAGACGATCCCGGAGATGTAGATATTCTTGTAGAAATGAATCCGGACGCCTCACTTCTGGATGAAATCGCTCTTCAAGATGAGCTATCCAGTTTACTGAAGATAAAAGTGGATCTTGTTTCAGAGCAGGGTCTATCCCCCTACATCAAGGATGCTATCTTGCGCACAGCCCAGCCATTATGAGAGATACTTTATATTTATCGCACATTATAAGCCTTTGATTTGACCCGAAAAAATCAAAAAGCTTTGATTCGCTCGCTGGAAGTCATTGGGGAAGCCGTGAAGCAGCTTTCTGAAAATACGAAGTCGCAGAGGCCTGAGATTCCGTGGCGACAAATTGCCGGAATGCGCGATCGTTTGATTCATGGATACTTCACAGTCAATCTGGAGGGTGTGTGGAATGCGGGTATGCGCGATGTGCCCAAATTAAAGGAAGCAGTCCTCTATCTTTTAAACACGGAAGGAGAACATGGCGAAATCTAAGAAATCCCCAATCAGCCGGTCTCCGGAGAACTGAGGGTAAGCCGGTTCCCCGCATGCTTCCGGACCCAGACTGGCTCTCTGTAGCATCGTTCGATTAACCACATCGCGGCCGTGCGCACCATCTCCACTGGAACGCGCGAGCGCAGCCCTGGACGCCTCCAGACCATTCCCGCACTTACCCATCGGAAAGCCACAACGCCTCCCAGCTCCTTTCCCGCCAGCTCCACCCGTCCGTCCTTCTCCATCAAGCCAGCGAGCACAGTCGCGACCGCTTCCCAAGCCATTCTCCACCGTCCGCGTAGCTCCCGCCTCCGCGCACCGCGCGATGTGGTTTTTCCCATTCCCCCGGCCCCTGTCCCACCCATCTGCTACCATAAATACTGGCCCTGACAACAGCGCCCTGTAATCTTGCCACCCGGAGGCTCCCTTGTCCAAATCCCGTAAATCCGTCGAAACCCTGCGCCATACCACGGCCAGCCGCACCAATATCAGGCTGAACTGGAATCGATCATGGACACCCCGGCCCCCCCCACCCATCCAGCTCCAGTACGCCCGCCGCAACCGCGACCTTGACCCGCAGCTGGTCTGGCGCGGCAAGGACGAGCAGGACGCAGCCGATCTGGTGGTTCAGGCCCCGCCGCTCTACATTCAGGAAAAAATCCACCCCAAGGTCCTGATCGACGATCTTCTGCGTCAGAGCCGCGCGCGCGAGGAAGAGGCCGCCCCTTCGCTCTTTGGCGATTTCAATGGCCTCGCAGACAAAAGCAAATCCACGGAATTCTACAGCCACCAGCAGAACTGGACCAACCGCATGATCCTGGGCGACTCGCTGCAAGTCATGGCCTCTCTGGCGGAGCGCGAAGGCCTGCGCGGCCAGGTGCAGTGCATCTACATCGACCCGCCCTACGGCATCAAGTTCAACTCCAATTTCCAGTGGTCCACAGCCGCGCCGCGTGATCGGCTGACCGTGGCCCGTGATCTTTTGAGCGAATCAGGCTCCATTTTTGTGCAGATCGGCGATGAGAACGTGCATCGTGTGCGCAGCGCGGCCACTTACAAATAATATTGCTCTGGGATTTCCTTTTCTGAGCGTGAGTTTCGCAGCAAAACTCTTCCAGCATTCATCCCGGCAATGCAATAGGGGCTATCCGGCAGTCTGAATCGGCGCAATTTTCTTAACAATGGCGGGCCGATGACTACAAACGGACATTCCACCGGCCATTTTCCTCGTAGCACCATTTCATAGGATTCCCTTGCGCAGCATTCTTCACCCTCGTGCGCTGCGAAAAATGGATGGAGAGAATTTGACATGGCCCTCAGCATTTTTAGCATCTTGCGCTGATTAAACCGCTCTGTCTCCAGATTGCACATGTCAAGTAGGTACATTTCCCAGGTAGTCATTTCGATTTCGATCCTCTGGCCCATCCATAGGTCCAGCCGTGATCGAAAACACATGTAATTATTTGCTTTCAAGAGAACGGTTCGCGCAAACGGGAATACGCTCATCGTCCTTGGCTATGCAGAAGGTGATATAGTTTCATTGCATGGACAGAGCCCGCTGCGGTCTTATACAGGTGGGAGAGACATGATTGTCATCAAATATGCTCCAGATGGCAGGCTTTGAGGGGAATTTTGGATAGCGGTCTATTTGATCTTATGGTGCGGGAAGTTCGGACTTTCTGGATTTACGGTGAGAGTGCGCGATAAAGGATGAAGGAGAAGGTCCATGTCTTCCATGGGTACAGCACCGAGGAGGACTTCATCGCCAAAAACCAGGGCGCCCACGAAACAGGATCGGTCTTCAAAATGGATCTCCAGAGGGCCCACGTAGGGCACCTTGTGTGAACGGCCATCTGCCGTACTTACATCGCGAGTGCCGCTGGTTTCCAGGTCAAGCTGGGTAGCCACGTGCTCGGGTATGCAGAGCATGACCGCTCCGCTGTCCACAAGAGCCCGAGTGGGTAGCGGACGCAATGCGGGCTGGCGTGGATTTGCCAGTGTAATGTCCGCATAGACCAATCCCATACCCTTGAAAAAAGTGCGATTTTGTCCTCTGTCAAGGCTTTTTACCAGGTCAAGTTGCCTCAACCTTCCCGCAGCGGATTCTTCCAGCGCACGCCTGGAAACGGCTGAAGTCGCCGTCTGTTGAACACAGGAGCAGACCATGGCCGATGGCGAAGGCAGCCGGGCTGTCGTTCAGGCGCGCATCCAGCCAGGCGTGTGCCTGCTGATGCTCCAGAAAACTGCTGATATGGGCTTAAGATGAGCCGGTTGGCATCGACGAGAATCATCTGACATTTTCTGATTCCGCCACCGAGGATGAGATTGTGACCCATCCGATGGTGATTGGTGAATTGGCAGTCGGGCAAATTCACCAATCCCGGAATATATTTCTTGCAGCGCTACAGTAGCTATGTCCGCTATGCAGGAGATTTTTCAGCTTTACCAATTTCCAATTTTTGGGCGGACACAGGCTGGTCTTTGGGCGGCGACAAAATCTACGTGGTTCAAACTGGGACAAAAATTATTGAGTGCTGCATCCTCATGGCCACTGATCCCGGCGACCTGGTCCTCGACCCCACTTGCGGCTCCGGCACCACGGCCTACGTGGCCGAAGAGTGGGGCCGACGCTTCATCACCATCGACACATCGCGCGTGGCTCTGGCCCTGGCTCGCTCACGCCTCATGGGTGCCCGCTATCCATACTACCTGCTGGCAGACAGCCCCGAAGGCCTGAAAAAAGAAGCCGACCTCACCGGCTCTCTTCCCAAAGACCGCCCCACGGCTGGCGACATCCGCCACGGCTTTGTCGTGCGGCGTTGCCCCCGCATCACATCCGGTTCCATCGCTAACAACCCTGAGATCGATGTCATCTGGGAAGAATGGCAGAAGACCCTCGAACCCCTGCGCACAGAGCTCAACCAGGCCCTCAAGACAAAATGGGAGGAATGGGAAATCCCACGCGAGGCCGACACCAAATTGAACAAGGCCGCGACCGACCTGCATGCAAAGTGGTGGCAGGCCCGCATTGCCCGCCAGAAGGCCATCGACGCTTCGATTGCCGCCAGAGCAGAGTATGAATATCTTTATGATCGCCCTTATAACGAAAACTCCCGCGTGCGCGTGGCCGGTCCTTCACCGTGGAAAGCATCTCGCCCCACCGCGTGCCGGGTGTGGATGAAGCGGGCGGGATCATCGATCCTCTCAGCCGCAAGGCCCACTATGATACCTACGCGGACCCGGCCGATTTTGCCGCCATGGTTCTCGAAAACCTGCGCACCTCCGGTGTGCAGCAGGCCGACAAAGCCGATCGCCTCGAATTTACGGCTCTGACCGCCTGGCCCGGTCACTACGTCTGCGCCGAGGGCATCTACCAGGAGGGCAAGGCCACCCGCCGCGCCGGCATTTTCATTGGCCCGGAATTTGGCACGGTGGCCCGTCCGGACCTCGTGGCTGCCGCGCGCGAAGCCGGCGACGCTGGCTTTGACGTGCTAATCAGTTGCGCATTCAATTATGATGCGCATTCTGCGGAATTCAGCAAACTGGGCCGCATCCCCGTCCTCAAAGCCCGTATGAACCCCGATCTGCACATGGCGGGGGACCTCAAAAACACGGGCCACGGCAATCTATTCGTGGTCTTTGGCGAACCGGACATCAGCATCATCCCGGGCAAGAACGACCTCATTCAGGTAAAAATCAGCGGCATCGATGTATTCAAACCCCGTCCGGCGAAATCGTCTCCGGCGGCCCGGACAGCATTGCCCTCTGGTTCATTGATACAGATTATAATGAAGAAAGTTTCTTTGTGCGCCACGCCTACTTTCTGGGCGCCGGGGATGAAGGTGTTCAAGGTATAGGGGATGCCGACGATGAAAAGCACCCAAGAAGATACAGCCAATTAGTGCCAGCAACGCCCTGGAGAATACGGGGGCTCGCCGTCTTGCCAAACCGCTGTCGCGTTACAGCCTAATTAGCGGCGATAAAACTTCTTAAAGAGCTGAAAAGCTCCGTTGGTTTTTCAATATACGGGAAATGCCCGCAACCGCTTACCTTTTTGGTGGTTTTGGAAGCGGCATTGGTCAGCCCGCCAGCGATGGTGTCCACATTACTGTGGGGAACCACATCCTCTTCGCAGTGAAAGAGGAAAGAAGGTGCAGTGATGGCAGACAGATTTGCGGTAAAATCCCAGGAACCGGCGTCGGCCAGGCCATCAGCACCGGCGTCAATGAGTGGCAGACTGCCCCACATAGCATTGCTTTCTGTATAGGTATTCTTGACCGATTGATCACTGTAGGTAAAATTCAGTTGCGCATATTTGGACTGATCGACAAAGTAAAACTTAAATAGATAATCATTGAGCGTTTTGATGGCGTCGCGGGCCGCCTGCAAGTTGGCTGCCGTGGGACTCGAAGACGCTGTGCTGGCTTTGGTTGATGCGTCCGTTGAATAGGTACTGTAAGTTGCGAGGCTAAAACCCGCCTTCCCCGCCAGATTGCCCACAAACGTATTGTAAGTTGTGTACACAGGACCGGTGGAATCCACCAGCATAAGCATGTTCAGATTGGCCGGATGAGCAATGCCGTACTTCATGGCCAGAATTCCGCCAAAAGAATGGCCCAGCAAATTGATCTTACCCAGCCCAAAGGCCTGGCGCAGGGCCTCGAGGTCGGCAACGGAATTGGTTACGGTCGCGGAGGCGGTGGTGCCGCCGGAATTTCCCAGAGCCCGCCGGTTGTAAAAAATGAGCCGATGGTCCTGGGCCAGGTCAAAAAACTGATCCAGTAAATAGTTGTACTCAAGCCCCGGCCCTCCATGCAGCACAACGACCGGCCGCCCCGTACCAAAGCTCGCATAGTCCAGGCTCACTCCGTTGACACTGATCTGACCGGTTTGAACCACGGCCGTGCGGAACTCCGATTTGAGCAAAGTGGCCAGCATCTGATTGGCCAGAAGATCATCGGTGGGTTGCGGTGTGGCGCTGCAGGCCCAAAAGAGCACACAGCTCAGGAGAAAAGCCAGATTCCGGGACATGCTGGGAGCTTAAATGACCCGCTCAGGATGTAAAGTTTTTTAGACCTGGACGGGAGTAGGCCCGGAGCCGGCCGGGCGCATACCAACCCACCGTAAGGCGGCTTCCAGACCCCGCCAGAAATGCAAAAAGTCCAGCAATCGATTCATACAACCGCTGGCAATGCAGTAGTGCCGGTCATAGGGAGCAGCATGATGGACCGCATGATGCTCAGGAGGTAAAAAAAGGTGCAGGCGCTGCAATGTCCGCACCATTCTATTGTTGGCATCCGCATGGGCGTATTTGTGCACCTGGTTGGCCAGGATGGCCTGCCAGAACGTTAAGAGAAAAAAAGCGATACCGCGATGAAACCAGGGTGCGGTCACGTTCTCCGTAAAGTAATAGAGCGGCAGGCAGGTCAGAAGCCCGAGTGTAAAACTGTTGCAATTGGTTTCTACAAAGCCATGGCTCAGAATCGCTTTTTGATCGCGATGGTGCTCACGAAAGGGACTGATCACCGCAGCCCCAAAAATGGGCGTATTCACCTGACCATAGGTATCGAAAAACCAGTGCACCATTCCGGAAGCAAGATCCGCCGCCGGAAAGGCTAATAGAAGCAGGGCCAGAATTTCCAGAGGGCCCACCCCGGCAGCCATTGCCCGTTTGAGCATGAGATAGGTGAGAACAGGGACAGTTATCATAGAAAGGACGCCAAGCCACAGGGCTGCCCTGACACTGAGGTTCTGCTTCACACCAGGGGCTTGCGCGGCCGCAGAAACCGGGCAAGCATTTTTTTCTGGCAGTCGCTCTGCCAGATTGTCAGGAAGTCGTGCAGGAATTTAGCGGCCGGGCTGGTACCACCTGTCTCCGGCCTGGCACGGAGCTTGCAATATTCAGGGCAAGACAACGAAGTCAAATAGGAGGACGAAAATGACTGCTACAAAAGAAATTGCCCGTTTGTTTGGAGACCTCTCCGACTACTTCCCGTCTGCTGCGCATGTGCCCGGCGTGAAGATTCAAAAAAACACCGAGGAATACAAAATTTCCATGCTGCTGCCAGGCGTAAAGAAAGAGGATCTGGAAATCAAAGTCGAGGAAGGCTCCCTGGTTATCGGCGGAAAAAGAAATGTAAGCGATCAGGGCTATGAAACCGTACGCTCTGAAATCGTGGACTTTTCCGAGTTCCGGCGTGCACTGCGGATCCGCGAGGAAGACTTTGATCTCGATCGCATCGATGCCCGCCTGAACGACGGTATCCTGGAGGTTCGTCTGCCTCTGGCCGAACAAAAGAAACCGCGGCAGATTGCCGTTAAAGTCGAAGGCTAAAAAGCTCTTCACCTGATGAAACCCGGAAGCTTGCTTCCGGGTTTCTTTATTTTCTGAGCAGCAACCCGTCCTTGCCTTTGGTTATGGAAGCTAACTGAGTCGCTCCCGGTAAAATGGCTTGCATATCGTCGTATTGCGTTGCATTGTGACGACATGGTGGACAGAATTCAAAAAGCCCCGGAATCTTCCTTCTTCCTTTTTGGACCACGCGGCAGCGGAAAAACCACCTGGATTCGTTCGCTCTTCCCGAATGCTCACTGGATTGATCTTCTGGACGAGGGGCTGTTCCAGCGCTACCTGGCCGATCCGTCTCTTCCGGGACTGGAACTGGCGGCGCTCAACAAGGGAAGCCGGGTTTGCATCGATGAAATCCAGCGCCTGCCCTCTTTGCTCAATGAAGTTCACCGCTATATTGAAAAACTGGGGCTGCGCTTTATTCTGACCGGATCGAGCGCACGTAAATTGCGACGGGCCGGAGTGAATCTCCTGGCCGGTCGGGCCCAGGTCTGTCAGATGTTTCCCTTTGTGCCAGAGGAGCTCGGTGGGCATTTCTCCCTCGATGACACTTTAAGGTATGGAAGTTTGCCCATCGTCTGGGCGTCCACGGATCGCGAAGCAACGCTTGCGGCTTATGCTCTGACCTACCTCAAAGAAGAAATTCAGGCTGAAGCGCTGGTCCGCAATCTGCCCGGCTTTGCCCGCTTTCTACCCATCGCTGCTCTATTTCACGGCCAGCGTTTGAACATCGCTTCTCTGGCTCGCGATGCCGGGACTGCGCGCACCACAATCCATGATTACGTTACGATTCTCGAAGATACAATGCTTGCTTACCGGTTACAGGCCTTTGAAGCGCGCCTCAGGGTTCGTGAACGCGCACATCCCAAACTGTACTGGATTGATCCAGGCATTGTGCGGGCCATCAAGAAAGAGCGCGGCAGTGTTACTCATGAGGAGAAAGGTGTCCTCCTGGAAGGCTACGTGGCCATGCTTCTGCGCTACTACGGGCATCAAAAGAATCTCTACGATGATCTGTACTACTGGGCACCGTCAGGTGGACAACTGGAGGTCGATTTTTTGCTCAAGCGAGGCAAGGAATTTGTCGCTCTGGAAGTTAAGTCTTCGAATCGTCTGCGCCCGGAAGACCTGCGCGGGTTGCAGGCCATCGAGCCTCTCAAGGGACTCAAGAAACGAATTCTGATCTACAGGGGAAACCAGCAGCTTAAAGTCGAAAACATTGAGGTCTTGCCTTTCGCGACTTTCCTGGACCATCTGGCGGCCGGACAAATCTGATTGCCGGGCTAAGGCTTCGGATTTTTTTTATTTTCTCACCGTATCCGGGTACGCCCTCCCAATCTCTCCAGGAATAAGAAAATCGTCAAGAGCCCGAACTCCATAAAAAGGATGACGTCAGGTACTGTGGCCGGAACTGTTCTGTAACCCGAATAGCTAAGAAAAATCAGATAGGTCCAGGCAAGGACGGCCGGCCGCAGGGGTTGCAAAACGATCAGTGGCAGGATGTACCAGGGGTGGATACAAAAAGATAAAAATATATAAAAAAAATAGATATTACCGGCCTTGCGATCAGGGGGCGCTTTGCCCCACAAGGCCGTAAAAAAAGTGAAGGACAGCACAAGGATCCCGGCAACGCCAGCAAGGACTGCGCGCGGCAGATCAAACAAAGAACGTAGAATCTGCAGCGGACCGGGGTTGAATAGAAAATGCTCGCTGTACAGAGAGAGTCCCGCCAGGAATGGATAGGGCCAGCCCCCTCCTCCCATCCAGAAAACCAGAGGGATCTGTAAAACAAAAGCCAGAATCCAGAGCTTCCAGCGCGGCCTTCGGAAAAGAAAAAGCGGCAAAAGAAGGATCGGCCAGAGCTTGCTCTGGACAGCAGCCGCTAAAGCCGCGATTCGGCTGCCCTCCCGTGGAGAATGCAGAGCCAGCAGAAGAAAAGTGGCGGCAAACACTTCCAGGTGCAGGTTGCCCACGCCTTCATAGATCCACAGCGGGCAGAGCCAGAAGGCAGCCAGAACCGACCACTTGCCGCGCCGGCGACACCAGAAAAAAAGAAAAAGATCAAAAACAAGAACAAGACTTCTGAGGATGAGCACACCGCCATTCACACTCCCGGCCAGAGCCGCCAGTAGAAAGAAGCCCTGCATGAGCGGTGGATACACGCTGAAGTAATGGGTGGAATTGAGTCCGGGATACAGAGAGGCTAAAAAATCGTCGGTTTTGAGATGATCTACCGCCCGGAGCGTAACCGGAAGCTCAAGAAAGGGATTTTCCCCGAGAAGCAAAAGCCGGCCGTCCCACAAGAAGCGATAGAAATCATCGCTACCGGCCGGCAGAACAAAGAAATACATGAGCCGGGCCAGAATACCGCCATAGAAAAGTCGCGGAAGCCAGGCCTCGGAGAAACCGGAAAGCTTCCATTGCCAGTTCAGGTAAAGATAAATAACAAAGGAAATCGTATAGAAAAAAATAAGAAGATAGCTGCTTCGAGCAGTCAGGGCCAGCCCCGCCTGCAGAGCGACGAAGCAGGCCAGGAGAAAGGGAACGGTTCTCTTCAGGCCGCTTTTTTGGCTTCTTCCAGCTTACGCCCGATCTGGCCGGTCAGAATGTAAAACCACATCACCCAATCGCTGACAAAGGAAAGCAGAGGATAGGTAAAAGTGGCCGGACGATTTTTCTCTATGAAAAAATGGCCCACCCAGGCAAAAGCGTAGCCGCTCAACAGAGCCCCCAGCACAAACCAGGGCTGCAGGAAAAGAGCGGCAGCCACAAGCTGGCCCAATGCCAGAGTCGTCCCAATGAAATGCAGCAGCCGATTGACCGGATGCGAATGCTCGCGCAGGTAGAACGGAAAGAATTCTTTAAGATTGGTGTACTCTTTTTCAGCCATATCGGGTCTCCTTCTTGAACCTTTGCCTGAAGTCATCACCCGGTCAACCGGAAAGTTAGTGTGGCGCGCGCGGCCAGGGTAAGATCGCGTGCGGCACCCACTGTTTTCACGAATAATCCGGGCTAAATGAGTCGGATGTTTCCACCACCCCATGGAAGAGAGATTTCATCTTGAAGGGCAAACCGATCCACCGTCTCATACCCATCAGGAGAAGGCCTGCTGCGCACCTCAACCTCCCCTTCTTTTAGCAATACGATCCAGTATGTTTGCACGCCGGCCCTGGCATAGAGCTGCGCCTTGGTGCGGTCCAGCTTTGCAGAGGATCCGGAAACTTCAATCACCAGATGAGCATTCGTGGGATGCTCCGTAGCATAATCAAGGGGGCGACCGGGCACGACGGCCAGGTCTGGTTCAGGCTGCGATGGAGGAATGAGGAACGGTTTTTCCTGGCGAATGTGAGAATGTTCCGGCAGCAGATTCTTCAACAACTCAGCGATGTGAGTAATATAGGCAGCATGGTCAGAATCCTGGGGCATTTTTTCTATGATAGCTCCTTCGATGAGCTCGGCACGACGGGGTAGCTGGCCCGCTCTGTAGAGTAAAGTATACTGGTTCAGAGTAATGGGAGTAGCAAGACGCCGGATTTCAGGCTCTTCCAGAATGGGAACGGACACGAATAAATGTACTCTGGCATTCTTTGCGGGTCAAGCAAAGAATTGCAAGCTTGGGACGCGCGGCGAGCGATCTTCAGCGCAACAAAACCCGCCGCCCATCGGCATAAACACGATAGCTTTTTTCCGTGCCATCTTCCATGAGATAGTGGTGCACCGTGATCAGTTCTTCATCAAAGACTTCACCGCGTGGCGCCTCATCCATGGATTCAGCAAAAGTCATGGTGTTGCCCATGTCGTAGTAAATATAGAAAACAGGAAAGCTCCGCCAGTAGATCGAGTTTCCCGTAGGATTGGTACTGCCGTTGGCCGAAGGATTCCCTGTTCCGGTAAAACGATTGATATGCGTGGTGGGCGCAGTACAGCAGGGTTCATAGGTGGCAGAGACGGCTGCCAGCTCATTGGCATGCGGCGTGGTGGCACCCGTAGTGTCCGGATGCATGATCAAAGTCCCGGCTCCATCGACGTGCTTGAGACCCAGGCAATGACCAATTTCATGTGAGAAAACAGCCTGCTTCAGCGCGGCCGTGTCCCCTCCGTCTTGAAAATCCTCCTCCATGACGGCGGTAATATCCACTATTTGACCGGAACTGGTGTAGCGGGTTTCACAAACGCCAATGACGGCGCCGGACAGGCAAGTTGTTCCCAGGGTGGAAGTGTCCACGCCCTTGCGGCTGCAACTGGCATTCGTTGCTGTGGTAATCCAGGTATTGGGGTGGTGTGCCGTACTGGAATTTCCCATGTAACGGGTATTGGTAATGTAGTTAGTGGCCAGATCAATACTCCAGGCATTCAATGCAGTCTGGGCCCGACTCAGATAGGTGCTGTCGCCAGCATAGGCCACGATGGGCACGTCGCGGGAGGATGACGATTTTTTCTGCCCCAGAACCAAGAGGCTGGCCAGTAACAGGCCGGAATTCCCATCCTCGGCGGGCTGCTGGCATCCCGCCAGGAGAAGGAAACTCAGTAAAAGGGCCATCAAACGCATCATGAAGGGAAAGTACCAACGCGGCCGGCGAATTGCAACTCAAAATGGGTTGGCCCGGAGCGCCGCACTTTTCAGGTTTCGGGCTCCCGCCCTTCCGCTTGACCATCTGCAATGAGGACCTCGGATGGTCCTATGAGGACCATTTCCGTATCCAAACTCAAGGCACATCTGAGTCAGGAGTTACGACTTGCAGAACAGGGAGAGCAAATCGTTGTTACGGATCGTGAGCATCCAATTGCCCGGATAGGTCCCGTTCCCCCGGATTCACGGATGCATTTCACACCGCCCAGTAGGCCGGTGGGACCATTGAAGAATCGATTGCAGCTCGATTTGTCCATCGATCCTGTTACGCTGTTGCTCGAGGATCGGGCGCGCGGCGCTGTGGCCTTCGCGTGATTTAACCGCCGCCCCTCACTCCTGCAACCAGACCGACACCGATCCTCCCGGACAGCGAAACTCCGCCCAGCCCCATTCATTGGCCTCGACAACTTCCGGACAATGTCCGGTGAGATCGCGGAATCGGCCCCGGGGCCGGCGCACTTCCATCCATTTGCTACCACCAGGTCCATCGCTTAAAAGAACAGCCAGGGCACGTGGATGCTCCTTATCACCGAGGCGCGTCCAGCCCACGGTATTAAAGTGATCAAAGTAATCCAACTGCTCTCCATAAGCATACAAACGCCTTGCTTGTAAAAATACATCCAGCAAATATTTGTGGGCGGGCATCACAATCTTGTGGTTTTGACCATCACGGCCGCGGTCCTCATACTCTGCGCCGTAATAGTCGGGATAAAATACGCAGGGATAGCCTTCTGCCCGCAACAAAATCAGAGCATAAGCAAGAGGCTTAAACCAGGGCTCCACCACGGATTCCAGCGCTTGAAGCGGCTGCGAATCATGATTGTCCACAAAGGTCACGGCCTGGGTGGGTCTTTCCTTCATCAAAGAGTTATGAAGTATGTAACGCATATCATAGCTTCCACCGGCCCGACTGGCATAGTGAAAATTAAAATGCAGCGGCACGTCAAAAACGGACATCCGGCCACCCATGCTGTTCAGATACCAGTGCAGCGTAGCGATATCCGGCACCCAGTACTCGCCCACGACAAAAAGGTCACGACCGCAGTGTTTCTCCAGGGCATCCAGCCACTCGGGAAAAAACCAGGCAGCGATGTGTTTGATGGCATCCAGGCGGAAGCCCTCCACTCCGGTTGTATCCAGATACCATTTGCCCCAATCCAGGATTTCCTGACGCACTTCCGGATTTTGAAAGTCGATATCGGCACCCATAAGATAGGCAAAGTTTCCTTTCTCCAGAGCCACAAAATCATCAAAAGATTTTCCCTCAAAAAGGAATACTTTGCCCTCTTCGCGAGAAAGGTCATCGTAATCGACAGCGTCAAAATGCCGGTAATGCCATTCAAATCGCGAATGCTTCCCGCCGCGGCCCGGAAAATGAAAATGGGTGTAGGTGCGCACATCGCGCAGCGGCCCGGCCGGATGGATGCGATCATGCTGATGGTACGGCGTGGCCCGGGCCGACTCCAGGGAATCGCCGCCCATGCGATGATTGAGCACCACGTCTGCGTAACGGTGGATCCCCTGGTGCTTCAAAGCGCTGAGCGCGGCCAGATACTGCTCTCTATTTCCATAACGGGTACGCACAGCGCCGCGCTGAGCGAACTCACCCAGATCGTACAGATCATAGACACCGTAGCCCACATCGCTCTGACCACTCATGCCTTTATAAGCCGGAGGCAACCAGAGTGCGGTGAAGCCACAACTCGCAAGAACTGCGGCCTCTTTCTGTAACGTTTGCCACAATTCATCTTCGGGCCGATTGTACCAGTGAAAGTACTGCATCATCACACCGTTGGGCATAAATCGCTCCCTGCCTTTTGAGCTAAAGCGGCACGGGAACAAGGGGCCCGAGGCGCGCAAGCAGCTCCTGGGCCGGCAGGCTCAAGCGGGCATACTGATAAAAAATCAGAAAGCCCGCCAGAAGTTTGATCCTTCCCCTGCGACAAAAAGGCAGTACAGCGGCAAGCAGGAGACCGGGAATGACGATCTGATAGACTTCTGTATTTTCCACGTTGTAGGCTATGCCGGCGTCCAGAAACTTCACAAAAATCAGGAACAGCCAATCCAGGATTTCCCAGAGCGGCGATAAAAGACCATCTGCCAGGGAAAGTTCCACGGCCAGAATTTCCAGTAAGAGAGCGATCACAAGGAGGGGTAGAGCCAGAGACGTTAAAGGCACAAGCACAGAATTGAAGTACAATCCCGACTGCCCCACTTTTCCAAAAAGAAGCGCCAGAACCGGCAGAGTGAATAGACCGGCACTGATGGAGAGCGCACATTGAGCCCAGCAGATGCGCAAAATGCTGGAGCGAACCTTCCACAGTTCAAATACCGGTTTGTAAAAGTACAGAATTCCCGTGACTGCAGCAAAGGATAGCGCCGCACCGGCAGAAACAAAGGAGCGTGGCTCAAAGGCAAAACAAAGCAATGCGCTTCCGGCAAGCAAGTGCGCGCGGGAAAAAGGTCTACCCTGGATCACAGAAAAAGAGTACAGGAGAAGAAATGAAAACGCACGAAGGAGTGAAAGCGGGAAAGAGAGAAGATACAAGTAGAAAAGAGGGGGAATAAGCCCCAGACAGAGCACCAGCGGCCGCCTGCGCCCCATTAGCATGGCCATAGGAAAAAAGAAAAGACCGTATACGATTCCCGCATGCAGTCCGCTGGCCGCAAAAAGATGAAGCACACCGCTCGCTCGCGCCTGCTCGCGCAGCTGAGGGTCAAGCAAGCGGTAGTTTCCCGTCAGCATTCCGGTGGCAATGGCCGCTGCATCCCTGCTGAGTTTTTGAGCGAGCATGTTTTTCAAACCGGCCAGAAGTCTGTCGCGCAGATCCGGCGGCGGACAACTTTCTTCCAGAAGAAAGGAATGATGAATCCGGATGAATGTCTTTGCTCCCCGCGATCGCAAATATTGATGAAACGATGAATCCCCCAGCGGCTCCGGCACTGACCGGCCGTACAGACGAAACGATATCTCGCAGCCCGCTCGCAAGGAAAATCCGGACAGGACGATCGTATCGCGCACGGCAGGTAAATCCAGAGTGGACACTCTCTGGAACAGCGGCCGTCGCCTTTTACTGCCCCGGATTCGTTTGGGAAAAAATCGCTTTTCGCGCGCCAGCGGCTTTAGATCCACAAGAGCGACTTTCTCCCCGTACATTTTTTGCACCCGGGCCCGATAGAGTATGGCGCCATAACGTTCTACGGGCAGCGGATGAAGATAGTCTCTTGCGCGGTAGGGCTCTTCATGATAGGCCACAAGACCCAGGAAGAAAGGCCAGACGTACAGGAATCGCCGCCAGGGGAAGCACAGAGACAGGAAGAGGACCGCCAGAGAAAACCCCAAAAGAAGGATCAGGTTGTGGAAAGGCTCCCCTGCTTGAAAAGCCAGCAGAGACAGAGCAAGCAGCGCGAGTTTAGAAATCAGAACGGGCATACCGGGAAAGGTCTGCCGCTCCGTTTTTGTTGCTTTTTTACCGGTGCTTTTCTACTGAGCGGCTCTTTTTAAGAGCGCTCAATAAACTGGGCCAGGGCCCGGTAATCCTCCCGGCTGAGCTGACGTTTTCCCCGCGACGGATCACTTAAAGCTACTTTAACATCGGAGGCCAGCTGAACCTCCGTCACTTCAGTAGAGCCGCGCTCGCAGATATCCAGTAAAAGATCCCGATTTTTTTCCAGCATCTCTTCCGTGACATAAACCGGCTCATTCACCGGCAAAGTTATCCGCCGGATGCTGCGCACCGATTGAGCGCCCACGTCAATGAGACCAAGGAGCTGTTCAAAGGTTTTGCGCTCCGGGCCGGCATCATCAAGTAGCATCTGGCGCACCGGGAAAATTCCCTGACGGAGTTTACTTTCAATGCTTTGCCGCAGTGGCCCGGTATCCGGCGGTGCATCCGCTGCCGCAACCTGTCGCAGATTGGACCTGGCCCGGGATTTGATTTCACGCTCCGCCGATTGCCGGGCCTCTTTGTCACGCCGGGCCTGGCGGGATTCTCTGGTTTTTTCCTGTTGGATACGCAAGGCCTTCTTCAACCGGTCCAGCTTGATATGGCTCACGTCGCGGCCTGTCAGCGTATAGTAGATCCGCTGCCACCAGGGTAGCATGGGCCAGTAAGACTCTGCAGCCGCTTCGCGCAGCTTGAGCAGGTAAGCGGGAGCCACATAGTTCTTGAGAACTTCATCGGCGGTAGTATCCAGATTCAAGATCATCTCCAGCACCCGGATGAGGTAGGGGTCCCCACTTTTGCGAAACAATTCAACGGCGCTGTCGATGGCTCCGGCAGTACACTGCCTGTCTTTTAGCAGCAAGAATACGGCATTGTAGGAACGCAGATCCACCGCTGCCGCATTATCCACCCGGTCCACCGGATCCGTCAGACAGAGAATGCTGGCCACCCGCCCGGCTATGATTTCCTTGAGTTGATCGGGGAGAAATTGATCCAGCCGGCTTCGTGTGACGCGCACCATGTTGCCATGCTTTTTCAATCGGGACAGAATTTTCTGCCAGGCATCTTGAGCGTCAGTTTGCTCCTTTTTCTGTAAATAATCCTTCTGCCAGCGCGAAAGGAGTATGGCTTCACAGCCCAGTTCAAGGAGCACCGCCGGCCGGTCCGCCGACTTCAAACTCTGCAGCACCAGCTCACCCAGGGATTCGGCAAAATCCTCCATACTCCTTTCTTCTGCCTTGTAGCTGGAGCGCAGATCGTCTACCTGATCGCGGGGCAGGTAGGGCCAGCAAAAGTTGGAATCCAGTAAATTTACAATTTGTTGCAATCGACTCTGCAATCGCTCCGGTTCATTGAAGAACATAAAGTCTGTAAGCCGATCCGCCCCGGGAATACCTGTCTGACGGTAAGCCTGGGTGCTCAAAGAAAGCAGATGGCCTTCGCGAAACAACTGCTGCATGAGCGGTCGATACAGGAAGCGATTGATCTGCTCATTGATGCGACGCAAACGCTCCTGCTCTTCGCGGTCTTCCGCAGCGATAGCCTCGTCGCGCAGAAAAATGGTGCGCAGAACAGCATCGGCTCGCGACCTGGCCGGACGCAGATCTTCCACTCGATTGAGTGTCTTGCACTGTTCTTCAAAATCGTCGTTGTTGTAGTGCTTGTTGATCAGGTCCTTGACAGCGTTGGCGGAGTTGCGCAGGGCGGCCTGGTAGGCAACCTGCACCTTATCCGGATGCTTTTCTGTGGGGGCAACATAAACGGTAGCGGCAACAAAGCCCGCGCCGCCAAAAGTAAGCTCACGGACAAAATGAATAAAGGGCGGCTCTGTCGTGGCCAGAAGGCGGAGTAACTGGCGGAACTGTTCCGGAGAAGGCATGGGCGTTTTGTCGCTAATGGAGCGTTTGAGCAGTTGCAGATCCCGGTAAAGTTCGTCGGTTTCTGGATAAAAGCTGTCTGTTTTGCGCGTCTCCCCAATGAGGAAGCGCTGAATCGTATCGTAAATCTGGCCGAGTACCCGGATGTGGGTTTTGAAGGGCGCCGGATGAACGATGCCAAAATCAACATTAGGGGAAGCAAAGGCGCGCAGGGCACGGGCATGGTCCACCACGATTTCTGCACGGGCCGCGGCTTTCGCCTCCTCTGCCATCAGGGCAGGCTTTGAGCCTGTTGGACATCCGCAAGCCAAAAAGGGCTTGTAGCCGCGTCCGGGTGGTAAAGCATGCATCATGCGGATCGTCTGCACAATCTTTACGGCCGGTCTCATGCTTTTCTACTGCCGCCTGCCTCTTGCCCACAAGAGCTTCCATAGCTACAACCCGAAGGCAGCGCCCGGTGTGGAAAGGATTACCCAGGCGTTCACCGGTGATGTCCTCATTTTGCGCATTGCCACCGGCAGTTCACCCGACGTATGGCGCTCCTTGCATGTTACCCGGGCCATCCACCAGTGCACGGAGCTACAAAACGTGGACCTGGAATTGTATGACTGGAATTTTTATCTCTTTGGCTTTCCCCGGCTCATCATTCGTGCCGATTGTTTGCGCTCCCAGACGCCGGCCACAGAAAAGCCCGCTCTGGAAAAGCCAGCCGGAGAAAAGCCGGGCGCACCGGCACCCGGAGGTGGACCGTGAAATCCTGGATTACGCTCTGCCTTCTTTCTTTATGCAGTTGCATTACCCCGTTGTCGCAGAAGATTTTGCTCTTTGAATCACAGAGCCCGGCCACAGGCGGCAGCGTGAAAATCGCTCATAAAATCTCAGGCGACCTGCTCATTTTTGGTCTCATTCCTGTTGGCCCGACACCGGACATTAAGGAAGCACTCCTGCGCACCGCTGTAGAATACAACTGTCAGGAACTGAAAAACATTGAGCTTGAATACTTCAATCATTCATATATTTTGATTTCTTTTCCGCGTCTGCTCATTCAAGCCGATTGCGTGGTCCGTCCGCCAGGCTGAACGGATTGGATCGCGGCGAACATCACTACGATATCTACCTCTCGCGGGCTATTTCCACCCGGCAATCGAGTATGCTTAAGATCAACATGCCCATTCCGGAAAAAACAGAATATCCCTGGGAAGATTTTTTACGCAATAATTTTGGCGAGGATCTGCGCTATTTTGGAGATAAGCCCGTAACTCTGGCGGACATTGAACCCAAAACCGGGACCATCCGCGACGCGGCCTGCCCTAATTCCTATCTGGCCCTGTTTCGTTTTCTGGAATTCTTACGCAAACGTATGGAACAGATTGAAGTCCGGGTCCCCGCGCTGGAAGACAAACTTAAACTTTTCAAGTTACTTGCCAAGCAGCACCTGGATGCACGGCAGGTGGATCGCAAAGCCCTGTATCAGGAAATCAATAACACCCTGATGGCCGCCTACAATCTGGTCTCCTACCGCGGACACCTGGAAACCTTATTTCATAAACTGACGCAACGGATCAACAAATCTATCCGTGATTCCCACGAATGCAATATCATGCAGCTTTTTGGCCAGACCACCATGGAGAAAGAATTTTCCCCGGAATACCAGCTTTTGATCCGCAAAGTGCCGGAGCTACTGAAGATTGAGCAAAAAATTGAAGCCATTGATCGCCAGCAGCGCCATTTCCATCTACCAGGGAGCACCACGTAAGAGGGGTGGAACTGCAGAGAGAAAAGCGCATCGGCATAGACCTGGGCGGGACCAAAATCGAAGCCGTTGTCCTGGACTGTGATGGAAAGATCCTGCTTCGAGAACGCCGGCCAACACCTCCTCCCATGCACCAGGCAAAAGATCGCTACCAGGCAATACTGGAGGCCATTGCTGCGCTGCTAAAAGAGGCAACTGCAGTGGCCGGGCCCGATGCACCGGTGGGTATGGGCATTCCCGGATCCCTGCGGCCAGGCAGCGGACTGGTCCAGAATGCCAATACCACGGAACTCATCGGTCAACCCCTGGGCCGTGATCTGCGGGAACTGACCGGGCATGAAATCGTGATCGCAAACGATGCCAACTGCTTTGCCCTGGCGGAGGCCCTGTCCGGGGCCGGACGCGGCTACAATCTGGTCTTTGGCATCATTATGGGAACGGGCTGCGGTGGCGGCCTGGTCATTGGCGGTCAGGTACGCGATGGGCCGCATTCCATCGCCGGTGAATGGGGACACATGAGTATCGACCCGGCCGGGAGGAAGTGCTACTGTGGCAATGTGGGCTGCATTGAAACAAAGATTTCCGGTGGCGCTCTGCAAAAAATCTATCAGGAACAAACCAATGAGGCAATCGGCGTGGCTGAATTGCGCAAGCGGGCTCTTGGTGGAGAAAAAGCAGCGCTTTTCATCTGGGAACAGTTTCTGGAAGACTTTGGCCGTGCCGTGGGCGGACTCATCAGCATCCTGGATCCCGATTGCCTGGTTTTAGGCGGTGGACTGTCGCAGATTCCAGAACTTTACACCACCGGTCTGGAAAAAATTCATAGATATTCTTTTAGCATTGATCTGAAAACTCCGCTGCTTGCCAATCACCTGGGAGACTCCGCCGGAGTCATCGGCGCTGCCTGGCTTGGCCGGCTATAGTTATTCTTTCAGAACAGAGCGGGCGCCCAGCAATCGTTTTTGCCAGTACTCGCCGGAGAGCGTTTCATAACGGACTCTCTGACCGGGAACGGGAGCGTGGATGAAGCGGCCATCACCGGTGTACAGGCCCACGTGATCGGGACGCTGGCTGCGAATCCGGAAAAAAAGAAGATCTCCTGGCAGCGGATCTTTGACCGGTCGCAGACCTTCATATTGAGCACGGGCACCCACGGGCAGGTCAAAACCGGCCCGATTGTATACGTAGCGCACCAGGCCGGAACAATCAAGGCCGGCCCGGCTTGTACCGCCGTACCGATAAGGAACTCCGAGGAGTTCCCGGGCATCCGCTACGATCTGCTCGCGCAGTTCTTCATGGGACTCGCCGGGTCCTTCTGCTAAAAGAAGCAAGGGTATGGCCCCGAGAATTAAGACCCAGCCTGGTGCTCCCTCTTTGCGGAACAAGCGAACCATGCTTCAATGAAAAGGCCAGGCGCCCCCGGGGCAAGCCGGAAATGAGCGCTGCGCTGAGGGCCTGGCAAGGGGCAGAAATTGTAAGGACCGATTTTCCCTTGCTTTTCAGGGGTATTCCGGCCGCCGTCATCCAATGACCGCTCAAACTTCTTTCTGGCCTGAATTACAATCCATAGCCCCGG
Source organism: Spirochaetales bacterium (assembly GCA_015075425.1). GTDB lineage: Bacteria > Spirochaetota > Leptospiria > Leptospirales > Leptonemataceae > H5-SPI1. The sequence goes on along the minus strand of JABTUL010000001.1, from coordinate 627,512 downwards.
ATATGCGTCTGGAGTGGCCTTTGAATCAGACCACCTATCTGGTGAACGGAGAAATTCGCAGCTGGTCCGGTCCGGCCCAGAAGATACTATCGCCCATCCATCTGCGCACGGGTGATAGTGTAGAGCCCTGCTTGCTGGGCAGTGTCCCGTCTCTTTCTGCTGAAGCTGCCGGTGATGCATTGCAAGCGGCCGTGGCCGCGTATGATTCCGGGCGCGGCCCGTGGCCAACCATGGCCGTAGCCGAGCGTATTTCCTGCGTGGAGCATTTTACCCGACTCGTCACGGAAAAGCGTCACGAGGTGATTCGACTCATCATGTGGGAAATTGCGAAGACTCTGGCCGATGCTACAAAAGAATTTGATCGGACGATGGACTACATTCGTGATACACTGGAAGCGCTGAAGGAACTGGATCGTGCCGCATCGCGCTTTGAGATCAAAGAAGGCATCATAGCCCAGATCCGGCGCTCGCCTCTGGGCGTGGTCCTCTGTATGGGTCCTTACAATTATCCGCTGAATGAAACCTTTGCCACTTTGATACCTGCGCTGGTAATGGGCAATACCTGCTTGCTCAAGCCGCCGCGGTTCGGTGTCCTGCTTTATGGACCCATGCTCGAAGCCTTCCAGAAGGCCTTTCCACCGGGCGTTGTAAACGTGATCTATGGTGACGGGCAAACGATTGTGGGCCCCATCATGCAGACCGGCCAGATTGATGTGCTGGCATTCATCGGCTCCAGTCGTGTCGCTGATGTTCTCAAGAAAGCGCATCCTCATCCGCATCGTCTGCGGGCCATTCTGGGTATGGGCGCTAAAAATGCCGCAATCGTATTACCGGATGCAAATCTCAATCTGGCCGTGAAGGAATGTCTGACCGGCAGTCTCTCTTACAACGGACAGCGTTGTACCGCACTAAAAATCCTTTTTGTTCATAAGAGCATAGCCGACCGCTTTGTGGAAAAATTCACTTCAGAGCTAAGTCAGATGATCTGCGGCATGCCCTGGCAAGATAAGGTCCAGATCACGCCCCTTCCGAATGAAGAACATTGCGACTACATGGAAGAACTGGTTGCGGATGCGACCGCAAAAGGAGCGCGCATTGCCAGCGCCGGACTGGTTCGCAACCGATCTTTTTTTCAGCCCGCGGTCCTCTATCCGGCCCTCCTGACGATGCGTATCTGTCAGGAAGAGCAATTCGGTCCGGTGGTTCCCGTTGTCCCTTTTGATAGCCTGGACCTGCCGATCAACTGGATCCGCGAATCCAATTTTGGCCAGCAGGTCAGTCTGTTCGGCACGGATGCCAATGTAATGAGTGTACTGATTGATCCCATGGTAAATCAGGTCTGTCGCGTGAACATCAACAGTCAGTGCCAGCGCGGTCCTGATCTTTTTCCATTCACCGGTCGCAAGGGATCAGCCGAGGGCACTCTTTCCGTAAGCGATGCTCTATATCAATTCAGTATCCGCACTCTGGTTGCCACCAAAGAAAATGCAGAAAACAAGGCGCTGCTCAAGCAAATAGTGCACGATCATAAATCTAATTTTTTATCAACAGATTATATTTTTTAAGTGCAGGCATTGCAGCAGGACCGCAGAGCAGCAGAGCAGCAGGACCGGCGCCGGAAAAGATGAGACGCCATTCAATGCTGCAAGGTGGCGCGGATCTCTGTTTTTAGCTGAGCGGCGCCGTTGTCGAGCAGGACCATGTGCCCGGTATCCCTGAGGGGCGCGCAGTCGATCTGGTTGGCATTCTGCCCGAGCTTTTCGCAAAATCTTGCGAAACCACTCTGCGAAAAAAAGAGATCGCTGTCTCCCCAGCGCATCAAGATGCGCTGTTCCTTTACCTGTGGGAGCAGAACGCTTTCCAGCCACTGCGCACTCTGCTCGACCTGGTGACCATAACGAGCGCTGTCCTCCGGGTTGACCCAGCCTGTCGCAGCCATGCGCCGATTCATCTCCGCATTGACAATATCCCACTCCGATTCACGCCCCGGTGGAATCCCCGGTCGTGTATAGAGGAGCAGGTGCTGAAGCCAGCGGGTTTGTTGGGAAAGCCAGAAGACAACGGGACCGGCGGCCTTGAATTCCAGACCGCTGTTGAGCGGTGAGAGCAGAATGATTGCGTCCGGTTTGCGCTTCGCCTTCGCCGCCACAGCCAGTGCAGGTAAAGCCCCGAAACTCTGTCCCAGCACCACCAGGCGGTCGTTGCGCGGCAGCAGGGCGGCCGCCGTATCATAGATCTGGGTTACCGTGCGCATGTCTTCCTGGATATGCCAGTCGCGGTTACGCAGATCGAAGGGCGAGCTCTGCAACCCATAGACCGGTGCGATGATGTTCACTCCTGCGGCCTGCAGCTCACGCAGATAATCGGCGTACATCCCTGCCGGGGCCTGCGCCCGAAATCCTTCCAGAAAGAGTAGCGTAGTTCTGGCATCGGGCCGCGTCAGGATCAGGGGTTCGCCCCCATCCTTGCGATACAGCAGATCCGGCTCAAAGGATCGTTCCGACTCAATCTTCTGGGCGGTGGACCGCATGCAGCCATGCTGAGCGGTCAGACAGGCCCGGTAGAGTCCCAGAGTGGCAAAGATCACCAGAGTATACTTTAGCAAACGACGCATCGCTGAACGCATGTGCCCCAACTGGCCTGTGGTGGCAGCCACGGTCAAGCCCGTTGCTTGCTTGTACCACAGAGATTGTGTCACTTCTGCCGCCGGGTCACGTGCGGGGCAAGGAAGAAGCAAAACCGAGGCGCAGGGGAGGATTTTTTCTTGACATGCATACGCATGCATGCGCATGTGTCCGTATGCGCACGACCATCGAACTCCCAGAGGAGCAGAGAGCAGAACTTTTGCGGATAGCAGCTCTCGAGGGCCAGAAAGGCTATTCGGGCATTATCCAGCAGGCCATTCAGCTTTATCTGGAACAGAGAGCGAGGCGGGCGGAACCAGCCTCCGTGGCCCTTCTGCTCAAAGGGGCCCTGGTCGGGCCCGATCATGATACTTTTGCCAGGGAAGCACTGGCTGCAAGGCAGAAATGGCGCTAATTGTTGCCGACACGGATGTAATCATTGATTTTTTGCGAGGATCGGAGCTGGCTGATCGCGTGGAAATGGAGCTGCGGACGGGCCGTCTGGCAACAACCGTGATCTCAGTCTTTGAATTGCAGGTGGGCATCCGCAACGGTCGCGAAGAGCGTGCTGTGCGCGATGTACTGGTGGCGCTGACAGTGCTGCCGCTTGACGCTGACAGGGCCGGTCGGGCAGCAGGTATCGTTCAGGAACTGCGTCGTCTGGGAAAGACTATCGGCATGGCCGATGCCCTGATTGCCGGCATCTGCCTGGCCCACGAAGGCATCCTTTTGACCAGGAACACGAAAGATTTTGCGGACGTACCGGGACTGCACTTGAGCGGCCGCTACAATTAACGGCCCCCGACAACACCTGCAATGACAGCTGTTATTCAAACAGCCTGCATGGCGCGCAGGAGGCTCGCCTCTTTTTCAGGAATTCTTAACAGTTCAGGATTTTTTAGGTGCATCCATGCGGCCAGTTCGAAAAAGAGAGCCTTCTGGATAGCAGCCTCCGGAGTCTGCGCCAGGACGACCTGACCGTGATTCTGCATTTGCACAATATTGACCAGCGGATCGGCAAAAGCCTGGCCTATAGACCTGGCCAGTTCATCCGATCCCGGTGTGGCATAAGGCACATAAGCGACGGCTTTCACGTAGGCCGGAATTTCTGGAATAAGATCCAGATTGGCAGGGGGGTGGGCCATACAGGCCAGCACAGTGGCAGATCGCGACTGGTAATGCAACAGAAACCGGGCTTCGGGACGCTGCTCGTAAGTGTAGCGATGCAAGGGATGTTCAGACGATGGGCGGGTTCCGGACAGATGGCTGCCATCGCTCAAGCGCACGAGTGAAAGGCCACAATCTTCCAGCATTCCCAGTTCGGTCCCGGAACCGGAAATCAAGATGCTATCATCATTTAGCCGACAGCTGGCATTTCCGCAGGTCGAAAGAACCAAACCTTCTCTGGCCGCACGACGGCCAAATTCCCGCAGCACCTCGACAGCCCCCCGCACCGACTCCGGCAAAGGTGCATCTGCGACCGGTCCGGCCACACCTATTTTATCTTCCAGGAACTTACCTGCCACCGGAGCTTAGCGACCACCTGGCCGCTAACGGGGCAAGAAAAAAGCGACACAGCCCCGGTAAGATTGGCCACCAATTGGCCGGTGGTCTAACCCGGCGCATCGGACGCACACCCGGACCAGATTTTATGGAAAAGGAGCGGAAAGCCTCGACAATGCCTGAAGCAAAAAAAACTTACCCGGGGGCGATCATTGCAATCCATTACCTATTACACCCGGATGGTACTCATTGGTCTGTGGGCCGGAATTGTCACCCTCCTGGTTTTCTTTCTGAGTCTTTTGACCTGGGGCCATACCTGGAGTGCCTGGCTGTATGCACGAATGCTGGGAGGCCTGGGGCTGCCACTGCTGGGTGTGAAGATCGAAGTCCTTGGACGGGAAAACCTGCCTGTCGAGCCATCAATCCTGCTCGTCAACCACCAGTCGAATCTGGACGCGTACATTCTTTCCCCGGTTTTCCCCCGGGGCACGGTCGTCATTGCCAAAAGAGAGATGCTCAAGGTACCGCTCTTTGGCCTGATTCTGCTGGCATCACGCAACATTTTCGTAAACCGTGAAGATGCTGCCAGCGGGAAGAAAGTTATCAAAGATGCTATTGTGGCCATTCAGAAGGACAAAAATAACATCTGGATCTTTCCGGAAGGGACGCGCAGCCACGGCAAGGGTCTGGGAGAATTCAAAAAGGGAGCCTTTGTCATGGCCATTGCAGCCCAGGCACCCATCATTCCCATCGTAAATCAACCAATGGGACACCTGATTGATACCCGGCAACGCAAGGCCCGTGGTGGAAAACACTACATACGAATCCTGCCAGCCATTCCTACGGCCGGTTTGAAATTTCGTGATGCCGATGCCCTGACGGCGCGCGTTGAAGCCCTATTTCATAAAGAAATTCAGAATTTTCCGGAATGATGGCATTATCTGTGCGAATAGGAAGCTCGATCTCTTGGCCGCCGCATGACCAGACAATTCCAGGTGATCCAGAGCAGGTCCTACCTCCCACCGAAGCCTTTCCCGGGTCTTAAATTCTTGGCCTGGGGACGCGGTTACACAGAGAAAATGAAAAGCAAAAAGAATTGAACATGCTGATCTTCCCCCGATAAAACACTGCCGAAGCCAGGACGATGAACAAGGTCCTCCCGCGCACAGGAAGGGCCCGAACACCGGTATAGATAAAAAAGAAATATACTGCGAAGGAAAATGAGACGAAAAGCATTTAAGATAACTTCAGCCAGCCACTCCGGCCACACGCCGCTGGCAATCAATTGCTGTCACCCGAATTCCCTCGGAGAAAAAACCACCTACTGCAAGGAATGATCGGTCCAGGATATTCGCAGATTCTCATTGACCGCTGTCACTCTACAGCGACCCATTTCCCGTGCCCCGCTTCAAGTTGCGCTTCGATGAATTCTTCAAGCGGATGGCTGTGGCCTTTTTTGAGCTATTCGGGTTTCGGGTCACAACAGAAGTCGAACTCTTCAAACTGCCCAAAAAGGCCGATGTCATTGTCATTTCTACGGAAAACCTCAATTCAGAGGCTATCCGGCGCTATTTCAGCGTGCTCAATTACTTCAAAGAACACAATATTATTAGTTTCAAGTCACTCGGGGACAGGGTTGGCCAGGATCACATCATCGAACTTCTGAGCTACTACGCAGGCTACATCAACATGACGACCGGGGCCAGTCCAGACAATACGACGATCTCACTGATCGCAGGTAATCTGCCCCCCAAATCTATGGAGCCCTACACCCGCTTCTGTAGAAACCAGAGTCCGGGACACTGGATCCTTGAATTGAATTTGCTGGAAATCCATGTGCTTGATCTCAAAGAGCTTGTCCTTTCTGGCTATGACTCCTACTTTCTCGCCGCCTACGCACCACCGGAACGCCTGCCTTACCTGGCGAAAATAGTCCAGCGCACCGATCCAGCTGGACTTGAAAAAAATATCCTCGACAAACTCAAGGAATCACTCTACATACGTATTAAGAGTTTTGAGCCAGAGGATTTGTGGGAGGGTATCATGCCAACAGCCATGGAAGCGGACATCACTGACCTGGTTATGCCCTACCTGGAGAAAATCAGAGAGGAAAGCGAACTCAGGGGCAAACTTGAGGGTAAGCTTGAGGGAGTTGCTGAGGGTGAACGGAGAGCAAAGCTGGAAACAGCGCGCCGCATGCACAAACGTGGTCTGGACCTGACGATTATTGCCGAAGACACTGGACTCACTCTGGAGGAGTTAAAGGCAGAGGGAATCGAGTAAGAGATCCGCCCCGGCAGGAAAATGCAGTGATCTCACAGAATCCCAGAATCCGGGCGTACCCGCCAATCGTAGCGCCGGGGTTCAGGCGGCCGACCGGCCCCATTGCTGGTCCCAAGATCCGTCGTAGAGCATCTGGCGGAGCCGGATAATAGCGGATGCGCCGTCGATGGTCCATTTCATTCCGGCCTGCTTGAGCCGGGATTGGACGAGGTACTTATGAGCGCTCTCGACCGCACCGCTCCCAATGAAGAATCCCATGCGGCGGAAATGCGGATAGCGCATCTTATCCAGGCGACTTTTGTAATAGTTGTGTAATTCAATGATTGGGGTCTGGACTCGGGGCCGGCGCTTGGCTTCGAAGAGTAGACGTTCGCAGACCGCTTCGGCCATTCCGTTCCATAACATTTCTCGATGTGGCTCCACCCATTCCCTGAGGCTTGCCGCAGCCACTCGCTTCAGGAGTTGTGCGAAGTGCTCTACGCCCTTACCGATTGATGTTGCGAAGCGTTTTTTTGTAATACGGCATATTTCTTTTCCTTTTGCAGACTTTCTCCTGATGATATCCTCTGTACGAAAAACAACTCCAACTTTTACCTCCTTATGCTCGGTTTTGAGCCGATTTTCAGGGTTTTTCCCGAATCGGCACCATGCCACCGTCTGCCTGAACATAGAGAATTTCTGTCTTCTCAGCAGACACACCGTACTGAACTCTTTGCTTCTGTATTCATCTGCAGCACAGAATGATGCTCCATACGCCTCGGCCGTTTCGCGCAGCATAGTCTCTGTGATATCGACTTTTCAAAGCGTCCGAGATAATGACGCGCCTGATCAAAGGGACGGCTGCGCCCAACCAGCACAATAGCTCAGCAAATTTTCCTGACGCCGAATGAGGTGTCAGTCCGAGGATTTTCTCAGTGGGAATTCTGTGCAGCGGCAGGATTTGTTAGTGCACGTATAATATGCACGATGAATTCCAATAACACCAGTTCGGCCCAGATTTAGTTTGCGCTCTCGAGTTCCTGAATTTCTGCGGGCTTCCGCATTCAGGACATTTTTTTTTCGCCGGCCTTCAGGCCCGGTCCTATTTTTCCCAGAATCTTCAGCAGAACTTCAGGGTGGTCTACATGGTGACGGATCATCCAATCCTGAATTTCCGCCGGGTTTGAGCCGTCCGGTCCGGGTGTTCCTCCCCCTTCCGGAGACTTTCCTTGAAACGCTCTCCCAACTCCTCGATTTCCGCATCTGTGAAAAACATCAGCACCCCCTTCAATTACAGGGAAGCTTGGGCCAGACGGCCGCCGGTACCAGCACTTTTTCCTACGATTGGCGGGTGCGCCCCCAGAATCCCGGCAATCGAAGAAGTGCTTGTAAGATTGTCAGGGATTGCAGTCCAGTTCCATGGCTCAGGAACTGGACTACAACGCAGCTCAGTTGCAAATTGAGCGTGAACTGGATCGACTGCAGCTAAGTGAATTGCCCCTCTTCAAGGTAGAAAAGGGAGAAACCTGCTTTTCCTTCCGCCCCGCTGGCCTCCCGGCATCCATGCTCATGGAATCACTACAAATCATAAAGAATCATATTGAGCATGTTCGCATCCATACTTTTGAGAACGGCTACCTTGTTTTTCAAGGACATGCCGGGAATTTGTTTGACCCGGCGAGTCTCGCCGCCGGGACCAAATTCAAATTTTCATCTCTGGGCGGCTACCGCATCGATGTGATCCGGCGGGGCAATTTCCACCAGGAGGATTTGCAGGCAGCGCTGCAACTGTTTGCTCTTTTTAGCGGGGGAGCGGGACGGCAAAGTCCTCTCGATCAACTCAGGGCCATGGGTGTGCAGGTTTTCCTTCCGGAGGAGTCGAGTCGCTTTACTTTCGAACAACTGGCCGGCTACCGGTCCATCCAGGAAGAGGTTGAGGAAAGCATTATTTTACCCTTTCGTCATGCCGATCACTTTGCCGCTGTAGCCCGTCTCACCCGCGGACCAGAGCATACCAATTTACCGCGAGCCATCTTGCTGGAAGGTCCTCCTGGCGTGGGAAAAACTTCCCTGGCCCGGATCATTGCCGGGCAGACTGCCCTTCCTCTGGTTCATGTCCCCGTGGAAAACATCGTCTCCAAATACTACGGTGAATCGGCCCAGAATATGGCCCGTATTTTCGACCTGGCCGGACAGCTTGACCAGGTGCTCCTGTTTCTTGATGAAATCGACTCTCTTACCGGCTCGCGGGATGATGGCATTGTGGAAGCCAGCCGGCGTGTCCTTTCCGTGTTGCTGCGTAAAATCGATGGCCTGGATATCAGAAAGGGCACGCTGACCATCGGCGCCACCAATCGCAAACAGGACCTGGATCGGGCCCTTATGTCGCGTTTTGACCAGACAATCACCATCCCCCTGCCGGATTCCAGTCAAAGAGCCGACATTTACGGGCTTTATGCCCCCCAGCTGAGCCTGCTGGAACGCCAGGGCCTGGCGGAACTCTCAGAAGGCCTTGCCGGACGCAATATCAAAGATATCTGCGAATTCACCGAGCGGCGCTGGGCCCGTCTTCTCCTGGAACAAAAATCCCCCCCCTCTGTGCCCCCTGCCCGGATCTATGGAGAAATCACAAAAGCAAAAAAAATGCTTGCCTGAAAGTAACGGCCCCTCAGTCTGGTGGCGTGCGCTAAAGCAATTTAGTGCACTTCGCATGAACACTCTTCCTGCCCCCCGGATTCCCCCCCGGGGGGCTTCTTTTCCCCCTGTCTGTGTTAAACCGGTTCCCTGGTATCGCATTCCAGCTTGCCGTACTGCCATCGCCCCCCACTTTCGTATCCATGGCCACCCCCAATCAGGACCACAAAGGCCAGCGCGTGCTGGTCGTGGACGATGAAGAAGACATCTGCGATATAGTGCGACTCCAGCTGGAAGAGCACGGTTTCATTGTGCAGGTAGCCCACAACGGCCTGGAGGGCTGGCAGAAGCTGGAACGTCAACTCCCTGATGCTGTCATCCTTGATGTGATGCTCCCCGGACTCAGCGGTATAGATTTTTGCAAAAAACTAAAGGGAAAATATGATATTCCGGTGCTCATGATCAGCGCCCGCTCGGAGGAGACGGACGCTGTGGTGGGCCTTGAAGTGGGCGCTGACGACTACATCCGCAAGCCTTTTTCGCCCCGGGAATTGCTGGCTCGCCTCAGAGCCGTTATGCGTCGTAAGAATCAAAAGGAGGTCGTGGAGATTCTCACAACAGGCCGCATCCAGATCGATACCACTGCACACCGGGCCACAGTCGATGGCAATCCTATTGATCTGACCCCTCTGGAATATGACCTTTTACGCCTTTTCCTCGAGAACCCCGACGTTGCCTTTTCCCGGGATCGTTTGCTGGACCGGGTCTGGGGAAGAACCGTTTACGTATCCGATCGCACCATTGATGTTAACATGAAGCGGCTGCGAGAAAAACTGGGCCCGGAAAAATTTCGCATCGAAACAGTACGCGGGGTGGGATATCGCTTCAACGGCAAACCCGAGTGAAACCCCGATTCATCTTACTGCTTGTCCTTCTGGCAACTCTGGGAGCGCTGATCGTGCAAAAATTGGTGATGGCCGGGCTCTTTGTTGTCCTTTTCATCAGCGTGCTGGTTCTCTCTTTTTATTTTGATCTGGAACGGATCGCCCGCTCACTCACCCGTGTCGAATCGCTTCCAGAAAATCTGCGCGGATTCTTCCCCTGGCCCGAGTTTGCCCGCGTGGCTGCAATCGTTCGCAGTATGGTAGAGAAGCAGCGTCGGGAAAAAGATGCGCAAATTGTGGAAAAAAATCTACTGGCCAGTCTGCTGGAAAACCTGGAATTTGCCATCCTCTGTCTGGATGCCCAGGGACGTATCGTTTACGCCAGCTCCCGTTTGCCCGCAGACCTCTGCCAGCGAGCCCGCAGCGGCGATTTTTTCTATGTTCCGGTAAAAGATGCAGCTCTGCTGGAAAGCATCGATCGTCGCCTGAGTGGCCAGCGCACAGAAAAGGAAGAACGTATCCGCACACGTGATCACCACTACCGGATCACCTGGGCTGCCCTGCCCGAGCCAGGCGATCTATTTCTGTGCATCATCTATGATGAAACTGAAAGCGAGCAGGCACGCATCATTCGTCAACAGTTTGTTCAGAATGCAAGCCATGAGCTTAAAACTCCGATCACCAGTATACGCGGCTACACCGAACTTCTCGAGAATCGAGTGAGCGGCCAGGCAGAGCTGCAATTCATCGCCTCTATCAAACGCAATGTGGAACGCATGACCGGCCTCATTGAAGATATGACAAGCATTGCCCGACTCGAAGGCCACGAGGCGGCATTCTCTCCGTCCTGGTTTTTGGTCGCCCCTTTTCTGGAAAGAATGCAGGCGCTGGCTTTTGGATTTTTAGCGCTCAGAAATCAAACGCTGCGGATGGAAAATGATCTCACAGAACTCTTCGCTGACGAAACCCTTCTCGAACATCTGCTGCTCAATTTGCTGAGCAACGCCAGTCGCTATTCGCCGGAAAAAAGTTTCATCGATGTGCGCTTGAAACGTGAACACAATCGGTTTTGCCTGGAAGTCATCGACTGCGGAGAAGGAGTGCCCGACGCCCTTAAGGGCCGGGTGTTTGAGCGTTTTTTTCGCGTCGATCCGGATCGATCGCGCAAAGCGGGGGGCACCGGCCTTGGTCTGTCCATTGTCCGGCGCATCGTCCTGCTTCATGGCGGAGAAATCCAGTTAAGCGATGCGAAAATCCAGGGAACGCATGTTACGGTACGCTGGCCCATTCCTCTGCCGGTCGCGCCATTCCAGTAAATAGTTCAACACCAGGTAGTCCATCCAGCGCCGGTCCCGGAAAAGCGGATGCTTGCGGGCATACCAGCCCAGATGGCCACCTTCCCTGGTGAGTACCGCCTGAATATGCGGCACTTCCTTCCAGTCCACTTTCTGCCAGCCGTCCATGGTAATCATGGGATCGTCCTGTGCGTGCAGAACCAGACCTGGCAATTTGATACTTGTAACGTAGCGCTGAGCAGAGGCACAGGCATAGTATTCCAGAGCCGTCCGAAATCCGGCCATGGGCGCGGTAAAGCTATGATCGATGTCAAAAATGGTGCGGATTTCCGGAAGCTCCTTTTCCGGATCAAAGGGCAAAGTATAGTTTTTTTCCAGAATGCTGCGCTTCATTTCCTTAATAAAACTCAACCGATAGATACGCATATTTGAGGAATCGATTTTGTGACAGGAACTGCGCAAATCCAGCGGCGGACTGACGGCCACAAAAGTTTCTGCCAGTCGATCAAGGATCGGCCCTTTCACAGGCGGTGTTCTCAAAAATTCCCGCTGCCGGTTGCGTTCACTCTGATCTTCGCCAAAGTATTTCAGAACAACGTTCGCACCCAGACTGAAGCCCACAACGGCCACCCGGGAAGAAAGGTGCTTTATAGCAAAACGTAAAATGGTCTGTAGATCCAGAGTCAGTCCTGCGTTGTAAGCGTTGCGAGCAATATGCAATCCGTCACCGCAAGTTCGCATATTAAACCGAATTACATGAAAACCTGCAGCGAGCAATTTCCTGGCCAGAATCAGAATGTAGCTGCTGTGGGCGTCGCCTTCAAGACCATGTACCAGAATAACGGCCGGAACATTCGCCTTCAGATGGCAACGCTCAACATAGAAAAGGAGCCGGTCGCCAGATGCGTCATCACAGGGCAGAATAAATTTCTCAGTGCGGAGCCCCGGGCGGTACGGTGCTTTTCCCGGAATACGACCCTGCATATGACCGGCCAGAGTCTGGGCATGACCGCTCCGGAACAAAAAATGGGGATGGAAAGGCACAAAGGAGGCCAGCAAAATTTAGCGGCACTCCTCCAGGCGGACAAGACCGGCCTGGATGCGCTGCCGTGAAAAGGAATCCAGTTTTCCGGCTTCGGCAAGCATGGAGCGGGCCAGATCAAGGGCCGGACGGTGCTGAACGCAATTTTCCGCAAAGTGGCGCCAGCCGCGCATTCTATCTACATAGTTATTGCTATCAAAAAGTAAAAAACTAAAAATATTACGCTGACAGCGCGTGCTGATGTCCACGGAAGGATTACCCTCGCGACATTCGTCAATGACCACATCGGGCAGGAAGGCTCCCTGACAGGTCCGGGAAAGTGAACGCAAATATTCGCGATAGTCGGCCAGACTGGCCTCCGGCAGGTCTTTGCATTCACGGACACGGGCAAACGGTTTCTTTTCTGCCCGAACTCCAGCGGCAGCCACTTCCCGATCCACACGGGAAATCTTTTCCGGCTCTTTTTCCGGTTCTTTCTGTGCTCGAGCAGGTTCTTTTGCAAAAAAATCAATCCATTGTATAGAATAATTACGGGCCGCGCGAACTCCCGGATCCTGATTTCTACCATAAATGCTATCCACTTCTGAGCGCACTCTCTGGAGGGCAGTGCGCCGCTCGGCGGCGGGGAGCCGGCCTGTTTCCTCTGCCAGCCTCTGCTGAAAACCCTCCTTGAAGGCCCGGCCCTGCCGCGATCCGGCCGCATCCAGGTCCTTTTGCATGCGCCGATGGGCAGCCTGCCTTTCCGCCCGTTTCCTGGCGATGGCACCGCGCGCCTGCATTCGTAGAGCAGAAGAACCGGTAATGGCGTCGAGCCGATTGGCCTCATCGTAAATGGCCTGTAGCTGTGCATCCTCCGCAGTGGCAATCTGTTGCAGCCGACTCTGGTGACGTCCCTTCAGCGCCGCGTAGCGCTCCTGGTAGCGGCGACTGTCTTTTAGAAATTGGCTGAGCGGACGCGATGATGGATAAGGACCCAGTTCTTTTAGAGACTCTGCAAATTCTGAATCGGCCCGGGCACGCTCATCCTCGTAAGTAGCAAGCGCCGCCAGGCGCTTCCCGATCGTCTCTGCTCCCCCCGGTGGGGGCGCAATGAAAGCGGGTCCGTCGCTCCGGGCATTGGTATCCGCCAGAGCTTCAGGAGTCAGAAGGCCTCCGTCGGCCGGTCCGCCGGCTTCCGTGGATGAGTCAGCAGGAGCTCCGTCCACGCCGTCGTGGGCTGCATCGGCTTGGGCATCAGCATCCGTGCCAGAACCCTCATTTCCTGCACGGTCAGAACCATCGCCTGATAGGCCGGCCTTGAACAATGGCAGAGCCTTCTGCCAATCCAGGCTGCCATAGCGCTTGTGGCAAATAAAACCACCCAGAAGCAAAAGAAGCAGCACAATGATAACCACTGCGACCCGCTGCCAGCTCATACAAAGAGCTCCTTCCAGACGGCGGAAATACTTCTGGCCTGCATAAAGGCCGTGCCAATGAGTACGGCATCCGCATGAGCATCCACCGCGTCTATTCCAGCGCGGTCCTCCACACCCGACTCCGCAACCAGAACCAGTTCCGGCCGGGCCGCGCGGGCTACCGGTGCAAGCCTTGAAGTAAGGGAGAGATCCATCATGAGAGTATCCAGATTGCGGTGATTGATTCCAATCATATCGGCTCCCACTTCCAGCGCTGCCTCCAGTTCTGGCTGATCATGAACCTCGATTAAAGCGTCCATGCCCAGGCCGGTAACAATTTCAAAAAAATCTCTAAGCTGCTGAGTCGAGAGGATGCGAACAATGAGCAGAATCGCATCCGCCCCTGCAGCACGAGCTTGAAAAATTTGACGTTCATCAATAATGAAATCTTTACGTAAAACTGGAAGACCCACCGGCAGAACGGCCGTCAGATCCGTGAGTGACCCCTGAAAGAAATTTTGATCCGTGAGGATAGAAAGCGCTGCCGCTCCCAACTGTTTGTACTCCCGGGCCAGGGCAACAGGTTCATAGTGATTGCGTAACAAGCCCTTCGAGGGTGAGGCTTTTTTGCATTCGGCAATCACCCGCACAGGCGAACCGGCCGGGCGTTTGACCGCCGGTCTGAAGCGATGGGCTGCAAGTGTCAGCTCCGGGCTGCTCCTTCTGGCGAGTTCCGCTACTTCCTTCTGTTTAGCAGCAAGAATCGGCGCGAGAACACCCGCGTCTGCCGGCATGTTTCAGCTGCCAAGAGCCTCTGCTTCGGAATCAAAGATGTCAAACAGCGAAGTCAGCTCAATGACATCAAAGATCCGTTTCACAGAAGGACGAATATTGCAGAGTTTCAGAGTCCCTTCCATTGAGTTCAATTTCCGAAGTGTTGCAATGCAGGCGCGAAAGCCGGAAGAACTCATGTACTCGACCTTGTCCATGTTGATGATAATATGCCGGTGCCCGCCTTCGTCGATCAGCTTGCTTAAGTCCTCTTCCACTTCATTGGCCACGGATACATCCAGCCGTCCTTCCAGATAGACGACCAGTTTGTCATTTACTTTCTTTGAATTCAGCATGGTTTGCCTTCCTGCGTGCATGAACCTTGCACGAAGGCATCTGTCAAACGATTTGTGGACAGAATTCTCGCTGTCGAAACCCTATCCTGTGCCTGCTCAATCGTCCTTCTTGATTGTGGATGCCCATGCCATGGCTTACCGGGCCTACTATGCGCTGGCAGGACAAAATCTCACGGACCCGGCCACCGGCCAGTCTACAGCTGCTGTTTTTGGTTTTTTCCGCATGCTGGTGAAGATCCTGGGCGATTACAAACCAGAGTGGACGGCAATTGTCTGGGATCCACCCGGCAAATCTTTCCGCTCCCGTGATTTTCCCGGCTATAAGGCCGGACGCAAACCCATGCCCGATGATTTGCAAAGCCAGATTGAAGGGATAAAGATTTTGCTGTCAGAATCGGGCTTTTTTCCGGCCCAGGTGCCGGATTTTGAAGCCGATGACGTGATGGGTACGCTGGCCCGCCGCTTTGGTCCGGAACATCGTATTCTCCTGTTAACAGCGGACAAAGATTGCTTCCAGTTGCTCAACGATTCAGTTTCCATGTTGCGCTCAACAAAAGGCGTCAGCGAATTTGTCCTCATCACTCCCGACTGGGTAAAGCAGGAACTGGGCGTCCGTCCCGATCAAATCGTGGATTATATGGCTCTGGTGGGAGACGCATCTGACAATATTCCGGGGGCAGCGGGAGTCGGTCCCAAATCAGCGGCTGCTCTGATCGAACAATTCGGCACAATAGATAATCTTTATAAAAATCTGGACCAGGTGAAACAAAAAGGCCTCCGCGAAAAGCTGGCCAGCTCGCGCGAGAATGTCTTTCTTTCCCGGGAGCTGGCGACAATTGTCACCGGAATTGAAGCTGTTACAGCGATTCCTCTCGATGACTTCCGCACACCGGATCTGACAGCGCCGTCCACCATGAACCTTTTTGCCCGCTCGGGTTTTCAAGCCATCTACCAGGATCTATCCCGCTGGGTGAAGAAAGAAATGCCGGAGAAAAAAAAGGCGGCCGGTAAAAAGGTTAAGTACACTTACGTGAACAATCCGGAAACTGAGGCCCGGCTCAAGGAAGCACTACAAAAGGCCACAGTCCTTGCCGTTGACACAGAAACCACCTCAGCCGATCCCATGCGTGCCACCCTTGTCGGTGTGTCGCTTTCTTGCACACCAGGTGAGGCCTTTTACATCAATTGTCTGCCCACCGAACTTTTCAGCAATCCGGCCAGCAGCCTGGAAATTTTGCGACCTTTCCTGGAAAATCCGCGGCTCCCAAAAATCGGTCAGAATATTAAATATGATTTAATTGTTCTGGAACGCCATGGATTCCACCTGGCCGGCATTGCCTTTGATACCATGATCGCCAGTTATTTACTGAACCCCAACGTGCGCCGACACAATCTGGATGATATGGCCATGGATCTTCTGGGTTTTGATACCATCAAATACGAAGACATTGCCGGCAGCGGACGCAAGCAGCTCACTTTAGATCAGGTGGCTCCAGAAAAAATTTGCAACTATGCCTGTCAGGATGCGGATCTGGCTCTGCAATTCAAATCTTTGCTGGAAAAATCACTGCAGAAAGAACATCTACAGGGCGTCTTTGCCAGCATTGAAATGGAACTGATTCCGGTACTCGCGAACATGGAAATGACGGGGGTGGCTATTGACCTGCCCTACTTCCAGAAACTTTCGCGCAGTTATGAGAAAAAAATAAAACAACTGGAAGAAAAACTTCATCAGGCAGCCGGCGAAGAATTCAACCTGCATTCCACCAGAGAATTGCAGAAATTTTTGTATGATCGACTGGGCCTTGCGCGGGGTAAGAAAATCAAAACCGGATTCTCGACTGATCAGAAAGCCCTGGAAAATTTGCGCGGAGAACATGAGGCCGTGGACTGGTTGCTGGAACATCGCCGGCATAGCAAACTGAAATCAACATACATAGATGCACTGCCAGAAACGGTGCATCCCCTCACCGGCCGGATCCACACCAGCTTCAATCAGACCATCGCCGCGACAGGCCGGCTTTCTTCCGTCAACCCCAATCTGCAGAACATTCCCATTCGGGAAGCCGATGGGCGGGCAATCCGGAAGGGTTTTATTGCCGCGAGCGGTTTTGAATTGCTCTCTCTGGACTATTCACAAATTGAACTGCGCATCATGGCCCACCTGAGTCAAGATGAAGGCCTCCTGCGCGCTTACCGCGATGACATAGACATTCACGCACTGACCGGATCGGCCCTCTTTGGCATAGCGCCGGATAAGGTCAGCCCCGATCAGCGCGCGCAGGCCAAAGTTTTGAATTTTTCGACCATCTACGGGGTAACGGAGTTCGGTCTGGCTCAGAACCTGAGCATCAGCCGGGAACAGGCCCGCATGTTTCTTAACGCCTTCTTTGAACGTTACCCGCGTGTGCGCCGCTATATGGATGAAACCGTGGCCTTTGCTGAAAAGCACGGGTATGTTGAAACCCTGTCCGGCCGCAGACGACAGATACCGGAAATCAAAAGCAAGAATCGTTTCCGCCGGGAGGGCGCGGAACGCATGGCCATCAATACTCCGGTCCAGGGAACCAGCGCTGATATCATCAAAATTGCCATGATCCAGATCCATAAAGAATTGAAACGAAGCAAACTGAAGTCACGAATGATTCTTCAGGTTCACGATGAGCTTCTCTTTGAAGCCGCCCCCCCGGAACGTGAAGCGCTGCTCGAAATCGCTCTGCGCAACATGGAGGGTGCCATGCCTCTTTCCGTACCCGTCAAAGTTGACTATCGCTTCGGGCAGAGCTGGGACGATGCTCACTGAAACTCAAGCATAAGCAAAGTGATGTCGTCCATGGGAGATGGGTCCGCGCGCCATTCTTCCATTCTGACAAGTAGCTCATCGACGAGCGACTCACCCTGCATCCCGGCCTGGAGAGCCAGTCGATACAGTTCCATCTCCCCCGATTCGCGGGAACGTGCGCGACTTTCCGTCAGGCCATCGGTAAAGAAAAGGATACGCTCTGATCGGGTAAGGTCCAGTGTTAAAACGGGATACTTGAAATCCGCTTCCAGCCCGAGCATCGTCCCGGAAAGTCGCATCTCACTTTGCTGTGGCAGCACGACCGGGAGCGGGTGCCCTGCCGTTGCCAGCACCGCGGTCTGCTTTGAGCAATCCAATAAAGCACAGATCGCTGTGGCGTAGCGGTCCTCCCACTGTGAAGATAGAAAGGCATTCATGCGGGTAAGAATTTCTCCTGGATCCGTGCATCCCTGGGTGGCGTTGCGAAAGGCCGCCCAGACCAGAGAGGCATCGAGAGCGGCGCCCAGGCCGTGACCGCTTACATCTGCCAGAAACACAAGGCTACGGTCTCTTGATACTTGATGAAACCCATATAAATCTCCGCCGATTTCAAGCAGCGGACGATAGCGGACACAGATGCGGACACCCGGCATGGAGGGCACTTCTGCGGGGAGGATACGCCGGTGAATGTTTGACGCCTCAGCAATTTCCGATTGAATCCGGGAAAGGCGGGAACGTGCCCGCAGCCTTCCCCTTGTTGCCTGCCGCGTGCGCACCACCAGAGCATAACTGAAAATCAAAGCTTCACCCATCACGCCGATTTCCAGCGCATGCAAAGCCAGATCAGAAGGAGGCAAAAATCCCAGCTGATCGAGAAAGCGCCACACCAGGGACAGGGCAAATACGGACCAGCTGGCCACGAAAATATGCGCCTGAAACTTACGCTCTTTTAAGGCCAGAACGGCTATCCAGACGATGAAGAGGCTCGCCAGAATGACTATGGAATTGAGCAGGAAAGACCGCCCCGGGATCTCAAATAGACCAAAAAGCGGTATGAGCAGAATCATGGTCAGGGAAAGCCCGCGCATCAGACCTTGAAGACGGTGAAAAAGTCCGTGCTCCCGACTCATGGTAAAAAAAGATCGGCTGAAGAGCGTGGCCATGGTAACGGTAAAAAGGGCCAGTATCCGGAGTCCATCATTGAGCAGAAAACCGCCGGCCGGGTAAAAGAATTGCTGGGCCAGTCCATTCTGGATGAGTAAGACCAGGCCCGCGCCGCACAGGTAAAGCGCATAGTAAGCGGAAAACACACTGCGATTGAAAAACAACAACCCTGTTTGCAGAAGAATAAGCGCGGCGAAAATACTGAAATAAACTCCATAGAAAAAATATTCTTTCCGGACAAGATTTTCAAAGTCATTCAGGGAATGAGAAGAAATGCTCACGGTATTGAATCCGGAAAAGTGGTACTGGAAATAGAACGTCGCCGTAGAACGGGGCGGGATCGTGTAGGGAAACGCCAGGGTCCGGTAGGCTATCGGGCGCTCTGTAAAGGAAATCCGATCACCGCCAGTAAATGTTTCCACATCCGGACCGGTAAAGACAATCGCCTGAATCTCATCGGCCTGTGCGGGACCGGCCGTCATCACACCCTCCAGCGGTACATCGGCGGGATTGCCTATCTCACTTCGCAGCCAGACGGAGCTAAAACGATAACCAAAGCGAGGCCGACGGATATCGCCCACCTCCCGCCAATCGGTCTCATTGCGAATGTCCGCGATTGTTCTGGAATGGCTGGAATACTCCAGTTGTGGAAGCGCTGGCTTTTCACACGACCAGAACAGGAAGGAAGAACAGAGGAGAAGGCCCGCCGTCACAGGCATTCGCTTAGATACCGCTTTGAACATCATCATTCCAGGGCCCAGCTTCCAAAACTCAAGCAAACCACGGTTACATCATCTTCAAGCCCCTGTAAATCTCCAGGATCGGCCAAAAGCTCCTTGCCCAACTCCTTTGCCGTTAAGGAACGACTCTGACGACAGACTTCCAGCAACGGAATTTTTTGTCCGGGCCTGCGTTCGCTCAGTCCATCTGTGTAGAGCAAAAGACGTGCGCCGTCCTGCCAGCCAAGCTCGCTTTCTTCAAAATCAATCATGTCGCGCATTCCCAGTAGCGGCCCGCCTGGACGGATGAGGGTCGTTTCCTGGCTATTCATAAAAATCGGATAGGGATGTCCAGCCCGCGAAAGGGAAACTCTCCTGTTTTCCAGATCTACCAGAACGCAGACGGCAGAAACAAACCGATACGAGAGGTGCGGGGCCAAAAAAAGGCTCATCTCACGGAGAACTTCAGCCGGCCGGTCCGTGTGGCGCCGGGCCCGGGCAAAGGCAGCCCGAACCAGAGCCGAATCAAGCGCGGCCGGCAAGCCATGGCCGGAGACATCTGCCAGAAGAATGAGAAAACGATCCGCGGCGATCTGCTCTGTGGCATAGAGGTCACCGCCCAGTCTGGACATGGGATGATAGAGCACATGGACAGAAAAATCCGGACGGCGGGGCAATTCTGCAGGCAGGAGAGTCTTATGGATCGATTCGGCTCTTTCCATTTCCAGCTGCATTTGCTCGAGTTTCTCCTCCAGGGTGATCCGCTCCACAGACACCCGATTCAAATGTCCCCCCAGAAGTATGGCAGAAAGAAATGCTTCCATAAGAAGGCCGAGGGAAAGAGGTAAAAAAGCGGGCCAGTGGGCCAGGGGTGCCAGGGCCGCGTACAAAAGAATAAGGCCACCGCCCGGCCACAGAAACATTTTCTCCCGCCAGGAGGCCAGCCCGAAGCCAAAAAAAGCCAGGATTGCCAGAAAGGTGGCCGGACCGGTCAGGCCGCGACCTCCGCCCCAATCATACACCGCAAAAGCCAGAAGGGCCGTGCCCGTATGCAGGGCAAACCAGCCATAGATGCCGTCCCGGGTGACAGCAAAAACCGTCGCCGAATACAGGCAGAGAACCGCAAGAAAGCCATAGAATGCGCCTGACAGGAAGTACGTTTCAGCCATGGAGGTGGACAAGCGGTTACCGGCTTTTACCGGCCCGGCAAGCACTATTTACCGCTAAAAAAATAGGGTTTGAGCCATTTTTTGCTTGCTTTCTTATTTAAGATACAGGAGTATTAAATATGGAATTCCGAAACTGCCTCCTTCTTCTGTGTTTTCCCGCTCTCCTTTTAGCCCAGAGTCCAGCCGATGCGCCTTCGCCGGAAAAGGAGCCGGCTCCGGCTGAAGTGGAAGCAAAGCCCGTCCCACCGGCTCCGGCTTTAGCGCCAGAACGTCCCCTGCCCGATCTTCGCTGGCTGGAAGGAATGCGCTGGTACGGGCTGGTGCGCTTCCGGCCGGAAGCGCGGACCAACGCTGCTTTTGATCGGGTCAATGAATCAACAGTTTTTACAGGCAGCGTCTGCACCGTGAAACGATCGGCGGGAAAAACCTGCACGGAATCGGGTGGAAAGCAAAGTTCCACGCTTCCGGCGAAAGCCCCGCAGCCGGGACGGTCGGAAATGGTGGGTCAGAAGATTCAGCTGGGAGTGGAAAAATCTCTGAGCGAGGACACCCGGCTCGTCGTGCTCCTTCAGGATGCCAGGGTCTGGGGTGGAACTGCAGGATCGGCCAATGGACTGGGCACGGCCAACTCCCGCACGGAAGAGAACACTGATCTGCGCGAAGCATACCTGGCCAGCAAGAATTTGATCGGTCCCGTTGGACTCATCGCCGGCCGTCAAATTCTTTCCTACGGGGATCAACGACTGGTGGGGGGTCTGGAATGGACGGGTGTTGGTCGCAGTTTTGATGGCTTCCGACTGACCTTTGAAAACAAAGCCGTGAAAAGTCACCTCTGGGGATCGGTCATAGCAGAGGACAAGAATCACTATTCTGCAATAACCGATGGCAATGAATCGAGCGCTACCTTGAAGGATGGCTACTTTGCCGGTTGGTACAATACCATCCAGTTGGGAAATCTTGCCCTTGTCGATCTTTACTATCTGGGAGTATTTAAGCAGTACGTACAAAAATCAGAACCACTGGTTACCTATCCCAATCCAGCCAGTGCAGCAGCGGGAACCGTCAATGCGGACAGCCCAAAGCTCGTCACCGATCAGTATGGGCTGGCTATTGCTTCGCGGGATCGCCAGAGCCAGCGCGATCAGCTGCACACGGTGGGGCTGCGTCTTACCAACAAAACCAGCGATGGTAAGGCTGCCGGAGCCCTGGACTGGACCATTGAAGGCGCGAGACAATTCGGCAGATCGGGCGTGGAGAAGTCTCCAGATTTTTATGATATTCTTTTTGAAGACGATGAATATACGGTTCGTGACCCTGCGGGTAACACCATCTATGCCCTGAAATCAGATCCTGAAGGTGGCTACTATCGCAGCGCCCTCAAGGCGCACCAGTTTCTGACTAAAAAGGAAGAATACGCCGGATACGCGCTGTCCGTTGATACAGGCTTTACCGTGCAAAAAATACGCATCGGTGTGGAAGCGCAGAACGGATCGGGTGATGAAAATCCCAATGATTTTCGCTCTCGCACTTTCAACAATCTCTTTCCCACCAACCACCTCCACTATGGCTACGCCGATCTTTTGAGCTGGCAAAACATGCAGGCTGCCTCGATCAATGTTAGCCTGCCCCTGGGCGGGGGACAGCTTCGACTCGCCTACTGGAAGGCAGAGAAAGACCAGTCAGCCGATGCTTGGTACAATGCAACCGGTGGCCGCCACAGTGTCTCCACGACGGCCGCAGCAACAGAATACGCCGAACCGACGGGAAGCGTGCAGCAATCCCGAGAAAAGCGTATCGCCAAACGCATATTAAAAAGAAAACTCTGGGAAAGATTTCAGGAGAAAGCCCTCTTTGACGAAATCGACCTGACTTACAAAAAGGTCCACAAAGCCATCGAATGGGAACTGGGCTACAGCTACATTCAGGGTGGCTCCTCCATCCGTCGCGTAAAAGACGATCCTGGATACGCCCTGGCTTCCCGCTATCTGGATCAGTTCCTCTACGATGAAGATCTGAGCACAGTTTCTTCTAAAATCGCCAGCGGCGACTTTGTGGCCCGACCGCCAACCTTCCGCTCCGTAATGCAATTTGCCTATCTTATGATGACTGTGAAATTCTAATGCTTCCGGTCAGCGACATCATCGAGAGAGTTCAGAGCGGCCAGCTTCCCGGCCAGGAACCGCGCTACAGTCAAGCGGCGCCGGTTGTGGTCTGGAATGTCAACCGCGCCTGCAACATGACCTGCCCGCACTGCTATGCTTCGGCACGCAAAAATCCTGCGCAGGATGGGCCTTCTACAGAAATGGCAAAGGCTGTGATCGAAAATCTGGCCAGAGCACAGATCAAGGTTTTGATATTTTCCGGCGGTGAACCCCTGCTGCGACCGGACCTGCTTGAACTCATGCAGAGTGCCCGCGGACGGGGAGTGCAATGCCATCTTTCGACAAACGGCACTCTGTTAAGTGCTGCGATAGCAGAAAAACTCAAAGATACGGGAGTTACCTACGCGGGCATCAGCCTGGACGGCAGTGCCGTCTTCAACGATCGCTACCGGGGGCTGGACGGCGGCTATGACCGGGCCCTCGCTGCCTTTGGCCACTTAAAGGAATGCGGGATTCGCACAGGGCTGCGTTTCACTCTCTCGTCACGCAACGCTCACGAAGCTCTGGACCTTTATGAACTCGCCGTGGAGCAGGGAATTGATCGTTTTTATGTATCACATCTGGTAGACGGCGGTCGCGGCAAAGCATTTGCCCGTTATGATCTGTCAGGCCAGGACACGCGGGCCCTCATGCTCCACCTTTTTGAAAGGGCCCTGCTGGGTTTTAAGCGCGGGGAGAAAACCCGCCTGGTAAGCGGCGGAAACGATGCCGACGGTGTCTTTCTGATTCCTTTTCTGCGACAGAATCTGGGCGAAGAAGCGGCACGACGCGGCCTGCACCTACTGGGTCTGCGCGGGGGCAATTCGGCTGGCGAGAAGATGATCAACATCGACTCCCAGGGTCAGGTGCATCCCGATCAATTCTGGCAGTCTGCCGTGATGGGCAATGTTTATGAACAGGAATTAAACGATATCCTGGTTCAGCATCCTTACCTGTGGCTCAAAAAGCGCGAAGAATACCTGCAGGGCCGCTGCCGCAGCTGTCTGTACCTTTCCCTTTGCCGCGGATCGCATCGCGAACGAGCTCTGGCACGCACGGGAGATATGTTCGCATCGGACCCGGCCTGTTACCTCAACGATCAGGAAATCGGTAACCAGGAGTCCATCGCATGTTAGCATTGCAGCGCTCGGTCGGCGGTTACTGTGTCGCCCTAACTGCCGTCCTGGGCGCGGCCTGTCAAGCCGATCCCGATGGTGCGCAGGTCCTGGTGATTGAAAGAGAATCCGGGAACATTGTTTTTCTCAATCCGTTTGATGGGCATGTGAAAGATAGAATCGACACGGGAGCGAATCTTCGTCATGCCAGCATGTCCTTTGATCCAGCCTTACGCTGGGCCTTTGTGACCACACGCACGGGAGAACTGTTACGCATCAATCTTTCCCGGCGAGTTCTGGACCATCGTCTTTCTGTTGGTAGCAATGCCATCGGTCAGGCCATTGCCGCCGATGGCAGTGTTGTCGCTGTCAGTGGCTATGAACCAGGCCAGATCGCCCTTGTGGATCCGGGAACCTTTCAGATAACAGCTACGTTTGCTGCCCGCACTCGTGAAGGAAAGCCGTCCCGGGTAACGGGTCTGGTGGATGCACCGGGAGGCAGGTTTGTGGCCAGCTTAATGGATGGCGATGAAGCCATGATTTTACAAAAGCAGGGCGAGAGCTACAGAGCAAGTAGCGTAGCGCTGGCCGGCTCCGGTCCATTTGATGCCCTGATCAACCGCCGGGGGAGCCACTACCTGGCCGGCCACCAGGATGGAACGATCAGCATTTTAGACCTGAAAACTCTGAAAGTGCAGAAGATCGATCCGCCAACCGATGATCAGACGACTCCTTCCAAAATGATGCATCTGGAAAGCTGGGCGGACAACGGTACAACCCTTTTTCTTCCGGTGCCTGGCCAGAAAAAATTGTGGCTTCTGGACAGTCAGAGCTTCGCCGTTTTGAAAACCATTTCTCTTCCCGCCCATGCCATCTATGTAATGAACCGGCCTTTCTCTACGGAAACCTACGTAACCCTGACGGGAAAAGATTATGATGGGACGGTACTGGTTCTCGATCAATTCAGCGGAGAGGAACTCCATCGCCTGGAGGCCGGAAAGAAAATCTACCATCTGGCTTTCCTGCCCCGCGGCCAGCGTGCCCTTATTGCCAGCAATGAAACCAACGAAGTGATCCATGTAGATACCACAAGCCGCTCCATTGTCAACCGCACGCCCGTCGCCTCACCGGCCGGCATGTTTGGCATCTGGCGCGCATTTGAAGGAGGACTGTAATGCAAACGACCATTCATTCTGATACGGAGGCCCTGCTGGCGCTGCAAATCCAGAAGGGTTTTCCTCTGGAGGAAAGACCCTATGCCGAGCTGGCCCGGCGCATGGACCTCAAGGAATCTGAGGTGCTGGCTGTGGTGCAGGACTGGAAAACAACGGGAAAGCTGCGTGAAATCTCCGCCGTCATGGAAGGTTCTCTTCTGGGTTACGACTCCGCTCTCGTTTGCGGTAAAGTAAACGCAGGCCGCCTGGAACAGGTCGCGGATATCATCAGTGAGCACCCCACGGTGACGCATAACTACGAACGCAACCACAGCTACAACATCTGGTTCACCATTGCTGTTCCCCATGAGCAGGGTCTGGAAAACCATCTGACGGCCTTGAGTCAGCTGACCGGTGTGGATGCCTTCTATCCTTTGCGGCGCACGGAGACCTTTAAAGTTGGTGTAGCCTTTGATTTTCGCAGTCGACAGAATCAAACCGAACAAAAAGAACTCATGAGCTTCGATCCGGCGGACATTGTGCTCCCGCCGGCTGACCTGGTCCGCCTGGCCCAGCGTGATCTTCCCGTCTGTGAACGCCCTTTTCATCAGCTATCGGGCAGCGAAGCTGCTGGAAATCGGCTGCTGGATTTTCTGAAAGCTGAATCAGGTAGAATCGTTCGCCGTTACATCGGTACATTCCGGCATCGGAAAATGGGTGTGCGGGCCAATGGTATGACCGTTTTCCGCGTGGAACCTGGCGAACTGAGTGTTAAGGGACGGACACTGGCTGCCTTTCCGGAGGTGAGCCATTGCTACGGCCGCACGACCTGTCCGGATTTTCCCTACAATCTGTATGCGATGCTCCATGCAGAGGATCATCAGAATCTGATGCTGCTGGCCGCGCGACTTTCAGAAGCGACCGGGCTGGACGATTACCGGGTGCTTGAGTCCCCCACAGAATTTAAGAAAACACGGCTGCGCTACTTCCTGCCGGAGTTGGACGACTACTGGATCCAGAAGGTGAGCCGTGTTTCTTAAAAAAACCTTTATCATCGCACTCATCGCCGGAGCGTGTCGCGAGCCAGCGCCGGCCAGGACAACAACCCTGGAAGTTGCTCTTCTGGGCGAACGCATATTTCAGGAAAATTGCTCCTCCTGTCACAGTTTTGATTCAGAGCCCGCTCTGAGCGGGCCTTCACTGGAGAATGCCCGGAAAAGTCGCGACGCTACCTTCATCCGCGAATCTATCGTGGAACCGGGACGGCGCGTCGTGGCTGGCTACCCGGCTATGCCCGATTCGTTCGGTCATCTCAATGAAAAGGAACTCGATGCTGTGGTCTATTTTGTAGCCAATGAGGTAAAACAATGATTTCAAGAGCCCTGGACTATGCTCTGCGCAGTTGCCTGTACATGGCTTCCCGTTCGGAAAAAGAATTCCACAGTGTCAAAGAAATTGCCGATGCCCTGAACGTTTCCCAGAGCTATCTGGGAAAAATACTGCAGAAGCTTGTTCACAAAAATTACTTAAAATCCATCACCGGACCAACCGGCGGATTTGCTCTGGCTCAGCCCACGGATAAAATCACCATCCATGACCTCATGCTTGCCATTGATGGCATGAAGAGCTTTGAAATGTGTGTGCTTGGTGTATCCGTCTGCGATGAACTCAATCCCTGCCCGGTCCATGACACCTGGAAACAGTGCAAAGATAAAATGCTCAAAGCTTTTGAAACAACCTCCATCGAACAGGCCAGCCGTTCTCCGTGGCCCGGAACAGACTGGACCCGATCATGAGACCATGCTCCCCGAAACCCAGGGACCCTTTTCCGATTCCTCCTCAGATGATATTGCAATTTCATTTTCAGCCTTTAATTCAGATTTCAGTGTCCTTTATTCATAATAACAAAAGGAGTAACTTATGGGAGTAAGATGGAAAATCTTCTCCTGTGCCCTTGCGGTCGCCGTTCTTGCGATCGACTGCAAGAAAAGACAGGAGAAATCGGCCGCCACGTTTGACGGACCGGGCAAGACACACTTTCAACAGAAAGGTTGCGTTGCCTGCCACAACTTTGGCGGTGGAGACGGTGCAACCGGGCCGGATCTGAAGGGCGTTACAGAAAGACGCGAAAAAGACTGGCTCAAAAAATGGCTCAAAGATCCGGCAGGCATGCTCAAAACTGATCCGGTGGCAAAGGAACTGGCAAAAAAATGGCCGGCGCCGATGCCCAACCTGCCTCTCACCGATCAAGAAATCGATGAGATCATCGCCTATTTTGAGTTCCAGGATAAGGGCGGTGAGGCGCTTGCGGCCTTTGAACCGCTTAACGATAAAGAATTTGAAGAAGGCAAGAACATTTTCTTCAACCGCTGTTCCGGTTGCCACGGAGCTCAGCGCTGGGGGGCTACCGGTCCGTCGCTCTTGCCTGAAGGGCATGTGGTACAGGCAGCTTTTGTAAAAGGTGGCGGCACGAAAAGCAAAGGCACGGAAGCTTTAACAGCCATTCTGGTCAACGGTTCGCCCAAAGGAATGCCTGCCTGGGGCCGGGAGAAAATGCTGAGCGAGCGAGAAATCAACATCATGGCCCGCTACATCCAGATGGAACCCCCGGAAATTCCCGTCCTCTCGATGGAAGAAGCCCGCGGTTACTGGAAGCTTGAGGTCCCCGTAAAGGATCGTCCGGTCCAGGATGAAACCGGTGGCGCTTTTGAGAATTACTTTGGAGTTGTGATGCGCGATGCCGGCAAAGTGGCCATCATCGACGGTAACACCAAAGAAATGAAAACCATTGTGGATACGGGCTTTGCCGTACACATTTTGCGCTCATCGCATTCCGGTCGCTACTTCTTTGCCATTGGCCGTGATGGAAAAATCACCCTGATTGACCTGTTTTCTAAAACACCACAAGTCGTTGCCCGGGGCCGGACCTGCTGGGACGCCCGTTCCATCGATGGCAGCAAAGCGCCAGGATTTGTGGATAAGTATGCCATTGTGGGTTGCTACACTCCTTCGCAGTATGCCATCATGGATGGTGAAACACTGGAACCGCTTTCGATTACCTCTGTGGCTGATTCACGCGACTGGAAGACGGGTAACAAGCTGCCAGAAGTCCGCGTGGCCTCCATTGTGGCTTCCGATGAAAAACCCTTCTGGGTGGCCAACCTCAAAGAGTCGGGCTGGGTGTACATGATCGACTACACAGATCCCAAAAAACCCAAAGAAACGCGCATCAAGGCCAACAATGCCCTGCATGATGGCGGCTGGGTGAACATTCCTGGCCAAAAAGAAAAGCGCTATTTTCTGGTAGCGGCTAACGCCAAAAGCCAGATGTGCGTGATCGACACCAAGCTTGGCAAACTGGTGCCACCGGCCGGTCCTGGACCGTGCATCGATACCGCTCAAGTGCCCCATCCGGGACGCGGAGCCAACTTTGTGCATCCAAAATTCGGGCCTGTGTATGCCACCACCTTCATCAGTGACACCAAACTGCAGTTTATCGGGGTGGATCCGGAAAAAAATCGGGCCCATGCCTGGAAGGTTGTGGAATCGCATGAGATCAAATCAGCGGGTTCTCTTTTTGTAAAGACCCACCCGGCGTCCCAAAACGTTTGGTTTGATATGCCTCTTTCTGCCATTGAAGGCATGAACGGACAGGTAGGGGTGTACAACATTGCTAAAGGAACCATCCAGTACATCAAAGTCAGCCCGGATCGAGTGGTCCACATGGAGTACAATCGGGCCGGAGATGAGGTCTGGATCTCTGGATGGATGGAAGGCGCCGTCTATGTTTATGATGACAAAACCCTGCAGCTCAAAAAGAAGATCACGGGCAAATGGGTTCACACGCCAACCGGGAAGTTCAATGTGTACAATTCCCGGCATGACATTTACTAAATAGGGAGGAGCTTATGGGCAACCGCGTCTATCTTCTGGGAGCCGGACCCGGCGACCCTGAGCTTTTAACCTTGAAAGCGGCCCGCCTCCTGCGTGAGGCGGGCGCCGTTCTCTATGATGCCCTTGTTGCTTCTGAGATACTGGAACTCTGCCCTGAAAATGCAGAAATGATCTACGTGGGCAAACGTGCTTCCCGACATGCACTGCCTCAGGAGGAAATCAATGAACTCCTTGCCCAATACTCGACAAAGTATTCCGTGGTTGTGCGCCTTAAGGGGGGGGACCCTTTTATCTTTGGTCGGGGGGGCGAGGAACTTGCCTATTTAAGAGAGAGAGGAATTGACTGTGAAGTCGTCCCCGGTATCACCGCGGCCACGGCGGCGGCTGCCAGTGCCGGAATTCCGCTTACCCATCGCGAATCAACGGACCGGGTGGTTTTTTTATCGGGACACACACGCAAAGACGCATTGCCCGATCTCACCGGCATCGATCCGGCTCGCGATACTATAGTGGTGTATATGGGTGTGGCCCATATAGGATCTCTTGCCCGGGCACTGGCCGGTCCACATGAAGAGAATGGGAGAATTCCCCTTATCGTAGTGGAAAACGCTTCCACGCCGGAAGAAAAAATCCACCACTCCTGTCTTTCAGACGCTCATACTTTGCAGGGAAAAATTTCTGCACCGGCGATTATTGTAATTGGAAAAGTTTGTGCCAGATCTTTTGCTGTACCGGAGTTATCTCTTTCGACAGGATATGGGCATTTTTGAAAAAGCTACCTACGCTCTGGGCATCCTGAGTATAGATGATCAGCATTCGGTTCTGATCGATCTTCTGCAAAAACTTCAAAACAAAGAAGGTAACCTGGAGTTACCGGAGTTGCGCAATTTGCTGCAAGAATTAAAGGATTATGCGCGCGATCATTTCACCCATGAAGAAGAATGCATGAAAAAATCTGGATATCCGGATCTGGTCGCGCATAAAAAGGAACACGCCGCCTTTGTGCGCCATCTGGCAGTGATGGGGTTTCGTCTGCAAAATAGTTCGGTTTTGCCGGCTTCAGAAATAGCTGATTTTCTAACGCACTGGCTCTTAGATCATATTGGTGGACGGGACCGGGACTATGTTCCCTATTTACAGAAGGCCGGCTTTTTATGAGCTGGGCCTGCCCCTATGATACCCCATCCGGCTGCAGCCGGACAGGGCGCGATCTGTGCGAGCCCCGTTCGCGCGGCTGCATCCTCCTGCGAAAATTTCCCCTGGCTACATCTGAGGGGCCGGCTGACCCAAATTCAGCTTCCACGCGGGAAGCGCGCGAAGAGGCACCGGATGTTGCTGAGATCCGCCGGCGATTGAGTCCGGCGCAAGGGTAAGGTCGCGTGCGGCGCCCCACTGTTTTCACGAATAATCCGGGCTAATGTCTTCATGAAATAACCCGGATGAGGTCACTCAAGAGGGGCTGAGGTGGCATCCTCGAGTCCATCCGCTCGCCGGCCCCAGAGCACCGGACCCATATAAACCATATACAGGAAAAACGGAATCGACCAGCAGACGAGGGCCACGAGGAAAAACGACCGGTCCGGAAAGAAAGCATAGAGCAGGCGAAATACCACCGCAGAGAAAAGAAAAATCACGGCCAGCGGCACGTACGCCCGCCTTTCCAGAGAAAGGCCGCTGTGGGCCCGGCCGGCAATGCAGAGCACCATATAAATAGAAACTCCCATGCCACCCATCATCAAAAGATGCCGGCCGGCGCTCTGGTAGGGGCTTCCCGAAAGAAGAGAGTAGCCCATCAGCCCGTAACCCAGGGCCATGAAATGATAAATGCTGTACAGTGGCCAGACATAACGCCGGAGTACTACCCGACCCAGATGCCAGTCGCTCAGTAAATGAAACAAAGAAGCGCTCACAGCCAGGGAGAGAAAACCCTGAACAGGCGCACTTAATGCACCAAGTTCGGCGGCGGTATGCAAGGACAGACAAAGAATCGCAATGTTGCGCCGCGGAGGACGGGCCAGGTACACTTCCGAATCTTTCATCTCCTGTAAGTAGAAATTCAGAATGCGCATGGAAATGCGGCTGAGCGCCAGAATGATCAATACCATCCATACACCAACGCCCGCCCGCAAAAAGCGCAAAGAATTCCGCTCTGACCAGAGATCGTAGTAAAAACCTGCAACGGTTATTGTCAGAGCAAAGAGCGCCCAGGCAAAGCTCCGATGTTTGCGACCGGTTGGTCCGCGCAAAAGCATAAGCGCAAAGGACAGGAGCCAGACAAGCAGCACCATCTGTGCAAAAAAAGAAAGAAAAAGACCTCCGGGAACAAAGAGCGCCAGCTGCCCGGTAGCAAAAAGCAGACAGAGAAGCATCCCTGCCTTCCGTGAAGGAAAGGGCTGGCCCGTGAACTCCGGCAGAGCTGTGAGCAAAAATCCGACGGCTGAGGCCAGCACCACTCCCGAAAGCATCGTATGAGCGTGCCAGAGAATCGGTCCCACTTCTTTCAGGGCTCCCGGAAAGGAAATTCCCCCCAAAAAAACAAGGCCCCAGAGTATGGCATAAAGGACGGCCAGGACTGCGGTCAGCAGAAAGAAGGGCCGGAAAGCGGCGTACCAGAGGGGATGATTTGTAAAAGCCACAGATCAGCAGGCCTCGGACCGACTGTATTTTCTGGACGGAAAAACCTGAATTCTGTGGCCCTCCGTACGCACTTTGTTTGGACCGAGTCGCTCGGCAAAGGTGAGCGGCGGCAGATCAAATACAGCGCGCACAATGGCGTTCTCCATGAGTTCTGCGGTTCGGGAAAATACGGAGGCTTCGCCGGTCAGTCCCGACGCCTTCTCCAGTTGAATTTCCGCAACCAGCTCACCCGGACGCCCGGAGATAAGCAAAATACGATCACAGAGCTGGACGGCTTCCATTAAATCATGTGTAATACAAAGCATTGCCGCGTCCGGGCGACACAATTTTTGTAGCAGTTGCATCATCTCCTGCTTGAGGCCAATATCCAGCGCCGCAAAGGGTTCATCGAGCAAAATCAAGTCGGGTTCCAGAACCATGGCCCGCCCCAGAGCAATTCGATTTTGCATACCACCGGAAAGCTGATGGGGATACTTGTTCAAGTCATCGGCTTTAAGGCCCATGGCTGCGGCAAGTTCCTGGCACTTTTGTTTGCGCAGGCCGGCCGGTATTCCCGCAGCCTTCAGACCGAGCGCCATATTTTCTGCGGCGTTCTTCCAGGGCAGCAAACGCGGCGTCTGGAACACATAGCCCATGCGATTGAAATTTCGCTCCAGCTCTCCTTCTTCCACGTCCAGAAGTCCCGCGCACAGGTTCATGAAAGTCGTCTTGCCCGAGCCCGATGGGCCGGCCAGGGCCACCCGATCCCCGGCCCGCAGCTCAAGATCAAAACCGGAAAAGATCAGGTCCATGCCGCGGCTGTAGCTGAGATTTCTGGCGTGAAGAAAGGTATGTGCTTCCATCTTCAATCTCTCCAGCGTTCCATCTGACGTTTCAGTGGCTCAAGGAAAGCATATTCGATAAAAAGAAGGAGACCCACAGCCGCTGCAATGTAGGCCAGCGCGGCTCTGGTATCAAGCCAGGTTCTCGCCACAGAAAGAGCCGCGCCCACACCACGGTCCGTGGCCAGAAGCTCGGCCATCACAACAACCTTCCAGGAAATACCGAGTGCCGTAATAAGCGCTGGCAGCACGTAAGACAGAATGTGCGGTAGAAAAATATCCTTCCAGCGCATCCACAGTGGAATGCGAAAGGCCCGGGCCAGCTCTTTGTGGTGTCCATCCAGAGTCCTCATGCCCTGCATGGATTGCAGAAAAATGACCGGGAGCGCTGCCAGAAGCACCGTGAATACTGGAGTGCCGTCGCCGGTACCAAACCAGATAAGCGCCAGCACCAGCCAGGCGATGGGCGGCGTTCCCAGAAGCAAGGAAACGATGGGTCGTGAAAGAATAGAACCGGTCATGCTGTAACCGGCCACCAGGCCAAAGAATACGCCTGGAATGACGGCCAGAATAAATCCCACAAGAGCACGCCGGGCTGTTATGGCGAGCTCCTCAAGGCCTGGGCCAGCGGTCATTATTTCAAAGAGACTCGAAAAAACAGCCAGAGGTGCCGGTAAAATCAAATCACTGTAGGATTCACTCAGAAGTTGCCATACGGCCAGGCACAAAAAGAGAGTGGCCAGAGAAGACCAGCCTCCCCAGAGGTAGCCCATTGCACTTCCAAAAATATCAATGCATTTTCTCATCTACTGCAGCTTCAGGGCCAGCGGTAAAAAGATTCGGCCGGCATTTTACCACCAAGGAGAGCCGCCTCTCTGGCATGCAGTTGCCCCAGAAAAAATTTTAGCTCTGTGGCAGCGTCTGCGGCCGCTACAGAACGCAGGGGGCTGATCCGGATCGAATCGGCAATGGCTTCCGGCATAAGACGGCTGAGAAAAGGCTGCACAGTGCGGCTGCAAGCATCCGGATCTTTCTGGCATTCTTTCAGAGCAACGCTGTAGCGCCGGTGCATTTCCGCAATCAGCTGGCGGTTTGTTCCGGCCTCGCCTACAGCCACAATCCCCGCCTGAGGCATCTCCTGGGCACGCGCATAGAGCCGGCCCCATTCCTTCTGCAAAGAGAGGCTGCGCGAAAGTTCAGGGGCCACAAGCTTCAGAGGGAAGGAACCGCTGCGCCTGAGGGCCATGGAGATGGCGGGCTCGGCCAGAAGTGCATGATCTACCCGGCGCATGAGCAAAAGCTGCATTGCGTCCAGGGGAGAAGCCACATAGCGCAAAGTAAAATCCTGGCTCTTGAGGTTCTGTTTTTCTGCCAGCAATTGGAAGACTATGTCCGGCATATCGCCGCGGAAGGGCATGGCTATCTCTTCACCCTTGAAATCAGCAAGCGTTGTCCGCGGCTTCCCGCGCGAAACCAGATAGAGAATGCCCCATGTGGAAATATTGACCAGACGCACCGGCGCGCCGCGGTTGTACAGGTTCGCCGCAACATTGGAAGGCATCGCCATAAAGTCGGCCTCCTTTCCCAGTGCCATGCTGCGCAATTGGTCGGGAGTCATCCAGGTTCTGAATTCGACTCTTTGCGCCAGATCCGCCAGGGAACCTCTGGCCACCATATAGGCCAGGGGAAAACTTACCGCAGCGGGCGGGCCGGAAAGCACGAGAAGCAGCCTTTTTTCTGCACGGAGAGCTGTACAGAGCGCCAGGGCAAAAAAGATAAGGGAAGAAACTTTTTGAGAAAACGGCATGGCTCGCTCCACTTTTTGAGATTTAGTCTCAGTATCCATGGAATTTTCCGCCGGGATCCGGTCAAGGCAATTGCAGATATAGAAGTACAAAATGGGAGGGCACGGCGCCGGACTGAGCCTGTTGCCGACGACTCTTTCCGATCACTCTTTAATGAGAAACTCGATGGCTCGCACCAGCCGCTCCCATTCGCCCAGCTGCACATACTCATCCAGCTGCCATTCTTCAGCCCTCTCCCTGTAGATGGCATCCAGACGCTCTTGAATCAGACTCAGAGGTTTAAAGATCCAGAAGAAAACAAAAAAGAGCATGGTGCCCACGCCCACGGCCACCATGAGCAGATTTTCCCAGAAAAGGTCCATGATGAAATACATGACACTCGACTGCTGGATGGAGGCCAGCGGAACCGATTTTACCGCCAGCCCGATCACCGTTCCGGGCTGTATTGGTTTGCCGGCGCGATCGAAATGACAGCGCATGCAGACGCCGGTGGCCCGTAAAGGGTAGATGGCCTGATAGGAATCTTCATTTTTTATAAAGGCCGGCACGGCGCTGGCAAAAACAGCCCGCTCCACATCGTTTTGTGGCTCGCGATCCGGTCGCGGTCCAAATTGTTCCATTAAGAATTGAGAGCGACGCAGCTCGATAGGAATTTCTGGATCTTCAGAAATGGAGTACAGGGCGCGGCGGACAAAATCACGATCTGTGCCGGCTGCGGATACGACGACGAGCACCGTCCGCTCAAACGCTGCCAGGTCCCGCATCATCTGATCCCTGATGGTCAATTCCACAAACTGCCCGGTGGCAGGTATAAAATAGAACTTAATTACCAGAGCAGCAACGGTGAGCAGACTTCCGGCAAGAGCCAGCAACCGAATTTTCATCGAAAATTGCCCGTTATATAAAACAGACCAAAGATAATGCCGGCGACCAGAAGGAAAAGGAGAACGGCCAGAGCAGACATTCCCATCATGGCGCTACCCATATTCCAGGCGGCACGAATTCCCCGCTCGGTATCCGTTTCGCCGGGTTTTTTAGCGCCGGTCCAGCCACAAAATTCCGCCAGCGCCTGATAGTTGATTCCGCTGCCGGAAATCTTGGCCTGCATTTCAAAGAAAAAATCTTTATAGGTATCCGCACCAATCAAAGCAGAAATACCCAGAATAAAAAGCAGTATAGAAATGATCCTGCCCCTTTGTTCCTTCATTGCAGTGCCTCCGCAATCTTACGATAGAAATCCTCACTGTCCTTTTCAAAGCCCCGTATTTGCAGCTTAATCTGCCCGGAAGAGTCGGCCAGGGCAAAAAAATTGGTATGCATGTAGTTGTACCGATCTTCTTCTGCTTCCGAATACTGCAGACGAAAGACGCGTGCCAGAGAAGAAATATCATCCTTCTCTCCCTGTAAAACCAGCCAGTCCTTTGCATTGATCTCATAGGTGCGGAAAAATTCCTCCAGGTCCTCTCTGGATTGCCGCTCCTCATCGAATAAAAACAAAACAAAACGCAGTTCTCCGGGAAGGAGCGGCCGTACTTTCTTCAGCTCATGAATGATAACCGGACAGCTCAGGCGGCACTTAAGAAAAACAAAGGAAAAGAGCGCGGGACGTCCGGAAAGAGATAGTAGATCCACCGGCGTTCCCGATGCGTCTACAAATTTGCCCTTCTGGCCGTAAAGGTTGATCGATTCCAGTTTATCCTGCCAGAAAGAGCGCGGCTTCCCGGATCCAATCGTATAATAAATAATATAACCGACACTCATGAAGGCCAGAATTCCAATAATCCGCAGTACAAACAGTCTGCCTTTCATAGCTTTTCCTCAATGATGCCCGTGAGCAGTCTGGCATACTCCGGCCTCCGTTCCAGCAAATAGCGGGCCTCGGCGCGGGCCAGCTCAATGGTTCCGTGTCGCCAGTAAAAAAGACCCAGAATGAGCCGGCCGGGTAAATAATCTGCTGAACCTGCTTTCAAATCCTGCAGCGCACCCTCCCGATCACCCTGTGCCTCTTTTAGAAGCCCGCGCCTTACAAAGGCCACCGGCAGGGTGGAACGCAGCTCAATGGAGCGGTCGTACGATCTCATGGCTGCTTCCTCATCGCCTTTTAGTTCCTGACAAACAGCCAGCTGAAAATGGAGCTTGTTGGCCCGGTTGGGCCAGATATTACTTTTTATGGCTACATTCAGGTCCCTGATGCAATCGTCTGCTTTTGCTCTGCGCTGATCGATCTGCTCCAGGTACTTGCCTGCTTCCACGGCCAGGGCCTCATCTTTGCTTGCCCTGAGTAACAGGTCCTTTGCCTGCTTTAAGTCACCGGCCCGATCAATTGTTTCTGCTGCGGCCAGAAGCGGATGCGATGCCGTAGAAACAAAACGATCTTCACAAAAGAAAGCGAAGAATGCCAGAAATACAGGCAGGGATTTAGCGACCATCCTGTCCTCTCTTCGGGTTGCGCAAAAAGAAACTTTGACTGGCCCGATCAAAATCGAGGAAATGTACCTGTCCCGGCTTGAATTCCAGCTCCAGATCCGCTTCCACAATGGCCTCTTCTTTTTCCCCGTCGATTTCAGAGGTGCGCACGGTAATATGATGTTTGCCTGGAGGTAAATACAGTTTTCGCAGGACATAGACCATGCCATCGTTTTGCAGGCCGGAGGGCTGGTAGATCTTCTCCTCGCGCTGACCATCCTGAGTTACAATTACCCTCAAAGGTCGCCTGCTGCGGGAACAAAATTGTTCCTTAATACCTTCCTCAATGTTGTTGCGAATCCGCACCTGAGCTTCAGGATCCAGATTCCCAAAACCGATGCGATCCATTTTTTCTTTGCGCAGGGCACTGAGCTTATCTGCCGGGATCGTATCCAGATTGCAGGATGTAGAACCGGTCAGGCGAAAAAAATCGAGTCGCAGAAGCGCTCTATCCCGGATCGGTTCTACGGTACCGTAGTTGGCGAGCGCCCCGGCATAAAAAGCGAAGCCCAGCATGGCAACGGTCAGCGCAACCAGGAAGAGGTGAACTGGCCGGACGGTCTGGCGGGAAAAAAGTCCTCTGCCCTGCGACTCGCGGGCAAGCTTTTGCAGATCCACATAGTCCTGACCTTCTACGGGATTGAAAGAAATCATCTGTACGGGAAAATCTTTCACTCGTTTGAGATAGGGCTTGCGCCGATTCTCCATGCGCGCCAGGGTATGGCTGTTCCCCTCGCGATAGGCACAATCACCCATGCGACAGGCACCCAGCAAAATCCCCCGGGCTCCCAATTTCCGGGCAGTGTCTGTCAGAGCGGGTCCGAGGATTCCCGTGCAGCGCACAGCCAGCACAGACTCCCCCTTCAGGGCCGGGGCTGCCCGGTTCTTATCGCAAACAATCTCAATGAAATCTCCGGGGCGCTTTTCCACCAGCTCACGCATCCTCGTTTCCCAGTCCGCATTGGGCGTGTTCGCAAAAGCCATGGCATCAAAATCACAGGATCCCAGACACACACCACATCCGGAACAAAGATCAGCATCGACAACCGCTTCCAGCTTATGTTTGCCATCCGGGCGGGGCCGCATGCGAATCGCCTCATAGGGGCAGTCCAGTGCACAAAGGGTACATCCTGTGCATTTATCCAGGTCCACTTTTGCCGGCTCGATTACCGGAGCGCGCGTGAGCCAGGGGATTGCCGTTAAGAGCAGAGTCACCGCAGCAAAAAAAGCGAAAACCTGTAAATTGTGACCTTCGCGTAAAAACGGCGCAAAAAATAAAAAGAACCAGTTGGAATGTTCAAGGAAGGGCAACTGCGATGCATCGGCCTCAGATAGCATGCGGACCGGAAAGAACAGAGTAACCAGGACAAGAACTGCACCAAAAGCCACGCCCAGCCGGGTGGGTGGTAGAATACGAGCCCGGGCAATGCGTTTTACATGAAGAAAAATGAGAAATATAAAAAAGAGAGGTATGGCAAAGTGAATGATCAGAATCACCCACATGATCCATTTGCCCATCAGAGCCGGCGATGAAAAGGAGCGAGGCAGCGTATCCCCGAAGATACGCAAAGAACTCAAAAGCTCGGCGGTCTTCTCCAGCACAAAGTGCGCCTGAGAATCCAGAGGCATCACGTACCCGGTGACCCCCTGAATCAGTAGAAGCACCAATATCCCGATCCCGGTCCACCAGGCCAGGCGACGGTGGTTCTGGTAACGGCCCTCCAGCCAGACACGCAGCATATGGAGTAGCGTGAAAAAAACCATGGCGTCAGCAGCGTAACGATGAAGCCCGCGCATGAAACGCCCACCCCAGGCCCTTTCCGTCATGTATTGCAAAGAGGCGTAAGTGGACTCCACCGCCATACTATAATAGATAAAAAGGTAAAGACCGGTTAAAAAGAGAATGACAAGAAGGAGAATCGGCATGGCCCCGAGAAAATAGAAAAACTGGTAGGGCGCCGGAAAGACCCGGCCCCATGCTGACTCAAGCAGGCGCAAAAATCGTAGCAGGGGGCCGGTCACACTCAATAAATTACCCAGTTCTGGGCCAGAGCGGCCCATTGTACAAAGTACACCAGCACAAACCAGCCAAGGAAAATGAGCGCCAGCACAAAACTACCTGGCGCGTGCATTTTTTCTTTTTCTTTGCTCATAAAACCTCCTCAAGCCCTGGCCGGACGGGGCACAGCGGCACCGGTCGGCTCAAAGGGCGGAAAATGCTCCTGCATTTTGGGGGCAGTTTTCTTGCCAAAAAAGACAGAGAGAACTGCAATTAGAATGAAAATGAGTAACCCGGTGAAGGCTATGATAGCACCGATACCCACCAGAGCAAGCATAGTGTTCATGGCCGCATCAAAGGGAACCTGAAAGATCGCATTCTTCAAAGAAACATCCCAATGGCGTCGCGGAGCGCCCATGACTCCGGCAAAATGCATGCCGGTGGCAAAGGTGGAAACGCCGATGGCAAAGATCCAGGGCTGGTATTTAGCAAAGGCCTCACCGATCAGTTTGCGCTGAAACACCAGAGGTATCACGTAGTAGGTGAGCGACATGAAAGCCAGAGTCGTTCCGCCCACTACAGTCATGTGAAAGTGTCCTGGTACACGCAGGTTGTTGTGAGAAAGCATGTTGAGTTGCTCGACAGACAGGATGATACCGGTAACGCCGCCCCCGAATCCAAAGATCACAAGGCTCAGGAACATGCCGGAAAATCCCGGATTGCCCCAGGGAGCTTTGATCAACCATTCAAACAGGCCGTTGGTCAGACCTTTTTTGCGCTGCGCCGTTTCAATGGCCGCAGGGATGGAAAAGGCATGAATGAGTGAGCCGATGACGGCCAGATAGAACAGGTAAGCTGTGTTAAAAATCCTGTAGGTAGATGACAGACCCGGGTCCACCAGAATGTGATGGATAGCTCCCATGTTGATACCCAGCAGATAGAAAAGGAAAGCCAGACGACACATCTTCTGATTCACGGGAACCGCTCCGGTCGTCAGGTGCGCCAGCAGATACCAGATGGCCACCATGGCAGCCAGGTTGATCTGTTGTGCCGAATGACCAAAACCCCAGAAAGCAATGCGGTAAAATTCCGGATCCACATAGTCTATCCAGCCCATCGACCAGAAGAACACGGGCACGTAGGCCGTTGCTCCCATGAGCAGGGTGAAGATAGCGATGATCGCCGCAGTCACCAGACCAAACGTAAAGAGTGGAAGCGATCCCTGTTGCCAGCCTTCCTTTTTAGCGATAGCCAGGGCAATTAGAAAATGGAAGCTGTAAAGCAGAGCACCCACAGCAAAAAGGATAATCCCCAGATAGAATAAGGGATCTGCTTTAAGCGGCGGGTAAGCTGTAAACATCACGTCGGCTTTGCCGGCAAAGATCATCACATTGGTCATAATAGCCCCGACGGCCATCATGATGGTATTGAACCAGGCAAATTTTACGGCAGGCCAGCGCGCTCCAAGGACAATGGATGCTCCAAAGACAAGTCCGGCCATCTCAAAAAAGACGATCCAGAAATAGAGCATATTGGTTCCGTGCGCTGTGATATAGCGGTAAAAAAGGTCTTGCGGAAGCAGATGCACGGCGGGCCAGCGCGTTAGCGCGATGAGCAGTGCCATGATTCCACCAACAAGCAGGAATACCACCGCCAGTACAGCATTGATCCAGATGAGCCGCTGCGCCGGTAGATGGACTTTGAGTCCGGTTGTTTCGCAGGTACGAAACTGTTTACTGATTTCTGTTATATTCATAGTTATTC
This sequence comes from Spirochaetales bacterium, assembly GCA_015075425.1. Taxonomy (GTDB): domain Bacteria; phylum Spirochaetota; class Leptospiria; order Leptospirales; family Leptonemataceae; genus H5-SPI1. The sequence continues at coordinate 587,117 of JABTUL010000001.1, read as the reverse complement.
CTCAACAATAATGCGACCCACCATGGTATCATGTCCCATCTGTGGCCCTGCATAAAAACAGTATTCGTTGCAGACAATGTGAAACGTTCCCGTTTCATTGGGTTGCAGGGTGACTACATAGCTGTAATCCGGCAGGATCTGCAGATTCAAATTCTGTGGCTGCAAAGAAAACCCGTGCTGAAAGTCCAGAGAGGACATGTGAATGCGATAGGTCTGCCCCTTCTTGAGCACCAGCACCGGTCTGAACTTCCAGGCCTGTGCAATCAAGAAGGCATCCTTGCCAATCGGAGCGTCAACGACTTCCAGTCCGCTCATCATAACAGGTTTGCCCTCTGCATCTTTGCGCTGGTGCTTTGCGATAAAGTCGTCTGTTACCTGTTTGAATTCAGCAGGTGTGGTTTTGTAGGTTTCCTGGGGTACATTGTGGTTCCACAGATGCCCGAGAGGCATCATCAGGAACATCACAAAGGCCCAGGCGGTGATGATGTAGAACCAGAGACGCTCTTCTTTGTTGAAGGGCTGCCACCAGTTGCGAGGTGATTCTAAAGGCATACTACTGTCCTCCTGCGCTCTTTAGGTATTCAGCCAGGGGAACGGCATTGATCACAAATATCTCCACCAGCCCCCAGGCAAAGAAGAAGATCCCGGGAAAGGCCAGCCCGAGCGCCAGCAGCAACCAGTTGTTGTCCAGCACCTTCTGTAAAAAGGCCTTATTTTCCTCATCCTGCGCCATATTGTTCCTCCGGATCCCGTTATTACGGATGATTAAGTCTTAAATTACCCTCTAAAACCACCCTCTCTTTTTTTACAAACCATTTCCAGCCTTTTTATGCCGATTTCCGGTTTTTTTTTGAGTTTCTGCCTACAAGAAGGCCTGTAAATGATTGGCCAGATGCATGGCCTGGAGTTGCTCCAGCTCCTCACGGCTTAACGGCCCGTAGGCAAAGTGGGGGTGGAGTGGCCCTGTATGCCCCTCCAGTCGTTTGATTTGTTCGATGAGGTAGCCCCTGGCCTCCGCAAGCGGCTCATCCGCCCGAAGTTCCGGAGCTCCCGGAATCGGTGCTTCAAGATTGTGGCTCATCGCACCTGCCCTGAGAAACTTAGCTTTGGCCAGTCTTCCTATGGTAGCGCGAAATAAGGCCGGCTTGAGCCGGGGAAATCCATCCATGGAGAAGGCAATACTCTGCCCCAGATGGCGAAAAACCTGGGACAGGTTCCAGCCGCCCGCAGGCCGACTCCCCTCTTCCAGCTTCCCGATCAAAGGTAGGGCCTCCGATAGGGAGGAAAACTTCAGTTGCGCCATAAACGAGACTTACGGGCGCAGTCGCCCTTTAGCAAGCAAAAAACCGCTTAACGTATTGACCGGACTACTACTCATTTCTGCCTCCTTTTTCTGCCGCGTGGCAGAAACTGCGGGCCGGCACTGCCTTCGCTGCGTCAATCCAAAACCTGTTTGGGCCGGGGCCCTTTTCGCGCCAGGTTTCCGATCGGAGCCCGGCATGCTGGCATGCCGGGGCAGCTTTCAAACCTTCCAGGCGGATGCATAGTCCTTAGCGTACTGATCAAAGGAAATGGGATCCCGCTTCAGCACTTGCTTAACCCCATCGGTGATGGGTGCAGCGAATCCATCCCGCAGAGCGGCTGCAATACCGGAAAGCAGCTCAACGTAGTCAACGTTCAGTCCGGCCTGCTTCAGGGATGTCTTCCAGTCCTCTGGATCTACGTTTACATACTCCACGGATTTTCCCGTCGCCCTTGCAATCTTCCGGGCCACCTCAGAATGATCCAGGGCCGCAGGTCCCGTAAGGCCCAGAGCTTCGCCGGCAAATTCGGTTCCGGCAAGCAAGCGTGCTGCAGTGGCTCCAATGTCTCGCGCATCTATGAAACTGGCCTTCGCATCTCCACCCGGGAAATAGATCTTACCATCATTGAGAATGCCGTGAATCCAGTAAGTGTTGAAGTTCTGCATGAACCAGTTGGGGCGCAGGATCGTCGCATTCACGCCACTGTCCAGGAGCTCCAGTTCCAGTTTTCGCATGGGGGCTTCTTTGGGAGCATGCTCCACACCAAAAGCCGTCATGAGCACGGTTTTCCGGGGCTTCTGTTTTTTCACCTGATCCAGATAAGGTTTCAGCACAGAGTACTGATCCGGCAGTCCTCCCGGACTTAGCAAGAAAACACTATCCGATCCTTCCATCGCTGTCGGGTCCGCAGCATCGACATATTTCACTCCCTTTTTGATTTCCCCTGGCTTTCTGGTGGCGGCCAGAACCTCATGGCCCTCGTCCAGAAGGGACTCAACCAGCGGCCTTCCCACAGTTCCCGTGGCTCCAAATACATATACTTTCATTCTATTCTCCTTTATTGAGCATTTCCAGACAGAAAGGACATAAAGCAGCAGATGGAGAATAGTCAGGAGAGGATTTTATATAGCAGATCGTCTCATAGTTTCCTTTTTCTTGCGCGTTTTTGCCTTATTTTCTACCAAAAAGGTGGCCATCGAGAACGATCTGCATATTCTGAAAGCGTGGACCTGCTCAGCCGGATTTCCGATTCCATTCAGGGCTCCGTGGCGGCCAGGGCCCGCACTTCGGGACGCTGGGGAGTACGTTTTGCCTCTGACTTTGCAGCGGGTTTTCACGTCCTCCTCCGGGGGCAATGCCTGGTTGAGTGCAGTACCACAGAGCGAATCCTCACAATGCAACCGGGGGACATTGTATTCTTTGCTCGGGGCTACAACCATGAACTCAAATCCGATGTCGGGGTGGACTGCGTTGATGTAAGCGATTTTCGCACAGAGTTGCCGGCAGCTGGGGAGGAAACCTGCTTTTTGAGCGGCCGTTACCAGTTTCCCAGTGGCCCCTTGCATCCATTGTTTCGCGCGCTTCCGGAATACTTTCACATTTCCGGTTCGGAGCTTCCGCTACACGACCCGATACGCAGCCTGGTTCAGATCCTCTCCGTGGAATTTTCTCGCCCGGACTCTTCCGAGCTCATACTGAGTCGCATTACGGACACACTTTTTCATTGCATACTGCGTCACTGGATGCTGAGCAATGATGCGGCCAGTCACTGGGCCATGATCTATTCAGATATAGCCGTGCTTCGAGCCATTGAGGCCATGGAGGACCAACTGAATGCAGACTGGACCGTGAGCTCTCTGGCCAGAGCGCAGGGTTTGTCCAGGGCCACACTGGCGCGACGCTTCAAGGAGGTCACCCGTATGGGACCCATGGAGTATTTAACGCAGATTCGAATGCAAAGGGCGGCACAATTGCTAAAGAAAACAGATCATACGGTGGAGCAGATTTCTCTGGAGGTGGGCTATGAGAGCCCCTTTTCTTTCAGCCGCAGTTTCAAGAAGATCTTCGGAGCAGCTCCCCGTGAATTTCGCCGGGCTACCACGGCACAATAATTTGACGGCCTGCCCGGCGCAGACGGTGCGCCGCCCGGTGAACTATTACCTGCATCTATCGATGCAGATCTGCAGCAGTTTTACGAATTACGAATAGAAGAAGGCTGAAGCTTCTGACGGGCATACAGCGCCGCACCCAGCGGGCCGGCGTAGTCGCCCAGCCGCGACAGCTCAAGCAACGGTCGGGTATTTACGGTATATTTACGCAACTTCTTTTCCACGGATGGCAGGAGTCCCGTTCCCATGGCCTCCATAATTCCGCCCCCCAGAAGGACGACCTCAGGATTGAGCAAACTTACAGAGAGTCCGATGGCATGCGCCAGATGATCACAATAGTTCAACATCAAAGCTCGCGTAAAACGATCGCGAGCAGCAAGCCCCCGGTGAAGGGATGCGGATTTCACGGGATTCTTGACCAGATTGTAATCGATGACTTTCCGCAGCACAGTCTTCTTTCCCGAACGCAACCGCTTGCGGATCCGACGATTGAGCGCCCATTTACCGATGTACGCTTCCAGGCAGCCGCGCCGGCCGCATGCACAGCGTTTGCCCCGCGGTACAATTGTTAAATGCCCCACTTCTCCGGCCCCGCCCTGCCATCCTTCGAGTAACTGGCCACCCGCATAGATAGCACCGCCAACGCCCGTACCGCAGAAGAAAGCAACAACGCTGTGGGGAGCGGGCTTGAATCGGCTCAGTTCACCCATGAGGCCGGCATTGACATCATTGACCAGCACGCAGGGAGCGGCCGTCATCTCGCGTAAAATATCCAGCGGTCTGAAATTCCGCCAGCCCAGATTAGGGGCCATGCGCACCAGTTCGCCGGTTACAACTCCCGGGACACCAAGTCCAATGGCTCCGACTTCCAGTTCGGGAACCATGCGCTCAAGCTCTTTAACCTGAGCCGCAACCCGCTGCACAACCGATGCTGCGCCTTCCCGGGCCTTCGTGTCGATTTTGAGTTCTGCACGCCGCTCAAGGGATTCGTCATAGAGTACGGCAAAGGAATTGCTACCACCCAGATCAATGCCGACCGTGGCGCTCATCTGGCCTGCACGGCCTCTGCTTTGACTTTTTCCAGGAACTCATCGTAAGTGCCCATATAGTCCGCATTCCCCTCCGGTTTGATTTCGATGATGCGGTTGCAGACAGTCTGGATCAATTCATGATCTCGTGATTTTATAATAATATTTCCTTTGTATTCCTTGAGTCCTTCGTTCAAGGAAGTAATCGACTCCAGATCCAGGTGATTGGTGGGTTCATCAAAAAGCAAAAAATTGGCTCCCGAAAGCATCATGCGGGAAAGAATCAAACGCACCTTCTCGCCACCGGAAAGAACCCGAACCTTTTTTAAGCCTTCTTCGCCAGAAAAAAGCATGCGCCCCAAAAAGCCACGGATGTAACCCTCTTCCTTCTCCCGTGAGAACTGACGCAACCAGTCGATCAAGTTGTAATCACAGTCGAATTCGCCGTCATAATTGGCCGGGAAATTGGCCACCTGAATGGTCACACCCCACTTGATCTGCCCGACGCTCTGAGGAAGCTCCCCGGAAAGGATCTGCAGCAGGGCGGAGGAAAGCACGGGATGTCCGGATAGAGCGATTTTGTCCCCTTTTGCTACATTAAAACTGACGCCCTGAAAACCCAGGCCTTCTTCCACCTGATGGGAAAGTTTTTCCACATTCAGTATGTCATTGCCCGCTTCTCTATCCATCTTGAAATGGATGTAAGGATAGCGCCGCGTGGATGGTTTGATTTCTTCCGGAGCGATTTTATCCAGCAGCTTCTTGCGTGATGTTGCCTGCTTTGCCTTACTGGCATTGGAAGAAAATCTTTGAATAAACTCTTTTAGTTCTTTAACTTTATCTTCCTTGCGCTTGTTTTCATCTTTGAGTTGCTTGAGGACCAGTTGACTGGACTGATACCAGAAGTCGTAATTACCGGTATACATGGACATCTTACTGAAATCAATATCAACAATGTGGGTGCAGACCCGATTGAGGAAGTGCCGGTCATGCGAAATGACAATCACCGTATTCTTGAAATCCATCAAAAATTCTTCCAGCCAGACCACAGAATAGGCATCCAGGCCGTTGGTGGGTTCATCGAGCAGCAGGACATCTGGATTGCCAAAGAGCGCCTGCGCCAGAAGTACCCGGACCTTGTGATTGTCCTCAAGATCCTTCATGGGCCGCTGGAGCATTGTGGCATCGACCCCCAGGCCGGACAAAAGCTGCCCGGCCTCAGCCTCAGCTTCCCAGCCACCAAGATCCGCAAATTCCGCTTCAAGCTCCGACGAACGCACGCCATCCTCATCCGTGAAATCCTCTTTGGCGTAGATGGCATCGCGTTCCTGCATGACGCGGTGCAGATCGGCATGGCCCATAATGACGGTATTTAAGACCGTTTGATCGTTGAAGGCATTGTGATCCTGCTTGAGCACGGCCAGGCGGCAACCCTCTCCAATGGCAATTTCCCCCTGATGGGAGTCCTCATCGCCGGACAGGATCCGCAGGAAGGTCGATTTGCCCGCGCCGTTAGCCCCGATGATACCGTAGCAATTGCCAGGCGTGAACTTTAAGTTTACATCTTCAAAAAGGATGCGCTTGCCGTAGCGAAGCGTGAGGCCCTGAACGCTGATCATCCCGCCAGAATTTCAGAAGAAACGCGCCTGGCCAGAAGAAATCAAAAAGGCCTTGCCGGCCCGCTCACCCGGATAAGGCCGGACCATGAGTGGAATACCACGCACCCCGCCCCTCACCGTAGATATCATCATTGAGATAGAAGATTCCATTGTAATCATTGAACGCAGAAACGAACCCGTTGGTCTCGCCTTTCCCGGTGGCTTTGTCGACTACGGCGAATCGTGTGAAACCGCCGCCCGGCGCGAAGCCCTGGAAGAAACAGGCCTTGAGATCACCCTGGGCGGACTTCTGGGCGTCTACTCCGATCCCGCGCGTGACCCGAGGGGCCACACTGTTTCTATTGTTTATACAGCGCACGCAAAAGGCAGCCCGCAGGCTGGAGACGATGCCCGCCGGGCCTTTTGTTTGCAGGCGCATGAAATCGATCCTGCAAGGCTGGTATTTGATCATGCGCGCATTTTAGCCGATTACTTAAAACTACGTATCGATCATTCGACGCTGAGCTCGTAAAAAAAAGTGCCGATCAATTCAGAAGCTGGTGAAAGCACACCCGGCCTGCCAGGCTGACCATGGGCCGGCCATTCGTGACCGCCCTGAAGGATGGTGTAGAGTTCGACCCGGCTTCTGGACGGACGCAACCGGCACAGTTCATGCTGCACGACAAAGTCTTGCTCGAAAACCTGCACGCGGCAATCATCAAAGCTCCGGAAAGGAGCAATGGACTGTTCTACAGAAAGTTTACTATCCTTAAAATACGATGCCGGGCCCGCACCTCCACCGTAGGGAACATTTTTATCATGGGTGCCATGAATGACAAGCAGGGGCAGTTTTTGCTGCGGCGTACACTCCACCATCCTGCTCCCGGCCACAATCGCGATTCCACCCAGGGGATAGCGGGCGCTGCAGGCCATGCGATAGGTCAGCATACCGCCATTGGAGTAACCGGCCATGAAAATCCGCTGCGGGTCTGCGGATAATTCTTCTATCGCATACGCGATCACGGTTTTGATGAAAGCAATATCATTGATGTTTTTCTGCTGCGACGTACCGCAGCACTTTCCGGCATTCCAGGTGGCAATGCGCGTATCTCCCTGGCGGAACGCATCCGGGTAGATGACCAGAAAGCCATAGCGATCCGCCAGGGCATGAAACATCGTCTGACGGGCAAAGGAAAAGCCGTCACTCCCGGCCCCGTGAAGGAGCAGCACCAGCGGCTGCTTCTTTAGGGGCACGGCAGGTCTGTACACATAGAAAATGCGCCGCAACTGCTCTACCTGGATGGTCTTTTTTTCCAGCGTGGGTCCGGTCTGAACACAGGCACAGAGCAACAGAAGAGAGGCAACCCTACATGCCATATTCGAGTGCAACGCGCATGAGTTCGGCAGTACCCTTAATGCGTAATTTCTCCATAATCCGGGCCCGATGAGACTCGACCGTGCGCACACTGAGAAAAAGTCGACCGGCAATTTCACGGGCGGTCAGGCCCAGAGCGATGAGACGCAGAACCTCCTGTTCACGGCGACTCAGGATCAAGAGACTTTGACTGCTCTCTTGCAATACACGGTAGTCTTCGAGCAGAATGCCCTGCGAATGACGGGATATCGCCGGTTCATGGGCACAAACTTTGCAGAGCACCTGTTCGAGCTCAACAAAAGCGTCGTCTTTGAGAACATAGCCTTTAACGATTTTGTGTGCCGTTGCCTTGCGAAAGAAAAGCGGTCCTTTGTGCATGGTCAGGACTACAACGCGCGCTGCCGGCCATTGCTGTTCAATCACTTCCAGAGCCTCAAGGCCACTCAGATCCGGCATGGATAGATCACATACAATGACATCGCATTCCGTTTCGCGCAAAATTTTAAGGAGATCATTACCGCTACACGCTTCACCCACTACCCGCCACTGTGGTTTGTCGGCCAGCAATCGGCGCAAGCCTTCGCGGACCAGTTTGTGGTCATCAGCCAGCACAATGCGACAGGGATCACCAGGGCCGGGATTACCAGGGGATGGCAAACGCTACCTCCGTGCCCGGTCCGGATACAAATTCGATTTTCCCGCCCAGAAGTTCCAGCTTCCGTTTCATAAGTGCCATACCAAGCCCGGGCGTTCCCTTTAGGCCGGAGCCATCATCCTTAATGCTCACACGCAAAAAGGAACCTTCCCGGACGGCCTTTACCAGCACCTGCTCTGCCCCACTGTGCCGGATGATATTGGTAAAAGCTTCCTGAAAGACACGGTACAGCAAAAGCTCGGCCTGCCCACCGGGACCCGGTTCCAGATTCTGCAAATCTGCCTCCACGGCAAGGCCCGAATGTTCCAGATCCCTGATGAGCTGTTCGACCGCAGCACGGATCCCGGATGCTTTTAGATCCAGAGGGCAAAGCCGATGAGCGATGTGGCGCACAAGATCGGCCATGCCATCAAGCTGCTCAAAGATCCGTTTTGCTTCCTGTTTTTGCGGCAGAGAAGACAACAGGTGCTGCAATTCCCATTTTAAAACTACAATGCGCTGCCCCAGATCATGGTGCAACTCCTCTGCCAGTTCCAGCCGCTCCTCTTCCCGGACCTCAAGCAGGCGATCGCTCCATTCCGTCCGGTCCATGAGTCAGATGCGCTGCCACTGCCAGGTCTCTCAACCAAATTTCCGGAAAGTATAGCGGCCGGCGGATCAGGAATTGTTTTTTTCTATAGAAAAAGAAAAAAACTTGTACCCGCATCCTGGTAGCCGCTAATTAGCATGCTCATGCTCAAAAAGCGCATCGATCCGGAACGGTTGCTCGAAAAATACCAGAGCACCATAGAAGATCTAAATCCCCTGCGTCCCATGGGTCGGGTGGTGCAGGTTACAGGTATGTCGATTATTACGGAGGGGCCACCCGGCGTTTCCATCGGTGAAATTTGTCGGGTAGAGCGCTCGGGACAGAAAGCCTTCCTGCCCTGTGAAGTTGTCGGCTTTCAGAACCATCGCCTGGTTCTCATGCCCCTCGGTCCCATCAGCGGCATTTACCCCGAATGCGATGTGTTGGCCACGGGCAAACGACTGGAAATTCCCGTTACCACAGAACTTCTGGGCAGGGTCATCGATGGTAGCGGCCGCCCCCTGGACTCCATGCCGCCCATCCTGTCACGGGAGCAACGTCTGGCCGATTATGATCCGCCCGATCCCATCAAACGCATTCCCATCCGCACGGTTCTCTCTACGGGGGTGCGGGCCATCGACGGACTTCTGACCATAGGGCGCGGCCAGCGGATCGGAATCTTTGCCGGGACAGGGGTGGGCAAGTCCACTCTACTCGGTATGATCGCCCGGTATACGGACGCTGATGTGAATGTCATCTGTCTTGTAGGCGAACGCGGACGTGAGGTCCGTGAATTCATAGAGAACGATCTGGGCAAGTACGGTCTGAAAAAATCTGTGGTGATCACCGCAACCAGCGACAGGCCGGCCATGGAAAAGGTCAACGCTGCAAGCTTCGCCACAAGCATCGCCGAATTTTTTCGTGACCAGGGAAAGAACGTGAATCTGCTGATGGATTCTCTGACCCGCTACAGTATGGCGCTGCGCGAAATCGGCATTGCTTCCGGAGATCAGCTGGGTCCGGGCGGTTATCCGCCGGGAGTTTGGTACCGGATGAGCCGCCTGGTGGAACGCTCGGGGCAGGTGAAAGATGGCAGCATCACCGGTTTTTACAGTGTGCTCGTCGAAGGCGACGATATGCTGGATCCTGTTGCCGACAACGCCCGCGGGATCCTTGATGGACACATTGTGCTGAGCCGGCGTCTGGCGCAAAAAGGGCACTACCCGGCCATTGAAGTCACCGAATCGATTTCCCGGGTCATGGACCGGGTCACAGAAGCTGAACACCTGCAACTGGCCGGTGAACTCAAACGCATTCTTTCCGCCTACAGAGAAAGTGAAGAACTCATCAATCTGGGCGCTTATGCCCGCGGCAGCAATGCCGATGTTGACTTTGCCATAGCCAATCAGAATGTCATACAGAAATACCTGCGTCAGGCAGTGGAAACCGGTGTTCCTTTTGATGAGAGTGTCGCTGCCTTGCGCAACATCATCAAGCCTGGCACGGAGGAGGATTACTATTAAGCGTTTCACCTTCAAACTGGATCCTCTGCTTCGCCTGCGTAAAAGAGAGGAAAACCATGCCCTGGCGGAGCTGGCCGTGGTCATGCAGAAGGTCAATGCCCAGGAAGCGATCAAGACAGATAGCGCGCGCATGGCTCAGGAAGAGAAGGCCCTTTTTGAAAAGAAGCATCGCGAAGAGTTCACCATTGAATTGTTTCAGATGTACGACCGCTATCTGGAGAGACTGGATACGGAATCGGAAGAAGCGCAACGTATACTTGATGGCATGCAGCCAGAGTTAAAAAGTGCCATGGAGAAAGTACTCGAAGCGCGGCGGCGCAAAAGGGCCGTTGAAATCATCCGCGAAAGAAAATACAAAGAATTCCAGACCACACAAAGAAAATTGCAGGCGCGCGAACTGGCCTTTCTCAACCAGAGACGCGACGCCCTGTTTGCACAGGAGAATGACAATGCTTCAGCTACTCAAGAGATGGAAGAACGGGAAGGAGAGGACGAGTACGTCAAACCGGGAGCAGACGATGCCCTTGCGCAGTACTACCGGTCCATGGGCATGGAAGACCCCCGCCGCAAATAAAGTACAGGGGCCGGTTCAGGCAAGTCAGAGAGATCTCTCCCTGGGAACAATTCAAGACACGATTTCTGATATCAACAAAAAGATTGCGCGTCTGCAGCGTTTGACGGAAAAATGGAAAGAGCGGTAGCATGGATCGGTTCTCAGAAAAAATAAAGATTTTCTACTTAACTCTCGTAATCCTTTTCGGGCTGGGCGTTTTTGTATATCTGCTCGATAGCTGGGGTGTGATCGCTCTGGAAAATCATATACCCTATTTAAGAAAGGAGCCGGCAGTTGTGGACGCTGGCCTTGACTCACCCGGTGAACTCGATCGCGAGGCTCTGCGCAAACGAGAAGACCAGATCAGGGAAAAGGAAATCGAACTCAAAGAACTGGCGGCCAAACTGGAAGGAGAAAAGGGAGAGCTTGAGAAAAAAGCTGAAGAAATCGAATCGCTGCGCAAGAGTCTGGCTGATGAAAAAAAAAGAATGGAAGAAGAAGCACAGAAGACCGCCACCCGACAGCTGAAAGTACGCGAGATGGCGGACCGACTGGGTTCCATGGCACCGGATGATGCTATCAAAGTTGTGGCCGGCTGGAGCAACACAGACCTGGTTGATGTATTTTTGGAAATGGAACGGGCCGCTGTGCGCGCTGGCCGGCAATCGATCGTGCCCTTCCTCATCACCAAACTGCCCGAAGATCGCAAAGGAATCATCACCACAATGATGCTGGACGCAAATCGCGGCCAGCTACCACCTGCCACCGTAGAAACAGAACCCTGACCTTTGCATGTCATCCACCAGCGGAGAAATTTTTAAGATCACGACTTTCGGGGAATCCCATGGTCCCGGCGTGGGCGTGGTCGTTGAAGGCATACCGGGCGGGCTCGTTCTGGATGTAGAACGAATCCAGCAGGAACTCACCCGCCGCCGGCCCGGTCAGAACTACCTCACCACGCCCCGTAAAGAAGAGGATCGTCTGGAAATCCTCAGTGGCCTTTATGAGGGCCGCACTCTGGGAACGCCGCTCACCATTTTTGTTACCAACACCAATCAGCGCAGCACAGACTATGCGGATCTGGAAACGATTTATCGTCCATCGCATGCCGATTACACCTATGAAATCAAATATGGCTATCGAACACCGCACGGCGGCGGTAGAGCGTCGGTACGCGAAACGATCGGACGTGTGGCTGCCGGGGCTATTGCCGCACAGATTCTGGAAGCGGAGCTTGGCGTTCAGGCAATTGCTTATGTTGCTTCCATTGGTCCGGTGCTACTTCCCGAAGATATTCTGCCCGAATCCAGAATGCAGGTAGATGAAAGCCTGGTTCGCTGTCCCGATGCGTCCACTTCAGCCGAGATGATCAAACATATAGAAAAAATCAAGAAAGAAGGGGACTCCACCGGGGGCACGATCAAAGTCATTGTCCGCGGTGTCCCTCCGGGCCTGGGCGACCCGGTTTTCTCCAAGCTGGAAGCGGACCTGGCCCGGGCCTGTCTGAGCATACCGGCCTGCAAAGGATTTGAATCCGGCAGTGGCTTTGCCGGTACTCTCCTGCGCGGCAGCGAGCACAACGATCCCTTTGTCCCCCGGGAAGAGGGGAAGCCACCGCTGCTTTCGACAACTTCCAATCGTTCTGGAGGTATCCAGGGCGGCATCTCCAACGGCATGCCCATCACCCTGCGGCTGGCTTTCAAACCAACGGCAACGATCCATCAGGAGCAAATGTCTGTGAATACCCGCGGTGAAGCGGTCCGTTTTCTGGCCGGCGGACGACACGATCCCTGCGTCCTTCCCCGTGCCGTGCCCATCGTAGAAGCTGCCGTCCATTTGACGCTCATCGATGCCTTTTTCCGCCAGAGGGCCGTCCATCCGGACTGGTACAGGCGCTTCCGTAAAACCGATGGTCGATAAATCCTATCTTTTTTGTTGCCCCGGCGGCGGCCGGAGTGCCGGATAGCACTCGGAAATAAATTTAGCATTTCAGAGCATGAAAAATGAAACATAGCGAGACTCATACTAAGATACGGCTACTATCGGTCCTGTTGTTTCTATGCCCCCTTTTTTCCGGGGTGTCGTGTATCGCTCTCGATCCGGACTATTGCACAAATGTTGATCCCGGCTGCAATCCGCTGGCGATGCTCTTCTGGGTCCGCGCCAATTCTGCGTCCGCGCAATCCGCAACCTGCCAGGGGGGCCAGGGCCTGCCCTCTTCCTTCTACACATTCCTCGGAGGAAGTGGGAACGAATCAGCCCGGTCTGTCTGTGCCACAACGGACGGGGGCCTTGTCACAGCCGGGTATACGAACGCGAACATCCCTTCGCTCGGCGGAAAAACGCCTTTGAATGCCTATTCCGCTCCAAACGATTTTTTCGTGGTCAAGCTTAAGGAGGACGGATCCGTAGACTGGTACACATTTCTCGGCGGTGCGGGCAATGACAGCGGTTCTGCCCTGACCCAGGCCGCGGACGGAGGCTTTGTCGTCGCCGGATATTCAAGCTCAAACATCACGGCGCTTGGCGGAAAAACGCCTTTGAATGCCTATTCCGCTTCGAACGACTTTCTCGTTGTCAAGCTTAAGGCGGACGGATCCGTAGACTGGTACACATTTCTCGGCGGTGCGGGCAATGAGAGCGGTTCTGCCCTGACGCAGGCCGCGGACGGAGGCTTTGTCGTCGCCGGGTATACGAACGTGAACATCGCGGCACTCGGCGGAAAAACACCTTTGAATGCCTACTCCGCCCTGAACGATTTCCTCGTCGTCAAGCTCACGCCAGCAGGCCTCGTCGACTGGTACACATTTCTTGGTAGCGCCGGCAGTGATTTCGGCAATGCTCTGATACAGACCGGCGATGGGGGCTTTGGCGTGGCCGGGGCAGCGAATGCAAACATCCCTTCGCTCAGCGGAAAAACGCCTCTGAATGCTTATTCCGCTTCGAACGACTTTCTCATCGTCAAGCTCACTCCGGCAGGCTCCGTCGACTGGTACACATTTCTCGGTGGCGCAGGCGATGAGACCGGTTCTGCCCTGACGCAGGCCGCGGACGGAGGCTTTGTCGTCGCCGGATATTCGATCTCCGACATTCCGACACTCGGCGGAAAAACACCCCTGAATGCCTATTCCGCTCTGAGCGACTTTCTTGTAGTAAGGCTCACGCCGGCAGGCTCCGTCGACTGGTACACTTTTCTCGGCGGGGCCGGTGATGAAACCGGTTATGTCCTGACGCAGGCCGCGGACGGGGGCTTTGTTGTCTCCGGGTATACGGACGCGGACATCCCGGCGCTTGGCGGAAAAACACCTTTGAATGCCTATTCCGCTTCGAACGACTTTCTCGTGGTCAAGATTACAGCGGGCGGAACCGTCGACTGGTACACAATTCTCGGCGGCGCCAGCAATGATGAAGTTTATGCATTGACAAAGGCCGCAGACGGGGGCTTTGTCGTGGCAGGCCAGTCGAACGGGGATATCCCGGTGCTTGGCGGAAAAACACCTCTGAATGCCTATTCCGCCGGGTTCGACTTTTTCCTGGTCAAGCTTAAGGCGGACGGGACCATGTAGCGTGGGGCCCATGTGTCCGCGGATTTTGGTTGGGGAGTCAACGCCACTCAAGCGCTTCCGTAAAACCGATTGACTCCAGAAGATAGAACGTGATCTTTGAAGGGTGCTGCTATTGCGTAATCTCTTCGCCGCGCTTTTCCTTACCGCCTGCAGTGCCACGGACTTTGGTCAATCAGCAGCAGCCTGCAAGGCCAGCTGTAGTGAGAATTTTCAGGTCTGCGTTCAGGCGCTCTATCTGTACGAGTCCGCACCCGACCGCAGTCAGACGAATTTTCCGCGTGCTGAAAACCAGGCGCTTCTGGGCTTCACCTGCCTGATGGAACGGCAAACCTGCCAGCAAGATTGTTCTACTATGGAGTAAACCCATGATTCGCTTTATCCTGTTCCTTTGCCTGGCTCTGGGCTGTCAGAAAGCCCCCCTGCTTCCCCTGATTCCCGAGCGTGTGGTGGGAGAAATCGTGCCCGTACTGGAAAGAGAATACATCGCCGCAGAAAACCTGAAGTCCGGTGCTCTTTATGCTGCCGGTCTTAGAGCTATACGCCCGGATTTCAGCGCCCCGGAGGCAACCGCTGCGGAACTCGTAGATGCCCTGGAAAAGTCTCCTCCGGACGAGCAACGCACCAGAACCTACAAAGCCATTGAGGGTATCCTGAAAACCCTGCCCCTGGGTGAAAATGAACTGCTGCGGCCGGAAAGCCTGCGCTGGGCAGAAGACCCGGAAAGAAAATTTGGCGTGGGCCTGGTCTTGCGCCGCAATGCGCAGGGTTTCCTGGCCCTGGATTTACTGGAAGGCTCGGCGGCACTGCGCGCTGGTGTGCGATCCGGCTCCTACCTGCGCCGGGTCGATGATGCGGACGTAAGCAACATGGATCTGGAAGAGGTGGCCGGCCGAATTCGCGGACCCAATGGCTCAACGGTAAATCTGGAGTTTGATACGGGCAAGCACAGTCTGATCCGGGGAGAATATCTTTTTCGCAACATCCTGAATGCCAGCTGGTCTCACAGTGATGGCAGCCATACGGCATTTCTTTCGCTGCGCTCCACGCTTCCGGGAACCCACAAGCAAATAAAACAAATACTCGAAAGCATTCCCCGTCTTTCCGCTGTAATTCTCGATCTGCGCAAAGTTCACCTGGGTGAACTTGAGGAGAGCTATTCCATTGCTGATCTCTTTTGCCAGGAGGGACGCCTGGGCAGTCTGCATACGCGTCAGGGCGATAAAGAATTCAAAGCAACAGCAGAGTCCCTTTTTACCGGCCCCATTTACGTTATCATTGGTGCGGCTGCGGCCCCTATGGCTCACACCCTGACCTTTGCCCTGAATGCCTGCAAAGCTAATGTGGTGGGTCCGGCGGGAATCGGAGCGGCCGCTTTTGTAGGTCAGGAAACAAAACTGCCGGGCGGACTCAAACTTCGCTTAACGGGCGGTTACGCGCTCAGTCCCGAAGGTAAGCCGCTACATCAATTGACCATACCGGTAACCGTCGCAGTCCCGGACATATTGCCCGTACGCCCTCCTCTGCCAGAAGCAGACCTTGAAGATCCAGCCCAGAAAGCTATCCGGGCCCTCCTCGAGCCATGAAATCCCTCTGGCAGCGCCTTCGCATAAGGCTCTGGCCACCATCTGATCCTGTGCTTGCAGCGCTGATTCTCCTGGCCCGCAGGGAAGATCCTCTCAACCGGGCCGCTTTCTACAACGCGCTGGGCCGCTCCATGCTCTACATTGCCACAACTGCTCCGATCGATGAAACAAAGGACAGGAAAAATAAAGAAAAATTAGAACATTCGCTTTCTTTAAAAATTCTAAAAGACGAGTCCGGTGCCATGATCCTGCCCGCCTTTACGGGAACCAACCATTTTCTCAAATGGTATCCTGAAGGAAGCCCCTATGTTGGCCTGATGGGCCAGAGCCTGATGGAACTTTTTTTACGCCAGAAGACGGACCTTCTGGCCATCAACCCTGCCGGGCCTGTCTGGTGTACGCTCGACAAGAAACAGATTACAGAGGCTTTGCTGCAGTTACAGGGAGATGAAGGCGGGGCACCTGCTTCCCGTACAGATCAAAGTAAACGCCGTAACAGGCCGGCAAATCCGGATCTTCCCGCAAAGCATCGCGCCAGCGCTCAAAGGAAAAAGAAAAAGCGGGGTTCTTAACGCAGTAGCGGTCCAGGAGGCCGGTCAGGCCGCGCACGGTTTGCAAATGCCGGCCGGACAACCCCTGTTGCTTAAGAAAAGCGGAGACGCCGGTGGGTCCGGGAACAGAAACGGGACGGAGCGGGCTGCCATAGTGGGGCGGCTTGAGATCCACTACCGTATAGCAATACGAAAAACAAAGGCAGGCCAGGAGCAGCCCGGGGCGCATGAGTTCAGGATACGCTTGCCCGGGGCAAGGATCGGGATTCTTTTAGAGAGAACTCGCTTGCATGGCCGTTCAGTTGAGGAATCATTTCTCCCGCTATGGAGAAAACCAGTTCCGGGGAGATGTACTCCAGACAACTGGAGTATGCGCAGGCCCGGCAGTCATTGATACATTCATCCACGCCAGGCACAATCTGGGTGAACACCGATTCCAGACGCCGGGCAATGCTTTGCTGCCCGTCTTCGTTCTGCATTCGGGCTGCTCGCATATCAGATAGGAAGATCACCGGTCTGCCCAGAGCGCAGGCGAGGGCCGTTTCCGGACCCGGTGAACCGATGAAGAGCATGGCATGCTGGATGTGCCGCGCACGTTCCACGGGCGAAAGATTGTCCAGAAATACCATATTCAACGCATTGCGTCGCAAATAGATGACATCTTCCCGTCTGGCCGTCGCCGGTATGTGCACCATGAGCCTGGCCCCTTTGGCGGTGAGCAACCGGGCCAGACGTGAAGCATAGCCAGGTGGCCAGTAGTTTGTGGAATCGTGCCGGTCCAGAAGGCTTAAATACACATAGGGGTTGGTTTCGCGGCGAACAGGATCGGCAACGCGGAAGTCCAGCTTGATCCTTCCCCTGGAAACTTGAAAGATCTCTGCCATCTTCTTGCGATCGCGGGCCCGGCTTATGTCGTACGAAGGAAAGAAACGCGAAAGGGGATTATCCTTGCGGGAAAGCTTGATTTTGGCTCCGGAGAAAAGGAGCTTGACCTGGTTCTTGAGCGTTTCATCGGCCAGGTAGATCACGTCTGCTTTGAACCGCTTCAGGCGCATGTCAATACGCCCTCTGCTCTGCAAATGAATGCGATCAAAACTTCCGCTTTCCCGGGCCAGTTCTTGCAGTGCCTCGGGAACAAGGATCGCCGTCTGCATACCCTGCTTGCGCGCCTGAATACTCTGGAACATACATTCGAGAAGTCCGCCCAGGTCCGTTTCATCCGGCAGAATGGCCAGGAATCGTTCCAGTGTGCCTTTTTGCTTTCCCATGGCTATCCGCTATACTCTTTCGGCCCGGCCGCTCCTGTAAATGATAATAACAGGGCGACCGCTAAGAGGGGGCTTCCCGGAAAGGTCCATCACACTCAGATCCACGTAATGCATCTGTGCTCCCAGCTCTGTCACAATAAAAAGCCGCATCTCCTTTTCCTGCAAAGTCAGGGCAATGTCCTCGAGAATGCGGCCCAGCCTGTAGGGTGTCTCGTAAAAAACGACTGGAACGCTCTCACGGGAAAGCTGCCTTAAAGCCTGACGGCGCTCAGCGCTGTTACGGGGAAGAAAACCGGCAAAGCGGTAGCCCCCATTGCCGAGCCCGGCCAGAGCCAGAGCCACCGTGGCAGCCGTGCCCGTGGCCTCAATGGCCACAGGCCAGTTTCTTTTGTGACAGAGCCGGATGAGAAGGCTTCCTGGATCGGCAAGGACGGGAAGTCCGGCGTCGGAAATGAGCGCGGTTTGATTCTGGATGACCTTTTGGTACAGGGGTTCGATCTCTGCGGGCCGGGTATGCTCGGAAAGGAGAATCGTCTCCGGAAGAGTCAGCCCATTTTTTTTGTACAGAGTGGAAGCCGCGCGCAGAGATTCTGCCACAAGCAGACCGGCTGAACCCAGAACACGCAGCGCACCGGGTGTGAGTTCCGTATAACCGGAAAGCGGCATACCGACGATGGTCAGCTTCTTTTTCAGGGCTTAAAGAAGGGCTGAATCAGCGCACCCATTTGCCGGGCCTGCAGAGTGAGCGCCTTCTTGCCACGATCCAGGAAAATTTTTAAGCCTGCCCGGGAGAGCATTTCAAAGTCGTTCTGAGAGTCACCCATGGCCAGATCAATCTTTGCATAGCCAGCTCTTTGCAGGCGCTCCACCTTGCCCTGCCGCGAAGTCATGGGCTCGATAATGTGCGGGAGGATGATATCTCCGTCCACGGCCAGTTGCATTCCCAGAACCCGCTCAACAGGCAACTGCCAGTAGTGGATGACGCTCCGGATCAGAATTTCCGGTGAAGCCGTGACAATCAGAACTTCCCAGCCGTGTCCGGACAGTCGGGTAATGAGGTCATGCACGGCACGGAAAATACGAATCCCCTGCGGCAAAACCAGTGGTCCGATTTCTTGCACGGAGAGAGGCAGAGCGCATTCGGCCTCAAATACCCCCGAGCCCAGCCGGGAAAAATCGCTTACCGTGAGGCCACCAAAGAACAATCGCGTCCAGCGATAAGCGGCCAGCATATCTGCCTCACAAAAAGCTTCATAAACGGTCACCAGTTCACAGGCGTAGTCCGGATTTTGTGGATAGGATCCCTGCAGCCGTTCCAGACGCTGCAGACTCTCCGGGGGTATGGCCGGATGGCCGAGTACGGCCTGATAGGATGGCTCTTGCACGGAAAGGGCCGGCACACCGTGTTTACAGAAGGCCCGGGCAAACATGAAGGCCTCGCCCAGGTCATTGTAGATCAGAGTGTTATCGAAATCAAAGGCAGCCACACCGGGCGGACCGGCAAGCAGTCCATCCAGTTCTGCCTGGATGGACTCATCAAACTGACAGTCGAGCTGGCTCAGTGTGCGCTGGTTTCTTCCTGGCTACCGGAGAAAGCCACGGGCTCGTTCACGCCTTCGCGCAGGGCAACGCCAGGACGTGTATTGTTAATTTGTAAAAAATCCTCAGGATTCATGGGCACTTCATTGAAACGCACTTCAAAATGCAGGTGGTGGCCGGTAGTGCGACCGGTACGTCCGGAAAGGGCAATGATCTGACCGCGCTTGACCTTCTCTCCAGCATTCACGAGCAGCGTATTGTTGTGTGCGTAGGCCGTAGTCAAACCGTTCTCATGTTCTATGTTGATGGCATAACCAAAGCCGCCCTGCCAGTCTGACCGCGTCACAACACCGTCCATCGCAGCGACAACAATGGTATTCTGACCACAAGCCATATCCAGTCCCGTATGCAGCTTACCCCAGCGGCCGCCAAAGCGCGAAGAAAGATTGGGATCATCAACAGGCAAGAGGAAGCGGCGTTCGTCAAGTTCAGCGATGGTGCGGCCCCTGCCCTCTTTCAAAAGTGCCTTGTAGTACTTGTTAGACATGGGCACAAAAACATAGCTCTTATTGAGATTTCCATTGAGCTCACGGACTTCACTCATGCGCACGCCAAAGTTTGCGGCGTAGCCTGAAACCGAGCCTTCCCCGGTATTGATCCAGCGACCCAGTTTGCCCTTGTAAGTCTGAATGTATTTGTTGTCGATGGCCACCCGGACCACGTGCCGATTTAAGATTTCATCCAGCGAATCCGCCAGAAGCGGGCCGGCAGACAGGGCAAAAGTCAATAAAGTCAGTATAAAGGAGTATTTCTTACTCATTATCACAAGCTCCTTGCCCGGGCTGCCCATTTTTTGGCGAGCTCTGGCATTGCAACAGCAGACCGTTCCAGATTCCGTAGCATTCCTGCTCTGGCAAGTCAAAAACAGGGACTTCAGCCGGCCTTTCTTTCAGTTATCGGCACATCACAGGTGGTGGCGGTTAAATAGCCCTGGATGGCCCAGCCTTTCCTTTGCATTTCTTGAACGACTTTTTGGCTGTAGATGGCCGGCTCTTCCAGAAGACGCTCCCCGCGCAGGATTTCCAGAGCACGATTCAAAAGCTCTGCGCCCTGCGGTCCTTTGTCCAGCCCCTCTTTGGCGGCATTGACAACCCGGGTCCACTTGAACAGGGTATAGAGATCCCGACGATCCCACAGATCACTTTCCACATCCAGAGCGGTGAGGCGAGCCGCAAAGTAAGGGTCCCGGCCCGCAGAAGCCAGACGCAGATCGGCATGCCCCTGGCGATGAATGGGAGATCCTGGAGTGTAGTAGAACGGAGAAACACCCAGGAGACAGGGACTGCCGGCCAGCACTTTCAAGGTGCTGCACATGCTTTCCAGGGTCTGACCGGGCAGGCCGATGATAAAGTAGACGGTAATTTGAAAACCGAGACTCCTGGCCACCTCCATCACCTCATAAAAGCGTTCCAGTGTATGCGGACGTTCTGTCATACGGCGCACAATTTCATCGGCGGAAACCAGGGCCAGATTCAGATGCGAAAATCCGGCCTGGCGCATCAGCAAAAGCAATTCTTCATCCAGCGAAATGTAAGACAACCCGTTCATGGCAGAAAACGTAATCGGCCAGTGTTGCTCGATGATGGCCCGCAGGAGTGCTTTCACTTCTTTTTTATTTACCGTAAAATTATCATCTTCAATATCAAAATGGCGGAAACCTTCCTCATAGCGAATGCGGATCTCCTCAAGGATATCCGCAACTCTGCGCATAGAATAGCGCTGCCCGAACACAGCATGAATGGAACAGAAGCTACAGCGATGCGGGCAGGAACGCGAAGTGATGAGAAAGGTCATGGGCACGCCGCGAAAGCGGTAATCTTTCTGCGAAAGGCTGGAGAGATCCGGCAGAGCAATTTGATGAATATCGGGACTTTCCTGTGCATTCTTCTGGATGCCCGATCCGCTGCGGTAAACAAGACCGGGAA
The DNA here is from genome assembly GCA_015075425.1 of Spirochaetales bacterium. Taxonomy (GTDB): domain Bacteria; phylum Spirochaetota; class Leptospiria; order Leptospirales; family Leptonemataceae; genus H5-SPI1. The sequence continues at coordinate 565,913 of JABTUL010000001.1, read as the reverse complement.
CAGCGGTTAAGGACCGCTCCCGGCACAATGCCTGGATCAGGGCAACAATGCTCATTTCCGCTTCGCCAGCGAGCACATAATCTACCAGCGGACCGAGCAACGTTTCCGGATGCAGGGTTGCATGGCTGCCGCCCATGACAATAGGGACCTCCCCGAACAGGGAACGGCAGATGGAGGCAAGAGCCAGAGACTGCCGGTAGTACGGTGTGAATAGCGCGGAAATACCGATCAGCAGGGGTTGATAGGCGGACAGGTCCTGGCGTATTTGCTCCTCGCTCTTTCCTGTGCGCCTGTAAGCTGAGAATAAAGCAAAGTCTTTTTCCTGTCTGGAATGGTAGTATGGTTTTAAGTAGTCAAATTCCTCCGGCCAGGGGATGGTCCTTTTTTTGCCGCCGGCCAGGGCATCATAGATGACAACAGCGTAGTCGGGAAAGGCTCTCTTGATCGAGGCTGCCAGATACGCCAGGCCAATGGGCTGAATGCGGCAATCCGTGCTGTAGAAATCTTCCACCCAGGGCTGTAAGAGAAGAATGGTCCGTTGCATCGAAAGAAAGAAGTTGAAACAGGGGCGCTCAGCGGGCAAGGAAAATCTACGATTGACGTTGAGCCAGTTCAAAGAAGAATCGCTTTGTGATCCGCGTCCCCCTGTTCGTTCTCCTTCTGCTTTTCATTGGATGTTCCACCGCCTCCGAGCTACCGGCAAAGCCACAAAGTGAGCTTTCCATTTCTATCGGACCCGGGGAAAGTGTGGCCGTGACCGTATACACTCCGCCGCGCATCAGAGCCGATGTCCTTGTTTTGCCTGGATACAAGCATGACCGCCAGCGCTGGGTACGGGAAACGGAACTCAAAGCGCGGGCCATGGAACTGGGATTCCAGTTGATCTGTCCGGAAATGTCCACCACCATCTATGAATCGGCCTATTTCCCACAGACCCGGTCCCGCTGGAAAAGCGTACCGGGTCTTGTTTTTGTTACCGATCACCTTTTGCCGGAATTAAAAAAACAAAAGATTACATCGCCGGACCGCCCCTTCTTTCTTCTGGGTCTGTCAACGGGCGCTCGCGGAGCCGCTTTGATTGCGCTGGCATCCCCGCAAACCTTTCGAGCCGTCGGCATGCTCTCCGGAGACTATGACCAGACAAGGGAGAGCCACGATCGCCTGATCACCGCAGTCTACGGATCCTACAGCGCGCACAAAGAGCGCTGGAAAAATACAGACAATTCTTTAACCCGCGCCAGTCAGTGGAAACATCCCGCCTTTCTTGCCCACGGCAAAAAAGATACCATTGTGCCTTCTTTCCATACGCAAATCTTTTACGACGCTCTCAAAGCAGAACATCCCGACCTGGAAATCGTTCTGGAAATGCCGCCCGCCGGCCATGACTACTTCTTCTGGGGCCCCTACGGCATTCGTGCTCTGGATTTTTTTGCCGGGCACATGAACTGAGTCGACCTTTTCTGCTTGCCCCCGTCCTGAGCTTCGAGTACCCGGACCCACAAGGAAAAACATGAATCGATCCATCCTGCTACTCATACTCGTACTCTTTTTTTGTGGAGGTGGCCAGTCCAACGGCCTGGAAGTCAAAGCACGGGATTTAAATCGCGTCCACATCCAGCTTGATGGTTATAAGATTGATGATCTGGCCCGCTACATCTCCGGCCGCCCAACCAATCTACCGGAAAAATTTCAGCCGCTTACCCAAACGCCGGCTTACCAGGCTTACGCGGCCCGCACCCGGGAAGGCTGGAATCGCTACAATAGCACGCGCCTGGAAACCATCCGTAAATGGCGTGATACAGAACTCAAAGATCGGGTCAGTCCACGGATCTTCTATCCCTTTGGAGGTCCGGACATCTTGCATCCGCTGGTTTTTTTTGAAGATTTTGAAACGATGGTCATGATCGGTCTGGAGCCGGCCGGTAGCGTTCCCCTGCCCACTTTTTCCAACCCCGCACTGGAAATGCAGCGCCTGCCTGCCATCTTTCGCCTGGTCAGTGATGTCTGGGGGCGTAACTTTTACCGGACCATCTGGATGCGCAAAGACTTTGGCCACAGCGACTACCGCAGCATCTCCACCATTATCCTTTTTGGCCTGGGCCTCAACGAACTTGAGGTGCTGGATGGCTACAATGTCCGCTTCACGCCCCAGGGAGATCTGGTCCCCGCTGAAGCTGGCGGAACGGTGAATGGAATCCGCTACGTTTTCCGCAGACCGGGCAGTGATAAGCGGCGGACCGTTACTTATATTTCTACCAACATTTCAGATGGTGCCATTCCTGCCACCCCCGGCCTTGCTGAATTTCTGTCCGGCGTGCGTGACGTGACCACGATGCTCAAGGCCGCTTCGTATTTGATGCATCAGCCGCAATTCGACGACATTCGCAGCACAATCCTTGCCGGCAGCCGTTCCATCATCACGGACTCATCGGGACTGCCCTTCCATTATCTGAACAATGAGAACTGGGATATCCATCTGTATGGCCGCTACCATGAACCCATCCCTCTCTTTCGCGGACGGGTTGAACCGGACCTCCGCCGCTACTACGCAAGTCACCCGTCCGGGGCGCTGCCCTTCCATTACGGTTACAGTGTCAATCCTTCCCACGTTGTGCTGGCTCTGCGCAAAAAGGGAGTATCCTTTACCAGACCGACGCTTGACCTGTCAGACACCTACGGCGAAAACAGCGCCGGTGGCCATGTCAGCCGGCATCGACCACCCGGGAATTGATGTGCATCGCGGGACTCTGACGGTATGGGTCCCCTTGCTTTTGTTCTGTCAGATGCCTGAATCATCGTTTCCCATGCTCACTGCACAGTTTCAGGAAAGATTCGGTGTGACCGGAATTACTGCTCCCTACAGAGCAGGTGCAGCGGATTTCCTGGTAGATGTCCGCGAAAAAGCAGAGCAAAGCATTTCCATGCTGCCTGGCGCTGTGGCCCACGACCCGCAAAGTGATCTTCTAAACGCACCGGGGCTCCGGGAATTTCTGGAAAATCCTCCCGAGAACAGTCGGCTGATTGTTTATTGCACGGTGGGCTACCGATCGAGTCGGGCCATTGCTTCGCTGCCGGAAGAAATCAAAAAAAAGATTCCCGTCTTCAACTTACAGGGGGGAATTATCGCCCATGCCAATGGCGGAGGCAGGCTGATCGAACCCGCAACGGGCAGGGCGACACGCAAGATCCACGCTTACGATAGTTTCTGGAAAGGCTTTGTGCAACCACCTCTTGAGGCCGTTTTTTGAACTTCAATCGCGATCCAGCACTGTATCCGGTAAATCGTGAGGGTATTTTTCTGGCCAGTTGCGCCGTGGCTCCCCTGTACGCACCGGCCATGGACGCAGCCCGGAGCATCCTGGAACTGCAAAGTCGGGGCGACTTCAGTTATTTTGAGCAAAATCCCGTTGAAAAGCTCAAAGAAAAAGCAGCGCTCCTTCTTTGTACAGAAAGCTCAAATATTTCTTTTATGAAAAATACCACAGAGGGACTTTCGCTCATAGCGGCCGGCTACCCCTGGAAGGAGGGCGATGAAATCATCAGCACCAGTGTGGAATACCCGGCCAATCACTATCCCTGGCGTGTGGCAGAAAAAAAAGGAGCCGTCCTTAAAGAAATTAAACCGGACCCGCAGAGTCACAGCTGGGACCTGGAGCAACTGGAAAGCCTGATCAGCTCGCGAAGTCGAGTTGTGGCCCTCAGTCAGGTCCAATTCACCAGCGGCTTTGCCATCAACCTCGAGGAGCTTTCCAGAATTACCCGCAAGTACGGACTGGATCTCATTATCGACGCAGCCCAGAGCCTGGGTGCCCTCCCCCTTGATGCCGGGCGCAGCGGTGCCGCTGCCATTGCGGCTTCCGGCTGGAAGTGGCTTCTGGGTCCAGCCGGGAGCGGCCTTCTCTACACCACGCCGGAATTTCGAAAGAAGCTCTCACTGGTTTTTGCCGGAGCTGAAACCATGCGCCAGGGTGCCGACTACCTGAACCATAGCTGGGACCCCCATGAATCCGGTAAGTTCTTTGAATACAGTACACCGCACTTTGCTCTGGCGGCAGCATTGCAGACGAGCCTTTCTGAAGTTACTCTGCACTACGGGGTTCCGGCCATAAATAAAGAATTATTACGATTACAGGACCGCCTGCTGGAAGGAAGCCCGCGGGCCAGAAAGCACGCCCTGCTTTTTCCCCCGGAAGCACGATCCGGGATTCTGGCTCTGTATCTGGAAGATCCCGCCCCCGTGGCTCAAGGACTCAAGGCGGCCGGAATCGTTGTTCGCGAGCGCAGCCATTTCCTGCGCATCTCACCTCATATTTTTAATAGCGATGAGCAAATGGACCACACAGCCCGGCTTCTTGAAGAGCTGCTGCCGGATTAATCCCCGGCGGCCACCGGACGCATATCGAAGGCAATGGTAACACGCTTCTTATCCGCCGTCCGGAATACTGTAGGCAGGGAAACGTGGCCCACTCCTTCCTTCACTGTCATAACGGCAAAGTGCAGATGCGGACGCGAGGAGTAACCGGTGTTTCCGGACAGGCCCAGAAGCTGGCCCTGTTTGACCTTCTGACCGACCTCGACCAGAGCCCCGCCAGGTTTTAGATGCAAATAGATCCCGACCGTTCCGTCGTCGTGGAGCACTCGTACATAATTGGGCTTGTGTCCGCCCGTGATTCCCCCTGTTGTGTAACGCCCTTCCGCACCAATGACAATACCCCCCCGGGCTGCATGGACTGCTTCGCCCTCTTCCATGAAGAAATCGAGACCATAGCGATTGAAATCATCGCTGTGGCTGAAGGTTCCGTTGTATCCCTGACCCACGCGATAGGATTTTCCCGGAGCATAGGGAAGGTCGTAAATATGGCCATCATCGTGCTCGGCTTCAAAGGAACCGTAGTAGATCTGAATGGTATAGTTCCAGCGATAGCCCTGCAGCGGATCTATCTGGCGCAACTGTGCAAAGCGTTCGCTGTCCTCTTCATCGATGACCTCAAACATCTCCAGATCCGAATCGCTTTCCATATTTTCCAGAGTTAGATGGAACTGAACGGAAACCGGATAAGGATTGGCGTTGCTAATATCAAGAGTGACGCGGCCGTCCTTTGTGTGGCTCTTTACGCAGACCGTGCCCTCAGAAAAACATTTCTGTGACGACTCCGCATAGAGCGGTCCGATCAAGATCGAAAGAAGAGCAAGGCATAAAAGGGTCCGGTTAGGAGTCAGAAGCATGGCTCTTTGCACAGTAGATGAGATTTTCTGTCAATCGTCTTTCGAACGATCAGCAACGGATACAGGCAGCGCCGCATGCTCAAAACGCGGCGACCGCTTGACACCGTGGTGACGAACTTCAAAATGCAGATGCGGTCCGGTAGACAGACCGGTCGAGCCTACAAGGCCCAGTTTACTTCCCTGACCGATCGTATCGCCCGTGCGCACGAGCAGGCGCGATAGATGTCCGTAGTAGGTTTCATAACCATAGTCATGTTCCAGGATGACCAGATTACCATAACCGCGAGCTATTCCAGAAAAGGTGACTTTGCCCGTACGGGAGGCATGGACCGGCGTGCCTGTGGGAGCGGCAATATCAATGCCACCGTGAAACGTCGCTTTACGACTGAAGGGGCTGCGGCGCATGCCGTAACCACTGCTGATCGCTCCGGTGAGAAGCGGCATGGCAAACGCTTTACCGTGGAAATAGTCCAGTCGCTTTTGTTCAAAGCGTTTGCCTGGATGAAACCGGGTGGCTCCATCCAGAAGGGAAAGGCGACCGGGATTGAGAGCATAGACGGCCGCAATGGCTGTCGAGGCGCTGCGTGGCTGGAAATTGGAATACAATCCTTCTGCTTTACCGGAAGTGAAAACACCGCGTGCGTTGGGGATAAGAATTTCATCGCCCTCCTCCAATGCGGCCGGCCCGGGCAATCGATTCAGCGAAGCCAGAGTGTCCGCATTCTGGGATACGCGGGCCATGATGCTGAAAAAATGTTCCCCTTCTTTGACCCGGTAACGTACAAAGCGCAGCGGGTATTTCAGTGAACCGTCGCGAGCTGTAGAACGCAGGTTTTCTGCAATCTCCTGGCGCAGGCGGATCAATTGGGGATTGGCCGGGGAAAGATCGCTTAAAGGAATGGCCTCAGAAGCCATGAGCGGTAGCCCGGAGAGAAGCAGAATGCAAAGAGCAGGTCGCAACAATTCTTCTATCGAACAAAGGCCAGAGCTCTTGAGTCTTTTGGTCAAATGCGCAATCATCGGTCTCTTCTGGTTTTTCTTACAGTGGGGCTGGAAATCCCTCGGATCTCTTCTTCCCTGGTTTCTGGACGATTTGATTTACCTGGCCCTGGCTTTATGGATCTGGCTGATTTTGCTGCTACTTTCCCGACAGAACCGGAGCGACTTTTCCCTGGATGCCTTTCTACCCGGGACAGCGCGCGGAATGCTCTTTGCTGCCATTTCCGGCTCTCTGGCCGGCTCGGGCCTGGCCGGGCTCCTTTTCCTGTTGATCCACATGGACCTTATCCAGGGTGCGGCCCGGCCGCTTTCCGCTTTTGAACTCTACTCCGCTCTTCTTTTGCGGCCGGCTCTCGAAGAATTCGTTTACCGCTTTTTGTTTCTGGGCTGGCTCTTGAAACAAAACGTCCCACCGGCCGCGGGCATTACCCTCACAGCCACCCTTTTTGCTCTGGGTCACTCCCTGCATCAGGTCTGGTTTGCCCTTCTGGGCCTGTCCCTCGGAATTTTGTACTGGCGCGCAGGCTTTATGTCCCCTTTTGTGGCTCACTGGACCTACAATGCGTTGCTCCTTTTATACGCCAGGCTTCATCCGTAACGGTCTTTTGCTGCTTCTGCTGCCTGCCTTCTTGCTGCGGGCGGAGACAAAAATTGCCCATGAGTCTGCAGTCCCGCTGGACCAGTTAGAAAATCGCATCCGCAGCATCCTGGACCGCGTGGACAAAAGCCAGTACCGTAGCGAAGAAGAAACTCTGGGCTATCAGTTTTTGCTGCGCTCTTCCTTTTTCTCCCCTTTTGACTACCGTATCTACGGCGGCCGCGTTTCCGAAAAAATCCCCATCACTCTCATCCGGGTGGAGGGGCCAGGGGGAGCCGCACGCACCATTGCCCGGGTGCTGGAGCAGGAGAATCTTTTCAAGGACGGACGGCTGATCAGCGGAGAGTACCGCCCGCTGTCTGCCAAATACCAGATCATCAGCCATCCCTTAAACCTGCTGGCGCCCTGGCTGGCTACCGGGTATCAGTCCTATCATTCACCGCTGCTCACCCGCGGACAAACCTGGTTTCGCTTTCTTTTTTATCTCTCAGCGGACCTCTTCTTCATCTATGCTGGCGGAACCGACTGGTTCCGTCAGGGCAAATGGGACCCGGTAGAGCATCAGGGGAATATCATAGCCGGCCTTGCCGTTATGCGCCTGATCAGTGCTGTGCAGGTTACCAACCTGACCCGCGCACACAATCGCGTGGCAGAAGCAGGGTACACCTTCCACTTTTGAAAATCTTACTTGAAGACAATCACCTGCTCATTGTCTGTAAGCCCTCTGGGCTGACCGTGCAGGGAGACGGACACAAAATCGATCTGATTGAAATTTGCAAAAAATACATAAAAGAGAAATACCATAAGCCTGGAAACGTGTTCTGCTCTGCTGCGCACCGTCTGGATACACCGGCCAGCGGGATTGTGATACTCTCGCGGACTTCCCGGGCGGCACGCCGTCTCCAGGAGCAGTTTCGATCCAGACAGGTCCGCAAAATCTATCAGGTTCTGTGCGAAAATCCATTGCCGCCCGGGCTCTACAAAGACCACCTGCTGCAAGACGAGCGCTCGCGCAAAGCGCGAGTTGCAGACGGGGGAAAAGAAGCGCAACTGGAAGTCGTGTCCTGTCACCGGGTAAAGCTTCTGCCGCAGAAAATACCGCTGTACCTTCTGGAAATCCAGCTCATCACCGGCCGCTACCATCAGATCCGTTGCCAGCTATCTTCGCGCGGACTGCCGGTTGTCGGCGACTTTAAGTACGGTTCACGTTTGCTACTTTCTGACCCGGAAGAGCCATCCGGAGCCAGCGCGATCTACCTGCATGCCTTTCGTCTGGAATTGTTGCATCCGGTACAAAAAGAAATGCTCCGCCTGGAGTGCGCCCCCGACTGGAACTATGAAGAACTCCCAGGTTGAACGTACGCCCTTTGTCGGCCTCGTCGTCATTGCCGTTATTGCCGCAGTCTGCATCGGCGCCTGCAAGCATCCTGACCCGGAGCCGCTAAAGATTGCCACAAAAAACGCCTACTACTTCTGGCAGATAGAGGCGGATCTCCCCCCGTCAAAGGATCTTCTGGCCGCGCACAGTGCCCTGCTCTATGTGCGCCTCTTTGATCTGGATGCTGAAGGCGGAACAGTGAAACCTCGGGCTGTGCGGCACGCTGTCCGGGCAGAATACGAAATCATTCCTGTTGTGTACATGACAGTGAAAGCGCTGCGCATTCAAAACGAGCCGGAAGCTCTGGCCCGGAAGACTCTCCGTCTGGTCAGGGAGCTGGTCACATCCGCGAACCCCGCGGAAATTCAGATCGATGCCGACTGGACCCGCAGCACCCGCAAGCATTACTTTAGCTTTCTGAACGCGCTTAAACAGGAGTTGAAAGAAAGCCGGCTCCCCTGGAAAGTTTCCGCAACCATCCGCCTGCATCAATTGATGGATAAGAGCATGGGCCTGCCACCGGTGGATCGCGGGATGTTAATGATCTATAACACGGGACGTGTAACAGATCCATTAGAAAAAAATAGCATCCTGAATCGGGAGAAAACTATGGCTTACTTACGACATGCCGGTAGCTATCCTCTGCCTCTTGATCTGGCCCTGCCGGATTTTGCCTGGGCTGTTGCTTTTGTGCATGGTTCTTTTCATGCCCTGCTGAGCGGTGTAGAACAGGAAAATGCTCGGCCTCATATATTAGCCATTGATAGCTACCGCTTCCAGCTGAAAAAAGACTTGAGTCTTGGTGGCATGCTCCTGCCAGAGAATACGGTACTGCGCTTTGAAAAAGTCGACAGCCAGGATCGGATGGAAATCCTCAAAGAATTGAAAAGTCTGCCTGCACTTGCGGATCGTCGCCTGGTCATCTTTGATTACCAGAAGGAACGGACGTCCAGAAACATGGAGGAACTCGAACGACTCTTCCAGCTGGCCGGGAGTCGGCCCTAAATTTCGTTGCCGCAAAGACGATCCCGGGCCGGCTGGACAAATGCTATCTCGCGCTATCCTTGCTTTCTTTATAACCACAACAGCGCTTCTGCCCTGTGGCCCGGGTTTACCCGATCCGCTGCGCCTTTTCCGACCGGTAGAATTGCGACGGGCCTTTTTAGCGGCAGCCGACCAGAACAACCCCTACTACCAGGAGCTGGATCGTTTGAGTGGCTCCTGCAACGTAAAGGCGTTTGACTCCCGCGAAGCGAATCTGGTCCACTGGCAGAAGAGTCTGAAAACCCGTCTGGATCTGCCCGCTTTGCAAAAACTGGTGTACGAAATCCCGGCGGAAACAATTGCGGGCGCTCTGGCCGGTCAGCCGGCCGGGTGGCTCACAGGGCTTTTGCAAAATGACCGGACGTCTCTTGATTATTTACTTTTTGCTAAAAAATTAGAACCTTACGTGCGGGGGAATAACGATTCCTGGCAGCCCGAACCGGCTCGCCCCGGCAGGGAGGAAGTAAAGCCACTGGTCGACGAAGCTCTGAAGAGAAAGGGCAAAGTGGAAAGAGCAACGGGAATTCGTTACCTGTTTCAGGCGATGCGTCTTGTACATTACTCCGGTGATTACGCAACGGTAGAGTCACTCAGCAATCAACTACCGGCCGATTTCTCTACCCGCGATCCGCTCTATGCAGAGATCAAGCATCTGGAGGCCGGAGCATTGCTCAAGCAAAAGAAAACCAGCCAGGGGCTCTTGCTGCTGGCCGGCCTGGTAGCCGCCGATCCCGTGCAAATCGGTCGCGTGCAGACCGATTTTCTTCTCTACCATGGTCAGGGAGATGCTTTTGCTCGGGCTCTTTCTACTGCCGATCCCCGGATCCGACTCTCACTCAGGCTACTCCATTTTTTTGCGAACCCGGCCCCCGGCCTTCCAGCTTTAAAAGCAGCCAGCACGGAGAGACCCCGTGACCCGCTCCTTGATTTCATGCTGCTGCGCGAAATCGATCGCCTGGAGGACAGACTCGAAGAACATCTTTTCTATCCGGAGAATGCCAGAAGATCGCAAAATCCGTCCGTCTCCTTGTGGCAGCGGATTTTTTCCCGCCTCATGGTGTTTTTTGGCGGCAGCCTGGCCGCTGCAGCGCCTGCTGAAGAGCTGCGCTATATCCGGGAGCTGGACCTTTTCATTGGCGCAAGCATTGATGCGGGGATCGCGCCTTCCCCTGATCTCTGGCATCTGAGTCGTGCTTTTCTTGCCTACCTGTCCGATGATCCGCTTAAAAGCCAGCGTCTGCTGCAAGATTCGCTCATTCAGAAATCCGCAAAGGATTTTGTTAAAAAACAATCACAGAGGCTGCAACTGCTTTCGCACGTTGCGGCGGCAAAAGATGTGGGCCCCGGGCTGAAAAAAGAAATCATCAGCCACTATCCGGCCTTTTTGCCCGGAGCCGATGGTGATAGCTGCCCGCTCAATGACCGGGGTGCCAGGGTCCGACTGCACCAGAGCATGAGTGCTCTGCATAAAAAAAACAAAGAGTCAGGGTATGCCCTGCTCTGGGAAATGGATGGCGCACGGATGGACCGTAGCGCCCCCGTAAATACATACCCGTTACAGGCTCTTCAGGAAGCCATTGCGCTGCTCGATGAAGATAAATCGCCCTACATGCAAAAGCTCCGCCAGCTCAGCGGTCTTACCGGTACTGCCCTGCGTCTGCGCCTGGGTGGGAGACTCCTCAAGGATAACCAGGCGAGCGCTGCCATAAAGACACTCACTTCCCTTGAGCCGTCAGAGCTGGATCGTATGTACCGCAGTGAGCAAATCCAGGCCGGTCCGTTTTCCCATCCCCTGACCGAACGGTTTTCCGCTGGAGAATCCGCAATGAGCTGGAATACTCTGAAGATCGCCCGGAAAAAAGTCGAGCACGAAGAACAGATAAAAACCGGTCAGAATGCTGCGAACGCCCATTATCGTCTGGGGCTGCTGGAGTACAATATGAGCCAGGCAGGACAGTGGTGGTCGGCGGTGGATACAGACTGGAGCGCATACTATGAATACTCTGACCGGGCTGGAGATCCCCAGCTTTTACGGGCCATGGAACACTTCCGCCAGGCCTTAAAACACAGGCCCGACCGGGAAACAGAGGCTGCAGCACGCTACATGCTGGCTCTGGTTTCCTACCTGGATGAAACGCCGACGGGCTGGGAGGCAGAGGACAGAGGCCTGAAACTTACTGCAGTGCAAAAAGAAGAATTTGCGCAAATACAATCGCTGGAAAACACGCAGTTCTTCCGGGAAGTCATCCGCGACTGCTCATACTACAGAAAATACAGAAAGTAAACTTGCGTTCTACTTCCGGGAAGCTGCTTCTTTGATCAAACCGGCGGCAATCTCATTGCGCTGGATCTGGCTGGTTCCCTCATAGATCTGCAGAATCTTGGCATCACGGAAGAGCTTCTCCACCGGGTATTCTTTGGTATAACCATAGCCCCCGTAAATCTGCACGGCATCCGTGGCCACAGCCATGGCTGTATCGGCAGCGTAACATTTGGCCATTGCGGAAAAGCGAGCCTGGTCTTTGTGGCCGGCAGCCACAGCTTTGCCTGCTTTATAGGTAAGTAGACGGGAAGCCTCGATTCTCATGGCCATATCCGCCAGCATGTGCTGGATGGCCTGGAAACTGGCAATTTTCACACCAAACTGTTCCCGCTGCCGGGCATAGCCGATCGCATAATCAAAAGCAGCCTGGGCCACTCCTACCGCGGACGCGGCCACAGCCGGGCGGGAGGCATTGAGTGTCTTTAATGCGTAGAGGAACGCCGTGTTTTCCACGCCGCCCACCAGATTTTCAACGGGCACCTCAACATCTTCCATGATCAGTTGCCTTGTTTCTGAACAACGAATTCCCAGTTTATCTTCCTTCTTTCCAAAGGAGAAACCTTTCATCCCTTTCTCCAGCACAAAGCAGGACATGCCGCGCGGACCCCGGTCTTTTGCCGTGAGAGCAAAAACAGTATAGATGTCTGCCTGACCGGCACCGGAAATCCATTGTTTGGTTCCATTGATGATATAACGATCGCCTTTTTTCTCCGCATAGGTGCGTAGAGCCGGCACATCCGAACCAGCGCCAGGCTCAGTCAGACCAAAGGCACAGGTTTTATTCCCCCCGGCAAGCTGGGTGAGCCATCTTTCCTTCTGTTCTTTAGTTCCGCCCACTTCCAGGGGCAGAGCACCCAGTTTGGTGGCCAGAAAAGCCGTGTTCACGCCCAGACAGCCGTAAGCGATTTCCTCTGATAAAATAATCCAGGACATGTCACCAATACCCAGTCCGCCGTATTCCTCAGAGAACATGGCTGCAAAAAGGCCAGCCTCCCGGAATTTCTTAAATATTTCTGTGGGGTATTCGTTCTTTTCATCCAGAGACAGGGCGTTGGGAATGACCTCGTTCTTTACCAGATCACGGACCAGATCGCGCAGTTGCAGCTCTTCTTCAGAAAATCGAACATCGAAATGAAAATCGGACATGGGAGACAGGAATCGCTAAAGCGACTGGGCGGACAAGAAAAAAAGCCCCCGGAGCTTCCTGGCCGGTGCCCTGGATCGGCTCAATGCAGGGAACCCAAAAGCGAAGATTCCTCCGAGGGCACGCGCAACCGGATCACCCGGAATTGTTCCAGCTTCTGGCGAACCTTACGGGTGAGTTCAAAGCTGAAATCCTCAGTCACGAATTTTTCCCCTACCTCCGGAAAGCGACCCATGCGCTCGATGACCAGACCGGCCAGACTGTTGTAGCTCTCCGATTCTGGCAATTCCACCGCAAAGTATTCGTTGAAATCATCGATGGAGCAGGAACCGCGAACCATATAGGTCTGATCGGCCAGCATGCGGATATCTTCTTCTTCTGTAAGAACTGTGGCTTCCTGAATTTCTCCAACAATCTCTTCGAGGATATCTTCCATGGTCAGCATTCCCGCCGTTCCGCCGTATTCATCGATTACGATGGCCATGCGGTTTTTATTTTTCTGCATTTGCGAAAGAATGCTGCCTATTTTCATGCTTACCGGCACAAAATAGGCCGGACGGACCAGATTCTGGATGACAACGTCCTGTCCGGTCACCACGGCCCGCATTAAATCCTTCACGTTGAGGACGCCAATGATGTTATCCATGGTCTCTTTGTATACCGGCAAGCGGCTGTAGTTCAACTGAATGGCCGCCTCCCAGTCCTCGCGATCAGAATCGACGTCCAGAGCTTCTATCTCCACGCGCGGCACCATGATTTCCCGGGCCACTGTATCGCTAAACTCCAGAATATTAGCGATGAATTCATGCTCGGCATCCTGGATGGTTCCCGCTTTCAAACTTTCCGCCAGCATCTGTTGCAGCTCGTCCTCAGGCCGGGCCAGTTCAAAATTCACTTCCAGGCGAAACAGTCCCAGCAGCGCTTTACTCAAATGAAGCATGGGACCGTACAGGGGCCAGAGCAAATACTGTAAAAGCACGGCCGGCCAGACAAACAATCGGGCCAGGCTCACGGAAAAGCGGGCCGCCAGGGCGCGGGGCCACAGGTAGCCCGGACCCAGCGAAAGAACAAGAAAACCCAGCGCACTCAAAAGAAAAGCCCAGCCGCCATACGGCTGGGAACGATTGTATAAATCGGCCACGCCCAAAATTCCCCCGCCCATTGCCAGGAGGTAGCCACTACGGGTAACGCCATACAACCGATCCGGACGACTCTTGAAGAAAAAAATGCGGGCCGCACCGCTCTGGCGCTCCAGCGCTGATTTTTGAGCGGTCAGGAAGGCGACTTCCATGGCCTGAAACAGGCTCTGCAAAAGAAGTGACAGGGTCCACAAGGGATGCCAGTATAAATCCATCAGGCAGGAAGCAGCGTAAAGGCAGTGGCTTCATCGGGCAAGAAAAAAATACCCCTTCAGCTTGACCGCCACGGCCGCTTGAACCTATCCTGGATTTATGATCGTGGTAACAGGAGCCGCCGGACTCATTGGCAGTGCTGTCGTTCGAGAGCTGAACGAGCGCGGCCGGGACGATCTCATATTAGTGGATCATCTGGGCACATCCGATAAATGGATGAATTTACGTAGCCTGAAATACTATGATTATTTTGAGAAAGATACCTTCCTTGAACAGCTGTCCCGGAGAGTGTCGGGCAAGATCAGCGCTATCATTCACCTGGGTGCCTGCAGCAGCACTACGGAGAAGGATGCTTCTTACTTGATGGAAAATAACTTTCGATACTCGGCCACTCTGGCAGAACTGGCAAGGCACTACAATATTCGCATGGTTTACGCCTCCAGCGCCGCTACTTATGGCGATGGCCATGAAGGCTATGAAGACGATGTAAGTCGCCTGGAGGCATTGCGACCGCTCAATGCCTATGGCTATTCCAAGCATGCGTTTGACCTGAAGATACATCGCCGGCGGTTCAAGCCACTGTTTGCGGGGGTCAAATACTTCAATGTCTTTGGCCCCAATGAATACCATAAAGGCGATATGATGTCCCTGGTCCTCAAGGCGTTCCGGCAAATCCAGGCCAGCGGTCGGCTCAAACTTTTCAAAAGTTACCATCCCGATTACAAAGATGGTGAACAGAAGCGGGACTTTCTTTATGTTCGGGATGCTGCCCAGATGACGGTGTTTCTGGCCCTGGATCGGCCACGGTTGACGGGACTCTTCAATGCCGGTAGCGGCCAGGCGCACAGCTGGCTTGATCTGGCGCGGGCCATCTTCTCTGCCATGGATCGGGAAATGAATGTCGATTTTATCGAAATGCCGGAAGAACTCAAAGATCGCTACCAGTACTACACCTGCGCACCCATGGACAAACTGCGTTCATCAGGCTACACGCGACCCATCACCGGTCTGGACCGGGCGGTCGCAGATTATGTAAAAAATTACCTCATGCAGAACGAAGCCCGGGCCTGACCGCACGCCCGGCCCGGGCTCGCAAAGTTCTGGCCAGCTTGTCTGCATCCTCCAGATGGATCGCATGCCCGCACTCTGGAAATAGATCGAATGTTCCCCCGACTTTTCTGGCCAGGGTACGGCCCTCCCGCCAGGGAATGATGCGATCTTCTTTCCCCCAGTAGAAATGCAGCGGAATTCTCTGCGTCAGGCGCTGGATGCGCTGGATGGTGAAAAAAATATCCTTCTCCATTTCTATAGTATTCCACGCCAGGTAGTGGTAGCCCTCCTGGTTCCACTCGCTGCAAAGCGCCCGGAGCACGGAGGACGGGATCTCCGGCAGACGGGAATGATAAAGATGGGAAAGTAAATCAGCAACGACGGCAGCTGACTCCGGGTAGAATAACTTTCTTCTGTACTCGCGGTCTTCAGGACGGAGCGGCAGAAGGCCGGGAGCGATCAGGTGCAGTCGGACCACTGGCAGGGGGCGTCCGAGCGTCTTCGCAAAAGACAGCATTTGCAGGGCCAGCAGCCCGCCCATGGAATGGGTCACCAGTTCAAAGGGTGTGGCCATACCCTCCAGATAGCGATAGAGCAGGCGAGCCATGACCGGAAGATGCCACAGTTCCCGGACAGCCGGAAGAGAGGAGCGGCCGTAGCCTGGAAGATCGACCAGCAAAAGTGGCCGGTCCTCCAGGTGACGGGCCAGGTAGCGAAAGCTTCGCGCAGAATCCAGCAGTCCATGCAAAAAGACCATTGGCCTATCTGTGGAGGACCCGGCGGCAGGGGTACGTCGATAGCTGTGGATGCAAACGCCATCGGCTTTATGCCTCTGGGAGACATACCCGGAGCGCCGCAAGCGATAGTGTTGTTTGAGGGCCCGGATTGCCAGAAGCAAGCGTCCCGGAAGGTTACGTAGCCAGGACAGCAACATGCGCTTCCACGGATTCTGCCAGAGCTTGCAGATGATAGCCTCCTTCCAGAAAGCTGATGATGCGGCCCGCGCAGAGGCTCCCGGAGAGAGTCCGCAATCCTTCTGTCAGCCGGGCAAAACTTTCCGTCGTCAGTTCCAGACTGGCCAGAGGATCGCTTTTGTGAGCATCAAATCCCGCAGAGACCAGAATCAAATCCGGGGCATACTCTTCAAGGGCCGGCAGCACCTCCTCAGCAAAATGCCGCTCATACTCTGCAGGGCCTGTGCCCGGGGCAAGGGGAATGTTGAGTGTATAGCCACTGCCGGCACCGGCACCGCGATCCTTTCTGGCGCCCGTTCCGGGGTAACAAGGATATTGATGCAAACTTATAAAATATACGCTTGAATCGTTATAGAATATGGACTCCGTTCCATTGCCATGATGAACATCCCAGTCCACAATGGCCACCCGTTCAAAACCACGGGAGCGGGCATAGCTGGCCGTGATGGCCACATTGTTAAAAAGACAAAATCCCATGGCCCGGTTTCTTAGCGAATGGTGTCCGGGCGGGCGCAGCATTAAAAAAGCATTGCTTGCATCCCCTTTCTGTATTGCGTCAACAGCGCCCGGTCCGGCACCGGCAGCCAGCACGGCCGCAGCATAACTGTTCTGGCTGACCGGTGTGTCCCCATCAAGGTAACCGCCGCCCTGATTACAGAAAGATTCCAGCTGTGCGATGTACTGGCTATCGTGAACCAGACCGATTTCTGCCAGTGTTGCCTCTCTTTTGGGCAGCTTGACCAGGCTTGCATGATAGCTGGTGCGCTGTAAGCAAGCGACAATGGCTTCGAGTCTTGCAGCCCGCTCGGGATGACCGGGGCCGGTATCGTGCTCGAGAAACAGCGGATCATAAAAAGTTGCCGTTGCCATGGACCACAGAAATCTACCTTCAGGCATAGCTTTGCAGTCAAATCGAAAATACTACGAATTCCTGGCTCAAGAGAAAGAAACCCAGAAAGAGAAGGAGCTATTCCGTGAACTCCATTTGCCGCAGGGCATCGACTTCTGCTCCAATGATAGCCTGAGTCTGAATAAAGACTTCTTACCGGAAATCTACCGGAACCTGGTGCACAGGGGCAGCATTGGCAGCACGGGTTCGCGGCTGATTCGCGGGCAGTCAGGGCCTTTTGAAGAGTTGGAAAACGTATTTGCCAGCTTTGCCGGCCATGAAGGCTCTCTGTATTTTAGCTCCGGCTACGCTGCGGCCCTGGGTGTGGGCAGCGCGCTTTTTTCCCCGGCCGATCAAATCTTCTGTGACCGACTTTTGCACGCATCTCTGCTTGACGCCGTACGCCTCTCAGGGGCGGGAAAAAATTACTTCAGGCATAATAATTTAGAAGATTTAGAGAATAAGCTGAAGAAGCGCAAAAAAGCGCGGCACACCTGGATCGTAACGGAAAGTTATTTCAGCATGGATGGAGACAGCCCCGATTTAGCGGGCCTGGTAAAGCTTGCCGCTACCTACGATTGTCTCTTGCTTCTCGATGAAGCGCATGCCATTGGAGCCATGGGACCGCTGGGGCGGGGACTGGGCGCACAGGTCCGTCCGGATGTTACCGTTACGATATACCCCTGTGGCAAGGCCCTGGGCCTGTGCGGGGCTTTTGTGGGCGCGCATCCGCTGATCCTGGAGCAACTGATCCAGCGCGCTCGCAGTTTTGTGTTCTCCACCGCCCCGCCGCTCATCATTCCCCTGCTCTTAAAGGAAGTCGTTTTAGCGCTGGCAAAAGGACTGGAAGAGCGCCGGCGGCAACTCGCAGAAAACGTGCGTCTGTTTCGATCCCGGATCCAGAGCCTGGCTGACACCAGAGGCAGCTACGGCCATATCATTCCCATCATTGCCGGCACCGCCGGGCGGGCTCTCAAACTCTCTGCCCTTTTACGGAGTGAAGGTTTCGATGTGCGCGCTATCCGTCCGCCCACCGTGCCGGATGAGCTGAGTCGTTTGCGAATCAGCCTGCAGAGTGGCCATACTGACGCGGAACTGAATGATTTAGAGCAGGCACTGGAACGCTCTCTCTCTTCTGCCGGCCCTTGATCAGAAGGCTAACCCCTTCCACCTGGATATCCAGTCCACACAGATTCAACGGGCCGGCACAGGCCGGGGCCAGGTCCGTTATGCTACCCGTGTCCAGATCCAGAAAATGATGATGTGGTGCCGTGTTGGAATCGTAGTAAATACGATCGGGAGAAAATAACACCTCACTGATGACTCCCCGTTCTACCAGAAGCCGCAGGGTGTTGTAGACGGTTGCTTGAGAAACAAGGCCAAATTCCTGATTGAGCTGCTGGTAGATCTCTTCTGCAGATAGATGCTGCGGCCGCTGTAGCAAGAGCGTGGCGATTTCAATGCGCTGGGAAGTGGGGTTGATACCGCGACTTTTGAGGAGTCCACTGACCTCTTTTTTACTCAGTCCGAAGCGCATAACCTTACTCTTAACAGAAAGAAGCCTGGCAGAATTCGTAAAGAACTTTTTGTCCTGATTCCGCCGACCGGTCAGGGATTCCTCAGTATGTGCTCAAGACCGGTTCGCTTGAAAATCTCCTCGAGTTCCGGGCCCACATTCTCCATGCGCACTTCCAGGCGGTCCTTTTCCGTTTCCATCAAACGCAGTATGGCTCCAATGGCCAGGGAACTGATGGCCCGCACACCGGTAAAATCGAGCACCACCTGCCGGATCTTCAAATTAGGAGGAATGAGCAGACTGTCGCTTTGAATTTCCACGGTCACCGGTGAATCAAAATGAAAAATCAGCTGATCATTTTTGATAACCGTCCGCATTGGGCCCAGCGTCTGATCCTTGCTGTGGATGTCAAAGGAAACCGGGCTTGTCCTTGGGGAGCATCGGCTTGACAGGCCCGCCCGAGAAAACCGGGCTGGCCCTGGCGTGCTTTTCAATTCGGCAATCTTCCTGGTTCTCTTCCTCTGCGTGTACCTGGTGTACTGGCACCTGGGACAGCGCGGGAAACAGTACCTGATCATTGTTGCCAGTCTTCTCTTCTATGCCTGGTACAGCATCCCATTCCTGCTCCTCTTTCTTGGTCTGGTCAGCATCAACTATCTGGCCAGCATCCAGCTCCTGCGCCACAAAAGCCGTTTGCTGCTCACTGCCATTTTAGGTCTCGACCTCGGTGTTCTTGGTTTTTTTAAGTACTTTTATTTACTGGCCCATACAGCCGGAGAAATCCTCGGTCTGCCTTATCTGGCCGCGCTGAAAACCAACTGGGAAGAGGACTACAATCTTACTATCGTTCTGCCCATCGCCATCAGTTTTTACACCTTTCAGATGATCGCTTATGTGGTGGATAGCTACCGCTCTTCCATTACCGAACCCACTTCCGCGACCAAATTTTTTCTTTTTATCCTTTTCTTCCCCCAGTTTATCGCCGGTCCCATCATGCGGGCCAGCGATTTCATGGATCAGATAGATCGCCCCTATCTCACGAAAGATCGCATCATCAATGGATCTCTCTATCTGCTCATGGGAATCGTGAAAAAGGTCCTGATCGCCGATCGCCTGGGCCTGATCACGACCCGGGTCTGGCTGGATCCGGCATCCTACGATGCCACGGCTCTGATCATCATTTTGCCGGCCTTCATGATGCGCATCTACTGCGATTTTTCCGGTTACACGGACATGGCCCGCGGCATGGCCAAACTCCTGGGCTATGAGATCCCGGAGAACTTTGCCGGACCGTTCCTTTCCCGCAGCATTTCCGAACTCTGGCAGCGCTGGCACATTACCCTTTCCACATGGTTACGCGACTACATCTACATCCCCCTGGGCGGCAGCCGACTCGGGGAGTCGCGGACCATCATCAATTTGCTGATCACACTGGGCCTGGGCGGCATCTGGCATGGCGCCACCTGGCCCATGCTGCTTTGGGGTATCTACATCGGTTTATTTCTGGTGTTAGAACGACTGCTGCGCCAGCGGACCCTGCTACCGGCAAGCCGGCCCTTTCAAGCAGTTCGCATTGTTTATGTACTTACCATTTTTGCTTTTAGCGCTGTTTTTTTCAACTCCCCTGATTTGAGCACAACCACAGGCATACTGGCCAGGATCTTTCAATGGGAAAGAGGCCTGCCCATGCCTGAATGGGACACGGCCATCAGCCTGTGCATCCTGGCCTACAGCTTTAACTTTTTCCAGTATACCTACCGGGCCCGGGCCTTCTTGAATGCCCGCCCTGCCTTGCGGCTGAGCCTGCTCTTAATCCTGTCTCCGCTGATTGCTTTGCTGGTTTTTCTTTTTGGCGATGTAGGCGGCAGTTTTATCTACTTCCAGTTTTAACAGGATTATTCATGAAGCTGTACGCAGAAATCATACGCTCTACATACTGATCCAGAAAAAGGAGGCCCCGGGCCTTCCAGCAAAAAACACCGTCATCCAGGCTGGCCACGCCTTCTTCCAGGAGTTGGTCCAGCTCCCCAAGAAAGGGCTCATGCGGCAAATCCGCTTCGTCCAGAATCTCAAAAACCATTGCCAGAGGAAAGCGCACCAGGCGCAAGAGGCCAAGCCAGATATCGACAGCCGGTTGGTGCGGGGAAAGAGCGCCCATGACGTGACCCACCAGATACCGGTCGACGTTGCGCGGATTGCCGTAACGCAAGCGGCCGGTAAAACCGTGTGCGCCCGGACCGAGTCCCATGTAGGGTTCATACATCCAGTAGCGCAGATTGTGACGGGATTCAAAGCCGGGCCGGGCATAGTTGGAGACTTCGTAATGGACATAACCCTCCCGGGCAAGGTGGGCCGGCAGGGAATCAAACAGGCGGGCCTGCAAATCTTCATCGGGGTAAGGACCCAGACGAGAAAGCTCTGTCCCCTTTTCTACCGTCAGGGCATAAAGGGAGAGATGCTCAAGGTTGGCCTGCAACACGCGCGCAAGGTCTGACTGGAAAATTTCTTCCGACTCTGGAAAACCGTAGATCAAATCCACACCGCGCCGCAGAGGAAAGGAACGAAGAGTTTCAAGAATGGCTTCATAACGATGCGGATCAAAGTAACGTCCCAGCTGCTCCAGGATTTTGCGGTCAAAGGTCTGGATCCCGGCATTGACCCGCCTGATCCCGAGATCCACAAGACCGGAGAGATACGATTGTGTCAGATCTTCTGGATTTCCCTCAAGAGTGATCTCCATTTCCGGCAGGAAGGCAAAGGACTCTTCCAGCAGGGAGAGAATCTCTTTGAGTGCTTCCAGAGGGAGACGAGAAGCAGTACCTCCCCCAAAGAAGATCGTCTCGATCCGGGAAAAGGAAGAAAAATCCCGTTTGCGGACCGCGAACTCTGCTTTCAATGCCTTCAGGTAAGCCGATAGCGTGCCTTTCGAATTCTCACCGGCCACGGAATAAAAATCGCAATAACGACATTTCTGGATACAATAGGGATAATGGATGTAAACAGCGAGAGCTTGCGGATTTCTCTGCACAGAATGAGACTGGCCGGGGGCGCCCGGCGGGCAAGTACGACTTTTCAGAAAGCGAAAAAGCTTGCATTTTCCTGAAAGGGAGCTTAAAGTGGGTGCAAGAATCCCATGAAGGATCGAGACGCCATACCGGCCATTGAACTGAAAATGCAGCTCCACGCTGCCCCGGCCGCAGCCTATCGGGCTGTTACCTCGCAAACAGAGCTGCGCAAATGGTTTGCCCCACGGGTGATCATGTCCCGCAACATTGTGAGCCAAGAACATGGGATTGATGTCACCATGAAGCAGCTCAAGGCCACGGCCAATCAGATGGTTCGCTACCGCTGGATTCGCGATGTGGATCCCGTCCAGGACACGGTCATCACGTTTGAAATATCAGATAAGGGGGCGGCTCGTTCCAACACCGGTGAGGGAATCCTGTTAACGGTAAGCCACGACGGCTGGACGGATGCAGCCATTCGGGATCGCCAGGCAGAAATCTGGTCCCAGGCCTTTGTAAGTCTTGGTGCGCTACTCAAAGGTAAAGCTTTCAAGCCCTGGTGGGAAGAATCAAGCCATAAAAGCAACGTCCGGCATCTTAAATTTCCCGCCCTGGTTGCCGCCGTGGATCGCATGGAAAAAGAGAGCAAACGCAGGTCAGAGAAAAAAACGCTCTGGAAAACGATAAAACGAATTGTAAATAATCTGGAAGGTGCCGGAGAATGGTATTTCCTGGAAGAAGAACAGGAAATCGAATTTCATGTAAACGATAAGCGCTTCATGACCATCCAGAAAACCGGTCACATCACCATCTACTGGAAGGAACTTGAGAAGATTGCCGGCAACCACACAGCCGATTTTATCAATCGTCTGGCTCTGGAACAGGGTGTCGATGTTCATCCGGCCCGTGGTTCGGACCGCTGGAGTGGCCTCGAGATCATTCCGGACGCACTGACCCAGTGGTTTCTGGACCTCATCCGGCACGGGAAAACGCGCTCTTGAGATTCAGTTGTGAACTGTTTCCCCCCGATCGCTTCCTCATCAGCATACGGACGCCCCAGACCATGCCTGGAACGCTGCACCGGTTGACGGCGGCCATTTATGCGGCAGGACTCGACATTGTTTCCGGCCAGGTGCATACAGACTATGAAGACGGCGAACCAATGACCAGCGATACATTTATCGTCCGCAAAACCCGGGATGACGTCAACCCCGCAGTGGATCTGGCACTCATCATGGAAAGTGTTCTGGGCCACAGCACTCCGGTTGCGGAAATTTTTGCCTCCCGTGCTGTCCCGGAAGTAGATCCAGAGTCTTTTGTTGGCTGTGAAGTTGCTTTTCAGAACGATGCGGAGGCAACGCGCATGTACCTGGTTACAGAGGATCGGCACGGATTGCTGTACTGGCTGACCGGCACGCTGGCCCGCCACCAGATCAACATACTGAACGGACACATCGACACACGCGGTGCAGAAGTCGCCGATGATTTCTATCTACAGTACAACGGAAAAGCCCTGAGCGAAGAAAAACTAAAAGATCTGTCCCGGGATCTCCATGCGCGTATCAAGTACATTACTTGACTTGCAAAAGCTCGTGCTCCATAAAAATTTCCGGTGCAAGCTTCAGCCGGGAATCCCGTGGATGCCGCAGAGTCCGTTTCAACACAAAATCAAAAAGCAACGGGTTGTAGTCATAGATTTCATTTAAAAACACCCGCTCTTCCGGGCTGATATAACCCAGCCGCTGTAGCACACTGGTCCGAATCACCAGATTGATGGCCGGCAGGGGATAGTCACTGCCATTGACCAGACGACTCTGTAGATCGGGGCGCTCAAGGAGCGTCTTCAGTGGTTCCACAGCCGGCGGCTCTCCAATCCGATTAAACTGAGTCATGGCGGAAATGTCCGCGAAAAGCTGTTTTTTATATTTCTTTTGCGTGAATAAACGCAGAAAAAGATGGAATGCTGGAATCCGGGGCCTGGCCGGATCATCGAGGTCTTGAGCCTTTCCCAGACTGGCCGCATGGGCCACGATGATACGCACACCTTCTTTGAGTGGCAACCGCAGCCGCAAGGGATTCCCCCATTCCTGAAAAGAAGCCGCCTCTACCGCCGCCTCCTCTCCCGCATGGGTAATCAAAATCATCCGCTGGCGACGCATGGCCCGGTAAAAAGGGACGTATTCTTTCCGCGCGGGGTCAATCTGCATGGCATTGGGCAGCCATTTGACAAAGCGCACCCCGCGCCCGGCATATTTTTCCAGCAGACGAATGGCATCTTTACGCGCCGGATGCACGGAAATGGCCGGCAGAAATTGTGGCGAAAGTTCTGCCACATCCAGCAAATAATCATTATCTACATAAAATTCACTGACTTTCCGGTCCGCAAGGCCGTCCGCATTGTGGACAGCATCAAATCCCAGCAAAACAAACCTGCCAGGAATCTGACCAAATTGAATCATATTATAAAGTTGATTTACATACTGCCGGTCCGCTCCGCGAAGGGTGCGTACTCCCGAGGCATCACGATAGACCGCAAATCGCAATCGTTTGGCCAGATGTTTCCAGCTGTAGAAATCGGCATTCACATAGCATCCAGCGCAATGGCTTCCCGTTGCAACCAGATGGACATGATAATCCATCAGCCGATCGACATCAAGATCGGCAAAGGATTGAGCGATCAGATTTTGAGCGCCCTGGCTGAGTTGCTGCAGCGGACGTCCCGGCGTGAAGTGGTGAGCGTTGCCCAGACGCCGCAAGAACGCCTGGGATAAAACCAGAAACAGGACACAGCCTGAAAGAAAGAAAATAAAAATTCGCATCAGGGATAGCGTTTCTTCCAGGTGGCTATCCCGGAAAGCTTCTTGCGACAATCATCCAGCACAAAGCCAATGGAACTGACGGCATCCCGATAGCTCTGCTGCTGAACGGCGGGGAAATGACGCAACTTTTCCTGGTCCACGGCCTGCAAAGTGTCCAGCAGTTTTCCAAACAAATCCAGGATGCGCGTATAGTATTCTTCAAATATCTTCCGCAGCTCAAATCTTTTGATAAGATCCATCTTTTGCTCTTCCGGGGCTCGATCCAGCTTGTCCTTTTGATCAGCTGAAAGCCGGGTCGCATAGTGTGAGAGGGGTCGCGGATAGGTAGTCAGTTCTTTTACATAATTCCCCAGTTCATCCGCCTGGGTAAGGCAGACGGATTCTATGGCGCGCACCTGATTGTCTATGGTATCCCCGCCATCCATTTCCAGGACCCGTGAACCTTTTAGATTATTTACCACACCATGCAATCTCTGTTTCATCTTGTCCAGATCACTCTGGCACTCTTCAATGAAGGAATGTTCATAAAAAATCGGCTGAGAGGGAGATCCTCCCTGGTCAAAATCTACCGGGGCTGCATTCCCCTGGGGTTCCCTGAAATCTTCCTCTTCATACACCTCCTCTGATTTCTCCTGGATGCTTTTTGCCGGCGCCTGGCGTTCATAGCGAGCCTGCTCCTTGATGCGCATGGCCTCATGAACTCCTTTAACAATACGAATGACTTCCACCTTCCGGGTTTTTAGATTAAAACGGGTAGCGTAGCGGTTGCCGTTGCGATCAATGTAACGCTTATTCAAATCCCGCAAAGTGATGCGCTCGGGATCGAGATCCTCAACAGAATCGATCTGCACATAATCGGTTTCCATAATTAGTTTACTAACTCTGAAAGATAGAAGCTATGTCTTGCTCTGAAAAGCAATACTTTTTCTGGCAGAATTCGCATTTGATTTCGATTTTTCCCCGCTCCGCAAGCAGTTGAGCCGCCTCATCCGCTCCCATAAATCGTACCAGGAGGCGGACTTTGTCAGTACTGCAATCGCATTTGAGGGTGAAGTTGCCGCTATGCAGGGGCACAAAAACAAAGGCACTCTTGATCTGCCAGGACTTCCCTTCCGCAAGCGGACCCAGCAACACATCGGGCTGCAGTTCAAATGCCAGATCGAGTACCGCTCCGTGGTCACCTGCCGTGGCCTGGGGCAGGGCCTCAAAGAAAATTCCGCTGGAAGGAACCGGAACAATCCTTGTCGAACTCATGATTTGATCCGATTGCTGGATAAAGTAATCCAGGGAGCGGCCCAGATCATGGTGGCGGATGCCCACAAGCGAAGTAAAGGCCAGTTTCCGATTTTCCTGCCAGCGGGTCACGCGCAGTATGCTGCCACTTTCCAGCAGGTTGCCTGTTGGCAGATCGGGGTCATGTTCGCCCATACTGATCCGGCCCTCACCGTCCGGCTTACTCTGGGCAATCATCCGCTCGGGAGGATTTTTACGTTGCAGATGAATACCAATACTTCTGTCCTCACTTTTGGCGCTGTGAGCACAAAGAAAAAAGGATCCGAGGAGCAAACCGGCAGCCTGTCTGGCAAGGTCTTCCGATGTGTGGTGCATTTGCTGGATTTCCGGCACCAGAGCTTCATTGGTTGCCAGAACAAAGCGGTAGTGCTGGTCGGGGAGAAGGCCGGTGATGAAAACATTGGGCTGCACCCGGACAACGGTAAGCACCCTGCTGTTGAAACAAGCAGTTCTTTACAGGACAGTTGAACTTTTCAAGCTGGATCAGAAGATGATTCGACTGCTGAGCACACTGGTTTTCTCCCTGGCACCCCTTTCTGCGCAAATCCTCTTGCAGTCCGATCCGTACTTTTCACCCAATTCCGATGGCACAAGGGATACTTTGTGGATCGAGGTAGATGCATTGCCCTCTGATCTGAAACGCTCCAGAGACTGGCGTCTGGAAATCAGCTCGGGCGGCGGAATCATTCGCACGATTCGCGCTGATCGCAGAAGAAAGAATATCTCCTGGATCCCCTTTGTCAAGGGACGGGAAACAATCCGCACCGCGCGCCGTATTCTCTGGGATGGCAGGAACGACTCAGGACAGCTGGTGGGTGATGGCTACTACGACGTCTGGATGAAAGTGGACACTCTGGCCGGAGATACCATAGTTTCTGAACCATTGCGCGTAACAGCCAGTACACGCAAACCGCGTATCCATTTGAGCTCTGACCAATCCATCATGAAACGCGTGGACGCCGGCGGAATTAGCGAAGAATCCGGACCCATTCTCATTGCCCAGAGCATCCTTGAAGGAAGCGCTTACCGCTTTGAAGGAGCTTTTCTGAATGCTTCCGGTCGGGTGGTGGAGAAACGCCGCTGGGAAGGAGAATTGCCGGCAGCCATTGAATGGAATGGACGGGGCTTCTTTGGAAACGCTGCTCACGGCGTGTATCGCTACAGGCTGACAGCGGAAGATGCAGCCGGAAATCGCAATAGTGCTTACCTCAACGATATCATAATAACCGACCAGGACCTTGAAATCGACTTAAGATCAGAGAAATACTTTTTTTCCCCGGAAGCACGCAGCAACATTGAACTCGAACCGGTACGTGTCGCCGGTCTGACCGGTAGAAGCGCCGGCAGTGCTTCCTCCGTTCCCGGGGACTGGTCCTTTCAAATTACGCGGAGCGTGGGGGGCCGGGCTATCTTCCGGCAGAGCGGCTCGACTTTGCCGGGGCGTCTGATCTGGAACGGCCTGAGTGAAGCCGGAAAACCCGTATCCGGTGGAGTGTACTATGCACACCTGACAAAAGGTGAAAGCCAGAGCGTTTACAAACCGATCTACATCGACCGCAAGCCTCCCTCGGTTTCCATTGGTGTGGGCTGGAACGATCTTTCTCCGGACGGCGATGGGTGGCAGGACCTGCAGCGGATCAGCCTTGGAGCCAGCGATAACTACGATCTGGAATCGTGGTCGCTCAGCATCGCTGTAGAACCGGATGAAACGATTCAATCGCCCCACCGGATCTTTCAGGGCGAAGGCAAGCCACCGTCGCGATTCTACTGGGATGGATTGGGCGACAATGGCGAACAGCTACAGTCCCTGGAAAGACTGACTTTTGTCCTGGAAGCACGCGACCGGGCCGGCAACGTCCGCTCAAGTCGACTTGTGCGCCGGAGCACAGCCATCCTTTTTCGGCCCATCAAACCCGGCTCTCCCGATCTGGTCAGTCGCATACCCGATTACCGGGCCTTTACACCCCTGGATCAACTAACGGGCACAGGCAAGCGACGCCTCCGCGCAGCCAAACGGCAGTTGTCCTCCTATCGCTCCTATTTCGTGCGGGTAGAAAGCCACGCAGCCATGCCTGGTGGCGAAGAAGAAAACCTGCTGCGTTCTGAATTCAAAGCCAGCCGCGCCCATGCTTATTTTCTACAAAAAGGAGTCAGTCGCAAGCGCATCGATTTTCGGGGTATGGGAGAGACAGAGCCTTTGCGCGAGGACTCAAACCCTTTCCTTGACTATCGCAATTCCCGCATCGAAGTGCGTTTGACGCTAAAGCGGGAGTTGTGAGGCGTCTGCGAGTAGCAATCCTATCCTGCCTTTTCTTTTGTGGCCCGCTTTACGCCTTTTCCTTGAATACCGTCACTTCCATAGGCACCGGCCAGCGCTTCCAGATCCACAGCCAGGGAAAGGTCATAGGAGAAGGACAGATGCTTGAACTTTCCGCCACACATCTCCGTATCGCTTTTTCCGCCCGGCCGGCCCGCTTTCCCGTGGAAGGAAGGGTTGCTCTGCAGATGGCCGGACGGCGGACCGGCGGTCAGACCTTTCAACTCAAATATGAAGGGAAGGCCGCCGGTCAAAAAGAAGCAGGTCAGGAAATAGTAGAAGTTCCTTACTATCTTTTAAGGAAAGGAATTATCAGTTTCAGTTACAAGAAAGGAGAACGGTTCTTCCAGCTCAGTCGCAACGCCAGGGGAGAAACAATCCTTATCACAGATTGGGGCGCTGCCCGGCTGAGCGCTAAGAAAGCAGGCTCCGGACACGCTGGACTGCTTGCTCATCGGCTCCCGCATCCTGTGCCTCTTTTAAGATTTTTTGGCTGCGTTCCTGCTGTCCCTGCATACGATAAGAATCAGCCAGGTAGAGTAAGGCGGCTGCATTACGTCGGTTGCGCAAGCGCAGGCGCTCGCCAAAATCAATGGCCAGTTTGAGTTTTTCTGGCAAGCGCCTGGCAACGTATTCTCGCCTGGCAAGCCGGAGCACTGTAAGAAGATAGGCCTCCTGATCCGGGTAGAGCTCGCTTAGCCGACAGGCCCGGTCCAGGGCCCCTGACCAGTCCTTTGCCTGTCTGGCCTGAACAAGCTCCCTTTCCAGGGTCTCCCGAATTTGCCCGCCATCATTTTGTGCCGGCGCGTCTTCTTTGTAACCGATGCGCATCAAGCTCAAATCATCGATAAGCTCTCCCTGCCGCCGCAATTCTTTGACCAGATCAGAGAGGTCAGCGCGTGTTCCGTAAACAGATTCCAGGAATAATTCTTCTTCTTCATTGATCTGCCTTTTACCCTCTGAGCCCCGGCCCAGATCAAGGTCATCACGCCCGTCAGAGCCCAGCAGGACCACATCATCTCTCTGTAAAAGTAAAGTATCAATGGCAATGTGTTCATCCGCGCTCAAAATACCGATTTTACGAAAAAGCGTTTTCTCCTGCAAAAACACAGCCCGGTTATCACGCCAGAGAACAGGACGCGGATGCTCGGCATTGATATAATACAGTAAACCACTCTTCTCATGCAAAAGACCGATGATCGCAGATATCAGCATCAGTCCATCAAAAGTGACAAAAACATTCTGCAATTCAATAAAGGCGTTCTTCAGCCATTGCTCGGGATAGGGAAGATCGGCCTGCATTTGTGTTCGGGTAACCAGAGAACGAAACACCGTACCCAGAACCAGAGCGCCACCGGCCCCCTGAATGGACTTGCCCATGGCATCACCATTGATGAAACAAATGGAGGGGCCATCCGCCAGAAGAATTCGATCGGCATAAAGGTAATCGCCGCCAATCTGTGAGCTCCAGTGCCGGAAGTGAAATTTTTTATGCTGATCCAGGTAGAATTCTATACTTACGGGACTTTCCTGGACATTATTGCGAATCAAAGGTTTGATCAGGTTGGCCGTGAGGAAATAGTCACCATCCTGTTGTTCTTTTAGTTTGTTCACTGTATGAATCTGTTCTTGAAGCTGAGATGATTTCAACAACACCTGATTGTGATTGGAAAAAATACTGAATCGGTAACGGTCCAGAATAAAGCCCATCACCATGGCCAGACCATAGGCAATGGCCAGATTCTGCATGCTGTACTGCGCCTGAAAACTCGAAAGATCCGGCTGCCAGTAGCTCAGGGAAGAAACAAAAATCAAAATAGAAAGCCCAATCATCGAATAGGTGATTCGCCGGGGAAACGGCAAAAAGATAATCAATAGCACCGCGATTTGCATACCGGAAACATAATTGGGATCATCAGCGATCCTGCCGGTAAAATAAGAAACGCTAAAGATGGTATAGCCAACCAGCACATACATCCAGCCCAGACCCCTGCCGCGCAGGACATTCTTACCCCGGAGCAAATCAAAAAGGCAGCTAACGGTGAGGAGGAGGCCCAGGGCTGTCAGTCCCAGACGAAAATAAATCAATTCCGGGAATTCCGGATGCAATCGTCTATCCGTATCCAGCGCAAAACCCAGCCAGGCTACGGTAGCCAGAAGCCCGCCGGGCCAGTGGATCACGTAGGCCTGATTGTGCAGATCTTCCTTGAACTCCGCCTTAAGCGCACGCCGGTCCGGACTTTGAAAAAGTAGCAGCACCCGCTGCCAGAGCGATCTTTTCAAAATCTCTCCAGCGCCTCCTGACTGTGAAAATTCTCATCGCGGTAACCGATTTCGCGGGCTACTTTGAAAATATTGCCCACCGTCTGTTGGCGACGGTAGAGTTCCGGATCTTTTAATATATCAAACACATATTTCTCCGGTAAGTTGCATAGCTGGCTGAATGTTTCCCTGTACTCCACCACAGGCATCTTTTTAAAAAAGATATTGGCCTGGTACTGCTGGATCCGGTGCTCCAGCAAGAATTGCAGTGTATCAAATTCTTCCACGGCTTCCGCTGTGATGGCCGCTTCACGGTTGTCCGCCAACCGTTTACAGTAAGCAATAAAAGCCAGGTTATCCAGAAATTTGATGCGATCTTCATCGGCCTTGAACTTGAAGCTGATCGGATCAAGTTTGAATTCTTTGATCATTACACCCAGCTCAAGCACAACCTGATGGCTCTGGCTTTTTACACCAAAATCGTCCGCCGCAAATGTTACACCATAATTATAAAAATCCTGACATACATCCTTGAGTCCCCGTCCCAGTTCTTCGTAGTACGGTTTTTCCACCAGCTCCAGACGGACATTAACAGGGTTGAGACCATTTTCATGCAGCAGTCGATTAAATCGGGTGACACGCTCATGGCGGCTGAAAGTATCAATCAGCGATTGCGGTGATATATTGAACTTAAGAACACCAGGTGTCCGCGCACATGCCAGGATCAATTTTTCTAGAATCAAAAGCTCGATACGATTGAGGTCCTGATCGGCGGGGATATCATTGATCAGAGAGGCATAGGTGGCATAGACCCGACCACCTACAAAGACTTCGCCCCCCTTAACAGAAAAGGTCCGATTGCGGTCGTCGTAAAAAACAGTGGGCTGGATTACGGCATCATCGGCGGAACCGGAAAAGTAATTATTGGCGCGATTGAAATATGTCCAGCTCCAGCGTACCAGATTGTCTTTCAGATTTTTTTCTGACAGCCGATACAGTTCATCATAGATTTCATCCCGGCTGGAAATAAAATTGCATTGGGTTCTGGCTATACCGAAGCTAAAATTGCAGGTTTGTTGCTTCTGACAACCTTCATGGAAACGGCCAATCGCGTTATCGATATTGGGGATACCCCCATCGGCGGAGGAAGTGATACCGAGTAATAAACATTTTAGATGATCTATATAATGAAAGCCAAATTCCAGTTCATCAAGCTCCAGGATGCGGCAGACCTCTGCACGGAGCAACTGAACAAAATCCAGCAGATCCATGCCTGTTATTTTCTCAAACCGGATCAGAAAGAGCGGTTTGCCTTTGTTCCCGGCAATGAAGGATTCCTTGAAGGATTCCAGGTCCACCAGACCCAAGTATTGTTCCTGATTTTCCAATGCCTTCGAATATTCCGGGTGTTCTGCCCTGTCAAGCGGTATGCCCGGCGGCTCGCTATTTTCTCCATCAGGACCGCTTTTCTATCGACAGCCAGAAATTCCCGCCCAGATTCGGCCTGTGGCGAATCGGATCGGACTTTATCCAGGCAGCTTCGATCCTTTCACCAACGGCCATCTGGATATTGTGGAACGTTCGCTGGAGCTCTTTGACACAGTCTATGTCGCTATCGCCACCAATTCAGCCAAAACGTCTCTGTTTACTCTGGAAGAACGCAAAAATCTGATCAGTGAAATTTTTCAGAACCACAGTCGAGTCCAGGTGGTAAGCTTCCAGAATCTGCTGGTGGAATTTGCCCGTCAGCTTCATGCCGTTTCTATCATTCGGGGCCTGCGCGCCGTTACCGATTTTGACTACGAGTACGCCATGTTTCAGGTCAACCGGGATATGGAACCACAGATTGAAACAGTATTTTTGCTTTCCAGTCAAAAATATTCTTTTTTATCAAGCACTATCATCAAAGAGATAGCCAGACTGGGCCGGGATGTTCGCGAGTACACGCCCCCTTCTATCAGCCAGGCCCTGGCCCGGAAATTCGGTCATTTTATCTAATGCAGAAACTGGACCAGACGATTGCCATTGCGGCTCCCGAATTCATCGTTTTCCGCTACCATACGGCCGGGCCGTCCATTCGCATCTTTGCAGCCCTGCTGGATCATCTGATCATTGCCTTTATCCTGATCTGCGCCCTGTTTTTGTTTGCGCTGTCAGCAGCCTGCCTGCCGGGCCAGAATGCTGCCGGAGTTATTCAATTTTTATTATTTCTTGTTTTTTTTATAGTTTATTGGTTATATTTTTTCCTTTTTGAATGGCTGAATCGCGGCCGGACTCCGGGCAAAATGGCTTTTCAAATACGCGTAAGCAGCGCGGACGGCACAGCACTTGATGTCTCACAACTCTTGATCCGTAACCTGGTGCGTATCGCGGACGTCCTTCCGGTCTGGCCTTTGTTCTGGCTCTTCTTTATTCCCTCGGGCGTCATTGGGCTCATCAGTATGTTCGCAAGCGCACCGGCATTTCAAAGATTGGGGGATCTGGCCGGACGGACCCTGGTCATCCGCGATCAACCGGAGTCCGGCCGTGAAATCCAGCTCCAGGCAGA
This sequence comes from Spirochaetales bacterium, assembly GCA_015075425.1. Lineage (GTDB taxonomy): Bacteria > Spirochaetota > Leptospiria > Leptospirales > Leptonemataceae > H5-SPI1. Next base: position 533,176 of record JABTUL010000001.1, on the reverse strand, counting down.
TGCGGCCGCAGCGGAGCTTGCCTCAGATTTACAATTACGCTACCTCCCGGCGGCAGATTTTGTGCGTGCTCTGAATGAATATATGGTGCGCCGACCTCTGCTTCATCCGGAGCGCAGGGCAGAAATCACCGCACCCCTGCAGCCCTTTGTTCGGGATTTTTGCCAGTTTCCGCCGGGGCGCAGCATGGATGAAGTCCTTGCCGCTCTACATCATACGCTTTTTCAACTGGACACGGAAAAGCGGGGAGCAGCATGACTCCGGCCGCCTTTATCCAGAAGCGTAGCGATGAATGGAAAGAGCTGGAAGAAATCACAGCGCAACTGGAGTACCGACAAAAGAGGGAGCCGCCGCAATCCGTGCTCCGTTTTGGCCGTCTGTACCGCTCGATCTGCACGGATCTGTCCATTGCCAGTGCCTTCCGCCTGCCCTCTGAAACAGTTCGCCGTCTGGAACGATTGGTGTCCCGTGCTCATGGCACCCTTTATTCTGCCGGTCGATTTCAGGCCACACCGCTGCTGCGCTACCTTTTCGATACCGTGCCCGGGGCCATCCGACGTGACCGTCTGGTACAATTCAGTACCGTACTGTTTTACAGTTTTTTCATGCTGTCTTTGTGTCTCGGCTACTTTACCCCCGATTTTGCTCGCGACCTGGTTGGAACGGCAACACTGCAAAACTATCAAGAAATGCACCAGGAGCGCTCGCGCAGTGTTTCCGCCGGTGATGCGGCCATGGGATCGGGCTTTTATATCATGAACAATGTGAGCATCAATCTAACATGTTTTGGCCTGGGCATCCTGGGCGGTATTGGTTCACTTTATATTATGATTTACAATGCACTCCATCTGGGCAGTGTGATTGGCTTTCTGCTGGGCACTCCGGCTAAAGAAAGCATTCTTTCCTGGATTCCCATCCACGCCCCTCTGGAACTGACAGCAATTGGCATCTCCACTGGCGCGGGCATGCGACTCGGATTGTCCCTGGTGCTTTCCGGTAATCTCCCGCGTCTGCAATCATTGCAGGAGGGCGCTCGCAAATCCGTTCCGATTATTGTGGGAGCAGCCCTCTGTACCACCGTAGCTGCCTTTCTGGAGGCTCTTTTTGCACCTCTGGATTTACCACTGATCCAAAAGGTTTTGATCGGGCTTTGTATGCTGCTCTTGCTCTGGGTTTACCTGGCAGGAGGACTGAGCCGGGCCTTGCGACAATGAATCCGGCGAATATCCAGATTGAGCTGCGCAAACGACGCCTGGATGAAATCTTTGACCTGGCACTGATTCTTTTGCGCAGGCGACCGACCATCTGGAAACTGCTTATTTTTTTATACGCGGCCGGAACTCTCTCCCATCTTCTCTGGAATTCCATCTGGAAGGGAAATGAATACTCTTCAGTCTTTTCCCTTTTATTCTTTATCATCATCTCACCTCTGTACGTCATGGGCCTGACCGTAACCCTGGGACTTGCCATGTTTGAAGCGACTCCAACTTTTAAATCTTTTTTACAATGGATAGGGAGCGGGTTAACCATCTTCACCGTACGATTTGCTCTGTATCGCATATTCTATACAATCACGCTGCCATTCCTTTTCCCCATCTATTTTCTGTGGTATCGTGATTTTTTTCTGGCAGAAGTGCTGCTTCTCGAAGGGCAGCGCGGACCGGCCCTGAAAGAGCGCCTGCGCATCCTTTCCCATCATGCTCAGGAACGCATCACCGCATTTCAATTCTACCACTTGCTAATTTTTTCCCTGAGTCTGGGTGCGCTGCTCATGTCTTCCGGGCTGTTACAAGATCTCCTGTTTGGCCGATCGCTTCTTTCCAACCTCGCGCCGTTCAGTGGGCCGGACTTTCTGGCCATTGTCCACGGCTATATGTTCTTTTATACCACGACACATTTCCTGTTTTACATCGATACCCGGTCCCTCATTGAAGGATGGGATGTGCAGATGATGCTGGCTGCTGCCAGCCAGTCACGAACCATCACTTGATATGAAACGGATTTTACTCCTTATTTTTTTCTTTCCCATACTGGCCCTCGCTGACTTCCCCTGGTACGATACAGAGCGGCAGGACTATCGCAAATACACAGCAGAAGAATTACGTGAGGTCATGCCCGAAGAAACGCAGTCCGCACCCGCGCCGGTTCTCGAAGCACCGCCTGTTTCCCTTTTTCTGCTGGAGATCCTGCTTTACCTGCTGGCCGCTGTGGCTCTTTTCTTTGCCGTCCGCTGGCTGATCCGTAGAAAACCGCAAGCAAAAGAAGGGCGATCGTCTGTGGTTCTCCCGGTGAAGTTTCAGGAATACACCGCCTTCCAGGAAGTTGTGCAGGCCCGTACGGCTGCAGAAATCAGGGAGCGCATTGAACGCGCCATTGCCGCCATGCAGTTGCGAGAGGCCGGAAAACTCATTTTTATTTATCTTGTAGCCCGTATGACCGAAAAAGGTGAACTTGCTGTGTCAGGTAGCCTGACTGCCAGAGAAATCGCCAGAGAGATGAAGAAGATACGGCCGGATCCATTGTCGATCATCGAGCGCAGCAGGCAGGCTTTTGAAAAATCCCTGTACGCTGGACGCGAGGAACCAGACCTGCCCCATCTGTGGCAAACTATCGCAACGGAGTGGCCAGGATGAGTCGCGTCCTGCTCCTTCTCTTATATTTGCTGGCCTGTCAGAAAAAGCTGGTGGATGAATCCTACGCTACACTGGGTCGCAAAAGCATCAACGGCATTGATCGTTTTACAGATTTACTGAAAGAGAACGGGGAACTGAGCGTCACACCGTACCTCAATGACAGCGCCCGCTATGAAGCCGATCTGATCGTTCATTTCGATCCAGGACCATCCCTGTTCCAGCCGCCGGAGTACGAAAGCATTGAGAAACTGCTAGAAGAAGGATTTCTCTATTCGGCTCCACCCGCGGAAGAGATCGAAGAAACAGAAGAAATCCAGATTGAGGAAGTCCTGCACGGTCGCTCAGCACTCATCAGCCAGACTCCCGATGAAGAGGACGCGGACGAGGACGAGGAAGCAGATGACGAACCTCTGCGGAAAACTCCCTTCACTCTACTCTTTTTTCTGCGGGACACCGATCATTCCGCTCATTTCTGGGCCGCCCGCGTAGCGGACATGGAAGGACATGATGGCGAACGTGCTTTTGCCCTGGATCTCTGGAAGGAAAGATTATCTGCCCTGACGTCGGCTCCACAGGAAGAGGAAGTGCTGCTGGGCATGCGCCGTTTGGCTTTTCCGTCCGGGCAGCGCTTCACCCACGGCTGGTCCTATCTGTTCAGAAATCTTCCAGCCTACATTCCTGTACGCTACTTCGCGCTGGAACCACAGTCCAGCGGATTTTCCAGCTGGCGGCCGCTGCTGGCCTCCCCATCCGGACATCATCTGATCCGTGAATTTCTGTATGATGGCGGCCGATTGCTGCTGGTTTACAATGCTGATCTTTTCCTTAACTATGCCATGATGCCCGCGCAAAATGATCTGTTTGCCCGTGAACTCATCGAACTATCCCTTGCAGACAGTCCGGGCAGAAAGATCGCGCTCATTACGGATTCCATGCTCCCGCTGGCACGGGCTATGGAATCGGAAAAGAACGACTCTCTCTGGAAGATTCTGCGCAGCTTTCCTTTGAATCTCATTCTCCTGTTCGGGCTGCTGCCAGGAATTCTCTATCTGTGGAGTCGCTGGCCGCATACGGGACGCCCTGTGGCCCTGGAGGAACGCAGCAATCGTGATTTTCTCGAGCACATAGAGGCGCTGGGCGTGAAAATGGACCATAGCGACCACCTGGAAAGTGCAGCGCGGCTTCTCTTAAATTCGCGGGTCCGGCCATACAGTGATTTAGAATTAAAAATATCTTTAGAAAAAATCATCAAGGAAAAGGAATGAACCCCGCTCAGATTCAGGAAAAAATTTCAGAAATAAAAGCAGAAATCGGCAAGATTTTTATTGGTCAGGAGGAGCTGGTTCAAAGCACGATTGCCGCTTTGTTTTCCGGTGGCCACCTGCTCATCGAAGGCGTCCCGGGCCTTGGCAAAACTCTTCTGGTCCGGACACTGGGCCGGGTTCTGGGCTGCAACTTTGCCCGCATCCAGTTCACGCCGGACCTGATGCCATCGGACGTAACCGGTTCCCACATCTACAATCAAAAAGAACAGAAGTTTTATTTTTATAAAGGACCTGTATTTACCAATCTGCTGCTTGCTGATGAAATCAATCGCGCTCCGGCCAAAACCCACAGTGCCCTGCTGGAAATCATGCAGGAGAAGCAGGTTACCATCGACAACAAACTCTACCGCATTGAACCACCATTTTTTGTACTGGCCACTCAGAATCCGGTGGAATCCGAAGGGACCTACAACCTTCCGGAAGCGCAGCTTGACCGTTTTTTGCTCAAAGTGTTGATCCACTATCCACAGCAGGAAGAGGAAGCCCGCATCCTTGAATTGCATGCATCCAATCAAACGATCGAGCCAGAGGAAATGCTCCGGCCGCTTCTTGATGCAAGCAGCATCATCACTCTGCAGAAGGAAATCAATCAGGTGCGCACCGATCCTTCTGTCCTCGCCTACATCAACAGTCTGGTGAGGGCCACCCGTGGGCGGCGCGATATCTACCTGGGTGCCTCACCCCGGGGGGGCATTGCTCTTCTACGAACGTCACGGGTGATGGCAGTCAGTGAGGGTCGCGATTTTGTCATCCCGGACGATGTTAAGGCGCTGGCTCTGCCAGCACTTCGCCATCGCATTGTGCTTACACCAGAAGCGGAAGTGGAAGGACGCTCCCCTGACGAAGTCATCAGTGAGGTAATCAAGAGCGTGGAAGTGCCCCGGTCTTGACCCCTACCAACCGGACTGTCGCTCTGCTACTTCTGCCCGCTGCTTTTGCCCTCTTTGCTGTGGTGGATCGCTATATACTGGCGGGCAGTCCCACTTCAGGGATCTACTTTATGATTTGCTCGGCCAGTGCAGCCATGTTGCTGCTTTTTTTTCTGCTCGATGGGCTGTTCATTCCCTCCCGAAAATCCTTCTCTGTCCGCCGTCGCTGTGATCCTGTTTTTTCGATCAGTTTCAATCATCTTGTTGAAATAGAAGTATTCGTGCAGGCATTACGCGGCAGTCGTCTGGCCCGGTTTCGCGATGATACATTTGCAGCCTTTGAGGCTGAACCGGCCTATCTGACCTGGCGCCTGCGCAAAGGATTGCACCGCTTTGAGTATCGCTTGAGGATTCATCGGCGCGGGCAGTATCGGCTGGAATTTGTCTATCTTACAGTTTATTCACCGCTGAGGCTGGCACGGAAAGTTTTGCGAATAGAATGCCCGTCCACCATTCGGGTATACCCGGACTTAAAAACAATCAATGAATATGTCCTTCTTGCTCGTCGCTCCCGTCAGGGCTTACTGGGCATACGTCGGCTGCAAAAAGCCGGTGGTGATACGGAGTTTGAGAGCTTGCGCGACTATGGCCCGGACGATGAGTTTCGCCATATCGACTGGAAAGCAAGCGCCAGGACCGGCCGGCTGATTGTTCGCAATTTTCAGATGAACCGTAACCAGAACCTGCTCTTCATGATCGATTGTGGCAGAATGCTGACTGCTGAAACGGAAGGCCGGAGTCTTCTGGATCATTCCCTGGGCAGTGCCCTGCTTCTTGCCCGCGTGGCCCTGGAACAGGGCGACAATGTGGGACTGGTGGCCTTTGCGGGAAATGTTCTGCGTTACATAAAACCTGGCCGTTCCGTTGCCTACCACAAGCGTCTGGTTCAAGCGCTCTACGACATCTATCCCCTGCACGAAGAGAGCAACTTCGATCTCGCCTTCCAGTTTCTCCATCAATTTTGCCGCAAACGCAGTCTGGTGATCCTTTTAACCAATGTTATCGATGAAATGAACGCCGCCATGATGACCTCATACATGCGTTCCCTTGGCCGGCGACATTTGCCTTTTTCCATTTTGCTGCGGATGCCGGAAGTGGATCGAGTTCTGGGCCGTCCACCGGAAAGTCGGCTGGACCTGTTTCGACAGGCAGCGGCTGCTGATTTTCTGACCTTCCGCTCTCAGGCAGTGGAGGCTCTAAAAGGCAACGGTGCACTGGCCATGGAAGTGTCCCCCACCGATCTGAATCTTTCTTTGATCAATCAATACCTGTGGATTAAAGCTCGCAAGCTCCTCTGAAAAACGCTGACACGGACGGCGCTCAATGGTCCATCGTATCTATGGAAGAAAAACCAAGCCAGAGAGGTCAGGACTGGCATCTACCCACCTGCTATGGCTGCGGCCCACAGAACGGCCACGGGCTGGAAGCCAGCTTTGCCTTTGATGAAGAATCCGGAGAAGTCCGATTCAGTTATGAACCCAAACCCTTTGCCCTGGGCGCTCCGGGATTTGTCCACGGAGGCGTTCTGGCAACCATCATGGATGAGGCGCAGGGCGTACTGTGTTTTCACGTAGGGCATATGGTTATGACAGATAGACTTTCTATGAAATATCACAAAGCAACCTCTCTCTTCCACCCCTTTTCTGTGCGGGCCTGGCTTACGGCCGTACGCAAAAAACGTCTGTACACACGGGGCACGATCCACAGCATGGAAGGCGAGCTTCTGGTCAGCTCTACAGCAGTCTGGTATCTGCTCAATGAACGTATAGCGGAGCGCTTGTTCCGCCACGGCGATCCGATGGATTTTGAGCGCCTGAAAGTTATCATGGAAGCCAATCGCAAAAGGGCCCGGCAGATCCGCCTGAGACTGCGACAAAAACGCTAATCCGTCACTCCCGCAAAAAATCCGCAATCAGCGGCCGCGCTTCTGCCATCCCGGTGAACGTGTGGGCCTCCCAGCCACAATCCCGGGCCGCCTGAACATTCCCCGGGCGATCATCCAGAAAGAAAACCTGCGCTATCCCTTCCCGGCTGAGGGCCTCACCAATTTCCAGGTAGAATCGAGCATCAGGTTTGCGGTACCCTATTTCGCAGGAAAAGAAAAGGTAGTCGCACAACTCAGCGATTTGCGGACAAGAACGCAGAATAGAATGATACCAGAGGGAGTAGTTGGAGGCAATGCCTGTGCTGATGCCCGAACCATGCGTTTCTTCCAGCAAAGCAAGAGCGCCCGGCATCCAGCTCACCTCTTTAAGCAATATTTTCTTCAATTTTTGCGGCCTGGGCAGGATTTTCCGCACAGACTCGGGTGTATGCTGATCGTAAAACAGGCGAAAGTACTCATATTCTGTCAGCTGGCCTGCTTCAAAAAATTCAAAGGCCTGCTGGTTGCGATAGGTTCGATACAAAGAGATCAGGTCGCTTTTTAAAGCATCCCGGCGACCAAAGAGTGTCCGGAAGGTTCGATGCACAGGATCCAGAAGAAGAGTATCCATTAGATCCAGTAGAATGATTTTCCTGTTGCCAGTGTTCCCGGAAATGTCAGTGCTAACCATGTTCTTTCTCTACAATCTGCTCCTGCACTTTCTGTATCCTCTGTACCGGCTCTCTGCCCTGCTCCATCCAGGAATGCGGGAGTTCCATATAAGCCGCCAGAATCTTAGCCAGGAGCTGCAGCGTCAACGAAGGGCAATCAATAAGCCAGTCTACTGGCTGCATGCAAGCTCTGTTGGAGAACTCGACCAGGCCGGTGCCATTGCCCGGGCCCTGCGCGAAGAAAAAGATGTCTGCATAGCAGTCAGCGTATTTAGCTCCAGCGTTCGCCAGGCCCCGGCCTTTGCAGATCTTTTTTTCCGTTTTCCACTCGATTTTCGTTCTACCTGGCTGGGGATTCTGCCTGAACTCCGACCGGCTGCTTATGTCACGATGACCTGGGACGTGTGGCCCAACCTTCTCTACACACTTAAAGAATCTAATATTCCGGCTTTTTTATGTTCTGCTGCCCTGGGCGCCAATTCACGCCATCTGATCTGGCCCTACCGGCTTTTCTACCGGCGCTGCTACAGTCTATTCCGGGGCATCGGCGTGGTGGACAGGGAAAACTTCGACCGCTTTTGCCAGCTGGCACCTGGGGAACGAATCCGGATCACCGGTGACTCACGCTATGACAGCATTCTGGAAAAGCTAAAAAGTGGCCAGCCTCCCGCCGAACTGCAAAGATTGCGCGAGTTATATCCTCCAGGCGGCCGCGACAGGATCATCCTTGCCTCAACCTATAAGAGCTGTGAAGAGACCCTTTTCCCTTTACTTTCCGGACTGCTGGAAAAAAAGTTTAGCGTACTGATTTTCCCGCACCATATCGGTGAGGAGCGTCTGGAAGAAATAGAGCGCAAGATTTTCAGCGCAACGCCTCAGGCGGCCGTTAGTCGACTCAGCCAGGCAAAGGCCCGGCCAGATATTCTCCTGGTTGATCGTCTCGGGCTTCTGGCCTTTGCCTACCACGGGGCCCGCTTCTGCTATGTAGGTGGTGCGCTCCACCATCGCGTGCACAATACGGGAGAGCCTGCTGCCTGCGGGGTTGCCGTAGTCACCGGTCCGGCCATCCAGGCAAGCCCGGTAGCCCTTGCTCTGGAAAAGCAGGAGGCTCTCTGGCGCTGTCAAAACACGGCCGATTTTGCCCGCAGATTCCAGATCCTGTGCAACGATCCTGAGCTGGCGAGGAACGCGGGTGAACGTGGTCGGGCCTTCATCAAGGGCAATGCGGGTTCTTCCCGCCAATTTGTTAAGGAATTTCTATAGTAACTGAAGGCTGTTATCCGGGATTAGCGGCGGGCTGACTTTTCTTTCTTTTTCTTCTTGCGCGCACTGCGGGTCCGCTGGTTTTTCCGATCCAGATCCAGGATGCTTTGAACCATGCGATAGAGAATCTCCTGGTTGCGGCTCTCGCGACGGCACCACTCAATGATCACATTTTCACGTTCACTCAGCAGGTTTTCCGTGGCATCGATCACGGCACCTTCTCCGTGACGCAGATACGGCAGGGCTATGCGGTACTTCTCATGAAGATCCAGCATGATGCCGGCAGACAATCTCCTTGTCCCCGAAAGAATAAAAGAAATTTCCGAGGGAGCCCGATCCAGACCAATAGCCAGCTGGGCCGGGCGTAAACCCAGGCGTTCCATAATCGTATAAAGTTTTTCAGAATCAGAATTCATCTAAAGAGATTAGACGAATAAGTTCAAAGAAAATTACGCCGGTGTTATAAAAATTTTTTCAATCTTTGGCCCGGGTAGAATCCCATTCGCGAATTTCCGCTTCAAGCCCGGCAATTTTGCGGCGCTTCTCCGGACTGTCCCAGATAGCATCGCTGAATGACTCGCTTTTGTAGCTCCCCGTCCGGTACTCTTTGCGGTACGGGGTCAGCCGACCTTCCGGTGAAGCTTGTCTGCCGGAGGCCATGGCTTCCAGCTCGGAATCGCTCGGGACGCGTTCTGCAACAATGCCGGGCAATTCAAAGGGGCTGCCTGATGAACTTTTGCGCAGAAGACGGCCGGCCAGCTCAAACTCCAGGCGATGCTCACCAACGGAAAGGTCCACAGTCATGGACGGGTGTATCAATTTCTTACTGTCCGCGTACACCAGTGTCTCGAAAGTGTAACGGCCGCCGCTGGCAATGGCCACACGATAGCCTATACGCAAGGAGCCAGCACGCAAAGCCTCTCCGTCCCAGCCGGTAATCCGTCCGGAATCACTGGCATCATACCTGGAGGGGAGCAGGTCGCCCAGGTCTCCGGTAAGCGCATTGGCCGGTTGCGAATGAGGTGGATACTCGCTGTACTCAAGATAGTGCGCGAGGCGCGTGCGCGGGTCAACCGCTGTATCTTCATGTTGAATCTGCAAGGGGCGCTCCTGACAGTGCCACAAAATCAGGACAAGAACTATCCTAATCGGACTCTGCAAGTTTCTTAAGCTCCTCAATGCGTTCTCGCTTGAACTCCGAGTCGTATTCTCGATCCGAAAAATCAGAAAGCTTGTAGGCCTGCGTGGTGTATTTTTCCGGCCAGGTGGGAATCACCCGACGATCCGGCTCCGTAGTTCGCAAAGTATTCAGCAATCGCTCTACTTCTTCTGGAGGGCCCTTCAGAAGCTCCGGATCCAGGGCATCGGTATCCTGAATTCCCCGCAGCCCCTTTAAAACGTAAGGACCCGAATGTCCGGAATCGTGAAAAAGTTTACCAAAGAAGCTGAGGTCAACAAAATGACGGCCGGTTCCGAGCTTTACGGCAGCACGGGCCCGGGCAATGGGTTTATCTTCTGCGGTGAAGAGATTACCCTGAATCTCATAACGTCCGGGAATCTTCACGTCTACCTCGACCGGTAGAACCAGAGAGCCGTCCGCAAGACGTTCCTGAACGGTCCCGGTGAAATACGCCGGGGCCACAGGAGAAGAAAAGAAATGCACCTTGAGTTCGTGGGTGAAGGCGGGCTTTTCTCCCGGAATGGTAAATTTTACAGAAAGATCCATGTTGCCCCAATCTTCCCGTCGCGGCGTATAGAGTATGCGGGTAACCTGCTGGTTGGCTGCTGTGCCGGCTTCCACTTCTGGCGTGGGAACCTGCCAGGTCTGCGTATCAAGATAGCGTACAAGGCTGAGTTCACTCACAGAAGTTGCCACCGGCTGGTTGCTCTGGATATTTTCACAGACCAGTTGCACTTCCATTCTTTTGCCCTCCACAACGGTGTGCTCCAGGGGTTGCAGTCTACAGCGGTGAGTCCCCTCCACCGGTTTCCCTTCCGCATCAATGAGCGGCATGGGAGTGAAGGGCAATTCAATGATTTGGTGCTGGATCTCATCACGGTATTCAGGACGGAGGGGCCGTGAATCCGGCGGATAGCGCGACCAGTTCTGGTAGTCCTTTAACACAGTCTCATAGGTAATGCGAAACCCGCCGGCTGCAAATTCCTCCAGCTGCTGGGTGGGATCATCAAACTGGCCTTCCGCCCCTTCTCGCATTTTCTCGATCTCGGGATCTGTGCCTGCGACCAGCAGGTAAACGATGAAGGCCCCGATGAGAAGCACAACGCCCAGGGCAATCGACAGGATGGTCTTTTTATTCACAATTCGCCTCTTACAAAAAGAGCGAAGCCTCGCAGCTTCGCTCTTCCAAAATCAATCTTTCCGGTTCTTCCGATTACAGACTGGATTTGACCATGCTGCTTACGTTCGGAAATTCCAGATGCTTTACGTTCACGCCGCCGGCTGAATGACGCGGATGGGCATGATGGTTACTGTGCGTGTAGTATTTGGTAGTTTTCTTCCACCACAGGGCCCCGGTAGTAATGCTCTCTCCACCGCAGCGCGAGTAATCTTTGATCTCCCTGTAGCTGCAGGTAGTGTGCATGGCTACTACGGTGTCATGACGGCCAGGAAATACCCAGTTCACAAAGCCCAGATACCAGGGAAAAGGAGTGTTTCCGGCAATGTGGTAGAAGGGAGTTCCGTTGCTGGCATTGTGATCGTAAGATCCACGAGCAGCGCTGGTGCGCAGGATGCGAACCGCGTCCGGGAAGTTCAGAAAATAGTTAGAAAGCCCCAGGGTAATGGCATTGAGTGTTTGCAGCACGGGCGAACCAATGTTGGCCAGTTCAGAGCCACCTTCAGCGGAAACCAGGGAAGACACATAGTGAATATTGTAGGTTCCTGTGCGGTTGTATTTGGCTATCGTGTATCCGCTCACCAGGCCACCCATGGAATGGTTCACAATGCGGCAGGACTTGCCCTGATCGCGGCGGCAGTAGGTATTGAGCATGGAAAGCAGGCGTGGAACGCCGCGATCCGAATTAAAAACAGTTGGATCAAATCGTCCGTCATAGCCCACAAAAACGACCGGTGTGCTATTATCCTGCTGTCCCCAGTAGCTGGTACAGGTAGTGGCACCCTGACAATTCTTTGCTGTTTCCGTTTTCTGAACGGAAAAATGGAAGCCGTGAACATAAATCGTAGTCACAGCGGAGATCTGGCTGAAGGACAGCGCCATGGCTGCCAGAAGGGCCAGTTTTTTCATAAGTTTTACCCCCAATAGATTTTCGCATGACTGCCCGCAGGCAGACGGGACACTATCGCAGTCCTGTTTTCTGTTGTCAAGCCAACAGTCGGCTTTTTTTTACCCGGCCGGGCCCGGGCTACAAAGAGCGCACCAGGGCATTCCATTTACTGCCCGGATCCCTTTTCCATTTCTTCAGCCATTCGGGTGAAGGTAGGATCACCGTAACCCTGGCAGCTAAATTCCGTGTAGGGGTAGGCCGCTGTCGAATAGCCGGGGTTGATCAGATTGGAGCGCACGTTGGGCATCTCCGATACGTTGGAATAGGCAAAATTCCGCAGCATATAGGGACCGGGGATCTTCTTCTCACAGAACATGAGCCCGTAGAAAGTAAGGGACACGGGGTGGGTTCCGGCAGCCAGAGCCACCCGGTTCTGGGCCCAGCCGATGGCCGTTCCGTCAGCAGCATAAACGCTTGCCTGAACATGGTAGTTGCCCCATTTTTCTACGGTAAACTCGGTGGTGACCTCCAGATGATTGCCCCGGGCATCGGTAACCAGGCGATCGGAAAATTTCCCCGTGTGTTTTAAGTTGAGCCAGCCTACGTGAGCGAGCTGCATGGCCCCCATGGGGCCGCGCGGCGTTGTTGCCCGGATCATCACCGGGTAGCCATGCGGAGAAACGTCCGGGCCGCGGCGATCTCCTGGCAGGGTCAGGGCTGCCGTGTAGATCAAATCCCCGGCCGTGTCATCCTGGCCGCCATCGTCCTTCATGTCGCGAGAATCAAAGACCTTCGACTCCACGCCACGCTCGGTGAGGACAGCCTGGATACCATGAAAAGGCACCTTTTCGTTTTTGGAATCAAGAAGGTATGCGTGGATGACAATCGGTTCATCAGGCCGAAAGTGATACTGGTCCAGATAGTGAACCATGATGTAAGGGTTGTCTTTGATCCGCCGCGCGGACTTCCCGACAGTCAACTCATTGGCCAGCGGATCGTTGCCCTCGATGATTGGATAGGCGAATTCGGGCCAGCGGGCCCGCTCGCGATAGTCGGCGGCCTCTGCCAGTTCAATGGCGCGCGGATTGATGGCGGCATTCACGGAATCGACTTCTTCGTCTTCAAACTCTGTCACTCCATGTTCTGCGCGCAGTTCCTTTTCTATTTTTTCACTTTCAGCGCGCTTCTCTTCTTCTGACTGCGGCCAGACCACATAGACCAGTACAATGATGAGAACAAGGGCGAGGACAGCCCCCATCAAGAAAATATTGCGATTATTTGCATTCATGCAGTTTTCCTTTTTCAGCAGACCGTCGTGCTATAAAAAAAGGCGCACAAATGTGCGCCTTTTATCAGCTGAATTTTTTTCTTTTTCTTAGCGAGCCGAGTTCAGGCTGTAAGATCCAGAACCGGCACAAACCCCATCGCCAAAGGCACAGCGAACCATCTGAGCAGAACTCATGGACGACCGCACTGTAGTGCCATGGGCCGGATCGCCGGACCAGCAGGAGCCCAGCGTATTGCCGCCCTTTGTGGCTTTGCGCGAATCTTTATCATTGCCGTTGCGTCCTTCGTCATGATCTTCATGAGACTGGTCGCAGTTAGCAATCCCTGCCGATTCCATCTTGGCCGTATTGAGCGGCAGGCTGGTGGTATTGAAGCAGGTGGAAGTGATGTCCGCCGTGTTCGAGGCCAGAGTGCTGCCATACTCCAGAACGCCATCGTCTTCACCGCAAAGGGAAGCGCTGGGTCCCACGATCGCTTCATAGCCGACAATGAGGCGCGTGGTTTTGGACGGCGAATTGAGGTACTGATGGGAAGAGTAGCCAGTTGTCAGTGACATGGTTCCATTATCGCAGGTGGTGCTCGAGAACATGCCGACAAGCCAGGCCATCACGGAAGCTGCGCCATCATAGGGACCAACACCGCAGATCGCGTTGGCCACTTCTGTGCCGCGATGAGCACCCTGCAATGAAATATGTCGTTTCAGCCGGGTATTGTTACGGATAGCGGAAAAGTTCCCACAGTACTTATTGTTGGTGGTATCGGCATCGAAACCCGGATTGACCGTTTCATCATTGTATCCCGGTCCCATTACCCAGCCACTTGTTGTGGTGCAATAGTTATAGTTAGGATCTGTTGTGGCACCGTTGCCCAGGACGTAGTCCGTGGTGGGACCGCCCATGCTATGCGAAACGATGTACACATCGTCTGTTGCCAGACAATACTTGCCACGACCATCGCCATTGGCTGAGCCACCGGCCAGTGCCCTGTTGATCTGATGGGCCACTTCGACAGCACCGACCCAGTAGTAGTTGAGGGGATTCCAGGCCACAACAAAGTAACGATTCTTGGTAGAATCGGTCTGGCTGTAGGGAGTGACGGCACCGACGATGCTGCCATCGCCAATGAAATCGCTATTGGAAAGCGAACCATCTACAAACCAGTAGCTGGAATCGTCGCCACAGCAGTTGTCCACCTGGCCATTGTAAATTTGTGTATGTGTTGGTTTGGCAGTTCTGTGCCCGTGTACAAACACGAAACATTTGCCCGCCATAAGGGTGGTCGGGGCTATGACCATGATGGCCAGCGCCAGACCGGAACGCATGAAACTTTTGAGATACATATCTCTTGCTCCTGTCCTTCCCCGTCCGGGAAAGGATATACTGGAGGAAAGTGAGGGCTCCTGGAGAAAATCTGTCAAGCCAATGCGTATCCGGCGCCGGAAAATTTTCTGACGCGGCGCCACTTTGCAGCGCACCAAACGCAGTAGCTTTTAAGGCTACTCAGTATCCTTTTTTCTTGCCAGCCAGGGAACAGCCAATGTTGTGCACCTATCATGAAGATCCTGAAGTTCGCCGGTGCAGCGATCGCTGGCACCCTTGTCGTAGTCCTTGGCATAGCTCTGGTATCCAGAAAGGAATATCGGGTGGAACGCGAAATTGTCATCCAGAAGCCGGTAGCACAGGTTTTTGAGTACGTCCGCTTCCTGAAAAACCAGGACAACTACAGCGTGTGGGCTCGCATGGATCCGGCCATGAAGAAAGACTTCCGGGGAACGGACGGTACCGTCGGAGCAGTCCAGAGCTGGGACAGCCAGAACCCTGATGTGGGTCGGGGCGAACAGGAAATCAAAGCCATTGAGACCAATAAAAGGATTGATTTCGAGCTGCGTTTCTTTGAGCCCTTTGAGGCCCAGGACCATGCCTACATGACTTTCGAGTCACCCGATCAGCAGAGCACTCGACTGAAATGGGGTTTTCACGGATCCATGAAAGTTCCTATGAACCTGATGCTGTTCTTTATGGACATGGAAGGGTTGCTGGGAAGCTCCCTGGCCGATGGTCTTTCTAACCTGAAAGCCCTTTTAGAAAAGCAGTGACAGAACTCTTATCCGGCCTTTAGCGGGTTTCGCGGGTAAGGAGGATCGTCCTGCGGTCCGCCAGGCTAAAATGAGCCGTGGCACCGGAATTGAATTCGATGTAGTCTTCCAGAATTCCGTCAGAAAAGATCACGCCTTCTTCAGCCATATGACTTTCCACAACCAGGGTCTCTTCCTCCTGGATTTCTCCGGTTACGATATTTGCCTGGCTCCATTTGCTGAGGAAGGGCTCGCGAACAGCAAAGATCAGTCGACGATCTTCCCACTGCAGTGAGACATTCTCGAGAGACTGCTGCCCCGAAATTCCGCGGGCCATATTCCACAGGGAGCTGAGCCAGCCCGTAGATCCAGCCGGCGTGGAGATGATAATACCCGAAGAACTCTGTCTTTCTTTCTGTTCATGAAAAGAAATCGTATAACGAGCACTGGTATGCGATCTGGGGCCCACAAAGAAATCGTTGAAGGCCAGCATCTCCTGTCCGTCATTGACTTTAACCGCTGCCATGCTGATCGTGCGCTCCGGCGGCTTCCGGTTCTGCATGAGAGCAAATAGCCCGGGCAAATCCTCCGGGACAAAAGGAAGCAGTATTCCGTCAAATCGTTCCGGGTCGGGGTTCACCGCAATGACCCGCTGGCTCTTTAGATATTTGGCTGTATTCACAACCAGCCCATCCTGGCCCAGCACTAAAATCAGATCCGCGGGCAAAAACAGAAAGTCCGATAAATACGAACGGTCAATGACCTGAAACTTGACTCCCGCCGGCAAACTTTGCATTACCGTCTGCCTGGACCTCTGGTAGTTGGACTCTTCGAGTTCATAATCCTGAAAGGAGTGACCGCGACTTTCGATCACGAAGCGGGCCTGACGCACGGTATTGAAACGCTGAATGCTTTCCCGTAGCCTGGACTTGCGCGTGACGACTACAATGCGCTCAAAATCCATCAGGCACGATCGGATTCCATCAGGGAATGCAACAGATCCGGAGTGATGTTGAGCGTTCCGATTTTTTGCGCATTCTTTGCCAGATCAGCAAAGGCCTTGCTCACGAAATCACGAGAATCCATCTGGTTGGCTGCCAGCACACCCAGTATATCCAGCGGAATTTCACGCAGGGCACCCAGCTCCTTTCGCATGCTGTCCGCACGCGCCTGCGAAAGAACCGACTGATTGAGGGCTTCCGCATCCACAAGCCTCTTGCGTTCCGCTTCGCGCTCAATGGCATCCATCAATTTTTGTCTCTGGATGGCAGCCTGCTGACGTGCTTCCTCCGCCTGCGCCTCCAGCTGCTTTTTCATTAAGAGCGCTTGTTTTTCGGCTACAGCAATTTCGATGTTCATCTGTTCTTCGCGAATCTGACGGTTCTTTTCCTCCACGGCGATGGCCGTTCGCAATTCGTTTTCTTTAATGAGCCTTTCCTGCTCCACAGCAAAATTTCTTCTTTCATAGATGGCTTGATCTGCTGATTGCAGTAATTTTTCCCGGGTACCGGACTCCAGAGCCCTGGCCATATCCGGGGTGGGCGATAGACGGGTCAGGGAAAAATCGAGAATGGAAAGCCCCATGGCCATGACCGCATCGAGTTTCTGTAACCTTTCCGTAGCAAAGGCTACCAGCTCTCGCGATGAAGATAGAGCCGCAGCCAGATCCATATTCTGTAGTTTCTCGCGCAAAACCACCTGGATAAGGTTAGTCAGGCGGGCTGCAAGTTTCTCCACACCATCGCCCAGAGGTTTGCCCGCACTATCAATGGTGAAATCCAGAAGGGCGGCCAGCTTTTCCGGCTCCTGCACACAGTAGGTCAACTGACCCTGAATGTTGATTTCCTGAAAATCGGCTGAAATATCTTTAAAAATAAAAGGAATATCCCGACTATCGGCCGGGACCACAACCAGGGAAGTCGTTGGTTCATAGTACCAGAAACTCAGTCCATTGCCGCGGGCCCGGATCCGTCCCCGCTTGTACAGCAGCACATAATCGGTGGGTTTGGTCTTGATAAAGCGAATGCCCAGCATGAGAGGACTTTCCGCCAGGGAGACTCGCGGTCAAGTCTTTCAAAAGTTGTCGACGGCGGCCTGCAGCCGCCCACCAAGTCTCATGTCTCTCCGCTCTGCCCTGATCTTTATTGCACTGACCTGCCTGCCCCTGCTTTCCCAAAATCTGCCGCCCGTGGGTCGAGTGGTGGACCAGACAAATACACTGAGCGCCGACTACCAAGAAAAGCTGGCCGGGCAACTGGCGAGCTTCCAGAAGGAGACCGGAGCGGAAGTCGTCGTGGTTGTTCTGGGTACAACCGGGGCTGAAGCCATTGAAGCCTACAGCATGCGTCTGGCTGAGGCCTGGCAGGTGGGGCGGCGGGGCAAAGACGATGGCGTGATCCTCCTGGTTGCCCGCGATGATCGTAAATTGCGAATAGAAGTAGGCTACGGGCTGGAAGGTGTTCTGCCGGATGCCCGCTGCAAGCAAATTATCGAGGAAGCGATTGTGCCGCAGTTTCGCGCCGGGCAAATGGAAAAAGGGATCGATGCCGGAGTAGCGGCTATCATGGCAGCGATCCGCAAAGAACCATTACCCATGGATGTAGAAAGGGAAGCCACAGAAAAAGAATCCCTCGCGGAGCAGGAGCACTACCGGTTGCGCGATCTATTCTCCACTTTCTCCTATGTCTGGATAGGTGTTTGTGTTGTTCTGGGCCTGGTCCTGCTGCTACTGGACTTCACCGGCCTTGCCTACCTCTTACCGGCGCTCCTCTATGGATTCCCCATCACTGCCCTTGCTTTCTGGTCGGACTACTTCTGGCCAGCACTGATTGTCATCCCCATCTACTGGCTGGGCATTACCCTTCTTCTGGGTCTCATTGCTATCATCAAAGAAGGCGGCTCCGGTGGGTCCTACAGTTCCTCGGGAAGTTCCAGCAGTTACTCTTCAAGCAGTTCAAGCGGATCTTATTCTTCCAGTTCCAGTTCTTCATCGAGCAGCTCGAGTTCATCCAGCGGCTCATACAGTGGCGGTGGCGGAAGCTTTGGCGGGGGTGGTGCTTCCGGAAGCTGGTAACAATTTTCTTGCCGGCACCGGGCGGGCCATTTGTTCTGGGCTGTGGAAGCACCCTGGTATAAAGACCGCCTCAAGCTGCTCTATGCTATTTACGCCCTCACTTTACTGTTTGTGTTCGCCTTTCTCTTCATTCGTAACCAGGTGATCGGACCGCAGTCCATGTTTGGCGCAGTGTCACCCCGCGCTCTTTTCTGGTTGAAAGTGGGCTACGCCCTCCCTCTGCTTCTTGTCGTGCAATCGGCTGTTGCGACCGTCTGGTCCGCTGTGCGGCTGTTTCAGCGCCGCTACAGCTACGCCATCCCCATGCTGGGCTTTGCTGCTCTTACCGTTGCCTTTGGTATCCTCAGCAATATTTTACGAAAATTTCATAATATGTTTTGAAATCATGCGCGGATACCGCAACCCGGTATAAATTCTACAGGGAAGGTCTAAAATCGGTTGCCCGGAAAGATCGCCGCGTTGAGTATGCTCTCATGTCCCGGTTGCTCACTGTCCTGATTATTTTTCTTCTTTCCTGTGGTGGTAAGAAAGCCATCTTCTTCTACCCGATGGGTGACGGCTGCCAGGCGTTGACAGAACATACGCTCAAAACAGTACCGGTGGATTGCTTGAGACAGGGCGCAGTTGCCGGCGGTGCGGCGCAGAAGTGCATCCTGACTTCCATAGCCGATCTTTGCCTGAAGGCCAATTTGCAGAAGCCCCATTGCGTAGAACGCTGTGTAAAAAAAGCACCGGACGATTTCAAGCTCCCTTTTTAGCATGTTAAACATGCTCTTGCGTTTCACCATTTTCATCGCCTTGCTGCATTCGGCTCTGCCAGCAAGTCCCCTGGCTCCTGTCAAAACCGACTCTCCCCGTGATACCATGAAAACCTTCATGGAAGCAATGCAGCTTTATGCGGAGGGAGAGCGGAAGAAAGATGCCCGCAAAAAGGATCGGATTGAAGATGCCGTACGTTGTCTGGATCTATCAGCGGTGCCAGCACTCATGCGCGCGGAAAGCGGACGGGAAGCCGCTATTTTCCTAAAAGAAGTTATAGATCGGATCATTCTGATCGATTATGAAAAAATTCCCGGTCCCGATACCGAGACTCTGCGCTGGCGTTTGAAAGATACAGAAATAACAATTGTGCGCGTTGAAGAGGGTGAACGGCGGGGTGAATTTCTTTTTTCCGCTGATACAGTGGCCCGGGCCGGCTCTTTCTACTCGCGTGTCCGCCATCTACCTTATCTGCCGGCTTCGGGCCAGGGGGCGCACTACCAGCATCCGTGGCAGGATCGGTTGATCCCGGTCTGGGCACGTGAGCCTTATCTGGGCCTGGGACTCTGGCAATGGGTCGGGATCGGGCTGGCCATTTTACTGGGCCTTATGGTGCGGCTGATTGCCCACCATCTGCTGGAATTGTTACGTAAATTGCTCAGCAAAACTCCGACTCGCTGGGATGTTGAAGTTGTGAATGCTGCTGCACCGCCAGCTGGCTGGATTGTCTGTACACTCATCTGGGCACTGTCCATTCTGCTTTTGCGACTGGAGGGATTTTATTTATCGACAGCCAATTTTCTGGTTAACATTTTTTTATCCATATCTATTATCTTTCTTACTTACCGCCTGGTCAATGTGCTGACGCTCTACTTTCAAGAGATTGCCGGGCGGACGCATTCGACACTGGATGATCAGCTTGTACCGCTTTTCAATCGTACACTAAAAATTCTGGTTCTCATTATGGGTTCACTCCTGGCCATACAAAATCTGGGAATCAATGTCCTCTCTCTGCTGGCCGGACTGGGTATCGGTGGGCTGGCTTTTGCTCTGGCAGCCAAAGATGCGGTGGCCAATTTTTTTGGTTCCCTGATGATTCTTTTTGACCGGCCTTTTCAGGTGGGAGACTGGATTGTTGTCGGAGCAGCGGAAGGGACTGTGGAGGAAATCGGTTTCCGCTCCACGCGCATTCGCACTTTTTACAATTCGGTCATTTCCATTCCCAATTCGGAAATCGCCAATGTCAAAATTGATAATATGGGGATGCGGAAATACCGGCGCATCCGGACCTTACTTTCCTTGAAGTACAGCACGACCCCGCAGACCCTCCATTCCTTCATAGAAGGAGTGAAGGAAATCCTCCGCAGTCATCCCCGGGTGCATCAGAAAAATTATCACGTCGTATTTCATGAGTACGCAGCCTCCAGCCTGGATATCCTGTTATATTGCTTTCTGGAAGTCCCGGACTGGAGTGCGGAACTACAGTGCCGCCAGGAAATTTTTACGGCGATCCTTGAGCTTTCCCATCGACTGGGGGCAGAGTTTGCTTTTCCCTCCCGATCGCTATACCTGGAAAATGTTTCGGCCCTTCCTCAGACCTGAAAAACCAGGCAGGAATGACTTGTCTTCTGGGCCTGCCCGGAAACGATGAGCACCTGATGCGCCCGGTCGTTAACCTGCTCCCAGTTCTCCTGCTAATCTGGAACTGTGCAGTGGTGGAAACTTCCTGCCAGAGTTTTGACGCCGGCTGCAATCCACTAACGGTCAGCCTGCTCTACACCGTTGGACAGGTGACAGTTCCCAGAGCTCACAGGCTTTATGTTTCCCACTCTGGAGTGACCACGATCAATGCATATACCATCAGCGCGCCCGGGCAGTTAAGTCTGATGCAGAGCGTCAACCTTACCAACGTTTCCGAACAACTGGCCCTGGCCGCCGACAATCGATACTTGTATGCCGCAGAGGCGTTGAGCAATGCCGTGACGCCCATCGCTGTGTCGGACACAGGATTCCTCTCACCTATGCCCTCGATCACGGGCTTTAATACTCCGTTTGGTGTAACAACCAGTTCTAGCAATCGCCTTTTTGTCAGCAACCAGGGCATTCCTTATGATGTACGTAGTTACACAATTCAGGGGGACGGCACGATCTCCCTGCTGGGAAGCACCAGCGGCAGTATGATTAATCCACGCGCCATAGCTATCCACCCCGGAGGTCGATTCGTCCAGGTGGCCCTGGAAAACGGAAGCCTGGGATCGGCGCTCCTTTCCCTGAATAGCATTGGTGCGCCCACCTGGGTTTCCAACACCAACATCGCCGGGACGACCAACGTGTATGGACTTACTTACGACTTCTCCGGAAATTACCTGCTTCTGGCCTCGATTGCCGCACCCAATACCCTCTTCAGCTACCAGGTAAACCAGACTGACGGCTCGCTGAATCTAACGCAAACCCAGAGCGTTGGCGGAAACGTTCGCTATGGAATTGCCAGTCATCCAGCTCTGCCCATTGTATACTTAGCTTACGAAACCGTGAGCGCCCAGATAGACGCGTACGCCATTGCCCCGGGTGGGAGTATCAGCTTGAGGAGTAGCATATCTTTGCCGGCCACGGGAAGTAGAACCATCCTTGTGGACAAACTGGGGCTGGCTCTATACAGTATCAATAGCAACGGCAACGTCTACGGTGTTACGCTGAACCCGGGCACAGGCGACTTTGTCTCCGTGACCGGCCCTTTTTTTTCTGATACGAACCCCGTGGGGGGCGCACTGTTGCACCGCCCCGATAAACTTTAAGAGAGCTATGCGCATAACCGTCGAACAGAGCATCCATGCAGATCGTGAGCGCATCTGGCAGACCCTGACCAATGTAGGAGAATCCCCCCGAGTCATGCCTTCCATCCAGAAAGTCGAGGTCCTCGAAAAACCGGCCCGGGGTCTGGTAGGTCTGAAGTGGCGCGAAACCCGAGCCTTTCTGGGAAAGGAAGCAACAGAAGTCATGTGGGTAACTGCCGCCCAGGAAGGCCAGCATTACGATGTCCGGGCGGAAAGCCACGGAGCAATCTACACCACGCGCGTCGCTCTTTCTGCCGAGGGGCCGCCATTTACTGTATCCATGGATTTCGTTGCCCGGCCCGTTACGACCGGCGCGCGCATCATGTGGTTCCTGACCGGCTGGATGTTTGGCAGAGCAACGCGCAAAGCCCTGGCTCAGGATCTACTCGATATGAAAACGGCTCTGGAAGCTTAAAACGGCTGCGCCCAACACTAAGGCTGCCGCGCCTGACCCGTATCCGGGTCGAGCATAAGCTCCTGTGTATCCACCGCTTCCAGCTGCTCCCCTTGAATGCGGGCCAGCTCTCTAAGCGTCTGATTGTTCCAGCGTTCGTCCGGAGCCCCGGAAATGTACCAATCGGAACCGTTATCTGCCAGAATCATCCCGTACTTCTTGAGTGCGGTGAGAATCACCCGGGCAGGCGCGGAAAACCCGTCCAGGTTTACAGAAGATTTCAGTCTAAACCGCATGCCCATGGGTGGAATGTTTGGATCCGTGCGACGCGAGGCATAGTGACGGGCCGGCCAGACGAAAGACCGACGAGTCAGTCGAGCCGTGAAGCGCACAGCATGCTTGATTTCACCGGCAGCCACCTCCTCATAACGGACGAGGCCAGGCAGAATGGGCAGGCCCGCGGCGTCCGCCGACGTCCAGCCCGATGGACGCAACCGGTAAGAGCCAAGATCAAAGACCGCTCCGGATCCGGCACGCCAGCCTCCTCCTGTCTTATAGGCTGCATACAGTTCATAAAGAATACAATTTTTTTGATCCAGCACAAGAATGTGACGGTCTCCTCTGGACTGCGGCCCTCCTTCGATAGGTGGATTGGCGGGGAGCGGGTACGGACCGGGATCGCTTTCATCGGCATACTCAAAGGTAGGGCGCACGGCTTTTCCTGTTTCCAGAGTGAAGGGAATGCCGATCGGCCCGCCATTCCAGGTGCCACTGCCAAAATCGGCTTTGAGCTTTTTCTGACTGCCAATGCTGCGAATGAAGTCCCGGGAAGATTTGTGCACGGGGCTTTTGTCGATGGGTGTATTCCAGATATGATCAGCAGGAAAAACCGGACAGCGCCCGATCTGCGGAGAGGCCAGTAGAAGCAGCGGAGATAAAAAGAAAGAAAGAAGTAAAATTTTCACCATGCCAGACTCAGGCATCGACCAGGAAATGCCAGACAGTTGTGCAAAAAAATTGCAGCCTACCTTAGAGCATAACCCAGTCCCAAACCCAGAAAAACCAGGGGCAGGTATGCCAGGGAGTACAGAAACGTTTGCCGGGCCCGGCGCAGGAGGCTCTCTTCCGGCAGCATCAAAGCTGCATGCCAGAGTAGCAAAGAATACCAGGCAAAAATGAGCGCAGCAATAAGTATCAGGAGCACTGCCGGCAGAGCCATGGACCAGAAAAGCGTTGAAACGGGAATGAGAACGAGTACATGTGCCAGAGTGGCAAGGGCTGTTTTACGACTGCCCACAACAACAGGTAGCATGGGGATGCCCACTTTTTCATAATCGGCCTGCTTGAAAATGGAAAGGCTCCAGAAATGGGGAGCACTCCAGAAATACAGAAGCAGCGCGTAGGCATGTCCCTCCTGAGTGATTTCCCCACCATTGCCCACCACGCCGGCATAGGCTGCAAAAAAACCGCAAAGTCCTCCCAGAGGTACATTCCAGGCCGTACGCCGTTTAGTGAGGATTGTATATAAAACAATATAAGAAAACGATCCCAGAAACAAGAAGATCGCTGTGTAAGCGCCACAAACACTCCAGGCAAGCAGGAGGCCACAGGTAAGCATGAACAAAGAAAACAAAAGAGCAAAGCGCGGACTCAAACGACCGGAAGGAAGCGGCCGGCCGCGAGTTCGCTGCATCTGCCGGTCCAGGTCCTGCTCGTAGTACTGGTTGAAAGCCGCAGAACCGGCGCTGGTTGCATAGGAAGACAAAAAAAGAGCGGGAAAGAAAAACCAGCTCTCCACCAGTTCCGGGCGCACAAAAAAGCCGCAGAGAGAAGTCAGGCCAATGAAAAAGGAAATCCCCGGTTTGGTCAGTTCCAGACAGGCACGGGCAAGAGGAAAAGAAAGACTACCCACAGGGTCCTGTCCCGTGTAGCAATGGATCTGTAAAGGTTATTCTTTACCCTTCCCCAGCATATTGCGGATGGACTTTGCCGTCTCGTTGATGACTCTGGCCATCTCATGGTCTCCCGTTGCCCGCTGACAGGCATCGGAAAGCTTGAACAGACTTTCCATAATCTGGCGTTGCATGTGCTCAACAGAGTGATCTTTGGTCCAGAGCTCCATGGATAAGAGCTCCTCGCGCTCCTGCTCCCAGAAAGCCAGCGACATAGATGACGCCGGCCTGTAACCGCTAAAGCCAGCATCATCAGCACGCCAGACGATTTTTTCCGGAATGTTATTTTCATCCAGAGTTACGACAATCTCAATCGAGCGTTCTTTCATCAGGCCACGCCTGGCGGCAGTTGCAGGGCCAATTTCACTTTTTCCCGGACCTCATCTGTGCAGAGTTCTCCCACCAGAGCCAGAGCAAATTCAAAGGCGGATCCCGGACCGATGCTCGTGAACACCTGTCCGGACCGTGCCAACCGACCGCTCTCCTGCCGGCCTCCGCTGGCAGAGTTTTCCGTTCCCGGAAAGCAAACAAAAGGATCACTGCCAGTGATGATGCCGTGGTGCCGCAAAACGTTTGGCGCTGCGCAAATTGCAGCGATCACTCTATTTTCATTTTTATATTTTTTTAGCATTTGAGCCAAACGAACGTCCGCTCGCAGATTGTCTGATCCCGGTTGTCCGCCCGGCAGGACAATCGCATCAAAATCGTTCTTCAAGGCTTCCTCAAGAGTCGTATCTGCCAGGTGGCGGCTTCTGCGTGATGCGGTTACCGGCCCTTCTTTCAGGGACGCAGATACCACTTCAAGACCGGCCCGACGCAGCACATCAATGACAATGATGGCCTCCATTTCTTCAAAGCCTTCTGCCAGGGGGACAAGGACCCGTTTCAAAGTTTCTCCGCAATCTGCACGGCATTGAGGGCCGCACCCTTCAAGATCTGATCTCCACAACAAAATAGATTCACAAAGGCCTGACCGCTCTTACTTTTTCCGCTGCGAATACGGCCTACAAATACATCGTCCTGCCCGGAGGCGACAAGTGGCATGGGGAAGCGATTGCTCTTGCGATCATCTTCAACCTGAACTCCTGGAAAGTGCTGTAGAGCCGCCGTGATTTCTTCCCGGGATAGTTCGCGGTCGGTTTCCAGATAGATAGATTCTGCATGAGCACGCAGGGTGCCGATGCGCACGCAGGTAGCCTGAATGTCCATTGAATCACTGTGCAGAATTTTGTATGTTTCCTTAACCATTTTCTCTTCTTCCTGGTTTAAGCCACTGACCACATCCATTGCTGAATTGTGACTGAAGGCATTGAATGCCAGCGGAAAAGGAAAGATACGGCTCTCCATTTTTTCTCCGGAGAGATGTTGCCTGGCCTGACTTTCCAGCTCCTGCATGGCCTGCGCTCCCGCTCCCGATGAAGCCTGATAGGTGGAAACAATGATTTTACTTACCTTTGCCAGTTGCATCACCGGATAAACCGCCATGAGCAGAATGATGGTTGAGCAATTGGGGTTAGCAATGACCCCTTTGTGAATCTTGATGTCAGCGGGGTTGATCTCCGGCACCACCAGAGGAACGTCTGGATCCATCCGGAAAGCGGAAGAGTTGTCCACCATGACCGCCCCGCTTTCCACAACTGCCTGGCGGAAGGCCCGGCTTACACTCCCTCCGGCGGAAAAAAGCGCGAGATCCATGCCCTTGAAAGAGTCCGATCGCAGTTCACCAACCGTGTATTCTTTGCCCCTGAATTGGATTGTTTTCCCTGCAGAACGAGCCGATGCCAGTGGCCTCAGCTCAGAAACCGGGAAATTACGTTTTTCCAGAACACGCAGAAATTCCTCACCTACGGCTCCAGTGACTCCAGCGATAGCAACGCGCATAACCTTTCCTCAAAGCTGCATAGCAGCGGACTTGCGCCAGCGATTATTTTGAAATTTTCTTTTCTTTGAAGACGACGTGCTGGCGCGCTTTCGGGTCGTACTTCTTCACTTCCATCTTGTCTGAATGCAGACGCTTGTTTTTGGTCGTCGTATAGAAGTAGCCCGTTCCGGCAGTGGATTCCAGTTTGATGAGCTCGCGCATGTGACCAGGGTGTCCGGGGGCCATCCTGCGTCCACTGTTTTATTGATTCAGGGATTCATTTCATACGTATCCTTTAAGGCATGGACGTGCGTTTTCCAGACGCGTTCAAACTGTGCCGTATCCACTACCGGCTTTCTGATCATCGCCAGAGCGATTTCTTGCTGGATAGCACTGCTGGATGTCTTGGAATAGAGTTGCAGGGCATAGCGTGAAAAATCCCGGACCATGAAGTCAAAAATCGTGTTCAGAAGATCGTGGTCCACCTTCTGCAAAAGAGCGTTCTCAATAATGAGCTGGCCATAAGCGACCAGCGTGAAAAGCTCACCCACAATCAGCATAAAATCCAGATCACGGTTCTGCGTCCGGTCCGGGGCACCATCTGTCAGCAGGCGTTTCAATACTTCGATCTGCTCGCGAAATACACGAATGTTGGGCAAATCAACACTCCTGTAGGCTGTGTTGAAATCATGGAAAAAAATCTTATTCTGCCCTTTGCTGGTTGCACCCTGATCAAAAAGAAAGTCATCGTTCTTTTGCTGATCCTGTCGGGCAACGGGGGCGTATTCTTCGGATTCCAGCAGGAATTTCTGCATGAACTTGATAATCAGGACCATATTGACCTGAGCTGTTCCCTCAAGCTTGGGTAAAGCGCGGATGTCACGGGCAGCCATTTCAAAAAAGGTATCTTTTTCAAAACCTCTGGCAGCGATAATATCCCAGATCAAATTAATGACTTCCTCTCCCTGCATGGTCACTTTCATTTTCACCATGGGATTGTAGAGCAAATAGCGTTTGTCCTGGGCACTGGCCACGCGCATGTAATCGCTGGCCCGCAGGGCAAAGAGGCGCATGGCCACAAGACGAGCATAGGCATCCACAAAGAAGGCCCTGATGTGCGGAAAATCGGTTACGGCATGATTGAAAAGCACACGATTGGCCGCATGATTGATGGCTTCATAAAAAGCATGGGTGCAGATCCCGATGGAGGCCCAGCCCAGGTTGTACTTACAATAGGCGATGGTGCTGAGGCTCGCATCCCAGGCAGCGCGGCCGCGAGAGAGAATGTCCGCTTCTGTAACGGGATAGTCATTCAAGCGGTACTCCGCCACAAAATTCTGCGAATTGACGGTATTCTTGATGCATTCGTAGTTCGGGTGGTCTGATTTAACTGCAAAGAAAACATATTCGCCGGTCTCTTGTATTTTACCAAAAGTAGAAACGAGCGCAGCCTTGTTGGCATTTCCTATGTAATATTTACTACCGCGGGCCAGGTAGCCACCCCGGCCATCGGAACGCAGAGTCATCTCACTGGCAATGAGATCCGCGCCGTGCGCTTTTTCCGACAGACCGAAGGCAAAGATGCCGCCTTTGCGCAAAAGTTCGCCTGTTTCTTTTTTGATGGCCGTATTCTGGCTGTTCCAGATGGGACCGAGTCCGAGCATTGTCACCTGCCAGGTGTACCAGTAAGGCAAACCATAAAAACCCAGGATTTCATTAAAAAAACAATTGCGATACGAATCATGGCGAGCGTCGTCCTGACCATATTCAGGCGGGGTCATGAGCCGGGCAAAAATCTGCTGGCTGGCCTGAAAATCCAAAAAGTCCTGGTACCAGACCCTTTCATGGTCATCGTGCTTGATACGAGCCTTGCCCTTGTTCTCAAAAAAACGAATCGTTTCTAACATGATCCGGCGTGATTTTTCATCCAGATGATGGAAGGTTTCTGTTTTGGGGTTGAGCAGCATGATACTCCTGAAATATTGAACGGAAGCTGGAGTCAAGATGATCCTGGATTACCGGCATCGGGTGCACCCGCGTTTTGCCGGCTTTTCCCGTCCGGAAAGGGGCAGGCCCCGGAAACCTGCAAGAGCGGGTACGCGACGGGCATCTTTACTCAATCATGAGCCGATGCAGCCAGCCGCGCCGGGTAAAACGCCAGAAATAGACAGTCCCCAGCAAAAAGACCATCACCGTCAAAATGATCCAGGCTCCCACCGGAGTTAAACCGGTAGCATCGCGACTGAAATAAATCGTGAGCGCACAAGTCCACATAAAGCTGTTAGAAACCGCCATCGTCCAGAGGGTATCACCCGCACCTTTCAATATGCCACCAAGTACGGAATAGGTTGCGTCAAAGAGAAAGTAAAAACAGGAGATCTGCAGCATAATCCGGGCATAGGGCAAAACACCGCTGAAGGAGGCGTCCTTTACCGGTGCAAACAGGTGGATAAGGAAGTCGGTAAACATTAAATAAGAAAAAGTAATCAAGCAAGCATAGCCCCAGCCAATTTTCAAACTGTTCCAGGCTGAACGTAGAGCCAGTTCCGGTCTTTGCGCACCCAGATACTTACCCACCAGGCCGCCCACAGCCTGACTCACTCCCAGTAAGGGAACAAAGCACACCATGTCCCAATTGAGAACAATCGTCGTTGCTGCGGCAACATCGGGAGAAAAAGAATACATCAGCATCGTGAAGAATAAAAATCCAGAAACATTGACCAGCATTTCCATGCCCGCAGGAAAACCGTAGCGCAGCAACTGAAAGAGCAAAACCGGGTTTAGCGACGGTCGTGATGACGTCCTGTATTCGTCCCGCATTTCTCTGGTTAAGAAGGCAGCGCCCAGAATCAGTACGGGCATGACGCTGGCGATGACTGTGCCGAGAGCTGCTCCTTCTATTCCCAGGGCGGGCAGACCGAATTCTCCAAAAATCAAACCGTAAGCAAGAGGCAGGTTCAAAAAGAAGCCGCTGACAGACGCCAAGGTCACAATGCGACTGCGGCCCAGACCAATGAAAAAATTGGCAAAGACCTGACGCAGCGATGTCGTAAGCACCGTAAAACTCAGGATGCGAAAATAGCGCAGCTCATTTTGAGCCAGAGACTCCTCATGAGCAAAAAAAGCGATAAGCAGAGGGGCTCCCAGATACGCTACAATAAGCAAAAGGGGCGGAACCACAAGACAGAGGAACAAACCCTGATGAACCACGCGCACGCATCGGTCCTTCTGCCCGGCACCACGGTACTGCGAAACCAGAGGAGTGAGTTGGCCCAGAGTGCCAATCATAAAAGTACTCAATAAAAATACCAAAAGTCCGCCCGTCAGTGTGGCTGCCAGGGGCTCCCGGCCCAGCCGGGAAAGGAAATAGCGGTCACAAAAAATCATGGCCACGTCTATGGCCTGAGACAGTACAATCGGAAAGGCGAGAGGAAACAGCTCTGCAAACGAACCCGGCGATTTCGTTTTTTCCATCGGGCCAGGTAGTTGAAACGATTTTCCAGGCAAAGCAAAATCTTCTTTACCGGTCCGGGCCACAGGGCAGACTGCAACTATGAGCACCACCCTGAGTAGAGCCCGTTTTGACCTGTTTGCCCCCACAGAAGAACACCGGCAGTTGCGCCAGATCGCGGAAGATTTTTCCACCCAGAGTCTGGAGGAACAGGCTAAAGAGCATGATGAAAAGGAAACCTTCAACATCGCTCTATTTCGCCGCCTGGGACAGGAGCTGGGTCTCTTTGGTCTGACGGTTTCTACGGACTATGGCGGACATGGAATGGATGCCCTGGCAGAAGTTATCATCCATGAAGAATTCAGTCGCAGCGACCCGGCCTTTACCCTGTCGTATCTGGCTCATGAAATTCTCTTTGTGAATAATGTCTTTGTCAATGCCAGCGATGAACAAAAACGACGCTACCTTCCCGGAGTTCTCGATGGTCGCTGCATTGGCGGCATGGGCATGACAGAACCCGGTGTGGGCACCGATGTCCTGGGCCTTGCGACCACTGCCGTGAAAAAAGGGGACCGTTACATTCTGAATGGTGCCAAGCAGTTCATCACCAACGGACCGGAAGCGGATTACTTTCTGGTTTACGCCAAAATGGACCATAAAGATCGCAAAGAAATTACCAGCTTCATCATCGAACGCACATTTCCGGGCTTCAGCGTGGGCAAAAAAGAAGAGAAGATGGGCATCAAGGCCTCCAGTACTTCTGTGTTACACTTCGAGGACCTTGAAGTACCGGCGGAAAATCTGGTGGGTCAGGAAAATGGGGGCATCACATCAATGATGCGCAATCTGGAAATCGAACGTGTTACCCTGGCCGCGCAATCTATCGGTATTGCCAGGCGCTGCATCGACGTCATGGGTCGTTACGCCACAGAGCGCTCAAGCTTTGGCAAACCCATCATATCTCATGGACAGATACAAAGACTGCTGGCAGAAAGTTTTGCCGACTACAGCGCAGCCCGCGCTCTGGTTTACCAGACTGCCTACAAGATTCACCCGGATGAGCGCAACTCTCTGGGAGCAGCGTCAGCCAAACTTGTAGCCACGCAAATGGCAGAACGCGTGGCCCGCAATGCGATTCAGGTTCTGGGTGGCTATGGATACACACGAGAATATCCCGTGGAACGAATGCTCCGCGATGCCATTCTATTCAGCATCGGTGGCGGCACCAACGAAGCCATGCAAAAGAACATCGCCGCTGATTTACGCAAACACTATAGCTCTCCTTGAGGCTTGCATGAACCCCTATCTGGCCACAATTGTTTTACTCATCTGTAGCAATATTTTTATGACCTTTGCTTGGTACGGCCATCTGCGCACTCTGGCCACAGCCCCGTACTACTATGCCATTCTGGTGAGCTGGGGAATCGCTTTTTTTGAGTACGTGTTGCAGGTACCGGCCAACCGAATCGGGCACACTGTGATGAACGTGGGCCAGCTCAAGATTATGCAGGAAGTGATTACCCTGAGTGTCTTTTTGCCCTTTTCCGTATTCTATATGAAAGAAAAGATTACCCTGGACTATCTCTGGGCCGGGCTGTGCATGGTAGCAGCGGTATTTTTTATTTTTCGCGGAAAGCTATCCACGCTTGTGCACTGAAAAGCCTTCCCGGCTTTTTTGCCCTCAATCGCGAAAGCTAACAATATAGGAAACCCAGGAAACGCAGGCTTCTCCGCTTTTAGTTGGCCGATACACAGCATTGCCACGGCCGGTTTTGGGGTCCGTACCTTCCCAGTAAACGGTAAAAGTCTTAAAGCCAGCTTCCAGCAGAAGTTCGCGTATCTCCGGCAGGGTCCACAGCCGCCAATCGTATGTAAAAGCGTTCTTCCACATTGTTCCATCGCGAAACTCAAAATGAATCTTGCACTGCAGTTCAGAAGTAACCGGATTGAAATGTGCATGCTCCCAGACATAGTTGAAACCTTTGAGACGCCGGCGCTCTTTGACTTCCAGATAACTGTTGGAGCCACCAAAGGCGTCAAGAACCAGCATGCCTCCGGGTCGCAGGGATGCACGTGCCTTCTTGAAGTAGGCAAGCAATTCTTCACGCGTTTTGAAAAGCCAGTAGGAAAAATTCAGAGCGGCCACAATATCCACGGCGGGACCGGTAACATCGAGCACGTTGGCTTTGCGCAGTACCAGCCGATTTTTTTGATCATCGCTTAGCTGGCTGAAATGGTGCTTTCTGCCGTAATCCAGAGTTGGCTCATCCAGATCGATCCCGAAAGCCTGATTCTGTGAGGAACGCTTGACCCACTCGCAGCAAAGCATAAAAGTTCCGCAAAAATCTTCCTTAAAGAGCGTGGCCCCGGTCTTATGTCGATCGCGATAGAACCGATTGATGACTTCAATCTCAAATGGCGGATTCTGAACGGATTCTAAATACAGGGCAAACTTGTCCGCATTCTTGCGGGTGAGGATTTTACGTGCAGGGATTTTCTTCATGTGACCGGGGGCCTTGCGACCCCCCTTTTGACAGAAACTATTTCTTTTTCAATAGTGCTTCAACAAGTTCAATGGGAATGGGCATGACAATTGTGGAAGTCTTGTCTCCGGCAATTTCAATAAGCGTCTGCAAATACCGCAGCTGAATGGCTACCGGCTCCCGGGCAATCACGGTTGCTGCTTCTGAGATTTTGTGAGAGGCCTGAAATTCCCCTTCCGCCGCAATGACTTTAGCCCGCCGCAAACGTTCCGCTTCCGCCTGGCGGGCCATGGCGCGCTGCATTTCATTGGGCAGGTCAATATGTTTCACTTCCACAAGGCTGACCTTGATGCCCCAGGAATCTGATTGTTTGTCAATGACCTGCTGCAACTGCGAATTGATTTTCTCCCTTTCACTGAGGATCTCATCGAGTTCTGATTCGCCCATAATAGAACGCAGCGTGGTCTGGGAAAGCTGGGATGTTGCGTAAAGAAAATCTTCTACCTCAATAATGGCTTTCTCCGGATCCACAACCCGGAAGTACAGGACAGCATTGACTTTGATGGAAACGTTGTCTTTGGTAATCACATCCTGCGGCGGAACGTCCATTACCACGGTGCGCAGACTGACCTTGACGATTTTATCCAGAAAAGGGATAATCAGGATGAGGCCAGGACCTTTGACTGAGGAAAACCTCCCCAGACGAAACACGACGCCGCGTTCGTATTCTTTCAGAACATGGACTGCGCTTACAATAATGTAAAGCCCGAGCAGGATTGCTATGCCGCCAAAAAGTGTCATCGATAAACTCCGGTTAAAAAATCTCAAACTAATGTATTCGTTCAACGAAAAGAACAAGGCCGCTGCGTTCAACAACTTTAACTGCCTGGCCGACCGGTATTTCCGATCCTCGCGTTCGCGCACTCCAGTACTCACCGCCAAGAGAAACCTGACCACCGTCTTCCTTCACAGCATGAACCACGGTCGCTTCGCGACCCAGAAGTGCTTCGCCACCGCTGGTGGGTTTGCGTCGCATGACCTGTCCGGCTTTATACATAAGAAACACAATCAAAGCCGATACGCTGGCAACAGTGGAACCAACAATCCACAGAGACATTTCGAGGCGTTCTTCGCGCATGAGCATCAGTGACCCCAGGGAGAGGGAGGCAATTGCCGCAATCGAGAGAAGCCCGTAGCTGGTGATATGAATTTCCAGAACAAAGAGCACAAGAGCAAGAGCGATCAAAGCAATTCCGGTATAATCCACGGACAGAGTCTGCATCGCATAAAGACCCAGAAGAAAGCAGATGGCCCCGATGACGCCAGGGAAGATGGTTCCCGGATACTGGATTTCCGCCCAGATTCCGAGCATTCCCAGCATAAGCAAAAAGTAGGCCAGAGTGGGATTGGCCAGCAGAGCCAGAACTTTGCTGCGCGTATCGCTTTCCATTTCTACAATCGCAACATCCTTGAAAGAAAGAGTTGTGGGAGCCGGCAGAGTGCGTACCTGCCTGCCTTCCAGACGTTCCAGCAATTGCTGTTCTGATTCCGCTACAAGATCGATGGCCCGGATGGCCAGGGCCTGACTGGAAGTTACATTTTCCGCATGCGTGATGGCGCGTTCGGCAAAGTTCCGATTCCGACCGTGGTACTCAGCCAGACTCCGAATCTGCGCCAGGGCATGATTCATGGTTTTGCGTTTCATGTTCACGGCATCGCTCTTTCCCGCTTCCTCGGGAATCTCATCACTGCCGGAAGCATCTTCCGGTGCGCCGCCCATACTGACCGGAGTGGCAGAACCGATATTGGTGGCCGGTGCCATCGCCGCAACATGCGAAGCGTACATGATAAAAACTCCGGCGGATCCGGAATAGGAACCCGGGGGGGAAACATAGGTGATGACGGGAACAGGTGAAGAAAGGATCAAGCGGATCATATCATCCATGGAACTCATCAGGCCGCCCGGGGTGTTCAGCGCGATGAGCAATGCACGCGCCTTGCGGCGCTCGGCCTCGTGAAGTGCGGTTTCCAGGCGATCCAGGCTGGAGGGAGTAATAGCCTCACTGATAACAACTTTAAGAACAAAAGGTTTTTCCGGCTCCTGACCGGTCACACCAGCGCTCCACAACAAAAACAGAACCAGCAGGGCCAGCATTCTTCTCATGCAGTGAATCAAATAAAGGACCGCTGAGTGTGCGATCCTTTTTCAGTCGAAAATTTTGCCGGGATTGAGCACCAGATCGGGATCAAAGACACGTTTGACCTGTCGCATGATCTCGATTTCCGCCGGGCTGCGGGTATAGGGCAACCAGGTTTTTTTCAACAGGCCGATTCCATGCTCAGCACTGATGGAACCACCCAGGTCACGAACCCTTCTCAGGATCTCTTCTGAAAGAGAAAGCGCGGCCGCTTCCCCCCCCAGCACATTCACATGCAGATTGCCGTCCGCCACATGGCCAAAAATGCACAGAGTGAGGTCCAGGGAATGCGCAAGCGCCCGAATTTCCTTTACAAATGCAGACAGCATCCGCGGCGGCAGCGAAACATCCTGCTTGCTGCCCACCTCACCGTGTATACTCTCACTGATCGCTTCGCGATAGCGCCAGAGGTCCTTACGTTTTCCTGCTGTTTCCACCAGCCGGCAATGTTCCAGAAGGGAAAGCCGCTCCAGTGGTTCCGGCCCGGGCATTTCAAATTCCAGCAGCGCGTACCAGGGAAATTTCCGGGTAAAGGGCGCACCGATCTGCAAATGGTTCATTACTCTGAGCAATGACTCTGCGTCAAAACATTCAAAGGCATGTAAATCATAGGGACGCGTATCTTCCAGAAGTTGTAAAACTTGATCAAAGTCGGAAAAAGCGGCCAGAGCCAGGGCCAGTTCACCCGGAGGTCGCGAAAGACCTAACGTTGCTTCCGTAACCAGGGCCAGGGTCCCTTCTGAGCCAATGATCAACTCCTTGAGATCGTAACCTGTGTTGTTTTTTAAAACTTCGCCCGGAAAAGAGAGCAGATCGCCACGACCGTTGATACAGCGCAGTCCACGAACACGGGAACGCATCCCGCCGTAGCGCAAGAAATGAATGCCGCCCGCATTGGTGGCAATGGCACCGCCGACCTGTGCTGTGCCGGCTGCGGCAAAATCTACCGGAAAAAAATATCCCCGTTCCAGCGCCTGTCTTTGCAGCTCTGCCAGGGTCATTCCCGCCCCGACTGTGATGCTGGCCGTATGCGGATCGAATGATTTGAAGGCGGCAAGGCGCGAAAAAGAGAGCAGCACAACCGGTCGATCACTTACGGCAACGGCTCCACCGGCCAGACCTGTACGGCCACCGGAGGGGACCAGGGAAAAATGGAACTCACGGGCCAGACCCACAAGCTTACAGATGTCTTCTTCACGGTCGGGGCGCACCAGAGCCAGCGCCTGACCGGAAATTTTCGTGCGATCTGTGGCTAAAGTGGAGTCGACCTCTTCCAGAAGGGCAGTGGTATCACGGGCAAAAAGCTCTCGCAGCGATGCGATGATGGACGCGGACATGGATCAATAAGGCGGTTCCGGGTCTTTGAGCCTGATCGAGAGCCATTCCATCACCATGATGGTCAGCGACCCGGCCACAATCAGGCCCAGAGCCACAAGCGGCGCATAGGGAATCACTTGATTTTCTTGTATATAATCAAATGGCCAGAGTTTGCGCAGACTGCCCACCAGAATTCCGGTGAGTGCAGCCATGGTCAGACTGTGGTAGCGATCGAGCAAAATTTTTAGCAATTGTATAAAAGAAAGAATCCCGGTAAGCAGGCCGGCGATAAAAACCAGTATGATGGTAAATTCTCTTTCATGAAGGGCTGATAAAATCAAATCGTATTCGCCCAGAAGCACGAGAATATAAGCACCGGAAATTCCGGGCAGGATCATCGCACAGATGGCAACCGCTCCGGAAAAAAAAACATAGGGCAACGCTGTGCTGCCGGAAAAATATTGATCGAGACCCACCACGTAGAAGGTCAGACCAGCAAACAGGAGAAGGAGGAGAATTTCGCGCGGCCTCTTTTCCATGGCCCGGAAGGGAATCCAGACGGAAAAAAGGATCAGACCAAAGAAAAAGGAAAAAGTGTAGAAAGGATAATCCCGAATCAGAATCGGCATGATCCCGGCCACAGACAGTAGCCCGGTTGCAATGCCGGCAAGCAGAGGAATCAGAAAACTCCAGTGGATGGAAAGCAAGTCGCTCAGGGCTTCTTTACGACGGGAAGGCAGAACGATCTGCGGCACGGTCCAGGCATGATGGACTCTCACGGAACTGATGGCTAAAATAAGATGTTCATAGATTCCGGAAATCAGAGCGATGGTTCCACCGGAAACTCCGGGAATCGCATCCGCAACGCCCATGGCCACACCTTTGGAATAAAGGATGATGCGCTCCTTCCAGCTTTTGTACCTGGCCAGATGTTCCATACTACCAGTTGTCCCGGCTCGCATGCCCTGTAAAGTGATTAAGCCTGCCTGCTGCCGGTCTGAAAACGGCTGGCTTCCCGGCGCAAGGATTCTGCCTCTTCCACCAGACGCGCCGAAAGTTCAGCAACCTCCCGGGAAGCATCGGCTACCTGCTGGGCTTCCGTAGAAACGTCAAAAACACTGCGGCTGATCTCACCGGCAGTGCTGCGCTGCTCTGCTGTTGCCGTGCGGATCTCTGCGGCGGCAATGGAAATGTCTGCCATATGGGTGGAAATCGTATCCGAATTCGCGTCTTGAGTTTCAATCGCCTGCAATACACCGGTAGCCGCACCGCTGATCTCACTGACCCGGCTGACAATTTCTTGCAATGACGAGGTGGTTGCTTCCACCATCGCACTGCCGCGATCAATGGCAACATCTGTCGAGCGGACCAGCTCATTGATTTCTTTAACACTTTTCACCGTAATTGCGGCCAGCTTGGAAATTTCATCGGCCACGACGGCAAAGCCGCGACCGGCATCTCCGGCGCGCGCCGCTTCAATCGCCGCGTTCAGAGAAAGCAGGTTGGTGCGATCGGAAATTTCATTGATCACCCGGGTGATGTCATTGATCCGCCGGGACCGTTCCCGAATCTCTTCCATGGCCTGTGTTGTCTGGGTGATCGTTTGCGAGCCGGCCCGGGCACGTTCGCTTAGCCGATCAGCAAATTCACTGAGACTCTGCATGCTCTGCCTGATTTCACTGATCGAAAGACTTAAAGATTTTATATTACCATGCATGGACTGCATACTTTCTGAAGTCCTTTCCACAGAAAAAGAGACATGTTCAAGAGAAGCGGACATCTCCTCCACCGCAGCCGATGTGTCTTCAGAAACTGCGGCCAGATTCTGAGCGGACCCGGAAAAATGGGCCGCCTGCTCAGAAAGGCGAACAGCGGCGGAGGATGTATTCTCCGTTATCCGACAGATGTTATCAACCAGGGCGGCCAGCTTCTGGATCATGACATTCATCCCCTGCTGCAACAGACCGACTTCATCTTTACTGCTGACCTGAACGGACCCTTGAAGAATTCCCTGCTCCATATCCTGCATCAGCGTCAGGACTTCACTGACAGGCCGGCTTACGTAGCGACGGAAAAACATGTAGATGACAGCCATTAGAAAAATGAAAAGAACAGATCCCATGGCAAAGATTTTGAGGGCAAAGTAATTGGATGCTGTGTATACTTTTTCCAGCGGAATCTTCATGCCCACAGCCCCAAGGACGCTGCCTTCTGCTACATGATGGCAGGCCAGGCAGTTCTTTCCCAGATAATTGGTCTGATTGATGACCGGCCGGATCACTCTTAAATATTCTATGCCATCCTTTCCCGTTTCCAATCGACTGAACATTTTCCCGCTGGCCATGACCTCACGCTCTTCCGGATAGAGGATGCTCTCCTGCTCAAGGCCTTCTCCGTACTGGGCGGTGACCTTAGTTCCCCGGGTGATGCGCAATTCTTTAACACTGGAGCTCTGTAAGATCTGATCCAGATAAATGCTGCGATGCTGCATACTTGAGGTCACCATGAGTGTAGTGATTCCGGCCAGGGTTAACTGGTGCACACTATCAGAAAGCTCATACGATTGCAGGACGGCCAGGCGGCGCTGTTCATAAACTGTGTAAACAGTCATCCCGATGCCAGAGAAGGTCAAAAAGGTTGCCGTCACAGCGAGCATCTTGACCCAGAGGCGATGTCTCTGGTTGTCATCCATTCTTAGCTTATCGGCTACCGGGAAGAGGAGCTTCAGCCAGAGAGGCTTCAGCCGCGCCTGTTGCGAGTCGCTCGAGCAAGGCAAAGAATGGTTCAAAATGCCTGACTTCTTCCTGGCGGGCCTCCTGTAGACACGTTTCCAGACCCCAGGCCAGAGTAAGCTCTTCCATGAGCTGGAGATGGCGACCTTCTTCAGCAAGGACACCATCCAGGGTAAAAGGGTGGTGCATTTCTTTGAGCAAGCGATTGTAATCGGTGTACAGGTCTGTAGCGCGCTCCTCGATCACCCGCGTAACCAGGACGTAAGCTGCCTGTGGCTCCTTTACTCCATGCGACAAAAGGAGTCGGGCCACGCCGGCATCCAATCGTTCAAAATAGAGGCGAGCCCGACCGGCAAGGAGAGGGCGAGACCCGGGATCAAGCCTCTCTGCGCGTTCTTTAAAAAAACGAGCATGCCTTGCCTCTTCGGCAAAGTGCGAGATTACAGCAGCCGTTGGCAGTCGAAACGTCCGGCTGATTTTGCGGGCTCCCACATACTCCAGAAGGGAAAGAGTGGAAAGCCAGGAGGCATGAAGTTGTGGACGGGCCATGAGGGCCCGCAGTACGATTGCATAATTCATGACTTTTGACCTGCTTCTTCGAGTTCGCGGCCAGCCTGTATCCATTCTTCCTCTTTCAAAGGAATGAGACGATCAAGTTCAAAGAGACGCTCGCGGCGCTCACGATCATCGCCTGGCTGTTCCTGAAAAGAAGCCAGCAGGGCGCTTTGCTCTTTTTGCAGAACTTCCAGCTCCTTCTCCAGTAACTCGAGCTGTGTTTGCACTTCCTTTTGCCGGCGGCGCACTTTAGTGGATCCACCGGATGCCTTTACTTTAGCTTGATTCCGGGCCGACTTTTTTTCCAGCACCGGATTCTCCTGTAGACGACTTTCCATGCGAAAAACATAGTCGGCGTAGCTGCCCGGATACAGCTCCAGGGTGCCGTCCTCCACAGTGATGATCTGCGATGCCACCAGATTCACAAAAGTGCGGTCGTGACTCACGAAAAGCAAAGTGCCGGCAAAATTTGCCAGGGCCAAACCCAGAGCCTCAACCGTTTCAAAATCCAGATGGTTGGTGGGTTCATCCAGCAGAAGAACAGCGCACTTGCGCAGCAAAAGACCGGCCAGACAGAGGCGTGCTCTCTCTCCGCCACTGAGCATCTTAACACTCTTCTTCACATCGTCGCCGCGAAACAAAAAACATCCGGCCATATCTAAAATCTGCTGGCGACTGACGCTGCGATCCGCCGTATGTTGCAGGTGATCAAACACTGTCAGCGACTCAGAAATGGAAGAATAAACATGCTGCGCGTAAAAGCCGATATTCTCCTCACCCCACTGAATGCTCCCTGATAGAGGCGGCAGCACTCCCGAGATAGTCTTAAGGAAAGTTGATTTTCCCTGACCGTTGTCACCCAGGATGGCCACATGGCTGCCGCGACCGATCTGTACATCAATGCCCCAGGCCACCCTGTGATCCGCGTAGCCAATGGAAAGATCGTTCAGGGAGAGGGCACTCCCTTTGCGAATGCGAACCTCCGGAACCGGGATGCGGACTGTGGGACCGGAACGGGCCAGGTCGACTTTTTCCAGCCGGGCCAATTGCTTCATTTTGGACTGAGCCTGCGCCGCTTTGGATGCCTTGGCCCGGAATCGTTCCACAAAACTTTCCAGAGCTTTGCGGCGGGCATCAATGTTCTTATTGTAAGCGATAGCCTGTGCCTGTTGGTCCGCCTTAAAATCCAGATACTGCTCGATGGTTCCCGGAAAAAGCATAAGCTCTCCGTTTTCCACCTCAAGAGTATGCGTGCAGGTGCGCATCAGGAATTCACGGTCATGCGAAATGATCAGATAGCTGCCGTCGAAGTTGCGCAGGAATTGTTCCAGGAGAATCT
Organism: Spirochaetales bacterium; assembly: GCA_015075425.1. GTDB lineage: Bacteria > Spirochaetota > Leptospiria > Leptospirales > Leptonemataceae > H5-SPI1. Next base: position 492,938 of record JABTUL010000001.1, on the reverse strand, counting down.
GCGTGGAAAGGTCCAGGTAGTTGGTGGGTTCGTCCATGAGGAGTAGCTCTGGATCCGTGAGCAATAGAGCCATGAGACGCGCACGCATTTGATAGCCACCACTCAAATCCGCTACGGGGCTTTGCAGCAGGGCATCAGACAAACCAAACTCATGGGCTGTTTTCTCACAGATCCATAGCTCCGCGGCGCTTTTTCGCATGAGGAAATCGGCTACGGTTTCTCCCGGCTCAAAATGTGCTTCTTGTTCCAGCCAGGCCAGGCGCAGTCCGCTTGAGCGCACAATGTTCCCACTGTCCGCTTCCTCTTTGCCCATAATAATCTGAAATAATGTGGATTTGCCGGCACCATTGCGGCCCACCACGCCAATTTTCTGACCGTCAGAGATCGTGGCCTGTGCGCCGCGCAACAGAGTCAGGCCGCCATAGGATTTTTCTATATTGTTGATCGTTAAGAGAACTTTCATTCCCTCAGGACTTGTGCCGACTGTGCTTTACTTCGATGAGTTCATCTGTGGGGAAGCCAGCCTGACGGGCAAAGTGGTACAGTTCCGCAAGCATGTCATGCGGAATAGAAGGCTTGCGGGCCAGTATCCACAGTGCTGTACGATCCGCACCACTGACCACTGCATAATTGTAGCCAGGATCGATTTTCAGAACATGGTAACCACAGTAGAAGGGACGAAAAAACGAAACCTTCAGACTGGCCGTCTGGCGGCCTTCCAGAAAGTAAGCCACTCCGCGGACCTCGCTCCACTTGCCATCTTCTTCATGGAACCCGCGATTGATCACATCAATTCCGCCGTCCGGCCTGGACACGTACATTGCCGTAACATCACTGAGCCCGCGCTCAAAGGAATGATCCAGGCGGGCCACTTCATACCAGAGCCCCAGATAGCGATCCACTTCAAAAGACCGGACCGCCTGTAGACCGGAAGGTACTGACAGGCCGCAGCAGCCAGAGAGTGCTGTGAAAAAAACGAGAGCAAAACTGGCCTTCAGCAACCGCACTCTGTCAAAAAATCGCAAAAGCCTTCCTTAGCAAGTTTAAATTGATTCCAGACGCGCTTTTCCTTTTCTGGCTGCTATGGATCCTTACACAAGAACGGAAATTCAATCGGCACTCCTTGAGCAACTCGCCCGGCTGCGTTCCTTTTACGCCTCTCTCCCCGGACCCGTTTTCTTTACAAAGCCGCCCACGGGCTGGTCCCCTGCGGGAAACGTGCGCCATCTGACCAATGCAACCCTGGCCCTCCTTGTTGGTCTGTCCCTGCCGCGATTCCTTCTGCGCCTTCTCTTTGGTAAAAGTAAGAAGCCTTCACAGCGCACGGCAACCATCCGCAGCGAATACCTGGCGCACCTGAACGCAGGGGCAACAGCCGGCATTTACACACCACTGCCGCTTCCCGAACTACGGCCCCGGGCGCAGGAGCGAATGCTCGATCGGTTGGAAAGCATGAGCCTCTGCCTTTTGCGCAGACTGAATGCTTTCACGGAAGAAGACCTGGACCGACTCTCTTTACCGCATCCCATTTTGGGCCGGCGTACTTTGCGTGAGATGCTCTTGTTTCAATTCTTGCACAACGATCACCACACAAATAAGGTAAAAAGCCGGCAGAAAAACGGATGAATCGCCAGGTCCATAGCATTGCCTATCGCGTACCTTACGCGGACACGGATCAAATGGCCGTAGTTTATTACGCAAATTATTTTATTTACTTTGAGAGAATTAGAAATGAAATCATTCGCCAGGGTGGACATTCTTACCGGCAGATTGAAGAACTGGGCTTTCTATTTCCCGTGATTGAGGCCCATGCCCGCTACGATAGTCCGGCCCGCTATGATGATGAGTTGACCATCAAGGGCTGGTTTGAATCCGGCCAGGGCTCAACGTTTCGCATGGAATATACGATTGAACGGGATACAGAAGAGCTGGTCCATGGCTACACCGTGCACTGCGTAATCAATCGTGAGGGAAAGGTGCGGCGCCTGCCCGATTTTCTGCGCGCGCAGATCCCGATCAGGAGTTAAACCCCCGGGAATCAAATTGCGGGTTTGAAGGAGAGATCCCTCATATTTTACACGCGCTGACGACAACTGCGAAATCAACACCGCTTCATGGATTTTGCAGCAGCCTTTGAACCATCAGGTTCAGCTCCGGAAGATCCTGGTCCACCGTTTGTGAAATGATATCATCATTCACGCCCAGGTAACTGTGAGCGATGATATTGCGCATGGTGTAAGCCTCGGTGACCGGGAGTTGTGCGCGCATGTCGATATTTTCCAGCCGGAATAAAGTCTCCCCAATCTGATGCAAGCACATGAGGAGAGCCGGCCTGCCTTCAATATCATCCAGAGTTTTCTGAACCGATTCGTGACGCTTCACAATCACTTCAATGTCCTGAATCATCCGCGCAATGAATTCAAGGCGAGCCCGATCACCTTGTTCAGACATGGACAACCTCAGGAAGTATGTACGTGCGGGCGACAGAGCTCAGAGCGTCGCTGTCCGCCAGATCGACAGGAATACCAAGCTGAGCTTCCATATCGGCCTTCACCCGGGCATACAGAGCAAAGAAGCGCAGCCCGGGATACTTAGCTTTTGTCACGGGGCTTACCTGGTAGAGAATATCAAGGTCGCTTTGCGATTTTGCTTCCCCTCGGGCTCGCGAACCAAACAAACCCAGAATGATGAACCCCTCCGGTTCATATTTTTCCTTGATTCGACCAAGGATCTCAAGTATCTCCGGATCAACGGTGATGCGTTCTTTCCAGTCCATATTCTATATTTGATCCCCCTGCAACATTGAACCGTCCTGACACTACCTTCCGGAATCTGGACAATCTGGCGAGCTATTTTGGCATACGCTATGTGTTAAGAATTTTTAGCGTGCAGCCGCATGTTCAGTTCGATTGCCGGGTTTCAACCCCTGCCCGATTTTCTGCGCGCGCAGATCCCGCAAACGTCCGCAGAGAAAGACCCGCTTTCAGATCGCGCCGCACGCGCAACAGATCCGTGACACGGAAAGTCCCCGGTGCGGCCAGTGTTCTTTGCAGATGGATCAGCGGTTCTATGTTGTAATGGAACGGTTTCTGGCGATTGGACTCCCCCTGCGGGTGACTGAGTCCCATCGTCTGAATGGAGCAGGTGCGCAGAACCAGGCTCTGCTCATCGGCGGGTAGATGAATTGCATTCTGGCGAAACTCAGCGCTGTAAAAAGGAAAATAGTCCTCTGCATTGGAAAGGTACAGAATGCGAATGGGTCGCCCGATGTGTCCGGCCGCCCGGGCCACAGAACGAAGGCTTTTCGACCCATTTAAATCGCCCGGCAAAGCCTGGATACGACCGGCGGCCACCATGGACCGCAAATGGGCATAGTCGGCAGGATCATTGAAATAGCCGCGCAAACCATAGTCCCGCGCCAGCCTTGCCTGCTCTTTGAGCCGATTTTCTACCGGCCGCCAGGACGCCTGAGCTATGTCCCAACCCAGTTGCACTGAAGCAAAATCGTCCTGACCGGCAAATTCCTTTTTGAGGAGCTGCCAGGAGGATTTGCGTGCAGAATATTTCCAGTAGTCTCTGAACGCGGCGGCGTCCGGAGCAATTCTTAAAAAAAATAGATGAATGCGATTGATGCCCACCGCAGCCGGGTCAAAGTCGATCAGGTAACCAAATTCACTGCGGGCCCGGCCCATAAGGAGCAGGTTTTGATCGGTGCCCACACCCACGTAGCCGCCACCAATCTCCTGAATGTAGGGAAGAAAAAGATCGAGCCGATTTTCATTGGAAGCCGGGTAGTGACGGGCACTCAGGGTGCGTTCTGAGGGAAAGGGGTCATACGGTGGTAAGAGAATAAGGGGATTTATGCTGCGTGGTGCCGGGCGAAACGCATGATCCAGAAAAGCCTGCTCGTAGCTTCCGGGTTGATTCTGTGCCGGGAGAGAAAGAACAGAGAGAAGGCAGGAAAGCAAGACCAGTATAGGAGCCTGGCGCATACTTTTTTATCGGAAAATGCGCCGGCACAGGCCGTTAAATTATCGTAAGGCTAAAGCCCTCGGGCTAAATTCTAAGGCCGCTGGCCCTGAGTCCCGCTTTGATCTCCCCTTCAATGCGCGCCACTCCTTCCTCTGTCCGCGCTTCATAGCGACAGGTGATGCTGGGCTGGGTGTTGGATGGGCGGACCAGCCCCCAGCCATCGGGAAATTTGATCCTCACACCATCGACTTCGATGCAGGGATAGCGTTCACGGAAGTACTCTGCGCTGCGTCGGGCAATCTCAAACTTGCTGGCATCATCGGGACAATCAAAACGGATCTCTGGAGAACTCACATAGGCCGGGATCCTGTCAATGAGTGCACTGAGGGGCTCCTGGCTGCGCGACAGGAGTCGAGCAATGCGCAAAGCTACGTAAACTGCATCATCAAATCCATAAAATTCATCGGCCAGAAATATATGCCCGGAAAGCTCTCCACCAATTTTTCCGCCATTCGTTCGTAATTCATTTTTGATCAGAGAATGTCCGGTCTTCCACATAACGGGCCGGCCGCCCAGAGCCACAATGGTTTCTTCCAGGGCCTGGGAACACTTTACATCAAAAACCACCCGCTCACCAGGAGTCAGGATTTCCGGCAGGAGGAGGGCCATGATGATGTCAGCCCAGACGATGCGACCCTGCTCATCGACCAGACCCACGCGATCGGCATCGCCATCAAAAGCAAAGCCAGCATCATACTGTCCGGTCTTCATTTCTCTTACCACATCGGCAAGGTTTTCCGCCACCGTTGGATCCGGGTGGTGGTTGGGAAAGCTACCATCAATATCACAGAATAATTCTTTTACTTTGAGTCCTGCCCGACGAAAGGCATCCGGTGCGGAGATGCACCCGGCTGCATTGCCGCAATCGATGACAACGCTCAGAGGACGTTCCAGCTGGATCTTACTTTGCAGCATGGCCTGATACGCTTCATAGATATCGGCTGTTTCCGACTGACCGGCTCCTGTGGCAAAATTTCCCTCTTTTATAATGGTGTGAATCTGCTGGATCGCATCGCCGTATACGGGTTCGCCTTTTTGTAAGGACAGTTTGAAGCCATTGAAAGCAGGTGGATTGTGGCTGCCGGTAATCTGCACGGAACCATCGACAGGCAAATGGTAAAGACTGAAATAATTCATGGGCGTGGTAATCGTGCCCAGATCCAGCACATTAATGCCGGTGGAAAGTAGACCATCGGCGAAGGCTTTTTTGAGCTCCGGTGTGGACTTGCGCACATCTCCGGAAAGAGCGATCCTGCTGGCTCCTCGCGACTTAAAATAAGTTCCTGCCCCTTTACCCAGCAGAGTAACCACATCGGGGGGAAAATCGCGCTCGACCTCACCCCGGATATCATATTCGCGAAAAATGTAATCGTGCAGAGCCATGGGCCACAATTCAAACTTGCCCGTCTCTTCTCAAGACATTTGCTCTGCTTGTACTTGACCCCGGAAAGGAGGAGATCTGGATCATCCCGTGAAATCCCTTTTTGAGCAACTCCTGTCAAGGACCCGGCAAATTCTGGAACGACTGGCAGAGCTTCTGCGCCATTCCTTTCAGAATTTTCTCCAGCTGCGGCTGATCACCCGTGTCGCCTCCCTTCTGGGGGTCCTCCTGATCATCCTTGCCATTTTTCTCTTTGTCCGTTTAGAAATTCTAAGAGGAGATACCTTCCAGGCTCAAATCAAAATCGACCCGGAAAATTCCGATGATGGATCCTTGCGCGTCGTGGACTTCAGTCCGGAAGGGCAGATTCAATCGACAGATTTAAAGAAGGAAGCAGTAATCGTCCTGAACCACCCCGTTGTACCTCTCGCCCGCCTGGAAGAAACTACAACCGGGGCCTTCACCATCACACCGGCAGTTAAAGGAAAATTCCGCTGGTACGGCAGCCGTGTTTCCGCGTTCATTCCGGAACAGGGATACAGCCCGGGCACAACGTATACCATCCAGGTGCGCAAAGATTTGAGCGCCCTGAATGGGAAGAAAATCCAGAATGTTCCGGCTATTACCTTCAGTACTCCGCCCATCAAGCTCAATCATACCAGTCCCTACAAAGGGAGTACCATCGCTTACGATACCCATTTCACTCTTTATTTCAACTATCCCATCGATGGAGCAACCGTTAAGAAGCACACGCGCCTGCAGGTGAATGATCGCTCTGTGGGCTACCGCCTGGCACCAACGGACCGGGCCGCACTCTGGACCCTCATCCCGGAAAATCCGCTGCCACGCGATGCAAGTGTTATTCTGCGCCTGGATCCTGCCCTGAGCGGTAGCTCCTCTCCTGCCATTGTGGACTACCGGACGTTCGGACCGCTGACCGTGGAGCTCAAGGAAGAAGCTACTTACTTCCAGTCTCTATGGGAATTACGCTTTGATTTTTCAAGTCCGGTGAATGGCAAAGTGCTGCGCGAAAACGTGCAGCTAACTCCGGAACGGCGCATCCTTGTCGAGGACGACCAGGAAATGTCTGCCTTCTCCATGGACAACGTGGAAGTGCGGCCAGGAGATGAAATCCAGGTTACCTTCAAGAGCGGACTTAAAGATATTTATGGCAACGGACTCATTGGACCGCGAGATTTCAAAATCAAGATCCCCCTGCCGCGGCGGTCCATGTATATGGATGAAGGCATTGCATTTATTGAGTCACAGATGAAGCAGAATTTGCCGGTTTTTCTGAGCGCCCTCCCGGAAGTGCAGGCCAGAACCGGTCCTTTCAGTCTCGAGCAACTGCAACGTTATGTGGAAAAGGACGGCAATGAAGCACTCCAGTTCACGGCAAAGAAAACCTTTGACTGGAAAACCGGAGTCTCCGCCGGACAACTGGGCACCGTTGCCTTTGACGCTTCTCCCTACTTTGCGGACGGCAACTGGACCGCCGTTCAACTATCAGCAAAGGTACAGGACTGGGAAGGGAAGGATGCCCAGGAAATCAGCACGCGATTCTTACAGAAAACCGATCTGGCTTTTTTTGTCCGCCAGGGAATGGACGGCTCCCACCTGTACGCCTATTCACTCAGTTCAGGGGAACCCGTGGCAAACGCTGCCATGCAGGTCTTCGATGCGCGAAAAGAATCCGGCAACTGTCGCACAGAAAAAACCGGTCAATGCTTTGTCAAACATGGGCTTCTGAGTAAACCGATATTTCTGGCCACGCACAAAACCGACCGGGCTTTCATGCTGGGAAGCAATTCCGTGGGCATGTGGGCCTTCAGCCCGCACTTTGAAAGTCCGGACCCCAGAAGCAGGCTGACCGGTCTTGTGCTTTTCGACCGTAGGCTGTACCGACCCGGTGAAACCATGTACGGCAAGGCATTTCTTGCGGAAAGGCGCGGAGCAGAACTCCTCTATGGAAAGAGTGAAGTGGAAGCCCGGGTGTACGATTCCGAAGGCCAGGAGCTATCGCGCAGCAAACACCGCCCCTCGAAAGAAGGGGGAATCGACTTCCAGGCGGCCATCAAAGCTGAGGCTCCTACCGGCCATTACCGTGTGGAAATCTCCGTCCCTGGCCGATCGGACCATCGCTCCTCTGTTTCGGAAACGTTTCAGGTTGAAGAATTCCGGCCGGCAACCTTTGCCGTGAATCTCGAGGGGCTCACAGACGGGCGAACAGGCGAAAGTAGAGATGTGACTCTTTCCGGGCGCTATCTGTTCGGTGCCAGCATGCAGGAGGCCCCCTATTCTTACAATGTGTCTCGTGCCAGGCACAATGCGCACCACGATCGCTACAGCGAATACACCTTTGGCGATTACGATGCCGGCGAAGATTGGGACAGTGGTTCATTTAGATCTGTAAAAAGTGGATCCGGGGTGCTCAGTAACGCCGGTAAGGCCACCATCGCCGTTCCTTTTACTTCCTTTCCCGGTGACGACACCGGGAACGATCGTGTGGAACGCAGCTACAAACTCGAACTGGAGGCCAGCGTCTCCGATCGCGATGAGAAAACCGTCTCGCATCGCAAAAGTATTCTGGTGCACCCGGAGGTCGCGACGCCAGGAATCAAAGTGGTCAACGGTTTTGACAGTGTTGGATCAGAATTTACTTTTGATATTGTTCTTGCAACAAACGACGGATCGGCCGGGCCTCGCGGAGATGTTACCATCGTAGTGGTCCACAAAGACTGGAAATCGGTGCAGATCAAAGGCCCGGCCGATAGTGTGCAGCGTAAAAACACACTGATCCGCACAGAAGTTGCCCGTTCCACGCTGAAAGCCGGTCCCGAATCGGTGCGTTTTACGTATAAACCGCAGCGGGCCGGTGAGTTCTCCATCATGGCCATGTACGGGCGCGCCTACAGTCGCACCACGTTCTATGCCTGGGGAGGCGAGGCCGGTTACCGTTATCCCGATGACAATACGCTGGAGCTCATTCCCGAAAAAAACAGCTACGCTCCCGGACAGACGGCCCGCTTGCTGCTGAAATCGCCCTACCCCACAGCGCAGGCCGTCATTACCGTGGAACGTGAAAAGGTCCTCTACCAGCAGAGCCAGACCTACAAAGCCAGTGAACCCATTCTTATCCCCATAAAAGCCGACTACCTGCCCAATGTCTACGTGAGCGTGATGCTCTACCGACCCCGGGCCAAAGATGCCCCCGTGTCCGCGGACCTGGATCCAGGTCGGCCGCAGATGCGCATGGGCATGGCTCGCATTGAAGTGGACAGTAAAGCCCGGCAGCTTCCCCTTGCGATCTCCACAGACCGCAGTACCTACGAACCGGGCATGGAAACTACGGTGAACATCCAGACACAACCGGGTGCGGAAATCGCGCTCACCGTTGCCGATCGCGGGGTCCTTGATTTGATTGAATATCGCTATCCCGATCCGCTGGGTATCTTTTACCGCGACTGGCCGCTCACCATCCAGGTCTATGAAAACCTGAGTTCCCTGGTGCGTCAGGTAAGCTACGCACTCAAGGGAGCAAGCCCCGGCGGAAAAGGTCCCGACGCCATGCAATTCGGCGATGGTGGTTTCTCAGAAGACAGCGAAGATGGAACACGCAAGGATTTTCGTTACACAGCACACTGGGCACCCACACTCAAGGCAGACGCAAAAGGTCAGGTAAAACTTACTTTCAAACTTCCGCACAATCTGACCACCTTCCGGATTATGGCGGTGGCGGCTCTGGGCGGGCGCTATGCGCGGGCCAGCCATGAGTTTCCCGTTGCCCGGAGCGTCGTCCTCTCACCGACTCTGCCCCATTTTCTGAGTCCCGCAGATCGACTTTCCGGCGGAGCCGTGGTTATCAACAACAGCGGCAAAGCGGAAAATTTTCGTTTCCGCTCGGAAAGCAAAGGCCTCAAAGGGTATGAGACAACGTTCCGCCTGGAGCCGTTCGCTTCCAGAGAAGTCAGTTTTCCACTTGAACTCACCGACTCCACTTTAGACCAGATACAGGGCAAGTTCAGCATCCAGTCCGATTCTGGCGCAAGCGATGCCGTCTCCTATCAGATCAAAATCAAAACCGAACCGGTAATGGAAGCCTTCACCATTGCTGGCTTCAGTGACCCCACTGCCAGCGAAGAGCTGGTCATTCCGGGTCCTGGAGAAATTGAATTGCCGCTGGGCGGGCTATCCCTCAAAGTCATGAGCACGGCTCTGGGCGGTCTGGAGCATGGTTTTAGTTTTTTCCGTAGCAACCCGTACTTTTGTCTGGAACAGCGTTCGTCTGCCTATCTCATGTCCCTGGCTGCCGGACCCCTGCTGGAAGAATTCGGCCAGAAACGGCCAACAGAAATCGGCTACGATTGGAAAACCATCGAAACCCTGTTTGCCGGCGAGTTAGCTCAATTCCAGAACAGTGACGGCGGCCTGCGAGCCTGGCGGGAGAACGGCCCTTCCCAGCCTTATCTGAGTGCCTATGTCTTGTTTGTTCTTCAAGTGGCGGAGGAAAACGGACAGAAAGGCTTTTCCGGCAAGAAGAAGATCATCGATTACTTAAAGGGATACTTAAAGAAACCGGATGAATCCCGCGGCTTTTACTTACTGGAAAGTCTGGCTTTCATCCATTACGTTCTCTCCCGCGAAAATGAAGGCCAGGCAGGGCTGGCGGCATTTCTCCGCGGAAAGAAAGACCAGCTCTCCTTGCGCGGACAGGGCTATGTACTGCTCTCTCTTGTGGAATCCGGAGCCGATGCCAGCGATCCCGACATTAAAGCAATTTTACAGAATTTCCGTAATTCAATGGACGTTACCACCCGTCGTGTTTCTTTTAAGAGCTCCGTTTCCAGCGGCCAGACTTACAATGCAGCCGGCAGCACCCTATCTGTGATTTTACAGAGCTTCATGGCCGTAAACAAAGATCATCCGCTCATTCCCGGTATGGTTCAGCATGCCGTGGCACAGAGCGCCAAGTCCCTCTGGCGCGATAGCCATAGCTCCGGCCAGCTTGCTTATGCACTGTCCCTCTATCGCAAACTGTATGAAAAAGAACCCGAAGTTACCGGGACGGCATCGCTTAAAGGAACGAATCTGCTGGAAGTCCGCCTGGATGCAAAAAAAAGAATCGCGGAAAAGTTACTGAGTTTTCAGGATCTGACCGGACGCTTTGGTACCGGTTCCGTCCCCCTGCAATTTTCTTCCCGGGGTCGCCTCTACTACACGGCAGCTCTGCGCTACGCTCCGCGACTGCAGAAAGTGGATGCCCGCGATGAGGGTCTGGAAATACGACGCAGTTACTACAGCTTGAAGAATCCTTCTCAAGAAGTGACCGGACCATGGGAGCGCGGTCAGGTATATCTGGCACGCATTCAAGTGACCAGTCCGCGCGTCTTATACGACACTGTCGTAAACGATCCGCTCCCGGCCAATCTGGAAGGGGTGCAGAGTTCCTTTGCCACGGAAAGCTCGGTCTTCGCGCGATTTCTGGCTCGCAAAGAACAGTCCGGCGGATGGTGGATGAATACCGGCCATCGCACAGAAGTGCGCTATGAAAGAATTGTGACCACCCAGCCCTATTTTCGAGCCGGCGTGAAAGAATACTTCTATCTGGTCCGCCCGATTGCCCGGGGAGAAGCGGTCCATCCGCCGGCTCAGGCTTTTGCCATGTATGAGCCGGAAATCTTTGGCCGGACTGCGGCGGGGACCATTGTGGTGCGGTGAAAGAAATTGCCCGTCGCTCTTTTCACATATAACCTGGTAATGCTTCTATGAGGTCCATGAGTCCTCTTCTATTGGCCATTACCTGGAATGGCGGAGCCCTGCAACCTATCTGGATGGCGACCCAACGACTACCGCTACCGGAGCTTACACCTGGGCGGGCGGGGTCAATGGCACCGCAGATACTGGCCAGTATGCCGGAGGCGGGGAATACTGGCAGGGACAACTGGATGAACTCAGGATTTCAAATACGGCGCGCAGTGCACAAGGCCACTCTGGCGCACAGCCAGAAACTCCAGCATTGCCCGTCGCCTGATACCTGTGGAAAATACCTGAAATAGTATTCTTTTTCTATTAGGTAAAAAGACTTGCGGAAAGACCGGCAGCTCTCCTTCTGCCTGGAACATGCAGGCAAGTCAATTTCTGGCCCGTTCCCCGTCGGTTACAGCAGAACCGGACCCGCAAACAGACCTGGCTTTAGTCTTCTATGCCGCCGGCAATGCCTGGGAAACCGCGCTCAAGAATCTGGCGGAGCGCTGTCCGCGGGCCATCATCGTGGGTTGCTCAACGGCAGGACACATCCAGGGCCGGAGCATCCATGATGCTGGCATGTCCATTACGACGATTAAATTCCAGAAAACAAAAGCCAGACTCGCGACCATCCGGCTGCCTCCGCAGAAAATCCTGGAAGCGGGAATAAAACTCGGTCGCGATTTGCAGGGGCCGGATCTGAAGCATGTCCTGCTTTTTGCCGATGGTCCCTTCAACGGCACTGCACTGCTCGCCGGACTCTGCCAGGAACTGGGCCCGACGGTAAAAGTTTCTGGCGGACTTGCCGCTGATGGTCTGGAATTCCGTGTACCCTCTACCCTGGCCCGGCAAAACATCGAACACGGATTTGCGGCCGCCGTGGGTCTGTACGGCAGCAGTCTTCATACAGGAATCGGTACATGCAGCGGCTGGGATTCTTTCGGGCCGGGAAGGCTGGTAACCGGAGCCATAGAAAATGTCCTGTATTCTCTTGACAATGAACCCGCGCTCGACCTGTATCGTAGATATTTGGGAGATGAGGCAGGACGTCTGCCCGCCTCCGGTCTGCTCTTTCCACTGGGCATTCAGAGGAAAGGAGGGGAGCCGCTGATCAGGACTCTAATTGGCATTCGGGAAAAGGAAGGCGCCCTGGTCTTTGCCGGAGAAATCAATGAAGGAAGTACTGTGCAGTTGATGAAAGCCAATCACCATAAGCTCATTGAAGCCGCCGGGACCGCTGCCCGGTCGGCCACAGAGCACGGGCCGGCCGCTCAGGTCGCACTCCTTGTGAGTGGAGCCGGCCGTCGGGTTTTTCTGGCCCAGAGATCGGAAGAGGAAATCGAAAAGGCGCAATCTTTGCTGGGAAAGGCCTGCCTGACCGGTTTCTATGCCTACGGGGAAGTTGCCAGCGGTCTCTGCAATCAGTCCATGACAGTAACCACGTTTACGGAAACGTAAAGCATGCATAACCTGCTGCGCCGCCAGCTTGAAAGACACATAACAGATCCACTGGCGCATCCGGAGCTGATCTCCTTTTTGCGTGATGTGGATCAGGCCTACAGGCAATTTGAGATGGATCGAAAGCTTCTTGAGCGGTCGTTAGAAATTTCCACGCAGGAACTGAATGAACGTAATGCTATCATCCATCGCAGTGAAGAGCAGCTCCGGCTGCTCATATCCCGGGCTCCCGTGGGCATGGCCATTACGGATCTGGAGGGAAATATAGTTGAAGTAAATCAATCTTTCTGTGACCTTCTGGGATACACGCCAGAAGAACTGGTGCATAAGACGTATGAAGAAATTATTGACCCGGAGGATTTTGAACGCAACAGAATCTTCCGCACCCGCCTTCTCTCCGCAGATCCGGGATTTACCCAATTTGAAAAGCGCTACATCCATAAGAATGGAAATATATTGCATACTATTTTGCACATATCTCTGGTTCGCAATGCTGATGGCAGTCCATGGCGTTTTATAGGTCAGGTCATTGATATTTCAGATAAGAAGCGCATGATCACTCTTCTGGCAGAGGAGAAAGAACTCCTGGAACTTATCGCTTCCGGTGCGGCCCTTGAGCCCATGCTCACGGCCATCGCCGGCAGCGTCGAAAAACAGCTCCAGGGCGCGCACTGCACGGTGATGCTCCATGATTCGGAGAAGAAAAGATTGATCGGGGGTGTGGCTCCGGGACTACCGCCTTCTTTTCTCGAAACGCTCCGCGATCTGGGTGGCATACCGGTGCAAAAGGAGTCCTGCACCTGCGGGCGGGCTGTTGCCGCCGGTTTGCCCGTTGAAACCCGGGATATCCTGGAAGACCCGCTGTGGGCACCTTACCTGCCCCTTGCCCGGCAGTTCGATTTCCGCAGTTGCTGGTCCATTCCTGTTTTTTCAAGCACCGGTGACGTTTGCGCCGCTCTGGCGATTTACAAAAAACAAGTGCAGCCCTTAAGCCAGGCGGATCGAAACCTGGTAGAACGCATCTGCCACGTGGTCGGTCTGGCCATTGACCAGGCACGGGCCACCGAGCAGCTGCGCATCAGCGAAGAACGCTACCAGCTGGCAACCCGCGGATCTCATGATGGGATCTGGGACTGGAACATCAAGAAAGGAACCCTCTACGTATCGGGCCGCTGGCAGGAAATGCTGGGTCTTCGCGAAGGCATTCGCTGTCCGGAAGATTGGCTTTCTCGCATCCATCCATCGGACCGCGAGCGATTCCAGCAGGCGGTTCGCGAACATCTGGCCGGGCATTCTGAGTTTCTGGAGGTCGATTCGCGGATCCTGCACAGTCATGGGAAATACATCTGGGTTCAAACCCGGGGCCTGGCGATCCGCGGCAGCGACCAGGTGGCTCTGCGCATGGCCGGTTCCATGACAGACATTACCAATCGTAAACACTTTGAATCACAACTGCAACATCAGGCTCTGCACGATAGTCTGACCGGCCTGCCCAACCGCACCCTGTTTCTGGAACGGCTTCAGGCTAACATTGCTCGCAGCAGTCGGCGCAAAGACTACCTCTTTGCCATTCTTTTCCTGGATCTGGATCGCTTTAAAATCATTAACGATTCCCTGGGCCATCTCGTGGGCGACGAAATCCTCAAACAGGCCGCGCATCGAATCCACGCTGCCTTGCGCCCCATGGATCTTGTGGCCCGAATCGGCGGCGACGAATTTGCCATTTTGATTGAAGATCTGGAGGATCCCCATCAGACCGCGCAAATCAGTGAGCGTATCTTAAAAACTCTGGGACAATCGTTCTTCCTGGACGACAACGAAATCCACGTTGGCGCCAGTCTGGGTATTGCCTTGAGCCAGGGTTACCAGACGCCAGAAGAAATGTTGCGCGATGCCGATGTTGCCATGTATCGCGCCAAAAATCAAGGGCGCGGCAGGTTCGCTACTTTTGATCAGAGCATGGGTGAAGAAGTGCGCAGCCTGCACAGCCTGGAAAATATCATTCGCCTGGCCCTGCGCGAGGGAAAGTTTCAGCTTCATTTGCAACCCATAGTCGATGCGGCAACCGGACAGATCATAAACTGCGAAGCGCTCCTGCGTATGCAGGAGGCGGAGAATTACAACATAAGCACACTTGATATCATAAGAGTTGCGGAAGACACCGGGCTCATTATTCCGCTGGGCATCTGGGCCCTGCGCGAGGCCTGTAAGATGGCGCTGATGCTGGAGGAAGCAGGGCAGCGTATTCCCATCAGCGTCAATGTTTCTGCAAGGCAGTTACAGCAGAAGGATCACTTTGATTTGATTCAAAATACAGTGCGCGAATTCGGGATCGTTCCGGAACAGATCTGCCTGGAGCTTACAGAAAGCCTGCTGATGGATCTGGATGAGTCTGCGCTTGAGGCATTGGGCAACCTGCGCCGGATGGGTTTTGAAATTTCCCTGGACGATTTTGGAACGGGCTACTCTTCTCTTTCTTATCTACAGCGTTTTCCCCTGGATAAAATCAAAATCGACCGCAGCTTCATCTCCGGGCTACCGGATAATGGAAGAAGCCAGGTACTCGTGCGCACCATTCTGGATCTGGCTCGGAATTTTGATCTACAGGCTGTTGCCGAAGGAGTCGAAACGATAGAGCAACTTGAATTTCTCAAGGAGCTGGGCTGCGATGCGCTACAGGGCTATTTGATCCAGAAACCCGCTCCCCTGGACGACATCCGCCGTATGATGCAGGGGAAGCTCCAGGAAAAGGAAGCTTTGAGTCTACCGGTTACGGAAGAACGAGGTCAGTGAATACACCAGACTCGATAGCATCCCCACAGCCATGCTGATCATCGTCATTTTTTGCATTTTGTTCATCATGTCTGCTTGCTGGTTCATCCCTGGATATCCGCCCGCACTCTGCGCCGGTGGCTGCCCTATCTGCGCCTGACCTTGAGCCGATTGGCTCTGACTTTGCTTGAACGTTGCTTTCTGTTCCGGAGTGAGCTGATTCCAGACCTCTGGAGTGAAACCGGGGGGTATTTGTTCTGACATTGTGTACCTTCCAGCCTCAGACAATGCGGGAACGAGAAACGGTCAAGACAAAAAAGTCTAACCGGCAAAGCCGATCAAGCTGATCACCGTGAAAGCGATAAGCCCAACTGCAATGAAAAGCAAATCAGAGCGTTTATCCAGAACATCAATGGCCGAGCTTTCCGGTTCACGCCGGTGCCTGTAGTTCACATACAGGGTTTTCAAGATGAAGAGAAATAGCACACCGTACGATATGAGAAAATAGAAATCGGCCATCACAGGATAGCCCAGACGCGGCATTTCTGCCCCTTGAGCCATCTGGAACACGACGACCGTTAGCAAAGCTGTCATGAACAGGTTCAGTCTTTCCTGAAAATCTTCTTTATTTATGAGGAAACTAAAAAGGGCAATGATGAAGATAATCGCCAGCGGAAAGAACAATGTTATCAGGTAAGGCGTGATATCGCGCCGGACCAGCAGCGAAGAATGGAACTGGCTGAAATCCGCCTGGCGTTCATTGGCCCGGTATCCAGGGTTACCAAAAACAGAGTAGATGGTAAACGTTCCACCGGCTTCTTTACGGCCAAGGTAAAGATACTCCTCAGGGTAGATTTCCTTCACCGGATACTCGCGAATGCGCTCACGGTCGGCAACCAGAACCAGTTTGTCCGCGTTGCGGTTGCGGTGGGCAATGGTTATGGGCAATTCCTGTTCATCAAAGGGAAAGCGTCGCAAATTGAATGGGTGGCGGAATTCTGCGCGAACTTTGAACGCCTGATAACGGTCAGGCCGACTCAGATCCTCGCGCAGGGGAGCGCGGTTAACATCGCCAATTGCATTGACAATCACCAGATCCTCAGGGTTGAAGTCTCCGGTCCAGCGGAACCAGAGAAAAAACTCCATATCAAAGCTCTGCTCTTTTGGACGGATACTGTTCACCCGGGAATAATCCATACCCACGTAGACGACCTTTATCTTAAAATAAGGAACGCCATCGGCGAGCAGAAACTCCCCGGCCTTTACTTTCTTATCCACCTGCCTCAGATTGTGTTCATCAGAAACGATCTTGAGCTGATCGTATAAAGGTTTGAACATATCACCGGGAGTGGAAAAACGCACCACCGTAGCCGAACGAACCGCTGACCCCTCTTTATCAAAGAATACCTTCCCGGTCAGACCATCACCGCCGCTATCTTTGTTTTGCATGGTTTTCAGGGCATTGAGCACCTCACTGCGGCCCTTTCCGCCTGCCGCTGCCCGGGAAAGAATCTGTAAACCATCAATGGCAAATGCTGCCCATACGGACGGCTCCTTGCCGTAACGCTTTTGATAATCGCGCAAAAAATCGGAAGCGACAAAATCCGCCAGATCATACATGAAAGGGAACGATATCAATGTATCTTTTTTGTATTTCAAATCGAGTTTCTCAATGATATCCGTGCTGGCGCGATCACTGATCAGAATAGTCCCGCTGTAGCCAGAATCGCGCAGCTCACGCAGGGCCTTCTGACCGGTATCCGCATGCGAGAGAATAACCACGACATCGGCACCATTACCGGCTAAAGCAGCCTCCGCCACCGATCGCAGCGTGTAGTTCAAGCCAATTCGCCCGGCACGGGCTGTAAAAGCGCGGGCACCCACCACACCATGGACTTCATCTGATGCCAGAACCACGACCGTTTTGGCCTCGAGAACATTCTGGACGTAGACGGCAATATTCTCTGCTTGCAGCGCATCGGAGTAGGTGCCGCTGAACGTGAAGTCACTGCCGGACGTAAATTCCGGAGCCCCCGCTGCCGGCGAATAAACCACAAGACCTGCCTTCTCATATTCCGGGCGCGCGGCCAGGGCCATACTGTTGTCGTAATGCCCGATTACTGCCTGTACTCTTTCATCTGCTCCCAGTTCTGCGGCCACCTGACGGGCTGCTTCTTTGTCGCTTTTGTCATCTTTGACAACGAGTTCGATACGACGGCCTTCCATTCCACCGGCGGAATTGATCTGCTCCACCCTCAGTTCCAGCGCCTGTAAAATGTCTGTGCCCCGATTGGCTTTGGAACCGCTTAAAGGCAGGGCAACACCTATGTAGATTGTATCCGTGCAAGCGATCAAGCAGAGCAAGAAAAGAGCGATCAGACTTTGTTTCATGGAAATTCCTGCGATGCCCTGCCGTCAGCACGTTCTGCTGTCAATAAGATTTCAGCGGCTGCAGCGGCCCTGGCGAAGATCTGGATCAGATCAGGGTATTTTTCTCAATGTAATTTATTCGTTGCAAAAATATATAGGCTCTGAAGTTATCAAGAAAAAAGGGTGCCGAACCGTTTTCTTCTTGACGGGACACGCGAAGGACCCATGCGGGCAGGATTACCGGAGGATCCAATGCGAAGAGCTGCGCTGCTCGTTTCCCTCATCCCTTTATCCCTTCAGGCCTATGAACAGGACTGGACTGACAAACGAATTGAATCTCCTTCTCTTTTCAAAATGGACGGCACAGTTTTCAGCGGTTTTGAAGCCACGGACTCCTCTGTGATTGGCATACCGGATCAGAGCGGACCCACCTCTACGGCCACAGGCTTTCAGATCACGCGCGCTTATCTGGACTTTCGCAGCGAGGTCAAGGATGGTCCTTACAAGAAAGTCAACTTTCGCATTACACCGGATGCTGCCCGGGTGGCCTCTCAGGGAGATGGCTGCAAAAAAGCTGGAAGCGGAGGAAACACTGCTGTCTGTGAGCAAAAGAATGATCATGTGTTCTTTTTGAAATATGCGTATATCGACATACCCGTTCTCTCAGGATTGTCCGTACGCATGGGCCAGCAGCATATACCCATTGTTGACGGTCAGGCCGGGACTTCTTTCACCAGGTACTGGGATCATCGCTATCTGGATCGTGCTTCCGTGGAAGAGCTGGGCATGGCCAGCTCTACTGATCTGGGACTGGCCATCATCTACAAGCACAGCCACTTTGGCATTCATGGTCTGCTCGGCAATGGTGAAGGTTTTAGCCACAGCAATGCAGAACGCAACCCCAAAGCCTACGATGCCATAGGGGACCTTGCTCGCGGAACGGGTGACTCCTACGGTCAGGATTTCTATGGACTATTTACCGTAAAACCAACAGGAGATGCTAAAGATTTTGAAGTGGCCCTGGGACTGCCGGTACGCTTTCAGAACGTCATGGGTATGCATGAAAGTGAATACCGCTACGTCAGTGCGGATCTGGACCCGAACAACGATGGAAATCTGGACAATCGTATCAGCTATACCTATCTACGCGGCAATCCCCGTGCCAAGCAGGATTACTACTATGGTGCAGAAGTGGACCTGGCTGTGCGGCAGGAGAGTTTTGAAATCTCGGCCGGGGCCGGAACCGTGGTCCGCCGGGATCAGCGCAGCACAGCCACCCGCCTGACCGATAAAATCGTTAAAGATCCCATCGATACCACCAAGTACGATCAAGTCTTTGGTACCATCCGCATAGAAGAGGATGCCATGGGTCAGGCGAATTACATCTTCGGCAGCATTAAAGTCGGATCTTTTGGCGCGGTGGCCCGCTACACGGAAGGAGATGGCGGTACCTTTGATGGCCGGCTGGGAGTTCAGCCAGGCAAAGCACGATTAAAAACCATGGTTCTTAAAGACCTGGAGAACAATCAGCTGGGAGATATCAAATACTCTGACCTGCGTACTCTGGACCTGGGTCGGGCGCGCTTTCGCAAAGTTATGTATGGCCTCAACTACCATTTCAGTCCGCAATTCCGGCTAACTCTGGGAGTCATTGAAGTGCGCGCCACTGATGCTGCTACCGGTTATCCCACAAAAATCAACTGGTTACAGGCCATACCGGTAGAAGGTACAACCGCTGCCGGAGCCAAAAAGACGGGGACCGTATCCGATCAGATTGAAAGCAGTAAAATCACCAGCGCGCTTGGCACACCGGCCGGCGAAAAGTTCATCCTGAACGATATTTTTGGTAAGGAAAGAATAGACCGCCAGGTCTTCCTGCGCACAGAAATGACGTTTTAGCCCGCATCCGGATCCGCCGTCTTCTTTTTTTCGCGGCGGAAATGGTCCAGGGACACGACGCCCCGCGGGCTGGAGATTTTGTCCCAGCTAACGGTCAAACGCTCCCCGCTAAAGGCCGCCGCCTTTATAAAGCTGGATCGGAGCCGTGCCCGTTCATTGTCCGGTGGTTCCAGGCGCGCTCTGTGGACCTCTGCAGAGGAAAAGCGCAGGAGGGCCACGCCAGCGCGCCGCAATTCATCGTAGTAACCCCGCTCCAGCTCATGGTAACCAATATCGATCTTGCGAAGCACAGGGAAGGATGCCCCGGCGCCGGCCGTGGCCAGCAGATACTCCTTGCTCACCCAATCCAGGCGGCCCAGCATGCGACTGCGGTCAGCGGCCAGGGAATCCAGAGTTTCGCGCCAGAGGCGCACGGTCTCATGCTCTTCCCAGTCGACGGCTTTTTTCTTTTGTAAAAATTCTTCCGCCGCTTCCAGATAAAAACGCTGCAGGGAAAGAACGGTCTGCTCTCCCTGGCCGGTCCGCAGCACCGTGTCCGGACCGGTCAGATTGTGCAGTGCTTGAATCGGCCTTTTGATAACCGGTACATCAGGCAGAGCGCCTGCAAGAGCCATGTCTATCACCAGCCGGGTGGTTGCAATTTTTAACCATTCGGCGTAATCGGCGCGATTGCTATCGGAAAGGCCCAGTTGCATGCGCTGCTCTGCGGAAAAAAGGGAGCAGAGATGACCGGTCTCGAGTCGCAAAAGTCCCATCATGGCCAGCATGGACTGCTTGAGCAGATTTCCCGAATCGTAAACAGGTCTGTCGCCAGGTGCAATTGTATAGCGGTACAGCCAGCGGATCGCCACACCTTTTTCTGAGAGGCGAAATTCGGATGAATCAAGCAAGGTTCCGGCGCCGCTCAGCAAAGGGCGGCTGATCAGGAAAGGCAGCAGTGCGCGGCGCACCGGGTGGAACGCTAAAAAACGATAGAGCAGAGCCTGAGGCAAAAGCAGCAGTGAGAAAAATGGAAGAGCGATAGTATACTCCAGTCGGCCCAGCAGGGAAAGCAGCCGAACCTGAGCGGAATCTTCCTCTTTCCTTTTTCTTGCGCGTAACGAATCGAAAGCTGCCAGCAGCAGGCCGGCCGGTAAAAGCATTGCCGCAAAGAGAATCCAGTAACTAACAAAACCCAGAGCAAATACAGGCAGGTACAGACCCAGACAAAAACGCAGCATAAAAAGCCTGAACCCCCGGGCAATGGGTAACTGGTAATTTTCTTGAGCGCCGTAGATGTGACCGGCGGCATCCCGGCAATTCTTGATGAGCCCGAGACTGCAGTGCACGTCGGAAGCCTGTAGTTTCTTCTCCACTTCTGCCGCGCACTCCGCGAGAAGGTCTTCCTGGGCTCGCTGGTAGAGCAGAAGCTCACTGGCCGTTGTGCATTCTGGCGTGGCTCCCTCTATAAGGCCCCCGTCGATTGCCTGGGGAAGGTGCTCATAGGCAAAGGAACTGCCATTGGCCAGAAAAAATTGATCCTGAAAAAAAGCCCGCTCTCCGGGCTGACAGGCCACGCGCTTCTCAATGGCCTCTTTTAACCATTCGTAAATCAGGCGGTTGCCCGGATGAACCAGGCCGGAATAGCGGATGGCGTATTCCGTTTCTTGCCCGCAGAGACGGGCTACTCTCCGCCTGCCGGAACGATACTATCTTTGAGATAGGTGGCCGGCTTCTCCGCCGCAGCTTTGCGCACAGATTCCACCGCCATCGCCAGCGGCTCTTCCACAGCGATTTTGACTTTTTTTGCTTCCATAGATGGTGCCTCCAGCGCAGTATAGTCCCGTTCGATTTCGATGTCAATCCTTTATGCCTGCCTCGCGTAAAAAACCGGCCCACCCGGACCTCAATCTGCAACAACTGAGAGCAGAAATCCAGGAGCTGGCCAGTCCGGAGAAGGCCGCTCATTCATTAAGATTTTTTAAGACAGGGCCTGGCGAATACGGTGAGGGGGATCAATTTCTGGGCATCACGGTTCCGGCTCAGCGCAAACTGGCAAGGCGCTACAGAGCACTTCCCCTGCCGGATGTTGAGAAACTGCTCAAATCCCCTTACCATGAAGAACGTCTGACAGCTCTCTTCATCATGGTTCTGCGCTTCCAGGATTGTACGCGTCAGGCCCGGAAGGCCCGCAAGAACCCGGCGCACCCTTACACCGACGAGCGCAAGGCCATTTATGATCTTTATTTTCGGCTGCGCAACAAGGTCAACAACTGGGATCTGGTGGATTCATCGGCAGAACATATCATGGGGCCCATGCATGTCGATGGCAATCGCAGCCTCCTGCTCAAAATGGTGGAGTCGCGCATCCTCTGGGACAGACGCATAGCCCTGCTGGCTACTTTTCATTTTATCAAAAAGGGTGATTTTGCCACCACTCTGGAACTCTGCCGGCGGGTCCTGGCGGACAAAGAAGATCTGATCCATAAGGCCGCCGGCTGGATGCTGCGCGAAATCGGTCAACGGGACCAGGCGGTAATGATAAAATTTCTGGATAAATACGCAGCCACCATGCCGCGCACCATGCTCCGCTATGCGATTGAAAAACTGCCGGAAAAGCTCCGTCAAGACTATCTCAAGCGCGATTTTTAACTTGCTTTTTAGCTTTCCAGGAGCGGACATGCACAATGCAAAGCCAGCGTTTTTATCCACCCGCGCATTTCAGTAACGCAGCTCATATCAAGACTCTCTCCGAATACACGGAGCGCTACCAGGAGTCCATTCAAAACCCCGATGCTTTCTGGGCCCGGGAAGCACAGCGACTGACCTGGATTCGCCCATGGGATACGGTTCGCGATGTGGACTTCCATGATGTTCGCATCCGCTGGTTTGCTGGCGGTCAGCTCAATGTTGCCTACAATTGCGTGGATCGTCATGTGCAGCGCGGGCTTGGCCAGCGCACTGCGATCATCTGGGAAGGCAATGAACCCGGACAGAGCCGGAAGATCAGTTACCAGGAACTGCAAAGCCAGATCGAACATTTTGCGGCTGCCCTCCGCGGTCTGGGCGTAAAAAAAGGCGATCGTGTTTGCATCTTTATGCAGATGATTCCCGAGCTTCCCGTAGCCATGCTCGCCTGCGCTCGTCTGGGAGCCGTGCATTCTGTAGTATTTGGCGCCTTCAGCGCGGAATCTCTTCGCGATCGGATCAACGATTCCTGCTGCAAGATACTGATCACCCAGGACACGGGAGTTCGTGGCAACAAGCAAGACATCCCCATGAAGGCAAAGGGCGACCTGGCCCTGCGCGAAACGCCCTCGATTGAAAAGGTCATAGTTGTGAAACGCACAGGAGCAACTATCGCCATGCAGAGCGGACGCGATATTTACCTCCATGACCTTCTGGCTGAAGCGCCGCCATCCTGCCCGGCGGAACCCATGGACGCGGAAGACCCGCTTTTCATTCTTTACACTTCCGGCTCGACCGGAAAACCAAAGGGCGTTCTGCATACAACGGGCGGCTATCTCTTGCATACGGCTCTGACCCATGAACTTGTCTTTGACTACCGTCCAGAAGATATCTACTGGTGCACGGCGGACCTGGGCTGGGTCACGGGCCACAGCTACATCATCTACGGTCCGCTCTGTAACGCGGCCACCACTGTGATCTACGAAGGTGTCCCCAACTATCCGGATTTCAGCCGCTTCTGGCAAATTATAGAAAAATATAAGGTTAATTTGTTTTATACCGCGCCCACGGCTCTGCGTGCACTGATGCGTGAAGGCGATGGCTGGCCCGGGCAATGTGACCTTTCCAGTTTGCGTCTGCTGGGTAGCGTGGGCGAGCCGATCAAAGCACCTGAATGGCTCTGGTACCATCATATGATTGGGCAGGGACGTTGTCCCATTGTGGACACCTGGTGGCAGACAGAAACCGGCGGAATTTTGATATCTCCCCTGCCCGGGGCCACGCCAACCAAACCCGGATCGGCGACCCTGCCCTTCTTTGGTGTAGAACCGGTCCTGCTGGATCCCTCAGGCAAAGAACTTCACGGAGAGGCCAGTGGCCTTCTCTGCCTCAAATCTGCTGGGCCAGGGCAGATGCGCACAGTTTACGGGGATCATGAAAGATTTAAGCAAACCTATTTTTCACAATTTCCCGGGTATTATTTTACAGGAGATGGTGCCCGACGGGATGAAGATGGCTACTACTGGATCACAGGTCGCGTGGACGATGTGCTCAATGTGAGCGGACATCGCATTGGCACCGCTGAGGTAGAGGGAGCCATCGGCATGACCGCCGGTGTCGCGGAGGCAGCAGTCGTGGGATTTCCTCACGACCTCAAAGGCCAGGGCATCTACGCTTTTGTCACGCCCATGCAGGGCATTCATGGCTCCACGGATCTGGAAAAAGCGATCAAGGAAAGTGTGCGCCAGCATATTGGTTCCCACGCAACGCCAGATAAAGTACAGTTCACTCACGGACTTCCCAAGACGCGGTCCGGAAAAATCATGCGGCGGATCTTAAGAAAAATAGCGGAAAATGAACCCGATGCCATTGGCGACATCTCCACCCTGGCAGACCCTTCCGTTGTGGAAAGCCTGATTGCTGAACGGAAGTAGGTGGGGGAAATCAGCATTCCTTGCCCATCCGTTGAGATTGACTGCACGCTACAGGGCCCTGTATCCGCTGAAGATGATGGTTCGCCTGGTATACATTCCGAGCAAGACAGATAGAATCTCTGCATCTATCGCATGAATGCTTTTAAGCCTGTCGGAGGCGCGAATCGGTTCATCATTGGCGCAGAAAATCCAGAACATACAAACAGCACTGTAACTCATTGTGTCCTGGCCAACCGGTTGCGCTGTGGCAGCGATGGGCATAGTATACCGGGAATAGATAAGCCCGGTCGCGAGGGGCATGTAGAAGGCGGCCATAGCTTCTTCGAGTGTCCGGTAGAAGCCTGTGTTGTGGTAGGCCCCGACCAGGAATTCATGGGAGGTGTAATAATCTGTTCCCGTGCGCATGGCATTGGGGCCCCGTTGCGGACGGTTTCCGGGGGGAATATGCATGCCTGGCATCAAGCAACCCGCAAGCAGGAGCACGACCAGGTAGAGAGCCCGGAATCTGAAAGGTTGCTTATTCACCGGTTACGATAGTCGTGGTTCTTGTGAACACAATGGCAAGGATACTCGTATAACGGTAATCCACGGTGGCAATTCGGATGATACCCCCGTTACGTGCAGCTTCGGCGATCCCTGCATTGCCCACACAGGTCAACCCCAAAAAGCAACTCACACTTGCCTGACCGATTTTGCTCCCGGAGGCGTCGGCAAGGGCCTGGTAGGGACCGGTATAATTGTTGTAAATGATGCCGCCGGCGCCGCCCGGGGAGATGCAGGAGGCAAAAAAAATCAGGGCAAGTATCCTCAGAATTGCTTTCATTCGATCTCCATTCATGGAATTTAGTTCCAGAACATATGAGCGCATCCATCTTCCTTTCTGGAGCAGCAAATGGAATCAAAAATGGGCGGGAAAAAGATCTGGCATTCACCCGAAATTTCCTCCTGCCCGTTCTCGTTCACCCGTTTCGTACGCCTCTGGCAATCATGCCACAGAACCATGCTGATCATCAGACATTCCCGTCCGTTTTCTGTGGATAGATCAGGGTCCAGCTGCTCACTGAACCACATTGCCTCAAAGGCAGTTGTGCAGCCCGGAAACATTGCCAGATTTACCACCAGAAAAAAAGGCAGCACTTTCACAAAAAAAAGATCCTGGCCGGAGAACTTTATCGTCAAGAGAATTATCCAGCGCATCAAAGGTCATTCATTGGGTTTGACAGAAATTGCTGCCGCTCGACCAGTAGAGCAGATGAAAGGCTCCCACCCCACCAGTCTATTTTCCCGCTGTGTCAGACCTTTCAGTCTGGCAGGACTTTTCATCGCCGGCACCCTGCAGGCAGAAACATTCAACCGCCACATTGACCTGACCGTTTACCCCTACGCCGGTCTGGCTTACGCCTGGAATAAAGCCTGGAAAACGGGAATCGGTTATACCAGTTCCGGAATCAGCGAATCCATGGGCCCGACCATGACTTTTTTTAATGAAAGTGTGTATTATATTTATAGAAAAACACGCACCACACCGCCGCGCAATGCCTTCGTTTTCGCTCACTGGTCACCCGCCGATGAAGAGTTCATGTACCTTTCCTTTTATGCCGGAGCGGATTACGCCGGCGCCAGACTGATCCACGATTCGCCGCTGGGTCTGAATCTCCTGGAAGGAGGCGAACCGGAAAGACTGCCTGATTATGTTTACCAGCACAAAGACCGCTACGGTGCCTTTGGGGGCCTGGGTGCTGGCTTTAAGTACAGAGTGCAGTCCGGTTCGTTTCGGGGCCTCTACGCCGGCTTTGAAATCGCCGCCTGGGTTCGCACGCGGCCCGGCAGTGAGTTCTCCTTTACCTATCCGGCTTTTTTCATCGAACGACCCACATTACGACAGTACACGGAAAAATTTCTGCTGGAACGCGGAAATTACAGTCGTCCAGGTACACTCATCAAACGAATGTTTCTTCTGGGCTACCAGCACCCGCTTTGATGAACGAAAATCCTTACGCCGCAACCGTCACTCCAGCGGTCCCAAAAAAAGTGTCAGGAAAAAGGCCACCGTTTCTTGTGCGCTGGTTGTTCTATCTACTGGGTAGCTCCGCGCTTGCTATGGGCATGCTATTTTTAATCGTGGAATTGACCGGACAGGGCGGCGGCGAAACCGGCCTTGTTTTTGGCGTCGGACTGGGCATGACCTGCCTGGGACTGGGTTCTGGCTTGCTGTTTCTGGCAAAACAGAACTGGCAGGTGTTACTGTCCGGCAGCTCTGCCCTGCTTTTTGCCTCTATGGCATTTGTGGGAATCAGTAAAGAACTGGAAGATTATCTGCTTGGTAAAAGTACAGACCTGATTGTTGGACTGGCCTTGATTGCATTTTCCCTTGTGCTTTCTGCCCTGACTGGATACGCTGCTCTCTGCAATTATGAAAAAAACAGGGAACGGAGCCATGAAGACGGTAAAAGAATATAAAATCCCGACGGGAAAGCATTCCGTTACTCTGCAACTGCATCCGGGCCTGCCGGATAAGAGTCTCATCCTTGGCAATGGAGCCGGCGCGCCACTACAGAGTCCCTTTATGCAGTATTTTGCCAGAAGCATTGCCCGTGCCGGCCCCACAACGATTCTATTCAACTTCCCCTACCAGGAGGTGGGCCGCAAACGTCCGGATCAAACGGCAACCCTTGAAGAAACGTATCGGTCGGTTGTGGAATTTGTACGAACGCAAGTCCGGCCGGTGTCTCTCTTTCTGGGAGGAAAATCCATGGGCGGAAGAATTGCCGCTCATATTGGCCCGCAGGCACAGAGCAGTGGCTTTATTTATCTGGGCTATCCGCTGCATCCACCGGGCAAACCCGATCAGCTACGCGATTCCGTTCTCTATGCAATTTCTGCGCCGCAGCTATTTATCAGCGGGACTCGTGACCCATTCTGTACCCTTACCCTGCTGCGAAAGGTCCTTAAAAAATGCAACCAGGCGCGACTTCTGGAGATACCGGACGGCGATCATTCCTTCAAAGTGCCGGCGCGGGTGATGTCAAAAGAGGAAGCCCTGGATATGGTGAAGCAAGAAATATTAGATTTTACAAAATAAAATAGATTTTCAGGTTCCCAGGTATTTCTTTTTGGCTTCCAGATGTTCTTTGTAGGTTTCTGAAAAATGATGCGAACCGTCCGGCTTGAGCACAAAATAAAGAAACGTGCTCTTTTCCGGAGCAAAAGCCGCACGAATGGCCGCAAGTCCCGGATTGGAAACCGGCCCTGGTGGCAGCCCCTTGATCTGGTAGGTGTTGTACGGCGAATCGATTTTTAGATCCTTCTCAAAAAGCCTTGGTTTAGGTTTATCAAATAAATACTGGATCGTCGCGCAGGACTCCAGGCGCATTTTCTTTTCCAGGCGATTGATAAAGACCTGGGCCATCATGGGCCGCTCCTCAGGGCGGACAGCTTCACGTTCCACAATCGATGCGAGTATCACACGTTCATGCAGGAGGTCCGGACGCAAGTCCTCCGGGACTGCGGCCCGGCGCAGGGCGGCCCGGAAATTCTTGATCATCAGTTTTTGCAATTGCAGAGCGGAATACCCGGAAGGAACGTGATAGGTTTCCGGAAACAAATACCCTTCTGTTGTTTCGGCCGGGATGGAGAATTCCCCCAGAAGGGTTGCATCGGCGGTGAGTCGCAGGAAATCGGCTCGATCCCGAACCAGCCCCCGGGCAGCCAGATAGTCGCCAATCTGCCGATTGGTCCAGCCCTCCGGAATGGTCAGAGCCATGAGTTTCACCTTTCCCGAAGAAAGGCGTTCGCCGATTTCGAGCATGGTGAGCGCTGGACTCAGTTCATAGGTGCCTGCCTTAATGGCGGAAGCTTTGCCGGAAAGCCTCATGTAAAGCTTGAAAGCCTCTGCGCTGGCTATAAGGCCACGGCTTTCCAGATCCGTGGCTACCCGATGAATTCCGCTTCCTGGAGGCACTTCAAAATCGACAGTCTCCTGGTTAGCCGATGGTCGAGCGCTCAAAAGATAGAAGCCGGCTGCCAGAGCTACAAGCCCTGCGATCAGGAGAATACGAAAGGCCCGGCCGGAGCCGCCCTGTTCCTTACGACGAGAACCCATAGGCTACAACGAAGCAAAAGTCGGCCCGACTGAAAAGCACAATCAATCAGTCGCCTTCAAATTGCGGTTCCTTTTTCTCTTCCAGAGCGGTCAGGGCACGCCGGAAATCCTGGCTGGCAAAGTGGTCTGCCTGGCTCTGGGCCTCATGGTCCAGGGCTTCTTCCAGCGTCTGGGAGCGGTAGAGGCCGCGTTTGAGATCGCGGATGGCCAGTGGCGCGCCACGAGCGATTTCTGCGGCAACAGCAAACGTATCTTCCAGGATGGAATGGGCGGGGAACAGACCATGACAGAGTCCCCGTCGCAGGGCTTCTTCTCCGCTGAAGTAGCGCCCTGTAAAGAGGAGTTCCTGGGCCTGGGCGAGGCCGGCCACTTCCTTAACCAGAAAACTGGAACCCATGCCCGGATGGATACCCAGCCGGACAAAATTCAGGGCATACCGCGCATCGGCGACCAGATAGCGAAAATCGCAGGCCAGAGCCAGAGCCAGAGAAGCACCTACAGCATGTCCGTTCACCGCAGCCAGAACCGGAAAGGGCATATCGCGGACCGCCAGAAAAAGCCTGTAAAAGGACCCCATGTATTCGCGATTTTCTTCCGGTTCCTTTTCTGCAAAACTGCGCAGCAAATGAAAATCGCCTCCGCTGGAGAAAACCCCATTATTGCCGGTAATGATGAGGGCCCGCGGCGTTTCCATTTCTCCAGCCAGTTTGTGCAGAGTCTGATTGAGAGATAATCCCATTTCCAGAGTCATGGAATTGCGCGTGGCCGGCTGATCCAGATACAGAATTTCAATCCGCCCGCCACCGGGCAGCCGCCGACTTTCTGTGCTGATGGATTTCACCGGACGAATGGACCCCGGATCCCGCAGGCATGAAGCAGGGGGCTCATTGTTCGGCGCAGTAGAGCGGTCTGCCTACATTACAGGCGGTGAGCGTCCAGTACAGGGCCCCCGATGCATCGGTTGTAGTTACCGACCCCACACTTCCATTGACTCCAGATGTACTATCCAGCCAATCACCACCATTTGTGCAGAGCCAGCCGCCAACAGAATAATTGGCGACAAACCCCGTCCAGGCGTAACTACCGGATGGGCTGAAACCGCTGGTAAGCGTGCCGGTGAAAATACCGCTGGCATTGGTGGTCCCGATGGGCGTGGAACCATCAGCCCTCACGTAAGCTTTGTTGGGATAAAGGACCCAGTCCAGGCTCTGTTCCATGCCCGTTGCCCCGCCACAATTGGATGAGGTGCAGGCCCGGCGGGTCGTGGAACCGATGATCGCTTTGTACGTACTGGCATTGGGTCTGGCGGGGTCGCTGTTGCAGATGCTATCAGCTCCGGCAACGCCGCCCAGATTGCCATTGTAGAGCGCGCCGCCGTTTATCGCCAGGTAGATACGACAGGGATTTCCGCCGCAGACCACGGGGCTGGGTGTTGCTGTCGTCTGCGCGGCGGCGGAAAAATTATTCACCTGGTCATAGGCAAACACCGCATAGTAGTAGAGCGTAAAATTGGTGAGACCGGAATCCAGGTGGCTCGCTCCCGTTCCGGTATATACAACAGTACCATCATTTTCATTCGTGGGCGCAGAACCAGTTTTGCGCAGCACCCGGACTCCAGCAAAATCGGCATCACCGGGATTACTCCAGGAAAGGTTCACCTGTGAATCGGAAGGCGTCGCCGACAGGCCGGTTACCGCTCCTGGGGCCGTTGTATCGATTACATACTGGGCTTCCAGGGTGGCTGAGGGAGCAAGGCTGTTTCCGCAAGCCTGAGCGCGCACGGTAGAGCTGGAACTCACACTCAGGGCAACAGAATAAATGCTACCGGCCGTGCAACTGCCGGAGTTGCATGTGGGCTGAGAGCCATCCGTGGTGTAGCAAATGATCGCCCCTGCCGTGGAGGTCAGGGTCACATTTTGCGTTGCATTATAGCTTCCGGCGCCTGGAGAAGCCACAGGGACACTGGCCTGGGTTGTGCTCCCACCGCCGGAAGAGCTGCCCTGTGTTGAGGACTGAGATTCTTTGTTCAGTTGCTCGGAAAGGTAATAGCCCATGAAACCGGAGATTTGGTACTCCGGAAACGGCGATAGAAAGCAGGCACCAAGGAATACCAACGAGCAAACAGCCAAGCGATGCATGGTACAAACAACAATGTCGGCGGCAAAAATGTCAAAGAAAATCGCTAAAATTGCGAACTCCGGGGGCTCCCGGCGGACCGCCTGGCCTGGCATCGAGGGCCCATGAATCCCCGGGAGTCAACAGGCAGCACAGGGGCCACCTCCTGCTGATTCTTCCAATATATAGAATTGGAAAAAACTGCTTGCACCTGTGGACCGCAGGATGAGGTAATTCCGGATGGGATCTGTCCTTTTTTTGGGAAGGCGGGAACCGTAAGCCGGGAGACCGGGTCAGACGGCCATCCGGCAACGATTAAGGAGATACTTATGAAAACAACCATGCGATTGGGAGTGGCGGTTCTTTCCGGCCTCCTGTTACAATGCAACACCATCCTGTCCCTTTTTGGGCAGGGCGAGGAAGAGAGCCCCAACCTGACAGCTCTGGCCGCTTTACTTCTGGCCAGCCAGAGTAGCAGCAGCGGATCGAGCACCTCCCTCTGTAATGGCATCGGCACGGTCAGTAGCCGCACTTCGCCGGAAGTGGCCTGCACACTGGCAACGAGCCACCCCGATGCCGTAAATGTTCCTTCCTGGATCCGCAACAATTTCACCTGCGTTGTGACAGCCAATGTGAGCGGCACTACATTCTCTATACAGACCCGTGGCCTGCCGGACCACAAAAGCGCCTACTGGACAGATTCCAACAAGAAGGAGAGTATGCCCTCAGGGCGCTCAGCCAATCCCAACACAATTACCAACGGCGTCCTGAGTACTGTAAATTTCTGGAAAGATCCGGCCGCACAGGCCAATACGGGAGCAGCCACGGATCTGTCTCACGTTGGCATAGCCGTGAACGGTGTTTATATTTACAACAATTCCGCAGCAGCACCTGACACTCTCTCTGAAGAAATCAGTACACTGGATAAAGGAAACGGGCACCCCACCAATACGGAAGCTTTCCACTACCACATCGAACCCTGCAAGGTTTCCAGCGATGACTCAAGCCTGGTAGGCATCATTCGCGATGGCTATCCCGTTTACGGAAAGAAGGATGAGGATGGCACCTACCCGACAAACCTGGATGCAACAACCCATGGGCACAGCCATACCACGAACCTCTTCCCTTCCGGGATCTTTCACTATCATGTAACGGACAGCGATCCGTACATTATCAGTAACTATAGAGGAACCAAAACACCCTGAACCGGCTCATTTTTAAGTTCTGCATTCTGACCCTCCTGGCTGGTTGCCAAAAAGACTGGCAACCTCCGGAAGGCGCTTTGCCGGAAAATGCCCCCGGCTTCACCTTCCCCGGTGATGGCCGCCGCTATCTGAACTTAAAGCCGTTCACAGGTGTTACCTTCGGTCCGATTGGCACAGGAGAGGATCGAGTCATTCACCTAACAACTTACGTTAATGGTCTTGTACAAGGTGAAGTGAAAGATGTGTATGCTGACGGGCGTCCTGCTCATCGCCTGACCTGGAAAAATGGAAACCTATCCGGAACGGAAGAAGCCTGGTGGCCCAATGGCAACCGGCGCTTCTTTCGGCAGTACAATGAACGGGGCGAACAACATGGAGAAGAATTCCAGTGGCACAAATCCGGACAACTTTACATCTACCGCAAGCTGGAAAACGGCCAGGAACTCGGGGCCAAACAGTGGTTTGCCGATGGACGCATTTACCAGAATTATGTTGTCTCCGGTTACCGCAATATAGGTAAAAATGGCGGACGCCTATGCAAGCCGGTTCTTGGAGACGCGGCGCAAACAAAACGAATCCTTAACTGAGGGTAACACTTGTGAGATTGATTATAATATTGCTATTTTTGATTTCTGCCTGCCAGAAGGCCCCACAAAATGATACTTCCGATCCCCGAAAGAAGTACAGCGCGGAAATGCTGGAACTCGATACGCCCGAACCCGGCAAGCTCCCCTATTTTGCCGCGGACACCAGGCCCTTCTGGTCCAGCAATGTCCAGGAAATCCAGGGAAATGCCCTCATGGTGCAGCCGTTTCTTTTCACCAATCAAGCTGGCAGAAATTTCGGTGACCAGGATCTAAAAGGAAAAATTACGGTTGTTTCCTTTTTCTTTACACGCTGCCGGGACTATTGTCCGCGCCTCATAGAGAAGCTGCGACCGGTTCAAGCCAGCTTCCGCAATGTTCCGAATGTTCAGCTTGTCGGCTATTCTGTCACTCCAGACCTGGACACAATCGCTGTTCTGAAAGATTATTCAGAAAAAAAAGAAATCAATGGGCAAAACTGGCACCTCCTGACCGGACCCAAAAAAGAAATTTATGAACTGGCACGAGTTTCCTTTAAGGCCGACCGGGAGAGGCGCGAATTAACGGAGAATGACTTTCTTCATTCCGAAAATGTTTATCTTGTCGATGGGGGGCTGCATATACGCGGCATCTACAACGGAGACAGCACTTCTTCTTTGCAGGGAATGATCGCGGATATTGAAACTCTGCTCAAATCGTCCGGACCGGATATTTTATAGGGAATGATTTGATTTTTTTCACTTAATTTAAGGAGATACTTATGAAAACAACCATGCGATTGGGAGTGGCGGTTCTTTCCGGCCTCCTGTTACAATGCAACACCATCCTGTCCCTTTTTGGGCAGGGCGAGGAAGAGAGCCCCAACCTGACAGCTCTGGCCGCTTTACTTCTGGCCAGCCAGAGTAGCAGCAGCGGATCGAGCAATCCATGCACAAGCAGTGTTTCCACCGGATCCACCATAAGCAATTCTACAGCCACGGTGGGCGGCGATGGCTGTATCAGCGGGGTGACCACCTCAATGGACAGCAGCCTGCCTGGCTGGATCAAAGATAATTTCAAGTGCTCCGTAGGTTACGTAGTGGGCGATTACTATTGCTTCAAGTCCAAAAATTTACCCAACCATGCCAGCTACTACTGGGGTAATGGCGCAAACCTCTACGCTGCTCTGCCCAATCTTGACGGCACGCAACACACAGCAGCAGGGACCAACCGTATTGCCAGCCAGAATTTTGTGTATGCAATTCCCAAAAACCCCACTGTTCAGAACGGCACGAAAAGCGGAACTCAGGCAGGTCTATCCTCCATCGGGATCACCCGCAATGGGCTGGCCATTTTCAACAATGCAGCCGCCCCGGGCGATACCCTGGCAACGGAAGCGACAACCTTTGATGCTTTTGGCAGCCACCCGCAGAGTTCCGGAGTCACCCATCACCACGCCTGGGTGAAACAGTATTCGACGGACCAGTCCGGAACCGCTACAACTCAGTACAATAATGATGTGCTGCTGATTGGCCTGGCCCTCGATGGCTATGCAATTTACGGATCCAGATGCGATAACGGAACCGCCGGAACAGGTGACGACTTCACACCGACTCTGGACACCTACCACGGTCACACCGCAGTGACGCAGCATTTTTCTACGGCCACCTACCATTACCACTACGTGTACGACAGCACCGCAACGATCAAAACACTGATGGGCTCCTCCTTTTACGGAACCATAGGGACGGTAACTAACTGAAACGGGCTTTTTTCATAGTTCTGATCCTTCCCAGTCTGGCCTGCACGCGCGCCAGACTGGAAGTGCACAGCGGTGACGCCGGCCTGAGTATGGCCGGCGGTCGCCTAATGTACCGGGGGCAACCCTTCCGCGGCATCCTGATCGAAGAGATTTCGGATCTACAGGAAGTGCATCGCACTCCTTACGTTGAAGGAGTGGAACATGGAGAAGCAACGATTTTTACCAGGACAGGAATCAAACTGGCCAGCCGCGAATACGTCGCCGGGATCAAACACGGCAAACACCAGACCTGGTTCCCCGATGGAAAGCGGCGCAGTTATGCGGAGTTTGATCGTGGAAACTATTCCGGCGAGTCCTGGGCCTGGTATTCCAATGGGAACCCCGGCGAGTTCACCCTTTATGATAATCAGGGCCGACCGCTGGCCGCCAAAAAATGGCGCGAAACAGGCCAGATCTATTTCAATTTCGTATTCAGCAAAAATGTAAGCATCGGCATGCCCGGCAGCAAACTCTGCGATCCGCCCCCGGGAAAAAAATGAACGGGAAATCCATTCTTATTCTTGTTTTTCTCAGCTTCTGTAGAGAATCCGGGAATTTTCACCCGGAGCTGGCCCGCGCAGCCGCACCGGTCGATGGTGTGCTACCGTACTTTCAGGGTGAAATCATGGATCCCCACTGGCCGGCGGAGGAGCCCGACGCCAGTACACTGCGCAATATACAGAAGATAGACCTCATCGATGATTCGGGTAGAACATTTGATTTCAAGGACACGAATGGAAAATACAGTATTGTGTATTTTTTCTTTACGAGTTGTCGCGGCATATGCCCTCTCATCACCGCCAACGTCCGTGAGATATCCCGCCGGCTCCCGCAGCAGGATGATCTTCTTTTTCTGGGCATCACAGTGGATCCAACTACGGATACCCCGGCAGGCCTTGCCGCATTCAAAAGGGAATACAAAATCGAACAAAAAAACTGGCACTTACTCACCGGGAATAAAGGTCACATTGAAGAATTGACCCGCAAGCAATTTGCCGCAGACATCCTGGCACGGGTGGGCAAGGACAATCTCATGGACTTTGTTCACACGGAGAATATTTTTCTGGTGGATCGGCAGGGATTCCTCCGGGGCATCTACCGCGGACGGGGGACGGGGGACCTGGAACGGCTTTATCCTGACCTGGCCATGCTGCGCAAATCGGCAGCGCCTTGAGCCTGGTTCAAAAGTCTCTTCAATCCGTCTCCGGCAACTGATCCTGATAGGCTGAAGCATAGACCGGAGCGGGGACGCTGTCCAGCAGTTCGCCGGGGGAAATCGCAGTCGTCGTCTTCAGAGCAGCCCGGGCAAATTCATCATCTATGGGCGTGGTTCCGTAAACCCTGCCTTTCATGCTATGCCAGATGCGTTTCACAGCTTCGCGATCGATGAGTCCCAGGTCCAGAGCATGCAGCGCAAACCCCAGAGCCCCCGCTGCTCCTTTTACCGGAACCACTGCTGTCGCATCCCGGCAACCTTCCGGCAGAGCCGACTCGATCAGGGCCCTCATTTCCGACTGGTCCGGGTGCTCAAAAGCCTGATTGATCCACACCGCCACCACAGAATTATGCTGACCGTGTTTTTTCAGGCAAGCGGCTGCCAGTTCCGCGATGCCGCGCGCGGCATCGCGGGTCAGCGCTTCGCGTTCCTGAAAATTTAGTTTATATAGAAAATTCTCAAGATCTTCGCCTTTAATGTGCCCCAGCAAAATATGCTGGTAAAGAGAGAATATCAGAAAATCACTTTCCGTGTTATCGCCCAGCAGTACTTCCCGCGCAAGGCGCGGCTGGGTCAATCGATTCTCGAGAAGGGTTGTCAATTTATAAGCAATCTGGTCATAGAGCGATTGAATACTCGATCCCAGAAATTTCATCGTCCGATTGATGGCCGTGCTCACTCCACCTTTGATAAGGTCATCAAAATGAAAAATAGTATCAAATGTTTTCTTGAAAACATTCTCAACAGTGCTGGCCAGATACTTCAGATTCAGGGAACTGAAATGGATGTCGAGGTCATCAAAGACGGTACTGAGTGTGCGGCGAAAAAAATGAGGGGATGCAGAAATAAAATGGAGCGGATACGGCGGATTCTGGGCCCGTAAAATTTCGCGGATAAACTCCGGCATTCCCGGGATGGCCTGTTTGGATTCCGGCGTTTCAAAAAGAGTTTCCATCAAGCCCTGCGTCGAGCCTATCCGTGTATCCAGAAACGTTTGATCAATGTCCGAGCTAATGATGTAGCCGGAGTAGTCCGCCGGAAGAATACGCACGGGACCGTAGCCTATGGGGATATCCCGTTTCAATATCAGAGAATCGCTGTTACCAATGAAACTCAGATCACTCACACTCTGCCGCAGAGAATCAACTCCCCGCAAAATGATACGAATCAAATAGTTGCCGGGGGGCAGGTCCGCTTTCAAATCATAGCTAAAGAAACTATTGTCATTGCCCTTGAACTCCTCAGAAGTAAAAAGGACCTCAACGGAATCAAGTTCATGGGGGCGCAAATTACGGGAGCCGTGATTGAGGACTTCCAGCTGCAACCGAGGCCGGCGAACGCCAGACATTCCAAAGTCCTGGATGGGCCGAATCTTCTTCTTCTGGGAGTAAGGAATGGGAGTATAAAGATCCCACTCTTCGTCACGGTGCGACTCGGTAATGGGGATATCAACCACCTGTCCGGTTATCACAATGTGCCCGCTCTGACCGCAGGCGCCATTGAAGAGCGCAATACGTTTTTTATCGACAGGGACTTCCCGGCTCGATTCCTGTTCTTCCATAGATAAGTTGGTATGAGAACTCCAGTTTCCGGGTCAATCACAAATAAGCAAATCGTCTTCGTTTACTCCAGCGAATACAACATGGACCTGGGTCCGCACGTCTTTCCCAGCGTTAAGTTCGGGTACATTTATTTGAAGCTGGTTGAAGATGACCGCTTCCGCGACTTTCGTTTTGTTGAACCGCAACCTCTGACCAGGAAAGAGGCCCAGGTAGCTCATTCAGAAAGCTATCTAAACGACCTCTTGACGCTCAATCGGTCGCGTGCCCTTTCGCGCAGTGAGCTCCCTTTAACCGCTCCCATTGTGGAGGCTTTTTTTCTGGCCAGCGGGGGCACGGTGCAGGCCGCGCGGGAGGCTCTGCTCTGTGGACGGGCCATCAACATTGGCGGAGGCTTTCACCACGCCTTTGCTGACCAGGCGGAAGGATTTTGCTATTTGAACGATGTTGCCATCGCAGTCCGCTTGTTACAGAAAGAAAAGCAAATAAAGAAAGTCCTGATTATAGATCTTGATGTTCACCAGGGGAACGGTACGGCCCGGATTTTTCGCCGTGATGGCAACGTGTTCACATTCAGCATGCATGAAGAAAAGAATTACCCGGCTATAAAGGAAAAGGGATCCCTTGACGTTGCCCTGAAGACCGGCACCCGCGACGAAGAATACCTTACACTCTTAAGCCAGGCGCTGGAGCATATCAAACGTAAATTCAAACCGGAAATGATCTTCTACCTGGCCGGAACGGATGTGTTTGAACGTGATCAACTGGGTGGCATCAAGCTCACCTATGAGGGCATGGCTGAACGGGATCGCATGGTTCGGGATTTTCTTCCTGATGTCCCGCTGGTAGTCGTTATGGCCGGGGGCTATGCTTTAAAAACAGAAGATACCGTAAATTTACATTTCCAGACCTGCGAAGTCATGGCCGGTTTGCTTTGATGTTCCGCTTTACCGATAAATGGTCTGACCGTAAAAAGGAAGCGACCGAGGTGCCAGCATCCGAAAAACAGCTGGACCTTGTTGGGCTTGAGCCGGGAGAAATCGCCGATGACCTGGGTGGCGGCCCTCTATTTCAGGGTCAGGACAGCGCCGGCAATACCCTGATTTTTGGCAAATTCAGTCATAAAGAAATTCATGAACTCATGCAATGGTCCGGGATCTTTAAGGCCATAGAGTCAAAAGGGTATGGCAATTTTCACCTGGAATTGCAGTACCTTAGCGAATACGACCAGCGCATTTTTGTCAAAACAGGCGAAGATATCCTGATTCATATTCGGCTGAAGCTTTCGAATTTTCGCTTTCGATTGCATGCTGGAATCCCGGAGAAAAAGCTGCTTTACATCGACTGGTTGCTCACCCGCAATCCTCTGGTTAAATCCTTCCGCAAGGATCGCTTGTTTCCCGGTCAGGATGTGCCCGGGCTCGGAATTTTCTCACAGATGGCCGATTTCATTTCCAATCTTGCTTTAGGAGTGGGAGCACGCGGGGCCTTCAACATCCCGGAATACTTCCACGATGCGCTGCTCTTTCACCGTGAATTCAGTTTTTACGATCCCTCGCGCGAATCACAGTTTCGATCTTTAATTCGGGATTTGCGGCGGTTTGGTGCACGGGAAATTTCGCGCGCCTTTGCGGAAGAAAGAATCATCAATCAGGACCATGAAATCATTCGCTGGACTCCTGGAGAAATGATCTCTACCCTGGAACCGGATCTGGATGCCCTGCTCTGGAACCGGGACTATTTCACGCGCATCGTTCATGAAATGAAACGGATCCAATTCCGCATTGTCCCGCCCGGAGAGCAGCATGCAAAAAAAGAACACCCGTAAGCCTGAGGTCCTGATCATCGAACCTGACAGCCAGCTGGCTCTGCAACTGAGTCGTTCCTTTTTGCGGCTGGGATATCCTTCACATATTGCTGCCTCTGGCGAAGAGGGGATACGCTACATTGAAACGGAAGCCTCGCCCATAGTGTTTCTGGATGCCCGACTACCGGTAATGTCCGGCGTGGAGATTTTGAACCTGCTCTACAGCATTCAGCCCATGTGCCAGGTGATCTTCCTGATAGAAGAACAGAATCTTCGGGAAATCATGGGCAGCATCACCGGACGGATTCCCAATTTTTTATTCAAACCGCTGGCCGATGAACTCATCGAAATCGCTATCCGCAAAGCGGAACAGAACTATTTACTGGATAAAGAAAAGAGCATGTATCTGGAATCTCTGGAGCGGGACCTGCGCATAGCTGCCCGGATCCAGAAGCAACTGTCACGCCAGGAAAAAATCCACATGGACGGACTGCTCTTTCATTCCGTCACCCGTCCAGGCAAAGAGTATCTCAACGGTGATTTCTGCTATTTTTATCAACTGGCGGATGACCGACTGTTGATTATTCTCGGCGATATTTCCGGTAGCGGGGTTACGGCAGCCCTGATCTCAAGAGAAGTTCAATGGTTAATGGAAACCCACTACCGGTCCTCTTCAACCCCATCGCAATTGTTGCAAATCATTAATAATGCCCTTATCGACAAGCTGGGCAATTGTTCTCTATCTGTGATGGCCGCTATCCTGCACACCACCTCCGCAGAACTGGAATACTGTATCTGTGGCACGCCCATGCCTGTTCTCATGCATGCCGATGGCAGCCACCAATTCTTGCCCCACTCCAATCAGGTCATCGGTGTACTCAAAGACATGGATCTGCGCACCGCCAGGGCAAGAGTGGAAAAAGGTCAGATGTTATTTTTATTCACCAACGGACTTCTGGAGCTGGGTATGGGGCAGCAGGGGGCCGGGGCCATGGATGAAGTCTTTGAATCGGTTCACCGGAGCCTGCAACCGATCACGGATGAGGCGACTTTTGAACAGGAATTTCAAAAACTGCTGCACAGGCTGGAAAACGTTCACCTGCGCGAAGGCTTCAGCGACGATATTGCCATGGCCGTGATTAAACTGCTGGAGCCGTGATCCGGTTTCTGCCCTCGCCTTTGGATGAATAGAGCAACTCATCCAGGCGCGAATAAAAATCATCCATGGATTCGCCGGTCCGGTACTGGGCGCAACCCATAGACACGGTAATCTGCAGTAACACCTCGCCAAACTGGATGCGCGCGGCATTGATCGCTTCCTGTAAATTCTGGGCCTTGTGCAAACAACCGGACAGTTGCGTTTCCGGTAAAACGATCATGAACTCTTCGCCACCGGTGCGGGCCACCAGATCCGATTTGCGGGTATTGGCCAGCATGATGCGTGACAGCTCCACCAGCACCTGATCTCCCGCAAGGTGACCGTGTTCGTCATTGAGACGCTTGAAAAAATCGATATCCAGCATAATCGCAGAAAGGGGACTCCCGTAACGGCTGGCTCGATCAATTTCCCGCTGCAGACTGTCCGTAGCATGCCGGCGGTTGGAAAGATTGGTCAGTCCGTCACGATTGGCCAGAGTGTTGAGTCGCACTTCATAGTTGATCTTGAGAAGGGCTGCAGACAGGCCAGGCAGAAGCGCGCGCAAATTGTCTTCATCGGCCTGGCTAAAAGAACGGGACCGATTGAAAATCTGCATCATGCCACCGATTTTACCTTCACAGTAGATGAGAGCGCCCAGCATATGCGCATAGCCATTGTCCTTGATCTGAGCAATCGCTGCCGGGTGAGCGGTAAAATCGTCAACGGAAAGAGTGCCTTCGCGGCCAGCACTGGCCAGCTCGTAAAAGATGCTGCGGCGGAACGGAATTTCCAGATGGGTGATTTCCGGCAGATTCACAAAAGCGTTGTACTCCACAGTGTTGACTTCGCTGCGGTAAAGGCCGGCGCAACCGGCTTCGCCTCCGGTGATACGCATCGCACCGCGCAAAGCAGCCTCCAGGGTTTCTTTAGGACCCCGCTCCGTTAACAGTTCACGCAAGAGAGCATTGATCTCCTGGCTGAGCTTGATCGAGGATTCACGCCGCATTCGATCCCGGTAGGTGGGATCCAGATCCGTAAGGGTGGTGATGACCATGGGTCTCATGCCTGGCCGCAAAAACAGAGGGCAGGAGTTGGCCAGAAGATAGCGGGACTCCTGACCGGCGGCCAGAACCTGATTTTCTACGCTCTGCCCGCTGCGCAGTACCTGAAAAAACGGAGCATCGTCATAGTTGATCTTGCGGCCATTTTCATCCTGAATCTCCCAGTTCTCCGCGCTCAGTTCTCCCTGAATACCCAGAAGATTGCGGGCCTGGTCGTTCATCCGCGCCAACCGACCATTGGCATAGTGCAGAAGGATCCCCGAACCCATCTCATGAAAGATGCTGTCCAGAAGTTCCTTACGATCCCGGGCACTGAAGTTGACAAAAGGCGGACTGATGTCGTAAAAAAGGAGCAGATAGCGTAGCGGTTGACCGGCTACGGCAGAGGGTGCCTTCATAGCAGTGAGCATCACAGGGATGGCCGGACGTTCCCCTTTGAACTGGACCTCCTCGGTGACCACGACTTCTTCCAGTTCCAGCGCGGAGAGGACACGATCCAGCTCCTCCGGCGTGGCCGTGGACTCCGACACACGGCGCCCCAGCAGGTCCGCAGGCCGGCAACCAAGAATGATGCTTGCGGGAACATTCACATGCAGTACTTCCCCTTTCTCGGAAAGCAGGAGAGCACCGTCGCTGATGGCGTTGAGGAACCAGCTAATATCTGTTATAGATAGGATCTCTTTTTCTGTGTACATTATGGTCTGGCGCACACCCTCCTTTCCATAGCACTTGAAACTGTTTGACGGTCAAGTGCGGCATGACCGCCTGTCCGGCATGGAAAAAGTCAAGCTGGCGGTCATCGGTGGATCGGGTCTCTATGAAATGGAGGGCCTGGAAGTTATTGCAGAGGTTCGTCCGGCAACGGCCTGGGGTGAGCCTTCCGATTTCATCACCATCGGTCGATTTTCCGGTAGATCCGTGGCCTTCCTGCCCCGTCACGGCCGCGGGCACTTCCTGCCGCCTTCCCGGGTCCCATTCCGCGCCAATATTGCTGCGCTGAAAACCCTCGGAGTGGAAGAAATCGTGGCTTTTTCTGCCGTGGGGTCCTTGCGCGAAGAAATCGCGCCGCGGGATTTTGTCCTTCCTTCCCAGCTGATTGACCGCACCCGCAGTCGTCCCTCCACCTTCTTTGATGGCTCGATTGTTGTTCATGCCACTTTTGGTGATCCCTTCTCCCGGCCTCTGGCCGATGCTTTAGCGCGCCATGCAGGCGTTCTTCAGGGAGTCCGCCTGCATCGCGAAAAAACCCTCGTGGTAATGGAAGGACCGGCGTTTTCTACCCGGGCCGAATCTCAGATGTACCGCAGCTGGGGCGGAGATATTATCAACATGAGCGCGCTTCCAGAGGCAAAACTGGCCCGCGAAGTAGAAATCAACTACCAGATGGTCTGTATGTCCACGGACTACGATTCCTGGCGGGTGGAAGAAGAAGCTGTAACCGCTGACTACATCATCGGGAATTTGCATGCTAACGCCGCCAATGCTCAGGCTCTGCTCAAAGCCTTCCTGAAAGATCCCGAAGAAAGACCCAATCAACTGCGAGGCAGTGTCCGGGCCGGAATCATCACGTCTGCGGAAAAAAGGCCGGCCCGCGAA
Organism: Spirochaetales bacterium; assembly: GCA_015075425.1. GTDB lineage: Bacteria > Spirochaetota > Leptospiria > Leptospirales > Leptonemataceae > H5-SPI1. The sequence continues at coordinate 450,517 of JABTUL010000001.1, read as the reverse complement.
AGAGAAATCTTAAACCAGCTCCTTCCCGATACCTTTTGATCCAATGCGCGCGCTCTTTTACTGTTGTGCCCTTTTCCCTCTGACTCTTGCCGGCCAGTTTGCCACGGATGTGAACAAAGAACAAAAGCCGTCCGGGCGCGACCCTCGCTATATACCGCCATCACTGCCTGAGCACCTGCAACCGGAAAGCAGCCCGGCGCTCCTTTTCTCTCCGGATGGATCCATTGATCTGGAAAAAGCCCGGGAAAATCTGCGTAAAGGAGAACGAAATAAAGAACAGCGCGCCGTTCAGAACCGCGCCCGGGACTATTACAATCAGTCAGAGAGCCGCAGTGTGTATGAAAAAAAAGTACTCCGCCAGTTTGGTCTGCAACAGTTCCGCTATGCTGACCCAGACGAGCCCTACAGCGAAACTCCGGGGCGGCGTTTCCAGATCGTTTATTTTTTGTCCCTGCCCTTCACGGCAGCTCTTGCCGGCGGCCTCTACAGCCTTTCTTTGCACAGCAGGGGAGACGTCCGCAGTCTGACATTCTATGAGACAGCAGGGGCTCTGGCAGCCGGCGCCCTCCTTTCCGGGGGCATTGCTTACTACGACCATCGCCGCGTGTATGGCGCTTCCCGGAGTCCAGGCGCTCTGCAAATCGCCTATCAGTGGAACTTTTAGCTACATTTAGGCCCGTAGCCTGCATTTTAAGCAAAATACGCTAAAAGGAGCGAGGAACGTGCCCTGACGCCAGGATTTTTTCCGGAGCCCGGGCCTCCACAGAAGAGGAGAAGGTATGCTCCCGATTCCCTTATCAAGAAGGGAGCATCCAGTAATCTGCGGCGCTCAAGGGGAAGGGCGCCGCCACAAAAGACCTTATTTCTTTTTCTTCTTAGCTGCTTTTTTCTTTGCAGTAGTTTTCTTTTTAGCTGCTGCTTTCTTCTTAGCTGCTGGCATAAAGCCTCCTTGCTAAATTATTATGTCGCATTAAAGATCGCATCCCCTTTCGCTGGCAAGTCAAAAAAATATTTTCTATAAAAAAAATTCGCAAGCACGAGCGGGTTATGAATTCATTATACCAGGAGTCATCATGAGTGAAACAGTAAATGCGAAAGAGATGCCCGTGCTTTTTATCGGTCACGGCAACCCGATGAATGCGATTGAAGAAAGTGAAACCACACGCAACTGGGCAAGATCCGTAGAACATTTGCAACCCCGAGCCATCCTCTGTGTATCCGCACACTGGGAAACAGACGGCCCCTGGTTAACCGGCCAGGCATCTCCACCCACGATCCATGATTTCTACGGCTTTCCCGACGAGTTACACCGGTATTCCTATCCGGCACCGGGCGATCCAGCTCTGGCAACACATATCCAGCAGGTCCTTTCGGAATACAACATCGGCATCAGCCAGGAATGGGGGTTGGATCATGGTAGCTGGTCCGTCCTCTGCCGCATGTTCCCCGCAGCGAATGTTCCTGTTGTACAACTGGGCATGGATCGCAAGAAACCGGCAGCATTCCATTATGAACTGGGGAAGCGACTGGCTTTCCTGCGCCAGGAGAATATCCTTATCCTTTGCAGCGGCAATATCGTACACAACCTGGGTCTTGCCCGATTCGGCTGGAGCGGCGCTTATGACTGGGCGCTGGCGTTTGATTCTTTTGCTGCGGAACGAATTCTCTCCACAGATACGGATGCTTTGATCCAATACATGGATGCGGGAGAGATGGCCCGGCTGTCCGTACCCACCCGTGAGCACTATTTGCCCCTGCTGTACGCTCTGGGAGCAGCAAGCTCCCTGGAACGGGTGACTTTTTTCAATGAAGAAGTAATCTATGGTTCACTCTCCATGCGAAGCGTCATCTGGAGCTGAAGCGGGCGCACCCGCGTTTTTTAGGGGCAGGCCCCGGAAACCTGCACACAGCCTCTACGCCCGGCGAGAGGGAAAGGGTTGCGATCCTTACGTCCGGGCCGACTCTGACGCGGATTTCATGAATCTGTCGGTGCAAACCTTTCCCGTGGCTCCTCTGGGCTGCAACTGCACAATTTTGCGTTGCGCATCGACTCAGGAAGCGATTGTGATCGATCCTGGCGGAGATGCCGAACGAATTACCCGGCTTCTGGAGCAGGACAGCTGCCGGGTACGCTGGATCATCCACACACATGCCCATTTTGACCATTGTCTGGGAACGGCCCGGGTAAGCGAATTCGTGGAAAATCATCCGGAAAGGCCCATGCAGGCTCCCCGGGCGCTGCACCGGGACGACCTCTTTCTCTACGACATGCTGGACACGCAATGCCGCTGGTTTGGCCTGCCGCCCACTCCGGCAGAAGTATCCATCAATCATTTCCTGCGCGATGAAGAGACGCTACCGTTTGGCCACTGGCATCTACAGGTAATCCATACTCCCGGGCATACACCGGGCTCCTGCTGCTTCTATCTGCCAGAGAACGAACTTTTATTTTCGGGTGATACTCTCTTCGCCGGTGGCATTGGACGCACCGATCTTCCTGGCGGGGACTCCGGGTTGATTCTGCAAAGCATTCGTAACAGACTCTTCACTCTTGACGACGGCACAGCGGTGGTGCCGGGCCACGGCGATTTCACCCGCATCTATGAAGAAAAAACCACCAATCCCTTCTTTTAGGACGCAAAGATGAACACAGTGACTATTGACGGCGTGAATTTACATCTGGCGCGGCCGGAGAATTTGAAATTCCCCTGGGTGGGCAACAGAGAAGTTCTGCACCAGCTCCTGGCCTGCTGGATCAAAGTTCATCCGGATGACCTACCTCTGAGCCCCCGGCTGATCGGGAGACCCGGTGTAGGAAAAACAACTCTGGCCGGCGCAGCAGCCCAGGAGCTCGGTCGCCCTGTCTATATCTTTCAAGCTACGATGGATACGCGACCGGAGGATCTTCTGGTCACACCCGTTATTGGTGAAAACGGGAAGATCAAATATGTGGCCTCTGCCCTGGTCAGCGCTATGCTTGAAGGCGGCGTGGCCATCCTGGATGAGGGTAACCGGATGAGCGAGAAGGCCTGGGCATCGCTTGCGCCCCTGCTGGATCACCGTCGCTATATTGAAAGCATTATTGCCGGGATCAAAGTCAAAGCGCATGAAGAATTCCGGTTTTGCACCACCATGAATGAAGATTCCTCCACCTATGAAGTTCCAGAGTACATCCAGAGTCGTCTGCAACCGCAGATCTATATCGACTTTGCCGACGCCAGCGAAGAAGCGGAGATCCTCCTGGCCAACATGCCATTTGCCCCCCAGGATGTGATCCAGTACGTTGTGGATTTTCTGCAGAAAGCCCACCTGGAAGATGAACCGTTCTCTATCCGCGATGGCATCAATATCACACGGCTGGTCCTGAAACTCGGTCAGACCCGCCAGTTCCTGGAGAATGGCCAGATTGATCCGCGACGACTGCGCGAACTTTTGCACGATGCTGTGATGGGAGTTCTGGGGGACGATGCCCTGCGCTATTTAGCCTGATGGTGCGCGAAGAACTCACCCTGGCCGTTCATGACCGGCTACGGCTTATGCCCGTAGTCCATGGCTCCGTGGAATATACTGTGGCCATCCGCAAACTGTTCCTGAACGACCCGCCAACGTCCGTGGCCCTCGAACTGCCTGGCAGCCTCGAAGGCAGCGTTACTCGCGCCCTGCCCCATCTTGACGAAATCCCCGTGCTCTCTCTGGCAATGGAGCCCGCGCTGCATCTGATACTTGAGCCCCTTGAGCCACTGGTGGAGGCTTTGCGCAGCGCTTTTGAACTGTCCATTCCCTACCACTTGATTGATCAGCCGGAACTCAGCCGTATTCCTTTCAGCAGCAATCCTTTCCCGGACACTTACGCCCTCTCCTTCCTCACACCCGTAGAACTTTACCGGCTCTACGTAAAATCCGGCCCGCATCGACCGCTGATTCCAGCAGCAGCCGCGGACTTTGCTGATCAATTCGATTTGATGGTGCGCGAATCGGATCGACAACGCGAAATCCATATGGCCGGGCAGTTGCGCCTTTTGCAGAATTTTGTTCCTGATGGTGGCTATTTGCTCGCTGTTTGCGGCCTGGAACACGTTGCTTCCATCCAGAGAATGCTGGCCCTTTCCGGCGACGATTTCGCGGAATTGAGCGGACAGCAAAATGATTCCGAACCACTGCAGGCACTGCTGGACCAGAAGAAAGATCCGATTTCCCTGGATGCAGAAATTCATTCCCTCTCAAGGCAAACTCCGGAAGTCCTGGACCAGCCCGCCTACTACAACAGCAGCTGGCTCCTGATTCGCAGCCGCACGGATCTGATCGACCACTTCAATCGCATATTGCTCCAGCGCACCGCTTACCGCGATGCCGTGCATCGCTATGAACGCGAAAGCACGGAATCATTCTCACGCCGTAAGGAAAAACTGTTTTTCCGATTTGCTCGCAACTGGAGTCTCATCGAAGGCCGCCTCCTGCCCGATCTTTACAAACTGGTCATGGCCGGCCGTGCTTTTGGCGGCGATGCCTTTGCCCGCATTCTATATGATATTTTGAACTATTTGCCGCCCCTCATCGATCCCCATTTCCCCTCACGAGAACTCACCCTTGATGAAATGTATCGCTCGAGCAAGTTGATTCGATTCCGACTCAAAATAAAACGTAAGCGACCTGTTCCCCCGCCACGCCTGATCAAGCGATTCCAGAAAGAAAAGTATCCAGGCGAATGGCGCACTTCCTGGGATTCCGGACAGGGCATCTGCTCCTACCCACCAGAAGATATACAAATCGAAGATTTTGGCCGTGATTTGCAGAAGAAAGCACGCACCCTTTTGAGCAGTACACGGCAACGTTCTCAGGAATTCACCAGCAGCCTCCTTGATGGCATTGATTATCGCGAAACGATCCGCAATTTGCACCTGGGAAAAATCATTGTCCGCGAAGAAGCAGAGGGCAGCATCGATGCCGGCTCCGTAGTAATCGTTTTTGACGAAGACGATACGGACTATCCCTGGCAAATGGTCTGGTACGGCGAACATTCCCAGGAAAGCGATATGGCCATGTATGCCACAGCGCCCGGTCAAGAAATTGTGGGGCCAGGGATCAGTCGCTGCGTCTACGGCGGTCTGCTCATGACCTATCCACCAGGACGCCTGCACAACATCTGGGAAGACTCACACTACAACGGCTTTGAACGCGTCGGGGATAAACTCCTCGCCGCGGGAATCGAGTACAATGAAAAAAATGCTGTGGTTCATCTGGCTGCGCGGCCTCCCTCAGCACGGCTTCATGCTCTGGCTGGCCGTCTGGGGCAGAAGCTGGTCCATGTACCACTTTCCACCATCAGCCCTGTAACCCTGGGTCGCGTTCGCCGCTTCCATGTGCTTGATTCGCGGGATCGCCGTAGCGATGCCGGTGACTATATCTGGTAGTCTACCGCCGGCCTACGGCCGCAAAAGTCGTGCCGGGAATCCAGATGCTTTGCTGTTTCCATCCTGATATAGAAATTCCTGCTTTTTTTAAGACAAGGGCCACGGGAAAGGCATGCCAGAAAGGCAGGAGACGGACCGCGAAAAATCCTGCTCTTTCCAGCAAATTTTTCAGGTGATGGGGTGTAAAAAAAGCGACGTGTTCCGGAACTTTGTAGGATGACCAGTGACGCCCCATTAGAGTGTGCCAGAATCCCCGCGCCCGCGGAGTGGTTAGCACCACATGCCCGCCGGGCAGCAACAGACTGTGAACGGATTGTAGAAAAGAATTGGGATTATAAATATGTTCTATTACCTGATGAGCAAAGATCCAGTTAAATTTTTCTCCAGACGCCTCGCCCAGCCCACCCAGGACCACTTTATCTGCTGACTCGGCCGCGACAGATAGAGCCGTCGCCGAATAATCAAGCCCTTCCTGGTAGCTAAAATAAGATCGCGCCGCAGTAAGAAAATAGCCGTAGCCGCATCCGGGCTCGAGAAGTCGGCCCTGTAAGGAATAGTGCCGTTTCAGTTGTTTTAAAAAGTATCTGTGCGTGGCTATCTGTGCCAGTGCTTGTTCAGAGTAGTCATCATAGCCATGGCCACCCCCTTCAAAGTAATCGGACGCATAGGCTTTGAGCATTTGCTCTTCTTTGAGTCGTGGACTCAGATACAAAAAATCGCAGTGCAGGCAAAGGCGCACCTGGTAGGGATCGAAATCTGCGTAAAGACGCGAGTCCCCTTCGCCGCACAAAAGACATGGCACTCTTTCCAGATCCGGATGTTCAGGGAACATGGGCCTGACAATGGAGGGTCGCTTCTTCCTGCCGCAGTCGCAACCGGTAGCCAGCCCTGCGTAGCGCGTCCTCATCCATAACATGTCCGCCAAAAGGCGGGTACTGCACCACACATTCAGGCAGCTTATGCGTGGGCAGAGTATGGGCTGCCGGCCGACCACTCAGTAGCGGCAGCAGACGGGGCTCGTTCACTCCAATGGAGACGCGGCGGGGTACGGCGCGAAGCAAAGAACGTAAAGCTACGAAAGTATCCGGAGGCGGGCGGCGGGATAGGTGGATCCAGCGATCCACCACCTCCCCCTTTAGCGGTGCATAAGGTCCCAGGAAAGACAGACGGTAGAGCGGAGCCAGGAAAACACCCGTGGCAATCATCGAAAAAAAAGACGCGATCAACATTCCGCTGACCGCAAGGCGTCGCCCGGCATCCGAAAACCGACGCAGAGTGAGGAAGCTGGCGTAGAAAAAGGCGACCACCAGAAGGACACTGTACTGGTAGCCCTGGGTCCAGTTGGGCGCACTGGTGGCCAGAATGGTCGAGGCAAATCCGGCCAGATATAGAAAGATATATTTACGATCCCCGAATACCAGAAAGAGTAAAGGCGTGCTCAGTTTAAGCAGAAAGAGCAGCTTGGCCGGATCCCACCAGTGCGTGAAGAAGTAAACAGGATTAAACACAAGCAATTGTAAAATGCTGAATATGGAATAGTCCCCCTCTTTAAAAAAAAGCGGCACATAACGCTCGTAGTGACCGCCACTGCCAAAACTGCGCTGAATGATGATCGACATGACCACAAACTGACCGATTCCGAGAATCAGAGCAATGGTTGCCGGACGAATTTCACGCCGAGCAAAGAGAAAGAGTCCCAGGGAAACCGCAAAGAGTCCCATCTCCTCGCGCACAAGTCCGGCCAGGAAAAGAAACAAAGCAAAGCCAGCTTCCATCGCTCGTGGCCGAGGAGAGGTTCGTCTCGCTTCGAGAAAAACGAGTGCAGTCAGAAACAAAGGAATGCTGAAGACTGCTTCGTGAACATCAAATAGCTGTAAAATCTGCAAAGCGGGATAGAACAGGTAAATCAGCCCGGCAAAAAATGCCAGATTCCAGCTACCGGCAATCTGCCTGACAAGTAAGATCCAGGGAATGATTCCCAGGTAGAGAAAGAAGCTTTGCAGATAGATCAAGCCCTGTGGCGAAGGCTCCAGTCGGTACAGAGGTGCCAGTAAGAAATAGAAGAGCGGAACGTGATCGCGAAAGTAATGCGTATTGTACACACCATCTTGCGAACCCATGGCCAGTTGCGGGGTGCCTTGAAAAGCAAGAGTCCACATGACCTGATTCTGGATTCCGATGTCGAGTTCCTGAGGCAGGAACAAATCCAGGCGGCCCACCGCTTCCGTAACAATAAAATAGGGAATGGCCCCGCACAGTAGCGCGAGAAGAAGCACAGCCATAGCCGTAGATAAACTTCCCTCGTAGAATTTCAGCAATTCATCCTTGAATGCAAGAATCCCTGCTCCGGCAATGAGCAGAATCCAGATCTGCGTCGAGAAACGCTGGCGGAACCCCAGAAAAGGATCTACAAAATAAAGGTAAAAAAGAAATGAAATTACAGCAATCAAAAATACAGGGATGCGGATCCCGGAGGGTAAGCGTAGAAGACTTTTCCATTGCGGTCGAAAGAAATGAGGCGTGCCCTCTTTTTGTGGCTGGGGATCACGTGCGGGAATAAAGCGTCGGCAAAGAAAGTAGCCGGCAGCAAGGAGAATCAGGATCAGGGCAAAGCGGCCAGGCATACGACCCTTGCGCACATTGGGCAGATCATTTTGCAGGATGAAAGCACTGTAGTCCTCCCCCAGCCGCAGGAAGAGCACCAGCTGAAAAAGCGCCATGGCCGTCAAAAAAAGGATCAGAATACCCTTTGCCTTCTGCGACAACAACCGGACCAGATCTTCTGCGACTCTCTGTAAAGCAGAGCTCTGTAAAACCAAAAGTATCAGGAAAAAAACTGATGATAAGACAAAAACCGAGCGCTCCATCCATAGCGGCCCGCGAATCCAGAGGAGCACAAACGGGACAAATGCAAAAAGCACGCGGGAGACTGTCCGCAGATAATTTTCACGAGTGGCCCGCTCCAACCAGAGGACCCCGGCAAGAAGAGCAGGAAACAAAAGGAAAAGCCACGCCCGCAGCGGATCCGCTACATCACGGCCATCTGGCAGCTGCAAGAGCAAGGCCGAATCGCTACGTATGGCTCGATAAAGCAGAGTCAGGCCACCGCCGATTCCGCACAGGACCCGGGCCGTGATTTTTAGGGATTCCCGATTTTCCATTCGTCCAAAAAAGCCTGAAAAAGTTCCTCGGCCGCAATCTCGGGCAGCTTATGCCCTGTGGACACAGAAAATAGCAACTCTTCTTTTCTTTTCTGTAGAATTCGGTTGTCATCGATCAACGCACGCAGTTTTTCCGCAAAGCTATCAAGGAACCACTGACCCTGCTGGCGTCCGCGCTTGAGGGCAAGATCAAGCTCTTTCTGCTTTGCCAGCAGCGCCCGGTCCAGCTCCGGAAGCCCTTCACCGGTCAGTGCGCTGATGAGAATCACCGGTACTTCCTCACTGCGAAAGTGGAGGGCACTCACGAGATCCGCCCGGGCACGGGACGCGGCCAGGGGATCCAGGTCAGCTTTGTTAATGATCACGAGGTCCGCGATTTCCAGCACCCCTTTCTTCATCCCCTGCAGTTCGTCGCCAGAATTGGGCAGCATCAGGAGCAAGAAAAGATCTGTCATGGATGCCACGGCTACTTCATTCTGACCCACGCCGACAGTTTCGATCAGGATGCGATCATACCCGGCCGCCTCGCAAAGATAGATCGACTCGCGGCTGCGCCGATTCACGCCACCACTGTGGTTTCCCGCAGGAGATGGGCGAATGAAAGCCTGCGGCCGACTGGAAAGTTCAATCATTCGAGTCTTATCGCCCAGAATGGCTCCGCCGCTGCGTGGCGACGATGGATCAACGGCAAGAACAGCCAGGCGATGGCCCTGGTCAATCCAGTGACAGCCAACTTTTTCTATAAAGGTCGATTTACCGGCACCGGGAACACCAGAAATACCCAGACGCAGAGATTTTCCGGTATGGGGCTGTATTTCGCGTAGAATTTCCGATAAGAGACGGCTGTCCTCGGGCCGGGTACTTTCCGCAAGTGTGATGGCGCGGGACAGCGCCCGACGCTCCCCGGCGAGGAGTCCCCGCACCATTTCTATCATTAAGGCAAGCGCACCTTGCGTACAAAGCTGCAAAAATCCTGGATCATGCTTTCAAAAAAGCCGGCGATAAATTCGTCCTGGATGGCACCGTCAACCACCAGCTTTTCCACAGCGGGGAAGAAGCAGCGGCGAGCAAAAATATGGGCTTCACGATATTGAAAGATCATTTCCAGTTGCTCCACCGCACGCACTGCACCAAATCGGCCGCTGGAAACTCCCACAAAAGCCGATGGCATCCCCCGCAGACTCTCCGGAAATTTCAATAAATCCAGGAAATATTTGAGCGCCCCGGGAAAGGATCCATTGTATTCGGGAACCACGGTTATGATGCCCGAGGCTTCCAGAATGGCCTTCTGGAAGGGGGCAAATTCCGCGGGAGGCCGGCCGTAATGTGCCGCTTGAAAGATTCCCGCCGGCAGTGTCTGCAAATTCAAGAAGACGGTCGTCTCACCGCGGGCAGCCACGGCCTGTTCCACCATCCGGGCCACACCGGTGGTCCGCGCTGCGGTTCGATCGGTTCCTGATACAATGACAATCACAGTGCCACCGGTGGGTTCTGCCCGGGCATTGCAACATTCATTGCAAAAAGCATTTGCCTTTTTTTGCGGCAGATTGCCCCTGTGGGAATGAAACCCGCCACCCACCCGGATGATGCATGGGTTCATAGCCTGCCCGCCGATCAAATCGTTACCCGTGTCCTCAAACAATGGGGCCCGCGTTTTGCCCTGTACATCCGTCTGAGCGGCGCAAAAATGGCCGGCCTGGAAGCAGAGGACCTCTTGCATGAGTTCGCTCTTTATGTGTATGCAAATGATGCCCGCCGACTGCGCTCCTTCCAGGGACTGCGCGGTGCACGCTTTTCCACCTTCCTGACCCAGGTGTTTCGCCGCTGGTTCTTCCGAAAGCTCTCTCAAGCCAGAAACAGGAGGGACATAGAGAGGGGTCAGAAAACCGGGAACTTTTCTCTCGATCCGGCCCTTATTTTTCAAAAAAAAGATATGCACCTGACTCTAATCCGTTGTATGCGCCGCCTGAACAAAGCCGATCGCGCTCTCCTTGAAGAGCGGTTCTTCCAGGGAAAGAGCCTCGCGACGATTGCACGGGAGCGCGGCATCAAAACCCATGCCATCTACCAGCGCTTCTCGTTAGCCCTGATAGCTCTACAGAATAGGCTGCGAAAGGCTGGCCTGGGTCCAGAAGTGCTGGAAGAGGAACATACGTGAACGATCAAGACAAATGGATCAAACATGCCCTCGGATTGCGTACCCTGAGTGCCAGGGAGCGCAAAAAATGGCAGCTCCGCTCCCAGGCCAGCCTGGATTTTGCCGACCTGGGTCACATCCAGACAGCAGCGCCCTCTTTTGCCGATCGGCGGGCAGCGCGGCGTGCACTCAAAAGATTTGAGCAGTCCGTCCAGGGAAACAAGGCCCCGAAACGAGCCACTGCCTACCTTATACCCGCAGCAGGATTCTGTGCGGTAGTTATATCCTTATCTATTTTCTGGCATCTCCGTTCGCCAGTCCTTCCGGATTTTCCGGATCATCTCGTCGGTGCATTGGCCCATTCCAACCTGAACGCACTCCAGGGTGGAGGCCTATCTACGGGCAGCTTTTTGCGTCTGGGTTATCATCTCTACCATCTGGAACGGCAGGATAAACCGGTCAGTGCGGAAGAACGCTACAGGCTTCTTGGTGAATTAGAAAAGTCAGGCATCGCGGCAGCAGAGGCAGCCCGCCTCAATGAGTCCTGGGGAGGGGCGCTTACCGGGCCTTTTTCATTTAGTCGAGAGAGCACCCGAACCATTTTCCACCTCCTCCCGCGCGGCGGCCGCAATCGTTTTGCCCTGGGATACAGATTAGGCTACCTGCGTTACGAACTGGAATCGGGATCCCCTCCGCCTGTTGCCATTGCGCGTGCGGGAATTGCCGGCCAGAGTGATCCTTACCTGGGTCTTACGTTTTCAGAGAACGCCATGTTCCTTGAGGGTCAGCCCGTTTCCCCTGCGGAATTCCTGCGCACACTTGATGCTCTGTTACATGTTTCACCCCGGTAGGGCATCAGGGTAACGGCTGTAGCCCAACCGATTGCCATCAGGATCCTGCAGGTAGATGGTGGAGACCGATGTGTCGCAGGCACGCTCCAGCAGCGCCTGATGCCATTCTTCCCGCCAGGAAAAAACAAGAGCCCGCGGAGCTTCGGAAATATCCGACTCTTCAAGCATCAGAATCGTTCCTTGCGCATCAAACCAGGCAGCACGCCGCCGGCCATCTGCTGTGTACTGCCATGCCAGAAAGGTAAGGCCGGGCAGTTTTTTATAGAATTCAAAAAGCGTTTGCACCTGCCGGGTGCCTATGGCAATATGATGAATCATTTTGTTTTTATATACGTATCAAGACCGGCCAGATACAGGAGAAATTGAGCTTCAATCGTTTCCTTGAGGGTAAAAGCCGGTAAACCGGTCAGCATTCGATCCTCGCCAAAGATCCAGCCCAGTCCATCCCAGAATCCCAGACTGACAAAGGCCCCCAGACTCTGGTAGTTATATTCCTGTAGCGGTCGCCCGGCAAGCATAGCCTCAATGTTCCCGGCTACCAGTCGGGCCTTACGAACCGCAGCCTGGGCGTCCAGGGCATCCATACCCTGCGGATAACGCGCGCAATCACCGGCCGCAAACACAAAATGGCCCAGCGAGGGCACCTGACCGCAGGCATTGGTCTTAAGCGGCAGAGTTTCACGGACACCGGCAAAGGAAAAAGCCAGATCCACTTTCTCTGCGTGACTCAGAAAAGAATCGAGGGGCTGCTGATCATAGAATATATTATTTTTACGTATTTTACTGCGCACATAGTCATGGCATTCGGGAGGGAAAGTGGAAAGCAATCTCTGCCCTGGATCGAGCAGGAACAGTTGCACCTTTTTTCGCATACCGGCAAAAAAATCGGACAGCTCAAAAAGAAACTGAAGGCCCGTGGCCCCGCCTCCACCGACGGCAATTCGAGGAGTGGCCAGTGCAAGCAGTTCCTTAATCCGGATGGATAGATCGACGCTGCGGATATCATCAATGCTCATGGTGCCAGGCAGGGGTCGCGCTGCACGCCCGCCCGTGGCCACAACGAGGGCAGAAAAAGGGAGCCGCTTTGTGCCCACCTTAACATAGCCCTCCACTGCCTGGCGCGACAGTTCATCCAGATTCAGGGCACACTGCCGAAAAGTAAAACCATAGCGTCCGGCCAGTGTGGCAAAGGGAACCTGGTAGGCCTCCAGCGGCCGATACACGGTTTTATGGAGTCGAATCAGATGGGTGAAGGCCGGAGAAGTGTCGCAGAGGATTACCGGCAGTCCACTTCTGGAAAGTTGCAGGGTAGCCGATAGCCCGGCGTAGCCGCCCCCCACAACAATGACCGGATCCACCTGTCCGGCCTTTACTCCGGGCTGGAAAAATCCATCAAAATCACTCATCTGCTTTACAAATTGTCCGGAAAAACCCGGATCAGCCTGTGTTCCGATTTGTTCTCCTGCTTGGCGTCACTCTGCTTTACTGCCAGCGCCCCGGCGGGGAAACCATGAAACTCGACCCGGATCGTCCATACATGCGCGCCGGTCCTTTTATGCAGTACTGCATTGCCCACAGGGGACGCTTCGAGGCAAAGGACATTGCTGCCGGTCACTGTCCGATGCAACCGGTGCGCGCGCCTTACCCCAGCTTCGGGATCACCGGTCAGGACATCTGGTTGGAACTCAAACTCAGCGCACCGCCAGAAGAACCCTATATTTTTGAAGCGGCAACAGGCCTGATCTCTGAACTGCAACTGACCGTCCTCCACGGGGGACACATCACCGATACGTATGAATCAACCATCACCATGCCTCCGGCTGAACGGCTCATCCCGCACATATTCCATCAATTTCCTTTGAGGACTGAGCATACCATACTCCGTGTTCGCTCCCACGAAGCCGCCACCCTGCCGATTTTTCTCTGGAAGGAGTCGGCGCTCCCCTACCATGATCGCCTGCGCACGTTTGCCTTCGGGCTTCTCTTTGGCCTGATGTTCGTAATGGCGATTTATAATTTTTTCATTTATCTGACCATCGGGGATCGAGCGTATTTATACTATTTTTTCTATATCACATTCATGGCCATGTTCACTCTTGTGGCTTCCGGCTATATTCTGGTCTTCTGGCCTACCTTTTTTCAGTGGCCGGGTCAGCGGTCCGCGCCCGCTCTGGCACTGCTCGCTTCCAGCGGCGGACTTCTGTACACACGTAGCTTTCTTCTGCTGGCCAGGGAGCGGCCTTTGCTCTCACGTCTTTTTATGGTTCTGATAGGATTGCATGCCCTGGGCCTTGGCACCGTTTATTTTACTCAACGGAGCAGCGCAGTTCTTGTGGGCAATGCCATCCCCATTCTGGCCATTTCTTTGATTCTGGTCGCGGCAGTGACTCGTATCCGCGATGGATACCGTCCGGCCAATATTTTTCTCATGGCCTGGGGTCTCCTGCTCATCGGCGTGACGCTTTTTATTTTTCAGAACCTGGGAATTGTGCCAGGTAACTTTTTTACACAATATTTACAATATCCAGCAATGGCTCTGGAAACGATTATTTTGAGTCTGGCTCTGGGCTACCGAATCAATCTTTTACAACAAAGGGAGGCACTGGCCCGTCAGGACCTCCTCCAACGGCAGGAAGAGGCACTGCGGCGCGAAATGCAGTACGGTGAGTCTGTGGCCCGTTTTGTGCCGCGCCCCTTTTTATACTATCTGGAAAAGGAAAACATTCTGGCAGTGGAAAAGGGACAGTTTACCGAAAAATCCATGGCCGTGCTATTTACTGATATACGCAATTTTACCACTTACACGGAAAGCCTGGGCAGCCAGCGCATGTTTCATTTTCTGAATCTCTTTCATGATCGGATGGCGCCCATCGTCGAAGAGGAAGGCGGTTTCATCGATAAATTCATTGGCGATGCCATCATGGCTCTCTTTCCGGAAAGCCGACAGGCCATTGCCGCGGCTCTGCGCATGGCAGCTATCGGCCTGAGCGTCCCGGATAGCAGTGAAGAGGTAGTAACAGGCGCCGGCATCCACTATGGACCACTGGTCCTTGGAACGGTAGGCTCTGACCGCCGCCTGGAAACGACTGTCATTGGCGACACGGTAAACCTGGCTTCGCGGGTGGAGAGTATGAACAAAGTCTATGGCACGCGCCTCATCGTCTCAGACCGCACGCTGAAAGCTGCCGGTATGACGGAAGATCCGGGTGTGCGTGAAATCGATGCCGTGCGCGTCAAGGGTAAGAAAACGCCGGTCGTTTTATTTGAGCTCTTTGGCGCGGATCCGGAACCTCTGAGGCTAAAGAAGGGGGAAAGCCGATCAGAGTTCCAGCAGGCACTGGTCGCTTTCAAAAGCGGCCTATTTGAAGACGCAAAAAAACAGTTTCAGGCGCTGGCCAGAAAAACTCCTGCAGACAGTGTTGTAGCACTTTATGTACGACGCCTGGAAGCCTGGAAGGCAACGGCCCCGCCTGGCTGGGATGGCATTTCCGAAACCTGGTCGTAACCCGGGCCGGCGGCGCTTGCACTGCGCGGAAAGCCGGTAAGCTTACTGTTCCACACAGAGCAGACGCCGGGAAGCAGCACACACTGTTGTTCCACTGGAAATGCTGGCACTGCCGGTGCTGCTGCCATCGCCTTCTGTTCCATTCCCGGCCGTTCCTGTCCAGTTTGCGCAATCATTGGTAGAAGTGGTCCAGTCTGCACCAAGGCCCGTCCAGTAGGAAGATGCCCCGGAAGTGAATGCTCCGGTCAGGCTTCCAAAAGGAAAGATTCCATTGGCATTGGCGGTGAAAATCGGCGCACTGTCATCGAGTCTATAGTATTCATAAAGTGAACTGAAGACCCAGCTGATCTTCCCATCCCCGGCATCAGGATTCAAGGATCCACGACGATTCACTCCATCCACAAGCAATGCCCTGTACGTTCCGCTACCGGGGTAGTTGCCATCCAGAGCGCAGAACCGGTCAGCCTCGCCGACGGGATCTCCATCCGCATTCGTGGCACCTCCGCCGGTAAGCGTTGCGTCATTGTCAAAATCTCCATCGTGTAAGCTTGCGCTCAGGAAAATGCGTTTATCATTGTCCTGGTTGGTCACGCTGCGGTCTGCAACCGTCAGGCCATCGTAATCCGTTCCGGCAGCAACAGCATCACCCGTCTCGATAGTTGCCACGACGTTTCCATCGAATAGAGTATCGTTCACTCCGGTGACCGTTACGGTTTGATTGCTGCACCAGTTTCCTCCCGATCCGCTGCAAGTAGCCCCTCCGCTGGCCGTAAAAGTCAGACTGGCGGGGGATACCGTGACCTCTGTGGTATCCAGACTGGTTAAAGAAACCACCACAGTGCCGGCAGCCGGCAAGGGCTGACTGCTCAACCGAATCGTAAACGTTGCTGTCGTTCCGGTTTCATTCGTATTTCCGGACACAGCTGAAACCGTAAAACCGCGGGTATCATTGTCCGTATTGATTGTATTGGGGTCAGCTGGATCAAAAGCATCAAAGTAGGCTCCGCCCCCGGACAAAGGACCGATAGAAAGCTGGCTGGTAATATTGCCATCATCCTGAAAATCGTTCACTCCGGTCAGCGTAAGCATTTGCGGCGTAAACCAGTTGGCTGTCGTGAAGGTAAGGGAAGCCGCAGATACGGTGAACTCTGTGGTATCACTGGAGGAAAAAGGCACGGTAACACTGGAAGCCGGCGCCTGGGTAAGAATGAAGGAAGCATTGGCGGTCCCGCCGGCTTCACTGGTATTCATTGTGGTCACTCCTGGTGCCAGGCAGCGCGAAATGCGATCTCCCCCGTCTATATCGCAGTTGTTCAGCGTTACATCTCCGGCTGTAGCACCATTGGAATCCGGTGGGTTCAGTCCATTGTAGAAAGGATCTGTCGAGACGCCGCTGCCCAGGTCAATTTGATAGGCTGTGTCTACATCCACAGCACCATCGGATACGCCGGTGACTGTGATTGTCTTATCTGTGTTCCATTCCGCTGGAGTCCAGGTCAGGCTGGATGGACTGACGGTTCCCTCACCTGTATCCAGGCTACGAATCAGATCGGCTGGAGCCCCGAGGGTAACAGCTGCGGCAGGAAATGTAGAGAGTTTAACATTCAAGGTTACGGTCCCACCACCTTCTGTCGTGATCAGACTGGCCGCAGGCGTGACAACAAAGGCAACGTTGTCATCATTAGCATTGGTCACTGTCACATCATCTGCATTGATCCCGTGGTAGTTTAAGTCCGTACTTACAGCCGCTGCCGTAATGATTGTATACAATTGCGCACCGTCGGCAACCGGGGGAGAATCATCCACTCCCGTCACGGTTACCGTCTGGGCAATATTCCAGTTACCGGGAGTAAATGTCAGGCTGCCAGGAGAAACGGTCCCCTCATCCGTATTGTCACTGCTCAGACCGATGACAACATTGGCAGAAGGTTCGGCTGCAAGGACCACAGTGAAAGTGTCATTGCCGCCTGTTTCATCTGTATTCAGGCCGCTGGTTGGATTCACAGTGATTCCCGCAGCGTCATTATCCTGGTTGCGCACAGCAACATCTTCCACAACCATCGTGTTGTAATCTGGATCTGCGCTGACAGCAGCCCCTGTGACGATGCTGTAATTCTGAATCCCATCCACAATGAAGTCGTTGACCCCGGTCACGGTTACCGTCTGTGCTACACTCCAGTTTCCCGCCGTGAAGGTGAGGAGCGCCTGATCGGGCGTCCCTTCTGTGGTATCATCGCTGGTAATGCTGATGGTGACGTTTGCCGTGGGCTGTGAGTTTAGAACCACAGTAAAACTGTCCGTCCCGCCCGCCTCTGTTGTAAGCAGGCCGCTCTGCGGCGTAACCGTAATTCCCGGGGTGTCATTGTCACTGTTCG
Organism: Spirochaetales bacterium; assembly: GCA_015075425.1. Classification (GTDB taxonomy): domain Bacteria; phylum Spirochaetota; class Leptospiria; order Leptospirales; family Leptonemataceae; genus H5-SPI1. The sequence goes on along the minus strand of JABTUL010000001.1, from coordinate 433,077 downwards.
TAAGGCTTACAACATCCGTAACCGGCAGTCCGTTGTAGGCAGCGTCACCACTGGCTGACGTAAAACTGATCTGATAGGCTTGATCGCCGTCGGCCAGGGCGTCGTCCTGACCGGAAACCGTTATCTTCTGGGGTACATGCCAGTTGGCCGGTGTGAAAATGATCGCTCCTGGAACTGTGCCCTCACCCGTGTCACTGGAGAGCGGAGTCACTGTTACGTTGAGCGCGGGCATTGTATTGAGCACCACCAGAAAATCCGATGTTCCGCCAGCCTCTGTCGTGGTGTGCCCGGATAACGGGGACACCGTTACCCGGCTGCCGCTATCATCGTCTGTGTTTGTGACCGTCACCGCACCTACCGTTTGTAGATTGTATCCACCATCGCTGCTTGCCGCCGGGCCCATGCTGACCGTGTAATGTTGATTCCCGTCTGCCAATGCGTCATCAAGTCCGGTAATCGTAACGGTTTGCGGATCGCTGTAGTTTGCCGGATCAAAAACCAGAGAGGCGGGTGACACCTCTCCCTCCGAGCTATCACTGACAGAAAGAGGTATGCGAACTGAGGCAGTCGGCTGGAATTGTAAAGAAAGCTGAAAGGTCGTGGATGTCCCGCTCTCTGAGGTCATCAGAGCCGTATCATAGCTTACAGTAAAACCCGTCTGAGTGGAAGCGCCGGGGCCGGCCGGGGGCGAGCCATTCAGCCATAAGGCCAGATACGGGCTCTGGGCAGCAAAATTGGCACAACTCGAGCCGAGTAGACCAGCCAGCCCAACAGGCACAGCTCTAAGTAGAATGAAGCGCACAGAAATCAGCATCTCCCGGGTGGCCCAGGAAAGTAGTACAGGCCCGGCCCCGGAAGAAGCAAGAAAAAAAGATCAGCCAGGCGGGTCTGTCGGCAGTACTTTTTGTAGATAGTCAGGTCCATTATAGGGTTCAAAGATTGTGTAGGGGAAAACGGGTGTCATAACGACGATACGGACCAGAACGAGCAAAAAGAGGACGGTCAGAGTGCCAAAAAAAGGCCAGGGCGGGCGGGATTCACGCGCAAAAAGGAGCAGAAAAAAAGGAACGACCAGGGTAAACATCCGGCTGATGTTTTCATAGACACTCCAGAAATAGTAGTGATCCGCAAAAAGAACACTGGCCAGTAGAAATACAGTTGCCAGTCGAAAGGGCCATCCGCGCGAGAGAGGCGGGCGGAGGACCGCAAATAGAGCGACGCAAATCAGAAGAAAGAGCAGGAATCGGGCAGAAAGCTTAAAGGCCTGTAAGATAAAGGAGAGCAGACCCTCACTTCCAGCCCGGGAAAGCCACGTCCACCCCTCCAGGAAAAGACCAAGCAGGCCGTCAAGGGGCATGAGAAAGATCGTCAGAATACTGGCAGGCACCATGCCATGCGCGGTTCGCAAATAAGCCTGCCAGAGCAGAAAAGGAAGGAGGGTGCCCAGCATGATAAGCGCACGAAAGTATTTTTTCTCCACCAGGGTCAGAAGTCCCAGGGGAAAGAGAAGGAAGAGAGCCGACTCTTTGGCAAGGAGCGCAAGGGAAAAACACAGCCAGGCCAGAAGAACCGCCGGCCATTTTTCGCGCTGCCACAGAATCGTTCCCATCAAAAGAAGAGAGGCGACAACGCTATCGCTTACCAGAAGCAGAAAACTCTGCAGGGCAAAAGGGGACGCGATATAAAATACTACAAGATATTTATTGGGCGCGGAAACCCAACTCAGCAGCAAATGAATGGAAAGCGCAAACAAAGCAAGCTGTACGATGATAAGGCCGAAGAGAACACCCCATGAACCAAAAACGACAAAGGGCGCGGCCAGCAGCGGATAGCCAATGCGTGGTGCTCTGTATGCTTTGCTGAAACCCTCCGGCCAGCGGCCGGGCTCAAAGAAAGTGCGGGCGTAGTAGTAGAAAATCTGGCCATCATAGCCGTTGCCACCCCATTCTTCATTGCCCACGAACTGGATGCTACCCGTCGGTGTGTAATCCGCATTGGCCTCGACATAAACGGATCCAAACCGCGCGAGAACGGAAGGGTTCCACTCATAGCGACTCATCACCGCCAGAGCACAGAAAATATAGAGCCCGAGACCCGCTCCCAGATAGAATACCGCCGGGCGTTCGTTGAGCCAGGCAATCAAGAGGTAGCTCCTTTGCTGCGAATCAGCTGCCAGCCGAAAGAAATGCCCAGACGCAAAACCTTCATGTTAAACGACGATCCTGTAAATACATATTCTATAGGAATTTCTTTGCACCGACAACCCTGGCGTAGCGAGAGTGCCAGTGCTTCCATATGAAAATCAAAAGCCCGGGAGGCAAGGGCACTGCTACATAGAATTTGGGCTGCCCGGGCCGAATAGCGACGAAATCCGCTGGTAACATCGCGCAGAAATGGCCTGCGGATTCCCGTCCAGGACGCGGAGAGGGCGTAATTGACCACGAGAGCCGCCAACCGACTGATCACTCGCCGGTACAGGGGGACGCCAGCCACTTTCTTGCGACTGCCAATGATAACATCGTAGCCGGGATCTTCCTGTAAGAACAGAGGGATGGCGTCAGGATCGTGAGAAAGGCCGGCATCCATGGTAATGAACGAGTCGTAGCCCTGCTCCACACCATAGCACAGACCATCCTGAACGGCGCGGGGGATGTGGGTGGAACGCTCATGACGAATCACATGCAAACGGTGAGCATACAGGCCACGGGCCGATTTTTCTGCCAGACCTTCCAGAATGCGGGGCATGTCATCTGTTGAGCCATCATCGGTTACGGAAACATCAGCATACTGTAGAGCGCGCTCCACTACCTCCGCAATCGAGGCAGATTCATTGCGCGCCGGAATCACAACAAGTGCTTTCAAGTTCCTATTTTTCCTGAGTTACATCTTCAATAAATCTCTGCATTTCTCTCCGGGCCAGTTCCCGATCACTGTCCACATAACGGGAAAGCAGTACATGATTGCCGCGGGCAATGGGCAGGGTCCGGCTCTGAGGATGACCACCGCGTTCACCCAGCTCACTGAACATTTGCAGCATGGCTTTAACATCGACACTGGAATCCTGATGCTCCTCGTCGCGGTAGTAGTACATCAGTAAAACCGGCTGCTGAATTTTCGCATAGACCGCCGGCCTGGCCACGCGCCGCCAGAGTTCAAAAACGGCAGCATAACTGGCCGTGTACTTCTCCTGGTACCAGCGGACGGATTGTTCCGGCGTGGCCTGGCTGGCGTTCCGGGAAAGGCGATCGCCGCTGAGAGTGCCGAGCAAGGGCAGGACCCAGGGATGTGATATCCAGGGTATATAGAATTCGTGAAAACCGGCAGCCGGTGAAGCAAGAATGAGTCCAGCCAGTTCCGGATGCCGACTGGCCAGATGCAGAGCCAGTAGCCCTCCCATACTGGTGGCAATGACAAAACATCGTTTGCCGCGATTGCGGAAAGCATGATAAGCTTCCTCCACGGCCTGTAAATAATCTGTGGACGTTTGCTTTCTCAGATCCTCCGGATTACTTCCATGACCGGGCAGACGTACATAGTAGGTGTTGGCCCGAAACTTCTGCGCCAAAGCATCAACTACCTCTTCTCCCTCACCGCGACTGGCTGTAAATCCGTGAATGTATAAAAAACATAGCTCCGTTTGTGCACCAAATTCCAGAATCTTTTCCTGGCTGTGCTCCGGAACGCCCAGGCTGCGGGAAAGGGTCCGCTGAGCGCCATAATAGCTGTCAAAATCGGCGGGGAGATTTTGGGGATCCGGTTCGAACGGGCGGTCGGGAAGAAAAGAGAGGGCGATGAGCCCGCTTGCCAGCAAAACCAGAAAAACCTTCAGGTGGCGGATCACAGGTCCCAATCGCCGGATACGGCATGTACAGGCCACTTTTTTTAGCCGGGGGAGAGAATCAATTCTGCCCGTTTCCGATAAAATACAGCAGTGGCCCAGACAATCAAAACAGCTCTGTATTCCGATCATACCTTTCGATTCACTATGGGACTGAACCCATTTGAGAACTTTCCCTCCAGTCCGATTCTCACGGACCTGCCGGCGGAGACGGCCAGCATACACCGCGATGAGCAGGGGATGTTGCGCAGCAGGAAGAAGAACTATATATTTCGTTACGATCCTCCAACCAGGATTTTCAAGCTAACCATGCTCAATGAGGAAGTTCTGAGCGGCCAATTGCGCTGGGTTGACACGGCCCCGGAAATCAGCTTCAATCTGGCTGCCCGCGACCGGGTCTTTGGTCTGGGTGAGGCGACGGGTCAGCCGGATCGCAACGACCAGAGCTTCCGCATCATGAATCTGGATACACTTCTTTTTTCCATTCCCGGATCGAGTTATGCTTCCTTCCCGTTTTTCATTGTCAAACGGCAGAATACTTTCACCGGAATTTTCTTTCTTTGCACCTTTCCGCTCAGGGCCCGTATCGACAGCGCCACGGATGAAACCAGTGGCCCCGCCGTCCGCTTTCAGGTAGAAAATGGGGGGGAAGAATTTCTTTATGACGTCTTTGCCTTCAGTGGATCTCTGGCCCGGATTCTCGATGAATACACGCGCCTGACAGGCCGACCGGCCCTTCTCCCGGCCTGGAGCCTTGGCTTTCATCAATCGCGCTGGAGCTACAAAACAAAGGAAAAAGTTCTGGAGATTGCCAGGCGCTTTCGCAGTGCTGATCTGCCTCTGGATGCCATCCATCTGGATATCCATTATATGGATAGTTATAAAGTCTTTACATTCCATCCGCGGCATTTTGCAGCACCGGAAGAAATGCATCGGACTCTTCAGGCCCAGGGTGTGCGCACGGTGGCCATCATCGATCCAGGTGTAAAAATTGAAGACGGCTATAAAACGTATGAACAGGGAAAGGTCGGTGGTTACTATTGTTTAACAGCAGAAGACTCTGCCTACAACGGCCGGGTCTGGCCCGGACCTGTTGTCTTTCCCGATTTCACCCGGCCGGAAGTCCGCCACTGGTGGGGTGACGCCCATCAGGATGTATTTGAAGCTGGTGTTTCCGGAATCTGGAATGATATGAACGATCCGGTTCTCTGGATGAACAAAACCTATGACCCGCTTGCTGAAGACATCCAGCATGCCGCCGGCAGCCATCGTCGCTTTCGCAACCTGTATGCCAATTTTCAGGCAGAAGGAACAGCACTCGGTTACGAAAAGCACAGAAGCGCAGAGCGACCCTTTATCTTAACACGATCCGCATTCTGCGGCATTCAGAAGCATGCCGCTGTCTGGACGGGCGACAACCACAGCACCTGGGAACATCTACGCGAAAATCTGCACATGGTGATCAACCTGGGTCTATCCGGTGTACCCTTCTGTGGAGCCGATGTGGGTGGATTTGCCAGCGGCCCGGGAGCGCGCGGAGTATTGAAAATATTTAAGAATAAGGAACTATTTGCCCGCTGGATCCAACTGGGTTCTTTGATGCCTTTTTTTAGAGTTCATACCGCCCTGCTCTCTTACAGCCAGGAACCCTGGAGCTTCGGCGAGGAAGTGCTGGCCATTGCCCGCAAACATATGAAGAGGCGCTACCGCCTGCTGCCCTACATTTACCGGCTGGCCCGGGAAAGCCATGAAAGTGGGGCCCCCATGGTGCGGCCGCTCTTCTATGAATTCCCGGACTGGGATCACAGCGACGATCAGTTCATGCTGGGCAGCTCCCTGCTGGCCGCGCCGGTGCTCTACCCGGGCCAGACACGTCGACCGGTCCACCTGCCCCCCGGAGATTGGTACGAGTACGAAACCGGTATGCTCTACAGCGGTAACAGCCAGCATGAATTTGATCTCAAAGCGGGCTACTACCCCCTGTTTGTCCGTGCGGGCACCATCCTCCCCGTTTGCGCCGCAGAGCGTAACGCAGAGGAGAGTCTGAAAGCGGGCTGGGCTCTGGAAATCTATCCGGCAGATACAATGAACGGCTTCTTTCTTTTCGACGACCTAAAAACAAGATCATCGGCCACGTTCTCGCAGGAACTGGAGGGAACGAGGTTGCATAATGGCGACCTGCGCCTGCGGGTCAAAAACCGCACAAAAGATGCTGAACTACCGCTACAGGAAAGAACGCTGCGACTTCCTGCCATGTATCGCACCATGATTGATAAGGGTCAAAGACAGGACGGCGAATCGCTCCATCTGATCCGCGAAGACCGCAATATAGAAATGCAATCGTTTAAAGTCGGTATGGATGAAGCCGAATGGGAATTTCCCTATACCTCAAACTGGTAGTTACATTTTACGAATTTCCCAGATCAAATCCTCAATCTGACCCAGACGCTGACTGGCCAGAGTTGCCATAGACGGATAGCGATTGACCACGTCGCGATAGAGAACTTTGAGTTCCACAAGATTGGCAATGTAGGACCGGGACCAGGAGCGACTTTTCTTATTACTCATGCGGTTGTAGCGGGCCACAGTAAGTTTCAAAAGCTCTTCCGCCCGATCAAAATATTCGCGAGCCTGTTTTTCCTTCTCCAGGGCCTGTTTCTTCCGGCTCTTGAAATGTAAAAATTCTTGAATTTCATCGTGAGCGCCATAGACAGCCCACTCATTGTCATCGGCGTAGATAATATCAGAGAGCTTATCAAAAAAACGACTCAGCCGCGGCTCATCGACAGATACCGCTCCCCCTTTTTCCCGCACGGGCCCCGGTGCTGGAGCAGGTCTGCCGGTACGCAGACCGATCCCGGGAACGGTTTTCCCCAGAGGAGCATGGCGGATGGCTTTGTAAGCTTCAATGAGCAGACGGGCCCGCTCTCCAGAGCCCGAAGAGCGGTCCGGATGCGCTTCCTTGATCTGCGAGCGAAAGGCGCTCTGGATTTCTGTGGCCGATGCTCCTGGCGCAATCCCGAGCAAAGCATAGTAATCTCCCAGCTCCTTCATCGTGCTAAAGGGAACGGTCGTTTGCCAGCCGAACTAAAGCAGATTTGCTACCAGTCTTCATCGATCCTCTGATGCCTCTGTGCATCGGTCAGAAGCCTGATGCGGGCGGCAAAAAGAAACATCAAAGACACACCCCCGGCCAGAGCCAGAAGAAAAACCAGGCCCATGGCCAGAATGGCGCTACCCAGAAAGAGGCGCAGAAGCAAAAAGGTCGTGAGCATGAGAAAGACCATCGCCAGGGCCATGCAGACCAGACCCAGCACAAAGAAGAGCAGCACCTGGAAAAGCAGTAAACCCCGGTACTCTGCCTCTTCCTTGAGGTAAGCCCGCAGCGCCCGCCCGTAAGCATGCAGATCCAGGAGAAACAGAGCCAGATTCTCAAAAACAGGAAAGTACTTACGCCTTTCGGAATCGTCGAGCCGGGCGGGCGATGCTGACACTAGCGGCGAATCAAAAGACCGAGTATCAGACCGGCGGCCACGCCAACGCCTGCAGCCAGCATAGTAGCCCGCTGCGGATTTTGTTTGATATATTCCGACGTGGCATCCAGAAATTCGCGGGCATCATCGCCATAGACCAGCATTCGCTTGCGCAGTTCTTCCATTTCCGCGAGAGCTTTGTTGCCATAAGCAGCCGCATTCTCACGAAGATGCATAAAACGTTCCTTCATCTGGTCGAGATTCATATTTTCAACTTCAGTAGACATGGTTATCTCCTTACGACTTGTGGTCTACAACAGGCGCAAGCTGCGGTAAAGCATTTTATGAAGCAGAACGGGCAACAGAATACAAAGGGACGGTGGCTGCTTGTGCTGGCCTGCTGCTGGCTTTCCGGCTGCTTGTACTGGCTGGGTGAACCGGTAGAGCAGATGCGTTTGCAAAATGATCCAGCTCTCATCCATCGCAGTGCGGCGCACCAGCAGGTGGCCAGCGCCATCTTGAACGTTCAACAGCGTTGCAGTAATTTCCAGGATTCGCCCATGCGCTGGCAACTTAACTATTTCTACATGGCGATCAATGCCTGCCGTTACGATTCAGAAGGTGAGGAACATTTTTTGACCGGATGCGCTACGTCGGATTATTTGCAGAAATCTGGAGTTTTGAGCTGCCTTGGTGCTATTGTTGCAGATCCCTGCGAGGCCGATCGTATAGTCGGCGGTACGGCCCTGCCGGCCGCCGGACGACTGGCAACCTACGTGATTTGCGCGAAAGCCTTTGGCTCCCTGCGCACCTATCCTGTTTATTCTATTTACTAAAAGCTGATCTGGACGGCAACTCCACCAGAGTCGGGAAGGGCAAAGAAGCTCCATTTCAAACTCCCGGCATCTGCGTCGCCTGGCTGGAGCCTTTGCCAGGCTTCTTCCTCCGGCGAAACTTTCCCGTACTGGTAAAGGGCCAGAGCAACCAGAAAGGCACCGGTCTCCGGTAGATCTGCGTAATCTTTCCTCCCGCTTGCAGCAAGGTTCAGATAGATAAGACCGGTGACCATAACCATGTGGGCGCGGGCAAAACGAATCAGTCGTGCATTACTGGCCCAGCTTTTTAGATTCACAGCGGGATCTTCTCCTCTCTGGCGGAAGGATCTTATACCCTGTACACTGTAAGGATCCAGGAAAAAACGACTGATCCCATCGATCAAACGGACAGCCCCCAGAATCGTCAGCGCCTGTCCCATGTGTCGTTCGTGCAAACTCAGGCGTTCATTGTCGGACATACTCAGCCCGCGCGAAAGGGACATCGCCGCAAAAATGACGGTAAAACTACCGCCCACGTAGTCGCTGCGCGGATAAGCGTCTTCTATTAAACGTAAAGATTCTTCTATATTTCCCGGGGAGCCGGCCAGGGTAAAGAAGGAGAAAAACGTAAATAAGCAGAACCGGATAAAGATCACGCTGGCAAGACCGTTTAGCTTTCTGCAGCGGCCGCTGCCTCCGCTCCTTGAATGCAAAAGACCTCCACCGGACGAGTCTTTCCCTTTACCTGAACCTGCCCCACAGATTCACAGGCAAAAGGAGCAGGGACCGGCAGCATACCGATGGTGGATTCACTGGCCATCACATCACAGTTGTACTGCCGGGTCAAGCCTTCGATCCGGGCAGCCAGATTTACACTGTCTCCAATGGCTGTGCCGTCCAATCGATTGGCATGACCGACAATCCCGAGCATCACCCGGCCGGTATGAATTCCGATTCCAATGCGCACAGGCGCATCCATACGCTCCTGATTGAATACTTTGAGTTGTTCCTGCATGGCCAGAGCCGCCTGAACAGCGTCCAGCGGCTGATGTGGAAAAATGGCCATAATGGCATCGCCAATGTACTTATCGATAAAACCATTGTGTTCACGGATAACCGGAGCGATTGTTCCCAGATATTCATTGACAAACTGGAAACTTTCCCGGGGAGAAAGGCCCTCAAGAATAGTTGTGAAATTACGAATATCACTGAAAAGAATTGTCATGATTCCTTCCACGTGATCGCCCAGGCCAGTCTGCGTTATGGATTGCAGACCCAACTGTTCCAGTAATTCGCCAGGAACAAAGCGGCCGGTTGCTTCCGCCAGGTCCTTCTGTGCTTTGTACGCGGCAGCATTCTCAAGGGCGGCAGCAATCTGGTTGCCTACAATGCTCAGAATCTTTTCATCCATGGCTTTAAAAGCAGCAGGCTCGGCACTTTCCACGGCAAAAACGCCGACCAGATGGTCCCGGGACAGAAGCGGAATAGCCATCTGACTGAGGGCTCCGGGAAGACCGGGCAGTGCCACCGTTTTTTCTTCCATACCAAGAGCATCACGAACAGCGCCGGCATACATCATTTGTGAAGCAACACCGCCCATACGAATAATCTTACGTCTGGCCGCCACCACGCCAATCACGCCCTGACCAAAATTTACCCTGGCGCCAATGCCCGGTTGTTCATAGCCACGGGAGGCTGCGACAATGAGCTGGTCTTTTTCCGCAGCCTTTAACAAAATCAGAGCGTGGTGGAATCCAAACACTTCATCCATGGTACGCAGGACGGTCTCAAAGATGCGCTCCAGATCAAGGGTGTTCAAGATTTCGCTGGAAATGGCCTGAATGATTTCGATTTCGTCGGCTTTACGCCGCAGCTGCTGGTTCAATTCATCAATGACTTTCTGGTTATCGAGTACCTGCTGCTTGATGGCATCGTAATCCAAAGATAATCTCCGCCTAACCGAATGCGTCCAGTTTAGCTACAGACGTTACTTCGAGGATTTCGCAGGCGCTGAGTTTAAACACATCACTCATGCCAGACATGGATGCAATCACCTCCAGCTGCATGGCCATATTTTCAAAAACTTCACCGCTGGTTTCCGTGCGAATATAGCGCGCCTCAAGGAGATAGGGCGTTGCATTTCCCGGATCCACAATTTGAATGGCAGCCAGCGGATTGACAGCCAGATTCTTATGGGTTTTAGAGAAAAACTGATTGGAGATAGCTACGTGTGTTTCATCGACATAGTAAACCTGACTGATCACCGTAGCGTTGGGAACTCCGGCCGTATCGCAGGTGACGATGATGCTGGGAATGACACCCTGCATCCCGGCTTGCATGGCTTCTGTAATCATGCCAGTTTCTCCCCTGCTTTTTTTCCCGGAGTTTGATCGTAGGCTTCTTCAACGGCAAAGGTAATGGCCACGGCCGGCTCTGTGGCATAGCTCTTCCAGCCCTGACCAGCTCCCGGACCAAAATACTGCTCGATCATATCTCCTGATTCCTTCCGGGTAAGAGCGACCCATTCGCGCTCCTCTGCATCCATGTCCCGAACCTCTTTGACACGACCTTTGAACTGGCGTGATTGGAAATTGGTGAGATTGGTGATACTCACAGCAATCCAGGCACCGGGGCAAAGGTCGATGAGCAGCGGCCCGCCCAGGAGTCGCGGAAAAACGACCGTCATATCTGAAGCCTCGGCCTCTGCACGGACAGCCCAGGCACGAACAAAATGGGGACGCAAATCTTTACTGCAACTCGCAGCGGAAATAGCGACCGGACCACGGGTGAGTCCAAGGGTTTCTGCTGTTAATTGCATAATTACGCAACCGGAGGTTTTGTCAGAAAACGAAAAGCAAAAAAGGGATTTCCGGATAAAAAATATCCAGAAAACAAACTTTGCGGTCAGCCCCGGCGAGGCGTGTAGGTCGTATGCAGCAGATGGTGACAGACTTCGCTCAGGGGCTCGCCCAAAAAATCGTCATACAGAGCGATGATTTCCGGGTTTTCATGGGATTTGCGTCTGGCCTTGCCGCGATCCTCTTTATAAAGCGCCTCAGCCCGGGCTTTGCGTTTGGCCTCACTGGTAGGGATGGGGGCGCCGCCACCGCCCACACAGCCGCCCGGACAGGCCATGATTTCTACAAAATGGTAGGGGCTCTGGCCGGAGGCGATATCTTCCATAATCGTGTGAGCATTGGTCAGGCCATGAGCCACGGCAACATTGAGTTTCACGCCTTCCAGAAAGGCATATTCAGGTTTTACATTTTCAAAAGTCAAACTGGCATCTTTAATACCCAGGAGTCCACGGATGGGATGCATTTCCAGATTATCAAAGGGTAAAGGCCGGCCGGTGGTGATTTCATAAACCGTGCGCAGCGCCGCTTCCATCACGCCACCCGTGGCTCCAAAAATCACACCGGCACCGCTGGACGCGCCCATCAATTTGTCAAAATCCGAATCTTCCAGATGGGCAAAGTCCATTCCGCTCATCTTGATCATCCGTCCCAGCTCCCGTGTTGTTAAACCAAAATCCACATCTTGAAAACCGGAAGCGCGCATCTCCGGTCTGTTGGCTTCAAATTTCTTGGCCGAACAGGGCATGATGGCCACGCACACCATTTTTGCCGGATCGATATTCATTTTTTTGGCATACCAGGTCTTGACCACAGCGCCAAACATCTGTTGCGGAGATTTTGCCGAGGAGAGATGCGGCAGGCAGCCATGATAGTTGTGCTCTATATACTTCACCCAGCCAGGCGAGCAGCTGGTGAGCATGGGCAGAACAACCGGTTCCTTTTTTTCCAGAGCGCGTCGTAAACGACCGAGCAACTCCGCACCTTCTTCCATGATGGTAAGATCAGCGGCAAAATCCGTATCAAGAACGGCATCAAATCCCAAACGACGCAGCGCCGTTACCATCCGACCCGTGACCGGCTCTCCAATGGGCAGCCCGAACATTTCGCCGAGTCCAGCACGGACGGAGGGGGCTGTGGTAACAATCACCGTTTTTTCCGGATCGTTCAAGGCATTCCAGATATTGTGGTAGTAGCGATGCTCCGTTAAAGCACCGGTGGGACAATGTGTTACGCACTGACCACAGAGCACGCAATTGACTTCCGCTATGGGCCGATCAAAAAAAGTACTGATGCGCATATTCTTGCCACGGGACACAACACCGATGGCATTGACGTGTTGCAGCTCTGCGCAGGTCCGCACACAGCGCTGGCAGCGTACGCATTTGCTCATATCTCTTTCAATGGCCAGGGAAGACGTGTCCATGAAATCAGCAATCACCTGGGGCAGGGGGATGTACTTCTCATGGTCGATATTAAAACTTGCGGACAGGTTCTGCAATTCGCAGTTGGTATTACGATAGCAGGTAGTACACATACCACCGTGCTCGGATACGAGCATGGCAGAGATGTCCTGCCGGGCCTGGAAAACGCGGCCACTCATGGTGCGCACATTCATTCCTTCCGTTGCCGGCAGGGCACAGGATGCCTCCAGGTTGTGGTGTCCTTCCACTTCCACAAGGCACATGCGACAGTTACCGGCAACAGACAGATCCTCATGGTAACAAAGAGTGGGGATGTTCACATTCAGCCGACGAGCGGCCTCAAGGACGGTGGTGCCCCGGGGAACCCGCACGCTGAGTCCATCAATAGTAAGCTCCAGTTCCGGTTTCAATAGATCATCTCCTCGCGAAAGTTACGCACAATGGTGCGAAACGAATTGGCTACAGATCGGCCCAGTCCGCATTTGGAAGCATCCTGCATGGTAACGGACAAATCGAGCATCCGATCCAGGTAGGCCGGTGGTTTCTGACCGGATTTCACGGCCAGGAGGCCATCGCGCAACTGCCTTCCGCCCACGCGGCAGGGAGTGCATTGTCCGCAGGATTCATCGGAAAAAAATTCAACAAAATTCATAAGAACCCGGTACATGGAGCGGCTCTGGTTGAAGAAAAGGATGGACCCGCCCCCGGGAAGACCGTTCTGACCGATAATCGCTGTTTTGAATTCGCGTTGCGGTACGCAGAATCCGGAGGCGCCGCCAATTTGAACTGCTTTGGTATGTCCGTCGCCAAACTCGCTGACCAGTTCAGCAATGGGCATGTGCGCACCCAGTTCAAAGATCCCGGGTTTTACCGTGTCCCCGGCCAGGCAAAAGAGGCGATACAGTCCATCGCTATGGGGAGAGGAAAGAAATTCCTCGCGGCCCAGGTGGGCCAGTTCCGCCGCATAGGTAAAAGTTTCCACATTGTTGACGACAGTCGGCCGGCCCAGGTATCCTTTCTCCACCGGGAAGGGAGGCTTATTGCGCGGCTCACCCCGTTTGCCCTCCATGGATTCGAGCAAAGCTGTTTCTTCGCCACAAACGTATGCGCCGGCCCCCAGGAAAATCCGGATGGTAAAATCAAGGCCCGCCTCACGCAGGAATGCATGAAAATGATGCAGACTTTTTTCCAGATGATCCACCAAAAAGCGGTACTCATAGCGCAGATAGACAAATCCCTCGGCCGCTCCCAGCACTCGCGCTGCCAGACTCATACCCAGCCAGACTTTTTCCGGTACTCGGGTGAGAATTTCGCGATCTTTGAAAGTGCCCGGTTCACCTTCGTCTGCATTGCAGATGACGTAACGCGAATCGGCCGGGTAACCAAGCGCGGCCCGCCATTTACGGACCACTGGAAAACCGGCGCCGCCGCGGCCGCGCAAATCGGCTCCTTCCAGCAGTTGCAGTATTTCTTCCGTGGAGAAAGCAAGAATACGCCTGGCATCTGGACCCGGGGGGAAAGGACGGAAGAGAAGTTCTTTGCGACGCAGATTCATATTTCTTCCTGCCAGTTCCCCGCAAAAGGTTCATCTTTTTTAAGATCCTTAACAATTCGGTTGAGGAGATCCTTATCCACCTCGACGGCCGGTGTATGACCGACAAGCATGGCCGGTGCCCGGTGACACCAGCCAATGCAGTGCGATTCTTCCAGAGAAAATTGCTGGTCGGCCGTGGTCTCACCCGGTGCAATACCCAGAAGTTCGCAGAGGAATTTTAGATTTTCATCCGCTCCTTTGAGCAAACAGGCCATGGAGCCGCATACATGCAGGACATGCTTGCCCTTGCGGACAAGGGGCAGGTAAGAATAAAAGGTGATCACTCCCTGGATCTCAACCGGAGAAAGATGCATTTCCAGGGCAAGAGTGCGGATGGCATCCTCTGGAATGTAACTCAAGTGATCTTTAATGAAATGCAGCACAGGCAGGAGGGCTTTTCTTTCGTGACCGTAGCGCGCAAGAGCTTCCAGAGCCACGGGATGACGATTTTCCTGGAATGTTTCCATGCCCTGCAGTTCTGACTTTGATCGCAGAAACGTAAAGCACTTTAGACAGTCTACAGCCGCGCGGCATTATGATCCGGATCATGCTGATTTTCCACAAGCGTTCCTTCCCGTAGAAACAACTCCCGGCTAACACCGGAGATTTCCGTCTGGTGGCTGATAAGCAAAATACACTGGCCCTGTCTTTGCCTTTCTTTAAGAATCTCGATCAACTGCGCAACTGCCGGTCCGTCCAGGCCGTTGAACGGTTCGTCAAGCAAGAGGAGCGGTGTATTCTGTAGCAAGGCCCGGGCCAGGGCCAGCCGGCGGCGCATTCCCCCACTGAGTTCGGCTGCCGGCAGATGAGGTGGGAGTCCTACCTGCTCCAGCAGGGGGAGGGCGCGGCCTTTGTCGGCTTCAGGGAGAAAGAAGGAGCAATTGGTAAAAACGTTACGGGAGGGAAAGAGAAAATCGGACTGGAAAAGGAAACTGGCCACTTTTTTACCAGGGTCAAAATATTCCATATGGCCACTGCGGGGTTTCAGGAGTCCAGCGATGAGTCGTAGAAGGGTCGTTTTGCCGCAGCCACTGGGCCCGCGTAGCTGCAACCATTCTCCAGAAGATAGAGTAAGATCCGCATTAACTAAAATGTTTTGCGTTCCATAGGAAAAAGAAACATGGTTCAGCCTGAGGATCTTTTTCTTCCCTGGAAAGGAAATGACAGGAGCCGGCAAATGTGAAGGGATGCGTTTTTCCCGCCCGGAAAGGGCCCGGCGCGCCAGAGCAGACATTCCCAGCGCAGTGAAAAGAAAAGAAGCTGAGAGTGCCAGAAAAGTGGAAAGCTGGACGGTGAGGAAAGCCTGTTGCATCAAACGGCCCAGTCCGTTCTGGGCACCAAACCATTCAGCGATAAGCGACGCTTTGAATGCCAGCAGCAAACCGAGTCCGGTCACGGTTTGTAGATGCGGCTGCCATTCATAGCGCAAACGCTTGCCCAACCTTTCCCTTCGATCCGGGGCATAGTGCCTCCAGAAATCTTTACGTTCCTGCGTTGTCAGGCTGAATGCGGCGCGAAATTCCAGAGCAACCAGCGGAAGCACGACCAACCACGCCGCGACAATGGGTGCTGCGTGACCGCTGCCTAAAAAAAGGACAAGCGGGACGATCCATAAGAGAACGGGAGATGCCTGCAGGAGCATGAGCAAAGGCAGGGCCAGTGCTTCCTTCCGCTGACTGCTGGCAAAAGTAGCGGACCAGAGAATTCCTGCCACGAGTGCCAGGAAAAAAGCCAGAGATGAGCGCATCGTTGTATAGAAAAGGTCGAGCCACAAAGGTCCGCCCAGCAGCCGGATCAGTTCCTCCCCCACCAGAGCCGGAGACGGAACGATGGGGCTGTTCAGCACATACAAACAAAAAGCAATCCATAGCAAAGCCAGAAGCCAGCCCGAGAGAGTGAGGACAGGCCCCGCTCTCTCAGGGGATGAAGAAGTCATCATCGATATTCACAAGGCCTCCAGCTCTCAGGAAAGCCAGTGTACGTTTGCGTGCAAGCGAAGAATGCGGTAGCTCAAAGAGCGTGTTTTGCAAACCCATTGCCAGAACTTCTGGACTCACCTGATAGTTCTGTGCATATCTTCGGGAAGTGGCAGTCGGATCCTGGTTCAGGCGGGTCAGGGCGGCCTGCAACTCCTGTTCCAGCCGGACCAGCGCTTTGCGCTTATCCGGAGATAAATCTTTTTTGACAAAAAAGGAAACGAGCGGTGCCGGGGCCTCATCATCGGTCAGGATCTTTTTTTCCAGGTCAGAAAGAGCGGCCAGCCGGTAGGCTTTTTCCTCCGCTACCAGCTTTGAGGCAATCGGTTCGGGAATGACGGTGGCATCGATCTGGCCGGCGAGCAGGCTGGCCACGCTTTGCAAATGTGGCTGATAAACGCTATGCCAGCGGACTCCGCTCTTTTGCGAAAGTCGTTGCATTTGTATATCATTGGGGCTTCCGGCAAAGGGGAGCGCAATCTTTTTCCCGGAAAGTTGCTCAAGGGCGGGGCCCGGGCCTGGCCTGTTTTTTGTGAGAATGCTGGCCGAACCCCAGACCACGGTTCGCCACAGCTGCACGCCCCTTTGCGCCTGGGCAGCCCCGAGGGTGGTGCCCGTAAAGAGCAAATCGACTTCTCCGCGGAGGAAGGATGCCATGGACAGGGCATGATCCTGAAAGGGTCGGCTTTCCAGAGGAACGGAGCCCCCGGCCTCTGCCATGAGCAAAATCGGTAGTGCTGGCAGGAGGGCTGGATGGGCAATGCTGATCCTTTCCGACGATGGTTTTTGCTGGCAGGAAAAAAGTGTCAGGACAAACAGGAGTGACAGAGAACATCGCATGGGAGCAGGGATGGATCGCAAATCAGACGGGCAAGGTAAAAAAGTGACCGATAATCCAGGTATGGCTACCCGGACTGCCGATCTGGCCTCTTCCTATCACTCCTTACAGAAATATTTGTCGGAACTGGAACAGGAAAACAAAAAACTATCCGTGGAGATGGACCGGAAACGCAAAGCACGCCTGGAACGCCTCAAAGGTCCCGATGCGATAACCTTTAAGGCACTGCGGGAAAAGTTGCGTCGTGCCGAGTACCGGACCGAGCGACATGAAAAAGCCCTGCAATTCCTTCGTGCCTTTTTGCGCAAAAATCGGCGCGCACTGCGCTCCATGGCTGAGAATCTAAAGGCAGTAAATCAAGAATTGAAACAAAATCCCGACTCAGCCGCGAGTGCGCGCCAGAAGCTCACCCATATGCTTGCCGAGCTCAAGTCCCTCCAGAACGATCGCCAGCGAATTTTGAACCGTATAGGTTAGATCAAACAGTCCGGTCTTTTTCTATCGTGCGTGCTTCTTTGAGCGTGAGGGTCAGAAAAAAAGCCAGACACATGAAGATGGCAAGCACACTGTAGGTCACAACAATTCCGTAAGCCCAGTACAGGATGGAGCCAAGAATGGGTCCCACCGCGCGGGCCAGAGAGCCAGAGGAACGAACGTAACCCATGACAAGGCCCTGCTGGTTTTCCTGAGCTACGAGGCTTGCAAGCGCGGTGATGGACGGCTGGAAGAGGGCGGTTCCCAGAGTGATCGGAGCCAGAAGAAGCAGAGAAAAAAGAACGGAGGGAGCACTCAGGGAAAATAAAAACAAAGGCAGAGGCACAAGGGCAATGCCGACGAGGCACAGCCAGCGCTCCGTGTAGCGGCGCGACAGGATCCGCACCAGACCACCCTGCCCGACGGCAATCAAAAGACCAATGTACAGAAAAATGAAGCCAATCTGTAGCGGGCTTAAGTGAAAATCCAGTTTATAGAAAAAGGTAACGGTAAATTCGTAGCCGGCGAAAATAAATAGATAGATGAAATTCAATAAAACAATGCGATGGACTCCCCCCCTTACCTGCCGGGCCTGCGCAAAAAAACCGCGAACTTCCCCGCTACCGCCCGCCGGCAGAGTCTCTTTGAGGGAGGTGTAGTTTCGAACCGCGGAAAGAGCGGACAGTATCAGGGAAACAAGTGCACAAAAAGAAAAGGGATGCAAATACGGGAAGTCCAGCCATTCCCGCATATCAACTTGTGCGGCGAGGCCACCCACCAGCGGGCCGATGATAAAGCCCAGACCAAAAGTGGCTCCAAGCAGGCCCATGTGCGCGGATCGATTCTCCCGGGAGGACATATCAGCGATAGCCGCAGAAGCAACACTCAGATTTCCGGCCATGATCCCACCAAAGATTCGTGACAGTATGAAAGCGGTAAAGCTGGTGGAAAAGAGCCAGAAAAAGTAGGAGAGAGCCAGACCCAGGCTGGTGAGTATGAGGACGGGTCGCCGGCCGAGAGAATCGGAGAGCTGCCCCCAGAGCGGGGAGCAGAGAAATTGCAGAAAAGCATAGATGGAACCAAGGACTCCGCCGTAGAGAATAATCAGCTCATCGGGCCGGGCGCTGGGCCAGAGGGAGGCCAGGGCCCCGGATACAGGAGACACCCAGCTATCGATAGAATGCCCGCCAGCGCCGGCCAGGTAGTATTCCAGCAGATGCGGCGTGATGGGAAAGATGAGTGAAAACCCGATGAGGTCCAGCAAAACGATTTGCAGCAGTAAAAAGCGGTTCTTTTTGAAATCGAAGGCGGGCTGCATGGGCCATTGCTCGCCCGGCAGGCTGGCCTGCACGCAAAAAAAGGTTGAAGGGGCTGTACGCTTCCACAATTTCGAATCAGGGCATGGCTGAACGACTGGAACTGGCTGATCTGGAAAAAAAAGATCAGGTCATGTCCATTGGCCGGGATTACATCTCCGCCCTGGAAAAAGAGCTGCGCCGGCTCATCTACGAAATCTTTAAAAATCCCGATACCACCGTGTCCGATGAGATCAGTGACCATGACCTGCTGGCAGAGGCTGTTTTCTGGTCTTTAGGGGAGCTGATCAATAACGCCAACAAGGCCAACAATCGCTGGGCCCTTTTGCGCAATGCGCTTTTTCAGCGTGCCCAGCGGGAAAGGCCGGATGAAAAGCAAGAAAAGCTCTTCGCTGATATTGATTACGCCATCCAGCACAATCAGACGGATTTTTTGAAGAAATACAATATGGACGGAATCGACCTTACTTCCTCCATTTTGAAATTGATTGAAATGCATAAAACGAATTCCTTTGCCCTTTCAGAGAAATTCAATAAAAAAATTGATCTAACTATGCGGATTAAGGACAAAAGTGGACGGAAAATCCTGATACTCAATGTCATCAATAACTCTCCCATAACCGTTGTGGACAAAAGCCGGGTGGAGTACAACCTGGAAAAAATCAAAGAGGACCTGATCAATTCCGGAAAGAACCCGCTGGAAGCTGCGGCCCGGCTGTACGATAAACCCGCAGACCATGCCGGCGGAGGCTTTGGTGCCGGGCTGCGCAGCATTGTCCTTTTCTTAAAAGAAGGCTATGCTCCTTTCGATGAAGACATTACCTTTTCCCGGCTGATCCAGTATCGCTCGGCCGGAAACTCTACTATTTTTACTATTGAACTGCCGGTGCCCCGGAAAGCGGCCTGAAAATGGAACCACAAACCGTTGATAATGAAACCTATATGAACTGGGAGCTGTTGCGCTTCACCACAGCTGGAAGTGTTGATGATGGCAAGAGTACGCTGATCGGTCGCCTGCTCTATGACAGCAAAGCAATCTTTGAAGATCAGTATGAGGCAATTGAACACTCCAGCCGTGCGCGCGGTGAAGAGCAGGTCAATCTGGCCCTGCTCACCGATGGTTTGCGCGCAGAACGGGAACAGGGGATAACAATAGACGTGGCTTATCGTTACTTTGCCACTCCCCGCCGTAAATTCATCATCGCTGATACCCCCGGGCACATTCAGTACACCCGCAATATGGTAACGGGTGCATCCACAGCCAATCTGGCTTTGATTTTAGTGGATGCGCGCAAGGGTGTCATCGAGCAAACCTGTCGTCACGCCGTTATCGCCTCCCTATTAAAAATTCCCCACGTTGTACTTTGCGTGAACAAAATGGACCTTGTAGATTACAGACAGGAGACATTTGAAGCCATTCGCAAGCGATTTGAAGAGTTCACCGCCGAACTTGATTTGCAGGACATCCATGCCATTCCCATCAGTGCCCTGCAAGGCGACAATGTGGTGGACAGATCCGCACGGATGCCATGGTACCAGGGGCCCACTCTGCTATATCTTCTGGAAACCATCCACATTGCCGGCGACCAGAACCATCTGGAGTTGCGCTTTCCCGTGCAGTATGTCATCCGCCCGCAGTCTCAAGCCTATCACGACTTCCGCGGATACGCCGGCCGCATAGCCGGCGGGCAGGTCCAGCCAGGCCAGGAGGTGCGTATCCTGCCTACCGGTCTTTCCAGCCGGGTCCGCACGGTAGAATCTTACGAAGGGGCCCAGGAAGTCGCCGGCCCGCCTCAGTCTGTCGCCCTTACCCTGGAAGACGACATCGATATAGGCCGTGGGGACATGATTGTCGATCCACTCAATGAGCCGGAAGTTACGCGGGAAGTGGATGCCATGCTCTGCTGGTTCAGTGAAAAACCCCTGCAAAAAGGTGGCCGTTACCTGCTCCAGCATACAACACGCACGACCCAGGCAGTTCTTAAAGAAGTGCATTACAAACTCAATATCAATACCCTGGAAAAAGAGACCGACGAGCCTCAGGTGCGCATGAATGATATTGCTTCCATTACCGTGCGGACGGCCCAGCCCATTTGCGTGGATAAATACCGTAGGAACAGGCAGACCGGTAGCTTCATTCTCATTGATGAAGCGACAAACGGAACCGTAGCCGCCTGTATGATTGGCTGATGGCCGCCAGGCTTGCGGATTGACGGGAACCCTCCATATTTTATTGCGGGAATCATGGAAATCAGGCAATCGGATTTATCCGGTACGGCACTCATTGAAGTGGAAGGGGATATCGACCTGTTTCAGTCACGCTCCCTCAGAGAAGCCATTGCAGATCTAACGCTCGCCGGCAAAACCCGTGTCATCATTGACCTGGCCGGTGTGGCCTACATAGACAGTTCCGGGCTGGGAGTCTTGATCTCTGCGCGTACCCAGCTACGGAAGGCCGGTGGGGACCTCAAGATTACCCGCATCACCGATTCCGTTCGCAATGTGGTCACCCTGACCCGGCTCAACCAGCTACTCGATTTTTATGACGACATTGACGAAGCACTGGCTGCGTTTGGCTGATGTCTCCGGTTATCCTCGAGACCCAAAATCTGGAACGGACATTTGGCAGCGGCGAAACGGCCGTTCATGCGCTTCGCGATATAAACCTGGAACTGCGCGATGGTGAACTGGTGGTTCTGCTTGGACCTTCCGGTAGCGGCAAAACAACACTCCTGAATATTCTGGGCGGCCTGGACCGGCCCAGTTCCGGAATTGTGCTCTTTCGCGGCCAGAATCTTTTTCCCGGCGATGAGACCTCTTTAACCGATTACCGTCGCGAGTCAGTTGGTTTTGTATTTCAATTTTATAATTTAATTCCTTCCCTTACCGCGCGCGAGAATGTGGCTCTTGTTACGGAGATTAGCGAGCGGCCACTGAAACCAGAAGAAGCTCTGGATCTGGTGGGACTCGGTCCCCGCGCGGATCATTTTCCGGCTCAGCTTTCCGGCGGAGAACAGCAGCGCGTGGCCATCGCCCGGGCCATAGCCCGGCGACCGGAACTGCTTTTTTGCGACGAACCCACGGGAGCGCTCGATGTGGCCACAGGTCGTGTTGTCCTCGAAGCCATTGATCGCGTCAGCCGTGAATTGGGCACAACATCCATTCTCATCACTCACAATGCTGCCATTGCCGATTTAGCCGACAGGGTCATCCGCATGGCTGATGGTCGGGTTAGCAGCATACAGAAACCGGAAAAGCGACTTGCTGCTGCAGACATCCAGTGGTAAAAACACTTTATAAAAAACTCTGGAGGGAAATCAAAGACCTGCGCTGGCAGGTCCTGTCCATGGCTTTTGTCGTGGCAATCGGCATCTCCATGCTGGTAGCCACGCTTTCTTCCTACAAGGCCATGGTAGCCGCACGCTCCGATTTTTACCATGTATCTCACTTTGCCGATGTCTTTGTGTTCGTAAAACAATTTCCCGCGTCTTTACTGGAGCAAATCAAAGTAATGCCCGGTGTTCGCGCAGCAGAGGGACGGATCATTCGCGAGGTTTTGCTGGATTTGCCCGGTAAAATAGAGCCGGCCACAGGACGATTGATTTCTTTACCTCCCTACGGGCAACGTCTCAATATTCTTTTTTTACGCAGCGGTCATTTGCCCCGGACCATGGATGAAGTGGTCATTAATGAGGCATTTGCCCTGGCGAATCGGCTTGAAGCAGGCAGCAAACTTTTTGCCACCATGAACGGGCGCAGCTATGAATTGCGGGTTGTCGGGACAGCTCTCTCTCCTGAGTACGTTTTTGCCTTTCGCGGCAGTAACCCCATGCCCGATGACGCGCATTTTGGCGTGCTGTGGCTCCCGGAGGCTTTGCTCGCCGGAGCCTACAACATGCGTGATACTTACAATGATCTTACTCTCACTCTGGACACCAGTCGCTCGGAAGACGCTATAATCAAAGAACTCGATGCCCTGCTGGAGATTCACGGTGGCACGGGGGCCTACGGACGTATGCGCCAGAGTTCGCACATGTTCCTGCACGACGAAATCAATCAGCTAAAAGCAACAGCGGTCTACATGCCGCTCATTTTTCTGGGTGTGGCCGCCTTTCTTTTGCACGTTGTAGTGGGTCGCTTGATCGCCCGGCAGCGTGAGGTGGTGGCCACACTCAGAGCCCTGGGCTATCGTCAGTCAGAAATTGTCAGCCACTATGCCATGCTGATCGGCTGCATCGTTTGCGCCGGCTTTATCCCTGGAATTCTTTACGGAATCTACCTGGGCGGTGCCTGGACGGCTCTCTATCAGGAATACTACCGTTTTCCCACGCTGACCTTTGAACTCAGCACGGACGTCCTTTTTGCTGCGCTGCTTGCTGCACTTATCGCTGGCTTTGCCGGCGGGGTTTCTTCGCTGCGCTCCATCCTGCGTCTGGATCCGGCCGTGGCCATGCGACCTCCAGCACCGCCCGATTTTCGCCACGGAATCCTGGACCGACTGGGCCTTTCCCGTGTCCTGAGTGTGCGACTGCGGATTGCAGTTCGGCTTCTGGTTGGTCGTCCCCTGCGCACGGTGTTTGCGGTGACCGGAATGAGTTTTGCGGTGATGATCATGATTGTGGGACTCTTCTGGCTGGACGCATTTGATCATATGCTGGATTTACAGTTTAATTTTCAGGACCGCAGCTCTGCCACACTGATTCTGGACAGGCCCAGCAGCGAGCGTTCCCTTGAAGAGCTTGCTCTGCTACCGGGAGTTATCCGGGTAGAAGGAAGTCGCGCTGTCCCGATAAAAATAACCAATGAAACAAAAGTAAAAAATACAGTCATCATGGGCCTGCATCGGGAAGCCCTCCTGCGCAGAGTTCTCTCACAAAGCTTTCAGCCCGTTCGCCTGCCGGCAACAGGTCTGTTGATGAACCGCGGGATGGCTTCCAGACTGGGGCTTCGTCCGGGTGACCTGGTATCCTTCCAGCTACTGGAAAAAGGCCGGCAAACCTTTCGTGTGCGTCTGGTGGGCCTTGTGGAAGAGCTGCTGGGTGCGGGAGTCTACATGGAGGCCGGCGAACTGCGCCGTTTGCTGGATGAAGAGGGGCTGGTGAACAGCGCGACTGTCCACCTGGATGCCAGGACCGAAGAAGATTTTATGAGAATTGTCAAGCGTTATCCTGGCATCTCCGCCGTCAGTTTGCGCAGCACGGCTCTTGCATCCTTTACGGAAAATATGGAACGCATGCTACTCTCTTTTGTTTTTATTCTCACTCTACTGGCCGGAGCCATTGCTGTCGGGATCGTTTACAATACAGCCGTTGTCACCCTGTCGGAGCAAATGCGTGAGTTTGGGACCCTGCGGGTTCTGGGCTTTCACCGCAAAGAGGTCTTTGGCATTTTTCTTTTTGAACTTCTGGTCCTTCTGGGACTGTCCCTGCCGCTGGGAGCCTTTTTAGGCTACATCTCTTCGCGGGGATTGCTGCTTTTGATCCCCACAGAAACCTTCACCATCCCGCTCATCATCTCCGGGCGCACCTACATGTATGCTTTCTTGCTCCAGCTGGCTTCGGTTCTGCTGACTTTGTGGCTTGTCTGGCGCAAAATAAAAACAATGGATTTTATCAGCGTGCTCAAATTGCATGAATGAGGAAATGAAAATGAAATGGATTCGTTCTATCAACTGGCGGGATCGTAAAGTCTGGATCGTGAGCGGTGTTCTTCTTCTTTTTATACTCTATTTTATCATGCGTCCGTCGCCGCACCGGGTGGAACTGAGCAAAGTACGCAAGGGTGTTTATGAGCAGCACGTCCTGGTGGAAGGAAAAACGCGGGTAAAGGAGCGCTTTGTCATTCTTTCTCCAGTCAGTGGCGTGCTCGAGCGCATCCATCACCATGCAGGCGATGTCGTCAAAAAAGGCGATCATCTGGCCACCATTCGCTGGGATTCTCCCCGCCGTGTAACAGCTCCGGTGGATGGCGCGATTCTTTCCATAGAGAGGGAGAGTGAGGGCCCGATAGAAATGGGCAGCGTCATTATGACTCTGGGAAATACGCAGGATCTGGAAGTGGAAGCCGATGTGCTCACCCGTGAAGCGGTGCATGTGCAGCCCGGTAATGCGGTAACCCTCTTTGATTGGGGCGGGCCGGAATTGCAGGCAACAGTGAAAAGAGTCGAACCATCGGGCCGCACCCGCATTTCTGCTCTGGGCGTGGAAGAACAACGTACGCGAATCATCATGGAACTGCCCCAGGCACCACCGCAGCTGGCAGATGGCTTTCGTGTTCAATGTCGGATTGTAACGGTAAGCCGCAAAGATAGTCTTATTTTACCAACGGCCGCCCTTTTCCGCTCCGGTGAGGATTGGGCGGTGTTTCGGGTGGAAGGAAACAAAGCCCGACTTTTAAAAGTGGTTCTGGAGATGCGCGGCCCGGACGATGCACTTCCGGGTGCTCAGGGTGAGGATGGTCTGAAAGAAGGCGATGCTGTGATTTTGTTTCCCGGTGAAGGGATCCTGGACGGAGATCGTCTGTCCCCCATGCCCTGAACTAAACGCTGGCCAGCTGCCGGCGGGCACGGACAACATCCCCTTCCTTCTCTGAGAGGTGCCGGATGAGTAGAGCAAAGGACCGGTCCAGATCGGGAAGTGCCTCCGGCAAGCGCAAGCGCACGCGATGACCGTTTCCGGGAGCAATCTGGATTGCCTGACCCTTCAGGTTTTCCAGAGAACCTACAGTAAAAATAGTTATTTTTTTAAGTCCGGGAGCGATCAATTGCACGCGATCACCCGTTTCAAAACGATTTTTAACGTCGATATCCAGCCATTCATCGTCCCCCGAGAGGACCTCGCCCACAAATTTTTGGGTTTCACTCATGGAGTAACCATCGCTATAGGTCTGAAGCTCAGGATCCTCTTTGCTGCGCGTATAAAAACCATCTGTGTAACCACGGTTGGCCAGGTGTGAAAGTTCTTCAAGAAGACTGACATCAAAAGGTTTGCCAGAAACGGCGTCGTCAATGGCCTGCCGGTATACTCCGGCGGTGCGGGCCACATAGTAGTGTGACTTGGTGCGGCCTTCAATCTTTAAGGAATCGATCCCCATGCGCACCAGCCTTGAGACATGCTGCACGGCCCGCAGATCCCTGGAATTCATAATGTAGGTACCGTGTTCGTCTTCAAATACGGGCATATATTCTCCAGGCCGATGATCCTGCTCGAGCATATACACTCCCTCCACCGTTTCCCGGGCCGGTTCTACTTTGTAGTCCCAGCGGCAAGCATTGGTACAGTTCCCCTGGTTGGAATCACGCGAATTGATATAACCGGATAAAAGGCAGCGGCCAGAATGAGCCATGCAAAGCGACCCGTGGACAAACGTTTCCAGTTCCATATCAGGACATTCATTACGGATTTCTTCAATTTCTTCAAGGGAAAGTTCACGCGAAAGAATGATCCGGGCCAGCCCCTGTTTTTTCCAGAAACGGACGGTTGCGTAGCTCATCGTGTTGGCCTGCACGGAAAGATGAATGGGGATATGCGGCCAGCGATCCTGCACCATCATGATCAACCCGGGATCGGCCATGATCAGGGCATCAGGTCCGGCTTCCATCATAGGCTCCATACGGGAAAGGAAAGATCGCAATTTGCTGTTGTGAGCCAGTATATTACAGGCTATAAAGAATTTCTTTCCGGCCTGATGGGCCATATCGATGGCTTCGCTGATAGCTTCCTGCTTATGGAATTCATTATTGCGGACGCGCAGGCTAAAGCGCGGGTGCCCGGCATAGACTGCATCGGCTCCATAGGCAAAGGCGTAGCGCATACTCTTCAGGCTTCCGGCCGGAGATAAGAGTTCAGGTTTTCTCACAGGGCCAGCAAAAAGGCTGTATAGCTTTCGTCTACCCAATTAGAATTATTCTAAACGCGTCATTCCAGAATGCTCATGGCATCGGAAAGGCTGGTAATACCGGAAAAGCTGATTTCATCCTGTATCCAGGACAGACCGTGATCCGTACTGCGCAAAATGAACGGATTGCCACTGCGATTGCCCACAAGAAGGACAACGCCATTTTTGGCCGTCAGCGAATTGATCGTGGGCGGATCCACGGAGAAGTCAACGTCGGTCTGTGTCCAGATGCCAGAAGCGGGATCATGAGAACGGCGCAGTTGCACAACGGCACCGCTGAGAGAAACGGAAAGGAAAACATCACCGGTATGAACGATTTGCCCGATGTAACTGAGGGCTGTATCGACCAGAGAAAAATTGGTCGGATCACCGGAGGAATGATAAATTCCCCCTGTTGAAGTTCCAATGAGAATGCCCTGCCGTCCTGATGCTGCGCCGTTACGTGTTCCCGCCGGAAGCCCGGCGATAGTGTTCCAGTTAGCGCCGTCGCTCGCATGGGCTGTTATGTGTGTCCCGCCGCCGGAGCCTGAAGCCATACAGAACCCGCTGCAAGTACCCGCCGCAGTTTCCGGGCAGGTTGCCAGGTCCGCTGAAGCCGGGCCGCCGCCCTGGATCAGTACGGGTCCGGTCCAGCTCTGACCTCCATTTAGACTGGTGGTTGCTCGAAAACCCGTACCCCCGGCATGTGTGGTCACGACTACAAGATCTCCACAAGCGGCGATTCGATTGGCCTGAAAACCACCGAGGGGAACCGTCTGGCTGCTGAAGCTCCGACCCATGTCCAGAGAAGAATAGTAGGTATCATTTCCGGAGCCCAGTGCAAGAAGTGTCTGTCCCCTCAGGGCGAGTCGCGAAAAGGGTTCAGCGCTGTAATCGATCTTCTTCCAATGACCATCGCCGCTCGATTCCAGAATGGACTGGGCATCCGTGCTCACCAGGAAACGAATGCGCTGCGTGTGATCTGGATTTTTTGCCAGTGCATCCAGAAGAAAGAATCCCTGGACCCCTCCCCGAGCTGTATCGTAGGGACTATTTTCCACGCCCAGACAGGAAACACAGAGCGCAATATAAATGATAATAAAAAGTTTCATAATTGATTTGTCCAGGCAAAACTCCAGGCAATACCATGTCGCGCCTGTCTGGTTTCTGGTGTATCCGGCAGTAAGAGAAAATGCACTCTGCCCGCTGTCTTCATCGATTCCGACCGGGTACTGATCGCAAGGTGTGCCAGTTGCGCCAGGTAAAAGGTCAGATCCACGGCCAGAAAAGCATTGTAGTTGGCCACAGAGCGGGTATAGTCCTGTCGGGCTGTGCGGTTGAGGGCCAGGCTGTAGAGGAGACTGGATTCTTTAACTGCGGAAAGCGTATTGCCGCTGCCCAGCTGCAGGGCCAGCAAGTTATTGCGCAAGGCTGTGGTATGATAGACGGAGCGGGACGCAATCGCGCTTGTATGCAAGGAGGCTGTAGCTGAAGCCATAATTGCCGCCGTGCCCGCGTACAGTGCGCCCGGTGTGGTCTGGCCGGCGGCCAGATGACCCCAGCCCGGTAGCACCATGGAACGCAAGAGCAGTCCCCGGTTTCTGTTGCTCGATTCCTCGCGCTGCCGGGCCTCTTCTTTTTTCCGTTCCTCCAGAAGAAGGCGCTCCTCTTCTGCCCGGGACTCTTCTTCGGCGGCTTTTTTCTGACGCAGCAATTCCTCCCTGCGCTGTGCAGCTTCCAGATCTACAGCGCCAAAGGTAATTCTACGCACTTCATGACGACCGATGGTCCGCGGGCCATTTGTGGTCTCCAGAACGATGCTGCTACGATCCTGTCGCTGAATCCTTCCTTCCAGGCTCTGTCCATTCCGCAAGACAACAACATCTGCAAAAACCAGGGCCGGAAAGAACCAGAGAACCACAATCCTCAGTTGCATGACCTTTTTAGTGCTGCTCCCAAAAAAATCAGACAGGGAAATGAAGGTTTTTTTTCCTTTTGCTGTCTATGACCGCCGCGCCCGGGACTAAGTCCTGGAAACGGGCCAGGAGTGCGTTCATGTTTGAGTACGTTGAAAGCCAGAAGAGCGATTTTCTGGTGCTGGACCTTAAGGGTGTCCTGGATCTCTTTGCTGCGGCGGAGTTTCGCCGCTTTCTGGACGGGCGGATGAAAGAGCACAACAGGCTGGCCCTGGTCCTGAAAGACGTGACCCACATTGATTCTTCCGGTATGGCCCTCTTGATAGCAGCCCAGCGTAGCTACAAAGGGCGATCCGGAGCCCGATTTGTGCTCGTTTCCGCGAGCACGGAGATCCGCAGTCTGTTCCGGCTTATGTTTATTGAGAAACTCTTTGAATTTGTGGATACGATACCCGCAGGAGCTACTGTCGAATCGTAATGCCCACGAATGTACTGGCACCAGCCTGGCTGCTCGTGACTTCAAAGGCACCGCCATCCCACAGGTGAAAGGGATAGGCCAGAAAAAGCACGGCCACCGTGGCTCGCAGCTGGCCATCATAGCGCCGGTAGTCGGACACGTGGGAAGAAGAATTGACCAGCCAGAAGCGCAAGTCCTGGTGTGCGGCGTCAATGGCCCTCTCGCGCTGCTGGAAAGAAAAGCCGGCAAGAGCGGCCGCGCCGAGGTAGCCGCCCATCCAGACCAGACCGCGCACACGAGAGCCCCGGCGGTACTGCGGCAGCCCCGGAACCAGCATTGCCCAGTTCCTTTGCGCCGGGCCTGCGCTCAGAATTTCACCGCGCTCAATGGCTTCTTCTTTGATCTGCCAGGTCTTGCCGGAGGTGTCCCGTAAGTCCAGCCGATCACCGCGCACCGCCGTCACCTCCGCTTCCACGGGCACACTGCCGCGAATCACCAGCTTGACCCGGACTCCGGGCTGCAGGGCCGGGACAATCGTTTCCCAGGAGGAATTCTTCTGAAAGGTTATCGATCCCAGACTTGAAGCCGGAAGGCGTTCTTTTATTTTCATTCCCGATGGATCGGCAAAGCCCACTTCACCTTTTTGCAAAATCACCAGCAATCCATCGCAATGTGTCTCTTCCGGTCTGTAGCGCAGAGTGTAACAAACTGAAGCTCCCGGATATCCCAGATCAAGACCGGCTATTTCTGTGGCCGGTATACGCAGCAGGACTCCCTGATGTTCAAAGGTAATGATACCGTCCTGAGCGCTCTGGAATCGACCTTCCAGAACTTCACCGGTTTTGCGAGTAAGCACATCAGCTTTCAGGGAAGAAAGCAGAAGCATGAAGCCGATCATGAACCTTTTAGCGCGGTTTTTCATACCATTGAGGGTCCATCCGGACACTCTCAATATCGGACAGGGGGATTTCTTTTTCTCCGTCCACTGTAATCAAGTAGGCTTTCTCTCTTTCAAAACGCAGTGCCGTGCCGGCGGATTCTGTGCCACCAGCGGTCACAAGAATCTGATGCGGGGACCGCAATTCCTTGAGCAGAAGCTGCGGCAGGGCCATTTGCAGGTCGTCCACTTCCACCAGGGCCTGATCATTTCTAAATTCCAGCCGTGAACTTTCGATCAGCCTCTGGTCCACAAGGAGGACGGAAAAGGCCGGTAATCTGCGGTGCGGTGGCCGATCTGGAATCACCTCAGCCGTTCTTGTTTCGTTTGCGCGAATTTCCTGACTGAGTGAGCCAAGCAGAGGATCTTCGGAATCACCGTTAATGACCGGTGCCATTCGTAGCTCCACAGCCTTCTGAACGGAAGTAACGGTGGCAGTATCCCCCAGTTGTATGGCCCGATCCGCTGCCCGGGCCGCTTCTTTTTCATCTGGCAGGTAGATGGTATTGACCAGCAAAAGGCGACGATTGGTGAATTTTAACATCTGAGGTGATGCCTGCGGCGATCGAATGATCGTATTGTAAAGATTCTTTGCTTCTTCCAGTTGTCCGGATTCTTCCAGACTGCGAGCGCGAATAAATGTCAGATCAGGCGGCGGATCGGGCAACTGCTCCATGGTTTGTAACGCTTCCTGAAAACGGCCGGACCGATAGTATTCCCTGGCCCGGGCTTCTGCATCGGGAATCGCTTCAATGCGCACCTTCTGCCGGCCGCGTTCCGCCAGAATCTCCAGCAATATTTCTGCGCTTTCGCCAAAATGGGAACCGGCATGATCCTTCGTCACCTGTTTCAATCGGGCAGAAGCCAGCCCGACATTGCCCTGCAGAGCCGCGCAGTAGCCCGCATGCAAGAGAGCAAAGCCATGTTCGGGGCTACCCCGCTGCAATTCCTCAATAAGACTGCTGTAAAGATCTGCAGCCCTTTTGTATTGCTTGAGCCTTTCAAAATAAAAAGCAGCTTGCAGGCGGCCCAGCAGCCGCCGATCATCATCCAGACGCAGGGGTGGTTTTAAACCCAGAGCCCGGATGACATTAACCATTTGCACGGCCAGCCTTTCCTGGATCCCCGGATCCGGTCGGATGTCTGTTAAATGAGCGTGGTTCAGCGTTGCTGAATCAGCCACTGACAAACCCAGCTCAGACTCCATCTCTTCTGAATGGTGAAGGAGTCTTTTGAATTTGTAGCGCAACAGGCGCGACGAAAGTTCATACTTCATCATCTGCTCGCGAGCAATGTCTATCTTGAGCAATTTCACATTGAGCTTCATGATGGAATCGGAACTGAATAGCAAAAGAGCAATGAAAATGGCCGCGAGCAGAGCCAGACGAACTTTCATTCGGGAACACTCAGCGCTAAAAGAGTGACATCATCCGTAAAGCGCGGGCAAAAATCCTTAACTTCTTGAAATATATGCTCCACCATCTCCCGGGTTGGCAATTGTGCATATCTGACGACAGTATCCTGCATCCTATCTGTTCCAAAGAATTGACCCGTGGCAGAAGGGGCTTCTGTGAGGCCATCGGAATAAATTACAATCCGATCTCCTGGCAAAAGTTGCAGGCGCTCTTCTTCATAGGAAAACTGATCCATGACACCAAGAACCGGTCCGCCAGGGGGGATCGCTTTGCGCAGAGTTCCGTCGGTTCCGATAACCATAACTGGCAGGTGGCCGGCATTGCTTATGTAGAGAATACCAGAATCAGTAATCACACCAAATACGGCGGTAGCATTGAACCTGGCCTGAAATGTCGCTTCCATTTTACCGCCAACCTGATCGAGTACCTGTCCGGGTCGCACGCTACGATTGATGGCGGAACGCAGATGTTGCAGGATGACGGTTGTGACCAGCGCCGCGGAAACTCCGTGTCCCGTGGCATCAGCAAAAAAAAAGCAATGCAAGTTACCGCCACTACGAGCGCGCAGTTTATAAAAGCCGTAGATGTCTCCGCTTACTTCTCTGAAGGGCTCATAGATGATTGCCGGGGCAAAATGGCTGAAAGTGGCCGCATCGGGCAAAAAACTTTCCTGAACGTCGCGGCCAAAGGCAAGCTCCTGTTGCATTTCCGCATTCATACGGGAGATGGCCGTTACCGTTTCTTCAATTTTTTCTGCCATGCTGTTGAAAGCATCACCCATCCGATCCAGTTCATCGTCATCCGACCGTTTCCAGACAGCTCTGGCTGTGAGATTTCCGGCTGCCACATCCTCGGTTGCCTGCTGAAGTTGGAAGACACGAGTGAAGATGGTCCGGTACACAAACACTCCGAACACAACATTGAGCAAAAGTCCCCAGAGGACGGCGATAAGTACCTGCCAGTAAATCTGGTGCAGTCGTTCCGTAATGGTGGCCAGACTCAACGGTGCATGGAGATAAAGCTGCTCCTTTCCCTGGGCCGGCAGTCGGAATACTGCTGAAGCTACAAAGTCATTTTCATCCAGAAGGACATTATGGTTGGTTTCAAATAGAGCGCTCCCGGCTCGCAACTCCTGAGTTTGTTGCCCCACCCATTGCGGTAACTGGAAGTTCGTGTCCGCTGGAGTGTGAAAAACGATTCGGCTCTGATCATCAAAGACCGTGAAGGCCCGAATATTTTGGGCAAACAGGGTGGCGGCCAGCTCACGGAAAGATTCTGTATCGCGGGCCGTAACTTTTTGTTTGCCGATGGTTTCGGAAACGGAACGAACCAGATTATGGATTTCATGACGAAAATTGGCAGTCAGTAAATCCGTCTGATTCTCAAAGATAAGGCCGGTAAAAAAGACAATGGTTCCCAGAGCAATCACCCCGTATATACTGAGAATCTTGAAACGAAGTGATTTCCGCGGACGTAGCCTGGCCAGGTTTCGCCATAGATTCATGGGATCATGGGTCGCTGGAAATTCTTTGCACTGCTGCTCCTGGAATGGAAAGCATTTGCCCGTCCGCTGTCCGAATGCGGTACTCCGGCTCTGTGGCCAGGATCTCACCAGAAACAACCGTTCCATTTTTTAGATGGATGAAAAGGATCCCCCGGGCCACATTTCCCGCTTGCGCTCCGGGGAAACGAAAGTGGGTCTCTGCTGCCAGGATTTCTGCCGGACTGAGGTCCTTTACCGCTGGCCCGGCCGTGAGTAAAAGTTGGCTCTTCGAAGCGGTGGGCAACATCTCCTTCCAGGTTGCGATTTCCTCCGCACTGGCCGACTGCTCCAGAAGCAGGCGGATTTCGCCGAGCAGCCGCTCCTTTTCAGGCAGGTTTCCCAGAGAGAGGGCAGTTTCCTGGCCGGAGCGCAGCGAAATTTCCAGGCCCCTGCCCAGGGCCTCTTCCATTCTGGACCGTTGCTTCTGAAGGGAGGGACTGCTGCTCAGATTCAGCAGAGATTGTTGCAGCCGAATTTCACCTTCCAGAACCTGAAAGCGGGCCCGGCTATCTTCCACGCGTCCGCTCAGGCGTGTTCCAATCAGGGTCGCCCGCGCATCGCCGATGATCAGGGAGGTTCTGTAATTTTCCGGACGACTGGCTTCTTCAATGAGCGCCTGGCCGCGTTCCAGACGAATATCCAGTCCCCCTGATGGTTGGGCAAGCTGGAAGGAGGAGTTGGCGGTAAGGGTCAATCGAAATCGGTCTTCGCCCTTCAGGCGTAAAACGCAAAATAAAGGAACGTGAAACTCACCGTGCTCCACGGTTGCTCCTTTTTCCAGCTGTCCCCCAGCCCTGTACTGGCAGGCCCCGGCTTCGAGTTCAAACTGATAGGCCAGCAGAGGCTGCTCTACCTTATCCTCCTGCCGGACCAGAAACCAGAGAGCGAGCAGAATGGTTGCGGCCAGCGCTGCACCTGGAAGAAAAAAGCGACGGGATAAGGTGGATGACCCGGGCGCGGCCACCTTTTCTTGAATGGCCAGCTGCACATCGTCAGGCAGGCTGGCGAGCAACCGGTCCAGGCTCTGCAATTTCTGGAACCTTGTAGCCAGATCCGGACTCTGTCGGGTCAGCTCCTTCCACTCCTCTTCGTCCTGAGGGGTGGCTGCTTGCAACAACTTGAGTCCGGCCAGGTGTTCGAAACGATCATCTGTATTACGTTTCATCGTACCATCCTGCACCCTCCAGAACCTTCCGGAGCATTTCGTAAGCTTTTGTCACTTTTCTGGTTATAGTCCGCTCTGACAGGTCAACGGACACAGCAATTTCAGAAAGTTTCTTTTTCTCAAAATATTTGAGTCGAATTATGGTTCGTTCCGGTTCCGGCAGGGAAAGCAAGGCCTGACTGAGAGTCTGAATGAGCTCGCTCTTTTCCAGAACCATACCAGGATCGTCTCCCGAAGCCGCAATCTGGGTCAGTTCTGCCGTGGCGTCCACAGTTATTCCCTGCCGGGCATCCCGGGCATAGCGCCGCACCCAGATGTTCCGGGCTATAGTGCAAAGCCAGGCGGCAGCGCTCGCTTTTTGTGGATCGAATGTATGGGCGTAGCGCAGGGCATTTT
The DNA here is from genome assembly GCA_015075425.1 of Spirochaetales bacterium. Taxonomy (GTDB): domain Bacteria; phylum Spirochaetota; class Leptospiria; order Leptospirales; family Leptonemataceae; genus H5-SPI1. The sequence continues at coordinate 398,770 of JABTUL010000001.1, read as the reverse complement.
CCAGAGCTTCCTGAGTTATGTCTTCTGCCTGACTCTGTGATCCGCACTTTCGCGCAATGTAGCGGACCACCAGAGGCCGCAAAAAAATCAGTTGGTCCGGATCCAAATTGTGTCGCATTTTTCCGTGGCAGGACTACTTCAAACTATGGGGCACAGTCGAACAAGCAAGGGACGGGTCAAGCTGTTGTCCTTTGTGAACCGGTTACGGTATGCTTGAGCCTGTGCCGCGACTGTTTCTATTCGGAATCCTTTGTCTCTCCGTGGGAGCCTGTCGGGATATGGGTAGCGGGGCCTACCTGGGCCTTTTACTGGTGGGTCCCTCCGGTGCGGCCGCTGGAACCACAAATAGCGGCTGGAAAAACAGAATGGCCATTACTTTCGACAACTCCGGTCGGGGTCAATTGACGGACTTTCCGGCCACGATTCGCTTAAACTCGGCCCGTCTTGATTTTGACGATCTGCAGAGCACGGGCGCCGACATCCGCTTTTACGGTTCTGACGCAACCACCCTCCTCTCTCATGAACTGGTCTGGTTTGATGCGGCCCAGCAGAAGGCAGAGCTGCAAGTCCGGGTGCCACAGATTGCCGCCAACAGTACTTCCGATTTTATTTATTTGTATTTCAACAACCCGAATGCGGCCGCGGCTGAGGATGCTGCTACGGTCTGGTCCGATTACACGGCCGTGTACCATTTTACAGAGGAAACCGGCACCTATGGCGACTCCACTGGCTCCCATCCGTCCACCGCCGTAACGGTGGCAAACAGATCCAACGGTGAGGGCTTCAGCGAAGGCCCGGCTCCTGTGTTTTCCAATCATGAAGTCCAGCTGGGAAACTGGAATGTCCCTCCTGTCGGTCCAGGCAATGATGGGCTCACCATGGAATTGTTCCTGAAATTCAATAGCTTTACTGTAAGCGACGGACGACTTTTAACCAAGGCTACCTCTTTTGTCAGTGACGCCGACCACACCTGGGCCCTGTCCACTTTTGGCGGCGGCCCTCACTATCTGCGCTCGCGGATTCGCACCGGCGGAACCACGACCGCCATAGTGGATACAGACGTTACCGGGCCACTGTCCACCGGTAACTGGTATCATGTTGTTTCTACGTATGATGGCACCACGGGAAAGATTTATTTGAATGGGACGCTCGTTGAATCAACTGCCTTTACGGGCACGCTTGACCAGGACGCACGGAGCATTGTTGTGGGCCGGCATCCTGATGGCTCAAGACCCCTGGACGGGGTTATCGATGAAGCTCGTGTCGCGCCCTTTGCCGTGAGCGAGGATTACCTGCGAGCCGTCAATAGTAGCTTCCGCGATACGATGCAGACCTACGGTTCCGTAGAGAATCTGTAGCAGGCTGAATTTCCGTGCTTTACAATCCCGGCATTGGACCACTATCTTGCTGTATGCTCCAGAATCGATTTTTGACGTTCCTGGCAGCGGGCCTGATCACGGCACTCAGCCCGGGCATCGGCGATCCTGTAGCGGGACCCCATACGCTGGTGCGCCTGCTCAACCCCTATGCCACTGTCGCAGAAGGCTCTGAACTGACCCTCGCCGTCCACTTCGCGATGGAACCGGACTGGCATATTTACTGGGTCAATCCGGGAGAGTCAGGCATGGCTCCGCGTTTTACTACGGACACGCTTATTCTGGAAAAGATCGAATGGCCAGCCCCGGAACGCTATACGGTGGCCGGCATCACCAACTTCGTTTACCACAAAAAGGTGCTGTTACCTCTGCGTTTGCGCCTCCCGCCGGGTACAAAAAATCCGGGCCACCTCGAAGTGGAATATCTGGTCTGTAAAATTGAATGCATTCCAGGCGAAGCTCGCTTCAGGGTGGATCTACCGCGTGGCAGTGCGACAACGTTTCGAGATAGTCCCGATGCTCGCGCCGATCGCAAGGCCATAGAGGAGACACTGCGCCATTTGCCATTGCCGCAGGCGCCTCCTGAAATCAAAGTGGACCGGATTACTTATTCCAGCACAGCATTGATTTTTCGACTGCATCTCAATAACAATACAGCCCTTCCGCAGCCTGATGCGCTACCACTAAACGATGCACTGACACTGAAGCCCCGGATCGAAGCCCTGTTCCTCTTCAAAAGCATCTGACACTTCGAAGTCGCAAAGCCCTATGGTTGCAGCGTGAAGTATGACGGCTGATTCTGTAGAAAGATCAGTCGCCTTGTTCAAGCAATTCCAAGAGTCGCGTGGTCGTATTCCAGTGGAAGCATTTGCTTCACCATGTACGTTGCGGGCTTCACGGAGACTGGCTGTCCGCCAATGTATCCGTCAATTCCTTTGGACTCTTCTTCAGCTGTTGATGCCCGATATTTTTTTCCAGTTCGCGCTGCGATCTTCTTGAGAACACTCTTGAAAACGAAAACCAATGAACGTCTTGTTCACCACCAAATCCTTGACCCATGCTTCTACCATGTCTTTGTCAATCTTACTGATTGCCGCTTCCAATTCCTTCATCATCATGTAAACTTTTTCGGCTGCCTCGGCGAATCACTAAAGACGATTTATCGATTCGCTTTCAGAGACCAGTCGATCGTTCTCTCAATATTTGGGAGTGAATTTCTGGCAGAACAAAGATCGAATCCAATATGAATTTTTCATACATAAGAATGAACAGCGCTTCCATCGCCGGAAACTCAACATCCTGGGGCGTTTTTATCAGCTCTCTAAATATTGAAATTTTAATGAATGCCGGACGATCCTTTACGGCAGCCAGAAACACCCCCGCATTCCCGGATAGTTCAGGATGCTTGCCCGTGACATAGGCGCTGCGGGAGACGTTGCTGAGGTTAGCCGGAATGAACGCAGCGGCATCCCTGGTTTCTCCCTTCAAAAAATCTGTCTTTCGTACTTTCTCGAAAAAAGAATCAAAAGTTTCAGTATTTTCCTGATAGATATCAACGGACACAACATGAACCAGCCCCGGTGCCATCTGCAGAGCCCTGAATGTGATCTTCTTTTCTGCGGCCTTTTCCTCACGGCGATAATTCCAGTTTCCGGGCAAAGTCATGCAGAGCCAGGCATCCATACAAACAGTTTGCATGGGAGTGTACGCTATGCCACGGACCTGTTCTGCCAGTGGAGGCGGATTAAACCTGGCGCAATCTTCCATATATCTAATTCCTGACAGACCATGCCCCAGAGCCCTGCTCCGCATCAGAAGCTGGCAGCCGCTACGTGGTTTCAGTTGATTCATGCTTACTCCCTGAATGAACAAAGCTTCGTGCCAGTTGGGATCGCTTCTGGTCAGTCTTTCCGCGTCAGCAAGGGCACCTGTGTAATCTCCTACAGCGATGCGCATCTGTGCCCGGTATAAATAGGCCGGCAGAAAGTTTTCATTACCCAATATGGCTCTGTCAAAATCTTCGAGAGCTTTGCGGTGCACTATTGAGTCCCGCTCTTTATTTTCCTTTATAGAATCTTTATTCAGGATTTCTTCTTGATATTGCAGTTGATACAGATGACCGCGCATGAAGAATAAATATGGTATACTCGGGTCGATCTGAACAGCCTGCGTCAAAAACTCTATAGCACGCGAACGATCCGCTTTTTTCCAGGACTGCAGGGCTTCTCTAAAATGCGAATAAGTCTGCAAGGGCTTTGCCGACATTTTTTTGATTGCACCGTTAAGCTGTGCAAAAGCTGATGCATGATCCTGTCCGTACCAATGCAAAATTGTTAAATAAAGATTTATATTTGGATCGGCCGGATTTTTTTCATGCGCCTTCTGGCATACCTTGTGGGCATCCGGAATTAGATTCCTCTCGAACGCATATCTACATTTTTCATTTTCGCTGTACTGCCCATTACTGGGTGCTTCTGCCGCCTGGGGGAATATTCCCAGCACCGGCAAAAGTACAATGAGCGGAAGGAAGCGCTTCCCCGCAGCATTGCAGAGCACCTCAATTTTTTGTGGGCCCGTCATACAGGAGTTCGTGCAGGCTCAGCTTCTGCTATCAAAAGTCCAGACAAAATTCTAACCTGGATACCCTGAAGCGGCCGAAAACAGGCGGCATTTCCCGTCAGCCGGCACCAGGGATCCACTTTCCCCTTTAAATCGCCATTTTTTCGCGACCCGCTGTCTGTAGAGGGTCTACTCCGGACTAATGGAAGCATGCGTCGTCGGTTTTTGGTCCTTCTCTGTACTGTTTTGCTCCTTTTCTGTAACGGATGCTCCGTATGGCCTCTGTCGGAGTTCAGTCATTTGTTCTCCGGGCGCAAAGGGGCCAATCTGCTGCCCTGGTTGTTACTGCTCCTTGGTTCTGCGGGAGGTAGCGGAGGATCGTCGGGCCAGAGTACAGCCGATTTACAAAAAAGTATCCTTTTTGTAACGCAGGTGCCCGTGTGCGCCACCATGGATGCAGTCACGGAGGCCTTTCTCAATCAAAAAGCCACGGCCAAATCGGCTCCCCGCGGTGGTGATCTCTACATAAAATATGCCAGGGGAACCTACGATGCTGCGCTTTACCCGGACGGGCTCCGCAATCTTACCCTGGCGGCCGGGCTGGGTTCAGCCGCCATTCTCCAGGCTGGATTGCCAGGACAGGCCACTTCACCCATCGCCGTGCGCCAGCCTGCAGTGCACTGGAACGGAAAGAAAGCCCTCTTCTCCATGGTAATCGGCTCGCCGGTGGATCCCTTCAATTCTGCCGACCCTGCCTTTCGCTGGCAGATTTATGAAATTAGCGGATTCGGACCGGAGGAGACGCCCCAGATCGTGAAAGTACAGGGTCAGCCTGAAAGTTTCAATAATATAGCGCCGTTCTACTCTTCAGACGATAAAATTCTTTTCATATCCGATGCGCCCCGCGGTCAGGCAGCCCATCTGGCACCGCTACTCGACGAGTATGAACGCGCACCCACCGTCGGAGGGATCTGGAGGCTTGATCCTTTGCAGGCTGCCGGTCCAAACAATCCGCGCATGATTCAAGATTCTCCCAGTGGAGCTTTTGACCCGTTCGTGGATTCGTACGGTCGCATTGTCTTCACCAAATGGGACCATTTGCGCGTCGATGGTTTTGGTCAATCGGGAGGCACACCGGGCGGCGGAGTCAACTACTCGGATGAATCGACGACCGCAACACTGGTGGCCGGAAACCAGGGGCCTTTCCAGAAAATGCCTCCCACGGATCCCAAATACCTGGAGTACGGCGACGATTTTTTTCCGGAACAATCGCGGGGCGATTTTGATTCTGCGTACCCTCTGGCCGGGGCAAACACCGCTGAACAGATTCTGACTGCCTTTCAAAAAAGAAAAAACGAATATCTGGATGTTCAGGGCCGGGTGATCCGCCAGTACGACTTCAATCATTTCTATCCGTGGATGGTCAACCAGGATGGTTCGGAGGAGGAAACGCTCAATCACATCGGGCGCCATGAATGGGGCGGATCGTTTAACCACGCTGTTATTGTTGACCCCAAGCTATATCTGGAAGAAAATCATCCTTTTTTGAGTTCTATAGCAAACAAACATTTCATGGCCGGGTCTGCCGGCCTTTTTCAGGTACGCGAAGACAGAACGACCGGTCTTTTTTGCGGAGTGTACAGCCTGGAATTTCGTAAAGCGGCCACCGGAAACATCGTTTGCTTTCAAGCAGCGCCGGATGTGAATCCCGATGATATGGCTCTGGAAAACAGGACCTCCAGCGGCGGTCTGACTGATTTTGGGCCTGATGGTGGATTTCGTCACCCGCTGCGCCTCTCCTCTTCCGAGATGATCGCCGTCAATACGCCCTACCCTTCTCCTTCGGACTTCAGCTTTGATATTGATGATAAAGGTTGTGATCAAAAGTTCCAACCGGCCGTGAACGGAGTAACGAAGCTGGAAATCAATGGTTATGATTTGCGATTGAAGAAACTGGTTACCCAGGGGAGCATCTGGCGTGCCGGCGCACCGCTAACATCCGGGATTCAAAAAAAAGTCCAGTGGTATGATGGCAGCGGTGCGCTGCGGGGCTTTGAGGGTAATCTCTGGGAAATGGATCCCGTTGAAGTTATAGAGCGCAACGTTCCACCGGCCGTAACAGGCACGGTTCCCGACATCGAAAAAACAGTCATCGAGAATACACTGGATCCTGCCTCCCTGGATATGGATGATTTGAAAAGCTGGATGGCCAGTCGTGATCTGGCCCTGATTGTGGGACGCGATGTCACGTCACGCGACCGTGGCGACCGCGGACAGCCTTACAATCTCAAAGTAGTACATGAAGGGCAGAACGGAGTTCAAAGTGTGGTGCCTGGATTGCCCGGCGATGCGACCATACTTCCGGTAAGCTATCTGGAAATCTTCCAGGGCGACCGCATCCGCGCCTACAAGCCATCGCTCAATCTGTACGGTTATGGTGGTGCCGTGGCCGGTCGCAGAATTCTGGCGGTGCCTTTGCATGTGAGCACGGCGCAGGATTATAATACACTCGGTGAATCAGTTCCCGCACGCGAAAAAAGTATGGCAAAGATCTATCCTGATGGATCCTTTGCCGCTTTTGTTCCGGCGTACCGGGCCATGACCTGGCAGCTTGTCGGTCCGGAAGATGCGGGCAACAGTGCGTTATCCTACCCGCCAATTGTGAGGGAACGCAACTGGGTATCATTTAAGGCCGGTGAAGTGCGGGTTTGCGCTGGCTGCCACGGCTTGAATCGCTTTGATCAAAGCGGCGGACAGAAGCCGGATAACCAGCCCCAGGCGCTGCAGGCGCTGCTGGAATACTGGCGGAACAATCAATAAAACTCATGAATACCCGGCCGGAAACCGTGAACCGCGAGAAAGTTGAATCGATCTTTCAGAGCATGAACTTACTCAACATCAAGCGTTCCGCCGGACTGCTCATCTCTCTGGAACAGCAGGATGTTGAAGAATTCATCAGCGTTCACTCCTCGATTGTCATATTTCTGCTGAATGTCCTGGACAACCGGCGCAGAATGGCCCTTCTGGAAAAAATATCAGATGCGGCAATACTCTATATTGTAGAAGAGGAGTTACGCATGCGGTTGATTCGCGAGATTTCACGGGTTGAATCCGGCGCTCTGCTCGATCAGCTTTCCGAACTCCTTGATGGAATTGACCTTTCCGGGTCACTGGATTCGCCGCCCGTGGCAGCCATCGATTTTATCTATGCCCGGCAGAGCCGAACCAACAATCGGTTTGTTTATCTCAATCTTCTTGCTGTGCCCAGGCTCCGCTCCTGCCTGGATCGGATGCTGGACCGCAATCCGCTGGTTCTCCAGGTTGTCCTGTGCTATGCGGACTCTGCAGCGCAGGAAATTGCTTTTTCACTCTTCATACAGAAAAAGCCGACAATGCTTACTGGACTCCCGGAAGTCTTTTTGAACCAAAAAATCAAGGAAGATTACCGCCCCTTTCTATCAGAAGATGTTTTTGAACACTTGCCTTTAGACCAGAAGCGGATCGTGCTTGAACTGCAAGATTTTGAAAAATCTGCGCAAGGAAAACTGGATTCTATGTACCGATTGGCCCGTAGCCGCCTGTTTCTTTCAGCCGTTCTGGAGGTAAGCCAGGAGATGCGCCCGGAAATCCGTGACTACCTTTTCCATAAACTCCGACGGGAATTTTTGCTCACCTTTCAGCAAATGTGCTTGCTCCGCACCTACCAGGAACAGCGGGCCGGGCTTGTGTAAAAGCCCATTGGTCTGTCCGGGCAGCTAAACCTTTTTCCCATCCATCCGACACTGTAGCATGCTCTCGCGTTACCTGTTCCTGCATTTTTTTGTTCTGGCCCTGGCCGCCGAGCCCATTGCCCTGCGCAACCTGTCGGTGCTGAATACGGCGGAAGACGAGTTTGCTCCATCCGTTACAGCAGACGGGAAGACGCTTGTTTTCAACGCCCGCCGCGGAGGACGTTATCAGGATATTTTTATCAGCTATCTTAAAGAGGGAAACTGGACCGAGCCTGAGGCGCTCGCACCCCTGAATTCCGCATTCAATGATGAAACGCCTTTCATCAGCCCGGACGGAAAAACGATATTCTTTGCCTCGGATCGCGACGGCAGCTTTGAGTTGCCAGCTGATGAAAAAGGACAGATCAGAGTGTCCTTCGATCTTTACTGGTCACACCGGGAAGAAAATACCTGGAGCACCCCGGAGAAAGTGCCTGGTGGTGTGAATACGCCGGCTCATGAAAGGTCGCCAACGATCCAGCGTTCCACCGGACGTCTTTTTTTCTCGCGCTGGCCTTTTGGAGAATTCGGGCAGGCCCGACTTCTGGTTGCCACCTTCACTCCTCAGGGCTACGGAAAATTGCAGGAAATTCCCCTGCCGATTTCTGCCGGAGAACAAATTCATGCTCTCATTCCCGGAAAAGATCAAACTTTCTTCTTTACTGCCCGACTCAAAGGGAGCAGGGGCTGGGATGTGTACCGGGCATCCCTTGAGGGCCTGAAATTTTCACAACTGGAACTTCTGGCTCCCGGCATCAACACCGACGCAGATGAAATGTACTTTTCCATTGCCGATCACCGTCTTTTTCTGTGTTCCAATCGTTCCGGTGGAAAGGGACGCTTTGATATCTACACCTATGGGTTGGAAGAGCAATTCGCTCCCCTTTCTCAAAATAAGGGCTTTACCACTCAGGCCATACAATTTGATTTCGATCAGGCCAGCATCAGGCCGGAGTCCACGGGAATCCTTGATGATCTGACAGCTTACCTAAAAGAAAACAATAAGATAAATCTAAAAATTATCGGCCATACAGATTTGAGCGGCAGGCAGGAGTACAACCTGAATCTTTCACTCAAGAGGGCCCAGGCAGTACGTGATTACCTTGCCGCACGCGGTCTGGACACGGAGCGCTTCCAGGTCGAGGGTGCCGGAGAGGGGCGGCCGCTGGTCCCCGGAAACACACCTGAGGCCAATGCCCGCAATCGACGTACGGAGTTTCAGGTTTTGCCCTGAACCCTTGCTTTCGCTTGCCTTTGCCCGGGATATGCCCTGACTGGCAGTATGCGGGAAGGCTCAGATGATTCGCACCCATTTTCCCTGAAGGCGGCCCGGGATCTGGTGCAATCCATCCCCCCACCCCTGCACAATGAACTGCAATTCGAGATCGACATGTTCCAATCGCGTCTGGAGCTGTTGGCTCTGCGCAGTCGCTCCCCGGGATCCTTCCCGGAGGTAGATAGACAACGCATTTGCGAAAACGTCTATGAATTCCTCCGCGACGATCTTATTTATTTTTTACAAAAAAGTCTGGCCCGCGGCGGAACTCTGAGCGACAAAATGGCGGAGCGCGGACAACTGCGGCGGGCTTTACTCAATGCCCTGCGAGAGTTTCGTGCAGATACTATTTTCTCCGTTCGCGACGATCACAGTCGCCTGAGCATTCCTGAGAAATGGTACCAGCATCTTTCACAAACAGTTCTCCTGAACGAAGAAAAGATCATTCATTACCTGGATATTTACCGTCACCAGATCTACTCCCTCTTAAACAATGTGTCCCTTGATCATTCGGATTTTCGTTCTATCATTCGCCGGATGGCCCGCGATCCCGGAGGAGAAGGACATGAGCGAATGACCTTTGAGGAAATGTACCGCGCGGAAATGATACTCAGAGATGAAATCCAGTTCACCCTTCTAAGGGAATATTCCCGCGGGCGCCGCCTGGACTACCTTATCGGGAAGGAGTACATTGTTAAGATTACTGATGAATTCATCCATATTTTACATCAGGAATTTGAGAGCCAGTTGCAGCACAGCCTGAGTGAACAGAAAAGAATCGTGGCCAATCTGGCTGCAGAAAAAACAAACCTGGATTCTGAGCTGAAGGCGGCCAGCCATCAACAATCGAGACTTTTACAAAGTAAACTGCCTGCCGATGATGCAAGGATCCGCTTTCATGTCTGGTACCAGCCGCTCATGGCTCTGGGTGGAGATTTCTACCGGATATTTCCCATTGATGAGCATCGCTATGGCCTTTTTCTGCTGGATATTGCTGGCCATGGACTGGGAGCAGCAATGTATATGAATACGGTGGCCAATGCCTTTGAGGACATGCGCAAATATTTGGGACGAGCGGGTCGCTTCATGCGTCATTTTAACGCTGCACTCTACGGCCGTCTGGGAGATAACTTTTTGACCGCATTCTATGGAATCATCAATTTACGCAAAAAACGCATCGAATACGCCAGTGCCGGACATACCCGCAGCCTTTTGTTTTCCCTGGCCATAGGAAAAGCAAGAGTCCGATTCCTGAAACCGAATGGCAAAGTTCTGGGGATATTCAAAAAAGTAGAGTATCCGGATACAGAAGTACCCTTACGTGAGGACAGCCGTTTGATCGCCTTTACAGATGGCATTTCCGAGACATTTAATGCCCGTAGCGAACTTTTCTCTGAAAAGCGGCTGGTGGAAACCTGCCGTCGGGGCCGTTCCATGTCGCAGGAAGATCTGGCCCGCCAGGTGGAAAAAGATCTGCTTTCCTTTTCTGGCGCGCTACGTCCGGAAGACGATCGAACCATGCTTCAAGCCGACATTTTTCTGCGCAACTCCCGGTAGAGAAAGCGCAGCGGATTCAACGCGGCCACAAGATCGCTTTCAAGCGGAAGGATATCTCCGCTGATCTGACTGCTCAGGAGATTCGCGCCCAGATGGCTGTACAAAAGGCCGCGTGAACCTATTCCCGTCATGGTGTAGAGCCCCGGCAAAACAGGCGGGAGGGGCAGATGGGATATCTTATGAAGCGCTTTCTTCTGGATGATGGCGTAGTCGCTCATAAAAGCTTCTCGCAGTGGCACCGGGCCAATGACCGGCGTGTAGTCCGTACTGGCTGCCCGGACGGCTGCCCGACCCGCGTACGATTCGACAGGTCTGTCCGGGAGAACGCCCGGCAACGCCGATTGTAATGATTCTAAAATTTCCTGGTTTTTTTGCGGATCAAACCCGCTGCCTTCACCTTCCTCGTAGGTGGCTCCACAGACGTGAAATCCATTGCGGGCCGGAAGCATATAGCCATTGTAGCAGACCGGTTTTTCCGGGGCGGATCGCTGCTGCGGCAGGTAGGTGAGTTGCCCCTGAAAAGGACGGACCGGGAGCCAACCAAGCGGGTCGAACAGGCGATGCCCGGTAGTAACAATTGTTATATTGGAAATAAACACACGATCCTGACTTTTAAGTTCCATCCCCTCCGGCAGGGCACTAATCTGTGCAATCTCCGTTCCTGGCTGAAAATCGATGGCGGGATGATTGATTTGATCGAGGCACAAAGCCACCGGGTCAAGAACACAGGCTTCGGTAAAAAGAATTCCAGGGAAATTGACAGAAGTCCCGAGTATCCCGGCGATTTCCTCCTGCGATACATGGCGGGCCAGCGTCCCGGCACCCATGCTTTCCAGCCAGGCCAGCGCTTCCTCAAGCCGCTCACCGGCCTGTTGATCGTAATGAAGTTGAACAATCCCCGGGGGAAAGACAGATAGGTGGGCGAATTTTCGCAGGAAACTCAAAAATGCGCCCAGGGTCAACCGGGAGAAGATGCTTTCCTTGCGCGAAAGCACGGGCATCACAATTCCCAGAGGGTTGCCTGACGTGCACCGGGCCACAGACTTTTCCCGGTCCAGCAGCGTTACACTGTAGCCGCGATCGGCCAGGCTGCGCGCGGTAAGGCAACCGGCCAGGCCAGCACCAATGATGACCACTTCCTTCCCGGCTCGGGCAGACGGACATTCCAGGCGATACCAGGGCGCGCGTTCCGTACGCTGCCCTGGATTTACCAGGCTGGCGAACAGGAATTCCTTCTTACGACCCGCTCCCGGTCTTTTTTCGACATGAAAACCGGCCTCAACCAGACCCCGGCGCACCTGTCCGGCAACGGTAAAGGTGGAAAGCGTGCTGCCTTTTTTGCCCAGCCGCGAAAGTTCCAGGTAGATAGCCTCATTCCACAATTCCGGATTTCGATCCGGTGCGAAACCATCGAGATAAAAAGCATCAAACCGCGCTCCAGAAACAATCGTCTGCAGCTGCGGCAGCAGATGCCGGGCATCCCCTAAAAGCAGCGTCAACGTGACACCTTTTTGTAGAAAGAAGCGCTGAAAACCGCGGAGGCGGGGATCGTATACGGCGAGCAGCTCTTCAAGGAAAGGTTGCAAAGAGCTGGCGTGGGACAGAGCCGTTCGGATCTCTTGAGCCTGTAGAGGAAAAGCTTCGCAGGCAAAGTAGTGCAGATAGCCACGACCGTGCTTCCGGAAGAGCTCCAGTGTAGTCAGAAAATTCAGTCCCGTTCCAAACCCGGTCTCCAGTACATGAAAGGATGCCCCCTCCTGCCAGCGACCCTCCAGTCCGTGCGGGGCAAGAAAAACAGTTCGACTTTCTTCCAGTCCATCTCCTGAAAAGTAAACATCGTTATAGATCGGGGAGTAGGGATACCCATCCTTCATGGCGAAAGAGGGTTCTTTTTGCTGATGAAAATTCATAATTTGCTTGTCGCTTCTCCGGTGCCTGTTGAATTACGGGATTGTGGATCGTCTGAGTACGGAAATACTGAGGGCTCTTTCCTGCCTGGAAAATCCCCGTCGCAGTCGTTTGCTACTTCTCTTTTTGTTGGTACTGACAATTCTCTATGCCTCGCCAGCGCACATTCTTTTCAGCGCTCTGGGACTCAGCCGTCCTGGATTCTTCTCCGCCTTTCTTCTCTACTGGGTTCTTTACTTTTATCTGGGCATGCTCCTGGCCCGGGACAAAAGTTTCCTGCTGCGCTTATTCCCCCGAGCATTGGCTTTTCTCTCAGTGGTACTGTTTGCGCTGATGATTATTGAATATCTTTATTGGTCGGTCCGGGCTCCTGATCCTGGCCATTACAACCATTTCACCCGCATCACTGTGATCTTCTACAGTCTGACTTTCATTGCTTTTTACGCTCGCTATGCTCCCGCCTGGATCTCCACCTGGCCTGCGCGGTTACGCGATTTTCTGGTTCTGTTTGCCTCCTTATCTTTTACAATATACATTATCCATACATGGGTCCTGCGAATCGTTGAGCAGAACCTGTTTCTCTTGAGTTTTGGTCTGACCGTCGCCGCTTCCCTGGCCATTGCTTATGCTCTGGAGCGGCTCATTCCCAAACGATGGCAAAGCCTGCGGCTGAGTCTGGGGCTCCCGGTCGCGTAGGAGCAGATCTTTGCAGGTTTTTTGAATCCCCCGATCCTTACAGGCCTGCCAGATTCATCGCCTGGTAGCGAACCCTCAACTCAGCGGACGGTCTTTCCACGGTCAGGATGCCATCCCGAAACCGGATCTGGCCCTCACTGGCCGCAAATACCGGTTGGGCTTTGCGCAGGCCGGTCAAATGAATACGGTAGCGCGCCGGGATCTTTCCTTGAATTTGTATATTAAGCTCCCCTTTACGGCGGCCCAGCCTGCCGGAGAGTCGGACGCTCCCTCCCGCATAAGGAAACGGACCAAACTCCAGATCCGCTCCGCGCAACTCCCGGGTACGCAATCCTTTAAAAAAAACGAATGTATTTTTCTTTTCATAAAAGGTTAGATGCCTTAGAAGCAAAAGAACTTCCGCATAGGCCCAGCCATGAAAGCCATCGCCCATGACGCCGCCACCGGATAACGGATGTATCGCCTCTGGAAAGGTCCACATGGGTGAGCGCAATTTGAGCGCCCGGCTCAGGATGCGTCGGGCGCGGCCCACCTCGCCGAGTTCAAACAGACACTGCGCTACCTGCAGGCTCAAATAGATGTTGTATCCCGAATGAATGATCGGATGAAAAAAAAGTCCTCGATGGAAAAAACGTTCATAGATCGTCATAACCGTTTTTCGGACCTCGCGACGCGGAAAAATTTTCAGCCGGTGCGGATACATCATGGCAATGCTGCCGATCATCCCTGAATCAATGGGGCGTCCTGGGGCTGCTGTTAGCAGGCCATAGGTCTTGCGGTCCTTACGGGATACTTCTTGAATATGTCGAACATACGTTTTCCATTCTTTTCGCCAGCGGCGCGCCTCTTCGTGTTTGCCCAGAGTTCGCGCGGCATAGGTGGCCGCTTTCAGGCCGGCAATGCTCCAGAGATTGTCCCAGTAGTAATGGTCGGCGGGGCCCAGATGTTCAGCACTGAAACCGGAAGGCAGGATTTTTTTATCCGGACCGTGTCCACGGGTTTTCAAAATCCACTCAACTCCGGCAGAAATGGCCTTAAAGTTGCTGGAGAGAAATTCCCTGTCTCCAGACAATCGCGAATATTCAACAAGACTGAAGATCGCCTGTCCATTGGAATCCCATTCGCCCTCCTGAGATTTGAAAAATCCTCGTCTTGATTGACGCTCGGGATAAGAATCGAGCACGGTTCGAGTTGTTTTCAGATGGTTCCAGTTTTGCAGAGCGGCAAGCATATAGGCAGCATCACGAAAGAAAAATTGACGATAGGTGAAGCACCCCGGAGTGATTTCCGGGCCGCGCGCTAAAGACAGGAGGAACCCCTGATAGATGCGGGCCGCATCATTAAAGAGTGGACGCGCAGATACAAATCGGGCCCCCGCAGAAATCTTTTGCTCCCAGAGATCCTTTTCTTTCTGCAGTAATTCTATGATCTGCCCTTTAGATGGCCAGATTATGGGGATGGGATTCTTTTCTTTTTTAATGGATTCATCACGTTCATAAGTTCTGGTGGCAAAGGCAAAAGTGCGTTCCTCACCCGCCTTGAGCTTGAGCACAAAAAGAGCGGTTGCTATACCGTACGGACATTCGATCTGTTTTTCAGAAGCGCTATGAAAATAAGCGTCCCCGTGATCCAGATTGGAAAAGGAAACACTGTCCGGCTTTTCCGGGAAGAAAAGTTCGTTCTTCCCATTCACGGAAATTTCCAGGCCCCTGTCTCGTTCCTGCGCGCCCAGTGCATGTAAGAGTGTCGCTCCTTCTGTATGGAAAGGACGCAGCGCGATCAAACATTCTGTGTCCGTATGGGCCCTGGCCTGCAGGGAAAAGAGGACCATATCGTTCGCCGTGCCAGACGCGCGGACACGCAATTGTAGATTGGGGCTTTTGTAGCGCACGCGGGGAACAGGCAGTCCACGGGGCAACCGATGCTCTGTTTTCCATTCTCCGCGAGCAGGCAGACGCAACCGGGTGCCGGTCCGCTCCGCAAATTCGAGGCTGTAGTAACCCACGACAGGAGCGATCGCGCCTGCCGGGTCCAGCAAAGAAAAGAAACGACCATTCGCACCGCGAAAGCCCAGCCACGTGCGATGGGTAAGATTGAGGCTCAGCATGGAATTGGCCCGCGGGATGAAAGAAGGATCCTCCGGATTGTACTGACGCTCTACCCAGTAAGGCCCGGCAAAGTGGCGGTAAAACTGAAAAAAGCAATAGTTCCACATGCCGGAAGCAATGACTCGTGATGCAAATGTAATATTCTCGGCCGGAACCAGAGCGTTACTCGGATTGGTCAGACGGTAACCACCCAGGATGAGGGAATCCACGTCTGGATGAAGTCGGAGTCGCGGTCTGAAAAAATTATAAATAGTTCTGAATAGTGCCTTTTTCAAACAGTAGCTCCCGGAGGTGTCTTGCCGGCCACCCGGTAGTAAAGGTTTTCCAATTTGTCCGCGCAGTGATGGATTTCATGCTCCTGAGAGATGCTCAGGCTTTCCTCTGAAAAGCGTTTGTAGAGATCGGCGTCTGCCACCATGGACATGGCCTTTTCTGCCATAGCGATATGGTCAAAGGGTTCCACGATAAAACCATTCCGCTCATGATGAATGAGTTCCGGCAGGGCAAAGGCATTGACCCCCACGCAGGGCAGGCCACAACTAATGGCTTCCAGTACGACCAGCCCCTGAGTTTCCATTGTAGATGCCGTGAGAAAGATATCATAAGCCGGATAGACCTCCGGAAGATGATTGCGGTCCACAAAACCATGGAAGGTCACGGCAGCATCAATCCCCAACTGGCGGCTTTCAATTTTCAAAGATGGCAGGGCCGGACCGTCGCCATAGATCGAAAGCGTAGCCTGGGGGTATTCTTCCAGAATCAAGGAGAATGCTTTGAGTACAACCTCGCAGTTCTTTTCATAAGAAATCCGCCCCACATGTAAGAAACGCGGCGGGCCGCTAATTTTGCGCACGGCCCCCTTAAAATGGGAGAGGTCCATTCCATTGCTGATCACTTCTACCGGTTTACGGACACCCTCCTTCAAGAGGGCCTCGCGAATCAAATGGCTGGGCGAAATAATGGCTGCCCCCGTTTCATAGAGCCGGTTGCACAGCGCAAATATAACTTTTTTCTTAATGGAATCACTTTTCTTTCTTTCCACTTTATCAAGATTTTTCTTTATTTTCTTCTCGCTACGGAAAAAGTTCAGCAGAGTATCCATCTTGAGCAATCTGTAAACGGAGATATAAGTGTCCTGCTCAGAAACCAGAGTGTGATAGGTTCCAATGAGCGGAATCCCGTACATCCTGGAGGCCAGCACTCCATACTGACCCAGAGGTCCAGGAGTCTGAATGTGTACCAGGTCCGGCGGAAAAAGGGTCATGGCCTTGCGTATTTTCTTGTGTGAGGGGAGCACAATCTTAATATCAGGATAGGAAGGAAGGGGCGCATTCTTGAAACGAATGATGTGGATGCGATCCCCGATCTGTTGAAAATCGTCTTTGCCGTATTTGGGGCAGCAGATGACAAATTGATGACCGCGGCTGGCAAGGATACGACAGAAATGGTCCACGGAAATGCCCACGCCGTCTATCTTGGGTAAGAAAGTATCTGTAAAGATTACGATATTCATAAGATCTCCAACGGCATGGGAAACGTGCGGAGGAAGAGCGGCAAGCAAAAGAAATCAGCGATAAAACCGCGCCAGGCGTTCCGGCGCAACACCCAGGGAGAAAAGCAGGACGATGCCCGTGTTGCGCAGAGCCTGACGCAAAGGTCCATTGCGTTCGTAACGACGGGGATCCGTATAGACGCTTGTGGCGAGCAGCTTTACCGGAGCAATCGGTTTTAATTTCTTTGCCAGCAGATACTCTTCCATCAGGGGGGCGGGCGGAAAACCACCTACCTCCTCGAAGGTGGATCGACGAATAGCAATGGCCTGATCGCCATGCGGAACCCGGTTCAGGAAAAAGCGCAGCCGAGTGAGGCGTGCGATCAGGCGATATACAGACCTTTCGCTGTCAAAAGACAGCTGAAAAGCCGTCCAGACCGTGGCTGGATCAGCAAAGGCCCGGGAAAGAATTTCGAACCAGTCCGGAGGCAAGCGAGTATCGGCATGCAAGAAAAGGAGAACGTCCCCACCGGCAACGTTGGCACCGGCCTGCATCTGCGCGGCCCGTCCACGCGGGGCAGAAAGGTAGCGCAATCTACCCCGGGTGAGCGGAGGTATTTCTCCGCCCCCGTCCACAATCAGGATTTCCGCGGCCGGAGCCGTTCTTTCCAGAAAGGCTGTGAGACGGCCCAGGTGCTCTGTTTCTCTCAGGACCGGTATGATGATGCTTAAATGCAAGGATTTAGCAGCAGGCCAGAGAGGATTCTTTACCAGACGCGGCCTCCGCCGGGCCGCAAGCAAATAGTCCGTAATGCGTATTTTTTTCACCCAGGATCTCAAAGTGTTCCCCATAAGCTGTGCGGGAAAGCATGTCCGCTGTATTACCGCACACAGCCATGGGTTTTTGACGCTCAAAAGTATGATGATCATCCAGATCAAAGCGATGGGCATAACCAGGAATGGAGCCACGATAGATGGCCATCTGGCCATAGTCCTCGCAACGATCTTCCAGCGGTAGTTTAAATAAACGAATCGTTATAGATTCGAATGAAATATTGCCAAGCTTATCTGCCAGCTCACCGACAGGAGAGGGCACGGTTGTTTTATGCACCACGCGAAAATCCAGAATGCCCAGCTCTGCCATGATCCGGCGAAAATCTTCGAAGTAGAGGGCCCCGCCCAGGCATTCATTGTACAGCAGAGGATCCTGCGCCACATCTAAAGGGATGCGACGGTTGCTGAAAATATCGGAAAAATACAGCTCTCCTCCCGGCTTTAGAACGCGCAGGATTTCCCGGAAGACCTGCGGTTTATCCGGAGAAAGATTGATCACACAATTGGAAATAACAAGGTCCATGGAGCTATCAGCGATTCCTGCACTGCGCAGATCTTCCATATAACCCTGACAAAAGGAAAAATTGGGACGGGAAAGGCCAAATACGTCGGTGTGGTAGCCCTCATACCGCCGGGCCACTTCGAGTTGCTCAGCAGTCATGTCGAGGCCAATGATTCGCGCCTGCGGTCCAGCAAGGCCGGCCAGAAGATAAACATCGCGGCCAGAGCCACAGCCCAGGTCCAGAATGTGCCGATCCCGGATCAGCTCCGGGATGGGTGCGCCACAGCCAAAAAATCGTTCCAGAACAGCCGGATGAATTTGATTGAGAACATTGCGGTGTCGTTCTGGAATACTGCCCGGAACGCAACAGGCCTGAGTCTTCAGGTCGCTGCTATTCTTTAGCACACGACCATAGTATTCTTGAACTGCTGTTTGATTCATCTGTAGATTTGGTTCCCCGGGGGCCACGGAGATTACAAGAAAAAATCAGGGTTCCTGAATCCAGCGAAAGGTTAAGTTGATCCGTTCTCCCGTCGGTACGGTTGTTTTGGGAATCCCGTGCTGGTAGATGGCTTGAGTGCGCCCGGACATGAGCAGGAGGCTGCCATGTTCGAGCGGGAGGACGATGCGTTCGCCGGTGGACTTGTGACGCAGAACAAAACGACGTACAGCGCCCAGACTGATCGACGCAATAGCGGGGCATGGTCCCAGCTCCGGTTCATCGTCGCTGTGCATGGCCACAGAATCTTTTCCATTACGGTACAGGTTGCACAGCACGGAATTGAAGCGCAAGCCCAGCGTCTTTTGTAAGAGATTACGCAAGTCGTCCAGATCAGCGGGCAAAGGCAGAGCCCGATGCTTACGCCCGCTGTAGCTGTAATCCCTTTCCCCGTACCACTGAAACAATCGGGGAATGCGCCGTTCGGCACCGTGCAGATAGAGGTGTCCGCTCTGCCAGTCCACGGAATGCCGCAGCTGGGTGAACAATGCATCGGCCCGGGAAGGATTCAGGAAAGCCGGATGGTAACGCAAATCCGCCTCGCCGGCTGCGATGATAATCGGCTCCCTTACGGGAATAAGATCCAGAACCATGGGTAGGCTTCCAGGAAGGCACGATTTTTGCAAAGAACTAAAGCTAAGCAAATCAAAGAAAAACAAACCGACTCTCTCCTGTGTTTGTACCTGAAGCTTGCATGTAGCCTCAGTTTGAGGCAACATGCAATATTTTTCTATAACACCATCAATCCGCATCGATGGGATGGCCGGTGCGTTCGGGGACATAAAGACCACCAATGATTGCAGTCGTCAGGGCCACGCCAATGGGATAGACAAGGCCCAGGTAGAGATTGCCCGTTGCGGCGACTACAGCGGTCGCAATAAAAGGAGTCAGGCCGCCGAAGACGCCATTGCCAATATGATACGGGAAAGACATGGATGTGTAGCGGATTCGCGTGGGAAAAAGTTCCACAAGAAATGCAGCGATAGGCCCATAGACCATGGTCACGAAGACAACCTGAACAAAGACAAGAACGATAAGCATTGTGGTGGCAAAAACAGAAGGATTCACCACAGCCCCCGCTGCAGAAACGGGAACAAGCGCACGCATCGCGTGGTAAATGGGCACATAGAGGAAAGCCGCCAGCAGACAGCCCGCGATCATGATTTTCTTTCTGCCGATTTTATCGGAGAGGTGACCAAAATAAAGAAACAAGGGTGTTGCCAGAATCAAAGCTGCCCCTACAATCAGATTCGAAGTGATGAATTCCACATTGAGTGTCTTCTGTAGAAAGGTTAGTGCGTAAAATTGACCGGTGTACCAGACGCAACCCTGACCGGCTGTGGCTCCAAAAAGAGCGAGCATCATGAGCTTCAGATTCCGTCTGTTGCCAAATGCCTCACGCAGCGGCTGGCGCGAAGCTTTGCCTTCCGATTTCATTCGCATAAACACGGGCGACTCTTCCAGACGCAGGCGAATGTAGTAAGAAACGATCACCAGAAAAAATGAAATCAGGAAAGGGATTCGCCAGCCCCAGTCTGCGAAGGCCGCTTCCCCGACCAGCATGCGCACCACCAGAATCACAGCGATGGAAACAAGGAGACCAATGGTTGCCGTCGTCTGAATGAAGCTGGTAAAGAAACCGCGGCGATCATCCGGTGAATGCTCTGCCACGTACGTGGCGGCACCGCCATATTCCCCACCCAGGGCAAGTCCCTGAAGCAGGCGCAAAAGAACGAGAAGCAGTGGAGCCAGAACACCCGCCTGTTCAAAAGAGGGTAAGAGTCCAATAGCTACAGTGGAACCGCCCATGATGAGCAAAGTCACGAGAAAGGTAACCTTGCGACCCACCAGATCACCAAAACGACCAAAAACAATGGCCCCAAACGGGCGGACCACAAAACCGGTGGCAAAAGTGGCCAGAGTGGCCAGGAAGGCGGCCGTCGGGTTCTCTTTAGGAAAAAAATGCGCTGAGATTACAGAAGCCAGAGCACCAAAAATATAGAAATCATACCATTCGATGATGGTACCCACAGAGGAAGCGAGTATAACCTGACGTAAATTGCGGGGCGATTCAAGCCGGTGGGTCATGCAGGCAACAAAGAATCCATGAGGCAAAAGGGTCAACCCAATGTTAGCAGGACCGCTATGCAGTTAGACCCGGGCCTCACCCCATAGACCAGGGATCGCTAAGGCGCACGGACATGGATTCAAACTTCGCATTAGGCAGGAATCCCTCCGGGTCAGCAGACAGTTCCGGTCTGATCCGTAAGAGAAAATACATGTCCAGTTCTCCTTTGCCTTTTGCCGCAATCTTGCCGCGATACTCGCATTCGAAAAAATCTTTGACCAGCTCATACGTTGCCCCGGAAATATTGATTTTGCCTGATTCACTGGCGGATTCCATGCGACTGGCCGTGTTGACCGTATCTCCCCAAATATCATAAGAAAACTTATAGTTCCCGATTACCCCGGCTGTTACCGGACCCGAATGAATGCCGATGCGTATTTGCCATATATCCAGACCGATCGCAATGCGCACTTCAGACACCTGGCGCATGAATTCTCGAAACTCAAGAGCAGCCATACACGTATCCACAGCGTGTGTCGGCCTTATATCCGGAAGCCCCCCGGCGCACATGTAGGAATCGCCTATTGTTTTGAGTTTTTCCAGATTGTTCCGTTTCACTACATGATCGAACTGACTGAAACAACTGTCCAGCTGCGAAACCAGCTCATGCGGCAACATCCTCTGGGACGCTTCGGTGAAGCCGGCAAAATCTGTAAACAGAACGGAAACCGCGTCATAAAAAAGAGGCTCCACCTCTCCCCTGTTTTTAAGCTCTTCCGCAATTTTAGGCGGCAGCACGTTGTTCAGTAGCTCTTCCGATTCAGCTCTGGCGAGCACTGTCTGCCGGTATAATTCCGCCGAACGAACAGCTCCAGCAACCTGGCTGGCCATCCTTTCGCAAAAGCGCTTCTCTGTTCTACTCAACTTCATGGGCTGCGGGCCGCTAAAAATCAATAGCGCGATTGTTGCTCCGTCGATGATCAAGGGTAGCTGGACCGTCCAGCTGGAATCTTGAAACCGGACAAAAGCAACGTCGACGGGGGATGACTGTATGCTTTCGCGGACTATACGATCCAGATGGAAGATCTTTCCCCGCCGGTACGTGCGATAAATCGATCCGCTCTGTGGCTGGATGGGAATTGTCCTCAGCTCTTCTGGCAGGGTCTCCAGCTCACCGGAAACACCATGCAAAAAAAACGATGTGATTTTGAATTGCTGCTTTTTTTCATCAACAATAACGAGAGCCAATGAATCGGCCGCGTAGCGCTCCTGGGTCACCTTCGCAACCTCCTCCAGGATACTACCAATTTCCGGAGCAGCATTGGCATTGCGTGCCAGATTTGCCAGCACCTCCGTTTCCTTGCGCGCTTCCTGTGCCTCCTGCAGAAGGCGGGCTGTGTAAAGGGCTCCGGTAATCTGTTGGCTGAACCGTCCGATGGATGCAACTTCATTCGTGCTGAGTTCAACGGTTTCTCCGGGCCGACTGGCGGCGATGACTCCCAGCAGCTCCTCGCCAATGTACAGCGGGGCCAGAACCAGCGACTTTAGCTGCAGCAGCTTGATCAACTCCGCCTGCAGCGGCCTTCGCCCCCCATCAGCAGGAAGATGCTTGAAAAAGCTGACGCGCTTGCGGCGTACGGCCCGCAAAAAGCCGCCGATGCGATGGTCCAGCGGGATGCGGAAATTTTTAATAAAATCCGCATTCTTAAAGGCTGCCAGAGAGCTATGTCCTTTATGTCCGTAGAGTTCATTGGATTGTTTATCATAAAAATACAGTGCAATATAATTTAGATTAAACATCGTCTCCATGTAGGTGAAGGCCATGCGAGCGATTTCATCAATGCCGGGATTTAAAGTGATCAGACGGGCAATTTCATTGAGTTGTTCTGTTTCAAAACGCGATTTTTCCGCGTCTGCCCGGGCCAATTCAGCCAGTTCACGCTCCT
Source organism: Spirochaetales bacterium (assembly GCA_015075425.1). Classification (GTDB taxonomy): domain Bacteria; phylum Spirochaetota; class Leptospiria; order Leptospirales; family Leptonemataceae; genus H5-SPI1. The sequence goes on along the minus strand of JABTUL010000001.1, from coordinate 376,179 downwards.
GTTTAACGCTCTTCAACAAGTTGTTGGTGTGGATAACCCCGCCAATCAAATCAGCAAGGATGGACAACCGGTCCAGGTCCTCCCGATCAAGAGTCCTTTCCGTACCGGGCTGGAAGTTCAAAAAAGCAATCAGCTCATTCTCCGCGTACAGCGGGCAGATCAAAAAGCTCGTCAGACCGTACTTTTCAATGACCCAGCGTTCCATTTCAGTCCCGAAGCCTTTGACAATTCGGGGGTAGTAGGTGACCTTCCTGCCCTGCTTGTATGCGTGGGCAAAAGTACCCCGGCGGTGATTGAGTTCAATGGGAGTCTCGATGAATTTTTGGCGGTCCTCAGCTGTGAATGAATCCGGAAAATTGGCTGCGGCAAAATTGATCCTGCCACTGTCCCGATCCACAGTATAGAGTGAGTACAGATGGATGGAAAAAGCATCGGACACGTACTCCATAACTGCCTTCATGATGTTTTCGATGTCCTCAAGACTTGCAATTTGCTTGAGCAACTGGTTGAGTTTCTCCGTCTCCTGACGCAATTGCTCCGCTGCTTTTTGCGCCTCCGTTATTTCAGAGACAAGCCGGGCATGTAATACAGCGCCGGCAATCTGGTTGCAAAAACGCTCCAGAGATTGAATTTCTTTTTTATAGAAGCGGCGATCTGCATCCATGCTCACAATCCCCACAGTCTGTCCCTGGACCACGAGGGGAACCTGAAGGAATGCTTTCAGGTTATTGGCTCTTACAATGGTGCGGTCCACATCACCCAGATCCACGCGGGGGATGGTGGGAAGGTATAGAGTTTTCTGACGTCTGTAGGTTCGATAAAGACTGCCGGACTGGTCGGACAGCGGGCAACTGAAATCGAGCCAGAACTGCCTTTGCGCGGGGTCTTCTGATCGAGCAGCTACCCCGTGAAGTGCCCCATCCTTTTTTTCTATAAGAAGAGCCATGCTGCTGACGTCGAAATGTCTGGCCAGGAAAGTGAAGACCTCCTCTGCTATGGCCGATATGTCCGTCATCTCATTGAGTCGCCTGGAGATGTCCGCAAGAGCCGCCTTTTCGCGTCTGGCAAACTCTGCCCGCGCCCGCGCCTCGTCTGTCTGTTGTAAAAGTTCCAGTGTGCGCACAACGCCCGCCAGTTGCGAGGCCATTTGCTCCAAAAATTTTAGTTCTGGTTTCCTGAGGCGCCGCTCATTCTTTCCAGAAATGGCCAGAATGGCCATAGTCTCTTTGTCCGCGACCAGCGGATACTGTGCACACCAGCTAAAGGGTCCCGCATTGTAGATGGCAAGATCTACCGGTGAATTTTCACTTAACCATTGAGGGTCCACTCTACGGAGGTAGAAAGGCTTCCGCCGTCGATAGGTACGAAATAAGGTTCCGCTTGCTTCCACCAGGGGAACCTCACGTAATCCCGGCGGTAGTCGATAGATGTCTGCCCGGCGCGCCTGGATGAGCTGTGCTCGCAGTTCGAGCATGGTTTTGCTTTCATTGCAGATGTATATGGCGCAAGTATTGCCTCCAAAACGCTTGCTGGTGACCTCAGCAACCGCCAGAAGGATCTCGTTTAAATCACGACTTGAATTGGCCTTGCGCGACAGATCGGCCAGAATTTCCGCTTCCTGGCGAGCATTTTCCGCTTCACCGCGGGCCAGACGAGATTCATCCAGCAGACGATTGCTTTTTTCCACGCTGGCCGCTAACTCAAGCGTGCGCTCGGTTACCTTTTGTTCCAGACCGGTGGATAACTCTTCGCTGGTATTGAAGGCTATGGCTATGCGTCGCGAAAGGGCCATCGATTGAGTGAAAATAAAAAAGAGGAGACCGACAGGAGCAATGTATGGCAATCCTATATTATACATATTATATACAATATCATTGCATATAGAATAAAAGAGAACCACAGAACCAAGAATGATCAGGCGGGCGCCCAGGCGGTTGTTCCGCGCGGCAAGAATCAGGGCAACGGAAGCGTAAAGAATTGTGACGATGGCCAGAACTTGCACAATGTCCAGGGTCAGAGTGAACCATTTAGCCGGTAGCAAACAGACGGCCAGTATCATCGGTAGAATCAGGAAGATAAGAATTCTTACATGCTTTTTTACGAATTCATTTGGAAACAGGGCCGCGAAGAAAGCCAGAGAGGTGGGGATCCCGGCATAAAATCCAAGGTATTCAACACGGGAAAGAAATGTCTGGGATTCTGTGAATGATTCTGCCAGCAATCTTTCTCCCGTGGAGATCACGCGACCCATAATAGTCAGGCAAAACAAACTGAAGTAGAGCGCCACACGCTCCTGCCGGCGGAATAAAAAAAGAAAGAACTGGTACAGACCAATGATACCAATTGCGCCGATAAGAAAGGCTTCGAAAAGACGTTTGCTATCCCGTCGGGCCAGAATTTCCTGCTCTGCACCGATTTCCACAGGAAGCCAGAGACCGCCCTTGCGGTGAAAATGGTTGGAAATCTGTATCAATAAGATATTCTCTCCGGCCGCTGACTCCACGGGTGCGTAAAGAATCTTGTAAAAAGCGATTTCCGAGTTCTCATCCGCTCCCACCTGCCCGGCCCGGGCCATTTCTCTGCCGTTCCAGAAGGTCTTGTGCGCGGAGCCCTGGTCCAGAATGCGCAACATCAAGCGGGGGGCCGTTGTCGGAAGCAAAATCTTTAAACGATAGGTGGCGTAGCCCGCTCCACCAACGGGTCCGCTTCCTTCCGGTTTGAACTCATTCCAGGTGCCGGGTACTGCCAGATAATTGCCCCTGGCAGGGGGCCCTCCCTGTTGCGCCATGGTGCTCACAGCAACGGCGCCGGGCTCAAGAAAACGCTTCCAGTAGAACTCCCATTCGCCGTTTAGCTCCAGATCACCATCACGCTCAAAATTCCAGTGACGCAGGTCCAGTGTGCCTTGAATGGCTTCCGGGGCTTTAGGGGAAGCACCACCCGGGTTATCTCTGCAATGCAGAAACCCAAAAGAGAAAAGCCAGCCAAGACAAGCAATGCAGCATAATCTCAGCCTCCCGGCCCGGGCTCCCGCAGATACTTCCCGCCGGGTTTTACCCGTAGAATTTGAGTTCGGGAAGCACATGCAGCTAGCGGTGATTTCTATGAACAGGAAGCGATTGTGCAATCAAAAAAAAGCTTAAGGCAGGGATTGATCCGTTCGATTGCTCATTGCCCACTTGCCCACTCCTTTTTCCTTGACATCCGGCCGAAGCCAGCCACCCACTGCACCATGCGGCGCGGCACTTTGCTTGTGTTCCTTCTGGCCCTGCCGCTCTTGCTCCCCGGCTTTCTGTCCGGTCCGGCAATGTCCTCCGCTGAAGAAGTCTGCGCCCCACAGTCATTCCTGAATCGTCTCTACCAGAGAAGCGTGCCGGCAGATCTTCGGGACGATGGGCAGCTCCATCCGGCGCAGGGCGCGGTGGCTCCCTGCACTTCATCAATCTTTTTATTCAGCCAGGCAACCGCTTCCTACCTTCCGCGTCCCCCGGCCAGCACTGTAAACCAGACAAGGCATGGGTGGCACAACCAGGGCCAGTCGGCCCGACTTTCCCGCAGCCGTGATCCTCCTGTCTGACCTGGCTCTTCAAGTCTTTCAATACTATCACAGGAGATTTTTTATATGAAATCATTTCTATTTTTATCGCTGGCCCTCGCGGCCCTTTCCCTGACTGCCTGCATGGATACGCAGGCCCTTTCTGTCATTCCTGGAACCCAGGCAGCCTGCGTGCAGGAAAAAAAATGTGGCGCGGCAATGAATCGCTGCCTGATCCGTGCCGGACTTATCCTGGACGCCACCCAGAACTGCGGCCGTATTCTGCCAGCCAGCGCCGAATCGACAAGCAGCCATTTGCAGACTGCCACGCAGGGTTATGGCGGAGCCGGCTTTGTGCCCATGCATCATCCGTCGAGTGGCTCCGCCGCGGATCTTTGCAGCCCTTTAGTCTGGTGGGCCATCTGCAAGGATGCGGAAGCAAGCTGCCGTCAGGATTGCCAGAAAGAAGCTTTGCTCTGAGACCCTGATGCCGGCTGAAAAAAGGCCTGTTGCATCGTGCGCTGCGGCAGGTCTATGGCTACTGTCTATTCTATTCCTTCTGTGGCCAGCGGGACTGCCGGGCCACCACGGCTCTTCTACCGGTGCCAGCTCCGGTCGCGTACGTGTCATAGAAAATAGTTTATCTTTTCATATGGAAAGTGCACCGGGCGGCTGGTTGGATCTGCGAACGGACCAGGCTCACGCTCAAATCGAACAGGCAATTCTGCCCTATCTTTCCCTCTACGGCCGCAGCGGCATGCGCTACAGGAGCTGGCCAGGTCGCCCCGAGGAGATCCGTCAGGACCGTGACCGACTGGGGTCCCGATTGGTCTTACCCCTGCAGCCTCAGTGGCTCCTCCTTGGACACCTTTCTTTGGGACTTGCATCCGGGGCGGACCGCAAAAAACGGGTGGATCAAAACTTCTATGATGGCACAGCCGAAACAGGGATAGCCTATCGCAAGGAGCGCTGGCTCGCGGCCCTGGTCGTGGGCGGCAGTTTCCCATTGAGCGCACTCCGGCCCGGTTATTATGTAGAACAATGGATGATTGCCGAGCTGGGTGCCCTCCATCCCCACGAATGGTTGCCCGGTTTCCAGGAAACCGTGGTCCAGGAAACTTTTTTGCTAAAAAAAACTACCCAATGGGAGGGCAGCCTCTTTTACCAGACCAACCCCTGGTTGGGACTCGGCTTTTCCGCACTGTACCGCCGGCCCTACGGCGGGCTGCTCGTCAATCGCTCTGCCGCTGGCCGCCTACCGTCCATATTCAGAGAAATCAGCCTGATTGCAACGCTGACACGGGGTCCCCTGCGAGTAGAAATGTCCTACGCCTATCCCCTTTTTCGCGGCAGCAATATCTCCGACGACGATCGTTTACTTTACTACATCACCGGGAACCGTCCGCCGAATCCCACGGAATACCGGTTGTATTCGCATGCCTGGCGGGTCACTCTGTACATGCGTTATTGAAAAGCTTTATGTCACTTACGGCTCCCGGCCGACGATTTCTATCCTATGAAGATGGTGGGCCGCTCTTTTCTTTTCCTGTTTCTCCTGAGCATCAGTTCCTCCGGTAGCTTTGCGTCGGAAGGCGGAAACGGGCGCGAGGTAAAGGCTCAAATTCAGGCCGAGCATGGTCTCAAGAAAAATCAAGAGTACTTAACTCTCATCAATCCAGCGATCAGCAATTACGGAACGGAAATGGAAAAGGCAGTGTACAAACGCTGCATCAATCTGCACCTGCAGGCCCAGATTCTGTATCTGGCCTTTCAATTCCAGAAGGCCTACGACCATGTCCGGCGTACCCAGGAACTTTTGATCAAGCTCTACGTTGAAGTGATTGAGACTTCACGGCTGCGGGTGTTCCGTGAGCTGACGTTCTTCGCTGCTGATGTCTTCAAAGACAAATACAATGTCAAAGCCAATAAATATATGAAACTGGGCATCCGGGACCTGGAAGTTGTGCAGGCCAAACTGATCAACCAGCACAACACAAGGCCCTGGCTTTACATTCTAAAACTCAATGATCTGGGCGATGCCTTAAAACTGGTACGGCACGCCAGCCGCTATGCCATGCTCCTGCGCATCATGTACCAGTCGATCTATCGCACGCCCGTACCGGAACAACTCAGTTATGTGGAGGGGGCGCGCATCATTTCTTCAGGCTTTCCCGGACGGCAAAAAGAGCTTCTGACCAATCATGCTGACAACTATTTCAAAATCGGAATGGAAAGTCGCAATCTACTGGTTCAGTATACGGAAACTCCGGAGCTTGCCATCCTCAAAGAAAAACTGCCGGGCTGGGATGAAGGAGAGAATATTTAGTCCAGATTAGTATTTTTTAGAAATTGCCTGACGGGCAAGATCCGCAATCGGTCCGGCCCGCAGTTTGTAATGATCCATCAGTGCATCTGATGTGCCGCTCTGACCAAAAACATCGTAAAGTCCGTGACGCAGAACAGGAACCGGATGATTTGCACACACGAGCTCGGCCACGGCAGAACCCAGCCCACCCAGGATACTATGCTCTTCACAAGTAACTATGGCACCGGTTTCCCGCGCAGCCGCAAGAATCAGCGCTTCATCAAGCGGCTTAATCGAAGCCATGTTGATCACTCGCGCCTTTATCCCCTGCGTGGCCAGCATCTCCGCTGCCTTATCTGCTTCGTGAACCAACGGTCCGGCAGCGATCAGGGTGACATCATTGCCACTGCGGCGAAGCTCGCCCTTTCCTTCACGAAAAACATAGTCTGAACTGCGCGCAAGTACAGGCACCGATGCCCGGCTGCAGCGAACGTAACAAGGACCTTCGATTTCCACCAGCCGGCGGGTAATCTGCCGCGCTTCTTCATAATCGGAAGGCACAAAGACACGCATTCCGGGAATGACCCGCATGGTAGCCAGATCCTCAATGCACTGGTGGCTGGCCCCGTCTTCACCCACGGTGATGCCCGCATGGGTGGCAACCAGCTTCACGTTAAGACCAGGGTAGGCAACGGCATTGCGCACAATTTCCCAGGCACGGCCACTCACAAACATGGCAAAGCTGGAAGCAAAGGGCAGTTTTCCGGCCAGGGCAAATCCCGCAGCCATGCCGATCATGTTTTGTTCAGCAACACCAACATTAAAGAAACGCTCAGGAAAGGCGCGGGCAAAATGAATGGTTTTGGTGGAACCGGAAAGATCAGCGTCCAGTACTACAATGCGATCATCGGCTTTTCCGAGTTCCAGCAGAGCATCGCCATATCCATCGCGGGTGGCCCTGGAAGAAACGCTGCCAGCAGACACGCTCAGCCTTTGAGAGCCATGGCCCGATCCGTCTTCTCCCAGGTGAAGGTAGAACCGTCGCGACCAAAATGACCGTAGGCAGCGGTTTCCAGATACTTGCGTGCCGAATTCTTGAGGTCCAGCTGACGCACAATGGCCGCTGGTTTGAAATCAAAATGGGCCTGCACGCGCTTGATGATCTCTGACTCCGCAATGGTGTTTGTACCAAAAGTATCGATGGTAACGGAAACGGGGTCCGGGTAGCCAATGGCATAAGCGACCTGGATTTCGCATTTCCTGGCCAGGCCAGCAGCCACAACATTTTTAGCCACATAGCGAGCGTAGTAGGCGGCGCTGCGATCGACCTTACTGGGATCTTTGCCGGAGAAAGCGCCGCCGCCATGACGGCCGTAGCCACCATACGTATCGACAATGATTTTGCGCCCGGTGAGTCCGCTATCGCCATGAGGGCCACCCACAACAAAGCGTCCGGTGGGATTGATCAAATACTGCGTGTCTTTGAGCAGTGCCGCCGGAATGACAGGCTTGATCACCTGTTCAATCAGGGCCTCCTCCAGATCTTCCTCACGAACATCAGCCTTGTGCTGGGATGAAATGACGATATTGCGGATCCGCACCGGTTTTGCATCCTGGTATTCCACAGAAACCTGGCTTTTGGCATCCGGTAAAACAAAAGGAATGGTTCCATTATGGCGCAACTCTGCAAGCCGCTTGACCAGACGATGAGCCAGATCGATGGGTAAAGGCATTAAAGATTCTGTTTCATTGATGGCCAGTCCAAACATCAGACCCTGGTCACCGGCTCCCTGCTCCTTGAATTTGCCCTCTCCTTCTGTCACGCCCTGAGAAATGTCCGGCGATTGTTCATGCAAACGCACATCCACTCTGGCCGTATCTGCATTGAAACCAATATCATTATGAGTATAGCCGATCTTACGCACCACATCACGGGCAATTTTTTCCCCATCAATGCTGGCTTTGCTGGTGATTTCACCGGCCAGGCAAATAAAGTCTGTGGTAGTCAATGTCTCACAGGCCACTCGACTTTCCGGATCCTGGGCCAGACAGGCATCCAGCACGGCATCAGAAATCTGATCGCAGATCTTATCTGGATGTCCCTCAGAGACAGATTCAGAGGTAAAAATAAAGTCTTTCATTCAATATTCCCAGTGTTATTCCCAGTTTTTCTGAAAGGCGGACGGCCTGGTAAAAAATCCTCGACAAATGCTTGCCCAGGTAAGGTCTCCCATCCAGTCATGGTTAAGAAAAAATCCGCGAGCGTCACGTCAATGCTTAAAATCGGTTGCATGGCCCTGTGCACTTTCCTCTGTCAGTGCAATCTTTATCTGGTTCAGGCGGCCGGAGGACAGATGGATATCCTCTGGAATCGCGTGCCCGTGTCCCGGGCTCTCCAGGATCCGCAGCTGAGTGCCCAGGAGAAGGATGCCCTGCTTTTCTTTGAAGAAGTACGCGCCTTTGCTCTGCGAAACGATTTTCTGGCAGAAGGCATGTTCCAGAAGTTCACTCGAATCGACCGCGATGCCGCCGCCTACAATGTGACCGCTGCCCCGGCCCTGTCCCTGGAACCGGTGACCTGGTGGTTTCCCATTGTGGGCCGGGTGCCCTACCTGGGATTTTTTGACCGGGCCCGGGCAGAGGAGGAGGCTCTGGAGCTCTCCCGGACGGGCCTGGATACGCGGGTGAGCGCTGTGGCTGCCTATTCTACCCTTGGCTGGTTTGATGACCCTGTCCTTTCCACCCAGCTGAACTGTTCACGGCTGTGCCTTTCCCGCCTCTTTTTGCACGAAGCAACGCATGCAACAGTCTGGATTCCTGGCAGCGTTTCCTTTAATGAATCCCTGGCTTCCTTTGTGGAAGAATGGTCCGCACGGCAATTCTGGTTAGAAAAAGAGGGGAACTCATCCCCGGAGGTAGCCCGGATGGACAGAGTGGCACAAGAAATGGCAGAACTCACCCGCCTGATGCAGGGCTGCGCCCGTGATTTGGACGCTTTATACAAAAAAAACGAATCTTTGCCTGAATCGGCACGAAATTCTGCCCTTTTAGAAAAAAAATCGTCTATTGAGCAATGCAAGAACCGGCTCAGCAGGGCCTCTTTCCGTGAGCTGAACCTGGAAAGATGGCTTGCCGACGACTGGAATAATACCCATTTTCTGTCCTATTTACGTTACCATTCGGGAACTGAGGTTTTCCACAGCCGCTTCCTGGCCTGTGGATCGCGCTGGAGCTGCTTTTTTGAGGAAATGCGAAGCAGGCCCCCGGAAATTGCCGATTGAGCCTGTGGTTTGTACGGGGGCCCTAAAAAGATCCAGCGTCATAGAAAATCGCAAGAATGAATAAATAATTCTGTCATTATTTCAGCATTTAATTTGACAAAACTTGAGGGCCGGAAAACCTGCATTTATGAGTGTTAACGATATGATCTTAACCATGGGAACTGCTTATCGGGGCGCCGTTGAGGCCATCCGTGAAACCATTCCCAGGAAAGACAAACAATCCACGCTGGCTTTATCAATTCTGGTCTATGTTGATAAGAATAGCGGAATTTCCCAGGGTGAGCTCGGGAAAATCTTGAGACGGGATCCCATGACCATGAGCCAGGCCGTTCGTTCTTTGCAGAACGCCAGCCTGATCACCAGTCAACCGGACAATACGGATCGCCGGATTAAGAGACTGCAGCTGACCAAAAAAGGCAAAGGCCTGAGCGACCTGCTCAACAGCGCTGAATCCAAACTTCTGGGCGGACTCAGCAAAGAGTGGGGCAAAGGCCGGCTCAATCAGTTCACTAAAGACCTTATCGAATTCAACGATTATCTCAATCGTAACCGAATTTGATTAACGCGGGGGGAGCTCCGGCTCCCTCCGTTTCTCTTCTTATAACAGCTCAAATAGCCAACAGCTCAAATAGCCGCGGACAGACGCGCTCCCTGATCAATGGCCCGTTTTGCGTCCAGTTCTGATGCTTCCAGAGCCCCGCCGATAAGATGAGCCTTCCTGCCCATTTTCAGTAGCTCCTCATACAGCTCATTTCTGGCAATTTGACCGGTGCAGATAACGATGTTATCCACTTCCAGCCAGCGCTCCTGGCCCTTAACCTCAATGAGGAGTCCCTGGTCGGAGATTTCCTTGTAAGTTACACCGGATATCATCTCCACACCCCGCTCTTCCAGCGTTTTGCGGTGCGCCCAGCCGGTGGTTTTTCCCAGAGTGGCTCCAAATTTATTCTTACTGCGTTTGAGAAGGTAGATCTGCCGCGGGTTTTTATCGGCAACCGGCGCCCTGAGGCCGCCGCGATTCTGTAAAGTGCGGTCAATGCCCCACTCGTTTGTATAGTGGTCCACACTTTCTCCGTAGTGGGGATCGGCATTGGAGAGAAAGATACTTACGTCAAAACCGATACCTCCCGCTCCCAGAACGGCCACCCTTTTGCCCACCGGCTTTTTATGCAAAACGACATCGATGTAAGTCAGGACCCTGGGATGATCAATGCCCTGGATCTGCGGAATGCGCGGCCGTACCCCTGTCGCGATGATGATTTCGTCAAAATCGCTCAGGTCCGAGGCAAGCACCTCCTGACCCAGCCGAACCACTGTTCCGGTCAGCTCCAGTCGTCTTTGAAAGTAGCGGATGGTTTCATTGAATTCGGCTTTGCCAGGAATCTGGCGGGCGATATTAAGCTGGCCGCCCAGCATACTGTCTTTTTCAAACAATGTTACCTTATGACCACGTTCTGCTGCAATGGAGGCAGCGGCCAGGCCACCAGGCCCCGCTCCCACCACAGCCACTTTGCGAACGGCTGTGGCCGGCAGGTAGTTCAGTTCTGTTTCATGGCAGGCACGGGGGTTGACCAGGCAGGAGGCCAGCTTGCCTTCAAAGACATGGTCCAGGCAGGCCTGGTTGCAGGCAATGCAGGTGTTGATTTCATCATCGCGCCCTTCGCGGGCTTTCAGCGCAAACTCGGGGTCGGCAAGGAAAGGACGGGCCAGCGAAACCATGTCGGCCTTCCCCCCGGAAAGAATTTCTTCCGCCACAGAAGGCATGTTGATCCGGTTGGAGGTGATGACCGGAATTTGCACGGCAGCCTTGATCTGCTGCGTAACCCAGGCAAAGGCTCCGCGGGGCACAAGCATGGCAATCGTGGGAATGCGGGCCTCATGCCAGCCGATGCCGGTATTAAGGATATTCACACCGGCTTTCTCCACTTCCCGGGCCAGTTCCAGAGCTTCTTCTTTGTTTCCACCCTCTTCCACCAGATCGAGCATGGAAAGTCTATAAATAATAATAAAATCCGGTCCGGTTTTCTCGCGTACGGCGCGCAGAATTTCCAGCGGAAACCGAATCCGATGGGCAAAGGACCCGCCCCAATCATCTGTTCTCTTATTGGTGCGTGCAGCAATGAATTGATTGATCAGGTAGCCCTCCGACCCCATAATCTCCACGCCATCATAGCCGCCCTCGCGGGCCAGCGCGGCACAGCGGGCAAAATCGGCTATGGTAGAGCGAATGCCGGATTCATCCAGAGGAGTGGGCTTAAAAACATTGATGGGTGCGCGCTCGGCGGAAGCGCCCACGGCCTGGTCATGATAGGCATAGCGGCCCGTATGCAAAATCTGCAGAGCGATCTTTCCACCGGCCTCATGCACGGCCCGTGTAACCACCTGATGACGCCGGGCTTCTTCCGCCGTTTCCAGAATGCTGCCGGTTGCGGAGACCCGCCCGGCCCTGTTGGGGGCAATGCCACCGGAAACGATGAGCCCGGCTGTGGCTCTTTCCGCATAGAAGCGCGCCATTCGATCATAGCCGCCCGGCAGATCCTCGAGATTCGTATGCATGGAACCCATCAGGATGCGGTTCTGCAAAGTCGTGAATCCCAGGTCAAGGGGCGAGAAGAGATGCGGATACTTCATGGTGTTCCTTCTTTGCGTGTGGATAGCATCATATTTTGTTTTCCCGTGGTCCAGTGGTACCCCATGGAAAATGGCAGCGCAGCCACCTCAGCGGTCCTGTAAAGAGTTTGCAGATCCCTCTGGTGCACTCCACGAAAATCGCGAATGGGCGGAGCATATTCGCCGTAGAGCCTGTGCTGCCAGGTTCTATCAAAATAACGCAGGGCAATGCCTGTGTCATCCTGTAAGATGAAGCGGCACTGCTCAAACAGAAGCCGGCGGATGGACTGAAATTCTCCGTAATGCATAAGATATGATGCCGATTTGGTGAAGCAGGCCGGCTGTTTTAAGCTCTGAATGAAAAGGGAAAATCCGGCATTGTTGCTTAAATGCGAATCGGCCAGGTTTTGCTGAAAGTAAAGAATTTCATGGCGTTTCCCGGAAGGGGAGCCAAAGACGATCTTGATGCCGGCCGGATAAGGCGTATAGGGATGCTCCAGAAGCTGGCCATTTCTTTCTATATAAACACGCTTTACATCTTCAATCACAAAGCCCGAGCGCACAAGGAGCACCAGCATAACCGGCAGAACACCTTCTGCCCGGCCGGCCCGTAAATCGCCCATCATGTGCAGAGTAATAAAGTAACTGCGCTGGATCAAATCGCGCAGGGAGGCCAGCACCGCTTCCAGGTGGGCCTGGCGCATGCTCTGTGTATCCTGGGCCACTTCCCTGACCCGACCGATGGGCTCAAGGCCAATGAAGACGGCCCGGGTAAAGTCCGGGAAAAACACTGTGGCACTGAGTGTGTCCGGACCGGAGAAGGGATAAAAAAGATCGCTGTAACCGGAAGGAATTTCCTCCTTTGCCCAACTGGCCATCTTTGTAAGCCGGCTGTTCTGCATGGACTGCCAGCTCTGATCAAAACGCTCGCGGTACTGCTGCCAGGCCTGGTCTTCAAGAGTTGTGTATTCACCGGGTGCTGTTTGCGGCAGTCCGGCCATGAACCGGGCCAATCGGTTCCATTCGCTGTCCGTAACGGCAGAACTTTTGCCACAACCAATCCAGAACAAGGACAGGAAAAGCCAGAAGAGGATCTTTGCCATGAAGGACTGATTTTTACTTTCAGGGCTTGCCGCAACCATATTTGATGGTGATGCAGCAAATGCCAAATTCACGCACGGGATCCCCGCTCGTCGAATAGGCGGGGCTGTAGGGATCGTTGTTTTCCACAGTCAAAGCATAGACCATGCAATTGAAGCTGTTATCGCTTCTGTGGCGGGCCACACGATTCTCTGTTGATTCAAACAAGCAGTTCGAGCACAGCAGCAGAAGCAAAATCATGATCCCTTTCAAAATCTAAGCCCGGATTGAATGGTCCAGGGCCTCGCCGATTTTGTCGCCTCAAAAAAGCTACCCCCGGGAGGAATGACCCCGAAAGTAATCGCGAAATCCCTGTACATTGAGCCAGAGCGGATTGTAACCTGCCGGCCCGCTGGTAATTCCATAGCGCACTTTTTCTGTTTCCGGAACATAAGTGCCAAACAGACGATCCCAGATCATCAGCACGCCACCATAGTTGCAATCCAGATAAACATCATTAGAACCATGATGAACCCGATGGGCAGAGGGTGTATTCAGCCAGCCTTCCAGCCGTCCCAGCGGCGGGATCAGTGTAGTATGCAAAAAGAACTGGTACGCAAGGTTCAGCCCCAGGGAAAGCAGGATAAAGAAGATCGGAAAACCCATAAGCGCAAGTGGAGCAAAGAAAAAGCCACCAATCAGAGGAGTGAACCAGTTGAGCCGGAAAGAAGTTGTGAAATTCATATGCTCCGCAGAATGATGGATCTGGTGGAAAGCCCAGAGAATGGGTACGGTGTGCAAAAAGCGGTGCTGCCAGTAGTAAAAAAGATCGGTTGCAATAAAGCAGGCCACAAAAGTGAGCGGGTCTAAAGGCAAAGGCCCGAGCGCAAACCTGGCCGCAAATGCCAGAATGGCCAGTTGCCAACCGGTCAAGAGCACTCGCACAATCTGGTTTCCCGCCAGAATGCTTAGATTGGCCCGGGTTTCCGGGGGGTGGTGTATTTTCAGCCCTTTCCGGCGGGCCAGCAGCGCTTCGCCCAGAATAAAGGCGATGCTCAAAAGAAGAAAAAGGAAAGGTGCCAGAACTTGATTGGATGGTTCCATAGTTGCCTCCGTAAGTGAGCAAAAGATACCCTGGAGGTCTGTGGTCTGGCTACCGGATCCCTGAAAAGAATGACGGATTGCGGAATTCGTCAGGATTATTTTTGCTTTTTGCGGTATTCCGTGGGAGTCAAAGAACAATGGGCCTTGAATGCCTGATTGAAACTCGATAGGGAGCGGTAACCCAGGTCCATGGCTATGCGGACCACGGGAGTCTCTTCCGTTTGCAAACGTTCACAAGCTTCCTGGATGCGATAACGATTCAGAAAATCGTTAAAATTACGAAACCCGAGAGCACCATTGATCAGCTGACGTAAGCGATACTCCCGGCATTCGAGGGTCCGGGCCAGTGCCTGAATGGTCAGTCCTTCCTTGCGGTAGATTTTCTCCTGTTCCAGCAGACGCTCAAGGGCCGTTCGCAGGAGCGGGTCCTCCGGCGCAGCCGCCCGCGATCTCTCGGCAAGCAAAAAAGGAGCCGGTCGCAGGAGCAAAAGGGCGGCCAGGTTGGTGAGCAAAAATGCTGCGCCGGCGGCGATGGTATCGGCCAGGGCCAATAGTGACGGGGAAAGGAAGGTAAGCTTCAAAAAAACAAAAAAGAAGAGAGACAGGGCACCCAGAAGAACAAGACGCAGGCGCAACCGGCGGCTCTCTGTCAGCAAATCGTCCTGAAAGCCGCGCAAAGCGGCCTGGAGAGCCAGACCAATCCAGACCACAGCCAGCAGAGCAACCGGCAGGCGACGCAGAAATTCTTTATCCAGAGCGGTCAGACCGGGCAGCAGGAATGGTCTGCCTGGCGCAAAAGATATGAGGAATACAACTATCTGAAGCAACACCCAGACATAGTGCCACCTGTTCAGACGAAACCCTTCCGCAAGCAATGTCCGCACGAATATCCAGTAAGCAAAAGGAATCAGCGTGATCAGTAAGCCTGGCAAAAATCGGTACAGCGGACTTTCCGGCAGAAAGGGCATCAGCACAAAAGAAAGGGCTCCCAGGGCCAGAAGAACGATCCAGGGCCAGGCGGGTAAATACTTTCGCTGTTGTAAAAGTATGATGAGCACAAGAAGGATTTCTGCGGCCGTGGCAAAAGCCATCAGCCCTGATCCTGAAATAGCAGAAGAGTTGTTAGCATCGCTGAAAGCGGATGCGGTTGCTCAATTTGTTCACCCCGGGGAGGTGGATGGGTATAGGCGTGAGCCAGAAAGACAGGGGCCTCAAGCCGCCCGGAGAAGTCCTTGAGCAACCGGGAGTAGAAGGGAAGGGACAGAAGGGGAGCATCCGTGAGCAGCAAAAGATACCCACCGGTTTTTGAACCAAGAACAATGCCGCGGCGCTCTAAAATGAGCTGGCCTACTTCCCGGCGAATGATCTGCTCCTGGTACAGACGAATCGCCCGGCGTACATCCTGAGCAGAAAGATTTGTTAAAAGTTCTTTCACGGAATCTACACTCTGCCCCATTTTCTCCAGCTCTGTTCTTAGCCGATCTCCTCCCTGCTCAAGAGCAAGCAGGAGATCGTTCAGAGTAAAGGAGCGGGCATCCAGCAGAAGATTGCGGACCCCGCCGTACAGTTCGCCGCAGTCCTCTGCCTGTAAAGAGGCCACTTGATCTGCTACCAGATGTCCGGTCGTTTCCAGAATGCCGCGCTTCACCAATCGCTCAAAAATCTGCTGGCTGAAGGCTGGATCGCGGGCATCAGGCCTCAGAGACAAAAACGAATACGGCGTAAAGACTCCAAATCGCGCACCTATTTTCGCCTCAAAAAAAACCTGGTGTTCGCCGCGGTTCAGAGCCGCGCAATAGTCGGTCTTTTCACGGTTGTATATAAAAAGTCCGCAGGGGATCTCAAATCTGGCATAGGCCGGGTTTTCCCTGCTGCTCAGAAAACTTTGCAGAGCCTGCGGTTCTGCCAGCCCGCTCAAAGAAGCAAGCTCCGCCGTCTCCATGCGAGCAATGCGTTTTTTCGCCCGACGGGAAAAGATACCATCAGCATAAAGAAGACCGGCGCTAACCAGTCGCGCAAAGAGAGCTTCCGGGCGGTCAGTCAGGAAAGAAAAATCGGTCGGTTCAAAGGAATCAAGATAATCGGCATAGTAGATGAGCCGGCTCCCGTGAGCGAGGAGTTCCTCCACATTCGCCAGGGAGAAGTGCTCACGATCTCCATCCAGAGTCCCTTCCAGGCGATAGTCCCCGGACGTCTTCTGCAGACGCGACAGATCAAAGATCAGTGTTTTAGCGGGCAGATCCGGATTTTGGGGCAGGATTTGGGCGGGCAGCATAAACAGTGCCCGGTCGCCGGCCTTTCCATAGTAAACCCGGTAGTCGGAAAAGCCATTCGTAAAAAGAAAAGCACTGGCATGGTAGTACTTCTTTTCCAGATCTGCGGGGATCATGGATCATGGGCGCGCACTTCCACGCGACGATTGACGGCATAGTCTGCCGCAGTCTTACCCTGGCGCAGAGGTTTACGTTTGCCGGAAGCCACAATCAGCAATCGATCGGCTGCAATGCCCTGCCAGCGCAGGAAGGCCTGGACTTCACGGGCTCGCCGTTCGCTGAGCTGCAGGTTGTAGGCATCCGAACCCCGCTCGTCGGCATGACCTTCAATCACCAGTTTAAGATCGGGATGGTGGAGCAATTGATCGCGCAGAGCAAACAAAGCTTGCGAAGAACCCAGAGTGATTTCTGCCGATCCGGTCTCAAACTGCACCTGAAAGGCCTTGAAGGGGCCGGGGTCTTTTAGTGCCGGCGGAGGAGGCGCGGGAAATTGCTGGAACCTGGCCCGGGCCCGACGTTCTTCT
This sequence comes from Spirochaetales bacterium, assembly GCA_015075425.1. GTDB lineage: Bacteria > Spirochaetota > Leptospiria > Leptospirales > Leptonemataceae > H5-SPI1. The sequence goes on along the minus strand of JABTUL010000001.1, from coordinate 359,467 downwards.
TCTGCGATGCGCTCAAGGATTTCCGGCGGTTTTTCCTTTTCCGCGCTTCGTTTTTCCACCTGCCTGCTTTCGATTTTTTTGAGGACCAGCCGGACTTCATGGGTGGCATGGTACTTCTCTTTGCTAAAATCAAAGAGCACATTTTCTTTCTGGTATCCGTCGCGCTGCGCACTGATTTGTATCCGCTCCGCCGGTACGGTGAGATAGAATTCCCCACTTGCGGGGTCACTTTCCTGCTGGCTCTGACGACCACTGCTCGTCAGTAGAATCGTGGCACCGAGGGGATTTCCCGACGTGTCTTCTGTGCGTCCACGCAGGGATAAAATCACACCGGCCGGCCGCGCCAGCGCTGGTAGCGGGCGAACTTCATAGATATCTGCGTTGCTCGCGCTGCGCTGGGGACTGCCGGAAAAATAGGCCCGATCCGCTGCCGCCGTAAGCATGAATCCCCAGTCCGGAGCCAGACTGTTGACCACTCGCCCGATATTCACCGGAACTGACCAGTTCTGCCAGCTATCATCCTGTCGCACACTTTTGAAAATATCCAGATTCCCAAGACCAGAATGTCCGCTGGAGCTGAAGTACAGAGTCCGACCATCGGGATGCAAAAAGGGAGTGCGCTCTGCTGCGGGTGTATTGATCACCGGACCCAGGGGAACCGGCTCACCATAGCTTCCATCTGCGAAGACTTCACTGACGTAGATGTCCGTGTTCCCCCACCATTCACCCTGAGAGAACTGATTCTTGGCCCGGTAGGGAAAGATGCCCGGCCGATCACTGGTAAAGAAAAGAGCCCGGCCGTCCGCACTCAAAAACGCATCCGATTCAAAGTGCCGGGTGTTGATGGGTTCGGGCAGCGGCCGCAGACCTTTCCAGCGATAGCCCTCCCTTGTGGAAACATAAATGTCCCCATTGCCCGGGCCGGCACCCAGGCTGGAATACACAAACAATGTACGACCATCCGGTCCGATGCCAATGGGAGCCTCATGGTCTGCGGTATTGAGATCTATGAGCGGTTCTGCTTCGCGAGATTTCAGATTGTACACCCAGATATCTTCACCGCCCCGGCCGGCAGCGCGGCCCTCTGCACAAAAGTAGATACGATCGCCACTGAGTTCGGGCACAGGATTGTATTCCGGGACGGACGAATTGAGCGGGGTGCCCGGATTGATAATTACGGCCCCGGATTCTTTTTCATTCAGAATCTTCAATACATCTGCTACTGTAGCATCAGGCAGTTGTGCCCGGGCCCCTTCCCACAGTGCGATGGCCCGGTCCAGCTCGCTGGACCGGATGAGGCGATCGGTGGCAGCCTGAAGCAGACGGAAACGAATGTAGGGGGGCAGATCCTTATCTTTGAGTTTTTTTTCGATTTCTGCCGCGCTACCTTTCTCTTCCAGTTCTGTCAGGTTTTCAATGGCCCGCTCCGAAAAGCCCTGGCGCCAGGCATAGGCCTTTAGCGCTTCTTCCGCCTGATCCTTCCAGGCGGCCGGAGTGGACGGGCTCACCTTCCAGTCGGCCGGCAGGGGAGCCTGTTTGAAGCTGCTGGCGCATTGCAAAAAAAACAAAATGATAGCGAAAACTATGGAACGATTCATATAAGGGCCTTCATCCAGCGCCGGCTATCCAGAAATACCAGATCGGCACGGGGCTCATGCAGTATCTCATGGTACATGGAACGGTAGCCAATCCATTTTTTGGGCGCTTCCAGCATTTGATAGAATTGTTCTGCTCGCGAAACACTCACAATGCGATCGGCAAGACCCATGAGCAAAAGCATGGGCACCCGTAAATGGGGCGCCTGGGCCAGTGCTTTCTTTTGATGGTGCAGAACTTCCGTAAGCCAGCGCGCCCGTGGACGCCGGATGATGGAGGGATCAAAGCGGTAGGCCATCACGGCATCGGCATTGTGGGTCAGGAATTCCGGATCGATGCCTGCGGGCATCTTGAGCCCCGGTAAGATTTCCGAACAGGTATGCAGCAACCTCTCCTGCCACAGACTGATTCTCTGGAAGAAACCAAGGAAGGGGGCAAAGAGCAAAAGACCCTGCACCGGATGCTGCCAGAGGCCCGTCTGAAAAAAGCGAATGGTGATCAGGCTGCCCAGAGAGTGCCCCCCCACAAAGAATTTCCATTTACCCAGATGTTCCCGGGCCCAGTGCAAAAAAACCAGCAAATCCTGATAGTATTCCTCAAAGCGCACAATGTGGCCCGGGCGTCCTCCGGACTCGCCATGACCGCGAAGATCTATGCAGGCAAAGCCGAACCGCTTCTTTTGCAGCCAGCGCGCATAAGTCCGGTAGCGCCGGCGGTGTTCTGCAAAGCCATGCAAAAACAGAAGAACGGCGCGCGGCCGCCGCGGCAAATAGAGCGAACCACGAATCTGGACCCCATCAGCCGTGTTTAGATGAAAATCCTCTTCTTCCAGATTCTGCCCCCTGCCGATTCCTTGCTATCTACAGGGAACGGCAAGATTTTTTTACTGCCAGAAATGGATTCCTGTACGATTTTGACTCTGTGCCGGAGCTGACTGGTTTGCGTGTGGCTGTCATCCATGACTGGCTGACCGGAATGCGGGGCGGCGAAAAGGTTCTGGAAGCGATTCTCGACCTCTACCCTGCTGCGGACCTTTTCACTCTCATCCACAATCCAGGTTCGGTCAGTGCCCAAATTGAGGACCGGCGCATCTTTACGTCTTTTGTGGATTCGCTTCCATTCAAAAAGAAATTCTATCGCCACTATCTACCACTGTTCCCCACAGCCATTGAGCGCTTTGACCTTAAGGGCTACGACCTGGTCCTGTCCAGTTCCCATTGCGTGGCCCGCGGCATCATACCCGGGCCAACAACACCGCATGTTTGTTTTGTGCACAGTCCTATGCGTTACGTATGGGATATGTACACGGAATACTTTCCTTCTACGGGACTGAAAGGATTTGCGATACCCTTTTTTGCCAACTATCTACGCATGTGGGATGTGAGTGTTACCCCGCGTGTGGATCGCTACGTGGCCAACAGTCGCTTTGTGGCTCAACGGATCAAGCGCTACTACGGGAGAGAAGCGACGGTGATCCATCCTCCCTGTCTTACTACCCTCTCTCCCATACCGACAAGTAGCCGCGAAGACTTTTATGTAATCGTAAGCGCACTGGTTCCTTACAAAAGAATTGATCTGGCCCTTTCTGCATTTAAGGAAAACGGAAAACAACTCATCGTTTGCGGCTCCGGACCGGAAGAGAAAAAGCTGCGACGAATGGCCGGTAAGCATACCACCTTCCGCGGCTCTCTGCCCTGGAATGAGATAGAAGATTTGCTGCGACGCAGTCGGGGACTCATTTTCCCGGGTCTTGAGGATTTCGGGATTGTCCCGGTGGAGGCCCAGGCGCAGGGCTGCCCGGTAATCGGTCTGGGAAAGGGTGGTCTGCTGGAAACCGTCGTAGAAGGGAAAACCGGGACTTTCTTTAGGGAACAAACTGTGCCAGCAGTGCAGGAAGCGATCCGCAAACATGAGGCAACGAGCTACAGGGAAAAAGACTTTCAGAATCAGGTGCGTCGATTTACTGTGGATCGTTTCAAGCAGGCTTTCCAGAAAGAAATCGAACAGGCACTGAATCTTTGAAAATCGTTTTTATTACAGATATTCACGATGCCCTGCACGGCTTAAAAACCGTCCTCACGCAAACTCAGGCTGATCTGTATCTTTTATGCGGGGACATCCTCTACAAGGCCTTCTATGATGAAGACAAATTGTACAATTTTGTATGTTTACAAGAGGAGTTCTGGGAAGTAGCCCGCAAATTGCAGAAGAAAATCTTTCCCTTTGATCTGGCCACGGACATCCTCAGGCGGCCGGCTGAATATGGCAAATCCGAAGACCTCATGCTCAAGGCCGCCGACTACCGCCTCCTTTTCAACAAAGCTGCCAAAACCATGAAGGAAAAATATACCCTCATTGAAGAACTGATCAACAGATACAGCAATGCCAGCTGTCTTTTGCTGCCCGGCAACTACGATATAGACCTGCACTACACCGCTCTTGAGCATCGCAATTTGCATCATTCGGAACGGATTGTGGACGATTTCAAATTCGCCGGCTACGGCGGGGCACCGGTGGCCACATCCGGGATTCCCGAAAAACTGGCGCTGGTCTATCATGAACGCACCGCTGATGGTAGTTTCTTCTCAGAACCCGAACAATTTTTCAACGACACGGAGCCCGATGTACTCGTCCTGCACAACCCTGCCTATGGTTTCTTTGATCGCATCCCGCATGTAGGTCATGTCGGCTCGATCGGTATTCGTAACTACCTGGACTCCCATCGGCCCCGCCTCGTGGTTTCCGGACACGTTCATGAAGATTACGGGGTCCGCCTAAAAGATGGCGTGTGTTTTGTGAATCCCTCCAATTTTGGTGGAGTCGATTCGCCTTTTGGATTTCAGCCGGGCGGAACCTTTGCGGAAATTATGCTGGAAAAAGATGGAGTGCGGCAGGTCAACCTCATGCAGCTGAAAGAAGACGTCATCCATACTTTAATGGAGATCGATTGCACAGGCCCGCAGGTTCGTGGCCGGATACTGCCCGGTGCACAGGAGCGCACCGCTCTTTTCCTGAATGAGGTCTTGCGCAGTTCCGCAGGCGAGATTCTTACGGCAGAATAGATGAAACCTCTTCTGGGCGATCATCCGCTGGTGCAGAGGTTCAATCAGATCAAGTTGCACTTTCGTTTGCTGGAAACCCCTGAGAGTAAAATGCGCCTCAAAGAATTCCGCCGTTTTGTCCGCCGGGTCCAGGAGACCGGACTCTTCGTAGCATTTGATCTTTTGGGTTCGATGAATTTCGGGCAATCCACGGCCAACTCAGATGTTGATGTTGTGCTTTATTTGATCTGTCATAAACACAAAGACGAATGCGAAGAGCGGAACTGCGCCATCGTCCATAGAATTGCTCAGGAATTCGGTGTGACCTCCCTTTTACGCATCCATCTGATCGACTGTGTGAACCTGGCGTACCTGGATCTCTGCCTGGAAAAGCTCCAGTCGGAATCCATTGTGGCCCGTTTTGCTTTTTATCGTTCCATCTGCCGCAGTGTAAACGCCAGACTCCTCCGGCCTTTTCATATGCAGCTGGCCCGCTCCCCTTTTATGCTCGAATCCATCAAGCCAGAAGTAGAAAGTTTCTTTAACGAGCTCACCCGCAGCTCTACCCACAATTTGAGCTTCAGTAAGTATCTGACGCGGGTGGGGGACCGGGATTTGAAGATTCCGATCTCCATTCAGCAGAAGATCTATGAATATCTACACTACGACGAAAGCCTTCCGCCAGATCACTCCTGAGGGCGACGAAATGCCCTGGCGGTCATGACCAGCGGGAGACCAATACTCACTAAAGCTACCAGATTGATCAGGACAACGTTGTAAACAGCTCCGTAAAAAAGGGAAACGGAACTATCGATCACAAACCAGCTTAACAGCCCGGCCCACAGCGCCTGGTAACTCCAGCGCTCACGACGCCGGAACGGTTCCGCAATCAAAAAAATCATCAGAATGTGAAAGCCCACAATAGTCCCGCCTATTATGCCAAAAAGCCAGTTCTTAAAGGCAAGCACATCTGCCGGGAATTCCTTACCCTCAAAAAAGGTCGCCCGACTGCCAGAATTATGCATTTCAAAGAGGATGCTGTTGCCGGCAAAGGCTATCAAAACACCCAGTCCCACAATCAAAATGTTACAGTAGAGTAACCATTTGCGCCAGAATTCAAATTGATGATCCGTCATCCTTTCATGATGAGCGCAATGAGAATCAGGCAACTATTTTTTCTTCTTCAGAGAAAAAAGAAAGGCATCCAGGCCCCAGATCAGCAAGGAAAGCGTGCTGAAAAGCAGTAGCGACTCCAGAGGCTGCCAGATAAAAAGCCCGCCCAGAATTCCCAGAAGGCAACCCAGATACTGAATGTACTGCAACTGATTGGAAGTGGAACGCATGAGCAGCCTTTCCAGGCGCACCTCATCAAATCTCTGTAAGTTTTCCACAATGACTTTTTGCACATTGATTTGCTCAATAATGAACACAAACGCACTCAGGGCCGTATCTTCGATAACATCGCCTTTTTCTTCCAGTACTTCCGGTAAGCGATCCAGGTAAGCAAAAAGTTTTGCATCAAAATGCGAAGCGTCAATATGGATGCTCTGCATGACCTCCTGCATTTTACGCGACAGATCCTCATTGCCCCGGATGAAACGATAAAAGCGCAGGATACCGCCTTCCAGCCCGGCCAGATTCTCAAAATCAATACCGCTGACAAAAGAACCGATTTGCTCCTGCACCTGCGGGCTGCGCAGAAAATTTGTTATGTAGTGCTCCGTAACACGCAAGAGATCCTGGCGGAATTCCGTGTCGCTCACAATGTTGCGCAGGGAATCCGTCAGCTTTTCGCGATGCCGACTCACGAGGCCGGATTCTTTGATCTGCCGTAAGATAAGATCGGAATTGATGATTTCGCGGGAAATTTGCTCCCCCAGCCGGCGGACAATATGATCTTTACGGGAGGGAATCAAACCCTGACCAATGAGCGGCCGGCGCTGCCGCGGATAGAAAAGCATCTTAATGGCAATCCAGTTGGTGATAAATCCCACAAGGCCCGTTACGCTGAGCATACGCAGAACTCCATCCAGAGCAACCGGTTCGGAGCGCCAGGGCCAGGTAAAGGACCCCTGAAGATCCCAGAAGAGAGTAATGAAAAATAGAACCAGAGTGGGCCAGGGCAGAATTTTCAGAAAAAGAAGGGAAAAGGAGAATTCGCGGGGAAGAGGACCCGGGCTCTCCGGATCGGGCTCCTTTTCCGGCACAATCCGATGAGCCCATTTATTCAATAAGTCAAGAAAAGGTTCACTACCCGGATTCATAAATTTTAAAGAATATATTGCGACAGATCCCTGTTTTCCATGATTCCGGCCAGCCGATCGCGAACAAAATCCGCAGTGATGGTGATAGTACGTTTCTCCTCTGGCAGGTCCGGGGCTTCAAAGGACAGGTCTTCCAGCAAACGCTCCATGATCGTGTTCAAACGGCGCGCACCAATATTTTCTGTTTCTTCATTCACTTTGTAAGCAATGCGCGCCATCTCCTGCAATGCTTCCGGTGCAAAAGCCAGTTGCACCTTTTCCGTTGCCAGCAGGGCCTCCACCTGTCGGGTGAGCGAATTTTCCGGGCCGTCCAGAATTAAACGGAAATCGGTTTCCGTCAATTTCTCCAGTTCCACGCGGATGGGAAAGCGCCCCTGCAGCTCAGGGATGAGATCCGACGGCCTGGACATATGGAAAGCCCCCGCAGCAATGAAGAGGATATGATCGGTCTTGATGGGCCCGTAACGCGTATTCACGGTAGCACCCTCTACGATAGGCAGAAGATCGCGCTGCACGCCTTCGCGGGAAACATCAGGTCCGGAGTGTTGACTCTTGCCGGCTATTTTGTCCAGCTCATCGATAAAAACGATTCCCATCTGCTCTGAGCGCCGGACGGCCTCTGTCTGCACGCGATCGGCATCGATGAGCTTTTCCAGTTCCTCATTCAGCAGAATTTCCCGGGCTTCTGCAACGGTTACCCGGCGCCGCTTTTGCCGGCGAGGCATGAGGTCACCGAGCATGTTCTGCACCTGCATGTCGATGTCTTCCATGTTGGGCCCGGAAAGGACCTGGACCATGGGTGTTCCCGGAGCGGACACTTCCAGTTCCACATCCCTGTCTTCGAGTTCGCCGGCATTTAACCGCGTGCGCAGCAGTTCCCGTACTCGATTCTTGCGTTCCTCTTCCTCCGGGTTTTGTTCCAACGATTCCTGGACGCTCTGACCGGTGAGGGACATGCCCAGTATGCCCGATCCCGAAGCGACGGATTGTTTTTCACGCGTTGTAGATGGCAAAAGTAGATCCAGCAGACGTTCAACGGAGTTTATGCGTGCCTGCTCTTCATGCAGAACACGATATTCTTTTTTTACCAGATTGACGGATGTTGCCACAAGATCGCGAATCATGGATTCCACATCCCGGCCAACGTAACCCACTTCCGTGTATTTGGTTGCCTCTACTTTTACAAAAGGCGCTCCGGTGAGACGCGATAGACGGCGAGCAATTTCCGTTTTCCCGCAACCCGTTGGTCCAATCATAATGATATTCTTGGGATAAATTTCTTCTTTGATGGGTCCCTGAACCAGCCGACGGCGGACGCGGTTGCGGATCGCCAGGGCCACAGCTTTTTTGGCTTCTTTCTGGCCCACAATGTAGCGATCCAGTTCCTCAACAATCTGCCGGGGAGTCAACTGATCGATATCGATTTTCTGCGCTTCGCTCAAGCTACTTCCTCGATTTCAATATTGTGATTGGTATACACGCAAATATCGGCGGCAATGTTCAGGCCTTTCTCTACGATCTGCCGGGCGGTCAGGTCCGTGTGTTCATAGAGCGCCCGCGCCGCAGCCAGTGCGTAGTTGCCCCCGCTGCCAATGGCCAGAATCCCACTATCCGGTGCGATGACGTCACCCGTTCCGGAAATGAGAAAGGCCTCCCGAGGATCGGCAACGATGAGCAATGCTTCCAGGCGGCGCAGCATGCGGTCCGTGCGCCATTCGCGCGCCAGTTCAACCGCTGCCCTGCTCAGGCTTTGTTGGTACTGCTCGATTTTTTTTTCAAAGAGTTCAAAAAGGGTAAAAGCGTCCGCAGAAGCTCCGGCAAAACCGGCCACAATGGGTTTTCCGGCAAAGCGACGAACCTTCCTTGCATGACCTTTCATGATGGTCTGCCCCATGGTTACCTGGCCATCGCCACCTATGGCCGTATGGCCATTTTTTTGCACGCACAGAATGGTCGTGGCATGAATCGGCTGCACCCGGTCAACTTTCAAAATCGGGTCAAAGCTGCTATCAAATTAAGACCGCTTATGCATGGCCCGGGATCCGGCGGCTCCAGGCGATCTCGCTGATGCGCCGGTTGGCCAGGACGCACCGGTGAATTGGCCAGCTACTCACTGTCTTTCCAGTGCACCAGGATTTTTTCCTGACCCATTTTCTGAGCGGCCAGATGGGCCAGACGCTTGATTTCGTCTTTACAACAATCAATGGTCTTTGCCCGATCAATGCGCGTGACCAGCTCCTCGGCAAACTGGGCCACAGTAATTTCTTTTTCCATGCGATGAGGGGACAACCCGCCACCATGCTGTCAAGGTTATCCCAGGCCGTAGTAATCGGCACCAAGGCCCACAAGCTCTTTTACCGGTCTACAGTTGCGTTCATGAATGGAGCCATTGTAGTTATTGGCCAGAACTCCGCAGCCCCCGCCACAGGAAAGGGAAACGGCGCAGGTCCGGCAGGCCTTCATCGTCAGAACATCGCGGGATTGCCATTGTCGGATCTGTTCCACGTTTACCGGCTCCGCTGGATTGGTAAAACTGCCTAATTTGTAGCGGTCCACACCCACAGACGCCGTACAACCGTAAACATTGCCGCGAACGTCAAAGGCCCATTCCTTCTTGGCTGCCGGACAGGCATCGAATATGGGTGGAGGCAGCTCGCCGTTTTCATAGAGGAAACGCATCCCGTGCATCTGCGGTCGATGGTACTTTTTGAGAATCGGGTACTGTTTGGCCAGAGAGACGAACTCCTGCCACATTTCCAGGCGTTCATAAAGTTTATTTGTATTCTGACAGGTATGCAGCTCATAGTTCCGACCCAGTGCTGTATCAAAGAGATGGCGGGGGTAATCCAGCCAGCCGCGGCTCTCACAGTACTCTGCCAGGCGGGGCAAAGATTCCATATTATCTTTATCTATAATGCTGCGTAAATTGATCCGGTAGCCGCTGCGCAGGGCCAGATCAATGCCATCGGCAATGCGATCAAAGGTTCCCCGATTTCCGCGTGTGACCCGCCGCGAATCATGACTCTGGCGATCCCCGTCCAGAGTTACTTGAATTTCCCGCACGGCAATACGATTTTCTTTGAACCAGGGCACATAATTCAATAGCTCATAACCATTGGTAACCATGGCCACGCTGTAGCCGTCGTCCCGGCTGCGTTCCAGAAGATACATAAGATTCTTTCTGTAACCCTCTGCCCAGATCAGGGCCTCCCCGCCAAAAAGGGTGATGTAGGGCTTTACCGGTTCATCCTTGAATTTATTGTTAATGTAATTGAAAAACTGGTCAATGATCGTTGGATTGAGCACTTCCCTGTAATGATTGTACTCTTCCTGGAAGCAATAGCGACAGGCAAAGTTGCACTGCAGGGTTGTAGAAAAAATGATTTGCACCGGCGTCTTCTCATACTCCAGAGAAAATTCCCTGTACTTCTGCTGGATCATCGCCTGTTCCGCTTTCAGATCCGGGTAGAGATAACCACGCTCAATCATATAGTTGGCCAGAGCATAACCATCCCAACGATCTTCTGCCAGCCGCTTTTCAAACTCCGGCCGCTCCAGAGGTTCAATCAGGTCCATGGCTCCGGTCAGGTAGTTCACGACCAGAAGCTCCGCACTGTCCGGTTTTTCCGCAGTAAAAGTGTAGCGAGATTTAATCATCCATCCCTCCAAACCCCGGCCGGCCCCGATGCGGGGCCGGCCTGCAGGAAAATCAGTCGTGGCAGCCGGAAATGATCGGCGAACTTTTGGCACAGCACTGTGCTACAGTTGGCTTCTCTTCCGGGCAGCAGCCGGTCTGATTTTTTACAATCTCTCTGGTCAGTGACTTCATCAAAAGTCTCCTTTCCTTTTTCCGGGACTCCGGACTCTACTTTAATAGAGCAAAATGTGACCTTTCTTAAAACGATTCCCTCTTTTAAATATGGTTCACTCAGTTCCAGAATTTCGACCCGCTCAAATCCCGCAGCCAGAATTGCTGCCTCATTTTCCGCAAGTGTCAGGGCACCACCATAGCAGGCAGCCCAGGCAGCGGGATCGTCCCGCACAGAAGGCGGCAAAGCCGTATCAGCAATGATATCAGAAACCACAAAACGGCCACCGGTTTTTAACAGCCGATAAATTTCGCGGTACACAGCTTCTTTGGCCGGGGCATGGTTGATGGCACAATTGGAAAGAACGACATCGGCTATGGCCGATGGTAAACCGGTAGCCCAAAAGGCAGCCAGTTGAAAGGTCAGCCAGTGTATCCCCTGGCCATTCTCCCGGGCGACGGCAATCATGGCCTCATTAGCATCGATACCCACAACCTGACCGCTCTCCCCCACGGCCAGCGCCGCCTGGTAAGCACTCCCGCCCCGTCCACAGCCCAGGTCCACAACGACTTCTCCCGGGCAAACCCTGGCCCGTTCCAGAGCAGAACCACAGCTCAGGTTCTCTGCTTGCCGGGCAAGAGTCTCATAGCGATCCGCCACAGCCACCGCCAGCTCTTCCGTAAACACTTTCAATAAACCTTCTGTTTTTCGATGTATTTTTCCGCCATCACGGCCGCAACGCATCCATCGGCGGCAGCCGTGATGGCCTGGCGGACTTTCTTCTGGCGCACGTCGCCGATGGCATAGACACCGGGAAGACTGGTTTCCATATCTTCATTGGTCAGCACATAGCCCTGCTCATTCTGCTTGAGTTGCTCAAAGCCCTGGACATTGGGCCGCAGCCCCACAAAGATAAAAACGCCATCGGCTATAAGTTCTGTACTCTGGCCGGTTTTTCTATTTTCCACCATGACATGCATTCTATTATTTTCATCCATTTGAAACGATCGTGGTTCACTATCCCAGACAAAATGGATGGCCTCATGTGCCAGAGCGGCCTCCTGCGCTGTTTTGTTGGCCTGTAAAGTATCAAACTGATGCACAACGGTGATTTTCCGGGCAAAGCGGGTAAGAAAAAGCGACTCCTCCACTGCCGAATTGCCGCCACCAATGACAATCAGTTCCAGATCTTGATAAAATTTCCCATCGCATGTGGCACAGTAAGAGATGCCCCGGCCGCGAAATTCTTTTTCCCCGGGTACACCCAGAAGTCGCGGCTCGGCACCCATAGCCAGAATCGCGGCCGGTGCAGAAAGTTCCAGCTCTCCATCCAGAAGAACCCGGTGTGGCCCGCCGGATGAAGAAAAGGTCACCGAGCTGATATCCATGGCTGCGAGAATCCGACCCCCCGCCTCTTTTACCTGTGCTTGCATGTTATGGATCAATTCATAGCCGGGAATCGCTTTGCCCGTTCCCGGGTAGTTGGCTATCAGGTGCGTGGTCGTGACCTGTCCGCCAGGCATGCTCTGGTCCACCAGCACGGTATTCAATTTGGCCTGCGCGGCATAGAGGGCGGCTGAAAGTCCGGCCGGGCCTCCCCCCAGGATGATGAGATCCAGATTTTCCCGGCGTACCGGTCGGGCTACATTGAGCTTTTGGAAATCGGCTGGATCCAGCAGGCTCTGAATCTCCGTCACAATGGCCTGCTTTTTGATTCCGGCAATCAGCCGCTGGCCCACCTCCCGACCACCTTTATAGAAAAGGAGAGTGGGACTGGAAGTCACGCCCAGCTTCAAAGCCAGCTCGCGATTGCCCTGGCGAAAAATCTTGAGAAATTTCACCCTGGAACTAAATCGACCGGCGACGTCTTCATACTTGGGAAAGAGAGCCTCGCAGGGCGGACATTCTGTGGAATAAAAGTCCACGACCACCGGCCCGGCAGCCGCAAGCACTTCGTCCTCAAACTGATCTGCTTGAATCTCCGTTACGCTCATAGTGCATAGACGATTCAACGTGCCAGCGGTTACGAAAGCTTGACATAGAGAAAGGCTACAGGACACTGCCCGTCTGGGTACAAAAAGCGATGTTTGCAATTATTGAACTGGGTGGAAGTCAGCTGAAGCTGGAAAAAGATCAGGTTTTTTTGACCAATCGGACAGAAAACAAAGCCGGTACGGAATTCAAACTGGATAAGGTTCTGGCAACCGGAGACGGTGCAAAGCTACAGTTGGGCACCCCCTATGTGGCTTCAGCCAGCGTTACCCTGAAGGTGCTGGAAGAACTGCGTGGCAAAAAGGTCCGCGGCTTCACCTACAAGCGTAAAACCGGTCAGCGGCGCGCCTGGGGGCACCGCCAGGAATTGCAGAAGATGCAGGTTGTGTCTATAAGTGGCTGAGTGATCCGGATTCGCTTCAGTGCCGCAGATCTGGACCTGGAGCTTGACGGTCATGCAGGGTATTCGCTTAAAGGCACGGATGTAGTCTGCGCCGGAGTGTCGGTTCTGGCAGAAACGCTTGCTTTGAACCTGGAGCGGTTGCGCGGAGCGCAGATCCAGAGGCGTTCGGGTTATCTGCGTATCAAATTGCAAGAAAGCGCGCCTGAGGTGGCTGTGATTCTGCTGGGTGGAACACTGGCAGGACTGCGCGCTCTGGCAGAACAGTATCCGGCAAATATTGCCTGGGAAGGGGAAAAGTATGGCGCATAAAAAAGGTGGTGGGTCAAGTCGGAACGGACGCGATTCCAAATCCAAAAGACTCGGTGTCAAAAAGTACGGTGGTGAAGTGGTTATTGCCGGCAATATCATCCTGCGCCAGCGTGGCAGCACGATTCTTCCCGGGCTCAACGTGGGCATGGGCAAGGACTACACGCTCTTCGCGCTCAAAGATGGTCGCGTGCAGTTCGGTAACCAGTCGCGCACCCGCAAAGAAGTCTCCATTATCCCGCTTCCCTGATACAGGGAACGGCAGCCCGGCCGGGCTCCATGAAATTTGTCGATGAGATCGAAATAGAGGTCGAGGCCGGACACGGTGGTGCCGGGTCTGTGCATTTTCTACGGGAAAAATACCGCCCCATGGGCGGCCCTGACGGCGGTGACGGTGGAGCCGGAGGGGATGTCATCATCAAAACCAATCCTTCGCGGCAGACCCTGGGGCATTATCTACAGCAGAGATTCTTCAAAGCGGACAACGGAGACCCCGGCCGGGCTCTGAAACAGAGCGGCAAACGTGGTCAGGATCTGATTCTTGAGGTTGCTCCAGGAACCGTAGTAACAGACATTGAAAGTCAAGAAATATTAGGAGATTTCTTACGCGCGGGTGAGCAACTCATCGCGGCTCGCGGCGGCAAAGGTGGCCTCGGCAACAGCCACTTTGCTTCCTCTACCAATCAGGCTCCCCACTATGCCCAGAGCGGCCTGCCGGGAGAACGCAGACTTTTGAAACTGGAATTGAAGCTACTGGCCGATGCCGGGCTTGTGGGCCTGCCCAACGCCGGGAAATCCACGCTCATCGCCCGGCTCACAGCAAGCAAAGCCCGGATTGCCGACTACGCCTTTACCACTCTTTCACCAAACCTGGGTGTCCTGGAAAATGAGGCCGGACGGCGCGTACTCCTCGCAGACATTCCTGGCATCATTGAGGGAGCGCACCAGGGAGCCGGACTGGGCCTGTCTTTCCTGAGACATATTGAGCGTGTGGGCCTGATCCTTTATCTGCTGGATCTAACCAGTCTGGATCTTGTCTCAGACCTGACGCTTTTACAAAACGAACTGGCCAGTTACTCACCATCGCTACCTGGCAAAGCAGCGATTGTGGTCTTAAACAAATGGGATGAAATACAGTATGACCCGGATTTTGTGGCCCTCATGCAGCAGAAGCTCAGAGCCCGCTGGCCGGAACTCGAAACCATTGCTATCTCTGCCCGGGACGGTCGCGGACTTGAGCCGCTCAAGGAAAGTCTCTTTGAACATTTCCCGGAGGAGACTCTGGCGGAAAGGATTCGCGGCTGATGGATCGGCAGGCTGCCCTGGCGCGTGTCCGCAGCGCAGAACGCATCGTCATCAAAATCGGCTCGAGTCTACTCCTTGATCCCGATGGGCGGGGCCTGGATGAGGCCATGCTGCAAAGGCTTGCCGGGCAGATTATGTTTTTACGCGAAGAGTCCCGCCAGATCCTTCTGGTGAGTAGCGGTGCCGTGGCCCTGGGCCGCACGCGGCTGCATGCCCTGGCAAAAACAAAGGACAGTGCGGATGGTGCTTCCTTGCGAACCCGCCAGGCTCTCTCTACCATCGGCCAACCCCTGCTCATGCAACGTTATGCAGAGCTCTTCAGGGAAAAGGGCATCCCCGTAGCCCAACTTTTGATTACAGCGCGCGATTTTCGCAACCGTCGCTCTTACCTGAACATAGGCCACACCATTGAATCACTCATCCGCTCCGGTGCTCTGCCCATCATCAATGAAAACGATGCCGTCTCCACCGCTGAACTGCAATTTGGTGAAAACGATATTTTAAGCGCTGCCTGCGCCGCCCTCTTCCGGGCAGGCCTGTTGATTATTCTGACTTCCGTGGAAGGATTTCTGGATGGGGCGCAATTGATCCCCTTTCTTTCACAGATCACCGCAAAGGAACGGCGGCTGGCACGCGGCCCTGAAGGGCCGGGTTCCGGTGGAATGGCTGCAAAGATTCGCGCCGGTGAATTGTGCCTGGCCTCAGGATCCGCTCTGGCCATTCTGCCGGGCCGGGAAAAAAATATCATCGCCGATTTCCTGGCCGGTAAGGAGAAAGGAACGCTGATCGCCGGGCCGGGCGGAGGGAAACTTTCCGCCCGCAAACGCTGGATCCTTTATTCCATGGCTCATGGAACGATTGATGTGGACGCTGGAGCGGCCAGAGCGCTGGCGGAACGCGGATCTTCTCTTCTGGCTGCCGGTATCCGTCAGGTAGACGGAACGTTTTTTCCAGGCGATGTTGTGGGGATCAGGGGACCGGAGGGCGAAGTGGGACGGGGGATTGTCAATTACAGCAGCCGTGAGGTGCAGGAACTGGCCGGACGCAAAAGCGAAGAACATGCCGGCCTTTTTGTGCGCGGAACGGAAATCATCCATCGTGACAATCTTGTGCTATCGCGCGGCGGGCAATGACAGCACTACGTCACATTTACCGGAAGGTTCTAAATTCCATCGGCTACCTTTACTCGCTGGGCAATGACCTGGCGGGACTTTTAAGCCAGGCCCTGGTGACCCCTTTTTCTTTCCGGAAGTCTGATTTTTTTATTTTCAAAAAAAATCTATGGTATCACATCTATCTGGGTGGCGTTTCCACGTTCCAGGCGGTGACTCTGCTGGGTTCCATTATGGGCGCTGTGATCCTGCTCGTTGTTCTTTCTGCATTTGCGGACACTCCCGTTGAGGGTGCCATGGGACGCGTGTATGCCATTGGCTTTTTGCAGATTATCGCACCGCTGCTCATCAGTTTTGTGGTAACAGCCTGCTACACGCCGGCCATCAGCTATGAAGTGACGCACATGCGCGGATCCGGAGAGTTTGAGCTACTGCTGGCCACAGGCGTGAACCCGATCATCTATCTGGTCTGCCCTATCTTTTATGCTACCGTTGTAATAATAAGTTCTCATATAGTGTTCTTCATGGCTGCCCTGCTGACCGGCTCCTACGTCATGTCTTTACTTATGCCCGTCTTCAACTTTGGATTGATGGTGGATGTTTTTTATCGTTCCATTGAAGCGTCTGATCTGCTGGTCATGACTTTCAAAGTATTTATTATCAGCAGCGCCATCGCTCTTTTTCCCCTGCGCGAATCTTTGCAGGCTGACCCCTATCATGCGCGCATTCCGGACCTGACCACACGCGCGGCCAAGAACATCATCCTGTACCTGGCGATTGCAGAAATTCTACTGGCTCTGCACCTTTACACCTGATGCTGCAGCTTCTAAACGCCAGCCTTACCCTGTTTGAGCGGAATGTTGTTGACCGGGCCCATCTGCAATTACGTGCTGGTGATGTTGTCTTACTCGACGGCCCCACACGGTCAGGAAAAACTCAGCTCCTGCGACTTCTGGCCGGACTGGTCAAACCACAGAGCGGTCAGGTTCTGTGCCACGGAAAGCCTCTGGAGTATCATCCAGGTCGCCGCTACTTTGAGGAGCGGCAGGATATCTGCTGTTTGCTTCGCAGGCTCGAACCGCTTCATGCGCTCTCCTGCCAGGAAAATCTGGAACTCGTCCTGCGCCTGAGCACTCAGCTCGGTCGCGCAAGAATCGAAAGGGAAATCAATTCCCGACTCAGTCAGCTGGGGCTCATGGAACAAAAGTATACCCGGGTGGAAGACCTGTCTGTATCAGAGAAAATTCGCCTGCGGCTGGCGGTGCTGAGCCGGCCTGGTGCCGGTATCTTTCTGCTGGACCAGGCCCTGCACGATGCTGATTCGGCCACGCAAGAAACAGGAAAGGCCTGGATAAAGGAATTGCTGAAATCGGCGGCAATCATAGTTTTAACGGCAGAGGATCAGGCAAAGCTTGAATTGCCGGTCAATCGCAGAATCTGGCTGGATCAGGGCCGACTGCTGGAGAGTTAGCATGGAATATCGCTACAGTGTGCAAAGTCGCCTGGCAGGGCTATTTCTCTTCACGGCCATTGTCTTTTTTTTTGTGGCTCTGTACAACATCGCCGTGGAAGGCCGGTTTTTTAGCCGGGAGTACCGCTATTTCACTCAGATGGAAAGAGGAGACGGGATTTCACCGCGAACACGGATTGAATACAAAGGTCTCAAAGCAGGCGCTGTTTCCAGCATCACGCTTGAGGAAGGAGGCCAGGTGCGCATCGATTTTTTTGTCTATCCGGAGTTCAATCCTCATTTAAAAGGTTTTGTTTATTTGAAAATTTCATCCGGCAACTTGATCGGCGGGAAATCTCTGGAACTCATCCCCGACGGCCAGGGAGAAGTCCTGGCAGAAGGCAGTAAAATCCCCTCAGAGACGGATCAGGAAGTGCTCTCCCGTGCTGAACGTGGTCTCTTGCTGGTCGAACCCGATAGCGTCGGCTCCAATATGGAAAAAATTCTGGCCAATGTTGCCGCAATCACTCAGGACATGCGACAAATTTCCCGAGAGCTCGGCGGAACCGATGCCAATGTAACCCAGACCGTGCAAAATCTGACCGCAGCATCGAGCAGCTTACGCCATTTTGCCGGCACCCTGCAGGCTTCCACACCGGAAATTCGGCGCACTGTGCGAGAGACTCAATCGACGGTAGAAAGCGCCAGTAAAATGGTGCAAATATTTACTTTTGGTCAATCAGAAGAGGGCAAAGCCTATTCGATTGATACCCGTGACCTTGAATGAAAAAGATTGCAGCCGGTCTTCTTCTGGCCTTCTTTTATTGCAGAACGCCCGGAGCCTTTGAGCTTCAGCAGGAGCAAACTCTTCGCAAATTGATCAAGGCCGGCGATCTGGCCCGTAGCGGTAGCCGCGATGCCGGACGTCTTTTTGGGGAAGCCTGCCAGAGTTTTCTCCTGCTCGATGATCGTCCCAATGAAATTCGCTGCCTGGTTGCCCATGCCAGCTACCGCATCAAGCGCACAGAGAGTAAAGAAGCCGGCCGACTCCTTGACCGGGCCACGGAGCTTTCCGTACAGAGCGGAGGTGATTACCGCGGGAATATCCTCTCCACTCGCATTTTGCTCTTCATCCGGGAAAAAAAGGAAGAACTGGCCCGGGATCTATGCGACGAAGCTCTCAAGCTTTCCCTGTCATCCCCATCTCGTAAGCAAATTTTAGCATATCGGGGCTATCTTTCTTACCGCAAGGGCGAAAAGGACCTGGCCCTGAATGATTTTCTACAAGCACGAAATGCCGGTGATCCGGAGCTGGATTCGTACACCAGCATCCACCTGGGCAAAATCTATAAGGAAAAGGGCAATTTCAAGCAAGCAGAGAAATATGCGCTAAAGGCACTGCAACTGGATCGGGACGGCGGTCGGGCCGACCTTCTGGCTTACGACTATGAAATCCTGGGACAAATCATGCAGGCCGCCGAACGGCCGGGCAAGGCCAGAGAATTCTACCAGCGGTCCTTCGACCTTTACAGCGCTCTGGGAGACCGGCGCTCAAGGCGTGTGGCCGGATTCATGCAAGACTTGCCCTGAAGGGGGCGGCGGGGAGCAGTCCGGGAAAAATTGGATTTTCCTGTCTGGCCCTACAAAATTCCATTGGCTTTATTGACTGCCCCTGATCCTGATTAACTACCCGCCATAGTCTCGCCCGGCCACGCCCTGAACCCAGAACTAAAAAGGAATCAAAACTTCTAACGATGCGAGTATTCCGACCACCAGTTTGGCAATGCAAGCAATACTTCCGGCCGGGCTTTCAATTCATTTGCCTTGAGTAAACTCTGGATTCCTGCTGCGGTCTTCAATGCATAGTAATTTCCCGTAATATTGAGTTTCTGAATAATTTCCAGGCCCAGCGAATTAGCCCAGGTGGCAACCTGTTTGTCGTCCCACACAGGATTTAAGGAAACAATCACACCGCCAGGCAAGGCCCTCTTTATTCCACCGGACCTGGCATCGGAAAATACGGGAGAAGCAGAACCGTCAGTCTTCAACGCCCCCGGTACAACCCCTTGCCGTAAGGAATCGACCGCGCCTTTATCAGAGATCCTGAAAATATGCACTTCCGATCCTGTGGCCAGCAGCCGGGCGCTTGCATCAACACTGCGGGCTTTCGTTTCGCTTTGCGATTGTGATCTGCTAAAGATGGCCAGGAGATCTGGCTGGAGAAATATCGTTATTCTCTTATCTCCATCAAAGTAATGGTACTCGATTCCTTCATTGGCCCAGAGAGTCGTTCCGGCCAGAAAAAGGATACCCACTGCGATGAATTTTAACAATCTATTATTCATACATTTCTCCTTACGTTAACGACCATAAAACTTCATGGACCAGGACGTCAAATTTCCAGTGTCAGCAGCGCCTCCGTCCCTTACGGTGATAGTCCAGGTCCCATTCGCTGCTTCACCCAGGTGTCGTGCAGAGCCATAACGCCAGGTTCCGCCAGGAAAAGTACAACCAGCCGCACTTGTTCCACATGAGGATGTCCGACAGATATGGGTTTCAGCAAGAGTACTGGTTGTACCGGAAGGAGATTGGAGTGTAACGGCGAGATCGCCAACATAGGTATGGTTGGATGTCAAATTAATCTCAATAAATTCGATCTGATTAATTCCGCTGCCGGATACGACAATCGAATTGCTTACGCCCGTTGAATTGTTATCCGGGATCGCCGTACCCGGGCTGGAAGTGCTGGTAGTATGAGTTACTTGAGCACTTACATTAGTCCAGGTTTTTGCAAGAGCCACGGCCGCACCTGCATCAACGGCTCCAAAGCCATACTTATGATTGAAATTGTAAGACCCGCTCCCGGAAACTTTTGATCCAGCCGTAAGCCAGCCAGAGTCGGAGGCATCATTCTTGCGCGAGCTTTCTGCCAGGATTAGCTTTACGTCCCTCCAGGTTAGAGCGGAATTGGCCTCCAGCACGAGAGCGATCACACCGGCAGCCAGTGGGGCGGCAGAAGATGTGCCGTTGAAAGTATTCGTGTAATTAAGGTTACTGTAGTTACCACTGGAACCGTTCGTATTGTAGCCATTGGCACCTGAGTTATCCGTGGTGGTGATGGCCGGTCCGGTGGTGCCTTGCGAATGGGCCACAACCCACAAATTGGCACCTGACTCGGAATAGTTTGCTTTAGTGCCATTAGCCCCGATGGCACCCACATTGACAACGCCATGGTAGTTGGCGAAACCATCGTAGTTACTATTATCACTGCACTGGGCACCGTTACCTGCGGCCCAGACATAAACGGTTCCCTTGTTACTTCGCCCACTACTCAAGCCGGTTTCAATTGCTGTGCGCCAGGTGCCTTCTGAATCAGTATAAGTTCCAAAATTATCAGAAGGTCCCCAACTATTGTTAGAAACATGTACGTTAGCTACATCTCTGGTCATGGCATCAGCGCGATTGGTGGCGTTGTACTGGGCCAATAAATTATAGCCACGCAAGCTGGCCGCCGGGGCAGAGCCCCTTATCCCAATGGAGTTCATGCGGCCGGCCATGACTCCGCCAACAGCGGTGCCATGGTTGTTGGATGTGCTGGTGGGATCCGTATCCGCGCCCGGGTAGTCCCAGCTTTTTCCAGATTCGATATTCCCCGTAAGATCTTCGTGAGCGATTTCCAGCCCATCGTCAACAACGGCGACGCTAACACCGGCCCCGAAGCGAGATTCGCTCCAGGGTACGCAAACTCGAGCATCCTCACCCGCCGTGGCACCCGATTGCCCTGTATTCTGTAAATGCCACTGATTCGAGAACAGCGCATCGGATGCAGAGATGCTGCAACTTGAAGAACCACTCCCTCCGGATGAGAGCAACAGGAGCATCATCAGGGCTGTATTGTTTGGTGACTCGGATGCACAGCTCACACCCAGAACCATGCTTAGCAGCGCCGTAATTTTTGTTCGCATCGCAATCACTCCTGACATTCTTTCATTTCTCGCATAATTCAAGACATGCACTTTTAGATTCAAAGGGGACATTCCCCTGGCAACCGCCCCAGATAAAACTCTTACATTTCCCGGCCGTTGAATCAAAAAAATACCTTTCCAAATAAGCACGGCAAGGCCCGCCTTCAGGCCTGTCCTCACATTTGGCCGGAAGAACTCTGTCTTTAGACCGATTTGTCCGTGCTTTGCACGTTGCCCCGCTTATACCCAGAAATACCATGGCCGCGAACAGTAGAATCCTGCATTTCATTTAGACGGCGAAACTCCTGACTTACCCTGTTTTCTCAGAAAAACAACCGTACACTTTCTGCTTAACTTTGGCAACAAAAAAAATCTGAAAAAAAAACAAAGACGCGCTTTAGCGCGAAGGGCTGCCGGGGCCCATCTTAGGCCAGATGGTAGATCTGAAACAGGTCCAGCTCCACATGCGTATGGCTGTTGCGCTCCAACCGATCCAGGGCCAGTCCTTTTTCCAGTCGGGCCTGACGCAGCTCATTTTCCGTGCGCGTGAGCTGGGAACGGGCCACGACCGAATCGTGAAAACGCAGCGCACTTTTCAGGCGATCCGCTTTCTCCTCCAGAAGGCGAATCTTCTTACCAAAACTCAGTTCATACTTACTTTTTTCAAAACGATGGCTTTTTTCATCTTCGAGCAAAAGGGCCTGTTTGTGGGCAAAATCCAGAGCAGCCTTCTGCGCCGTTTTCAAGTGCTGCTCAAAATCTATGGAGCCGGCAGCGAAGGCTTGCGGTACAAAACCAAACGAAAACAGGATCTCCGGGCAAATTTCCACTTGCTGATCGGGGCCCACCAGCACAGATATGAGCTCCGCATGCGACAGGTGACTGTAATGCGAAAGAAATATAAAGTAAAGTCCACGCTGTCCGCCAGGGGCCCGCAGCGATTGCACAAAAGTCGTTCTGCGTTCCAGGAAAAAATGATTCAGAGCCTGATCCACGGCCGGGTGACCCAGTGCCAGAAACTCCAGGCCGTCATTTTCCAGAGCTTGATCGCTTTGAAAGGTAGCCGCCTTCCTTTCTCCGGAAGACCGATCGACCAGCTCCCAAAAGGAAGGCTGCCCCGGGGAGCAACGCAAAAGTTCCAACGGCCCATCCGTGTACTGTCTGTAGTAGCGGGCCACAAACACTTCCAGTGTAGCATTGTCGATCTGCCTGTCCTGCCCGGTATGCCGGTAGTAATCCTCCAGGTTAAAATCGACCAGACGCGGCGCGGCCAGTTCATTGAGCCGGGCAAAACCGGAAGAAGCAAGGCGGGCCTGTTCCTCCAGATCGCTGTCCAGTTCCCGGCGGCTTTTGCGACCGGTGACATATTCCATGATACTTTTTTGTAAAGAATCTTCATCGTCTACAGCGCCCAGCAGAGCATCCGATGGTCCGATTGATTCCTCAAACATACGTATCTTTTGTTGAAGCACCTCAAGAACTCGCTCGGCTACGGTGTCCTGTGTAGAAAAATTAATTATCAGAACGTCATTCTTTTGTCCAAACCGATGAACACGACCGATGCGCTGCTCGATCTTGAGTGGAGACCAGGGCAAATCGTAGTTGATGAGGATACAGGCAAACTGCAGATTGCGACCTTCACCGCCAGCCTCCGTGCAGATCAAGATCTCATCTCTGGTCCGGAAGTTTTCAATGGCTGCCTCTTTTTCGCGAAGCGAAAGGCTGCCATGGAACGTGCTCACAGAATAATCTGTGAGTCCCGCCTGCAAAAATTCCAGGGTCGTCTTGAACTGAGTGAAAATT
This sequence comes from Spirochaetales bacterium, assembly GCA_015075425.1. Lineage (GTDB taxonomy): Bacteria > Spirochaetota > Leptospiria > Leptospirales > Leptonemataceae > H5-SPI1. The sequence continues at coordinate 336,421 of JABTUL010000001.1, read as the reverse complement.
ACGAACTTCTGATACCCCTGCTTTTTGAGTCGGGCTAATAGTTCAGCAAGCTTCTGAAATTTGCGATCCAATTTCACAGCGCGGGCAAGCTTGATCAGACGCTTGAGGACCAGAATTTCCTGGCGCATCTCCTGTAACGTTGATTGGTTCCGGGCATCGACCGCTTGTTCCAGGAGGTCTTCGTCACGCAGATCGTAAGATTCTTCAAAGACCGGGCCCGTTGAGCGGAAGGTGGACTCTTCGAGTTTTTGACGCCTCCTTTCCAGAGCTTGCAGGAGAGCATTGGTGCTGGAATCCAGTAACTTTTGAAAGGCAATCATAACAAGGCCCGTCATACGGTTGGCAGAGAGGGCGGCACGATTGTATTCCCGACGCACGTACTCGGTTGTCTCATCGTACAGCTCACGCTCACTGGCGGACAACTCCAGACGAACCGTCTGGGCATGACGTTTGGTGAAGCCGCCCACTTCTATCTTGCGCCGCCGGAGCATCACACGCGCCAGGCGATCTTTGAGCTCACCCACATCACGATTGCCCATGACGTAGTCATTGACAAAAGCGGCCTGCGGTCCCAGCAAATGGGGATCGATCAATCGGATCAGATAGAAAAGTTCCTCGAGCTTCCCCCGGAAAGGCGTGGCGGAAAGCAGTAGCAGCCCCTCCGAACGGGTACTGATCGCTTCGGCAAAGGCATAGGCCCTGGTCGAAACATTCAGGTCGCGCCGCAGGCGGTGTGCTTCGTCAAAAATGACCATATCCCAGCGTCGCGAGAGAACGGCCTGGGCGTATTTGGGATTTTTAATAAAATCTACAGAGGTGATCCAGCGTGCGGTTCGGGCCCCGGGCTGGAAGGCGGCAAAGGTGGCCCGGTTCAGCAATCCAAATTCCTCATTGAATTTGCTGCGAAGTTCATTCTGCCATTGCACGGAGAGAGTTGCCGGCACAACAATGAGAATGCGTTTGTAGTCGCGGCGGATGATAAGCTCCTTGATAATGAGCCCGGCTTCGATTGTCTTTCCAAGACCCACTTCATCAGCGATTAAAAAACGGGGGCTGGCTGCCTGGGCCACGCGGTAGGTCGCTTCAATCTGGTGCGGCAGGAGTCTTGTGCGCGAGTTGCTCAGACTGGCCAGTTTATTGAAAGCATGCGCCAGCTTGAGTCGGGAAGCCTCAAGCCGCATAATCGCTTCAAAAGCCTCGCGTGTGGAGCTCACGACTTCCACTTGAGGTGCAGCCCGTTCCCTTGCTGCCGGCCGCAAAAAATCGAGTTCCAGATTGTAGGAGAGTGGCAATGATGTTGACATGGATATTTTTCCGGCCGACCTGTGCCTGTGCTCTCCTTCTTGCTGAAAGGCTCCGCCGGCAAACGTCCGGCAGAACTCCTTCTCCAGATCCTCTGGATTGCCGCACTTCAGGCCGGAGGGGTTGGGTGTACAGCACAAATTTACCGGGCACAGGAATTCCGTTCGGCTACGGGCTTTACCTACATGCTGGAATCCTCGCGTCACAACCCGCCGGATCCTTCCCGTCCGTCCCGCAGTGCAGAAGAAAGCAATGATCAGGCTATCGCCGCTGTTCGTTTGCTGGAGCTGAATCTGGCCGAGGAACTCTTTCTTACAGCAATCAAACAATCTCCCCGGCGAGCGGAACCTTACCTGAATTTAATGAATCTTTATGAACTCTGTGAAGATGTCGAGGCAGAAAACCGGATCTTGAAAACTATGATCGCTCAACTTCCTCCACCGGCACCATCGGGCTGGCCACGCTATTTTTTTGAGAAAGATAAGGAAAGATGGGCAGTCATGGCTGCGAGAGAAGGAAGCCAGTCTTTATCGGCTCAACTGTGGCTCGGAGATTATGCCCGCCAGAGCGGCGACTGGAACGAGGCAGAAGCCGCTTACACGCAGGCACTCCGCCTGTCGCCACAGAGCGTGGAGGCACGACTCGAACTCTCCAGGCTCTACGCCGCCGCCGGACAACCACTTCGTGCCCTCCCCTTCCTGCAGGCTCTGCCGGTGACTCCCGACCGCAATCGGGAAATAGCGGAGATCTACTTTACGGCGGGAGAATACCAGAAAGCGTTTGATCTTTTGCCCGAACTTCCCCGAAACCTCGAAGAAGCACGGCTGAAAGGCAACGCCCTGCTGCGCTTACTGCCGGTCCCGGACCTGGAAAAATTGATTCAGAGGCTACCGGCAGCGGATCAAAGTTTGCTACGCAAAGAATGGTACGGCGTGGACCGGCCGGAGCAAATTGAACGATTGCGGCGGCAACGGCTGGTTCCCTGAGCGGCGCCCCTTTTTGTTGCCAGCCGCCCGGTCGCCTGTAATAGTGCTTTGAGGAGTCCTGATGAGCGCAAAGAAAATACTTATCGTTGATGATCAAGAAAGCATCCGCAATATGCTATCCGAACTCTTGAGCATGGCCGGCTATTCCTTCGAGATGGCCCGGAACGGCGAGGAAGCGCTGGAAATAGCCGTGCGTTCCCGGCCGGATCTGATCATTATGGATTTGATGATGCCCGTGAAAAATGGCCTTGAAGCTGCTACGGAAATCCGCACAATTCCAGAACTTACCACCACACCCATCCTCTTTCTCACGGCCCGTGGACAGAAGCAGGATGAAGAAAAGGTCCGTAATGCCGGCGGAAACGCGCTGATGGCCAAGCCTTTTTCCCCGCGGCAGGTTCTCGAAAAGATACGCGCTCTGCTTGGAGAAACATGAAATACGGCGACTCATGCGCCTGCTGATCCAAAATTTCGCCGGGTTCTGCATCCTGGGCTGCGTCGCCTGCGGCCAGCGTTTTGCGGGCCCACCACTGGCCGTTGGCGGAATCCTGGATCTGCGCGGTCAGGATCTCTCATCGCCCGTCGAACTAAACGGCCAGTGGCAATTCTACTGGCAGGAAATAAAACTTCCCGGAACGGCCAATGCCGATGTTTCAGCCCAAACCTCAATCGCTCCCCTGGCCATAGTTCCAGGCATCTGGAATCAGCATACCGACTCACCGCAAACAGGATTTGCTACCTTTCGCCTGCGCGTGCTTTTGCCAGAGTCACCGGATGGGCTGGCCCTGAGAATTCCGGTGCAGGGTTCAGCGCTTACAGGCTACTGGAATGAGGATGAGATCGCCCGGGCCGGATCCGTGGCCACAACAGCCAGCGAAGAGGAAATCCATTACCGTCCCCTTTACAGTGAAATACCCGCCGCTACCGGTGAGGGAATCTTAACCATCGCTCTTTCCAATCACTCGAACCCACGGGCGGGCCTGCGCAACGCAATCCAGATCGGTAAGGCAGAGAAGGTATTTGCTCTCCGCGATCAATCGCGTTTGACAGAGGCTTTCCTCGCCGGAGCTCTTTTAATCCTGGGTATCTACCACCTCGGTTTGTTTTGTTTCCGGCACGATGATCCAGCGCCGCTCTGGTTTGCTCTGCTCTGTTTGACCATTACTGTGCGCACCATGCTGACGGGAGAACACCTGCTGCTGGAAATCTTTGCTCTGGATAGCCCTCTGGTTCTCCGGTTAAAAATCCTTACATTTTATGTATCTTTGCTGTTTCTTACACTTTTCTTCCAATCCTTCTTCCCGGTAGAATTCCATCGATGGATAACCAGGGCCGTCATCATTGGCGTGCTTATGGCCGGCGCCATGGCGGCTTTCATGCCTCCTTCTGTGTACCTCCACTCAGTAATGCCCGTCCAGTTGCTGGCCATCGCCTATGCGATGTATGCTTTGATCCGCGTTGCAACCGCTATATTCTCCGGGCGCAGCGGGGCCCGGCTCATCATACTGGGTTGCTTATTGGCGTTTATGGCCATGGCCAACGATATTCTTTTCACCTGGTTCTGGCGCGGGCAGGCCCACCTTGCTCCCTACGGACTGCTGGCCCTGGCCATAACGCTGGCTCTGGCTCTGTCGCGCCGCATCGCGGCGGCATTTGAGAAAAGTGAAAATCTTACCCGGGATCTCAAGCTCGCTTACACCAATGCCCTGAATCTTCAGGATCGACTGCGACAGAGTGAAAAACTGGCAACCATTGGCGACATGGCAGCCGGCATCGTTCATGATCTAAAAAATCCCGTGGCCGTCATCAAAGGCTACAAAGAAATGGCCGATCACGATGGACTGGGGCGCGAAAAGCGCCGCCATTTTTTGAATATTATTGATAAAGAAGCTGATCGTATGCTGGCTCTGGTCCAGGATTTACTCGATTTCAGCAGAGGGTCGGCTGCCGTTGCCCGGGAATGGATGGGCTCAAAGGAATTTACGGAAAGAATCAAAACGGTTCTCGATCCCCTTTTTAACTCCCGTGAAATCGAATATTCAGTAATGCTTGATTTTGTCGATTCTATCTACCTTGATCCCGAGCGTCTGTTGCGGGCCATCATCAATATTGCCGGTAATGCAGCGGATGCACTGGAAGGGAAACGCGGCGGCAGATTCATCTTACAGATTTCCCGCAGTGAAGACAGCCTTATTTTTACCATGACCGATAACGGTCCCGGCATTCCCCTGGAAATTCGTGAAACCCTTTTTGAGCCTTTTGCAACCCACGGTAAAGAACACGGAACCGGCCTTGGTATGGCCATTGCCAGGAACATCGTTCAGGCTCATGGAGGCTCGATCGATTTTAAAACATCAAGTAGCGGCACAACTTTCACCATTGCCATGCCGGCCGTACAGGACCCGGCGGCGGAGGAAACAGGCGGTCCTTTATGAATTTCGGATGGAAGCCCCTTGCCAGTATTGCATTATGTTTACTGTTCGGTTGCAGAGAGAGCATGCTGCCGGCCAACGGGGCCATGCCAGAAATCGCTATTCAAAAAGGGACACTGGATCTACGCTCCACCGACCCCACCACACTGGGTGCCCTGCCTCTGCGCGGGGACTGGGCTTTCTTCTGGAGGCAACTGCAACCGGCGGCCAATGAAGAGCCGCTGGCCTACGGACCGATTGATGTCAGCTGGACCGTTGCCTTCTCGGAGAAGTATTCCCAGGTGGAGAGCAGGGGTTATGCTACCTATCGCCTGCGCATTCTCCTGCCAGCCACTGCCTCTCATCACGTCTGGGGCGTTCGCTCCATGACTCAGACCGGGGCCCTGACCATCCGCCTGAACGGCGAGCCTGTTCTAAACGATGGTCTGCCTGGCACCTCCCTGGAAACAACAGACCTCAAATCGGGAAAAGGTCAGGTTCTTTTCCGACTTCCCGATGCAACGACCGGGGAGCTGCTGCTCGAATTTACCATTGCCAGTCCCGATCATCCTCGGGGCGGAGCGGGCGGCCCTGTTCATTTTGGATCGGCCCAGGCCATTGAGCGGCTCAACCGCGAAGGACAGGCCATGGACCTGTTTTTAGCCACAGGCCTGTTGCTTTTTGGCATTTACCATCTGGGGATGTTCGCCATACGGCGCGAAGAGAAAGCCGCACTCTACTTTGGTATGTTTCTTCTGGTCATTGCTCTGCGCACGCTACTCAGCGGCGAATACCTTTCCCGTGAGCTATGGCCTTCGTTATCGTTTCAGGTAGAAATGCACCTGGGCTACTTCACCTATTTTTTTGCAGGGGTCACGGCCCTGCTTTACTTTCATTTCCTTTTTCCGGCCCGGTTTTTAACCCGATTCGTATATGTGCTCTGCTCCATTGCCGTCTTTTTCTCTATTCTGTCCCTTTCGCCTTTTGTGTCCCGGGGAGATCTTGCTGAAATTGTACGCTACTACCATTCCATTACGTTTCTGATCCTGATTACCGGTCTCATACTTTGCGGCCTGGCCCTGAAAAAAAAGGAGCCCGGTAGCCTCATTTTTTTACTGGGATTCATCTTACTTGTTGGCGCGGCTCTGTATGACATACTCAGCAATCTCAACATTGTAAGTTCCAGCAGTGCCCTGTTCCCCCTCGGGCTCATGGGCTTCTCCATCAGTCAGTCTTTCCTGATTTACAAGCGCTTCTCCCGGACTTTTTCTGAAGTGGCTCTGCTTTCCGCCAGGCTGCGCAAAACCAATGCCGAACTGGAGGAGATGGCCCGGGTTAAGGATGAATTCCTGGCGCACCTTTCTCATGAGCTGCGCACGCCTCTGACACTCATCCAGGGAAGCGCGGAACTGCTGGAGATGAGTGAACCGGACGAGCTACAGAAAAATTCCGTAAAACGAATCACCGAAGGAAGCGCGACACTGAGCAGCTATGTGGATGATTTGATGCTGGTCACGGATGTGCAATCCACGCCAGATCTGCAGTGGACTGCTGTGGATTTGGCCGCCTGTTGTCGGGAAGCTCTGAACGCCGTTGAGGGCATGGCCGCAATGCAAAATATTACGACCCATCTGGATAGTCCAGAAGGGCTGACCATTGAAGCCGACAGTCGCCTGACACAGAGAATGATACTAAATATTGCTAAGAATGCCGTTCTCTACAATGTTCCCGGAGGCAGGCTGTCCATTTCTCTGGAAGACAATGCCGATAAAGTGAAAATCTGGATCCGGGACAGTGGACCTGGTATCCCGGTCAGTGAAAGAGAGGCCATTTTTGAAAAGTTTCACCGCCTGGGCGAGGACAAACCCGGAGTGGGTCTCGGGCTCTTCCTGGCCCGCAAGATTGCCCAATTGCACGGGGGTCAAATTTCGCTGGTGGACAGTGACAGCGGAGCAACCTTCTGCATAGAACTACCGGTGCGGCAATTGTCCAGGTAGCGCAGCAGGTACGGGCGTAATCTATGGCCGGACATACGCAGGTGTTTGCCGGAAACGCAGGCTCCGCCGGCCAGAAGGGCAACCAGAGTTCCCTCCTTATCTGAATGCAGAGCGTAGGCGATGGCATCAAAGCCCTGATTGTCTTTCAGGGATGGATCGGCACCGGCGGCAAGGAGCAAGCGAACAAAGCCCGTGTCCCCGGTGTCCACCTGAGCCATGAGAGCGGTCTGTCCCTGTTTGTTTCTATGATCCAGTCTCGCGCTGCGGGCAATAAGAAAACGTACGATATCATGACAGTCCGGTCTGGATTCGCAATGCAGGCGCAGTAGCGAATGGTTACCGTCCGGATCGCTCAGGTCTATAGCACCCCGCTCCCAGAGAAAGCGAACACAGGCCAGATCACGCGCATCCAGAGCCAGATGCAACGCGGTAAGGCCTTCCTTATTTTTTGCATTCAAGAGAGCGGGCCGATACAGTCGCACCAGTTCTTGCAACTGCCCCCTTTCTGCGGCCTGCCACCAGCTTTCAGCGCAGAGGGGCAATGCTACAAAAAAAGCAATGCAGACGAGCTTCAGTCTATTTTCCCGGTATCAGGGTGATACCGGCCTCCCGGCAAACTTCGTCAACCGGAAGACGAACGTAGCTTTTTTCTGGATAGTCACTGTGAACAACAAAACCATCGCAGGCAATGATATCCAGGTCCAGTGTTCGCGGACCGTCGCGCCTTCCGTCGCGCATGCGGCCTGACCTGTCTTCGAGAGAGCAACAGTACTTCTTAAATTCCCCCGGGGATAAAGCGCTCTCGACTACGAGCGCACCGTTTAGAAAATCCGCCTGATTTTTATAGCCTTCCGGTTCCGTACGAATCCAGCGGGAAACATGAAGCAGACGCTGCTCTACAGACAGAGTGGAGAGCATGGCCTCAATGTTCTTTTGCGGATCAATATTCGATCCCACAGAAAGCACATAGACGGGCATCATTCACTCCCGTAGCCGGTAAAGTCACGACCGGCCGGCTGGATCGACTCTCCTCCGTCCACGGTGATGATCTGGCCGGTCAGAAAATCGGACCGGAGCAGAAAATCCAGGGCATGGATGATATCAGCAACGTGCCCTTTTCGTTTCAAGGGAATGTTATCGAGCCGCCAGGTTAAGTATTCCTGGCTGCGATTCTTCTGCGGTAAAATCACCCCCGGAGCGATGCCGTTGACCCGTATGTCCGGGGCAAACTCCCGGGCGGCAAGAAGAGTGAGATCCGCCAGGGCCTTTTTGGACAGTGCATAAGCACTGTAGGCAAACTGGGCAAAATGGATTTTATTATCAAGAATATTTATTATTTGGCCGGATCCGGCCTCAGCACGAAATTCCTGGGCCAGAAAAAAAGGAGCACGGAGATTGGTCTGAAAAATTCTGTCAAACTGGTCCACGGTGGTGTCTCTGATCTGGCCGGATTCGTAACAGGAGGCTGAATTGATCAGGAGGGCCAGGCTTCCCGAGCACAATTCCTGAGCCTGGCTTACAAGACCACTCACGTCAGCAGTTAGATCCTTCTGTAAAAGAAAGGCCTGGCTTCCTTTTGCTTCTGCTTTTGCGGCCGTCTGCTGCGCTTCCTCCGTGGAACGATTGTAATGAATGATCACATCATACTCGCGGTCCGCGAGGGCCAGCGCGAGTTCCTTTCCCAGCCGCGTGGCAGCACCGGTGATCAGAGCTGTTTTCTTCAAAGTGGTCCCCCTGGTCTTTTTTGCCGGGCAATCTTTTGCAGATCATCAATCGTATCTCGTTCATCAACAATCTCTTTACCCAGAACTGTTTCCATGAGATCTTCCAGAGTGACCAGACCGGAGACGCCGCCGTACTCATCAGAGACAATGGCTATCTGCTTGCGTTTGAGAATAAAGTCGGTGAGAATGGTTAAACAATTAGCCGTTTCCGGAAAAAAAGAAATCCTTTTTTGAAATTCGCCAATCCGTTGCTTCTGGTTACCAAGCACAACAGGATGCAGCAAGTCTTGCAAAAGCGCATAGCCCACAATGTGTTCGCGATCCTCATGATAGAGGGGAGCGCGCGAAAAGCCCTGCCGCGCGAACTCCGGCAAAGCCTCTTCCACGGTTGCTTCACGCGGCAGGGAAAACATCACATTGCGCGGAGTCATGATCCGCTTCACCGGAATACGATCAAGTCCGATGATATTTCGAACCATACGGCTTTCTTCCTGGGAAATTTCGCCGGCGCTGGCTCCGAGTTTTACCAGGGCCAGAATTTCATCTTCCGTTATACCTGGCAGTTCCGTGCGCGTAAAAAGTCGCGTCAACCGGTGGGACAACCATACCAGAGGAGCCAGTACAATCTGCATGATCTGTAAGGGCCAGACGGCCAGCGGCCAGAAAAGCTGCCAGCGCGCTGCCCCCAGAGTTTTTGGTACGATCTCTGAGAAAATGAGAATCGCGCCGGTTAAAGCAGCGGAAAATAAAGGCACATACTCCGCACCCAGGGAACGGGCAGCATACATCCCGGCCAGAGTGGCGCCGGCCGTGTTGGCCACCGTATTCAAAATCAAGATGGCAGCGATGGGCCGGGCCACATGTTCTTTCATCTCCAGAAATTTGCGGGCCAGTCCGGCATACCGGCCTTTTTCCACGGCGGTTTGCAGCGTGGTTGTCCGCGCTGAGTACAGCACGGATTCGAGGAAGGAGCAGGTAGCGGAAACGGAAAGGGTAATCAGGACAACGGTAAGAAGTAAAGCCATTAGAAAAGGCTGGGTTGGCGATCATCTTCCATGATGGCCACATGATCTAAATTGCGAAAATACCCCCGGTAGTCCATGCCATAGCCCACCACAAAATGGTCGTCGATATTGAAACCCCGGTAGGGTATGGGATGGTCCAGGCTCTGTTTGGCTTCCTTCACAAGCAGGGCGGCAATGCGCGCAGAAGCCGGTCTTCTCAGTAAGATGTTTTCCATAAGATAGTTCAGAGTCAGGCCGGTATCGATAATATCTTCAACCACCAGAACGTGCCTGTCCGTGATGGGATGTTTGAAATCCTTATCCAGGCGCACGACACCGGATGAAACCGTCGAATCGCCGTACGAGGAAACCTCTATGAAATCCACATTCAAAGGCACCTGAATATTGCGGACCAGATCGGCCATGAAAATGAAGCATCCTTTCAGGGTACCGATGACCGTCAGTTCGTGACCGGCAAAGTCGGCACTGATTGCCGCTCCCAGCTCCCGAACCCGGGTCTGGATCTGTTCCTGGCTAATCAGCACGCGCAGTTTGCTATGTTCCATTCGCTCCGGTCAGGGGATGCAGTGGATGAGAAAAAGCCAGCATTTTTGGTTCCGTCCCAGCACAGGCAGGCTGCAGTGGATTGTGACCGGAAATCAGCCGCTAAAAAGCCCCGGGCCCTGGCCGGCCATCTTCCGCCAGATTCGTGAAATCGGTACAGATCATGCTCTTGAGCTTCCACAGAGCCGGGCGCTCCAGCGCAAACTTCTGATCCGCATTGTGCAAACAGAGCAGCCGTCCCAATGCTTCGAGATGCTGCGAAAGGCCGGCATTCTGGAGGTATGGTTGCCGGAACTCACCGCAGCCCGGGGCCTCAAACAAAACCGCTTCCACGAACACGATATCTACTACCACAGCCTCTATGCCTGTGACGCAGCCCCGGCAGACGATGTGGAACTGCGGCTATCCGCACTCTTCCACGATCTGGGCAAGGTGGATACCCGCGTGGAAGGCCCTGGTGGCGAAGCCACGTTCCACCGTCATGAAATCTACAGCACCCGGCATGCCCGTCGCATTCTGAATCGGCTGGATTTTCCGCTAAATTCCCGGGAACGCATCCTGTTTCTGGTCCGCCACCATATGTTTCACTATACCGGAGACTGGAGTGATCGGGCCATCCGCCGCTTCTCCCGCAAAGTCGGGCCAGCGGCTCTAAACGATTTGATCGCTCTGCGCAAAGCGGACCGCCGGGGCAGTGGCCGTAAGGCAAAGCTTCCCAGAGCCATCCAGCGCATGATCCAGCACATCCGGCGAGTAGAAAATAGTGATGCCCGGCTCAAAGTAAGCGACCTGAAAATCAATGGACATATTCTCATGGGGATGGGTTATACTCCCGGACCGGCTATGGGCAGGACAATGAAAGTGCTACTGAGCGAGGTCCAGCAGGGAAAACTGCAAAACCAGCAATCGGATCTGGAAGAACGGGCCCGCGGCCTTTTAACTCATGAAACGGAAATGGTGTCATGAATGTAATGGCCCGTAGTTTACTGGAGCGTCTGAAGTCAGAAGAAAAGCTTTTGCTCACCACGCATCGCAATCCTGATCCGGACGGTCTGGGTTCAGAGGTGGCCCTGCACGGGCTTCTGCGCGCCCTCGGTAAGGACGTGATTATCGCCAATCCCGATCAAGCCGCAGAGAGATTGCGCTTCCTGGACCCGGAAGAAATCGTGCAGGTCTTTGCTGACGTTGATGCCACCGGGCGGACCGTTGTCATCATTGACAATTCTGATCTGGATCGTATATTAAATGTACAATCCGCTATTCTCCCCGATCAAAGCAACCTCATCATCATCGATCACCACGATGGTGCCACGCCCGATTTTCATAAAACCTTTCAGGATCCGGCCTCTGCATCCACGTCGGAGATTGTTTATAACCTGTACGCAGAAGCAAATGTAGTCCCTTCTCCCATCGCAGCGACCGGCCTCTATGCAGGACTTATTGCAGATACGGGAAATTTTCGCTATCGCAAAACGTCACCGCGTTCCCATCTGATGGCTGCGCACCTTATTGAACTCGGTGTGCAACCGGATAAGATATCTGACCTGATACTCTCTGCTTTCAGTCTCAAACGCCTGCAGCTCAAGAAAAAACTCTACCAGTCACTTGCCTTCAACGAAGCACAGAAAATCGCCTATTTTCAACTGGATCTGGCCCGCGAAGACCTGACAGTCTCTGATCTGGACCAGGTGGAAGGCGTGATCAATGAATTGCTGGAAATCCAGGAAATTGCCGCTGCCCTTTTCTTTTCTCGCCGCGGCCCGTCCCTGACCCGCGTTTCCGCGCGCTCGCGCGGTACTCTGGACCTCCTGCCGGCGGTTCGCCCTTATGATGGAGGAGGACACAAAAATGCCTGCGGGGCCACAATTCACCTTGACCTTCAGGCGGCCATTGCCGACTTTCTACCTCGCATAGAGAGTTGCTTGCAGGTTCATGCTCTTTAATTCCGTCCTCTTTCTTGCCTTTTTTGCCCTCACCTACCTTATCTACTGGCAACTGCGCGGCAAAAGCCGCAGCCTGTTTTTGATTTTTGCATCTGCTCTTTTTTATGCAACCTGGGGCCTTGAGCGCGAAGGCTGGATAGGATTACGCTGGCTTTTTCATTTCATCGGCATTCTTTACATCAACTACGGCCTGGTGCGCTGGATGATGCGCAAACCCGCTTCGCGCCGGATCGTGCTGCTGATCGCCATTGTCCTGAATGTGGGCAATCTGGCCCTGTTCAAATACGCCGGGTTTTTCCTGCAAGTTATCAGTGATCTTTCCATCCCGGCCTGGGATATCACAGCAGGCATTTTCCTGCCTCTGGCCATCAGTTTTTACACCTTTCAAATTTTAGCCTTCACCGTTGATGTTTACCGCGGCCAGGTTACAGAATCGATTGATTTTCGAAAATATTCATTATTTATATTATTTTTTCCTCAGTTGATTGCCGGCCCCATCATGCGCTCCAGTGATTTTTTGCCTCAGCTGGATGCACCTTCGCTCTCGCGCCGCCGCATGTATGATGGAATCTGGCTTATTCTGGGCGGGCTGGTGAAAAAGGTTCTTCTGGCCGATCCAGCCGGGGCCCTGCTGGGTCCGGTATATCACTCTCCCGGCCTCTATGAGGGCTGGACGATCCTTCTCGCCGGCATGATTTTTTCCTTACAGGTGTACTGTGATTTCTCCGGCTATACGGACATTGCCCGGGGATGCGCGTATCTACTGGGCTACGATATACCGGAGAATTTTCGCGCCCCCTTCTTCAGTCGCACGGGCAAAGAACTCTGGGCGCGCTGGCATATCACTCTGGCAACCTGGCTGCGCGACTATATCTATTTCCCTCTGGGCGGCAATCGCCTGGGGCAGGTACGCACGTATTTCAATCTATTTATCACTTTCACTCTGGGTGGCTTCTGGCACGGTGCTGATTATACCTATATCTGCTGGGGAGCCATGTGGGGGGTACTGCTTGCTCTGGAAAGACTGCTGGAGGAGAAATTTTCTTTTGCCTTACACAAAATCAAAAATCCTTTGATCCAGGGATTGCAGATTCTTTTCACCTTTGTTCTGTTTTCGATCGGTGCCTTGATGTTCCGGGCTCAAAGTGTCGATTATGGCACCCACTCCGTCAGCTCAGCCAATGTCATGCTTTCTCTAATAGGAGGGCTCTTCACGCACACAAGCGACGTAATCCGCTCCGGGTTTGCCGGAAGCAGCTTTGAATACAGGCAACTCACAGAAGTGTTTGGTCCGGATATCCTTGCCGCAGCGCCTTTGCCTCAAGGAGATTCTACCTTTGTGCTCTTTGCCGCCGTGGCTTTCTTCCACTGGCTGCAATACAAACCCGGACGACTGGAATCCTGGCGCAAACATGATACCCTCCTTTTGCTTGTCTCGGGAACTTTGCTCTTTGGCTTGCTGTTGCCCACGCTGGTGCAGGGGGGACACCAGTTTATCTACTTTGTTTTTTAATTTATGAAACGCTGGATCTACTTTCCTTTCCTGATTCTTTTAGCCGCCTTCCTGCTGGATAAAGCTTTCTTTGTCGGACATCTCCCCTACTACTTCCTGCGCACCTTGAGCTACATCAACTACGATCACAAAATCACAATGACCATCAAGCTACGCAACTATCTGCGTCGTCCGGACCGGAAAAAAGTCGTGGTCCTGTTTGGCAATTCCCGCACCTTAAGTTTTGACACAGCGTATCTGGAAAAGACCTACCCCGAATGGATTCTCTACAACTATTCCGTTCCCGGCGGCACTTCCGATTACTACTACTATTATATGAAGCGATTTCAGGAGGAAAACATTCGCCCGGATGCGATTCTCTTTGCTATAAGTCCGCAAGGTTTTAATTACAATCCTCTGATTTCCATGGATGAAACTATGATCAACGGGCTCCCGCTGTCATTTGTTGCTCTGCATGCCACCCATTTCCGACTGCAAGACTTAACCAACTACGCCGCCAAAAAAACCATGTGGACCTATCGTTACCGGCCCAATCTGGATACTATCCGCTACCGACTGCGGAACCATTCCGAATTCATGTATGATCTCAAGGAATTTGAAGCTATTGCCTATAATTCGCTAATCGTAAACCGCGGCAGCACTCCTTATAACGATCATGCGGAGCCCGATGATGATCCAGAGTTCTGGGAAAAGACTGCACAGCAAACTTTTAAGAACTTTTTTGAACCCTATCAACTTCACCCTGGAATGGTTTCATTCACAGAAAAGAGTCTTCAGATCAGCGACCAACTGGCCGGGAAAACTATTTTGCTCTGGCCCCGGATCGCTCCGGAACTGCGGCGACTGAAACTGGAAAAACCGGTACGCATCGTGGGTTTACACCAGAAACAGACCGTCCATGCCACATGGTTTCCGGTCATTGAACAACTGTCCCGAACCTATCGGGCTCCCATAGTCAATCTCAACCAGGCGGATGCCATGAAGTGCGATAAATTCTATGACGCCAGCCACATGGCATCGGTTTGCTTCGCGGAATTTTCCGATCGCATCTTTGATGCGCTCACGCTCAGGCCATGACTCCTCTGCGTCGCGTAATCCTGCTGACCTTCGCGGCTGGAGTGGCCTTCCTTTTAGCAGGACTGGGCGTTGTTCTCTGGTCTCAGGAAACCTATCCAGCCGGAAAAGACTTTGAACGAAAAATGGTCGATGGATTTGTTTTACGCGGAACAATTTATGGAAGTGGTCCTTTAACCGTTTACATTGCCGATGAAAACATGGACCGCTACGGCAACCAGGGTGCCGTGCAATTTCACAGCGGATTGCTTCTGGCCCGTTACTTCATCAGGAGCAACCGGGCTTTCTTGCACTATGATCAAAGATTGCACTCCAGCGTAAAGCAACTGGCCCGTGATCTGCTTACCGTACTGGACGATTATCCGGTTTCTCTGATCCTGGCGCACGGGCAGGGATGCTACACGGCTCTTGAGGCCGCACAGAAAAGTAAAAAGAGGCCGCAGCAAATTCTTCTGTTTTCCTGCGCTGCACGCGAAAACTACCAGCACCTGCGGGTGGAACAGATGCTCCACAAAATGGCCCTTGAAGGCGCTCCGGACTCTATGCTGAGGGATGCGGAAAGCTTGAGCCAGCGCTGGCTCCATGACTATGAACTGGAACCGCTTCCGCATGGCGCCCATGTGGGCAGACGAATGATACAGAATTCATTAGAAAAAGAAAAAGAAAACCTGGGCATTACGGCGCTGCGTGAAAATCAGGCAATCCATTTTAAGTCCGCGCGAGCCCGGGTGGAGCAGAAGGGTGTCACGGTGCGCCATTACCGCGGGGAGTTTGATGCTTTTACGCCTGGCATCCCGGCAGACGACGAACAAATACTGCCCGGTATGGACAGCTTTTTGCGCGCTGCCGATCAACAGATAATCTCGCAACTGGAACTGGCACTGTCAGCGCTGCGCCCGGAGCTTGCCCCCTCTTTGACCGGGGAGCTGGAAAAGGTCTTGCGCGCTCAGCCACCCTGATCATCTTTGAGCCATGCGGGCTCTCTTTGTTCTTGGCTTGATTTGCAGCTGTGCTTCCCGGCTGCCTTTCTCTCCCACAGTCCCCTACGATCAATTGCAGGGCTTTGAACTGCTGGCAGAGGGCAGCAATTTCCGACAAACTCTGCGGGTGCAAAATCAATCTGCACAGAAACCGGCCTTCCGCATGAACGCCAGATTTCAGAGTGCCGCCGGGTCATGCTCCTTTGACGCAAAGATCGAAAAAGAGGCCGCAGAAGAATTGCAGCAGATCCTTTTTGCATTGCGCATCTGCGAAGGCAACAGCCTGGAAGCGTTACAGGATGAAGTAACGGAACAGATTACTTTTTTTGAAAGGAGAGGCCAACGCCCGGTGCACAAGCAGTACCACGTTCAGGCGGAAGGAAAATACCAGTTCCTCTGTAAAGGTATGGAAGATCTTTATGATTTTTTTAAATTGCAGATGAAGCCATCGAACTGCTCGGAAACCATCGTCGGTAAGTTTTTCGAGACCGGACGCAAGAAAGGCCGGCGCAAAGGAGCCCCGGAAGACGGCAAAACCATCAAAGCCAATTAAATCTGGCAGGACCGGCAAAAGTGGGTGGAGCGGCCGCCCAGAACGATTCTTTCAATGGGTCTCTTGCAGCGCGGACAGGGTAAGCCGGTTCTACGGAAAACAAGCATTTCATCTGTGTAACCCCCCTCCTGACCTCCCAGAAATTTAAAATCCATGAAGCTGCTGCCGTTGGCGGCCGTTGCTTTTCGCAGCACTTTCTGGATCGCCCCGTGCAGTCGCGAGCAATCCTGTCGACTCAAATCTGCTGCCAGGCGCGTCGGCTGTAACCGGGCCACAAAAAGTGCCTCATCCACATAGATATTTCCCAGCCCCGCGATAAAGCCCTGATCCAGGAGAGCCGGCTTCAGCTGACGTCGCCTTTTACGAGTGGACTCATACAACCAGTCGGCTGTGAAACTTTCCTCCAGCGGTTCACAGCCCAGTTTGCTTTCCCATAGAGCATAGTCCGCTGGACCCAGAAAGCGAATGCGTCCGAACTTGCGCACATCCTGGAAAAGAATCGCACCATTTGTCAGAACAAAAGCGGCATGAACATGAGGCATCTGCCTGCGCGGGAGGGCATCCACCGGAATCAGCTGGCCGGTCATCCGCAAATGGGTGGTCAAAAAGCCGCTATCCAGTTGCATCACAATAAACTTTGCCCGGCGCTTGAGAACTTTTACTGTCTGGCCCTGCCAGGTTCTCTTCAGCGGGCCCTGGACGATCCGCGGCCAGTATACTTTAATGTCCTGCAAGCTCTGACCTTCCACAAAAGGGCGCAGAGTGCGAACCACTGTCTCCACCTCCGGGAGTTCAGGCATCTTCAGTCAATGAGAGCGGCATCGCGCTTTCCCGACCGGGCCAGAGCTTCTTCCAGGCGACCGATGTTCGGATCACCGGGTTCGAGTTTACGACAGAGGTCCAGCAACATGGTTGCCCTCTCCGGATTCTCAAGCAACCGATAGACATCCGCCAGATTGAGCAAGTTGCGGCGGTGTTCTGGACTCCGCAAACGACAACGCTCTCCAGTATCCGCCGCAGCGCTGAGCTCACGACTGTGTTTTTGCGCAAGAGACAGCCAGTACAGAAATTCTGTATCTGCCGGGTTCAAATCCAGATAACGCTCAATGGTCCGGGCGGCATTTGAGTAATCCTTTTGTTTGATATAGATCTGGCCGAGCTCATGCAAGGCCTCCGCTTCCTCCTGCACAGCAAGAGCTTTGCGATACTCCTCCACAGACTCCGTGACCTTTCCTTCACGGTAGAGCCGCCGCGCCGCGGCCAGGGCCTCGCGATAAGCAACCGGGATTTCTTTTCTTTCCAGCGGATGGTCCTCTTTATAGGCGATGCGGATCAAAGTAAAGTCATCAGTAAGGGAACCTTTTTTATAGAGAGCTTCCTCGATTTCTGCAAGCATGCCGCGCCCTTCCTCCGTTCTGCGCAAGAACTCCTGCTCATCTTCGTTGATCACTCGCATACCATCTTCCATGCCCAGCAATATGTCGTCGCGACCATCAGAACCGATGAGAATGACATCATCACGTTCCATCTGGAAGGTCTGAATGCGAATGCTTCCGCCAGTTTCCATAATCCCCAGTTTGCGGAACAATAGTTCCCTTTCAATGAAAGATGCCCGACCATCTCGGTACAATACAACCCAGGGATGTTCAGCATTGATGAAATACAGAAATCCCGTGGCATCGTCCACAAGGCCCATGACTGCTGACATCAGCATCGTTCCGTCGAACGAAACAAAGATATTCTGAAATTCAATGAAAGCGTCTTTGAGCCATTGCTCGGGATGTTTGTTTCGCGCAACAAAAGATTGCTGGGTTCGCGCCAGAATGGATTTGAACACCGTGCCAAGCACAAGAGCGCCACCCGCTCCCTGAATGGATTTACCCATCGCATCGCCGTTGACAAAGACCGTGTAATCTCTGCCGCGCAGCTGGATGGCATCTGTGGCACAAATATCACCGCCGATTTCCGATTCCCATTTCTTGAACACGAAGCGCTTTTTTTGCCTTACCAGAATATCGACGCTGACATTCTTCGTTTTTCCAAAGTTCCCGCTAAGTGGTTTGATCAACAGTGATGTTAAAAAATAATCACCATCCTGCTGGATTTTGAGCTCCTGTACTTCTGCCAGGGTCTTGCGCAACTGGTTGGTCCGCTCTTCTACCTTCAGCTCCAGATTCCGGTTTAAATCTTCCACCTCTTCATTGAGACGCACAAAGTGGTTGGCCAGGATCAAAGCCAGGCTCATGATGAATACAATGAATGCATAGCCCATGACGCGCGGAAAATTGTAGTAGCCCCGCTCGCCAAAGGTATCCACTACCATAGCAAGAAGTATAACGCTGAATCCACCAACAATGTAAAAGGCGTCGCGATCCTTCTGGATCAGCCTGTGTATAAGCAGGGTCAGGACGGCCACAATGTAGATCAGCCAGAGCGGCTGGACAACCGTTTTGTTGATTTCATTCCAGAGTATGGCATCACTGGAAAACAAAATGAAAACAGCAAGACCCACAAATACTCCGGTCAAACCGAGAATGAATCGGTCCCACCACTTCAGAAACCGACCCGGCTGCAGGGCAAAGTAAGATCGCAAAAAATAGTAGAACAGTGGCAGCACCAGAAACAGCACAAAGTATTCTGCCCGCTTCATGGCAATGAAGGAAAGGGGCAATTCATACTTTATTTGATTTCGCATAAATTGATAAATAACAAGAAAAAGAACGAACGTTCCAAAGAATAGATTCTGTCTTTCCTTGCGACGGCGGGCAAAGAGGAAAAGAAAGTAACCGCCGGCGGTCAAATAGGCGGCAAGCAGAACAAGCTGAATAATGATATCTTTATAGTATTCTGTATATACCTGCATGGCCGGACCAATGCGCGCTGTATCGCGGTACAGGCCAATGTTATCCGGAAAGTAGCGTTTGGAATGGATGAGGATAACATTGAGCGCTCCCGGCCGGATCACTCCCTCAGGGACCGAATACAAACGAATCCTGTCATACGCCTGAGGCAGTTCTGCCTCCCAGTCACCTGTCTCACCAATGAGAACACCATTGAGATACGTCCTGTCCCTGTCCGTGATGATACCCAGTCGAATGGCGACCGGAAGTTTCATCCCGGCTGGAGCGATAAAGGTTTTCAACTGCCAGGCAGAGGCAGACTCATGGAAGGGGTTGGGGGTAAGCTTCAATTCATTGAGATCCTGGGGGACGCTTGAGGGAACAAACCCGGGGTAGTTTTCCTTTTCCTGAGCACCGGAAAGAAGCAGCTGGCGACTGAAAGCCACCGGGTCCAGATCAGCGGCCGTGGCCCACCAACCATGCTTTTCTGCGACGGCATCCAGGGAAACTACCTGCGATGCGTCTTCCCATATCTGAACCGGAAGAGACTGACCGGATGCACTCTTTACCAGAATAAAAATCAGAAGTATAAAAAGACGACCAGGACCCATTGATAGCACATTCCTCATGGGTGTTAGAAATGCAAGCCGCACTCATCTTCGCCTGGACGGGACTCCTTTTTACGCGAGAGCGATTTCAGTATGATTCTGTCATCTTCCTGTAACAATTCTAACCGCTGATCGTAACACAGGACAGGAAAAATTCCCAGGTCCTTGATTTGCAGAGTATCCCGTGCCGCGTTCTCAGAGGGCAGCGGATGGTGCAGCAACAGATTTACCCCGCGTGCTTTAAGATAATCCAGGCGGGCTTCCTTTTCATGACCGACGCGACCGCGAAGGGACAGATTTTGCCTGGCAATCACCCGGTCGGTCAGACCGGTGACAGCTTCGATTCCCGGAATGTTCCAGTAGTACAGAAGAGCTGCCTGTGCACCGCCAAAAGCTACAATCGGTTGGGCCGCCTCCATGACCGGACGTAAGGACAGCGCCAGGGTTTTGAGCTTTGCCCGCCGTTCTCTCGTGTAGACCCGGGCTTCATCACTGATGCCCAAAATGACCGGCAGAGGTTTTTTTCTGTAAACATCGAGGCTCAGCGTCTGCCCCAGAGTCATCAATAAAGCGATGACCGGCCAGAATCGCCGGGCAAGCAAGCGGGCCTGGACCCTTTCCAGAAAAAGAAAGAGAGCCGGAAGGATGGCCAGAAGAAAACGGCCGAACATGAAATCACCACCCACCTGTAAAACATACAAAAACCATACAAGAATCAGCGCCAGCAGCAGCGCATCTTTTTTGTACTTCGTCCGGTGTTTCCAGGAAAAATGGCGCCACGCAGGAAGAAAAAGGCACAGCATCGAAATCGGAATCCACCAGACGGATTGAAAAAAAAGCGCGATGTAACGGGCTCCCTGAGCAAAATAAGACGCCAGAACGCTACGAGCATAAAAAGTATTGGGAAAAAAATCACCGTAGTAAGACAGTCGAAATGCCTGAAGCAGACAAAGCAGTAGAAGGGCCGGGAGCAAGGCCTTGCATTTTTCGAGAAAAGAAGCTCGCCGCTCAATTAATAAAAAATATGCTGCTATAACAGAAATAAAAATAACACTGTCTGGCCGGATCCAGCAGGCCAGAGACAGACACAGAAAGGCCAGGGCGTAGCGGCGATCAAAAAAAAGCAAGAGACCGGCATAAAGGCAGGCCACCTGCATCATGCTCTCAAGGCCGGAAGTACCGTAGTCCAGAAACACAGCACAAACAGTCAGAGCCAAAAAGGTTCCCCGGCCCCACTGGCTGCGGATAGCAAAGCGGCCCAGAAAAAGAAAGAACACAAAAGCAAAAAGAATTCCCAGAAATTGGGAAAGTGTCTCCAGATCAAAACCCAGCACCTGCCCCAGGGCCAGAATGAAGGTCCACAGAAGGTTGGTGATGCCTTCCACTCTTTCTGTTGCATTGAAAACAAGCCCCTGACCGTCGGCAAGGTTTCTGGCGTAGCGAAAGGAAAAATAGGCATCATCAGCAATCCATGCGCCCTTCATGGAACGCAGCAGGTAGATCACCAGGGATAAAACAAAAAGCAGTCGCACTTGCATTCCGCTAAAAAACACGACACAGCATTCTTATCCGCCAGGCACGGACCAGCCTTTTCCATTGAAATGTGTTGACGGCCACCTGGAAAGAGATGTTCTGTAGTATGTCGCGACCGTCCCCGATGATTTTGCTGACACCCCTTTTCTTATTCTTGATCGTGTTCGTCGTCGACAAAGTCGCCTGGTTTCCGGTTGTAGTGCAGAAAGGACGGGCAGAGCAGACGCCCTTTGAACATCTGCTGCGTAATATCGATACACTCAAACAATCGGGACCAGAGAGTCGTCCCTGGGTTGTATTTCTGGGATCTTCGCGCTCAGAAATCTTTCAACATCTGCATCCCACCAGTATTGAAAGTAGCAGCCTGTCAAAAGAAGCGCAGGCACTCCTTACCCGATTCCACCTGGAAACTCGCCTTCCTTTCAAAGCATCAAGTACTTTAGCCAATTTTTCTTTTCTGGAACGACTGCTGCGCCCGGGGCCCCGGCCGGACCTGATCGTTCTGGAATACTCGCCAGAAATGCTGAACCTGAATGGACCGTTCAATGCCGCTCTTTTTCTTCAAGGAAACATTCTGGATCGTCCGTTGCTGCGCCAGATCTTTCCTCTCATGGATCTAAAAAGCAAGCTGGATATTTTGATTCGCCTCGGTTTTCCCGCATTCCACTATCACATCCGTGTGGAAAGAGTGCTGACCGCTGGCCCGGACGATTTTGATTCTGTTCTCACCGGCATGCTCTTTGCCAACCGTCCCCCGAGCACACCACTGCCCGACAACTATCAGGATTTTGCGGCCGGAGATATACCCTCTGCGATTTATCAGGAGCGGTTCCTGGATTATTCCGATTATTTAAAAAATGAATTCATTTTAAAAAATTATATTATAAGTCCGGTGGAATTGCGGGCCCTTTATGAATCCATAGCCCTGGCCAGGAAAGCAAAGATCCCGCTTGTGCTCTGGATACCGCCCATTCATCAAGAACTGGCCAGGCGTCTGGCCACGACAGAATATGCCGGGCGCGGCGCAGCGATTGAGAATGACCTTGCAGATCGCGCCCTGCTGATTCGCATGCCCGATCTCCCCTGTCAGCGGTATGTGGACTCGAGCCATCTATCTGCACGCTGTGCGCCTGAAGTGGCCCATCTCTTGCTCAGCCAGGCAAAAGAATTCTATCCACAGCTGACCACAACCATCAGAACTGAAAATAGATAAATTGCGCCCCGGATCGATTGATGCGCACAATCATAAAATAAACGATTACGGTGAAAAGGGGGATGAGGAACAGAGCATGCTTTGCCAGAATCGGGTAGATGCGCCCGCGTTCTTTCTGTAAGATTTGTAGAGCAAATGTAAACAGGCCAAGCTGCGCAATGTGGCTCTGCCCGGCCACAGCCTGCAAAGCAGGCCGCGTATTAGAAAAATCAATGAGTCCACTAAAAATAGCGCCGGCACTCTGCAAATCGGCGGCGCGGAAAAATACCCCCGCCAGACAAAAGAGCAGAAAGACCACAGGCATGCGAATCAAATAAGCCGGCCAGCTTTGCGCCGGCGCCTCGAGCTTGAGCCATTTCTCGATCACCAGAAAAAGGCCGTGTAAGAATCCCCAGATAAAGAAGGTGTAGCTGTTTCCATGCCAGAGTCCACCCAGGGACATTACGATCATAATATTTACGTACAGTCTGCCCGCACTGACTCTGCTGCCGCCAAGAGGCACGTACAGGTAGTCTCGCAACCAGGTGGAAAGGGTAACATGCCAGCGTTTCCAGATTTCGCTCATGCTGCTGGCAAGATAGGGAAAATAGAAATTCTCCGGAATGTGATATCCCAGAAGCCGTGCCAGGCCGCGGGCATAATCCGTATAGCCCGAAAAATCACCGTATACCTGCATGATAAAGCCAAATACTGCCAGCGCGAGGGAGAGAGCGTCGTACTCTGCGGGGGCGGCCCAGACGGGAGCAACCAGAGCACCCAGTTCATCAGCAAGCAGAACTTTTTTTATCGTTCCCAGCAAAATCAGGTACAATCCGGCAATCAAATCGGCCTGACTGCAGACTGGCCGATCCAGCTGGGGCAGAAAATCCCGATGGCGCATGATCGGACCGGCAATCAGTTGTGGAAAAAAAAGAATGAAAATAGAAAAATCAAGAGCACTGATTTGTTTGATCTCCCCGCGCCAGACATCGACCAGAAAGGCAATGATCTGAAAGGTATAAAAACTGATCGCCAGCGGCAGCACCAGATTCAGAGTATCAGCAAGCTGCCGGGCCCCGACAAGGCCCAAATCCACGGCCAGAATGTTCAGGACGGACATCGTGTACTTGAAAAAGATGAGATTTCCCAGATTTAAGAAGAGCGCCAGCACAAAGATCCAGCGCTTCCTCTGACGCAGAAGGAGGACAACAGCCAGATAGCTCAAACCAACAATTGCCAGAAAATGAAGGAGAAAGACAAAACTCCAGTAACCGTAGAAAAGCATGGAAGCTACCAGTAAAACAACTTTACGGGACTTACCATGGCTCAGCCAGAATAACTGATGTATTATAAGAAAAAAAATAACAAAGACTGCGGAATTAAAAAGCACGAATCAGCTCAGTAGGCGGCAATAAGCACGGTTTCTATTTCATTGCGATCCATGTCCCGCGGTGTGTTGCGCGAAAGCGGCATCATGTAAGCCATTTCTGCGATAGAAGGTAGATCGCTTTTTTTGACCTCAAAATCTGACAAACGCTGGGGAATCTTCAACTCCAGATATACTTTGCGTACCCCCTCCACTGCCTTAATGGCAGCCTCAATCACCGTAATGTCCTGGATATCTTCTTCCAGAGCGCGAGCGATCTGAACATACTTGCCGGCCGATGTGGTTAGATTGTATTCCATCACGTGCGGGAGCATGATGGCCATGGACATAAAAAAGTCAAGTCCGGTGAGATGATAGGTTGCTTCAGCAATGCTATAACAGAGCCCCAGTCTGCTGTTGGAATGAGCCATGCCGGCCATCAAACTGGCCAGGCAGAGGTTGAAACGGGCGCTGTTGTTGGCCGGCTCCTGGGCCAGAGTAATCACGTTGCGGGCCGCAAGCTCCAGCGCTCGCAAAGCCATGGCCGTGGATATTTCATTGGCTTTGCGGGCCAGCATCGTTTCCACGGCAGCGGCCATGATGGCCACACCGGCGCGGGTGATTTCACTCATGGGTGTGGGCAGAGAGATATTGGGATCCACAAAAACCATCGCCGGGAAAAGCCGGTAGTCGCTGGCGCTGAAGGTACTGTGGGTCTCGGGATTGAAAAGGGTAAAAGATGCCGATGCCTCCTCACCCATCGATGGGCCAACGGGAACGCAGGCTACCGGTAGAGGAGCTTTCTTCAGCGGAAACGTGGCCTGCGGGAGATCTTCGGCAAAAACATCATTGGTGGCCAGCAGGGCCATGACCCTGGCCGCATTGAACGTCTGCCGGGAACCATAAGCCAGTACAAAATCGGCTTTACACTGCCTCAGAAAATAAGCCGCTGTGTCCAGTTCCTGTGGACCCGGCGCTAAATTCATATCATCGTAAAGAATGCAGCCGTTGGTATGCTTCTCCAGACTGGTGCGAATGACTGCCAGCTCGTCAGAATTGCGTTGCTCACCGCGCACGGAGAGGATGAGCACCCGCTGCCCCATGTCCTTGACCATGCTGCCAATTTTATGGGTACAATCCCTTTCGATGAAGATCCGCGACGGAAAGCTGAATTGAACCCATTCGAACATGTTGCCATAAGTATCGGTACTCTAAGGAAGCAATTGGAGAAATCCGGCTTATCTCTACCGGATCGAGCGACAGAGAAGCTCTGGCAGTACCATACCATGCTCAGAGAGGCCAATCCCCTTTTGAACTTAACCCGGATCCACAATTTTGAAAGCATCGTTCGCAAGCACTATGTGGACTCCATCTATCCTGTTTCTCTGTTAGAGCAGGCGGGCGTTCATTGGCCCGGGCTATCTCTGGATCTGGGTAGCGGTGCCGGGTTTCCCGGAATTCCGCTGGCTATCGTTCTGCCGGAAAGGAAATTCATTCTGACGGAGGGCCGCAAGAAACGGACCGATTTTCTGCGCTCTGTGGTAGCAGAACTGGAGCTTTCCAACGTAGAGGTTCTGGAAAAAAAACTTCATGCGGGCATCCAATCGCCACGGGTGGATGCCATTCTGGCTCGTGCTGTGGCCAGTCTCTCCCGGCTCATCCAGGCCGGGTCCGGGGTACTGCGACCGAGCGGTCTATTTATCTTCTGGAAAGGACCGAGCGCCGGCGCAGAAGAAGCCCCGGTCAGAAATCTGCCGGTGGAACTCATCCTGCGCCAGGCCTACAGGCTGCCCCATTCCCGGGATGAGAGGCTGATCTATGTTTATCGTTACCTGGGCCAGAAGCAGGTAGCCATAGAATCCGAACGCAATGCCCGCTATCGTCTGCTGGAAGATATCCAGCACAGCAAAGGGATTCGTAAACATGGACGCTGCTTGCTGGCCGGTCGTCGCTTTATTGAAGAGCATTCTGCTCTGAACCGGCCCATTGAGGCTCTTATCACCACCCGTGAACTGCAATGGGAAGGGCCGGCCGGAGCCGAACGATGGATTGTACCGGCTGATCTCTTTCAGCGCCTGGATAGCAGCCGGTCCCACTTTCCTCTGGCTCTCCTGGCCGCACCACCCATACCAGAGTGGGATGGTCGGCTCTCCGGGCTCACCGTTCTTTTATCTGCGGGCGAACCGGAGAACCTGGGGGCGGCCCTGCGCACCGCTCATGCTTTTGGTGTGCGACAAATCGTTCTTCTGGAAGAAGCGGCTCACCCCTACCTGCCCCGGGCTCTGCGCGCGGCGGCGGGTGCTACTTTTGATCTGGATCTGTATCGGGGACCGACCCTTGATCGGGCCGCCCGATTATCCGGAGTTTACACCCTGGACCGCCGCGGCCCGGATCTGGAACATTCAGAACTGGAAACACCCCTGGGCCTGCTGGTAGGCCCGGAAGGCGGCCTGCCGGCAGCACCGGCAAACCCTCTTTCCATAGCACAGGAGGCCGGTGAGTCATTGAATTTAGCGGTTGCCCTGGGAATTGCCCTGTACACTCTGCGAAAAAAACTTTAGCCGGTGCTGGAATCCGGCGAATGGGGTTAAACTACCCTTCCGGATTCTCGATAATAAAAGGCAGAGGAAACTATGTTGTATCGCAAAGCCATTGTATTTGCTCTTATCGTCAGCTCCGGGCTGTTATTTGCCCAGGAAAATATCCGGGAAACGGCAGCGACGGACGATCACAAACCGGCCGGGGAACCTGATAAGTACGACCTCTCCAAATACGACCCGGTACGACGCACCGATTACCGCTTCAAGGTAAGCAACGTGAACTTTGTCCGCCGCTTTGCCTCTCACGGAAACGGTGAATTCCTGGATGTCAATTTTGAGCTGCTCAACTCAACGGATGAACCCATCAATTTGCATGCTTACATCTTTGCCTACTGGGAGACCGATGCCGTTTTTGAAAAGAATCGGCAGTGGATACCCTATCCTGGCTGGCGGCCCAATGATCCAGAAAAAGACACCTATCTTGTGCATTACATCACCAGTACCCCGGCCGATATCCCCGAAAGTGAAATCTGGAAGGATAAAGAGGCAGCCTTTCTGGCCCAGAAGAAAATCTGGGAGCGTATGCGCGAGTCGGTCGCAGCCACAGAACCCATTCCTCCTTTCAAGCCCCCTTTCTGGCGGTACCTGAGTTATGCCATGGAAAATCCGACCAAAGGACTGCCCTTCCAGCTCTATGGCAATGTAGGGCCAACCTTTGACAAGGTGACGGAAACCAATTACGTCCCGCCAACGCCCGATGAAGTGCGCAAAAAGATGCACACCACCCTCAAAGATCACAAGTACACCATGCAACATTCGCGCCAGCGGGTGATCTTTACCTCACACCATTACTCCGAGTTTCGCGAAAATTATAAGTTCTTTAACCGGGTGGCCATCGTCCTTTTTGATAAGGTCCAGGCCGATGCCTATGAAGCGCAAAAAGGGAGAGCCCTCGCAGAAGGGGAAACACCGGCCAATCCGGTTGCCTTCAAAGCAACCTACGTTCTTCCGGACAAGATGAAGAACTATTGATGCGTGGGGGGCCCGAGCGGTGCCCCTCCTGCTTTCAGGAATAATCCGGGTCAGGCCGTCGGCCGCAGGGCCTTGACTTCACGGAGCGGAACCCCCGGTAAAGATCGCCCTTCTTTCTGGGATCGCAACCGGCCCAGCTCAAACTCGCGTGTTAAGGCGATTTCCACACTGGCCAGAAAAGCAGCGATCTCTTCCTTCCCCCTGATTTTTGCCTGAATTTCTACCATCCCGTCCCGATACTTACGGTAAATCCCGGCTTGACGGGCGGGTAGTTCCTTCCATAGTGATTTATCCTGTGCCATACTTCCTTTCCTTTTCTTCGAGTATAGCCGCTCCCTGTGACAGACATGGCTGACCTCACCATCAAAGATCCATCGGTCCGGATCCGCGAGGTGCTGGCCGGAGAACCTCTGGTCTTAAACCGGGGAACCTTTCTGGACAAGAGCCAGCAGGAGCTGGGCGGCTTTCTGGGCCGTCTTCTGGCTGAACTGGGGATCGGCTTTTTGACGGAGATGGTACTCGTTCTTTTGAAAGAGGCCCTGACCAATGCGGCCCGCGGGTTTGCTAAACGGTTGTACTTCCAGGAAAAGGGACTGAATCTGGCCCAGGACGTTGACTACCAGCGCGGAATTCGCGGCTTCCGTGATGAGGCCATCGAAAACTGGGATGACTGGCTTCTGGCACACCCGGAAATGATGAAGGCAGTCCGATTCACTTTGCGTCTGGAGGAGGACCTTGAGTTTGAAATCCAGAGCGACTACGAGATCCTGCCCCCGGAATGGGAACGCATCTCCACCCGGATTAAGAGTTTTAACCCGGCCGTATCTTTTGAATCGGCCATGGAGCAGAACAGCGATGAACAGGAAGGAGCAGGACTCGGCATTCTCCTCTGTCTGACTCTCATGCACAATGCGGGGCTTGACCCGGGTTCCTTTCGCATTGAATCCAGCAAAGGCCAGAGCACCACCTTCTTTCGCATCCCGCGATCCGTTGTTACCCCGCAGCTCCGCAAAACCTTTCTGGAACGCGTCGCCCATGAAGTCCGCGATATTCCCAGTTTTCCCGATTTCATTGCCAACCTGATCAAACTCTGTGATTCCGAACAAGCCTCCGTGCAACGCATTGCCTCCGAAATCCAGCGGGACCCGGCACTCACTTCTTCTGTTCTGAAACTGGTGCATTCTGCCGGCTACATGAATCGCATTCGCAATCCCACGCTCACCGATGCAGTCAAAGTTATCGGCTTGAAGACGGTGAAGAATCTTCTGATGGTTACCGGAGTTACCAATGTCATCAACGCCCGCTACCGCATTCGCGAATTAGAACAGATCTGGGAGCGTTCTCATCGTGTTTCTTTTTTTGCGCGGCAACTGGCAGCAGGTAAGGCGCAACTATCCGATGTTGTAACCATTGCAGGACTCCTCCACTATCTGGGCAAAATCGTACTTCTGTCTCTGGATGAACGACAGGTGAAAATCATTCAAGAACTGTATGATCGTCGCAGTGTGCGCTCGGCCACAGCACTGGAAGAAAATATGCTGGGAATCGCTCATCCAGAAATTGGCGGCCAGCTCATGGAGCGCTGGCGCTTCCCGGCTACCCTCACCGAGTCCGTGCGCTACCAGAGCCGTCCCCTGCATGCGCCACCAGAATACAGAGATGCGGTCTACCATGTGTATCTGGCTACTCGCATTGAAGAATCCCTGAGCAATAAGAAGGGGTTCATATTCCTCGAGCAGGAAGTACTGCAGGCCTTCGCCATCGAAACAGAAAGCCAGTTTCAAGCGCTCACCCAGAAACTGAAAGCCCTTTACCAATCGTCTTGAAACCTATCATTTCTTTGCAGAACATCGTCTATGAAAAAGAGAACGCCCGGATTCTGGACAATGTTTCTTTTGTATTCAAGCCCGGTGAACAATGGTGTATCCTTGGACCCAATGGCGCCGGAAAATCCACGTTGATCAGCATTCTTTGTGCTTACAGCTGGCCTTTGAGCGGGCAGGCAACCGTGCTCGACCGGAAAGTGGGTCAGGGAATTTCTGCCTGGCGCTACCGCGAGAGAATCGGTCTATTTCAGCCTGCTCTACAAAAAGAATTGTGTGTTTATCATCCGGCTATTACCGCTCTGGAAGTTGTCCTTACCGGTAGCGACGACAGCCTGGCCAGCTACCATGACTATACACCCCGTCAGGCCCAGGCCAGGCGTCTCATGGAAAATTTTCATTCAAGCATTCCCCCGCACCGCCCCTTTGGCCGCCTGTCTGCCGGCGAGCAGCGCAAGATTCTCCTCTTACGCGCCTTAATGAAGGAACCTGAAATTCTCATCCTGGATGAACCCTACGAAAGCCTGGATATTCCCAACCGCTACGAGATAGAACAAATCTGGCAAAGAACGATCGAAACCAGACAACTGCATACTCTCTGCGTCCTGCACAGAATCGAAGAAATCCATCCGCTGACGACGCATGTATTGCTACTCAAAAAGGGCCAGGTCTTTTTTCAGGGCCTGCTCGAAGAGGCGTTGCAATCGGAACGTATCAGCGAACTCTATGATATGAAACTTTCCATCCATAATAAGCACGGGCGCTACTTCTGTGCCATCGTTTGAAATCGATGCCAACCGGCTGAAAAAACAATGGGACTATTTTGTTCAGGACCGACTCAGTCTGCCGGCCATTGCTGATATCCAGACCTTTCAAGAAGATCCCCGTCCGGACGGGCTGCGACTGCACAGCCGTAAGGCGGAAACGGAAACCCTGAGACAATGGGAAGGCCTTGGCCTTTCTCCGGGACAGACCGTTTTTTTTGTTGGAGCCGGACTCGGATATCTGGTGGAAAGGGCCCTGACTCTCGATTGCCAGGTCATCTGGATCGAATCCCATGCGCTGATTCTTGCGGCTGCCCTGGCCCGGTATAATTTTCTGAAATATAAAGATAACTTAAACATTTTGGTGCCGCCACTTTCCCGCGAATCCCTGGAAACTTTTCTTTCCGGCAAATCTATAGAAGAACTGGCTCTGTACACGCACCGACCCACGGCTGCGGCTTTGCAGCAGAGCCGCACGCTGATCGAACAATTGATCCATAGAAAATCGGTAAACCAGGCCACCATGGCGCGCTTTGATCGCGAATGGGCCCGCAATCTGATTTTGAACTGGCCCTGGATTGAGCGGTCAAGACCCGTCGCTCGCCTCTTTGAGCGCTACAAAGACCAAACGGCTCTGATCTGCGCTGCAGGGCCCAGTCTGTCCGCCGATCTTCAGGCCATTAGAGAAAATCGTGAACGATTCTTTTTGATCGTTGTCGATACGGCCCTTTACGTCCTTAGCAGTGCGGGCATCGATCCGGATCTGGTGGTCACTGTGGATCCGCAGCCGGTCAATAGCTACTACCTGGAGGGTTACACGGGCCAGGCTATCTTTGTAGCCGATCCGGCCACCTGCAATCGCAGTCTGCGTCTCATTGATTTAGAAAAATTGTATTTTCTCTCCTCACCGCTGCCGCTGGGCCGATTCTTTGAATCCTTTGCCCGCGAGGAAGCAGGGCAGGTAGCCTACGGCGGCTCCGTTACAACCAACGCTTATGATCTGGCCCTGAAAATGGGCTTCCGTACCATTATCTTCAGCGGACTCGATCTTTCTTTCCCGGACACGCGAGTGCATGCCAGCGGAGCCATTCTGGAAGAAAGACTCAATCTAAAGGAAGGACGACTGTTCCGCCGGGAAATGCACAATCGCAGCCAGCGTCGCGCTCTACCCGAGCGCTTCCTGCCCGGCCATACCGGCCCACTACCTACCAACGATAAAATGATTGTATTTTATAACTGGCTGAGCAACCGATTTGTACTGGACCAAAAACAGTGCCGGCTGCTGACATCGCGCGCGAGTCCCCTAAAAATTCAGGGACTCGAAGCGATTTCTCTGGAAGCCTTTCTACAGGACCTGCCGCAGCTGCAAAAACGGGACCTCAGCGGTGCACACTTTGCTTTTGACCAATTGAAATTCCAGGAGCGCCTTGAAGAGCTCGACACTGAGTTTGCTTCCCTTATAGAAATCCTGACAGAGGCCTTGCGCGGCCTCGAAACAACAGAAACAATCACTCCGGCGCTTACAGAAGAGCTGGACCGCGTGGACCGCAAGCTGCAAGAATCGGCGGAGTCCGTGCGTCTTCTCGGGGCTGCCACCCAGGCCGCCATTGTGCAGAGTCAAAATCGGGCCAGCCGTCTGGAAGAGGCCATCGAACAAACGCTCAGTCTGTACCGGGCCCTTCTTGGCAGCGCCCGGTCGCATCGCCGCTGGATTTCCATTTATCTAAGCCGCCCTCAAGATTCGTAGCGGGAAAGAACGGCGATGGCCCGGGCAATTTCTACGTAGCGTAAACTGGCCAGATCCTCCACAGTGCGCACACCAAAGGCCTCTTCCAGCAGACGAGCATGCCGCGGAGTGAGGCCTTCAAGGGCAGACACAGGCGAACGGGAAATTTCCGCCAGAGTCCGGGTCTCATAGCCCCGACTGAGCGCGCCGCGTATGGATATGGGTGTAATACGGGTTTCTTTCTTTCTGGCCATGGATTTTTTCCTTGTCTGAGTGGGTTCTTTGGTGGGCAAGGGAACAACCATGCCACCGGTCAATGTTGCAAGCGCCTGGCCCTCTTCTTGCGTTAGCTGATGCTCGAGTAAATTTGCGGGCCGCCGGATTTTTCGGATCAATGAAAATAACAGGATCAAAGCTACAGGAATCAGTAAATAGAGCCACAGGGCTGTCGGTTTTTCCTGACGCAAAGCTTCCTCCGCCGCCTGGGGCGTGGCATAAAATACGATCTGCAAACGTCTGTATTCGCGACGCGGTTCGTCGGTGAAAATGCGCGGTTCAGCGGGCCGGATACGGTTGCGGGGAACTCCCAGCCGGAGCAGCAGATGCTCTCCTTCGCGACCGCGCATGGAGGCGTAGTTGCGAGCCACTTGCGGGCCGCCAGAAATACAGGCCGTACCCTGCACCACGGCAACCATGTCGCTCTGCCATTTTGTCTCGATTAAGGATTTCAGGGTTTCTTCGTCCTGAGCTGTCAGGGTATATTCTTCCAGTTCAAAGGTGCGCTCAAAGAAGGCAACAGGATCGGTGCGCTGCATGGCCAGACAGGCCGTGCCCAGAAGCAGGAAAGAAAGGACACGTAAAATGATCTTAACTTCTGGCATAATTCGGAGCACAAATTCGAGACTCTCTTTTTATTATTTCGGTCTGAAAAGGCAGAGCATCCGATATTTTTGCTAAGCCGCTATGCAGAACGTAGATTTCTCCCGGATGATCCGGCAAAGACCCGCCGATCCTGCACCCGCTTATACGACCGGTACACCGGAGCGCCGCTCCAGCAACAGAGCCTATGTTACGGCTTTCATTTTGGCGCTTCTGGCTTTTGCCCTGGGTGTTCTTGCTGGCCTGCGCCTTTCGGATCGCACCCGGGAGAATCCCATCGTTTATCCGGACAAAAAGGGCCAGAGTTTTGCCAATGCCCGACCGCCGGCCACCACAGAAGTCCTTCCGGAAAAACCGGCAGCCGCCCCCACCGGCGCACGCTACCTGATTAAACTGGGAACCTTCTCACCCACAGAAGCGGAAAAATTGACGGAACAATTGAACAACCTCACCGCTCTTGATGGATTGCAGATAGAAAATTGTAAACATGTGGATGTAAAACGGAAAAACGACGAACTGGCATTCAGTATCCCGCTAAAAGCCGGCAATCCCCGCAGCAATGTTTTTCTGGGCTGCTTCTCCAACCGCGATCTGGCTGTCGGTACTGTTGAAATCGTCACCGGATCAGGCCTGCCGGGCACCTCCCAGGCAAAGCTTTACGAAATTGAATAAACGGCGCATCTGGGAAATCAGTCGGGCAGGATCTCTGGATCGTTTGCGATTGCGCGATGACGTCCTTCCCGACCCCGGGCCCGAAGAAGTCGTAGTTGCCTCTCGAGCCAGTGGGCTCAATTTCGCCGATATCTTTGCCTGTCTGGGCCTTTACTCGGCCACGCCGCCTGGAGCATTCATTCCCGGACTGGAATTCGCCGGTGAAGTAATAGCCACAGGGTCTAAAGTAAAAAAATTCAAGAAAAAGCAAAAGGTCATGGGTGTGACCAGGTTTGGCGGCTATGCCAGCCACGTGTGCGTCGACCAGCGCGCCCTGCTGGGATTGCCGGCAGGATGGACCTTTGAAGAGGGCGCGGCCTTGCTGGCGCAAGGTTTAACGGCGTACTATGCCCTTTTTGAACTGGGCGCGCTCAGGAAGGGCGGACTCGTCCTGGTTCACTCAGCGGCAGGCGGTGTGGGCCTTCTGGCTCTGGAAATGTTGCAAAAATTTGGAGCAACGGCCATCGCCACGGTGGGAAACCCGGGTAAAATCGCTTTGCTCAAGGAACGCTACAATCTGGATGATCAACAAATTCTTGTGCGCTCTTCCACGTCCCGACAGTTCCAGCAGCAACTCAAAAGGGCAATAGATTACACCGGCCAACCGGGCCTGGATCTGGTTTTAGACAGCATCATGGGTCCGTACTTCTGGCCGGCCTACAGGGCGCTGCAGCCGGCGGGAAGATTGGTTCTCTTTGGCGCCGCAGACTGGATGCCTTCCGGAAGAAGGCCCAATTACCTCAAACTTGCCTGGTCCTATCTGCAAAGACCGCGGCTTGATCCGCTGGCCATGATTTCTGAGAACAAAAGTTTAATGGCCTTCAATCTGATCTGGCTCTGGGACCGCATTTTGGATCTCGAACCCATGGCCCGGTCCATGCTCCAGATGAAGCTTCGCCCGCCTCATGTAGGACATCGGTTTGCTTTTGAACAAGCCCCCGATGCCCTCCGACTTTTTCAATCCGGCAGTACCGCAGGCAAAGTTGTTCTCCAGCTGAACTGAAGAACTGAAGGGCCCACCCGCGTCTTCGTGTGAAAATTCTTGCCCTCAGCGAAACCCGGGAGTCGTTATCCCTGGTGGAGTCGGTCATCTCTATTTGCGAAACCTACAGCTCTTTACAGGGTGAAGGAATGCACAGTGGCTTACCGTGCTTCTTCATCCGCACCGCCGGCTGTGATTTGCGCTGCACCTGGTGCGATACGGTACACTCCTTTGGTCCGGGGGAGAAGGTTCCCATAAACGATCTTCTGGCCCTGATCCCGGAACACATCACCCTCGTCCAGATTACCGGAGGCGAACCACTTTTACAGCGGAATTTGCCCGCGCTCTTTGAGGCTATCCACACCAACAGAAAGCGGTCCAGAATTCTGCTGGAGACGGGCGGACATCGCTCTTTGCAAGCAGTTCCCGACTATGTTCACATTGTCATGGACATCAAGCTCCGGGGTTCCAGAGAATCGGCCCATGATTTTGCCGCCAATTTTCCTTTTCTCAAGCCAACAGATGAAATCAAGTTTGTCATCGCTGATATTCAGGATTTCCAGGAAGCCTGCCATTGGGTTCGCGAACACGATCTGATTCATGTCTGTAACATTCTCTTTTCTCCTGTGGCCGGGCGCATGCCCGCCGATCAATTGGCTGACCTCATTTTGCAGAGCGAACTGCCGGTTCGCTTCCAGCTACAATTGCATAAAATTCTCTGGGGCGAGCGAACCGGAGTATGAACAAAAAAGCCGTGGTTCTTTTAAGCGGAGGACTTGATTCCACTACCACTCTATACGTGGCAC
Source organism: Spirochaetales bacterium (assembly GCA_015075425.1). Classification (GTDB taxonomy): domain Bacteria; phylum Spirochaetota; class Leptospiria; order Leptospirales; family Leptonemataceae; genus H5-SPI1. The sequence goes on along the minus strand of JABTUL010000001.1, from coordinate 301,568 downwards.
GTAACGAAGGCTTTGATTGCTTTACTGTGTCTTTTGACTACGGTCAGCGTCACCACTTTGAACTCCAGATGGCAGAAAAGCAGAGCCGCAAGGCAGGCGCACGGGAGCATCTGCAAATCCAGATCGACCCGGCAATTTTTTCCGGCAGCGCTCTTGTGGACCGCTCCCTGACTGTTCCCGAGCATCAGTTCAGTCAGGCGGGTATCCCTGTCACTTATGTTCCCGGCCGCAATATCCTTTTTCTGGCCCATGCACTTTCTCTTGCAGAATCCAGAAACTGTAGCGTTATTTTCACCGGTGCCAACGTTCTGGACTATTCGGGCTATCCTGATTGCCGCCCGGAATTTTTTTCTGCCTTTGCCCATATGGCCCGTCTGGGAACAAGAGCGGGAGAGGAAGGCGACCCCGTAGAAATACGATCTCCGCTCATCGCCCTGAATAAGAAAGAAATCATTGAGCTGGGCCTTACACTGGGGGTGGATTATTCTTTAACAAGTAGCTGTTACAACCCCGACGAGCAGGGCCAGCCCTGCGGAAAGTGTGATAGTTGCCATTTTCGAGCCCGCGGATTTCAAGAAGCCAATCGGATCGATCCCATTCTCGCTTGACAGGGCCTCTCATTTCCTGGCCTCTGGGGCTATCATGAAAGTCCTCGGTGTCATCCCTGCTCGCTACGAATCGGAACGCTTCCCCGGGAAGGCCCTGGCCATGATTGGCAGCAAAACGATGATTCGCCGGGTGTATGAACGGGCCAGCGAATGCAAAGGCATTGATAAACTGGTCGTGGGCGTGGATGACGAACGAATCCGGGAAGAAGTGCATTCCTTTGGCGGGGAAGCACTCATGACCTCCACAGACCACAGCACAGGTACGGATCGCATAGTAGAAGTTGCCGAATTTTATCCAGATTATGATATTGTTGTTAATATTCAGGGAGATGAACCCGGCATTGATCCCGCTCTCATCCATGGCGTTGTAGAACTCAAAAAAAACAGCCCCGCCTATGCCGTCACCACCGGGGCGCGGCCTTTCCATCCCCATGAAGATCCCCTTGACCCCAATCGAGTCAAAGTAGCGCTGAGCCATAAAAAACGAGCATTGTATTTTTCCCGTTCTCTGATCCCCTTTCCCCGCAACAAAATCGATCATCCCATTTATCTGCACCTGGGCATCTATGCCTATGATCGTGAATTTTTGCTCCATTTTCATACTCTGCCTTATTCGAGCCTGGAAAAAACCGAATCACTCGAACAGTTGCGCGTCGTTGAAAACGACTATGAAATCGGAGTCCACCTGGTAGAAGATGCCCTGCCCGGTGTGGATACTCCGGATGACCTTAAAAAAATTATTGCACTGTTCAAAACCCATGGCCTCCTTTAGTCATGCAGCCGGATCGTCTAAAGAAAAATTTACTGGAGATTGTGAACCGGCTGCGTAGTCTCAACGCATCTGAAAAAAGTGAGGAATTCATTCCTTCTTCCGATGTCATCTACCGCAAACATTTAAGCGACCTGTGCAACTCGGAAAACCAGTGCACAGAATTTCTGCGTATTTTAATCGAAGCTCACTACATTTTTACTTTTAACCTGGTGGAAGCGGATGAGCGATTGATGATTTCCAGCGTCCGGGGCTTTGTGGTGGCAGATACCGGGGTAATCACCAAGATGCGGGAAAGAGCAGACCGGCAACTCGAACGCGCCTATGAACACCAGTTCTATGCTCGCAAAGCAGCGACGACCATCATGCGCGAAATGATTGGCGATGCTCGTAAGTTCAACAATACTCCTTTTGGCAAGGCCCTCAATATAGCCATTATGCTGGAGCAGTATCAGCATCTGCTTTACACAGACATCAATGATTTCACAGAAACGGCGCGGGAGAATCGGCTCAATGAGATCATAAAAGTGCAGTCACCGGATGAGGAGCTCATGCCGGAGGCAATGCCCGCGCCGGAACGACCGCAACGTGCCGCAGACAGTCCGGAAGCCATTCAGGCAGCGGAAATGAACCTGGCCGGAAAATGGGGCGAGGCCGTGCAAAAATTTGGAGTAGAGTTTCTGGTGCGTATCCACTTTCGCAAGTACGAATTCGACAAGGTGATCTGGCTCATTAAAACACAGCGCATAACTCAAGAAAAAGATTTACGTTTCGTGCGTGATACCATACGCTTGATGGAAGGCCGGACCACCGTTGATCCCCGATTGAAATTGCACCTGAATAAAATGGCCGATTTGCGACGACTGGCTCAAGTTCGTATCAACCAGTTGCGCGGCGGCGGGCCGGAATGACTACTCTTCGTCTTCGGCAATGACTGCTACGTCTTGAACCTGGTCCGTGCCCTCAATATTGACAACCCGCACTCCAACCGCCGTGCGTCCCAGCTCCGGAATCTGTTTGCCTTCCATACGAATCGTCATCCCGCTCTGCGTAACGACAATCACATCGGCTCCGGGCTGAATGGAACGCAGCGCCACCGCCGGACCGTTCTTTTCTGTAACTTTCAAATAGGCCATGCCCTTACCGCCACGTCCGCGCGTGGCAAAGTGCTCATAATCCACACGCTTACCGTAACCACGGGCTGAGAGGACCAGCAGGCTGCTACCCGCCGTAATGACATCAATTCCGGCCACGCGATCCCCGGACTCGAGTTTGATCCCCCGAACTCCGGCAGCGGCCCTGCCCTGACTGCGAATGCCGGCCACACTGATTCGCATTCCCAGTCCTTTCTGGCTGCCCAGAAAAATCTCCCCATCCGGTGGCATCAGCCGGACATCAATGAGCTCATCACCGGCGGACAGACCAATGGCAATGATCCCACCCTTGCGCGCGTTGCTCAATTGATCCAGGTCCAGTTTTTTAATCACGCCGGCGGCTGTGACCATGAGCAAAGAACCGGTCTCGCCGCTCGGGCGCACGGATGCCATGGCCGTAATCTTCTCATCGGCAGCCAGATTGATAATGGCCTTGAGCGACTTACCACGAGCATCCCGCGCAGCCACCGGTAGCTCATGAACTTTGAGCGCAAAAACCTTTCCCCGATTGCTGAAAAGGAGTAACTGATCATGCGTGCTGGCCGTTTTTGTTAAACGAACATTATCTTCTCTTTTACTGGCCGCGCCGCGAACGCCACGACCGCCCCGCTTCTGTCTACGGAACGTGTCCTCCGGCATTCTCTTGATAAATCCGTCATCAGAGATCATAATGACAACTTTCTCATCAGCGATGAGATCCGTGACCTCAAAAGAGACCGTTTCCACGGAACTGTGATCCACAGCCGTTTTCCTGGCAGCGACCTGTTTACCAGAAAGCTCTGCAAGTTCAGAAGAAACAATACTGTACTGTTTTTTCTCATCGGCCAGGATAGATTGATACTCCTTAATCTTCTCTTTTAATTCGTTCAACTCTTCAACGATTTTTTCAGATTCCAGACTGGTAAGCTTCTGCAGTCGCATCTCCAGAATCGCGCTCGATTGCACCTCACTTAAAGAAAAGCGGTCCATCAGGGAATGCCTGGCTTCATCCACCGTCCTCGATCCACGAATGATCCGGATCACTTCATCAATAAAATCCAGAGCGATCTTCAGTCCTTCCAGAATATGTGCGCGTTTTTCTGCCCGGTCCAGCTCAAAACGCGTGCGACGAATCACGACTTCTTTGCGATGAGCTATATAGACCTCAAGGATTTGCTTGAGAGAGAGGAGTCTTGGCTGCCCGTCGACCAGCGCCAGCATAATGATACCGTAAGAAACTTGCAGCTGGGTTTGACTGTACAATTGATTCAGTATTACCTGAACACTGGCCTCCTTCTTGATTTCAATTTCCACCCTGATACCATGCCGATCGGAGAGATCACGCATATCAGCGATGCCTTCTATCTGCTTGTTATTGATGAGTTCACCAATCTTTTCCAGCATGGTGTTCTTATTCACCTGGTAGGGGATCTCCGTAATCACCAGAAGGTCTCGCCCCTTTTTCGTCGTTTCTACATCGACCCGGGCACGAATCCTTAAAGATCCCCTACCTGTATGATAAGCGGACTTGAGTCCTTCGCCGCCAATGATGATACCGCCCGTGGGGAAATCCGGGGCGGGTACGAACTTCATGAGTTCGGCAACCGTGGCTCCAGGATTTTCAATCAAATGCAGAGTGGCGGCCACAACTTCCTTGAGATTGTGCGGCGGAATGTTGGTGGCCATGCCCACAGCAATGCCACTGGACCCGTTCACCAGCAGATTGGGAAAGCCCGCCGGAAGAACAACGGGTTCCATGCGGGTGTCATCAAAATTTGGGGTAAAATCGACGGTCTCCCGGTCCAGATCCGCGAGCAAATCTTCAGCAATGCGCGACAAACGCGCTTCCGTATAACGATAAGCGGCAGGTCTATCGCCATCGATGGAACCAAAATTTCCCTGCCCCTGAATCAGGATTTCCCGCATGGAAAAATCCTGGGCCATGCGCACCAGGGTATCATAAACCGCAGCATCGCCGTGGGGATGGAAGTTACCGATCACTTCACCCACGATCTTAGCACATTTTACAAAAGGCCGATCCTGTCGCCAGGCCCGCTCATGCATTGCGTAAAGGATCCGACGGTGCACCGGCTTGAGGCCGTCTCTGGCATCGGGAAGGGCTCGCCCGACAATCACGCTCATCGCGTAATCCAGGTAAGCTTCCTTCATCTGGTTATCAATATCTACATCGACAACTCGTTGGCCCCGGGCCAGAGCCGCCTGTATATCCGTGCGAACAATGCCAAAGGCTTCCGGATCTATCGCCTGGTCTTCATCGGGTGAATCAGAATCGCTGCCTTTACGGGCCATGCCTGGTAGTTTTTTTTAGAAAGGCTTGCGGGCAATCGGTTATCGACTTACTTAAACCTTTTTTTACGCTCAGGAGGGGGAACCGGTAACAAAGCGATAGGCATTTTCCTGACCATTGAGTGTATACATGGCTTCTATACGTGCGGTGGGTTCCAGAGTGCGAGAAACAGAACAGTACTTTCCCAGAGATAGCTCAATGGCCCGCTCAAGACGGGCCGCTTCCAGCTCGCCGGCAAACGCGTATGATATCTTAATGTTTCTAAACAATGAAGGCTCCACCCCGGCCTCCCGTTCTCCGTCAATTCCAATGGAAAAGTGCTCCACCTTTTGTTTTTGTTTGGCCAGAATGGACAGAATATCCATAGCACTGCAACTGCCCAGAGCCATCAGCACAAGCTCCATGGGCCGCACGCCCAGATCCTGCCCACCGATGCTTTCAGAGCCATCAATATCAACGGTCCGGCCATTAGCACCGGCGGCCCGCAGATGGACCCGATCATTGATTCGCTCCAGGTTGATTTTCACAAATGACCTCAAGCGACCCTTTTTTTTGTAGAACTACAGACCACACTTTTTCGCAAAAAAGCTTGAGCAAGCACGCACAAGCGGGCAGCCTGACTGAGCAGTGTTACGCAGATTTTTCAAGTCCCTCAAAAGCGGAACGGAGTATCTCAACTACGGTCGGCCGCTTATCAGCGATTGGGCCGCCCAGGCACTGCAGAACCGGCTCTGGGACCTCTTTGCCACAACAAAGCCTTCCCGGGGTTACAGGCTCAGCGTACTGGATCTGGGTTGCGGCCACGGTACAGACCTGCTCAATATTCGTAATGAATTGAGCCGTCGCGAGGCGCTGGGGCAGACTCCCATGCCCTTTACCCTGGAATTACACGGAATTGAAAATCATGCCCCCTATGCCCGTGAATGCCGGAAAGCGGGAATTGTCGTCCGTTCCCTGGACATCGAAAAAGACCGACTCGGGCGCTCGCTCTTTGATGTGATCGTTGCCAATCAGGTTCTGGAACATACTAAGGAAATTTTCTGGATCTGCGCAGAAGTTGTGCGGCTTCTCCGGCCAGGCGGTCGTTTTCTGGTGGGCGTTCCCAACCTCGCTTCTCTGCACAATCGTTTGCTGCTGCTCTGTGGCCAGCAGCCCACCGCACAGCTCAGTCTGTCCGCTCATGTGCGCTCTTTCACCAGGCGCGATCTGCAGGCCTTTGGTGAGGCTGGCGGCTTTCTGAAAATGAAACGCTATGCCGGATCCAATTTCTATCCCTTCCCGCCTGCTGTGGCCAGACCGCTGGCCCGTTTTTTTCCGTCGCTTGCCTGGGGACTTTTCATGGAATTTGAACGCACGCATGTGAATGGAGATTTCCTTTCCATTCTCAAGACAATCGAACTGGAAACTCCGTACTACGGAGGACCGGCGCATCCGGTCAAAAATTGATGCAGATCCTGCGTCCCGATGACATGCACCTGCATCTGCGGGACACGCCGTATCTGGAAAGCGTCATTGCTCATACAGCAGAGCGATTTGGCCGCGCCATTGTCATGCCCAACCTGAAGCCACCGGTCCTTACCCCGGCTGACGCTTCCGCCTATCGCGATCGCATCCTGCGTGCGGCAAAACAGGCCGGCTACCCCGATTTCGAACCTCTGATGACTCTCTATCTAACAGAGCAAACTCCCGTCTCCTGGATAAAGGAAGCCGCCGCTTCCCGGACCATTCATGGGATCAAACTCTATCCGGCCGGCGCAACGACTCACTCCGATGCCGGCGTAAGAAATATCCAGAACATCCGCCCTCAGCTGGAAGCCCTGCAAGAATGTGGGCTGCCTCTCCTGGTTCATGCTGAATCCACTCGACCGGATGTGGATGTTTTTGATCGGGAAAAAGCATTTCTGGAAGAAGAAATGAGCAGCATTGTTCGGGATTTTCCTGCCTTGCGCATCGTACTCGAGCATGTGACCACAACTCCGGGAGTGGCTTTTGTGCGGGCGCATAAGGATCGCATGGCCGCCACGATTACGGCTCACCATCTCCTGATCAACCGCAGCGACATCTTCCGGGGCGGGATGCGTCCTCACCTTTACTGCCTGCCTGTTGCCAAAACTGAGTCAGACCGACTCGAACTTCTATCCGCCGCCGTCTCCGGCGAATCGGCTTTTTTTCTGGGTACGGATAGCGCACCACACCCCCGCAGCAGCAAGGAAAGTGGCTGCTGCCCGGCCGGCATCTATACGGCCCATGCCGGAATTGAACTGTACGCCATGGCTTTTGCCCGGGCCGGGCTCGGCGGGGAACGATTGCGAAGCACTCTGGAAAAATTTTCTTCCATCCATGGTGCAGCCTTCTATAAACTGCCGCCGGCCACAGATACGATTACCCTGGAAGTCTGCGAACAGACAATTCCAGAATCTTTTCCACTGGGAAGCGAAGAAGTCGTTCCCTTTCTCTATAAACAAAAAATAAACTATAAACTTAAGAAGGATTAAGATGCGCCCGGCCAGAGAAACTGGCCGGGCCAGGAATCAATTGGATCGGGTAAAGGTTGCGGTTTTCCCGACAACCGTACCCAGAACTTTGTAGCCACCCTTGAGCGATAGCGTGTTGCCTGAAACGCTTGCTGTAGCGGAATAGGTCTTACCATCTTCGGGATTGTAGATGGTTCCCGACCAGGTACTGCCCTGCAGCTTGAAGCGCCCATTCTGGGAACCCAGAATTTTGGTGTTTTTGAATTTGTCCATTGCACCGGGGTCTTGCAACCAGGTGATCTTGGAACAAACCCAGCCACCACCACAATCCGCCAGGGTAATCTTTGATTTGCCGTTATCGCGCAACCATACGCCACGAATGTCATTGGCCAGCAGCGGCATGTTCAAAAGTAAAGCCATTCCCATGGCTATCCAGAGTTTCTTCATGCTCTCTCTTCCTCGTTGTAAATTTTTCTAAACAGAAATTGCGTTCGGTTTTGCCACCGTCGCCTAATGTGTACAATGTCATTCTCCACTTTAGGGGTCAAACCAAAATCCATAGTTAGACGCGGGGCCTCCGGAAAGGATCATGGATATCTCCCTTTTTTCTGGCATCTGGTGCGGAGCGCAGGTGCGATGCACCAGGAGATGGCGGGCAGCCTTGCGGGCTGTTACGGAAACCGTTCGATTTTTGCGCCCAGGCTGCGCAGGCGCTCGTCAATTCGGCTGAATCCACGATCAATTTGCGACACATTATGGATTTCCGATTCGCCTTCGGCACAGAGGGTGGCGATGAGCATGGCCATACCGGCGCGAATATCGGGACTGGACACTGTTGAGCCATAGAGTGGCGATTTGCCGATCACCACAGCGCGATGCGGATCGCAAAGCACGATCCGCGCACCCATGGAGATGAGCCGGTCCACAAAAAAGAGGCGCGATTCAAACATCTTTTCATGAATGATGACTGTCCCCGCACTCTGGGTGGCCGTCACCAGAGCCACGCTGGTCATGTCAGCGGGAAAACCAGGCCAGGGAGAATCGTCAAGAGTGGGCACGGCGCCACCCAGGTCATCGGCAATGCGCAGTTCCTGGCGGCCTGGCACAAATAGATCGTCTTCACCACGATCCTCTGCCACCACGCCCAGTCGACGCAGTTGCAGCCGGATCATGCGCAGCGCATCGCGTCCAGCATTCTCAATGGTCAATTCCCCTCCGGTCACAGCAGCCAGGCAGAGAAAGCTACCTGATTCCAGATAATCCGGACCTATACGATGGATCGCCCCATGCAGTCGATCCACTCCCTCAACGGTCAGGGTGTTGGATCCGATGCCTTCTATGCGGGCACCCATCGCACGGAGCATGTGGCACAGGCCCTGCACGTGCGGTTCACTCGCCGCATGCCGGATGATGGTAGTCCCGCGCGCCAGGGTCGCCGCGCAGACAACATTTTCTGTGGCCGTTACGGACGCTTCATCAAGCAAAATATCAGCCCCCATCAGCTGACGCGCCCGAAGCTCAAATCCATGGGGCAGAACTTCCACGCTGGCACCGAGTGCCTGTAGCGCCAGAATGTGCGTGTCCATCCGTCTGCGGCCAATTCGATCACCACCGGGCCGCGGCAGAAAGATGCGACCGGTCCTGGCAAGTAAAGGTCCGGCCAGAGTCACCGAACCGCGTATCCGCGCTGTTAGCCGGGGATCCAGTTGGTTGGCCGGCACCTGAGAACACTGGATTTCCAGTTGATCGTCCCGACTCTTGATTTGCGCTCCCAGGCCCTGAACAATTTCCTGCATGATGGCGACATCTTCGATGTCCGGCACATTCTGCAAAGTGACAGGTTCTTCTGTGAGCAAGGCCGCTGCCAGGAGTGGCAGCGCCTCGTTTTTGTTGCCAGCAGGCCGGATGCGCCCGCCAATCGGATTACCGCCGGTTACCCGGAAGGTTCCTCCCGACGCCGTAATCACGCCCATTCCTTAGCGACGGCGTCTTCCCTGATGGGCCATTTCCCGGTCTTCGCCCTCACCACGATCGCGGTGCCGCCTGTGTCCGTCGCGACGCCCGCCATTGCGATTCTGATCCTGGTTCTGGGTTTCCACCACTTCCACTGCGCGGGTAAAGATCATCTTGCCCGCAGCTGTTTGAATGATCGATGTAACATTCACACGGGCTGACTTTCCCAGCAATGCTCCGCCGTTTTCGATGACCACCATGGTGCCATCCTCAAGATAGCCGATTCCCTGGTTCTCATCCTTTCCTTCTTTAATTACGTCAATCAGGATGTCTTCTCCGGGAAGGACTACGGGCTTTAGGGCATTTGTAAGATTGTTGAGATTCAGGACGCATACGCCCTGCAGCTCGGCCACCATACTCAAATTGAAATCATTGGTGATCAGCTTGTTACCGGACTCACGGGCCATGCGTACCAGTTTGGCATCGACTTCACGTATATCCACATAGTCCTTGTAGGAAATCTTTACTTTTACAGAACTGTGATTCTGCAACTTGTTCAGCATCTCCAGGCCGCGCCGCCCCCGATTCCTTTTAACCGGATCCGGAGAATCACTGATCAGCTGGATTTCCCGTAAAACGTAGTTGGGAATTACAAAAGGCCCTTCCAGAAAGTTGGTTTCAGCAATATCCAGGATGCGTCCGTCAATAATGACAGAAGTATCCAGAATTTTTTCTGAACCATGCTCTCCCGGAATCACCTGCTGCTCTCCGCCGGCACGGGCTGTAAGCCAGCCCAGGTAGCCACCGAGCACCGCTGTTACAATAAATGTAATCAGCGCTACTTCGTAGCTATCAATGCCAACCGTGCCCAGAACAAAGTGCAGAATGGCACCGGCCACAAGCCCTGTAAAAGCCCCGGCCGCAGTTCCCAGAAACAGTCGTGCGTTCAACCGGGTGAACAGCACATCGAGATAAAGAATGGCCCCGACAAGGAGCAGCACAACGAGAGAAAGCTGCAGGGCAAGGGCCGGCTGATAGCCTTCAATGTTCAAGAAAAGGGGTGCGGCAAACAACGCTGCAGAAACCAGCGCGATGCCTGATCGTACTAAATGTGTCATAACTCAAATCCAATCTATGTATTTGAGCTACACGGCCTCTGGAAGCATCAACTGGCAGAAAGCACTTCAGAAATCAAGTTCCCCGCTTCTTCCTGGGTCACCTGACGTGAAAGGGCAATCTCCGACGAAATCAAGCTGTAAGCTGACTCATACAGGCGGCGTTCCATGAGCGATAGCTCCTTGTCGCGGGCACGTTTGTACAGATCGCGACACACCTCCGCCACCGAATAAATCGATCCAGATTTGATTTTGTTCATGTTGTTTTGATAGCGTATTTTCCAGTCCTCTTCAGTATCCACTTCTTCTTTCAGCAGCAGATCCAGCACCTTCTTCACTTCTCTTTTGGCGATGATGGGCCGAATGCCGATTTGCTTCGCCTTTTCTGTAGGAATGGTGACCTTCATCTTGCTGCTGGCAATTTCAAAAATATAGCACGGTTTGCGCTCGCCTAAAATAACTTCCTTCTTGATGGAACAAATCTGTCCCACACCGTGCATGGGGTAAACAACGTAATCCCCGATGATGAACTCCGAACTCTCCTTCGTGGTTTTTTTGGCTGCCGGAGCCTTCCTGGGGCTTCTGGCAGCGGGCTTCGGTCTGGCCACAGCCTTTGCTGCGGTCTTTTTCTTTTTGGCCGATTTAGCTGTTGTTTTTGAAGATGGCATACCGATCCAATGTAGCTCTATATGGTAGAAAACGTCCCGGAAGCCAGAAGTCAAGCCATTTTTGCTTGTGGACGAGAGGACCTCCTCTTTTCCTATCCGCAAAGGAGATTCTTCATGGAAATGTATCTGGCTCGTGCCTGGGGACTGTATCTGACCCTTATTGCTATTTCACTGATCATCAACCGGAAAGCCCTGCGCCAGATTCTCAAGGCGGCCGGAAAGGGTGGTTTTATCTATCTTTCGGGATTCATGGCCCTCTGCATTGGCATTCTTCAAGTTCTGAGTTACAATGTCTGGGTAGCCGACTGGAATGTGATCCTGACTGTACTCGGCTGGGTGAGCCTCCTCAAAGGAATTCTTATTTTCCTCTGGCCTGGCTATGCCCGCCGCAGTGTGGAGCATTTCCGGACAGGAAGCTTGAAGGTTTATCTGGGGCTCCTTTTGATTCTGGGTGTCTTCTTACTCTACCGGGGCTTCTTTGCCGTGCAGATCGGTACCTTTTAGCCTGATCCAGGACTGGCCCGACACAAGCGCATGCTGCGAGTCCTTGTTTCTGGTTCCCTGTTTTTTCTGCTCATGGCAGTGCTGGACGCAGCACCAGCTGCCGCGGAACAGGCGCGTATTGATTTTCTTCTGGCAGAGGTGGCTCGATCCCGGGCTACTTTTGTTCGCAACGGCGTAGACAATGGAAGCGCGAATCTGGCTCTACCAAAAATTAAAGGAATATAAGTAATGCTCGCTCTCGAAAAGAAAACCGTGCTTGTTACCGGAGGGAGCCGGGGCATTGGCCGGGCGATTGCTCTGGGGTTCCAGAAAGCAGGGGCCATTGTCTATGCAACCGGTAGCAAAGCAGAATCGATCGCCTGGATGGAGGGCTCGGGGATTCATGGGAGCATTGCCGATGTGCGTTCCCCCGGCGCAATCGACATGATAATCAAAGATATCAGAAGCCAGAATGGCCGCCTTGATTGTCTGGTCAACAATGCCGGCGTTTCCAGCACAACTCCTGCCAGTCGCTTCACGGAAGATGAAATGGATGCGATCATTGACACAAACTTCAAGGGTGTGTTTCGCGCCTGCCAGGCTTACTTCAACCAGCAAAGAAAAGAAGGCGGAAATATCATCAACGTCGCCTCCATTCTGGGATTGGTCGGCGTACCCCTGGCTTCCATCTATTGCGGAACCAAGGGAGCAGTCATCCAGCTGACCCGGTCGTTGGCCGTGGAGTGGGTTGGATCTGGCTTTCGCGTCAATGCCATCTGTCCGGGCATGATCGATACAGACATGACCGATCCCATCAAGTCGCGCGACAAGGTGCTGGAACAGGTCATTGCTGCCATTCCTATGAAGCGGATGGGGAAACCTGAGGATCTGTCCGGAGCCGCTCTTTTCCTGGCCAGTGACCTGAGTTCCTATATGACCGGTCAGCTCATGGTTGTGGATGGGGGCATGACGGCTGCGTAGTCCGGGAAACCTCGTAGAATCTCAATAAAAACGACTGCCAGCAAAGTGGGAGCACCCCCGCCTCAGGATCCGAAAAAAAGCTTGCCAAAGTGAGTGAGTAATTACTTATCTGAATCCATGATTGCATCAGGAAAAAAAATCCGGAGAATTCGGAAGGGGAAACGCAAAGGGACCGGACTGGAAAACGACCTTGCCGCCATGCCTGAGGGCCAGCGGAAGATTTTCGAAGCAGCGGTGGATGAATTCGCGGAGCGCGGCTTTGCCGGTTCTTCCACTCTGGCCATTGCCGCACGCGCCGGTGTTTCTGAGGGACTGATCTTCAAATATTTTAAGAGCAAAGCCGCGCTGCTTCGGCAGGTCGTTTTTCCGGTTCTCGCGACTACCATCATGCCGCTCGCCATACGGGGCATCAAAGGCGTTGCCGACGCAGACCATGAAACTTTTGCCGGGTTTCTGGAAGATCTGATTCACGAACGCCTGGAGTTTGCAAGACGCCACAAAAAGCATCTGCGGATTCTGCTGCAAGAGCTGCCCTTCCATGAAGAATTGCGCGAGCGTATCCTGAAAGGAATGCGTGCCGAATTGCTGCCTGTACTGAGCCAGAAAATTTCCCAATTCCAGAAACAGGGGGATCTTCGAACCATGCCTGTCGACCAGATGCTCTCCTATCTGGGGCCACAGATTATGGGTTTTGTGCTCAGCCGGGCTCTTTTTTCGATGAAATTTGCAGCAAGTGAAGAGGAAGATGTCAAGACGCTTATTGTGGTAATGTTAAATGGCGTGGCTGCACCGATTGAGGCCACCCGGCGGGTCAAAAAATGAAAAAGTATACATTATTACTAAAAAACATGCAACATCACCTGGCGAATCTACCACTTCCGGTGAGTCGCCGGGTCGCAATTATCATCCTGGCCCTCGCGCCTCTTCTGGTTCTATTCATTTATGTGGTTTTCTGGTCGGGTCCCCTTGCTCCCATACCGGTTACGGTTACAACCGTGCGAGTAAGTCCGATTTCTCCGGCCCTCGCTGGCATCGGCACGGTGGAAGCCAAATCTTTGTTTAAAATCGGACCCAACTCCCCTGGCCGGGTAAAGCACGTTTTTGTAAACGTGGGCGATCGCGTAAGCGCCCGTCAACTGCTGGCAGAAATGGAACGACCCGATCTGGACCTGCTGGATAACACGGATGCCGAACGCGAATTTCTCCGCAAAGCCTTGCAGCAGGAAGAAAGCGATGCTCGCGGACGGCTGGAGGGTGCGGAAAAAGACTTACGCAACCTGTTGGGTCGGTCACCGCCTCCTTCCAGAGAAGAGGTCCATGAAGCGCGCAGAGCGGTCACGTCAGCTCGTCAGGAACTGGCGCGCGCGAAGGGCAACGCAAAAAATCCTGTGCGCGTAAGTGCCAATCTACGCCTGTTATCACCCGTCGCGGGTCTGGTCACCGTGCGCGGCGCGGAGCCGGGCACGACCGTTGTTGCCGGTCAATCTGTGATTGACGTGGTGGATCCAGCATCGCTATGGCTCAATGTTCGCTTTGATCAGGTGGGCTCAGCGGGACTGGGGGCCGGGCTTGCTGCAAATATTGTACTGCGGTCTCAGACCGCGCCCCTGAGCGGTCGCGTGCTCCGTGTGGAACCGATTGCCGATCCCGTTACGGAAGAAACCCTGGCGAAGGTCGTTTTCGATTCGCTGCCTGAACCTCCCCCACCCATCGGTGAGCTTGCAGAAGTAACCATTCTTTTACCGGCCCTCCCACCAGCGCCGGTAGTTCCCAATGCCAGTATTGTACGCGTATCCGGTGAACTGGGAGTGTGGGCCCTGGAGGGCAAGAATCGAACCCGCTTTGTGCCCGTAAAAACGGGAGCGACAGATCTCGAAGGCAATATGCAAATTCTGGAAGGCCTCAAGGCCGCAGACCAGATCATCGTCTACAGTCAGACTCCGCTCAGGGCCATGAGCCGCATTAAGATCGTCGAAAAACTTACGGGAGCACAGCGTTGATCAGCCTGGCCGGTCGCGACATCATGCACTCCTGGGGCAAATTTCTTTTTACAGGGGTTGGACTGGGCCTCCTCATCGGCGTTACGCTGACCATGGCCGGTGTCTATCGGGGCATGGTGGACGATGCACTGACGCTTCTCGACAACAGCGCCGCAGACCTCTGGGTAGTGCAAAAGGACACCCTGGGACCATACGCCGAACCATCAAGCATCTACGACGACACCTACCGCAGCATTCTGAGCGTGCCGGGTGTTGCCCGGGCGGCAAACATCACCTATCTCAGCATGCAGGTTAAGGCTACGAGTGCCGATGTCAGGGTGATGGTGGTGGGTATCGTACCGGGCGGACCGGGGGAACCAGGGCAGCCAGGACACCTGGTTGGCGGCCGCCACATTACACGTGGCCATTATGAGGCCGTTGCTGATGTTGCTGCGGGTTTTGCCCTGGGAGATATGGTGCAGATTCGCCGCAACTACTACCGTGTTGTAGGACTGACCAGACGTATGGTTTCTTCCGGTGGCGACCCCATGCTCTTTATACCTCTCAAGGATGCGCAGGAAGCACAGTTTCTCAAAGACAATGATGCCATTCAACAGCAACGGCGGCGCACGGCAGCCAATCCCGCTTTTAACCGCCCGGGTGCCCCGGGCCTCCTTGAGGGAGTGATCGCTTCGCAAAGTATAAATCCTTATGTCAATGCTGTACTGGTACAGGTAAAGCGCGGCTTTACTCCCGAACAGGTGGCCGAGCCAATCCGTCGCTGGAAACGTTTGCAAGTATTTACCCGTACGCAGATGGAGGAGATCCTGATCGGTAAGCTTATTGCAACGGCGGCAAAACAAATCGGTATGTTTCTTGTAATTCTTGCCATCGTCAGTGCGGCCATCGTGGCCTTTATCATCTACACACTGACGCTGGGGAAAATTCGCGAGATTGCCGTACTCAAGCTCATCGGCACCAGAAACATCACCATAGCATCCATGATCATGCAACAGGCGCTGGGACTGGGTACAATCGGTTTCGTTGTGGGAAAAACTGTTTCGACTTTCTGGGCGCCCGTCTTTCCAAAATATGTTCTGATGTTACCCGAAGATTCATTGCGCGGATTTGTTGCGGTGCTTGTGATTTGCGCCCTGGCCAGCTTGATCGCGATTCGCGTTGCTCTGAAAGTGGACCCCGGTGAGGCAATCGGTGGTTAAGAAAGATCATACCCTTGTTACCTCCGGTTCGGGCATATCGATCGCATCACTGCGCAAACGCTATGGATCGGGTGAAACCGCAGTAGATGCTCTCAAGGGCGTTGACTTACAGGTAGAGCCCGGTGAAGTGGTTGGACTCATCGGTCCGTCTGGTTCTGGCAAGAGCACCCTGCTCAAATGCCTCGGCGCCGTGATCGAACCGAGCGGAGGCACCATGACCCTGGGCAACCATGTCATCTACGATGACGGCTGGAAAATTCCCGATCTTCGGGCACTGCGCCGCGATAAAATTGGCTTTGTGTTTCAGGCCCCGTATCTCATACCGTTTCTGGACGTGACAGACAATGTGGCCCTCCTGCCCATGCTCGCCGGCCATTCCAACACAGAATCGCGGCGCCGGGCACTCGATCTATTGAAAGCCCTTGATGTTGCCCATCGGGCCCGGGCCATGCCGTCGCAACTTTCTGGCGGTGAACAGCAGCGCGTCTCCATAGCTCGCGCTCTGGTCAACCGTCCGCCCGTGATTCTCGCTGACGAACCAACGGCACCGCTTGATAGTGAAAGGGCCCTGGGAGTCATTCGCATACTTAACGACATGGCCGGACATTATGAGACTGCTATCATCGTTGTGACGCATGACGAAAAAATCATACCGACCTTCAAACGCATCTACCACATCCGCGACGGAAAAACCCACGAAGAAGCGGGGCAGGCAATGGAAATCCGGGGAATGCAGGAGATGCCCTGAATGACTCTGTTCCATGAAACGCAGGGCCGGTGTCCGGTCTGTTTTTCTTCAGTGATTTTGAAAAAGCTACGTTCTACAGAAGGGTATGTTGCCTTTGACCTGGACTACCGCGTCTATGCCCGGGGCGCGGATCCGGTCAGACTGCTGATACAGCGCTGCGACTCCTGCCAGTATACGGAATACGTAACCGATTTTCTCAAAGACGTTTCACCGGCCGTCCCTGATTGCATGGCCAGAAACGACTACCGGGCCTTGCTAAAAGCAAGCCGTAGTTCTGACTTTCCGCTTGTCGCTCTGATCAAAGCTGCGAAAGATGAGGGCCCTGAACGCCTCGCCTATTGCTATTTGCGGGCCAGCTGGTTTGCCGGAGATCTGGGCCGTGCGGCCGAAGAAGAGCAGTATTTGCACCAGGCAAGGGAGCAGTTTCAGCGGGCTCTGAGCGGGGCAGCAGATTCTGTAAATGCTGCGGATTCAGGCCGATTGCGGACGACGTACATGCTGGCGGAAATCCATCGTCGCTTGAGCCTCTGGGAAGAGGCCCGGGCCTACTTGAGAGAGGTGGACTCCCTGGAATTTGCCGTTCTGGTTCGCGATCAATTTAACTTAATCCAGAGAAAGGATGCCCTGAGAAGACGGGCCAAGTCAAGCCGCTGATGGGTAACTCACGACTCACGGATAACCTCCCTGACCTTCCGGCGGCCATGCGCGGATTTTCGCGGAAACCACCCTTCATCGTCCTTTTTGCATTGCTCTATCTTCTGCTACCGATCAGTAACATTGTATTTTTTGTATTGCGCAGCGATATCGGACCCAACGTATTATTTACTACTTTCTTTAGAGGCGTGTTCATCCATCATAATGTTTTCCTTTCCATTACGCTTTTGCTCTGGCTCACGGCTCCCTTTATTGCCCTGGGTCTGTACCGGGTGCGCCTCTGGGCCTGGTATGGCTTTATCGGTCATGCCACTCTGATGATTTTTTCCAGCAGCTATCGTTTTTTGAGCGCGGAACTTGAGCTTTCCCCGGCTTTTATTCTCAATGTCCTTGTTCTCATTCCGGCCATCTTCTTTCTACAAAAGGAGATCCGCCGGCCGTATTTCAACCCTCGCCTGCGCTGGTGGGAACAGCATCCTCGACTGAAGCAAATGTTGCAGGTGCGTCTGGCCTGGAATGAATACGTTTTTGATGAAAAAACTTACGATCTGGCCCCGGACGGTATATTTGTGCAGACAGAGAACCTTTCTGATGTGGCCGTTGGCTATTTCTTTAATATAACGATCTATTTTCAGGGAGAGCCGACTGATCCGCTATCGTCAAGACCGGTGCATGTCCAGGGCATAGTGGTCTGGATTCAATTTGAACCGGAAGCTTTCCCCTGCGGTTACGGGGTGAAATTTCTGGGTCTGGCCGACAGCGAACGGCGCCGGATCTCCAGCTTTATCAAGGCTGGACTCAAGAAAATCGAGGCCGCACCGGCCTGAGTTTTCAACGGCCGGCGTCGTCTTACTGAGGAGCCGGCTCGACAACCTGACTATTGCGCGGGTTACGCACGCTGCGGGAGAGAAAATCGCTGGCATTGTCCTGGGAATCCTGCACCGCCTGGCTGCTATAGCTGCCGTCCGGCCTGCGCCAGAGGCTACCGGCGGCGACATGAAGGGGAGCGGCCGAACCTTCCGCCAGGCAGGCCAGTGAGTTCCCAAAACCAACGGCATCCAGGGTGTTACCGGTCGAGCCAACGAGGCGCACAAGAGCGCTATCGGCAATGCCCGATTGGCTGAGTTCCAGATCCGGAGCGGGTCCAGAAACCAGAGGTACATAGCCGCGCAAGCTGGCCGCAAGGTAAAACTGCCCCGGGGCCAGCAAGGTGCCGTTCGATAGGGTGGCCCGCCCGGACCAACCGGTGCAACTGGATGTCTGGTATTCCATTTTGACCGCGTCCAGGGTAAGGTTCTTGCGAGTGGGATTGTAGATCTCGATGAATTCATCGTAGGCACTGCTTGATCCGCGGGTGGCCAACTGGCTGATCAGGAGTTCTCCGGGTGCCGGGCGCTGAATCCCTTCCGACGGCTGAAAGTCTGCGACGCTACTGCGTGGGTTGCGGGCTGCGGCGGTAAAATCCTGGCCGTTGCTATCCGTATCCTGAGCCGGGAAGGCATTGGTATAGGGAAAGCCTTTGCGATGGATGCTGTTCGCCGCGGTGGGAGCGGGCGCGCTTGTGCCACCTTCGCCGCCACAGGCTGTGCTGCCATAGGAGACAAGATCAAGGATGGTGTTGTTGGCATCAGTGAGACGCACCAGGCCCGCATCGGCAATGCCGGAAACAAAAGTACCATCCGCAACCATACCATTCTGCGTTACATATCCGGAATTGCCGATGAGAAAAAATTGCCCCGGACTGAGGATCGTGCCAAAGGGCAGAGTAAAGCGGGTACTGAAGCTACCACAAGTGGCCGCCTGGTACTGCAAACGAATGCCACCCACGCTGAGGAGTTTCCCGGTGCGATTGTAAATTTCTATATATTCATCGGAAGCCGTGGACCCCCGCGAAGCGATTTGTGTGATCACCAGCTCTCCCGGTGCGGGCAGCGGCAGATCCGGCCCGACGACTGTTGCGATGCCACCGTAAGCCGATTGGTCCAGTTTGCGTCCGGGCGAGACACTGCCCACAGCGCCGGGAATCTGATTGTGCCGGGCCACAGTCGCTGCGGGGGTTCCGTCCGGACTGCGATTGAAGGAAATGCCTGAAGACGCCGTGCTGTAGGTGAAGGTATCGACTGTAGTGCCCACATGGTTTTTGAGTGTGATGGTGCCCCCCGTATTGGGTAAGGTCAGATTCCCGGTCGAGGATAGAATGGCGCCCGGCTCAGTGTGCGTGCCACTGTCAAAAACGACGGTGACTCCATCAGCCGGAATGGAGAACCAGTTCTCAAAAGCATGCCGTATGACTCCGCCAACGGCGATCGTCCAGCCGGTCAGATCCACCCGTCCAATGCCGGAATTGGTAATTTCGATATATTCCTTGCCTGTATCATCGCCCTCGGGATTGGGCAGGGTTTCATTGATGGCCAGTTTGCCGCCGCACCCCGTTTCATGACTGCCCTGATAGCTTTCATGCAGAGTAGCTGTGCTGACCACGTAGCAGTATTCTTCCAGATAGGCCGCCGCCAGCTCCCGGCTGTGGAAAATGAAAAGAGCTTCATCGTTGGTGGTCTGCGCGGCATCGGTCCAGTTGAAAGAACCGGTGATGACCATAGGATCAGAAGTGGAATTACCATCAATGATCATGACCTTGTGGTGCACCATGCCGCCGCCCTGACCGATGGAATTGTAATTGCCGTCTATATACACCGGAACACCGGACGCGGCCAGGGCTGTATCCTGACTGTAAGCTCCGCCGGCCTGCAATTGTTCGAACACGCCGGTCACAGCCACTCCGGCATTTCTGCGGGCGATGAGCCGATCTTTCAAGTCGCTGCGAGTGAAGGTAAAGATCAAGAAATGAATGGACTCACTGGCCGAATCCACGCGGCCCAGAAGCTCGGCCATGAGGTTGCCCGCAGGGCCGGTATAGACTTCCGTGAGAACACCGTTGATCGTGGCTGTGTAACCATTCACGACCGGATTCTTGGCGCCGCCAAAACGTCCGGCAAACATTTCATCGAACTCCAGCTTGAGCTGGCCGGCCAGACCGGGATGCTCCAGAATCAGGGCATTGTTGTTGTTACGTATGATGTCATTGTCACTCAGATTGGCGGAGCCAGTCCAGACAAACTTGCTATCGACGATGGCAAACTTATGGTGCATGATGGCACTGCCGGCTGGACGATTTACAATAGGAATGCCGGCCCCCGCCAGTTGACTGTAACCTGTATGATGGGTATTGTCTCCGTCACCGACCATACGGACGGCGACGCCCCGCTGTCTGGCTTCGAGAATCGCATCAATGATGACCTGACGGCTGAAATCGAAAATGGCCAGGTCCACGCTGATGGTTGCGTTCTGGATCAGAGCTGCCAGTTCATCATCAAGGATGGGATCGATCCAGGTGCTGTTAGAGATACCGGGTTTGGTAAAATAGGCATCAAAGCGAGTCGGACCGGCAATGGTATAAACATCTGCGGTGGTGAAACGCGTGCTCTGTCCTGACGCATACCGGGCTTCATTTTCCATCGCCAGAACCAGAGTCAGGTTATCATCCAGGTTGTTCTGACCCGTACAAAAAAGGGTCGCTGCAAGGATCAAAATTCCGCCAGAGGCCCGTGCCCGTTTGGTTCGGCTGAGTGCCAGGGAAAAAGGAGGAAACAACCAGCGGCGGATCATGAGGGGATATGGCGGCCCAAAATGGGAAAGGGCAAGCCTTTTTTCATCTGCCGGAGTCAGGGTTATTCTCTAAAAAACTGAACCAATTGGGGCAGTGTTTCTCCAGCAGGCCCGGAAAAAGAAAAATCGGCAAGACTGGAGATTTCAGAAGTTTCCAGATTGCATTCCAGAACCAGAGCACCCCGGTCGCGCGCCATACGGGTCAAAAATACCGGCATGCTTACCATTCCGGAGGTACCGCATACCAGCAGCAGTTCGCAATGCGAAAGCGAATCCTCTGCCCGCTCTATGATTTGTGCATCATAACTTTCTCCAAACCAGACAACGTGCGGCCTGGCCAGCTGGCCACAGAGAGAACAACGGGGAAGCTCCGGAAACGGAAGGGGGTTGCGGAGTTCATCAAATACATGGGCGCAAACCGTGCAACGAGCCTTCCAGATATTTCCATGAATCTCGAGCAAAGCCTGCGTTCCGGCGCGGCGGTGCAGGCCATCGATGTTCTGGGTGATGAGTAAGAACGATGGAAACAGGGCTTCCAGATCCACAAGGGCCTGATGGGCCGGATTCGGCCGGGCAGCAGCAATCAACGAACGGCGCATATCATACCATTCCCAGACCACTTCCGGCGATCGAGAAAAAGCTTCCGGCGTTGCCAGGTCCTGGGGCCGGTATTGTTTCCAGAGACCGCCGGCTCCCCGAAACGTAGGGATGCCGCTTTCCGCAGAAACGCCGGCGCCGGTCAGCACCACAAGCGACCGGCAGCGCTTTAACCTTGATTGTAGGTCCGCTGTTAGCTCCATAGCACTCCCGCTGCCTTTTTTTCTTGTCCCCGAGCATAACCTTTCCGCAATCATCTATGGGACACGCAGCTCTTTTTCTGAGCCGGGAACCGAGATCCAGGCGATTGGCTATCGCCGCTTGCTTTAACCCGTGTGCCCCAGTCGCATGTAAATCGGCCAGCGATTGCTGCGGCGCACATCAGATGGGCCCCAGACTGCGGCCAGCGCGGAACGAATCTCCGGAACAGGATCAGCCTGGCGGGCTTCGCGGTAACGCTTCACGGCGGACCAGGTGGCCAGATAGTTCACATATTCTTCTAAATTCCAGCTCGTTTCAATATAAAAATTCGGGACGGTCAATTCTTCGAAGGGAAACGGAATCGTTGCATAGTGCTCTTCTATGAAGCGACGGTCTGCCGGCCAGTAGGGGCCAACGACATCATGATAAAAATAGTGCAGCAGTTTATCGATCTCTTTTCCGGTCTGCATGAGTTCATAGCACCAGACAGCAAGGAGGCCATCCGGGCGCAGAACGCGGCGCACTTCTGCATAGAAGCGCTCAAAATCAAACCAGTGCAATGCCTGGGCCACTGTAATCAAATCGGCACTGCAGTCTGGCAGGCCAGAATCTTCAGCCGGCGCTGTGCGAAAAATAAGTCCTGGTCTTACAATACCCTCTTCGAGGGCAGCATGGATTTGAGCAGCGCTCGCATCTGTGGCCACAACCTCACGAAAGTATTTTGTTAGCTGACGAGCAGCCTGACCACTGCCAGTGCCGCAATCCCAGGCCAGATCGCGGCTCCGGCAGTGTGCGTTCAGGAACTCGAACAGAGCAGAAGGATAGTCCGGCCGGGCGCGCGCGTAACTTCGCGAATCATGGGAAAAGTGATCTTTGAAATTCATGAGAACCCCGAAGCGATCTCCAGGGAAAGATCCAGAAAGCGCGTCGTATGGGTGATAAAGCCCATGGAAACGCCTATCGGTCTTTTGAGGGAAAGGCCGGACAATTCAGCGCAGCGTTCCGGCTTCCAGTTTCCCGACAATTCAATGAAAGCGCCGCTGCCGGCATCTTCGCAGATCCTGAGTGCACGGGCAACCTGGGAAACATCCATGTTATCGAGTAAGACAATCTCCGGATTCAGGGAGAGGGCCTCCGTAAGCTGATCGAGACGATCCACTTCAATCTCCAGTTTGATTCCCGGTCGAGCAACTCTTACCTTTTCCACAGCAACTGCAATGGAACCGGCTGCTGCGATATGATTGTCTTTGATCATGGCCATTTCGCTGAGATTCAAGCGATGGTTGGTGCCGCCCCCCCGGTACACTGCATATTTGGCCAGCTTGCGATATCCGGGCAGGGTCTTTCTTGTGTCGAGCAAAACCACTCTGTCGGGTAACAGCTTCACAGTACGCTCTACCGTCGTTGCGATGCCGCTCAGGTATTGAATAAAATTGAGCATGGTGCGTTCCAGGCGCAAAATATCGCGTACGGCTCCAGAAATAGACAGAAGGCGCTCGCCCGCAGCAAAGGAAGTTCCATCCTTCCTGTCGGGCTGTACAGTTAGCGGAGCGAGTGGTGCGTAATGCTCGGAGTAGATATCACACAGGAAGGAAATCACAGGCAACCCGGCCAGAACGCCAGGTTCGCGGGCCACAACATGGGCCTCTTTTACGGAATCATCGGTAAAAAGAGGATCAGAGGTAGCGTCGCCATCCGGCAGATCTTCAGCCAGAGAGAGTTCAATCAGCGTCTCGCAGTCAGAACGGGTTAGACTCTCGATGGGCCGGATGTAATGGGGACGGTCATCCATTCAGTAGGATGCATCCAGGGCGGACGGTATTTCATTGATCGTGGCCACCACCTTCCTTCTGGCCCCGGAAACAGACATGATGTCCAGATTCACTTTTTCCCCTTCCCGGCGCGCCCGGATCCGGGCGCGAAAATCGCCCAATCGCAGGGCCGATTGCCCTTCAACGGCGGTGATGGTATCTCCCACGGCAAGGCCTGCTCGCGTGGCCGGGCTTTCCGGGTACACACGCAAGATGCGCAGCCCGTCGGAGTTGGGGACATAGAGAATGCCGAGGTATCCGGGGCCGGAGGGACGAGCGGGAGCGGTTTGCACCGGTTTCTTGCAGGTCGAGAAAACGGCAGCGGCAAACAGGAGAAAGGTGAAAAAAAACGGCTTTACAATGGTTCTTCCCATGCTTAGACTATCGTCTCACGGAGGAAAAAAAGGAGGGACCCGCAGCGGATCCCAATCTTTTTTCTCTTATTGAAAGTGGAAATCAGCGCTTGGTGGCTTTCTTCCTGGCTTTCTTAGCAGTTTTCTTTTTGGCTGCCTTCTTAGCTGTCTTTTTGGCGGCTTTTTTGGCAGTTTTCTTTTTTGTAGCTTTCTTTCCGGCCGGCTTGGTCCACTTTTTGCGATAAGCCTGGTCAGAAACTTGTTTGGGCTTCAGACCGTATTTGGGAGCGATTTCACCGGGTTCTTTGCCGGTTTTGTACTCTTTTTCGATCTGAGCTTTCTGTTTTGGTGTTAGGTCGGACCAATTCATCTGCTTCATTTCTCCTGTTTTTTAATGTGACATAATCACACTTTGACAGTGTCTTTTCAGATGTACAAAAACCGTCAATATATTTTTCGAAAATATCAATGAATAACCAGAGCTTCAGGCCGGAAAATGCGCTATCGGGCGATTTTCCCGCGAAAAATCGCTGGTCACGGCCGCGCGGTACCCCGGCCTGGGTCTCGTGACGCGAAAAATCCGCCGTCTTTTCATCGCCAATCGCGGCGAAATCGCCGTACGCATCATTCGCACCTGCCGCCAGCTGGGCATTGAAACCTGCACCGGATATTCTGCAGCGGATCGCCATGCTCTTTTTGTGCGTGAGGCCGATTTTTCCGTAGAACTGGGCCCATCTCCCGCCCGCGAGTCCTACCTGAATGCAGAACGCATCCTGTATGCGGCCCGCCATTTGCGTGCCGATGCGATCCACCCGGGCTACGGATTTCTGTCGGAAAATGCAGATTTTGCCCGGATGGTAAACGATTCCGGTCTGATTTTCATAGGACCGACCCCCGAAACCATTGCCCGCATGGGAGACAAGATCGCCGCCCGGCGGGAAATGGAGAAAATCGGCGTGCCCGTCGTGCCTGGTAGCGCAGGCAACACGGATCTTTCCGTAGAAGCGGAGAGAATCGGTTATCCGGTGCTGATTAAGGCGGCTCATGGGGGCGGAGGTCGCGGGATGCGCATTGTGGAATCGCCAGCGGATCTGGAGGAAGCCATCCGTTCCGCCGGACGCGAGGCTCTGAGCGCTTTTGGGAACGACTCCGTATTTATGGAGAAATACATTCTCCAGCCCAGGCATATTGAAGTTCAGATTCTGGGCGATGTTCATGGTAATTGCATCCACCTTTTCGAGCGCGATTGCTCCATTCAGCGCCGCCACCAGAAAGTCGTTGAAGAGAGCCCCGCACCTCAATTGCCCAAAAAGGTACGAGACGAAGTTCTGAAGAACGCAGTTCAGGCAATGCGGGGCCTGAACTACCAGAATGCTGGAACCGTCGAATTCGTTTATTCTCCGGCGGACGAAACCTGCTACTTCCTGGAAATCAACACCCGACTGCAGGTAGAACATCCCGTCACCGAGCTCGTAACCGGGCTTGACCTGGTTGAGCTGCAGATTCGCATCGCAGAGGGTTTTTCTCTGCAAGATCTGACCGTCAACTGCAACGGACATGCTGTGGAAGTGCGACTGAACGCAGAGGATCCGGCGCAGAACTTCCTGCCACAGAGCGGTACGGTGCACCACTTTGAGCTTCCGACCCTGCCCGGCGTCCGGCTCGACAGCGGCATTGGCAGTGGCTCAACCGTCAGCGTTTACTACGACTCCATGCTGGCCAAGCTCATCGCCTGGGGTGAGAATCGAAACGAAGCTCTGGACCGACTGAGTCTGGCTCTGGAAAAACTCTGTATCTCCGGGATCCGCCACAATGGTCCCTTTCTGCGCCAGGTCATCGATCATCCCGCCTTCCGCGCCGGCCAGGTCCACACAGGCTTTCTGGCAAGCCACTTTGCCGGAGGATTTGCGCCAACACCTCCGCCCCGCGAACAAAGTCTGGCACGCGCTGCTGCGGCTCTCCTTCATGCGACCAATGCTCGTTACCTGCCGCAAGGAACGACGGGAACCTGGGCTCTCTACCCATCTTTTGAGATCTGGAAAGGATAAACGATGGCTAAATCTAAACCTAAGACCCGGAAGAAAGTTGCGCCCGCAAAAAAACAGCGTTCGATAACGAAACCGAGGCAACGGGTCAAGAACCCCGGACCCACCGGTAAAAAAGCGGCCGGGCAAAGATCGGAAAAAACAAAGATGGAGATGACCGCCGCTTCATTGCGCAAACTGACCGTCGATCGCGGACAGCGGATGCTGGAACGCTGGC
The DNA here is from genome assembly GCA_015075425.1 of Spirochaetales bacterium. Taxonomy (GTDB): domain Bacteria; phylum Spirochaetota; class Leptospiria; order Leptospirales; family Leptonemataceae; genus H5-SPI1. The sequence goes on along the minus strand of JABTUL010000001.1, from coordinate 275,585 downwards.
GCAAAGCCATCCGTGCGGAAATTGCCAATGGGATCACCCATGGCATCGGCGCGGGAATGAGCATCGCCGGGCTTGTCGTCCTCATCGTCCAGTCCAGCCAGACGGAGAGAGCCCTGGCCATCGTCAGCTTCACCATCTACGGCACCACCCTGGTTCTCCTCTACCTGGCTTCGACCCTGTACCACAGTCTGCCCAACCCGAGGGCGCGACGAATCTTTCGGATTCTGGATCATTCAGCCATCTACCTGGTCATCGCCGGAACCTATACACCCTTTACGCTCATCACGATTCGGGGTCCCTGGGGCTACTCTCTGTTTGGCGTGATCTGGGGTCTGGCCGTTGCCGGGGTGGTCTTCAAGGCCTTCTTTGTGGGTCGCTGGGATCTGGTATCAACGATTGTTTACATTGTCATGGGCTGGCTGGCCGTAATTGCCTGGTCACCGCTGCAAGCGGCACTCCCCGCGGGGGGAATCGCCTTGATTGTGGCAGGCGGACTCTCCTATACGATCGGCACCATTTTCTATGCCTGGCATCGTTTACCCTACCACCACGCGATCTGGCACCTCTTTGTACTGGGCGGAAGCATCCTGCATTACCTGGCTGTCCTGTTGTATGTAACTCCAGAAGCGCCGGCCTGAAACCGGCTCAGAGCGGACGGAAAACAGCGAGGAGTACTATACCGATGAGGAGCAGGGTAGGCATTTCATTGAGATAACGAAACAAGCGATGGCTCAGGACAAATCGGCCTGTCTTGAGCTCCTTTGCAAGCAACTGGCCGTAGTGGACTGCCAGGGCATGATTGAAGATGAGAAGAGCGACCAGAACGAGCTTGATCTGCAACCAGAGCATGTACAGATACTCCGGAAACAAAAAGAGCATGACCACACCAAAGATCAGGGTGAATACGGCAGCGGGAAGCATGATCAGTCGGCGCAATTTTTCTGCCATGAGGAGGAGCTGTTCCTTCACTTCCCGGGCCGGATTCATAGCTGCATACACGTACAGGCGCCAGATGTAAAATAGACCGGCAAACCAGGCAACCATACCCACCAGATGCATTGCCTTGCAAAAAAGAAGCATGCCTGTAGGAGTGGTTAAGGGCGGCAGCCTGTAAAGTCAAATCCATGACTCTTTTGATCGATGCCTTCAATTTGATTTATAAGTTTGATGATCTGGAAGATCTGATGTATGCCGGACATCTTGCCCGGGCACGCCAGGGCTTGCTGGAAAAATTGATCGCTTCTAATGCTCTGCGCAAAAAACCCCTGGAGTTCATCGTTTTTGTGGATGGTAAAAAGATGCCCGGCAGCGAAGTGCGCTCGGACAGGGAAGGCCCCATTCCCGTGCATTACAGCCATGATCTGAGCGCAGATTACCTGATCCGCAGCTACATTGAGAAATCCGGTCGTCCCAGAGATTTTCTGGTGATCTCCAGTGACAAAAAAATACGCGAGCATGCCAGGGCCAGCCGCTGCAAATCACAGGCCTCGGAAGATTTTGCCCGGGAAATCCAGAATCTTCTAAAAACCAAAGAAGGAGAGGGCGCAGAAAAGCAGGAAACCTTGAGCGCTGATGAAATTGCTTACTGGGCCCGGCTCTTCGGGAAAAAATAGCAGGCGGGGGGCACCCATCCTCTGCTATTGCATCCATCTCATTGGAAGAGCCATTGCCCGGGATCACGCAGGATTCCACCGCTGGGTAACATTTGTGGCCGCAACCCCGCCAACGGTAACTGCGTACTCAGCGAGCTTTCAAGGTTTTCACAGGAAGAGCATTGGTTTCAAGCAGTGTCAGGTCAACATACCGGCTGGCATGCTGAATATCGAAGCCCACTGGATTTCTGTCTTCGTCGAGGTCCACCACAACATCATCATTGATGACCACAGCATCTGCTCCAGGACGGGCCATCAGGTGAATGTAGAGAGAATCCGTCTCTTTATCGTAGTTCAATTTCATGTTTCTTCCCTGAAATCCCTGTCGGGAAATGCGTTGTGTACAGTCCTTCCATCTTCAAGCGTAACCACGCGTAGATAGCGCTCCAGTTCCGGTATAAATCGCCAGTGCCTGATCCGTCCATCACTTTGCAACTGCCTTAGAAGTGGTTGTTCCAGCACGGCCGGAATCCATTGCAACTTAATATACGGCCTCTTCTCCAGAACGACATTCATAAAATACTCAGTATACTCTAAATCCATATAAATATCTTTCGTTCATAGTAAAGAATTGGCTAAACACTTACGACCGATCTCTGCCCGCTAAGCCGCCTTCAGAATCTCCTTGAGGAGTTCGCGGCTGCCGGATATTCGCAGGGCCGTGGCCAGCCCGCCGACCATCGCGCCGGCGATGCCAGGTGATCCTCCGGCGTCGGCACCGGTCAGGTAGAGACCCGGTACGGGCGTTTGAACATCAAACCAGGGAGATTTCTCCCGATCATAGCGCTCCGGTACACAGGCCAGTCCGTAGATGGCTCCATGCGGATGAGCCGTAAAGTGCTCGTTGGTGAGCGGCGTTGATACTTCAGCATATTCAACCAATGCCTTGAAGCCGGGAAATCGCCGCTCCACCGAATCGATCACAGCATTCTGGATGCGTTCCTTAAAGGCCTCGTAATCCGCTCCGCGTTTTTTCCAGGGAAGCTCCTTCCAGCGCTCAAAAATATCATAGTCTGTGAAAAGAATCACATCGGCTGTGTGGTTGCGGGCCTGCGGGTCTTTCAAGCTGGGGAAAGAAAGATAAAAATTGGAGGCATCCGAAAAGTCGGACAGCCAGTCGTTTTTGCGCCGAAAATTTTCCTCATGATCACTGGAGGAAAAAATCCAGTAGTTCTCACCGGCAAAGCCAAGGCTGGCCGGACTTTCGCGCAAGCCCAGATATACACACAGACTGGTGGCCATGCGCTCTCTTTGATAAAAATGGTCGAGTGATTCCCGAAACGGCACAGGAAACTCCTCGGGGATGAGTTTCTGATAGGTCAGGAGCGCCCCGGCCCCGGAAACGATTGTGGGGGCACGAAAATCCTGGAGGCGACCACCGTCGCGCAGAAACTTCACGCCCACACCGCAAGCCCGACCATCTTCTATAAGAATGCGCTCTACTTCCACATTGGTGAGAATGGTTCCACCGGTTTTTTCGAGTAGCGGTATAACGCTATCCACAATCTTGCCCGCGCCGCCGTCCGGGTAGTAACCACCGTTCAAGTAATGGACCACAAGGCCAGCATGAGTGGCAAAAGCAACCCGGGACGGCGGCAAACCGTAATCACCCCACTGAGAAGCAAGTATCGCCTTTAAGTCCGGATGGGAAAAAAAATAATCCAGATATTCCTTTAACGTGTATAGTTTCCGTCCTTCCACGGCAACGCCCATGGCTTCACGCTCCGGGGCACGACCCTTCATCATCATAGATTTGCCAAAAAGCGCGGAAGCTTTTTTGATATCCTGAAAATAACGTTCAATCGCTTTTTGTTCGTCAGGGAATTGCGAGCACAGGTCCGCTTTGAATCGGTCTTCACCACTGAAAAGAGAAAAGGTCCGCCCGGGATAAACGAACTTCTCAAAAGGCTCGGGCATTTTTTGCCAGACCACTCCTTTCTGCGTGATGCTATCCATGAGCGTTCGACAAAAGCCACCGCTCTGCATATCGCCTACATAGTGAATGCCCACATCCCAGTGCCATTTTTTATTCTTCCGGGCAAAGGCATGGGTATACCCGCCGGCCTGAAAATGCCGCTCAAGGATCAGCACCCTTTTCCCGGCAAACTGAGACAACAGACTCCCCACCGTAAGGGAGCCCATCCCCGAACCGATGCAGATGATATCGAAGCTGTTCAACGTCCGTACTTCTCTATGGCCATGCGGATCCGTTCTATGCGTTTGCCATGCGCGGGATGGGTGCTCATAAAATCCAGTGGCCCGGCCGCACCACCCTGGCTCAGGATTTCCATCACTTCAATCATGGCGGCCGGTTCAAAGCCAGCCTCAATCATAAACCGAACGCTCAAATCATCGGACTCCAGTTCATTCTCCCGACTGTAGCGCGTGCTCACCAGAGTCCCTACCAGTTGCGCCATTTTGGCCTTCTGCCCCGCACTATCCGATTCATCCGTGATGGCCACTTCACCGGCCTTGACCAGTCCTTCGGTGAGGCGCGCACGGGCCATGTTTTCAGCTCCATGACGACCGGCCACATGGCCGATTTCATGGGCCAGCACACCGGCCAGCTGCTGATCGTTCAATTTATCATAGAGCGCCCGGGTAATAAAAATTTGCCCGCCAGGCAGAGCAAAAGCATTGATCGTTCTATCATCAGCTAACAGGGAGAACTCATACTTGTAAGGGGTTCTCTTTGCGGCACTCTTGCGCACCAGAGCAAAGCCAATGGAATCGAGTCGGGCCTGATCCGCATCGGCTGCGTCCAGACCACCAAACTGCTGGCTTAACTCGGGTGCTGCCTGCAGTCCCAGGGCAATTTCCTGATCCACGCTGAGCGCAACTCTTTGCTCCTCCTGGGTTATGGGATTGAACTCCACTGTGGTGCTTACATAATAGCTGACGATGGCCATCAGGGCGAGGCCCAGCGCCAGCCCCAGACGGCTTTTTCGAGATCGCGTTTCACTCATGCGTCCCATGAGGCCTGCCCTCGAAGGAAGGCAAAACTTTTTTCTGCAGCCACTTTACTATTGACAGTTTGGCATCCGATGCCATCTACAGGGCCAATCGCCGGAAAAAAGCCCTCAGGAGTCAGAATGAACCGCATTGTATTTCTTGTCGCTCTGCTTGCCGCAGCAATGGCCTGTTCGGCCCCGCAGGAAAAGAAAGAGGAACGCACCGTGGAACCACGGGCCACGACCATCGACTTTCCCGACGGACGCAGTTACAGCGGAGAAGTGCAAAATGGCCAGCCCCACGGAACCGGCCGGATGACCTGGCCCAATGGCGATGTGTATGAGGGCGAATTCCAGAATGGTCAGTTGCACGGCGCTGGCAAATTGCGCGCTGCTTATGGCTGGACCTACACCGGCGCCTTTGTTCAGGACAAACGCAACGGCAAGGGAACGCAGGTGTGGCCGCATGGGTTCAGCTATTCGGGAGACTGGCTGGATGATGTAATGGAAGGCAAAGGTATCATGACCTTTCCCGATGAAAAACGCTACGTAGGCGAAGTCAGACAGAACAAACCGCACGGCAAAGGAGAGTTCTTCTGGCCCAATGGAGACAAATACAGTGGCGATGTGGCAGACGGCGAACCCGAAGGCCAGGGAGTTTTTAGCTGGGCCAATGGAGACAAATACACCGGCGGCGTATCGAAGGGACAGCGCCATGGACAGGGTTCCTTTGTTGGTAAGAATGGCGTCACCTACACCGGGGAGTACAACTACAATCAGAAGCATGGTAAGGGCAAATACCGTACGGCCAGTGGGCTCATCTATGAAGGACAATTTGTAGAGGATTATATGGAAGGTGCCGGCATCCTCAAGTGGCCCGACGGATCCGAATACCAGGGAGAACTCAAAGGCGGAAATTTGAACGGCAAAGGTGTCTACTCCTGGCCGGGTGAATTCAAGTACGTCGGTGATTTCAAAGACGGCAAACGCAATGGTGAAGGCACCTTCACCTGGAACGATGGATCCATGTACCAGGGTTCTTTCAAAGACGATGCTCGCCACGGCAAAGGAACGCTGAAGCTGGCCAATGGTAAAACCTACGATGGCACTTTTAGCATGGATAAGTTCGATGGAACCGGCGAGTACATCTGGCCTGATGGAACCAAATACTCGGGTGCCTTAAAGAGCGATACCCGCGAAGGTCCGGGAAAGCTTCTGGGTCCGGCGGGAGAAGTTCTTTTCGATGGGACGTGGGAAAAAGACCAACCCGTCGTTGTAAAACCCGGCACACCATAGACTGCCCGGATCATTATTGATTCTGCTCCAGGGCCAGGCGTAAGAACTGGCTTATGGACTATCCTGTACTGCGGCTTTTGCCCTATATCCGCTCGGACGGACGCCTGTTCAGTCTGGCTTTTGGCGCATCCGTACTCAATAAAATTCTCGATCTCATGCCGCCCGTTCTTGTCGGCTGGGTGATCGATTCGCTGGCAAATAAGGGCCCGGCTTTCATCCACGCTCTGGCCGGTGGCAGTAGCCTGGCTCTGGCCCTGGTTCTGGGAGGTCTGGGCATCGGGATTTTTCTGGGAGAAAGTATCTTTCAGTGGCTCTATCAGAAAAACTTTATGCTGCTGGCACAGAAAGTTCAACACCGTCTGCGCGTGGATACCTATGATCGTCTGCAACAGCGGGAGATCGCTTTTTTTGAAAATCAACGGACCGGTGAAACCATGGCCATGCTGGGCGATGATATCAATCAGCTGGAACGATTCCTGAACAATGGATTCAATGATATTTTGCAACTTTTTATTATGTGTATTTTTGCTTCTTTTGTTTTTTTCTCAACGTCTCTGGAGCTGGCTGTTGCCGGACTTCTGCCGGTACCGCTGATCATCTGGGGAAGTGTGTACTATCGTCGATTGATTGGCGGTCGTTACGCGCGCGTTCGTAAGGTAGTGGGAGAACTGTTCAGTCGGCTGGAAAACAATATCTCTGGCATGCTGGTGATCAAAAGCTTCACTGCGGAAAAATGGGAAACAGAACGGGTATCGCGGGAATCAAAGGCCTACCAGGAAGCCAACTACGATGCCATCCGACTCTCTGCCTTATACGTGCCCATCATTCGCATGGTGGTTGCCATGGGTTTTGGTGCGGTGCTCAGCCTGGGGAGCTACAGGATTCTTACCGGAAGCTCAGATCTTACCGCCGGTCAACTGGTACTCTTTGGCATGCTCATCCAGCGGGTGCTCTGGCCTCTGACCCGGTTGGGCCAGACCTTTGACGAATTTGAACGGGCCAATGCCAGCGCCCGCAGAACCTTTGGACTCTTTGATGCCAGAATCGCCATCCGCTCCCCCGAAAATCCCGAGCGGCTGGAAAACACAAAGGGAAGAATTACTTTTGACAATGTTTATTTTTCCTACCGACCGGAATTGCCCGTGCTGCAGGGGCTTTCTTTTGATCTGCCACCCGGGGCAATGCTCGGCGTGGCTGGAACGACAGGCGCTGGAAAATCAACTCTGGTGAAACTGTTACTGCGGCTCTATGACCCGGAACGCGGAAAGATTCTGCTGGACTCTGTTCCGCTGACCGCACTGGATCTTGAGTTTTTGCGCCAGCAGATCGCTCTGGTAAGTCAGGATGTGTACCTGTTCCATGGTTCGATCCGGGAGAACATTGCTTATGGCCTCACAAAGGCAGATGAGGCAAAGATCCGACTGGCCGCGCGTCAGGCAGCGATCCTTGATTTTATTGATGAATTGCCGGAGGGACTGGATACACTTGTTGGCGAGCGGGGGATCAAACTCAGCGGAGGTCAAAGGCAGCGCCTGAGCCTGGCCCGCGCCCTTCTAAAAGATGCACCGATTCTTGTCCTGGATGAAGCCACAAGCAGCGTGGATACAGAAACGGAAAGATTGATTCAGGACCACCTGTTTGAATTTGCCGGAGGCCGGACCACGATTGTTGTTGCCCATCGACTCTCCACCATCAAGCATGCCGACTCGATTATCGTAATTGACCGTGGCCGCGTGGTGGAAGCGGGCAATCATCAGGAACTGGTGGCCCTGGATCGGATCTACGCGGATCTCTGGCGGGTTCAAATTGGCAATGGATCTTTTGGCCTTTCTTGAATCCACTTGCCAGAAATTTTCCCCCCGACAGAGTATGCCGGTGAAAAAACAGTTTGCCGCTGTTGTCCTTTTTCTGAGCCTCTGCCTCCCGCTGGGAGCGCAGGTGAAGTCCGGTTCCATTGCGCTGCAGGCCAGTCGCCCGCTGCAAAATCTGCGGGGGAGCTGGCATTTCATTCCCGCCGATGTGCTGCGTCCTTTAACAGGCAGCGGTCAGACAGACTGGACCACAGCCACAAAAGACATTGCGGGCTGGAGGCAAATCCCGGTCCCGGCGCAGTGGCACCAACTGGGAATTTTGTATAACGGAATCGGCACCTACAGGCTGAATGTCGAGACAGATGCAACCTTTCGCGAACGGGGACTGGCCCTGAGCTTGACCTACATATCCATGGCGCATGAAGTCTATTTCAATGGCCGGCTGATCGGTACGGCAGGGCGGATCGGGCAAGACGGAAGCCTGCTGCGCGGCCATACAGGAGCGGTGCTGTATACAATACCTCCAGAATATATAAAATCCACGACCAATGAGCTTTTTGTGCGCGTGAAGGGCTTTCACGGCCTGGGCGGGTTTCTCATGCCCTACCAGTACATCGGTTTTCCCGAGCGTGTCAGTAACATGCACACGCGACTGATCATCAATGCCAGTTTTGTCAGCGGGGTTTTTCTTTTTGCTTCTAGTTTGTATCTTGTTTCTTTTTTTGGAAGAAAAAGAGAGATCTACTACCTGTACTTCAGTCTTTTTGCTGTTGGCCTTGGCCTTGTAGCTGGCGGGCTCAACGGCCTTTTCCAGTTTCTTGGGGTCAGCTTCATCCATAACTCTCTTTTGCTCAACCTGGGACTGGCCATCATGCCATTCGCAATGTTTTCTTTTTCATCTTCTTTTTTTGGTTTCAAGCAGATTTTTCTGAGCAGGTTTCTGGCTCTCCTGCTTTTTGCGACTGCGGCGTCCATCTTGTGTATGTACGTTTATCATCCCTGGTTTTTGTATCATGCGCGATTTGTTCTGCCCGCCAAACTGGCAGCGATTCTGCTGGCTCTTGGACTCAGCATTTTTTACAGCTTGCGCGGCTATCGCAGCGATCACGCCGGCTCGATTTCTTTGCTGGGTGGTTTTTTCATTTTCCTTCTGGCAGCAGCAAACGATATCGCCGTCTACGCAAGAATCTACAATGGAATCCATGTGGTTGAGTATGGCTTTCTGGCTTTGCTCATCGCTATGGCCGGGGCCGCATCGCATCGCTTTTCCATGGTGCATCACAGCCTGGATCAGAAAATTAAAGAGGGGGAAGAGATCCGTTCCATCCTGATCCGCTCCGAGCAGCGCTACCGCCAGTTGATTGAAGGTTCAAGGGAAATCATCCTGACAGTGGACGGCGATGGGATCATCTATTCAGCCAATGACGCTACCAGGCAGTATCTGGGCCGGCGAGCGGAGACGATACTGGGGCAGAGTTTTTTTGATTTTCTGCACGAAGAAAAATCCGGCCAGGCGCTGGGAATGATTCTGGCCCGCGACTATTTTGGCCGGGCACTGCAATCGGACAGTCCAGTGCAATTTCCCTGTGCCTTTCGCAACAGCCTGGGAGAGCCACGGGAACTGCTGGTCCGACTGGAGCGCTTGAGCGGGTCGGAAAATGAGCTCCTGCTGTTAAAAATCAGCGAGCAAGCCGGCAATGTTCTTATGCCCTACAGACGGGCTGAACGTCAAATCTATGTTATCGGTAACTATCTCACTGTGCCGGATTTACTGAGTCGCCGGCTGGTTTCCGATCTGATCAATTATATGGAACCGGCTGAGGTCCACGGGATTCGATCCTGTCTCAACGAAGCGCTGCTCAATGCCATTGAGCACGGCAATCTGGAGATTGATTTCGATACCAAAACACGGGTTCAAGCAGATGGAACGTACCTTGATTTTATTAAAGAAAGGCAACGGGACACACGTTTCAATGGTCGGTCCGTTCATGTGTACTACAGTCTGAATTCAGATCGGGTTCTGTACCGGATTACAGACCAGGGACCCGGGTTCGATCATGAAGGCGCCATTACCCGCGCCCGCGAAAAGACCCGCGACAGCCTCCTGCAGCACGGGCGCGGCATCATTCTGATGCTCAGCGCTTTCAGCTCCGTGCAATACAATGCCCGTGGTAACAGGGTGACCCTGATCAAGGAATTCAGCCCTCGAGCCTGATTCATTCCCGGGGACGGTTTTCCCTGACCTTCCACTGTTTGGCAGAAATTCCGGGAAAACCTTCTTCTTTCACATCACGAACTCGTTCCACCAGCCAACCTTCACGCCTGGCATAATCCGCCATACTCTCTGTGTCGCCTTCCGATATGTGCTGGTCGGGATTGATGATCATTTTAAGGTCAGAGCTGTACTCGATCATTTCCCGATCACCACGACTGTTGCCCCCGACAAGCTGGGGCCTATCTTGAATGAAAGTCTCGATAGCGTGTTGCTTTCCCGCATCCTGTGGAACCGGTTGAACGATTGTATTTGTCGTCAGGCCATGCTGGACTTCTGATTTGACACCGATGATTCGCGTAACCGGTATCCCGAGCTCTCTGGATAGAAAGCCCTGATAGAGTGCTTCTGGACTTGCAGTCACGATCCAGACTTCAAAACCCTGACGCTGCAGTTCGCCAACCAGAGCTTTCATAGGAGCATACATTTTATTTTTATAGTATAAATCAAAGCAACGCTGTCCCGTTTCCCGTAGCGATTGCAGGCTCTGACCGCTGAAATATTCTACCCGGCCGATTACATAAGGAATAGACACATTGGACAGCGGGGCGAGCTTTTCCAGAATCTTGCGTTTTTCCGGCGAAACTGAAGCGACTTCAGCATGTTCATACATGCATTCGTCGGCCAGATAGTGAGGCACCTGGCCAAGCACTGTGCCATCGCCATCAAACACAGCAATTTTGCGACCTGTGTAGTCGCGGTAGCGTTCAAAGAGGCCGACGAGTTGCTTGTTGCTCTCCGCCTTAAAGCCAGAAATACCTTCAAAAGCCCGCGGCCGGCAGGCAAAGAGCAATGCGAGGGAGAGAAGCGTGACCGGTATACGCATGCACCAGTTTTAAGGTATCCCGCTGACCGGTCAAGCCCTCCTGATCTTACATCGTATACAAACCAAAAACGGCGCCCTGAGGATCGCTCACGACGGCGATGCGTCCCATCCCCGGACCAATATCCGTCGCGGGCATCATGATTTTTCCACCCATCGACTCCGCCTGCTTGGCGGCCGCATCCACACTCTTTACGTAGAAATAGGTAAGCCAGCCGGGCGGCGCGTCCGGATCTGGCTGCGGTCCAATGCCGCCAAAGCTATCCTTCCCCGTGCCAATCATCAGATATTTGCCAAACCCCGGGACATCCATGGCGGTAATCTTCCAGCCAAAGAGCTTCTTGTAGAAATTCTCCGCCCCGGATAGATCGGTCGTGTTGAGTTCCGTGTGACAGACCTGTCCAATTTTCCATGAGGGCATGGTGCTCGCCTGTGCGCTCGAGCTTTTTTTGGCGGCAGGTTTTGCTTTCTTTGTCGCTTTTGACGCCGTCTTTTTGGCGGCAGCCTTCTTCTTTTTAGCCATCGGTAGTTCCTCCAGTTATTTTCCGTCTGCTACGCACGACCACCGGTTTGCCTGTAAATTGGGCGAGCAAAAAACAGCCTCCCGGTTCTATGCACATCATCTGCCGGATCCCTCTGATTCTCTTTACAGAATAGCGAGTTTGCCTGGAATGGATGGTGAGCCATGCACCCGCAAAAAGTGACCCACTTAAAAGAGCTGGAAGCTGAGGCCATTTATGTTCTACGGGAAGTGGCCGCTCAATTTGAAAGACCGGTCCTCCTCTTCTCGGGCGGTAAGGATTCGATTGTCCTCTCCTATTTAGCCCGCAAAGCTTTTTTCCCGGCTCGTATCCCATTCCCCCTGATGCATATTGACACCGGTCACAATTTTCCAGAAACTCTGATCTTTCGCGATGAGTGGGTACAGAATCTGGACGCGCAGCTCATTGTACGCTATGTGCAGGATAGCATAGACCAGGGACGGGTGCAGGAAGAGACCGGCTTCTATGCCAGCCGCAATGCTCTGCAAACCGTTACTTTGCTCGATGCTATTGCTGACCTCAAATTCGATGCCGCCATCGGGGGAGCACGCCGCGACGAGGAAAAAGCACGGGCCAAAGAGCGCTTTTTCTCTCATCGCGATGATTTTGGTCAATGGGATCCCCGCAATCAAAGACCGGAAATCTGGAATCTCTTCAATGGCCGCAAGAATCCGGGTGAACACTTTCGCGTTTTTCCCCTTTCCAACTGGACTGAACTGGACGTCTGGCAATACATTCGCACAGAAAATATAGAACTTCCTTCATTATACTTTTCGCATGAGAGAGAAGTCCTTTTAAGAGACGGTAATCTTCTGGCCGCCACTCCGGTCATTCCCATGAAACCAGAGGAGAAAGTGGAGCGCCGCATTGTAAGATTCCGGACCATTGGAGATATGACCTGCACGGGCGCGACTCAATCGACAGCAAATACAATTGACGAAATCATCCAGGAGATTGCTGCCTCGCGGATCACAGAACGCGGAGGGCGCCATGATGACAAACGCTCTGAAGGCGCAATGGAAGACCGTAAACGGGCCGGCTACTTTTAACCCGCGTGCAACTCAAAGATCCCGCCCTCCAGGCTGCCCTGCGACAACTCGAACCCCTGCCAGGTTTTCCCGCACAATCGCTTCTGGCACCGTATCGCCCAGGACAACCGGTGGACGAACGCCTATCTCCCGATCATGCCCGTCAGGCCGCTGTCCTCATTGCTCTCTACCCATTTGCTACCGGAGAAGCTGCCTTTGCGCTCATGGAACGCCAGGCCGATGCGACCGTGCACAGTGCCCAGATCAGTCTGCCCGGAGGCCGGCTGGAAAGTCACGATGCCACAGTAGAAGCAGCAGCGCTGCGCGAAGCAGAAGAAGAAATCAACATCCCGGCAAAAAGCGTGCATATCCTGGGACGATTGTCATCTCTCTATATACCACCGAGCCACCACCTCGTCCATCCGGTTATCGGTGTGCTTTCCGAGAGGCCTCCCCTGCAACCCGATCCGCGAGAGGTAGCAAACATACTGGAAATTCCGCTCGAATCTCTATTTGAGGTTGTCCTGAAAGAAAGCCGGGAGGACTGGATCGTGCCCTACCTGCTTCTGGGAGGAAAAAAAGTCTGGGGGGCAACGGCAATGATCCTGGCCGAACTGCGGGCTGTAATCGCGCGTTATTTGTCCACAGCCGGGTACAATCGCTGATGGATCTGCATGCTCAGCAAAAGTCCCAGCACGACCGGTAGAAAATTCAAATCGGTGCGATAAAAGATTCCCAGCCCCAGAAGAGGAACAACGCTGTGCAGCGTGGCAAGGTGCAAAAGACAGAGCAAAGGCACGCCGCTGCGCATCCCCGATAAGGCCAGCCCGATATTCTGTCTATAAAAAGCGAGCAGGCCGGCAGCTTTGATATCAATGGAATCGATGGATGCTTCAAATTTTTTCTTAATTTGCAGGGACAGAGCCACAAGTGCACCCAGAGTCAATAGGCCCAGAAGAAGGAAAAAAAGAGAATAGCTGACCGCTACCATAAAGTCACATCCATACGCCAGACATCCCCACCCCGCACCTGCGCTGCCTCCGTTTCTTCCAGGAAAAGAAAAGGGAAATCCCTGGTCTTTCCATCTTTGTAGTAAAGCTTATAAGAACGAATCTGCACACCCTCATCCCAGGTATTCTTCCGGGTCTTATTGCGGTAAATCACGAGCACACGGTTTAAAAATTTAAACGCAAAGGAATTCGCTTGAATTTCTACAGTTTGCCACTCTGTTCCGTTGAAGAAGCTGGCCACAGAGTTCTTGCGCGTAAAAAGCTCCTCGGCCAGGGCCGGGCGCAACTGAAATTGCAGCTTCTTACGTGAAGAAAGATAAAAGGGATCCTCGCCCGCAGTCATCAGGGTCCAGATCTGTCGGATCTCTGCATTGGTACAGTGCAGCTGCGGCAGACAACCCTGCCCCTGGTCTGCTCCTGAAGCGCTGGAAACCAGGTAGGACACAGGATCCAGATTGCTGCGACCCAGCCTCTCCACATCGTGGTAGCAGGTAAAGTGGTCTTTTAGCTCACTGTAAAACTCGCGATACAGACCGCAATGCAAAAGACCGATCAAATAGCGGTAGGCCATTTGCGTGGAGATAGCCTCGTTTTCGTACCAGCCCTGCGGCCATTCGCGGGCCCGGCCTATCTCCCGCGGCTCGCTTTGCAGGGATTCGCTGAGACGATACATTTTCAGGGTAGAATCATACAGTTCACTTTCTTTAAGGGCCGGAAAAATCTGATCGCGCATTTCCGGATGCATCCGCAATAAATGCACCGGTGCCTCCAGAAAACGAACCAGCTGCCGCCTTATGAATTTGCGCGCCTGCACCAGAGGCAGGCCCTCTGCACTGAGTCGGGGCTTGTTCTTTTCCTTCACGGGAGCCCACTTGGCCACACGATTTTCAAAATAGGTATAAGGCAGACCATTACGATCAAACACTTTATTGCGATATTTCTTGGAGTAGATACCGGAAAGGAGATCCTGACATAATTTGAAAAATTCCTCAAACTCCTTGTCGGTGAGCTTCTTCTCTCCGGCCGCAACTCCGCCCGCCGTCTGCTGAAGAAACTTTTCCCGCAAAGCATGCGATTCTTCCCAGAAAATCTGAGCCGAACCGGCGCTACCGGATTTGATCCGTTTGCGCAGAATGGGCATAAGTCCTTTAATGAATGCGTATAAATCAGAAAAAATTTTAATTTCCTTTATGTCGAGTTCCGCAGCAACTCGCACCAGAAAAGAAACCAGGCGCTCAAGCTCAATGGTCTCCACCAGTGACGAACCGAGCAGGGCGGGCAGTCCATCCATGCCCCGATTCCAGCCTGTTCTACCGCTTTCCATTTCCACACCGATCTGTTCGGGATCAAGCGCACAGATGCGATTGGCCAGCACGCACAGGAGTTTCACAAAAAGAGTTGTCTGCAGCAGCGGTCCATTCCCGTTATTTGTGCGAATACGGTAGGGCTGACTTTCGCGTTGACGAAGCAAAGAAAGCTTCTGTGGGTCCAGCTGAACGGCCCCTTGCTGCCGGACCGTCCGATGCGCGGCCAGTACATACTTTTCGCGCCTGGGCATAAGACTGTAAGGATTTTCATAGAAGTAATAGTTATTTTTTCTGGTGAGGAGTTCCCCCATGCGATCGGGAAAAATAGCCAGGACACCTTCGATCATATCCACCAGATAGTGGAAATGATCCATGTAAAAACCGCTGCCGTCTGGCACTGGATCGTTCTCCAGGCAGAGTGACATGACCAGCTCAAAAATCGACTCTGCCTGATCATCGGTAATTCCGTCTGTATCGAGCAATTGCTGCAACTGACCCGGCGAAAATCCGCGATCGCACAATTCCTCAATTTCTTTTCTTTTATTTTTATCTGCCAGTAGATCCTTAAGCCCCTTTTCCAGCGCGCGAATGCCCTTCCTTTCCGGGATACTGTAAGTTATGACCGGCAGATTCCCGGGACTGTAACCGTCCAGTTGAATGAGCGAGCCAAACAAGCGCACATGAGCATCAAAGATTTCCGGAAAGAACCAGCTATCCTGCCGGCGCAGCTGGATGAGATCATGCACGTCGCCCGGCCCTTGAGAGAAATAGGCCGCCTCCTGCCGGAAGTCCTGGTTGTCGGCCTGCATGCTGCCGGGTTCGCGGCCAAAAACATAGAAAGCGGACGGGCCACTGGAAAGAGTGACCGGACGGGGAATGCCGGATTGCAGAACACTGAGAAAAAAGGAATGCTGGAAAAACTGATCCAGCTGTGGGTCAGCGCTGACCGTCAGAGCATGATTCTGGATTTCCTGGGCCAATTGCTCGCTGCGGGCAAGGGCCGCCTCAAACGCAGTCTCCGGGCCAAGCAGTTCACGCAAGCGCGCAAATTCGGCTGGACCGGGGACAAAACCAATAGCACTTTCCAGAGTCGTTTGCCCGCCTGCTGGCAACTTGACCTGCCAGTTACTGAAAGCGCAGGGAGTCCGCCCATGAAAGCGAGGAGCCGTGCGCGTGCGGGCCACAAGACCAAAGGGATAGCTGCCGTCGCGAGCCGCGCCAAAAACCTGCTCGGGATCCACCAGAATGCTCAGCGGCGCTGCGGTCCCCCGGAGGAAGGAAAGGTAGTAATGAGCCGATTTTTTTTCCGGAACTGCACGGAACAGCGGAAAACCCTCCACCAGTTCCGTGACCAGGCGACCCTCGTGCAGGCTCTCCGCCGGCCAGTGCGGATCACGGTCCGGATCGCAGGGGACGATGCGCGGTAACCCATCGGCTATTTCCAGGCTGATTTCCTGCTTTCCCGCATTCTGAATGGTCAGACGACGCAAAAGACCCGCTGCCGGAGCTTCGGTCAATGGCGTATAGGTCACGCTCAGAGTGAGCCCCAGCTCTGCGTTGTTTTCCTTAAGGGAAAGCGATTCAGGCAGAATTTGCATCTCCTGTTCGATGTTCTTATTGTCCGTGGGCTGGAAAGGCTCATACACAGCGCCACCGATCCGCAAAAAAGTCCGAAAACTGTTGCGGCTGCCGGCCGTTAGTGCCCGGGGTAGACCCGCAAACTCAAGAATCGGCTTCTCCCGGGATTCAATGCCAAAGGAAGCGATTGCCTGGCCCCGGTTGCAGTAGTGGACCCACAGCGGAATCCCGTAAAGCCCGGCCATCCCGTGCAGTTGATTGGCAAAGGGTGCGGCCCAGTTGTATTCTTTAAGGATGAAAGCCCCGTTTTTGTAGGAAAATGCCGGTTTCCGCATATCTGCCTCAAAATGGAAGATGGTTCTGGATTTCAGCCTGTAGGTTCAAGAACTTTATTGGTTCCCCTGTAAGAATGAAGCCTTTTCTGCTGGACTAAAAAAGATTGACCCTGGCGGGCAGAGTAAGCCCAAAGAGCCATGAGAATAGCCCTTTTACTCCTCCTGATCACTGCTGTTGCCTGTCAGAAACCCGGGCCGGCGGCAGAATGCACCTATGAATACAACCCCGCCAGCACGACAGTCACCTGGACGGCCTACAAATTCACGGAAAAAGCCGGCGTAAGCGGCAGTTTCGACCGCATCAGCACGGAAGGCCTGAAGGCTGCCCGCAGCCCGACAGCCGTTTTTGAAACCCTGTCCTTCCGCGTGGAAACCGGCAGTGTTAACACAAAAAATCCCGATCGCGACGCCAAAATCCATCGCAGCTTTTTCCTCAAACTCAAGGAAGGGGAATCCCTGCAGGGTTCGGTGACACAAATCCAGGACAAAGAAGCCCGGGTCAATCTTCGAATCAACGGCGTGGAGAAACCAGCCCTGTTCAAAATTCAGTCCCAGGACGGCAAAGATTCCGTTCATGTTACCTTCAGCTCCGACCTGAACCTGCTGGACTTTGGCGCTGATTCGGCCATCACCAGCCTGAACACGGTCTGCAAGGAATTGCATACCGGTAGCGATGGGAAAAGCAAGCTCTGGCCCGATGTCAAAATCGACATCCATACGGAGCTCAAAAAAAAGTGCCCTTAACTTGCACCGATTTTGTGCACGGCTTAAAATTAAGCCAGCGCTAATTGACCCAAAATGGTGCAATTAGCGCTGGCAAAGCGCGGCAGTAGCCCCTGATAGCAGCCATCTTGTTACGGGAAAGGGCCAATCCCAGGTTTTTTGCAGAAAAGAATCGGCTTTTTCCCGCTTTGAATTTTTTCCTTCAATCTTTACGGCCGAGATGCGGTAACCTGGCACGAGCCTTGCATAATGAAGGCCAGACATTCGAGCGGCCCAAAAAAATACAAACGCTCGGTGTTCATGCAAAGCAACAAAAAATGGCCCACCGCAGGGTGGGCTCCCGGTAAGTGGCTGGCCAGCCAGCCACCGCCAGACAGCTCTTGTCTATGAAACGCAAATCGCTCTTTATTGTGACGCTGATGGGAACCCTGATCCTGGGCGTTGCCGTCTACCGTCAGGCTGACCTGAATTATTCGCCCGCAGAGAAGGAGCTCCCGGCAGATTTCGCCACCTTCTACGCGGAAAAGCTGGCCTTGAGTCGGGCTGCGGGGGTCCGGCCGGGGAATGAAGAAAGGTTAGTCCAGAATCGGCCTGTGGCAAAAATCGCTTTTCTCTATATACATGGCTTTGGGGCCAGCCGTGCGGAGGGTGAGGCTGTGATCGATCCGCTGGCCCGCGTTTATGCGGCCAATGTTTATTACCTGCGTCTTCCCGGTCATGGAGCCAACATGGAGGATCATGCCAGCCGGACCTATCAAGAGTATCTGGACCTCGTCACGGAAAGCTTTCAGATGACCCGTAAGCTCGGCGAAAAAGTCGTTGTGGTCGGCAGCTCGACAGGAGGACTTCTGGCCACTTATCTGGCCGCCCGCTTCCCGGACCAGGTTGCCGGGCTCGTTGTTACCAGCCCACTCTATGGCTTTGCGGATCCCAGCTCCTTCGTCCTCAGTCTCCCCGGCGGAATTCAGCTGATTGAAGCGATCTACGGCAAGGAACGCAACGCCGGCTGGACCACGGATCCAGAGAAGCGCAAACAGAACGGCTATGAGGACTACTGGCTGGTGCGCCAGAAATACCGTGCACTGCTTATCCTGGATCGTTTGCTGCGAACGATTGTGGATGCGGACCTACTGGGCGGTATTCGTGCCCCGCTGCTCATGCTCTACTATTACAAAGATGAAGAAAACCGTGATACGATCATTGATCTTGAGCAAATGCACCGGGTTTTTGAGCAGATCGGCACTCCACCGGAAAAGAAGCGGAAGGTGGCCATTGCCGACGGAAATCATATTCTGACCAGTGCCTATGTCAGGACGGATAAGGAACAGATCCTTGCTGAAATGAAGGCTTTCCTGGACAGTCTTTCCCGGTGACAGCCAAATCGATTATGGCGGAGGACTTTCCTGTGAGTACCTCCGCTCGTTTCGATTTCTAAACCAGCGCCAGGGTAAATCGTAGAGCCAGAAGGAAAAAAGTCCGGCCAGTTCAAGGCTCAGGATATACCAGGGCCACGGTCCCATATAATCCATGAGTGATGCGTCCGGCTTTTCCATCAAAAAACCGTAGTTGGCCCCTTGAATCAGGAAGTTGGCCAGAAGCGCGGTTAACAGATAGACCTGGCTGGCAAGAGCGACTTTCCAGAAGGCACCGCCGCGCGGATACTGCTCTTGAGCAATCGCATTGAATAGAGCCGCGGCGATCACGCCACCGTGAAACAGAAAAAATGCCAGAAATTCGATGGATGGAAAATCCCTCCCCAGATGCGGCGTGAGCATGCCCTGCAATGTCCCCGCAAGGCCCCAGAAATAGGAAATTTCGTAAAGGAAGCGATGCCGGGTCAAAAAGGCCAGCGCCAGCGATAAGAAAGCCCAATCACAGAGCTGCAAAGGCAGGTCCCAGCGCAGATCCCAGTGGCCCGCCCACCAGCGTGCGCTGTGCTGCATGAGGATCGCCACAACCACCAGGGCCAGGTTGGACGCTTCCAGGAATCGGAGGGTCAGAGCCCGCCCGGAAACTGGAACCTCCCGGGCCTTCAGAAGGTGAGCAACATACAACTGCAAGCAAATCCAGAAGACCAGGCAGATGAGAGATGCCAGGTGCGATGAGCCAAAAAGTTCAAAGCTTGCAGCGGCCACGGCGGTAAAGGATCCGCTATGCCTGATCCGGCAACCGGAAATTTATGGCTCCTCGCGAAGCAGACTTCGCTCGGTCAAAACATGCCCCGATATCCGTTCGCCCTCTTTTTTCAGCAACTCCAGCCGCGCCGATTTCCGATGTTGCTGCGACCCAGAAGTCCGCCATCTTCTTCAGCGATGCTCAGCTGGCTGAACAGCGCTCCGAGCTGAAAGAAGAAATGTCATCTCTGCGTGTTGAACTCAAGCAGGACATTCAGGCCCAGCAGCAAACGCTACGGAATGGCCCTCTCCGCGAGGCGCCAGACAAATGGCAAAACGAGCGAAATGAGGGTTGCAGTTCCGAGAAAAATCACCAGAATCCATTTAGTCTGCGCTGCGATAGCCTTATGAACTTCTGAAAACTGTTTATGAACTTCTGAAAACTGTTTATGAACTTCAACAAATTGTCTTCCGACTTCCGAAAACTGTTTATGAACTTCAACAAACTGTCTTCCGATTTCCGAAAACTGAATATCGTGATCCGAAAACCTTTTTTGAAATTCAGCTCGAAACAGGGTCAATTCCTGAGCCAGCTTGCTTTCGAAGCGCAGAGAAACCACGTCGATAACGTCCTTCTTGAATTCCGCCTCCAGATGCGCCAGAGTGCTGGTAAGGTCATCGGCGCCCTGGTCGCCCAGCCTCTCGCGCAAAGCCCGGGAAATTGCAATCACAGCCATAGCTTAACCTACGAATGCCAGAAAGGCCTTATCAGGATACTATACGCACGGCGGGCAGTCAAGCCTTTTTTGGCGGTGGCCTGCCGAAAAAGAACCACGCGGGCGCAATCCGCTCCCATTTGCGGCGCCTTCTTTCCAGGAATCGCGAAGCGCAGCGATTTCTACTTCTTGTCCTCTATGTTGCTCCGCTCAACCACGACCTATAGCGATATGCAAAAAAAGGGCCGCCCATTGCTGAGCGGCCCTTTGTTCAGAGAGATAGGCTGCAGGGGAAAGCGGCCTATCAATCAGCATCCGTTAGTTACACTGATCCTCGGTGGACCAACCATTGCAGCCGGCCCAGAGTTTTTGAGCATCATGCCCGTCTTTACCGAGCTTGAAATTAACCCAACTAATGTTTGCGTTGTTGAATATCTGTTTCTGTAGATCTGTCCAGTCACGTTTTTCCGCCGCACTCGAAAAGACTTTGGGGTTCCAGGTGTCATCCCTGGCCCCAGCATCCAACACTCCCCCATGGGCAATGAAAGTTCGTAAAGTTGTCCCGGCCATCGCCTTGTCAAGAGGTCCTCCCACAGTCCCATTGATCGCCGAATCTAATGCACTGCTGGGGAAAGCCGGACTGGCCGCATAGTGGGTGATGTTGCCGTGAGTACTCCGGTCTTTGCCGGCAAGGGCCTGCATGGTAAGATTTCCCCCGTAGCTGTGGGAATAGAAATCAAATTTCTTCGTCCCGCGGATGGCAGCAGCATCAGCAATCTTACTAATCACAGCAACAATATGGGCATCCTGCGTTTCGCGGGATCCGACATAATACTCTGCTACAGGGACACTGTAGGTCCCTCTTGGTGTATCTATGTCCTGGACAGTCGTTTTACCTCTGTGGATGGCCCCATCTCGTTCATTGAACCATTCGTTTGCGGGAACCGGAGCATGAATCACCAGGACCCCGCCGCCTGTATTCTGACCAATCTTATACGCGTCGTGAATCGTGCGCTGGTAGTCCTTCACGGATCCATCTATTAGAGCGGCCCGTACCATGCCAAGCGAGACAAGCATGATCGCTTCCTTCTCCGTAATGTCCCATGCCTTTCCACCAACGACGACACTCGTACCCCCAGTCATGTCTTCATATGACCCCTTTTCTTTATAGGGACCACCATCACTCCTCGCATCGCGGGCTCCGGCGCGAGTACCATTCAGCATGCTACGCCAGAGCGCCGCATACTTGTTCACGACTGCAAAGCATGAGGACACGCTGTTGCATTCGCCTGTCTTCCAAGCCGCCTTATACATCGCAATCGCTTCGCGCTCCTGAGCTGCCTTCTTGCGGTCATCTTCCGGCGTATGCCCGGTTGGATCGGTGTAGCTGATGGGATTGCCAAACACATACATGTAGCGGTTGAAGCCCTGCGACTTGCCACCGCCTGGCAGAATCGTATCTGGAGTCAGGAAGCGACCGGTCTGCGGATCATACATGCGGGCCCCGTAATGGTAGAGACTGGTTTCCGCATCATATTCCTGCCCGGTAAACTTGAAAGTCACCAGATCCTGACCGGGGGAATTGGCATGGTTCACCTCTCCGTAGGGGAAGTAATTCACCGTTGAAGCATGGCTACCGGCAGTAGCGCTGCCCTGATTCACAGCATGCACAATCACGGAGTTGGAACCCACGTGGTTGTTCAGCATCCAGTAACTTCCCGGTGGTGGACCACTGGTTGTATCGCCAGTCAGGGCATTGCCCAGCGATTTGAAGGCCATGATTGTATGCCCATCTTCTGCAAATGTCAGCGTGGCTGCCACAAGGGAAGACGATGTACTCATCGACTCGAGGCAACCAATGAATCCAGCATTGAACGCCAGCAGAGCCGATGCTGTTACCGTTGCCACGCGAGCGCTGGTCATCTGCCAGAGTGATGGTACTTCCACCTGACGCAGGCGCAGAACCCATTGCCGCACACCGAGGACCAGTAGGAAGATGAGCCCGCTCGCCAGAAGGAGCAGCGTATAAGCAAATATGCGCTGTCCTGCGGCACTGTAAGCAAAGCCTTTCACCCAGTGACTGACTTTCTTAGCTATGCTGTGTGTGGATCCATAGCCCAGCATGGCAGCAGCTGCATACTGCGTGTACGAATTCACGGCTGCCATATAGGCTGGATTGGCGCCCGCATCGATGGTAAAACTGGCCACACGACCGGTCGGCCCCAGCAAATACGTGCTGTGGATTTTCTTGCCATCTGGTTGTTTGCGCACTTCAAAGGCTCCACCCAAATAGTAGGTCTGCACGCGTGCTGAAGACTGGTTGGGCATATAGTCTTTTTTGATCCGCGTTTCTCCAATGAAAGTGTTGCGTTCTACAACTACATAGCTCGAGCCGCTGTTGATAGATTTTTCTACCTGAGTCAGCATGTTGTTGTCGTTGTAGGTGTAGCGCCACCAGGTTGTGCCGTTTTTTTTGAGCGTCACATTGCCATTGGCATCGTAGGCGTAGCTCTTGCCGGATCCAAAAGCAGTCAATTGCTGCTTCTTGCTTGAATCATAGGTCAAAGCCTGGCCTTCTTTGTTGGTCAGATTGCCCATCGCGTTGAAGCTGTAGGATTTGGTCCCACCCCACAAATTGCCCGCCGTACAGCCCGAATCGGTGCAGGAAGCCCCCTGTCCGGCCGCCGCCTGAATCAGGCGACCCTGTTTGTCGTAGCGGTAGGCCTGAGTGCGATCGGTATTGACTCCGCCATACACGGCTTTGAGGTTATCTGTAACACGACGTAACTCCAGAAGTCCAGTGTATTCGTAGGTCAGGTCCTCAATGCGAGTTCCAGCCGTGCCCTGCACGGTTTTAGCTGTAGCTACACCACCCCAGGGTGTGTAGGTGTAGGTGCTGGTATTGGTGGGAGTCGTGCTGCCACTGAAATACTGCACCTGACCGACTGTTCCTGTAGGACTGTAGTTGCTATAGGCCACTCGATGCTTGACCGTGCCGCCTTCGCACTCACCACCGGCTGTATAATCCTTGTACTCCACCGCTTTCAGAAATGCTCCTGAAACTGTGGGCTCCGTGCGGATCACGCTTCCATCCGGCAGAGTCGCGCAACGCTCGCTCCCGAGAGCCGTATAATGGGACTGCGAAACGTAGGTCTGACCGTCAATGGTAACCAGACTACGGTCATGGCGTCCCTGTGCATCGAAGCTATTGGTCTGCGTGGCTGCGACCTCATGGCCCAGAGCCGGCCGACTGACGGTATGCACAGATCCTTTCATGGTACCGACTCCACCGGCAATGGGCGCTGTATCGTAGGTCACGACCTCCGCATTGCTGCTGGTGCAGCTTGTTCCGTAGCAGCGTCTGGTTACCCGACCCAGGATGTCATAGTCGTAGGTAATCGTTTTGCCATTGGCATCAGCCATGCTCTGCAAATCACCATTAGCTTTATAAGTAAAGGTACGCAAAGTACTGGCGCTGGAAACATTCGTATCCTTTACCGTCTGTTTGCGGCCCAGGCTATCGTAGGTCGTGGTAATGGTTCCACCACCCACAACAGAAGCCGTGAGCACCTGGTCAAAATCGTTGTAGGTGTAGTTGACCGTGGCCGATTCCGGTTCTGTGCGCGATACCACCCTTCCCCTTGCATCATGGGTAACGGTTACATCCCGGGCTGCATCGCCGGCAGTGCGCACGGTAGTGGAAAGGCCATTGTAGATATAGCTTACTGATGGTCTTCCATCCGGAAAGCTGACGGATGAAACCCGACCCAGCGCATCGTACGCAGTGGCGATGTAGGTGTTCTGGCAGGCATCAAAGGCCGTCTGCGAACTGCCGATTTCGCGTCCCAGCGAATCGTATTTTTTGCAGACATAAGCCCATTTAACGACGCTGCCGTCATCGACCTGCTGCCTGGTCTGAGTCAAACGGCCCAGACCATCACGTGTCTCAATGGTTGCCCGCCAGGTGACACCATCGGGCATGAGGGTCTCCATTTTGGTCTCGGTCCATGAGGGATAGCTGAATTTGGTACGCAATTGTCCGGCCACGGAACTGCTCACCGGGCGGTGCAGCGCGTCATAAGCCCGCACCGTTGACTGACCCGTGGCACCATGGTTGGCATCACGCTCTTCAATCAGGCGACCGTAATCATCATAGAGGTTGGTCACTGTATGCCCCAGTGCGTTGGATACCGTCTCCACCAGACTGTTGGCAAAAGCGCCGCTACCGCCGTAGGTAATCGTGGTGGTGGCGCCTCGCGGATCAGTAGTGCTGGCAGGCTGCCCGGCCACGTTATAGACCGTTGTGGTAGTCTGCCCGCCTTCTGTTTTAGATACGGCGTTGCATTTGCTGTCATAGCTCGTAGATGTGGTGCGCGTACCACCGCTTGAGGCCGCTGTGACCACCACCTGGGTGGGCATGGCAGAAATAAGTCCGCCACAGTTGCCACCGTAGGTTGTACTGGTGGTGAAACTCAGCGTGTCAGAAAGGCCATGGTACTGGGAAACGCCGCTCGGCAACCCCTCCGGAGTGAAATTCACCACCTTTTTGGACTTGTTGATCAGCGTTCCTGCGTTGTAGGTGTAACTCTCTTCCTGCTTGACCCGTGGCGCCTGCTTCTGTCCGGCAATGGCCGTGGATCCACCCATCTCATACGTGTTCACCGATTTAGACCAGAGTGCGCCACCGCTGTCGCGTGTCTCTGTGGACATCACCGAACCGGCCATGTCCAGAGTATCTCCGGTGGCCGGACCCTGCGAATAGTAGGTAATGCTAGAGTTACCGGTAGCAGAATCAATTTGCTTCACCCAGCGGAATCCCAGCGCACGGCGCTCTTCCCAATCGGCGCTGCGATAGCCACGACGATTGGTGTAATGATAGGCTTGAGAAAATGTTTCAGATCCACTTAGAGTGTCAATCTTGGTCACAAGTGGGCCGGAGCCAGCGACGGCGACATGCGGGTAATCCCCCATTTCAATCGTACCAATGGCACCATCGGCAACCGAAGGAATCGTGTAAACGACCCTTGTTTCAGATCCAACGCCATTGGAGATAAGAAAAAGTCGATCTCCATTATTCCCTGAATGCCGCCAGGCGATCACCTTGCCCGCAGATGTTGTTGCGTGAAATAAATCTGTCTTCCCATTTCCATTCAGATCCCCGGACAACCAGAGCCCGTTCTTCAGGTCACTATCTACACTAGATGTGCGCTGCAGCATGCTATACGCACCTTGCCCCTTTGAGAGCCACATCATAACTCCTGCTGCCTGGACATTTGTAATATGAATCAGATCGGATATTCCGTCAGCATTGACATCACCTGATTGCCATGTTCCGCATGTCAGCAGGCAAACATCCCCTATTGAAGAGCCATTGAATGCGACGACGTTAAAACTACCACCTGTGGAGAACCAAGTATAAGCTTGGCCAGAATCATTTACCAGATGCACAAGATCTGTCAGACCATCACCGTTAAAGTCACCTACTTGCCAGAAGCCGGTTGTAAGTGCCGTATCGGTGCCACTCGTATAATTAAAATGGGAGTATATTCCGTCACCTTTCGACAGCCAGACGATAAACACTCCGGACAGATGAGTAATGTGAATAAGGTCAGTTTTGCCGTCTCCATTGATATCGCCGGATCGCCATGTTCCGCAGGTCAGCAGGCAAACATCCCCTATTGAAGAGCCATTGAATGCGACGACGTTAAAAGTACCACCTGTGGAGAACCAAGTATAAGCTTGGCCAGAATTATTTACCAGATGCACAAGGTCGGTTCTTCCGTCGCCATCCACATCGCCAACCTGCCACGTACCAACTTGTAGACTGGTATCCAGATTGCTCGTATAGCCACTCCTTGAATAGGTTCCATCTCCTTTGGATTTCCACACAATGACTACGCCGGGATTCGTAGTGATATGGATCAAATCGGTCCTTCCATCGCCATTGACATCTCCGGTTTGCCAGGTACCGCAGCTCAACAAACAAGTGTCGTTAGCGGCAGTTTCAGCTACAACTGTAAATCCTTCTGAACCGCTGCTGCCAAAAGTGTAATTCGACTTCCAGGTATAAAGCAAGCCCGAGTTGTTCTTCAGGTGAATGAAATCCGTCTTCCCATCACCATCTATATCGCCCGATAACCATATCCCATCTGTTGTGTTGGAGTCGCCCGTCGCCGTGTAAGCCGTGACTGCAACCGTGTATTGGGGTGCCGCAAAACGCGGTGTGCCCGTATAGTCAAACGTCTGTGAAGGATAGCAGGACGTGCCATTCGTTCCGCATTCTTCCACAGAAACCAACCGGCTGGCCCCGGCAGCACCACTATAATCATAAGCCAAATTGTATTTACGCTGAAGGAGCGCACCACTCTTAACTTCAATGCTGGTCATTCTCTGGTCGGCCCTGTCCTGGGCACCTGCCGCATAGCTGATACTCACATCGGATCGCGCCTGCCAGTGAAAATTCACCGTATGAAATACTACGGCTCCATTCCCTTTCGTGTAGGCGATAATCGAGGGATAATAATCTCCGTTGGTAGTATCTTCGTTATAACTGACTTCGTAAAAATTGCCATTGGCATCTTCTGCCTTATGCAGAGCCCAGGTGCGCACGGAGCCATTCTTGCCTACGGCCTCAATCCGTGAATCAGTACTGGTGCCATAGTAGCGCTTGCTGCCATCGGCTGCCGTTACTGTAAAAGAGCACGGTCCCACCCCGCAGGTGCCGGATGGTACAATCCGAGCCCAGCTCTCCACCTGCGCGCGGTATTCGCCCCCGGAGGGAACGAGCTTCGCCCCGTCCATGTAGTACAGGTCCGTTGCATCGTACTTGGGTACAGCTCCGCCCGCTCCCCCGCGGCTAATGGCCCCGAGGCCGCTCAGGCTCCAGCCCACGCCCAGCTGACCATTGCCGCCGTTAGAGTTATAATTGATCGAGATGCTCGGCTGCATGCCATTGCGGCCATTGGGTATCTTGATCGGTATGGAATGCGAAAAACTGCCGTCTGGATTGGCGCCCGCCAGTAGCGGGGCAACCCAGACCATAGCGCCAGCGCCAAGCCAGCGGAAGCAGCTCTTAGCCCACTTCGTCATCCTGTTCATAAACTACTCTCCTGGCCCTCTACCTTCCGGGCAGAATGGGCCTATGGCCTGATTGCAAGAGTCATGCCAGGAAACGAATGCTGATGCGCTGGCTCAAACTGGCACCGCCGCATCGTTTTCGGCACCAGCACCGCTTCGGGGAAGGGTATGGGATCGATTTCGGGCGCTCGAATACGGACAGTGTAACGAATGCGGACGGGCATGCCGGGCACCGTAGAGGAACCACACATCGAGCGGTGCGAGCTCTCAAACCATTACAGAATCTGGTCACTTTTCGGGGCCGCCTTCCTTAAAGGTGCCGGCTTTCGGGTGCACCGTACTTTTGTCGGTGAAATCACCGCCGAGACGCCAAGGACGCGGAGTGCTGCCATCATGTCACACCCCTCCGGTATGCTTGAGCCGATGACGCAGTCGGCGGAGGAACTGAATATTCTCACGGAAATCATCATCGGACGGAGTATGGACTTGCACCGCATTCTGGGTCCCGGTCTGCTCGAATCCGCGTACGAAGAGTGCTTGGCGCATGAACTCCGTTTGGTAAGCATTCCCTTTGAGCGCCAGAAACTCCTGCCGCTGGAATACAAGGGCATTCAGCTGGACTGCGCTTACCGATTGGATCTCGTTGTCGCCGGTTCCATTGTCGTTGAAATCAAGGCCGTTGATCATCTGTTGCCCGTTCACACGGCCCAACTCCTGACATATCTGAAGCTCGGGGGCTGGTCCTTGGGACTTCTCCTGAACTTCAACGTCCCAATACTTAAAGCGGGCATCAAGCGTGTCGTCCACCGATTTCCAGACACGGGACCGCTCTCCGCGCCTCTGCGGTGAACCATGCGCCGACAAGTTTACGGTGCACCCCCGGCTTTCTACGGAACTCATTTTGGTTGACAACCAGCCCGCCAAACCGCATACTCTATCCATGCCAGTAGTGCAAAAGGTGCCCCGCAGACTCGAAGAAGTACTGGGACCGGAAGGCACGGATCAATTTGTCGATTTTCTGAACAATGCCCTTGAGTCGCACAAAGAGGATGTGATCCAATCTGTTGCGGACAAATTCGAGAAAAAGGTGGTCAAAGAAACCTCCGATCTAAAAGTGCAGCTGGCTGAACAGCGATCCGAATTTCAAGCAATAGCGGATCAGTTTGAAAAGCGGGTGGTCAAAGAAACCTCCGATCTAAAAGTGCAGCTGGCTGAACAGCGCTCCGAAATGAAAGACGCCATGGCCAATCTGCGTTCCGAAATGGACCAGAAGTTTGGAGAGGTCCAGCGCCAGTTTGGTGAGGTCCAGCGCCAGTTTGGTGAGGTCCAGAAACAGTTTGGTGACGTCCAGAAGCAGATCAGTGGCATCCATGCAGCCATAGCAGCCCAGACCCGCTGGCTGGTGGTTCTGGGGCTGGCCATGGTTACGCTCTATCCTCTGATACAGAAGCTTCTGGAACGTCTATTTTAGGCAGCAAGGCGGCTTCTTCAAATATTCGGCTACAGTCCCAGGCCACTGCTGGCAATAATCTCGCGCATGATCTCTGATGTGCCGGCATAGATCGTCTGCACGCGAGCATCCAGGTAGGCCCGGGCGATGGGATATTCCAGCATATATCCATAGCCTCCGTACATTTGCAGACAAATATCCACGTGTCGTTTCAGAAGCTCTGAACACAAAAGCTTCGCCTGCGAAGCTTGCACCGTCACCTTCTGGCCGGCCACATGCGCAATAAGCACCTGATCCAGGAAAGCCCTGGCAGCTGCCTGCTCGGTCGCCAAATCGGCCAGACGGAAACGCACATTTTGCTTCTTGCTCAGGGGTGAACCAAAAACCTGCCTGGCTTTTACGTACGCTATGGTTTCTTCCAGAACGACTTCTGCCGTGCGCAGATTGGCTGTGGCCACGCTGAGGCGTTCCTGAGCCAGCTCTGACATCAGATAGCGGAATCCATGCCCTTCTTTACCGATCAAATTCTGGACCGGAACGCGCACCGCATCAAAACTCATCTCCGCCGTATCCTGTGCATGCAGTCCGATTTTTTTCAATTTCCTCCCACGTGCAAAGCCCTCCATGCCGCGCTCGACCATCAGTAAAGAGATACCATGAATACCCCTATCCGGATTGGTCCGCGCTACAACAACAACGAGGTCGGCCAGGTAGCCATTGGAAACAAAGGTCTTGGAACCATTCAGGACATAATCAGCTCCAGCCCTGCGCGCAGTTGTCCGAATAGCTCCCAGGTCACTGCCTGCATCCGGTTCAGTCATAGCAATGGCCAGAATTTTCCGACCACTGATTACATCCGGCAGCCAGCGGTCTTTTTGTGCGGCGCTGGCATGGTGCAGAAGATAGGGAGCAATGACGTCGGCATGGAGTGATAAAAAAAAGCCCGAATTACCGGCGCGGGAGCTCTCTTCGATCACGATAACATTATAAAAAAAATCGAGACCCGCTCCGCCGTATTCTGCCGGAAAGTTGGGACAGATCAAGCCCAGGTCTCCAGCCTTCTCCCAGATAGAACGCGGCACAATGCCCGCCTCTTCCCACTGCGCATGTTTTGGCTTTATCTCTCTTTCAAAGAATGAGCGGGCCAGTTGACGGTATTCTGCATGTCCTGCATCCAGGAGAATCGCCCTGCACAAAGATTTCACAGCATAGTTTTTGCAAGAAGCATGCCGGAAATGGAAAAATCCTTGCCAGCTCGCCCGAATCTTGCAGGAATCAGGACTGATGTCCTTCTGGTTGACCTACTATCTTGCAGGAAATCTGGGTGCGGCCGTCTTTCTGGCCATTCTCCTGGGTGCGACCCTCCGCAGACAGCATAAAACGCTGACCGAATGGGCTCTGGCCGGCATGGCCCTTTCCGCTCTGGGCTGGAATCTGGGTGATGCACTTTCCAGCCTGTTCTTGCACATCTCAGAGCCAGGTGCCGCTGCCTTGTTAAAAAGCGTGGCAGGATCATCAGCCGTGCTTCTGGCTGTAACGGGCTATTTTTTCAGTCAAGCCCTTGTGAATGGAACGGCCCGCATTGGCCCACAAAACACCCTCATCCTGACCCTGGGCGCTCTGGCCGTCATCTTGCCATTCCTGCCCGGCTGGATGGAGGACCTTCACGTCACAGCAGGCTTTGACCGGGCCACGCTCGGTCCGCTCTACTGGCTTACCAATGCCTACAACTCACTGACCGCCGGGCTGGCTGTTTTTTGTCTGGCCCGGGGTTACCGTAGCGCCCAGGGTCGCCAGAGGCTGCACATCAGGGTCATTTTCATTGTGGGCCTCCTTGCCATCACCATCATAACCATTGCCCAGTCCGTTTTGCCCTGGCTTGGAATTTTTGCTTTTTTCCCGATCGGACATAATGCGGGGCTTCTGCTTTTTTTTGGCGTCGCCTATCTCGTGGTCTTTCACCGCTTCCTTGATCTCAGGAGCTTTGCTCTGAGGCAGCTGCTTTATGCCGCCGTAATAATGCCACCGGTCCTGCTCATTTTCTGGCTGCTCCGCCCCGCCTTTGATCTTCCGGCTTTTCTGCTTCTGTCGCTGGTAACAGCGGGTGCGATTCTTCTGTTCCTGTACTTTCGACTGGCGGTGGATCGGGTGCACCACTGGTTATTTCCCGGACGCCGTCTACAGGAACAGGATTTGCGCGACCTGACCACTGCCATCCAGATTTTACAGGATGCGCGACCTTCCATGGATGTCCTGCTGGAGCAGATCCTGCATTCGCTCTCGCGCCTTTTACAGTGCGATCGAGCCTACATTTACTGCGGCGGCCAGCGAGCCGGCACATCTATACACAAGGCCCTGGGGCCTCCACCTCATTTTAACCTCAAGCGGCACTTTCGTTTTTTTTTCCGCCGCCTCCGTTTACCGCCGGAAATTGCCGGCTATCTGGGCCAGGTTTTTCTGTTTGAACCGGGGGCGGTGCCGCCGCTGCCGGATTTATTGCAGGCAAAGCGCAAAAGACGCCTGTTTCTGCATCGACTGAACCAGTTGGTGGAAGCAGCCCGCCAGGACGGCTACCCCATTGCCTTGCCCTTTCTGGTGCAGGGAGAGCTATGCGGCTGTCTTTTTATGGGCCAAAAAAATGCCGACCTGCCCTGGTACTCCGGAGATCTGCGTCTTCTTGAAAATGCGCGCATTCCCATCACTCTGGCCCTCTGGAATGCCTCGCTCTATGAAGACCTGCACCGCAAGGCTGAACAGGAAGCTCGCCGGCAACCGGCTATTTACAGCGGCCCGATTGCGCCCACGGAACAGACGGTGTTTGACCGCTTGCTGGTTTATGGAGATCCGCGCATGGCCAGGGTTGTGGATCGGGCCCGTCACGTTGCTCGCCTTGATGTGCCCGTCATCATTACCGGTGAAACGGGTACCGGCAAGGAGTTAATAGCCCGGTTGATCCACCAGGAAGGCGGCAAGCCCCTCAACAATTTCGTGGCTGTGAACTGCGGAGCCATCCCGGAGTCCCTTTTTGAAAGCGAACTCTTTGGCAGCATGAAAGGAGCTTTTACGGACGCAAAAGAAGATCGGCCGGGACTCATTGAGCAGGCTGGAAACGGTACACTGTTCCTGGACGAAATCGGTGAATTGCCACTGCCTATGCAAACTAAATTGTTGCGTCTGGCCCAGGAGAAGCAATTCCAGCGGGTCGGCGAACGCAAACTGCGCACGGCTCAGTGCCGGTTGATTTCCGCCACCCACCGCGATCTGGCCGCAATGGTCAAGGCAGGACAGATGCGGGAGGACCTCTATTACCGCCTCCAAATTTTTGAAATTGCCCTGCCGCCTCTGCGCGAGCGCCGCACCGACATACCCGTTCTGGTCCAGCATTTGATTCATGGTTACGCCACAGAATTCAAAACACCTGTGCGTTACATTGAGCAGGATGCCCTGGACGCACTCTGTCGTTACGAATGGCCAGGGAACGTCCGGGATCTACAAAATTGCATCCTGCGTATATGTACTGCCGTTGAAACAGATACCATTCGTCTCGCCGATCTACCTCACACCATTAAAGATACTCGTAAAGAGAAGGTGGCCCTGAACGGACGGAATAAAAGCACCTCATTTCGGGGCGATATCGAAATCCACGGCCTCGATGCTTTGCTGAACGAATTCTCACGAGACATCGTCACTTATGCGATCAAGCGCAGCCAGGGCAACCTGACCCAGGCAGCCCAGATTCTGAAGATCACCCGACCCAAGCTTTACCGCCTCATGGAATCGCTCGGTATCGAACGTTAGAATGCTCGGTTTCAGACGTTCAGAATCGGACAGTGTAACATTTCCGAGCGTTCGAATCGGCCCAAACCGTCCTGGGTAGCGATTCTTATCCCTCAAAAATCTGGCATGAAAATTGCTTGGATTAGCTTGAATCATGCAAAGCGAAGCCTCTTATTGGGAAAAGGTGAAGCAGCCTTCGGGAAATATAGGAATATGAACTGGCTCTTGGCTGGAATTTACACCGGTGGCAGCGCCTGCGTCGTCATAACCGTAATTCTCTATCTTGTTTACCGGCAGGGAGGTGGAGCGTTGCGCCGCGCATTTCTCTTTGCTGCCGCCGCCTGTCTGGGCTACGCCTTCTTTGGTATGCTATCCGATCTTCTGGTCTTCATGCAATCGCCCTGGGCACGCTCTGTGCTGGGCTTTTACGGTCTCTCCGGGATGGCCTCCGGCATTGGCGCGGTAGTGCTGCTGCACAGCCTCCCTCCTGCCAGCCCGGACGGAGTGAAAGGCGGGCTACGGGTGGCCACGATTCTGGCCATCGCAGCCGCGCCGCTTTATTTTACCGAATACTGGGTTGGCGATGTGCATGTACGTGATGCCCGTGTCCAGGCCGGTTGGGGATCGTTCTATTTTATAGAAACCGCTTATATTCTGGGGCTGGGGTTGTGTGGTGTCGCCCTGCTGTACTATAAGTACCGTCATGCGGCCGTCCCTTTCCAGCGCAGCTGGATTCTCCGATTTGCCTTTACTCTGGCCGCCTGCCTTCTGGGTTTGATTCTCCTTACTTTCATTCTGCCCTGGTTTGATATGGGCCAGTTTGCGATTACTGCGGCGACCTCTTTGCCGCCTGTTGCCCTGATCGTGGCTTACCAGACAGCCTACGGGGAGAACCAGATCCGACTTCAGGCCAGCTTCGATCCAGACCGCTCCTGGGCCGCAACCTTTGCGGCCCTGCGTGCCTCAGGCCTCCCGGCGTGGAGGGCCTTGCTCGATCCACGGCGGGACTTCGAGCCCTTTCTCCTGCGCTCCGAACTCGGCGCACGCTTTTGGTGGCTGGGATATATATTTACCTGTGCCCTGGGCGGCCTGGGCATGACTATTTATTATGTCGGTGGCGGCTGGACTTCCTTTCACGGTGGCTACCTGCTCCTGCAGCCGGTATTGATCGCCCTTGGCGGCAATTTCATCATTCTGACGGCGACCCAGACAATCGTACACTGGTCCTTCCTGGGAAAGGATAGCGCTACGCGCCAGGTTCAGAGCCGGGCTCTGACAATTATCAGTATGGCATCCATGCTTCTGTCTTTCTTTTACTTCTTCAGACTGTATCTGCCGGTCATCTTTGCCAGCGGTTTTTTGACCCTCTCCATTCTTTCTCTGGCCTACGCAGGTATACGCATCCTGCCTGTAGTGAATCGCTACATAGAGCCTTACAAGAGCCTGAGTGGTTTTGGGCTGATTGTTGTTTTGCAGATGGGGCTATTTCTGCTGGTGGACAGCATTGCTGCTGCCATCATTCGAGTGCTGGCGCACTGGGGTCTTGTTGCATGAAACTCATGCTTGGTCTGCTGGAATTGACAGGGGCCCTTGTGGCCTGGCTTTACGGACGCTGCCGCGGTGACATCTTTGACGTAATGCGGACCGAATTCCTGGTCCAGAATTGTCTGCTGGGTGCCCTGGTCTGGGGGGCTTCCTGCCTTCTGCTCTGGTGGCTGCTCTAACTTTTTTCTATGTGGACTAATTCATTCAGGAACAATATGTCAGATTCCCTTTACTCTTTACTGGAAACAACAGCACAGCGTTTCCCGGACAAACGCTCTTTTCTCAAGCGCAGAGCGGATGGATCTCTCTCTGCCTACACTTTTGCGGAGCTCAAAGACACCGTAGATGAGCTCACGGCCGGCCTTATCGTCAGCGGCATTGCCTGCGGAGATCGCGTACTCTTGATCTGTGATGGCTCTTCGCACTGGCTGGCCGTTGATCTATCGATAGTCAGCGCCGGTGCGGTCAGCGTTCCACGCGGCACAGATGCGACCGATGAAGATTTACGCTATATCATCCAGCATGCCGAATGTACCATGGCCATAGTTCAGAATCGGGCCGTGGCCAACAGGTTGCGGGATCCAGCGCGCCGGCTCCCGGTGCCGGAGAGGATTTTGATCATCGAAGACGCGCAATTCGCCCTGGAAAGCGGTCCTGATGGCCTGGCCACACTGGCTGCAGTCGGGCAAAAAGCCCTCTCGCAGTTGCCCCGGCTGGTCAAAGATCGACTGCGTGAAACCGATCCCCGTCAGCTGGCGACTTTGATCTACACCAGCGGCACCACTGGCGCTCCCAAAGGAGTCATGCTAAACCAGCTGGGCTGGCTTAAGGCCATAGAATGCGTGGCCAGCCGGATCCGGTTCAGAGCCACCGATCGAGTGGTCAGCCTCCTCCCACCCTGGCATGCTTTTGAAAGAGCCATCGAATACATCATTCTCAAACATGGTAATGCTTTCTTGATCTCGGACATCAGTCGACTGCGCGAAGAACTCAAACTCTTCAAGCCGACAATTTTTCCTTCGGTGCCGCGCATATGGGAGTCCGTCCACAGCGGGATTGTTGCCAAATTGGCAAAGGAAAGCCCATTAAAGCAGAAACTTTTCCATTTCTTTGTAAACTATGGGTCTGTCTGGGCCATGGAAAAAGCCTTTCTATTGGGCTATGAACGGCGTATCCAGAGACCGGCCCTGACCCGGCAGGCGTTACGCCGCACCGTTGCACTGCTGAAGCTTCTGGCTTTGAGCCCCTTATATCCGATTTCACGGGTGATTTTTCGCCCAATCCAGGCAGCTCTGGGCGGAGAGTTACGTCTCTCCGTTTCCGGCGGCAGCGCCCTGCCTGGCGTTGTGGACCGCTTCCTTTCAGCCGCCGGGATCAAAGTTCTGGAAGGCTACGGCATGACGGAAACGTCGGCCATCATATCGATCCGCGACGTCGATCGCCCCACACCCGGAACCGTAGGAACGCCCATACCGGGCTACCAGATTCGCCTGGTCGATGAAAAAGGGGGGCTGATTGATAGACCCGGTGTCAAAGGTACTCTGTGGGTAAAAAGCGAGCAAATTTTGCTCGGCTACTATAAAAGGCCCGACCTGGACGGACAGCTCTTTGATGCCGATGGCTTCTTCAATACCGGCGACTTGATGTTCTTAAATGACCGGGGTGAACTGATGTTTGCCGGTCGGGCCAAAGATACCATAGCGCTGGCCGGTGGCGAAAATATTGAGCCAGTACCCATCGAGGATCGCCTGCTGGAATCGCCATATATCGATCAGGTCATGGTAGTCGGTGACGATCGCAAAACCCTGGGGGCGCTGATCGTGCCCAATTTCGAGCAGGTAAAATCGGTCCTGGGCGTAGCTCTCCCCGTTCCGGAATTCTGGAATACTGATGATGTTGTGCGAAAACTGTTCCAGAAAGAAATTGGTCGCCTCGTCAATCGGGAAACTGGATTTAAGTCCTTCGAACTCCTGCCCCGCAACTGTTTCTATCTCATGGATCGGACCTTCGACCCGGATCTGGAAATGACCCGGACTCTGAAATTGAAGCGCCCGGTAATCAAGGAGCGCCTGGCTGCTGCTATCGCCAGTATGTATGAATAAACTTCACATCCCTTTTTGGATTTCAGGGATAACCATTTTTTTTGCTCTTTCCCTGGTCAATGTCACCGGACTCAAAGCCCGTCCATTTAATGTGGCAGAGGACCTTGCCGGTGCCCCTATAGGCCGTCACCTGTCCATTCTGGAAGATACGGCGCGCAGTTTAACAATCAATGACGTACAAGCACACCCCGATTTTACGCTGTCAAGATCGGATGCTCCAGGATTTGGGTACAGCGGCTCGGCCTACTGGGCGCGCTTCAGTCTGAGTAACCCAGCCCCGAATGGAGTAAGGCGCTTTCTGGAAATCGGGTATCCTCATACGGATCGTATTTCTTTCTTTGTGCCCACAGAAACCCCGTTCAAAGACCACAGTGCCCGCGCCAATTTCACTGAAATTCAGACCGGCGATAGCCTGCCTTTTCACAATCGGCCCATCAATTACCGTAACTTTGTTTTGCCCCTTGACCTTGCACCAGGACAGACTGCAACCTATTATTTGCGCTTTGAAACAGAAAGCTCGGTCAATTTTCAACTGCGGATCTGGTCGCCGGAGCTTTTTTTTAATTTTGTCACCAACGAACAAATCATCCTGGGCCTGTACAGTGGCGCCATGGTGGTCATGCTTTTATATAATTTATTTATTTTTATGTCAATAAGAGATATTTCTTATCTGTATTACATTCTCTTCATCGGCTCTTTTGGATTGTTCCAGATATCACTGAACGGAACAGCTTACCAGTATCTCTGGCCTGAGAGTATCTGGTGGGAAAATCACAGTTATCCTTTCCTGGTAGCACTGGCCATGGTGGGGTGCGGAATGTTTGGCCGACTCTTTCTGGGTACGCGGGAACTCATTCCGGTCGTAGACCGTTTTCTATTGCTCCTCGTGGTTGCCGTGTGCCTTTCTGCTCCGGTGGCCATATTCTCCTACCGTCTATCCCTGCGTCTGATCATCATTCTGGCAACTCTGCTGGTGATGACGCTGCTCGTTGTGGCCATTCTGGCCCTCCGCCGGGGCAGCCGCCCGGCCCTTTTTTATATTACAGCCTGGTCGGCCTTTCTGGCCAGCGCTTGTTTGCTGGCCCTGCAGGTTGGAGGAGTAATTCAAGCCAATTTTTTTACAGAATGGGCCACACAGATTGGATCAGCGGCCCTGGTCGTACTCCTTTCCCTTGGCCTGGCTGACGTCATCAATACCATGAAAAGTCGTTTGCAAGTCTACAGTACCAAACTGGAACATCTGGTGGACCAGCGAACATCGGAACTGCAGAAGACACTCTCAAAAGTTGAAGAACTAAAAAAAGCACAGGATGGGGACTACTTCCTGACCTCGCTCATTCTCAAACCGCTCGGGGGAGATTACTCACGCAGCTCCAGCATCCGTGTGCAAATGCTCGTTAGACAAAAAAAACAATTTATCTTTAAAGAAAGGCGATCGCAAATCGGTGGCGATCTGTGTGCTGCGTATTCGATTCAATTGCGGGGCCGCACATATACTGTTTTCATTAATGGGGACGCCATGGGAAAATCCCAGCAAGGCGCAGGCGGAGCACTCGTTCTCGGCACCGTATTCAAGGCCGTCGTCAGCCGTACTCAAGCCTCTTCGCTCGCCCAGGACAAACATCCAGAAAAATGGCTCAAAGACTGCTTCATCGAACTCCAGAACGTCTTTGTAGCCTTCGATGGCACCATGCTTGTTTCTGCTTTCTTTGGACTGGTGGATGATGCCACCGGCCTCATGTATTACATCAATGCTGACCATCCGTGGACCGTCCTTTACCGGCAGGGAACGGCCACTTTTCTTGAAGAAAACACACCGATACGCAAAATTGGTATAGAGGGCTTGAGCAGTTCCCTCTCTGTCCGTCTTTTTGCCATGGCTGCAGGCGATGTAGTCATCATGGGTTCAGATGGCCGGGACGATATCTTGCTCGGCTCCGGAGCGGATGGTGGCCGCATCATCAACGAAGATGAGCGGGCCTTTTTGCGCCGCGTCGAAGATGGCCTGGGAAGTCTGGCAGGAATTGAGCAGGCCATCCGATCCCACGGGGAGTTAACGGACGATCTATCACTGCTGCGGGTTGAATACCAGCCAAACCGTACCATGCCTGATCCCGATCAAGATACTGTGCAGCGGTTAAATCGCGCCCGGCAGGCCCTGCTAACGGGAGATTTTTTGCTGGCGGTGCGCGAACTCGAAAGGGTCGATTCAGCACCGCCCGGCGCCCTCAAATTATTGGCCCAGGCGTGCCTGAAAAGCAATCGCCTGGAGCAGGCCCGGCAGGCCTGCGAGCGTTACCTGGAGCATGCGCCTCAGGATACAGAGTTTTTACAGGTTGCCGTTTCTATCTACCGCCGCTCCCGCCTCTATCGCCACGCGGCAGATACGGGAGAAAGGTTACGCCTCCGGCAGCCCCTTGACGTACGCAATTTGATCAGATTGGCGGACACCTACCGCCTTCTGGGCAATAACGGTCGGGCCATTGCTCTGTTGCATGAAGCAATGAAAATTGATCCCGACCACCATTTCATCAAATCCCTGCAGCAGGCTCTAGAAACCCAGGAGCCAGTCGCAGGAGCTAAGGCAGCAACGAATGTCTCGTGAAGAACGGCGCCGCTTACGTAAGGAGCGGAGGAAGGAAAGACAACAGGAGCGTCAGGCCAGGAAAAAAAAGCACCGCAAATTGCGACCCATACCCGGCGAACTGAGAACAGACTTAACTTTAAGAGTTTGTTTGCAGGAACTCTGGCCGTTGACCGTGCATTATCTCAAAGCACTGGCAGGATCGGCACTCTTGCCACTCGTAGCCCTCGAAGGTCCGTCAATCTACACGGTCTTTCTCCTGAGTGCAACTATAGGCTTGCTCGCCCCTCTTGGTATTTTGATCTACGCTTTCTTCCCGGCCTACACTGCCTTCCATCCGGTCTATCTATGGGCTCAAGCTGGACTGGCCTTGTGTTCTGTACCTTTTGTACTGCTTATCGCCTGGTGGCTTCTGAAGATACCAGCTCGGAAAACGGAATTCCCGGACCATTGGCTGACTTTTTTTTTCAAACACCTGGCCCTGGGCCTTTGTGCGGCTCCGTTACTCTGGCCCTTCTTTGGTCTGGTCTACCGTGGTCCGGGACAATTCACGATAGCTCACGCCGCTCTTTCCATTCCTGGGCTCCTGTATGGTTGCTTCCGGACCATGTTGCACGCAGAAGATTACTTTAAAACATCTACTGTTCTCTTAATCTACACGGTCTTTGCTACCCTGCTGGGCGTGATCCTGTCCTTGATGCCGGATCTTGCCGAATGGCTCGTGGTTTTTCTCAGACTTTAGATACTATTATTATATAATCCATAATCTATAAAAGGAAAAAAGTTTATGTGCGATACATTTGTAGCTTTGCCGGAATTCACGGGATCCCGTCATTTGATTTTTGGGAAAAATTCGGATCGCGAACCCAATGAAGCCCAATCCATTGAAAGGCATCTGGCTCAGGAATATCCTCCCGGGACAGGAATAAAGACCACCTACATTGAAATCCCTCAGGCTCGGCAAACCCATGAAATCTTGATTTCGCGGCCTTTCCATATGTGGGGTGCGGAGATGGGCGCCAATGACCGGGGCCTGGTAATTGGCAATGAAGCAGTATTTACTAAGGTGCCCATGAGCCGCAAAAATCGGGGTTTGACCGGAATGGACCTGTTAAGATTAGCTCTGGAACGCACATCGACCGCTTTACAAGCTATCGAACTCATCACAGAGATGATCGCAGAATATTCCCAGGATGCCTGCGGTGGTTACCTTGATCGCAATTTCTATTACCATAACAGTTTCATTCTGGCTGATTCGACCCAGGCTTTTGTGCTGGAAACGGCGGGCAAACACTGGGCAGCCCAGAAAGTCAAGGGCTTTCGCTCCATCTCTAACGGCCTGACCATTGAAAACGAATTCGACCTGTCGAGTGAAGGGCTGATTGATTATGCCCGACAACAAGGCTGGGTGCAAAAGGGTGAGGACTTTAATTTCAGAAAAGCTTTCTCCGATCGTTTCTATACCTATTTCAGTATGTGTTCGGCGCGCCAGGCTCTCTCTTTACGCCGGGGGCTGGACCAGGCAGGACATTTAGGTGTTTCTGATGCCATGGACATATTGCGAACGCATGGCCTGGTGGATGCAGAAAATTTCGATCCGGCACTTTCGCGAATGAATGCTCTCTGCATGCATGCTACCGGTCTGCGGACTCCCAGTCAAACGACAGCCTCCATGATTGCAGAGCTCATCCCCGAACGACCGCTCATTTTCTTCACCGGTACAGCAGCGCCCTGCCTGTCTGTCTTTCTACCATTCTTTTTCCCCGGCAAAACCCTGCTGGATCTGGAACCTCCGGGAAAGGAACCGGATGCATCGCTGTGGTGGAAACATGAAAAACTACACCGGGCGGTGATCATAGACTATGGCAACAGAGCTCCGCAGGTACATATTGAAATAAAAAAACTGGAGGAAAAAATTGCCACTGAATTGAATGCCCTCGCGTCACACAGGCCGGATATAAAGGAGCTGGATCGGATTTCGGCGCGGTACATGATGTTTGTGCTGCAGCAGAAAAGGGATCTGTTAGCAGAAATGAGCGGACGAAAGCGAAGATTCTCCCTGACGCATCCTCTCTACAGCCTTTACCGGACCCGCATTGATCGGGCAGTAGGTCTTTGATGTTCAAATCGCGGAGAGTGCGACGCGAATTTGCGCGTTACATTTCCGAACCAAAACTGCGTTTCTTTCAGAAGAAGGGATTGAACATCCAGATGTGCGAGCGTTCCGGAATCTATTTCTATGACCAGCACGGGCGGCAATACATGAACTGCCACTGCAACGGAGGCGTTTTCAATTTAGGGCATCGCAACCCACGCCTGATCGCCAGGTTAAAGCAAGCTCTTGACGAATTCGACATCGGAAACCATCATCTCATTTCCGCAGTCCGGACCAGCCTCGCACGGGAACTGGTTCGCTCCTGTGGACGCTTCAGCTCACTCTCCAAAGTGACTTTTGCCAGCGGCGGCGGCGAAGCAATGGACCTGGCCATCAAACTGGCCCGGGGGCTCACAGGTCGAAATTCTATAGTCAGTCTGAGTGGCGGCTACCATGGCCACACAGGGCTGGCTGTAGCTGCTGGCGACCTGCGTTACAGGGACGTCTTCCAGGCAAGCTTACCAAATTTCCGGCAAATCAGACTCGCGCAACTCAAAGATCTGGAGCGGCTGGACCCATGTCCTGCTGCATTGATCATGGAAACGGCTCCGGCTACAGCCGGCATGGTCATTCTGGAAAAGGATTTGTTCCAGGAAGTCCGGAAAATCACCAGGCGCAGGAACATTGTCCTGATTCTGGACGAAGTGCAAACGGGACTGGGCCGCTCAGGTAAACCCTGGTGTTTCCAGCACTACGACATTGAACCAGATATTTTTATCACAGGCAAGGGCCTATCCGGCGGTCTTTATCCTATAGCAGCCACCATTTATCA
The DNA here is from genome assembly GCA_015075425.1 of Spirochaetales bacterium. GTDB lineage: Bacteria > Spirochaetota > Leptospiria > Leptospirales > Leptonemataceae > H5-SPI1. The sequence continues at coordinate 233,965 of JABTUL010000001.1, read as the reverse complement.
GAAACGATTTGAAACTCTTTTCCGTAGGGACCCCTTTGTCCATATATCAACTTTTGGCGGAGCGGAAGTCGGTTGTCCGGTTGCCCTTGAGGTGCTAAAAATGAGCTTCCACCCGGCCTTCCTGGCGGAAATTGAAAGCAAGGGCAACCAGCTGGAAGCGGGCCTGAAGGCTATCAGCAGTGCACATCCTTCTTTGAAATCCATTCGGCGCAAAGGACTTTTTGCCGGCATTGTTTTTGTTGATGCTCCAGCTTGCTTTCTGGCCATCAAGGCTTTGCTCGAATGCGGAATCTTTTCCGTGTATGCAAATAATGATAAAAAAGTTCTTCAGTTTCTCCCTCCTCTCATTATCTCCACTTCGGAAATCGAGGAATTACTGGATCGTTTCCGCAAAGCCATGGAATTGACCAGAACCTGGAAGTACCGAATGATGCATAAAATAATTCAATACGCAATATAACATATATGAATAGAGAAATTAAATTAAAGAGAGCGGCCAGAGGAAAACTTGCTGCATTCGAGTCCAGCTTGAATGTTTTGCGACCCGAAGACGGGCCTTTCTCACCAAAAATCATCGGCTACGGCGAAATTTCCACCGTATTCACATTCTCCGACCCCGACCTCAAAGGCTATGCATACAAAAGAATGGCTGTTTTTCGCACAGATATAGAGATAAATAAATATACAAAAAACTATTTGAAATACAATTCGGAACTGATCCGGAGGGGATTTTCTTTACCCGATTACGGACTGGTGAATGTGCAGTCAGGAAACCAGAGCGTGTTGTATCTGGTTCAGCAAGTATTGCCTTCCGAAAGCATCGTCCATCGCTTGCTCCACCGAGTTCCAGATCCGGACCTCGCCACTATTTTTGAACAGATCCTGATCGGGATCCATACCACTCTCAAGAAAAATACTCATTCTATTGCTCTGGGAATTGACGGACAGTTGTCCAACTGGGCCTCTGCCGTTTCTCCCGGTAATTCCGGAATAAAAAGGCAGAAACATTCAGCCGCAACCCAATTGGCCTATCTCGATACCTCGCTGCCGTTGATGAAAATCGGCAATGTAGAGCAAACCGACCCGGAGTTATTTCTACGGATTTGTCCGGCTCTGTTTCGCAGTCTGATCCGGCTCTTTTTTCTAGAAGATGTTATGACTCGCTACTACGATTTCCGCAAAGTGACCATGGATATCATCGCTAATCTCTATAAAGAAAAAAGGGCTGACTTAATCCCGCATTTCATCCTTCAGGCCAACACCTTTTTTCAGGCCCATGCCCCGCTAATCCAGCCTCTGAACCCGGCAGAAATCAGAGCCTACTATCGTCAGGATGCACTGATCTGGAAGGTATTTCTTTTTTCCCGGCGCCTGGAACAGAAAATCCAGCTCCACCTTCTCAAGCGGAAGTACCCCATGATCCTGCCGCCACCCTTTAAAAGATGAATCCGGCTTCTTCCAGCCATTCACCGGTCAATTCACTTAATTGCTGCTGCGCTTCTTCCCTATTTCGCGGCTGAGGTTTGAATTTCCGGGGCAAAAATGGATTGTAACCTGCTGCTCTCAACTGTTCCAAATCGCGGTAACTACCGGAAAGAATCCAGCAGGGTAAACAGGCAGAGGAAGCCCATTTCTGGACCCGATGAACCAGTTTCCCCTGCAGAGTTCCGGCGTCAGTACATCCCTCGCCCACGATAACCATATCCACTGTACGGCTTGCAATCAATTTCCGCACACCACTGAGTTCCAGAAAGAAATCGCTGCCGCTCTTGATGGAGCAACGGCCTCCGGGCCAGTGAGACAGCCCCAGGGCCAATCCCCCTGCGGCGCCGCTGCCTGGAAAATTAGTGCAGGCATCAGGGCGCATTGAATGCAGCAATTTCTGGAAGTGCATTAAGGCAGACTCAAGCCATTTTACCTCGGCCGGAGTCGCCCCCTTTTGTGGAGCGAACAGAGCTGCGGCACCCTTATCGCCCAGAAGGGGCGCGCTCACGTCTGTCCATAATTTCATCTCGGTCACAGAGCCCGGAACGGCAGGCGGGAAAGCAACCCGGTCAGCTCGCAAAATATCCCGGAAATGCAGGATGGGTTCACCCGCACCAGAAGCCTGCAACCCCAGCGCCCGGGCCAAGCCGAAGCCCCCATCACAGGTCGCCGAACCGCCCAGAAAAAGATGCAATTCCCGACAGCCCCTGGCCTTCATTACCAGAATCCATTGCCCGATCCCATAAGTTGTCCGCTCTTTAAGCGGGGGCAAAGCAGGAGTATGCAAACCAATTATCGCAGCCACTTCCAGCGCTGCTTCGCTGCCATTCCGGCCGTACTCGTATTCCACTTCCTGACCGGCTGCATTGGAGGCCCAATCGCGCTCCCGGATAAAATCAGAATTAGCGATCAACACATCGAGACTGCCTTCACCCCCATCAGCAAGCGGGCGTTCGAGGATGTCCCAATTGGGGTGACGCTCTCTGAGCACAGCGGCCATGGTCTGAGCCGCTTCTCTGGCAGTCAGCGTGCCTTTGTACTTATCCGGACAGATCAGAATGCGCATCAGATCAACGAAATACTGCGCATCTAATGGTCCGTGTCAACCGCATTCTCAGGGATGATTTTGCTAAGAACCTTCGCCCGGCGCCACTCTTTTCGTACAAAGCAGTTCCATTCGGGCACGGACGTCCGTATGCGGGGCCAGGGGTAAGGTCGCGTGCGTGCGGGCGACCCACTGTTTTCCATGACTGCCCGGACCGGCTCCCTGTATATGCTTCTCTTTCGTGTTCTGGAAAAACGCGGGGGGCTGGTTGTGTTTGCCCCCATGCGTCTGCGGCTTGCGGCTAACCGTTACCGTGAACCCGATCTCATGCTACTATTAAATCAGGCCGATGTTCGGCGTGGTGCGAGCCACTGGACCGGTGCGGATCTGGTCATTGAAGTCCTGAGCGCCGACGACCCGGACCGCGATCTTGTGCGCAAGCGGGCTGAGTATGCCCGGGCCGGTGTGCCCGAATACTGGATTGTCTTCCCGGAAGACAAGGCCATTCTTGTTCTAACCCTTGACCCAGAAAGATCCGGATACAGCTGTACTACAAATTACTGCAATGCAAACAGAAGCAATTTTTCGACGTGAGCTTGTCCGTTATGCGATCGCGCCTGCATCGCCTTCCGCAACACGGATGCATCTAACCGACCGCGTAGCCCTTTTCCTTGAGCAAAATCAAGAACGCATTGCCTGGCCGTTCATCACGACCTGCCTTCCGCCGTTTCATCGAACGCTGCCGGACGCCCTATGCAAATGCTGCCCTGCTGGCTGAGTCTCTTGGTTCCCTCCTTCTGGACAGCCCACCCGCATCTCGGGTAAGTCGCTGCGGGCAGCGGTCCCTTCCGCGCTCTGCCGGGCACCCGCCTGGCGTAATTCTTTACAGAGCCGGAGCAGCTCGCTAACCCGACGCAGTCGTCGGTCAATGGCCTGCGGACTGTATCGTTCAGAATTCATTCTGTTTTCCTCAGATTTTCGATATCAGCCAGATCCTGGGGGCTGCCGCGCATGCGCTTCAGATGAATCAGTCCTTCGCGCGAAACTACCCGGAGCGGCTCCCCATTCCAGGTCAAAGTCAGGACGCTATTCCATGCAGCGACATTCGCCGCAGTGACAAGTAGCACGTCTACAGATAGAACGTCACCGTCGGAATAGGGTTTTGACCAACGTCGAATGCGCGTAGCCCCGCCCCCGAATTCCATCGGATCAGAAGCAATTGTGTAACCCAGACGGTAGAGTACCTTCTCAATAGCTTCGACTGCAGAATCAGGCGCCAGAAGATCGATATCAACAGTCGCCCTGGGCTGTGCATGTACAGCCAGCGCCAGGCCTCCGCACAATGCATAGTCGATGCTGTTACTTCCCAGGCTCCGGATGAGAGCGGCAAATTCCGTGTGGAGATCCAACACGTGAGCAAATTAGCAGCAGCGCAAACATCAGCAAGCCCATTCTGCGGGTTTCCTTTTTTCGGTTGCCCGGAAAGCAGCCAGGGAGTTCTGAAAATAAATCGGGAGGTTCCCATGCTCTTCTTTCGCAAAACCCACTTTGTCCTGGCTCTGGCCCTCACCCAATTCGCTGCCTGCCAGCTGATTATGCCCACGTGTAAGTTCTGCGGCAAGTCGGTCCGGGGGGCAGAGAAAGTGCACACGCCGGAAGGATTTGAAGTCTGCCACCAATGCAACCAGGAGGCCGTCCGCGATCTGCGCACAGCCCAGGCATTGGTGGCCCAGGCCCGCACAGAGATGGTAAACCTGGGCATCCGGCTTCCCTGGGGGGCGATCCCGATCAAGCTTGAGAAAGCAGCCGGGGCCGACACAAATCAGTATGGCCGTTGTGAGGCGGGCCGTTACGCCAACGGGACCGTGGCATTCCTCTTGATAAGGATCATGCCGGGGCTTCCGCGCCCTTTGTTCAAAGCTGTTGCCGTCCATGAATTAACGCACGCATGGGCCTATCTGCACCGCAGCCCCCAGCAACAGGATCTGGTTTTAAGCGAGGGTGCTCCCACCCTGGTAGAGTACACTTACCTCGAGCGCGACACGTCACCTTCCGCCCGGTTCCGGCGGCATACGATTGAAACGAGTGGACACGATGTCTACAGTAAAGGGACGCAGCGTCTGCAAACTTATGCCAGAGACCACGGTGGTCTGGCCGGGGTCCTCACTTTGTTGCGATCGAGTCAGAAAATTCCGGAGGGCTATTAAGGGAAAGCGGCGCTGGCCGCGTCGCTCGACAGGTCCGGGCCACTTCAACTGCGAGAGCTGTTAACATGGTCTGCATCAGGCTACTCCTGGCCATCGCAGATCCGACCGCGGCTCCCACCGAATAGGACAGACTACTATCGCTGCCCCCCATTGGCTTGCGCACGCGTTTTGCATACGTTAAATGCAACAAGTCAGTCCCGTTGTCAGCAGCTGCTAATTTCAGTCGTCCGCTCACCATTTCCGTTCTGTAACGCTTGAGAACAAGTCTGGATTGGTAACTCCCGTCGGCCATGCGCTGTTGCTGGTATTCGTGATCCGTCTCCTCTGTCACATCATGGGCATCGACGTATAAAAATGCCACTGCGGATCCTGGAAATTCTTTGCGGAGTCTTTCTCTTTCTGCAGCAGGCAATCCATCGGGTTCAAACACTGTCCGGCTCAGGTCCAACAACCATTCAGTGGAGGCTGGTCGGTCCACTCCCACACCTCGATGCCATTTAGCGAGTTCCCGCGCAAGGGAGCCAGTATACGATTTTGTGAGTTCATCGCTCATGGATGTCTGGTAGCGGACAGGAGCAACGATAACACGGCCCACACCGATCCAGGCTTCATCTCCGGGCAAAGCCTGAAAGACGACCCGGGGCGCCGTGACACAGGCGCTTACGAGCCCGAGGCACAGCCAGGTTCCGGTCCACCCTATCCTTCCCATCGTCCCCCCTTCGCAATCACAGGCGATTTATGCGGTGCCCGCGCGCAAACGGTTCCAGGGCGGCCAGCGCCGCGCTGGAAAGCCCATCAATCTGCTCCGGGTGGTAACGCCCCGGCCTGACCTGGCAGGCATAGTCCGCGACCAGTTCCCGTCCCTCCTGCTTCAAAATAAACTCGGCCTGAAAATTCAAGTCTGGCATGGAACGGTAATCCAGCGGCCGGGCCAGTTGCACACCATCCAGATGAAAGGATGTGCGGCTGGACACAGTGAGTCCGTATTCAAATTGAAAAGGAAACTTATGGAGCTTGAAACTGCCCGGCCGAATGAAATTGAGCTCGGTCAGCCCGGGCAGATTCATGATTGCGTGATCCTGTTCCATTTTCAGGACTCCCTGCACCAGATAACGCCACGACAGGCCAATGTCTCCGGAAGAATGCAGATTTGCCGGGAGTTGCACGGATTGAATCTGGTAGCCTTCGCGTTCAAAACGACTGATCCAGACGGATTCGCGGTAATTGGCCGGGACATTCAGCAGCTCTTCGCGCAAAAATCCCGCATAGTATCCTTGGTGCGTGACTTCTTCCTCGACCAGTACATCACCTTCACCGGCCGGAGAAACACGCCTGACAATTCGGATACCGGAACCATTCCCATAATCAGGCGTATGCAAAAAGTGGGGAGCTGACTTATCCAGAACCAGAAGCGATTTTTTGCCAAGGTTCATAGGCGGCTGCAATTCTGGACCATGAAACTTATTGGCTGGATCAAGAACGTGACCGTCACCGGTCACGACAACCATGTGGTTGAATTGATCCAGAGAGGGCAAATCCAGAAGAATCTGTGTAGCAGAATGCAACAAGGCCGGCTCAGCGGGGACCCCAGCCAGTTTCAAAAGATTGCAGAGAAGGACGCTCATATCCTTGCAATCGCCGTATTTGCGGGCCAGGGTGCTCGCCGCAGGTGCGGCCTCCCGCGCTCGTCGGCCAAACTCAATCGCTTTGTATTGAATTTGTGTTTGCACAAAATCGTATAGAACCTGTATCTTATTTTCAACAGAAAGTGACTCAACTCCCAGCCAATCAAGGATCTTCTGCTCTTCGCCTGCGGGCGTTAGTTTTGGCTCCATTTTTTCCCGGTACTCAAGGGCCTGCTCTTCCCAGGACTGACGCAACCCGCAAACAGCAACAAACGGTACGATTTCGCGAATAGGCACCCCGCCTGTTTCAGGAAAAAAGAGCGCCAGTTGCCGCGAGACCCAGACACGCAATCCATCGGCATGCCGGGCTTCTACGTCTACGGAGTGACAGGATTTAAGCTCTTTAAGCGACGTCTCAAAACCGCGCACTGCAAATACGCCAAGCTGAACCGGAGCGCTGCGACTGAAATAGTATTCTTCAAAGGGAAATTCAGCGGAATCGTCTTTCTTACGCCGCGAAATGACGATTTCGACCTTGCTTCCAATCGTTATCCCGGGCAGCGAAACGTTGAGCAGCCGATCATCGGAGGCCATGCCCGGATCTTTTTTATCCATCGTGTACATCTCTGAGACGTCCGTGTCTTGCATGCTGCCATCCGGACTATGAACGCGAGCACGATTCACAAAAATGCTTTCCACCAGTGGATTGAACACGAATTGAAAACTCTGGAACTGTTGCGCTCCGCTTGCGGTGCAAATTTCCAGATGAATATGATCGCTAACTCGCAGGGCTTCTCCGGGCTCAAGTTCAAACACCCGGGCACACAGATGATACAGGATGTCTGCTCCATCCTCCTCCCGGTTTTGTGATATATCCAGATCCGGTAGTGGCGCTTCCGGAATGGGATTTTTTAATTCAAGGTTCTGGCCTTCGCCCAGCATAGCCGAAGTCTGCTGCAAGAAGCTCTGGATGTCTGGATTACCCGGCGAATGTTGCAGGGCTTTCTCGAGGCTCGCTTTCGCTTCCCGATAGAGGCCCAGCGCGACCTCGCCCACAGCTTTTTTATAATACAGCAGACCGGAACGGAATTGCATCCGTGCATCCAGCTCCTGGCAAAAATCAACAACGTCCCGAAAGCGTGAGGCATCCAGCAGCGCCTGAATGCGTTCAAAGGCCAGGTCGCCGTTAAAGTAGGTTTCATTCCTCCGGCGTTCCAGCAATTTCAGGGCTCTTTGCGCTTCCCCTGCCCTCCGGTGCAGTTCGGATAGAGCGATTAAAACCTGAATGGAACCCGTGCGTTCAATGAAGGCCTGCGCCAGCGAAATGGCCGCCTCGCTCTTATTTTCGACTTCCAGGAGGCGCATCTGCTCCACCAGAGCTTCTTCCGTAAGGTGTTCCGGATATTTTTCATGGGCATCGCTGAAAATTTTCTGACTTTTTTGTCGATCACCGTAACGCGCCTCCAGAATCGACAGCCGTATGTACAAAGGCACAATCTGCGAGCGACGCTTTTCGAAAACTTCCTGAAGATTCAGGCCCCAGTTATCGTCACTTTGCATATCTGTGTCACTCGGAAAAATTTGAAATTCTTGCCGTTGCAACCGCTCGCGCATCATATTCAGCGCCTCATGGGATTTCTCCATACGCTCCAGGGCGATTGAATAGTTACTCAGATAGGAAGGATCGGCTGGTTTGAAATTTACGCTGCTTTGAAAAAAATTCAGAGCCGAATGAATATCGCCGTTCTGGAAACAGTACAATCCAATATTGTTATAAATCTCACCATGTCTATCGCGCTCCATTTCCGTAAAGGATTCAGGGCGAGAAGCCTCATGAAAATCCACGGTGTCCAGCATGCGATGGACATGCTCGCGTGCCTCTGGCTTTATGCTGATAGCAGCCAGCAAATAGGCAAGCGTTTGTCCGTGATAAATGTGAATTAAAAAATTGTAATCAATGTTGTCCACGGAGCGCAAGAATGCGAACTCATGCCCAAGAAGCCCGGAAGTATGTTTCAATTCGCGCTGCATACGCAAATTGCTGTCCGATAATCCAATTTCAAAGCAGCGCAAAAAACCAGCGCTGATCGCTGCGGAAGAAACCGGCCATTCCGGGAGAAAGAGTGGAATGGCAAAAAAATAGCCCGCATCCGGGTAGGATGCCCGCAAATCCGCCGGTATGCTTGAGCCTTTTTCCGGAACAAAATGCGAGGACAGACCAACAGAGTAGCCATAACGTTTGAACTGGCCTCCAGGGCGCGGCGCTGCGGGAGTGACTTTCTTCTTTTTTTTGCTGGCACGGATGATAAAATACAGAGCAATAAAGATCGCCGGAATAATGCCCAACGGAAAATCACTCATAGCAATAGCTCGCGAATTTTCGGGATATTCAAGTCTGCCCGGGTCATGCACTAAAACCTGTCTCGAACCCGGTCCAGAGGCAATCAAATTCTGCCAGAGAGCGATCTCTTTTTCTGGTTGCAATCAGGAAACAAAAGCCCTGACTGTATCTATGGTCTCTACCCGTTATAGATATTTCTGGACCGGGCTCTTCCTTCTCTTTAGCGCAAGCAGCGAACCTCAAGCCCTGAAAGGAAAAATTGCTGCGGACTGCACCTATAACGGAAAAAAGCTCTATGGCAGAATACAGTTCGTAAATCATTTCCCTGATATTAAGATAAAAATTGTCCAGCATTTTGAAGACCTGAAAGTACAGAAAGTCAATCATTTTCCCGATCAGTGCGGCAAATGGCAGAAAGTGGATCATTTCCCGGATCTGAAAGTCCAGATCGTGGACCACTTCGAAGATATTAAGATCAAATACGTCGACCACTGGCCTGGACTGTAGAAAGGAATGGAAACTGTTCTTGAAATTCCTGAAATCAGGCAACTGGCTCTGAGGTTGCCAGTCAGCGCTTACCATCAGCTAACCCGCTAAAGTGAAATCCTGTATTGCCGATGCATGGGCTACGATGCAATGCTCCACTCCCATGGCCGCTGACAGCAGTTAGGCCTATCCTCCGGCGCTGGCAACTGACGAATAATTTTGCACTTTTTCACCAGAAAGTGCAAAATTTTTTTTTTGCGCTCTAAAGTCCTCCACCTGCACCCCCGAAGCTTGATATACCTCAATAGATAAAAATATCGAGGTGGCCTGACTTGCAGGGAGGCAAGCAGGAAGGCTCAATACATATACACATGAGCCAGCGTTTCAAGGAGGAAACGAATGATCATCAACCACAATTTAAGCGCGATTAATTCTAATCGCGTGCTCAAATTCCAGCACTGGGAAGTGAACAAGAACATGGAGAAGCTATCTTCCGGTATGCGGATCAACCGCGCCGGAGACGATGCTTCCGGTCTTGCTGTTTCAGAGAAAATGCGTTCGCAGATTCAGGGTCTACGCCAGGCAGAACGCAACGCTGAAGACGGCATGAGCATGATCCAGACTGCTGAAGGATACCTCCAATCAGTTGGCGATATCCTGCAGCGCATTCGCGTTCTGGCCATCCAGTCTGCCAACGGGATCTATACCGCCCAGGATCGACAGATGATCCAGGTGGAAGTGTCTCAACTGGTAGACGAAGTCGATCGCATTGCCTCACAGGCAGAGTTCAATAAAATGTCTCTGCTCATGGGAGATCTGGCTCGCGGCTCGCGGACCTCCTCCATGTGGTTTCACATAGGCCCCAACCAGCACCACAGAGAGAGAGTCTACCTGGCCACCATGACAGCGCGTGCCCTTGGCATTCGCAAGCAAGAGGGTGGAATGGTAACTCTTTCGACGGTTGAAGCTTCCAACAATGCCATCGGCACCATGGATAATGCTCTGCACCGCGTGAACAAAACACGCGCGGATCTGGGCGCATACTTCAATCGTCTGGAGCATACGGCAAAGGGTCTCATGAATGCCTATGAGAACTTCCAGGCGTCTGAATCAAGAATCCGTGATACGGATATGGCAGAGGAATCCACTGCTTATACCAAAAATCAGATTCTGGTTCAGTCAGGAACTGCCATGCTGGCTCAGGCGAACATTCGCCCGCAGTCGGTTTTGCAGCTACTGCGCTGAGGAGTTAAACGCATTTAGCCATCCGGCCTCTTTTGCAGCCTCCTTCCGGAAGGATGTCCCATGACTTCCGGGGGGAGAATGCAAGGATGCATTCTCTCCGGCTCTAAAAAAGAGCGAATGCATAAAAGGAGTGCCGGATGATCATCAATCACAACATGAGCGCTGTGAATGCACAGCGTTCATTAAAATTTAACCAATGGGACATAGACAGAACCATGGCGAATCTGTCTTCCGGGATGCGGATTAACCGTGCCGGAGACGATCCGTCCGGGTTGGCAGTGTCTGAAAAGATGCGGTCTCAGATCCAGGGGTTGCGTCAGGCGGAGCGGAATACAGAGGACGGTATGAGCATGATCAATACCGCCGAAGGATTCTTAGCTCAAATATCTGACGTGGTCCAGCGGATCCGGGTCCTCGCTGTTCAGTCTGCCAATGGAATTTACAGCGCTCAGGATCGACAGCTGATTCAGGCTGAGGTCTCGCAGCTGGTGGATGAAGTGGACCGTGTCGCTTCGCAGGCTGAATTCAATCGGTTCACCCTGCTACAGGGCGATTTTGCGAGAAATTCGCGGTCGGCTTCTCTGTGGTTCCACATGGGACCTAACCAGTTTCAGCGCGAAAGGGCAACGATTGGCACCATGACAGCTCAGGCCCTTGGCCTGCGCGTCGCCGATCGTAAGCCGATTACCATCAGTACGCCCGGCCTTGCCAACGGCGTGCTCAAGGTAGCGGATGATGCTCTGCAGCGACTGAATAAGCAGCGTGCGGATCTGGGCGCCTATTCCAACCGGCTGGAACATGCCGCCAGAGGTTTGATGAATGCCTATGAGAATGTCATGGCATCCGAGTCGCGTATCCGTGATGCGGATATGGCAGAAGAGATGGTTGCTCTAACAACCAGACAGATTCTGTCACAGACAGGGATTGCCATGCTGGCTCAGGCAGGAGTCCGGCCGCAGGGAGTGCTGCAACTTTTACGTTGAACATTTCCTCCGGCCGCAGGGGAGTGCTGCCCTGAAATACCCCCGGGTTTCGGCCCGGGCTTTTTTTTACGAACAGAGGAAACGTTCACTTTTGTATCGGAATACTGGAAAAAACCCTGGGCCCTTTTTTAAAGTTTTCGATTGCCACGGATCGACTCTTTCAGAATAAAAACGGAAGTTCAATGGAAATCGAAAGAGACTTTGCCCGGCTCACGGAAAAATTCAAAAACCAGAAGAAAGTAGAGATCCCCTACCCTGGTGCGGAATCGGATGAATCGCTCTTCATTCACGGCCTGATCATTAAAGGATTAACCTACACCGGACCCTTATTCCTGGGTCGCTTCCTGGCTCTGGCCGTGCACGAGATTCTGCTGAGCCTTGATACCATGAAACTCTGGCGCGCTTTTCTGGTAGGGGAAAAAATCAGCCCGGAAGGAGCCACAGCGGAGCATCGGTTGTCTTTTGAAAAAGCCCGGGAAAGAGAATTACTGGCTCTGCGCAAAGCCGCCGCAGACCAGAAGATCTCGATTGTCTTTGAAGCGCGCTTGCAATCGGATCTGGTTGAGTACACCATCACCACGAATTTCCTTTTTACGAAAGAAGAAATCGCCGGGCTTGAACAAAATCTGGTCACAACAAGTTCAGAACTGGGCAAATCGGATCTGGCGGAACTCAGTGGACTTACTCTTGCCGGTAAGGCTCTGCACATGGCCGGTGTGCATCCCCAGCTTTTGAGCGAATCGACTTCCTCTCTGCGACTCGGTGTGGGCAGCCGCAATCAATCCCATGCCCCGATCGAACGGGCTCGACCCTATATTGATGAAATTGAACATCTGCCCGATTTCCCCGACAACATCCGCCGCATCATGGAAGCGTGCAATGATGAAAAAAGTGACGCACGGACCATCGCCCACGAGATCAGCCAGGACGCACCCATTGCTTCCGCCATCATCCGGCTGGCCAACTCCGGGGGATTCGCCGGCGGACATATTTCCGATTTACTGGAAGCGGTAAAAATTGTGGGGATTCGCAATATCAGCGGCCTGCTGCTCAATGTGGGGGCCATTGGTATTCTTGAGAAAAAATTTGGAATTACAGAAGAATTGCACTTACATCCCATTCGTGTCGCTGCCTATTCCCGATTTCTGGCCCGGAAATTTAAGTTCGCCCGCATCGCGGACGCGGCTTACGTAGCCGGCCTTCTGCATGATATTGGCCGGGTGGTACTCGCTGCTCGCATGACGGAAAAAGAGGCTTTTGAAAAAGCCAGCACCATTGAACCGGCGTACCGCCTCAGCATTGAGGAGATGACCTGCGGAATCAATCATTCTGAATTGGGTGCTATGCTCGCTCGCAAATGGAACTTTCCGGAACATCTGAGCGCTGCGATCGAATTCCATCACGCTCCCTACCTGGCTCTGGCAGAACACCGCGACCTGGTTTTCACCGTCTATCTGGCAAATGCTATCGCGGACTACGAACAGGGAAAGGTAAACTTCTACACTCTTGAGCCGGAAGTATTGCAGGTATTTTCCATCAATTCCAGACAGGCCTTTGAAATGCTGGCAGCGCTGCTGCAGAATCAGGCCCTTTAGCAAGATTTCCCTTTTTGAGGAGTATCGCCGCCCTGATGGAGCCACAGTCATCGGCGTCACAAACGCTGCCGCTGTCTTTTCTGTGGCCACCGGAAATCTTACTACCTCACCGGACTCAACCCTTGTCTCTGTGTGGACCGGGATCCGGGTGAACGGAGAGGACATCTGGGAGGTTCAATCAGGGAACACCTGTCTGGACTGGACTACAGGGCCCGGACCTTCCGGGTATTATGGTAGCCCCATTGATACCACTTACGCAGCTTTCGATCTGACAACACAGGCCTGCACTTCACCCGGCTACCTCTATTGCGCTCAACAATAAGTCACGGTTTCACGTATCCCAGAGCTACGGCTTTGAGGTTGGAGCTGCCTGGATCCACTGTTACCGTTTGCCAGGATCCATCACTACCGTCGGAAGAAATGTAGGCATTCCCCGAACTTCCCACAGCGATAAACTGCCCTTCCACATGCACTACGTCAGCCATCATCAATGGACCGTTGATCATAAAAGAGTTCCAGTTCAGGCCATCGGTTGAAGTGGCCCCTTCAGCCCCACCGGCTCCACCCACCGCCACACACAAACTATTGCTACAGGCAACACCAAACAAACGATTCTGGCCGGCACCTCCACCGTTACCAATGTCCGTCCAGTTTTTTCCATCAGAAGAATACGCTCCAATGGTTATGGCCAATCCACTCTCGAGAATTATCACCCTTCCATTAAAAGTTGTCATCCGCTGGTACGCGGCGGCACCAACGGGAAGGTTATCCGGAGCATCCCAGGAGCTCTCCGGCGTTGTCGAGGTAACGGATACTTCACTCGAGCCATCGTTTCCAACGACTATGAACTTACCCAGGGAATATTCAGCTTTGCGAATCGCAGTGAGCCCCGACAGGGCACTGTTTTGATTCCAGTCCTGCCCGTCTGTCGAGTACCAGACTTCACCCGGACCGGTAGCCACGCGATAGGTCTGCCCATCCGCGCCCGGACCATTCGCCAGACCTCCCAACCCGGTCAGACCAATGCTTATCTGCGACCAGCTCAAGGAAGTTGGGTTCCAGTCAGTAATAATGGTCCCCGAATCGCCCACGGCCAGAAAATTGCCATCAGGACCCTGAGCGACTTCATTCAAAACAACACCCACACCGGTTGAACCGCTACTCTGCCAGGTTTGCCCTTTGTCTTTAGAATAAAAAGCCAGGCCAGTGTCCCCGACTGCTACAAGCACCGGCACTGTAGCCTGAGCAGAAGGGAGAGTATAAAGCAATTGACTGGCCCAGGGATTACACGATGGATCAAATTGCAGACAATCAACAGACAGAACCTGGCAGTGGGTGGACAACCCCAGGCTGAAAATCAAAATCCAGGGGGACTTAAATGAATTCAAACGGAACATAGGCTATCCTTCCTGTTGCAGGAGACGATGAAAGCAACTGAAAATATTGCCTGCCAGAGCTTTCCGGTTCCATATGGAAAGGCTAATATTTCCGACTGGACACTATTTTTGTCCAGTATTCCAATGACTGATGAAGACCGCCCTGATCTTGCTCCCTCATCCATCCGTATCCACGAGATTTCCAGCGCAGTTTGCCGTGCGCTATTGAAACTTAAAATCGGGTCCCAGAACAGGAAGTCATGGAAAGTAAGTTCATAACTGTTAAAGGCCTTACATTGCACTACCTGGAATCGGGTTCGGGCGACCCGGTGCTTCTGTTGCATGGCTGGCCCACCTCTTCTTTCTTATGGCGAAATATTATACCGGAAATTGCACGCGGTCGCAGAACTATTGCCCTCGATCTGCCTGGTTTTGGAAAATCCGATAAACCGCTGGATCGTGTTTATAGTTTTCGTTTTTTTAGCGATATTATAAACGAATTTCTGGACACACTCAATATTAAGAAGACCGGACTCGCGGTACATGATCTGGGAGGTCCGGTGGGCCTCTTCTGGGCCACGGCTCATCCGGAACGCCTTGAAAAACTTGCGATTCTGAATACGCTGGTTTACCCGCAATTGTCGTGGGCCGTCGTGCTCTTTGTGACGTCTTTACGTCTGCCGTTCATAAAAGAGTTCCTGGTATCCCCGGCCGGGATCAGACTTGGCATGCGAATGGGCATCCGCGATAAAAGCAGGCGCACAGCGGAAATGTTTACGGGCACAACCGCCCCTTTTGAATCGGAGGAAGCGCGCCAGGCCCTGATCAAAGCGGGCATTGGATTGAATCCCAGAGGCTTTGCGCTGATCGCTGGCAGATTGAAAAATATTCAATGCCCGGTTCAGATTCTGTACGGCACTCAGGATTCTATTCTTCCTGATATTGCTAAGACCGTGAATCGGCTCGAGAAAGATTTAGCCGATGTGCGCACAACAGCGATAGAGGGCTGCGGCCATTTTTTGCAGGAAGATCAGCCCGAGGCAGTCGCAGAGGTTCTTGGAAAGTTTTTCAACTCTGGCACCTGAGGATTTCCTGAAAAAAAATTGCAATACATCGGTCCTGGATCCTTGGTTCATTCAGGCTTTGATTTTCAACTGCCGGTCCTGCACTTCTTTGAAGCTACAGCCTTCAAACTTGAAATGCCTTTCATTACCAGGTATTCCAAAAGGATAACTCGGCAGGTCCTCATCATAATGCCATGAGTCGGCACGGAGCCTTAGCGTCAGATAAGGTGGATTGAATTCATACGCGTTCGGATCCGGAATAAAAGCAGAGAAAACTGGCTGCTGAACGGTATTCGCAATGCAATATACATACAGCCGAACAGGCTCCCCCATTGCAAACGGAAAATCAAAGGCGTAGAATTCATGCAGTCCATCATTGTCTAAATCGATAACTTCGGTCTGGCCAAGATATCGGTCTGTGTGGCCATGTTTCAACAGGCTGGCCCGGTTACCTGTGCTAAACAGGGCAAAATGCATAACAGGTCCGCTTCCATTAAAATTTCTGGTCGTACAAATATGCAGCAAACCGCCCGTAGTCTTTGCAGTGCGGCAGTTGAGCTCTTCCACATTGAGCTTGCCGTCCATAGCAGCGTTGATTTGGGCTAACCCCGTTTGGGGAACCAACCCATTAAATTTACGCTTTGTTTCCAGAAAGATATCAGCGATGTAGCGCGCCTCCTTATCACTAACCCATACATCAATGTTGCGGCAATTTTCCGCTCCGGGACAAATATATTCGTTAATGCGGAAGTACGTTTGTTTATTGATGACCCTCTTTTCGGAAATTTGCGCAATGTAGCCATTAAAGCTGTGCAGGCCAAATTTTTGCTCCGGATCCAATCGGAGCGATTCAGGATCTTTATAAAACTTGGGGTTTGGGACGCCAAAGCGCACAAAGCCTTTTATTTTCACAAAGCCTGATTTTTGCAGAGCAAGCAACTCGTCCTTTTTCCCCTTTTCCATGTACCCGCCAAAAGCGTAGCCGTTTCTTCCATCCGCCAAGATAATTTTTAGCCACTGACCGTTCACTCCCCGGATAGATGCTCCGAATCGCGACTGCTCTTTTATTTCGACGATTTCGCCCTCTTCCAGTTGCCCTATGACCTTTGCCCCGAGTAAAGGTGCTTCGCGCACCATCAAAACGGGGACGGTGACGCTACCTGCTGTGTCATCCTCCGGTAACATAATGATTACTTTATCGCTGTTTATCGCATCGTACGCCAAAAAACCCCTTTCATTCCTAAAGGATACTTCAAACCAATCCTGTTTTTTTTGGGGCGATTCCTGCAGTGAAAACCTTTCACCAGGCTTCAGCAAGGCGACCACTTCGCTTGCCTGCTTGGGCTCCTTTTGAAGGCGCAACTCTTCGAGAGCCCAAGCGTCGAAATGTTTGGCGCAACTCAGGAAAGTGACGCAAAGGAGCAGGTTAGCGTTTGAAAATATATTCATTGCCAACGACTTCAATGTGCGAGATACACAGATCATCCCAGCGCTCTCCTTTGAAAGTGCTGTGGATAATGATTTTAAGCGAACGTGTTTTTTTCCCGCCCAAATCGATGCTCTGCAATTCGTTTTTATCCTCCAGCTCAAACGGAATCTTTTCTTCTCCAGTGAGAACAATCTCTCCAGATTTCAGGCGACTGTTTGCCGTATATAAATCTCCGTATTCAGGATGGGCCTTATGGTGCGCTCCAGCCAGCAGTCGAATTTCTTCCACTTCCCTGAATTCATCGAATTCCAGCTTAATCCATTCATTGATGCCGGAGCGCCTGGCTGGAGTCCACCAGGTCAGAAAGTCTTCATCGGAGGCGTCTCGTGCCGGATACTTTCTGAGTTCAGAGCTAGCGAATATGCGCGGAGGGATCAGGGTAACTTCCTTCCTGGCAAAGAGACCATACAGATAAGTCAGCGCCGGGATGGCCAACGCAAGTGACGCGCCGATGATTACCGGCCGGCTGAACGCGTTCAGAAAGCCGCCGCTGGCTCTCCAGCTTCCAGGGAATGCGAGGAAGACAGCGTTCAGAAAGACTGGCGGCAACAAGATAAGTCCCAAAACGAGAGCTAATGCTGTCTTTTCTGAATCATTTGCAAGGGTCATCAAGTAGCCAGCTACGGCCAGTAGAATCAAGATTTGTATGGCCAGCATGGCCGAGCCTTCTTTCTGGCCGCGAATGCAGACTACAGAAGTGCTGATCAGCCATAGCCCGGCGACAATCAGGCCGGTCGCAAGCAGCAATCCATCGAGTTGCTGTCCTTCCTTTAGCGCAGCAATCCCTGCAGCGGCAAAGAGAAACGCCGCCAGCGCGTAGATCGAATTTAAAATCCCAAAGATTACATAATGCCAGGGCGCTTTCTTTGGTTGAGTCATAGGACAGAAATGCCTTCCGGGAGATTAAGTAAATGTTTGGCCCGCCCCCGAAAGCTACAATATACGGGGAACGGATACTTATCAACAAAAAAACCGACCGGACCTCAAATAATTGATTCCGTTAGATTCCACAGCATATCATTTGCCGGTGAAAAAAATTGCAATACATATACCGCAAGCTCGACGAAGGAGGTATGAACCAGAAAAACAATCGAACCCTTCTCCTGGCGCCATTCTCCTTCTTCATCTTTCTGCTGTCATCATGCAGTATCTCGGATTTGCGACCCGATTCCATCAAAGATGGAATTTCTGAGGAAGAAGTCACCCGGGGCAAGCAACTCATTGAGCAACTGCAAAAAACCTATCGCCGTGATTTGTGGCAATCGAAGAAAGCTCTGGTAGTCGAGTATAAAGACCATTGGCCGGCCTTGATGCCAAGGATACTGGCCATGCCCTGGCCTGAGAACGATCACAGAGTGCGCCTGTCCATGGTGTTGGGCAAAGACGATTCGTTCCTTGAATTTCTTGATGAACCGGCAAAAGGAGAAATCTGGGGTATCCAGAACTGGGCAACGTATAAAAAGTCCGCCGACGGCGAGATAATGTTTGAGAAAGACAATGATATCTGGTTCTGGCTGCCCACCTATTCCTATTTCACCCAATTGCCCTACCGCATTATTGAAGGGGAGGTCATTGCCTTCGCGGGAGAGAGAGAAATGAATGGCTCTCATTATGATACAGTCTTCATCACCTGGGAACAGGCTGAGCCTTTAGAAAATATTGACCAGTATGTTATTTATATAAATAAGAAGACTGGTTACCTTGACAGGGTGGACTATACCATTCGTGATATGGGCCACTGGATGGTCGGAGCCATGTACTACGGCGATACACGAATGGTGGATGGCATTCCAGTAGCCCATCGGCAATCAGCCGGTGACTTATTCAACGGTGACGATGTCGTGCACCAGGCAGAGTTTACCGCGATTGAATATATTGAGGCACTAAACGAGCCGATGTTTTATCCGGATAAGAGTCGGATAGCATCCAAGTATCAATGAGGTTTCTTAGAGCTGCCCATGGCGGGGAGATACAGGAATTCCAAGTATCACCTTACCCGGAGCCTCCGGTGCACGTAAATAGTCCAGGGCCCGCCCGGCTTCTTCCAGAGAAAATACTCTGGCAACAGGTGCGCGCAGCTTACCCTCTGCGGCAAAATCGGCGAGCTTCGCCATCACCGCTGGTTTTGGCGGCATCTGTAACGATGCACGCAGCCGGGGATTCCATAAACCGCGCAAGCTAAGGCCGATCATAAACGGGATTAGCCCGAAATAGCCGCTGCCCGTATGACCGAACTGCTGATGGCCAATCAAAACATATTTGCCTTTCTCTTTGACTGCCTGTAAACATTTCCGATACGAAAAGTTACCGGGCACATCAAATACCAGGTCGTACTGCCTGCCAGTGGCTGTGAAGTCCGTCGTTGTAAAATCGATGAAGTCTTTAAGACCCAGTGCCGACAGAAAAGCTCGCTTTTCCCTGTGGTCCACAACCGTGACCTCTGCACCCAGGGCCTGGCAAATCTGTGCGGCCAGCATTCCAACTCCACCCGCCGCACCATTGACCAGAACAGATGCGCCGTCTCCAACCAACCGGCCACAGCCCAGGTTCATCCAGGCAATGTAGCCGGCGGCGGGAATTCCCGCTGCCTCCTCAAAAGACATCGCCGACGGCTTCCTCGCCAGTTGCTCTTCATTGACACAAACGAGTTCCGCCCAGGCACCGCCATTGACCC
This sequence comes from Spirochaetales bacterium, assembly GCA_015075425.1. Classification (GTDB taxonomy): domain Bacteria; phylum Spirochaetota; class Leptospiria; order Leptospirales; family Leptonemataceae; genus H5-SPI1. The sequence goes on along the minus strand of JABTUL010000001.1, from coordinate 214,350 downwards.
ATTGCATTGCCGGAATCGTTTCGCCAAAAACAGCATCGCCTTCTGAAAAACGCCGTGCCGATTCTCCGCGTCCAACAACAACACCGGCCATGTCAATCCCGGGAATCGGACAACGCGGACGACTGTATCCGGCGCCCATCCAGCGCAAAATACCTGGCTGACCGGTTACCACATGCCACACATCCGGGTGAACGCAGGAAGCCTTTACCCGCACAAGCACCTGCCCTTTCTCGGGTCGGGGATCGGGCATCTCCCGGACTGTCAGATCATGAACCGTGCCGTATTTTTCCTGGTAGACTGCGCGCATTTCAGGGCCGCCCGCGGAACACATGTCTGTAGTTGTATTTGATTCGGTTCCAGATTTTATTGAAGTAAAACTTCCAGCGAAAAAAAATAAATCGGGCGCTCAACCGCGTAAACTGTAGTAACGCCCCCTGAGGCAGTTGGTTCATGCCGCGATTTAGAAAACTCACCCGGGCCGGAAGGCGAATCCGGTTGGAACCCTGGTAAAACGTTACATCCAGCCGATCGCCCACTTCCATTCTATCATTTTCATTGATAAAAATTCCGCGCGGATGAACATCCAGGGAAATTGTTTCTAAATCCAGCCGGTCATTTCTAATAGAAACCATAGCTCCTCCTGGAAGGCGAACCAGATACTGTCGTATGTAAAGAGTATTCAATTTGTCTGTAATAAAAATGATAGTAGCGATTGCCAGCGGCATTAAAACCAGTAAAGACAACAGTATCTCCTGATTCATGCCCATAAATTCGCGCACATCTGTCAGCCAGAAAAACGTTCCTCCAGCAAAAAGACACAGCCCCAGCATCAAAACAACGGAAAATCGGCTCCAGCCGCGCATAAAGACAGACAGGCGCGCCGGTTCCTGGGCCTGGGTAAAATTGATCCATTTCTCATAATCTCTCTGTCTTTCAATGATTTCAGATTCGTCGGCGTCAATCTCCAGAACTTCAAGCAGGTCACGGCCAAAAAGTGTCCTGCCGCGAGACACATAGTAGTCGAGGAGCAGATAGCCACCAATCAAAATCAGCGGCACCACGTAATTAGACCGACCTCCTGAAAATAAAAGAAAGTCAAAGATCGCATGAATGATGTAGGGGATACCAAAAGCCCATAAAAGGGCCACTCTTCTGCGAGAAAGAAAATGCGGGTCCGCGCGGAGAAGATAATGATAAGAAACAAAATACCCCATGATACCGGAAGCGATGACATGGAGCGGTACCGAACTGATACAGCGCAGCAAAATCACATATCCGGACGAAGTCAACGCATAGTGCAGATTCTCCGCAAAAGAAAACCCAAGGCCCAGCAAAATGGAATCAAATATCCCTTTTATGGCGGTAAAGTTAGCGGAACTGTAACGAACACGAAAATATATCATTAAGAAGCGCACCCCCTCTTCCACAAGGGCAGCCGCTACAAAAGCATCATACCAGTCGGACTCAAAACGCGGAAGCGCGAATTGAAGTAGAATACAGATACTGCTGGAAAAAATACCCAGGGCCAGGTAACGGATTCGCTCTGCGGCTGACTGGTGAAATACAAAATTCCTCAGATAATAAAAATAAAGCAAAACAATCGGCGAGACCGCAATCAAAGCCTTCAGACTGTACTGGAGCAGGGGGTTCAAAAATTCTTGCCCGTGAGGCGATACCCGATACTGCGCCAGAATTCATCTTTGTTTGTGTTTCCCTGCAAAAAGGATGAGATGAGTTCGCGGGTCTGCGGAGCAAATTGTTCCCAGTAACGCGCTGGCCAGTCCGGTATGGACTTTCGTAATTCTTTTTCATCCGCAGCACTGAGAGTACCGGTGCTGTAACCCACAAACTGTTGAATCATTGTAAAAAGCATAGGAACGGGGATGGCCTTCTCTGTACTCTCCGCCTGAGCCGGAGATGGTATCCAGGTATCAAGAAGAACGTTCAGATCGGCATCGGAAATGCCGGGCTCTGTACCTTTGATCATCGAAGCTACCAGTCGGCGAGTCATGCCATTGGGATCGACAGGCTGAAATTTTGCCGCAAAACCTTCCAGCGCCTTTCCGGCAAGACGACGAAAATCGACCGTATAATCCTGGGGGCCACCTTTAATGCGTGCATCGAGGGCCGCCAGGATACTGGCTATTTCCGCTTCTGACGCCTGGTGCACAATGAAATGTAAAATCGAACGCAGTTCCATTGCAACCCGAGCTTTTTGGCTTTCCGCTACAACGCCAATTCTTTTTCCTGACCTCCATGCTGGATTTGATTCAGGCGCATATCAGCCGGAGCATCAAGACAAAAGAGGCCGTCCTGCACGGCGACTTAACGCAGGTGGAAAAGGCAGGCGAGCTTATTGCCCGGGCCATGCAGAACGGCCATAAGCTGCTGATTGCCGGTAACGGCGGTTCGGCCGGCGACGCCCAGCATATCGCCACGGAATTCACCATTCGTTACAAGGCTCAGAATGTGCGTCCCGGACTACCTGCCTTGGCTCTGACCACGGATAGCAGCGCTCTTACGGCCTGTGGCAACGATTTTGGGTTTGATCGGATCTTTGCCCGGCAGATCGAAGCCCTGGGACAAAAGGATGATGTTTTCCTGGCTATCAGCACCTCCGGTGATTCGGAAAATTTGATGCAAGCAAATCGTATGGCGGCTGAAAAAGGGCTTCAGGTCATCCTTCTTACAGGTGAGACGGGTGGTCGTATCCGATCAGAGCAATCCCATCTGCTCTCAGCCTGCATTCTCATCCCAACAAAAGAAACAGCACGTATCCAGGAATGTCATATCATGATAGGTCAGATTTTGTGCGCCATAGTTGAAAAATTACTCTTTAACTTTGATTGATGCTGCTGGCCATTTTATATACAGGGGCAGGCATCTATCTTCTGGCTATTCGCTGGAACTGGATCCACCGCCAGTTTGCCCGTAGTATGGCCCGCAGTCAAAAACACGGGCTCACCGCCCTGGCACTGGGTCTTCTTGTCCTTGGTCTATATACCTCCTGGTTTCAATACTTCTCCCGGACAGAAGAGGGTCGCGCCTTTCTGGAACTGCAGCGTGCCACCGGAGTGCCTGCACAGCCGGAAGGCGCCAAAAATCCAGAGTACCGTCTGCCCACCGGCCGATAATAAGACAGGTGACCTTCCGTTTGAGACTACTGCTGACCCTTCTTCTGGGGGGGTCGGGATCCCTGTACGCCCGGCCGGAACTGCAAGTTGAACATCTGGATCATAGTGCCCATCCGGTGATTGAACTGCGGCTGAACCAGCCCGGACTGCGGACAGAGGACCTCATCGTGCTGGAAACGGGTGCGGGAAAAAGCGCTGAGGGACGACTTCTTTCCACCCTCCCCGCCACCGGCCCCCTGCATGTCCTGCTCGTCCTGGATGCAACCCTCTCCCTGCGGCCACGAGCTTTTGCTCTGCTCAAGAAACAGGCCGGGGAAATCGTAACAGGATTGCCTGAGGCCAGCACCGTTTCTCTTTACCGGATCAATGGGCAGCCGATGGTCCTTCTCACCCGGGAGAAGAACCGGTCCCTAATAACAGAGAAAATACAATCTATTAAACAAACAGGTAAGCGCACGCGAATCTATGACAGCCTTTATGCGGCGCTCAGTGAAGGTCGCAATTCTGTGGAAAGCGGAACCAGAGTATTGGCGATCTTACTTACCGATGGCATTGATGAAGGCAGTTACTTAACCCGGGACGATTGTTTTGAGCTCATCGGGATTTCCAGTCAGAAGAAAATTCCCGTTTATGTTCTTTTGTTTGATCGGGGCAGGGACAGAGCGCTGTACGCCCGACTGGCCCTGAAATCCGGCGGCCTCATCGAATCAGGAACGGTAGCGGGTCTCAAACGAATACGCACACACTGGGAAACGCTCCCGGAAAGTGGCACCCGGGTTCGCTACGAGTCCAGGCTGGCCCTGGAGAAACCCGGCCTGAACTTTTTTCGCGATCCCACAGTGAAAGTGCAGATCTCCCTGATCGGGGATGCCCGCAGCGCTGAGCGCACCTATGCACTGCCCACAGGCAAATGGATTTCGGGCATCATGGAGAAGGAGAATCTGGGACTCACTTTACTCATTGCTCTGGGTCTGTGCGCCTTATTCTTGATTGTTGTTTTTATTGTCTTCATGGTGGTTATCGCTCTGCGCCGCCCCGTCTCCGACGCTCCGCAGCCGGAAGGAATCACAGAAACCAGTGCCTCCGGACCTTTGCTTTCAGAATCCGCTCCGGCCACACCAACCGTTGTTGGCGAAGCTGTGAACGATGATCTATCCCCCCTGAACGAATCTGCACCTATCGATCCCTATCAAATTTACATTGAACAGGAAAAATCCGACCTCCTCCGCGAAGGTGAGCCCGGCCCGTACCGGATCTCCATTAAGGACTATGCCTACAGGATGCTGCAGAACGCCCTGCGCGAAGGAAAGGCTTACCGCAGCGCTCGATTACGCTATCTGGGCAGCAAAGAGCGGGTTTACGATCTATTTCTTGACAGCACAGTGATCGGGCGTGGCCCGCTGGCCAACATCCATATCCAGGACAGGCAGATGAGTGATATCCATGCCCGCATTCGTAAAGTAGATAATAAATTTATCATTTATGATATGCTCAGCACAGCAGGCGTTTTCATCAATGGCAAACGCATCCTGCGGCCCCGTGCACTCTTTGACGGTGACTCCCTGCAAATGGGCAGTTCCCGTTTTGAGTTTGAAGGCCGCAAAATATCAGAATAAGGTCACTCCCCCCCGCCTTTGTACAGATTAAAGGTGGCATGGGCCTGACCATGGTGGTGGGGTTCATGCCACTGAATGATCTTAAAGGCGGTCCCGTAGTCAAACCGCGCATCCGGCGTCGGCTTCTGCTCCAGCGGACTATCAAACCGATCCACCGCCCGCAAAAGCGCCGTGCGGGACTCAGTCAGGTAACGTCGCACCTCTGCAAATGGCGGTATGGTTTGGGGCAATTCCTTGAAGCTGCGAAATTCCGTAGAGAAAGCCGCAGAGGTCACCGGTTCCTTTCCGATCATTCCTGAAGCCATGCCATCTTCTGAGGCTGCAATATGCATGAGCTGCCAGCCGATGGGGGCCCGTCCGGCGCCAGCCCGCCACTGCAAAACGGTGTCGGCACGGCCGGTTTTTTCAATGTCCTCCAGCAGGGCATCCACACGGCCACGGCTGAATTCCAGCTGGCTACGAACATGATCTTTCAGAGCATTGTGATTGCTACAACTGGCTGCAAGTAAGGCAATCAGGAAAAAGAAGCATCGATTCATCATGAAGCAGGAATCCAGAAGGTCAATATTTTGACCAGGCTTTATTCTTCAGAAGTGCTCGACGCCGGGAGAATGGCCGGTTCTCTTTCCCTGTGAAGATCGCCATCGTGGGCGCCGGAGCTCTGGGCCTTTACTACGGCAGTCTGCTTGCTCGACATTCCGGTAAGACCGGCGCCCGGATTACTTTTCTGGCGCGCAGTGATTTTTCCGTCCTCGGCAGGCGCGGCATCATTGTCCATTCCATCCATGGCGATTTTCAGATTCAACCGATTCAAGTCGTTCGGCACGCCCGGGACTTATCGGAGCAGGACCTCATCCTTATCGGAATTAAAACGACAGAAAATGCTTTCCTCAAAGACCTGGTTTTACCGGCCATCGGGCCGCACACTCTGGTCCTGACCCTGCAAAACGGCCTGGGCAATGAGGAGCTGCTGAGCGATTTCTTACCGGCAGAACAAATCATGGGCGGCGCAGCCTTTCTGTGCAGCAATCGCACGGGACCCGGGGAGATCCTGCATTCTGGTTATGGCGCGGTGGCCATTGCCTCATTTTCCGAACGCCCGGTAGTTTCACCTGAAACAATACAATATCTTTTTTTAGAAAGCTCTATGGAATGCAGCGTCGAAAGGAACTTACTTGAAATGCGGTTTCGTAAACAGGTCTGGAATGTTCCCTTTAACACCCTCTGCACCATTCATGACGCTCCCACAAGCTTCATTCTCTCACAGCCTGACCTTCTGTCTCAAACAGAAAGGGTCATGAGAGAAGTTGTTCAGCTGGGGCGCACAGTAAATTCCCGGCTGAGTACCCTCCGGAATTGCAGCTATAGCTATACACTTTCAGAAGATACCGTTGCCTCTATGATTGAAAAAACGGGCACCATGGGTGATTATCTGCCCTCCATGCTTCTCGACAGACGGGCCGGCAGAAAACTCGAAAGCCAGAGCATCATCTACAATTGCCTGCTCTGGCGTGATCTATACGCTCCTTCCCTGCCTCTTGAGGAATTGAGCCGACTGGCCGATGAACTGCGCGTCCTGGAAAAAAGCAGAACTACATATTGATCTGCCACTCGTTCTTTTTATTACGTAAGTTATAGTAGGCAGCAATCATCATGTCCATGGAGTAGAGTGCAGTCCGTAAGTTCTGATAAATCAAGCGTAAAGCCCGCAACTGAATCTCTGGCGAACCCTTCTCAAGCGTACCATGCATACGATAGTTGTGTCGCAATGTTTCCAGCTCCATTGTTTGAACATTGGGATAGTACATACGCATGAGCTTACGGGTCCACTGATCGGGGTTGTAAACCTGCCGTGTGGTTGAATCCAGCACCACACACTTGATGTCTCCGTTGGGGGCAAAGCCCAGCGACAGAACTCGTTTGGAATTCACATACTGCCCCTCACGCCACGCTCCGGGTACATCTTCGATAATGATTTCCTGGTATTCTTTAAGGCTGGGATAAAGATCAATCAATTCTTTGTGCTTATTGATGATATCGCCCACGGCCACGCGAACATTGGCGATTTCCATGCGCAGTAAGTTTTCCATGGATTGACGGTACTGCCCTTCCTGCGGATTTGTGCCAATCGCCTTGTTGCTTAATATTGGATCCGTACCGGCTGCCTGAGATTCCGTCTGCGTGTCCGGATTCACGCAAGTACGCATGGTATCCGTTGGTTTTTTTAGCTCAATCTGACCCCCGGCTTGTGCCCATAAAGGGATGCAGGACAGTGACCAGAGGAACAAAATAGCTTTACGTGTCATTCAGAATCTCCCGGTGTACCATCGGTCTGGCAGACCGCCATATTAAATGGCCCGGATTTTTTTTTGTCCACTCAAAAATCGACCCCGGCATGCTGTAGATTGCAGGCGCGCAAAATGGGCAGGAAAATGGTGACGTTATCGTCCTTATTCACGGAACCGGATCGGATACTCTGATTCACCGAGGCACCGCAGGGCAATGCCAGGCAGGCCACGGCACAGCCCTCAACGGAATCGGCATAGTAATGCGAGTATTTCAATTCTGCGGGAATGATCTGCTCCACAGCGTAAAGCCCGGCGGCATTGTTTTCCGGACAGAGCGCCATATTGGTCCGCACGGCCAGGCGGAGCACAGAAAGCGCCTCCCGCCGATCCACCACCTTCTCCTGGTAGTAAAAAGACATCTCCGAAGCTCCAAAATACCCGCATCCGGCCAGAAGAATGAGCGGGAGCGCACGCAAAAGAGCCATCGGGGCCACATCCGCTGACTGTCCGGGGCTTTCAAGCGGCAATTCGTTTGACGCTTCCTTTCATTTCAGGGGTACGGTTTTGCATGCCCAGAGCTACACCGCGAAAAAAACGTGCGGCACCGCAGGGGAAGGCCAGCACCGCCAGAAAAGTGAAGAAGAGCGCGCCAGCCAGCGTGGCCGAGCTGCGTCGGGCCTGGACTGATTTTTTCAGCAGAAATCATGGGCATAAAGAACTGCCTTCAGCCTCGCTCTTCCCTGCAGGTGATCCAACTCTCCTTTTCACCAGCGCCGGGATGGTTCCGTTCAAATCCTATTTTGCCGGAACAGAAAAACCTCCAGCCGGCCGTGTGGTAACCATTCAGAAATGCCTGCGCACGACGGATTTAGAAAGCGTGGGTAAGACAGAAAGGCACTGCTCCTTTTTTGAGATGTTAGGAAACTTTAGTTTTGGCGACTACTTCAAAAAAGAAGCCATCCTGATGGCCTGGGAATTTTCTCTGAAAGTCTTGCAGTTTGATCCAGAAAAGATTCATGTAACGGTCTACAAAGACGATCCCGAAGCAGCCCGACTCTGGCTGACTCTTACAGATGTCCCCGAGGAGCGACTCACGTACCTGGGAGCAGATACCAACTGGTGGGGCCCGGCCGGGGACAGTGGGCCCTGCGGTCCCTGCACGGAACTGTACCTGGACCGCGGTCCCGAGCGTTGCACCTGCCTGGACAGAGCGGCCTGTGCTCCCGGAGGCGAATGCGATCGTTTCATGGAATACTGGAACCTGGTTTTTAATCAGTACCACAAAAGTGTGGACGGGACCCTGAGTGATTTGCCCAAACAGGGCGTCGATACAGGGGCCGGACTGGAACGGATTGCCGCTCTGCTTTCCGGGAAAGACAGCGTCTACGAAACCGATGAACTCATGCAAATCCAGCAGGCTGTGGCAGCACTCACCGGTTTGACCGCCAAACAGGAAGATCTGCGTCAGGAACAGCGGATTGCCCTGCGGGTGTTATCGGACCATCTGCGGGCCTGCGCTTTTGCCATAGCCGATGGCATTGCTCCCGGCAATCAGGGGCGCAACTATGTCATCCGGCGCATTGTCCGTCGAGCTTTGATGTTTGCCCGTGACCTGAGTATTACAGAGCCGGCCCTGTATCGATTGGTACCCACCATCATCGGGCTCTACGGCCCTTTTTATCCGGAGCTCCAGAAAAACGAATCCTTGATCACGGAACGCATTCGGGCAGAAGAAGAGAGATTTCTCAAAACGCTTTCCCAGGGGCTTGTCATCTTTGAGGAATTCCTGGAAAAAGTTGAGGGGAGAGTATTTCCGGGGAAATCCATTTTCACTCTCTATGACACCTTCGGTTTTCCGCTTGAGATGACGGTTGAAATGCTGGAGCGTCGCGGTCTGGAAGGCGACCTCGCGGAATTTGAACGCTGTATGGATGAGCAGCGGGCCCGCGCCCAGAGCGTGGAGCAGTGGAAGGATATCGCGCTGCCTGCGGAACTTTCGCACCTTGCCAGTGAATTCTGTGGATACGATCAAATAACAATCAGCAGCAGGCTGGAAGGCATCATTCGTGATGGGGCTGCTGTGCCGCAATTAGAGAGCGGAGAAGAGGGATTTTTGATTTTGAAGCGCACACCCTTTTACGCGGAAGGAGGGGGTCAGCTGGGAGATACAGGTGAAATTCGCACACCATCAGCCAGGTTTCTGGTTCAGGACACTCAGAAAAAAGGGACCGTGATCTTGCATCGCGGAATCTGTGAGGCGGGAAACTTCAGCGGCGGAGAAGAAGTTACAGCAACGGTAGCAGCAGATCGTCGGGAGAGTCTGACCTGGCATCACAGCGCAACACACCTCCTGAATGCAGCATTGCGACGCACGCTGGGTGAAGGGATTCTGCAGACGGGCTCTCTGGTTGCTCCGGATTACCTGCGCTTTGATTTTTCGCATGGAAGTCGTCTTTCCGCGGCAGAACTGGAAGCTGTGGAGGCCGATGTCCTGGAGGCGATAGCGCGCAAGGAACGTGTCAGCACACAGACCATGTCTCTGGATGAAGCCCGTCAGGCTGGTGCCCTGGCTACTTTTGGCGAAAAGTACGGGCAGGAAGTACGGGTCGTGCGCATGGGTAAGGAAGCGCCTCTCTCCATTGAACTTTGCGGTGGCTGCCATGTAAACAACACAGGAGATATTAAATTATTTTATATTACAAAAGAATCGAGTCCCGGTGCAGGAAATCGGCGGATTGAGGCCCGGGCGGGGAGTTTTGCTCTGTCTGTCATCCTCGGGCGGCAAGAAAAAGCAGAAGAAGAGAGGAGAGCACTGCAGAACAGGATCCAGGAATTGCAAAAAACCCGGACCCACTCCGATCTGGAGTCCTTAAGCAATCGGTTGCAAATCCTGCAACTGCCCGCTGCAGCACAAATCAAAAAACAATTGAAAGATCCGCTGGCGATCCTTTCCCTGCGTAAAGTCCTGAGCACCGCAGAGGATACTCTGGCCCGGACTCACAAAGAAGTGCAGCGGCTGGAGAAACAGACGGCCCCCTCGCACGACGATGAATCGGCTGCAGTTCTGGCATCCATTCAGAGCACAGCCAGAAAAGTCGGCTCACTTACGATTTTCCGGCAGCGGTTTGAAGGCCGGGAAGTTCCCTGGCTGCGCTCCCTGGGCGATGAGCTGAAACGCCAGGAGCCGGCACTGGTTCTCTTTGGCAACAGCGCTGCGGGCAAAGTCCAGCTGCTGTACATGGCCAATGCAGCGGCTCTTGAGCTGGGCATCGATTGCCGCGCACTTATTGCCGGAACGTCAGCGCTTATTGAGGGATCGGGGGGCGGTAAACCGGATCTGGCTCAGGCCGGCGGCAAGAACGACGAAAAGCTTGACACGGCTCTGGAAACCGCCCTTTCTCTGGCAAGGAAGCAGACAGGAGCATAGTATGGCAGAGAATTCCATGGATATCGTCTCAAAGGTCGATCTACAGGAACTGAAGAATGCTATCGACCTGGTACGCAAGGAGGTGGGGGCCCGCTTTGACTTCAAAGGAGCCCGAATCGTCATCGAAGAAAAAAAGGACAGTCTGCACCTGGAAGCTCCAGATGAAATGAAAATGAAGCAACTCATCGATGTCATCAGCTCAAAGCTTGCCAAACGGGATCTGCCACTGAAGGCCTTCAAATTTGGCGATTTTTCCACTAACGTCACCGGCGTAATCAAGTGCGACTGCACCATCCAAAATGGTCTGGCGCAGGAACAATCCAAAAAAATAATAAAACTCATAAAAGATAGTAAGCTTAAAGTGCAGGCCACCATTCAGGGAGATAAAATGCGGGTCAGCGGAAAATCCCGCGATGATCTGCAGGAAGTCATTCAAATGATCCGCGAGGCGGATTTTGACTTCGCCACAGCCTTTGAGAACTACAAATAAACCCGGTCTGCCAGGGTGAATTCAGAAACCACACCAGCAGCCACTCATGCCTGTGAGGCGCTGCAAAGCGCCGATTACCCGCGGGCCCGGGAACTGTACGGACAACTACTCGAAGAGCATCCGGAAGATCCTGACTACAGCACAGGTTTTTATGCTGCCGGCTACTGGGCCAATCGCAGTGACAGCATCAAGGCCATGCGCTCCGGAAGGCAGCTGGCCGGATATCTTGTAAGCGAATGGGAGAAATTTGAAGAGCAGGCCACGGGACGTGATCTCACCGCTTCGCCGGCCTTTCCGGCTGCCATGAAATCCGTGCTGGGGCGAGCCGCAGAAGAATTTCGCCTGGCATTCCAGGAGGAAGGAACGAGCGGTGCAGATTTAAAGCTGCTCAAAGATTTAAGCCTGTGCCTTTTGCGCATCAGCGACTACCGCAATGCAATTGATATACTGCAATATGCTCGCCGGATCAACGCTGCGGATGCGGAAGTTCTTTTTTTGCTGGCCGAGGCCCTTTCTTCCGCGCAGGCTGAGGATACGGCAGGCCGTGAACGCTATCGCGATGCTTTTTACTTAAGTCCAGCCTCCATCCAGCCCGCTTTCATAGCTTCTGAACCGGCCTCTACTGTGTTAAAAGAACTGCATAAGAAATTCGATGGCGATCTGGAAACGGTCCGTGAATGGTTTGGCGCATATTTTCTGCTCGGCGCCGGACTTTTGCGGCCTCCTCCTTCCGTGATGATACAAGAAATAGAAAAAGAAATGGACCGTCTCATGCAAAACCTGGAGCGCATAGCGGAGCGCTTTCAGTTAAGGGTACGGGCTCGTCTGGCTTTCTATCTTTTGATCCTGCTTTCCGTACCGGAAAAAGAAGGAAAACGGACGCTTGAGGAAAAACTGCGGCTCATCGCTCCAGAAATTTACTCTCTCTACATCGAAAAACGCAGCAGCTTTTGATTTAGGGCCGCACCTCTACCACCTCAGAACGCTCTGCATCTGTCATGTAAGGAAAAAGCGGAGGGTTGAGCAGCATCCGACTCAGTCGCACGGCTTCTTCACCGCCCACCCTGTCTTTTAAATGTTCACGCGCCCCGGCCTGTTCGGATATGGAACCTGGATAGGTAGTGGCATAGCCGATTCCGGCAGCCTGGTAAGCCTGAATCCAGCGCTCGCGCCCGGCGGGCTCATGAATGCAGGCATACAGGTAGGCATTGCTGTTATAGCCTTCAGGCGGCTGGATACTCGGCGGGCTGAGTTCGGAGCGGTAAAAATCTGCAGTCAGCCGACGACTGGACAGGCGCGCTTCAATATGATCCATACAAAGATTTAAGTAAGCAGCCTGTAAACTATCAAGGCGGGAATTCCAGCCAACCAGGTCATAGCTGTAATGGGAAGCGCGCCCGTGATTGGCCAGAGTACGGATGCGACTGGCCAGGTCGGCGTCATCCGTCAGTACCGCTCCGCCATCGCCAGCGCCACCAAGCACTTTGGCCGGATAGAAGCTGACGGTTGAGAGTTGAGCCCCCTTGTAGATGGACTGACCCCGGTAGTGAGTACCAAAGGATTGCGCCCCATCTTCGATAAGCTTAATACTCCTCTCCTGGCAGAACTGCCGGAAGTCCAGCAAGCGCTCACTTCCCCAGCCGTAAAGATGCACTAAAATGATGGCCGCAGGCCGATGCAGATCGCAGGCCTTCCGCATAAGCTCCCAATCCATCTGTAAATCCGCAGGGTTGATATCGACTGTCACCGGGCTGGCCCCGACATTCACGATCGCTTCATAGGTAGCCCAGAAAGTAAAATCCGGCAACAAAACGCAAGCGCCCGGACCCACCCCGCAGGCGCGCAGGGCCAGTTGCAGAGCATCCGTTCCATTGGCACAGGTAATGGCGTGGGCCACTCCCGAAGCCGACGCCAGACGGGTTTCGAGGCGCTCGATTTCGGGGCCGCCCATGAATGCGGTGTTCGCACTCATGGCCGCAACCTTATCCTGCCAGGCGACAAGAAAGCCAGGTTCAAATCGTTTTAAATCAATAAAGGGGACTGCCATGTGAACTTAAATGACAGGCTCTGGTAAGGCAGGCCTTCAGGTCAAGAAATGCTTTCTTGCGTCTTCCACTGTCTCTTCGATATCCATGCCGGCCGGCATCTCCATCAGACTAAATATATTGCGCAAAAAAGGATTCAAACCGCCAACCACAATCTTGCCGCCGTTGTCCCGCGCACGGGAAAAAAGACTGTAGAGAATAGCAATGCCGGTGGAATTGATAAATTCCAGACCGGCCAGATCCAGGATAACGTTGTATTGACCATTCTCAAAAACCCGATGGATTCGATGATTCAAATCAAAGGAGTTCGAGTTGGTGATTCGTCCGGTAATCCGCATAATGTTGCAGGCATCACCCGGTTCCCATTCCAGACGGAGATCTTTTAAATCCATTTTTTCCAAACTCAAGACACCCCGTCCCATGATCGCCGCCTTTTGCCAGTTGTAAAAAATAAATTTCACACCAACCGGCTTTTTTGCTCTACTACAGAGGACGGACAAAAGGCTGAAAACTTCAGCCCCGGAAGGGGATTTTTTCCGGAAAAACGTTTATCTGGCAGAGAAGACCAGGCCATTTCAGGAAAAAAACATCGGTCAGGACGCAGCCAAGTTCCCCGTAGCTGATGTGCTCAAGGTATCCTCTTCCCCGACCCAGGGCACCCTCGAAAGTCCAGTAATGCCGACGATGGTCCTTCTTACGAGTTGCTTGAAACAGAAGTCCGGGACCACGACCAGCACTGGCAGAAACAACAAAGGCGGGCCCGGGTGATGTTTGCACCGGGGCCAGCTCATAGGTTGGCAAAGTCAGCTGCCCGGGAATGAGAAAGAACAAATCCAGATGAGGATGCAGCGGCCGGTCATGGTAGACCAGACGACAGGCCTTAGAGTCGGGTTTCAATGGGCAGTATGACCGGATCAGCCAGAATGAATTCATGAACAGCGATTTGTTCTGCGGCCAGACGGATGGAATCTTCCGGGGCCCGGTGGGTCAAGAGCACCACATTCACCGGCTCATGGCCGGACGGCTGATGCATCGAAGAAATGGAAACACCGCAGTCGGCAAGGATACGGCTGATATGCGCCAGCACCCCTGGCCTGTCCACCGCCTGGAAGCGCAAATAAAATTCATACTCTGCCTGATTGGCCCGGGGTGCGGCCAGGGGTGCGGCCGGCCAGCATTCAGGTCGATCGGCATTGCCGATAGCCACAAGGTCACTCACGACGGCAGCGGCTGTGGGCCGCGAACCGGCTCCGGACCCGGTGATGAGCAGGGGACCGGAATTGCTGGCGTCAAAGAAAACCGCGTTCTGCTCATTGCAAACAGATGCCAGAGTATGATCCGCATGAAGGAGCGCCGGATGGACACGAAACAAAAGTCCTTCTTTTAGACGACGGGCAACGGCAAGCAAACGAATGCTGTAGCCGTAGTGCTCGGCCATTTGGAGATCAATGCGATCGAGTCCCACAATGCCCCGGGTCCGGATCCAGTCCAGTTGCACCAATCCATCAAAAGCGAGTGAAGACAGCAGGGCCAGTTTCTGGGCAGCGTCATGGCCGCCTACATCGAACGCTGGATCTGCCTCAGCAAATCCTTTCTGCTGGGCCAGACGCAGGGCATCGGCATAGCTCATCCGGTCCTGCTGCATGCGGGTGATAATAAAGTTGCATGTACCGTTAAGAATCCCATAGAGACCCTGGATTTCATTGGCCACGAGCCCACGACGAAGCGATTTGATGACCGGTAGAGCTCCAGCAACAGCAGCCTCAAACATGATGTGCCGCCCATAATTTTTTGCCAGTGGAAAAATCTCAGCTGCATGGGCGGCAAGAAGTGCCTTATTGGCTGTGACCACATGCTTTCCCGATTTCAGAGCCTCTGTGACAAAACTCCGGGCCGCGTCAACTCCACCAATAAGTTCGACTGCAATATCGATATCGGGATCTTTGAGTATCAGATCCGGGTCATCCGAAATCCGCTTGCCCAGGGTCCAGTTGCCCTTCCTCTCAGGGCTGCGATCCACAATAGACACGATTTCAAAACGGGCTCCTGCCCGGGACGGCAGAAGCTGCTCCATCTCCCGTAAAATCTCTACCAGGCCACGGCCAACCGTCCCCAGCCCGTAGAGTCCAATGCGCCAGGTTCTCAAGTTTTGATACTCGAAAGCAGCCTCTGCCAAAAGGTGGGCCGCTCAGCCGCCGGCCGGGAAGGCGTTTCCGGTTCAGTGGCTGCGCTTTCACTTTCGCCGAGAGGCAAAAGAATGTCAATGTTGCGGCGTCCCCGGGGCCTGGCAGGCATCACTTTTAAAAGCTCTTCCAGACGTTTCTGGCAGGCGCGGGAATTCCGCACAAAAGCCAGCACAGAAGGAGTCACCGATTCTGGATAGCGATGGATATTGAGCAACTCGATGTCGTCAATTCCGTCGGTATTCTTACTTCTGGCCATACTCAAGGAAAAAAGGGAAGCCCTACCGCGCAAGAAAAATGATCTTGTTTTTGTCTGCCACCCGGCTGAACTGACAGGCTCAGTATGAAAAAGCGGGCCCTGTTGATCTTTTTAGTTCTGGCAACCGCCCTGCGGGCGGATCAGTTGTTCCTCAAAAACGGTCAAACCATTGAGGGGCAGATTACCGCACAATCCCGAACCTCCGTCACCATCAAAACTGCCGGCGGAAATATGACCATTCAGAAAGCCCAGATCCGGCGCATTGTCTTTGGTGCCGTCAAAGATCCCGATGAAGAAAAGCGTAAGAAAGAAGCAGAAGAAAGGCTGAAAAAACTGAAAGAAGAACGCGAAAAACGACAAAAGGAGCGCGAAGACGGGGATCGGGAAAAAGATGAACTGGAAAAAAAGAGAGAAGAGGAACGTCAAAAGGAACTGACCCAGGAAACACCGGAACCGGAAGAGATAACTTTGACCGGGGCCATTGTTCGCAGTGCTATTCTTCCTGGCTGGGGACAAGTATACCAGGGACGTGGAGCGATGGGCGGTCTGTATATTACATCGTATGTGGCTCTTCTGGGGACTACAGGTGCGCAATTTGCGCGTTATTCCTGGCTCAAGGACATCTACAAGAAACAAAACCGGCGCAATTTTATGTGGTCACCACTGGGGATCGATATGCTTGGTGGAGGTCTGGGGCTGACAGCAGAGACCTTTGGCAGCAACAACTTGAACACGCTGGGCCTGCACTACCAGTGGCAGACGATTTCGACACGCCAGAAAATGGAAGCGACAGCCCACCGAACCAATCTGGCCGCGAGCGCCCTGGCTGCCTTTTATGTCTGGAATCTAACGGATGTCGTACTCTTCAGCGGTGGCACAGATGCAGCTCTCGGTATCCTGCCCTATGACGATGGCCTGGGCTTCGCGCTCACGGCCCGGTTCTGATTGGTAAGAGAAATTCGCATTCGTAAATTAAAGGCGGAAGAAGCCCGTCGTAAGCTGGAAGCGGAGCTGGAGAGCGCCTTCCTTCGCGGAGAGCGCCATGTTCGCATCATTCACGGGATAGGTACATTCAAACTGCGTCAGCTAACAGCAACGGTTGTGGAAGAGATGGGACTGGGACGCGTCCTGCCAGACTCACTGGGCAGGAACCCCGGAGTAACGGAAGTAGAACTTGATCCACCACCGGAGACTGTTTTGCGCTGGCATCTGCGCCCCGCAAAATCTTAACCCGGATGAAGGCCATCAAAAATCGATGGCAGATAACTCCCCGCTACCCTCTACATCGCGAGGTCGAAATTTCTGTCGCAATTCTTCCGCAGATGCTCCCGTGCGGCTCAATTCTTCATTGAAGCGGTCCCGCCTGGTCTTGTACTGCGGAGCAAGGGGAATTTCCAGCCGGGCAATCGTTTCATTGTAACGTTCACTGGAATAGATCGAAAAAGAATGCCTATCAATCCCGCTCTGGGCGAAAAGGATGCCCACTAAAGATAGTCCCATTCCCGCTCCCTCGGTATTATCTGAAAAATGTAAGTAAAAGTCCATAAGGTTATCAAATGACCGCGCATTGTCAAATTTTTCACGGATGCGACGCTCTTCTTCAGGAAGGAGGGTAAAATTGTTTTTGACCTTCACATGGAGAACCTTGAAAGGCTCGTAGTAGAAGGTGACCGTTACCGGTAAATTGGCCGTACGGAATTTTTCGCGGTATTCCTTCATGCGATCTTCAATCAGATTCTTTTTGAAAAACGTCATTCCTTCTTCATATTGCCCGGGAACATGGGGATCAAGGCCCAGGTCATTGAAAACGACTCTTTTCAGATTGGCCTTTGTAGCATTCATGATCAGCTCTTTAACCGACGTATATACCACTTCCTGTAAGTCGTCCCGGCCAAAACGGGCAAGGATCCGGGAAAGAATGGCATTGAGAACTTGCTCCCCGTAGCGGGAAAGGTAGTAGGTGATGAGGGTAATGACCCGATTTTCCGCGAGAGAACGGTCGATGGCAGCCTCAACCTCCTCCAGGCTTTGCTTCTTGTCGATGGTTTCTTTCATCTGCACCCGATCCTGTAATGGACGAGCCAGAACCCGGGCTGGCTATCTTTTTTTTAATGCCTGCTCCAGCGTGTTCCAGGGAAGGGTAGCGCACTTCACTCTAACCGGATAGCGACTCACACCGGCCAGTGCACCCAGATCTTCCTGTCCCTGGGGGAAAACTACGGCCCGGCCATCCACAACCATGGTTTTGAATTGATCGATAAGATCCTCCGCCTGTTCCGTCGTAATTCCTTCCATGGAATCGGCCATGAGGGACCCTGAAGCAGTACAGATGGAACAGGATTGACCATGAAGAGCTATATCGCGAATCACACCCTCAGCCACCACCAGCTGTAAAACAACTACATCACCGCAACTACGATTGACACCTTCCTCCACTATCGTGGGATTCTCAATCGTATGCCTGTGCGAGGGATGCTGGGAATGTTCTATGATCAGTTCACGATACAGATCATCTTCGAGCGACACTTTTAAATACTTCCTTCACGCGCTGGATCCCCAGAACCAGCTGATCGATTTCCGCCATTGTGTTGTAAAGATAGAAACTGGCCCGAACAGTCCCGCTTAATTCTCTACTGCGCATGAAGGGCTCGCAACAATGATGGCCCGCACGTACGGCAATTCCTTCTTCATCGAGAATGCTGCCCACATCGTGCTGATGGACACCTTCAATGTTAAATGAGACGATTCCACCACGCCAGTCCCATTCTTCCGTTCCGTAGAGGAGCACTCCCGGGATTTCTCTGAGTTTGTTCACGGCCGCTTTTACCAGATTCTGTTCGTGCTCATGGATAGTTTCGAGACCCACCTGCTCGAGATAGTCCATGGCATTGTGAAAAGCCACCACCCCCGCAATGTTCGGCGTACCCGCTTCAAATTTTTCCGGCAGACCGGCGGGAACAAAACCATCGCGGGTAACATAGAGGATCATGTCACCACCGCCCAGAAAGGGCGGCATGGACTCGAGGAGTTCACGGCGGCCATAGAGAGCGCCGACACCCGTGGGACCCAGCATTTTATGAGCCGATAAAGCGTAGAAGTCCACGCCCAGCTCTTCAACTTTTACCGGCAAATGGCTGGCACCCTGAGCTCCATCCACACAGAGCAGAACGCCGTGAGCCCGGGTAACCTGGCGAATCGCTGCAATATCATGGATGGTGCCCAGAGCGTTGCTCATATGGGCCACGGACATCAGGCGGGTGCGTTTGCTGATCAGTGGCTCCAGTTGCTCCAATGCCAGTCTGCCGTCCTGAGTAAGCGGCAGGTATTTGATGACTGCGCCGGTGCGCTCTGCGATCATGAACCAGGGAACCAGATTGGAGTGGTGTTCCAGTTCCGTAAGTATGATCTCATCGCCGGCGCGCAGGTTGGCCATTCCCCAGCTCTGCGCCACAAGATTCAGACTTTCTGTGGTGTTGCGGGTAAAGATCACTGTTGCCGGATCTGAGGCACCAATGAAACGAGCCAGGCGAGACCTGGTTTTATCA
The DNA here is from genome assembly GCA_015075425.1 of Spirochaetales bacterium. Lineage (GTDB taxonomy): Bacteria > Spirochaetota > Leptospiria > Leptospirales > Leptonemataceae > H5-SPI1. The sequence continues at coordinate 195,363 of JABTUL010000001.1, read as the reverse complement.
TACATATCCGTGGCTTCATAGGAAAGTCGGTAGGCACCACGATGGATATTCGCATTACGACAGCGATAGTAGTCTTCAAAGGCATCAATGACCCGCTGCGGCTTTTGCGATGATGCCGCAGAATCCAGAAATACCAGCGGTTTTCCGTTCATCCGGGAGGACAGGATGGGAAAGTCTTTGCGAATTTTTTCTACATCAAACATAATCAATCAATTTCCACTTCAACCTGGCCATCCCGAATCACCGCAGTGAATGTTGCAATTCCTTCTGTGGCCGGCATCCGCAGGGCAGTGCCCTTTTTCATATCAAAGGAAGCCCCGTGCCGCGGACATACAATGCTATCACCTTCAATTTCTCCCTCTGCCAGAGGCCCATCATCATGAGTACAAACATCTTCAAACGCCAGAACTTCGCCATCTTTGCGCAGCACAGCAATACGGCCAAAATCGGTCTCCACGACCAGCGGCCGTTCTGACAATTCATACTCTTTACAAACTGTAACCTTCATGCTTTGATGCGCTCTCGAATGGAATCCTGGATCTCTTTTTGAAATTCTTCCGGAAATTGTCGCACATTTTCATCCAGGAATCCATGAACCAGCATGGAACGGGCTTCCGTTTCTGTCAGTCCCCTGCTCATCAGATAAAAAAGGGCAGCCTGGTCCAGCTGACCCACTGTCGCACCATGTTCGCAGGAAACGCTTTCCGCTTTGATGATGAGATTGGGCATGGATTCTGCCCGGGCCTTCTGCCCCAGGACAATATTGCGATTGGTCTGACGCGAATGAATCGCCCTCAGAGCGTTACCGATTAACAAATTGCCATTGAAAATGCTGTGCGCATGATCGGCAAGGACAGTACGATAATCGATCCTGCTCTCTGTGTGCGACGCCCGGTGATCCATAAGCATATGCATATCGAGCACTTCCCGTCCTGCACCGCTGGCAACGCATGTGGCTTGAACATTGGCACCTCTGTCCATGAGGCTGGTCCGGTAATAATTCTTACCGCGCAGGCCGCCGCCATGATAGTACTTAAGTAGTAACTGACTGTCGCGTCCCATACTGGCCTGCCAGTTGTGAAAATAGTAGCAATCTTCTGAGGGTCGAGAAAGAGTCACATACTCTACGTTCGCTCCCTCTCCCAGTTCCAGATCTGTAACCGGGCATTGCAGTTGCAGCGATTCTTTTTCCAGCTCTTCCACAATGACGAGCCGGGCCCCGGGGGCAACGTTTATGACAAGGCGGGTGGCAAGCCAGGGAAGGTCTCCGCGAACGTGCCGGATATGGATGCGACCCTCGCCGCCAACGGAAAGAAAGGCAGCTCCCCCCGGATTGAAAAGAAATAGTTCTGCAAGGCTGCCCTTGCGCATTTCATCCTGAGACGAGTCCGGCCGGCTGTAGTAAGTTGATTTTTTCCAGAAATCAGCGCCCTGCCATACATCAAGGACCGGTCCGCTGATCTCAATCTTGCCGGCCGACCCCGGATCTTTTCCATTAGAAAGGCCCGGAAGCTCGCGAAGTTTCAGCCCTCCCAGATCCAGCTTGCGCCAGGATTCGTGCCGCCGATCCGGGAGTACCATTTCTGAACGCAACTGCTCAACCCGCCGCATGAGTTCAGAAGGAAGTGCAGCATTCGTTGCCCTATCCGGCACGGGAAATCACCCAGTCGTATCCTTCATTTTCCAGACGATCGGCAAGCTCCGGCCCTCCAGTATGGGCAATACGACCTCCGGCCAGTACATGAACCACATCGGGCTTGATATAATTCAGAATCCGTTTGTAATGCGTGATCACCAGCATGGAACGCTGTGCTGAACGCATTTTTTCAATACCCTGAGCGATGATGCGCAGCGCATCAATGTCCAGCCCGGAATCTGTTTCGTCGAGGATGGCCAGAGCCGGCTCCATGAGCATCATCTGCAGTATTTCCAATCGTTTTTTCTCACCACCGGAAAAACCATCGTTCACATAACGAGCCAGATAACGATCATCCATCTCCAGAGACGCCATGGCTGTTTTCAAACGGGCGCGAAATTCCCGGACACTCAAATCCTGGCCGGTTGTGTTTTTAAGCACCGTCTTAAGGAAGTTCGGGATGGTCACGCCGGGAATGGCTACCGGGTACTGGAAACAAAGGAAGATGCCGCGGCGTGCTCGCTCATCCACAGAAAGCTCAAACAAAGACTCTCCCTGAAAGAGGATCTGTCCTCCGGTTACCTGATAATCCGGGTGCCCCATGAGTACGGCAGAGAGCGTGCTTTTCCCGGATCCATTGGGCCCCATGATAGCATGCACCTGCCCCTGAGGTAAATTCAGATTCAGACCATGCAATATTTGTTTATCTTTAACAGATACAGATAGATTCTTGATCTCGAGCAATGCTTTTTCCTGCTTCCAATTATTTTACGAGGCGATCGCCTGGCCGTCTTCCAGAATCATGCGGATCAGGCGCGTCATCTCCACGGAATACTCAATGTTCAGATTGCGAACAACTCCTTCGCAAAAGCCGTTGATAATGAGCAACTTGGCTTCGTCTTCGGAAAGGCCTCTGCTCTGCAAATAAAACAATTGATCGCTATCAATCTTTGAAACCGTAGCCTCGTAATTTAAGGTTCCCTCCGTACCGCTGACATCATTGTAAGGGTAGGCGTGGCTTTCGCTGCGCTCATCAAGCATCAGACCATCGCACTTGATGTGACTGTAAGCACCCACTGCTCCTTTATCGAATTTAACCAGTCCGCGGTACGAATTGATGCCACCGTCCAGGGCAATACCTTTGGCCAGAATGTTGCTGCGAGTATTCTGCCCCACATGAACGACCCGCGCACCGGTATCCTGGATCTGGTCTCTCCCGGCAAAAGCCAGGGAGAGAATATCTCCGGTGCTGTTATCGCCTTTAAGAATGATTCCCGGATATTTCATGGTTATAGCGCCAATATTCACGTCTGTCCAGGTGATATGCGCTCTGGATTCACAAAGGCCCCGCTTCACCGTCCAGTTGTACATATTCTTCTTCCAGTTCTGGATGGTTGTATAATGAATCCGTGCCCGATCCAGAGCGACGAGTTCAACAACAGCAGTATGGAAATTCGTACCCAGATCCTGTACGGATGAACAGCCTTCGCTGTAGACAATCTCAGCGCCCTCATCGGCAATGAGCAGCGTCCTTTCATACTGGCCGGATGCGGCAGCTGTTACCTTGAAGTAGGCCTGCAGGGGCATTGGAGTCTTAACTCCCCGCGGGCAGTAGGCAAAGGAGCCACCGGAAAAAACGGCGCTATTTAAGGCGGCGAATTTGTTGTCATACGGCGTCACTACCGTTCCTATATATTTACGAACAATATCAGGATACTCACGAATCGCCGTATCGATGTCGCAAAAAAGAATACCAAGGTCCGCCAGCTCTTTTTTCACATTGGCGTAAACCGTCTCCGAATCATTCATGGCCTCAAGGCCGGCCAGGTAACGGCGCTCATGCTCGGGAATGCCCAGGCGTTCAAAACTGCGCAGTACCTCAGGATCCACTTCGTCCCAGGATTTTTTCTTGCGAGCACCGGACCCAACATAGTGCACATAATTTTCCAGATCGATCTGAAAGTGAGGTATAAACCCCCAATCGGGCATGGGCTTTTTTTCAAAGACGTCAAAGGACTTGAGCCGGAATTCTGTCATCCAGCCCGGCTCATTTTTGATATGCGAGATCGATTCCACAACTTTACGGCTGATGCCGTTCGGGAAGGCATCCGGGGCGTAGTATTCGGGTTCAGGAGCAAGAGCAGTCGCTGTCATATCTGGAAGTCAAAATACCAGGCAGGGGAAAAACCGACAGTAATAAAATTGACAGCGGATCAGCACCCCGCAAGAGACTGTATGCGGCTGTGGACCCTGCTCTTGCTTCCCCTGCCCCTCCTGGCGGAAGAAAGCAGGATACGGGATATTGTCGACAATGCTTATCTGGAATTTCTGGCCGGACGCCTTACTGCGTCTATTGGCCGGCCAGGTTACCCGGTTCGGACTCGCCTGGTGGATGCTCCGGAAAGCAATGCCTATGCCCGAGAAAGCGTGATTGTCGTGACGCGCGAGCTGATTGTGCGGTTGCAGCGCATCAGGGAAAAAGAGGATGCTCTGGCGGCCATTCTGGCTCATGAGATCGGTCATGTGCTTCTGGGGCACGAGCATGCTCCGGCTCAGGGCACTGAGCAACCGGACGGTCAAAGCAGCGTATCTCAGGCCCGGGAATTTGAAGCCGACGCGTTCGCTCTTTTCGCCCTGAAAAAAGCCGGTTATTCTGCGGATTCGCTGAAGCAGGCCCTCGTCGCCATCGGAGAAAAAGAGCAGGGAAATCCCTACCTGAACACTCACCCCACCCTCCATGCCCGCATGGCACGGTTGCAGTCCAGAGATGCGGGAGACCATCAAAGGCTCGCGGATCTGGAGCATGCATTTGGCTCTATTGAAGTCGGAGGTGTGGAGCGACTCAGGGCCGCCGTTTTTGTCCTGGACCGGGAGCTCCTTACCGGACGCAATCCTTTCCTGGAACAGGCACTGGCGCTCGCGCGACATCGGCTCTGGGAAGCGACAGCCAGCGTGGATGAGCTGATGTTCAAGACCGCCATCGCTTCGCGATACTTTGACGATGCCATGTTACAGAAAAAGGAGGCTGTTCGCGGACCATCGCGAAAAATCCCCGGCAATCTTGCCTACTACCGCGCCGCCGTCTCTGCCTATGAACGCCTGGAAAACCCGGATAGTATTACCTGCTCGGCAAAACTGGCTTTGCTCAGCTATGACCCGGCACGGCGCCACAAGGACGACTGCCCTGACCCATCGTCCAGTCCGTTGTCGCGGGCACTGACTCTGAATAACTATGGAATTGTATACTTTCAAAGAGGGGAGGCCCGGAAGAGTCTGGCCTCTTTTCAAGAGGCAGCTCTGCTCATTGACCGCTACCATGAAACATCCATGCGAAACGATCCCTACCGGACAGCCCGGGATCTGGCCCGCTCAAGGGCTCTCCCGCGGCTGGACCCGCTCAGTCCCTCTATCCGTTTTGCTGCACTTTTCAATCTGGGCAAATGGTACTGCCTGAACGGCCAGCCGGAGAAAGCCCGCACCACCTGGCAGAGCTACCTGAAAAACCATGACCCCACAAGCGCCTGGGCTCAGCATGCCCGTCTCAGCATGCGTTAAGATGCGTGCAGATCGCCTGCTTTAACTTTGCTGTGGAACTACCGTCATAACCGGTCGCACTGTAAACGATCTTCCCTCTGTGAATGAGGAGAGTTACAGGAAGCCCATCCTGAATTTTTAACAATTTCAATACATTATTATATCTATCAAGCAGTGTAAGCAACTCGATCCCCTGTTCTTTTGCCTGAACCCGCACAAGATTTTCCCTTGAAGCGGAATCCACACTAATAAAGCGCACGGTGACGGCTTTCTGTCGGGCCAGCTCCCGGAGTTCGGGGATTTCCTTGCGGCAGGGTTCGCAGTAAGTAGCCCAGAAATTCACAATCACCGGTCCGGGAGTCACAAAGGAAGGAAAGGATCCCTGCCGACCCATCAAATCCCGGAGCACAACAGCGGGCAAATCCCGGGCCTGAACAACGGTGGAGAAAAGTAACAGACACAAAAACCTGTCAATGACCATACAGCACCGGAGAAGCCCAGTAGTAGGGGTCTTTCTTTTTTTCTGCAATCTTTTCCTGTGCCTGGCGCAAGGCCTGCGCCGGCGGAGTGTTTGCAAAAAGGAGTGGATAAAGTTCACGCATCAAATCTATGGAAGCATCGCCCGGTAAAGACCAGAGTGTGGCCAGAACCGCCCGCGATCCAGCAAGGAGGAGCGATTGAGGCAGGGCAACCATTCCTTCACCAGCCATTTCCAATCCAGGCACAGTATCGCAAGCGGCAAGGACCGTCAAATCTGCGCTCAGCTTCAGGCTGCGAGCTTCACTGCCGAGCAATATACCATCGCCATCCCGGTCATCCCTTCCGAGAGTCGGATGACGCCTGGCCAGGGCACCCGGCAGAGAAAAGACCAGCCCGGAGGAACCGGCTCTTCCCGGCTCAAAAGATCCATGCAATGCCAGATGAAGAAATCGATACCGTGCGAGCCCACCGGAATCACTCAAACGCAAGAACTCCCCGCGACGCGCAGAAGATCCCATGAGAGTGTGTCCATCCGTTTTGCCGTAAGCCATACGTAAAAGTGTGTCTACTTCCTGGCGCGTGTCAGGCAAATCAGGCCGCTCACTTTCATCCCCGGCGTACACGGCATCGCCCACGGCAAAAAAGGGAAGCCTTGCTGGCGGACTTGCGCGGCTGCGTAAAAGTGCGGTCACCGCCGCCGAGGGCGTATAGCTGATCGCCATTCTGCGGTACAGCGGTGGTGTGCCGAGCACTGAAAGAGGTGCAAAATGAAGCCAGCCATCAGGAGCCACGATCAAATGATGGATGGGCGGTCCATCAAGGAGGGGTCGGAGCAGATTCTTATCCAGGCGCTTCAGCAGCGCCAGCCGTAGGTCCTCAATTTCCGGATCGTCAAAGACTGCGATTTTCTCACCCAGCAAACGTTCTCCGGCCGGTTCACGAATAAAGACCTGCCTGTCCTTCCAGACAAGATCCGGATCTTCGCGAGCCAGATCAATCCACCACTCAGAACCATCTGCCAAACCCACCCGGGCGCAGGGACACAGGCGCGCAGGATCATCGGCCGGCGCAGAATGGATTGTGTACAAATTCCGCAGATCCGACTGGACCCTGCTGTGATCCGCAAGGGGTAGCCAGCGCAGGCCGTCCCGGGTCAGAAGAAAAGCACCCCCGACCCCTTCGCGGGGCAGATGAAACTGAGCCAGGAGTTCACCTGACCGGAGCGTTTGTTGCATTTTCTTTAATGAAACGGAAGGCAGCAAGCGCTCTTCAAGATCCGGATAACGGGCCAGCAACTGGCTGTACAATTCATCGCGCTCCTGATCCAGACGCCAGAGTGCTTCTTTGCTCGATTCCTTCCCCGACCGCAGCCGCTCTATCTTTTCTTCCAGAGCATCCCAGCGGGAACGCTCGGCCGGGACTACACCGGCCGCTACAAAGATTTCTTTCTCATTGGCACTTTCGAGAAGGGAGAGGCCTTTCTTGTAATTGGCCGCAAGAAATGCATCCGCAAGTCGATTCTGCTTGAGAAGCACCGCCATGTACAGGTCAAAGATGTCTGCCAGGCCGTGGGTAAACCAGGCTCGCTCACGGCCAATTCTGAACCTATGTTTGAGCATGAGCGCGAGAGCTTGCCCCAGTTCTGTTGCGGCCAGGGCATCTTCCTGATCTTTAAGGTGCAGCCGGGCCAGAAGCGCTCTTGCTTTTATCATTTCCAGAGGTTCGCTTTCTAAAAGTAGCAGGGCCTTTTGAAAATGTTCCGCCGCCACTTCACGCTGCCCATCTGCTCTGTGGATTTGTCCAAGAGTCAAAAGCAGAACTGCTTTCTGTGTGGCAAAATCCGCCCCGGCCAATTCCAGAGTCTCCTGACAGATCCTGGTTGCCTGCGGCCGATCTCCCAGCTGAAAGTGGACATCACAGAGGTTACCGCGGACGGCTAAAAGCAGGCCCTCAGGGGGGGAATGAAGGCCTTTTAGAATGCGATCGGATTTTTCAAGCAAGGGCCGGGCCTTCAAGGGCTGACCCAGAACCAGAAAATGTCGTCCCAGGTTACTTAAAACAATACTGTAAAGTATGTGTGAACTTCCATGCTTTTTTTTTATTAATTGAGACGCTTCCTGGTAGGAAATCAGTGCGCCGGCGCTGCGGCCCAGTTTTCTTTCTGCTTCTGCAAGATTGAGCAGATACGGTATCTTGCCCGAATGATCCTTTCCCAGCTGCTGCTGTAAAGTAACCACTGCTCTTTGAAAAAATTCACCCGCACGGACATAGTCTCCGCGCATGCTCAGGGCCACACCCATCTGATTGTACAGTTCCGGTAACAGCCGGTCCGGACCAGGACTGTGGATCGCCTGACTTAAGTGCAGCAAAGCCTGGTCAATGCGACCCGCTGATAGGGCCTGGCGGGCCCTATCGGCAAGTTCAGGACGACTCTGGGCCACAAGCCCCTGGACAGAAAAAGCAAGAAGGAAAAAGCGCCGCCGCATCAAAAAGCCCAGTGCAAAGCCAGGTTCCATCCGGGCCCGTCGGGCCGATTCCAGGAAAGATCTCCCGCCGACAGAGAAAAACCGACCTGACTGTGGTCGGGAAAAAATACAATGTCCGCCAGGCTGAAAAGCCAGACCCCGCCCAGTAAATAGAGGGAACGGTTGTAGTTGGCTTCTGCCTGCAAGAGCTGCTCTTTGCGCTGACGAAAAATATAGGAATTAAGTAAAAAAGTATTATCCCCGGCGCTCCCTGCCGGAAGCCCGAAGGTATTGTTGTACTGGATCTGTTCGCGAGCCAGATTCTGATAGGCAAACAAAGTGTTCGCGGCCGCCAGCCCACCCGCACCCATCAGGGAAAGCCCCCGGGCTCGCTGGCCTTCATGCAGTTGACCCCAGCCCGGGAACAGGGCACTGCGCGCAATGGCGGCCATCCGTTCGTCGGGAAGAAGGAAACCAGCGGGAGAAAGACCCAGAATACGGGCGGCAACTTTCTTTGTGGAAGAGCGCACGGATGCTTCTCTGTCACGTCCCCGTGCCGGGTACGGTATCTTTTCGGAAAATTCTACTGTATTGCGTTCAATATGTGAAACAGTGAGTTCGAGAATTTTCTGGCCGCGCACGAACGTTAGCTGACCACTCAGGACATAGTCCGCATCCAGACCTCGTCCTATTTCAATCGCGCATATTGTATCATTGCAACCCGAGGCCATGACGGTACGCACCCGATCCACCTGACTCTGGTGGGGAACTGTGAAAAGGTTGGTGGCAACCAGCTGTGCCTGAAAGAGCGCTACCAGTTCTCTGGCATCTTCTCCAGAAGCTCCGGTCGCCGCTTTAATTTCTGCAACGGCAACAACAGCCCGGCGGAGCTCGAAGTAGGTGCTGCTCTGTCGGGTCTTTCCATTGGAAAGGCGCGTTGCTAAAAGATCCAGCCGGTAATCACCGGCTACAAAAAGGATCTCACCACTCTTAAAAGGGCGTGGCCCTCCGCCATTGATGCTTACCCTGGCATCGACGGTCACTCCGCGTTCTGCATGAAAAACAGGACGCACACTTCCGATGTACACTCCTTCATTCTCCACACCAAGCAAGGTAGGAACAGAGGGCGGAAGAGTTGGATCCACGACAGCACGGGCCCGGTAGACAGGCTCAGGAAGCGAGGCATGACTGCGGGGTTCGGATGTCAAAGGCACGGCAGAAAAACAAACAACGGCCGTGCAAATTCCCCGGAGCTTCATCCCGCAGTGAGAAAACGCAGTGCCAGTAAGAATGCCTGGCGTATATGCGTCCAGGCAAGGTCCAGATCAGGAACCGTAGATGCATCCGGGTAGGGGTCATGTGTTGCCGGACCGATTCCCAGCGCAGACCAGGCATGGTTCCCCCAACATCGCACCCTGCCGCTCGAAAGCAGTCCGCAGGTGTGCGCAAAACCGGCCGTTATTTTCCGGAAGGAAGAACCGGCGTCCAGGAAGGGCGCTACCTGAGCACTCGGAAGCGGATCATAGTCTCCTCCATCTCCCAGTTGACCCAGGAAATCCCAGCCCCAGCACTTTGCCTGGCCGTTATCCAGCACAGCACAGGTATGCCCGAAACCCGCGCTTACACTGCTCACCGGAACATCGCTGCCCAGAGCCAGAGGACCGTGGGCCGTAATCGCTTCGTTGTCACCCAGGTGCTCATAGTTACCGCGTCCCAGACCTCCATAAGAATTAAAACCCCAGCAGTACAACTGGCCTGATGCCGTACTCGCACAGGTATGATTGTCGCCGGCAGCCATGCTGACAACATTGTCCAGAGGCACATCCCCGGCCTCCCATGGCTCATACAAGGTTCCCACGCTGATCGTATGTCCGTAACCCAGCCGGCCATGTTGCCCGCGGCCCCAGCAGCGCATCCGTTTTGTATCCAGAAGAACACAACTATGGTATCCACCTGACACGATATCTACGGCGGTTCCGCCGATATTGATGTCCCCCACCTCAGCCGGCAGCTCATCATCACCGACATGGTTGGTTCCATTGTAGCCCAAATAGCCCAGATCCGTTCCCTTACCCCAGCAGCGCACTTTCCCATTGGTCAAGAGAGCGCAGATGTGGTCATAGCCGCCTGATAGCCGATCCACCGTGCCACCAATATTGATGAGCGGAATGTGGAGCGGCCTTGTTTCCGGCGTCAGACCGCGATGCACCGTATCGCCCTGGCCCAATTCACCATAGTCGTTGTTCCCCCAGCAACGAACCGTGCCATTCTGGTAGGCTACGCAGGTCACATGCCCCACAGCCAGTACCTGTTTGATATTCGCTCCGGCTTCTACGGTGCCAACGGCCGTTACCGTATCAATGTTCGTTGTGTTGCCATAGCCCAGCTGACCGAATTCATTGTTTCCCCAGCAGCGAATCGTACCGGTTGCGTAAAGGGCGCAGTTATGATGCATCCCTGAAGAAATCTGAACAATGGCTGCATCGCTATCGATTACTTCAACCCAGGCCGTTTCCGCAAGTCCTCCGCTGGAAATCTGCAGGGATACACGTTCTGAAACCTGATTGGCATCCGCTGGCGCGACCAGTGAAACCGTCTGAGCGGTAGCGTAATTTTCCGGTAAGAAAGTTAACGTGTGCGGATGAGGTTCAAGGGCGGGATCACCCGATGCTATGCTGACTTCCACGCTTGCCTCCGGTCTGGCTTGCAAAGAAATCTGTAAGTCGCTGCTTTCCCCTTCGCGCACAAGTGACGGAGCCACCAGAAGAATGGCCTGCTCATCATCGTCTTCTATGGCGATGGAAACGGTACGCAGCGAGGACCCGTGGCGAATGCTGAGAGTTACTTCCTCAGAAGTGGCATTGTCATCTTGCGGTGCATGGAGGGAAATGAGTTTCTCCGTGGTTGCATCGGCGGCGGAAAACTGCACCTGGGTGTTTGCCGCGTTCGCCACAAGCAATGAGCTGGAGCTACTGGCAACTTCCACAGTGGTGGTCCCGCCTACCGGTCCGTTCATCACCAGGCGCAAATGCCCGCTCTCACCCTCGCGCAGGCTTGCGGGATAACCGCTGATCAAAAGCGATTGCAACGCCTGCTGTCCCCCGGAGGATCCGAGGCTCAATAGCAGCCCCGAAGGTTTTTCTGGATCCATCGGATTGTCCGTTTCTGCCTGAAAGCAGCCCGTATTATGGAGCAAAGTCAGAAAAGAAACAAGGACGATCCCTATCTTAGAACATTTCAAAATTTACCCTCAACTTATCGTTCCAGAATTCGCCGCCGGGAAAATAGACCAGACTCGCCTATAAACTCAAGAAAAAAACGCGATGGTTCCTACGGTTTCTACCTGCTTAACATTCTCATTACAGAGCTTTACGCAAGAAGGTATCCCAGCCGGGCAACTTCTCCGGGGGTAAAACCAGATCCTGTAGCGCACGATATTTTGCTTCGTCGCCTAAATCCAGGTGCAGACCCTTAAACAATCGCCCCAAAAGCCGACCTTCGCGGGCTTCCCGGCGCCAGAGGGGTCCAAGCTCAGCCACTTCCTGGCGGGCCAGCGGACGCAGCAGTTCCAGCCGCAGCAGAGAATATCCGCTGTAGAAATAGTTTCCGGAGGGCCTGTCCAGCAGGAGCCCGTCCGGGGCAAGGTCCCAGGCTGCGTGCGGTTCGTCACCGCGCTCGAGCACATGCAACAGGGACGTGGCAGTTTCAGGAAGAGCCGGAAGGGGTTCGCCTGTCAGCGTCAAAGCATCGGGATTGAGAATGACGATTTCTCTTTCCGGCCCATGGCTCTCAAATAGAGGCAAAGCATTGCGAATACCACCGGCTGTTCCCAGCAATCGTTCTTCCGGAGAGAAAGCCAGTTCAAACCAGCTAAAATGCCGCAGACAATGCTTGATTTGTTCTCCCAGGTAATGCACATTGATGACGGCAAATTCTGTGTGCCAGCGCCAGAGCTGATAGAGTGTGTAAAAGATCAGCGGAACACCGGCCAGAGGTAGAAGAGGCTTGGGTGTTGATACGGTCAGGCTGCCCATTCGGCTACCCAACCCGGCACAGGGAATGAAAGCCTTCATGATAGCGCAACCGCGCGACGACGCAACTCCTGAATAAAAAGGTAGAGGGCATCGGGAAATGTAGAACGCTGGACCACGAGATCCAGGCGCTCCAGGCAGGCGTGCAGTGCCGGCCGGAAAGACGCATCCCCGCGGGAAAAAAGTTGCTGCGCGTAGGTCCCCAGTGCTTTGAACAATCGTTGCACGGCCTGACAGTAAAAATGGTGTTTGGAGTGTTTCGTTTTTAGCAGGGGCAGGACAGTATCTATGTAGTACTGAACACATGAATCGACGGTGGAAGCCGGAACAGAAGTGTAGGGATCATACAGCAGGCTGACCAGATCATAGTAGCAGGATCCCATGCGTGCATCCTGAAAATCGATCAGGATCAGAGCGTCGTCCCTGACCATCAGGTTGCGCGAGTGAAAATCACGATGGGTGACAAAAAGCGCTCTGGTTGCCAAATACTGACAGATTTCTTCCAGGAAGGTTCGCGCCCCAAAGGTTATGGTCTGCCCGTCCAGGTCCGGCCAGGCAAGAGCCAGGCCGCGAAACGTGTACTCCATTTCCCACCATAGTTTATCCAGATCGAAAAATCGCTCTGCTATGGGAGAAAGAGGCCGGAGCTGCTGTAGAGCGGCGATACTGTCAATGGCCTGGCAGAGCAACCGCATGGTCTCTGGCTCCGTGGCCCGGGCCAGTGCCATCCCGAGATCCGTATCGCCAGCGTCTTCCAGGAGCAGAATACCCTGGTCCAGCCGCCGGTCCAGAATCCCGGGCACACGCAGGCCCCCTTGCTTGAGAATTTCCTGGATTCGCAAAAAATCGTCATCGTCTGCGAGGGCTCCGGGATAGATGGCGGCCACGGCCGTTCTACTTGCTAAATGAACTCGAAAATACCGCCGGGCAGAGACTTCAGCACGCAGGGGCTCAATCTGCTGAACGCCGGGAAAGGCTTGCGCCAGGAGTCCGGTCAAACGGGCAATTTCTGCTTCCCCGCGCATCGCTGGCCACAGAATCGACCGGGGAGCCAGACGGCCATAGAAATCGCGCTTTACAGACCGGAAATTCCACCCAATACGGGGAATATTGTTCGCCTGAGTTATTGCAGTGGAAATCCGCTGCATATCATTGACCGGCCTGCTTTCTCCATGGATGAAGCGGCAGTGAAGAGAGCCGGGCTGGACTACTGGGATGAAGTCGATCTGACTCTGCACGAAAACTGGGAAGCTTTCCTTCTGTCACGCAGAACCAGGCCGGGACGTATCTTTGCTCTGTCGCGCCATGCCCATCGCCTCTATACAGATGTCCCCTTTGAAAGATCTGACCTGTTTCTCTTTGGACCGGAAACCAGCGGTCTTCCCCCTTTCATTATGGATTCTTTACCAAAGGACCGCTGTTTGCGCATTCCTGTTTCCGGTCGTTGCCGCTCATTGAATCTGGCCAATGCTGTGGCCATTGTCATCTATGAAGCCATCCGGCAACTGGGTGCGCCCAATTAAATCCGGGCTGGCTCTGCTGCGGGAAGCGGTATTTCAATGCATAGCATGGCCAGATCGTCATTGAAATGATCACTGCCCTGGTGTTTGCGCAGAAACTGAAGAACGTTATCAATCACGCTCTGTGGAGATCCATGTTGCAGATGCAGTAACGTAGAAAGTTCTTCCGGATCAATCGGCTCACCTTCAGGACTGATTGTCTCAATCAGGCAATCCGTGTAGAGGAATACCCGGTCTCCGGGATTCAATTTCCTTTCCATATGGTGGTAGCGTGTTCCCGGAATGATTCCGAGCATGGGTTGTTCGGTAAAAGCAACATCAACGGCACCGCCGGCCGCCGGAACAATCAGGATGGCCGGATGACCGCAGGTCATGATCTGGACGGTGTGATCGCGATTGATGCATACCAGCGCAGCAGTCACGTAGTAACTACCATTGGTTATTTCTAAAAGTTCTTGATTGATTGCCGTGCCCATCTGTCCCAAGTCATACTTTCCCTGGTCCACGGCCTCAAATCCTTTCTTCAGCAGGGTTTTGCTGGCAACAGAGATCAAAGCCGCAGCGATGCCGTGGCCCATGACATCTCCCATCCCGGCAAAAAAAGACTGCCCTTCATAAAATTCCCACAGGTCGCCACCGAGTTGCTCCATGGCCCGGTAATAGCCTGCTATACGCACAGTCTGGTAACGGCCAAAATCCTGAGCAAAGACATGGTCCTGTAGCGCATGGGCCAGCTGCATTTCCTCTTCCAGAGTTTTCTTTTGTTTTTCCAGCTGGCGATTCTGTTCGGCAATCGTCCCCAGAGCCGCTTCCAGGTCCGTACTCAATTTCAAAAATTCATCATACCCGGCGCGCAGGGCCTCTGCATTGAGTTGTATGTCTGCTATGTCCTGCAGACTGATCAAAATAGATCCGTCTGCCATCCTGCATTTTGCGGCGCGAAAATAGAACTGTCGCCCGTCCGGAAACAGAGAATCAAAGGTAGAATATTTCATTTCACTTTTCAGAAACTCATAGAAACGATTGCGGTGCCGCTCAGAAAACAGAGCGTCTACAAGATCGCTGGTTTTCTTGATTTTCTCAGCATCCAGTCCCGCAGCCTGGAGCAGATCCCGGCCTGATTGGTTCATGCGCAAAATGTTGCTCTGCTGGAGCAGGAATTCAGCTTCCGGTGCCTGCTCCCAGAGATCCGCGGTCACTTCAGACACCCTTCACTGTGGTGAATTCCGATTTCCTGGCAATTACATCCAGAGCCTTAAAAGAGGCAGCCTGGACCTTACGACTGGCATCATAGATGAACACACCGTGCACTTTCTTGTCTGCCATGTTGCGCATCAGAGTAATCAGCGGCGGAATGCTGGCGGAATTCATATACTCCAGACCTACAAAATTACATTCTATTTTCAATTTTTTCTGACGGGCAAATTCAAAAACCTCAGTCAGATAAGGGACCATGAAATCTTCTGGATTGAGTTGCTGGATGCTACCCAGAAAATCAAGCTTGAGAATGCCCGGTTCTTCCACGGCTTTGATTTGAAAATCTTCTACCTGCAAATCACGCAAACTCACGGGACTCCCTCCAGCTTGCGGACAGCCATGATTTTCACCTCAGCCGGCTTTAATTCCAGGGTTAACTTAAATTCCGCTTCGTAGGCAATGCGGTACAAACCCATTCGACTGTGGCCATCCGGGTTATCCTTCAGAGCTTCCAGGCGCTGCACGTACAGTGTAAAAGGATCTCCTCCCTGGATCTCAGCGATTGTTTCCTCAAGCACCCTCTTGCGCTTTTCATCCGTGCAGGGATTGGTCACGGTGATGGTGATATGATCGTTCCGATTGTTGAGCTCAAAGTCAAAGGAGACAGGCCGATCCCCGCCTCCGGCATCCGAATACTTCAAAGCGTTCTCCACCAGTTCTATGGCCGTCAGCCGGGTGGCCTCCATGAAGTCACGGTTCTGCCCGGCCAGCTCCTCTGCCTTTTCAATGGCCTGGCGGATCTTGCTGATGATGTTCCATTCCGGTTCTATGGTAAGATGAAACGACATATTATTTTCTGCGGATCAGGGCAAAGGTGATATCGTCATCCAGCACAGAGTCACCTCTAAACTCTACCAACGTAGACTCAAGCTTTTCCTTTATTTCCGGCAGGGCCCGCTGCCCATTTTTTTCCAGTATTTCCACGAGCCTTTCATGTCCGAACATCTCCTCGGCCGGTGAGTGTGTTTCTATGATTCCATCCGTATAAAGGAAGAGCAAATCCCCTTTCTCCAGACGGAAACGGTGTCTGCGCGTTGCTGCTTTGATGTCCTCTTCTATGCCCAGCCACATGCCACGCGAGGGAATCGTCTCCACCTTTTTGGTGCGCTGCCGAAAGATATAGATGTCTTGATGGAGGCCGGCAAACTCAAAATTCCCCTGAGGATCCGCGCGATACAGCGTTGCGGTCATGTATTTAAATTCGCTCAAACGGACGATATTGTCGTACAGTATTTTGTTGAGCGTTAGAAAAGCCTGGTCCACTTCCGTTTGCCGTAGTTCACGCAGAGTGTGTAAAGCGGTTTGCGCCATAAGCATGATGAGTCCCGACCGTAGCCCGTGACCGGAAACGTCTCCGATGAAAAACCAGGTGTAGTCGTGTCGACCTTCCTTGATGTGAATGCAATCGAGGTAATCGCCGCCCACTTCATCGGCTGTTTCCATGCCACCGAGAAATTCATAGCAGGAAACCACGCCGTTGGGCGGCAAAAGAGACATCTGGATGTTGCGCGCCAGATCCATTTCACGACTCAGGGCTGCCTTTTCGATTTTGATTTTCTCTCCTTCCTGCAAACTCACGGACATACTGTTAAAGGTCTGGGCCAGGTTGCCGATCTCATCCATGCTTCTGACCCGGACCTGCCGTCCCAGATTTCCCCGGGCCAGCTGGCCCGCTGCCTCGGACAGTTCGATGATGGGTCCGCTCAAACGTTTGGACAACACGTAGGCCAGAAGCAAAGAAGCGGTGAATAAAGCCAGGGCGATAAAAAAAACCAGAGAGCGAATCGTGGCCACGGGTTGCAGTATTGCATCTTTATCGAATTCAAAAACAACAGTTCCCAGCCGCAATGTTTGTCCGCGGTAATCGATCAAGACAGGAAAAGAAAAACGGAGTATGGTGCGCCCCTGGTCTATTTCTGATAAATCCAGTGCGCCGATGCTTTCAAAGTATTTCACATCCGCATCCGGCGCGGCCTGACCCACCAGCTCTGAACTGGTGTGGGCAATAATCCTGTGGTTAACATTGAGTATGTAGGAATTTTCCAGACCCAGAATTGCCTCTTTATCCAGGCCGGCCAGGGTGCTGCGCGTTGTATCATAGACTTCATCGACCAGCAATTCTTCTGTCGCTGCCGCCGAGAGCTGATTGGCCAGAGTTGAGCAGATTTCATAGGTCCGGTCAATGATAATATCGCGCACCTGAATGAAAACCACGGCAGAAAGCAGGCTGACCGTAATAAACACCACTGTGGCCACCAGAGCAATGAGCTTGAAACGGATCCGATTGAACTTTTTCAGCAGTGTTCCCACAAAGAGCTCCCGGCAGAGACTGCCCCGGAGGCGGTAAGAAATCAATTGAAAAAATAATCTCCTGTAATTTCGTAGATTTGATGCCTGCTCGAAGCTTATGGGTTGTGATTTCTGCTCTGGTCTGGCTTCGGGCGGCAGCCGCACAAACTGCTGTTGACGTCCTCATTTCTGCCGACACCAGCATGTATGCCCGTAGCCTGGACGGCCTGCAGTCGAGCATAGATGCCCCGATTCAAATTCAGTATCTGGATGCCATAGAAGAAAAATACGGCGACCTCACAGCCTACTTCCGCAGTGCTCAGGGCAACGACCGCAAGCTCATCATTACCGTGGGACCGGTTGCTACAAAGCAGGCTCTGGATCAGGCGACTGCCCTCCCCGTCCTTTTCAGTATGATTGACTCTCCACGCACCCTGGACAGTCGCCGCAAGAGCTGCGGATTGAGCCTGCATATTTCTCTGGCAGAATACTTCCGGGTGCTAAAGGAGATCAAACCGGACGCGCAATCCGTTGTGGCCTTTTATTCCACAGAACAATCAGCTTTTCTTCTGGGAGAAGGCGATTACCTGGACTTAAAGCACGGCCTGCGGTTCCAGAAGGTAAAGACGACAAGATCAGCGCTGATATCGCGCATTAAAGATCAGGAAAAGGTCGATGCCATCTTTGTAGCCGCTGATCCCATCTACGATCGCAGCAACTTTGAATTTCTATCAGACTTCGCCAAAAAAAACCGGATCGTGCTCATGACCGGCTTTGCCTCTCTTGTGCGATCAGGGGCAACCTTTGCGGTCACGGCAGACTATGGTCGTCTGGGTGCTCTCACCGGTGAAATGGCCAACAGGATGCTCAAAGGTTCAAGCTGTCAGCGCGAAGGTGTGCGGTTCACCGACCAGACAGCCTTTTACTTAAATGAAGAATATGCGCGTGCATCAGGACTGAAAATTCCGGAGAATCTCAAGGAACGGGCTCGCATGACCGGCCTCTTCCATGCAGGGCTCAATCTGTATCGCGACGGTCGCTATAAATCGGCTCAGATTGTTTTTGATCGAATCCTTGCCGATGATCCGCGCAACGAATCGGCTCTACTTTACCGGGCACGCGTGGTGGAACAACTCACCGGCGCTCGCACAGGACAGCTGCTTGGCTCCGCTCAGGAGCACTTCAAACGGGGCGCGTACGAACGGGCCATTGCGGATTACCGCGCGGTACTCAAAGTCCATGAGCGCAATCGGGAGGCTCTGCGTGGCCTGGATGCAGCAAGGGCGGCCCTGAGTGAACAGCAACGCGGGCGGGCGCAAGCGATTGCTGGCGGTGATCCCTTTGGAGCGATTCGCCTGCTACAACAGGCCGTCCTGACCAATCCGGAAAACCAGCGCGCCGCCGGGGAGCTTTCCCAGCTACGGGCCATACAGGCGGCGCGCCTGCCCGCACTCCTTGCAGAAGCAGAAGGCCACTACACATCGCGACACTATACAGAAGCTATCGCTCTCTATGAGAATATTTTGCTGATTGCTCCAGGACACAAAGAAGCTTCAGAATACTTGCGCTTATCGCAACGCAAGCGGGCCGCCATTGAAGAATTGCTACAGCGCCAGTGATTGGCTTTCTTAAAATTTGTAACCCATAGTAAACCAGACATTGCGCCCTTCGAGCGGATGACGCGTGGGATAGTAGGCGCCGGTGGCCGTGCGAATCCCTGGATCATAGATCCGCGCATCGCCCATGTTGCGAAATGAAAGCTGCATGTACAGACCCTCGGCAAAAACATCCTCCAGACGCACATTGCTGTGGAACCAGTGATAGCCATGAATGGTATTTTCCGGATTGGTACCAACGGTTCGCCGCACGTCCACGTAATTATGCCGCAGATGCAGGGAAAGCCGCGGAGTGGCCTGCCAGGTAAAGCCTATGCCACCCTTGTGAGCGGGGATATTGGGTATGGGTCCGGTGAAGGGTTCATATTCCACGTCTATCGACTGAAGATACAGATCTTCCAGCGGGTGTGTGGCAGCCCAGGTCTGATACTCTTGAACGATATAGTCGGTGAGCGGATCATCTCCTGGACGACCTCGCGTGGACGGCGATGTCGACAGTGCCTCCGGGCCCGGAAGATTGACATAGTTGCCGCGCGAGTAAGTATGATGCAGATGAACTTTGAACTCTGGCGTGATTTCCAGGACGGCCTGGGATTCTGATCCATAAATCACTGCCTCACCCACGTTCTGGTTCTGATTGAAGTTCTGGGCAGCGTCATCCTCCCGGGGCTCTTTGGTCTGCACTTCTAAAATCAAATCACTGATTTCATTATAAAAAGCCGTTAGAGAGAAATAGTAACGGTCCGTAAGACGGTAAGCGATGCCGGCTTCCCCGCTACGCAGTTGCTCCGGTTTAAGGCCAGGATTGGCCCGGCGCTGACGGGTGGCATTGAAAAGCTCCCAGGCGGTCGGTGCCCGGAAACCGGTCCCGGCCAGAAATTTTAGAGTGAGATTGCCGGTGGGAAAGAATACCAGGCCGAGGCGCGGTGTATGCGAGGTCCCATAGATGGAGTTGTCGTCCTGCCGGTAGCCAAAGGTAAAATTCATAAAAGAGAAAGGTCGC
This sequence comes from Spirochaetales bacterium, assembly GCA_015075425.1. Classification (GTDB taxonomy): domain Bacteria; phylum Spirochaetota; class Leptospiria; order Leptospirales; family Leptonemataceae; genus H5-SPI1. The sequence continues at coordinate 175,532 of JABTUL010000001.1, read as the reverse complement.
CACAGCCCCTGATAGTAAAAAGCATAGTTTTTGTAAACGAACTGCCGCGATGCCCCGTACCCCTGAGGAACCTGGGTATAGGTTCCTTCCAGGCCGACCGTGCTTTCGTGGCGGCTACCGGCATAGTTGATTTTCTCATTCAGGCTGTACTGGTAATCCGGTCGGCTGTAACCGTCGGCTACTGTGTTGAAATCGTCCCCGGGAGTATAGGTGGCGTAGGGTCCGGGGTCATTGGGATACTCCTCCCGGCTGGAACTGAGAATTTCTGTATGGCGCACCACAAGTTCACTGTCGAGGCTCAGTTTATCGGCAAAGTCGTGCAGGTACCCGAAAGCCATGCTGTTATTGCGAAAATCCCACTGTGAACCGGAAAAACCCTGTGGTCCGGCCTGCCCGTTGGCAATGGCCAGCCGACGCGCATTGTTGCGTACATCATAACGATCCGTTTCCAGCCCCCGCTCTTTAGTATCAATCTGCTGGGTTCCATTGGCAAAGGTACCATCCCCCTGCAGATACTGCCAGTTTACCGTCTCAAAACGGACATTGCCCGCCTGAAATCGGGCTACAATATTGTATGTTTCTTCATAGGAAACATTGAACCCGGGACTCCAGTAGTAACCAATGGAGTTCTCATCAGGCTCGCACTGACCCTGGCAGAGAGCGGCCTCGGTAAAGTAATCGGCATCGAAACGGCGCTTGATGGCTTCTTCGCTATCTTTTGTTGGTTTATCCAGCCGACGATGATCGCCAAAGTACGGGCCCTGAGTCTGGTAGTAGTAAGCGCTGGCATTGTAGCGAAAGGGAAATTCTGCCGTGGCCGCCCCGCCCGTCGTCAGACTGAACCCCTGGCCTGGATTCTTGCCGTCTGGCTCATAGTTTCCATAAAAAGCTTCCACCCGGGTGGCATCCGGACCCGTTCCATCGCGAGTGATAATGTTGATGATTCCGTTGAATGCATTGGCGCCGTAAAGGGCAGAGGCTGGACCGGAAACAATTTCAATTCTCTCCACATGATGCAACGGAAAGCGAGTACTTCCGGCAAGAAATGCGTTCTCTGTGATGTTGTTATCAGGGATTCCATCCACATAGAGCAGAGTGCGCTGGTTATTGCCGACAAGGCCGCGCTGATGGATGAGATCCGGAAAAATGCCATAAACATGAATGATATCAAAACCAGGAACATCGTGTAAGGCTTCCACAAGAGTCTTGTATCCGCGAGCACGGATATCTTGAGAGGTAATCACGTAGACTGCTGCCGGCGCTTCGCGCAAACGAATTTTGCTGCGTGTGGCCGTGACCACGAACTGCTCTTCCAGCATCGCAAACACTTCGCTGGCCGCCTCTTTTGTTTTCAGCCGCTCCGGCTCGGGTGCGGACAGAGCGTACTCCTCCAAATTTTCCGCGCGAACTTTGTGACGGGGATTCGATTTGATCCGCCGCACCAGAATGGAACTGAATTCTTCCAATATGGAATCATCACTGGATTGCCACTCTTCATCCGGCAGTCGCAGGCCGGCAAGGCCAGCATAGTCTTCCGTGGTAGTGAAAGCATCGAGAAGGTTCCCCTGAGAATCGTATATTTCACCATACAAAACCAGCATGCGGCCTTTTCTGTAAAAACCGCGAATCTTAAGCGGGGCACCGGACTGCACAGCCAGACCCTGGGCTTTCAATTCCTTCTGTAAATGCTGCGCTATCTGCTCTTCCAGAGCACGATCCGGCGCACCCCTGTCGGGGCGGAATGATTGTAGCTCAACTTCCGCAGCCAGGAGAATACTTCCCAGGCTGGCTATCCAGAACAGGAAAAGATAGCCAGGCTTCATTCCCCCTTTTTACACAGGTTTTAGAGCCTGGCAAGCAGAAATCAGCCGGGGCCGCCTGGACCACGAACATAAGTAAACAGCGCGGTCAGGGCTGGACCGCTGGACGCTCTACAAAAGCATCTGGCAGAAATACTGGCCCGAGGGCTACTACAGTGATCGGGTCCGCACGTTTGACAAGCTATGCCAATGTGCCTATTATTCGCTCATACTCCGCAAGCACCGCGCACCGGCCGCTCACTTACGTTCACATTGCCTGCTCGGTGTTGCTTATGTTCGCTTATTAGCTTCGGTCGAGTTCGTGACATTTACAGCGATAGATGGCGCGTAAGTATATCAACTGGGGCACCAAAAGCATCGCCATTAGTTGTAATTCAGAACCTGCGCCATCTTATTAAAACACTGCTCAAGTCCTGATTGCGATCGGTTGCGCGCCTTCTTTTTGGTGTAGCCGTACTCCACCATATGGATTTCCGTTTTATCATCTCCTAAATCTTTAAATATGACAACGTGGTGACCATCTTCGGGTATACCGGCTTCTATCGGCGGTTTCTTGTTGCCTTTGTCATCGGAAAAATTGAAGGTATATTCTATTCGCTCGTGGGGTACGATTTTTGTATATGCCCAGGTACTGTAGATGGTCGGCCATCCGAAAAGTGGCCCGCGCATACACACGAGCGTTGTGCCTCCTTCGCGTAAATCAACATCGGCAACAGGGCAAGAAAACATTTTTGGTCCCCACCATTTTTTTATTTTTTCGGATTCGCTCCAAAGCTCCCAGACACGCTCAATCGGTGCGTCAAATATACGTGTGATTTCAACTTTTAACGTAATGTTTACTTTGTCGTTGTTCATAATCTTAATCTTATAGGAACTTACGGACCAGTTACTGCTCCCCCGGTCCACCAAAACGGGACATGGAGTCGCTTATCGGTAGTGATTTCTGGTATAAAAGCCCTGGATTGCAAGCCCCTTAAAATTTTGCCCGCGAAAACCAGGCCCGGATGGCGCATAACCCGCAAGTTCATGCAAGTTTATAGCACATCCTGACCGCCGGGCAAGAAAAAAATCAATTCTGGAGACAAAAAAATAAGTGGTTTCTGACAGTCCGGACAGAATTTCTCCTTGAATGAATGCTTCGAGCGTACCAGATGGCGCAGGACCGCTTCGCGCCACTGGATGAAGAAAGGCCTGTAGGCCATAAAGTTGATTTCCTTGATTTCTCCGGTATGCACGTTCACAAGCCTTCCTGAAACTCCTACCCGCCTCACACCAGTTCAGTCAGAAAATCCGTCGCTGGTATAAGTTCAATGCCGTCCTGTATCCGTCTTTGTGTCGCAGAGGCCGTGACCTGAACGGCCCGCACGGCAGGAAAACGCTCCTTCAGGTAGCGCAAAGAGCGATCCGCGGCTCCTTCACTGAGCTTGCATTCAACAAATAGCACCGGCTTGCGGCGCTCCAGAACAACAAAGTCGACCTCCCGGCCGTCCACGTCGCGAAAGTAACTTAGATCGGCCTCGACACCTTCTGTATCATACTGGAAATGGACCCACTTGAGCAAATGGCTGGCCACAAGATTTTCAAAACGGGGGCCTTCTTTTTGAACCAGGGTCCAGTCAAAATGATAGTGTTTCTGTTCTTTTTTGAGGGCGCGCAGTTGTCTGGCACTGAAAGGCGAAATCCTAAAAATGGCATAGAAACGCTCCAGGACTTCCATCCAGCGCCGAACCGTCTCATGGTTGACCTGTAAATCTTCGCGCAAGCCATTCAATGACAATGGGCTGCCTACACGTTCTGGCAGGAGCAGCATCAGTTGTTCCAGTCGGCCCAGATCCTTAATCTGTTCTAAAAACAGAATTTCTTCCCGGATGAGCCGATTGCGGTATTCCAGAGACCAGCGTCTGGCTTTCTTTTCAGATCCCCCCAAAAAAGGCTCAGGGAACCCGCCCAAGCGGAGCAGATCCTGAAGATCGCCCCGGTTCTGCAGTTGCAATTCAGCAAAACTGAAAGGGTGCAGGCGCAGGTAATGGTAGCGGCCCTGCAATGAATCGCCGCCAAATCGATAGTAGTCCAGTCGGGCACTACCCGTTACCAGGATCTGGCGGCTCTGGCCGTATTCATCATAAAGCCCTTTCAAGAAGTTGCGCCAGGTTCGGAATTTATGGATTTCATCCAGAACCCACAGGGGTGTATCCGGCAATGAACGCTTCAGGATGAACTCTCGGTGGGCAGGGATGTCCCAGTTCAAGTACCCGGTTGCATTCTGTCCCTGGAGGTTACGCGCCAGGGTGGTTTTTCCCACCTGACGGGGCCCACCCAGCAGGACCATTTTGGCACCCAGATCTGATTGGACCTGTTGTTCCAGGTAACGCTCCATGGACCTAAAATTCCGGCGCACCAGAAAAAGAAAGCTTATTTTTTACGGTGGACCGTGAAAAATTCAGTAGCCGGGGCAAGGATCGCCCACGGCTCCCTGCCGTTTTCTTGAATAATCCGGGCTAGGGAAAAAGGGCAATGAGTGGCGCTACAAGAGCCTCATCCGCAGAAAGGGGCATAAAAAATCCGATTTCCGTGGAGCGGCCATCAACACCGTAGGTTTCTATTGCAAAACGCGGCGCGGGCTTTCCCTCTGTTGCTTTCTGCATGGCCGGGTACACCTTCGTTGGACCCACCATGTAGGAAAAAAAATTGCGGAACGGGAAGGTAGCGTGTAAGGCCGGGACGGCTGGCATGCTATACACAGAAAAACCGGCGGCCAGTTTTTGCCTCTCCGGTTCCGGAATGGCCTCAAGGCGGCAGGCAAGAACCGATCGTAACTGATCTTCGGGAGTGCCTGGCGGATCCAGATAAAAGGCCAGAGCATCACATTCTTTCAGGCCCGCTTCCTGCACCCGTGCGACAAAGTGGTCCCAGGAGTTACTCAGACCGGAGTACGACCCACGATGGGTTGTGACAATTACCTGAAACGGGCCGGCCGTGGCTTCCTGAACCTGAATCGTCTGGAATCCTCCCAGATAAGCGTAGAATACTGTTAAAATGATGGCCAGACCCCCGAGGAGACCAAGCAGGATTTTTACGATCTTCATGATCGCAGAATCGAACTCTTGACTTCTACGTCAAGTATCCACCGGAAAAAAAAGTTGCCAGAACCAACATTTTTCCGATTCTATGAATGTGCAGGAGAAGGATCGTATTGAGCTCATCCGTCAGGGAAATGAAGCATTTAACAAGAAAGATTTTGTTCGCGCCCGGGAGTGTTTCCTCAAAGCCGATTACCAGAGTGGACTCATCCGTCTGGGAGACTACTACATGTATGAGCGCCGTTTACCGCTTCTGGCCTACGGCTACTACAAAAAAGCCCGCGCCCACAGCAAAGTAGAAGATCTACAGCGGCGAATGATTGGCGCATTTGCTCAGTGGGTAGGCCAGGATAAATTCAAACCCGAATCGCAACTCCTCATGCAAGCTCGGCAGTACAACGTGCAAAGAGACACGGAAGGCCAGATTTTAGTTCCTGTCGCGCCGGCCCTCCGTGAACAGGCACTGGCCATACTTGCTGGCCGATCCTGAATTTTTCTAAATCAGGGCCGGGCATCCCGAGCGCAGCGAAATCCAAAATGATGGTAGGGTTTATTGGAAGGAAAGTGCGGCCTTCGATTAGAAGACAGAGCCGACGCAGCATCCCACCACCAGGAACCGCCGCGGACCACCCGGTAGATCGAACCCGGACATTCAGGAGCACCGCCACAGGGACCCTTTGGATCTTTGCCCTGACAGTTTGCCCCACAGGCTGCGTAGCTACTGGAATACCAGTCTGCGACCCACTCCCAGGAGTTACCGGCCATATCATACAGACCGTACAATCCGACCGGCCTTGAACCTACATCCCAGGTTTTTCCCGTGCCACAACCGCGCCGTCCGCCTTCTTTGATGATGGCTCGCTGGCAGGTGGCTTTATCATTGCCCCAGGGATAAAGACCGCCCTCTTCTCCCCGGGCTGCCTTTTCCCATTCCGCTTCCGTGGGCAGTCGCTTCCCTTTCCAGACGCAGTAGTCGCGGGCCTGAAACCAGCTGATGCCCAGCTTGGGCATGCGCGGTTCACTGTATCCTTTATAGTTGGTCTTTGCGTAGGAACACCCGCCCGCAGCAACACAGGCATCGTACCCGGCGGCGGTTACTTCATAGATATCCATATAAAAAGCAGAAAGAACGATTCTTTCCACCGGGGATTCATCGCGGACCCGGCGATGACTGTCCTCGTCAATGGATTCACGCTCACTGCCGCGCAGGAAGGGACCGGCCGGAATACAGGCCATATCAGGATACATATGCGGGCAAGAGGAATCTGCAAGAATCCCCGTGCGACAGTGCAGTCCGCCTAAAAGCAAAAGACCTGTAACGATATACCCGGGCAGCCCTTGTTTCATGCCGACGGAAGCACCTCTCCCAGGACTTTCTGAACCTTTTCCATGGCCTGGCCGCTACCTATGCTGATGCGCAAATAGTCCCGCAGGCCAGGCCGATCAAAGTGACGGACCAGAATATTTCGGGACAGTAAAGAATCATAAAGAGACCGAGCCGTGCATTCTTCCGGTGGTTTTACAAAAAGAAAATTAGTGGCTGAGGGCAGTACGGTAAAACCCATCTGTTGCAGCGTCCGGGCAAATGCATCGCGTGTCTGGCAGATCGTGTTGATGCGCGCCCGGTTGGCTTCCTCTTCTGCCAGAATGGCAAGGGCCGCGGCCTGAGCGATAAGGGAAACATTGTAGGAGTCCCGAATCTTGTGCAACTGGGCAATGACGTCCGGATGACCCACGCACCAGCCGGTCCGCATCCCGGCGAGGCTTGCCGATTTGCTGAAGGTTCGCACCACAATCAAGTTGGGAAAATCCGTTCCCGCTTCCCTTACAAAACTCTGGCCAGCTGGTGCAAAGTCCATGTAGGCCTCGTCCAGAATGACAAAGCACGGGACCTCCTGGATGAGCCGCGTTACGTCCTCCCGTTTTTCGATCAGGCCGGTGGGCGCATTGGGATGGGTGATGATGATAAATCGGCTGGATTCTTTGGCGCGCGCGGCCATGGCCGCCAGATCCAGATACCAGTCAGACTTCACCGCAACATTCAAGATCTCTCCGTTCTGCATGGCAGCGAGGACCGGATAAAGACTGTAGGCTGGATCGCTGCTCAGGCAACTGCCGCCATCTGGAAGCAGGAGACGGAAAAGCAGGCTGAGGATTTCGTCGGATCCATTTCCAATCAAAAAAGATTCCGGGCTCTGACCATAAAGGGAACTGAGTTTTTCGCGTAATGGGCGTGAGGAAGGTTCCGGATAAAGCTGGAGCTTCCCGGCAGCCTGATTTATGGCGCTGATGACAGCGGGCAGCGGGGGAAAAGGGTTTTCATTTGTATTGAGTTTAATGATATCGGGACTGGCCGGCTGCATACCGGGGACATAGGCCTCCATCCGCAAAATATGTTCAGGGATGAAATCCTGCACCTCAAAGGTCATAGAGCCTTGAGCTCGCGCAAAGCCTGCTCGCGGTCTTTAGCTGATTTTAAGTGTTTGGCCGCGTAGACCAGATCCGGACGAGCTTCGCTCTGCATGCCCAGAAAGCGGTAAGCACGAGCACGAAAGTAGCGGGCCTCTGCCAGATCTTTGCTTTCCGGATAGGCTGCCGTATAAACATGCCAGTAAGAAATCGCGAGGACAAAATCCTGATTCTTCATGGCCGCCACCGCAGCGTTGTAGAGCGATACCTGCTGCAATCCCGGACTTAAAGTGGCATCCTCACTGAAATAGGCTTGTAGAAAGTGTTCCCTTGCCTTAGACCACTGATTGTTTTCAAAGTATTGCGTGGCAAGCTTGTAATGCGCCTGTAGCCCGACGGGTGGCGGGCCACCCTCGGGAACGGGGTCTGCCGGCCCCTGACTTCTGCGGGTGATGTCGCGCAGAATCCGCGCGATTTGCGCTGCCGGTTTGTAACCCTGAATGCGTTCGATTTCCTGGCCCTGGGAGTTGAAAATCACGATCGTGGGAAAGCCGCGGATCCCGAACTCCTGCATGATTCGCGGATGCTTCTCCCCGTCCAGGCGCACGCGCACAAAGTGCTGTATGGCTTCCTGAAATTCGCTTCGCGGGTACTCTTCATGGAAGAGCTTGCGGCAAAAACCGCACCATTCGGCATAGATGTCCAGATAGACCGGCTTGCCGCTTTGCCGGGCAGCATCCCGCGCTTCTGCCAGACTGCCCAGCCAATCCTGGGCGAAGGCACTCTGCCAGCACAGGACGAAAAGCACCGGACTAAGTCGCACTTTCTTCATACTCGATGCTCAGAATTGCGTAAGCCTGGATGAGGGCCATCGTTTTTTCCTGACCGGCAGGGTTGCGATCCGGGTGGTGTAGCTTGAGCTCTGCCCTGTACTGTTTCTTGATAGCGGCAAACGAATAGGACTTGAACGGATCCAAACCCAGTTCTTTTAAAGCAGCCAGAGCCGCAGCGCTCAGGCCCGACGTCCGGGAAAGAAGTCCCAGCCGCTCCGCTTCCTTTTGCAGATGCAGTAGCATGGCCTGCTCCAGCGTTTGACGACTGCGGTAGTAATCATGAGAATGCAATATGTGGGCAAGCATAAGCTCAGCGGCCTCAGGCAACAAATCCCGGGATCGGACATACAGGCCAACGAGTTCTGAGAGTAACGCATCCAGCGGCACGGCAGTTGCTATATACATTTCCAGTGCGCCCAACGTGTCCTGACTTGCCGCAAGCAAAATTTCTAAAAGCGATGGGTCGATAGGAAGCGCTCCCAGGCGCGAAAGGCCGGCAGAAGTCAGAAAATCCAGCAGCTGTAGCTCATCACCGGGCCCGGAAAAAAAACCCGCCCGCTGCAACTGTTCAAATAACTCAGGTTTTTTTTTCCGGACAAAATCCAGAAAGACCGGGATGTTTCCTTCATGCAGAGGCTGTGGATCATAGCAACGCCGGTCATAGGCATAACGTATGTATTCGGTAACTTCCAGTCCAAGATCATTGTAATGGGCGGCCAGCTCAAAATGCCAGTCTTTATGGCAGGCAGCGGCTGCCAGATCCTTTACGACACGGGCTGCTTTTTCTGATAAAGACATGCAACCTGTCCTTCCAGCACAGTAAATAGCTTTTGCAAATTGGTTCGAGAAGCGGCACTGATGGTTACAGAATTGCCGCTGTCCGGCGGCACGCTGCTCAGAAGGTCACATTTGTTGTAAACGTGGATGATCGGCAGATCACCCAGCTCCAGTTCTGAGAGGATTCCTTCCACAACCTGCTTTTTATGAATGCTGTCCGGGTCGGAAGCGTCGATGACATGCAAGAGCAGGGAAGAATCGCGCAACTCCTCCAGCGTGGCATAGAAAGCTTTGCGTAACTCTGGAGGCAAATCATGAATAAAACCAACAGTATCTGTAAGTATAATTTCTCTCTCTTCTGGAAAGCGAAGCCGACGAGTTGTGGGATCCAGGGTGGCAAACAATCGGTCTTCCGCCGCGACCGTCGATTCCGTAAGTGCATTGAGCAGAGTGGACTTACCGGCATTGGTGTAACCCACAATGGAAACCACCGGCGTCTCACTGCGGGAGCGTCGCCGGCGCAGCAGCATGCGGCGCTTTTCCAGTGACTCCAGCTCCTTTTCGAGTCGATGGATGCGATCACTGACCCGCCGCCGACCAATTTCCAGCTTTGTTTCACCTGGCCCTCTACCACCAATGCCACCGGTCAACCGGGACATATTGTCGTCCTTCTCACTGAGTCGTTCTTTCAGATAGCGCAACTGCGCAAGCTCCACCTGCAACTTGCCATCCCGGCTGTGGGCGTTGCGGGCAAAGATGTCGAGAATGAGCTGGGTACGATCCACGATCTTCAGTTCAGATAATTGAGAGATACGGCGTGCCTGAGCGGGAGTGAGCTCGCAATCAAAGATCATCAGATCCACATTGGCCTGCACAGCTTTGAAGGTGAGTTCTTTGATTTTTCCCGATCCGGCAACGGTCACCGGATCCAGAGCGCTACGATTTTGCACAAAACATTCTGCGGCCACAACGCCGGCTGTGCGACACAGTTCGCGCAACTCGGCCATAGATTCTTCCGGCGAACGGCGTGCGCGCATGGCCGGTGTGTACACTCCAACCAGAAATGCTCGCGTACGGGCTGCTACTTCTCTGGACTCCAGCCCCTGTCGCTGAAAAGCCGCTTCAAGCTCTTCAATGGTTTGCTGAAACGGAATCTCCTGCCCGGGCTTTCCTGGTTTTTCCTTTGCATAGCCTGGGGGACCCGGAATGGCATGGGCATGATGGAAGAGTGCGGGAAAACCGGAAGCGTCTATAGTAATGGCCGTGATAAAATCAAGTCGCAGTAATGTTAAGTCATACAGATCTTCTTCTGAGAGCGGTTCATCAAACAAATGGGTGTGTACCAGACGAATGCCTCGCAACCGCCCGGCTTTTTTTTCCAGCGCCGGAATGACAATCCTGTGGGCATCTCCGACAAGCACGGTTTGCACTCTCCCCTGGCGATCGATGAGCACACCAATCTGGCGATGCAGTTCACTGGAAAGCGCGGTGAGTTCGCGAGCAAATTCCTGACTGACCACCAGATCCCCCTGGATGCGCCGGCGCGACAACCGGGAAAGGCGATCGAGCTGATTGGGCTTGAGGCCATTTAAATTTCCCTGCAGCTCCTTAATCAGAGGGCTCCTCGGGCTTCTCTGTCCCTGGAGAGGCATCGGTTTTCTCGCGATGCATCCGATCCGGTGCTTTCATGCCCAGCAATGCCAGACCATTCTTCAAGCAGGCGGCCACTGCGGCCAGAAGTTCCAGCAAACGGCCGGCAATGATTTTATCCTGTTCAATGATCCGATTCTCCCGGGGATCATAAAATTGTGCCAGAGCCGTGGCCATCTGGTAAAGAAACGTTACCAGCCGATGTGGCTCCAGCGTTCGTGCGCAGTCAGCCACCTCTTCCGGAAAGCGGGCCACCAGGAAAAAGAGCCTGCGCCTTTCCGGAGTCATCGGCAGGTCCCCGCTGGAGTCTGGCTCCAGACCACGTTCTCTGGCCTTCTGAAAAATGGACCGGATGCGCGCATGAGCATAGGCAACGTAATAGAAAGGATTTTTTTCTGAGGTATCGCGTGCCTGACTCAAATCGAAGTCCAGATGCGCATCAAAGGAACGCATCACAAAAAAATAACGCAGCACATCAACAGGAATATCTTTCAGCAAATCTTTCATGGTGATAAGTTTTCCTGATCTTTTGCTCATCACCACCGGCTGCCCCTGGTCAAACATATTCACCTGCTGGGCAATCAGGACACGGAAATGATCTGCAGGAAATCCCAGGGCCTGCATGGCACCCTGCAAGCGAGCAATGTAGCCGTGATGGTCCGGACCCCAGATATCGTATATTTCTGTAAATCCTCTGTCCACTTTACTTTTATGATAAGCAATGTCCGCCAGCAAGTAGGTAGGCCGGCCATCCTCGCGCACAATGACCCTATCTTTATCGTCACCGTATTCTGTGCTGCGAAAAAGTGTCTTTCCTTCTGCAACGTATGTTTGGGCGGCGATCCTGTCTGCGGCCTGTTCAACCGCGCCGGACTCGTGCAGAGTGCTCTCGAGAAAGAAACTGTCGTAGCGCACGCGAAACTTCTTCAAATCCTGCTGCTGGGTCTTGAGAAAGTACTGCGTCGCATGCCTCCCGAAGGCCTCGCAGTACGCTTCGCAGCCATTGAGAGATGCACTCAGGTCTGCCGGCTGCTCTGTTTTCAGGGCCAGGGACTTCAAATGCGCCACCACTGTCGCCGGGGGAAGAATGGTTGAATATTCTTTAGCAATGCGGCGAGCAACGGTTTTCAGATAACTCCCGTGGTAGCCCTCGGCGGGGAAAGCCAGGCCCGGTCCGGATGGATACAGCGGATTTCCTTCTTTGTCCTTGCGGGCGAATTTCAAAGGGATGCCCTGACCCTCCAGATAACGCAGAAAGCAACTGATTCCCAGCAAGGTGACCTGGTTGCCATGGTCGTTGACGTAGTATTCGCGATGCACGGATTCACCGCTTGCTTCGAGTAGATTGCAGCAACTGTCGCCCAGGGCGGCCGCCCGAGCAGAAACCACATTGAGCGGCCCCGTGGGATTGGCAGAAACAAATTCAAAAATGATTCGCCTCGCGTCCTTTTTGCGCCGCCTGCGGCCGTAGGCAGCGGGCCGGTCCGCTGCGCTCCGGACCATACTCGCCAGGGTCTCATCTGCGAGACTCAGGTTCAAAAAGCCTGGCGGCACGGCACTCACATTGCTGAACTTATTGGTTTTGCTCAAAACGCCAGCCAGAGCCTGCGCAAAGGTCAGAGGGTTGCGATAGAGAGGATCCTGCTCTGCGGCGACCTGCCGAAACCGCTGGTCCATCGCAACAGTGCAGGCGTAGTCGCCAAATTTTTCTTCCCGCGCATACTCTATTTTCAGAGGTAAATCCGCCTGAATCTTTAGTTTACGCAGAGCAGAGCGTATTTCTTTTTCTACATTTTCTTTAACAGTCATTCAGAGCTGCGGCTTTAGCCTTTCCTGGGAGCGACGTTCTTTCAGGGACGGTGGTTCAAAAAGCGGTGAGCTGAGCAGCGGAACAAGTCCGTTTTGCTCTGATTTCAGGCGGGCCAGAGAGGCAGCCAGATTTGCGTAACGATCGGGCCAGGCGATGGCAATAGCCGCAATGCACAGGGGGAGGAGTAAGAGTCCCAATCGGAAGATCAGCCTGATCTTTACCACTACGGTCAACCTGGAAGGGGATAGACCGCTGCCAACTGTTTTGCTGCTGTTACTCCAGCCTCACAGCCGCACTCAATCGGTTGCCATCCCCCGACTATCGGATGTAATGAATCGGAAGAGGGCGGGACGTCCTGGGTCAAAGTCTGATTGACATGCGCAAGGAAATGCTATAAACTACATCTATGCTTTCTGTTCTGGAAAACCAAGCCCTAAGACAGCGTGCCCGCCCCTTGAGCCTGGCGGAATACCATGCCCTTGGAGAGCTGGGCTTTCTCTCCGAGCGCACTGAATTGATCGAAGGAATGGTCCTCGAGAAAATGCCAAAATCTCCCCTGCATACTACGACCGTGCTGCGGCTGCTCAAAGCCTTTTCAGAACGAATGCCCACTGGCCTGCATTTGCGGTCCGAGCAACCCCTGACCCTGGAGCGGTCAGAGCCCGAGCCCGACCTGGCTGTAGTGGCCGGTTCCGTGGATGACTATGCAAGTGCACACCCACGAACCGCTGAACTCGTAATTGAAGTTTCTGTGAGCACTCTGGCTGAAGATCGGGCCATGGCAGAGATCTACGCGTCTGCTGGCATCCCTGAATTCTGGCTATTCAACCTGGGAGAACGGTCCGTTGAAAGGTACTCGAACCTTCAGGAAGGGCTGTACGGCACTATGGAGGTCTACTCAGCTCAGGATCGCATTGCTCTCAAAAGAGAGCCCTCTATTTTTGTAAACCTCTCTGCTATTTTTCCGGTCTCGTGAGGCCCCTGGGCCCCTGGAGACTTTGCCGGGCTCGCAACGACCTGCTGGATCCGGATCGGATGGCGGAGAAAGATTGGAAAGCAAAGCATGAAGGCATTTGGTTTCAAAAATGCGCTGGAAGGGGATAGACCGCTGCCAACTGTTTTGCGCTGCGCAGTGGATGGCCCAGAAATTGTTCCAGGGAACGCTGTAACTGCCAGAATAGATGCAAACGCTCGGAATCAGTCATGCTGCAAATCAAGGGCTCTTCTTTATAAAAGCCAAAACGACGACTCAGCCCCAGATGAATGGCGCGGACGAGACGCAGATCACGACGCGAGGCTCTTTCATCGCAGCGAGCGCACAGGATCAGCGTTTCCAGTGGACTCCAGTACACGGCGTCACTCAAGGCCGACTGACATTTCATGCAATGCTCCATGAACCCGAGGATTCCCAGCAGTTTTTGCACCCGGATCAAAACGAAGCCCAGAAGGAGTAGATCTGCCGGATTCGATTCCAGCGCTCCTTCGAGTAGCCGGTACACATCCGGCCCGGCCCCGGCCCGGGCGGCAAGTCCGGCTGTTTCCAGAATATAGGCCGTGCGGACCAGGTCCTGGTAGGACCTGCCCTGATACAGACTGCGAATCACTCTACCTTCTTTAAGAGCGGCTTTGCCTTCCTGCGTGTAAACTTCCGCTTCTACCAGAGAGGCAGGTTCGGCAAAAAGGAGCGAACGACGCCTGGACTCAAGAAGCCCAAAGGCCCGCACGTCGATTGTTTCGCCAGAGGGCAAAAGGATCTGCACCAGAACATCCCCTTCTCCCAGTCGCCGACGATGGATCACTATGCCGGAGAGCTTCTGCAGAGCGGACATGCTAAAGATCGTATTCTTTTATTTTACGGTACAGGGTCCGTTCAGAAATCCCCAGTTGTTCTGCAGTCCGTTCGCGATTGCCATTGTTGACATTGAGATTCTTTTTGATGATTGCCCTCTCATAGGCTTCGAGGGAGACACCGGGCAAAATACTGCTATCCAGCTTTTTTTCCGAACCAGGGCTTACCTGCAGCAGTTCTGCGGGCAGATCTTCACGATGCAACACATCTTCACGGGTAAGCACCACCATACCCTCAATCACATTGCGAAACTGTCTGATATTCCCAGGCCAGTCGTAATTTTTAAAAAACTGTAATAGATCAGGAGTCAGTGTGGTAACGGATTTACTGTATTTTTCATTGAACCCGATCACAAAATGATTGAAAAGTAAAGGGATGTCTTCCACCCGCTCGCGCAGCGGAGGCAGTGTCACCGGCACAACGGCCAGGCGATAATAAAGATCTTCGCGGAAGCGATGCTCATCCACAATGCGCAGTAACTTCTGATTGGTAGCGGCAACGATACGCACATCCACGGCCACGGGTTGCGTGGAACCAAGTCTGGTCACCACCCGCTCTTCTAAGACTCGCAACAGACGCACCTGGCTTTCCATGTCCATCTCGCCAATTTCGTCGAGAAACAGGGTGCCCTGATTTGCCGCTTCAAAATAACCTGCACGATCGCGATCGGCACCGGTAAAAGCGCCGCGGGTCACACCAAAAAGTTCCGACTCAAGGATGCTTTTGGTCAAAGCACCGCAATTGACCTTGAGGAAAGGCTTTCCCGCCCGCTGCGACGATTCGTGGATCAGGCCGGCCACCAGTTCCTTACCGGTTCCGCTCTCCCCTTCAATGAGAACCGTGACATCGGTGGCAGCGATTTGATCAATTTTTTTTATTATTCCCTGGATGGCCGGCGAATTCCCGATGAAATTGCTGGAAGCAACAGCGCCCAGTCGCTGCCGTAGCCGGCGATTCTCTGCCTTGAGGGAAACATGGGCCACCAGGTGACTCAGTTTGTCTTTGAAAAGACGCAGATCTACGGGTTTGCTCAGGTAGTCACTGGCTCCCGCCTGTATGGCCAGCACAGCCGATTCAATGCTGGGCTGCGCCGTCAGAATGAGTAGCGGCGTATCTTCATTTTTTTCTGCCAGCAGATCCGTTCCCTGGCCATCCGGCAGCATAAGATCCGATACGATCACACTCAGATCGGGTCGGCTGCGGATCAACAGCCGGGCCGCAGCAATCGAATCGGCTTCATGGACTTTTAACCCGGGCAGTTCAAGGCCGATGAACTCTTTCAGGGCATTCCGCTGGGCCGGATCGTCTTCAAGAAGGAGAATTTCCGTCATGGAATGGATTTGCCCACTCTACCAAGGTACACAGTGAAGTCGGTTCCTTCCGGTCCGCAGTCCACCTCAATCTGGCCACCGGCCAGTGTTACCATTTTTTTGACGATGGCCAGACCAAGGCCGCTCCCTTCTTTACGCGTTGTAAAGAAGGGATCAAAGATTTTTTCCTGTAGATCCGGGGCAATGCCCGGGCCATTGTCATGCACTCTAACAAACGGGACTTTCTGAACGCTGCCGGTCTCCACGGCAATCAAACCTTTGCGCTGCACCTGGCGACCATCTTCCGACAAAGCTTCGATAGCATTGAGGATGAGATTGATGAGTACCTGTTTGAGCATGACGGCGTCTTCTGCCACCACGGCATCGGCCAGATTCAAATGCAGTTGCAAATCTATATCCCGACTGTGAGCCTGAATTTCCAGCAGCTCAAGAGTTTCGCGCACAATCTGATTGATGGCGCTTTTATGCTCGCCCGCGGGAGAGCCGGGTTTGATTTTACGAATGAACTCTTGCAGAGTGGTATTCAGGCCAGAAATTTCATTTTTTATAAAATCAATTTTATTCTGCAGAGTTTCGCGCAGAACTGGATCATCAACGCGGGCGGTGTAACTCTGTAGCAATTGCAAATGCAGATGGATGGCCGCCAGTGGATTCTTGACTTCGTGGACCAGGCTTGCGGCCACGACAGGCAGATCCGCCGACGGGATGAGAGCCAGATCTTTACTCGAGGAGGTCCTGGCCACCGCTAAATTCCTTAATCGTTGCTTGAAAAAACCAGATATCTGCCGGCTGAATGTAATCCCCGGAAACCTTCATAATGTGGCTCCAGTTATTGACAAATAATCGCGGCACATCCTGCTCTCTGTAAAGATAAACAGAATCCGGCAGGTTGACAAGCTCACCGGCAGCATTACGTGTCAGGTGAACTCCGACAAAAACCTTCTCCCCGGTTTTTTCCGACATTTGCCGGTAAAGCCGGGGATCGGCGATCTGCACCCAGAACGCATTGCCCTCCTGCTGCAGCAGCACTTTGTAAGGGGC
The DNA here is from genome assembly GCA_015075425.1 of Spirochaetales bacterium. Classification (GTDB taxonomy): domain Bacteria; phylum Spirochaetota; class Leptospiria; order Leptospirales; family Leptonemataceae; genus H5-SPI1. The sequence continues at coordinate 158,932 of JABTUL010000001.1, read as the reverse complement.
ACGCATATCCGCTGTGCCGCGCATGACAAACATATGAGCTTTTTTTTCCAGGTTCGTTACCAGTGGCCCGTTTCCTGTCAACTTCAGATTGTTGCGGCGCGCGTAGGCCTCAGGCAGAGCCAGTAAATTCAATTCCTCGCGCGTGTACGTGGCCATTTCCAGGGGAATGAGTGATTCCATATCCACCTGATCCTGTTCCAGTGCGGATTTTAAATCGGTATTCGCACGGAAGAAGCGATTTCCGCGATGGATAAAAAATACCGAATAGCCCTGCAAAAATCCCGATCTCCGCCCCCAGAGGATCTCTGGATTTTCCAGAGCCAGGCTGCGGGAAAGCCGGGCCCATTCCTGGCGCTCTGTGGGTCCCTGACTGGCCAGCTGATACAGGGCAATTTGCATTCCCGAATGCCGCAACTGTCGCAGGCGATCTTCGAGGCCCGGGGCCTGATTTTGCCCCAGAGGAACGTCAGAAAAAACGAGCAGCTTGCGAACAGAATCACTGCCTCCCCTTGGCTCCGCACGTAAAGTAAGCGCTCGCGACAGTGCAGCTTCAAGAGTCTTCTCGCTGATTTCAGCGGCCGGCTGCCGGGACTCCAGCAGCTCTGTCATGCGCATAACGTTGGCGGTATAGGAAAGGGAATCGACCTTTTCCCCCTGCCGATTTTCCAGAACAAATGCAGCCATCCGGCTGCCCACCGGCATAGAACGACTCAAGTTACGGAGCAAAGAATGGATGTGCGGTAGAACCGGTGCCATCGATCCGGAAGTGTCCAGTACCACGGCCAGATCCACTGCCTTTTTTTTGATGGCCTGCTCCACAACCGTGCGCCTGCGAGCAAAGGGAGTGGAATCGAACAAAGCGTCGCGGAGTAGCGACTGCAATCGGGAGAGGGAACCACTGTGCCGCCCGCGAGCCAGAACCTGGCCGCCACGACACTGGAAGCTGATGATGTTGATGACTACCTGATCTTGTTTGGTCCAGTTGGCACTGCCGGCCAGCAGATAATTGCTGCCGGTATCGATGCACAGCGCACTCGCCTTTTCTGGAGTGAATGGGGAAGAGGGACCGTACTTCTGCCTTTCTGCTGCACTGTTACTTGCCTGCAGATCCAGCACAGGATACTGTAGCCCTGTTCGAACCAGAAAATGGGTAGCCTGTTGCAGTAGCGCCGGTAATTCGGATCTGGTGAAGAGCAAAGGATCCACTTCACCACTGATCCGGAAGGGCAGCACGGCAATGCCACTCTCCGCCTGGAGAGAGACACCTATGAAGAAGATAGCAATGATTCTGGGAATACTCTGTCTGGGATGTGCCACGGAAACAAAACTCTGGAACAAAGACTATTACTTTACAACCTTTAGCGTACGCATCCAGGGTAAAGCAAGCCTCCCTGCTGTGAAGCATTATATTGGCGGTTCCCGGGGAAATCGCAACCTTTTTTTGACCATCGAAGAACGGCGCAAACTCTGCCTGGCCTATGCTCTGCGCAATAGCCAGACCAAATGGTTGAGTCTCATCAAAAGTGACCGGGCAACCCAGGCGGAGTGGGAGGCCCGGATTAAAGATGGCTATAGCGGGAACTGGGCCCGCTGTTTGACCAGGGCCCGGATCAAAGGGGCCTACTTCGATGAACCGGAAGGCTGCCGGGTAAATGTCCAATTCCCCTGCCACCCGCAGAACTATTGAGCTGCCCATGACCGGATGGTTTCCAGCTCTTTTCCTTATTGCCCTCTTTTACAGTTGCTCCACACCACCGGACCTGCGCTTCTCTGGCCTGAAATCCGCCATATCCGATGCAGCTTTCCGTCGCTCGGTTTCCGGCATCGGCAACAGGGAACTTTTGCGGGGGAATCAAATCGATCTGCTTGAGCAGAGCGATGAAACTTTCAGCAAGATGTTTCGTATGCTCCGCGGAGCCAGACGGACCATAAACATTGAAATGTATCTCCTGGAAGATGATGCAGTGGGCCAGAAGCTGGTTGATGTGCTGGGCGAGAAAGTGAAAGAAGGTGTTCGCGTCAATGTCCTGATCGATTACATTGGCGGGCGATATGCTGGCAACCTCCCCGATCGAATGCAGGAGCTGGGTATTGATTTTCGCTTTTTTCGCACTCCCATGTCAGAGGGTAGCATCAACGAAAGGACTCATCGCAAACTGGTGATTGTAGATGGGCGCTCCGGAATGACCGGCGGCTTTGGCATCTCAGAGTACTGGCTCAATCCGTCAGATCCACAGAGCAGCGCCCGGGATCTACAGGCTTTTCTCAAAGGACCCATCGTCTTTCAGATGCAGTCGGTTTTCCTGGAGAACTGGCAGGAAACCACAGGCGAACTTCTGACCGGAGATGAGTACTTTCCGGAGTTGCACCGCGAAGGCAATGTCACCGCACGATTCATTGGCAGCAAGCCGCACAGAGGAAGCAGCGCGGCCCGGAAAATCTATCTTTATGCCATTCATTCGGCGCGCAAATACATCTGGATGGAGCAGAGCTATTTTCTGCCCGATCGTGCGGCACGGCGCGCTCTGATCGACGCAGTGAAACGCGGCGTCGATGTTCGCATTCTGGTGCCTGCCCTGCATACCACGGATATTCCCATGGTCGGCCTGGCTTCCCATTCCTATTACAAACAACTGCTCAAAGGAGGCGTCCGGCTCTACGCTTACCAGAAAAAGCACCTGCACTCAAAATTCGCCGTTGCCGATGATATCTGGAGTGCCGTTGGCTCCACAAACTTTGACAATCGCAGCTTCAAGCTGAGTCGGGAAGCAGGTCTTGATATCTATGACCGCAAAATCGCTCGAAGACTCAAAAGTATCGTTGAATCAGATCTTAAAGATTCAATTGAAATTACACTGGAAAGCCACCAGGCGCGACCATGGAGTCAGAAAGTCAAAGAACGATTTTACCGGCTGTTTGAAAGCCAGCTCTGACGAACACCTGTTTTCATGAATAAGGGCTAACCTTAACGGATGCTGTGCTTTACCAGATAAGCGGCGCTTGCTCCAGGCGGAATCACATCCAGTTTCTTAAAGGTAACCCCGGGCATGTCCTTAGTCGCCTCCTGCACCGCACCGGTTACCAGAATTTCACCGGGACCGGCCGTGTCCTCACCCAGTTTGCTGGCCGCATTGACTTCCGCTCCAAATACATCGTGGTCGCCAATTTTCAGGACTTTGCCATAGCCCAGACCCACGCAGAGGAGAACCTGCTCCTCGGCTGATCGTTCCTGATTGTATTTTTCCAGAATCTTTTGCATCTCAATAGAACATTGCAGGGCACGCCGGGGACTGCGGAAAATGACCAGGAAACTATCACCTTCAATTTTCAATAGTATTCCATCATGATCGTCTATAGCTGGAATCAGGAGCCTCTCTGACTCATGGATGGTCTGTAAAAAATGGATGATGCCAAACTGGGCCACCTGTCGTGAAAATCCGGAGAGGTCTGTAAACATGATACACCAGTTCTCTCCAAAGAGATCCCAGATCCGTTCATCAATTTCCTTCTTGTCTGCGCCGGCCTGCAGCCTTTCTTGCAGAAGACGGAATAGCCGTTCTTCCGATGCTCCGGTAATTACTCTCCTGCGACCGAGCATGGCAACCTCCGTTGATTTGCGCCTACAGGGATTCGAACCCCGATTTCAGGTTCCGGAGACCTGCGCTCTATCCATTGAGCTATAGGCGCGCCCGGTCAGCTCCACGGATAGAGCGCAGGGTCGCAACGATAATTTACACCAACCCCGCTAAAAACCTCTCCACAGAAAGGATTTCAATTTTTGAATCCGGAAATTGCTTTCGTACGTTGGCTTTTCGTACCAACTGAAAATTAAGCGTTGTTTGCAAAATTTGGGAAAAACGGATCAGGCTTTTCGTTGGATTGGTTTCGCCGCTCTTAACTTCGATGAGCATCTAGGGTCTGCCGTCGCGTACGATCAGAAAGTCAATCTCCTGGCCGTCCCGGGTACGGATGAAGTGCAGGTTGAATTCACCGGCTGCCGAATCTGTCCAGAACTGACAGGCCTTCAATAAGTGCAAAGCAACAATGTTTTCCAGACGCCTGCCATCGTCCTCAACAGCGAGGAAATCAAAAAGGTATAGTTTTTTCTCGGACCGGACTGTCCGGGAGATGCGGCGGGACCAGGGTGACACCAAAAAGCAATAGTAAACGCTACTGAGCGCATCAATCCACATTTTGACTGTGTCATGTGCCAGGCTCAAATCTTCGCGGAGACTGTTTAAAGAGAGGACGGAGGCAACACGTTCAGGAAGTAAATCCGCAAGCAACTCTAATCGCCTTTACGCAAATCATACAAACCCTTCAATCGTCTCTTCCATTGCGCATCCTTGTCTCGTCGAGTAAAATGGGTCCCGATCCCCTATCGCTTTATCATATCCCGGATAGGCGCCACGGCAGATTTACAGTCAACTGAAAATTTGCCGCGGCAAATTTCTACCTGTTTGGAATTCTGCCGCAACGCAAAAAGAGCCTGAAACGACAGGTATTTTGACGCCGATAGCGTTAATAGGAAACCTGAAATTCAGATGACCCTGCGAGCAGCGACTATTTTTTCCCGGCAAGCCCGGCCAGACGAGCCGGATCAATCGTATACAGAGCAAAGGATTCACTGATACCTTTCAGAGGATAGCGCCCGGCAAGCCGGGGCACAATGTATTCTTTTGTATCAGCGGCCACGGCCTCAGAAAAAAGAATCGGCTGAGCGGTTTCACGGGTCAGACTTTCTATGCGTGAGGCAATATTGACTCCGCGCCCCACAGCAGTATAGTTTTTATATGTTTCCGTGCCCAGGTTGCCCACCACCACCTGATCCACGTGGATGCCCACACCGATGGACAGACCATAGGAAAATTTGGCATTCAATTCTTTCAGGGCCTGCAGCATGGCAATGGCACAGGACAGAGCGGAGAGAGCCGGATTTTCCAGATCGCGGGGCGCTCCAAAAAGGGCCATCACCCCGTCTCCTATGTATTTATCCAGTGTCCCTTCATGTCGGAAAATCACATCAACCATAAATTCATAGTAGCGATTCAGCATGGTCAGCAAGTCTTCGGGGCTAAGCTCTTCACTCAAAGCTGTGAAGCCCTGGATGTCACAGAAGAGAACCGCTACCCTTTTGCGCTGTCCGGTGAGGTCCAGATTGCCACGGCCGGCCTCGATTTCACCGGCCACGTTATGGCTCACATATTGCTTGAGCTGCTGATTCTTGATCGATTCAAAAACACTTTTTTGCAAAAGACGATCCACGCGACGGAGTATGAAACTCATCAGGCTGCCGGCTACAACCAGGCCCAGCCAGCGGGCAAAAAGATCAATGGTGCTAAAAACTCGAGGCTCCTCAAGGGAGGTATTCCAGTCCAGAGTCAACGTATGATTTGTGAACCGGAATCCGTAGTAGATATAGAGACCATAAAAGATTGCGCTGAGCAAAGTCACAAAGCGGACCGTGCGGTAGTCAAAGCGCACCCCGGTAAGGACAATCAGGACCAGAAGAGCAATGTAGCCGGAAGTGAGTTTGAGCTGCGCACTCAAATCCGTGTGCCCTGAGTACATGCTCCAGAGAATATTAAAACCCACTATAAAAGTAAAATCAATCGCAGAAGATGCGTAGCGATGGTAGCGACGGTAGGTAATTGTGTGAATGTAGATCAGCCAGAGCAGACTGTAAAGGAGACCCAGACCAAATGCAGCTGCGGTTCGCAGGTGAGTATCGAACTCCTTTTCCGGAACAAAAATCAAATAAATGAAATTAATAAAAAAACAAAATGCCAGAACCGCCAGCCGGGCTCGGGCCAGGCGCTGCTCACCGGCACGTTGTTCATCGTGGAGAATCTGAGAGGCTATCGATTCCATCAACTGCTGGGCTTAAATCGAGTTGCATAAAGCAAAAGGAATATGGCCAGGACCGCACAGGCAATGATAGCGCCAATAGCCACATCCCATCCATGATGCTGGGCAAGATAGCCCAGACCCACACTCTGGACGGCGGTGCCGGCGTAGCCAAAAAGACCCACAAAGCCCGCCGCCGTACCCACAGCCTTCTTGGAAGAAAAATCCAGAGCGGCCACACCAAGGAGCATGACCGGAGGATAGATAAAAGCGCCAATGATGGCAAAGTAAATCAGCGGCAGAGTGGTTGATCCAGGGGGCGCATACAGCAGGGCCACAAAGGCACCCAGGACAGGAAACATACAGACCAGAGATAAAAGGGCACGACGTCCATCGACCTTATCAGAAAGCCAGCCGACAAGAATGGTACTGAAAATGGCCGAGCCTTCATAAATAAAAGCGCTCCAGCCTCCCGTCTCCAGCGAGGCTCCTTTGACTTCTTTAAGAAATGTAGGGCCCCAGGACAGCATGGCATAGCGAGCAATGTACACAAAAAAGTTGGCCGCTGCCAGAGCCCATATTGCCTTGCTGGTCAGAACATACTGCAAAAAAAGTTCGCGGGAAGAAAGTTCCTTTTCATGATCGATATGTTTTTCCGGCCAGTCGTTTTTGAATTCCTCCACGGGAGGCAGGCCCACACTCTGCGGCGTGTCCCGCAGGCGAATCATGAGGTAAAAGGCCGTTACAATAGCAATCGCAGCCGGCACGTAAAACGCGTACTGCCACCCCCAGTGAGAGGCAGAGTAAGCAGCAATGATGCCGATGAGCGCACCACCCACGTTGTGCGCTGTATTCCAGATGGCAAAGATGAAACCACGTTCCCGCAGACTGTACCAGTGTCCCAGCGAACGCCCGCAGGGAGGCCAGCCCATGCCCTGGACAAAACCGTTGAGCGTCCAGAGAGTCATATGCAAACCAAAAGAATGGACACTGCCAAAAGCAATATTGCAGCCCGCTGTAAGGAGCAGGCCGACGGGCATAAATTTGCGCGGATTGGAACGGTCGGAGAGAGATCCATTGATAAATTTACCAAAAGCATAAGCCAGAGCGAGTCCCGTCAGCATCCAGCCCAGCTCCGTCTTGCTGTAACCTACAGCCTGACCCATCTCACGGGAAACGACACCAAAATTGGTTCGCACAAAATAAAAGACAGAATAGCCAACAAAGGTCGCTTCCAGGATTGCCCAGCGGTAGGAGCGATAGAGTTGGGGCCACTCCGACTGTGGCCTCCGGTCTATGTGAGGAGCGGGCTGAAAGAAGCGCTGCAGGAACATGGCATGGCGTATGAGCACACAGCGGCCCGGCAATCAAAAAAAGACGCAAAAAAGCTGCGGAAGCTCCTCAAAGGCGATCGAGATCGACTTCGCTCACCCACAGATCATGGTTGTTGCATTTGGCAAATACCTTAACCTTTCCGCGCATTGTGCTTGTATCCAGGGGAATGTAACCAAAGTTGCGCGGACGACCGCTACGCTCAACGGCAACAATGCCCAGCTCCTTGCCCTGTAAATCCATCATGCCGAATTTCTCAATGTAATGCTCGTAATCGGGCTGGAAATCGGGAAGCTCTATCAGAATAGCATCCTTACCTTTGTCCATGGATTTGCGGGCCAGAGGTACGTGCTCGGGAGCAATGTCTGCCCACTCCCGCGGACTGTCTTTAGTGTACTCTTTTTGAGGAACGATCTTTCCTTTTTTCCAATCATCCGAATCGGAACAGGCGAGAAGCAAAAAGAAAGCGGTAACCTGGATCTTCATGGAGGCTTTGTCGCAGGGCGACCATCCCTGGCAAGGCTGATACTAAAAACCCGGATTATTCATGAAAGTGTGTCTGCCAGAGTTCGGTAAGAAACAAATCCCAGGGAACGATTTCGATGCCGTCGCTTTCGCGGCGGCGTCCTTCCCGGCACATACAGACATAACGGTCAAGAAGCCCTTCTTCACGCAAAGCGCGCAGCCCTTTTAGGTCGCGCTCGGCCACCACCGCACTTGACTTCACTTCAATGGCAAGTTTCCGGTTGAGCACAAAATCGACTTCAAAACCGGAAGCGGAGCGCCAGTATTCAAGCGACCCTTTGCCAGTATAGTCCACAAAGGAACGCAGTTCATGCGCAATGTAGGCTTCCAGAGCCTGTCCAAAATCGGGACTGCGCTCTTTGATTTTTCCGGCGTCCAGTAAAGCACGTTGAACGCCCACATCAAAGAAATAAAACTTCGCGGTCTGGATGGCCTTGCGCTTCGTCGTTTTCCCGAACGCCGGGACGTCAAAGCCAATCATCGTATCGCGCAGTATCTCAAAATATTCGATGACAGTGCTCCTTGCTACTTGAGCATCACTTGCTACGGCTGCGTAACGGATCAACTGGCCACTTGAGGCCGCAGCTGTCGTCAAAAAGCGACTGAAGGCAGGCAAATTGCGGGCCAGACCCTCGGCAGCGATTTCCTGCTGCAAATAGTTACCACAGTAGGCTTGCAGATCGGCGGCCGGATTTTTTGAAAAATAGATCGAGGGCAGGGTTCCATAGTTCAGGGCTTTTAGTAGATCGAACTGTGCACCGAGTTCTGCCCTGATCAGAGGATGCAAATGGATGGTCCGGGCGCGGCCACCGAGTAGATTCACCCCACCCCGGCGCAACTTGCGTGCGCTCGAACCGGTGAGCAGAAAATGGATCTTGCTGGTCTCGATTATGGAATGGACTTCATTGAGCAGATCGGGCAATCTTTGAATTTCATCTATGGCTATGAGCTGGTCCGATGGCTGCAATTCCTGGCGCAGGCGAGCCGGTTCCCGACTCAGTACCAGGTAAGTTTCAGATTCCAGGAGGTCGTAGACCCGTGAGGGGCGCAGTTCCTCGCGGATCAGAGCAGATTTTCCGGTCTGGCGCGGGCCCAGCAAAAAATAGGATTTTTCTTTGAGCAGGGATTTCAGATCAATATGACGAGAAACATGCATTCCGACGCTCATCATGATGATCAACGATAGAGTTGTCAATGATAATAGAGGATCGAGTAAAGCCTGGCGGACACGCGCGAGAAGGCCAACTTTTGGGCTTGACGGCCCTATCTCGAAAGGACGCCAATTCTAACATGGGCATTCAATTTGGCTTCTCTCGTAATCTGGAAGCGGCCATCGAGGCGGATCTGGCCCGGAAAATGGTTCTTCTGGCAGGTCCGCGCCAGGTTGGAAAAACGACCCTTGCCCGTGGCCTGGCCCTCAGAATGGGCGGACAGTACCTGCTCTACGATGACCCGGCCGACCGCGAACAAATTCTACGTAGAGGAGCGGGCCGGAGGTCAGGTTAATGCTTCCAATCTGGCAGGGGACCTTTCTGTCTCTGCCCCCACGGTAATCCGCTGGCTCGATACTTTTGATCGATTGTACATCAGCTGGTCGATCCCTCCGTTTACAACGCGGATCAGTCGGAGCCTGGTTCGCCAGAGAAAATACTATCTGTGGGACTGGTCCCAGGTGCGTGAAGACGGCCCGCGTTTTGAAAAACATGGTGGCCGGCCACTTGAAGAAAGCAGTCGATCTCTGGTCTGATCTGGGCCTGGCTGAAGCCAGGCAATCACAAGCGGTTCGGGCCTGTCACCGTCCTTTCCTTTCTGCAGATGCCTGGTTGGGCCAGCTTCCTTGAAGGCCGCCGCCGGGAGCAGGAACCAGCCACGCCAGGTCGGCCGATACGGCCTGGTCCGGATGAATGCCGCCGATTCCAGAAAATGTGTCGGAAGTGCGGAAGTGCGGCAATCTAAAACAGGGCGTCGTGTGTTTGATCTAAATAAATCTTGCTCTTTCTTGCTATGATTCCTATTTTCTCGCCGCCTACGCGCTACCGGAGCGCCTGCCTGACCTGGCGACAATAATCCAGCGCACAGATACCTTCCGGGCTTGACACCGGGCTGAAGCTGGAGGAGTTAAAAAAAAGCCGCGGGCATTGAGTAAAATCCAGGCTAAGTCTGGTCATTCGCGGTACGATAGATCCGCATCGCTCCGGTGCCATCGCGCGTTGTGATGATCAGCCAGTTCGTCCCGCCTTCTTCCACCGTAACATGGGAGAAGATTTTGACGTTTGTGCCGCCACCGCTGGCATCAATCCCCTGAACATTCACGATGGAAAAATTGCCCTGCGCAGGCGCTGTGCCTGACGCATAGCCACTGATATCGACACGATATACGGATGCCCCGCCAGTTGCATTGTCAAAGCCTATATATAGATAGTCCCCAACGATTTCCAGCAAACTAAAATGTGTGTTGTTGGATGTGCCCATATTGGTTTTTCCCGTCGTCCCGTTTTCTGCGACGAGTACCCAGTCTGCAGCACCTTTGGGTGAGCCGGTAGTGCCTTTAGGCAGCATCCAGAGTTGCGGTACTTCGTATCCCTGGGGGCAGACCTGGCGCTCGGTCCGGAAATCCTGGCCCCCGGCGCCATTGACTCCGTTGCGGTTGAGCGACGTTGTACTGCAGGCATTGCGGACCATGTACAGGTCTCCATTGGGAGCCGTACGCATGTAGGGAATCGCTTTGAGCGACGGTATGAATACATTGTAGGGTAAGACACAATCCATTTCAATGAGACTGGTCGCGCAATTGCCAGCACCGGTCACCGCCGAATTCTGCGGCAACGGGGTGGACAGGTACGTATTCCATTTGCTTAAAGAATCTGGAGTAACATCTTCCCAGTAGGTAGAGCAACCGCTGCTGTCTGTCGGGCAGTTCAGGATCAAAGAGGAACGCGATGAGTAAGAAAGCACACTGCGCATGATTCCACCGTCGGAGTTTCCGGTCCTTGCTGCGCCAAGGCTGCCCGTATAGAAACCACCATTGGCAATGTACAGCTGCGATTCATTGCCGCCACTGCCATCGTTGTCGTACTCATACATGACATTGATAGCATTGAGCACCTGATTATCGGGACTGCTGCCGCTGTATCCCGTAACGCCGGGATAAGCACCGTTGCGCAGTGTGTTGTTATTATTCGCGCCAATGCGGCGGATGCGCTGCCACTGATCCAGGCTGGTTTGCCCCAGAAAGGAATTGCCATTATCGCACCCGCCAGACTTCATGCAAACGCGGCCACCCCGCCCTCCCCCACCCAGTTCTGCACCATAGTTAACAAACAATTGATCCTTGAAGAGCAAGATATTCGCAGAGCGATAGGCGGCAACGCCTGCCGGATCGCCTGACCACTCTTCAGTGAAAGGAAACATCGTGCTCACGCTGGACTTCATCGTTGTATACCAGAAGGATCTATAGTAACCTGTTGTATTGGCTGCACCGATGAAAAAGTATTCTGTCCCGGACTCATCCGTACACTCTGACCCGGTCATCGCCGGGGTAGATGTTCCACCCACGCAGGCAGAGTAGATCTGATCCACAGAGGTGGTTGCTGTCGGAGAACCGGTCGTGCAATTGGGATAGGTCAGTGTTTGACAGCCGCTGTAGTCCGTTGTATAGCCGTTGAATTGCTCCACGGGAGCACCCATGGTTCCATCGGCATCAATGGAAATGGTCTGTGCCTGGGTAAGCCCCAGATCCATCTCAAAGAGTTTGGATCCGTTCGTATCGGCTCCCAAATAGAGCTTGCTGTCGTAAATGACCAGTTGTCCGGCCGGTGTTCCGTCGGCAAAGGGATCTTCAAATACCGGGCCACCCACAAATCCCTGGGGTGCATTCACGATGAATGGCTGAGCATTGTTGACCCCATTGGCCAGAATCGTATTTCCGGAGAGGTCCTGGACATTCTGAACGAGTAGCTGGTGGCCGCCATTGGCGATGGCAGGCACAAAGGTTACCTGGACCTGAGCTTGATTCGACTGACGCGCGGCCGTGCTGACATTGTGCCCGTAGGCATTTGTATCATATTTGTAATTCGTAGAGGTGTTGGCCGTTACACTGTCCACCGCTTCAGAGAAAGTGAGCATCAGCACTGTTGTTCCGGCAGTGGCCGTAACCACACTTATGGATATGAGACTGGGCGGAGTATTGTCCGTGCCGCACTGAAAGGTAACATAGGTGGGTGTGGCTACGGTATTTCCCGCAGCATCCTGGACATTGGTAATGTTGAGTCTATAAACGCTATCGTCTGTAGCAAAGTTCGTACTCCAGTCCACAGCGTATTTATTGCCACCAAGATCGGTCACGGAAGAGGCAGAAGACTGATTGAGTCCGCTACCGCAAGCGCCGCTGATACAACCACCATTCACTGCAGAGGGAATGGCATAGTTGGACGGGTTATTGGCTGCGTTCGCACCACCATCGGCAGTCACGGTTTGATCGTACTGTAAAACAACGCGGCGAGCCACGCCGGTCGAGCCATTGTTGGCCGGACAGGCCGTCGCTGTGTCCGTGCTCACCGTTGCGGCCGGACGGCCATCGCCGGTGAAGGTACCGCTATTGTTTGTATCACCGATTAGTTCCAGAGTAGCCTCTGCCTGGGCTGTATCCTCAATAACTGTGACCGTGTACGATTGGCCCTCTATCATGGGATTGACTGTCAACAGGAACGTAGCCGAGTCATTGCCACTGCCGGCGGATGAGACGGCGCTCAGAATCGGCAGAGCAATACTATCAAAAATGTCGGCGCAGGAAGAGAGGGTTGAACACTCCACAGTGGAGGCGATCATGGTTTCATTGAACACAAGCTGAATGGTCGTAGCATTGGTGGCTGACATGCTCGATACCACAGGCTTCACCAGTCCATTAAAACTGGCTGTGTTGGAACTGGCACTTACATTGTAGTTGGCCAGATCAGTAACGTTTGTATTTACCGTGAGGGTATAGGATTCTCCACCCACCTGAGCTGAGGTCGTCAGGTGCACGACTTTCTGATTCGTGCCATCGCGACTGGCCGCAGATACACTTACTCCGCTGGCAATGCTGTAATTACCGGAGACGTCGGCTGTCGAGGTATCGACGGCTTCGCTAAAATATACGTCCACGGCCGTGGCACCCAGCGAACGCGCACCGACGACAATCGGTCGTGCTCCATCAGACTCGGTAACGGCCACGGTGGTCACTTGAGCCAGCACCTGCGCGGCAAGATCTTCCAGTCCCGGACTTGCCGTTGTGGTCAGGTCGGGCTTGGATCCTGTGTCGCAACCCACCTGTGAGCTGCTGTCGCAGGTCAGGGAATTCTCATCAAATCGCAAGTAAATAGTGCTGTCGTCCACCGTGTCTGTGGCAAAGGTCACCGCGGAACCGTGGATCAAACGAACGTTGGCATAACCGGCAATGAGCCACGCTGAAGTGACATTGCCCAGGGCATTCAACTGGTAACCCGGAAAGCTGTCATCACTGACCGGCTTGTTAAGCGATATCTTATAAGTATCAATCTTTCCGTCCCCATCCGTATCAAGGGTTTCCGCAAAGGAAATCTGTAGCGGTCCTGGAGAATAGGTCACACCGCTCGCAGTGACCGCGGCCGCCTCATTGCCAGCGGAATCGGTACACTCAAAGGTAATATCGTAAACCGATCCGTCTTCCAGAGTGGGATTGTTGACCAGGGTTATATTGTTATGGGCCCCGGCGTTAAGCTCAGCGCCACTCCAGGCCTGCTCGTGCGGCGAATTCGAATCGGCAGCTCCACCCACCTGAGTCCAGGTCGTGCTGCCCGATGCACAGACTTCTGACAGTGTGAAGCTGACCAGGGTGCTGGCAACCGTTCCGCCTGCGGCCGGGGCCACGCCTGAAATCACCGGAAGGGTAGCATCCAGAGTAAATGATGCACTGGCATTGTAGACAACATTGCCCGCATTATCCGAAAGCTTAACGCAGATTTTGTAGCTGCCATTGGCCCCAAAGTCTACAGAATCACTGGTCGGCATGGCACCATAGGTGAGCACTGCGTCACAGGTTGTTACGTTCGTAACCAGTTTGTATTCTGCCGTGTCATAACCGGAGGCCGTTAAACTTCCGCCCAGAGCAGCGGTGCTTGCTCTTTCTGCGTTGTTGATATAGCCATCCGTTGCGTCGTTTGCCAGGGCCAGAGAAGTGAAAGAAGGAGCCGTCTTTTTCAGCGTAATGGTGCCGCTGGCACCATAGGTGACGTTTCCGGCATTGTCGGAGAGTCTTATACAAATCTTATAATCACCGTCAACACCAAAATCGGCGGAATTGCTGGCCGGCATGGCCCCATACGTCAGTCCGCCATCGCAACTTGTAGCCGTTCCGACGAGCCTGTAATCCACAGAATCGTATCCGGTCGCAGTAAGCGTGCCGCCCAGAGCACTGCTGCTGCTACTCTCGGCATTGTTAATGTAGCCATCGGCTGCATCATTGGCCAGTGTAAGGGAGGTAAATGCCGGTGGAGTTTTCTTGAGTACTATCGTGGCGCTGTTCCCGTAAACGGCTGGATTGCCGGCATCATCGCGCAGTCGTACGCAGATTTTGTAGTTACCATCGGATCCAAAATCGGAAGAATTGCTGGCCGGCATGCTGCCATAGCTCAGCGCACCATCGCAGTTCGTGGCCTGAGTGACCAGTTTATAGTCTGCCGTATCGTATCCGGTGGCTGTGAGGGTGCCACCCATAACAGAAGTGCTTGAGCTTTCTGCGTTACTGATGTAGCCGTCCGTGGCATCGTTGGCCAGAGAAAGGGAGGTGAAAGCGGCTGACGTTTTCTTTAAAGCAAAACTGCTACTTGATCCATAGGTGATGTTACCGGCCAGGTCAGCCAGTCTTACACAAATTTTATAATTTCCGTCAGCACCAAAATCGGCTGAATTACTGCCGGGCATACTCCCGTAGCTCAGAGCACCATCGCAGGCCGTGGCCTGAGTGACCAGTTTGTACTCTGCCGTATCGTAACCGGAGCCGGTCAATGTGCCGCCCAGAGCACTGCTGTTTGCGGTCTCCGCATCATTCACATAGCCATCCAGAGCATCATTGGCCAGTGCCAGGGAAGTAAATACCGGTGCCGTTGTATCCACAACAATCGTTTGAGCGGACGCTACAAATGAAGAGGTATTGCCCGCCAGGTCCACAGACTGCACGCAAGCATAGTAGGTGCTGCCATTGCTCAGTCCGGTCACATTGATGGGAGAGCTACCGGCCACATCCGTCACGCAACCGGTGGCGCAGTCGCTGGACGTACAGAGACGGGCAATGCTATCGGTTAGATTGGCATCCGTGCCGGCAGTGAAGGTAACAGAATAGGAAGTGCTGTTCGAATATGTGCTGGCCACCGGAGAAACGTCTGACGGAGACGTGGGATTGGTCCGATCCACAACGACCGTATCGCCGGAGGCTACCCAGGCAGAGATGTTGCCCGCCTGATCCACGGATTGCACACAAGCGTAATAGGTACTGCCATCGGCAAGGCTTGTAACCGTCGCCGGTGAAGCGCTATCTGTTGTTTCGCCAACGCAGCCCAGGCTGCAGGCTGCATTGGTGCAGGCTTTAACATTATGGGTACTGAAATGGGTGTCCGTTCCATTGGTGAAAGAAACTTCGAGTTGGGTGATGTTCTGGTGGCTGCCGCCCGTTATGGTCGCGCCTGCCGGAGCGGCGGGGTCCTGGGTGTCTTTCGTCCAGGTAACTTCCGTTGCCGCCGTATATTCCTGCCAGGTATCGGGTGTCGTTTTGCGACCGACGATGCAGAGCTTGACGCCGCCTTCGGCCAGACCGCTGATGTTGTTGGTGATGAGCGTGGCGATGGGAGTTTCCGCGCTGTACCCGCCACTATCCGTACAATCGATGGAACTATTTCCCAGCTTATGACGATAGTGCGTAACCGGGCCCACGCCGCCCACTGTTATGGAGAGAGCAGCGTTGAAGTTACTGACACCCGTGGGCTGACCGGAAGCCGAGGCTACGGGCAGGGTATCATCTCTTGTGTAGGTGACCGGACCGGCCGTTCCGATGTTCCCGGCCGCGTCAGTTTCACGAAGCCTCAGAGTGAAAGGTGACCCATTAGAGGTTGCACTGCTCCAGTCCGGCAGGCTGGAGAGGGCAAAGCCGCTGCTGACTGTGGTCCAGGTAGTCCCGCCGTCGATGGAAACCTGAGTGTTTCCTTCGCCTCCGCTAAAAGAAATCGTGGAAGTCCCGGCCACGCCAGCACCACCTGACGGTGCCGTTATGGAAAGGGCTGGGGCCGTACTGTCACGGGTTATCGTCTGTGTGGATGGAGTCCAGGCGGAGACGTTGCCCGCAAGATCAACGGACTGCACGCAGCTGTAGTAGGCCGTTCCTTCTACCAGACCGGAAATGGCAGTGCCGGAATTGCCGGTCGTGCCTCCCATGCAGCCCGTACTGCAATCATTGCTGGTGCAGAGCTTAATGTTACTTGCAGCAGGATTTGTATCAGAGCCAGCAGTAAAAGAAATAGAATAAGAATCTGTGGTGGTGTAGGAGGCGGCCGTGGGTGATATTCCGGAGGCAACTCCGGGAGTTTGCGTATCAATCGTCACCTGGGAGGAGGCCACATAAGCAGCGGTATTGCCCGCGAGATCAACGCTCTGCACACAGGCATAGTACGCGCCATCACTCAGGCCTGACTGACTGGCACCGCTTCCGCCCTGGCTGACAGTTCCACAGCCGGTGGAACAATCGCTTCCACTGCACATTTTGATATTGTACTGGCTGTGGTTGATATTAGCATCCGATCCGTTATCGAAGTTCACGGTAAGGGTGGTGCTTGATGTGTAGCTGTTTGGACTTGTAGCGACGTTGGCTACCGCTGTGGGGTTAATGGTATCGACGATGGTCGTGCCGGGCGATGCCGCAAAGCCTGCACTGTTGCCAGCCGCATCAACGGTTTCCACGCAGGAATAATAGGACCCGTCTGCCACACCGCTCAGGGCAGCCGGACTGCCGGAGCTGGAAACGGCAGCAGTACAGCCCGCGTCGCAAGTAGCGTTCGTACAGAGCTTGACGTTATTTGTGACCGTGCTTGTGGCATCCGCACCCGCCGTATAAGATATGCTGACATTCGATCCTGAATAGCCCGGGCCGGATACACCGGAAGCCGATGTCGGATTGACGGTGTCTTTGGTCCAGGTAACAGTGGTGGCTGATGTCAGCTCCTGCCAGTTCCCCTCCCCATCTTCACCAATCACGCAGAGGCGGATCACTCCATCAGTCAGGCCGGAGATATTCTCTGTAATCAGTGTGCCGATATCCACGCCCGGATCCGCGGAGTATCCTGTTGCATCTGCGCAATCGGTTGTCGCAGCCGGGCCCACCTTGAACTTATAGGATACCACGTCCGTGCCACCGACGGTAACGCTGAGGTTTTCATTACCCGCTTTCCCTACATTGCTTGTACCGCTGGGTGCGCCTGAGATCGTGGCCTCTCCGGGGTTTGCCGGGGACGTTGTTCCCGATCCACCGGTCCCGCCACTGCCCGAACTTCCTCCCAAAAGGAGCGCCACAAGGGGAGAAACTCCGCCTTTTTTCTCAGCACCACCGGCCAGACCGAGCAATAGTGACGCAGGCCAGGCCACACACTGATTGAGCAGCAGTGCAAAGAGCAGAGCAAGAACACGCCCGATCCATTGCCCCTTCAGCATCATCTAAATATTCGCCTCGCTAACCTATCGGTTCCGGCCGCTGGCGTTCTGGAAAGGCCCACACCCTTTGGGACGAGAGATTCCGGGCATTTCAGGCCACTCACAGCGATTTTTCGCGTTTCTCTCGCGGAAATTTCTCCCATGCGTCGTCTCATGCGACATAATCAAAAAACTGTGGGAACTACGGGGTGAACGGTGGGGAACCTTTACTATACTGATGACGGGATATCAGCAAAAAGGCAGAGCCAGGACATTCTTGACACGCGGGCAACAGCCCTCGATGGTGTGGCATGCGAACGCTGATCTTCCTTGCCTACCTTGGTATGACCGCTTCCCTGCTCGCCTGGGACGTAGCCGATTACGAGAAACACTCCGTTACCTCCTTTTTCAAGCTGGAAGAAGTCAACAGTCGCATTGATTTTGAGAAAATCGACTATCCTTTGCTCAATGCTGCGGTGTTTTATGAAACCAATCGGATGCGCAAAGCACATCGCCTCAGCGAATTCTCCCATTCTCCGGGACTTGAGCGAGCAGCCTTCGGGCACAGTATGGATATGGTCAAAAGAAAGTTTTTCTCCCACAACAGCCCCGTGCGTGGCAAGGAAACTATGGGGAAACGTCTGGCCCTCGAAGGCATCGACACAGGTTTCCGGGGAGAAAACATTGCTACTTCTTTTGGCATTGAATACGAAGCCGGGAAAAGCGTTTTTGGACCGGACCAAAATGGCGGCTATTTCAGTTATACCCACAAAGGTGACCCGATTGAAAATCATACCTATGCGGGCCTGGCCCGTGCTGTGGTGAAACAGTGGATGGATTCCCCTGGGCACCGGGCGAATATTTTGAACCCAAAATTCACCTTCCTGGGAACAGGCGGCTACCATTTTCAGAAACGTGAATTTTTTAATATGGATAACTTTCAGTTCACCCAAAACTTTGCCAGCGTCAAAGGCCCGGCTAACTGAAAGCCATGGACACGGAAGTTTTTGAAGTATATAAAAGAATTAAGTTTCTCCAGAAACATTTGCGCCAGAAAAATCGTGAGGACCTGGAGCATTACACCGCCAGCCTGATCCTCTTTCTGGAAAAACACAACATGATACCCGATTACTTTGAATACTTAAATGAACTTTCCATGGAATTGCATATGACCGATCAGTCCGGAGAGTCAGACTCCACATCGGCATGAGGCCTGGGCCATTGCCTGATGTTCGAACACGCGGAGTAGGAGATGAGCATCCGTTTAATAGCGGGCCTGGGAAATCCCGGCCCGGAATACCTTTACCATCGTCACAATGCGGGCTTCATGGTCCTTGATTGGTTTAAAAATCGGCTGGATGCCCATCCCGCTGGAAAGAAATGGCAATCTGAACTCTCTGAAGCCGATTTTCGAAGATCTGATGGACAAAAAATCCGGCTCATTCTTATAAAACCACAAACTTTCATGAATCTTTCTGGCAAGGCGATAGCGCCGGCTCTTGCCTACTACAGGTTGACCGTTTCAGACCTCCTTGTGATTCATGATGAAATCGAGCTTCCCTTCGGGGAGGTGCGGCGCAAAGCGGGTGGCGGACATAAGGGGCAGAATGGACTGCGCAGTATCATGGCCAGCTGCACAGCCGATTTTGAACGGCTGCGATTCGGAGTGGGTAGACCCGATCATGGTGATGTGGCCGGTCACGTGCTTTCCAACTTCTCCCCCGAGGAGAAAGAACGACTACCGTCCCTGCTTGACAGATCTGTCCAGCTTATAGAGGAATGGCTGCAGCCATGAAACTAACGTTCACGATCCTGATTTCCTTCCTGATTGCCTGCAACGGATTAACTGCGCCGTCACTCAAAAAAGAAACGATCTACATTGGAACAAACAAGCTGACGGTTGAGATTGCGGCCACGCCGGAAAGTCGGGAGCGTGGCCTCATGTACCGCAGCAGTCTGGATCCAGATCATGGAATGCTTTTTGTATTTCGTAAGCCCGATGTTCAAACTTTCTGGATGAAGAATACGCTCATCCCGCTGGATATTGGCTTTTTTGATGACCAGGGTTTCCTGATTCTGACCCACAGCATGGACACAGACGATGGCAAAAAACGGTATTCCAGCATGGAACCAGCCCTTTACGCCGTAGAAACGGACAGAGGGTGGTTCGAAAAAAAGCAGATCAGAAAGTATGCTGAGTTAAAACTCCCCTACCCCATGAAGGGACTCTGACTACGGTAAGGTATAGAGGCGCAGTTCAAACAAATCATTTCCCAGATCACGCGAGCCTGTTTCGTAATCCAGAGGCGCCGGCAGGAAACGCTCATCGAGTCCATATAATTTACGAAACAATTCCTTACTGTGCACCACGGCAATGGTTTTGATGCCCCTCTCCCGGAGCAGTTGCGTAAGATCGCTGAAGCGCTCCGGACTCATCGCCAGGAAATAACGGTTCTCACGGTAATGCGCAAAGATCGCATTGGCAAGGATGTGGGTTCGTAAAATTACCGCCTCCGCCTTCTGCGTTTCCCGACGCAGCAGCTTTGACGATGCATACACTTCACGGTCCATCCGGCGGGCTTCGCGGAGCTGGATGAACGCGGTCACCATCGTATAGAGCCATAGAACGAGTATCAAGGGCTTCACCAACTGCCGCGAGCGAACCTTTTGCATCCCATGCCAGGCCAGTAGACCCAGAGCTGGAAAAATATTGAACAAAAATCGTTCACCAAATTGAGGACCGGGATTATTGGGTACAGCCAGGGGAATAGCGATCATGTAACCCAGACAGCAAAGGAACATCAGGCGTAGACGCCAGAGCGTGTCCCTGGTCTTTCCCGCCTGCCACCAGACCAGAAGACCGGCCAGAAGTAGAGGTGTTTGGAGTAGAAGTGAAGTCCGCCGTGCAAACCAGTACTCGCCCAACCGATGCAGTCGATCCAGAATGCCGGGGGGCTGATAGTCCATAAACACAATACCCCGTAATCCCATACTGTTGGAAAAAATCATTTCATTGCCCAGCCAGAAGATGATTACACCGGGCAAAAAAGCAAGCAGGGCAAGGACTGGTAGCCGGACCTCTCTGCGAAGCAAAAAAAAGCCTGCTGGCAGCAGGAGCGCCAGAAGTCCGGTCTCCGGCCGTAGTTGGAGATTGATTGCCGTCGCCGCACCGCAGAGCAGAGCACCTTGAAGGTCAGCGCGAATCATTCCATAGATGGCCAGCGTGGCCAGGGCCGCACTCAAGGTGTACTCATTCTGACCCAGGCTGTAATTGTAAAAACCATAAGCACCCAGGGAGAACAGCAGCAGCAAACTGCGCTCGCGGGGCAAAAGACCGGTTAAAGCTCCTAGCCGATGCAGCAAGAAAAGGATGGCCATACCACCCAGGGCGGAAACAAGGTACAGCCCCGCCCCCCCGGCAAGCCAGAAGAAGGGGGCATTGATCAAAGCCAGGGCATAAGGGAATACATAGTAACAACTGCTATTTATTTTGTATAAAAAAGGCTCCAGAAAAGGTATATAGGTTAAACCTGAATCCAGATCACGCGATGGGTAATGGCAATCAAAAGTAGAAAAGCCAGAGCGAACAAGATCTTCTGCCTGCAAATACTTATAGCCGGCATCACCCGAGGGAGCATTCCCCGGATAGTACCAGAATAAAGCAAGTAACAAAGTTCCCTGAGTAAGTATCAAAAATAGCTTATCGCGCTGAAGCAGGGCGTTCAGCACGGCCTGAATTCTTCCCATCAACGGTCCCGCAGAAAGGTCCGTGTATTCTGTAAGTAAGACTTTATTTCTTCATCACTCAGAGAGCCGACGACAAACTCAATCACTTCAATGCTCTGACCGCAGTTGTCCTGACAGCCGGGAGGTCTGACAGTGCAACTTTTCAACTCTCCGGAACTTCCTGCCTTAAAAGTGCGTTTGCCCTTTTCTCCCTGACTGAAGGCCAGCCGGCACTCTTCCAGGAGGCGCGGCATGGTAAGACTGTACGCCGGGTTGATGCGTCCATCGTCACGATAGGGAGTCCGGGAGTAGGAAGTTCCCAGAATGACCGGATCTCCGGCTGGATTTCGCGAAATTGCTTTACCAAACACGCGATCCACTTCCCCGGATCGCACAACGACACCTGTTAGTCGCGAAATTCCCAGAAGCGGCTGTGCATCCAGCCGTAGATAGTAATAGTCCGGAACTGCCCGGCGATTCCAGCGTGCCAGGGCCTCATCGGGATGGCTGCTGCGGCAGGACAGCAGAAAGATCAATGAACCCATCAGAAGAAAAGCGAAATGGCGCATGAAACAATCTGCCGGGAAGAAAGGTCGCGGCAATCAAAAAAAAATGCCCCGGATGATTCATAAAGCGGGTATAGATCGCCTGCGCCCGCTGGTTGCAGAATCATCCGGGTTAGCGGCCGGTCAACTTCCGCCAGAGATCCAGCTCTTCCGTGGTCCAAAATCGGGCATGGTCGGACCGGACTATGTACAGGCTGCCGGCTGAGCAGGAGATGGTTCCAGGCCGGGGCAGCTGGTCCAGGGAAGGGCCCTCAAGGCCTTCTCTGACCACAAAGACTTCTTGGGTGGGGGCTCTGAGAAAATCGTAGTAGTCCTCATAAGAATTCATCCAGACATGGGGTCTCAGAGCGCCATCGACCTGAACAAAAAGCTGCCCTGAATGCAAAGAAAAGGGTCGAGCTTTGAAAGAATCAGCCATGCCGCTGGTTTTCTTCCCGGCAAGGGCTTCCAGGCAGGCTGACCAGTCTCCTTCCGATTTTTGTTGCCGGTGCATCAAATGATCCCCCAGAATGAGACCTGTGATTACCAGAGCCACCAGGCGATTGCGTTTCCATAGCCACAAGAGTAGCTCTGATGCCAGAAGAATGAAAAGCAATACCAGGGGCAGGACATAGCGCAAAGAGACTTCCTGATTATTCAAAATAAAGAACAATACACTTATAAATTGACCGGAAACAATTGCCAGCAGAACCCGGAGCCTTCTGGAAATCGAGATCCGCGAAATTAAATGGAAAGTTCTCCAGAGAATCAGCAGGAAGACCGGAAGCATAAACAGGCAGAAAAGGGCCAGATGAGGGCGGGACAGGAAAAAACCGGTTGTCAAGTAGCCCGCAAAAGGGTCGGGCAAATAAAAGAAACGTTTCAGTCCGTAGCGTAGCAGGGCGGCCAGCACAACGGCGACCATCCAGAATCGAAGCGGCGCTCTCGATTGCAGCAAAAGTAAGAGACCGGGAATCAAAAGCCAGGTGATCAGTAAGGGATCACTGGCAAGTGCCGGAACTATGATAAGATACAGGAAAAGGTAGTCTGGCTTACTGCCAAGGACAGAGGAAAGCAGAAACAGAGTTAGACCGGCCTGTATGCCGTGGTGCAATGGCAAAAGCAAGGCCTGAGCCTCCGGAAACCAGGAAAAACAAAAAAGCAAACCAATCGGCACAAATGCCAGCGAAAGCACTGGACGGCCCAGGGTCTTCTGAAACACCAGCAAACAAAAAAATAAAACTAAATATTGAAATACAAGATGAAAAGACAGGGCAAGCCGGAAATCCGGGATGGTAAGACGAAAAGCCAGATACACCGACAGATCAGGAAAGAAAAAACCAGGCGGCGGGAAGAAAAAGGGAGCAAGAGACTTTCCTGAAAAGACGGCACGGGCAAGCGATTCCCCAAAAAGAGCATCGGAATTCCAGAGCAGATGGCTATGGACCTGAGTTAAAAGAACGACTCCGCTCAGAATCCAGGCCAGAGCGGCCAGGCCCGGTTCAGGCCAGAGAGCGCGCGTACGATTCAAAGGAATGATGCCAGATCAATCGGCCCTGGCCGTTCTCAAAATGCAAAGCCAGGGCCGCCCCCGGAGCAAAGCGAAAGCCGAGTGCCGGCGCACCGAGCAGGGCGACGGAAAGCTCTCCCACATCGGGAGCGTGCAGGATATAGAGCAAACCCTCCTCCGCTCTGCTGCGCAGCCCACCCAGAATGGAAAACGTGTCTGCGCCGGGAGCAAGTTCAGAATTCACCCCGGGCTCAAGGCCCCGGCTCAGGGATTCGGCCACCAGGCGGGCTGTTTGTGTGGTCCGCAGCAGCGGACTGTGCTCAATCGCGGAAAGGGGAAACTCTTGCTCTTTTAGAAAAAGACCGAAGGTACGGGCCTGCTCCATCCCGAACGCTGTAAGCGGACGGGAGGCATCAAGACCACCTGGTGCTGGAGCTGCTTCAGCATGTCTCATCAAAATGAGATGCATGGACCCTACTTTCCTGTGCACTGTAACGGAGGCAAGCTTTTGACAAGGGCTTGACAGCACTGACATAAAAGGAAAATCACAACTATGAGCGCTCCCAGCCTTGAGGAGATCAACGAAAATATCGCCATTGCTGTGCGGGACGGGCGCTATCTAACGCTTAAGACCCATCGGATGACAGAGATGGTGGAAAGGCATATACAATACGCGCTGGAGAGTATCTTAGCCAAATCCGATCACAGCAACTACATTCATATCCTGTATACCATTCTCAAAGAACTCGTCATCAACGGTTGCAAGGCTAATCAGAAACGAATTTTTTTCGATGAACACCATCTGGACCTGGAAAATCCGGATGACTATGCTCGTGGCATGCAAGAATATAAGAATTTATTCAGCGAAGAAATGGCTCTGGAATACGGACTTAAGGCCAGAGCTCGTGGCTTCTATGTAATGATCGATTTTCATTTCGATGAAAATGGCCTGACCATGGAGGTGGTAAACAATACCCCCATTGCCAGAGAGGAAGAGGCCAGCATGCGCGAAAAGCTCAAGCGTGCTATGGGTTACAATGATATTGCTGAGTTCTATATGGATCAGGCCATGTCCGGCGAATCAGAGGGCGCCGGCCTGGGCATTGCCTTAATCATCATTTTGCTCAAAGGGGAAAACATTGATCCCCAGTACTTCCGCATTCTGATAGAAGAAACGCGCACCATTGCTCGCGTGGAGATTCCCTTTAATGATAAGTTCGTCAGCAAGCGCCAGCAGGCCCGGCAGATACAGGTCTGAGAGATCGAACAAACATCAGCGTCTGCATCATCACCAGGAATGAAGCAGCTCGCCTTCCAGAATGTTTGAAAGCCCTTGATTTCGCGACGGAAATTGTAGTGCTTGATAGTGGCTCAACCGATGCGACTCGCAAGCTGGCAAAGAAGGCCGGGGCCCGCGTTTATGAAAAATCCTTCCAGGGTTTTGTAGAACAAAAGAACGCGGCCATTGCACTGGCAACTTCCGACTGGATTTTAAGTCTGGACGCCGATGAGATTGTAAGTCCGGCTCTGGCCCGGGAACTTCAAGCAGTGGCACAAAGCAGCGGGACGGCGGATGCCTATCGCATCCCGCGTCTGACTTTCTATCTGGGCCGCTGGATTCGCTACAGTGGCTGGTTTCCCGATTACAATGTTCGCTTTTTCCGACGCGGCAGCGGTGCCTTTGTAGGCGGAACGGTGCATGAACAATTTCAGACCCGGGGGACGGTTGGCCTGCTCCGGAACCCTCTTTTGCATTACAGCTACGACCGCATCGCCAGCCATATTGAAAGGATGAACCAGTATTCCGATCTGATTGCTCGGGATAAATTCAAACGCGGGCAACGATCAACCCCCCTCTGGGCTCTGGCCAAGAGCATCAGCAAGTTTGTGCTCACCTATTTTTACCGTCTGGGATTTCTGGACGGGCGGCCGGGTTTCGTGATTGCCGTTCTTGCCGCCTACTACAACTTCTTAAAGTACATTAAGTTATGGGAACTGGGCCAGCGCGACATAATTCTTGACAGGAAGAGGGAAAGCCGGGACTCATTCTAACGTCATGAACCTGGCACAGAAACTGGCTCGCTACAGTCCAGATCAGGTAAAGTCGGTGGCGGCTGCAAATGAGGCGCAGGGCTTTGAAGTGCGCTCCTTTACGCATCCTGATTTACAGAGTCGCCTGCAGCCTTTTTTGCCACTATCGCTCTCGGGA
Source organism: Spirochaetales bacterium (assembly GCA_015075425.1). Classification (GTDB taxonomy): domain Bacteria; phylum Spirochaetota; class Leptospiria; order Leptospirales; family Leptonemataceae; genus H5-SPI1. The sequence continues at coordinate 133,548 of JABTUL010000001.1, read as the reverse complement.
ATTCTGGAACTGGCACTGGTCAAAGAAAAAGTCCCGCTACACCCCGGTGAAGTAATCTTTCTGGACACAGAAACGACCGGGCTTTCCCGGGGCGTTGGTACCATCCCTTTTTTGACCGGTGTCGCTTATTTTAAGGAAAATAATCTTGTTATAGAACAGTTTTTTCTAAGAAATCCTGCCTGTGAAAAAGAATACCTGGAGCATATCGAATCACTCTTGCTTCGCTTTCCCTATCTTGTTAGTTACAATGGTAAGAGCTTTGACATGCCTTTGCTGGCCAATCGACTGATCCTGCACAGGAAAAAGAAACCCCTTCCCGTATTACACTTTGATCTCCTGCATATTTTGCGCCGACTGTATCCGGGGCGTGTGCTGGGTAGCTATGCCCAGAGTCGGATGGAAAAGGAGATGCTGGGAATGGAACGCCTGCATGATTTGCCTGGAGCGGCCATACCTCAGATTTACTTTGATTTTGTTAAGTATGGTCAGGACGATCAACTGTCCGCCGTTTTTGAGCACAATGGCCGTGATCTTTTGGGACTCGCTCTGCTCTTTCTTGCCGCCATCCAGATCTATGAAAGCAAAACGGTCAGCCACAGTGCACTGCGCTCGGGTATGGCGCGAATTCTTTCCCGCAACCATCGCGACCCTGAGGCTATCGCCCTTCTGGAAGCTGGTCCATCGCACCCCGATCTTCTCTACCGCGATCAGCTCTTGCTTGCCTGTTTGCATCGCAAGCAGGGTAGCTACAAAGAGGCACTGCGTCTTTTTGTGGAAATCCAGCAGCGCTTTGCCTGTCCTTACGCTCTCCTGTCTGCGGCACGTTTGCAGGAAAGAATATTCGGGAATATTCAAGAAGCTCTGGCCGCAACAGAGGCACTGCTCCGTCTGAGTCACGAACGACGATCCCGCCTGTTTGCTTCTGATACCTTGATGAAACGTCGCGATCGGCTGCGCCAGAAGCTGGCATGAATCCAGAGCAATTTAGAGACTTTCTAAAAAGCGACCCGACTCTTTCCGGTTGCATCAGCGGAGAAATTCACATCCCGGCGCGACCGGCTCGTTACGCGGAAATGCCGGAGGGACTCAGTGAACGGTTGCAGACCGTCCTGACCGGATCCGGGCAGGGCCAACTCTACCTCCATCAAGCACAGGCCTTTGAAGCGGCGCGAGCCGGTCATAATACGGTAGTCGTTACACCCACCGCCTCGGGAAAAACCCTCACCTACCTGTTGCCCATCTTCCAGCGTAAACTGGAAAACCCACACAGTCGGGCTTTGCTCCTTTTTCCCACCAAGGCACTTTCCCAGGATCAGCTCGCTGGCCTTGATGCATTCAACACGGCTCTGGAAGCGCAAATCAAAATCTTTACCTATGATGGCGATACAGCGCCCACCGTGCGGCGCCGGATCAGTGAGGCTGGAGATTTTGTTATCACCAATCCTGATATGCTCCATGCCGGAATTCTGCCCCACCACACAACCTGGATCAAACTATTTGAAAATCTGGAATTTGTAGTTATTGATGAATTGCATACCTATCGCGGAATCTTTGGCAGTCAGGTGGCCAATGTGATCCGTCGCCTGAAAAGAATCTGCGCCTTTTATGGTTCCCGGCCGCGTTTTTTGACCTGTTCGGCAACCATTGGCAACCCCGCCGGGCACGCCCGGACGCTACTGGGTGAGGACGTGGAACTCATTGATCAAAATGGTGCTCCGTCCGGGGATCGCTATGTATTTCTTTATAATCCGCCTGTTGTGAATCCGGCCCTGGGGGTTCGTGCCTCCGCCCTTAAGGAGACGGCCCGACTGGGCGCTCATTTGATCCGTAACCGAATCAAAACCATCTTTTTTGGCCAGAGCCGCAATCGGGTAGAACTGCTCTTCAGTTATCTTTGCGAACGCTGCCCGCTGGAAAAAGACAGGCTGCGCTCCTATCGCGGTGGCTATTTGCCCGATGAAAGACGGGCGATCGAAAAGGAGCTGCGCGCAGGCAATATCCTGGGAGTGGTCAGCACCAATGCGCTGGAACTGGGCATTGACATCGGCTCTCTTGATGTGGCGGTCTCCATGGGCTACCCCGGAAGCATCAGCTCCATGTGGCAGCAATTTGGGCGGGCCGGACGGCGGCAAAGCGCTTCACTGGCCGTGCTGGTGGCCACCTCAGCGGGGCTCGACCAGTATCTTGCCCGCCACCCGGAAGTTTTTTTTGGTGAGTCACCGGAGAACGCAATCATCCATCCGGATAACATCCTGATCGCAAGCGACCACATTAAGTGCGCCGCTTTTGAGCTGCCCTTTCAAGACGGGGAAGCTTTTGCTGATTTTCCGGCGACCCAGGAAATCCTGAACTACCTGTGCGAACATGGAGTCCTCATCCGGAGCGGCTCATCCACCCACTGGATGAGCGATGTGTATCCGGCCAATACCTTCAGCCTGCGCAGCGGCCCCCGGCAGAACTTTGCCATCATAGATGTTACGCAACCCGGCGCAGAAAAAGTCATAGGTGAAATAGACTATTTTTCTGCGCCGACAATGATTCACACCGATGCCATCTATCTGCACCAGGGTGAACAGTACTACGTAGATGAGTTGCTCTGGGACCAGCTTCAAGCGCGTGTCCGCAAAATCCGCGTCGATTACTATACCGATGCACAGGAGAAAGTGGAGGTGGAGATTCTGGAAGATGAGAAAGTGAAAGAAACTTCTTCGTTTAAGGTCCATCGGGGTGAACTGGCGCTCAGACGAAAAGTCGTGATGTTTAAAAAAATCAAGCTGGAAACGCATGAAAACCTGGGATGGGGCGATGTGCACACGCCGGAAATCGACATGCACACCCAGGCCGCCTGGATCACCCTGCCGGACGGGGGAGCGGACCTATCACGTCACCAACTGGGAGCAACGCTGGCCGGGGCAGCCCAGGCTCTTTCCGTTGTTGCTCCGCTGCATGTGCTCTGTGAACCAAGAGACCTGCGCTTTCGGAGCGCCGTCCGCGATTCAGCTTTCCAGGAGGCCACCATCTATTTTTACGATTCGTATCCGGGGGGTCTGGAGCTGGCCTACCATGTGGTCAAAAATCTTGCCGTGATTGCCAGAGCCGCAGCGGATTTGATAGCCGGCTGTGCCTGCCAGAACGGTTGCCCGTCCTGCACCGGCCTGCCGGACGAAGAAACACAGATCAAAGAGAGCGCCAGACATGTGCTGAGCCTCCTTGCCCAATCCTTCTGACTATGCGGAACGCATGGCGGGACATTTTTTTATATGAAGACTATGTAAAATTTCAAGAAAAATTGCGCAAAGATCGCCGGGAATTTCTCCTATTCTGCCAGCATCCTCCCACCATCACCGCGGGAATCAAATCCCGTCCAGAGAATCTGCTTTTTCCAGCGACGGAACTTTCCCGGCTCGGAATCGGTCTTTTTCCCATCCGTCGCGGCGGAGATTTTACCGCTCATGAACCCGGACAACTTTGCATCTACCCTCATGTGGATCTGCGCCGGCGCAACCTTCCTCTGGGACTTTACTTTCAGAGGCTTCTGGAAATCACGCAAGAAGCGCTGCAGCTGGTTTACCGGATTACAGTGCACCCGGAGCAGAAAGCACCGGGGCTCTATACGGAAGACGGCGCCAAACTCGTTTCCATTGGAATTGATGCCAGCAAGTTCTTTACGTCGCATGGCGTGGCGGTCAACTTAACCAACGATGGTCAGACTTTCATGGCAATTCATCCCTGCGGTCGAGCGGGTCAGAAGATAGCCACGGTACAGGACTGCGGCGGAAAACCCCACCAGGAATTTTTGTTCCGTAAAACCTGGCAGGATCAACTGGCTTTATTTCTGTCGCGTTTCCACCATGACGCAGGCATCCATTAGAAATTCAAAGTTATTGGCCTCCAGGTATTCGCGTACGGAATCGTCTCCCGCTCCGGGCTGCACCCAGACCTTTTTTAAGCCTAACTCCTTTGCTTCTTCCAGACTCTGACGGGTGAATTTGGGCGGAATCACATAAACTACCAGGCCAATGTTTTCCTGACCGCTGGCCGCTTTTAAGTCCGGGTAGCAGGTCAGGCCATCGACCTCTTTGGCGCGCGGATTGATAGGAATGATTTTGTAGCCTTTGCTGACCATATCTTGCAATATGATATTACCGTACTTTTCCTTCTGGTTTGTGGCACCGACCAGAGCGATGCCGGGATTGGTTCTAAGATAGGGGACTAAATCCAGGTTCATACTTGACAATGTTCTCCTTACGAAAGACGTGGAATCTCTTAGCCCAGGTAGCTCAGTCGGTAGAGCAGTGGACTGAAAATCCACGTGTCGGTGGTTCGATCCCGCCCCTGGGCAGTCTTTTAGACTTTTCAGGGCCAGACAGGTTACCGGTCTTATTCTTTATCCTCAGATTTATCGTCCGGAAAACCATCCACCCGCTCAAGAACCATGCCCAGGGCGATCTGCGTAGCCCGGTGCATGCGCTCGAGTTTGCGGTCCGTATCCGCTTTCATTCGCCGCACAATCAGCCCGGTCTGATGCGCCAGAAGCGCGTTCTGCTGGCGGATGGCCTGACTTCCCGCCCTCCCATCCAGAATAACGTAAATAATCAGAACTCCCAGAAGCACCGGTCCAGCGATGAGCAAAATGACGATGAGTTGATCGGGTGTCATAAAAAAGGAAGGTAGTAAGAAGGAAGATCTGATGCAACTTTTTTTCAGGAGCGGACGGGCCTTTTCTATCAGCGACGCTGAAACAGATTCTGGATACGGCTTTTCAAATCTTCCGTCACAAAAGGTTTTTCGATGAAATCCGTATGATCCATCCGGGTCAGGGAACTCAAGTCCTCGTTTGCATAGCCAGACATAAAAAGCACCGGCAGATCCGGGAAACGCTCGCGGAGTAGTCTGGCCATGGCCGGTCCACTCATTTCAGGCATGACAACGTCTGTCACCAGTAGATCAGGTGGCGAAGTTATTTTAAGGGCTTCCTCTGGATTTTTGACCAATTGTACCCTGTAGCCTTCCTTTTCCAGAATTCGGGCCGTTAGTTGCTGCACTTCAACATTGTCCTCTACAAGCAAAATAGTACCCTCCGCCGGCTCCTGGCTGCCAGGTTCTTCAGTGACACGCTTCTCGTCCACTCTGGCAACGGCTGCCGGAAAAACAATGCGGAAGCGCGCGCCCTCCCCCGGCGAAGAATGGATTTCAATCGTCCCTCCAGATTGTTGAACAATGCCATACACCATTGCCAGACCAAGACCGGTCCCTTTGCCCGGCTCTTTTGTGGTGAAGAAGGGATCAAAGGCCCGCTGGCGGATCGATTCACTCATGCCCGTGCCGGTATCCTCAACGATAAGTTCTACATGAGGTTCTCCCTGCGTCAGTGTTCGGGTTTGAATGCGCAGCACTCCGCCTTCCGGCATGGCATCCCGCGCATTGATGGCCAGATTGAGAATGACCTGTTCTAACTGACCGTGATCGGCAAGAACATCTGGAAGACCCGCTTCAAGCTCACAGCGCACTTCAATGTTTTCCGGAATTACCCTCTCAAGCATGGGATGCATCTGATCACAGATCTGATTCAAATTGGCCATGACCGGCTGCAGACTCTGGCGGCGGCTGAATACAAGAAGCTGCCTTGTGAGAGCGGCCGCCCGGTCTCCGGCCCGTTTAATCGTTTCGAGCTCTGGCCGCAGGGGGCTCTCATCCACAATGTCCATGAGCAGCAGTTCCGCCGTGCCATTGATCACGGTCAGGATATTATTGAAATCATGGGCAATTCCTCCGGCCAGTTGTCCCACACTTTCCATTTTCTGAGCCTGGAGAAGCTGCGCTTGCAGTTCGTTCTTCTCCGTTTGATCGCGGGAGTTGATCACCAGGTGCCATTCTCCTTCCCAGAGAATCGGATGGCCAATCGCTTCCAGGAGTCTGTAGCTGCCATTAGCATGCCTGATGTTTAAGAGCAAAGTCCTCAGAATATTCCGCGTCAGGGCTTCACTGAGCCCCTGTCGTGCTACCTCAAGGTCCGACGGGTGCAGAAAGTCAAAAACGCTTCGCCCCTGCATGTCTGCTACTGCGTATCCCAATATGTTCTGAACGGATGCGCTCTGAAAAATAATCAGGCCGGTGGCATCGATCAAAGTGATAAGATCATGGGAATTTTCGATGAGCGACCGGAAATACCGTTCGCGACGTTCCACTTCCTGAGTTTGTTTGATTCGATCGGTGATGTCCTCCTTAATTGCAATGAAGTGAGTGATGACCTGGTTTTCAAAAACCGGAGTGATGGTTTGCTCCTCTACGTACTCGGACCCGTCTTTACGCCGATTGACCATGATTCCGTGCCAGGATTTACCGGACAGGATGGTGTTCCACAGATCACTATGAAAAGCCGCGTTGTGCGTCCCTGAGTTCAAAAGATTGGTGCGCTGACCAACGCTTTCTTGAAAGCTGTAACCGGTCAAATGCGTAAAGGCCGGGTTCACCCATTCAATTTTCCCGGAGCGATCAGAAATCAACACGGGATTAGCCGTCGCTTTAAGGGCCGTGGCATTCAAATGCAGTTGCGCACGGGTCTGCTTGTGGTCATTGATTTCTGCCTCCAGCCGTTCCAGATGACGTGCATTATCCATGGCAATCGCTGTTGCGTCGGCAAGCGTGGTGAGAAGTTCAACCTCTTCGGGACCCGGGGTGTGATTACGGGCCCAGTAAAAACCGAGGGCTCCTGAAGGCTCATGGCGATTCACAGGAATCATGGCCAGACTTTTCACAAAGGTGGGCCGGTAGGCTTCCTGGGGTACACGATCGTCTGCGTAAATGTCAGCTATAAGGGTAACCTCCCGATGCAGCATGGCCCAGCCGCTGATGCACCGTTCCAGCGGGAAGCGCTGGCCCTTCCAGAGCGGACCAATCGCATCTTCATCGGCATAGTAACAATGACCATCCTCTTTAAGGACAATGGTTACACCGTCCGCTCCGCTCAAACGACGGGCACTCTTGCGGATTATATCCATGATTTCCGGTAAGTTGCGGGCGCGGGCCAATCCCTGGATTGCCTGTATCAAGGTGGCCAGCCGCACCTGAAAAAGATGCTGTTGACTGATGTCCTGGAAAGCCCCCTGCAAGCGGACCACCCGGCCGGCAGACAACACAGGTTCGCCCCGCGTACGAACCCTTTTGCTTTTGCCCGTCGCGGAAATCATATCGAGTTCCAGATCATAGGGCTCTCCGGCGCTGATGGCCCTTTCAATGGCAGCTTCCACGCGCGCGCGGCTTTCTTTTGTAAAAAAGGAAAGACCGATGTCGCGGCTCGTGGGATCAGTGGGATCCAGGTCATGGATGCGCGCTACTTCCTCCGTCCAGTTCCCTTTGCCGCTTTCTGTGTCAAAATCCCAGCCACCAACATGAGCCACGCGCGACATGGCAGCGAGCAATCTGCGCTCGTGCTCGAGCATCGCCATAATTCGATCGCGTCGCTGAAATTCCCGCCACATGAGCACAGTAAGAAGCAGGGCTGTGATAAATATGAAAAGCCAGCCTTTGTAGATAGACCAGAGGGCGCGCTCGCTTTCCCGGGGGATGAGGCTGGCCAGCCAGCCATCGGAATAGTAGATCCAGACGCTTCCGGCAAGAAGATAACCAAGGACTACATGCAGGATAGGACTGCGCCACCATTTCACTATTTTATCCTGCATCAGTCTCTCAGAAATTCCAGGCCGGCCTCCACCGTGGGCACAACCGATAGATGATCGAGATAACCGAGCAGTTTTAGATAGCGGTACACGGGCTCGGACACACTGGCGAGCACAGCCTGTCGTTTGCTGGCTTTGATTCTCTGGAGAAATTCAAGCAGGAAATTGAGACCCACGCTATTTATGTAACTCACGTTGCGCAGCACAAAAATCAATCGCCGGCTGAAGGTTGGCGTCAGTTGCGCCAGAGATTGGGTAAAGGCTTTGATGGAGTACTCATCCAGAGGCCGATTGAAGTGGACTACCTGAACATCGGGCTGAGCCGTAGCACTAACAAGGATGGGACCCAATTCTCTGGCAGGCGGCCCTTCCCCGGCAGTATCAGGAAGCGGGCGTTTTAAGGCCTGTTCGATTACGGAAAGGAGTTCACCGGAATCCACGGGTTTGCCCAGAAAATCAAAGGCATGCTCCTTGAGAGCGTGCATGGCTGTTTGCATATCCGCTGTGCCGCTGATCATGACCACCGGAAGCTCGGGCCGGATTTGCCGGATCTCTTTGAGCAAAGTGATACCATTGACCTCGGGCATCGAATAGTCGGTGAGGACCAGATCCAATGCCTCCTTGCGAACAAAGCGCAGCGCAGAGAGGGCATCCCCCGCCAGCAGGCACTCGTATCCCTTACGCTTGAGAAAGCCCGCAAAGAGCTTGCGAACATCTTCTTCATCATCCACTATAAGAATCGTACTGCCCATGATGCCCCCAGGATGGATTAGATACAGTCCCGGACAGAATTTATCTCAAAAAACCTGCCGTTGCGAAAAAAAAGAGAAAAAAGACAACACAGCCGATCACGCGCACCCTTCAAAGATTGATACCTCACTTCTGCTTGCGGTCCGCCAGACGGCGGATACACAAAGCACCGTGCGCTAATATCCGTTCCTTCGACTTTTATGGCAATTCTTTTCTTATAGCTGGGCCTTGCCGGCGTGTGGGTAAAGGTATTCCGTACCTATCAATTTTTGCCTTGAGGGTGTTCATTGTGATACCAAGGTCCCGAAAGGTCCGACTTTTATTGTAAGCGTGCTTCTTCAAATACCGGATGATCACCCGTCGTTCGGCGTCTTCCAGGGGCGTCAGTCCCGGAGGCAAAATTTCTTCAGGAGCCGGTATCTCAAGCAAGCTCTCTGCAGCAAATGCTGGCCCGGTGCCTCCGGTCAGCAAGAGAGATTGCAGTACTCCCTTGAGTTCCCTAAAATTTCCTGGCCAGTTCCGATTCTCTATACCCTGAAGCAACTGCGGCTCCAGAAGAAAACCAGGGCCCTTTCGGGAAAGGGCATGCAACGTAGCGGCTCGCAAATCTTCGGGCCGATCCCGCAGCGGGATGGTTTCATATTTCAGGCATCGGGCCAGACCCTGGCGCACGGATTCTGGAACCTCGCTGCGGTCGAGAGCTGAATCGGGGTTTGTTGTAAAGTAAACCCGGCTACGGCCTTCATCCAGTCTGAACAGGGGCTCCAGAAGATGCACTCCGGTAGAGGCCAGAGCGTCAATATGAAGAAGCAGGAGCCCAATTTTCTCCCCACCCTGCTCGGAATTCGCAATGAATTTCCGAATGGCTTGCCGCAATGAGGTAACCGATTCAAATTCGCAAGAGAGTTCGACCAACTCACCCCCTCCCTTCGCATAGTGCAGGGCCCTGGCCAGCAATGCTTTGCCACTTCCCGTTTCACCGACAAAGAGGGTCGGTTCGCAGTGGTTTCGTGCTGCGTTCAAGCGCACCATCAGTCGATAAGCCTTAGGTGACATTGCGAAGATTTCACGACCAAAGAGTTCGGTCATTTCCTGCAGGTGGAGCTCGGTCCTCCTGCCGTAGTCATCAGCCTGCACCAGGCCCCAGGGCTTTTGTAGACTCGGTTCTGTCAGTTCTTTGACCGGCTGTTGTTCGGCGAGCAAACCCTCAGCCCGCAGCAGTGCAAAGGCCAGCCGCTGATTCTCAGTCTCCAGTCCGCGAACACTGTCGAGGAATCCCTGAAGCCAGCCCGGACTTAAACGTTTCACCCGTTCCGGACCGCCTGGTCGCTCCAGCTGTAACTTGAGTTCAGCCGCGCCATCTTCAAAAGCAAAAACCTGGCGCATCTGCGGCGGTGATTTCTCAAAAAAGACCAACAAACCATCGATCAGGCGCCGCAGTTCAGCGACGTTGTTATCAACGCGAAATACTGCCAGACTCAAGAGGTGTCCCAGGGCCCGGTCAACCACCAGTTTGCGCCCCAGAACGAGGAGCCGCAATATTCCGCCAAAAACCACCAGCGTAGATAAAGGCCCCAGATGCGAAAACCGGGACTCGCCGGTCAGGCGGGGTAAAACGGCGTTCGTAAAAATGATGGCCACAAATGTGACGAGGCTGCTCCAGAAGACCTGTCCGATTTGCAATCGTGTGAACTCATCCGTTGTATTGCGATAGGTTGAAGCTCCCAGCCAGAAAAGAAAAACACCAAAAGCGGCCCATGAAAGGATGAAGTAGCCATGGAGAGGACCATAGTTGGGTAAGATTTGTCCTGACGCACTACGATCAAAGTCAATGACTACATATCCGCTGATTACGAAAGCCACCAAAAGCAGATTATTGGCCTGAAAGATCCAGAAAACCCGACCGCGAAGGTAGTCATTGCGGCCAAACAGCATCACCAAAAAAAATCCAAATGCAATCAACGTTGCCAGGCCAGAACAGAAAATTAAGCGCGCCACTGGAGCAGAGTAGGCCAGATCGAAGTTCGGGCGCCGCATGATAAGAAGCGGATTCAGCCAGCAGAGCATAGCTACGACAAACAGGATGAAGGTAAGACGCAATGGACCACGTGGAACACGCAAAAAAGCAATGGTTAGCAGTATTCCCGCGACCAGGTTAAGGAGGATCTGCAGGGTAAGTTCCATATTCATATCAAGCTCCCGAAACCCGCAATGCGCAGTTGATTCCTCCCAGGCCATGACTGCTGAGCAAAATCGTTTTGATTCGGGCAGACATGGCTTCCGGTATATAGCGTAAGTCACATTCGGGATCAGGTTCCTTATAGTTGTAAATGGGGGGAATCATCTGGTGTTTCAGGCTTAACACGGCCGCAGCCACCTGGAGTGCGCTCGCGGAGGCCATTCCTGAACCAACTGCCCCTTTTATCGATGTGATAAACAGTGATTGCGCGCGCTCCCCAAAGGCTGTTTTGAGCGCCAGATTTTCCGTCCGATCAATGATACGGTCGGATGGCCCATGCGCGCTGATATGACTCACTCCTTCTGTGCCCGCAGCTTTCAGGCATGCAGCCCATTTACTGCCGCTGCGATCCATGGGAAAAATTTCATTCATATTTTCTTGCATCTGGGCATACCCGCCTATTTCGGCGTAAATCCTGGCGCCGCGTGCCAGGGCACGTTCCCGGTCTTCAAGAATTAAATAAGCGGAACCTTCACCGAGAACAGGCTTGGTCCGGCGCATATCGAATGGCTCCAGTACAGTTTCAGGATCTTCATTGTTTGTCGTCAGCAATCGCGCCGCGCAATGGGCATTCAACACAATCGGAGTGATCGGAGCATCTACACCCCCTGCAATAACGACTTCTGCTTCATCTCTGCGAATCCTATCTGCACCCAATGCTATAGCGGACAGAGCCGATGCGCAGGCATTGGTAACCGTGGTGGAGTAGCCTTCTATTCCCGCATCCAGAGCGATTGCATTGGTCGGGGCGCTCATCACTGTACGCAACATGGAGAGTGGCTCCATTTCTCCCTGAGAAAAATCAAGCAGGGCGGAAGAGCTCCGGCGGATTTGTTCCTCCAGAACTTCAAAAGCAATGGAAGCGGAACCGGTTACCACAGCCGTGCGGAACGGATCAAATTCACGCAGACCACTATCTACGTGTGCGAGCTTGTAAGCAATCAGAGCCATCCTCGCTGCCCGAGAAAAGTGATTTCTCTGCCTGGCGCTGAGCAATTTTTCCTCCCATTCATCAAGATCCGGTACTTCAGCCGCGATTCGCGTGGGATAATGAGTTGCATCAAAGAGACTGATCTTTCTTACTCCCGTACGGCCCGCAAGGAGAGCAGCCCAGAAGGCGTCCTGACCCGTTCCTATCGGTGAAACGATACCAACACCCGTTACGACCGGGCGGGGTGGCTTTTTGCCCGACCAATGTTGTTTGAACCATCTGACCATGGCGGCAGACAATCATCGTTCTCGCATTCCGACCACCCTTTTACGATCGTCCCCTATCAAAAAAAGACAAGCAACCCGGCTGCGCTACCAGGCGGCATATCAAGACTTGACAAACAGAATGACTTGAGAATCCATTGGCTCAGGAATTGCTGTTGAAAATAAAAAACTATAGCCCCGGATCGTACAAATGGAAGCGCAACCTTGGCCGTGTTTGGAAAATTTCCACGGTCACCGGGCTGGCCGCAACCTCCATCAGCACCTATCAGGGCTTCTCCGGCAGCGGTAGCGTGACCTTACTCAACGTTTTCAATGGGGTGGTGGACGGTTTCCTCATCGCTTTATTGCTGAGCGGTTATACACTGCTCCTTTTTGAATTCTACCTCAAGGCCGTCCTGCACCGCTGGAACTTTTCTGCTGTTGTCTTCCTCAATACTCTGGTCTATACGCTCCTGATCCTTGTGGGGCGGGCCACCGGCCGCTACATTATGGAATATGATAGTTTTATTTTATTCCCCGTTGCCAATGATGTGGCCCGCGTACATTTCTTTCAGTCTTTATTCGTTGCTGTCTTTGTGTCATTCCTTTTCAATTTCACCTTTGAAATCAATCGCCTGTTGGGTCCGCAGATTCTGCTTAATTTTATCAGTGGCCGTTATCATCAACCGCGCCCGGAAGAGAGAGTCATCGTTTTTCTGGATCTGGCTTCTTCAACGACAATAGCGGAAGAGCTGGGCGATGAAAAGTTTTTGCACTTCCTCAATGCCTTTTTTGATCGGCTGACAGAACCCATCCTAGAATCCAAAGCGGAGATTTATAAGTATGTTGGCGATGAAATCATTCTGACCTGGCCGGTAGAGTCCGCGACTCAGGAAAATCGCTGCCTCCTGTTCTTTGAGCGCTTGAATGCAGAACTCAAGAAAAGCAGAGAATTTTTTCAATTGCATTTTGGTATTACTCCTCTGTATCGCGCGGGAATGCATCTTGGCCGCATCATCACCGGGGAGCTGGGTGACCTCAAAAAGGAAATCGCTCATGTAGGGGATGCCATGAACACAACAGCTCGCCTGGCTGCGCATTGTCGCGTGGCCGGTGAGGTCCTGCTTCTGTCCCGGGCACTGCTGGACAGAATGTCAATGCCGGCCGGATGGCAGGTGCGTGAACTGGGAGCCATTGAGCTGCGGGGCAAGAAGGAACCGCTTGAAGTGGTTGCCCTGAAAGGGCCGGCTGGATAGGCATTAATCCCTGTCACACCCGGGTGTTACTCTCTCCATCGAAGGAGTGCACTATGTGGATTGCATCAAAGTATGGATTTTATTCTATTGTAAAAAAGGCTGACGGATTGCATGTGCGCGCACGGCTTATGAAAGATCTGGAAAATCTGATAACCGCTGCGAGGATCAAAAAAAGCATCCTGACCTGGCCTGATGCCGATTATCGCTACCGTATCATCGTGGATGATCTCGAATACAGCCAGATTGTGGCAGCATTGCAAGCATCGGTGGATTACCCCAATTTCAAGAATATGATCCACCAGAAAGGCGACCAGAAGCGGAAATATGAAGCGTATTCCAGAATCTGGGGCACACTCTATGATCTGCAGGAATGAACCCGGAAGCATATGAAAGACTACTCCTATTTCCCGTCTGTTATCGATCAGGCAATGTCCGTTTGCGCGCTGCGTTTCGCTGGCTATGAGTTTGAGAATAGAGTGCTGAGGGCCATTCCGGGTGAAACAGGCGGAAGTCTCTACCGGACTATGAAGCCTTTGGTCAGAAGCTTACGATTCTACAAAGACGAACCCAGGAATTTCGCAGTCTTTTTCTGTTTACAGCGTGGCCTGCACAAATGGGGCGGTGAGTATCTGACCAAATATTCGCAGGACCATCTGGCCTACGACTTGCTATTTCTGCATCTGTATCACAGGGATGTGCCGCTGGAATTTCGGAATGAGGAATATTGCGTTAAATGGACCAGACAATATGCGCCTGATGCAGAAAGGACAGCGGCCTTCGTGCGCAAAACCCTGCGCCGGAAGGGGCAGGGGAAGGCGATTGCTCTGTGAGGCATGCGAGCCTTTCCAGCAGTGGCCGGAAAGTGTTCCTGAGGAAATTGTTACAACGGGGCCCTCTTTACGATTGACTTTTAATCGGGATTCTCTTTGTTTGAGTGTATGCAGACATCTGTGCAAAATGGGAAACAAGCTCTGGATAGAGCTGACATAGACCGAGCCTTTGCAAGGCTCGGTCTTCAGCACGTCCTCAATGAAAGGTATGAGAGCGCGGAGGATTTCGCGAAACGGTATCGTAAATGTAGCGTATTAGAATATATGAATATATCTTATTCTAATATTTCTCGGGACGACTGAGTGCCTAACTGGAATGATGTCTTGCGTGAAATCCAGGATTCGCGCCGAATCGATGGATTAGACTTCGTTCGCCGCAAGTATCTCGGACAATTTGCAGAGAAAACCGGGCGCAACGTAATTGCTTACTACTCCGGCTGGCTACAGAAGCCAGGCATAGGCAATGCTGAAATAAATGACGATGATAAAAATGGCTTTATGGCCGTGATCCACGGCCTGGATCGCAAGAAAGGATTGGACCTGATTCTGCACACGCCCGGAGGCAATCTGACCGCCACTGAATCTCTGGTGAACTATATTCATAAAATGTTTGGCTCAGATATTAGAGCGGTGATACCTCAAATCGCGATGTCGGCGGGCACAATGGTCGCGTGTGCCTGCAAAGAGATCATTATGGGAAAGCATTCGAACATTGGGCCGGTTGATCCGCAATTTAACGGCATCCCGGCACACGGAGTCCTTGCTGAGTTTGAGCGCGCCATTACAGAAACGATAAAGGATCCGCGTACCATACCGATATGGCAAGCCGTTATCCAGAAGTATCACCCAACCTTCATTGGCGAATGCCAGAATGCCATAGAGCTCGCATCCGGCATGGTCAGTGGCTGGTTAAAGACTGTGATGTTCTCCGATGCTGCAGATGCGGACATTGGTAAAATAGTGAACTATCTGAACAATCATGATGATACTAAAACTCATGCGCGTCATATCCATGAAGAAGAAGCCCGCTCTATTGGCCTAAAAATCAGAAGCATCGAGAACGAATTCGATGATGAATTCCAGAATCTTCTTCTGACTACTCACCATGCTTTTATGCATACTTTTGGGCAGTCGCGAGCCATCAAGATCATTGAAAACCACCAGGAAAATGCAGTGGTCGCCTTTGTCCCTGAATCTCGCAAATAGGCGCAATTCTCTCCCCCGCTCACCCCTTTTTTTCTTCCCTGTCACACCCGCCCTGTATCATAGTAAACATAGATGACATCCTTGATCGAACAGCTCCCCGGCTTTTTACCCCTGACCTTTTTTTCCTTCATTGTGCAAAAAGGCGTGCTCCAGGCTGCTCGCTCTCCTGGCTGGCCTTACTTTGATCATAATATGGAGAATTTATGAATTATCTTCGACCTACCATAATTTTAGTTTTTTTTCTATTGTTTTTTTTCCCCGGCCATGTTCGCGCCGAGTTCCCCTATGAGAAACAGCCCCTTTATCAATTCGCCAGAGAGTATGCGGAAGCTAACGCTCTGGGGCTTTACTCTTCCTATTTGCGCTATATTGGCAACAAAGAAGGGATCTTTGCTCCCATCATCGCAACGCACGACGGCGGTGCTTTATTGGTCGCGACGGCCAACGGTGACCAGGAGGCCGTCGTCATTCGCTTTGATGCCAGCAGAAAAGTGCTCTGGAAAAAATCGTTTCGCAAAGCTGGTAAGCGTGCGATTGAAGGACATGCTGCTGTTATGCTGCCCGGCGGGGGATTCTATGTGGACCTGGGCCCCTTTGCTCATCCCGCCACGGCCAACCAGATCTGGCTTTTGAAGCTTGATGACCAGGGTTCCGTCGTCTGGGAACTTCTCTTCCGGGGATCAGGCAATGAAAACAATCCAGCAGCTGATCGCTTGCACCTGAGTAAAAATCAAACGATACTCATCTATGGCCACATCTATCCCACGCGCGCAGACCTCAGGGCGGAAAGATCTTTTGGCTGGACAGCAACTGTGGGGGCCAATGGCAAGCTGATCGAGGAAGCCACAGCGAAACAGGATGTGAACTACAGCAATGACGAAACAGCCGAACGCTACCCCTGGTAGCAGAGCGTTTCCCGTGGGCGCCCCTAAGGCAGCCGGGCTCTCCCGTCGTATGGATGCTCTGGGCGTGCGCGAGGAAGATTTGCTGGAACAATTTGTGCGCTCCGGCGGAAAAGGCGGCCAGAACGTCAACAAAGTGGCCACATGTGTAAAACTAAAGCATCTGCCAACGGGGATCGCGGTGCAGGCCGACACAGCACGCACCCAGGGACTGAACCGCTACCTCGCCCGCAAGCGATTGCTGGATAAGCTGGAAGAAGCCATCAAAGGGAAGGAAAGTGAAGCCAGAAAGAAAATCGAAAAGATACGGAGGCAGAAGCGCCGGCGATCGGCCCGGGCCCGAGCAAAGATGGTGGCTGACAAGCGCAAGGCAGGCGCCACCAAAGCCCTGCGGGGCCCGGTAAGAAATGAATGAAGGCTTTTACTTTCTTCAGGCCCACAGTTCGTTTACTGCGAGGCTTTGCTGACCAATCGTGATGGCAGTGCCGGAGCCGAGAAACTGCTTTTTTACATACATGCTTGCCTCTGGCTCTTGATACAGCTCCACCTGCTTTCGCTCAAGATCAACCAACCAGTATTCTTGAATACCAGCCCGTGCATAAATGAATTGCTTATCGAAATCCAATGAGTATGTCGTCTTAGAAACTTCGACTACCAGGCGCGCTATGTGAGGATGCGCACCGCGAAAATCGGCTATACTTCCTTCCGCTACGGCAAGGTCAGGTTCAGGCTCTGAATCTTTCAGGGAAAGTGGCTCTTCCTTACGGATACAGTGATCAGGAAATATCAGTCTGAGAAAGCGTTCCAGAACGGCCACGGCATAAGTATGTTCCGGTGGTTTGGGCATTTTACACAGGACCAGCCCTTCAATGAGTTCAGTCCGTTCGGGCAAGATGCCCATCGCGGAAAGTTTATGATATTGAGCAACCGACAGCCGCGCAATTTGGCTGCGGACCTCTGGGCTGGCCAACAATTCAACCATCGTTGTAGGCTAAACACCCGGTAACGAACAGTAAAGACATTTTTTTTAGCTACTTCCGGAACCGATTTTCCATCCAGAAGTAAAGATACGGTAATACCAGCAGCGTCAGCAGAGTGGCTGAAAAAAGCCCGCCGACGACAACGGTTGCCAGGGGTCGCTGCACTTCCGCTCCGGTCCCCGTGTTCAAAGCCATGGGCAAAAATCCCAGCATGGCCACAAGAGCCGTCATGAGCACTGGTCGCAGACGACTCAAAGTCCCTTCATGCACCGCTTCAAGAATGGAATGGCCGCTCTGTTCCAGCTCATGGTAGAAATGGATTAAAACCGACCCGTTCAGGACGGCAATCCCGGACAGGGCAATAAAACCTATCGATGCGGAAACGCTGAGCGCCTGTCCGCTAAGGTAAAGCAGAATGAAACCGCCGGTCAAAGCCAGGGGAATGCAGGCAAAGATCAAAGCAGCCTGACGCGCATGCCCTGTACTTTTCCATAACAGAAGAAATATCATGATGAGTGTTAGCGGAATCAGGATTGAGAGCCGACCTTTGGCCTTCTGCAAATGCTTGAATTGTCCACCCCAGACCATACGATAACCTTCCGGTAGATTAAGTTCTTTTTTTAATAATGTGTCCGCCTGACGTACAAAGGCTTCCAGATCAGAGCCATCCATGTAGATGTTCAGTCCGGCATAGCGCTGGCCCTCTGTGCGGGCAATGGTGGTAATCTGTTCCTCCTCGCGCAGAGTCAAAAATCGAGACAGCGGAAAAAGGCGGCCGCCCGGTGTTTCTACCTGCAATGAACCTACCTGCAGGGGATCGATTCGCACCTCATCTTTGAGCCGGGCCACAATCGGAAAGCGATAAGCGCCTTCATAATGAAATCCCAGCAACCGGCCGCTCATGGCCGTTTCAAAAACATCCTTCAGGTCAGCCGGATCCAGTCCCGCGTCGGCTATTCTTTGCTGGTTGAGACTGTATTCCATCACCCGTCCCAGCCTGAGTGCGGATAATTCGTCCACACCGATCTCAGATACACCGGGTAAACGCTCCAGCATGGGCTCAGCTCTGGATAATGCCTCAAAGAGAATCTTTAGATCCGGCCCGAAAATTCGCAAACTGACATCAGCGCGGCTGCCTTCGAGCATCTCATTGAAGCGCATCTCAATCGGCTGGGTGGGGAAAACTTCCTGCTGCAGGCCGGCTTTCTCCAGTGCATCCTTCATGGATTCATACAGTTCGTCTTTACTCCATTTCTTTCCATTGTGCTCGGGCCACTGCGAATGCGGCCGCAGAATCAGAAATGTATCGGAGAAATTGACCCCCATGGGATCCGTTGCCGACTCGGGCGTTCCTATACGACTGAAGATGTGATCTACTTCCTGGAACTGACGCAGGATCGTTTCGCTTTTCTTCTGAACATCAATGGAATGCTCAAGACTGGAACGCGAATCACGAACCATGCCAAGCACCATATCTCCCTCATCAAAAGCCGGCATAAACTGGAAACCCAGCCGGTAGAATGAAAAAAGAGCCAGCAGAAAAATCGGACTGAGAAATAAAGCCAGGCGGAGGGGGCGTCTCAGGGAAAAATCAAGCACGGGACGATAACCGTTTTTTATATAGCGGAAAAGGCGACTCTCTGCTTCTTCCGCACCACTGTGCTTGATGCGCAAAAAGACCAGGGCCAGCGGCGGCATAAGCAGCATGGCAATGACCAGTCCGGCAGCCAGGGCAAAAACAACCGTGAGAGCCATGGGCCGGAACAGTTTTCCTTCCACTCCGGTAAGTGCCAGTATGGGAACATAAACAAGAATGATGATCAGCACCCCATAAAATACAGGACGATACACCTCTTTGAGCGCCTGAATGATGGCACTGCGCCGGGAGATGCCAGGATGTTTTTCCATCTGTCGAGTGATATTTTCTACTATCACCACACAGCCATCAACGATCAAACCAAAATCGATAGCCCCGAGACTCATCAAGCTGGCAGAAATGTTACTGGCCACCATGCCACTGAAAGCAATCAGCATGGCCAGGGGAATGGTCAGACTTACCAGCAGGGCAGCACGAAAGTTACCCAGCAATAAAAAAAGAACAACAATAACTAAAATCCCTCCTTCAACCAGGTTGCGTACAACTGTACTGATTGTAGCATTGACCAGCTTGCTCCGACTATAAAGAATTTTTATCTCAACATCTTCCGGTAGATGCAGCTGCGCGATCATCACTTCTGCCTGCAGGGCCACCGCGCGACTGTTGGCCCCGTTGCGCATCAGCACGGTTCCAAGGATCGTCTCCTGTCCATCATAGGTGGCAGCGCCTACCCGAAAGTCCGCTCCGGGTCCCACGTCCGCCAGGCGACGAAGCGGTAGATAGTCAGCCATGCTGCCCGTGCGTACGGGAAATTCTTGAAGGTCACTTAGCTGTTTGGTTCTGGCCCCAGCCCGGACCAGAATCCGTTCCTTTTTTAGCTCTACATAGCCGCCGCTACGATTGAGACCCAGATCATCGAGCTGATGCAACAGAGAAGAAAGGCTGATATTACTGTTGCGCAGGCGATCGGGTTCAAGAGCCACATGAATGATTTTGCGGGCTCCTCCGTTCGTATCAACTTCCGCCACCCCTTCCACCGTGCGCAGGCGTGGAGCGATAATCTTTTCCTGAATCTGGCGCAGCCGGAGCATGGTCTGCATCGCGGTGCCTTGAGTGCCAGCTTCTGGCTCTTTGGGAAGCAACACGTACATGAGAACCTCACCAAGACCCGTTGAGGCGGGACCCAGTTCCGGTTTGTAACCTGCCGGTAAATCGGCCTGAGCCAGCCGTTCGCTCACCTGTTGCCTTGCAAAATAAAGGTTGGTTCCTTCAGCAAAAATGACAATAACCTGTGAAAGACCAAACTTGGTGATGGAGCGGACCTCTCTCGCTCCTTCAATGCCGGCCATCAAAGTCTCAATGGGAAAGGTGATCGTCGCTTCGATTTCTTCCGGTTCCAGAGAGCCCGTCAGAGTATTGATCATCACCTGGGTTTCTGTAATATCCGGGACGGCATCGATCTTTAGATTCTGTAGCGCAAAAATTCCGGCACCAGAAGCCACGAGAAACAGAGCAAAGATGCTCATTTTGCGATCCAGTATTACATTATATATTTTCTCAATCATGGGAACCTCCGGCCATCAGTTGAATCTCGCGCAATTTTTGCAGAGCTTCCATTGCCAGCCTGACGTAATGGACTTCCTGCTTGTGCCAGAGTTCGTGTCCGTTCCAGAAATCTCCGTAGGAGATACGACCCAGGAGCAAAGCACGCTCCAGCAAATTGATCTGAACGGGTGCCTGTTTGCGCAAGGGCACAAGAATCAGCACCTGTGCGCGCAGCTGATTGTAATCTTTTTTTAGCAACTCAAAATGCATAAGCGCCTGCTTTTCCTGATTCTCCTGCGCCAGATTTTCGCGCACCTGGTTCTGCCTGGCCCCACGCTGCGCACGTAACTCCGGCCCGCCGGAAAAGACAGGCAAGCGCAGACCGGCCCGTAAATAGTTTTCTTTTTCATAGGTTCGCAGGGCATTGCCGGCCGGGCCAACTTCCTTCTGGCCGCCGCTGGCAAACAGAGTCATGGGTTCGGAAAGAGTGGCCGCCTGAAGATAGCCTTCCTGTATGCGCACCTGGCTTTCTAAAGCGATACGCTCAAGAGAAAGTGCGGGACGGTCCGGCGTTGCTTCCGGAAGCATCTGTGTGGCCCGGGCTTCCGGGGGAAGGGAAAATGACTCTCCCCCCAGTAGCAGGGAAAGTTCATTTTGTTTGCCCAGGATTTCCAGTTCGATGTTGTTGAGATCTTCGCGGTGCTCCCGCAGATTAGCCCCAATCGTATGGATGGCATAGTTACCCATGGCCGGGTCACGATAGCTGCCGCTCAGGCTGGCCCGGATACGTTCCAGACGCCCGATCACAAGACGCAGATCGCCGGCCAGATCGCGCAACAGCTGGATGGAATAGATTTTTTCAGCGACAAGGATGCGGGTTTCCTGGCGGACTCGCTGACAATCCTTCTCCAGGAAGCGAATCCTTGCTCGCAGCAATTCCTGGCTCTTTGTGCGTCCCCCGGTCAGATCGATGCGTTGACTGACCTCCAGGTCCCAACCTTTCAGGCTATCGCGACGGCGTTCCGGCAATTGCTGCGTTGTCAGGGAGAGGGGACTGTTTTCCTGGTACTGACCCGATTCAATAGAGCCACCCAGCTCAAGGGGATAATAGGCTCGCCATTGCGACTGTTGCAACTCTTGTTCCTGCTTCAAGCGCAGCTCACACCCGATTACGGCCGGGGCTTTAAGTAGAGCATGTTTCTGCAACTGCTCCAGAGTAGATCCGGCCTGGGGAAGGATTCCGGAAAAGGGAACCGTAATCGGGAATAAAATCAACCAGGCCTTGTTTTGAATAAAAACCATAGTAAAATCCTTATGTTCAATATTTCACAACGGTGAAATAATCTGTTTTTAAGTAATTGAGGTGAGTTATACGCGCGGAGGAGCGCGTGATGCCCGCGGACCGCTGCCATCCCGCTCTGCTCGATTATCTCGATTCTCCCGCAACGCGGCCAGTGGACGACCGGGCGCGCTGTCCCGATTCAGGCCCGGAGCGGACACAGGGAGAAAAGTCAGGGAAGGCGTGCCAGACTGGAAAGAGAGGCTGAAGCCATCCAGTTGGGGACGTGCCGATTCAAAAAAATGGAACAGAGCAGTTTCCGGAACGCAGGAATGCGGCGCAGGCGAAGGTTCCCCGGCCGGGCAATGAGAGGCCTGGAAACCGTGATCCTCCGGGTAAGAATGGTGAATATGCCCATTGATCGCCAGAGCCAGATAAAAGAGCAGGCCAGCGCCAGAAATTCGCAGGAACGTCAGATGCACTTGTTTCAGGAAGGCATATTCGGGCCCTGCCGTCAAGTCGGATTCACCATGAGATTAATCATATCGGAACCCTCCGCCTTTTTTATGATGACAGATCGTTTGCCCGGAAAAGAAGCAGAGCATGCAACCATCCACAGCGGTTTCCGATGCCGTTCTTGCGCTGATCACCTGGGGCGCTGCCTGCCTCGCGCACATGAGCGGGTCCCGCCCTGCAGCGGCCGGCTTTGCTCTGGTGGCCCTGGCTGCTTCCGTGGGTGTTCTGCGCTTTTCTATCCTCCCGGATCTTGTTCCGCTGCACACTTCCCTCTCCGCCGCAGCCGGACAGGTAGGCATACCGCTGATTGGTCTTGGATTCTGCCTCATTGTATTCCGAATCCCACCGCCTCCCTGGGCTTTGATCCTGACGATCGCTCTCTGTGCCCTGTTTTTTGTATTCACACATTTTATACAATGGAATCTTTACGGTACCATCGCCGGGGCCATCGGGGCCCTGGCAATCATTGCGGCCGGGATTGCCCTGTTTCCCGGTGGATCGGCATTTTTTACCGCCGGCGGAGCCCTGCTTCTGGTCATCGCCGGGCTTGTTGTGGGCACGAAAGGTGAGCTTGCGGGCATGTTACGTATTGATGTGTTTCATTACCTGATGACCATAGCCATTGCTATGATGGCCTGGGGTTTACGAGCAGCCGTGCGAATTGCCGCCTGACAGGCTGGAGTTGCTGCTGCATCGTTTCCTAAAATGAACAATCTATTCATTTATTATATTTCTTCTTTTCTGGGCCTCATGGCTGGAAGTGTTTTCAACTATACGATTGTGATCTACTCACACAGTCTGTCGGACAATGAACGTTTTGCTGGCATTGTATTTTTTTCCGCCTACATCCCTTTTCTTTTTCTATCCTGGCAGGCCGGTCATCTTCTGGACCGCCATTCCCGTAAACTGGTTGTGGGCCTCTGTCAGGGAATCAGCGCCCTGGCCTGCCTGATACCCGCGCTACTCTCAGCCAGCGGATTGCTACGGAGCGACAATCGTGAAATTTTGATTCTCTTCGCGCTTCTGAACGGTGTGGCCATGAGCTTTGTGATGCCCGGAAGGCTGGCGATCCTTGGCGATCTGGTCCGCGAGAAGCTTGCCCAGGCCACGATGGTTCAGAATGTTTTTATGTTACTGGGCTTCGCCCTGGCTCCCGTCCTTGCCGGCTGGGTACGCTCCGCACTCCCCTTCAGCGTTCTCTTCTCCATTAACGGCCTCATGTATCTGGTTAGCCTTGGTCTGTTACTTCTTGTACGCCTTCTGCCCAGAGAAGCTGCGAAGGCGCAAACAACCGG
Organism: Spirochaetales bacterium; assembly: GCA_015075425.1. Lineage (GTDB taxonomy): Bacteria > Spirochaetota > Leptospiria > Leptospirales > Leptonemataceae > H5-SPI1. Next base: position 110,280 of record JABTUL010000001.1, on the reverse strand, counting down.
TGCGCGTGATTTTCTAAAAGCCGCCGCACTGCCACGTCAAGTTCTGATCGGTTTATTTTTATCTATGATCCTGGTCGGCCCCATTCAAGTACTCCTGCCGGAATTTGGCCAAAAAATATTGCAGCTGGGCGAAGCAGCACGTGGCACGCTCATGGGCATGTTGGGGCTCGGGCTGATACTGGGTGCCCTCTTCGCCAGTCGCTTCTCTTCTCACTTCAGCCGGGGCCGGATACTGCTGGCGGCAATTCCACTTTCCGGTCTTATTTTTTGTGCCACGGCTCTTTCCCGTCAAACCCTGCCGGCAGCCGCCGGCCTGGTCCTTACCGGCGTATTTCTGGGAATGATAACGGCATTCGCCCCGGCCCTTTTGCAAGAGTGCACACCCAATCATTTGCGCGGTCGGGTGATGAGTTTGTTTTCTCTCCTGTTTTTGCTCACCCCTGCAGCCAGCGGCCTGGCCTACGCTTTTCTGGCAGACCGACTGGGCACCGCTGAAACTCTTCTTCTGGCCGGCTTCCTGACAGCAGCAATTGGATCTATAACTTTTCTAAGTTTACAGGCTTTGCGCCAGGCCCGAGGGCGCACCCGCCAATCGTAGGAAAAAGTGCTGGTACCGGCGGCCGTCTGGCCCAAGCTTCCCTGTAATTGAAGGGGGTGCTGATGTTTTTCACAGATGCGGAAATCGAGGAGTTGGGAGAGCGTTTCAAGGAAAGTCTCCGGAAGGGGGAGGAACACCCGGACCGGACGGCTCCAAACCTGGCGGAAATTCAGGATTGGATGATCCGTCACCATGTAGACCACCCTGAAGTTCTGCTGAAGATTCTGGGAAAAATAGGACCGGGCCTGAAGGCCGGCGAAAAAAAAATGTCCTGAATGCGGAAGCCCGCAGAAATTCCAGGGAACTCGAGAGCGCAAACTAAATCTGGGCCGAACTGGTGTTATTGGAATTCATCGTGCATATTATACGTGCACTAACAAATCCTGCCGCTGCACAGAATTCCCACTGGAGAAAATCCTCGGACTGACACCTCATTCGGCGTCAGGAAAATTTGCTGAGCTATTGTGCTGGTTGGGCGCAGCCGTCCCCTTTGATCAGGCGCGTCATTATCTCGGACGCTTTGAAAAAGTCGATATCACAGAGACTATGCTGCGCGAAACGGCCGAGGCGTATGGAGCATCATTCTGTGCTGCAGATGAATACAGAAGCAAAGAGTTCGGTACGGTGTCTGCTGAGAAGACAGAAATTCTCTATGTTCAGGCAGACGGTGGCATGGTGCCGATTCGGGGAAAAACCCCTGAAAATCGGCTCAAAACCGAGTACAAGGAGGTAAAAGTTGGAGTTGTTTTTCGTACAGAGGATATCATCAGGAGAAAGTCTGCAAAAGGAAAAGAAATATGCCGTATTACAAAAAAACGCTTCGCAACATCAATCGGTAAGGGCGTAGAGCACTTCGCACAACTCCTGAAGCGAGTGGCTGCGGAAGCCGGCAGCATGCGCGCGCAAACGATCGTCTTCATAAGCGATGGCGCGGACTGGCTGGACCATATGCGCGAAAGACTTTTTCCCCGGTCAGTGCACATTCTGGATTGGTACCACGCAAGTGAACACCTCTGGAATTGCGGGAAAGCCATCTTCGGGGAGAATGAAACCGCAAGCGTCAGGGAATGGGTGGAGCCACTTCGAGAAATGTTATGGAACGGAATGGCCGAAGCGGTCTGCGAACGTCTACTCTTCGAAGCCAAGCGCCGGCCCCGAGTCCAGACCCCAATCATTGAATTACACAACTATTACAAAAGTCGCCTGGATAAGATGCGCTATCCGCATTTCCGCCGCATGGGATTCTTCATTGGGAGCGGTGCGGTCGAGAGCGCTCATAAGTACCTCGTCCAATCCCGGCTCAAGCAGGCCGGAATGAAATGGACCATCGACGGCGCATCCGCTATTATCCGGCTCCGCCAGATGCTCTACGACGGATCTTGGGACCTGCAATGGGGCCGGTCGGCCGCCTGAACCCCGGCGCTACGATTGGCGGGTACGCCCCAGGCCCGATAGCTGTTATGCATTCAGGTCGTACATGGAATCCTGTTCGGGCACTTCTACGCTTTCAAGACCTGTTTGCTTTAGCTCCTGTTTGAGATTCATTAAGGCGCGATCCTCACCGTGCACCAGAAAGACTTTTTTTAAGTACCCGCGTGATCGAATTTCCTTAACAAACCATAATAATTCAGGAAGGTCTGCATGAGCACTGAATCCGTCCAGGGCAACGATTCGCGCACGCACGGCCACATCATCGCCAAAGATGCGTACCGGATTCACATTATCCAGCAATTTGCGTCCAAGCGTATTGGCTGCCTGAAAGCCCACGATGGCCACCGTATTGGCCGGGCTGGAAAGTCCATAACTCAAATGATGCACAATGCGTCCAAATTCGCACATGCCGCTACCAGCAATGACAATAGCACTCTCTTTGCGCACCATGACCTCGCGGGATTCATCGGCGGAACGCACACGCACCAGGTTCTGGGTGAAAAAAGGCAGGTCTTTGCGGTTGAGCATTCTCAGTAACTCTTCATCGAAGCATTCCGGATGCAGTCGAAATACATCTGTGATGGCACTGGCCAGCGGTGAATCCAGATATACCGGCAGAACAGGGATACGATTCTGTGCTTCCAGCTTGTGAATGGAAAGCAGGATTTCCTGGGCGCGCTCCAGGGAAAAAGAAGGAATGTAGAGCTTGCCACCAGTCTGGAGGATGCGGTCCACTTCGCCTGCCAGGGCTTCATCCATCAGGTCCCGGTCATTGTGTTTCCGGTTTCCATAAGTGCTTTCTAAAATAAGATAATCTACATCTGAAACAATTTCCGGGTCGCGCAGGATAGGCATATTACGCCGCCCCAGATCGCCACTGAAAAGCAGGCGCGCTTTTTTGCCGTTCTCTTGCACCTCCAGCAATACCATGGCCGCTCCCAGAATGTGACCGGCGTCGAAAAAGGTAAAATGGACACCGGAAGCCAGCCGAAACGGGCGATGGTAGGGGAGCGTTATAAAATGCTCAAGAGACCGCAGGGCATCGCCCAGGGTGTAAAGAGGCTTGATTTCGCCATTGTGCCCGGCCTTTCTGCGCCGGCGGCTGAGAAATTTTGCATCCTGTTCGTGGATGTGTGCGCTGTCCTGGAGCATCAGGGCCGCCAGGTCCCGGGTGGGAGCTGTGGAATAGATATTTCCTGTAAAGCCCTGTTTTACAAGTCCCGGGATGTTGCCACAGTGATCCACATGAGCGTGTGACAAAATCAGATGTCCGGCCGCTATGGCCCAATCCGGGAGAGTACGGTTGCGTTTGAGTGCTTCTTCACGATGACCCTGGTACAATCCACAGTCGAGCAAAATGCGCTCACCGTTCACTTCCACACCGTGCAACGATCCGGTGACTGTCCTTGCAGCCCCGTAAAAGTGGAGCTTCATTCGCGGGACCAGAGGTCCAGGAATTCCTGGGCCGTGGCCGGCAGGCAACGTTCGGGAGCAAACAATTTCTTGACGGGAGGTTTGGGGTATTTCTTGACCATCCCTGTTTCCGGTATGGTTGTCAACATGCGAACTATGGTGTCCGGTTCTTCGAGTTCGTAGTAGGTATAGCTCATGCCCTGTCCGGGCACGATCTGTTCAGTCTTAAGATACAGGACCATTCTGCAGGGGGCTTTTGCACAGCCCCTGCGTCAAGGCTTTCGATGGATCGGGCCACCAGTCGAGCACTCTGCGTTCTCTTACCTTGTTGCGCCCGCTGCAGTTAATATTTCCTCAATTTCTGCGCTATCCACCAGATCCAGAATCGAGGAACCATCACTGGCTCTTGCCGCGGCCCGGGCCCCCTTGGCAAGCAAGAGTTTTACGGTTGCCGTATGGCCATTCATTGAGGCAAAGAAAAGCGGCGTCCAGCCATCACTGGTGGTTGCATCTACCTGCGCCCCACGCTGTAGAAGTTTTTCAACCATATCATTATTACCCCATCGAGCAGCAAAATGCAGGAGGTGCCACCCGGTCGGGCCGGAATGGCGGGCCGAGGGATCGCCTCCCTTTTCCAGATAAGGCCCCATCGACTGCAAATCGCCCTGCTCAATGGCACTCCAGTCCAGAGTCCCCGACGGTGCCTCGCCTTTGCAAGTCAGGACAATGCAAAGGGATGCACAAAAAATCAAGAAATGTAAACGCATAATTTCCTCCAGAATGCGCCGTAACAAGGGAGTGCTGGTTTTCCAGCTTTATTTGCGATTTTGCGGGAAGGTCCTCAACGGAAAAGTTGTTGCACCTGCCTTGGACCGAGTCAGGCCCCAACCCAGGAGAGAGGTGGTCGGGCGATCCAGTATTTCCAGTAGAAGCTGGGCTAAGGTCAGGGACCGTCTATCCTCCAAAATGCTCCGGCAACGCCAGAGCAAACGCGTGTGCGTCGCCCGGCCAGCGAGCAGAAAGATAGTTCCCGTCTTTGAGAATGAATCCATGTTGTGCCTTCTGGAAGCTGTCGCGAAATAGCGGCAGCGGACCTTCGATGAAATCGGCCGGTGATGCCAGAACATTTTGCACTTCTGTTTGCATCGGCAAAGGATAGGTCCGATAGTAGTCTCCCATCCAGGCACGGGTCAGTTGCCACGCCAGCATCTCCTGCCTTTTGAGCAGACCCGTAGTCTTGCGCCCGTAAAGCACAGACATGCCGCTTGCCGGGTCTGTGCTGCGCGCCGCAAGCAACACACCGTGGCAGATGGCGGCCACGGGCTTCCCGGATCGAAAAAAGTCGGCTACCAGGCGTTTGAGCTCGTGCGATTCCAGATACACGCGCATGCCCTTTGCGTGACCTCCGGGCAATAGCAATGCATCAAAGTCCGATTCCCGGGCCGCGCTGTAGGTCATTGGCTGACAGAAAACCGGGTGCTGCACCAGCTTCTTGTAGAGCTCAACATCATCCCTACGGGCCTTCAAGGATCCTGACAGAAGGCCCAGACCCTGCCCCGTTACCATGATAGGATCGGCCTGGGCTGCTTTCCCGTCGGGTGTGGCAAAAGTCAGGGAAAAGCCCCGCTCCAGAAGATAGCTCCCAGGGACACCCACCTCCGTCGGATCAAAGTCGCAGGAGGGTAAAGGAATGAGCACAGAAGGCACGAAGCACCAGGAAGTCGGAAGCTCCTCAGGGCAAGCCCAAAAATCGGCGGAACATGGGTACTCCCGAGAGCGGCCCGGAATTTATTTTTATTGCCCCGAGAGCCCCTTCTTCTAAAGTCCTTCTGTCAGCTGTCGAACCAGGAAAGGAGAGCATTGGATGGAAAAGCGCTATTTTGTGTGTGTGGACGATGAGGCATCGGTACTCGACACACTGCGCCAGCAGCTCAGGACCCACTTTGGTCATTCTCATGAAATTGAGGTGGCTCAGAGTGCGGAGGAAGCCCTGGAATTGATAGATGATATCCATTCTTCCGGGGGGATGATTGAGCTGATCATTACCGATCAGGTCATGCCCGGAATGAAAGGAGACTCCTTCCTGGAGCAGGTGCAAAAGGTGCTGCCGGACACGATCAAGATCCTTTTGACCGGTCAGGCCGGCCTGGACAGCGCCATCCATGCCATCAACAAAGGTGGATTGAATCGTTATGTGGAAAAGCCCTGGAACATGGAGAGCCTCAAAGAAGACATCACTGAACTCATTGAAAAATTCAAGCAAAACATTGAAAATCAAAGGATGCTCAAGGCTCTGGAGATGCGGGTGGCAGAGCTGGAAAGAGAGTTGCAAACCTGATTATCTTCCGGCACTGATATTGTGCGGCGGACTGCTTCTCAGCAGCGGTGCCCTTCCGGCCTCAGAAAAAAGGGAAGAAGGCCTGAAAAAACTCCGGGCCGATATTGAATACGCGGCCACAAAGCAAAGACTGGAAGCACTCAAGAAAGTCGAAAAACTCAAAGACGATGAATTAAAGCAATTTGAAGCTTTGATTTTGAAGATAGCCGCTGACGATCGTGATTCAATCGTCCGGGAACGCACGCTGACCATGATCGGTAAACTCAAATTGCGCTCCGGGGAGGGTGCACTCATCAAAGCCATTGAAAGCGGTCAAACCGATCTACAGGTAGCAGCGGTGCGTTCATCAGCACACCTGAAAGCCCCAGCCGTGGGTCCGGCCATTGAAAAAATGCTCTCTGCCCAGGATTTCAGCGCTATGTCCGTCCTGATCAGCGCTTCTGTCAACACGCTGGGAGTATTGAACACGCGCTCGGAACTCTTGCGTCAAAAATACGCCGATCCTAAAATCCATGAAGAAATAAAGCAACAAATCATTCTATATTTTGGAAAAACAAAAGCCATGGACATGGAGCCGCGTCTTCTGGAGGTTGCCCGTTCCGCCAATGAAGGTCCGGTAGCCCGTGCCTATGCCGTTAATGCCCTGGGTAAAATGCAGGCACGCGGCTCTCTGGGCCCTCTAAAAGAACTCTATGCGGAAATTACGGCAGTCCACAATCCCGCCCAGAAGGCCCGTCTGAGCCCGGTAAAACTGAATTTGCTGGCCACCCTGATACAGCTGGGAGAATCCAACCTGTGGCCGGAACTGGAAGCCGCAGCACGTGACGATGATGCCAATGCAAGGCTGCAGGCAATCGAACTGATCCGCCAGTCGCGCTACCCCGAGGCCAGGCCTCTGCTGGAATACAAAGCCAAAAATGATCCCAGCCGTCAGGTTCGCAAAGAAGCGGCGAAGGCTCTGGCAGAATACTGATGCGATCCCTGCTTGTTACCGCCTTGCTCCTGGGGTTCACTTTTCAGGCCGATCCTCTGGCCCGCTACCGGGACCTCAGCGCTCTCGTGCACAGCCAGCGACCGGTAGAGCTTCTACTCACCTACGATGGGCTGCAGAAATTTGAAACAGAAGATGAGATTGCACGGGGGTTTCGCTTTTTGAGCGAGGCCGGCTCAAAGCTCTATGTTCTGGGTCAGGGATCGTTTCAAGAGCGAAGCAACTACACGCTGGAAATCGTGCTGCTTGGATTTGCTCGCGACGGAAAACCTTATGCTCGACTCCTCCGCGATAGCGGAGAGAACCGTTACCAGGGCGATATTCGCGAAGAAGATTTGCGCATCCGCGAAATAAAGTCGGCCATCGAGCGCGATGAAAATTTGCCCGCTGAATTGAGGCTCCGTTACAGCCGCGCCGTGGGCGACTATCTGGCTTTCTATGATCTTGAAGGACAGGAAATCTACTATCGCTACCGTGAAGACCGCTTTGACCGGAAAGCCGATCGCATCCGCGAAGGGCTGTTTTCCGGACAGGCCTATCTGGTTGCCGGAGAGCTCCTGGGTCTGTCTCTGGCGTCTGAATTCATTCCCCGTGCTGATACCCGCTTCCGCGAGCTGCTGACCAAAAACGAATCAGTACTGACCTACCGGTTCAGCGGTGCCCGGCCGCTGCGCATCGAGCAGATCCTGTTTTGAAAACGTTTGTCCTTTACCTTTACCTTTGCCTCCTCCTCTCCCTTCCCCTGATCGCCAGAGAAAAAAGTCAGGGAGTCAGCCGGGAACGATTGCATGCAGCAGGCAGCGAGTGGAGCCACATCCGCAGCGGCCTGAAGCTCAGGATTCCGGCAGACCTCAAAGTAGAAACATCCATGCGCGGCAATTTCCGTATTTTTGAATTTCTGCCGCTGAAACGCAATGATTTTTATCTGATGCTGGCCTCGTTTCGATTGCGCAGAGATGCCTTGCATGAGCTGATAGACGGTCCCTGTCGTATCCCGGAATTTCCCGGAGCCGGGGATTTTGCCATTGAAAGCGAATGCGAAACAGAAATTACCGGCAATCCCCTGCGACGTAAGTTGTATTTCAACCGCAGCGGCCACTTCCTCCACCTGGCTTACCTTACCTGGGAAGACTCAGCCGCAGATGCCGTGACCGGTGTGATCACCTCACTTGCGCTCAATCCTTCCTTCTGTTATCTGCAGAACGACTGTTAAAGATTCTTCTTGCTTGTTTTTTCGCGGCGGCCTTCAAGGTCATATGGCTGAATTCCGCAATAAAACCGAGCTGCTCGCCGCCCTGCGTGAATTGACCGATTCTTTCCAGGAGCGCTGGGTTCGCAATGGCATTGAAGGCTCGCTTTCTGAAATGGAAGACCTGGCCCGCTCCATGGAAAGGTCCGATTTCTGGGATGACCCGGAAGAAGCCAAGAAATTGTCCATGCGGAAATCCGGCCTCGAGAAAAAGCTGCTTCCCTGGAAAAGCTTAAAAAATGAATTAAACGATTTTCCTGAATTGATCGAGCTTACCCTGGAAGAAAGCGGCCAGGAAAAGGAAGCGATTCGCTCTCTGGCAGATGACTATGAGCGCCTTGTCGGGCAATTTGATGCTCTCCTGCTCTCCGAAGCACTGATGGGTCCGGATGACGGACGCAATGCCATCATAACCATCTCATCGGGTGCCGGCGGAACAGAGAGTCAGGACTGGGCAGAGATGCTCCTGCGCATGTACTCGCGCTGGTTCAATAAAAAAGAATACGATGCAGAAACGCTGGATCTGCAGTATGGAGAAGAAGCCGGTATCAAAACGGCAACAGTTCTGGTAAAAGGCGAGAACGCCTATGGCTATTTGAAAGCGGAAAATGGAGTGCATCGCCTGGTTCGAATTTCTCCTTTTGATTCCAATAAACGCCGGCACACATCCTTTGCTTCCGTTCATGTCATGCCCGAAATTGATGATGACATCGATGTAGTCATAGAGAAAAAAGATCTCCGCGAAGACACCTACCGCGCTTCTGGAGCCGGTGGCCAGCATATCAACAAAACAGATTCTGCTGTACGCATCACCCACTTGCCCACCGGAATCGTGGTACAATGCCAGAATGAACGCTCCCAGCATAAGAACCGGGCCACAGCACTTAAAATGCTAAAAGCGCGGCTCTATGAGCTGGAGAAGCAAAAACAGGAAGAGGACATAGAATCCAGGTCTGGGGAAAAGAAAGACGTGGCCTGGGGCAGTCAGATTCGCAGCTACGTTTTCCATCCCTATAAACTTGTAAAAGACTTACGAACCGATTTTGAAACCGGAAATGTGGATGCTGTCATGGACGGTGAGCTCGATGGCTTTGTGGACGCGTATCTGAAAAGTCTGGCTCTGGAGACCAGAAGCAGGGCATGATAGCCAGGGCAGATCCGGTCCTTGGTTTTTTGCGTTCTCGCCGCATCCTTCTGGCCAGCCGCAGCGCGCGCCGCCAGGAACTGTTTCAATCTTTAGGACTTTCTTTTGAGCTCATTTCAACCTCAGTGGCAGAAATTCCCGAAGAACAGGAAAGCGCCCATGATTTTGTGCGTCGCATGGCGCGCACCAAGGTGGATGCAGCGGTCGCTCTGTCGGGGCCGGATTTTTTTACCATCGGAGCCGACACGGTCATAGCCCTTGACCACCGTATTGTGGGCAAGCCACGAACCAGGGAAGAAGCGCAAGCTACGCTTTTATCTCTACGTGGCCGCTCCCATCAGGTTGTCTCTGGAGTCCATGCCCGCGAAGGACAAAAAACCTGCCTGGATTTTTCTGTGGCCACCGCCGTTCATCTGAGTCATTACAGCGAAAAGGACATCGCGGATTACATAGAAAGCGACCTCCCTTTTGACCGGGCCGGTGCCTATGGCATTCAGGATTACTTTGGATGCTTCCATATCCAGCGCATTGATGGGGATTACAATAATGTTCTGGGATTTCCTTTGCACATGTTCTATCAGCAGATGCTACTTTTTATAGAAAAAAATAGATGAATTCCTCTGAAGACCAGGAACGCGCTCCGGGTCTGCGCGAACGATTTTCCCTCTGGTTGATTCCCTGGCTGGTTGTCGCTCTGCAACGATTTGTGGGCCTGACTGCGAAGCGTGTGGATCTAAATAATGAGGGATTTCTGGATCTGCAGTCATCCGGCCGGCCCTTTATCCTTTCTATCTGGCACACCAATGTACTCTACTCACCATTTTTGCATCGCAACCGGAATATCACGGTGATGATCTCTTCCTCCCGCGATGGTGAACTCATCACTCGCATCGTAAAGCACTTTGGCAATCTAGCGCGGCGTGGCTCGACTTCGCGCGGCGGACTGCGGGCCTTAAAGCAGATCATTGGCGTGATCAAAGGAGGATCCGCGGTGGCCATCACCCCCGATGGACCGCGTGGCCCGGCGCTCAAGGTGCAGGGCGGCCTCCTGACCATTGCCCAGCAGAGTGGAGCGCCCATCATCCCTTTTCATTATGAATGCACCCGGCAGAAGATTGCCCTGAAAGCCTGGGACAAACATAGGATTCCTTTACCTTTCACAACTTTTGTAGTGCGCTATGGCGATCCCGTTTATGTGCCCCGAACTCTCAGTTCTGAAGAATGGGATGGAAAACTACAAGAAATTGAATATCATTTGCTTGAAAATATGAAAATTTGCCGGACGGAAGTTCGGCGGCTGCGCCGCCGGCGCAAGAGCTAAGGAAGCGTTTGCAGAATCTGCGCCAGCTCCCTGGAGAATGCCTCCGCCGACCTTTGAGATAAATGCGATTCATCAGGACAGGGGAACTGCAAAGTCGGGTAGTCTTTAAAGTGAATCCCCCTGGCCCCCGTCTCGACCAGCAGCCGATCGTAGGTTGCGCTCCGCGGCCAGATCCGCTCTTCCTCTGCATAATACTGACCACTGCTGGGCATACGTAAAAAGATCAGTTGACTTGAGCGAAGATCAAGTTGCCTTACCGACTCCTTTAACCTGTTGATTTCCAGAGCAAGTTCCCGTTCTGACAGAGACTTCTCATCCTTAACTTCGCGAATTTGCTTATCAATAATGAAATCACGGACCTCCGGCGTTTCCTGAACAATGGCCGGCATGTAGGCATAGCGGTTTTCATCCATAAAGGAAAGCTGGGTGGAAATGTCTGGCTCCTTTTCATACAGTTGCCCGAGAAGGACCTGGAAAAAAAGTTCCCTCTTTTCCGGGTAGGCAAAAAGTCTTTCCAGATTCTTTGTTACCAGATGGCTCAAACGATCCGCAGGCGTCTGCTGGCGGGAGTAACTCACCCAGGATTCGGCTATACGATAGGGATTTTTTATGTTAAAAAAATATTGTGGGGAAACCCCGCTGATGATGATTCCCTGAAAATCCGGGTCGTTGGCCAGATCGTGAATTACCGGCAGGGCAGAACTGCCGTTGATAGCCAGTTGAAATACCGGCCGGCCCGTTTCCTTCTGTAAAATCTCACGATGGATCCCATAAAAGACACGCGATGCGCCCACAAAAGCAATCGCTCCCGTCTTCTGCTTGAGTTTCTGCCGAACGGAAGCCCAGTGTTCTTTAGTGTCCGTGTGCACCGGAACAAAGCCCCGGAGTCGCCAGTAAAATTCGTATCCGGAGAGGCATAGCAGAGTCAACAGGGCTGTAACGATGAGCGTCTTCTTCCATCCGTTAGACGGGTCAGAACTGGAAGTAGATAAATGCATTGCCCTCGCCTCCGCGAATCAAAATCAGAAAAAGAATAATAAAAAGCCAGATCAGGATGCGTCGGGCGGGACCCCACTCAGCCAGAGCACTCTGTAAATCTTTATCACGCCACTTCCATTGCCAGCGGAGCATGAACCAGGTGAATAGAAAAATACCGAGTACTTCGTAACCTTTGAGATTGGTGCCTTCGAGGTTCAGCTCGATCAATCCTCCCAGAAAACGCATGGCAGCCGGCAGATCGCTGCTACGGAAAAAGATCCAGGCAAAAGATACGATTAGAAAAGTAAAAAAAGCAGTCCATTTTTTTGCCCGGACGCTCTGGACGGGTTCTTTATTTTGCCTGAGCCAGCGTTCTGCGATCAGGAAAAATCCATGAAGAGCTCCCCAGATCACAAAATTCCAGGAAGCACCATGCCAGAGGCCACCAAGGAGCATGGTGATAAAAAGGGCCGCCACCATCCGGATAGCCCCCTGTCGGCTACCGCCCAGCGGAATGTAAAGATAATCACGCAGCCAGCTGGACAGAGTGATATGCCAGCGGCGCCAGAAATCCCTCAAACCAACAGCGGCATAGGGCGAGTTAAAATTGACCGGCAGGCGGAATCCCAGACACAGAGCAGCACCTATGGCACAGTTGGTGTACCCAGAAAAATCAAAGAGGATCTGCCCGGCAAAGGCCAGCATCCCCGTCGTATGATTGAGCACGTTGGCCGAATATCGTCCGCCAAAAACTGCATCGGAAACGGGAGCAAGGAAAAGATCCGCAAGGACAACCTTCTGGAAGAGCCCCAGAGTGAGGACAAAAAGACCCAGACCCATTGTTTCGCCGCTCACCCGGCTCTCCTCACGACACTGAGGAAGAAATTCCTCCGACCGAACAATGGGGCCGGCCACCAGTTGCGGGAAGAAAGTCACATACAGGGCATAGTCCAGGAAGCTTCGAGCCTTCTGAATACGGCCATTGTAAATATCAAGTGTATAAGAAATTGTTTGAAATGTATAAAAAGAAATACCGACAGGCAGAACGATGCTTACCAGAGTTGGTTCAAAGTTCCATCCCAGAAGGGAGGCCAGCGCCTTACCATTCTCAATGGCAAATAAACCGTACTTAAAATAGCCAAGCAGCCCCAGATTGGCAATGAGGCTCAGGACAAGCAGCACCTTCCGACGCCTGCGCTGGCTCTCTGGCGTTCTGAAGATTGCCAGCCCCACAAAGTAGTCCACAAGCGTGGAAAACCAGAGCAAAAGCACAAAGGGCGGGTTCCAGGCTGCATAAAAAAAATAACTGGATAATAGCAAAAAAAACTTACGATAGCTCCAGGGAAGGCGGCTGCCCTGCACGATAAGAACCAGGCCAAAGAAAGCCAGAAAGGCCGCTGAGTTAAAAAGCATACGGTAAGAATTCCGAATGCTTCAGAATGGGCTCCATCCTGGACAGATCCTATTCAACATACTCCAGGTAAAGGATAATCTTTTGCCCGGATTTGAGTATACTTCCAGGTGAGGGATCCTGCTTAAAAACAAAACCCGAGCCCTTCAGTTCAATTTGTAACTCCTTTTTCACGCTTGCCGTCAGAGCTTCGCTGGCAGAAAGGCCGCGGAAATCCGGAACCGTTCCCGGTCGCATGGCCCGCGGGCTGCGCGGCTGCAGAGCGGCAAGCTTTTCCATCGGGCGCACTGCCTGGCCTTTCTGGATGATCGGTAAAATTTCCGCGACAAAATCACGAAAGACCGGCGCGGCCAGCGTGCCCCCGGCATGATTGTTCTGAGGCTCGTCAAAAAGAATGAGCCCCACATACTCCGGTTGATCTCCAGGGAAGTAGCCAAGGAATGAAACGACATATTTTTCCACATAACCCTGAGCGCTGGATTTCTGGCCCGTACCCGTCTTCCCTATAATGGAAATGGATTTATGATAGGCTTTCTTTCCGGTTCCGCTCTGCACGACTTTTGCCATCATGGTAGCCACTCGCTTGCGGACTTCTGGACGGTAGGAAAGCTGAACACTGCGTGCCTCCGCCTGCTGCAATATACGGCCGCCGCTTTCGCGAATCTCACGAACCAGAATGGGGCGGTGCAAACGGCCGTTGCCAGAAATCGCAGCTCCGGCACGCACCAGTTGCAGAGGTGTCAGAGAAAAACCCTGGCCGATGGGATAGTAGAGGCCGGATGAAGGCAACCAGTTTTTTATATCCGGCAGGTAACCTTCCGTTTCTCCCACACCGTCCGGCAAAACTTCCGTCTTACGCCCCAGTCCCAGTTCCGCCAGATAGCGATGAAAAATCGGGGGCTTTAACTTCTGCATGGCCTTGATGGTTCCCACATTGCAGGAACGCTCGATTATTTCTTCCAGCGTCAGGGCTCCGTGCCGGATGGTTCGCGTGCCGCTCTTGCACCGGACGGTTGCGTGTCGCGCATGAACTTCGCCGGAACAAAAGAATCTCTCATCTTCTTTTACTAAATTTTCATTGAGCAACATGGCTGCCATAAAAACCTTAACCGTTGAACCTGGTTCATAATTGAAACGCATGGCCCAGTTGTTACGCTGGAAAGGGCTGGAACGATAGTAAGTGTTGGGATCAAAGTTGGGAAAATTTGCCAGGGCCAGAATTTCTCCCGTAGGTATATGCATGAGAATGCCGACAGCGCGTTCGCTGCCGGACTCTTCAAACGCGCGGCCCAGCACTTTTTCCAGTCTATACTGTATCAAGGAATCCAGCGAAAGGGCAAGGATAGGTCCTTTGCCGGGAGCTGCTTGCTCCGGCGTTAGCAACGATTGATTGAAGATACGCTCCAGACCATCCAGAGCATTGGACTGATCCCGGCCAACAAATCCCAGAAGGTTACTGGCCAGACTTTCTGCTGGATAGACCCGCCGGTACTCTGCTTCGCGGCGAACTCCAGGCAGATTCAAATCAACAATCCTGTCAGCGGTTACATTATCCAGCTGTCTTCTGAGTAAAAAGTATTTCCTATTTTTGTTAATATAGAATCTCTGAAGAATGTCCTCCGGAGTCATATCCAGGTAGGCCGATAGCTTTTCCGCAGTAAACTCTGGATCGACAATATCCTGGGGTGATATGCCGATTGTGCTGGCTTCTTCCGTGATGGCCAGAGCCAGGCCGCGGCGGTCCATGATCGGTCCGCGGATGATCTCCGCGCGCGCGGGCGCCTGAAAGGGCGGTTGCAGAAAGGTCAGGTAGTAAATACGCCCGCCTATCACCAGAAAAAGCAGGGTAAAGACCAGGAGGACCATCCGCAAACGGCGATTTGCTCTGACAATGGCATCCATCTATATTACTGAATAATTTGACCTCGAATAAAAAATTCAGGGATAAAGCCCAGTGAGCGAGAATCTCTGGATTCCATTCGATTGTCACCCAGGAGGAGGTAGGTCCGCTGCGGTACAACTCCTTTTTCCGGAATCCCGTGGGCCATGGAATAGGCCACCAGCCCCTCCAGTTCATAGACACTTTCCGGAATGTCGGCGGAAAGAGGCGGAAAGTAAGGCTGGCCGCTGATAGAGCTTGCATAAGGTTCCTTGAGCAGTTCACCGGCCACGGCAACACCGCCCGGAAATAGTTCATACGAATCTCCAGGGCCGGCAATAATACGTTTTACAGCATAATCAAAGGAACCGGTCAGAGAAGGATACTCAAAGGCCACCACGGCCCCGCGCTCGAGCGGACTGCAGCGCAGCAAAGCCCCGGATCGACGCCGGCCCAGCAAATCGGTCCAATCAGGCAAGCGCAGACAGGGCCTGGTTTTATCCAGCCAGTGACTGCCCCCATCCGGGAAAAGCGGCTCCATACTGCGACCCGCAATCACCAGTCGCTCCCGGCAGGAGGAGCGACCGATCAGGACCAAGCAAAGCAGGGCAAGTCCTATCAAGCGAACAAAGGTCCGACCCGGTTTCAGGTAAAAATAGACACTGAAAAGCAGGGCACTACCGGGAAAAACGAGCCATGACAAGGTTTCCAGGCGTGCTGCCAGCAGGGAACAGCTTCCCCACAAAAGTAAAAGCATTAGAAACCTGAAAATCGTTTTACAGTGTGCCCCGATATTCAATCCTGGTCCCTGCTTTCCTCATGTCCGAAGAGAATGTCCTTCAGCTGGAATTAGACAAACTGGACCTGGCCGCACTCAAACGCGTGGCCAACGTCTGGAATCTACAAAAGCCGGGAGCCGATAAAAAAGCCATTCTCAAAAATCTCATCGCCTGCATGCAAGATGAGTTCCAGATCAAAGGCATCCTTGAGAAACTCAGCCCCACGCAGGTCGTAATCTATACCTCCATTCTGAAAAGCAAGAAATCCATTCTGACTCTCGGAGAAATTGCCCGCAAAATCGGCATGCCCCCGGTGAATGCAGAGATGGAGCTGGGAGTTCTCAAACGTTACTTCCTGGTTTATCAACGGAAAAATCGCGAACGCCTGACCAACAATCTGGATAAATACTACCACTATCCAGAGAGCGGCTCGCTGGTCCGCATGGAAGGCAATGAGAAGGGAGATAAATTTCGTCTCAGCCTTGCCCGCCATCTACAGCAACTGGAAGTCCTGCCGGATCCCTGGCTCAAAGTGATGGGGCTCAAGAAAAAGGTCAAACCGGTAGCCCGGGATTTCCAGAAGGCACTGGAAAGCAGCCATTTGCAGAGTTTGATCTCTGGCCTGAATGAATCGGAGAAATCTCTTCTTTCTGAATGCTTCCTTCAGGGCGGTATTCTGGAAATCAACAGAGCGCGGGAGATCGCCGCGCAGCGGCGATCTCGCTGGGAAGATCTTGTACGGAAAATGAACCAGCTTGGACTGCTGCTGGATGTGTATTATATCGATGAGCGTTTTATTCGCATCCTTTCCATGCCCACGGAGGTGTTTACACACCTGCAGCACCAGCCTATCGCTCCTTCAGGCAAAAAAGGGACGCGCAAACGCCAGGAGAAGATCCTTTCCAATGAAATGGATTTTATCCTCAACCTGAAAAAACTCATCAGCTACATCAGTCGTAAAGGTCTCAACCTGGCCAAATCGGGCAAACTCAAACAGGTAGACCTAAAAGAAACGGAGAATCGGTTGCTGCGGCCTGATATTGCTCTGTTTCTGGAAAAAAGTGAAATCTATCAAATCGAATTACTCTTACCGGTAATGCGACTTCTGGACATTGTTCGGATCAAACATGATGATATTGTCCTGCGCAATGAATTCGATAAAATTTTGCGCGCCGATCCTTTCCTGCTGCTGGATACAATTATCAAAGAAATTGGTGAGGCCCGCAATCGCCGCAGCACCAACGAAGATGTCTTTGAGCCATTGTATGTTCCCTTTTTTAGCAAACCCGTGTTTGACGAATGCGTTGCTTACATCAAACATCGCGAAAAGGTCTATTATTTTGTTATCATGGCCAGCATCGTTCGCAGCAAGCTGGTGCTTTCAAAGTATTTCAGGATCAAGAACTACCAGGTCGAACTGGGTGATCTGCGTCGCGAGTTGACCAGCGCCCTTTTTTATCTACAACTGCTGGGACTTATTGCTGTTGACTATCCAGATCGTGAAATTCAGCTTTCAGAGCTGGGCCGCCATTACTTGAGCCATGAAGCATTGCACACGCATGATGAAAAAGGCGGCATCATCATCAACCCTGACCTGAGCCTCATTGCCATACCGGAAAAAGTAAGCCTGCGTGGCCGCTTCCTGCTCAAAGCTTTCTGTGAATTTAAAAGTTTTGACAACATCTATACCTTTCAGATCACCAGGGAGAGCTTCCAGGAAGGCCTGTTATTAAAGAATGATGTCAACGAGTTTGTAAAATTCTTGAATCATGTTTCACGCAATGAATTAAGCCAGAATCTGCTCTTTTCCATCGAAGACTGGTCGCGGGCCCTGCCCCTGGTTACCATTACCGATGAATGCGTGGTGGTCCAGACCCAGGATACAAATCATATGGAACTGCTGCTCGGTCAGATCAATGGTAAGAAGATTCTTCTGGAAAAGATCGGCCCGACCACGATATTGATTGAGAATACGAAAATACCGGAACTCATTACCTATGCTGAAAAGTTGAACTTGATAGTACGGTTGATCCGGTGAAACGCTTTCTCATTTTGCCTTTGCTTCTTTTTTTGCTGTCTGGCTGCTGGAATGAGCCGGCGCTGGAAACCTCAGAGATTACCCTGGATCGCGAAGCGGCCCAGGATCTGCCCTCTTACCTGATCCCCTCCGGGGCCCGGGTGCTCATCAATGGAAGTTACAACTCCGGATCCTTCCTGGCTTTCCCGGAATCGGCAACCATCTTCGCCTCAGAGAAATCCCGCGAGGAATTGATCGCCTTTTTCATGGCTGCTTTCAAAAAGGAGCGCTGGAATATTATCCAGAGCATGGATCGCCCTGGAGAAAGCCTGCTCATGGCCGAATCCGATTACCGCAAGCTGATCACGGTGCTGGTACGCGACGGAGAATCCCGCACGATTAAGATCTATACTCGCTCCAGCGCTGACAACTGATGGATGTAACGGGCAGCCGGCAGCCTGATCCGCCCCTGTCTGGTTTTAGAATGGAACCATATCGCATTGTGGCCGGAATCATTCTCCTTGCCTGCGCGGTCTTCGTTTTCCTGATCTACCGCTCTTTTCTGTGGTCCGCCTTTCTTTCCGTAGTACTTTACACCTCCTTTGGCGGCGTGAACCGCCGGATACTGCTGCGCCTGAAGGGTCGAAGGACGGCGGCCGCTGCGCTTTCCACACTGCTGTCCGTGGGCCTGGTTCTTGCACCACTGGGCTTCATGGCGCAGCAATTGATCATGGAACTGCTCAGTCTGTATGAAACCACCCGTCAGGCAATCGTGGGCGAAAGACTCTTCCAGACCATACAAAATTTCCCCGCGCTTATTCAATTGCTCACCCGCGATCCGACCTTCTGGGTCGACTACTATCGCTTACTGGAGTTTATATATTCCGAATACATTAACTACATGGACATCGATCAGCTCAGCAACTGGCTGGGAGGGGCAACTTCATTGCTCATGGGTGGGATCAGCTTTGCCCTGCTTGCAGCGGGCAATCTCTTCTTTACCGTGCTTTTGCTTTTCTTCTTGTTCAAAGATGCGGAATACTTCCAGCTCTACATTCGCCGGATGCTGCCACTCCCGGAACACTATGTCCAGGATTTTGCCCAGCGCAGCAAGATGATTCTGGTAGCAGTGCTTAAAGGCAACCTGCTCATTTCCCTGCTCCAGGGGGCGGCCCTGGGAATCGCTTTCGTGATCGCAGGAATTCCCAATCCCCTGGCTTATGCTTTCATTGCTACCATCCTCTCTTTGATTCCGGTTGTGGGAACGGCTCTTGTCTGGCTGCCCGCTTGCCTCTACCTGGGCTTTTTTCAGAATGCCTACTGGACGGCCTTTTTGCTGGGATCTTTTTGTCTGATCGCCTATTTGCTTCTCGAAAATGTACTCAAACCCAGAATTCTGGATCGCAAGCTGGGCATTCATCCCCTGTTCCTGTTTCTGGCCATTCTGGGCGGTCTTAAAGAATTCGGAATGGGCGGTCTGATCATTGGCCCCCTCATGGTCACACTCTTTGTCAGCCTATGGAGCACTCTGATCAATGAACGAAAAAAATCCCTTCTCCATCCAGCGACTCAGCCAGATCATCAAAGACACGCTCGAACAGAGCAAACTCCTGCGCAACATCTGGATTGAAGGTGAAATCGAAAACCTGATCTACCATGGATCCGGTCATATCTATTTTTCTCTGAGAGACAAAGATACCTCCCTTAACTGTACCTTTTTTCGCAGCCAGAATATGGGCTTCCGTCAGATCAAATTGCAGGAAGGGTTGCTGGTTCATGCGCTGGGGAGCGTCAGCATCTATCCGGCTCGCAGCAGCTACCAGTTTAACGTCCGGGCAATCAAATTGGCCGGCGAAGGAGACTTGCGGCTCCAGATTGAAATTTTAAAGAAGAAACTCTATTCCGAGGGTCTGTTCCGGCCGGAAAATAAGAAGCCCCTGCCCGCCATGCCCCTGACACTCGGCGTGGTTACAGCAGCGGGCGGTGCAGCGTTTCAGGACATTCGCAAAGTCGCTTTGAAACGTTTTCCGGGCCTCAATATCCTGCTTGCTCCCTGTCTGGTGCAGGGGAAAGAAGCGCCGCCATCCATTGTCGAAGCCCTGCGACTCATCCAGGACCCCGTTCATGCTGTGGATGTGATCATCTGCGGCCGGGGTGGCGGCTCATTTGAAGATCTCCTGCCCTTCAGTGCGGAAAGTGTGGTGCGGGCAGTGGCCAGCTGTTCCATTCCCATCATTTCCGCTGTGGGCCACCAGATCGACAATCCCCTCACGGATCTGGCCGCCGATGTTGCCGCGCCGACACCCACCGCGGCCGCACAAATGGCCATCCCTGAGGAAGAGATGTTTCTGGAACGCCTGCTCGAATACCAGTGGCGCTCGCGCAGTGCTCTGGAGCGTCTCTTCACAAACTACAGCGAGCGCCTGCAACGCGCGGCAAAATCAAGGATTTTTGAAAGTCCGGCCGCTATGCTCGAAGCGGCTGGACAGCGACTGGACTTCGCGGGCCGCGATCTGCGACGGGCTTCAAGAGATCGGTTTATGCGTGCCCGGCACGATTTGTTGAAAGCGCCGCACCCCGGGCTGGCCTTTGAGCGACTGTTACAGAAAGGCCGGGCCCGGCTCGACATCGAAAGAGAACGATTGCAGAACTACAGCCCCCGGGCCACCTTAAATCGGGGCTATGCCATTGTGCGCCAGGCAAATGGTGACGTTGTGCGGACTGCGGATAGGGTGAAAGAGGGAGAATCGCTGGACATCCTGTTTGGCCATGGTGGTCTGGAGGTGGAAGTGAAAAGCCATGCGACAAACCCTTTGTTTTCTCATCTTGATTAGTGCCCTCGGGCATTGCACGCAACGTCAGTCTGAAGTGAAAATGGAAAGCTCCGGAGACGAGTGCTACCAGCGCTGTATGCAAAGTAATATGATGCGCGCTGTTGCTGCCGAAGTCATTGAGAACGATTGTCGGATTGTTTGTCGGGAACAAAAGTAAGATAGTCTCTTTGTTCTTGCCGTTCCAGGTGGACATCCAGCGCGCAAATCAAATCCTGGGGCCTGTGGTACAGCTCCCGCTTTTCCGTTTTGCTGCGGTGCTTTTTGCCGCGAATCACATCCAGATAGTAATAACCAAACAAATCCTGACCGTATTCATAGCATAAGTATTTACCGCGGGACCGACCGGTATCATTCCTCAAAAGGATCATGGCGCACTACAGCAAATATCGTCCTGAGTACAAGCTTTTTTTCTTGATTGCATTAATCAGGGGCCCCCGGCCGATCCGGAAGATAGAGGATAAAGCGAGCGCCCCGCAACTGTTCCCCCTGCACCATGCTGAGGGACCCTCCCGAGCGTTCTGCCAGAGTTCGCGCTGAAGCCAGTCCCAGTCCCCAGCCGCTCGCGGATCGCCCCAGATTGCTCCGGAAAAGGGAAAACATGGTCTCTGAAGATCCGGACAGTCCCGGACCGGAGTCCTCCAGATGCAGCTCGACGCCGTTCTCCCGGGGCCGGATTTCGATGTTGATTTGACCGGGTGAAGAACAAAACTTAATCGCATTAAAGATTAGATTATTGATTATACGCCCGGCATGACTGCGAACCGTGGAGACAGGTTTTTCCCTGGAGAAGTTACAATCAAGATGGATACTGCGCTTCTCGAGATGGTCGGCAAAGGCACGAAGAGTCTCTTCGATAATGGTGGAGAGCAAAAGGGCCTCCCGCCGTTCCTCCAGCGGAAGTCGGCCCGACTCCAGCGAAGTGATATCAAAGGTCAATTGTTCCAGAATGTCGCACTGACGCAGGCAATTGTCGATCAGCTTGATTTCCGGGTGGCTGGCATGGATCGTTTCCAGCAGGAGAGAGAGACTGCTCAGGGGAGCCCGAAGATCATGGGCCAGCCGGGCCAGATACATTGCATCCATTCCCGGACCGACCCCGGACCGTTCACGTTCGCGCAATCGATCATGGATAAAACGCTTCAAAGCTGAAAGCAACAAATCCCGGGGAACTTCTTTTCCGGACCGAATCGCCATTTTCAGGCAGTCGGAACCTTCTTGAATTTGAAACAACACCCAGTCACGCGGAAAGCTCTCAACACAGGCAACATTCAGCTGATGTTTCTGCATCAGGGAAAAATACCGACGCAGCATGGATCGCTGAAAAATCCAGCGCTTGCCGGCAATCGCGCGCTCAGAATTCTGTTGGTAGGATAGCTGCCAGTTGCCCGGCGGCAACGTGCGGCGCAGTGCCAGGGCAAGCTCAGTAGAAGCAAGCCGGGTCCAGGCCGGCAATTGCTCCAGCCACTCTTCCCATTTACCGCTCACGGCCATGAGATTTCAGCCGCAGATCGTAAAGGGCAATGGCCACAGCATTGCTTACATTTAAACAGGCCTTGCGGCCAAAAATCGGTATGGAGATGACGGCCATGGATAGAGCAAGCAGCTCTTCGCTTACACCGTAGAACTCGCTGCCCGCAACCAGAATGCCCCGATCCGGCCACTCAAAATCAGCCAGGTCGATGGAAGAATCCGTTACTTCAAGAGACATCAGGCTGTAAGCGGAGTGGTCCTGAAGTGCCTCGCCGGGAAGACCGTAGCGCTTGATGGTCGTGTACTCATGGGAATACATGGCAGCGCTCTGAAATCCCCTGTGCTCCGGACCGGCTGTGAAACCTGTTAAAATGACACCTTCTAAAGCAAAGTTATCACAGAGCCGGACAATGGAGCCCGCATTGTGCGCTGATCGTAAATTATGAAGCATTACATAGTAGGGCAAACGGTCCCCCCGGATAGTGCTGCGGTCTATGGCTGCCATCAGCGAACTTCCGTGCCGTCCGGGGCATCAAAAAGAACCGGTTTCCCTCCACTCAAAAGATCGCATCCGTTGCCCGTTACGCGACCGGAGCGGACTTCCAATTTTGCTGCCTGCAGTGTCTCGACAGTCAGTCGCTTTTCCGGCTGGCGAACCACTCCCTGAAAGGATAGTTCCGCGCCCGGTTTCGCATCCCCGGGACTCAAAAGCTCCGGACCGGAGGCCAGACTGACGGCAAGGAGCATACCGTGACTTTCCACACCACGCAGGCGGGCCGCTTTCAAATTGGCCACAGCAACACAGGTGCGTTCGATTAGATCCTCTGGCCGAAATGCTTTAAGACCGGCAACAATTGTGCGCGTTTCTGATCCAAGGTCCACGCGGAGTACATACAACTTATCTGCGGAAGGGTGGTCGTCCACCTCAACGATTCTACCGGCACGCAGATCCAGCTGTGCGGCAGGAAGGACATCCGGTGCCGGGCTTTCTTCTTTCTTTGCTTCGGACTGGATTCGGGGAAACAGAGGCCCGCCCGGCTCTACAGGTGCACCGGACGGAAGCCCGCCCCAGGCCAGGTCCAGAAGAGTCGGCTGAGTTTTTACACCAAGCATAGCAAGTCCTGTGGCCACTTTAGCGGGCATCACCGGTCCGAGCAAAATCAGGGCACAGCGCAGGGCCTCCGCAGCCGTGTAGAGGATCGTATTCAGTTCCTCTTTGCGTTCCGGGTCCCGGACCACCTGCCAGGGAGCTCGTTTCTCCAGATACCGATTCACCTGCCGGACCATTTCCGCCACCGCTTCCAGCGCAGGCGACAGGCGCAGTGAAGTGATCAAATCCATAACCTTCCTGATGCTGTCCTCCGTAAAGGCCCGCAGAGCTTCTTCAGCGGTGCCGGCATTGGCAGGCGGCCGGGGAACTTTCCCGTCCAGAGAGCGAGCCAGAAAAACATGCACACGCTGCAGGGCATTGCCCAGATCATTGGCCAGATCCGAATTGATACGCTCTTTAAACTGTTCATCGCTGAAACTGGCATCCTGGCCAGGCACCATATCACGAAGCAGGAAGTAACGGACAGTATCAACGCCATAGAGATCCATATAACCCAGGGGATCTACGGCATTGCCCGAGCTTTTGCTCTGTTTGGCGCCCTGACTCAGCCACCAGCCGTGCGCAAATATGTGACACGGCAGAGCGTGCCCGAGAGCAAGTAGCATTGTCGGCCAGTACACGCAATGTGTGGTCAGGATGTCTTTGCCCAGAAGGTGGTAGGTGGCCGGCCAGAGCGGGGTCCCATCTTTGTAAGAACGCTGGACAACAGCCGATTCATAATTCAACAGAGCATCAAACCACACATAGGTTACAAAATCAGCGTCAAATGGCAGCGGAATACCCCAGGCAAGGCGCGCCCGTGGTCTGCTGATGCACAGATCTCCCAGCGGTTGTCGTAGAAAACCCAGCACTTCATTCTTGCGCGTCTGTGGCAAAATAAAATCCGGATGTTTTTCAATATGTTCGATCAACGCTTCTCTGTATTTACTCATCAAAAAGAAATAATTTTTCTCAGAAATCCATTCTACCGGCTTATGGCCTATCGGGTCTTTGCCATCAACCAGTTCATCTTCTTGAAAGAATCGCTCTTCGCTGACAGAATACCAGCCCTCATACTCGCGCAAAACGATTTCACCGCGATCATATAACTCTTGCAGGCATTTTTGCACAAAAGATATATGATCTTTATCTGTGGTGCGAATGAAATAATCGTATTCAATTCCCAGGCGCTGCCAGAGATCCTTGAAGCGGCGGTGGTATTCATCCACGTGCTCTTCCGGACTGACGCCGCGCTTGCGGGCGGCCTGCTCAACCTTCTGCCCGTGCTCATCGGTTCCGGTCAGAAAGAAGACTTCGTAGCCCAAGAGGCGGTGGTAACGAGCCAGGACGTCGGCTAAAAGCGTCGTGTAAGCATGACCTATATGCGGTTTATCATTGGCATAGTAGATGGGCGTTGTAACGTAGAAATGTTTGCCGGACATAGCTTTTTAGAAGTGGGCCCACCTGGACTCGAACCAGGGACCAAGAGATTATGAGTCTCCTGCTCTAACCGACTGAGCTATAGGCCCTGACTGTCAGAAGGAGGGTGCAGGCTTTCCCGGCAACTTTATTCATTGTAGCGGGACCGGACCGGGCGCAAGGCCGCTATGCCGTAGCAAAGCGCCAACATCCGGGTCACGACCCCGAAACTCCTGATACACGCGGGATGGATGCGAACTGCCACCCCTGGCCAGTACCGTTCTTCGAAACAGCATACCCACCTGCAGTACTGCCTCCGGTAGGGCCACGTCGGAAAACCGCAGCCCCGCATCCTCGAAAGCGCCGAATGCATCGGCACTCATCACTTCCGCCCATTTGTAGCTGTAGTATCCGGCACTGTACCCACCGGCAAAAATATGGCCAAAGCTGCAAAGAAAGCGATCCTCGCTATGAGCGGGCATTACAGTGGTTTTTTCATCAATCCGCCTCTGCACATCAAAGGGGGTCTCATCCGCAGCCAGAGCACGGCGGTGTAACTCCAGATCAAGCATCGCAAAGCGCAGCTGACGCAGCATATCGGATCCAGCCCGGAAAGTCCGGGCAGCCATCAATTTGCCGTAGAGATCGTCGGGCAGAGCTTCTCCGGTCCGGTAGTGGCCGGAGAGATCATTGAGCACTGCGCGGACATAGCACCAGTTTTCCATGAACTGACTGGGAAGCTCCACCGCATCCCACTCAATTCCGTTGATTCCGCTGGCATCCGATTCATCAATTTCTGTTAGCATATGTTGCAGGCCATGACCAAATTCATGAAACAGAGTTACAACCTCGTCAAAGGTCATGAGAGAAGGTCGATCCGATCCCGGAGGCGTGCTGTTGCAGATCAAATAAGCCACGGGTTTATCCAGTCCCACCCGCGTTCTCCGGCGACCCACGCAGTCATTCATCCAGGCTCCGCCGCGTTTGTCGGCCGGACGAGAATAAGGGTCCAGGTAAAAAGCCGCGCGCTCCTGCCCATCCAGGTCAAGGATCTTAAAATAGCGGACATCTTCATGCCAGACCGGTGCTTCACCGGGAGCTGCAACCACTCGAACCTGAAACAAAGTCTCCACCAGCCTGAAGAGCCCGGCAAGCACCTTCTCGAGAGGAAAGTAGGGCCGTAAATCTTCTTCGTTGAATTGAAATTTCTGCTCTTTGAGTCGTTCGGCGTAGAAAGCCACATCATGGAGGGCCAGCTCATGGCCATTGACGCGAGCCAGCTCCTGAATTTCGGAAAGATCGGCCCGGGCAGCAGGCAGACTTTTCACCCGCAAACTTTCCAGCAATTCCCAGGCCTTTTCCACGGAACCGGCCATCTTCTCGGCAAGGGAAAGGGCCGCAAAATTCTTGTAGCCCAAAAGCCGCGCCTCTTCCTGTCGCAGTTCCAGAATCCGACGGATGCGCTCTGTATTATCATAGGGTGCAGCGCTTGCCCGGCGGATGCTTGCAAGGTAAGCCGCTTCGCGCAAATCGCGACGACGCGCATGCTGCATGAAAGGCAGGTAGGCCGGAGTGTCCAGGGTCAAACGCCAGGGGCCGTTTTCTGCCGTGGCTTTTTTTTCCGGGTTGGCCCGATTGTAACTCTCGGCCGCCAGCTCCTTCCAGGATTCCGGCAGGCCTGCCACTTGATCGCTTTCTTCCAGGTCTAAAAACCAGGCGCGGGTTGCATCCAGTACATTGTTGGAAAATTCATTGCCCAGTTGCGAAAGTTCCTGGGCGATGGCTTGAAAGCGCTCTCTCTCCGGACCCTCCAGTTCAATGCCCGAATGGCGGGCATCCAGTAGTTTTTTCTCTAAGATCCTTTTTCGTGTGGGTGTCAGGTCCCCCCGTTCCAGGAGGGTCCGGTGGGCAGCAAAGAGGGGCTTGCTCTGGGCCATGGTCAGGCCAAAAGACACTACATCGGGGAGGACCTTTTCATAGGCTTCGCGCAGTTCCTGAGTGTTGCGCACACCCATCAGATGGCCAACCGGTCCCCAGATCTGCTGGTAGGCCAGGGCCAATTCTTCCTGGGGCTCGACGATCGTCTCCCAGCGGATGTCTTTTTCCTGCTCCAGCCGATTCAGGGTCTCCTTGCCCTTCTTCAGCAAATCGCGGACTGCCGGTTCCACATGTTCGGGCTTGATGGCGGGAAAATCGGGCAAGCGATGTCCCAAAAGCAATGGATTGGTCATCCCGGCAAGAAAAGGCCTTTTTGCGCCCAGGTCAATCGATTCTCTGAGGACCGGGCGCTACGGGCCCCTGTAACCTGTACCGGCTGGCACCGCCCGGTTTTTCCGGATGTGGGCCAGAAACTTCTTGACCGCATGGTGCAACGCAAGATAATGGCCGTAACATTTTGTGCGTCGCACAAAATGGCAGCTTCAATGCTGCAGGAGGTCACGAATGAATACGACTTTTAAGAAAAGAATCTGGATACCGCTGCTTATGACTACGGTCTGGTTCCAGGCTGGCATTCTATCCCCCTCCGTGCGGAGCGTGGAGCGGAGCTTACCGCAATTCCGCTACGAATACGCCCGTGATTTCATCAAGAAAAGCAACCCGGCAGTATCCGCGACAGAAATCGAGGCCATTCTGGACGCAGTTCTGTTTGCCGCACCGGAAATCCCTGTTGGTCTGAAGATTGACGGCAAGCCGATGGATAGCTTTGATCTGCTGCTGGCCTTCATTTTTACCGAATCCACATTCAAGCGCGAAGTGGTGAGCTTCGCCGGTGCCTGCGGCTACATGCAGGTCATGCCCGCTACTCTTGCCTGGATGAATGACCAGTGGGGTGGAAAGCTCACACGCGAAGACCTTTTCCGTACCGATGTCAACATCCGCTGGGGGACCCGCTACCTGGCGCTGCTCCTGACCGAATTCAAAAGCCCCCGCCTGGCTGCCCTGGCTTACAATGCTGGCCCCTTCAACCTGCGTCGGGGACTGTATTCCGAATCGTACTGGCAAAAAATACTGCGCTCTTATCGATTGCTCCAGAAAGGAAAGCCCGCTACAACTTGATGCGCAGTCTGATTGCACTCTGTCTTTGCTTCCTGCTGGCTGGCTTCTGTAAAAGGAAAGTCAGCTCAGTGGAAGAACTCTACCGGATCCTGGACCGCCAGAGTATACTCGGCGGTCTTTTCCATCCCCGTCGAACCGACAAAAACACTCCGGCCGGCGCCCAGGATTTTGAGATCCCGGTGGACGGAGCCGTGGTGGGCGCCCGTTTCCACAATCCGGGGGATGGCCGCCCGCTCCTCTTCTTCCATGGCAATGGCGAAACCGTGCCCGATTACGATAGCATTGCTCCCTTTTTTCACCAGGTGGGGTTCAGCTTATTTGTGGTAGATTACCGTGGCTACGGCTTCAGCACCGGCAAACCATCCGTGGGCACCTTAATGCCCGATGCGGAGGCGATACACCATTTCTTTCAGAGCCAGGTTCGCATAAATGGCGCTCCAGCGCCCGTTGTGATGGGACGCTCTCTGGGATCGGGGCCGGCAACCCACCTGGCTCACAAATACCCGGAGGCCTACGCCGGACTGATCCTGGAAAGCGGCTTTGCTGACGTGCTTCCGCTTCTTGAATTGCTGCGCCTGGACGTGCCTGACCATCTAAAAAGCGAAATTCAGGCCCTTTTGTCCAATGATCGGAAGGTCCGCTCCCTACGGCTGCCCGTCCTCTTGCTCCACGGAGCGGAAGATTCGCTGATCGGCCCGGAAAATGCACGCGCGAATTTTGCCGCCATTCCCCACAATCGCAAAAAGCTCCAGATCATCCCCGGGGCCGGTCATAATGACCTGATGGCCCATCCAGAGCAGTATTTTGGCGGACTGGCAAATTTCATTGACTTTTTCAATTGATGGCCCAGGTTCGGTACAACAGGAGGAGTTATACCATGAAAACTCTAATGAAAACTACCATGGCTGCATTCTTTGCAGTAAGTCTGTCCAGCTGCGTTCTGGTCGAAGGCATGGATGCTATACAAACCCCCGGAACCATCCCCGTTGCGGAGGTGGGACAGGGAATTTTTGCCAAGGCCTCATCTGCCTGGCTTCTGGGTACAGAAATGTTCTCCAATTCCAAGTTCACCGCTGAGCAGGGAAAATTCCAGGCTGATCGTGACACCGCCTTCGCCACTGCCGTTTGGGTAGGCCGCAGCGCCGTCAACAAACAGGAATGGTCAGGATACTATTTCAAGTCTCACACCGTAGATCGTTGCCTGGATCATGTCTTCAACAGCGTTCTGGGCCTTACTCTGGTTTACTTCGACGGGAAGGCCGGGACTGCAAGCAAAGCAGAAGACGCAGTCATTGACCCGATGGTCGTAACTTCACGTGCCTCCTGTGATAACATTCTGGTGCGCACCGGATATTTGATCAATGCTGGAGAAGCTCAGGGATTCCCTGGCGGTCTGCTCTAAGATCTTTCTCAGGCCAGAAAGCCGCTTCTGGGGGAAGCGGCTTTTCAGGCACACTCCTTATCCAGCCCCGACTCCATCAATTCCAGAGAAGCACCGTCGATCAGAGAATCCGAAAGATCCAGAGGCAACGGCCGGGCCAGGCAGGCCAGATCGTGCATGCAGGTGATCTGGTGGACCGGATGATCCGCCGGCGCTTCCCTACGTTCCATAAAGATCCCGTCTTCGTGCATCCAGGCAGTCGCCAGAAAATGACCCTGTGCCTTGAGCTCGACCACAATGTAGTACAGCCATTCCGACAGAGGGTTGATGAAAACCCGTAAATCTTCCGTGCTGGCGGCAACAATGGCCCGCCGCATCCAGTGCATTTCGGGATGGGCATACTGTTGATGGCGATGTGTTTTTTCATCAAAGCGGACCAGAAGGTCCACAATTTTTATGAATTCCTTTTTTCCTTCTTCGATTTCCAACCATTGGTATTGCATGATTTCTTCTCCTGTGTTCCTTACTGGTCCAGGAAGAAAGGATCGTTGCTTAAAAAGTCGTGATGGCTGAAGAAATCGAAAGACAGATCCTTTCCACGGTCGACGGCTGGCGGCTGGATCTGTATCTTGCCCGTCGCTTCAGCGCGGCGGGGAGGCGGGTCTGGCAGGAACGCATTTTACAGGGGAAGGTTCTGGTCAACGGCCGCAGCGTCCGTCCTGCCCATCGCCTGCAGCCTAACAGCCGCATCAGCTTCTTTTTGCCGAATCGGCCTGAGCCGGAGGTAGATTCCCGCTACTTCTGCGTCCACAATAGTGAGGACTATGCCGTTGTGCATAAACCGGCCAATCTCCCGGTCCACCCTGCCGGACCTTACAGAGAGCATACCCTTTTGCGCCTGATGGAAAGTCGGGAAGGCAGACGACCCCACCTGATCAGTCGCCTGGACCGGGAAACCAGTGGCTGTCTCCTGGTTGCCTGGAATCCCCGCTGGGCTCGCTTCTTTTTCAAGGAACGCCAGAAGATGCGCAAAGAGTACGCTGTTCTGGTGGAGGGATCTTTTCCCGACTACCTTGACGCCTCCGGCTTTTTGAGAGCCGATGAACAGAGCCTTGTGCGAAAGAAAAGAAGGTTCCTTTCCACAGAAGAATCCGGCGGTGCCGACGATCCCGGAGAATCAGCACGCACCGAATTCTCTCTGGAAAAGTATGATGCCGGCCGCAACATAAGTTTTTTGCGCGCCCATCTGCACACCGGGCGGATGCACCAGATCCGGGCTACCCTCTGTAGCCTGGGTTATCCCGTAGTCGGTGATCTCCTCTACGGCCCTGATGAGGGCTGCTACTTACGTTTTTTGAGCGATGACCTGACAGAGAAAGACCGGATTCGATTGCGGCTCGGACGCATGGCCCTGCACAGCTGGAAACTTGGATTTCCTTTAATGGATGGAAGCTATGTTCATTACGAATGTGAGCTTCCTGAGGAATTCAAAACCACTTGACATGCGTCTGATAACGATTCCCCTGATCCGGATTCGTGCCTGTGAAGCCCTTACATTTTTTGCCACCGCTCTTCTTTCTTACCATTTCTCTCCAAGGAGCAGAACAAAGTATTCTGCCTTTTAGCGCTGAGGAACTGAAGGCTGCCCGTACGAGGCTGGACAAGCGGCAGGCCACCATTGAACTTCTGTATGCTCTTTTCACCGGGAAGCCCCATGAAGCACAGCTCAAGAAACTGGAACAAATCGATCCTGATGCCGACGCTGCAGCCTATGCCCGGGGATTCGCGCAGTACAGGAAAAAAGAAAAAAGCGCTGCTCTCCTGGCTCTGGAGGAAACCATCCGGCGCAATCCCCACTTTGATCTGGCACACAACTTAATCGGCCTCATCTACACGGAAGCCGAGGAATACGGCCGGGCATCCGATGCTTTTCAGAGGGCCTACGCGGCTGCTCCTTTTGAGCCATCCTACTCTTACAACCTGGCCCAGAGCCTCTACAAACTGGGCCGCTACGACGAAGCGCTCGCAATCATTGAACGAGCCTTGAATGCCAAATACAATTCTCATGATTTTTTTTATCTGGCTGCTCTGATCCAGCGTGATCGGCGCAACTATCCGGCGGCCCTGGCAGCGTTTGAAAATAGCAGGCAATTTGGTCAGGCAAGTCCGGCCTTCCTCAAGGCCTATCTACAGACCGCCTATCTGGCCGGGGATACACGACTCAGTCTCAAACTTTCACAGGAACTGGCTACGTCAGCAGACCCTGATATTCAGCGACTCATCGGCCGCATCCGTCTGCAACACGGTGAATTTGCCCGGGCCATGCCGCATTTGCGCCTTGTAGCCTACCAGAAAAACGCTTCGCTGGAAGACAAAAAAGCCTATTTATTTTGTTTACATAAACAAAACATTGCAACGGCACAGGCTCTGCGCAAGCTGAGCGGCCTTCCCGCAGAACGCAAGGAACTCGAAGACTATCTGCGCTCACTCAGGGGACCGGCAAGCCCGGGTTTTCGCGACCCTTTGCTTCTGCCGCCCAGGTGATCTCCATGCCCTCAGCCGTCAGGTAGAGTCGTTCACGCAGGGTCGGTGTCAGGTCTGCCGATTGCTGCAAGAATTCGGCCCAGAAGGGACGCGATTCCTCTGCTGTTAAAAAATCAATCCTGTGCCCTCGCTCACGGTAACGGCCATTGATGGCCCGCAGTACCAGCCGCAGGGGACGCTTGCTCTGCGGGGAATAATCGATCCGAAAAATAATATTGTGTTCCTGCTGCTGATTCACGCTACCAAACAAAAAATTTCCCAGAGAGTAAAAAATCAAACCGTTCCCGTAAATTTCCATTCCCTGGGGAATGTGCGGATGGTGGCCCACAATGATACTCGCTCCAGCATCGATGAGACGGCGCGCCTGAGAGATTTGATCCGGGCGTGGCCTTGTGAAGTACTCTACACCCCAGTGCAGACTGACAATAACATGATCGACCTCCTGCCGGGCACGGGTCACAAGAGCAACCATCTCCGCGCCTGCCGGTGCCACTCCAGCGCGGGCTCCAGCACTGAAGGAAAGCCCTTCCCCGATGGCATTAAAAGCAAGTACAGCAAAACGAATTCCCTTGCGTTCAAAGCGGTAACTCTGCAAGGCTTCGCGAGCATTGCTGCCGGCCCCCACGTGGTCTATTCCCACTTTCTTTAATTCCGCGATAGTATCGAGCAAACCTTCTTCGCCCGCATCCATGGCATGATTGTTGGCAAGGATGGCCAGATCCACCTGCAATGCCTGCAGAGCGGCCAGGGTCTCTGGATCAGAGCGAAACACATGCGCTTTGCGATTCATGGGCACACCGCGACGGGTGATCGTCGTTTCCAGATTTAATGCCCGAAAATCGGCCTGTTTAAAGAAACCCACCAGGTTTTCAACCGGGTGAACCATGCCCCGGGCTTTCTGGAGCTCCTCCACGCCCCACATGAAATGCGTGTCTCCGGCAAAGATCAGGCGCACCTCCGGCCACTCGCGGAGCGGTTCGCTTTTTGGTGGCTCCTTCCATAAAATTCTTTGACACTGAAGTAAGAGCAGGAGGACACTGATTGTGAGGCCCGCCCGGTAGGCGGAAGCCCGAATGGGGATCCCTATGTTACGTATGATTGCTTTGCTTGCTCTTTTGACCACAATGCACTGCTTTAATAATATTGTTCTGGACAGCATGTCCAGGCGCAAGCCCAATTTACGGCCTGTAAGCGTCTACTCGGAAGCTCCCCGTGGTTGCTTCAGCCCTGGTGCATCAGCGCGCATTTTGCTCCTGCCGGTGAAGGGTACCATCATGAGCTCAAATGAGCAAAATGTTCGGGATCGTGTAAGCCCCTCGCAGGTCGCTGCAGTTCTTGAGGCTGCCGGGCGCGATAAAAGCATCAAAACGGTACTTTTACAAATCGATTCTCCCGGAGGTAGCGTGGGCGCTTCTGACCTGATCTATGAACTGATCCGTAAAGCACAGGAAAAGCATAACTATAAAGTTTATGCACATATCGATGATCTTGGGGCCAGTGGCGGTTACTATGCAGCCATGGCAGCAGATTACATCAATGCCAGACCTACAGCGCTGGTCGGTTCCATTGGAGTGATTATGCGAGGCTTTGAGCTGACCGGCCTGCTGGATAAATCCGGCATCAAATACCGGACCATCCAGACCGGCAAAAATAAAGATACTCTTTCTCCATTCCGGGAAATGACCGCAGAAGAAAAGGCTTACTACCAGAAGGAAGTGGAACATTCCTATGAACGATTTCTGCAGATCGTAAAAACCGGTCGCAAAGAGAAAATCAGCGCTGAGAATCTGAGAACCATCGCTGATGGCCGGGTAATGAACGCCAATCGTGCCCGCGACGCTGGCCTGATCGATTCAACAGATTATCTGGAAGATTATATTAAAAAAATAAAAGAGAGAGAAAGCATGGGAAGCGTGGAAGTAGTCGCTTATCTTCCGGCGGAGTATTCCAATTACTCCCTGTACGATGTGCAGATCGGTCCGCCGGAACAACTGCCACAAATCATCCGGGATACACTGCGCAGCCAGTTTGGTCTGTTTTATATCTGGGAACCTTACCTGAATTGAAGCATGCAGGACCAGCATGAATTAGAAGCTATCGCACCTTTCAAGCGCGGCTTCAAGGAATCCCTGGAGGCTCAGGCCACCCAGGCTACAACCTGCCAGCAACTCCTGGCTTCCAACCTCCTTTCCGGCGAAGAAAGAAAAGCGATGCAGAACTATCGCGCAGAGATCGATGGTCTTCTGGGAGAAATCCAGACGGCAACCCGTCGCGCTGTCTTTAATTTGCAGGATGACAATCTGGAAAAAGAGGCACAG
Source organism: Spirochaetales bacterium (assembly GCA_015075425.1). GTDB lineage: Bacteria > Spirochaetota > Leptospiria > Leptospirales > Leptonemataceae > H5-SPI1. Next base: position 76,618 of record JABTUL010000001.1, on the reverse strand, counting down.
CGCGAAATCCATTCTTTTTTCCGCGAAAATCCCTCCGCCCATCAGTTATCGTTTATAAAATTTTTACGTTTTTTTACCCATCTCCGCGATCATACTGGCCTGCTGGAACGCGGCTGGAAGTTCGCGCTGCACGCTGTACGTGAACTGCAAATTCCCGAAAAAAGCGACTTCTACAACCAGTTCATCCGGTTTCGCGTGGAACCGTGTCTGACACAGGCAGGTGCAATCAAAATCTTTTTGCGGCGTATGGGGTTCATCCTGGGAATTCCCGTGCGGATGACGGAAGACAAAAAAGCGGAAAAACTGGCCCGCTACTCTATGGATCGAGACTATCGCTTCTCTGCCGTATATCAGGAAAACCTTTACACAATGTTTGAACCGGTCGCAATCCCCGATCTTAAAGCAGCCGGCAGCGTGGAAACTCAGAAAAAAATCCAGGCCTCACACCGACTCAATGCCGGCGGCTCTCAGGCCTGGAATACGACGCCATTTTATTCGCTGGCATACGACCGTTTCTTGCTGGATCAGGAACGCAAAAAGTATCCATCCGTAGTGCATATCGATACGCACATGGGTGCAGAGGCTCATGTCATTAAAGGAGACATCATTCGCAATCTGACGCGTAAAGTTTCTCATTTGCAACCCACTGAAATCGAAGCTCTTTATGCTGATTTTTTACATACCTATTTTGAACTGGTAACAGACATTTGCCTTGTGGACCTGGGACTCGAGTCAGGCATGCGGCGTCTTTTTCTTTTCCACCTGGGCCCTTACTCTTTCTACAATCTCACCAAACGCTTCCTGCAGCAGGCACAGACCGGAACCTTCCATCGTAAGAAGGGACCGACCATCGTGAAGTACATTCCGGCAGAGCTGTTGAAACTCATTTTGATGACCTGGTGGCGCACTGTAGTTCTGCCGACTATCGGTCCGGAGAAGGATGACTATGGCCTGTACACATCGCTGGTCCGCCAGATCCGCTCGCAAATGCAGAAAGCGCTGAAAGAGAGCAACTGTGCGGACATCAACCAGCCCGAATTCATTGCCCGTGTCGGGGCACCGACAGCTCTAATCTATAAGCGTTTTCAAACATTTTAATGAAACCCTACCGCAAAAACGTTGGCATCGTGGTGTTCAATGCTCGCGGCCAGGTTCTGGCCGGCGAGCGCAGCGGTGCTCCAGGCGCTTTTCAATTTCCCCAGGGAGGAATTGACCCGGGGGAGGAACCGCTTGCTGCAGCCCGGCGCGAACTATTTGAAGAAATCGGCCTGAAAATAGAAGATCCACCTGTTCGTGAAACAGAAGATTGGTTGCGCTACGACTTCCCGGATTCTGTCGCAGAGCATTTGAAACCGTATCAGGGCCAGGAACAAAAATGGTTCTTCTTTTTCTGGGACGGAAATGTGGCCGAACTTTCCCTGGATCATCACGATCGCGAGTTCGAGCGCCTGGCCTGGCTACGCCCGGAAGAAGTGCTTGCTTCTATTGTATATTTCAAAAGGGACGTGTACGCTACCGTGGTCGAACTGGCGAAACAAGTCATGGCGCAGTACTCTGGGCCCTGCCTGTGTTTTGAGCTGAGCGCGATAGAAACCCCGGCAAAAAATAGCGGCGGTCGCGGGATCTGTCCACGCTGCCAGCAGCGTTATCTTTTGGCCTCCTTTGAGCTCGACCACGGCTGCGCGGATGGATCCTGGATTTTTGTAAAAAAAGTGGACGAATGGCCCGATCCCCTGCCTGTGGAACTGGATGCGGCAATCCAGAAAGAGAGGCCCTACTTTGCCTTTCGTAAAGGTGATAAGCGCGTGCATTTTTTTCCCTAGCTTTTTAGCCTGCACGGCCATCTCCTGCGCCTCTTCCTACAGCGGCCCCCGCCCCGATGGCCTCATTGTCCTCCACGATACCCGAGCCCGGCTTAAGAATCAAAAACTGTTTTTTGCCGCAGAGCGGGCCTGGATCCAGGAAAGGCGTAAAAAAGCCGGCGTCCCGCCAGACCAGGATTCTGTGGGGCTGGCCTTTTCCGGTGGCGGCATTCGTTCCAACGCTTTTCAAACCGGCATTCTTTCCGGCCTCTTCGCAGCCCGTGTGCTACCACGTGTGGATTACATATCCGCTGTATCCGGTGGTTCCTGGGCCACCGGAGCCTACCGCGCCCGCCGGGAAAGTGATGCCGAATACTTTGGCCAGCTGGATCGAGCCGTATGCAATGAACAGACAGCAAAGAACGTCCCGGCGCTGCGCGTGCTCATGACCGGATACGGCGGACTGGCAACGGCCATCAGCCCGGCAGATTTTTTTAAAGGCCGCAGCCAGGGCTCACTCATCGCAGAACTGTGGCGTAAAATGGTTCTCTCTAATTTTCTAAACGATGAAGATATTTCGCTGACAAACCTGCGCTTCCGCCATCCACATCGGGCCCTGCCCATCATCAGCGGAACGCACAGCGCCACTGTCGACGTGGGATATTTACCGGAGAATCTGGATGATCATTTCAGTCGCAGTTTTCCTTTCGAATTCAGTTCATTTCAGATCGGTACCATTGCAGATTGCAAAACAACCAACTACTGTAACAAACAGAGCGGAGCCGAAGGAGCAGTCGTGGATCTTGAGCAGAACCAGGCAATGGCCCCTGCCCTTTCGCTGGCCATGGCTGTTTCTTCCGCTGTCCTGCCACCCATTCAAATTCTTTCCACCCTGCGCCTGCGGGTTCTGGAATGGAATGTGAAGCTCCCTGATCATAAAGCCATCCGTTCTTCTTACACTCTAACCGATGGCGGTCACAGTGAAAATCTGGGTGTTCTGCCGCTCCTGGAACGAGGAGTGGAAACCATCATCGTTTCTGATGCATCGGAAGATCCACGCTACACTTTTGCCAGTCTACAGCAGCTAAAAAAGCAGGCCAGGCAATTGCTGGGAATCAATATTACCGTGAGGGACACGGAATCCTTTGCAGAGCTTTCAACGGCAACGCTTAAGGGACGGGCAACCAGGAGGAGGTTCCTGATTCCCGTAAGAACGGCCACAATCTATTACTTAAAACTAAAGAAATCAGAATCGTTTCAAAGGACCATGCAAAGAGAATGTCCGGCCTTATCGAATTTTGTAAGCACAGACGGCCGCTTTCCCTTTCATCCCACCTTCAGCTCAGGCTACTCCGATGAAGCCATTCGCAGCTACTATATGCTGGGCCGTTTCCTGGCACGAACGGAATTATCCGCCTTGATCCATTGAGCTATTCGATAGGTTCCACCTGAACAATAAAATGCCTGGTGTCTCCTTTCCAGAACAAACGATAGTAACGTTCTTCATAGTGTAACTTTACATTCTTTCCTGAATATTTCTCAAGCTCTGAGAGAACCATTTGCTGGCCGGAGTCGACAGAGAAATCCCACAAAGAAGTGAACCCTTCCCCGGAAGCGCCGGATTGCAGCCCGCCAACATCAAGCTGACCTTCATACGTTTTGAAAATGAATCCCTTTTTGCTCAGTTTGATAAGTCTTCCGGAGCGCGTTCCGTCACTGTAACTTGCCGTGGAAATCACCCATATGCCCCCGGCAGTCAATAGCACTACACCCAGCAGGGCAAGAAGCAGGACCCGTTTGGTGATCTTCCAGATTGATTTGATTTGTTCCATCTAAATTGTCCTCAAAGGCAAATGGCTTACGCAGGGGAATGCTTTGCAACCAAATACAGATGTTGTCCCTTTTTTTCTGTACCGGGTAAAAAAAAGGTGTACGAACCGGACTTCTGGAATCAGAGTGCCACTGGAGCACCGATGCAATCAGGAGAATGGAAGGCTATCCTTAGCCTGGCGGAAGATCCCTATGAACGCCAGCTGCACTATTGCCCGGATGTCCTTGATCTGGCTTTGATTCGGCAGAATTTAAGGCATGTCAACGGCCGGATCTGGTTGAATGCTTTTTTAAAAGCGGATGGCAGCGTCCAGCTGTCCACCCGGAAAGACACGGAGGCAGGAGAGGCAGACCTGGGACAGGTGCTCGAAGCTTTCCCGCGGCAAAATTTTCATCTCCGCTTGCAGGAAAAATCCATGGCCGCCTATACACAGATCATGGCCACCATTCACCAGTACAATGCCTCCGGCCGCATTAGCATCAGCGGAGGCAATCTCTGGTGGAACCGGAAGATCAGCCATATTTATCCCGGAACCATAATCCTCACAGACCAGGATATTCCGTTTCTCTACCTCCCCAAATCTTTCAGTCCTCTTTTTGTCACGGAAATAGCAGTGACCTATCGTAAAGATTACTTAGCCACCGGAAGCCCGTCTTTCATCGAGCGTTGCCACCGGCAGGGGCTGCGACTGGATTTTCAAAACGTAGCGGATAAGCAGACGGCTCAGATGCTTCTGGATCAGGGTGCGGACGGAATTGTCACTCCTGAACCCGGCGATTTTGCTGCCCTTTTTCCACTGCGCAAGTCAACGCGGACGCAGAAGGCCCGCCGCCCGGTCGGAGCACGTAAAGAAAAACAAGTCAGCGTTTCGGTTTAGCCGACGGAAGCTCGGAGGCAAGGAGCACGGACTGAAAAGCCAGTGCACTTTCCTCCCAGGAGTAACGCTGCACCTCCTCCTTTCCCTGTCTGCCCATAGCTTCACAAAGAGCATCATCCAGAAGAAGCCGCTCCAGAGCCGCTGCCAGGCTCTCGATATTACGATCCTCAACCAGGATTCCCCATCCAGGCCTGATGAGCTCACGGGCACCGGAATTATCAAAAGCAACGACCGGGCAACCGGCAGACATCGCTTCGAGCAGCACGTTACCAAAATCCTCGTGCAGACACGGGTGGCAGAAAATCCGCGCCTGCAGGTAGTAGTTGGCCAGAACTCGCCGGTCGGATACGGGACCGGTAAACTCTACCTGACTGGAGAGACCCATCGCCCTGACCTTTTCCTGCAGTTCAGCAAAAAGCAGACCGCCGCCCACATGCGTGTAATAAAACGGAATATTTCTTTTTTTTAAAATTATCAAAGCCTGAAGTAAATACAGGATCCCTTTTCGCGGATACAGCGACGCCACACTGAGGATTCGTGGCTCAGGCGGAAGGCTGCGCACGGGTAAGTTTTTCCAGAAAGCATCGATACCATTGGGAATCACAACGATTTTTTCCAGAGGAACACCATAATCACTGGCGACTGCCTGGCGCGTTTCTCGCGTTGCCGTTACAATGATGGCGGCCCGTTTGCAGGCCAGTCGCTGGAGGAACGCTTCCAGCCAGGCAACGAGGTAGAGCCAACCTTTTTCCTGATCTTTGATCCGCATGAAATTACTCCGCAGATTCAAAATATAGCGCACCCGCCCGGGAAGAATACAGCCATCAAAATCGACGCCCATAAGCGTGCACGTTTCGCGGGATAGCCAGAAGCGCAGGGCAACCTTTCCATTGGAATAGATACGTTTCAGTAAGAACAGGGCAAAATTTCCAAACCGGTAATTCTCCGTGATAAAAAGGAATTTGCTGGCCCCGGCCTCAAGAGCTGCAGACAGGTGCCTCATCGCCACGGCAACGCCGGTTCCCTCTGCCGGGTTCAGATTCCAGGAAGTGTAAAGATAGAGCCCCACGGGAGTGCCTGCCATAACCTTTCTTTCTTGCAAAGCAATTCCAATCCACGCTTCTGGTCCAGGATGAACCGCAGGGAACGACTTGCATTGCTGGAAGAGCGTTATCGGTCCTGTGAACATTGCAAACTATCGCGTACGCGTACTCAAGTTGTTTTTGGAGAAGGAAATCCTGAAGCTGAACTGATGTTCATTGGCGAAGGACCGGGAAAACAGGAAGATTTGACCGGCCGCCCTTTCGTGGGCCGATCGGGCGAACTGCTGACAAAAATCATCGAAAAAGGCATGGGGGTGGAGCGCGCTGCAGTCTACATTGCCAACATCGTAAAATGCCGGCCCACCGTGGATCTGCAATTTCAGAAAGACCGCCCTCCGGATGCTGAGGAAGTCGCGGCCTGTAGCCCGGTACTATTAAGGCAAATAGAAATCATTGCGCCCAGGGTCATTATGACCCTGGGCGGTCCGGCAACAAAATTTTTGCTGGATACAACAACGGGAATCACAGCTCTACGGGGAAAATGGGCCGAATTCAAAAGCATACCGGTCATGCCCACCTACCATCCAAGTTATGTTCTGCGCAACGGTGGTGACCATTCTCCTCTTAAAAAAGATGTCTGGCATGACATCAAACTTGTCATGCAGAAGCTGGGCTGGCCTGTGCCGGGAAAGGATGAAAGATCGCCATGAGAGCAAGTGAGCTGATGACGCAACGGGTGGTTACACTGCAACCGGAAGACAGGGTCCTGGACCATCTGAACGTATTTAAAGATAACAATATCAAACATGTTCCCGTCGTTTCAACGGAAAAACAGGTCGTCGGGATGGTCTCTGAGAAGGATTTTGAGAATTATGTTAATATTGTTAAAATATTACAATCCAGGGAAGATCCTGTTCTGGTTCGCGATATCATGACCTGCCCGGCTTTTACTCTTACGGATAAAATTGAGATCCAGGATGTAGCTCAGGCAATGATTGATAACAGCATCCATGCCATGGTCATCACCGATGAAAACGGCCTCCTCCAGGGGATTGTGACTTCCACAGATTTGCTCAAACATCTGGCAAACCGGGATCGGTACGATCGCTTCTAAGAGCCTGGCGCCACCATTGTGTACAAATTAAAACAAGAAGAAAAAGGGCTGCGCTACAAACGGTCAGCATTGCTGCTCTGGTATGCCTGGCCCATGCGGCTGATCGGTCTCTTACTCCTTCCGGCTGTTCCCGCCCTGGCCATTGATTCTTCACAGGATATCATTGTTATCCTGGCTGGAATGGGACTCTTCCTGTTTTCAGCGAGTTTCCTCATGACAGCCTACTTACGATCCTTACCTGCTTCCTTTTTTCTTAACAAGGAAAATGCACAACTGGAAATCTGCAGCGCCACTGCCGTTCAGGCGACCATTCCCTTTACAGAAATTGTGCAACCACTGATCCGCCGCGAGCAACGCCGCTATGTTCTGTACATAGAACGCCGCGGCGGTTCACGCCTGGATCTTATCAGCTTCTCTTCCCTGAATCGGGCCCGAAAAAATCTGGAGATCCTGGAGGATGCGCTAAAGCCCGTTGCCAGTGCTGGAAAGCTCAAGCCAGACATGCCTTCGGAAAACGACAAAACTTCTCTGGAAATCCAGCGCCTGCCCGGGAGTACGCTGTTTTCCTGGCAGGATCGGCTGTCGATCCTGGCGACCCTGTGGATCGTCATGCTACTCGGCGGAGCGTCTCTGATCCTTTACGGCTCTGTCAGGTCAGAGAGCCACGTGGCTGCCCTGATTGTCCTCTCTGTCCTTGCTATTTTCCTGATTTATGCCGGCCTGTCACTGCTCCGGTCTTTCTTCTGCCGACCCGGTTTGGAAATCAATAGTGACCGTATTCAAGCGGTGTATCTATGGCGATACGGCGGCAAGATTGCATTGCGCAAATCCCGGCATTTTTCCCTTTCCCGGCTCCACGCGTTGCATTGCCACTTTGAACCGGGACGCGGTGTCCAGAAGCTGCTCCTTCTGGACCAGGACGAAGTCCGCAGTCTCCAGGAAATGACCGTTCAGCTGAGCTACCTTCCAGCCCTCATCAAATTGCACTGGAAGATGTTTCAGATCCCTCTGTATGGCCTGCCGCTTACGGGGGCACTGGAGCTGGAAGGTTTGCTCCGTCGGGAAATCTTTGTTGACAGGGAAAGCTGAGCTGCAGACCCTGTTTCAGCTCACATTATTTTCAATCCTGCCATAGATCTCACTTTCACCTTTCTTGTTATTGAAACGGATTTTGCGACATCTTTCTGTATTGCTTTTAATCTGGGTTTATTTTAAGAACAGGACAATCAAATGAATCTCTATGTAGGAAATATCGCTTTTAATACCTCAGAAAGCGATCTACGCAACCATTTTTCCGCCATGGGCGAAGTGAACGATGTAAAAGTCATCACTGACCGCGACACCGGACGCTCTCGAGGCTTTGCTTTCGTAACTATGGACGACGCTGCCGGCCGCGAGGCTATTTCCAACCTCAACGGTCAGGAACTGAATGGACGCGCTCTGGTCGTAAACCAGGCCCGCGATTCTGGAGCCAAAGGCAACAGCGGCGGTCGCGGCGGATACAACAACCGCTACTGAGTTCGACCGGCCCGTCGCCGTTTCCCGGCGGCGGGCTTTCCTTTTCTACCCTGCTTGTGTCCGCTGGAAGGAGCAGGTGGCTTTCTCTTGCGTTTCTTACCCTGGCCCTGGTCGGAATGAACTACCGGCTCCACACTGGCATTGATATCACCGGCCAGCCGATAATAATCCAGGAACCTGTTGAATTCAAAAGCTACAATGCGCTTGAGTAGCTCATCACGATCCAGCCAGGAAAATTTCTTCACAATAGCGGGAAGGAACGGGGCAATTTCTTTTTCATTAACTGTTATTTTTTCCAGACGATCCATCAAGCTGTAGAGTCGTTTTTCGCAGATTTCCTGACCGGAGGGGATCTTTCTGTATTCAAATTTTTTGCCCACCAGCTTTTCCAGCCGACGGATCATAAAAAGTTCTTTGGGTTGCAGAATGATGAGCGATTTACCGGCCCGACCCGCACGGCCAGTGCGCCCGCTGCGATGCACGTAAACTTCTGGATCATCCGGCAGCGTAAAATTAATGATATGAGAAAGCTCACTAACATCCAGTCCTCTGGAAGCGACATCGGTTGCAACCAGCAACTGGATCTGCCGCTTACGAAAGCGGTCCATCACCGTGTCGCGCTGCGCCTGGGTTAGATCACCATGCAAAGCATCAGCATTGTAGCCATCACTGAGCAGTTCCGAGGTAATTTCGCGGGCATCACTGCGGGTCCGACAGAATATGATTCCGTAAATATCGGGATTTAAATCGGCAAGTCTTTTGACCGCTGTGTAGCGGTTATGCGACTTTACAACATAGTACTCATGGCTTACTTGATCCGCGCCGCTATTACGAACGCCGGCCGTAATCTCGCGGGGATTTTGCATATAGCTGGCGCTGATGCGGCGCACTCCCTCTGGCATGGTTGCGGAAAATAGCAATGTTTGCTTTTCGCTACTGGTTTTACTCAAAATGGCATCCAGGTCCTCTCGAAAGCCCATGTTGAGCATTTCGTCGGCCTCATCCAGGACCAGCCAGCGCAGGGTTTCCAGACGCAGAGCTTTGCGTTTGATCAAATCAAGCGTGCGCCCTGGCGTTCCAATTACGATTTGCGCCCCCCTTTTCAGCGATTTGATCTGCGTTTCTATGCTGGCGCCGCCGTACACGGAAACCAGAGACACACCCTGCCGCCCGCTGGCAAAGGCTGTCAAATCACGAGTGATTTGCAGGCAGAGCTCGCGAGTGGGGCAGAGGATGAGCGCCTGCACGCCCGGTTTTCCCGTCTCCACCTGCTGAACGATGGGCAGACCAAAGCCGGCCGTTTTGCCCGTGCCAGTTTGCGCCATGGCGATGATGTCGCGGCGTGCTTCCAGAATGGCCGGTATGGTTTCTTTCTGAATGGGAGTAGGCTGCTCAAATCCGAGGCGCTCGACTGCCCCGAGAAGTTCTGGATGGAGACCGAGGTCTTTAAATGTTTTCAAATGTTCGGGTCAGGATTTCAAAGCCGGGCCCCCTGTCCAATCAAGATTCAGATGGAATGTGAGCCGGATGAAGGCGCCGTTCCCGCACGGAAGGGGCAGGCCCGGGGAACCTACAAACAGCGGGTACGCGCGGGAGCAGGAAACATCAACGGCCGCGACTCTACAGCCGGGCCTTCAGAGCCAGCGCATCCTTCTTGATCATGGCAGCCTGACGCTGGTACTTAAGGCCATCGACTCTTGATAGAACATCCTCGATCATCCGGCTTGCATCGCCTTTACGACTTTTTGCCAGATACGCTTCCGCCAGATAGACATGGTTGTAGAGAAAGTCAGGACCGACCTTCACGGCTTTCTCCAGCAATTCAATGGCTTTCTTTCCGTCACCAGGGCCCACCGGCCAGCCGGGAGCCTGCTGGTAGAGCCGTCCCATCAGCCGCAACGGGCCGCCTTCATAATAATTTTCATCTAATTCCATAGCTTTTTTCCCATGCTTTTCTACAGGCCCCAGATAGAAAAGACTGGACATGATGCCGCGGACAACCCCGTGAGATCCCATGCAGGCTGCATACCATAAATGGGCGGCCACATTCTCAGCTTCCAGCTCCACTGCCTTTTTCCCCGCTTCCACACCAGCGCTGAAATACTTTTCCTTCTCTGCACTATCTTCCGCATACTCTCCCAGCCAGAAAAGGACCTCTGCCAGACGAATGCTGACAGGCCCGGCCGCCTGTCCGGGCAGGGCCTCGAGCTTTTCACGAGCCAGCAGGAGATTTTCTGGATAGGGGCTTTCCCGATTGCTGATCAGTTGATCTATTTCACCAAACATGGACCCAGTAGAATGCGCTCATCCAGAATCAAAAGCCTTTTTTAGGTCGATTTTCTTTATTTAAACAAAAGATGCTGGTCCGTATGCCAGGGAATAGTGTCCTCTTTCCCGGGAACTTCTTCGCTTGTTGCAATCAATGCGAAGCGAGAGAATGCACCGGGAACAATACATTCTCGTAACCGCAGATAGCCCTGTTTGAAGAGGAGCAGGTAGCTGCGCTGCTCGGCACTCAGAGATAGTTTGTCCAGATGAAGCATAGTCGCGTAGAATGGCAGGACCTGTCGGGAAAACCAGAAAAGCTGCTCTGCGGTAAAGGCTTCATCCAGGAAGCGCGGCAGACGAACAGGAGCGGGCAAAGTTCCAGTCCGGGATCGCAAGAGTCCAATCTCCTGGTACATGGCTTCTGGTTGAATTGTCAGGAGCCCCAGCCACTGGCTCCATGACCGGCGCTCCCGCGGGGCAAGGGTACGCAGGTGATAGTAAAGAATCCTTTCTTTTACCAGCGACTTCTGGGCCAGCAGAGCGGGGAGCGCTTCGGCGACCAGAGCACAGCTGTTTTCATCGGGCCAGACCACCCAGGCAACGCTGCGCAAACGCAACTGAGCGGCTTCACTGAGCTGCTTGCGCTTGCGGCTGCCAAAGGAACGAATCAGCTCCATGGCCAGCTCCAGGTCTGCAGCGGAAAAGGAAAGCCCGCTATAGGCAGCGGTCAGCAATTGACGGAAATTTTTTCCCGAATGTTTGAGGATGATTTTTAGCTGAATCTGTATACGGCGGAGTTCTGCTTCCGGTAAAGACTGGAAATGCTCAGCTACGGATAACAATGCCTTTGCTCCCAATATCCTGGCGGTAAAATGTTCCCGGGCAATCCAGGGCCCCGAGCGCAGCGTATGCTCGCTCTCTGGCCTCAGCCAGATCCTTTCCCAGTGCAGTCACATTCAAAATACGACCCCCGCTGGAACGGTAGCCCTCCGACGAGCGGACGGTCCCCGCGTGGAAAAACATTATGTCACCTTCCATCCTGTCAATATTTTTTAGCTCCAGATTTTTACTGTATTCTCCCGGATAACCGGCAGCTGCCAGAACTACCGTCAAAGAAGCCTGATTTTTGATCTGCACCGGCCGTCCCGGCAAAGTCCCGGCTGCCGATTCATAGAGGAGCGGAAGCATATCTTCGGCCACAACGGGCAGGAGCGCCTGGGTTTCTGGATCGCCAAAGCGAACATTGTATTCAATTACGAATGGTTCATCCTCCACAATCATCAAACCCATGTAGAGGAGGCCCCGGTAGGGTCGACCCTCACGGGCCATTCCTTGGATGGTGGGCTGCAGTATCCGATCATGAACTTTTTTCAGTACATTATCTGTGGCAAATGGCACCGGCTGGTAGGCACCCATACCGCCGGTATTGGGTCCCTCATCGTGATCAAAGGCTCGCTTGTGATCCTGTAAAGCTATGAAGGGCATGGTGTTCTTGCCATCGCTTAGAGCAAAAAGGGACATCTCCTGGCCGTCCAGGTAATCCTCAATTACGACACGACTGCCCGCAGCCCCGAAAGCCAGTTCCTGCATGGTGCGCGAAAGGGCCTGCTCAGCCTCCTCCTGGGTGCCACAGATGCTGACCCCTTTTCCGGCAGCCAGGCCATCGGCTTTGATCACATAAGGCGGACGGCATTCCTTAACATACAGCAATGCCGATGCAAAATCCGCGAAGGAGCGGGAGCGAGCCGTGGGAATCCCCTGGCGCTGCATGAATTCTTTGGCAAAAGACTTGGATCCTTCCAGGGCAGCCGCATTCCGCGTGGGGCCAAAAACCGGACATATATCGCGCACTTCATCGAGCCAGCCTTCCACCAGCGGTTGCTCCGGCCCGGAAACAATAAGGTCAAACCCTTCAGACTCTATGAGTCGGCGGAAATCGGAATTTTCGAAAGAGACTGCGGGGATCTGATCGGCGACCGGAATGCCGCCATTGCCTGGCATGACAGCGATCCGCGAAAGCCGGGGACTTTGTTTCAGTTTCCAGTACAGTGCATGCTCGCGACCGCCTGAACCCAGCAACAGCACTTTCATGAAGAATACCTCTCAATGGCCTGAGCTATTTTGCTCTTCTTCTCCTGAGCTTCTTTCAGACGCTCGCGTTCCTGTTCCACAACGGCAGACGGAGCCCTGGACAGGAAGGATTCATTGCCCAGTTTACTTTCCTGCCCCTGAATATAGCGGTCCAGCTCGGCGATCTCTTTTTGCATTCGGGCCAGCTCTTTACCGGGGTCGATCAAAGTGCCCAGTGGCACAAAAACTTCTCCGGCAGAGAAGGGACTCATAGCATCACCTTTAAGCGGAGTGTATCCAGCCTGCACGCTGATACTCGCGGCCCCAGCCAGTCGCAGGAGAGCGGCTTCCTTTTGCTTGAGTACGGCCTGGATGGATCGGTCCGTGCTGCGTATTACCAGATCCATCTTGCGGTCGGGCGGTAGACCCGCTTCCGCACGCAGGGATCGCGCAGCCACTACCACCTCTTGAACGAGCTTTAGCCCATGCGCGGCTCGCCTACCACTTGCTGACAATTTGATGGGTCGCGGCCAGGAACTGACCGTTAGAAGATGCTCACCGCCCAGATGTTCGTAGATTTCCTCCGTCACGTAGGGAGTGAATGGATGCAAGAGAGATAAAATGTCTTTAAGAACCTTATGCGCCGTGGCCTGTGCCGCCTGCTGTGACTCGACGGAAATTTTGCCAAACATGCGCGGCTTGATGAGTTCAATGTACCAGTCGCAGAATTGGTTCCAGACCAGCTGATAGACCATTTCACTGGCCAGATGAAATTTGCAGTTGTCCAGAGCATCTTCGAGCGACTCACGGGTCTGATCAAGCTCTGACAGAATCCAGAAATCTTCCTGTTCCAGCGGCAATGCAAGTAAATCTTCCGGTGGCTGAAAATCAGCCGGAAGATTGAGCAGCACAAAACGCGATGAGTTCCATATTTTATTGATAAAATTCTTATATCCTTTGAGCCGCTGGTGAGAGTACTTGGAATCTTTCCCTTCCGCAATCGTCGCTGTCAAAAAAAAGCGATAAGCATCAGCTCCATACTCTTCAATGATGTCGAGAGGATCGATGTTATTGCCCAGGCTTTTGGAAATTTTGCGGCCCTGCTCATCGCGCATGAGGCCATGAATGTAAACAGTCTTAAACGGTGGTTTCTTCAGAGCAAAGAGGCCAAACATAATCATCCGGGCCACCCAGAAGAAGATGATGTCAAACGCTGTGACCAGCACTGTCGTGGGATAGAAATCTCTCAAATCCGCGGTCTTTTCTGGCCAGCCCATGGTGCTGAAAGGCCAGAGTGCAGAGGAAAACCAGGTATCCAGTACATCGGGATCACGCCGCAGGACCACGTCCTGGCCATAGTGCTTTCGAGCCGCCGCAAGCGCTTCCTCTTCCGAAAGCGCCACAAAGACCGTTTCATCCGGCCCGTACCAGGCCGGGATCTGGTGACCCCACCAGAGCTGGCGCGAAATGCACCAGTCCTTGATTTCGCGCATCCAGCTGAAATACATATTGCGGCGCACTTCCGGAATCATGCGAATCGCACCGGATTCAACAGCCTTGATGGCCTCTGCCGCCAGCGGGCCTACACGCACAAACCATTGGGTTGAAATCATGGGTTCCACTATGACACCGGATCGCTCCGAACGACCGACAGCCATCGTATGCTTCTGGCTCCCGCGCTCAAGGCCCAGGCCGGCCAGCGCCTCTTTGATGGCCACCCGCGCCTTGAAACGATCCAGGCCGGCAAATTTTCCACCGGCCGCATTGATGCAGGCCGATTCATCAAAAATATTTATGGATTCCAGTTGATGGCGACGCCCCAGCTCATAGTCGGCCGGATCATGTGCCGGTGTGATCTTAACAGCGCCCGTACCAAAATCCCGGTCCACTGTAGAATCGGCAACAATGGTAATCGACCGCTCAAGGAAGGGATGGCGCAACACCTTTCCGATCAATGCTTTATAGCGCTCATCATCTGGATGAACGGCGACGGCTACATCGCCCAGCATGGTTTCCGGCCTTGTGGTGGCCACGACGATTTCCCCCGAACCATCGGCAAGAGGATAGGCAAAAGAATACAGTTCCCCCTGCATTTCCTCATGGATGACTTCGAGATCAGAAAGCACCGTGTGCGTCTGCGGATCCCAGTTTACCAGTCGCGTATCGCGATAGACCAGTCCCTGGCTGTACAGGTCGTTGAAGATGCGAACCACGGCACGGCTCAGTCCCTCATCCATCGTGAAACGCTCCCGGCTCCAGTCCACAGACAGACCCATTTTACGCATTTGTGATGTGATGAGCCCACCGGAATGTTCCTTCCAGTCCCGGACCCGACGAATGAACTCTTCGCGGCCCAGATCCTGCCTGGACAGACCCTCTTCCTTGAGGTTCTTTTCAACACGTGCCTGGGTGGCGATGCCTGCATGGTCCGTTCCGGGCAGATACAGGGTGCGAAATCCCCTTTTGCGCGCTGCCCGGACCAGGACATCCTGAATGGTATGATTGAGGGCATGCCCCACATGGAGCTGCCCGGTTACATTGGGCGGCGGTATGACGATGGAAAAAGTTTTTCGTCGAACTTTCCTCTTGGCAGGCCCCACACTATCAGCCGATTCTGTGGGTTCAAAGTCAGGATTGAAAACGCCGCTCTTTTCCCAGGTCTCATACCATTTTTTTTCGATGGCTCGATGGTCATAGCGACTGGAAAGCTCGCGCATCAGGCCAGATGTTGAATCCAGGCCAGTCAAAAAACTCTTTTTATGGGCCGATCACCCTTTTTTGCTCCTCATTCTTGCGGATCGGATCGCAGGGAGAAGCACCGGGTTTTTGAGAATCGAAATAGCGCTGGTAGTCCAGAGTTCCATCGTCTTTCACAAAATCCCGTTCAATGTAATGAGCACCGCCCGGTTGGTAGTAGTTGGCCACCGGGTCACAGGGATCAATGGTCGGTTCATCCGCAAAATAGGGGGCCAGAAAGGAGCAGTGCACAAAAAAAAGGCAGAAGGGCCCGGCAAAGATGCCCGGATAGCGGACCGCCCTACGCCAGAATGTCAAACCGACTTCCGACCATTTCGGCTGGCATTTTTCGACCCCCTGCCGGAGCGTAGAGTTCATCAAAAACCGGCTCGCTAAAAGAGCCACCCGAACGGCGGACGGAACCGGCAGGAACGCTGGCAACAGGCTCGACGGGCGATGGGTTGTAGCGCGGAGCTGGATATACGAACATACCCGGTATCCGGCTGGCATTCTGGGAACCCGCTTCAATTCTCATCTTGCTATCATCATCGTCCCGTGGCCTTTTGACTTGAGTCGGAAGAGGGAAAAAAAGGTGGTAAAAATGGGGCCATCCGTCGTCAAATAACGTATGCGAACTTATCTGGTCCTGATACTGACATTCGCCGCCACCGCAGTCCACGCCGATCTTCTCTATCTTAAGAATGGCGGCACCATCACCGGGAAAATCGTAGGGGTGAGCCAATCAGCGGTTACCATCCAGACCGAGGGCGGTGCCCAGACCGTGGCCAAAGCGGCAGTCCGCCGGATCGTCTATGGAGCCGTCGAGGATCCCGCCGCTGCCCGGAAAAAACAAGAAGAAGCCCGCAAGAAGCAGGAAGAAGAACGCAAGCGGCAGGAAGAATTATTAAAAGACCTGGAAAAACGTCGTGAGGAAGAATTACGCCGCCGCCAGGAATTGCTGGAGCAAAAGCAGCCCGCCCCTGCCCCCTCGCCTACTCCCCTCCCCGAGCCTGAGGGGGAGAAAACTCGCCTGGGGGCCATCACCCGCAGCGCTCTATTGCCCGGCTGGGGACAATTCTACCAGGGTCGCGCCCTGGAAGGCAGCATCTACGCCGGAACCATGCTGGCCCTGGCCGGCGGCGGAGCGTACGCTGCTGCAGAATACAGCGCAGCCCGGTCTGCCTACCGCAGTTCCGCCAATCTGTTATTTTACACTTCTCCTCTGGTTGCCGATCAAGTGGGTCAATCTCTGCCGCTGAGCGACGACGCAACCATGTTCTTGATTGATCGGCGCAGCGGTGTTTCCGGTGCTGCAGCAAAACTGGGTTCACAGAACAGGCTGGCCGCCTATTTCATGATTCAGGAACTCAGCCGATTTCCGCTCAACAACACGGAATTTGCAAAATCCGCTTTTTATTTCAACGCCCTCAGCCAGACCATGCTACAGAAGCAGGCCATGCAGCGCAGCGCAGCGGTCACCAATTCGATTGCAACGGCCGCGCTCGGACTCTATCTCTGGAATATTGCTGATGCTGCGCTTTTCCATCCAACCTCTTCAAGCTATATTGGCCTGGTCCCGATGGACGGACAGGCACGTCTTGCTTTTGGACTCTATTTTTGATTTTTGTTGCGGCGGGTTTGGCAGGCAATTGAAGTCGATTCCTCTTTGGTGAAATGGAAAATATTTAAAGAGGGAATTTTCCCGCCTTTATCGGGTTAAAAGGACATTGTAACCTGTCCGCCCGGATACTCGATATCCGTTCCGGAGCAGAAGATCAAGACTGCTCCCTCCGGCCGCCGCATCATTTTCAGGAAAATATTCAAGAATCACGAACCCCGGCCAGAGATCTTCTGACGCATTTCCAAAGAAAGCCGATAGAACTCTAATTCCATGGATTCAATATCAATTTTCATCCCGTGGACGCGCTGCACTCCTTGCTCCATCAGTATATCTACCAATGGACGACATTGCACCGGGACGGAAACCGGTGATGAAAGGAGAAATGAGCTACCACCACGATTCCCGGATGTGTGCACGCTCAAATTCAAAGTTTCTGACCTATCGGAAAGACCGCAATTGATCACTTTTATTATATTTTCGAATCCATTCAGATTCAGATTACGCTGAATCTTTACAGAAGCCTCAGGCTCCGCTTCCACCGCAAGGACACGCCCCCCCCCCCCCCGAAATTACACGGGCAGCCTGCATTGCATAATAACCAATATAAGCACCCAGATCCAGAAAGATCGAATCCTTTTTGAGATGAGACCGGAGGAATTCAATCTCCGCCCGGTCGTACAACTGTGGATAAAATAACAACGCCCCGTCAACGGCCTCACTCGGATTCAACTCGAGCTTCAGTCCGTCAACCTCAGTCACGACAACAGAACGTGGCTTTCGTAAGTATAGCGGTTTGATAATTCTGTTCACAAGCGCAGAAATGCGCGGCACGTTCGGCAAGCGTCGCGTAATCTTCAAATAAAAAGCGAGTTCTTTATCCATGGATAGAGTTAGCCGCCTGTAACTTTTTATGCCACAGAAAATACGAGGCAAATACAGCGGAAATCGGGAGGACCATAAACAATAGCTTCGGGTCGAAGGGGGCGGCCATCAGACTTGAATAAACCGCTCCAACCAAATCAAAAACGATGCCAGCATAAGCCCATTCCTTCAGGCGCGGAAACTTTGGTTGCGCAATCACGATGCAACCTGTAAGTTTAGCGACTCCCAGAAAAGGCAGAAGGTAACCCGGATAGCCCAGCAATTTGAAAACTTCTACCCAGTCATCGGTTTGCATGATGTTCATGACTGAGCCCGGGAGCAGGAAGAAAAGTAACAAACCCGTGGAAAGCCAGTAGAGGATATTAATCTTCTTCATTCAGCTGGACCTCGCAGCCTGCTCCATAAAAGCAAGCGAAAAAATGCGGTCACAGTTTCTGTATCCGTTGCGGGATCTTACGGTCTTCACGTTCCGATTCTCTGTCTATAATAAATATCCCAACACTTTTCTTTGTCCCGTCACTGCTGCCAGCAATCGCTACAAGACCATCCTGACTCACTACTGGTCCTGAGTTGCAATCCCTGATCATTCGGCCCCGAATATAGGGCCGCGATGGCGCATAACCTGCAAGTTCATGTATGCTTGCCGCACACCCCCGTGCCGACGTGCAAGGGGAAAAAATGGCTTTCTGGGACCGGAAAAATTATGGGCCCTGAGCCCGGATGTTCACGCGTTATCGGGCCAGCCTTTCCGCCACTTTTTTGCTTGCCCGGCCCCCACAGCCCCGGTAGTTTCATTCTGTGAGCATTGCCGTAAAAATTTACAAGGCATTTGAGGAGGATCCTGCCAAGGCTGAGGCCATCCTGGAAGCCTTCGAAGCTTACCAGGAGCGCAAAGAGGCTGTTAGCCGCGCCCAGTTTGAGAAGGAGAGCTGGGAGATCCGGGGAGCCATCGAAAAGGTCAGGGCTGACCTCAGTATTGATATCGAAAAGGTCAGGGCTGACCTCAGTATTGATATCGAAAAGGTCAGGGCTCACCTCAGCGTCGAGATTGAAACGGTCAGGGCTCACCTCAGCGTCGAGATTGAAACGGTCAGGGCCGAGGTTGAAAAAGTTCGGGCTGAGGTTGAGAAAGTCCGTGCCGATTTACACCAGGCCATCAATCGGCAGGTAATCTGGATCATCGTGGCCATGTCAGCAATGATTGGCATTCTCAAAGGACTCGATGTTTTGCTCAAGTAGAGTTGCCCGTAGGCTCCGGCGGCGAAGGCGCAGAAACAAGGTGCGAGAGCCCGGTTGTTTCAAGGGCCGGTGAAAAGGTTGACTCAAGAATCCAGAAGAAATAAACTGCATGCGACTTTCCGTCTCCCACGCGAACCCAGACGATTATTCGCTCTTTCCCGCGTGATCGAAACCCGCCCCCCTGTCGCAGCGCAACAGGAACGGCTCAAAAACTTGTGAAATATAAAGCACTTTGTTCAGCAAAAAAGCACCTGATGCTGCTGAGATTTCTTTACCATCATTTGCATAAAGTACACGGGAAGCGCCGGTTTGTGTGTGTACGGCATAGACCACGGAAGGACTGGGTTTGTTTGCGTCCTTTGCATGGCGTAAAAAGGCCATGCCCGAGGGATGTGAAGCAACGAGCAATTCCTCCGGGTTATCCTCATGAAAAAAAAGATTATCGAGCATGGGCCCCTGAAATAGTTGTAGCGGATTTTCAAGGCGACCATCTGCCCGGCGATCAAAGCGGAGGATCTCATTGCTGCGCGTCGTGGAGATGAAAACAGAATTACCCCGAACCGCCGCACTATTGGCCATGGCCAGCCCTTGCGCTGCCACCAGGCAGTCGGTATTTCCCGCTTCAGGTGGACAGTATACGACCGACGCACGCTTGAGCGCAAGGGCCATTTCCAGAAAACTACCGCGACTGTGGGCATCATTGCTGACATAGAAGCCACCCGATTCATCCACTGCCAGATCATTGGGAGATGTAAACAGCGGGCTCTCAATGATATTAGAAAATCGTAAAATATCTTTTGTAAGTTCATACACCAGCACTTGTTGCTTGCCTTCCTGTACATGGGCACCGTGGCTGATCACAAAAAGCAAGTTCCGGCCCTTGATTCGGCGTAAATCCATACCATGTGGTGAAAAAAACAGATCGGCTGGTTCGCCCTCGCGTTTCAGGATACGAGCAGGAGAATTTCCGGGATCCACAGCATAGATTTCACCGCGCTCCCACGTGCGCCGCTCATGGCTTGAGACCAGAATGCGGCCACCGGGCACGGAAAGATCCAGGACAAAGTCTTCCGGGCCGGGACCCACAGGCACACGTTCGCATTTTTGCGCCGGCGAAATAGGCAGTGCAGCACAGGATAGGATCAGAAGGAATGCAGTTAACAGAAACTTCATAAGATACCCGGAATTTCCGCTGCACACTGGCAACCTAAAAAGGTAGTCCAATTTTCTCCCCCTACAAAAACGACAGGCCCTATGCAAAAAGCTGATCAATTCAAAGTAATCTGGCAGGAACTGAAGAATGCCCTGCGTGGCACTGAGGCTGACTACACGCGTATATCACTGCGCAAAGCCATTTTTCTTCTTGCCGTTCCTATGATTCTTGAACTGATCATGGAATCCACTTTTGCCGTGGTGGACATCTATTTTGTGGGAAAGCTGGGCGCATCGGCTGTGGCCACTGTTGGCCTGACGGAAACCTATCTGATGCTTCTCTACAGCATTGCTATGGGTCTATCCATGGCCGTGACCGCCGTTGTTGCCCGTCGCGTGGGTGAGAAAAATGCAGAAGCAGCCGGAGAATCGGCCGTCCAGTCCATCATCCTCGGGATCATCGCTTCCCTTCCCTTTACAATAGGTGGCATTTTTTATGCAAAGGAGCTGCTCGCTCTCATGGGAGCCGATGAATGGAGCATCAACTACGGTTACCGTTATACGCAGTGGATGCTCGGTGGCAATGCCGTTATTATGCTCATCTTTATTATCAATGCCGTGTTCCGGGGAGCGGGCGACGCTGCAATTGCCATGCGTGTACTCTGGGTGGCTAACGGACTCAATATTATTCTGGACCCAATTCTCATCTATGGAGCCGGGCCGATTCCGGCGATGGGTATTGAAGGGGCGGCCATAGCCACGAACATCGGCCGCGGCGTCGGCGTTCTTCTCCAGCTCTGGGCTCTGTTTCGCGGCGGAAAACACATACGAATTCGCCCTGGCCAGTGGATTCTGGACTGGAAGATCATGCTGGGAATACTGAAGACTTCATTGGGAGGGATCGGCCAGATGATTGTGGCTACAACCTCCTGGATCTTTCTCATGCGTATCCTTTCTGTTGTGGGCAGTGAGGCTGTGGCCGGCGCGACGATCGCTTTACGAATCATGCTCTTTACCCTGATGCCGGCCTGGGGCCTGTCCAATGCCGCAGCAACCCTTGTGGGCCAGAATTTGGGGGCCGGCCACCCCGATCGGGCTGAGTCCTCCGTCTGGAAAATCGGATTCTACAATATGATATTTTTAGTTTTTGTCTCTTTCATTTATTTCTTTTTCAATACAGACCTGGTCGCCATCTTTTCAGAAGACCCGCGGGTTATTGCTATTGGGGCTGAATGGATTCGCATACTTTCATTTTCCTATTTTGTGTATGGCTGGTGGATGGTGACGGTTCAAGCCTTTAATGGTGCCGGAGATACGGCAACGCCAACACGAATCAACCTGGTTTTTTTCTGGGTTATCCAGATTCCTCTGGCCTATCTTCTGGCAGTACATCTGGACTTTAAACATTCCGGAGTCTTCTGGGCAGTCTTTATTTCCGAAACATCCGTAGGACTTTTCACCCTGGCCATTTTCAAACGCGGCGGCTGGAAAAGCGCAACTGTGTGAATTTTGCTTGTGGACGGGCCGGAACCGGAAAAGGTGATTTGTGACGAAATCGCAGGAATTAGCCCCGCTTCTCAAAGAAAGTTTACCATTTTGCCTTCTGGGCGGACTGTGTCCGCTCATCCCCTTGCCCTGGCTTGATGACTGGGCGCTGAATCATTTCCAGAAAAACCT
Organism: Spirochaetales bacterium; assembly: GCA_015075425.1. Classification (GTDB taxonomy): domain Bacteria; phylum Spirochaetota; class Leptospiria; order Leptospirales; family Leptonemataceae; genus H5-SPI1. The sequence continues at coordinate 54,788 of JABTUL010000001.1, read as the reverse complement.
GCTGCGCAAAGTCACAACGCGCCATGGATTGCAACTGAGCGATCGCGATCTCGAAATTTTATCCCGGGGCTATGAAGAAAAGCGTGGCTGCCTGCTTTCCTTTTTTCTGTTACCTTTCCAGCTGATCGTTTTCTTTTTACTCCGCCCGGCCAAACAAGTACTGAAAAAAATGACAGTTATCTTCGCCGTCAAGGAAGCAGCGGACATGACCAGTCGCTTTGTCCATCAAGCAGTGCTCACCGACCATGCCATCCAGTGCGGACTTGTACAGAGCAGTCCGCCCGCTGATGCCAGCGCGGAGATAAAAGAACGCCACAAACAACAGTTGCTGGCAACAGCGGGCCTGGTCAATCGTACATGCAGCCGACTCGATACCCGGCCCCTGAACCAGTTGATCAAACGCACGCTCAATTCCAGCCGGTTGCTCCTGGGTTCCGTGGTCACGGCCTTTTTGCTGTGGGCCCGTAAGATTCGCCAGGGACTGCGCAAATCCGGTGAGTACGAAGAATTCGCCGGCAGCGAGGAAGAGCTCAAACGCCTGTCTACGGAACTCATGGCAGAACTGCTTCTAAAAGAAGATTACTTTTCACAGGTCATTCGTAAATTTGAAGAGCTCAAAGCCAGGGACCTTGCCTGAATGGAACAACGGATTTCCTTTATTACCCTTGGCGTCCAGAATCTACAACGCGCTCGAGATTTCTATGTTGATGTGCTGGGCTGGAAGCCCATGAAGGACGATCAAGGGGTGGTGTTTTTCCTCTGCCAGGGAATCGTTTTGGGCCTTTTTCCGTCGCAGGAACTGGCGCTGGACATGGGGCAGGATTTCCGGGCCTGCCACTTCCGGCCTTTTTCCCTGGCATGCAACCTGCGCAGCGAGGCAGAAGTGGACGCTTTTTTCCAGGACTTGAAAAGCAAAAATGTTCGTATTCTTAAAGAGCCCCAGCGTGTCTTCTGGGGCGGTTACCATGGCTACTTTGCAGACAGTGAAGGCAATGCCTGGGAAGTTGCCTACAATCCCTTTGTTAAAATGGACGATGAGGGTCGGCTGCTGCTGCATGAGTAATCCCTCGAAAACCCGGAGCTTGTTTGTAAGAACAGTGTGTCGCGCGCGGCCTTGCCCCTGTCGCGGAGCCACGGAGGGCGCAGCGCCCCGCATTCGGGCAAGGACGTCCGTATGCGGGGCCAGGGGTAAGGTCGCGTGCGGCGACCCACGGTTTTCACGAATTATCCGGGTTAGCGCACCTTCACGATCAACCGCAGAGCCGCCCTGCGGTCATTGACAAGGTCAGGAATCCCGCCGTAGGCGCGCGCATCCACGCGTGCTGCATGCCGATTCTGGTAGTAAGACCCGCCACGAATGACTTTGACCTGACGGCCGGCCATCAAATCCGCCGATAAACGATGGCCTGGGTACGGTCCATACCAGCTGGAAGTCCATTCAGGAGCGTTCCCGCACATTCCCAGGATGCCATAGGGGCTCGCATCATTCTGGCTCTGGACAGGGCGTAGCTGACCAGGTCCGGATTCAGCAGTATTGCAGAGCTCGGGTTGAAAGGTGTTGCCGTAGGGATAAATGCGCGGCATTTCATCGGTCTGCAAACTGAGGCCACCGCGAGCCGCCATCTCCCACTGGACTTCATCGGGGATCAATTTTCCGGACCAGGCGGCATACTCCTCTGCCTCCCTGTAGGTCATGAGAAACGGGAGGTCGGCCTGCCCGGACGGAATGCGTGCAGCCTTTCTCCACTCCACCGGCAGGGGCCGACCGGTTGCCAGACAAAAAGCCAAAAATTCCTGGCCCGTTACCTCGTAGCGGTCCATGTAAAATGCATCCACGCGGATCAGTTTTTCCGTGGACCGACTGGCAAAGTGCGGCTGGTAATTGTTACCGATCGGATCGTGATCCTGACCGTATATGGCGTAGTCGGCAGCGACAAAGCGCATTTCTTTGCCATCTTTTTCATGGATGATAGAAGGCAGCGGTTGCCGCTCCGGTAGCTGATAGCGCACCGGCGGGCGGTAAGCCGGTAAAGCTTGCTCCAGAGGGGCAGGAGGGCCTGACCCTCCTGGTCGGCCAGGCACCGGCGGGCGGTAAGCCGGTAAAGCTTGCTCCAGAGCAACGACCATCCCGGCACGGAGCGGTAGCGCTGGATCGGAAAAGGTCCCGACCAGGAGAAAATGGTCCGGGTGCGTTTCCAGGATGGCAGCCAGCTTGAAAGACCCAATGCTGCCTCCCCCATCCAGCACAAACAGCGGTCGCCGGGCCAGAAAATCGGCAAGGCGGACCGGTGGTAGCCGGCGCAGAGCCCCCTGGCGTTGCAACAACACCTGAACTTCACCGGCCCTGGCCTGGGTAGCCACAATGCGCCCCACCCTGGCAAAAACGGCTTCCCGGGCCCCGGAGCCATAGAAGGCCACAGAAAGCAAAATCGCCGCAAAACGGTAAGGCTTCATAGAGCTATTTTCGGCACAAAAACGGCGAAGCAACCCAATGTCACAGGGGGATGATAGACTGAAAAAAATCAAAAGGCGGAGCTAATTTTTTGATTAGTGGCTTGACAAAAAACTGCTAATCAAACAAGTAGCTAAAAAAAGTGGTTGACATTATGTCTCAAAGAAAGGTATTTTTTCAATGAGACATAAACTTCCAGCTTTAAGATCCGTCTAAAGTACAGGAGGAACGGTTTATGATTGTACGGAAACTGGAGAGCCCCATCTTTGAAAAAAAGCGCAGGGAAGGATTGCCCGGGCGCGGAGTAGAGCCTGTAGCCGGAAATCGAGAGAAAACCTTCGATCAATACCTGCTGGAAGCGTTTGGCGGAGAAATCGTCAAGAACGGCAACAGTTTTGCACCCGGCCTGAGCAGCATGACCCGGGAAAACATCATTCGTCTGAGTCAGATTTGAGAAATTGGCGGATTGCCCCGAATCGGATGAGGGGCAGACGTATGGCCTCCTTCATAACCAGGAGGTTGATCAGTAAGGGGAAAATCATGCTGTAAGCCCAGAGGGTAAAGCTGTAATCCCCCTGTAGATAGGTGTGCAGGGGGGCCGGGAAGAGAAATCCGGCAATGTATACGGCCAGAGCCAGGACGGTGGCAACCCTTCCAAGGATCAGAGCTGCAGGCATTTCAAATATGTAAAGCAGAATGCTAATCAGACCGGCCAGCGCAAAAACAAAGCGACTGTTGGTTGGAATGGTATATGTTTCCGCTTTCTGTAAAAAGGTCAGTTCGTATTCTACCCAGCCGGGAATGACCAGAAGAATCATTGCCAGACCGGAAGTTAGGTACACATGCCGCTGCCAGATACCGCCGCCATAGCTTTCCAGTTCCCGGGCCACAGTGCGGACCACAGACCACCAGCCCAAAAGGGTAAGACGGACGTATTCTTTGAGAACCGTTCCGATGGAGTTATCAGATTGCGGTCGCAAAAATCGCTTCCAGTTCCACCGATGCATTGAGCGGCAGTGAACTTACTCCAACGGCTGAACGGACATGCTGTCCGGATTCCCCGAATACTTTTTGAGCCAGAGCCGATGCTCCATTGGCTACCAGATGCTGCCAGATAAAGTCCGGTCCAGAGGCCACAAATACGGTTAATTTCAAAACGCCCTGCAAAGTCACCTGCATTTGGAGTGCGGCCGCAAGGGCGTTGAGAAAGCATTGCTCGGCAGCAAGGGCCGCGTCTGCCACTTGATCTTCGCGGTGGAGCGACCCGCTTAAAAGGAGGTGGCCTTTTTTCAGGGGAAGCTGGCCGCTTGTATAGACCAGGCCGCCACTTATCCTGGCAGGAACATAGGCTGCTACCGGCGGGGGAACATCAGGCAGGGTCAGGCCCAGCTCTTTAAGTCTCTGCGACAGAATCATTAGCGAAAGACAGTTCTGGTTCCCGCGTAGCTCTTACTCCAGTAATTGTCGCGGATATCATCGAAACCAACGTTCTTGCCGGTTCGCGGCGCATGGATAAAGAGAAAATTGCCGGCGTAGATTCCCACATGGGAAATATTCCGGGAATCGGCCTTAAAAAAAACCAGATCCCCCGGACGGGGCACCCGATTGGGCTCAAGCGCCTGCCATTGCTCTCTGGCGCTGCGCGGCACAGAGTAGCCCGCGCGTGCGTACACATAGCGCACGAGACCGGAGCAATCAAAGCCCTCCGGTGTACTGCCCCCATAGCGATACGGAACACCAACATAACGTCGGGCAATATCAACGATGCCCGTTCCATCCGCCCGAAACAGCCGGCGCTCACGCAATTCCCGTACCTGACCGGGGGCCATGCAGGAGGCAAAAGTTGTCAAAATAGCCAGAACGATGACGGTCTTCCCCATAGACAATACATCGACACCTGTCCTGGCCCAGTCCAGTGCCCTGCAAAATTCCTTTGCCTCCAGAGCCCATTGTAGAGCCCTACACCGTGGCCGCTTATTTCAGCAGACGTATCCTGTACATGGTCCCGGTCTGGCTGGGTGTTTTTTTCATTACCTTTGCTCTTTTTCACTTCCGTGATCCTCTGGCCATCGCCCGGGTCCACCGCCCGCAGGCACCGCTGCCTGTTCTGCAGGCCTGGATTCGAAATAACAATTTGCACCTGCCGATGTTCCTCAATCTACCTTCAGACGCAACCACGGAGCGCGCAGATGGCAGAGTCCATCCAGAACTGGCCGAGCGCGGGCTGTTCTATTCTCAGTTCTTTCTCTCCGTTCAGGATATGCTATTTTTCCGCTTTGGAATGGATAAAAACAGAAAACCCATCAAAGAAGCAATGATAGAACGCATAGGTCCTTCACTGTCCCTCATGTTACCTGCTTTTTTGCTCAGCCTTTTTTTCAGTGTAAGCGTGGCACTTCTGGTAAGCTATTTTCATCAGAGCCGGCTCGACTATTCCTTTGTTTTTATAAGCGTCCTGGGCATGAGTATCGCTCTGCCCACTTATTTGATTGCCTCTAACTATCTATTCGGGAAAATCATCCCGCTTATGCCCATTTACAACAGTGTCCTTCTGCCCGTTGTTATTTCTGTTGTTGCCAGTGTCGGCGGACAGATTCGTTTTTACCGCACTGTCTTTTTAGATCAGATCAACCAGGACTACGTGCGCACTGCCAGGGCGCGCGGACTCGCAGAAAGCCAGATCATGGTCCGGCATGTGCTGCGTAACTCCCTCATTCCGATTCTCACATCCATTGTGATGCAACTTCCCTTTTTGATAACCGGATCTCTGCTTCTCGAACAATTTTTTGGTATTCCTGGCATGGGTGATATGCTTTTTTCTGCCATTACCGGTCAGGATTTCCAGGTAATAAAAGTTATGGTTTATATGGGATCTTTTTTATATATGATTGGCAGCCTCCTAACTGACCTTTCTTATGTTCTGGCCGATCCGCGCGTGGTGCTCAGATGAATGTCTGGCTGGATCTGCTTTACAATCTGGCTCTCTTATTGGCCGCCAGCGTAAGCGTACTGAGCCTGCGTTCGTTTTTTCGAAAACGCTACATGCGGCCCGCTATGAATCAGTTGCGCAGCTTGTGGCATGTGCGGCTTTCTTTTTACGTGATCCTTTTCTATTTTGGAGCGGGATTTCTTGACCTTCTGGTCATTCCGGGAAAACACCACAGCAATACAGTTCTGGATTTTCTTTTCTCAGCGGTACCTCAGGAAAGGACCTATTCTGCTCCGCTGGCCAGGCAGATGACAGGTGTAAAGCCAGGCACAGAACACCAGCCGGAAAATCAGCTAAAGGGCAGACACATTCTGGGAACGGACATCAACGGCTACGATGTATTTTATAAAGTTCTTAAAGGGGCACGCACGGCGCTGCTTCTGGCCATGGGTAGCACGTTGATCAGCTTTCCCATTGGCATTCTTCTGGGAATGCTTGCCGGATACTACGGTGGTTGGGTGGATGATTTGATCGTCTGGCTCTATACCACGGTTGCGAGCATCCCCTGGATCTTATTCGCTGTAGCCTTTCTTTCCGTTTTTGGACGCAGCCTATTCTGGATCTGTGTGGCTTTTGGCATTACGGGATGGGTTGGTCTGGCGCGCCTCCTGCGTGGTGAGACATTGAAGCATAAAAGCATGGATTACATACAATCAGCCGTGGCCACCGGGATCCCTCGCTGGCGCATCCTGAGTGTGCACCTGCTTCCCAATCTATTCCATCTGGTTCTGATTACTTTCAGCCTCTCTGCTTCCAGCATCATTCTGGCAGAAAGCGTGCTGACCTTTATCGGGATCGGCGTTGAGCCCGGCACGGACTCCTGGGGTATCATGCTCACTGAATCACAACAGGAACTGACCCGCAGTCCTGTAGTGTACTGGATTTTTGCCGGTAGCTCTTTTTTGGGAATCCTGCCCCTGGTACTGTGCCTGAATTTGCTGGGTGATGCTTTACGGGACGCGCTGGATCCTCGCACAGCCCAGGCAGAAGGTCCAGCATGAAAGAAACTCTGTTGCAACTGGAAAATCTCTCCGTCCACTTTGAGGTCGGTCGCAAGAGAGCCCGGGCTGTGGACCGGATCAGCTTATCTTTGAAACCTGGAGAGACACACGCACTGGTGGGCGAATCAGGCTGCGGGAAATCTGTGACCGCACTGGCCATCATGGGGCTTCTTCCACAAAGAAGGGTGCATACTGCTGGAAGGATCATGCATGGTAAGTGCAACCTGCTGGAACTGGAAAAGGAAAAATTACGACAGATGCGCGGCCGGGACATGGGCATCATCTTTCAGGAACCGATGACAGCTTTGAATCCTGTGATAACTGTCGGAGACCAGGTGCGCGAAGCGGTAAGCATTCATCCTGACCGCTCCTTGAAGCCAGGCCAGTCGCCCAGAGATAGAGTCCTGGAACTGCTGGCAGAAATGGGTCTGCGTGATCCGGTGAGTCTTTACCGGCGCTATCCTCATGAACTCAGCGGAGGAATGCGCCAGAGAGTCATGATTGCAATCGCTCTGGCCTGCAATCCCTCCCTGCTGATTGCCGATGAACCCACCACAGCCCTTGATGTTACCGTGCAAAAACAAATACTGGATTTACTAAAAAAATTACAAGAATTCCATGAAATGGCAGTCCTGCTCATCACTCATAACATGGGGGTCGTGGGGCGGGTAGCGGACAGCCTGTCCGTCATGTATGCCGGACAGATCGTTGAATCCGGGCCCACCCGGGCGATTTTTGAGGACCCCTGCCATCCGTACACCCGGGCGCTATTTGCAGCGCTGCCCGGCAGAAGCCAGGGCCGCTCTCGCCTGGCCGCCATTGGCGGCAGCGTTCCTCCGGCAACGCAGTACGATTCCCTCCCATCACCCTGTCGTTTTTTTGAACGTTGCCAGTTCCAAAACGATGAATGCCACAAGCATCCCAAACACCCGGAGCACTCCGCTTTCTGCCCACGGCACTGAAAAGCCTGGTTTCCGGTGACTGTGTTTTAGACTATGTTTTAGACTATGCTTTAGTCCTGATCTTGCGTGCCGCAAGTACCAGTAGCAAAATCAAGAGAGCTACAACGCCAGCCGGGACCAGATACCAGTATTCAAGGAACCAGAAAGAAAGGGCAATGACAGCCAACGAAAATAGAAGAAATAAAAATCGGAGGAATCCGGCACCCACGCGACCCAGCACAGGTATAAATTCCAGAAGCTTGAGCAGTGGACGGGCAAGGGCCAGCAGCGCCAGCCATAAAAGCAGCAAAGCTCCGGCTGAGTAGGCCAGCATGGTGTAGCGGTAGCCCGGTGCCAGGCTTTCCTTTAGAGCGTCCCGGTCACCTGATCCAACGACCAGCAGAGATCCGCCATTACTATCAAATGGTAAAATGTTACCGTCTTTTAGCTTTCCAAGAACGGTGTAAGTACCCTCTGGATCGTACGACACACCCTGCCAGCGAACTCTTTCACACTCCGCTTCCAGATGATCAATGCAAAAGGAATCGATCAGAAAGTAATCCCCCTGCTCTTTGAATGGTTGAAGCAACTGTTTACGCTTGATCTGGACCGGTGGCATGTTTTCAAAGCGCGGTTCTCCGCTTACCGTGTACTCTCCATCCGTAGCCTTCAGCTTAAAGGAAGGCACAGCGCGATCCGCATCCAGAAAGTATTTGCGGCCGTAATTCCGCTCCTTACGCTCTTCACTGCATCCAGGTTTTTTGTGCACTTCTTCATCGGGCTGGTCTGTCCAGGAAAGAACACAGGAGGGATCTTTGCTGCCAGCCTCAACGATCGATTTCCAGGCGTAAATTTCGCCGCGGCGCTCCAGGCGCAGATAGGGTCCCGCTTCCACAAAAAGGGGATCTCCCAGTGTCGGGGCCTCGATTTTACCGGTGACGAAGACGAGATCTTCCGGGCCGGCATCAAGGGGAGCTCTGGCCTGAGCCAGAATACGGCCGAGCGGGGAGCTAACGCTGGCTCGATGCACCAGAAAAAAAGCCGCAGGCAAACAGAGCAGTCCCAGAATAGCGAGTAGCAAAGATTTTTTGATTTCTTCCCAGATCGAGCGCATGCAATAGAATTATGTCACATAACTTTCTGTGGCAAGAACTTATTCACGGAGGCTCTGCAGGCGGGCATGCATCCATTCCAGATCCTCGGGGCCGGTAATTTTGCGATTGACAGCGTCGGCAGCGACAAGTTCGCCAGCAATTCCGGCGGCCTGACCCCAGCTCAATAGGTCTGTGTAGTCTCTGTCCTGCGTGCAATCCAGTTGCTCCAGAGCCCGGTAGCGCAAAGCCTGCGGTGTTTTGATGGCAAAGATCCGGGAGCGATCCAGGCTTTCCAGGGTCCGACCGGGAAGTCCTGTCGCAGCAAACAATGTATCGACCACCGGCGCGGCCAGTGAGGCAAGCATGACATCTTCTCCTTCAAAAACTTGAAGCAAAAGATCCAGTTCCCGAGCAGAAACAAAAGGCCGGGCAGCGTCGTGGACAAGGATGACGTCATCACCACGTACTGCTGAGGGAAGCCTGGCCAGTCCGCAGAGCGTCGAGGCATGGCGGGTTTGACCTCCAGCAGTCACGACAGCGGAGATGCCCTTACTTCGCGCGCTCCCGAGAAGGCTCTCGCATAACGGTAAAAAATCGGCATGGCTGACTAAAATCAGTCCAGCCGTACGCGGCCACGTCAGAAACGTCTGCAGAGAGTATTCAATGATCATCCGATCCTGAACAAACAGGAACTGCTTGGGGCGCTCCCCGCCCAGCCGCGAGCCACTACCGCCGGCCACAATGATGGCAAAAACCTTCACGATTCTTGCTTCAAGCGCAGGAAGTTTCGTCCCTGATAATTCTTAAAGACAAGGGCATCCGCTGTTTCCTCGATCACACTCGATGGCTCAAGAGATACCTTGCCACCGCCACCGGTGAGGTCAACCATGTAGCGGGGTATGGCATGACCGGGAATCGTTCCGCGAAGGCCGGCGATGATTTCCGTACCCAGACGCAAATCCGTCTTGAAATGCGAGACACCCTGCACCTCATCCAGTGCATGCAAATAATAAGGTTGTACACCCATCCCCATAAGACCCAGCAGAAGTTCACGCTGAACTGCCAGCGAATCGTTAATGCCCTTGAGTAGAACACTCTGATTGAGCACCTGTATTCCTGAGCGGCGCAGTCGCTCCACGGCCAATCGGGAAAGGTCCGTAATTTCCCGGGCATGATTGAAGTGCGTAACCATGGTCAGAGGATAAAAATCGGCAAGACTCTTACATAAAGAACGATCCACTCTCATGGGCAGAACAACGGGAATACGGGTGTGAATACGAATGCTGATCAAAGAAGGGATGCGACGCAGCTCCTCGAGCAGGTCTGCCAGTTCATGATCAGGAAGAAGCAAAGGGTCCCCGCCAGATAGAATCACTTCTTGAATTTCAGGATGGGCGCGGATGTAATCCAGAGCCTGTTGTCGATCGCTCTGCCGGGGAGCACTGGATGATTGCGAGACTTTACGTTTTCGCATGCAGAAACGACAGTAGACGGCGCAACTATGGGTAACATACCAGAGGGCGCGATCAGGATAGCGATGTGTCAGCCCCCGGACCGGCATATGACTTTCTTCAGCCAGCGGATCCATCTGCGTAAAGAGAGTATCGTTTGTTTCCCGCTCATCCGGTAAAATCTGCCGCCAGATGGGGCACTGCGCTTCTCCCGAAGAAAGAGACAGGTAGTACGGTGTGACCGCAAAACGAAATCTTCGATCTGCCTCTGCAAAAACTTCGTCCTTGAAGGCCGGAAAACGATGAGATCCGTACCCGTTAGTTTCAAGCAGATCGATCAGCTGGCGCAAAGCGGGAGCGCTTCTTGCTCTGTTGCTCAACTGCCAGCGGTAGTCGAGCCATCTGAGTTTCGATTTTGGTTTGACGAGAGTCTCCGGCATAAATTCGTACTTTTCCTATGGTCAATGCTATTGATGTCAAGAAAGGAATGATCATCAAAATCGAGAATGATCTTTATTCGGTTTCTTTTTCCCAGTTTGTGAACCCCGGTAAAGGCAGTGCCTTTGTCCGGACAAAGCTCAAGCATGTCATTACCGGCCGTGTGATCGAACGGACCATAAAATCCTCTGAAAAGGTGGAGGATGTGGAACTGGATAAACGCTATATGACCTACCTGTATGAAGAAGGCGATTCGATTGTCTTTATGGATAAGAACGATTTCGATCAGATCCCCATTCCCCGTGACCTGGTAGAAGATATGTTGCCCTTCATGAAAGAGGAAATGCCTTTTGAAATCACCTTCTACGAAGGAAGACCCGTGGGTATCAGTCCACCTACTTTTGTGGATCTGCGCGTTAGCTACGCAGAGGAAGGTTTGAAAGGTGACACTCAGGGATCAGCACGCAAGCGTGTTACTCTGGAAACAGGGGGAGAGGTCATGGTGCCTCTCTATGTAAAGCAGGACGATCTTGTGAAAATTGATATGCGGGATTTATCGTTTGTAGAACGGGTCAATAAGTAAATTAAACCTGCACCTGCTGCATGCGCTCCTCTCGCTCATGGTCGGCCAGAGCCTGTAGCATGCTGCCCATCTCTCCGTTCATGAACTCTGCCAGGTTGTACACAGAAAAATTGATACGGTGATCCGTAATCCTTCCCTGGGGAAAATTGTAAGTACGTATTTTCTCTGACCGGTCTCCAGAACCAACCTGCTGCTTTTTTGTTTCAGATGCGGCAGCATGCGCTTTTTCTTTTTGCGCAGCAGCCAGGCGGCTGCGAAGCACCTTCATGGCCCGGGCCTTATTCTTGAGCTGGGATCGCTCATCCTGGCAGGTGACTACCAGTCCGGTTGGAATGTGGGTGATGCGAACGGCGGATTCCGTCTTATTCACGTGCTGACCGCCTGCGCCGCTTGCCCGGTACACATCAATCTGTAAATCCTGATCCTGTATCTCCACCTCCTCCTCTTCTGCCTCCACGAGCACGGCCACGGTCACGGCACTGGTATGGATCCGTCCGCCGCTTTCTGTTGTCGGTATGCGCTGAACCCGATGGGTCCCGGCCTCCTGATGCAGCAACCTGTAGGCCTGATCACCGGAAACGGAAAAGGAAACTTCTTTGAGCCCACCCATTTCTGCTTCATGCATATACATGAGCTCCGTGCGCAGACCGATTTTTTCAGAGTAACGCAAATACATACGAAAAAGCTCGGCAGCAAAAAGAGCCGCCTCCTCCCCTCCGGTCCCTGCGCGAATCTCAAAGATCAGGGCACGACCATCATTCGCATCCGGTGGTAAAAGCAGCTCTTCAATTTCCGAGCGTTCTGCGGTCAGCCGGGCAGACAGCTCCTCTTTCTCTTGTTCAGCAATCTCTGCCAGCTCCGGATCAACCGGATCTTTCAGGATCGATTCCGCCTCGGAAAGCCGGGCATACAGTGCCAGAAATTGTTTCATTTTCTCAACGCGCAAATTCTGCCTGCTGTGCTGGCGACTGAGTTCTTTGAAGCGAGCGGGGTCTGCGGCTGTACGTGGATCGGCCAGCTCTGATTCGATCCAGCTGTAGTGTTCAATTTCGTGCTGGAATCTATCAATAATCTTATCGTTTTTCATAAAGTATTCAATCCCGGCGATTTTAGCGCGTCCAGCAAGCGACCTTTTACCTGCTGTGGTGCAAAGCGGGTGGCATAGTTACATGCCGCAAGCGACATTCTTTGCCGAATAGCTGGATCGAGTAAGGACGCGGCCGCCCTGACATAATCGTCCGGAGTATAGCAAGCCACGCCACCTCCGCTGGCTATATGTTCCATCAATACCGGACTTTGTCCGTTCACAAGAACCACAGTCCCCACTGCCATAGCTTCGATGGCAATCAAGCTGAAACTCTCATAGCGGGATGGTACGGCAACAGCCACAGCCCCACGAATCAGTCGCCTGCGCTCTTCATCGCTGACAATGCCCCGTTCTACAATCGATGGTGGATACTTTTGATTTCGGGCGGCTTGCGAACCAATCAAATAAAGCGCAAGGCGGCCATCACTGCGGGCAAAGGCCTGAACCAGCCCGGGAACGCCCTTGGCAGCATCCCTTCTACCGGCATACAAAACATAAGGCGGCGCGGATTCGTCTTTTCCGGATTCGTCTTTTTTGTCTTCGCCTTTCCTGCCCTGGTCTTTCCCTGCTACCGGCAAGCCGATGACCGGATTTTCCCCCGCGCCGGGCCAGTGTTCAAGAGCAAGCCGCCTTTCCGCAGCAGTGAGAAAGAGGAACCGGTGGGAACCGAGACTCTCGCGGATCAAGGGCAGGTAGGCTGGAGGTTCATCATGCAGGGCCGGCGCAATGAAAGTCCTGCTCCGCGGCAGGAGCAAAGCTGAAATCACGGTCGTCGCATAAAGGTACGGCGTCAGCACAAAGCCCGTATCTTCCTGGCCCCTGATTTCAAGCAGAGCTTCCCAGAGCGCCGGTGTCCAGGGCCCCTGGCGGCGCAACCATTCCATCTGTAAGGAAAGCGGCCAGCGCTCCAGGCGACAGGGAAAGGACCATTCGAGTGTCCGGGGATGGATGGTCTGCGGCTCTTTTTTCCAGCCGCTGTAATCCCGGACCAGGCGGCGATGCAACCGATTCCAGTATTGGTCGCGCAGCAGGGTAACCGGAAAACGACGCACGGAAATCCCCTCATGCTCATCGTAGCCCGGAGCCAGAACATTGGACCACGTTTCCGTATCACGTGCACAGCTGGTCCAGATCTCCACAGAGCATTCTTGACGCAAGAGTTGAGCCCAGAGGCCAGCCAGGCGCTCTGAACCTCCCACCACATCCGGGAAGTAACGTTGAACCACAAAGACCAGTCGCTTGAAGCGCAAGTCCAGAACCTAAATGTATTCTTCTTTTTCCTTTTTTATAAGGATGGCCCCTTCATCCTCAAGCTGGCGGGCCATTTTCACAACAAAGCTGCGGGCATCATTGATCTCACGAATGCTGACCGGACCGCGCATTTGCATTTCATCCAGAATATCAGCGGCACGATTCTGTGAAAGCCCGTTGAAAAAATGGCGGCGCAATTCTTCACCCGAGCCCCGCAGAGCAGTTGCCAGAAGCGCATCGTCATTCAAACGGCCCAGCAAGAGCCGCATTTCACGAATCTCCAGATGGATCAATTCTTCAAATGTATAAAGTTTGTTTTTCACCTCTTCAAGAAGCTCCGGGGCCTGCTCTTCCAGCAGGCCCAGGATTGAATCCTCGGTGCCCCGATCTGTATGATTGAGGATTGTGGCCAGGGTTTCCACGCCGCTGGTCTCTGAATAGATTTCCTGTTGACGCTTCTCAAAGCGTTTGCGCAAAACGGCGGCAACCCCTTCCACGGCTTCCGGATGGATTCGCGAAGTCCGGGCAATCCTCAGGGTAACCTCTGAACGATATTCGGGATTGAAGCTTTTTAATACATACGCCGCGGTGCGTGCATTGATGTGGGCAAGAGCAACAGCCGTGATCTGCGGATGTTCGCTTGCCAGAGTGGATGACAACAGAGCCGGGTCGATTTTTTCCAGAAATTGAAAATCTTTTTCAATGCTGCGCCCCTTTATACGACTTAGAATAGAACGCGCCTTATCTTCTCCAAGGCTCCGGGTCAGGATCTCACGAGCCTGCTCCATCCCGCCACGAATGGGCGCTTCGCCCTCCACTCTTTCCTGAAAATCCGCCAGCACCTCAGCTTTCTGTTCTGCTGTAAGCTTTTTGATGTGCACCATTTCGCGAGCGATGGCTTCGATCTCGCGTTCATCAAGTTCTTTTAGAATCGCTCCAGCCTGCTCGGGTCCCAGAGCCAGCATGAGTCGAGCAGCTCTCGCCGGGCCTTTTTCTTCCGGCAGCGCAGTCCGGCCAGGTTGGCGCTGCACACTGCCGTCATCCCCGACAACGATGTCGAGTTTGGATCCAGCAGGCTGGTTGAAATACTTTTTGGCGGCTGGAACAGGAACTGCCGGACGCCCAGGGAGCAGGCCTTTCTTCATACAGCAAAACTAAGGGACATAATACGACTGGCAAGTCATTTTCCCCGCCGATCCGCAAAGAAGCTCTGCAACGTTTCCTGTGCTTGAGTGCTGTATTCTTCGATCTGCAACCACGCCGGCCTGTGGTTGAGGCGGGGCAGAGTATCGGCGGTCAAAATCTCCGTAATCCCTATGCCGGTTCCCGTCCGGGCAAAGAAGTGCACAGCTGCAATTCGTGCAAGAACGATAGCTCCCGTACACATCAGGCAGGGTTCCAGGGTCGACAGAAGGAGAGTCCCCGGCAAACGCTCCGAACCAATCCGGCGGGCAGCCATACGAATCACCCTCATTTCTGCATGAGCTGTGGGATCCCGTCGGCAAACGATGGAATTGGCCGCTTCGGCCACAAGGTCAAAACCATCGGCTGCGGGCCGGAGCAGAAGGGCAGCTACGGGCACCTCACCGGCCCGCCCGGCCGCATGTGCCAGAGCAAGCAGACGGTCATAGTACAGCTGGATCTGCAAGTTTCTCTATCTGATCTTCAGGGATGTCCCGCCTCATGAGCGTTGCCAGAAGTCACAAACCCAGTCCGCTTCCAGCGATGATCTCGCGCATAATTTCTGAGGTGCCGGCATAGATCGTCTGCACCCGTGCATCCAGATAAGCACGCGCAATCGGATACTCCATCATATAGCCATAACCCCCAAACATCTGCAGACATTCATCCACATGTCGCTTGAGCATTTCCGAAGAGAGCAATTTTGCCTGCGAAGCCTGCACCATCGCCTTATTCCCGGCGACATGATGCAATAAAACCTGATCCAGGAAAGCCCGGGCCGCAGCCTGCTCCGTTGCCATGTCTGCCAGCTTGAAACGAATGTTCTGCATCCGGCTGAGCGGGCCGCCAAATGCTTTGCGTGTTTTAACATAATCGATGGTCAACTCAAGCACTGCTTCTGCGCTGCGCAGGTTTGCCGTGGCCAGACTGAGTCGCTCCTGGGCCAGCTCTGACATCAAGTAACGAAAACCGTAACCTTCGCGACCCAGCAAATTTGTTAGGGGAACTTTCACATCGGAAAAACTCATCTCAGAAGTATCCTGCGCATGCAGTCCGATTTTCTTGAGCCTGCGCCCGCGCTCAAAACCGGCCATGCCCGCTTCCACCATGAGCAGAGAAATGCCATGAATACCCTTGTCCACGTTGGTCCGGGCCACCACAATGACCAGATCTGCAAGATAGCCATTGGAGATGAAAGTTTTGGAACCATTAAGAATATAGTGGTCACCATTGCGGACAGCCGTACTTTTGATGGCTCCCAGATCGCTGCCTGCATCCGGCTCTGTCATGGCTATAGCCAGAATCTTTGTGCCGTCTATGATACCGGGCAGCCAGCGCTTTTTTTGCTCTTCGCTGGCATAGTGCAGAATGTAGGGGGCAATAACGTCCGCATGCAAAGATATAAAGAAACCAGAATTTCCAATCCGCGAGCTTTCTTCAATGACGATCACATTGTAGAGAAAATCGACTCCCGCTCCGCCATATTCCGCGGGGAAATTAGGACAGATGAGACCCAGCGAGCCGGCCTTCTCCCAGACGCTACGGGGGACAATTCCGGCGACCTCCCACCGGGCATGTTGCTCCTTAACTTCTTTCTCAAAGAAATCCCGGGCCAGACTGCGAAACTCCTGCTGCTCCTGGGTCCAGACTATAGCACGGGGCAACGTTTTTATCATACACTTTTCTCCATCAGCTCAAAAATGACTCCGGTATGAATCGTATAAAGACCACCGTCTTCTCCAGTCCAAAGACCCGATAACGGTTATCCCGTAACCATTTCTCAAGACCGGTGTAGCTGGCCATCGCATTTTCCTCGCGATATTTACGCGAACCAACTTCAACCAGAGCGCGGTATTCTTTTTTCACCATTTCCAGGGCGCGCGAATAGCTCAAATAGCTATCCACGTCTTCGCCGCTTACTGTCTGCATACGAATTTCCCACCAATCGATCAGCAATTTCTTGAGCAACTCTTCAGGAAGCTCCACAACATTGGATCCGGCATCATCAAAGTAGTTGATCTCACCAATACCCGCTTGATTCATTTTTTTCAGTAATATTTCATATACTACGTTAGGACCGCAGTGATACAGGAAAACGTCGGGCCGGCCCAGGCCCGGAAAATCCACAGTCAGAATCTTTTCCGCAATTGCATCCAGCATGCCGCGAATCGTTTTTACATAATTGCCCAGCATCTCCTTGCCCAGTCCCTGCTGCGCTTCCGCTTGTGAGGGGTTGAGAACCGTGCGGGCTTCCTGGTCCAGAAACACCTGATAGGCCTTCTGGAAATGTCGCACGCATTCATCGTAGTATCGAACGGGAACTTCCAGGCTGTAGGCCGGCGTACGGTTCCAGTCGCGGCTGCCGCGCATTTTTGCCGAATAGATGCTGGCCTGATTGAGTTTGCGTTCCCTGGTTTCCAGGATGATACTGCGGGCCAGGGAACCTGTGTCGACATCCTCGTCTGCTGCGGGTTCAGGCTCCTTTTCAGGGGCCTTCTCTTCCTCAACCTCCTCTCCCAGAAATCCTCTAATTGTATAAATAATTTTGGGACTGTAAGAAACAGTGAGCCTGTAAGTTGCAGTGATCCCATCAAGGGTTTCGCTTTCAGCCTGCATATAAAGTTTGATGGCTTCCAGAAACGAATCCGTATGGCGCAAAAGATCCTGAATTCCCCCCAGGGCTTCCTGAGCAAGGGATGCGGCAAGACCGCGGGTTTCCGGCATGAGCGCCAGAGTGTCAAGGGTTCTCTGAACGACGCGCCATTCTCCTCGGGCAAGTTCATGATAAGTTTTTACTTTTTCATAGTAGCGCTTGAGTTTGATAAACTCAAGCTCCCGACGTTCCGCTTTCTTTTCAAAGTAGCGCCGCTCAAGGCGCAAAGCTTCTTTTTCCAGGACATCATCGGTGGCCGTAAGAATATATATGCGATACTTCTTGGTGATCTCATCGAGTGCTTTGCGCAGAGGACCGCCATTTTTTTCAACAATGCTCTTCTGTGCGGGCGAATGGATCTGATCAAAGAGAGCCGCTGAAATGCGGCGGGCCTCCATGAGATGCGCCTGAAAAGCGATGTCAGCCGGGGCCCGGAAAAAAGTAAAATCGTCCCGACCCTTGCTCTGAACGCGTTCCTTGCGGGCAATGGATGCGCCGGGAGCCGACGGAAACGGATTGGACAACAGATCTTCAAGATCTGTATCCGCCATGTCAGGCCGGAGCAGGCTGGGGATCGGGGCTTACCGCGCCACTTTGTTCGGGACGCTCTTCCGTTTTGCGCTTGGTCTGCGCCAGAGGGCCAATGATGGCATCAATTTCATCCGCATTGATGGTTTCGCGATCCAGCAGGGCTTTAGCAATCATATCCAGCTTGGGGCGGTTTTCCCGAATGAGTCGGCGGCCACGCTCCAGCTGATCTTGAACAATACGTTTGACTTCAAGATCAATCAGGGCTGCCGTTTCATCGCTGTGATGGCGCGAGGATTGAATTTCACGGCCCAGAAAGACCGTATCGCTGGAAGAAGAATAGGAAATGGTGCCGAGCTTCTCCGACATGCCCCACTCGCAAACCATGCGGCGGGCAATATTTGTTGCCACCTGAATATCGTTTGCCGTGCCCGTCGCCGTATCATTGTAGACCAGCTCTTCCGCAATGTAGCCACCCATAAGCACACAGATACGATCATCCCAGTATTTTTTGGGATGGATATGCTTGTCGTCGGTTGGCAGACTCTGCGTTAAGCCCAGGGCCCGACCGCGAGGTATGATGGTCACCTTGTGAACGGGCTCCGCGTAGGGGCAGAGCATCCCGAGCAGGGCATGACCGGCCTCATGGTAGGCAATCACCTCTTTTTCTGACTGGCTCATGATGAAAGAACGACGTTCCGGCCCCATCATCACTTTATCTTTGGCTTCTTCCAGCTCTTCCATAGTGACGCGCCGCTTATTGCGTCGAGCCGTGAGCAATGCCGCTTCATTCACCAGATTCTCCAGATCCGCGCCGGTAAACCCTGGAGTGCCCCGGGCAATGGCGCTCAGAGAAACATCCGATGTCATGGGTACTTTGCGTGTATGAATGGCCAGGATCTGCTCGCGACCCCGCAAATCCGGAATATCTACAACTACCTGCCGGTCAAACCGGCCCGGACGCAGGAGAGCCGGATCCAGTACATCCGGCCGGTTGGTCGCGGCTACAATGATGATCCCTTCATTCTCCTCAAAACCATCCATTTCCACAAGCATCTGGTTTAAGGTTTGTTCCCTTTCATCGTGACCGCCACCCAGTCCTGCGCCACGCAAGCGGCCCACGGCATCGATTTCATCGATAAAGATAATGCAGGGAGCATTCTTTTTTGCCTGTTCAAAAAGGTCGCGCACCCGAGAAGCACCCACGCCAACAAACATCTCCACAAAATCACTGCCGGAAATGGAAAAAAACGGCACACCCGCCTCACCGGCTATGGCCCGCGCAAGCAAAGTCTTTCCGGTACCCGGAGGACCCACCAGAAGAACACCGGTTGGAATACGAGCGCCAATGGCCTGAAATTTCTTGGGGTCCTTTAAGAAATCAACCACCTCTACCAGTTCCGTTTTGGCCTCATCACAACCGGCAACATCGCTAAAAGTCACTTTCTTTTTACTGTCAGAGCTGAGTTTGGCTTTGCTCTTGCCAAAAGCCATGGCACGGCTACCCGTATTCTGGATCTGGCGCATCATGAAAAACCAGAAGAATCCCAGACCAACGATAAAAAGAATCGGCATGATTTGCATGATACTGGCCCAGATGCCCTCATCCGGGTTCACGAACTTATACAGGACTCCATGTTCTTCCAGACGATCCAGCAACTTGTCAGAGATAGCTTGAGGTTGCAGTTCAACAGTGAAGGCACGGGTCTTGGCCTTGAGTTTTTCAAAGTCATCCCCCGGCTCAACGATGACGCCGGGTTTGATGTAGCGACCCTCTATCAAACGGGGAGAAATCCGCAGGACAAATGGATTCTCTTCCAGAAAATTGGGCTTGTAGCCCGACCGGGTAAAGATCCGGCCCACCTTTGTCTGGCCACGCAAATCAAGCATTTGCATGAACTCTGAGAAAGTCAGAGCGTCCACCTCCCGGCGAGTGTTATGCTCATTGTACTGGAATAACTGATATACCAGAAACACTGATAGCATGATGAAAAGGAGATATTTGAAATTACGATTCATGATTCCTCAAAACTGGTGACAATATACACAAACAGCAGTCAAACGTCAAATCAAGTGCTGAACTTTTCGATCACATCATTAATGTCGCCCTGTGTAATGGCGCGAATGGCCGCTTCTGCCTCGTTGATGATCGTAATCAATTGTAAATTTTCCATGGGCGAAAATTCCTGGGAGACATATTTCTCCCGGCTCAGCTTGCCCATAGACTCACCCTGAATGCCGATCCGCACGCGGATGAACTCGGGGGATTTCAGTGAAATGCTTAAATTTCCGATGGCCGGATGTCCATAATCCGACCCGCCTTTCTCCACCGCAAGACGTCCAAATTCCAGAGTGACATCATCAAGAATCACGATGATATCCGGTGGGCTGATCCGCAAAAAGGACGCAATGTAAAGCGCGGCTTCTCCGCTCAAATTGGCAAAGGTCTGGGGCTTGAGGAGCACAATGGGCTCCCCCTCAAAATCTCCGCGCCCAATCATCGACTTCTTTTTCTTGGTTCTAATATCAATATTGATGTTATTAGCAATAACATCAAGTATCTTAAAACCTATATTCGAGCGATGATTCTGGAAGCGCTCCCCCGGATTCCCGAGTCCAATGATTAGCTTCATCTGACCTGCACGAAAATGAAATTAGCTCTTTGCAGCGGCACCCTGCTCTGCCGGATCTGCCGTGCGTGACAGCCGCGATTGAGCAACTTTGAGCACAATCGGATTCCCGCGCAAAAGAATGTCCCACTCCGCCGGTAATTTCAGATCCTCCAGATAGAGCGACTGCCCTACGTCAAGATCTGTGATGTCTACACTCACAACATCCTGCATACTTTCCGGTGATGCTTTGACCTTCAAAACCCGTATAAAGTGTTCAAGAGCACCGCCGGCTTTGATACCTTTGGCGACGCCCACGGTTTCCACGGCCACCCGTACCAGTGTCTTCTGCCCTGGAGTTACCCGATAGAAATCGACGTGCATGACTCGCCCGTTGACCGGATGACGTTGAATTTCCTTTACAAAAACCCGATTCTTTGAACCGCCATCTACTTCCAGCTCAAAAAGGGATGCCTGACGCAACCCGCCGGCCAGCATTTTGCTGAAATCTTTTTCCAGAAAAGATACACTGGTGGATTTTCCCCCGGAAATGATATTTCCTGGTATGTAACCGGCTGCGCGCAAACGGTTCATTTCATTCTTGCCGGTGGCGCTACGTTCCTTACATGCTAATATACGTTCCATTTCTTAACTCCTATTTATAAAAATAAAGAACTTACAGATTCCTCATTGTGGATGCGCCGAATCGCTTCCGCTACCAGCCGGGCCACCGAGAGAACGGTGATCTTACCTATTTTACGACTCTCCACAATGGGAATCGTATTGCTTAAAATCACTTCATCAAGGACCGATTCTTCCAGCCTTTGCAGAGCCTGTCCCGAAAGCACGGCATGGGTGGCGCAGGCCAGCACCTGACTTGCTCCATTTTCTTTCAAAGCCTGCGCCCCTTTACTGATCGTGCCTGCTGTATCGATCATATCATCGTAGAGAATACAGGTACGACCCTCTACGTCTCCAATTACGTGCATGATTTCTGAAACATTGGCCTGCGGCCGCCGCTTGTCGATGATGGCCAGGCCAGCATTGATCTGCCTGGCCAGAAAACGAGCCCGCTCCACGCCGCCCGAATCGGGCGAGACAATCACCGGATCCGGAAAATTGCGCGATTTGATGTAGTCCACAAACACCGGCGCAGCGTAGAGATGGTCCACGGGCAGTCGGAAAAAGCCCTGGATTTGATCGGCGTGAAGGTCCATGCATAAAATCCGATCCGGGCCCATGGATTCGATCAGATCCGCCACCACGCGGGCGGAAATGGGCACGCGCGGCTCTGATTTGCGATCCTGGCGGCCGTAGCCATAGTAAGGAAGAACAACGGTGATACGCATGGCCGAAGCCCGACGAATCGCGTCGAGCATGAGCAGCATCTGCATCAAATGATCGTTAGCCGGAGAGGAAGTCGGCTGGATCAAAAAAACATCACGGCCACGGCAATTGGCATTGAGCTTGATAGAGATCTCCCCATCGGAAAATTGTTTGATGGTCGCCGGTGCCACCTCTACATCCAGCCAGCGCCCGATTTCCGCAGAAAGACCGGGATTGGCGGTGCCGGAAAATACCAGCAGTTCCCCTTTCATGAAGCCAGCTTCTCCGCGAGCACAGTTAGATCCACAAGGGAATTGACTCCCAGCACTTCGCTGGCATCTTCCATCAAAACGGCATTCACGGTATGGCCGGCCTGACGACTCAGAGCAACGGTATCGGTGAGGTAGTATTCTTTCTGAGCATTGTTTGAGCCGATTTGCTCCATGATCTCAAAGATGGCAGGGGCGGGAAAAACGTAGGTCCCGGCATTGACTTCTTCAATGGATTTGATTTCCGGTGTAGCATCCTTCTCTTCAACGATGGCTTCCACCTGCGCTCCGGCCGTTCTCACAATACGACCGTACCCTGTGGGCACAGCGAGCTTTGCGGAAAGCAGCGCCATGTAGGGTTCTTTTCCGGGCTCCCCGCCGGCACAGAGCAAGCGCTGGAAGGTTTGCGGACGTATGGCCGGCATGTCCCCGCAGGTGACGAGTATCTGTCCGCTAAAACCCGAGAGCGCATGCCGCGCGGAGAGAAGCGCATCGGCCGTTCCGCGCTGTTCTTTTTGTTCGGCAAATTCAATCTGGACTCCAGGGTAGGCGGGAGTGATGCGCCGAACCACTTCCTGCTTGTAACCAACGATGATGATGATCCGTCCAAGGCCCGCCTGGACGAGTGAATCCAGTACATGCACAAGCAGCGGCTTACCCAGGAGCTCAACGGCTACCTTGGGCAGTTCCGATTGCATGCGGGTGCCCTTTCCGGCCGCCAGTACTACTGCAACGCTCTTTGTCATGATACCTGGCTGGGCCGGGAGGATTCGAACCTCCGGATGGCGAGACCAAAACCCGCTGCCTTACCGCTTGGCGACGGCCCAGTATTAAAAATTAAATTCGATAAATTTGAAGGTAGGAAACCATGCCCCGAATTGCCGGCAGAGCGCCCCCACATCAAATCCCGCCGCAAAAAGGCCATAGAGCGCTGATCCCGATCCCGACAGCGAGGCAAACGCCGCACCGGCCTGAACCATACGATCCTTCACCAGAGCCAGCCGGGGATGGAGTTCAAAAACGATTGGTTCGAAGTCGTTTCGCAAACCCTGCACCCTGGCCCAGTCTGATTTTCTGAGCGCCTGCCGAACACTTTCCGTCAGCGATTGCAACGATTCGGGAGGTGGGGCAGGGTGTAAAGGCCTTTTTAGGCTGGAGAAGGCTTCAGCCGTGCCCATGTGGATATCCGGGAGACATAACATTCCGAGGCCCGGACCGATTTCGATAGTCGTTCGTCGCTCACCCAGGCCATGGATCAAAGCCGGCTCGGGTTTGAGAAAGAAAGGGACATCCGAACCAAGGGACAATGCCAGCCCATCAAGAGCAGACTCACTGCAGTTCAAGTAAGGTCGCAAAAATCGCAGAGTGCAACCGGCATCGGAACTGCCGCCGCCAAGCCCGCCGCCTGTGGGGATCACTTTGTGCAATTCTATCTGAAAGCGCTCTGTGCGGTAAGGCTGCGTGAGCTGTAGCGCCCGGTGGACCAGATTGTTCTGTATGCTCCCGCCCTCACTGACAGCAGCAAAGCTCTGACGCGCGGGACCATCCAGCAAATTTACCGTGGAGAGCCCATCCTCTTCAGCGGGCCGGAAGATAAGCTCATCGGCCAGAGAAACAGGCAGAAAAATGCTGGCAAGGTAGTGTTTACCGCCGGGACTGCGGTGAAAGATTTCCAGTCCCAGATTGATCTTGGCCGGTGCCCGCAGTCGATAACCCGGATGATTCATGAGGGTGTGTGCGCAATGTCCAGGTTCAAAGGAAAACCGCCTTGACGACCTGCCTGCTCCTTCTTTGAATCCGATGGCATGGAGGGAAGCCTGGGAAATGTTCATACATTGTAAATTCATATCCGTTACCTGGCCTGTTTTCCTGCTGCTCGCTCTGGTTTGTCAAAAAAAGGAAATCAAAGAGGATCCGCTGGCAGGAATGGAAAAAAGCTTTCATGCCTATGTGGAAAATCTGCCGCCCCTGGAACCTGTAGACCTTAAAGCAAAGCATACCCTGAACGTTCTGTATGTCGAGGACGGGGCCATGCCCGACCTCCCGGAACCACGAAAGCTCTTTGCTTTAACGGAAAAGCTCGCTCGTGAATACCTGGATCTCAAGGTCCAGTTCAAGCTCAGCGGTCGCGAACCCATAGATCGGTTTTTTGAACGTTGCGAGGAACGATTCAATCACCCCGTTACTTCTTACCCCATCCAGGGCTGGCATCTGAGTTTTGCCGACCCGGACCTGGCCAGACAAGTTGAGCCGGCCATTCTTCGCGTGCTGCGCTCCCATGATGTGGATCTCATTGAAGCAACGTTCGGCCCGCGTGGCGACTCAGAGGCACTGTATATCAGTCAAATCGCCCGCCAGTTTGTGAAAAAAAATCAAGCTATCTATTCAGAAAGAAACCGTGAGGGTAAGGAACTCCGCCATATCCCGGCCCTCACGCGCCAGACCGCTTTCGCCTACTGGGACGCTCTTCTTTATCAGGAGAAGGAGGCCGACTTTATCGTTACCAATACCATCCTGGCCGCGCCGGACCGGACTATGCCCCTGTATGTCATCAACCGTGGCGGTATCACTTCCGGATTTGTAGAAAACAATGAGTATCGACCCTACCGCGGTGCAGGGATGCTGGCCCTCTACCCCTTTTTGTCCGATGGACCCTTTTTCATCGCAGAGCGGGGCAACTACACGGCTGAAGAAAAACTGGAGACGATTGCCTTTCTGTGGCTGCATGAACTGGGTCACTTACTGTTGCGAAAGCAAGAAAACTATACCCTGAATGGCTCCGTACATCGCGCGGCGATCGACCTGAATTACAGGGGGTGGGTAAAGGGTATCAAAAAACACCACAAACAAATCAAAGAGGAAGTTCCCGTAGTTAAATACTTTTAATTAAAATCCTGGAAAGTTAAACCAACTCCAGGGTGACCCCTACCTCCATGCCTGCATGCAATTGTTCCTTTTTGCGTACTGCGGCCTTGAGCGGCAACAGATAGCTACCCGCCTTCTTGTCCGGAAAAATGGATGTAAGCCAGCTACTTTCTCCCACAGTGACCTGGACTTTTCGCGAGCCCCAGCCGCGCTTTACGGAAGACAGCCCGCGAATCTCTTTCCCTATTTCTTCTGGAAGGGTCAGAAAGTGCCAGGCTGCATCCCCCTGATACAACCAGATCTTGCCCTGAAATGAAAAGCGGCGGGGGGGTTGGCCTTTCTTGCGCGGAATCATCATAGTGCATTCAATCCTATGTAAACCCAAATATATCGCCCACGGAACGAAACCGACGGTGCGCCAGAGCAACCAGCTCTGGATTCAATGTGGAAAGGTCCTGAACTTCTTGATAGATAGTTTCCGCAAGTTTTTGATCCCGCTGCAAGTCGGCAAGCTGCAGGCCGGGAAGTCCATGCTGGCGCAAACCCAGCAATTCTCCCGGCCCTCTTAGCTTCAAATCGATATCTGCCAGATAGAATCCATCCTGGCTTTTCACCAGCGCCTCCAGACGTTCACGGGCATCGTCTGTTACAGCATCCGGGGTCATGTAAATGCAAAAACTTTCCTGTGCGCCGCGCCCCACTCGACCGCGCAATTGATGCAGCTGAGAAATGCCAAAACGATCGGCATGCTCCACTACCATGATGGTGGCATTGGGCACGTCCACTCCCACCTCAATAACCGTTGTAGTCACAAGAATACCGGTTCGCCCTTCTTTGAATTCCCGCATCACTCTTTCTTTATCCCGGGCAGGCATGCGCCCGTGAAGTAGCGCTACAGAAAATTCTTTAAAGATTTGCTCCAGATCCAGGAAGGCGTCGCTGGCAGCTTTCAGATCCACTTTTTCTGATTCAGAAATTAAAGGATAAACAATAAAACATTGCTGGCCCTGGCTTACGTATTTGCGAATGGATCGGTACAGACCCTCGCGATCCTTTTCCTTCAACCAGAGTGACTTTACTGCTTTGCGGCCGGCCGGCTTCTCTTTAAGCAGAAGTAGCTTCAGATCTGCATACGCCGTCAAACAGAGAGTTCGGGGAATGGGCGTGGCCGTCATTGCCAGTGTATCTGGATGGGATCCCTTGCCAATCAAAGCCTCGCGCTGCTCGACTCCAAATCGATGTTGTTCATCAATGATGACAAAAGCAAGTTTCCCAAAGACAACATCCTCTGAAAGCAGAGCATGAGTGCCAATAACCAGATCGATCGCACCTTGCTGTAGTTCTGCCAGCAAAGCAGCGCGCTCTTTGCGCGAACCCTGAGCGGTCAAAAGCCCCGGCCGCGGTCTGCCAAAGAGCCCCACGGCTGTAGAAATGGTCTGGTAGTGCTGGCGGGCCAGAACATCGGTCGGGGCCAGGAAGGCAACTTGAAGTCCCTGTTCGACATAGAGGCAGGCAAGAAGCAGGGCAACAAGTGTCTTGCCCGAACCAACATCTCCTTGCAAAAGAAAGGACTCCGAATGCGAAGTCTGACAGATTCGGGATACTTCCGCTATAATCTGCTTCTGCCCGCGGGTCAGCGCAAAGGGCAAACGGGAAACCAGGTCCCGGAATAGATTACTCTCTTCTGGAATGAGTGGTTTATAGAGGCGATTATTCTGAACCCGACTGAGAACTTTCTCGCGCATCAATAACAGGAATAAATACAATTCCTCATACAGAAGATAAGACCGTGCTCGCTCCAGTGCCTCTTCTGAAGGTGGGAAATGAATATGCGCGAGAGCCTGATTGCGGCGAATTTGAAAACGCTCCTCCGCTTGCGGTAGCACGGAAGGGATGCTGATCTCAAGTGCCGATATCAGACGTCGGAAGCCTCTACTGTCAAATCCGCCGTTCTGTAGCTCTTCACCGGATCGGTAAAGAGGTATGATCCGACCCACGTGCACCAATTTCTGTTCATCGGCATCCATCACCTCAAAGTCTGGATGAACGATTTGCCAACCCTGGAAATCCTCCAGTTTTCCGGAAACGATCAGCAGCTGGCCGCGCTCAAACTGCCGCTGAAAGAACTGGTAACGCCGGAACCAGACCAGAGTGATTTTCTGCTGACCGCAGCGAGTTTGCACCATGAGTCGGCTGCGCCGCCCATGGGCCACAAAACTCGATTCTACTTCTACAAGTAAAGTGACCGGCGTCCCGGCCTGCAGGGGTACATTTGCCTGCACGGTTCGATCCAAATAGCGCCGCGGAAAGTAATAGTAAAGATCCTCTATTGTCTCAATGCCGGCCAGCTTCAGCGCCCGGGCGCGGGCCGGACCCACTCCCTTAAGGGCGCTGACCGGCTGCAGGACCGGGTCCGGTGTAGGACTGGCTAAGGCACGTCTGGCCACAGGAAAAAGCGGTTGGATGACCGCGACAGGGAAAGCTTTTTTTGGATATACAGGCGCCGGGGCTCAGAAAAGTAGCTTTCCCATGAGTGATACCTTATCGCGATTCCATTTTCAGGCCGTCCCCGATCGCCATCGCCCGGCGCTGCTCTGGTTTACCGGGCTTTCCGGGGCCGGAAAGACAACTCTGGCCACGGCTCTACAGCAAGAGCTGATTCGCTCCCATGTGCCAGTGGTCCTGTTA
The DNA here is from genome assembly GCA_015075425.1 of Spirochaetales bacterium. Taxonomy (GTDB): domain Bacteria; phylum Spirochaetota; class Leptospiria; order Leptospirales; family Leptonemataceae; genus H5-SPI1. The sequence continues at coordinate 27,381 of JABTUL010000001.1, read as the reverse complement.
GATGGCGACGATTTGCGTAACGGGCTGTGTTCTGATCTGGGCTTCTCGCGTGAGGACCGCTCAGAGAACATCCGGCGGATCACAGAGGTGGCGGCTCTCTTTCTCAAAGAAGGTTACGTGGTCTGCGTGGCCGCCATCGCTCCTTATCTAAGGGACAGGCAGGCCGCCCGGGCCCGCATTGGCAATGATTACTATCTGGAAATTTTTGTGAAATGCGACTTACAGATTTGCGAAAGACGAGACGTAAAAGGCCTTTACCGCAAAGAGCGTAGCGGGCAGCTTTCCAACCTGACGGGCAAGGGCTCTCCTTACGAAGAGCCCTACAAACCTGACCTCACCATACCCACGGACTCGGTCACACTGGAAACAGGACTGGAAATGCTGCGCGTCCTTCTACGCGATCGGCAAGTGCTGTACCGCTCCAATCTTCCTTACACAATTTGATATTTTAGAGGTAAAAAAATGGATTCAAACAGCGGCGCAGATGATTCTTTCAAATCCGAAGTTCGCGATTCTCTGGTGAACGTCAAGGATAGCACAGAACAACTGGACAAAATCATTGCCTACGTTACGCGTGTGATCGCCCTGAACACCAGTCGGAAGGCAGAACACCTGAATCCTGACGACTCTTTCGCATCCCTCGGAGTGAACGAGCAAACAGCAACGGAAATTAGAAATTTCGTTGCTAACGAACTGAGCCTGTTTTTGTCGAAAGGAATGTTTACAGAAGCAAACACAATACGTTCGATTTCCGAGTATATGCGCGATGCACTGAATTCCCGGTAACGGACTTGCCGCAAGTGCGGCTGCCCGAAGTTTATCTGAATGTGCGTCAGTTGGAATTCAGCTCTGTCGCTCTCGCGTAAATCTCGGGCCAGATTTCCAGTAACATAGCGTATTTCCGCAATAATTCTCGTGCGGTCACATACGGGACCACTTCACTGCCATCTCCAGCGTTGATGGGCCAGCTTTCTTTTTTTAAGAGATCAAAGATTCTATCGCAACGCTTCTCGACATCTTCTGCCCAGAAATTTGGCTCAGCATAAAATTTTTCGAGGAGTCCATCAAGCTGTTGAAGTTGTTGAAGCAGGGCCTTTCGCCGTTGTTCGATGATGCAAGATTGAAAAACCTCTTCGTTTACCGTATTGTACTGAATGAATCGAGCAAGTTCTCTCATATTTTCGATGCCGGAAGAAGCTAAGGGTTCCGGGCAGGCATGAATGAGCGAATGCAATATCTCAGGCACACGCCAGGGGATCTCAAATAAGTCTTTATGATCGTGCTGGCGGAATCCGGGCGGAATATGGCCTGGCATGATGGGTAGATCAGCAAGGCAAGCCTCTGGAAAGCAGAGGACCAGGCAGGATGCAAAAAGACCATCCGAATTCCGGAAGGCCGGAAAAAAAGGAGGAAGCAATGCCGAATTATCAAGCCCCAGACTCATGCCCATCAGTTGCGTGGAGCGCTTGATGGTCAGGCCTTTATTCATACGAAGCAGCTGACGGCTGGCAATGGACCTGCGATAAGTATCCGCATCGCGGAGCAAATGCTGTCGCATCTCTCCGTCCAGAAAAAGCGCATGCGCTGGACTGGCGAGACCTGAGTCGCCATAGCTCCCGGATGAAGTCACGCGTATTTGCAATGAGTGTGTCAATAACTTATTCGCCAGTTCAGGTGTGAGAGAGCGCCACGAATTCTCTCCCAGCGCGATCTCCGCTGGAGTATTTTGTAACGCCTCCGAATGAAAGTCTACAAATTCAGCGTGTGCCGGCTTGCAGTTTGAGTCCAAAAAATCTGTGATTTCAATAATCGATGGAAACATGTACCAATCCCCGGTTAAATAGGCGGAGCTGAACCGGGGCGGCTCCAAATGCGGACGGTAGCAGGTTAGCCGAATGTCATCGTCGAGGCAAAGAATTTTCTGACCGGCTGTCATCAGCAGAACAGCGTTTCGATTTCCGCCCGTTGAAGGTTGGGCGTTTGGGAATAGTGCAAAATGCGCCAGTTTCGAAGCTTCTGAAGAAAGATTCAGGCGTTTTAAGTATTGCCGTTTGGCTGCATCATCATGTAATGCAATCGTGCAGCTATATTCTTTTTCTATCGCTGTGATAGCCCGCGCAATCCCTTCGCGATCCGCCACGCTGTCGTCAAAGACATGGAATTGCAGCTCCCGGACTTTCGTTGGGCCATCATTTAATGCACTGCGTATACTGGCTGCAAGCGAATCGGGCCTATTACAGGCAAGCCAGCACAATGATACCAGATTGCCACTTTTGACCGCCCCGGCCTGGATTTTGCACTCCTCCAGGATCTCCCTTGCACTTGCGATCAAACCGGCCGCCGCGCATTGCTCAAATACATCAAGGCCAGGTTCGAGGCCTTGCTTTCGCAATCGATCCAGCGTTATGCGCCTATCTTGAAACTGCGCCAGGCTGGACAGTAGCATCGCAGTTCCTGCAGGCATATGTAACATTTGACCTGCGGTGTTCTCGATGAGTTCATCCGCGTAACTCTGGTAGCGCAGCCGGAAGGGCAGAGCAATGTATTCGGAGTGGATCTCAGCAGCCAAAAGTTGCAGTCACAGTGAAGCTGAAATTAGGGAAGTCGGGGTCATCGCTATCAATGCTCACTGTGGCACTATCCGTAGCGCGAGTAAACGACCCGGCGGGAAAGGGAACAAGGCAAGCCTGAATAATGAAAGCCGTGGAACTCCCCGGAACGACCGGACTGGTCGGCTGAGAATTTACTATAAACACGTTGTCCTGCACTCCGCTCAATTGTACTCTGGGAGTTGCGCTCAAGGTGAGATTTGCAGTTCCGTTATTCTTGATAGTGAATGTTTTGTCGCTCACAGGACACTGAGGGTTGAAACCGAAGTCAACGGTGCCTCCGTTGTTGATCGTTAAACCCCCGAGCTTTACTTCCAGGTCCGGGACTGATGCCAGACCCGTTCCGGATAGCTGGATCTCATAAGGATTTTCGTCGGAATCATTGTTTGCAATACTTATACTGGCACTTTTCCCTCCGGGACTGGCTGGAGAAAAGCTCACAGTGAATGTGGTGGATCCGCTGGCTGCCACCGGCGAAGTAGTACCTGTCTCATTGACGCTGAATTCTGCCGCATTCGCACCAGCAAGGACAACTTTGGGTGTTCCAGTCAAACTTAAAGCAACGCCGCCGGTGTTCATGACAGTAAAAGCAACCGCGTCCGAAGAAGAGCCTTCGGTAACATTGCCAAAATTATGGCTGCCACCACTGGCAATTTCACCGAACGGTCCATCAATTCTTATTTCCTGTTGTACACCTGTCCCGGAAAGATTGATCGTAAATGGGTTTTCGTCGGCGTCGTTGTTTGCAATACTCACGCTCGCGTTTTTGGCTCCGGCACTGGTTGGAGAAAATGTCACAGTGAATGTGGTGAATGCGCTGGCTGCCACCGGTGAAGTTGTACTTGTTTCATTTACGCTAAACTCGGCGGCATTTGCACCTGCAAGAGCGACTTTAGGAGTGCCGGTGAGACTCAGAGCTGTTCCTCCCGAATTGTTTATGGTAAAAGTTAAAGCTCCAGAGGAGCCACTAACTGCAATGTTACCAAAATCATAGCCTCCGCCGCTGGCAATTTCTCCGGAAGGTCCGACTAACCGTATTTCCTGGGGCGCCGGAGCAGTCGTTCCGGTCCCCGTCAAGTTGAGCTGCAAACCTTGAATGTTGATTTTTCCCTCCCGAGACCCGGCTGCCGATGGAAAAAAACCGAGCAGCATATCTTCGGATGACAGCGCGCCAATGGTAACCGGAAGACCGGGGAACAATGGAAACCAATCGAAATCAGCTGAATGGATCCCTGAGAATTCTATACTGTCAATTATCTGTGGACTGTCCTCATCGTTTTCTATCGTGGCAAAATAACCAATTCCAGTGCCAACATTTGCACTGCCAAAATCAAATTTGGAATTATGGGGATAGCGCGCACCGAGAAGACGGATGGCCAGAGGACCATTGTATTCAGAAGAACCAGAGGAAGTCGAATCGCTTGAAATGCCCAGCAGGTAGCCCACCAGGACAAGTTGTGCGTCTGACCGAGAATTTTCAGACGTCGGGGCGCAGCCCGACCCCAGAAAACTGGACAGTATCGCAAATACTGACAATCCTGTTTTTATCGCCTTCATTCTAACTAAAAACCGATGTTGATGTACTAACAAACACAAAATTTTTGTTTGCTTGTTTTTTTCTCAATCTATTTTTTTCAACCAGCATCCTACCACATCAAATCATCAAATGCGGATTGTCTGACTGAGAACATGTCAGGCGGCGGGGCGATGCACTGAATTCCCGGTAACGGACTTGCCTCAAGTGCGGCGCAACTAAAACTTATTGAGATAGGCCGACTGCAGAATTGCCGGACACAAGGTTCCGTTCGCACGTGGATCGATTTCCAGAAACGATCCCGCGTTAAAGGGTATTCCATAGATTTTTCCATTGGGAGCCAGTACGCCGCTCTGGTAAAGGTCGCCTCCGGCAATCGTCCCGAAGGTGGGAGCCTGAAGGGAATCCGGGTCCAGGGCAACGTAAGTACCTCCGCTTCCGTTGGGAATTCCATAGATCTTTCCGTCCGGGGCCAGCACGCCTCCGACAAAGCCTCCCACCCCGGCCGGGGGACTGCCAAAATCAACGACTGCATGAGTGGCCGGATCAATTTCACTGTAGGCGGAGCCAATTGCCGGCAGCGCATAAATCTTTCCGTTTGGCGCCAGAGCTCCGCCAAGAAAGGGCGTAGCGCCGGCCGGTGCGGCACCAAAAGCAGTTACTGTGCGCGCATCTGGATCAACAGCAGCGTACGGCGCGCCGCCGGTAACAGGAAAGGCGTAGATTTTCCCCGTTGGCGCAAGCACGGCCCCGCTTTTTCCGGTCAAAGACCCCCATGCAGTCAGCGAGTCGGATTGCGGATCAATTGCCAGAACCGCCGTTTCGGAGGTGGCCATCCCGTAGATCAGTCCATCTGAAGCCAGAACTCCTCCCGCCCATTTGTCGGCAACAGCTGAGACCGCGCCAAACTGGTATACCGAATCTGAAGCAGGATCAATCACGAGGACAGATGTCGTGGTCGCTCCAAAGGGAAAGGCGTAAATTTTTCCGTTTGAAGCCAACACGCCTCCCGCCCATTTGGTCGTACCGGCCAGGCTCCCAAAAAAGGTAACGGTATTGGAACGCGGATCAATGCGGGCCACGCTTGTGGCGGAGTGCGGAATCGCATAAATGATACCATTGGGGGCAAGGACTCCGCCTACATAGGCGCTGCCCACCCCAGGACTCGGCCCGAAAAGTGTGGCTGATGGACTGCCATAATTTCCTTTTGCTGCCTGGGCGCGCAATTCTGCCTGGACCTGCGGCCAGGCTGATGGCAGAATCAATTCATGATACGCGGCGGAACAAATGCTGGCACTGGATCTAAAACCATAAAGCAAATTCAAGCGCAGCGGATTGCACGCTGAGTCCAGGGCATCACAATCGACCTGATAGAACGTGCAGGACGCCAGAAACGGGAGGAGCAGAATGCGGCTAAATAACACCAGCATTAGCAGCATGCATGCACCTGGAAAATCAAGCCAAAAATGAACAATGCTATGTTGCCGGCCAATACCTCAAGAGCCAGCAGGCCCTCGTAGTTTACAAATTTTCTTCCGTATAAATTGACAAAGGAAGGATCGCCCTTCCGCATGCGCATTTCATATGTTTTGCCGTCTTTTAACAGAGTCACAAATATGAGTGGCCGCATAACGAAAATCCGGCTGGCCCTCTGCATTGGGCCGGATTCCTGATCCATCGTCTGTAATCCGTAAGTAACCCACACCTTTTCTTCCCCGCGTGTGATCGTAATGATTCGAGCACGGGCATCAAATACAATTTTCCACCAGCTCTGCAATGAAGTCCATTCAGGAATTGCGGTATCGACTCTCCTCTGGGCGACCCGGCCGCAGTTCAATCATAACTATGTACTCATCAATTGTATGCTCTACGTGCAGGTTCCCGCCGAATTTCTCCACTCGATGGGCAGCACTGAGCGGCACAGGGCGCTCCAGGGGTCCGGGATGCCGGCAATTGGATTGGCGAATCCTCAGCTTTCCTTCCCCGGCGCTGATTCTCCAGACCGACTCCCCGTAGCCATACTTTAGATCATTCGTACCCAATTCGACCATAAGGTAAAACAGATCCATTCTTTGCCTGATGGACAGGGTGCGGGTTGATGCTCGGGATACCAGGGAGGCCGCCTCATCCGTGCAATCGAAATCAATCTCTCTCCCGGCATCGGCATAGCGGCGCAGCAGGGTCATCTGTATCCCGGCAAGCAGGTCTTCGGCAGCCAAGGTGAGGTCCTCAAGAAAGAGAAGCTGGGATCGAAACATCTGCGTTGTGGCCTGGATGCGGTCCAGGATACCCCGCAGGGTCGCATGCATTTCTGACGGTGGCTTCTGCAATTGCCGCTCCGCGTGGATTTGCAGGTCCGTAAGCGCGCCCCCGAGGCTATCATGCAGATGAGTTTGCAGGTCCTGCCGTTGCTGTACGAGGGCCGCGCTGCTGGCCTGCTGGCTTTCCGCAAGTTCGGCCCGTGCACGCATGCCACCGGCGAAAAGTCGGCCCAAAGCCAGGGCCTGAAAGATCACAAAGAATAGAGCGGGCGCAAGACCATAGTAACCACCATCATGGCCGCGGTGATTCTGGATGTAAGCTACCAGACTCAAAATAAGGAGCCCGCCAAGGCCCAGGGCCATGAGGACAGACTCAAATCCACCTTTCTGGGCCCGGAAAATGATGCGACCCACGTGCAGGGCCATGACCGGGTACACAATCAGGGTGAAGATCAAAATGGTCGAAGCAATTTCCAGGAGACCCCAGAAGTAGACCACACTGGTCAGACCGGCCAGGCCGGCGTAGGGCGCAACGGAACGCCAAGAGACGACACCGGGGAAGAGTGCTCGCAGGAATGCCAGAGCAAGAGCCGGTGTTCCAAAATTTGTGAGGGACAAAATGCGTATCTGAGCCTCCCAGGAAACGGGGTCTGTAAATAGGGTATACAATTTCTGCCCTTGAAAGGGAATTCGCATGGCCAGAACAAAACACAAAATCGAGAACAGGAGAAAAGAAGGCTCGGAACGGTGCATTAAATAGAAGAAAAGGTGGTAGATTACCGCTCCCAGAATGATACCCAGGGCAACCATCTCAAGGGCCTGGCGCTGTTGCAGGTACCGGGATACGGCAGCCGGCGCACCCAGAATCAGGCTTCCGCGCATACCACCGCGCGGGTTGTGATAGTTCCCGATCTGAAAAACAAGCTCCAGGTCCGGGACGCCGGGCTCGAGAAAAACCAGGCCATCCACGCGACCAGGGATGTGATCTGCGGGCCCATTTCCGATCTTTCCGCTCTCTGAAAGGAGCACACCATTAGCGTACAGTCGCCATGCGCTCATCTGGTGAAGAAACGATATCCGGACGGGGCCTATGGGCTTAGCCGCACGCAAGCGCAGCCGATAGGTTGCCCGGCCCAGGGGGCCAAAGGTGCCGCCTACAGACCAGGGATCGTTCCAGGGCTTCATCGTTTCCATCAGGCGATCCGGAATGGGAGCGCTGCCGCCCCGGAATTCCACAGGCATGATGAGTCTATCCCAGTAGAATTCCCAGGGACCGGTCAGCGAGAGGGGCTCACGCGCCTCCAGGGCCCCATCCGGTATCCACAGAAGAGCCTCCGTTCCCTTTACCGGCGCGACAGTGTGTGTGCAATACGCAGCCGACAACCAGAGGAAAAGCAAAGCGATGCTCCGGGGGCAGATCAAGAAACCTGACCGCATGGACTCATTCGAGCGCCAGCTGTCGGGCCCGGGTAACCAGCTCAACACGATTGTGGACATTAAGCTTTTTATAAATCGTCTTTACATAACCGTGAACCGTGTGATCGCTCAATCCCAGGAAGGTAGCCACCGCATGTATACTTTTCCCTTTCACCATCAGGCCCAGAACCTGCCTTTCTCTCTCCGTCAAGTTCGGACCAGGCCCCGCCACGCGGCGGAAATTCGAGAAAACACGCAGGGCAATTGTGGGTGTGATAGTCGCCCCACCTGACGCCAGCACATTCACCACTTCCTCCAGGTTCCCGAGTTCTGATTTGAGAATGTAGCCAATGGCCCCGTTTCGAATCGAATCGAAGATCATCGCATCGGAATTCATGTTCGTGAGCATAGCTACGCGCATTTCCGGATGCTTTTCCGAAATGGTCCGCACCAGGTCCACTCCGGAAACTCCGGATAGCATGATGTCCAGAAGAAGAATATCGACCTCTTCATGTCCGGGATCACGCAGGAATTGCTCGGCAGAGGGCCAGCCACGGACGGACCGGGTCACCGGTAGAAGCTCCAGACGGCGCAGGACCTCTTCGCGGAAGTCGGCATCATTTTCCACGATGCCGAATCTGAATTTCCCCGGCCCTTCTTGCGATACCATCAAGCCAGCAGTAAAATTCTAATACAAAAGAGCAAACAAAAAGAGGGGGCAAAACAACCCGCCAGGCCCGGCAGGCTGGTACCCCCCTGTTCAGGGGGTTTTGTAAACTTTGAGGTCCATTCTTCTTGACCGACCGCAGGTAAAGAAGTTAGCACCAGACCTGTGCAACACCGATTCACTTCTTTCCCGCTCCCTTCAAGGATTTCATGAAAGTCTCCCTGAAAAATAGGCCCCCGGGAGAGTATGCAAAATCCAGGAAATACTCCGTATCCCGCTTTGCCCCCCGCGAACTGTTACGGGTGCTCACGGACAGTCGCATTCCGCTTGAATTGGGCCGCATGCAAAAACGGGAAATGACCATTTTCTTCTCTGACATCCGGTCCTTTGCCTCCATTTCCGAGAAGATGCAACCAGAGTTCATTTTCCGATACTTGAACGCCTTTCTGAAGATGGCTGCCCCCATTATCCGCTCGCACGAAGGAATTATTGATAAATATATTGGCGATGCTATACTGGCCGTATTTCCTCACCCGAAGAACGCCATAGCCTCTGCCATTGCCATCCATCATGCCCTGAAAAAACTGAACCGGCGCCTCGCACGAATTCATCTCCCCATTGTAGATCTGGGCATTGGAGTTCACACGGGCGAACTCATGATAGGCATCCTTGGCGAAAGCAAGCGAATGGACGTTACTGTGATCGCGGATTCGGTGAACGTCGCATCCCGGCTTCAGGACCTGAACAAAATCTACGGTTCAAATATTCTCATCAGTGATTCTGTTTACCAGAAGCTCTTCAGCGATCCAACAGCTGATTATAGCATGCGCTTTCTGGATGTTGTTCGGACAAAGGGCAAGAAAGAGGCCACCTGCGTTTACGAGATCTATGATAATATTTCTACATCCTCAATTGCCCGCCGCAACAACACAAAAAAGGATTTTGAAAAGGGGGTCTGGCTCTACCATGCGGAAAAGTATGCGGAGGCAGCCCGAAATTTCCTGGAAGTGATAAAGGAAGACCCGAATGACAGGGTGGCCATTTTCTATATGCACCGGACCGCACATTTTCTGGCCACGAGCTACTCTCTTATCACTAACCATACAGATCGCCTCTTTGCCTGGGATGATAAGTATTCTGTGGGTATACGGGGCATTGACGATCAGCACAAGAAACTTTTTGACATCATCAATGACTTGAACTGGGCAAAGTGCAATAGTATTGGTCGCAGCTTCATTAGCGACATCCTCAATCGACTTGTTGTCTACACAATCGCCCACTTCTCCGTCGAAGAAGAGCTAATGCTACGCTACAACTATTCACAGTATAGAAGACACAAGACCGCCCATGAGAATTTCAAGGAAAAGATCGGACTGTTCATTGTGGACTACAACCGGGGGAAAACGGAGATCACAGATGAAATACTGGAGTATCTCATTAAATGGCTCCAGGCGCATACGACCGGAGAGGACAAGAAAATGAGCCAGGAATTGCCGATTCACGAAGAAGAAAATCTTGGTTAGGGTTGCTGAAGGCGCACAGGATGACTGCGCGCGTGGTCCTGATACTGCCCCATTTGGGCGCGACGGAACGGCCTGCACCGCGAATTCTCAGGCTTACATGTTTTTCCGGCCCTATTACTCAAGTGGTGCCTCGAAAGTAGGGGTACACGCGGCTTCAGTCGCTTTGAGGATCCTTGCGGCAATGGTTCAGGAAAGTCGAAACGCACCGTAGCAACGCCGCATGTCCCTCCAGAATATCACTGAAGAGGATGCGTAACTTGCGGGGATCGAGTTCTGCACCATAAGCATGGCGAAAAAAATGTCGAAAGGCCCGCAACTCATCCAGCAATTTTGCCTGCGATTCAGCCAGGAGAGCCGGCCGCACGCCCGGGATGGTTGTTTGCATGCGGCGCAATAACTGGATGTGGTAGCGGTCACTGCCTTCAATGTGATTTTCAAAATGGCGGGCGATGATCAGGAAAAGATCTTCCCAGGAACAGTAGTAATTATGAATTCGGTAGCCCAGGCTATCCAGCTGTACGGCATCCCACTCAGGTTGCAGCTCGCGAATCCCGGCCATGACCCGGTTGATTTCCTGTAGCTGTCGTTCCAGGTCAGCCTGAAGGAGAGCAAAGTCTTCTATTTTCACAGCGCCCGGGCCTTGAGGTCAGTTACCGATCGTCGGCTACAATCCAGATCCAGGAGGTCAACCGGACGTTCCAGCAATGCTTCCAGCCGACCTTGAAGGCCAAAGAATTGTTCTGGAGGGCAACCCGCGACGGCCAGATCGGCATCGGAATCCGAGCGGAACTCCCCGGTCCGGCACAGTGAGCCAAAAACATAAAGCGTGTGAAAGCCCAATCGCGTCTGCAGGTCAGGCAGAGCAGCCTGGAGCCGATGCAGAAGGGTTTTTCGCAAAGCTTCCTGCTCCCTCTGGCGGCGGGCCTTTACCTCATCAAGCAAGCTTTGCATGTCGTTAGCGAGGGCATGCTGGGTAGCAGCGCCAAGCAAAAAAAGGAAGTATAACCGTAGAAAAAGCAAAATGAATTACCTGTGACCGTTGCCGCTTCCTTCTTGATCAAATTCCGGATCAAAATACCTTCTCTGTCCAGAAGGATGTCACCCACAACAGCGGGAAAGGCACCTGGCGCATAAATCTTAAAACATAGCTCCAGTTGACCGGACGGTAGATCGACCAGGTGCAACGTATTTCCGGTGGTGAGCTGGCCGGAAGGGCTGTCCAGATCCCCGGCACTAAATACAAAGGAGTCATTTACATAGAGGGCAACCAGCTGATCCACAGACATAAATTGCAGACTGGCACGGACGGGTACTTTTACAGCCATTTTCTGGAAGAGGAATTCCGATCTGTTCTCCCAAACGCACTGGCTCCAGCCTGTTGCCACCGTGCATCCCCTGCCCTGCGGCTCATTTCCGGAGCGATAGCTCCAGGGGCCGGAGAGAATTTTCGCTGGAGGCGATTGAGTGCAGGAAAGTAAAGCAATAACACATATTTGGACAATGCCATGCTTTTTCATAAAGATGAGACCAGGCCAGGGTATCCTGTAACAGGTAGATTGTCAATACTCTTTACAGGCTGCGAAAGTCAGATCTAAAAAAACCTAACTCATACGAATCAAATAGCATTGACCGGAAGGAAGCTGAACCGGATAAAAATCGGCATTTTCCTCCAGAAACTCTTCTGTGGCCAGAAATGCTCCACCAAGCAGCGGCGTATGGCCCGCATCTTCAACAATCATGATGCCCCCCGGCACCAGTCGCTCGCTAACTTTGCTTAAGGCAGCCCGGGTCGCATCATAGAGATCCACATCAATATTCGCCAGGGCAATGGCGGAGACCGCAGCAGGCAATGCGTCGCGAATGATATTACTCTGCACCAGTTCAAAATGTTGAAAACTGGAAAGTTGATTGCTTACAGAGGTTAGACCGCCATCGCCATGCCGACCGGCCCAGTAGGAATCCGCTGCCTCTCTGGCTTCAGGATAATCAAAACCACTGAAAGTATCCAGAAAATAGGATTTGCGCTGTATTCCCGCGGCCCGCATGTAGGACAGGGCCACTCGTGCACTGCGCCCCTGATACACACCAATTTCCAGATAGTCGCCGGGAAGTTTCCGGGTAATCTCCAGTGCTTGAATGATCATTTCAAAATCGTAAAGGTCAAATTTTTTCAGCGGTAGCCTGCTTTCTTCCCGCAAAATCTGCCGGGCCCGATCATTGCGCTCAAAATAGCGAGCAGCGGGATGGGTTATTTGCGGCATGAGGTAAGCAATGCCCCTATCATGGCAGTGGCGCAGGGCTTCGAGTAAGAATTGATCCGAATTGCAAACCACAAGGAGTAACGAGGTCTGCGGAGATAGAATTGTACTTAAGTCGGCAATTTCAAGAATTCCCGCACGGGAAAGCTCTATGCGAATTTCTGCTGCATCCGTAGTAGAAAGCGCGGGCCAGGAATCGTCCAGACAATCAGAAATAAAGTACAATTTCCTATCTTTCTTATGAGCCAGCGCATAACGAATGGCCCGCAGAGCACTGTCCCGATTGATGCGACCTTCAAGGAGGATGCCTTTGTGTGTGATGGCCGCGCAGAGCCTTGCGTAAGTCACCCCAAATCGCGAGAGCAGAGCTTCATGCAAAGCCGGGAGATCTGCGACAGTCAGTGTTTCAAGCCAGTTATCTTTTTCCATATCCCAGCCTCACTGTCTGATCCGGCTCTTCCACCAGGTCTTCCCGGTGACTGATGATAAGAATGGTTTTCTCTTTGCGAAAGCGAGCGATGGTTTCGCGCATGGCCTGATTTCCTGCCGTATCCTGCGCAGAAGTTGCTTCATCAAAAATGAGAATGGGGCTCTCGCGCAGAAGCGCACGGGCTATAGCGATTCGTTGCCGCTGTCCACCGGAAAGCATCAGACCACCCTCACCCACCTGGGTTTTCATTCCTTCCGGGAGAGTTTCAATAAAAGTCTCAAGACCGGCGTCCTGCACGGCACGGGCAAGGGCAGATGGCGGGGCATTGTTCCTTCCAATTACTATGTTTTCCTCAAGTGTTCCATGAAAAAGCTGAACATTCTGGCCGGTGTAAGCGATCTGTTGCCGCCAGCTTCCCGGATCATAGCTCTGTAAATCCTGATCATCGAGCAAAATCTTTCCCTGATCGGGCTTTAAAAATCCCATGAGTAATGCGATCAGAGTTGATTTGCCCGAGCCAGACGGACCAACAATCAGCACTGTCTGGTTTTTCTGGATACTGAGCTGAAAATTTTCAAAAATCCGACGGCCTGGATAGGCGAAAGAAACGCTCTGGAACTCGATTTTTTCAGCAAATGGGGGCATGGTTCTTCTGACTTCCGGTTTGCTTTTCTCCTGACGATCTCGTGACAGGCCTTCGACAAGCAGCAGAGAAGGCATGAGTTGATAGAGATTGATTCGCTCAGAAATGAGCGCACTAAAATAATTGAGCAATTGCTGCGAAACAATGAGGAACATACCAAGCACCGGAATCAAAGACTCTTGTTTTGCTCCGGTAAGCGTCTCGGAAAAAAGGAATACAACAAAAAGGATAAAAATGAGTCCCAGTTCAAGAAGTGGCGGAGGAAGAGCTCTCATTGTATTCATGCGAATTTGCAAAGCCCGCGCCCTTTGATTTTTCTGCTGGAAATTCTTTAGAAATCGCTCTTCAAGCGCAAAAGCCTTGATCGTCTCGTGATTGTTCAGGATTTCTGAAACAGAAGCGCTCAGGTCCTGAAAGAGCTCCACCTTGCTTCTGCCCTGACTCAGGGATGCCTGCCGGGTGCTGCGGCGCAGCAGCAGAAAGACAAGAAGGCAGTAAAGGAGGATAAGGGCTGCAATCCGGGCATCGGTTAGCAGGAGGCTTGCGGCCAGAAACAAGGAAAGAATTACCTTAATCATATACTCTATTATTTTAAGTAAACAACTGGCCGCAATGGCCGTCTCATCCATAACATTGTGAAAAAGGACACCCCGCCTCTCATTTCTGTCATAAAGCCGCGGCTCATGCAGATAACCGGACAGAACAGCATTTCCCCAGCGTTCCGCTGTCCGCCAGACAAACTGATTTTTGAGATAAGCCTGCAGTATCTTGAGTGCCGCGCGAAAGAAAAACAAAACGAATCCCATGAAAATCGTTACATAGACAGCCCGTGGTCCAGCGGCCTGGAGCGCGGGAGAAATCCAGCGGCCAATCCCCTGCTGGCTCTGACCTCCCGTGGCAAACTCAAGAATCGGCACGATGAGGGACAGACCCAGCGCTTCCGTCAGGGCCACAAAAATGCTGACTGCTATCAGGCCACCGACCTGCCCGCGCTCTGCCCGGGCAATGGAGCGCATGGCCTGGCTCGTTCGCATCACCGCTCTTTGCAGATGGCCGGTCGCAGAAACAAAGCAAGCTCGCTTGCCACCAGGCGATGACCCTCCTCATTGTAGTGACCCGTACCCAGACGCTCTCCAAACCCATGAAAGTAAATGGCGCTATTTTGTTCCAGCGCACGTTCCATGCCAGGAAGGACGTCCAGAAAAGGGATGCCACGACGCCGGCTGAACTCTGCCAGCCGTCGATTGGGATAGTGTAGATCCGGTTCATTTAAGTTCCGTGCCAGACAGGATCGGAGTTCCCGATGAGGAAAAACCTGCACGGGCGCACTCAAGCTCAAAAGCGCAAACTGCATACCGCGCTCCCGGGACTCCGTGTGCAATCGAAAAAGAAGCGTCTCCGTGGCCTGCCAGGCCTGGCGCCACTCTTCTGTACGCGGCTCTTGATACGTCCCTGCTCGATTTTCGCGAAGCAACGTACGCTGGATACCCGTCTCTTTCGCACAGCTGGCACCCGTATCTTCCTGCGGCGGCGATGCCTCGGCGGAGATCATGCGGTAAATGGCGCGCAGGGTATGGCGGGCAATGTAGGAGTAGCGTGCGATGCGGGCCAGTCGCAAATAGAGCCTTGAGCTGAATACACGAAAGTCCTCACGGCCCTGAAAGGAAAAATCAAACTCGTTTTTTACTGGATCAAAATGGGGCCGGATTTCTGCACCGGATAGTAAAGGACTGTTATTGATCAGGTCATTGCCAGGATAGAAAGAAAGAATCAACCAGTCAAACTTCAGATCGCGAATTTGCTGTGAAAGCAGGTACTCCTGAACAGTGCCATAGCCCGGAACACCCAGATTGACCACCCGAACGGCAGGCTGACAGCGCTTCAGCTCATTTTCCAGCAGCCGGGTAAAATTCTGATCTTCCTCGACCTGAAGAGCGGCTACAAAGGAATCACCCAGAATTCCAATACGCACTTCACCGGGCCCTTTCTCTTGTGGAAATTCGGGATTGCGAAACCCCTGGCGGTTGATCTTTACGTAGCTTGAGCCTTCCTTGGAGAAGTAACCCTCTGCTCCGGGTAAAAAGCGGACTCCGAGAACCGGATCATATTGTAGAAGCGCTGGATAGGACGGGCCAATCCGCAGCAGGATCTCGACCATCAGAATAACCAGAAATAAGCTGAGGAAAACCGTAAGCAGGTTTTTTCCAGACTCAGAGACCATCTTTTTTGTTCACGTAGGGAAAAGGAGCATCAATCACCGGCAAACCCAGAAATGGACAGAGCCGGTCCCAGCCATCGCCCCGGGTAATATCCATTATTAGCAAATTATCTTTATCCTTAAAGTATTCCCGGACATCTTTTTCATGCTGTCTGTGTACATTACGCAATCGTTGTCGGGAATAAGTGTAAATGCCATAGACGGTAGCTCGCAGGAATCGCCGGATCTTCATCTGCGTTTCTGACGGGCCTCCTTCATGATCGTGGATGGGTTTGTTGCTCCAGTGCTCCTCCATGGATTTAAGCCAGCCGGCTTCCTCACGTACAGTAAGAACAAATTTGCTGCCGGGGTAAAGCTCATCCAGCTCACGAAAGAAGGCCGCCACCGTGATATCTGTGATCCCGTCGAATTCTTGTAGAATGGAGAACTGGAAATTCCCGGAAGTCATCTCCTGGTAGATCGTCTCACTGATGGGATAATGGATGACAATGATTCCCAGAACATCAAGGGCCAGAGAGAGGCTTTTGGTTCCCGTCCGCCCCAGACCAATGCCAAACACCTTCTGCGGACTGGCTCTAAAGCTTTCCTGAATTTCTGAACGCGAAGCCGTCTCCTCAATTTCAGACATGGTTAAAGGATTCTTTTCTGTGATTCCTAAAGAACTCACCTCACTGCGCGCTGTTTCCGGCAACCGGCCCAGATAGTCGGCCAGAGATTCACTGTCGGGGTTGCCACCAAGTTGCCGGCGCACCGATTCGATTGCCGCAAAGGCCACTTTACGATCCAGATCGTCGCCACGTGACCAGTGTAAACTGGCATCGAACTTCACCTTCCATGTCCCTTCGCGGCTTTTCAGCTCTCGCAATGCGTACTTGGAAAATATATCACAATAGTATTGAAAAAAATCGTGTAAAATCTTAAAACTTTTGAAAGTCTTCTCCAGCCCCAGTTGATTAAGTGCCAGATTGCGTAACCGCGACTCAGGACGTAGAATCAATTGTCGATCATGATCGGGAAGCTGGATCTTTTGCATGGCCCGGACCACATCCAGGCGGGTAATATGAATGCCGCAGTGTACCCGTCCCCGGAACCGATCCAGCAGGTAACAATCAATAAACGGCTGGGAATTGCTTTCCAGAAAGGGCCGCATATCCTCAAGGACAATGCAGTCCGCATCCATAAATACTACGTAATCACACTGGTAGTCTATCTCCAGCATCCTCCGTACCGCCAGCGGAAAGGGCCGAACATTTTCAATCAAATGCACCGTATCAGGCTGGATATGCTTTTGGGCCAGCTCCAGAGCCAGCTGGCTCGTCCTTTCGCCTACGGTTCGAAACACTAAATCAATCTTCATGTAATAAAATACTCCAATCAGCCCTCACGCAATTGCTGCGTTCATACAGGGCATCCAGCTCCATCCGTGAGGTGCAGTTACTCAAAAGATCCTGGGGTGCGTGCACATCGTTTGTGGTTACTGCCACAAGATTCAGTTCGCGGGCAATCAAACGGGCCTCATGGGAATCCGACTCGCTGTGCCGGCGCGTAACGACTTCCAGCCCGTGAAAGCCAAATGTCCGGCATACTTCTTTCACGAGCTGCACATTCTCTATCACTTTAAGATCCAGCGATGCTCCGGGATGAGCGAGAATAAAAATGCCATTGCAACTTTTTCGCACCTGCTCCAGAGCCACACCCCGGGGCGTAAAATCTAAAGAATCAGGAACAAAACGTTTTTTAAAATCTTTGGGGCCCTGAAGACCAAGGCGCTCGACCAGCTCTCCATTGAGCGGATCGCGCAGAAGCTGTTCGATGAGCCAGCGCTTGTGAATCCCGGGCCAGGCAAAAGGAAAAGTCGAAAGCCGGAAACCGTGAGCCTCCATTTTCCGTAGGAAGTGTTGCACTTTCACTTCACGCTGATAGCGCAAGTCGCGCAGAAGATCAAAAAGGTCCCCTGAGGGTCGAGGTTCGAGTATAACTACGTGAAACTTATTTCCCTTATAAAGGACAGACAGTTCAATGCCGGCAATCATTTGTGTGGGAGCATCCCGAAAAAGGTCCAGGCCGGCGAAGGTATCGTGATCAGTCAGCGCGGCAAAATCAAGTTCAGCAAGCATTTCCGGAAGGATGGTTCCATCAGACGCGGCGGAATGCAGGTGTACCTGCCCGAATGCCATACGCGGGCAAGGAGTCCCTTGCGCGATACCTGTCAAATCATATACAGCGCAAGGAGCGGCCGGAAAAAGTGCAGAATGGCTCCAAGGACCATTCCCAGCAAAAAACCGGCAAGAACATCAGACGGGTAGTGAACGCCCATTACTATACGCGCCAGAGAAACCAGTAAAGCCCAGCAGCAAACCGGAAGTGCCAGCCACAAAGGACCCCCCAGCGACTGAACCGCCAGCAGCCCCGCCCGGCTGGCATGACCGGAAGGGAAAGAGTAAGGATCATGGGAGCGGTAGATCCCACCCCAGTCGCCCGCAGGCCTCTCCCTTTGAACAGCCCATTTAATAAATAAAACAATAAAGGAAGTAAATATAATAGCCAGGAGTACAAAAACAGCGAGTGATGGGAGGGCCGGATTGAATTTATCGCCCCATTGCCATACCGCAGCGGCCAACAAAAAAAAGACATACGAATCACCGGAACGCGCAAGGGCGGCAAATAGCCAGCGCGGCCGGCATCTCCTCCTGAGCCTGCCAGCAAGAGCCCGGTCAAGCGCAAACCAGTCCATCATCATCGAGGCGAAAGATCTCTATCCAGGATTTTGAGCTGATCCGGTTTATCAATATCCATTCCCATTTCCGCAAAGGGGCACAAAAGGACACGACCACGAATGCCCAGTCGGGAAGATACGGCGGCAACGGCTGCATCAAGGGTCAGCTGCCGGAATAGAAACAGGATCAGTGTGCGAATTCCAATCAAAGCGGCAAGGCGAAAAGGATTCTTGCGTGCGGCAAAAAGACCCCGCCACAGATCCTCCTTTTCCTTGATCATTCGCGCGGAAACGACAATCAGGTCCCCGCCGCAGACTTCCTGACCTTTCAGGCGCACATAGGTCCGTCCGGATCCCGGATAACGCCTCTCCATAATTTCTTTACTGATAACATTATAAAAAATATCATCATCGTAGCCTCGCGCCTGGCCAATCAACCATTCTACCATCTCCGCTCGCAGAGCCGGAATATCAGAGGAAGTAATCAGAAATTGGCCCGCTGAGGGTTGATCCGCCGCTGCCCTTTTTAAGGCATACATTCCATTGGAAAAGAGCCCGCCCTGGTCCGCAAGGCAGGTGATTGGTCTGCCACTGCGGCTCGAATATTCAAGCCCTACGATATAGATGCGCTGGATTGAGGGTGCATCTGCGAGGGCGCTGACTACTCGTTCAAGCATTGTCTGCCCGCCTACCTTGAGGAGCGCTTTAGGATCACCGCGCGTAAGCGCGTAGAGCGGCGCAGAAGGTCCAGGTTTTCCGGCGGCAAGGACAATGGCGTCCATCAGGGACCGGCCAGAAGGGCCAGCCGACCGGCCTGGATGGAATACTGGAAACTCTGTAAGTCGGTCCCGAAAATTTCTCCATCGGCATGCGCCGGCGAAGGACGATCCAGTGTGACTTTGATCCATGGTGAGTGAATCTCATGGATTTCCGGAGCTTCCACATAGTTTCCAGCACCAGCCTTCATCGCGTCAGGCAAAAGCTGGAAAAGCCGGAGCCGTGTCTTTCCGTATCCATAAACAAAAGTTAGTTTTCCATCGAACGGATCAGCGTGGGGTGTCATGAAAAAGACACCACCCGTACGCGGGCAGTTCCCTGTGGTCAGCAAGGAAATCGGTCCATGAAAGGAACCACCTTGCCATTCGATGTGCGCTTCCCAGACTGGATGATCCAGAATACCCCGGATGGCGGCCACGAGATAACGGGTGATACCGCTGATAAATCCAATGCGCTGCTGAATCAAAGTAACATAGGGCTCAAGACCGATTGCTGAATTGTTTACAAAATACGTATCATTTACCCGGCAAAGATCCATGTGCTTGACCGCCCCGGCAGCGATCACCTTTGCGGCTTCCGGTAAAGCAAGAGGAAGCTTGAGATTGCAGATCAGATCGTTCGCGGTGCCGAGTCCCATGACTCCGAGCGGTCCAATACTTGCGCCGGCATCTCCGGCAGCACGGGCCATGCCGTTGACTACATCGCCAATTGTTCCGTCACCTCCGGCAGCAATGATGGGTGTGAAACCTTCAAGAACAGCCGTCCGGGCAAGAGCCACCGGTTGCCCCCGACTTTCCGATTCCCGGATCACAAAATCGATCCCCGCAGCCCGGAGAGCAGCTTCCAGTTCCTTACGCCTTCTTTTTGCATTCCAGCGATTGGAATAAGGATTCAAGATAACGCATGCGGGCATGGAAATCTGAAGTATCCGGGCGCTGGCCTGTCGAGTGATTTTCCATCGGCTTTTAAGGCGGCAGATGCTGGCTAACCCTGGGGGTAACTCAGGGAAAAAGTGTGGCCCAGATCTGTAGCAAACGCTGGCTCAGAGATGTCATGCTAAAGTTTTCTATATAATGCGCAAAGGCACCGGCAACCAGGGCATTGCGGGTCTCCTTGGTCTGAACGGCCTCCATAGCAGCAGCCACATGGGCAGCATCGAGTTGCGGTGGAACCACAGCAAAAGGGGCGGTCTCCGCAAGAGCTGCCCGGGCCGAGGAAACGACAGGTACCATCAAGGCCATCGCTTCCAGCGGTGGAACGCAAAAACCCTCATGTAAACTAAGGGCCAACAGGGCATCTGCGGAACAGTAGCAGGCCTTGAGTTCACTCAAAGTTAAAGATCCGGTGAAGGTGACGGATCGATTAAGATGATAGCGGCGCAGCAGTGCCCGCAGTTCATTCAAGTAAGCCTTCAGGGAGGGATCAAGCTTCCCGGCAATCAGCAGGCGGGCCTCCGGGTAACGGTCCCTGTAGTGGGCCAGAGCTTCGATCATCAAAGCATGATTTTTATTCGGGGCCACCCGACCCACAGAGAGAAACGTGGCTTCTTTTTCCGGATAGGTTTTCAGGGAACGCAAGATGTGTTCTGATGGGGATTCTGCTTGAAGGGCATCTATTTCATGCAGGGGAGGCAGCACAAAAATGCGGTCTTCTGCCACAAGGCCGTCTAATTCCTTAGCGCTGCAGGCAGAATTGGCCAGGGCCGCACAGGAAAGGCGAGATAGTTCCTGCGTGCTGGCCCGACCCCGGTCACAGAGCTCACCCAGATCCGGGCGATACGGGCGAAAGAATTCCCCGGGAGTAATGTTGTGGTAGCGGAGCACAACCGGTCGTCCTGCCTCACGCAATAAAGTCAGGGCAGCCTCCCAGTGAATGGAAAGATGATAGATAATACAATCTGCTTTGCGAAGTATTTGTAGATCCGGTTTCAGTGTTTTTTGTTCTGAGCGATTTTCCGGAACCATGATGGAAACATCATGCCCCTTGCCGGCCAGAATCCGCTGCATTCCGCAGATGTCATTTCCGGTCGCATCGCCCTTTTCCAGAGACGCTGCCAATAGAACAATTTTCAAAGCCAGCGCCTCCAGAGCCATGCCGGGAGATGATCTTCGCAAAATATTTTCAGGTCCTCACGAACCATCATTCGCTTTTCTTGACTGAGAAAGAGCCGGATCTTTAGAGTGGAGCGGACAAAACGACTGCGTTCGCAACTCTGCGTGTAACGTTCCAGTCCGACGGGGTCCGGATCATGCCTCAGAATCCTCCGGTAACATTGAATAACGTAGCTGCGTATGGAAAACCCTTGTGCGACGGGGCCCAGGGAGTTCTGGATACGGGAAAATCGGTCTGCCCCGGATTTTAGGTCCGCGGCGATTCGCGAACGGAGGGCCGGCCATTCATCCGGGTGCATCGACTTCCAGCACGCGTCGAACGCTGGAGGGGATGGGGCACAGGGCTATCAAGCCATCGCCACCGGGTAAAAGGTTAGGTTCCAGTATGAATTTTGTCTTAAAAGCGCAGCGGTAGTTTCCCTGAAAATATTCGGCAATGAACGAGGTGACCTCACCCTTACGGTGGCTGTCCAGCAGGGATGCATCCTCCGGTAGACCCAGGGCCAGCTGGCCGGGAGTTTCAAAAAGCACCCGGGCTGGAATCTCGCGGTCCCGGAGTTTTATCTGAAGCCTTTCACTGCTGGCAAGGATGGGCATGCAGCAGACGTGGTAGGGAATCCATCCCTGTCAATCAGGACTGCAAATGCGCTTGCCATCGGTGCCGAGGAAGCTCCGATTTGATCATGAAGTCTTTTTTCTTTCTACTGATGTTTGCTCTGGTCAGCTGCGCCTCTGCCGCTTACAAACCGCCGCCATTGCCAGATTTCTTACAGGGCGATTGGGTCCGCACCGGCATCAAATGTAAAGAAAGTGGCAGTTGCCAGCGCAAGGGACCGGATGAAGCTATGCGAGTGGAAGGAGAGGCCCTGGCCATCCAGAAAACGATCGATGCTCCCGCCGGAGAAGGCTTTGTTTTCCGACCCACATTTGACGGTCAGTTGCAGCTAACACATATCAATACGGGTCAGACAAAACGGCTGGAAATTCGAATCAAAAAAGAGAATCTGTTTCTTTTGCAATCCCGCGAATGGCCGGAGTTTTATGAAAAATGGCAAAGGCCTTGAAAGCAAACATCGCCCATGCTCTGTTTATGGGTTTTATACTGTTCTGTCCCGACCAGGGGATGGCACAGGACATCGTAGCAAGAGCGCATAACTACACCTCTTCAGGGGAGCAGTTTCAAGGCTACCTGGCCTATCCCGCGAATTTAAAGAAAAATAAAAAAATCCCGGGTATCCTGGTCATCCATGAATGGTGGGGACACAATGAATATGTCCGTCACAGAGCACGCAAATTAGCCGAACTTGGCTATGCAGCTCTGGCCATAGATATGTATGGGTCGGGAAAACTGGCCACACACCCCGCAGAGGCCCGTGCTTTTGC
This sequence comes from Spirochaetales bacterium, assembly GCA_015075425.1. Lineage (GTDB taxonomy): Bacteria > Spirochaetota > Leptospiria > Leptospirales > Leptonemataceae > H5-SPI1. Next base: position 4,835 of record JABTUL010000001.1, on the reverse strand, counting down.
TCAGGAGTCGTTGAAAAGTTTTCCCGCAGCCGAGCGGCGCTTTCGCGCTGCCCTGGAGGAACTTGATCGGTTGCCTTTTGTGGACCCGGAACTCCGGGCAGCAGTCGGCTATTGCTTTGGGGGAGGTGTAGCACTCAACATGGCCCGGGCCGATTTACCGCTTAAGGGAGTGGTCAGCTTTCATGGTGGTCTGGCCGCTCTGACTCCGGCCCGGCCCGGTTTCAAGGTACGGATCCTTGTTTTGCATGGAGCAGACGATGCCTTTGTTCCACCGGCACAGATCGCTGCCTTTCACAGAGAAATGAAGAAAGCCGGCGCGGCGTACGAATTTATCAGTTATCCCGGTGTAAAGCACGCCTTTACAAGTAGGGACGCAGACCAGCAGGCAAAAAAATTCAAACTCCCGGTGGCCTATGATTCGGAAGCTGACCGCAGATCCTGGCTGGAGATGCAAAAGTTCCTGGAAAAAATATTACGGCCTGAACAATGACCTGTCCATTCCGTTGTGCAAAAGTTCATAACACAATCTCACCCATCCAGAGCCGGCGTTTGGGTGTCGGGGTGTCCAGAAAATCGCCGGAAGATCAATACCCTGGTGTCCTTTCCGGATTCCTTCTGTGGGCAGCAATTGTGCTGTGGGCAGGATGCGGCTCTGCGGATCCGCAGCTTTACCTCAGCGCGGGGCAGGTGACCCTCACCTGGCGGGGCCGTGACGCGGGCATTTCTGACGTCTCCGTACTGCCCGGGGACCTCAAGCTCCTTGAGCCGGATCTCTATCTTTTGCGCACCTACCCGGGCGATTCCTGTCCGGCCCGGTACCGACTCATCTTTCTGACAGCAGACCGGGTGAGCACCAGTGAGCCTTTCGGAAATTGCAATGATTTTGATATCTATGAAAGAGGGGATGGTGTACACCGCTTCCTCTTTGCGGCCTGTGAGGAGTGCGGCCGTCGTGCCGAAGAGGTTCTATTCCGGGCCGGTCGCATGGAAAGAAGTTGGCATAAACTTCCAGAGTAACTCCAGGGCAGGAAAAATTATTTCGCTCTCAAACTATAACCCGCCAATTCCGTTACGCAAAAGCTCATCCGTGGTCAGGCCCGTGATCTTCGCGATGAGCCGGAGCTCCATTCCCTCTTCCTCCATGCGCCGGGCGTCCTCGAGCTTGCCCTCGAGCTTGCCCTCAAGCCTGCCTTCAGCCTTGCCTTCTTGCTTTAACTGTTCTGCTGCCGTCATGATGGCCTCCCGGAGTTCCATCGCCCCAGACCTTTCCAGGGGTGCTTTGAGCTCTCCAAAATCTTCTTTGCGTGAATAGGACAAGTATATCAAGAGAGTCCTTGCCGATTCAACTCTTTTTTCTGCCTCCGGAACCTGGAGCAACAGGTCCACGACTGTGGGGTCTGTATAAAAGAACTTCATCATCGGCGGCTCCTCAGGATTTTGAGCACATCCTTGATGTCGTCTTTGATCTCTCGCACGTCTTGCTCCGTGCGGGCCGCTTTGGTTTCGAGGATCACCAGTCGGCGCTCCTGGGCCTGGTAGGCGGTAAAGTAATAGACCAGCATGGAAACGAGGAGGACTCCATAGCTGATGATGTCTTTCAAAACAAAACGATGATGCTCACGTTCCAGACAGCCCTCCACTCCCAAAAATCACCCGGCCTGGGGCCGGGCGCAAACAGGGGTTCCATCACACTTTCCCGGATCTACCGGAATCGTTTCAGGAATGTAGCAGACTTTCGGGAATGATGCAACAGGCAGTTGCGGGCAGTTCTATCAAAAACCGCAACTTCTGAAAAAAGCCGCAATTTCAATCCAAAAAAGTTTCAGAGCGGCTGGAGCAAGCTGTGGCATGGGCCACAATGTCCTCTTTGCAATAAAGAATGGTGCGCCGGGACAGGATGCGAAAGCGGCCCCGATACTTGCCAAGCTTGCGATAGTTGTGGACCGTCTCCGCGCTGATGCCGCCGAGTATGCGAGCAGCTTCCTGCGCCGTTATGGGATCATCAAAGTAGTTGGGGTGTTGCCGCATACTTTGCGAGAAGCAAAGGTTTGCAGAAAGTCAAGGAAAAAAGACTCAGGCGGCGGCGAGCGCTTCAAGACTTTCTTGGCCTTTCTTCAATTCTGAATATGCAGGATCATGCTTTTGGAAATATCTCTGTAGATGTTCCAGAACAAATTCTGCGATAGGCCGGAGCACCCTGGATTTATTTACATAATCCAGAACCCGAACCGTGACGCGCAGTGGCATTATATAGTTTACCATCATCTGAGCCAATCCGAAGGCGCAACGCGTTACATGCTCTTTTTCTACCTGAGTAATACGCCTTTTGTTTTTCCTCTGGGACGCCATCTCTTCCTGCATGACCATTGCTACATTGTGAGCTATCAGAGCATATTGATCGGGACGGCGCATGATTACTGTATGTATTTGATAGAGGACCCGGAAAAGGCCAGAATCGGGCTGCACCTTTCCATTGAATACGTCTGCTATCAGCTGCTTGCGCAGCTCTGCGAATTCAGAACGCATCTTCTCTGCTCGCACCTGTTCCTGAGCCCGATGAGCCTGGACATAGTTGTAGCCAATCTGGATTAGTTCAGCTATAGCAAACAACCCAGCGCAGATCAATAGCAAGCCGCCACCGTAATCCATCATTTATCGTCTCCCAGAAATTTGCGGGATTCAGCGCCGTCGTTGAACTCCGCCTTTAAAATGTACCTGTTGATCTGGTCATCTGTCCAGTGATATTTTTCTTTAATCATCAATATCCGGTATTCCCGGTTTTCATTCGCAAGGCGCTGGATGGCGCGTTCTTTTTCCTGCAAAGCGGCTGAACGGTCCCGGTCTTTTTGTCGATCGGACCGGATTCTCCAGTAGACCAGAAACCCTGTGCAGCCGACCAGAATGGCAACCGCGCCCCATGGTCCAAATGCACCTACCAGAGCGTTGAAGAGCCCAGTAGTGGCGTTGATTATGTCAGCCATGCCCCATTATCGGCAAATCAATGGCAGTGGCGGATGCCGGTCTTCTTGTCCACATGACAGCCGTTCTTGTCGGTCCGGCCCCGATGGGCATCCAGAGCGGCCAGGGCCAAGCACCCGGCCAGTAGAAGAAAAAGGGCTTTTTGCATCATGGAGAAAGCTTGCCGACCCGGGCGGATTTGGCCAGCTCTTTTTTTCATTCTTCTGGGAAGAGAAGGTTAACATTCAGAGGAGGAATGACAGAAACGGGAAGACCTCCGTGGAGCAGCATTTCGTGGAAGGTTTGCCGCAAATAGGGAAAAAGTATGGCAGGAGCATTTTTGGTGGAGAACTGGTCAAGATCCATGTTTTGCATTTCTGGATGAATGCGGAACATGCCTACGTATTCCGCCACCAAGACCGCTACAATTTTCCCGGCATCCCTTTTAATAAATTTTCCCTTTAGAAAAACGATGCGGCGGTCTGGATGCTCGTCTCCTGCCCCAACCCGCAACTGAAAAGCGTATCATCAGCAGCTGCGTCCGTGACAACTGGCTTACGACGGAAGGAACTGCGCGAAAGTAGTATTCCCTCGCAAACAATACCTGGATGTTTTGAGGCGTCCAACTTAGGCGGCGACCGACTGCTCTGCGTAGTCTACTTCGCGTAGTCTGGACCAAGGCTGCGACACTTGAGAAAAATCAGATGATAATTGAATGCGCGCCGACATTTTGAAAAAAGAATGAGTCAGTTTTAGCTGATGCTCATATTGCAGAGCAAGCCCCGCAACGGGGCGGTCCTCCCGCTTTGCCAGCTCTTCCCTGATTTTCCATTTGAGAACCTCACTGGACAAAGTGATTTTCTCTGCAGAACAGCGAGGCTCAAACCCATCCATGGAAAGCATGACAGTTGGAATACTTTCCCATGAAATCACCGGCTGCCCTGTATAGAGTTCAATCCCATGGGATGCAGCATCGAAAGCCAGCACAGCTCCCTGCAATGCCGCGAAATTGTTAGGGATGAGATAGCAGTCCACGGAGTCGTAACCTTGTTCGAATTCACAATCTGGAAGAACCCCCTACCATACTTCCGGTAGTTCTCTCTGAGGTATGACAATTCTGCGGTCACGAACCCCGGAGCAGCGAGCCCGCCGTTCCTGGCACCATTTTCCGCAGCAAATTTGTCGAATTCTTCTCGCCAGAAAAGATCGCGATCCGTTATCGCGATCATCCACTCATCATCAAAAGGTTGGTATAGAGGGTATGCTCTGACATTAAAGCGTTGCTCGATTTCATTCATCACTTTTAGCATCAGATCTTTATCGGGCTTTTTCATTCCGTAGCACCCCTATGACAGTTATTGCACCCTTGCGCACTGCGTCATCGCTTTGATCGATGGATCGAGCGGTGTAGTCCGCCTTCACTCTGCGATTCCTGGCCTCATTGAAACCTTTCCGGAAGCGTTCCTGAACCGGAACAGCCAGCAATCTGTAAAGAGATTCCATGGCTGACTTATGACTTCCATAGCCACCTGCCTGCTTCTCCCGCTCATCCTCCGGAAGCTTGCTGAGCATCATCTGGAACATACCATAATAGAATCGGTTCACAGGGCCGTAAAGAATCCTTCTTTTTCAAGTTGCTCAGCAACCGTTATGTTTTCTTCTGATTTTACTACGAGGCTCAATCCTCCCCATCCTCCCTTTTTTCCACCGTATCCTCCAGCACATCCTCCCGCCCAAAAGCAGGTAATCTGGATGGTGCAGCGAATCCAGGAGGACTTGTTCAGCGACAATTAGATTTCCCTGTTGACGACAATTACAATTCCCTGTATCTTCAAGTCAATTGTTTGCGTCTTTTTGACGCTCTCCCTCAGGCCAGG